>NZ_JBMBWP010000002.1:0-1615000 GCF_048627165.1 Lacrimispora struthionigena
TTTGATCATCTGAGCCGGATGCATACTCTGTAAGAGGGCTTTCCCCATCTTTTCGATTCCTTCTTCCCCATAATAGCGGTAGATGTGAAGCAGGAATGCATTAAACATATCCAGATCCTTCATGGGAAGGCTGATGCTGTTTTCAAACTCCGGCTTCATTAAATCTGCCCAGCTCTCAGGGAATGGGCGGTCTCCTAATACATTGGTGTTAACCATGAAAACAGCAGGAACAATACCGATAATGGCATACTGGTTTTTGGGGTCCTTCAGTGATAAGTTCTCATTATCAAGATCAGGGTTTAAATGCTCCATACCGGAAAGATCTTCAAATACGCCTAAATCCTGATAACCGCCAATCATCTTTTTGTCAAAGAATAAGTCAAAACCAGCTGAAAGATAAAGATCTGACAGACCGTCAGGATTTCCATCTGCTAAAATAACCCGATCCTTTACATCATCAAGTCCCAGGTTTGCAGATTTTAAATGATACTCCACCTCATATCCAAGGGAAGCTTTATTTTCCTCAAGCCAGGATTCGAATTTTTCTAAAAGAGGTATGCGGATAGGACAGGGCAGTACGCCCTCGATACGGATATCCCCTTTATTTTCTGATTGTGCAGGAGTAAGACACGTCCGTTAGGCTGGGCGCCTTCTCACCGATTACTTCCTCCAGTTTCTTTATAAAAAGTTCCTGGTTTACCTTTCTCATAGCCAATGCTGTTTCTAAAGAAATGGTTTTTCCAAGAGTTCTGCGCATAACGGGATTGCTTAAATTTTCAAAACCATTGGCAATAAATACTTCAATGGTTTCCGGATAGGTTTCCGTGATATGAAAGATCGTATCAGAAGCTTTAAAATAATTTGACATAATAGTTCCTTTCTCTATGTTAATTGTAAGTTGGTTTCTGAAATTACGTTTATCATACCATAGTTTCTCTGTTTTGTTTGTTGTAAAAACAACTTATTTGAAATACTTTTGATATTATTTCTTGTTAAGACACTATCTTTTTCATTACTGAGATAGTATGATGAATTCATAAAAATTTGATTCGCAGAGGGGGAATACCATTGTTAAAACCAAAAAAAATCACCCTGGCTTATTTTTCAGGGACTGGTTGTACAAAAGAAGTCTGTCTGTGTTTCGCACAACAATTGGCAAAGAAGGGATTGGAAAGCAAAACCATCAGTCTGGAAAATCATGATCCGGGAAATTTAAAACCGCCGGATCTTCTGGTGAATATTTTCGCCTGTAGATGCCTTCCGCCTGGCTTCCATTACCGAAAAATGGGTAAAAGGGCTTCCAAAATCAAGCCGCACCATGGTTGCGATCGTACCTGTGTCGGGAGGAGGAGATATCTCACCCAATACAGCCTGCACCAATGGCCTGCAGACGGATGTCAAAAAAAAGGGATATCATCTGATCTATGAAAGAATGATTGTAATGCCGTCTAATTTCGGTACCAATGCGGGGGATGAAATTAATCAGCAATTAATACGCATATTACCGGAAAAAACAAAAGAAATGATTGAAGATATTCTGAACGGAGAACATCATTTTCTGATGGCAAAGCCCCAGGATCGTCTGCTTGCAATGCTTGGAAAAGGAGAACATGTGGGTGCAAGATTTTTTGGTGCTTCCATACGCCCCTCCTCACAATGCACTCACTGTGGGAAATGTTCACAAAAATGTCCAACACGGAACATTAAAATGGATCAGGGAATTCCCAAATTCGGCTTTCGTTGTATTTTGTGCTTAAGATGCATCTATTCCTGTCCGGTTCATGTACTGAAACCAGGAATCTTAACCTCTGCAGTTTTAAAAGACGGTTTTCATTTACAGAAGTATAAAAAACAGGAGTCAGTCGATATAAGTCAGGAACAGACTGAGTTTCATTTAAAAGGTGCCTGGAAGGGCGTTAGTGACTATTTACAATAAGCATGAAATCAGGCGGGGTATGAGTTCCTTTAGAGGAATCCGTACCCCGCCTGGTATGTATTTATAATTTTAAATCGATTCCGCTTGCTTTTGCTTCCATCATCGCATCCACAATTGAAATAATCTGTGCGCCAGCTTCAACTGGAGGCATACCATTCTTATGGATGTTAGAGACTACCGTTCTCTGGGATTCCGGCTTTTTCGTGCTTGATTCATATGCCATATAGGCACTTAAGCTTTCTCCGGTTGCAAGACCAGGTCTTTCTCCTATGAGAATAATGGTGATTTTCGAATGTAATGCTTCACTGATCCGGTCCATAGTCGCAACTCTTGCATATTTAACAAAGATTGGATCACCAACTTTATAGCCTTTTTCCTTCAGCCCATCCATAAGCATGGGATAAATATCCGGAAGATTACTGGTAATTGCAGGAGAACTGAGACCGTCACCTGCGATGATCTGTACGTCTGCATCGTGTCTGCAGTTTTCACTAATTATCTTCAGGGTGTCTTCGGAAAAACGTCTTCCAAGATCTGGCCTTGTTATATATTCATCTTTATTTTTGCATAAACTCTGAACCTTTAAAAATCCCAGCTGATCCACCACTTTTTCATCGACCTCTGACCAGACGGCATCCATGGCGACAGCATGATCAGCACGAAAGCGGAGATAGGTTTCCGTTTTCAGCCTGGTTCCTGCCTTGCCCACACAGATTCTTGCAGCCGTAGTCTTCTTTCTCAAATTGACACAGGACTGAAGGTCAGCCGGCTGGTTAACTGTTACCCGTTCTGTTAAATCAAGGGTAGAGATATCCCTTACAAGATCCTGATCCATTTACTTCACCTCCTGTGTGAAAATAGAGGGATCACCGGCGCGTTCCGTCAGTTGTCCGTCTTTCATAATCCCCAGTTCTTCCATGCGTTTTTCAAATTCTCTCATGGGGCGTTTTCCGCTTGTTTCCCGAAAGGCTGCTGCGTCATGATAACTGGAGGACTCGAGCATCAGCATAATATCATCCCCTGCCGGTATTCCCATTACATAATTGACACCGGCGCTGGCAAGGAGAACACCTAAGTTTTCCAGGTCATTCTGACTGGCTTTCATATGATTGGTATAACAGACATCGCAGCCCATGGGGATACCGGTGAGTTTTCCCATAAAATGATCTTCCAGTCCGGCCCGGATTACCTGAGCTCCGTCATATAAATATTCCGGTGCGATAAAACCTACTACGGTATTGACGCAGTAAGGGTGGTAACGCTTTGCAAATCCGTAGCACCGTGCTTCCATTACCAGCTGATCTGCATCATGATGACCTTCTGAAGAAAGTTCGGCCCCCTGACCTGTTTCAAAATACATGAAGTTGGGACCTTTGGAGCTTTTCTTTTCCTTCATCACCTCATAAGCCTCATCCATTAAGGCTGTACTGATTCCAAATGCCGTATTGGAGATCTGTGATCCGGCAATGGATTGAAACATTAAATCCATAGGACTGCCTTTTTTTAAAGCCTCCATCTGGGTGGTCACATGGGAGAGGACGCAGTTCTGGGTGGGAATCTGCCATTTCTCCATAAAGTCACGGAAAGCCCGCAAAATTTTATCCGTTTGCTCCACAGTATCTATGGCAGGATTTAAACCGATTAATGCATCGCCATTTGCATAGGAAATTCCTTCAAACACAGAAGCCATAACCCCTTCAATGCTGTCTGTGGGGTGATTGGGCTGCAGCCTGGAGGCCAGAGTTCCCGGAAGACCGATTGTTGTATTGCAGGTGGCCGGGACAATCAGTTTTTTAGAAGCCACAATGATATCAAGATTGCTCATCAGCTTTGTCACACCCGCTATCACCTCGGCAGTGAGACCATCACGAATCTCTTCAATGGCAGCAGCAGGAGAGGCAAGAATAAATTCCCGCAGTTCTCCAAGGGTTATGGATTTGATTTTTTTATAGGCTTCCTCATCCACTCCATCCTGAATGACTCTTGTGACTTCATCGGTTTCATAATCAACTACCGGATGGTTTCGTAAATCAGAAACGGATAAATCGGCAAGTACAACTTTGGCAGCAATACGTTCTGCTGCATCTGCTGCGGCAATTCCAGCCAGTGTATCACCGGACTTTTCTTCATTCGCTTTTGCCAGGACCTCCCTGACGGAACGAAATTCGTAGGTTTTACCGAATAATCTTGTCTTCAATTTCACCTTTTCGGCCTCCTATGCTTCCATTTCATTTTCTGCGGATACAAATCCATTTGCAAAAACCTTGTCTTTTACAAGGTAATAAAGAATAGCAGCTGCATAAACAATGGCAGCCAGGAACAACAGAGAGGCCTGGGAAACTACCAGGGCAACTACGACTACTGCACAGGTAACTGCCGCAATGGTTGGAATAAGGGCGGATTTTAACCGGTAAGGACGAGCCAGTGCCGGCTCTTTTTTTCTGAGAACAAACCAGGAGGCAATGGATAAAACTGCCATTACAGAAGAGCCGATGCAGGAGAAGACAACCAGGCTGCCTACATTTCCGGTGATTACAAAAAAGAGACCAATCAGACTGGTGCTCACAAGAGCAAAGACCGGAGTACCTTTTTTATCAAGGTTTGAAAGTGCTTTTGGAAGATAGCCGCTTCTGGACATGGCGTATGCCTGCCTGGAATATCCGATCATTATTCCATGAAGGCTGGCTGCCAGACCGAATAATCCAAAAAATCCCACCAATTTCACAAGAAATGAATGTTCACCATAGACTTTTGATAAGATTGCCGGAAGTGGATTATCAGTGGATGCCACAGCAGACAAATCTGAGGCAGAGTTTCCGGCAGTAACGATAAGGACAGCAACCGCCATAACAACCAGTGCTCCGATTCCCGATATAAATGCTTTTGGTATGTCTTTTTGCGGATTTTTACATTCTTCCGCCCCCATTGCTCCTGACTCCACAGCCAGATAAAACCAGACCACAAATGGAATGGCAGCAAATATGCCATGCATGCCGTTCATGGAAGCTCCGGAATAGAACAGACCGTGTACATCTACAGTTGGAATTCCAAGGATAAAATAAACAGCTACTCCAAGAATCGCCACTGCCGTAACAATTACACTGACGATGGCAGCAGATTCAATTCCCTTGATATTAATAAAAACAAAGATACAAAAGGCAGTGATAGCGGCGATATTGGCCGGGATGACAGGAAGCAGTCCATGTACATATGCACCAATGGAAAGTGCAATTCCTGGTGTTGCAAAGATATACTCAAGGAGTATGGAGAAACCGGCTATAAAACCGGCGAACTTGCCGAATGATTTTTCTGCATATGCGGTTGGACCGGCTGCAGACGGGATGGCCGTTGCCAGCTCTGAGTAACAAAAGACAAAGGAGACATAGAAAAGTGTGACAATGAATGTTGCAATTAAAGCTCCTGTAAAATTAGTCTTTTCAAACAGGTAATTCCAGCCAAAATACATACCGGATACAACTGCACCTACAATAATCGCCCATAGCTTAACCGGTGTAAGAGCTTTGTTCAAATTTTTTTCTTCCATAATGGAATCCTCCTGATTTTTCTTGTTTTTATTGATACACTAATGTTTTAATCACAACGGGTACCGCGCTTCCAACCGGTGATCCGATATCTATATAATCACCGTCCTCAACCTGGATCTGATCCAGGCAGATAACTGGTTTGCTGCATGGCGTATGAATCCGGATCATCTGACTCAGTGCTTTTGCAAAGTCTTCTTTTAAAAGCACAATTACAGGACTTTTTAATCCCTCATAAAGTCTGGCGATCTGATTTGCAAGAAGTTTAAGTTCCACGTATCCAGGGCTTTTTCCCCCTTTTATACTCACTGCAAGAATCTCATCCTCGTAAAGCTCCATAAGTGGTCTGGTACTTCTATATACATCTTCCCACTGGCTGGCAGCTGCCGGGCATTTTACTATGGGAATATTTCGCATAGGTAAAATAGAGGGTTCAACACCTACCGTACTTCCGCTGACGGACAGAGAGTGGCTTCCTGCTCCGATTACGGTTGCCCTTATTTTTTCCTCCGGTATGATAAGCCTGCTCTTATAGGGGGTAAGAGCCTGAGTGATTTTGATTCCAAGTAAAGGACCGATGTCGCCATACTGAAACCATTCTGCATGGCTTTCATTTTCATTTAATGATCCCACGTATTCGCCCACTCCACCGGATATGGATATAAAATCAAGATTCTCTGGAATGGTGAAATCTGTGATATATAACGGGAAAGTATCCTTATTCATTTCACGTAATCCAAGTGCCTGAAGGCAGCTGTCTGCCAGATAATCGCAGAAACGTTCCAGCACATTGATATCAGCAGTTTCACCCTGTCTGATTGCCAGTTTATGCCTGGTAATTATATGGAGAATCCGGTCTGAAATATAGGTTACGCTGCCAGTGTCATCCAGTTTTATCAGCCTTCCGCCAATATCCATTGCAAAAGAATCTGTACAGATACCGCAGTCAAATACAGCCGCATTTAAGGTTCCCCCGCCGATATCCAGGTTAACGATTCTTTTGCTCCTCCTTTTTGATTCTTCGCTGATTCCGGCTCCCCTCCCGGCTAAAACCGCTTCCAGCCTGGGTCCTGCGGCAGCAACAACAAAATCACCCAGATACTCTGATAACCAGATATTCACCTGCCGGGCATTATCCTTTCTGGCTGTTTCACCCGTAATGATAACGGCTCCGGTTTCTATGTTCTCCTTATGAATTCCACTTTCTTTCATAGCCGATTTTACCTGTTCCCGGATCTGTTCAAAATCTATGATATCTCTTGAAATCAGTGGTGTGAAGATAACCGGACTTCGATAGATAACCTCAGTCTCATCGATTTTAGTGGTGGGAAGAAGGGATGGCCCCATTCTGGTTGAGATCTTAATATTGCTGATAATAATTTCCGTTGTACTGGTTCCTATATCCACGCCAATACTGTACAACCATATACCTCCTCCCGGCAGCTTCACAAACGAAAGAACAAATAAAAAAGACGAAGGGGATTTCCTGGCAGGAAACGTCTTCGTCTTTCATATTTCGTATGAAGTTTTTATATTAACAACTAATATAAGGACTTTGTATTCATTTGTCAACAGTTAAATGAGAAAGTTTTTATATCGTTAGAATCTTAAGTAGGAAAGGAAAAAACATTGTGCAATATTCACATGACAATTGTCATATAGACAAGCTATGTAGTGATATATGCATAAATATTATTGACTTTCCTCCTGCGGTTGTTATGATGAAGACAGGAAAGGGGGTATTTATATGCCAGATGAGGCGGGAAATAAAAAAATAATTGTTGCCGGACACATTTCCCTGGATATTACACCGGTCTTTAAAAGCAGTGACGGAAGAAAAATTTTAAAGTCCTTTCAGCCCGGTAAACTTTTAGAAGTGGGAAAAGCCAACATATCCGGAGGCGGAGCGGTTTTTAACACTGGGCTTGGGCTGCATGCATTGGGAGCAGATGTCCTTTTGATGGCAAACACAGGGGATGATGACTTTGGACAGATCCTAAAAGGAAAAATACAGGAAAGAGGGTGTGAAAGCTGCATTACGGTTATTCCCGGAGAGGATACATCCTACACGATTGTTCTGGCACCAAAGGGGGTTGACCGGTTATTTCTTCATAATCCCGGTTGTAATGACACCTTTGGCTTTGAACATGTGGATTTTAGTAAAGCGGCAAAAGCAGCTCATTTTCATTTTGGTTATCCGACACTGATGAAGCGGTTCTACCAGAATGACGGACTGGAATTAAAAGAGCTTTTTTGCCGCATGAAAGAGCTTGGACTTACCACTTCACTGGATCTGGCGGCGGTGGATCCGGAATCGGAAGCTGCATCCTGCCGCTGGGACCGGATTTTTGATTCCGTGCTTCCCTATGTGGATTTTTTTGTACCCAGCATTGAAGAACTGGGGTTTTTGTTAAACCGTCCGCTCTATGATAAATGGCAGGAAATTGCTGACGGCGATGATATTACCTCCATTCTCTCTTTAAAGAAAGACGTGGAAACCATTGCAGATCAGGCTCTGCATCTGGGCACAAAGGCAGTTCTTTTAAAATGCGGTGCAGCGGGAATGTACTTAAAGACAGCTTCAAAACAGGCGTTTGCAGATGGCCCGGATTTCTTAAAAGGCTGGTCAGATATTTCTTACTTCCAGAACAGCTTTCTGCCAGACCGGATTCTTTCTGCCACCGGAGCCGGAGATACCAGTATTGCCGCATTTATTAAAGCCGTGCTGGAGAAACGTTCTCCAAAAGAATGTGTGAAACTTGCGTCGGCAACAGGTGCTTCCTGTGTGACAGCTTATGATACAGTAAGCGGACTGCTGCCCTTCGAAACATTAGAGGAAAAAATCAAAAACGGGTGGGAAGAACAGAAACGAATCCTGCCATAAATAAAAAGGAGGAATTACATATGCTTGTTACCATGAAATCAATTCTTAACCTGGCAGAAGCCAGAAACATTGCTGTAGGTGCCTTTAATATTACTTCTCTGGAAGGAATCCAGGCAGTGTTGGGAGCTGCGGAGGAAACCGGACAGCCGGTCATTTTACAGTTTGCACCTGTCCATGAAACAATTATCCCCCTTACCGTAATGGGACCCATCATGGTTATGATGGCAGAACATGCCGCCGTTCCCGTCGCAGTACACTTAGATCACGGAGACGATTTTAAGAAGTTAAAACAGGCCCTTGACATGGGATTCACCTCCATTATGTATGATGGTTCCGCCCTGTCTTTTGAGGAAAATGCAGCAGGTACTCAAATTGCGGTGGAGCTTGCAGCCGCATATGGAGCTTCTGTTGAAGGAGAGATTGGTGCAATGGGCAGAGAAGAATTCAAAAGCGTAGGGGAAAGCGAGGGAAATGAAGCGGCCGAAAGTTGCTACACAGATCCGGATCAGGCGGAAGCATTTACTTCACTTACCGGAATTGACGCATTGGCCTGTTCCTTTGGCACTGTACATGGACTCTATTTAAAAAAGCCCAATCTGGACCTTGACAGAATCAGCCGGATTCGGGACAAAGTGGCTCTCCCCATTGTCATGCACGGAGGTTCGGGAATCAGCGATGAAGATTTTTATCAGTGCATCAAACGCGGGGTCCGTAAGATTAATTATTATACCTACCTGGCAAAGGCCGGCGGCATGTATGTGAAAGAAAAAACCGCTAATGCAGAGGATGTGGTATTTTACCATGATGTGACCCTTTGGGGCGTGGAGGCAATGAAAAAAGACGTGCTTCATACCATTAAAGTGTTTTCTGGTATGGAGCAGAAAGAGAGCGGAATGCTATGAAACGTTCTGAAGTTAACAAAGCCTTAAAGGATATGGAACAGATGATTCAGACATGTGGATTTTCCCTTCCGCCTTTTTGCAGCTTTACTCCAGAGGAATGGATAGAAAAAGGACATGATTACGATGAAATCCGTGACAATATGCTTGGCTGGGATATTACGGATTTTGGACTTGGGGATTTCGACCGGACCGGTTTTTCACTGATTACTCTTCGAAATGGGAATGTAAAGCAAAAGGAATATACAAAAACCTATGCAGAAAAACTTCTCTTCTTAAAAGAAGGACAATCAGCCGCCATGCATTTTCACTGGACAAAAATGGAGGACATTATAAACAGAGGGGGAGGCAATGTGCAGATCCGTGTTTACGAATCCGGCCCAGACGGAGGTTTTTCTGATTCCGACGTAACAGTTAACAGGGATGGAAGAAGTTATATGGTTCCTGCCGGAACCGTGGTAACACTGCACCCTGGGGAGAGCATTACCATTTATCCTTATCTCTACCATGATTTTCATGTGGAACCCCATTCCGGTCCGGTGCTGCTTGGTGAAGTATCCATGTGTAACGATGATCAGGAGGACAACCGATTTTACCAGCCAGTCGGCCGCTTTCCAAAAATAGAAGAAGACGAGCCACCTTACCGCCTCCTTTGCAACGAATACCCGAAGGCAGAGTAATTGTGCAATGTGATGAAAATTCAGCCATGGGCAATCCAGATTCGCTTAATACAGCATATTAAATATGACAAATGTAATGAAAAACTAATTACATTGTGCACATGTTTTAAAAACAGTGGGATGATATGATGTTTATGCAGCACATAACACAACTGTATAATGTATAAGGAGGATTTACCATGAAAAAAAGCACAAAAAAGCTTGCCGCAATTCTGATGTGCGCAGCTCTTGCCGGAATGTCTGTGGCAGGCTGCAGCAATGGGGAACCAGAAACAAAGGCGCCTGAAACAACAAAAGCAGCGGAAACCACAAAAGCGGAAACAAAGGCGGAAACAAAAGCTGAGGCAAAAACAGAAACAAAGGCTGCTGTAAAATCAGAATCTGCCGTAAACATGGCAGACGCAAATGTAAAAAAGAAAGATCCAAGTAAGCATTATAAATTCGGATATACCTGTATGGACGGTACCAATCCATTCTTTGTAACGATCGAAAAAACCATGCGGGAAATGATTGAAGCTCAGGGAGACGAACTGGTTTCAGTGGATCCGGCCAATGATGTAACCCTTCAGATCACCCAAGTTGAAGATTTGGTATCACAGAAAATTGATGCCATGTTTATGAATCCGGCAGAAGCAGAAGGAATCCTTCCCGCTCTGGACCAGTTAAAAGAAGCAAAGATTCCAACGGTAGGCTTTGATACGGAAGTTGCTGATATGTCCTATCTGATTTCTTACACCGGCTCTGATAACTATAATGCAGGTTTCGTATGCGGAGAAGATTTAGTAAAGAAATGCCCCAATGGCGGAGACATCATTGTTCTTGATTCCCCAACCATGAATTCCGTAACAGACAGAACAAACGGATTTTTGGATGCCATTAAAAACCACAACTTCAATATCGTTGCCCAGCAGGATGCAAAAGGAAATTTAGAGGTCTCCATGGGGATTGCAGAAGATTTACTTCAGGCTCATGGCAATGTAGTTGCCATCTTCGGCGGAAATGATCCCACTGCATTGGGCGCACTGGCAGCTGCAAATGCAGCAGGCATTAAGGACTGCAAAATCTATGGTGTAGATGGTTCTCCTGATATTAAGGCAGAAATGGCTTCCGGCACTTCTCTTATTGAAGGAAGCGGCGCTCAGTCACCAGTTAAAATTGCTCAGTCTGCAGTTAACATTATGTATTCCTACTTAAACGGGGAAGAAGTCGCTGACCGGTATCCCGTGGAAACATTCCTCATTACATCTGAGAATGTAAAGGATTATGGCACAGACGGCTGGCAGTAAATACAGATAAGAGGAACATGCCTCCTGGAATAAGCGTGTTACATGCTCCGGGAGGCGGTGCCTTTTTTCCAGACTGACGTCATAAATGGATAACGAACAGGCAGGTGAATATATGAGTGAAAAAATTCTGCTTCAAATGAAAAACATACATAAATCTTTTCCAGGAGTTAATGCATTGCAGGGAGTGGATTTTGAACTGTTCCCTGGGGAAGTTCATGCCCTTCTTGGTGAAAACGGGGCCGGAAAATCCACGTTAATCAAGGTATTAGGCGGAATCTACATTGCAGAAGAGGGAGAAATTTTCATTGAAGGACAGAACGTGGTCATTGACGGAGTAAATGCTTCTCATGCCAACGGAATTTCCATCATCCATCAGGAACTGGTACTGGTCCCTCATATGACCGTAGCAGAAAATATCTTTCTTGGACGGGAACCTGGGAAAGGCGGTTTTATAGATCATGAAACAATGGAGCGGGAAGCAGGTAAGCTCTTAGATGATTATCATATGAGCATCTCTCCGGGAGCCTTTGTCAAGGATTTAACCATTGCCCAGCAGCAGATGGTAGAAATCGTAAAAGCCATTTCCTACCGTTCAAAAATATTGGTCATGGATGAGCCAACCTCCTCCATATCGGATAAAGAGGTGGAGTTCCTGTTTCAGACCATGCGTATGCTGACCCAAAAAGGTGTGGGAATTATATATATTTCTCATAAAATGGATGAGCTTGAGCAGATTTGCGACCGGGTGACTGTTTTAAGGGACGGTACCTATGTGGGAACAAAAGTTGTGAAGGACACTTCAAGAGACCAGTTAATCTCCATGATGGTTGGGCGGGAACTGACAAAATATTATACCCGGGATTATAAGGAACCGGGTGATGTTGTATTAAAATGTGAAAACATAACAGACGGCAGGATGGTAAAAGGAGCCAGTTTTGAACTGCGTCAGGGAGAGATCATCGGCTTTGCCGGATTAGTGGGAGCAGGCAGAAGTGAAACCATGAAATGTATTTTTGGTCTGACCCCATGTCTGTCCGGGGAAATCTATGTAAATGGGAAACCGGCAAAGATTAAATCTCCTTTGGATGCCATGAACTACAAAATAGCACTGGTGCCGGAGGACCGGAAGCAGGAAGGCCTTTATCCGGTGCAGAGCGTGCGCTTTAACTCCACAATAGAAGTGCTAAAATCTTTTATCAAAGGCATACTGGTCAATCTGAAAAAAGAAGAAGAAATAACCGGAAAATATATTGAAATGATGGATACAAAGACACCATCCCAGGAACAGCTGATTGGAAACTTATCCGGCGGAAACCAGCAGAAGGTTATGATCGGAAGATGGCTGGCCACTTCTCCTGACATCCTGATTCTCGATGAGCCAACCAGAGGCGTGGATGTAGGGGCGAAATCTGAAATATATGCAACCATGAATGAACTGGTCAAAGAGGGAATGTCAATTATCATGATTTCTTCCGAACTGCCGGAAATTCTTAACATGAGCGACCGGGTATATGTCATGTGTGACGGAAGAACCACCGGCTGTTTCCACCATAGCGAAAACATAACCCAGGAACAGATTATGAAGCTGGCAGCCAAGTAGGAAAGAGGGAGAAATCAGATGACAACAAGAATTCAAAAAAATGTAAAACAGTATTTAAAAGATAACATCGGAATTATCGGTGCACTGCTGATTCTGTGTATTTTCCTGTCCATATTTCCAAAGACCAGCGGTGTATTTCTCACACATAAAAATATATTTAATGTACTTAGGCAGATTTCTTCCAACTTATTCCTTGCATGCGGAATGACCATGGTAATTATTTTAGGAGGAATCGACCTGTCCGTAGGTTCCATTATAGCCCTGTCCGGCTGTGTTGCCGCAGGCTGTGTGGCACGTTACAATCTTCCTATATTTGCAGCCATATTAATCGGCATTCTCATCGGTACGGCAGTTGGTATGGCAAACGGTGTGGTTATTTCCAAAACAACCATTCCGCCGTTTATCGTCACACTTGCCACCATGAATGTGGCAAAAGGTCTGGCTTACGTTTATACCGGCGGCTCTCCCGTAAGAGTCGTTACGAAGAAATGGCAGTTTCTTGGTGCCGGCTACATTGGAGGAGTTCCAACCCCTGTTATAATCCTGGTATTTGTATTAATCATCACCGCAGTTATTATGAATAAGACAAAGCTGGGGCGCCACATCTATGCAGTGGGAGGTAATTCCCAGGCCGCCAGATTCTCCGGAATCAGTACGGCAAGAGTAAAATTACTGGTACATACCTATTCCGGACTTATGGCAGGTCTTGCAGGTGTTGTTCTCGCTTCCCGTATGTATTCCGGCCAGCCCACTGCAGGAGACGGAGCAGAAATGGACGCCATTGCGGCAGTTGTGGTTGGAGGAACTTCCATGGCAGGCGGTTCCGGTAAAATCGGAGGCACCATTATCGGAGGACTGATTATTGGTGTATTAAACAACGGACTGAATCTTTTGAATGTCAACTCATTCTGGCAGTATGTGGTAAAGGGTATTGTCATTCTATTGGCAGTATTTGTAGACTACCTGCGGAACAAGAAAAAGGGCTAAAATTCTGCTAAGAGCAGGGAGCGTTTCCTTAACAGTGAAACGCTTTTTGTGGTATAATAAATAAAAAAACACGGGGGTGTTTATACATGAAGAGAAAGGCTGGGGTATTTCTCTTAATTGCACTGACTATAGCTTTGTTTGCCGGCTGCAGCAGGAGGAAGGACGAAGCACCTCCTCACGAAGCTCTCATATTTGGTGCCACCTATATGACGCGGAATAATCCCTACTTTAATGTTTTGGGACAGGGGATTGAAGAAGTGGTGGAAGCCAATGGAGATATTCTTTTAACCAGAGATCCCTTGCAGGATCAGAAGAAGCAGAATGAACAGATTGAAGAACTAATCGACGAAGGAATCAGCATGCTTTTCTTAAATCCGGTGGACTGGGAAGAGGTTCGCCCGGCTTTACTTGCCTGTAAAAAAGCAGGCGTGGCAGTAATTAACGTAGATACTGTGGTGAAGGACCGGGATCTGGTCATATCCGTGATTGAAACGGACAACTATCAGGCAGGTCAGCTTTGCGCCCTGGATATGATGAAGCGAAGGAAAGCTGCGGACATTGTAATACTGGATAATCCCATTCAGATGTCCATTACCTACCGTGCCCAGGGATTTACCGATGCTATTGCAGGCAATCCCAACTACCGGGTGGTATACCGGCATGCGGCAGCAGGGGAAATTGAGGTTTCGTCCAAAGTGATGGAAGAGTTTTTAAACCAGAATAAAGGGTTTGATGTGGTTCTTGGAGGCAACGACCCTACGGCTCTTGGCGCACTGGCAGCACTTCAGCAGGCCAGAAAGGAAGATGGAGTCCTGATCTACGGGATAGACGGTTCTCCTGACTTTAAGGCGATTCTGGACATGGGGTATGTGACCGGAACCAGTGCCCAAAGCCCCAAAGCCATTGGTAGGGTTGCTGCCGAAACCGCCTACCGGTACTTAAACGGAGAACCTGTGGACCCATACATAAGCCTGTCCAGTACTTTCATTACAAAGGACAATCTGGCTGAATACGAAATTGATGGCTGGCAGTAGGTGAGAGATGGAAGATAATAAATTTAACGGCAGGATCAGGATTTTGCAGACCGCAATCCTGATTATTAACATTATATCCGTAATGGGAATCAGTATTTTTATATACGCTACCATCGAAAAAATCAGAAGAGCCTACGATGCCAGAGAATTTTTAAATGAAATTCAGGCCATCGTCTGGTATCCCTATGCAAAAATCTGGCTCTGTGCCCTGCTGTTGGGCTTTCTCACTTTAAGTATGGTAATTAGAGACCGGTTGTTTCCCAATAACAGCAAGGTTATTTTAACCAGTCTGGTTGCAGATTTTATTGCCTGCTTTGCCATTATCATTGAACTGAATTTCAACTATAACGGAATCCTGCTGCTGGTTTTTTCCAACGTTATTCTGTACGTAAAAAACGGAAAATCCAGATATATACTGGCAGCCGTTGCTATTGGAAGTTTTATTCTTGCTGATTATGAACTGCTGTCAATCTCTTACAGACTGTATTCCATACAGGATTATATCGCTTTTTACAGCGCCTCAAAACAGCAGTATTTTCTGAGTGTTTATAACATTTTCATATCTTTAAATGTAATTCTGTTTGTTGCTTACTGCGTCAATATTATCAATGAGCAGCAGGGAAATATTGACGAAATACACGGATTAAACGAAAAACTCCACGATGTGAACGAACAGCTGCAAAAGTATTCTCTTATGGCGGAAAAAATGGCGGAAACAAGAGAACGCAACCGCCTGGCAAGGGAAATTCATGATACGCTGGGGCATACACTCACAGGGATTTCAGCCGGAATTGATGCCTGTATTGCGATAATCAGCATCTCACCGGAACAGACAAAAAAGCAGCTGGAGCTGATAAGCAAAGTTACCAGAGACGGGATTAAGGACATCCGCCGTTCTGTCAGTGAACTAAGGCCTGATGCCCTGGACCGTTTCAGCCTGGAATTTGCCATTAATAAGATGGTAACAGACATCAATGCAGTATCAGAAACAAGAGTCTATTTTGACTGCAGGGTAAGTAATTTAAAATTCGGCGAGGACGAAGAGAATGCCATTTACCGTGTGGTTCAGGAAGGAATCACCAATGCCATACGTCATGGGCAGGCAAAGGAGATCTGGGTAACCATGAAAATGGAAAAAGAAGATATTCTGATACAGATTAAAGATAATGGAATTGGGTGTAAAGAAATGAAAAGCGGTTTCGGCACCAAGCATATGAAAGAGCGGATTCGTATGCTCAACGGAGCTGTTACATTTGATGGAAGTGATGGTTTTATCGTAAATGCAAGAATACCGATCCGGAGGGGAGAGACCTATGATTAAAGTATTGATTGCCGATGATCAGGAACTGATACGCCAGAGTCTGCAGATTGTCTTAAACAGCAGGAAAGATATGGCCGTTACCGATGTGGCGGCAGACGGCCAGGAAGTGATGCGGTGCATCCGCAAAAACAAACCGGACGTGATCTTAATGGATGTACGTATGCCTAAAATGGATGGGGTGCAGTGCACGAAACTCATTAAGGAAAGTTACCCTCAGATTAAGATCATCATACTGACTACATTTGACGATGATGAATATGTTTATAATGCCCTGAAATACGGTGCAAGCGGGTATTTACTAAAAGGAGTCTCCATGGAAGAACTGGCCAATGCCATCACGACTGTTTACAATGGCTGTGCAATGATTAATCCGGATATAACAGCAAAGGTTTTAAGGCTGTTCTCCCAGATGGCAAAAGCCGATTACTCCATTACAGTCAAAGAAAAAAATATGGATGAGCTGACGAGAGCAGAATGGAAGATCATTGCCCAGGTTGAAAAAGGAGCAAGCAACCGGGAAATCGCGCGGACTTTAAACTTATCAGAGGGAACCGTACGAAATTATTTAAGCACTATTTTAAATAAACTGAATTTAAGAGACCGGACCCAGCTTGCAATCTGGGCGGTTCAGACCAACGTGAGAAATAAGGTGGAAGGGCGGTCCTTGGAAACAGAGGGAGCTTTATGAAAAAAAGGCGCTATCTTTTAAGTGGGATGATTGGCTTGCTTCTGCTTTCGGCCTGCTTCTTTCTCTACAATAAAAACAGCCGTCCCGTTATTCTGGAATTTGGTATGTTTACCGGCAGCAACTGGGATGTTGCAAGTGCCAACAGTTTTAAGATATTCGACCGGGCCATTGCTGATTTTGAAAAAAATCATCCCAATGTTAAGATTCACTATTACAGTGGAATTGCTAAAGAGGATTACTCCGAGTGGTGTGCAAGAAAGCTTTTAGAAGGAAAAACGCCGGATGTATTCATGGTATTAGATTCTGATTTTGATAAGTTTACTTCTCTTGGAGTGATGAAGGATCTGGAAGATTTAATGTCCTCTGATGACAACTTTCACAAAGAGGACTTTTTCGCTACTGCTTTGGATACCGGACGCAACGGAGGGCATCAGTATGCCCTTCCCTATGAAGTTGTTCCCACCCTGATGTTTGTAAATAAGTCTCTTCTTGCAAAAGAAGGAATCGATATGCCAAAGGAAGACTGGAACTGGGAAGATATGGCTGAGATCTGTCAGAGGGTTACAAAGGATACGGATCAGGACGGACTATTAGATCAGTTTGGGACTTATAATTACAGCTGGCGGGATGCCTTATATACGTGCGGAGGCAATCTGTACGAGAACAATCAGGCTCAGATATCCTTTACTGACAGCCGGGTTTTAAATGCGGTTAAATACATCAAACGCCTGAATGATATTAATCAGGGTCAGAGCGTAACACAGGAAGATTTTAATGCTGGAAGAGTGGCTTTTATGCCTCTCACCTTTGCAGAGTACCGAACTTACAAAACCTATCCGTACCGGATTAAGAAATATACCAAATTTCAGTGGGACTGTATCACGTTTCCGGCAGATAAAGAAGGTGGGAACACATCCAAGGTAGATGCCCTGCTAATCGGAATCGGCAGCAAAACCAGACATGAAGCCCTTGCCTGGGAATTTTTAAAACAACTGACCTATACCGGTGAAATGCAGATGGATGTTTACCGCTATTCCCAGGGAGTGCCTGCACTGAGAGCAGTGGCCTCTTCCCAGGAGGGGGTGGATTGCCTTCAGGAGGACATGGATGAAGGGGAACAGGTTATCAGCAGTACTCTCTTGTGCCATGTCATTGAAAACGGAATCATCGAACCCAAGCTTCTCCAGTATCAGCAGGTCATGAATCTGGCAGATGGAGAAGTCTCTAAAATCCTGCAGGAAAATAAAAATGTGGACAGCAGTATGAAGATCTTTCAGCGGACTGTGAGTAAATATCTGCAGCAGCAGAAATAATCTGCTGTGATTAGCAGATTGTATATGAATAGAGTTGTTGTAAGGGTAAATAATTAATTTACTGGTACAGCAGCTCTTTTTTTATAAAAAAATAGTTGACAAATAAATTTCATAGCTGTATTATTGTATTAAGTCATTAGTACAGTAATACAATTTGACCAGGAGGAGGAATAAAGAATGTCATGGGAACTTAAGAATGACCGCCCTATCTATATTCAATTAATTGAGCAGATTCATTTTCGGATCATATCCGGAGAATACAAATCCGGTTCCAAGCTTCCTAGTGTCAGGGATTTAGCTGCTGAAGCTTCTGTTAATCCCAATACGATGCAAAAAGCACTTTCAGAACTGGAGCACAGCGGATTGCTTGTCACCAATCGAACCAGTGGGCGTTTTATTACGGAGGATCAGTCAATGATACAAAAAATGAAGCTGGATCTGGCAAAAGAACAGCTGGAGAACTTTATGGAACAATTAAAAAAACTGGGTTTCAGCGATGAAGAGGTTAAAACATTTATCCTGGAATCGATACAGTAAATCAAATTCATATATGGGAGGTAATCAGTATGAATCCATTACTTGAATGCAATGCGTTAAGCAAACGCTATGGTAATGTAACTGCTTTATCAGATATCAATCTGACATTAGAACGAGGTAAAATCGTAGGTCTTTTAGGACCCAACGGAAGTGGAAAAACCACATTAATCAAGCTTATTAACGGATTACTGGTTCCGTCAAAGGGCCAGCTTTTAATCAATGGCACAGCACCTGGAACAGAGACAAAAAAAGTAGTGTCCTATCTGCCGGATAAGACTTACTTAAACAACTGGATGAAAGTGAAAGATCTGCTTAATTTCTTTGAAGATTTTTATTATAATTTTGATAAGAAACGTGCCTATGACATGTTGGAAAAACTTCATATTAATCCCAATGATTCTTTAAAGACTATGTCTAAAGGTACAAAAGAGAAAGTACAGCTGATTCTTGTTATGAGCCGCAATGCTGATCTGTATGTTCTGGATGAGCCAATCGGCGGTGTAGACCCTGCCTCCAGAGACTATATTCTGGATACCATTATCAGCAATTATAATGAAAATTCAACCGTCCTCATTTCTACTCATCTGATTGCAGATGTTGAAAATGTACTGGATGAAGTGATTTTCATTCAAAATGGACGCATCAACCTTCAGTCATCAGTGGATGATATCCGTATGAAAGAAGGCAAATCTGTTGATGCATATTTCAGGGAGGTATATAAATGTTAGGAAAATTAATTAAACACGAACTAAAGGCAACAGCGCGCTATTTTTTACCCTTGTTTTTAATTGCAATTGTGCTGACGCCAATTACCAGATTTACACTCTGGATCGGAAATTACCCTAAGATTTTACAATTCATCCCAACTGTTATTGTTTTTGTATACGTAGCTTCCCTGATTATGGTTGCAAGTGCAAGTATACTGTTGATTATTTATCGTTTTTATAAAAGCATGGTAACTGACGAAGGGTATTTAATGCATACTCTCCCGGTTTCTTCGGAAAGCCACATATTATCCAAGCTGACCGTGGCAAGTATATGGACCGTCAGCAGCTGGTGTGTTATATTTATCTCAATATTCGGTATGTTTTTTACACCAGATCGTTTATCCCTGTTAATCGATAAACTTTCATATGCCTGGTTCTATTTTAATACCACAGTAAACAGTTCACTGGTGGCCCTGCTTATTATAGAAATTATTTTTATAGTATTACTGGGGATATTTACAGCACCTCTGATTTACTATGCTTCAATCGCCATTGGTCAGGTAATCAGCAAGAATAAAATATTAGGTTCCATAATCGGATTCTTTATTATCCAGGTTGTTTCACAGATTATAAGTGTTATTTTAATGGTACCGGTTGGTTTTTATGGTGACAGGGTCAGTGATTCGGCAAACTCCATGCTATCCTTTTTTGTGAATTTCTTTTTCCCAGTAACCATACTTCTGGCTGTCTTCACTCAGATAATCCTTTTCGGGATTACCGATTATATTTTCAAGAAAAAACTTAATCTGGAATAGTATGGGGCGTTGATTCTTATTGGGGATCAACGCCTTCTTTCTGTCAGATATGGCGCAGGATGTCAGATTTTGTTCCAATTTCTGCAGTTTTAGCAAATAGTGTTGCTTAATCCTATAAAGTATTTTATAATTAAACTTTGTGGTGATTGTTGATTTTTTCTTTTTTACACATGCTATTCCAATCACACAGAATTAATAATAATGTGCATCTGGCACAATTCAAAAAGGAATAATTATGAAAAAATTAGCTTTATCTGATGAAATACTATTAAGTATTGAAAAGCCTGCCCGATACATTGGGAATGAAGTCAATATGGTAAGAAAGGACACTGATTCCGTAGACATCCGTTTTGGTATGTGTTTCCCTGATGTTTATGAAATTGGAATGTCTCATCTTGGAATGCAGATTTTATATGATATGTTTAACAGAAGAGAGGATATCTACTGTGAACGTATTTTTTCTCCATGGACCGATTTAGATAAGATCATGAGAGAAAAAAAGATCCCTCTTTTTGCATTGGAATCACAGGATCCTATTAAGGAATTTGACTTTATTGGAATCACACTTCAATATGAAATGTGTTATACAAATATTCTGCAGATCCTTGATCTTGGTCAGATTCCCCTTCATGCCAGCGAAAGACAGGAGAGCGACCCGATTATAATCGGTGGCGGTCCCTGTGCCTATAATCCTGAGCCTCTTGCAGAGTTTTTCGATATGTTCTATATTGGAGAGGGAGAAACCGTTTATTTCGAACTGATGGACCGCTATAAGGAGAATAAGAAAAAGGGAGGAAGCCGGAGAGAATTTCTTGAGATGGCTGCTGAGATCGAAGGAATCTATGTTCCTTCTTTTTATGATGTATTCTACCATGAAGATGGTACAATCAAAAGCATGACTCCCAACAATCCCCATGCAAAGGCAACTGTAACGAAACAGCTGGTTGTTCATATGGATGATGCTACCTACATTGAAAAACCGGTTGTTCCATTTATAAAAGCAACACAGGACCGAGTTGTTTTAGAGATTCAAAGAGGCTGCATCCGTGGCTGCCGCTTCTGCCAGGCAGGCAACGTCTACCGGCCGATGCGGGAACACAGCCTGGAATATTTAAAAGATTATGCATATAAGCTGCTAAAGAATACCGGTCACGAAGAAATTTCCTTAAGTTCCTTAAGCTCCAGCGATTACAGTGAACTGGAAGGAATCGTTACGTTCCTCATCGATGAATTCAAGGGGAAGGGCGTGAACGTTTCCCTTCCATCTCTTCGAATTGATGCATTTTCTCTGGATGTTATGAGTAAAGTCCAGGATATCCGTAAGAGCAGTCTGACCTTTGCACCAGAAGCAGGCTCTCAGAGACTTCGTGATGTAATTAACAAAGGACTGACTGAGGAAATTATTCTAAAAGGTGCAAGCGAAGCATTCCAGGGCGGCTGGAACCGGGTTAAGCTTTATTTCATGCTTGGGCTTCCTACAGAAACCGTAGAAGATATGGAAGGAATCGCAGAACTTTCGGAAAAAGTGGCAGAAGTCTATTATGAGATCCCCAAGGACCAGCGAAACGGAAAAGTACAGGTCATTGCCAGTTCTTCTTTCTTTGTGCCGAAGCCGTTCACACCGTTTCAGTGGGCAAGAATGAGCACCAAGGATGAGTTTTTACAGAAAGCTTATCTTGTGAAAGATAAATTCCGCACCATGCTGAATCAGAAGAGCTTAAAGTACAATTATCACGAGGCTGATTTAACCGTACTGGAAGGTGTTCTTGCAAGAGGTGACAGAAAGATATCGGCCCTCATCGAAGAGGTTTATAAAAATGGTGCTCTCTATGATTCATGGTCTGAGCACTTTAAAAATGATGTGTGGATGAAAGCCTTTGAAACCTGTGGGCTGGATCCCGATTTCTATACAATAAGGGAAAGAAGCTTAGATGAAACATTCCCCTGGGACTTTATTAATGCCGGAGTTTCCAAAGAATTTTTAAAGAGAGAATGGCAAAATGCCATTGGAGAGAAAGTCACCCCCAACTGCCGCATGCAGTGTATTGGCTGTGGTGCCAAGAGCTTTAAAGGAGGTGTCTGCTATGAAAATCAGAATTAAATTTACCAAACAGGGGCCAGTTAAATTTATCGGTCATCTTGACGTAATGCGTTATTTCCAGAAAGCCATGAGAAGAGCGGACGTGGATATTAAATACAGCGAAGGCTTCAGCCCTCATCAGGTCATGTCATTTGCAGCACCGCTTGGAGTCGGTCTTACCAGCAACGGGGAATACATGGATATAGAAGTTCATTCCATGTCAGACTGTGACACCCTGATGAAGCAGTTAAATGATGTGATGGCAGAAGGTATTTGTGTTACGGAATGCCACCGGTTAAATGATAATGCCAAAAATGCCATGTCTCTGGTTGCTGCCGCTGACTACACAGTCACTTTCCGGGAAGGAAAAGAGCCAGAAGATATAAAAGGATTTTTTGACGGTCTTCTTAAGTTTATAGATCAGGATCACATACTGATTGTGAAAAAATCAAAAAAGGGAGAGAGAGAAGTAGATTTAAAAAATTACATCTACCAGCTTTCTGTCTCCGATCATAAAATTTTTATGAAAATATCAGCAGGAAGTGCAGATAATTTAAAACCCGAACTGGTAATGGAAGCTTACGACCAGTGGAGAGGGGAAGCCAGTCCTGAATTTGCATATTGTATCCAGAGAGAAGAAGTTTACGGGAATACAGGTGATGAAGCAAATCCTGTTCTTGTCCCTCTGGGTCTCATAGGAGAATCCGTTGAATAAATTGATCATTACCAGATGGAATGGGTGTATTATCACTCTTTTACAGTCAGGGAGGGAAACCCTGCAAATTGATATTGAGCCGGAAGAAAGTCATTCATTCTTAGGAAACATCTATATTGGCAAAGTAAATAACATTGTGAAAAATATCAATGCTGCATTTGTGGACATTGGGAACGGGCAGATGGGTTATTTAAGTCTTGGTGACTCATCTGTTCATTTTGCCGATGGCCGTATGTCTGACGGGAAACTCCGTCAGGGAGATGAAATTGTTGTTCAGGTGGAGCGGGATGCGGTAAAGACCAAAGCTCCGGTTCTCACAGGGAATTTAAATATTACCGGCAGATACTTTGTTCTCACTTCTGGAAAGAAACAGATCGGTTTTTCATCCAAAATCCAGGATTTAGGTTGGAAACAGCAAATGAAGGAATATCTGGAGGGTGAAAAAGAGGATTGGGGTATCATTGTCAGGACCAATGCTTACAGCGCTCCCATGGAATCCTTAAAAGAGGAACTTCATCTGTTAAAAGGACGTTTATCTGATATCCTTACCCATGCGGGACACAGGACCTGCTACAGCTTGCTCTACGGTTCTGCGCCCTCCTATTTAAGTGGCTTGCGTGACAGCTTTCAGTCTTCTCTGGAGTCGGTGGTAACAGATGAACAGGATATTTATGACGCAATAAAAGAATATTTAAGTGAACACCAGCAGGAAGATCTCCATCTGCTGACTTATTATGAAGATTCACTGCTTCCTCTTAAAAAGCTGTACCGGATTGAGAAAACCATGAGTGAAGCTCTTGGAAAAAAGGTCTGGATGAAATCCGGAGGATATTTAGTCATTGAACCCACAGAAGCTTTAGTGGTGATTGATGTAAATACCGGTAAATATTCAGGTAAAAAGGCACTTAGGGAAACCATCATGAAAATCAATCTGGAAGCCGCTGAGGAAATCGGACACCAGATCAGACTTCGAAATCTATCGGGTATTATTGTGATCGATTTTATTGATATGGAACGGGAAGAAGATAAAAAGTTTCTTTTAAAACGACTGGAAGAAATTGTCTCAAGAGATCCCGTTAAAACTACAGTAGTTGAGATAACTAAATTAAATCTGGTTGAAATTACAAGAAAAAAAATAAGAAAGCCCCTTTGCGAGCAGGCGTTACAGATGAAGGAGAAGATTTCACTATGAAAATCATAATAGTGGGTTGTGGTAAAGTTGGGTCAACCCTGGCAGAGCAGTTAAACAAAGAACACCATGATATCGTCATTATCGATAAAAATGCCAGTGTGGTAAATTCCATTTCGGAAAGAATCGATGTCATGGGTGTTGTTGGAAATGGTGCAGTAAATAAGGTACAGATGGATGCGGGGATCGAAGATACAGATCTTTTAATAGCAACAACGAATTCAGACGAACTGAATATGCTGTGCTGCCTGATTGCAAAAAAAGCAGGTAACTGCCATACAATTGCCAGAATCCGAAACCCTGAATATGATTCCCAGATCAGCTACATCCGTGAGGAATTAGGTCTTTCCCTGGCCATTAATCCTGAAATGGCGGCTGCCATGGAAATTGCAAGACTGCTGCGTTTCCCTTCTGCAATTAAGATTGATACGTTTGCAAAAGGAAAAAAAGAAATCTTAAAATTCATTGTTCCTGAACATTCTGTTCTTAATAATATGAAAGTCAGGGATGTTCTGGTAAGACTAAAGTGCAATGTCCTGATCTGTGCCATTGAGCACAATGCAGATGTTATTATACCAGGAGGAGACTCCATAATTAGTGCAGGTGATAAGATTTCTTTCATTGCATCTCCTGTTGAATCCAATGAATTCTTTAAACAGGTTGGAATTGACAACAATGTTATTAAAACTGCAATGCTGGTAGGCGGAGGTAAAATTACTTATTACGTAGCTAAACTGCTGGAAAATACAAAAATCAAGGTGAAGATTCTGGAACAGAATGCAGAACGTTGTAACGAACTCAGTGAATTGCTTCCAAGAGCCATGGTAATAAATGGCGACGCCTCTGACCAGGAACTGCTTTTGCAGGAGGGGATTGGCCAGACTGATGCATTTGCATCTCTCACCGGCTTTGATGAAGAAAATATTATGCTGTCCCTTTATGCAGCCAGCCAGTCGAAGGCCAAGCTGATCACTAAAATAAACAGGATTGCATTCGAAAATGTCATAGATTCCATGAATCTGGGAAGTATTATTTATCCGAAACTGATCACTGCAGAAACCATTTTACAGTATGTCCGCGCCATGCAGAATTCCATGGGAAGCAATGTGGAAACACTTTATAAGATTGTGGCGGACCGGGCGGAAGCGTTGGAATTTAAAGTGGTTAATGAACCATGCATTGTAGGAATTCCACTGGAAAAGCTGGAATTAAAAGATAATCTTCTGGTAGCTTATATCATGCGCAAAGGACGTTTTATCAGTCCACGCGGAAAGGACACCTTAGAAGAGGGGGACAGGGTCATCGTTGTTACAACGATAACCGGACTGAATGATTTGAAAGATATACTAAGGTAGGAAAAGGCGATAGAGTAATGAATAAAAAAATTATCATTTATGTTTTGGGCTGGATCTTAAACATAGAAGCAGTATTTATGCTTCCCCCCTGTGTGGTTGCATTGATTTACAAAGAGATAAGCGGCATCTGGTTCCTTGCAGTAGCTGTGGTATGTGGTGGAATTGGATTGTTATGTACCCGCAGGAAACCGGCTAATATGGTATTTTTTGCAAAAGAAGGTTTTGTCTCAGTAGCGTTAAGTTGGATCGTTCTCAGTTTTTTTGGGGCGCTTCCATTTTATTTCAGTAAAGAAATCCCAGTATTTGAAGATGCCATGTTTGAAGTCATATCCGGTTTTACCACAACTGGTGCAAGCATCCTTCCTGATGTGGAATCACTTTCCAAATGCATGCTATTCTGGCGCAGTTTCACCCACTGGATCGGAGGAATGGGGGTTCTTGTATTTATTTTATCCATTCTGCCCCTGGCCGGTGGTTACAATATGTATATTATGAAAGCAGAAAGCCCGGGACCCTCCGTAGGTAAACTGGTTCCAAGAGTGAGGACTACTGCTAAGATTCTATATGGTATTTACCTGTTTATGACGGCGCTGGAAGTGGTACTCCTTATGATTGGGGGGATGTCATTGTTCGACTCCCTGACGATCAGTTTTGGTACAGCCGGTACTGGTGGATTTGGTATTAAAAATAATAGTATGGCATTCTATGACAGCTACTATTTACAGGGCATTGTCACTGTATTTATGATTCTTTTCGGTGTGAATTTTAATGTATATTATCTTTTTTTAACACGTCATCCAAAAGAAGCCTTGTTCAGTGAAGAGGCGAGAGCTTATTTAGGGATCATCGGCGTCTCCATATTGTTAATTACAATCAACATTCATCGGGGTTTTGGAAGTGTCTTTGCTGCATTCCATCATGCTGCATTCCAGGTGGGTTCCATCATTACAACCACCGGTTACTCTACGGTTGATTTTGATTTATGGCCTGAATTTTCCAAGGGAATTCTGGTAGTACTTATGTTTATCGGAGCCTGTGCCGGCAGTACGGGCGGAGGTATTAAAGTATCAAGAGTTGTTGTATTATTAAAAGCTGTTAAAAAAGAGCTGGATTCTCTCCTTCACCCAAGAAGCGTAAAAGTTTTAAAGCTGGAGGGCAAACCGGTAGAGCATCAGGTAATGAGATCAATTAATACGTTTCTTGGTGCCTACATCGTTATTTTTATCTTTTCCGTATTAATTGTCAGTCTGGATAATTTTGACTTTACCACAAATTTTACTGCGATTGCGGCAACTTTTAATAATATTGGCCCAGGATTGGCAGGTGCCGGTCCCGCCAAAAACTTTTCTCTGTTTTCACCGTTATCCAAGTATGTCATGATGTTTGATATGCTGGCAGGACGATTGGAGATATTCCCTATGCTTCTTTTATTTGCACCATCTACATGGAAGAAGAGCTAAGTAGAAAAAGCCCCCGGAGTTTTCTCCGGGGGCTTAACAATTTTATAAAAGCGCAAATCAGGCTTTCTTTTTCTGGTGCCAGATCTTAAAATTAACTGCCGAAAGAACGATTACAAATATCACGTTGAAAACCAGGATGCTGATCGCAGCAACGATTCCCACACGGTCAGCCACACCGCCTACAAGCTGAGGCGTTATGATTCCTCCCATAGCAGATATAGCTGTGAGAAGAGACATTCCCAGGGTAGAACCCTGAATCAGAGGTCCGGCATTGGCGATACAGGTAGGATAAATACCGGAAAGAAAGAAACCAAGTCCAAGGAGAGAAGCAGTAACCAGAGGTAAGCTGTTAACTTTTATTAATATAAAAAAGCAGACAGCACTGCCAATGGAGTTAATCAGTAATATAGTGCTTCTATGTACTTTCTTAGACATGGCGGCACACAGTAACCGTCCACCCATAATAACAAGCCAGGTTAGTGAAACGAGAGTTGTGGCAAATTCCGCACTCATAACGCCTGTATTCTGAAGATAAGTGACAAACCACCCATTAATGCAATTTTCTACTCCAAGATAGAAGAACAAAATAAAAGCTATGCAGTAAAATGCAAAGGAACGAAGAAATCCTTTGTTTCCAGCCGCTGAACTTTTGGTCCTGCTTTTCCTTTCTTCGATTTCTTTCTGAGCCTGGTTTATTAAATTATAATTCATGGTTCCATATGAAATTGCGGATATAATAGTAAGAACTACAATCATATAGAGTGTCACCCGCCATCCAAATCCCAGTTTCATCATCATTGCTGTAAGTAAAGGAGCAAGGAATGCGCCGATTGCAAACGTACAGTGAAGAATGTTAAGCTTTCCTGTGGCAGAATCTCCATAAATATCATTGACTGCCGCATTGTTTAAAATTGTAATGCATCCTCTGGTAAAGCCGTAGAGCAGCATAACTGCGTACATGACTGGAAGAGGAGGTAAAAGACTTAAAACCATGAGAGACGTTGGCACAAAAAGTGTAACCAGAGTGATAGCCCTCTTTTTTCCCATAACAGGAACCATAACAGGAAAAATAAAGCTGGATGACAGGTTGCCGATTGCCATGACTGATAATAGTCCTCCAGCTGCAAGAAAGCTGATTCCAGCTTCTTTAATAATGGATGGAAGTATGGCTCCTATAACTAAAACAGCCATACCGCTGACAGCATATCCGTAGCAGCAACGGATAAATACTGAATTTCTTGGATCTGATTTCATTGGTATTACCCCCTTTTATGATCAAACATTGACCATTATACTAAGAGAAATGGAAAAATACAAGGAGAAGTCATAAAACCCCCGTTTTTTCTAATAAATTTCCAGAAAAAATTATTGACATAACCGTTAAGGAATGCTATATTTATAAAGTATGCCGCACAATGAGGTTAAAAAGTTTCTGATTTTTCAGAGCACCATAGTTGGCGAGTAATGATAATAGGAGGTGCCATATGTACGCGATTATTGCAACAGGTGGTAAGCAGTACAAAGTAGCGGAAGGCGATATCATTAAAGTTGAAAAGCTTGGTGTTGACGCTGGTGAAGCTGTCACATTTGACCAGGTTCTTGTTGTAAACAATGGTGAATTAGCAGTAGGCTGCCCGACCGTAGCAGGTGCTACCGTAACAGGTACAGTTGTTAAAGAAGGCAAAGCTAAAAAAGTTATTGTTTACAAGTATAAGAGAAAATCTGGATACCATAAGAAGAATGGTCACAGACAGTCTTATACTCAGGTTAAGATCGAAAAGATCAACGCTTAATCATGATAAGAGTAACCGTATTTGTTGATTCAGAACAACGTTATACAGGAATTGATATGTTAGGACATGCAGGGTTGGCTGATGATCATCAGGATGGACAAGAGCTTGTCTGTTCCGCTGTTTCAGCTCTGACTTTTAATATGGCTAACAGTGTGGAGCAATTCACAGAGGATTCTTTCGAAGTAAACCAGGAAGAAAAGACAGGATCTTTTCAGTTTCGGTTTACATCTGACATAAGTTTTGGGTCGCAGCTCCTAATGAATTCTCTGGTATTCGGATTACAGGATATTGAGGAAGAATATGGAGAACCATATATTAAAATCCGATTTAAGGAGGTGTAAGTGATGTTAAAGATGAACCTTCAATTTTTCGCTCATAAAAAGGGTGTTGGTTCTACAAAGAACGGCAGAGATTCCGAGTCTAAGAGATTAGGTGCCAAAAGAGCTGATGGACAGTTCGTATTAGCTGGCAACATTCTTTACAGACAGCGTGGAACTCACATTCATCCAGGCATCAACGTAGGCCGCGGCGGTGATGATACATTATTCGCTTTAGTGGATGGCGTTGTGAAATTTGAGAGAAAAGGCAGAGACAAAAAGCAGGTTTCTGTTTATCCAAAAGCAATTAACGAATAATTGGACCGGCTTCATACCTTGACGTATGGAGCCGTTTTTTACGATACGCCCATTAATCTGAACATAGAATAATGGGATTCCGTTTTTTTATCACAAGAAAGGAAACAGGTGAATGAATGTTTGCCGATAGAGCAAAAATATATATAAGATCCGGAAAAGGCGGCGATGGTCATGTCAGCTTCCGGAGAGAACTTTACGTTCCCTGCGGCGGTCCTGATGGCGGCGATGGCGGCCGGGGCGGTAATATTATTTTTGAAGTGGATGAAGGGCTTAATACTTTAAGTGACTTCAGACACATTCACAAGTATACTGCACAGGACGGAGAACCAGGCGGAAAGCGCCGGTGTCACGGAAAAGACGGCGGAGACTTAATCATAAAAGTACCGGAAGGAACTGTTTTAAAGGATTTTGAATCCGGAAAAGTAATTGCTGATATGTCAGGAGATAATCGCCGTGAAGTTATTTTAAAAGGCGGCAGAGGCGGACAGGGCAATATGAACTTTGCAACCCCTACCATGCAGGCACCGAAATACGCACAGCCTGGACAGCCTTCTCAGGAACTCTGGGTGCAGATGGAATTAAAAGTAATTGCCGATGTAGGACTGGTAGGATTTCCCAATGTAGGAAAATCAACTCTTTTATCACGTGTCAGCAATGCAAGACCTAAAATTGCCAACTATCATTTTACTACTTTAAATCCCCATCTTGGAGTAGTTGATATCGATGGAGGAAAAGGCTTTGTCATGGCAGATATCCCTGGTCTGATTGAAGGTGCTTCTGAAGGGGTAGGACTTGGACATGATTTCCTTCGCCATATTGAGCGGACAAGAGTACTGGTTCATGTTGTAGATTCTGCTTCCACAGAAGGAAGGGATCCCATTGCCGATATCAAAGCCATTAATAAAGAGCTGGAGGCCTATAATCCTGAATTAATCAAACGTCCCCAAATTATAGCTGCCAATAAGATTGATGCCATTTATGAAGATGGTGAGAGTCCAATCGATAAGCTGAAAGCTGAATTTGAACCTCAGGGTATTAAAGTTTACCCCATCTCTGCAGTAAGCGGCCAGGGCGTTAAGGAGCTGCTTTATGCAGTATATGAACTTCTAAAAACCGTTAATTTAAGTCCTTTGATCTTTGAAAAAGAATTCGACTTAAAGAGTCTGTCAGGCATAATGCTGCCTTATTCAGTAGAAGTAACGGAAGACGGAGTTTATGTGGTAGAAGGTCCCCGTATTGAAAAGATGCTTGGTTATACAAATCTGGAATCAGAAAAGGGCTTTACTTTCTTCCAGAAGTTCTTAAAAGACAACGGTATATTGGAAGAACTGGAAAATGCTGGCATTCAGGAAGGCGATACGGTCCGCATGTATGGTCTTGAATTTGACTATTACAAGTAACAAGGAGAATAATATGACAAGTAAGCAGAGATCCTATTTAAAAGGATTAGCGATGAATATAGATCCAATCTTTCAGATTGGCAAATCCAGCCTGACTCCAGAGATCACAAATGCGATCGCAGAGGCTTTAGAAGCAAGAGAATTAATTAAAATAACCATTTTAAAAAATTGTTCCGATGATGGTAACAGTATTGCTTCTATTTTGTCTGAACGGACACGTTCTGAAGTAGTTCAGGTCATCGGAAGAAAAATCGTCCTTTATAAACAGGCGAAAGACGAAACAAAGAGAAAAATTGCTCTTCCTAAATAACAGGTCTTATCATTAGGCCAGGGAGTCGATAATTATGGGTAATATAGGGATTATGGGCGGAACATTCGATCCGATCCACAATGGTCATCTGATGCTTGGAGAACAGGCTTATAAAGAATACCAGCTGGATGAGGTATGGTTTATGCCATCCGGGCATCCACCTCACAAAAAAAATCAGAATATAACCGATCCGGACATCCGCCTTACGATGACACAACTTGCCATTGAAGGTAAAACCGGTCTGGTAAGCTCTGATTTTGAGGTCAGAAGAAACGGAAGTACCTATACCGCTCAGACCTTAAGATTGCTGCGGAAAGTTTATCCACAGCATCAATACTTTTTTATCATTGGAGCTGATTCGCTTTATGAAATTGAAAACTGGTATGAACCGGATCAGGTTCTGTCTCAAGCCGTAATATTAGCCGCTCGGCGGGAATATGAAGATGCGCGCCTTTCCATGGAACAGCAGATTGCCTACCTGAGCACCAGGTATAAGGCAGATATCCGCATTCTTCATTGTAAAGAGATGGATATTTCCTCCGCCATGCTGCGGGAACGAATTGCAGGCGGTCTTTCTGTTTCAGAGTATGTACCCTCTAAGGTACTGACATATATTAAAGATCAAGGCTTGTATCAGGAGAAGGATAAAGCATGATAGATGTTATAATGGAATTGAGAAATGATTTAAAGGAAAAATTGAACCCTTTAAGATTTGAACACACATTAAGTGTATCTTTTATCTGTACCGCATTGGCCATGCGATACGGTTGTAATTTAGATCAGGCAGAGCTTGCAGGTCTGCTTCACGATTGTGCAAAGCATTACGGAAACGAAGAAATTATTAAAAAATGCCGAAAACAGGATATTCAATTAACTGATGATGAACTTAAGGCCCCAGTCGTGCTTCATGCCAAATACGGGGCATGGCTGGCGGAGAATAAATATAATGTAACTGACCAGGAGGTTTTAAGTGCCATTCGGTGGCATACAACAGGAAGACCCCAAATGTCCCTGCTTGAAAAAATCGTTTTTACGGCAGATTATATTGAACCCAGGCGGGAGCGTGCGCCTGATCTGCTTCATATTCGTTCTCTTGCATTTACAGATTTGGATGAATGTGTTTATCAGATTCTTAAGAATACTCTTGAATATCTGGAAAGCAAAGGAAGTTTTGTGGATTCTGTTTCTAACCAGGCATATGCTTATTATAAACAGGTTCACAATGAAAAGAAGGGAGAAACAAGATGAATCAATCCATGGATATGGTAAAAACAGCTTATGCGGCTTTATCGGATAAAAAAGGTGAGGATGTCAGCGTTATTGACATTCGCAACGTATCAGTTCTTGCTGATTACTTTATTATTGCCAGCGGTACTAACTCAAACCAGGTACAGGCAATGGTAGACAACGTGGAAGAGGAACTGGGTAAAAAGGGATATGTATGCAAGCAGGTAGAAGGCTATCAGACTGCCAATTGGATTCTCATGGACTATGGCGATATCATCGTGCATGTCTTTGATAAAGAAAACCGTCTTTTCTATGATCTGGAACGAATCTGGAGAGATGGAAAGACAATCTCAGTGGAAGATTTAGATGTAAAATAGATCTGAATATAATTAAATTAAAAATCAACGGCTTAACAAATATTGTGAGCCGTTTTTTTTAGGCTTAAAGTTAACATAAAATAATTATGTTAACTTTAAGCCTAATTACTTCTTAATGAATCCCTAAACGAAACAAACCAATTACTTTACCAAGAATCTCCACATGATCGACTATAATAGGATCCATGGTATCATTCTCAGGCTGAAGACGATAATGTCCGTTCTCTTTAAAAAAGCGCTTTACCGTAGCGGAATCATCTACCAGTGCTACAACGATCTCCCCATTCTGGGCAGTGGAACAGTGCTCGACAATAATCTGATCCCCTTCTAATATACCTGAATTGATCATGGAATTGCCCCTTACCTTTAACATGAAAGTCTCTGCATTGGGCAACAGATCAGAGGGAATAGGATAGTAATTTTCAATATTCTCTTCTGCATATAAAGGCTGTCCCGCAGCAACTGTTCCAAGTATAGGAACGTTCACGACTTCCCGGCGGGTAAGGTTAAAGCAGTCATCAATAATCTCAATGGTACGGGGCTTGGTCGGATCCCTTCTTATATATCCTTTTTCCTCAAGTGTTTCCAGATGAGAGTGTACAGAAGATGTGGATTTAAGATGGACCGCTTCACAGATCTCCCTGACTGCAGGCGGATATCCCTTCCTCAAAATAGTCTCTTTTATATATTCTAAAATTTCCTGCTGTTTGGGTGTAATTTTTTCTTGCGCCATATCACAGCCTCCTCATTCCTATTCATTAAAACTATAGTAACATATGTTCGGTAAAAATGCAAACCTTTGTTCGAAAAAATGCAAAACAGATTGACAAACATATGTTCTTAGTGATATGATAAATCCAGAAAAAGGAACGTATGTTCTTGTGTTTGAGGAGGTATGCATAATATGAAACAGTTGATCATGTTGGCCCTGGCAGTCATGTTGGGAGCTTATTTTTGCGGACATTCCCTTATGAATTCATTGGCAGGTGAGGTTGGAACACCGCTCATGGAGAAGTATTATACCAGTATAGAGATTAAGAACGGAGACAGTCTCTGGAGCATTGCAGATCAGTATGTGGAAAACAGCGGAATGTCCACTGCCCAATATGTACAGGAATTAAGAAGTATGAATAAATTAAGGGAAGATACCATTCATTCCGGCCAGTATCTGACGGTAGCATATTTTGTACAGAGCCAGGATCAGTAACCTGGCTCCGTACCGATCCGGTATTTCCGCTTAATGGATGACTTGAATTTATGTCTCGCAGCTGATATTATTAGCTTAAGAAACAATCATTGCTGAAACAGGGGTAACTTAATTATGAAGTCCCAGCCTTTCTAAGCAAGCTGCCATTCTATCACAGGGGGGAGATTGATTATGAATGTCTTAATTCTTTACTTTAGTGGAACAGGGAATACAAAAGCAGTTGCAGAGGAGTTTAATCATGCTTTAATATTAAGGGATTATTCAGTCGAAATTCATTCAATAGAAGAGAAGTTCAATCCCGCATCATATCCATATGATTTTTTGATCGTAGGCTTTCCTAAATATTATGAATATCCTGTACTTTATGCCTTGGATTATTTAAATCACAATCTGAAAAAGAGGGGGCAGGTCATTCCAACCCTGGCGTATTGCACACAGTCAGGACATTCCTTAACCGACTTTTCAGGATTAGAACGATTATTAAGGAAAAAGAATCACCGCCTGATTACATCTAAGAGTTTTCCTTATGCCAACAATCTTTTGATTTTTTCTATGTTTGGTTCAACCACTCCGGAGGTTTTAAAGGAAAATAAAAGGATTTTAAAGTCACAGATTGATCCGCTGTTAGATGGTTTTTTTCTTGGAAAAGAGTGCAAAGAGAGGGTAGCCTGGTCCAGAAGGGTCTTATATCATATTACTGCAGTGGTATTTACAAAATTAATGCCTATTGCAGGTATGAAATATTCATCTTCAGAAGAATGTATCGGTTGTAAAATATGTGCCTGCAATTGTCCCAGAAAGAATATAAAGATGGTCCAGAACAAACCTGTATTTGGCCGAAAGTGTATATTTTGTATGCGATGCATTAATTTATGTCCGGTAAATGCAATTTTGTATAAAGGAAATAAGTGTGCACAGTATCTGGAAAAAGGGGATTGAAATACGTTAACTTTTATAGAGCGGAGAGTACATCAATAGTTAAAAATATTACACTCCCCATCTTGCCATTCTATAAGGAATAGTGGTGAGGAGTGTGATTTTAGTTTCTATTTCTTTTATTTATTCTTCCCGTAATTTCACTTTATTTCTGGCACTACGACGACGTTCGTCTTCTAATGCAGCATAATGCTTCTTTGTAGTATTTACATCTGAATGCCCCAGAACATCCGCCACCAAATAGATATCACCAGTTTCTTTGTAAAGTGAGGTACCATAGGTACTGCGAAGCTTATGAGGAGTAATCTTTTTTAAAGGAGTCACCAGCCTGGAATATTTCTTTACAAGATTCTCAACGCTGCGTACGGCAATTCTTTTTTTCTGCATGGAGAGAAAGAGAGCATTTTCACTACCTTCTTCGGCGATCATCTGATTACGTTCTTCCAGGTAATCCAGGAGAGCATCCTCTACTTCAGTTCCGAAGTAGACCGTAACTTCTTTTCCACCTTTTCTATGTATCCGTATTCCACCATTTTTAAAATCAATATCATTAAGATCCAGGCCTACACATTCAGATACCCGAATTCCAGTGCCAAGTAAAAGTGTTAATAGTGCCAAATCCCGAATCTTGGTTTTCTCGTGATAGGCCTTTTGTTTCTCTGTTAAAGACTCACCTTTTTCTACTTCATCAAGCAATAAAGCAACCTCATCAACGTCCAAACGTATAATTTCTTTTTCATGCAGCTTTGGCAGCTGAATTAAAGCTGCAGGATTGTTTTGAAGTCGTTCATTGCGGTAATAATAATTATAGAAGCTTTTCAAAGAGGAGATTTTCCGCATAATTCCCCGTTCTTTATTGGTTACTTCCTGATTTCTATCATTAAACCGGTATTTTAAATACTCCATATATTCCTCTATATCAACAACCCTGAGGGTGTTTAAAAAATCTAATGGAATTTCTTTCATATCAACCTTGCCAATAACCGGATTTTCTTTCTGCAGGAAGTCAAAAAACACCTTTAAATCGTAAGCATAGGCGATCCTGGTGCGGGAAGATGTACGTGGCTCAATGCCCCGAAAGAAATCACCGCAGAAACGAGGAAGCTCTTTGATCAGCTCACGTAGATGCTTTACATTTTCAATATCTTTTTGCTGATGGTAGGAGAGTGTAGCTTTCATGAAATCACCTCTTGTTCATTAAATAAGATCTTAATTTTGTTTTCACAGAGTTTATGTAGAAACAAGCATAACTTATAAAATCTGAATATAATCATTATAACATATAGACCGCATTTACAGTTGAAAACATATAGCAGCAGCGATGTAAATGCAGCGATGTAAATGCAGCGATGTAGTAAATAAGATAATATAGGAATTGAAGCTTTACATTGGTATGTATTAATTATATATATTGATTTCTATATAACTATGCGTTAAACTAGACTTTCGCGAATAGTTTGATCAGTCACATACTATTATATCATGATTCCAACATCTTTACTATTTATTTACTGATGTACTGCTGTTTAAAAATATAACTGCTGATAACCGAAAAAAAATTTACTACTGTTTTGACGCTTTTCCATAAGATACTATCAGTATAGCAAACTGGCATTATCATAGTCCAATGACATAATGAAATTTGCTACTGAACCTCAACTATTTGATTCAATCTGATGATCTTCCAAAGTTTATTTTCGGCGTCATAATAAAGCTCCATAATGCCACAATAATCAAATTTGAATTGATTTCTTTTATATACAGGTATCCCAAGTATATGACAAGCTAATACCTGATATAGCCCTCATGGCTGAACAACAATACATCCTGTCCATATTTAAGTATATCATCAAATAATTCTTTTTGCCGTGCCTTAACCTCTTCACCGGTTTCTCCATCTGGAAATCTAACATCTTTAGAATAACTGAAAAAGTCTGTCCAAAACTCAGGATATCGCTTTTTTATTTCATTATCACTTAAAGATTCAATTATACCATTGTCTATTTCATTCAGCCGCCTATCCTCTATGGGAGTTATATTCTTCAATTCGGCCACATATTTTGCAGTCTGCTTTGTACGCAGATATTCACTGGTATAAATTTGGGTAATACTTATATCTTTAAAATAAGTACATAATATTTTTGCTTTTGCTTCACCTGATTCGCTTAACGGCTCATCCTGATGTTTAAGATATTCGTTAAAATAATCACCTTCTGCTTTATCACCGTGTCTGACTACGTAAACCTTCATTCTTCAACTCTCCTTTCGCAAAAAGTCCATTGAAATTTCACAATTAAAAGTCACACATCAGCTCCCATTTAACTCCAAAGCGATCCTTTACAGTACCAATTAATAACATGTATGGTGGTCTTTCAAGTGGCCTTATTACCTCTCCCCCATCACTAAGTACTGAAAAGGCCTTTTCAACTTCTTCTGCTGTATCAAACCCAATAATATGAATCACTTTCCTGGTAAGTTCCACTTCCGCTTCATCGGATAGATCATTCATCCTTACCTCCTGTTCGCCAAACATAATCTCAGAATGATACACCAATGATTCCTTTGCTTCATCTGGCCGTTCCCAGCCATTTTTCACGGCATCGGAATAATGTAATAAATTCCTTATCGTACAGCCAAAAGCTTTCTTGTATTCCTCCAAGGCTTCCTCTGTCTCTCCTGAAAAGCATAATTTCTGTATAAATTTCATATAGATACTCCTTTGTTTTAAATTGGTCTCTCCTACTCTCCGTTCGAAGTTATCCGGTACACATATGTCTTAAGAGGTGGCTTGGGCTCATTTTTGTCATATTGATATTTGTCCGTAGAAAGCACATAGAAATCACCTGTTTTACTTATCCAGGTTTGTCAGATCATTCCTTTAAACAGGTGTCTGGAAGCGTAGCAGTTTGGACAGTTTTTTGCGCCCGCTTAGGTGTTTCTGTATAATTCAGATTTTCTGGTAATATCGCCAGCCAGTCCTCAGCTACGTGACATAATGTATCAACTGGCGCCAACTGATGTGTCCCGCTACTTTAGAATAAAAAAATGGGACTATTCGTTACCATAGATTTCTCTACTTTACCAATAGTCCCGTCACAAAATAAATATTTATAAAATTTATTTCTTATCTTCAAACACTACCCAAAGTGGGAAATCATAAATTTCATTCCAATTACTATCCCTAAATGTGAATCCAAAATACAATGGCTCTTTGGATAAGTCTTCAATATCGCCATCTAAAAATGGAACGTAGCTGACGCGGCCATTCTCAAGACCCGTCATTAAATCGCCTGCATATTCATGATTTAAATTATAAACAGTTGAAGTTATGGATACTGCATTTGTATCAGTTGTCACAACATCAAAAAAACGATACTTATTCTCAGCATTTTTTTCTGGTTTTTGAACAACGATTACTGTTGTGGTCTGTCCATTAATAGTCATGTCTCTTGCTTCAATAAAGCCTGGTACCATAATCTGATATCTTTCATCTCCCCAGTTAACAGCCTGGTCTTCTGCAGCGCTTGCAGGTATAATCATCAAACCAGCAAGTATAATTGTTGCAAATATAGCTCTTAAAAACCCCTTCATACATGAAACCTCCTTTTTTTTCCATAATATCATAATAAATCCTTCATTACAATTTTTTTTATAAATATGAATAAATATTCCCCTATTAGGTTAATGTTCGTAATGTTACCAAGTAATTCCTCTAACCCAATTATAATTATTTAATGTATGTTTTTCTTCATATCCGAAAATGCCACTGTAAGCCAGAGCAATTCCCGAACCCCCAAAGCAATCAATTGCTACACCTATATAGCCAGATATACTTTCTGTTGCAATTAGTAGTGATTTTAAGAAGCAAAATTTAGATGTTTCAACAATACTTGGTATAAAATTTGTTAAATGCGCAGATGCACCACTAGATTCATTCCCTATTCTTGCACAGATGGACTCAGCTAAATGTCCAACACCATATATAACAGTCAGCACCCGCCCGAATTCAGAAAAATCAGTATATCTACCAGATACATAAGTAATAATGTAATCCATGGATAGCCCCATCCAGCAATATGACCAGCATACAATATCAACGTCTACCGGTTTATCAGCAAACCAAAATGGAGAACAGCATATCTGCCATATGGTTTCGGACAGGCAGCAAAGAATTGATAAAGGATCAATCGTAATCTTTTGCACGTTCTCTACTTGTTCCAGTGTTGGCTTGGGAATACCCAAATAATCACCAAGAGCAGTTAAATAATAGAAACTAAATGAAGATATACCACTTATTGCATTTAATGCATTCTGAGATTTTTGAGGTACTGCTTTTACGTAATTACCTCCCATAAACAGCTGCTTAAATGAAATATCTCTTTTAAATTTTTCCAGCGCATCATCATTAGGCATTAGATTTTCATGAAAAGCAACTCTGCAGTATCCAGAGACTGGTAACGCAAGAATCAATGAAATAAGATCAGAAAATGTCAATTCATCTTTCGATATATATTTATATAAATCTGACAGAAATGGTATCTTTATTCTGGCATTTATCAGACTACGGATGCTGTTTAATATAATGCGGATACCTGTAAATACTAATTGGATCACATTACAGATTATATCACCAGCAAATTGCATGACACCTTCCAGCGTTTTTAATATACCAGCCATTAGTTTACCAAATATATTCTTTTTGTCTTTAGTGATACTTGAGAAATAATCCGATGCTTCTTGAAATGCCTTTCTTGACTGCATATTTTCAGAGTTTTTTATTAATTCATCAAATATATCTTGTATGTTTTGTGCTGATTCTGCAGAATATTCAATTGAATCAATCATTTCTAATTGATTTATATTGCCCAGGCATCGATCCATTAAAAAATTATTACTAATCTGGACCTCAAGTTCTTCATTGTCTTTAGGTTTTTTTAGAATACTTCCTACCGATTCATCAGATACCAGCTGCGCAATATAGGTAAAATAGTCATGTAATTTAGACTGCAATTCCTGAACTTTCTCTGTTAACAATGCAGATAAAGCAACTGAGGAATAATCTAAGTACGAAAAGGCCTGATCCAGTGTATAAGATATTGCTTTTTTATAACGTAGAATTGTATCCCAGTTTACGATATCGCCAATCCACTGAAATATATCATTAAAAAAGACCCCAACTTTTCTCAGAATGATCTGAGCCATTTCTAAAGCCTGCTCTGCTATATTAATAATTTCATTGAAAACGTACTTTATACCATCTACAATAAATTCAGCCGCAAGTTTTATAGCATTAAGTATTTTTTGACCAACTATTACAACTGTATCTACAACTTTCTTACCAATTTTTTTAATAAAATCACCAATTCTTCCAAAGAAAGATTTAGCGCTGTTATCATAACCGAATTGTAATGTTTCAAAATAAGCATTTGTTTCTTCAGCTGATATATCTGAATATGAAATATTACCGTGATCTAATATGATCCTCCAGCCATCTGGCTGAGCATCGCATTGAAAATAACTGGCTTCTTGTAACATATTTTCATCACATAAAAATAATTGACTGTTAAAATTGCTACTCTCTGCGGAATTTGTTAAGTGTGTAAATTTCTGTAAAGATTTTGATAAATCTTCTGCAGTTTTGTATTGACGATGCTGATCATCAAGCAGATAAGTTCCATCACTTTTTTTTGCATCAAGTAATTGTTCCGGTGTAATATATTCCAATTGTTTTTTTACTACAACAGATGGCTTCATTACATATGTTTTGCCTAATGGCATCAAAGAAGGAACATTAATTACCAACGCACTGGAAGCCAATTCCAAAGTAGGTTGAAAAACCTTTATTTTTCCATTGCTATCAGTAGAAATTTGTATTTTGTTTTGTAAACTCAATAGATAAAAAATATCATTAATCTTAGCCCTGCTAATGTCATTCGACCATAAATTCACTGACAAGTTGGGGTATGGAATTCCCTGATCATCCTGAAATATAAATTCGGTTGAGTAGCCAGACAGTGACTGCATATAGGTTTCTTTTGGTATGGTAATTTCTTCTTCATTCCAAAGGCTTGTCAGGAAACCATAAGATATTTTCATTATTTTCTTATGGTCGGTAAAAGAAATATATGCCTCTAAATCTATAGGATTATTTTTTACAAAAGAAATACTCTCAACCTGTTCAAAACCAAGATCATTTAATGTAGAATAATAATATATAGAGTCATTCTTGTTATAACGAATACGGCAATGCATCAGATTTTTCTTATCGCTTAATGCTAATACATGGATCTCACGTTGATAAGACTCATACGGATTGATATAGACAATTGTCTGTAAATCCGTAATTGAATCTGTATAATCGATTATATTAACTGCAGCAGTTAGCGTAGCCGGATTTTGTTCTATATATGCAAATATATAACCAGATGCTGTTTTCCCAGATGCGAACAGGCATGAGTGCTGCTCATCAAACTGAGCTGATGCCATTAGTGAAGGAGAAATATTATCTGATATTGTATAGTTTAACCATTTTCCCTGGGAAAACTGAAATTCCGATATATGCTTATCCCATACTGTAAAACGTAATGTTTCTTGTGTTTTTCCCTGAAAAACACCACAAGGATTAACAAATCCATTGGGCAGCTGCTTAAACACAGGTACATTTTCTAGCCACAGCCCATAAATCAAATAATATAAATTATTTGATTTGCAATGTGCTATGATACCAGCAGCAAACCCTTGTTCAAGAGGTTGAATCAAAATAGAATAAATTTTATCTGTATCTGTAGGGAGAGGCATGGAGATTGGGATTTCCCTTAAAAATTTTCTACTACCAACAGTTTCTTCCTGAACGCAAAACAGTTCCTCAGACCTGGTATATAAAAGGATTAAACGCCCATCTCCTGCTTTTCCAACGCAAAGGTTGCTTCCGTGATAGGGAAGAATGCGTTTTGTGAAACCAGTATCTGAATTTTGATCCGTTGTAATTTCAGTGAAATTTTCGTAGCCGTTACTAAAATAGGTAATTTCGTTATCAGATTCCGGCGAAAAAGATGTCAATTTCCCAGAACTTTGACAAAAAGATGAAATCTGAAATTCTTCCATAAACTTGGTATTTGTTTTGATAACAAGATTATTCATTTACCTTCATGCCTCTCAATCAATATGAACTTGTTCTAATAATACTTATTTTGTCATAATTCCAGAATATCCACCAATTTTTAATAGCCTTGTAATAGTAGAATGATCTGATCCCAGTTTATCCATTTGTTTTTCATATGCCGGATCTAAAAGTCCTTTATTCTCCGCTAATGCAATTTCCGATTTACTTAAAACATACTGAAGGTCAATGTCAACACCGCTGCCAACAGGAACTGAAATTGAATTTGGATTATATATATAAACAACTACAAGTCCACGAAAACCGGGTTTTAATCGATTCTTACTAAAGAATCCAAGTTCATCATCTTTTTTTATTTCCATTCGAGGTATTGAAATTGGATTTCCATCAGAATCTGCCGCGCTGCAGGTTAATTCAATCTCACAGCCTTTTAATTTAACAGGTACAGCACAAGTCTGATAATAATCATTTTCATCCTCAACATTTTCAGGTATATCCAGGACATATTCAAAACTGGCAACGGGTACATCTCTATTTAGCATAGTAACATTCCGTTGAGTCCAACGTAAGTTATTTCGTATCAAATCAGCCATGTCTATCGAACGATTTAAGTTCGGAAGAGGATTTGGATCAACATCAGATGTTAATCTCGCAATTAAGCAATAATGATCATTTGTTGGAGGATAGGCTGGAGCTCTCCAAATAAAAGGATGTTCCACAACACCTATATCTTTTGATGGGACATTTACAATTGTATTACAGAATTGGGTTTGACTTAGATCAATCGGGATTTTATTATCTTTCCATTTAGACGGCCATTGAATACAAGAAGCCTCAGAGTAATACAAGAATGCATCAGTAGATGACGTATTTTCTGTATTGTTTGTGGTTCTCAAATATATATAATTTTCCATTTTGGGTGAAATTCCATAGTCTACATCTGATGCATAACTATCTGGTGATTTCAACTCTTTTTGATAATCAGCTATAGGTCTTGTTCCAGCAATGCAGATATCTGGCGATAAATATGTGGGACCAGCAGCTGGAATCATACCTATACTTGCCAGATTAGGGCGCAGATAAAAATTATTAAAACTTCCCATGTTATCTCCTTTCAATTTTGAAATAAAACTATAATAATCATTGGTAGCACCCTTTTTATTATATTATAAATTTCAATTAATATAACATTTCTACTATATAATTTTCTAAAGTATTCTTAGCAGCGCAAATTCATTTATAATAGCCGGATTTTTATGTTTACAGGCAAAAAATCGGAGTTGTTTAAAACAACTCCGATGGAAATTAATTATATTTATGCCCCTGGACCTGCATTTGTCTCTGGTTCCGTGGGTACTTCTTCTTCAGAAGCTTTGTCTGAGCTGACTGGCTTTTTTGTTTCTTTTGTTGTTTCTTCTTTCTTTGTTTCTTCTTTTGTATCAGGAACTTTTGCTCCAGGCCCGATCAGGCTTCCGTCATCATTGGTTGGTGCTTTCCCACTCTCCTGCTCTCTGGTCTCTGGTACCGTTGTTTCCTTTACTGTCTCTTTTATTTCCTCCGTCGTTTCAACAACGGCCTCTGTCTGTGCCGGAGCTGTCTCTACAGCTTCCGTTTGTTTCTTACCCTTTTTGCCGCTGGAGCCGCCTCCAGTCGGGGTGTTTTTACCAGGTTCTGTGAGTCCGGTTTCTTTTGAAATGGATGCACTGATTTTCTTTACTGTGGAGGACGGAGCATAGTTTTCCTGACCATAGAGGAACTGATGCAGCTGCACTACGTTGCTCTCCAGAGTGGTTGGTATTACACAGTCCATTTTTCCAATTTTCATGGTAGTACGTGAGAATGGAAAACCAGCAGTTTCGCCAATGTGATATTTACTGATACCCTTTGCAATCGCCAGAATATCATTCATGCCCACACTGGTGGAGATCTGCGGGAAAACTGTTGCTACCAGCGTTTTTCTGGTGGCAAAATCCGCATTTTTTGCTTTTTCCATAGCCAGATTTACGACTTTTCTCTGACGCTCGGTTCGATTAAAGTCAGTATCCATCAGACGCAGCCTTGCGTAAGCAACTGCCTGTACACCATCTAAATGATTCATTCCGGCATGTTTCAGCTGGTGGGACCCAACTCCCGTGGAATTTACTGTTTCTGTGATGAAACCGTTTATGTAAGCAAATTCTGAGTCTGTGATTTCCAGATCAATTCCTCCAAGAATATTAATGGCATCTGCTACAGACTTCCAGTTAAAGGTTGCATAATCATCAATATTTAAATCCAGATTCTCGTTGAGGGCTTCCATGGCCTGTTTGTGCCCGCCCTTAAAATATGCTTCATTAATTTTATGATAAGTGCCCTTGCTGTTAATCTTTAAATAGGTATCGCGGTAAACAGACAACAGCTTGATTTCACCAGTTTCCTTATTAATATTGCAAAGCATCTCCACATCCGACAAGGCGCCTTTGTCTAAGTTTCCATCTCTGGAGTCCACGCCAAAAACGGCAATTGTCCAATAACCCTTCTGATGGGTTCTCTGTTTAAAAAGAAATATTCCTGCAATCAGCAATGCTGCAATGATAACTAATTTAACTACCAATTTGTGCTTCTTATGATGCCTTTTTTTCTTTTTGTGGTTTGCACTGGTCTGCTGACCACTGTATCTAGCCCGTGGATTCCTGCCATCACCAGTACTGTAATAAGTTCTGTCACCATGGGAAGCCTGCATTGGCTCCTGTGCCTGACTTTTTCTTTCCGGTGTATGTTGTGTAGGCTTCTCACGCATTCTGCCGTTATCGCTTCTTTTTTTCCGGGCCCTCATACGATCTAATTCATCCTCATGATCCATGACTCTGTCCTCAATCCTTTCCCATGTTGTCTTAGACAACCCCACATATTCTAACAGAAATTCAACTCTTATTTCTTGCTTTTCTCTTAATTTTATCGGTCAATCAATAATCTTTCAAAAGATCCGGATAAAACCGGGATAAAGTTGAATTTGAATGTTCAGAAATGAGTCTGAACGGTAGAATAAAAGGGAAAAGATGAGGATTCAGATATGATATCAGATAATCATATGAGTGATAATCGTTTATTAACCGGTTGCTAAAGCTGAATCCGACAAAACCAGCGTTTCAATTGCTGCTGCTACTCCATCCTCTTCATTGGATCTGGTGATGAGCCGTGCACTTTTCCTGATTTTTTCAGATCCATTTTCCATGGCAACGGTGTAACCCAGTGGAAGAATGAGCATAGATAAATCATTTTCACTGTCCCCCATGGCAAGGATTTCCCTGGGATGAATTTTATTATTAATGGCGTATTCAAGCAGTGCATTTCCTTTTTGAGCATAGAAATGTGTTATTTCAAGATTGGTAGCGGCTGAGGAGGCAATGGATATCCCTTCTTCCTTCTCCAGACAGGAACGGATATAAGAAAGAACTTTAGGATCCTCATGCACAACCGACATTTTATAAATATCAGTATCAGATTGAAGCAAAGCCTCTTCCGAAACAAACTGAAAACGTTTCACAATGGTTTCGAAGGTGTGTTCATCGGAAACCATGGAAAGAAAAATTTTGTTTTCGAAGCTTTCCTTAAATTCCTTAAGACTTGAGGTGGTGTAACTGCCCTCATCCGTCATAAAATCGTAAAGCACGGAAAATGGCCGGCATATGGTGAGAATACGGCTAACCTGATTTTTAAATAACGTCTGCTTGCGGATTCGTTCCCCCATGCTGTTGTAAACAGCAGCACCATTCATGCAAATGATATCACAGGATATTCCTGCTTCCTCCAAAGGCGCATAAGCATCTGCATAATTTCGCCCTGTGCATACAACGAAACCAATATTTCTTTTGTTCAATGCATGAACAGCAGCCTGGTTTTTTAAAGTAATTTTACCATAACGGTTTAACAATGTTCCATCCATATCGGAGGCTACTAATCGTATCATATAATTTTTATCCTTTCTTATCCACTATTCTTCTTGCTATGTCAGGGTAATTGGTTATAATTGCTCCAATCCCCTGCTCCGCTAAATATTCCATTAACGCTTCCTCGTTGACAGTCCATACATGAAGAGGAATCTTCTTCTTTTTTGATTCTTTGATCAACTTTTCTGAACGCAGATTATTAACAGACGGGTGAAGAGCGTCTGCTCCGATCAGCTTTGCATAAGCGACCACATGAATCCAGCCATCTGAGTATAAAATACCTGTTTTTGCTTCCGGATCCAGCCTTTTGATTTTTATAATGCTGGGATGATGGAAGGAGGAATAGATTACCCTCTCTTCCATCTCCATTTTTTTAACCAGCTTTAATACTTTTTCTTCAATTCCCTTGTAACGGTATACACCAGTTTTCAGTTCGATATTAACAGTTAAATCCGTTGGCTTTAACAGCTTAAGAACTTCTTTTAACTCTGGTATGACTGCAGCTGCGTATTCCGGGTGTGTTTTATTACAGGAAAATTGTTTTAGTTCAGCCATGGTGTAATCTTTTACATTACCAGAACCATTACAGGTCCGGTCAATTGTTTCATCATGGATTACGGCCAGTTTTCCGTCTTTGGTAAGCTGTACGTCCAGCTCCACTCCGTCTGCCTGCTGCCTGGCTGCCAGTTCAAATGCTTCCAGTGTGTTTTCCGGCGCATAAGCGGAAGCTCCCCTGTGAGCCCAAACCTTTGTTTTCATCTGCTAATATCCTTTCTGATACTATTTATTTAATAAATTATAATCTGCAATGGATTTATTGATGCTATCTGCCATTTTCTTAACGGCATCCTCTGGTGTACCATTGTTGTTAATCATGTTTTCAATTTCTGTTTCCACCGTCTGTCTTGCTTCTGGAAATACACTTAATAAAGCGCCTGCTGACTGCGGTGTGGAATCATGAAGCTGATCAATGGCAGTCTGAAATTGTGGGAACTTTGCTATGTTATCTTTAAAAACTGGTTCATTATGAGCTGCAGTGGTGATTGGGAAATATCCTGTCTGAGAGTTCCAGAATGCCTGGCTTTCCGGTGAAACAAGAAACTTAACAAATTCCCATACCGCTTTCTGTTTGTTTGCATCATTATTATTTAATGCCCACAAAGAACCGCCGCCGATGGATACGCCACCCTTATCATCGTCACTAACTTTAGGAAAATAAGCGGTTCCTACTTCAAATTTTCCATTAACATCATTTAAGATCTGTTTTAAGGATGCAGTTGAACCCAGTGTCATGGCTGATTTTCCAGAGCTGAAGTCTGCAAGCCCGGCATCTCCCCCTCTACCCACGTTTGGTGCATATCCTTTGGTTGATAATTCTTTCCATGCAGTCAGCGTTTTCACACCGGCTCCATTTTTATCAAAATCAACGGCAGTTGCTGCTGATTCTCTTCCATTTCCATTGTCTGCATAGTTGGCCTGCTGCTTGCAGGTAAACTGTTCAAAAAACCAGCCATAAATTCCAAGAGAAAGAACCTCTCCCGCTCCGCCTTTCTTAAGCAGGTCATCTCCCACCCGTTCAATTCCCGGAAGGCTGTCTGGAATCTCTGTAATTCCGGCTTTCTTAAAAATATCTTTGTTATAATATAGAATAGGAGTAGATGAGTTAAATGGCATGGAATATAAAGTACCATTTACTGTATAATATGCCGCAATATTAGGTTCAACCTGAGAGAGATCCCATTTATCCTCATCAATCAGCTGCTGCATTGGAACAACCCAGCCTGAATCAATCATGAATCTGGTTCCAATGTCGTAAATCTGTACAAGATCTGCCCCCATGTTACCGATCTGAGCGCTTTTTAACTTGTTAATGGCATCGTCATAGCTGCCCTGATACTGAGCCTCAACCGTGATCCCGGAAGTATTTTCCTTATTAAATTTTTCTACAAGTGCATCAATTGCTTTTCCATTGACGCCGCCCATGGAGTGCCAGAATGTAATGGAAGTCTTTTGTGTATTTCCTGAAGTTTCTGCGGCAACAGGTGCTGCACTGGTTGTTACTTCTTCTTTCGTTTCAGATGCAGCGGTATTTCCGGATCCGGTCTGGCTGGAACAGCCGGATAACAGTCCTGCAGCCATGATAGCCGCCATACAAAAGGAAACTGCTCTCTTTCTCATGATTGTCCTCCAAATTTTATGTAAGATTTATTCTGAATCAGGTCAGCCTTTTACGGCTCCTGAAAACATTCCTCTGATCAGCTGCTTTTGCCCTAAGATAAATACGGAAATTGATGGTATGATAATCATTACTACTCCGGCTATCATCATGGAAATTGACTGGGAATCCACACTGTCTAACATTCCGATTCCGATCTGAACCGTTCTCATTTTATCTGAACCTGTAACAAGAAGGGGCCACAAATACATATTCCAGGCATTGATGAAGGTATATACTGCCATGGCACCTATGGCTGACTTGGTAAGAGGTATGAGGATGCTGTAAATAAATCTTAAGTCAGAGCATCCATCAATCCGGGCAGATTCGTATAATGATATGGGAAACGATTTATAGAACTGCCGGAATAAAAAGATACCCATAGCAGATGTCAGATAAGGAATAATTAAAACCTTATAGCTGTCAAGCCACCGAAATCCGCTTACTGTTAAGTAATTGGATATAATCGTCGCTTCTCCAGGTATCATCATAGTCGCCATCACAAGCATAAACAGCAGATTTTTGCCCTTAAATTCCAGAAAGGAAAAGGAAAATGCCGCCAGTGAACAGGATATGATCTGCCCTGCAGTGATACAGCCTGCTACTAAAAATGAATTCACAATAAAGCGGGTTAACGGTATTTTAACCATTGCCTGACGGAAATTATCAAGTGTTGGTGTTGCAGGTATTAAGTTCATACTGGTTGTAAACAGTTCACCGGAAGGCATCAGCGCTATGCTGACAGCATATAAAAGCGGTAGCAGAAGAAACAGGGCCATAAGTAAATTAATCCCAGTCAAAGCAAGCCTGCCAACCCTGCGGCGAAAAACCGCTTTCTTTAATGCCTCTCTTTTCAGATTCTCAAGTTCTTCTCTGCTGATATCTTTTACAGCCCTGGAAATAACAGTTTCCATCAATAGTGTACTCCTTTCTTTTCCAATCGAAACATACATAAAGTCAGAACCATAATGATGACGAATAAAATCACAGACTGGGCTGCTGCACTGCCAAAACGGTAATTAAAAAATGCATCCCGGTAAATGGAGTAAACAATTAAATTGGTGGATTCTCCCGGTCCTCCCATGGTTAATACCTTAACCTGGCCAAAGGACTGAAACGCCTGAATAATATTAACAACCAGCGTATAAAACAGGATCGGACTTAAACCCGGAAGTGTAAGGCGGAAAAATTTCTGAAATGAATTGGCTCCGTCTACCGATGCTCTCTCATAAATAACTTCATCAATATTACTTAAACCAGCGCTAAAGTAAAGAAAGTTAATGCCGCTGTTAAGCCAAGCTGTTAGAAGCGCCACACAAATCAGTGCATATCTGGGGTCGCTGATCCAGTTAATATGTAATCCCAGGATCTTATTAACGATTCCAATAGCCGGATGAAGCATGATTTTAAATATCATAGCAGCTGAGCTGGAGGCGATTGCCATTGGGAGCGCATAAGCAGTGCTGAATATCCGGATCCCTGGAAAAGACTGATTACATAATACGGCAGTAATAAGACCTAAAAGCATACTGACACTCACTACGATCAGTACAAATACAAACGTTACAAAAAGACTGTTAAAAAAAGACGCTGAGCTTAATAGTTCGGAATAATTTCCTGCACCCACAAACAACTTTGCCTGCCCCATTTTATTTGTTTTAAAAAGGCTTAAATAAATAGTCTTGAAAAATGGGAAAAACAGAAAAAGAGCAAAAATTGCCATGGCAGGAGCGATGTAAACATATGGACTTAATTTTCTTGTAACTAATTTATAATTCATTGAATTGCTCCTTAACGGTATAATATGTTATTTTCAGTCTCCATATCAAACAGCAAAATCCGACTCATGTCTGCAAAGATGGATACTTCCTTACCCCCTTCAGACGAAAAATCCGGCTTCAGTCTGGCACATACCGGGCTTCTTCCTATTTTTCCATGAAGAAGGATTTCTGATCCCAGAACCTCCTTTATCTCTACATTCAATTTCAGTTCCTGATCTTTGGAACCAGTTTCATGCAAATCCTCGGGACGGATACCAAGATATACTCTTCTGCCCAGATAATCACCGTCTATAAGCCTTTTTGCGCATTCCTCATTTACAAACAATCTGTTCTTTGAAAACTCCACACAAATCCGTTCTTCTCTTCTCTCCACCCAGACTGGAATGAAATTCATGGAAGGAGATCCGATGAAGCCAGCTACAAATTTATTGATCGGATTCATATATAGAGCTTTGGGTTCAGCAGCCTGTAATATAACCCCGGAATTCATAACCACAATTCTCGTTCCTAAAGTCATTGCCTCTACCTGATCATGAGTTACATATATAATGGTTGCCCCAAGCTCCTTGTGTATCTTGGATAATTCAACCCTCATCTGTGTTCTCAGCTTTGCATCCAGATTGGACAGAGGCTCATCCATCAGATAAGCTTTTGGTTCACGGACAATTGCGCTCCCGATTGCCACTCTCTGCTTTTGTCCACCGGATAAAGCGTGGGGTTTCCTGTCCAATAAGTGGCTGATGCATAAAACATCTGCCGCTTTTCTCACTCGCTGATCAATTTCTGTTTTACCAACATTTCGTACTCGTAAACTAAATGCCATGTTCTCATAAACAGTCAGATGAGGATAAAGAGCATAGGACTGAAACACCATGGATAGATCTCTTTTTTGGGGAACAGCCAGATTCATTAATTCACCGTCTATCCATAGCTCCCCGGAGGATATCTCCTCAAGTCCGGCTATCATCCGCAGTGTAGTAGATTTACCACAGCCGGAAGGACCTACCAGAATCAGAAACTCCTGATCTCTTATATCCAGATTGAAATTCTTTACCGCAATCTGACCATTTTTAAATGTTTTGCATACATTTACCAAAGATAGACTTGCCATAGGATGCTGCTTCCTTTCTTATGTCCTGACTTCATTTTAGAGATCCCATGTAAAATGAAAAAGAATCTTTTAGTAAAATGAATGTAAATCATGCTATTGACGCACAAAGAAAGAAAAGTTATAATAAACTAAATTTATGAAGGAGGCATAAATACAAATAGCAAAGCTAAGCGCCATGCACCTGAGGATACGATCGTGAGCGTTTTCGTAGGAAAACGGTATCCAGGGTTAACGAGGTGAAGGGTTATCGAATATTCGGCGGATGCCCTTCCATGCCATCCGGGCGTGTATCCATTGTGAAATATGCAGGTAACTGCAAAACAACCACTCTGGAACCGGTATATGCAGGAGAAAACGTGATAAACAAAATGCTGTCCGTTTTTACAAACGATGGAAGACAGCTTGTTTTTGTGTGCGTAATAGAAAGATTCAGATTATTATATTAATAGAACATTGAAAAAGGAGATTATATTATGTGTGGAATTATAGGATATACAGGACCTTTGGACTCAAAGAAAATATTGCTGGAAGGGCTCTCCCAGCTGGAATACCGTGGATATGACAGTGCAGGAATTGCTCTTTGTATGGAAAATTCCAGAATTCAGCTGGTTCGACATACCGGAAAAGTCTCTAATTTGAAAAAGGGCTGTGAGGATATAAGCCAGGTAACTCACTGTGGACTTGGACACACCAGATGGGCAACCCACGGTGGTGTCACTACAGAAAACACCCATCCTCACAAAGCAGGACGGGTAATACTGGTTCACAATGGCATTATTGAAAACTATCATCAGCTCACCACTGACTTTCACCTGGAAGGAAAGCTTCTCTCTGAAACAGACAGCGAAGTGGCAGCCTGGGTTCTTGAAAGTCTTTATGACGGAAATCCTGCAGAAGCAATAGCAAAGCTGGTTACCCATTTAAAGGGGTCATATAGCTTCTGTATGATGTTTGAAGATCATCCGGGGGAAATCTATGCAATCCGGAATGTAAGTCCTCTTGTGGCTGCATATACCCACTCAGGGTCCTTTGTAGCATCGGATCTGACAGCGCTGATTCCTTATACCAGACAATATTTTGTGGTACCTGAGGATCACATTTTAAGACTCACCTCCTACAAAGTCCATCTATATGACCTGGACTTAAAGGAGCAGGAGCCGGAAATTCTGGAAGTAAACTGGAATATGGATGCTGCCATGAAAAATGGTTTTCCTCATTTCATGCTGAAAGAAATTCACGAACAGCCAGACGCGTTAAAAAATACCATACTCCCCCGCCTTGCAAAGGGGCTGCCTGATTTTACCGATGACCAGATACCTGACTATGTATTTAAGGATTGTAATCAGGTTCAGATTGTGGCCTGCGGGACTGCCATGCATGCCGGTATGGCTGCAAGAGCCTTAATGGAACCTCTTCTTCGAATTCCGGTCACAGTATCCATCGCATCGGAATTCCGGTATGAAAATCCACTGGTTGATGACAAAACCCTGGTTATTATTATTTCCCAATCCGGTGAGACCATCGATACTCTGGCAGCTCTTCGTCTGGCTAAAAGCTATGGTTCCAAAACCCTTTCAGTCGTTAATGTAAAAGGCTCTACCATTGCAAGAGAAAGCGATTATGTACTCTATACCCACGCAGGCCCTGAAATTGCAGTAGCCAGCACAAAAGCTTATTCCGTTCAGCTGGCTGCCCTCTATATGGTTTGCTGTCGTATGGCCCTTGTAAGGGAAAAATACAGCGTAGCTGAAGCTGAGGACTTCATGAAGAAGCTCCTTGACTCCATTCCCGCCATGGAAGCCATGATAGAAAAAAGGGATATGGTGAAAGCACTGGTAACCCATTTAATCAATAAGCCGGATGCCTTTTTCATTGGTCGGGGACTTGATTACGCATTCTCTCTTGAGGGAGCATTAAAATTAAAGGAAATTTCTTATATTCATGCGGAAGCCTACGCTGCCGGCGAGTTAAAACACGGTACCATCGCTCTCATCACACAGGAGGTGCCCGTAATTGCCATTGCCACCCAGGAAAATGTCTTTTTAAAGACCATGTCCAATATCAGGGAAGTAAAAGCAAGAGGGGCCTTTGTAATTCTGCTTACAAAGGAAAGTATGAATGTAGAACCCGGCATCGCAGATATCCAGATCAATATTCCGGATATCGGGGATCGTTTCACGGTATTTCCCATTGCAGTGGTTTTACAGCTCATTGCTTATTATGCATCTGTAGGGAAAAATTTAGATGTGGATCAGCCCAGGAATCTGGCTAAATCCGTGACTGTAGAATAGAATTATAAAGAAATACGAAAGGCTGGGATCTCCATAGACAATGGAAATTCCAGCCTTTTCTCCTATCTTCTGTCTAAAAGCTCATTTAGAAAAGATTCTCCATTTTGTGGTTTCATTGTATTAAAATAATCACAGACAGATGCGCCTGCATCGGAAAGACTTTTTCTTCTTCCCATATTTCTGCCAGTCACCCCATTTTTGTATATTAAAAGAGGGACACATTCTCTGGTATGTCTGCTGTGACCAATTAGTGGATCATTTCCATGGTCAGCCATTACTACAAGAATATCATCCGATGTCAGTTCAGGTATCAATTCTCCAATTCCCCTGTCAGCAATCTCCAAAATATCCTTATAGTTTTTGGTAGACTGAGAGTGACCTGCCAGATCTGTTTCCTGTACATTGGTACAGACAAATCCCTCAGTCATAGCTTTTGTTTCACGGATTGTAAGATCCATAACCTCTTTTGTAGGTACGCAGGAAATGCTTAACCCATTGTCGTTTGCAACAATGTCCGCCACTTTTCCAATCAATGTACAGGAATATCCCTGGTTTGTCAGTATTGTAGGAGCCTGTACGTTCTGGTCTACTCCATATCCTAAGTGTCTGCACTGATATCCACGTTCATAGGATTTTGATTTTACTGAGGAGATACCAATAAAGCGATTCTGCTTTACTTCCTCTGCCTGAAACAGATCCTCCATCGTATTTCCATTACCGCCAAATACAATGACACGGCCAACTAAGGCAATTTCTCTTACCTTTCGGGCAATTTCGTATTCTTTTTCAAATGATATAAAATCCAGTGGAGCCGTTACATTGTAGCACATGCCAGGATCTGCTTCCAGATTATCTGCTACTGTTACATATTGATCCACCAGAAGGTATCTCAAACCCTGATTTTCCATAATCTGAACGTCATGCCCGCTTGCCTTAAGATGGTTTTTTATTTCATCCACCTTCTCCTGGAACGGATGCATCTTAGGCTCTTTCGGAAGTGTCCCCATAATTTCCTGATGTCCCATAAATGTATCAGCACCAAAATGCATCAGCTGGCAGCTGCCGTAATTTGCCTCCGGAGAAAATTTCATCTGTTCACTTTCTTCCCCATACGCATTCATCAGGCCCAGTTTTTCAAGGGTTGGAAGCTTTAGATCCGGGTAATCCTTTAAAATGCTTTTTAAAGTATTGGCTCTTTCATCTCCCGGTCTGACTCTGACAGCATCTTCCATCGCTCCGATGCCAAATCCATCTAAAACGATAACAATAAACCTTTTTTTCATTTTTTCATCCCCATGCTGTTATAGATCCCGGTAATATACGGTTTTTTCTCTTTTAATCCTTCTACCAGTACAACATCAGACCTGGTTACAAATATCTGAAAACGGAAAGCCATTACAACTGTATCCCCTACTGCACACTCTTTCTCCAATCCAATATAGTAATCAATATTTTCATCAGAGGGAGGGATTACGCCTATTTCTTCCGATTTTTCAAGAGATACGCCAACCAATGCATTTTGCAAATGGGAACGCCTGTAATAACCGCCTCCATAACAATAAGCCTTCCCCATAAAATTATGGGATACTTCACTTACGTATGTTACACATGGTAGTTCCGGCATCATCTTTACTGCATGCATTGGTGTTGTACCAGAAAGCCCATGACCTGGTTCTCCGCAGTTACCGCCCTGCTCCTTTATTTTTTCCAAAGCATGGATACAGGTTCCGGAAGGTGTATCAATAACACTGCAGCTTATTCCGTTTCTGTTAAGAATCTCTACAGCCTGTTTTACTGTATTCATATTCTCGGTGGCTCTTAGATCTCCGGCAGTTTCATCATATAAAAAACAGGGGAAAGAAGTTACACCTATTATAGTGACACAGGGATACAAACGTTTTATCCGTGCAGTAAGCGCTTCTAACTCATTCAGATGAAATCCTGCTGTCTGCCCGGAATATATCATATCTGAATCATTGTAAACACGTAAAATCACATCCTGAATCACTCCCAGCTTCTTGGCTGCCACATGTATCCGGCTGATTTTCTCCTCCGAATAAACCGTTATCATCTTTGGACGATATGCCACAAACTCCTCAATCTGGGAGTCGGGGATTTGCACCAGATGACCGATATTGGCTATGGGAATCCGATGATTCATCAGGATTCTGGCTTCCCTGTAATCAACTGCCACCGCTCCTTCAAAGCCAAGTTCCATCAGCTTTCCTGCAAGATATGGGTTCCTGCCCACCTGTTTCAGCATAAAAAACAGCCGGATTCCCATTTTCTTTGCTTCCTTAAGCATCAGAGCAGCATTTTCCAGAAATGTGTCCACGTCTATTACATAGGAATCTGGCTGGATTTGTCCGCTTTGATGCATTTGAAAAGAAACCTCTGCTAAATCCCTGTTTCGTTTTACTGTCTGCTTTAAAAACATCTATATCACTCTTTCCGCTGCTTCTTTTAATATACGTAAAATGGTATCAGCTCCCGAACGCATGGGATTGATACGAATCATGCGATTTTTAAGTGCTGGATCTGCACTCTGAAATGTCCCGGATATCTTGTAAAACATGGGTACGATCTCATATTTCGACTCTGCTCCTACGGGATTAGGCGCTGCACCTAGTTTTTCTGCTTCTTTAAGAACTTTCTCAGCAATCTCTTCTTTAAACTCCACCAGAAGAACCTTTGACTGTGCATTTGCAAGAAACGCCTGCTTTACGCAAGGTATCTCACCTGAATTCAGCCGTGTTACACATTCTTCATTTACCTCTGCCTGTATGGCAAGAGCCACCGGCGCATATGCAAAACCACGGAGTACTTCAAGTGCTTCATGTCCCTGCACCTGCATTCCACCGGAATAATTTTCTCTCACCAGCTTTTCAATATAGGAAGCCTTTCCTACGATTACGCCAACCCCCTCCGGTCCCAGAAGTTTAAAGGCTGAAAAACAGGAGAGATCAGCACCGCACTGAATTCCAATCCGGCTGACTTTCATAACGGCATAATTGTCATCAGTAAGGACTGGCAGACTGCCGCTCTCTTTTATTGTTTTCACCACCTGTGCCATATCATAGGCATCCTCCGGTTTTTGTCTTGTATACTGGATCAGTGCACCTTTTAACTCCGGGTTTTCCTTTATTACCTGCTTTATCTCTCTTAAGTCATTATAATCTGCCTCTACCCCGGAAATGTTCATCATTTCCATGGAAACAGCCGTAGTATTGTAAACAGGTGCTTTGTGAACCAGTATTTTTTCACCTGGTTTTAACATACTGTGAAGTCCCAGGCGAATGGCTCCAGTTCCTGCCCCTCTTACCAGAATACAGGCTTCTGCATCAAAAATATCTGCAATTACCTGTTCTGCTTTCTGAGTTGTGACAGGTTTATTGATTCCGGGAGTGACTCCTAAATCTCCCTGTGTTAGTATTTGATGACCTTCAAATCTTTTCGTAATGCAGTCTATAATTTTAAATTGCAGTCTGGCTGCTTCCTGAACGGATAAGCTGTTAAGTGGACTGGTATTCATGTTAAGCCTCCTGTTTTAATATCCTGTTTGGATTATCAATCATCAACTGCTCGATCTGCTTTTCAGACAATCCGTATTCCTGAAGCATGGGAAGAAATGTTTCAAACAAATATGCATAGCCTGGTCCTCCCCACTTCTTTAAATGTGACTTTCTTGTAATGTCCATGGATAGCACCACCTGATCCAGATAACCTTCTTTGGCAATTCGTTTTAACATCTGGGCGCGGAAAGTATCCGGACAGTAATTATTTTTTCCTACCGTATCAAATCCAATATTTACGCCTTCCTTCAATACCGATATAATGGTATCCGGATTTTGGGACAGATCCAGATGCCCGATAATAATATTTTCCGGCTTTACTCCTTCGGCTTTTAAATATTCTGCCTGCTCCAAAGCCATGGTTCCAAGGGTAGTATGGGTGGTAACAACTGCACCGGTTTGTACGGCTGCAAGAGCCATGGAATCAAAAACTTTTCGTTCCATTTCAGTAAAGGTATCCTTACTGGTGCCGAATTCCCCGATTACACTTGCCTTAATTCCTGTATTTTCGATCCCTTCTGAGATTTCTTTTATCGCAAGCCTGGCCAGTTCCCTGACAGACATGGTATAAACAAATTCCGGAAGAAAGGGTTCCTTATAAAATCCGGTCGCTGAAAGAATCTGGATTCCGGTGTTTTCTTCCATCAGGCGGCAGTAATCGGAGTTTCGTCCCATGCCCATATTGGTTACATCGAGAATTCTTCTTACCCCAAGCTCATACAGCCGGCACAGCTCATTTTGTGACTCCTCAAAGCAGTCCAGACGGCAGTCTTCATCATTCTTGATTCCGGATAAATCTATGGTGATGTGTTCATGCATCAGTGTATATCCTTTTTTCATAAACTCCTCCTCTCTTTACTGCTGAAAATACATATCGAAATTCATGAAATACCGTTGAATTAATGGGGAAGGCTGATTCTGATATGCCCTTGCCAGCTGGAACATGTAAGCGATATCCTCCGGCCTGCTTTCACAGATAAGAACTGTGCAGCGCCCAAGTCCTTTTGCCGGAACGGTCAGTGCTGATTTCCCGCTCATATTAACAACCCGCATCAGCCCTTTGCCAGACCGGCTCTGATGTTTCGCCGTTTCTTCATCAAAATGTCCATATATGCTGTCACCAGGAGCATTCACATCTACCGGACCTTCGGTGGATATAACAACGGTACGGGACTTCACCTCACTTTTTAAATATTCAATCAATGGTTCCCGGCTTCCATAAATGTCTGGCTGGTTATGGCTTTTTTCCGTCTCAATTATTGTGTAAGCATTTTCCTGCGGCTGAAATTTGGTTATGTCATATCCAGACAAAGGGTTTAACAGCTTCTCCATGGTATCAAGATCTCTGGTAATGGCGCCTATGGCAGGCTGAAACCCGATTCCATCTGTCGAAATCCTATGATAACGGATCATTTTCTCCTGCTCGATCATGGGAGAGATAAAACCGTAAAGATTGAGAGCGGCGGCTGGAGCAAGCACGCTGCCCCCGCCATCCGTTCCAATACCTGCATCATTGATTCCATAAAATACATTTAAGGCCGTACCGCTGCTGGATCCGGTCATCCAGTTCCCTGTGATGGGATTAATAAGCTGTAAGTCAATTGCTCTTCCTCCTAAAGCCATCTGATCCGTTGTATGAATCAGAAATCCCCTTTTCTCCAGCCGTTCTTTTAGTTCTGCCGGTATGGCGGCTGTATGTTTAAACCCCGTGTACCAGACCTCACCCTGGTTCTCCAAAAAAGAAGCCGCTTTGTCAATAATGCCTGGTTTTACAGTAATAACCGTATGATAGGGATCTTTCAGAGCAAGAAATGTCTTCTTTGCATAATGTACAATCTTTTCCATAAAATGACCTTATTTCGCAACAGGAACTGCGATAAGTCCAATCAGTAAAAGCAGATTCATCAGTATACCAAATACGATACACGCCACCGGGCCAACAGCAAGATCTACGATTGGTTTTTTTGCTTTCTTATTTAACAGAAATGCCCCTATTACAAACAGTGCTCCAATTCCTGTGTAGCCGGAGGCAGCCACAGACATTTTTTCAGCAGCTACGATTCCTCCTGCCAGCAGTGAGACCTCAAGCACCTTGTTCATGGAAGTTCTCACGTATTCACCCATGTCTTTCACGCCGGGGAAACGATCCATTCCCTTTGCGAATATATTAATGAGATAAATTTCAGCGACCATAACTGCAAAACCCAGAATAAATGCAACAATGGGATTGCCATGGAAAAACAATCCAATCACAAAAACAAATGTGCATCCTGCCACGCCATACACTCCAGTAACGATGGCAGTAGTAAATACAAGTGGGATAAAGCCAATGGCTCTTGCCAAAGCGGTTAAACCGGCGTTGCTATACTCTTGTTTTGCTAACAGTGCCAAGGAGGCCGGATCACCTGCTACGATGGAAAGACTGGTCCCAGCCGCAAGAAGTCCGCCCATAATTGCAAGAAGCAGCCATTTCTTACGAATCCGGAGAATATTACCTTCAAAGCCCTGGGTGAGTACCTCATTGGTATTTTCAGTTCCTTTGCGCTGCGCAGCAAAAACGATCATTAGTATCATTCCTGCTAACATTGCCATGCCTTCTGCATTTAAAGTGACCTTACCAGCTCCAAGTGTAAAAACTCCGAATTTTTTAATCAGATAATAAACCAGGATCGTTACCCCTCCGGCTATCATACCTTTCTTAAATCCATGCTGATAAGCAATACCAATTGCAGGGAATATGGCAAATGCTACTGTTATGTAGCCAGATACACTTCCTAAATCACTTGTAAAATTATAAGGAAGGTAGCCGAAAAATTTCACTATAAATTCCAGACCTGCCAGTATGGCAACACCATAAACCGCTCCGATTGCTGCTGAAAGAATCATACCGTTTCTGCTGTTATTGCAGAAGGAACCGATCATATCTGTGGTCAGCAGTAAACAGTGGATGAGAATAATACTTGCTGCTATGGATGTGGGAATACCAAATCCTATTACCAATCCGAAGCTGATGGCAAAGCTCATGGCGGCTAATTCTTTGCGGCTGATTTCTCCATTAAAATACTGACCTGCAATCGGTCGGAAACCATCATTAAATACTGCAATTCCCTGGTTTGAAAGAACAGAAGCCAACGCTCCGATTAATGTAATTACAATATATTTCATATAATTATACCCCCTCTTTTTCGCAGATTGCCTTTAACAGAACCGGAAGAACCTCATCTTTATGCTGGGCTGTAAAACCGAAGGCTTTTTTCCCTTTTTCTACCTCTTCCCGAATAAATGCTTCGCTTTTAATCTGGCCAGGCATGGAAATAGTAGAACAGGATTTAGAGCCTAACAGCGCCAGAGCCATTGCAAGGGCTCCGCCCCCTCCTGTATTGCAAGCTCCCACATAATAATCGTATTTCCCTTCCTTGATTCCCATGGCACCATCAAGGTCACCCTTAATTTCGATCTCAGCTTTTCCATTCATCAGCTGACTCACAATTTTAGCGATCTCTTCCTTGTCAATCTGGCCCCCAACCACAATTTTCATTTTGCTACCTCCTTTTTTCTCCTTTATATAAATGCGATTTCGCATTCACACCTTGTTATGTAAGCAGGTTACAAAGATGAACGGCTAAAAAATCCTTTTCTGATTGTGGAAACGGAATTTCGGTTTCCTGCAATAGTTCATCCCTAAGTTCCTGCGCCTGTTTGAAAACCGGCTCATCCATTACACTTTTTAAAACCTGACTGTCTAGCGGTATCTCATCCTCGCCACTTAAAATTCTCTGTACTGCCATAGCAAGATGGGTAATGAACATCACCGCTTTTGATTCTTCCAAATCCGGTATTTCAGCCAGAATACGCACTACTGCTACTTTTGAATAATTAGCTGCTTCCGTACAAATTACATGATTCTCCTCCAGAATGTTCAGACGTTCCATTAAAAGTTCATTTAGATTCATGATTTCCCCCAAGTCTAATGTACATTATTTTGTATATTGATAGAATAAAAACCCAATTAAAAAAAGGGTTCTCTTTTCTTTTCTCTTACATCACGTATAATAGCGGTAACCTGTGCTGCATGAATATATTTTAACAACATTGCTTTTAAGTACTCCTCTTCTTTTCCAATCACAAGAACCGCCGTGGAAAACAGATTATTGTAATCAGAGTCTGCAAGAAATGCCACTTTAACAGAATCATGCTTATTCTCCAGAATGTCATCATAATTCCAGACACCCGCATCTATGATTCCCTCTTTTAATGCAGTTAAAGTCTGCTGTGTTCTGATGGGAACCAGCGTCACATTCCTGCCATGAATGATATTTTTTGTAATACAGCTTTGATCCAGGGAATTGCTGTCATAAGCCACTCTCATTCCATCCTGAATACTGTCATATCCGGAATCAGCCAAAAGAAGTACATGCCGGGAAAGAAAGCTTCCAGGTCCAAAATTTATTGCGATTTCAATCTGTTTTCCATCTTTTATGGATTGTTCAGCAGCAAACTGGGAACATAGTGCAAAATGGTACGTTCCTGATTCCACCAGTTCTATACGTCCCACCGCTCCTCTTGCATAAGCCATGTTAAAGTTTAAAGAAGAGAATTGTTCATACATGGCAGTAGCCAGCCCCTCGTACGTTACGGAGTAAGGCAGAGGCATGATACCCATAACCCCTCTGGGCATACAATTCTCCTGCAGCTTCTTATGATCCAGTGATGCAATATAAGTTCCCTGATGGCCATGATTTTCTAAAACAACTGCATTGCTATCCTTTAAAAAGGCAAACGCATTCTGTATCGTTCCACGGGAAACTCCGAATTTTTCCTGATACTCTGATATGGGGAGAAGTCTGTCTCCCTCATTTCTGGACATTAAATCAAGAGCCAGCAGGCTTTTTGTTACTCCGGTTTTCTGATATAAACTCCCATACCCCAGGTTCTTTTCTTTCATCCAATCACTCTCTCATCAATTTACATTATTTTGTATATTCAAACATTATCACATTCATGGAAAAATGTCAACGGACATTTCCTCTGTTCAAAGAAATGTCCGCTTTCAAAATTAATTATTTACTGCCGTTAGTTTTTCCCTTACCTTTTACTTCAATATACTTCAGTATCATATCTACTGCGCCATCCACCCCAATGGGACTGCGATTAATACATAAATCGTAGCTTCTTACATCTCCCCACTTTTTATTGGAATAGTAGTTATAATAACTGGAACGCTTTTTGTCTGTCTTAACCATAACTTCTTTTGCCTTTGCATCATCAATCTGGTAAAGCTCTTTTAAGGACTGTATCTTATCTTTGTCATCTGCAGTGATAAATACAGAAACAAGATTTGGATCATCTGCCAAAGCATAGTCCGCACATCTTCCAACAATAACACAGGATTCTTCTTCTGCCAGCTTCTTAATCGTATCAAACTGCGCCAGAAAAATCTTGTGATTAATGGGCATATCCATATAACCGGAACTTGTTAATCCAACATTGTATGTATCCATAACCAGAGAATATAAAAAGCTATTAGTAGGCTTTTCATCATGGCTTTGAAATAATTCCTCACATAATCCACTGTTCTTGGCAGCCAGTGCCAGTAGCTCCTTATCATAGCATTTAATACCAAGGGCTGCCGCCACTTTCTCACCAATAACCTTACCAGAACTTCCGCACTGCCTTCCAATCGCAATCACTAAGTTTTCACTCATATCGATCACTCCTTCCAGTTATCTTATAATACTATTATACAACTAAATTTCTGAAAAATCCATATTTTATCTATATTTAACAGTTATTATCCAAATAAAAAACCACCTGGATCTTATGATCTAGGTGGCACGTAATTTTCTCAATAAATCTTCAAAATAATCTGGTAACGGGGCATGAAACTCCATATATTCCCCTGTGGTGGGGTGTACAATCCCCAATACTCCTGCATGCAGAGTCTGACCTGTTAATTTGTAGGGACTTTTTGAGGGACCATAAACCAAATCCCCTAAAAGCGGATGACCGATACTTGCCATATGAACACGGATCTGGTGGGTGCGCCCCGTTTCCAGCTGGCATTCCACATAGGTATACTGTTTAAAGCGTTCCAGAACACGAAAATGGGTAGTTGCTTCTCTTCCGTTTTTTTCATTCACGCTCATCTTTTTCCGGTCAACAGGATGGCGCCCGATAGGGGCAGAAACAGTGCCTTCCTCTTCCTTTAGCACACCATGTACAATGGCATAATACTTTCTTGTAATGGAGTGGTCTTTTAACTGCTGTGCAATGGAATTGTGAGAGTTGTCATTTTTGCACACAATTAAAACGCCTGTGGTATCCATATCAATGCGGTGAACGATACCCGGACGCATGACTCCATTAATTCCTGACAAATCATCACGGCAATGAGCCATCAGAGCATTTACCAGCGTACCGCTAAAATGTCCTGCAGCCGGATGAACCACCATGCCCTTGGGTTTATTTATAAGAATAATATCTTTATCTTCATAGAGAATGTCCAGATCCATTTCCTCTGCTTCAATCTCCGGCTCAACGGCATCCGGAATGGTTAGCTGAATTTTATCCCCGGCACTTACTTTATAATTACTTTTTACTGGTTTACCATCTACCAGAACTTTTTCGTCCTTTAAAAGCTTTTGTAAATAAGACCGGGATATGTCCTGGTTTCGCTCGCTTAAATACCGGTCAATGCGGAGTGCTGATTCGCCCGCTTCTACAAAATATTCCTGATTCAAGCCTGTTCCTCCTTTTTACGAAAAGACAGGCATTGTAAGTCTTCTTCTTTATAATAAAATAAAAATAAGAGCAGAAAAATGAACATGGAAACCGTAACATAACAGTCAGCCACATTAAAAATAGGAAAATCAATTAATTTAAAATACAAAAAGTCTACCACATAACCTCTGGTGAACCGGTCTATCATATTTCCCACTGCACCTGCTGATAAAAACATGGCGACCAGGTGTAACGGAATGTATTTTTTTGTGGCAGGCATCCGGCTGATGCTATAAACGGCACAGCCCAGCACCAATACTGCAATTAAAAGAAAAAAGAACTGTTTCCCCTGCAGCATGCCAAACGCAGCTCCACGGTTTTCAGAATAGTATAATTCAAACACACCGTTCCAAACAGAATAGGGTTTCTGGCCCATTAAATGTCTCACTGCAAGTAATTTCGTCCATTGATCCAATCCTATGGCGCAAAAAAAGCCAATGAACATTCCAATGATTAAATTTGTTTTTTGTTTCATGAGTTCTCCTTAGATTAAAATTTGGGACAGCCCTTCTGACATTTCCTCATCAGTAACGGTCTTATCAACATAGGCTTTGCCAATCTGCTCCAGTAAAATAAAGCGTATGGTTCCCGAATCCATTTTTTTATCACTCTTAGTAGTCTTTACTATTTCAGCCGGGGATAAACCAGAGACTGTAACCGGCATATGGTACAGTTTCATCACTTTTAACAGTGCTGGAATCTGATCTTCGTGTAGAAATCCTCGTTTTACAGAGACAGCCATAGCGGCGATACAACCAAGACCGACGCAGTGCCCATGCAAAAGGCTGAAATCAGAAAGTTTCTCAATTGCATGTCCCAATGTATGTCCCAGATTTAAAAGTGCCCGATCTCCCTGTTCAGTAGGATCTTTTTCAACCACATCCCGCTTGATCCGATTGCTGACAGTTACCATCTCACTTAAAATATCAAGACTGCGGTTTTGTATCTCATTACCATGTTCTGTCAGCCACTGGTAATAGGAAGCATCCTTGATCAGACCATGTTTAATAACCTCTCCCATTCCGGAAGAAAACTGCTCCTCTGATAATGATTTTAAGGAAGCTACGTTGGTATAAACCAGCTTTGGCATGTGAAATGCACCAACCATGTTTTTATAAGCATCGAAATCAACTCCGGTTTTTCCGCCAATACTGGAATCAACCTGAGAAAGCAGGGTGGTAGGTACCTGTATAAAGGAAATTCCTCTGAGATAAGTGGCAGCTGCAAAGCCACAAAGATCACCCACAACTCCGCCGCCTAATGCCAGCAGATAATCGTGTCTGTCAAACTGCTTCATGATAAGTGTTTCGTATAAATCCCTTACTGTATTGAGATTTTTATGTTCTTCTCCTGCAGGGAAAATAAAATGTTCAGTTTTGTGAAAGCAGCTGGATATAATGTGTTCAACTTCATTCAGATAAAGAGGAGCAACGTTGGTATCAGTAACAATACAAACTTTACGCTCCCCTAAGTTCATTTTACCAAGTTCTTCTTTCAGCCCATCAAACGAAGTTTCCATCACGATATCGTAAATAAAGGTACCATCCATATGTACCGGCATTCTGCTTCCCATGCTGCTTTTCCTCCATTGCATCTTTTCACTATAGGTAATAAGAAATACCCTTCGGGCACCCCTCTATGTCCAAAAATCGTGGACGGTAATAAGGAACACCCTTCGGGCACCCCTTTATGTCCAAAAAGCGTGGACGGTAATAAGGAAGAAAGCAAACAATTTTCCACTGTCAGCGAAAAGATAATGCTGATATGGAAAAATGCCTGCTTGTCCCATTAAGAGAAACCAATATTTCTTTTAAAAATCTGCTATAGGCGTAAATTCATACCGCCCATATCCAGACTTCCGCTGTTTAATAAATCCTGAAAATCACCGGAAAGCTCCACTGATTCCGGAGTTGCTATAAAAATATAATTGGATATTTTCTGTAAATTACCATTCATGGAATAAGTAGCACCGGATGTGAAATCTATGATTCTCTGAGCTACCTCAGTATGAATACCTTCCATATTCAGTACAACTGCCTTACCGGCGAGCATGTGATCACAAATCTCTTTGGCATCCTCAATCGAGGTAGGCTTAACCATGGAAACTTCCATTGTACGAGACTGCTTCATGGGAACTACCTTAGGAGAGCGTGATAAGAAACGTGGCTTTTGTTCATACTCCTCTTCCTCGTAGTACTCATCTTCTGTCTTTTTGGAAAAGAGGGGTTTCTTCGCATGTTTATCGCTATCATCTTCATAGTCGTCATCTAAATAGTAATCATCTTCATCATCTGTATCGTTCAAGCGCATGCTATCCATCAATTTGCCTAAAATGCTCATACTTCATTCTCTCCAATCTTATATCTTGTACCAAAAATTCCGGTACCGACTCTTACCAGAGTAGCTCCTTCCTCTATGGCAATTTCATAGTCTCCGGTCATACCCATTGAGAGCATATTCATATTAACATTATCAATGTTTTTCCTTTGCATGTCAACATAAAATTGATTTAATTCTTTAAAAACAGGACGATTTTGCTCAGAATTTTCTACAAAAGGTGCAATAGTCATGAGTCCTTTTATACTTATATGGGGAAAAACAGAAATATCACGGATTGCCTGTTCTGTCTCTTCCAGACGAAAGCCAAACTTGGATTCTTCGTCTGCAACGTTTACTTCTAAAAGGATGTCCACACAGATCCCTTTCTTTGCTGCTTCTTCCTCGATCTGTTCTGCCAGTCTGACCGAATCAACACTGTGTATCAGTACAGCTTTATCAATTACCTGTTTCACCTTATTGCGCTGCAGGTGACCGATCATATGCCAGCGTATATCTTCGGGAAGCTGTTCATATTTATCACAGATTTCCTGAACCTTATTCTCTCCAAAATCCCGGATTCCCGATTGGTAAGCCTCTCGAATCATTTCAGCAGGTTTTGTCTTGCTGACCGCGATTAAAGTAACCTCACTACGGTCCCGCCCACATCTTTTACAGGCTTCTTCTATCCTGTTTTCCACGATTAAAAGATTTTCTTTCACCAAGTTTATCACCTCTTATTGATAAATTAATTCTCCCTCATTAACAGTCTGTGCATTGAGGACAATATGGTCATATACAGCAAGTCCATAGGTCATATTCTTTTTCACAGTATAGTATTCATCATTGGAAACCAAAACATCAATCTGTTTAAATACGGCATAGCCCTTATTGATGTTATAAACTCCCTGCAGGGAATTGCTGGCTCCAATCTGATACCGCTCTGTAGAATTGGGCTTTACAATGTAATCCCCAGCTTTAAATCCGTCAGCCTGATCCATCTCTATGTAATAATTATTCCCCTCAGAATAGTAAATTTCCGTGGGAACAAATACCACGGAGGTCCCTGAGTCCGAATAAACTTCCTTGTTAAAACCAGTATCGGAGCTGTCACCGCCCTGAGTCATATAGTCCATGGGAACAAGGTAAAAGTCCTTCTTTGTTACAGCTGTCACAGGAATTTTAAGCCCGTCTACCCGGTCGGAAACAATTTCAAAATTCACATAACGATCCGAAACAAACTGTACCATATATTTGTCTAAATCAATCTTGCCAAAGCTTTTTCCATCGGTCCCCGTAATGACAGAAAAGCTTCCGGTTGCCTTTAAATCACGACCTGAAAATCCCACGGTCAGATTCTTTTTATCCCCATATGCCTTTATATCATCCTCTGACATGGGAAATACCACTGACCATTGATCAGAGGTAATGGTTTTATAGACTGGCGCTCCTTTTTCAATCAGCTTTCCTGATTGAGTCTTGTTTTTTACATAGTTGCTGCGGTCAAATGAGGTCTCGGAAATACCCGATGGCTGCAAACCTTCAAACGAATCCACACCATAGGATACAATTCCTGCCTGATCTGCTTTCACCTGTTCAAAACTGATCCCGGCCTCATCCATCATACTGCCCAGATTATCCAGTGCGTTAAGATTCATATATTCCATTACTTCAGATTCCAGAGCATATTTTGTATCATATACTGAGCGAAACTGATTATTGTCATAAGTAAGGCTGAATGCGGTCAGCTGTTTTTTTAGTTCAGTCAGATTTTCTGAAGTCAATGTTACATTGTCCTGTGAATGGTCTGCAAGAAACGAAGTAATGCTTCCGGTTTCATCGATGGAGTAAACCCTTGTCCCAGCCGCTGCCCGCTTTCCTTCCCGCACATAATAATTCACATAGCCGGAACGGTCTGCATTCTTTACTTCTTCCTGTCTCAGTATAATCCCTGTATAGTCCTTGCTGTTAACGATACTGCCTTCCTGTACTTCATAGAACTGCACTTTATCTCTTCTCGCGTAAGTGATTACACTAAAGACCATATAGATGAAAATCAGGGCAAAAATAATCATACCAACATTGATATTCAGAGGCCGCCGATAGCGGATGATCTTTTTGCTTTTTTTAGGATGTACAGCCTTCTTTGATGGCTGTGTTGCCTTTCGTTTAGCCAACCTGACGCCTCCTTTCCCTTTTAGCTATTATAAAAGGAAAATTTAAAAAATTCAAGCATAATATGGAAGCGGTGGTACAGCCTTCCATTTCTTTCTTACAAAATAATAAAGGGGACTGGCACCCAGTCCCCTATTCCTATCTATGATTATAATGAAACAACCACATTAGCCCTGGTGTTCCCCGGTATATTCTCCGCATCTACAGAAACACTGAGAACGAAGGTAATATGATACTTTTCACCAATCTTTTCCAAAGTCGCTATGGTTTCTGATATGTCTTCTCCTTCCAGACATGCCAGCTTTAAAAAGCTGTCAAAGAACATCATCTCCAAATCATGATCCTGAGATATGATACCACAGATAAAACCAATAAATCCTTCGCTTGAAGTAATCGGATACTCATTGACATTAATGAGGCGGATCTTGTTGCTTAACTCATACATGTGCTTCGAACTTTTGTCCAAATATACAATAGAACCTTTTGAGTCTTTTACAGCGGAATTAGCTCTGTCTAACAGATGCTTTGTTTTCCCCTTACCCTTTTTTCCTGCTATTATCTGCACCATAGCACTCTCCTCCTTGCGTTATATGATTTGTATAAAAAGTCTATTCGGATTAATATAATTATAGTACAAATTCATAAGAAAGGCAATCACTATTCTACAATTTTATTCAGGATATTTGACATGTTATCATATAGTCCGGCATGATCCCTGGCTTTTAAAACCACTGAAATATACTCATTTTTTGATGTATCAGAACTTCCCATAATCAGGCAGCTTCCTGCCGAAAGAGTGGTCCCGGTTTTACCTCCTAATACCGTTAGTCCGTCAGGAGTCTTGCGCTCTCCTGTCATATACCAGTTGGTACCTTTCCAGGTTGCGTTTACTGTCTTCCCGTCACCGCCCTGATAAGAGGTTTTATATTCAGCCGTACCGATGATTTTACGAAATTCCGGATACTTCAAAGCTTCATTAAAAATCAGATACAGATCGTAAGCCGTGGTATAGTGATCTTCATCACTGAGACCATGTGGATTTACAAAATGTGTCCCGGTCGCTCCCAGCTTTTTTGCCTCGTCATTCATCATTTGGGCAAACTGATCAACACTTCCCGCCATATTAACCGCAATGGCAACACCTGCATCATTACCAGATGGAATCATAAGACCATACAGAAGCTGTTCCATGGTCAGCTTATCTCCTGGTTTTATACCACATAAGCTGGCACCTGACTCCTTAATTACAGCATCCTTCGTCACTGTTACCTCATCGGTCAGATTTCCGTACTTAACTGCCAAAAGTGCAGTCATCGTCTTGGTAATGCTTGCGGGATATAATTTTTCAAAAGGATTCTTCGCAAAAATCACATTATTGTCAGATAAATCAAATACAGCGGCAGCTTCTGCTGTCACTGAACTATCCGAATCAGCAGTATCTTTCGATACCACGCAAAGATCATGAGCAAAGGTTTCCGATTTACCAGCCACAGAAGCGGACTGGTAAAGGGCGGTCCTCTCAGAAAATTCATAAGGATTGTCAAGTTTATGAAGACCAGCACAGCCCGTCAGGAATATTGCGCTTAAGATGATGCAGCCTGATGTCATAAAAACTTTTCTTTTCACTTATATCTACCTCTGCTATTTATACATTTCACGCCATTCCAGATCACCGCGTTCCAGAGATTTAATTAATAACTCTGCTGTGGCCAGATTGGTTGCAAGAGGGATATTATGCATATCGCAGGTTCTCATAATATTCACAATATCCGGTTCATGTGATTTCTGTGTCAGAGGATCCCGCAGGAAGATCACAAGGTCAATCTCATTGTGCTCGATCTGAGATCCCAACTGCTGTTCTCCTCCCAGATGACCTGCCAGATATTTATGAACATTTAAGTTTGTGACTTCTTCAATCAAACGTCCTGTTGTTCCTGTTGCATATAACATATGCTTACTTAAAATACCTCTGTACGCAATGCAGAAATTCTGCATCAGTTTTTTCTTTGAATCATGGGCAACTAATCCTATATTCATAACGATATACCTCCTTTTAATTACCGATTTTGCGTTGCAGTCCAACATTCAGTACCAGGCCCATTCCCATAAAAATACTGGTCAGAGAGCTCACTCCCGAGCTGACAAAGGGAAGCGGCAGACCTGTATTGGGAAAGATCTGTGTCGCTACCGCGATGTTAGAAAAAGCCTGGAACCCGATCAGGGCTGCCATACCGGTGCAAATCAGTCTGCCGGACATGTCTTTTGCTTTAGATGCAGTATAAAGACATTCAAATACAACCAGTCCAATAAGAGCAATGACAATCACACTGCCTCGAAATCCCATCTCTTCACCGATAATGGCGAAGATAAAATCCGTTTCACCGGCTGATAAAAAGTTTCCGTCTTTCACAGAAGCAATGGTTGTATTAAAAAGTCCCTTTCCCTGAAGCTGTCCGGAACTGATTGCCATAATTGAATTCTTTTGCTGGTATAAGTTTTCCGCATACTGTTCTGCATGAGGATAGATCCACGCAAGAATACGTCGCGCCTGATAATCGTGTATGAACGGAATTAAGCCCTTAGTCAGCAGATAGATAAACAGCATACCTGCCGGTATTGCAATAGCCAGAACGCCACCAATCCACCGGTAACTGATACCAGCTGAAAACACCATACACAGTATGATGACTGTAACGACCAGACTGGTAGATAAATTGGGTTCTGCAAAGATAAGACTTATGGGGAACGCCGCCAGCAAAGCAGCCAGTCCCACCATAACAGGCGTATTCATCTTTTCCTGGTATTTGTTCCAATACCAGGAAAAGAATACGATAAGCCCGATTTTTACAAATTCAGAAGGCTGAATCCGCCCTAACCCAGGGATGTAAATCCATCTGGTGGCTCCTCCTGCTGTATGTCCCATAACAAGAACTGCTCCCAGTAACAGGATGCAAAGTCCATAAACCAGAACATAAAGTTTTACTAATTTACGATAGTCTATGATGGAAAGACCGATTGCCAGTGCAAATCCCACCATTACGCCGATAATCTGTTTTGTTACAATCCCGGAATCCTGGTTGGAGGCACTTGCCACCACTAAAATTCCAATCACTGCCAGAGACAGCATGTACAAAACTAACCGGTAATTATAATATTTAAAATTGTAGTCAGAAAACATAGTCAGTATATCCCCTTATCAGGTACATCGCGAATAGGGATGTTTGCATAAAGCACCGGTGTAAAGCGTTCACAATCCGGTTGCTTTAATTTCTTCATCTGTATCTCTATTCTGTCGGAATCAATATCCATGTAACGTGAAACAACACGGATCATATCGTCTTTTATCATCTGCATGATCTCAGGAGAACAGTCAGCCTTGTCCGCAACCAGCAAAAGTTTCAGACGATTTCTTGCAATTTCTCCTGAATTCTTCTTACGGAATACAGGAAACAAGTTCATATCAGACCCTCCTATGCTCTCTTTAAGAGATGCGAGAGTCGAAAGAAAAGGCCTTCCCGTACTGCCGGATTCTGGATCGGGATATTCTCACCGATAATTCTCCTGCATACGTCCATATAGGCCTGTCCGGCTGGAGTCCCCATGCCTACAAGAGGCTCTCCCTGATTGCTGGAAATGACAATATCCTCGTCATCTGGAACAGCACCGATAATATCAATGGCCAGAATGTCCATGACGTCATCAAGAGACATCATATCTCCTCTTTTTACCATATCAGCCCGGATCCTGTTAACAATCAGTTCTATGCTGCCCATATCGGCAGCTTCCAAAAGACCAATAATCCGGTCTGCGTCCCGGATTGCAGACACCTCCGGAGTTGTTACAACAATGGCTCTGTCAGCACCTGCAATTGCGTTCTGAAAGCCCTGTTCAATTCCTGCCGGACAATCTAACAGAATGTAATCAAAATCATCTCTTAAATCATCCACCAGTTTTACCATCTGCCCGGGTGTAACTGCGGTCTTGTCCCGCGTCTGGGCTGATGGAAGTAAAAATAAGTTCGGGTATCTTTTGTCTTTAATCAGGGCCTGCTTCATACGGCAGTTTCCCTCTACCACGTCTACAAGATTGTAGACAATGCGGTTTTCCAGACCCATAACCACGTCTAAGTTCCGAAGTCCGATATCTGTATCTATCAGGACTACCTTCTTACCCAGAATCGCCAGTCCGGTACCAACATTGGCAGAAGTTGTCGTCTTACCTACCCCGCCTTTTCCAGAAGTGATTACGATGATCTCGCTCATACCATATCCTCCTGTTTTTTATACCTCATTCTATTTTACCTTAATTTTCGGAATATTTCCACACTTTTTTTCATTGGTTTTATAAGGACTTTATTATTCTCCAGATATGCCTTCATTGGCCCCCGCCCAAGACGGCGGCTTCTGCCGTCCAGTCCTGAAGTGCAGTCTGCAATCCGAAGCTGGGAAGGTGCCATTTCCAGGGCTGTAATTAATGCGCCTTTATTCCCTGCCACGCCCGCACATACGGTGCCGGACAATTTGCCAAGAACAATTACATTGCCCTTTGCCAGGACTTTTGCACCCTTTAATACATCTCCGATGATTACAATGCTCGCTTCTGATTCCAAAGTCTCTCCATTTTGTAAATTGCCTTTGAAAAACTGTCCCGTCTGACAGGATAGTTCCATCAGCTTCTCATTCAGTGCTTTTTCACATCGCTTCATGCGGTTTGCATCTGTATCCACCAGACAGATAATTTCCACATTGGAATTTTCCGTAATCTGGTTTATGATAGAGAATTCTTCCGCAGGAGTAACCTCTCTGCCTTCAATTGTCAGAGTCATTTGTGCGGATCCCCAGAATTTGGCATGATCTCCGAATTTCTTCCCAATGTCAGAAAGAAGCTGAGGGAATGGGATGTCCGGATCCAGGATAACAGTCATACCTGCTTTGTTGCTTTTTATTACTACGGTATCATGCATCATATCACCTCTTATCCTCGTTAATCGCGAATGTTGACCTTCGCTGCATCCAGGGCGCCTGCGTTTACAATGGATTCTAAGTCTATGTAGCCATAATAATACTTATAGACATTCTTCGCAATGTTAGCGGCGTTCGATGATGAATAGCCATACGGAATATTCACTGTTACACAGATTTCCGGATTGTCATATGGCGCATAAGAAATGAAGAACGCATGATTCGGCTTATTGCGGGCCTCCTGGGCTGTTCCGGTCTTGCCGGCAATTTCCACTTCCAGATCCGCAAATAATCTCTTAGTCGAACCGTTAGCAATCACTTCTCTCATTCCCTGTTGTACAGTATCCCACGTTGAGCCCGCCGCGTCAATATGAGAAGAAATCTCAGGGGTATAATCTTTAATCAGATTACCTTCAGAATCCGTTGTTTTATCAAGTAAACTGAGTTCAAAAACAGTTCCCCTGTTTGCTATGGCAGCAACATACCTTGACAACTGGACATTGGTATAAGCATGGCTTCCCTGTCCCATGGCGGAACGTTCCGGCGCTTCTTTGGAAATCTGTGGATCCAGCTCACCAATCTCCACACCGGATTTGTGATCCAGTCCAAATTTTGCTGCATAGCTTCGTAAAACCTCAAGTCCTAAATCCGGAGAATAAATTCCGTTTCCATCTGTAGAAAGACGGTGGCCTAAATCTGCAAAGAAATAGTTACAGGAATTTTCAATTCCCCCAACAATATTAAGCGGACCATGCTGGCCGGAGTAAATCCAGCACTTGATGGGAGGTTCCACATCAGTATAAATTCCGGAGCAGTTAATGGTTTCATCGGCGGTAATCGCATGCTCTTCAAGAGCCGCAACTGCTGTAATCGGTTTGAATGTGGACCCCGGTGCTTTTCGCGTCTGTGTTGCATTATTATAAAGGGGGAGGGATAAATCCGCCTGAAGCTGGCTGAAATAAGAGCCATCCCCGATCCTGTTATTATCGTACCCCGGATACGAAACCAGTGCAAGCACTTCTCCGGTTTTATCATTGGTCACTACCACCCCTGCATTACAGGGGGACAGGGCTAACTGAGCAGGAGTAATCTCCAGGGCAGACAGCTTTTTTAAAAGAAAGGTATATGCATCTCCAGTCGCTCTTAATTCGGCAATGTCCTGTTCATTCTCCTTTATTACGCCCTGATCGTATAAAGCCAGACATAATTCCTGTCCGGTTATGGTATCGTTATTGATTAAATACCGGTAGATCTTTTTGGTAAAGTTTCTGTCCTGTTCCAGCTTACCTGATACATAAGTTACCAACGCTTCAAAGGTATCATCTGCGCTGGAATACTTGACGTCTGTTTCCAGTTTCGTGGTATCAATCCAGCCGTTTGCAATTCCATAATAGAGATAATCCCTCAGGCTTATTTCATCTGATTTCCACGCCTGGAATTCTTCACTGTCTGCATCTATGGCCTCTGCTTTTACTATTCCCACAGTAGGTTCGGAGAGATAACTGTAAATATAAAACATATAGGCTTTCATATCTTCCGGAAGATTTTTCATAACTGTTGCATGAGGACTCATCAGTTCGCTGCGTAATTGGTCTAATATCTCTTTCCTTGAAGCTTCATACTTCCGGTATATGTTCTTTTCCGTATCAGACGCCTCCTCTGACTCAATTTCCTTTAGAGACAGGACATTATTATTGATCAGCTGAAAATAAGCATCTTTTACGGGAATCTTCATATTGGATCCGTCTGTCGTGCTGCTCGTCTGGTAATCTCCATTTACAATGGTTTTGATCAAAACCCCAGCGAGAGACTGTTCAATCAAATGGTAGATACCTTTTTGAAGATCTGCATCCAATGTTAAGTAAACGTCATTGCCGGCAAGAGAATCCGTCTCATCCTTGGTTTCCCGGATTCTTCCCACACTGTCTTTATAAATGGTCTTTTTTCCCTTGGTTCCCTGAAGCTCATGCTCCATGGTATACTCAATGCCTGTCCGCCCTACAATATCATTGATATCATAGTCATCTTTCCGGCTCTGTAAATTTTCCAGCTGTTCCTCCGGAACCTTACCCGTATACCCAATAACAGGGGCAAAAGCAATACTGTCGTTATAAGCCCGGATTGTGGTCTCTTCCACGGTAACCCCCTGTAAATCACCGATATGTTCCAGGATATCGGCTACCGTATCGTCCGATACTTCTGTAGCCACTGCAGTCGCTTCATACTTTCGGTACAGCATGAGACGAAGGGCATATTTAATATTAATAATATCCAGTGCCTCCTGGTCGGTCAGGGCAACGGGATTCCCGTCAGAATCTTTTAAACTCTTTAAACCGTTATCTTCACAGATCCGGTCAAACAGTTCTCTGGCACTTAAATTGGAAGGATAAAGACCTTTTGCATCATCTAAGTCCTCTACCTTCTTCAGTCCGTAATAATCCCTTAGAAAGCGTTTTCTTGCAGATTCAGAAGTAGAGGTATATACCATATCACCATTGGAATCAACGGCTATTTCAAATTTACCCTCTACGTTTTCTCCATGCTTTTTAAGAATCTGCACCAGTCTTAAATACATGTGGTTTTTATCATCTGTTTTTTTATAGGCACCGTTATCCTGTACCATAACCGTGTAAGCAAGTTTATTATAAGCCAGCACCTTACCGGTTCTGTCATAGATGTTTCCTCTTGTGCCTGCAGTGGTAATGGTCTGCTCTGTAAGCTGCAGGTAATCGCTTAAGGCTTTTTCACCATTAATAATCTGCATATTAAAAAGTGTGTGAACCAGTCCGGTATACATGGCCAAACAGATGATTCCAAGAATAAAAAGACGGCTTGAAGCAGCCTTCCTGAATACATCTCTTATGATCTCCATTAAATCCCTAAACAATCGTAGAATCACCTCTTTTTTCAATCTCTTCCAAATGGCGGTTCATAATCAGGAATACCCTGTAAAACAGAAGCGTGGTCACAACAGTAAAGATAATCTCAGGTAAAACCAGATTAATAAAGTAAAAACCGATCCGTAATTTTTGACGAATCAAAAAGCGGAACACATAGATATAAAAATTATAGGCCAGTTCATTCAGTACACTCATAATTAATGGCAGCGTTATATAATCTTCATAGTAATATCTGGTACAGATTCCGTTAACATAGCCCATAATAATAAAAATCAGGGTATAAAATCCAAAGGGGCCGCTGTAAAACAAATCCATAAGAAGACCTGCTAACAGACCATAGTACATTCCCGCTTCTTTCCCATGTATAAATCCAAAAGAAAAAGTGAGAATCAACAGCAGGTTGGGTGTAGCCGATAGAAACGGAAGCAGGGGAAATATACAGTTTTGGATGGTAAATGCCAGTATAATAAGCAGTACGTTGAATAAAATCCGTCTCATGTTACTCCTTTTCACTATTGGGAAGCGCTTTCGCTCTCTGCAGCCTGGGTTGACTGGGCTGTGGTTTCTGCAGTGTCTCCTCCTTCTGCAGCCGGAGCAGACTCCCCTTCCTTCATCATATCAGCTTTCAGCTGGGTTATCACAAGCACCTCCTGAAGGCTGCCAAACTCTGCGGCAGGAATTAAATAACCGGATTTAGTAACATTGTTGGTATCGTTGGTGATATCGGAAGCATATCCCACTAAAATTCCAGGTAAATACACAGAACTGATATTGGAGGTTACAATCTTATCTCCGTCTTTTAAATCGCTGTCTTTTAATACGTTGGTAATTCTTAGCCTGCCATCTTTAAACAGGGTTAAGTCGCCGGCAACGATGCAGCTGTCACCAGACTGCATGGCCATACCGCTGACCCGGCTGGAGTCATCGATAATGGACCGTACCGTAGCATAATTGGCACCTACATCGGTAACAATGCCCACAAGACCGCCGCCTGCCACCACATTCATATCTGTGGCAATTCCGTCCTTCGAACCTTTGTCAATTCGAAACACTTTAAACCAGTTGCTTGAATCGTTGGCAATGACTCTGGCGCCCACTTTTGTATACTGTCCATATTGCTGATCCAGACTGTAAAGTTCTCTTAATCGTTTTAACTCAAATTCCTCTGACTGCAGCCTGGTGTTTTCCTCAGTCAGCTGGTTGATAAGATCTTTCATATCTTTATTTTCAATCATTGCATTCCTGAGTTTGGAATAATCCCTGAACTCATCATAAATAGCCGACCCCACCGAATTAACTCCGGACTGTACGGGGATGAGAACATATCCCACGCCTGTACGCAGAGGAGTAAGCCACTCATCATGAACGGATGTCAGTCCGATGAGCAGGACACAAAAAACTGTTAATGCAATCAGAATATATTTACTGCGTTTTGGTTCCATCTATACGATTCCCCGTTCTTTTAAACTGATATAGGAATTATCTCCTATAATAATATGATCTAACAGTCTGATACCAATTAAATCTCCTGCTTCCTTCACCCTGCGGGTAATAGAAAGATCCTCTCTGCTGGGCGCCGGATCTCCGCTTGGATGATTATGAACCATAACCAGGCTGACTGCATGATACCTGACTGCTTCAATGAAAATCTCTCTGGGAGAGACAACGGAAGTGTTCACTGTTCCCTGAGAGATCATAATGTCCTTAATAAGGGCACCTTTTGTATTTAAGAGCATGACAAATACCAGCTCCTGTTCTCTGTGGCGCATATCCTCCACAAAATAATTTACAATATCCTGTGGACGATGGAAATCGGTTCCTTTTAAACTTGCCGTCCGCTTCCAGATACGTTTGGACAATTCTCCAATGCATAATAACTGGGCGCCTTTCACACGGCCGATTCCCTTAACCTGCATCAGTTCCTGCATGGAAAGATGCAAAAGCCCTAAAATACCCTCCCGCGGATAGTTTAAGGCCAGTATCTTTTGTGCCAGCGCAAGAGAGTTATCCTCTCTGGAACCTGTCCGGATAATAATGGACAAAAGTTCTGCATCACTTAAACCTTCCGGTCCTTCTCTCAGACACTTTTCACAGGGTCTTTCATCCTTTGGGATGTCTTTCATCGTTATACGTTCCATATGCCTCCTACGGTTACTCTCCAGGTACGCAACAGACATATGTAGAATCTTAAATCAATCGATATGTTACCAGAGCTGCAGCCATTCCAATAATGCCGCCCATAGTAATTTTAATGTTAATGCCGAAGGTTATGACCAGAACACCAAAATTAACAATTAACGGAGCATCAAACCCAAATGACTGACCAGCATTCAGCCAGGAAAGCCATGGGATTGTCTTAGTCAGATCTCCGACAAAGCCGCCAAGTACAACACCGGCAAGCATAAGAAGAAGCATTACCCAGTAGTTTTTACCTCTCATCTGTTATGATACTCCTTTTTGTTTCCTGGCAGGATTGCCCATACCTGTCAAAATATTTTAGCATAATTTTACAGCTGTGTACACCCCTTTTTACAATACAATCAAACCTGCATCAAGAAGCTTCTGGAGTGACATCAGTATTCCAAGCTTTGCGTGATACCAGGTAAGACCGCCCTGAAAATACACTGCATAAGGAGGTTTAATTGGAGCATCCGCACTTAATTCAATGGAAGATCCCTGTACAAAAGCACCGGCTGCCATGATGACAGGGGCATCGTATCCGGGCATATCCCATGGCTCCGGAGTAACGAAGCTGTCCACCGGTGCAGCTGCCTGGATTCCCTGGCAGAAAGCGATTACGCCTTCCGGATTTCCAAAGGTGACTGCCTGTATAATATCATGACGTGACTGGCTGCCGTCAGGTACAACCGGAAAGCCCAGGCTCTCATACACATTGGCTGCAAAAACAGCTCCCTTTAACGCGCCTGCCACTACAGTAGGAGAAAGGAACAGTCCCTGATAGAATGACTGATTCAGTCCCAGACTGGCTCCAACTTCCTTTCCAAGTCCGGGCGCAGTGAGACGGTAAGACGCACGGTCAATACAGTCGGTTCTTCCTGCAATATAACCACCGATAGGAGCAAGACCGCCTCCGGGATTTTTAATCAGGGATCCAACGATCATATCAGCTCCCACATCAGAAGGTTCTATGCGCTCTACAAACTCACCGTAGCAGTTATCTACCATACAGATGACTTCCGGCTTGATTTTTTTAACAAATGCAATCAGCTCGCCGATCTGTGAAACGGAAAATGTGGGACGGGTATCATATCCCTTGGAACGCTGGATGGTAACCAGACGTGTTTTTTCGTTAATTGCTTTTCCGATGGATTCATAATCAAAGGTTCCGTCGGGAAGAAGGTCTACCTGACGGTATACGACCCCGTATTCTTTCAGAGAACCAGTACTCTCCCTGATTCCAATCACTTCCTCCAGAGTATCATAGGGCTTTCCGGCAGGTGATAACAATTCGTCTCCAGGACGAAGGTTTCCGGATAATGCAATAGAAAGTGCATGAGTTCCGCTGATTAAATTCGGTCTTACCAGCGCACTTTCCGTATGAAAAACACTGGCGTAAACCGCTTCCAGCGTATCCCTGCCCAGATCATTGTAACCGTAACCAGTCGTTGCAGCAAAATGAATGTCACTGACCCGGTTTTCCTGCATGGCTTTAATGACCTTCATCTGATTAAATTCTGCATTTTTATCAATCTCTTCAAATCTGGCTTTTAATTTATCTTCAATTTTTGTTCCAAAATCCAACACATTCCGGCTGATCCCAAGCTCCTCATATATACTGTCAATTTCCATGATCTAATCGTTCTCCAATCCAATGATCTCATTTGTGTCCTGCACAATCTTTTTTAACACCTGTTCTAAGTCATAGTCAAATTCAGGAAGGTATAAATCCCTGACTTCCCGTTCCCGTTTAAACCAGGTGATCTGCCGTTTGGCAAAATGTCTGGTATCCCGTTTCAGAATATAAACTGCCTCCTCAAGGGTACAGTCTCCCTGAAGATAATCCAGTATTTCCTTATATCCCAACCCCTGCATGGACACCATATCTCTGGTACAGCCCATTTTCTTCAGCCTTTTTACTTCTTCGACCAGGCCCTGTTCCATCATTAAATCCACCCGCCGGTCAATTCTCTGATACAACGTCTCCCGGTCCATGTTTACAGTATAATAAAGGAAATCGTAGGGGGAAGCTTTTTCCCTCTCCCTGCGGTTATGTTCTGAAATCTTTTCTCCGGTCTGCCGGAAAAACTCAATAGCACGGATTACCCGCTTCCTGTTGTTGGGGTGAATTTCCCCTGCAGCATCGGGATCCAGCTTTTGAAGCAGTTCATGTAAGTATTCGCCGCCTTTTTCCTTGCCCAACAGTTCCAGTTCCTCCCGAATAGAGGAGTCTTCCCCGTTATCGGTAAAATCAATATCGTAAAGAAGTGCCTGAATATAAAAACCGGTACCGCCTGTCACAATAGGAATATTTCCATGAGAATAAATTGTATTCACTGCATCCTTGGCCATTTTCTGAAAAACTGCAACATTAAATTCCTCATCCGGATTTAAGACGTCAATTAAATAGTGGGGAACTCCTTTTTTCTCTTCTTCTGTGATCTTGGCAGATCCAATGTCCATATGGCGGTAAACCTGCATGGAGTCTGCACTGATAATCTCCCCTCCAATTGTCCGTGCAAGACGAACAGACAAGTCAGTCTTGCCTGCAGCGGTAGGACCGGTAATAATAATTAATGGTTTCATCATCAGACAATCCTCTTAAATTTCTTTTCTAGTTCATATTTGCTCATGGAAATGATGGTGGGTCTTCCATGGGGGCAGGCATAGGGATTTTCCAGTTTCAAAAGCTGGTCAATCAGTTCATTGGCTTCTGCTGCTGATAGAGAATTTCCTCCCTTTACTGCCGCTTTGCAGGACATGGAAGCCACCTTTTCATAAATTATACCCGGATTGTTAAATGACATATCATCGGACAAACCGTCAATCATTTCAATCAGAAGTTCTTTCTTTGCAATGGAAAACAGATTAGCCGGCACTCCTCTTACTGCAAATTCTCTCCCCCCAAAGGGTTCTATTTCAAAGCCCATATCCGTAAAAACGGATAAATGCCGGTTCAGGAGAAGTTCTTCATTCCGGTTTAAGGTCAGGATAATGGGAGGATTGATCACCTGGGAAGTATATTCCCTGGTTTTAAGTGTTGCCATGGTTTTCTCATATAAAACCTTTTCATGAGCTGCATGCTGATCAATAATATAAAGCTGGTCAGAAAATTCCACCAGCCAGTAAGTATCAAACACCTGACCGATTAATTTATGCTTTTTGCGGGACTCTGCTTCCAATAGCTTACCGTCAAATAAATCCAGCTGTTCTGCTTTTTGTTCCTGTTCTGAACTATGTATCATTTCACTTTGCTTTACAGGCTCCGGCTGGTTCACAGAACGGATTTCTTCTGACACGGAAGCCGGTGGCGTAAGCCAGTTTTCTTCCAGCGTATTTGCTTCTTTCACAGCTTCAGGCTGGGGAGGAATCAGTCGTTTTGGAAAAGGGATTCCGTCAGAAAGCTTTTTTTCCTGAGAAACAGCTGTCTGGTTTAATGCCATCAGCCTGTGATTTTCAAAAGGCTCTGGTGTTGGCTGAAACTTCTTTCCAGGCATTGCCTCTTTGGTTTCTTCCCCTTTTTTAGCCAGGCTGACCTCCGGAATCAATTCTTTATGGGCAAGAGCATTGGCCACCGCCTGATAAACCATATGGTAAATCAACTCTCCATCACGGAAACGAAGTTCCATTTTGGTTGGGTGAACATTCACATCAAGCAGTTCCGGTTCTATGGTAAAATGAAGCATGGTAAATGGATACTTGTGCTGCATCATAAACGGCCGGTAAGCTTCTTCAATGGCCCGTGAAATAATACTGCTTTTAATAAATCTTCCATTGATAAAATAGTTCTCATAATTACGGTTACCTCTGGCAATCACCGGTTTTCCGATAAAACCATGGACGGCAACCTCTCCCTTTTTTACGGCAACCTCTAAAAGGTTAGAGGCAATCTCTCTGCCAAATACCGTATATATAATATCCTTCAGATTATGATTGCCGGAGGTGTGAAGCTTGTTCTGATTGTTCTGTATGAAACGTATGGATACCTCCGGATGGGATAATGCCAGCTTTTCTACCAGATCAGCCACATGAGCACCTTCCGTAACCGGAGTCTTTAAAAACTTTTTTCTTGCCGGAGTATTAAAAAACAAGTTTCTGGCAATGAAGGTGGTTCCTTCAGGAGCCCCGATTTCTTCCATGGAGCGTTCAATACCGCCTTCAATCTGATATCTGGTACCGGTTAATCCAACACTGGTTTTCGTAATAATTTCCACCTGGGAAACAGATGCGATACTGGCAAGAGCCTCACCGCGAAAGCCTAAGGAGGATACAGTAAACAGATCCTCAACGGATTTAATCTTACTGGTGGAATGGCGCAGGAAAGCAAGGGAAACCTCTTCCTTTGGGATACCGCAGCCATTATCTGTCACACGGATAAATGTGGTTCCCCCTTCTTTGATTTCCACCGTAACAGCTGTTGCCTTTGCATCAATTGCATTTTCCAAAAGCTCCTTAACCACAGAAGCAGGGCGCTCAACCACTTCTCCTGCTGCTATTTTATTAATCGTATTTTGATCCAGTACGGTTATATTTGCCATGGCACCTGCTCCTTTTTTTCCTATTGCCAGCGATTTTTTAATTTGGTCTGCAGTCGATATAACGTATTCAGGGCATCTATGGGTGTCATATTCCCCAGCTCAAGCTCCCCTAATTCCCGGATAATATCGTCATCCTTTACCGTATCAAACAGTGACATCTGCTGTAAATCCACTTCATCCGGCTTTGGAACAGCCTTTCGCTGGGTTATGCCGCCATTTGCTTCCGCAATTTCTTTCGCTTTTGCTGTAATATCCGCATCGCTTAACTCTGCAAGCAGTTCCTTTGCTCTGATTATGACAGTATCGGGAACGCCAGCCAGCTTCGCAACCTGGATACCATAGCTTTTGTCGGCTCCGCCTTTAATAATTTTTCTTAGGAAAACAATGTCATCGCCCTGTTCTTTCACAGCGATGCAATAGTTATTGACCCCGCTCATGGTTCCTTCCAGTTCGGTAAGTTCATGATAGTGAGTGGCAAACAGTGTCTTTGCACCAAGAAGCTTTTGGTTACTGATATGCTCCACTACTGCCCATGCAATACTCAGACCGTCGAAGGTACTGGTTCCCCTTCCAATTTCATCAAGGACAATCAGACTGTTTTTAGTCGCATTCCTAAGAATATTGGCAACCTCTGTCATCTCCACCATAAAGGTACTCTGACCGGAGGCCAGATCATCAGACGCTCCCACCCTGGTAAAAATCCGGTCACAGATTCCTACGTTGGCTTCATCTGCAGGGACAAAACAGCCAATCTGAGCCATCAGCACAATCAAAGCCGTCTGCCTCATGTAAGTGGATTTTCCTGCCATGTTAGGTCCGGTTATAATGGACAGGCGGTTTTTGCCATTGTCCAGAAAAACATCATTGGAAACAAACATATCATCACGAAGCATCTTTTCCACAACTGGATGACGTCCGTTTTTAATGTCAATAATGCCTTTTTCATTGATCTGTGGCTTGACGTAATTGTTCTTCGTTGCAACCGAAGAAAAGGAAGCCAGCACATCAATTCCTGCAATTGCTCTGGCACTTTTTTGAATTCTCAGCACCTCTGATGCCACCGTGTCACGAACTTGACAAAAAAGCTCGTATTCCAGTGAAAACAGCTTATCCTCAGCACCCAGAATAATGTCTTCCAGTTCTTTTAATTCATTTGTGGTATAGCGTTCTGCATTAGCCAACGTCTGTTTCCGAATAAAATAATCAGGTACGAGATCCTTAAAGGAATTGGTTACTTCAAAATAATAGCCGAATACTTTATTGTACTTTACTTTCAGATTTTTGATGCCGGACTTTTCTTTTTCCTTTGTCTCTAATTCTGCCAGCCAGGTTTTCCCCTCCGTCTTCGCATGGCGAAGTTTATCTGCCTCCTCATGAAAGCCTTCTTTTATTATTCCTCCATCTCTAATGGAAACCGGAGGATCTTCAATGATTGCACTGTCTATGTACGCTTTTATATCTTCCAGCGGATCCAGATTATTGTATAAATCTGTTAAAAGTTCACTGGTAAACTCCTTAAGGAGCGTTTTAATAAATGGCAGCATCTCAAGCGAATTCTTAAATGTAATTAAGTCCCGTGGATTAGCAGTCCTATAACTAATTCTTCCCATCAGTCGTTCCAGATCATAGATTGGATTCAGATATTCACAGATCTCTTCTCTGGATATGTAATTCATATTGAGTTCTTCAACGGCATTCTGACGCTTCATAATATCTGCCTTGTGAATCAATGGCTGCTCTATAAAGGTACGCATTAATCTGGCACCCATCGCTGTTTTGGTCCTGTCAAGAACCCAGAGAAGGGTCCCTCTTTTTTGTTTCTCTCTCAATGTTTCTAGAAGTTCTAAGTTTCTCCTGGTGGATGTATCAATGATCATATACTGACCTGTAGAATAGGGTGTGATCGTTGTGATATGAGACAGGCTGTTTTTCTGGGTATCATACATGTACTGCATCACAGCGCCAGCCGCAATCACACCCATATCGTAATCATTAAGCCCAAGGCCTGCAAGAGAACCTACATGATAATGCTCTTTTAAAATTTTACGACAGGCTTCGTCGGAAAAATAGTGATGATCCAAAGATGAAACAGCCGTATGATATCGATTTTTTAATTCTTCTATATCCACTCCTGATACGTAAAATGCTTCATTGCAGATAATTTCAGAAGGCACAAATTTATTGATTTCATCATTAAGTTCCCGAACAGAGTCCACCTCTGTCACCATAAAATCACCGGTGCTGATATCTGTCACCGCTATTCCAAAAGCTTCTCCAATGTAAACAACGCCCATAAGATAATTGTTCTTTGTTTCATCAAGTGCCTGCGCGCTGGTTATGGTTCCGGGAGTGACCACACGAATTACTTCCCTCTTTACAAGGCCCTTTGCCTGTTTCGGGTCTTCCATTTGTTCAGCGATGGCAACTTTGTATCCTTTTTGTACCAGACGGTTTAAATAAGTCTCAATTGCATGATAAGGAACGCCGCACATAGGTGCCCGTTCCTCTAATCCGCATTCTTTTCCTGTTAAAGTTATTTCCAGCTCTCTGGATACCGTAATCGCATCTTCAAAAAACATTTCATAAAAGTCACCCAGTCTGTAAAATAAAAGACAGCCCGGGTATTCTTTTTTTGTTTCTAAATAATGAGCCATCATTGGCGATAATCCAGCCATTCTCTTTTGTATCCTCTTTTCTTATGTTTATGGTCTTAACGTTCCCATATAGTAAAATCCCTTTGATTCATCAAGATATACGTCCACTATTGTTCCGATCAGAGAAGGATCTCCCTTAAAATGGACTGTTGTGTTGCTGCTTAACCGTCCGGTTAAATAGCCTTCTTTATGGTCATTTACTTCCTCTGCCAGAACCTTCTGAACCGTATGAACTTCTCTGCCGCAAACTTCAGATGAAATCTGCTGGACTAAGGACAGCAATCTGTCAAACCGGTCCTTTACAACTTCATCCGGAATCTGGTCTTCCATTTTCGCTGCCGGTGTACCGGTACGTTTGGAATAGATAAAGGTAAACGCGCTGTCAAAACGTACTTTTCTCACGACGTCTAAGGTCTCTAAAAAGTCTTCCTCAGTTTCCCCTGGGAACCCTACAATTATATCGGTGGTAATTGAGATATCCGGCATGGCAGTACGAATTTTATCCACAAGTTCCAGATATCTTTCTTTTGTATATTTCCGGTTCATAAGCTTTAAGATCCGGCTGCTTCCAGACTGGAGAGGCAGATGAATGTGACGGCATACTTTTTTAGAATTTTTCATTGCCTCAATCAGTTCATCGGATAAATCCTTTGGATGGGACGTCATAAAACGGATGCGCTCCAAACCTTCCACCTCATCTGCCTGGGAAAGAAGCTTTGCAAAGCTGACAGGTTCTTCCAGAGTTTTTCCATAGGAATTAACATTCTGTCCCAGCAGCATGACTTCTACCACACCGTCATCTGCAAGTCCTTTGATCTCAGTAATAATGTCTTTGGGGCTGCGGCTGCGTTCTCTTCCTCGTACGTAAGGTACGATACAATAGCTGCAGAAATTATCACAGCCAAACATGATGTTAACACCGGACTTAAACGAATATTTTCTGTCTGCCGGAAGATCTTCCACCACCTGGTCTGTTCCCTTCCAGATGTCAACCACCATCTTTTTGGCTTCCAGACGCTGGTATAAAAGCTCTGCCAGCTTATAGATGTTATGAGTACCAAAAATAACGTCTACAAACCGGTAGCTCTTTTTAATCTTTTCTACCACATCTTCTTCCTGCATCATACATCCGCAAAGAGCGATTATCATATCAGGATTTTTCTTTTTCAGGCTGTTTAAAACTCCAAGTCTTCCGTAAACCTTTAGATTGGCATTCTCTCTTACCGTACAGGTGTTATAAAGGACAAAATCCGCCTCTTCGGTATCTGTCTGTACAAAGCCCACAGCTTCTAAAATTCCCTCAAGCTTTTCAGAATCTCTGGAATTCATCTGACAGCCAAATGTCTGGGTGCAAAAGGTCATAGGGCGTCCAAGTTCTTCACTCCGGCGTTTTACGTACCCGCTAACTTTTGCCATAAAATAATATTGTCTCTCAGGTTCTCTTACCGGTACTTCCCCTGTTAAATCTATCTGATCTATATCAATCTGCATCTGAAAAAATCCCTTTCATTCGTTCTGTTTTTAAACCCTTTATCAAAAGCATTTTACATGAAACACCATAAAATGTCAACTTTGCCAGACAGTTCTCCCGATTTTTTGAGACTGCAGCCAACAGCTTTTTTAGTAAGAAGACAAAACCGTAACAGGCTCTGCCCCCACATTCTGCGTAAAGAACTCATCATGCTCTACCAGTAACATGGCTGGCTGAAATTTCAGTATCAGGTTTTCAATCTGGATTCTGGAGTATACATCGATAAAGTTTAAGGGTTCATCCCATATATATAGATGAGCCTGCTCGCATAAACTGCGTGCAATTAAAACTTTTTTCTTTTGTCCTTCACTAAATGTTTCCATGGGTTTTTGAAATTGTTCCCTTGAAAAATCCAGTTTCCTTAAAAGTGCTTTAAACAGGGAATCCTCTACGCCGCACTGTTTTCCGAATTCTGTCAGACTTCCCTTTAAAAAGGAGGTATCCTGTGAAACATAGGAAATCTTAATTCCGCTTGCGGTTTCAATAGTCCCCTGGTAATCAACAGGATCACCCGCTGCCTGATTTCCCATAATCAGTTTTAGAATGGATGTTTTTCCGCAGCCGTTCTTTCCCTGAAGGGATACTCTCTGTCCCTGTTCAAGGCTTAAGCTGACCGGATCGCATACCGGCCCCTGGTAAAATGGGACAACCTCTTTTAATACAAGAAGTCTGCCGGAATGATGCTTTAATGGATACAGCTTTAAATCTTCTGCTTCCTCAATATTTTTTAACAAACCTTTTTTATCATCAATTGCCTGGTTCTGTCTGCGCTCCAGATTTTTTCTGCGCATCTGCATGCGCCTTGACTTTTCTCCCACATAGGCTCTTGTATCAATGGACTTTTCATGAATCATTGATTTTTTTCCTATTTTTGTGGATTCTACTTTATCCGCCCATTCTCCCGATTGTCTGGCTGCTGCTTCCAGATGCCGGATATCCTTTTTTAAGCGTTCATTTTCCGACTGTTCATATTGATCTTTTCTCTGACGGTTTTCGTACCACATGGAGAAGTTTCCTTTTTGAACCTCAATGTCAGCTCGGTTAATGGATAAAATATGGTCTACCGAATCATCTAAAAACTTACGGTCATGGGATACGAGAATAAACCCTTTCTTGCTGTTTAAATACTGGCTGACCAATTCCCTTCCTTCCCTGTCCAAATGATTGGTGGGCTCATCAATAAGGAGAAAATTGCCCTCGCGCAAAAACAACGCTGCCAGTAAAACCTTGGTCCGTTCTCCGTTTGACAGAGTATTGTAGGGCCGGTAAAGCACATCTTCTGAAACCTTAAGCTTTGTCAGCTCTCTTTTTATCTCCCAGTATGGACAGTCCCCCAGAATGGAATTGATGATATCAAGGGTCTGTGCTTCCTTGTCCTCTACTTCATAGGGAAAGTAATCAAATGTAACGCTTGATACAATACTTCCTGTATATTCCATCCGGTTCATAAGAAGATTTAAAAATGTAGTCTTCCCCCGCCCGTTTCTTCCTGTAAAACCAAGCTTCCAGTCTGTATCCAGCTGAAACGTAGCATGTTCAAATACTGGATCACTGCTTCCTTCGTAAGTAAATGAAAGATCTGTAACCTGAATCAATGACATAGACATCCCTCCAAATATAGCAGAAAATAAATTTCTGCATAAAAAACAGCTGCAAGAATCATATTTCTCACAGCCGGATTAGACAAAAAGAACAGGCAATGCCGTTCCCCTTGCAGATGGTGTCTATTTCTGGACACAAAAAAAGGCTTGAGAATGAAGTAATATTCTTGCAAAAACAGGCACAATAAAAAAAGATATAAAAATATCCTAATCATTATGCAGTTACTTTACAAGAATTATTTCTTCATCCTTTCACCCCTTCCATTTCTTATGACGGTAGTTTATCATACAATAATTAAATTGTCAAACAATCATACTATTTTATATTATGGCCGAATCTGTCCATTTCCATAAATAATATATTTGGTTGTAGTCAGTTCTTTTAATCCCATAGGACCTCTGGCATGAAGTTTCTGAGTGCTGATTCCAATCTCAGCCCCAAATCCAAACTCATATCCATCGGTAAACCGGGTCGAAGCATTCACATAAACAGCGGCTGCATCAATTTCATTTAAAAACTTCTGGGCGTTATTGTAATCATTTGTAATGATTGCTTCTGAGTGTTTGGTATTATAACGGTTAATATGAGAAATAGCTTCCTCTACGGAATCAACAAGCTTTAAGGAAACAATATAATCCAAATACTCCGTTCCCCAGTCTTCTTCCGTTGCAGGTACAAAGTCCTTCACAATCTTACATGCTTCCTGATCTGCCCTGACTTCCACTGATTTTGTTGAAAGGCGCTGGTTTAAAAGGGGCAGGAACCGTTCCGCAACCGCCCGGTGTACCAAAAGGGACTCACAGGCATTGCAAACACCGATTCTCTGGGTCTTGGCATTAAAGATAATATCCAGTGCCATGTCAAAGTCTGCCGATTCATCTACAAATATATGGCAGTTCCCTGTACCGGTCTCAATTACAGGTATGGTGCTGTTATCCACAACGCTCTTTATAAGCCCTGCACCACCTCTTGGAATCAGCACATCTACATATTCCCGAAGACGCATGAATTCTTTTGTCTTTTCTCTGTCCGTATCTGTTATGAGCTGAAGGATATTCTCTGGCAGTCCTGCACGGGACAACCCGGTTCTTAACCATTTTACAATGGCTTTATTGGACTCCAGCGCATCACTTCCGCCTTTTAAAATCACTGCATTGCCAGATTTAAAACAAAGTCCGAAGGCATCGGCCGTCACATTGGGTCTTGCCTCATATATAATTCCAACAACGCCAAGGGGAACTCTTTTCTGGCCAATGGTAAGACCGTTGGGGCGCATCTTCATGGAAATCACTTCTCCCACCGGATCTTCTAAAGCAGCCACTGCCAAAAGTCCCTCTGCCATATCTTCGATCCGCTTTGGGGTCAGCTCCAGACGGTCTATGAGACCCTGGCTCATTCCTGCTGCCGTTGCCTTGATCACATCATCCTGATTGGCAGACAGAATCTCCGCCTCTCCTTCCAGCAAAGCGGCTGCAGCTGCTTTCAGTCCTTCCTCTTTTTTCGCAGAGCCAATGATTCCTATAATTCCTGTCACTTCTTTCGCCTGTCTGCCAATCTCAGTTATAGTCATAAAGAACCTGCCTTTCTTTTAAGGAATAATAATCATATCTACTGTTTTATCATGAGGATCTGCAGGGATCCTGTCAAATATCTGAAAGTCATAAGCAATGGCGATTCTCTTATGATCCGGTTCCTTTTCAAAGAACCGGTCATAATATCCGCCTCCATACCCCAGCCGGTTTTTGTTTTTATCAAAAGCAATTCCCGGTACTACCATGGGAGCCTGGGTATCATTAATTTTTATACAGGTAGCCTTGGGTTCCATAATTCCCATAGTGCCTTCTTCCAGATCTGATTTTCCTGTAATAATATAAAAATCCAGATTTTTTCCTGATACTTTGGGAACCGCCACACATTTTCCCTGTTTTAATAAATGCTCCATGAATTTCCAGGTACCGGCTTCATGACGCATGGAGGCATAGCAGTAAATGCAGAAAGCTCTGTTAATCTCCTCCAGTTCCAGAAGTTTCAGACAGATCCCATCATCCCACCTGGCTTCCTGTGACACACTAAGACCACTACGCTGTTCCTTTACCCATTTACGAATCTCATTCTTCTCCGACATTACCATATTTTTTTCCCAGATCTGTGACAGTTCCGTCTGTTTCCTGAATAGAGATATTGTTTAAATTTCCTCGTAAGCTGCCTCGTATGGCTTCTATATATTCTCTTCTTAAAGCTGCCTGTTCTGCCTTTTCTTCTTCTGACAGTCCGGTTGCTTTTGATTTATGATAAAGTGTGTTAATCCGATCGATCTTATCCTGATTCATTCTGCTCTCCTTAATACTCGTAATTAATATAGGTCATTAAATCAAAATCATGATTGGGGTGGGCCAGAAACAAGGTTCCCTTTTCCTGCCCGTCTAAAATCTGGCTGATGATTTCCACATGATCTCCGTTGGCAATCACCATATCACAGCCGCTGTCAGTTGCAATCCGGGCTGCCGCCAGTTTGGCAGACATTCCTCCTGTACCAACATCGCTGCCTGATGATGATTTTCCCATATTCATCAGCTCGGGTGTGATTTCTCTTACAAGGCTGATGAATCTGGCATCTTGGTTCTGCCTGGGATCATCGGAATAAAGTCCGTCAATATCAGATAAGAGGATGAGAAGATCTGCCCCGATTAAGGCAGCTACCACTGCTGAGAGCCTGTCATTATCACCGAAATTATCCACAAGAGGTATCTCTGAGGTTGAAACAGTATCATTCTCATTCACAACCGGAATCGTTCCCAGTTTTAAAAGTTCATCAAATGTGTTCTGTGCATTAAAACGGCTGTTTTCACTGACCATGGTATTCTTGGTAAGAAGTACCTGCGCTGCTATCTGATTGTATTCTGCAAACAGCTTTTGATACACCATCATAAGCCTTGCCTGCCCTACTGCTGCAAACGCCTGCTTCTCTGATATGGTAACAGGCCTTGTGTGACGACCCAGAGCCTGCCGTCCTGCTGCAATTGCACCGGAAGAAACCAAAACCACTTCTTTCCCCTGTCCTTTTAAATCGCAAATTACCCGGATGAGCTTTTCAATCTTCATCAGATTCAAGTCTCCGGTATGAGTATGGGTTAAGGAAGAAGATCCGATTTTAATTACAATTCGATTTTTATCCTTCAGCTTAATACGTTCCTCAATATTCATCTTCTTCATCCGCTTTCTAAATTACTTTTTATCTGATATCTTACATCATTTTTTAAATTACGTCAATTTAGAAAGAAAAGCTTTTATACCGGCTGGCAATGGCTTCAGCCACTTTCAGCCCATCCATTGCAGCGGATGTGATTCCTCCTGCATAGCCAGCGCCTTCGCCGCATGGGTAAATTCCTCTGATCCTGCTTTCAAATGCCTCATCTCTGGTAATTCTGACCGGAGATGAAGTCCTGCTTTCCACACCTGCCAGTATGGCATCCTGTCTGCGAAAGCCCCGGATTTTTCCTTCAAAAGCCTCAACGCCTTCTATAATGGATTCCGATATATAGTCCGGAAGTATTTCTCTCATATTGGTGAATTCATACCCGCCCTTCAGCGCCGGTTTCACATCTCCAAAGGTGCCTGACTTGCAATTATTCTTAAAATCTCCGTAAAGCTGGATTGGTATATTGCCCTTGCCCAGCTGATAAGCCGCCTCTTCTAGTTTCCTCTGGTAGGCAATTCCTGCAAGAGGAGAGTCACCGTCAAAGTCATCGGGAGTTACGGTAACGATTAGCGCACTGTTTGCATTCTCGCCATCCCGCTTATGATAACTCATTCCATTGACTGCCAGCCGTCCTTCTTCTGAAGAAGCGTTCACCACATATCCCCCGGGACACATGCAGAATGTATAGATCCCTCTACCGCTTTTACACTGATGGGTAAGTTTATAATCCGCTGCCCCAAGAACCTCCGGAGCGTCCTTCCCATACTGGGAGCGGTTAATTTCTTCCTGTGGGTGCTGGATTCTAAGACCGACAGCAAATGCTTTGGCTTCCATGGGTACCCCTCTTCGTTCCAGCACATGAAACGTATCTCTGGCACTGTGTCCAATGGCAAGAATTAAAGTATCCACTGGAATTTCTTCCCTTTCATTTACCATTACACCAGAGATATTCCCGTCTTTCATCAGAATGTCAGTAACAAGACTGTTAAAACGGACCTCTCCGCCGAGACGAATAATTTCTTCTCTCATGTTTTTTACGATTTTGCTTAGGACATCCGTACCGATATGAGGCTTGTTCACATATAGAATAGATGGATCTGCTCCGAATTCCACAAACAGTTCTAAAACTTTACGGTTCCGCATCACAGGATCCTTAACCAGAGTATTTAATTTTCCGTCGGAAAAAGTTCCTGCTCCGCCTTCTCCAAACTGTACGTTGCTATTTGGATTTAATACTCCGCCATTCCAGAAACCATCCACGGATTGCTGTCTCTTATCAACATCTTCTCCCCGTTCCAGAATAAGGGGACGGTATCCGCTTCTTGCCAGCATAATTGCACAAAACAATCCTGCAGGACCTGACCCTACTATAACCGGACGGTTCGCCAAAGCTTCTGTTCCGCACTGCGGAAACTGATATTCCTTTTTCACTGCCAGTGTAACATTGGCATCTTTCACTCTATGTACAATTGATTCTTCGTCTTTTGTCTCAATGTCAATGGTATAGATAAAACGAATTGCATCTTTTTTACGGGCATCAACCGATTGTTTGATTATTTCGTAAGATGTCATCCCAGCTACAGGAATTCGAAGTAATTTTGAAACCTTTACCAGTAAATCTTCTTTCGTATGATTCACTCCAAGTTTTAATTGACTAATTCTTATCATATTTTATTTATCCTCTTCCTGCATGGATTCCAGCCGTAATTCCGCTGGACCAAGCCCACTGTAAATTATAACCGCCACAGATTCCGTCTACATCAAGAATTTCTCCTGAAAAATAGAGTCCTCTGATCAGTTTCGATTCCATTGTAACCGGATCTACCTCTCTTGTGTCCACACCCCCGCTGCATACCTGCGCCTGGTCAAACGTGTTGGTAGAAACGATGATTGTTTTTAACTCCTTGATACAGTGTACCAGATTTTTAATCTCTTTCTCCGTTATCTCTTTTACCCAGGTTTCTCTGCCAATACCAGCCTCTTTTAAAAGGACCTTTGCCAGTTTTGAATTTAAAACACCATGTAAAAACTCCTCCGCCGGTCTGTAACCAAATTGTCTGTGCCTGGTAAAAAGAAGCTTCTCTAAGTCAGTAAGGGAAAGCTGCGGAAGAAAATCCAGTTCTGCTGCAGCCTGTCTTCCTTCATTCAGGGCTTTTGCTGCATATCTGCTAATCTGGAAAACAGGAATTCCGGAGATTCCATAATCCGTGATCTGGAGTTCTCCTCTGTCTGAGGCCGCGTTTTTCCCATCTATCTTAAGAGTCACAAGGGCATCGGTTCGGACACCCGCCGCCTGTTTGTACCATTTCTCCTTACAGCGAAGCTGAACCAGGGCCGGCAGAGGCTCTATAATATGATGACCCAGCTTTCTGGCAAGGCTATAACCGCTGCCGTCAGATCCTGTTTTGGGAGCTGCCATGGAACCCGCTGCAAGAATAATCCTGTCACATCTTTGTTTTCCATGATCTGTAATCACAGTCAGATCCTTTTTGATTTCTTTTACAGGGCACTCTGCCACAATCCTGACACCCAGATGTTCCAGTTCAAAAAGCATTGCCTCCAGAACAGTGGAAGCCTGTCCTGAGTTTGGATATACATAACCGTTTCGCTCAGTAAGAACAATTCCCAGTTCTTTAAAAAAATCCATGGTCTGGCTTACCGTAACTTTATGAAGTGCCGGAAATACAAAATCCGGCTGATTTCCCCTGTAAGCATCTTTGGGAAACTGCAGATTGGTAATATTGCACTTCCCGTTGCCAGTTGATAGAAGTTTCTTTCCCGGCCTGGCTGTATGTTCCATAATCGTAACAGAAGCTCCCTCTCTGGCTGCTGTAATGCCCGCTGCCAGACCAGAAGCTCCAGCCCCTATAATTATGATCTGTTGTTTCATCCTGTCCTCCTTACATTCAGTCAGACCTATTGTATCTGCTTTATGGTAAAATATCAATCACATTTCATTTAACTGGTATAGGATTCCAGATAATTAAATACTTCAACCATGGAAGAAAACCAGATTCCATCCATCAGCTTTCCTCTTTCCTCTTCCGGAAAATCTGTCACCGGCATATGGGTATAAAGACAGATGGTTGTTTTATCCTGATAGAGGACGAGTAAATACCCATCCTCCGATACAAGATAATACTTATCCTTACTTTCAGCATTGGCAGGCTTTGCCTCTTCCTGATTTATTACAATCTGCGCTTCCGTCACAGTTTCGGTTTCTATGGTTGCCCCAGGAAGGGCCTCCTCCGGTCGTACACTGTCTTTGGTAATGGCAAAGCCAACCCCCAGACAGATCGCAGATGCCGCAACAAATAATAGAAAGCAGAACATATACTTCTTCATGAGTTAATACCTCCTTCACGTAAGTATAGTATCTGCTTTCTTCTTACATTTTAATCACAAAAGATGGTATTTTCTTGCAATACCTGCCAATTTTCTCCCTCCAGGAAAGCCATTTAACTCTGATTCATCAACACACTGGAATTTTAACAGTAAAACTCCGTATACAATCACTGCTACAGCAACAGCTGCTAAAACACCCAGTATATTATGTTTTGAGACAGCATGTACCAGAAAATAGACTCCATAACAGACAGCACCCATAATTCCCGCTGCCAGAGTGGGAAGAAAGAATGTCTTTTTAATCTCCTGTCTGTAATTTAAATATCTCCGGATCGAAAAGCCATTGAGCAGGCACATGGTCAGTGCAAACAATATATTGGAATATAAAACTCCATAGATCCCCATCTTAAGGGGATACAGCATCACCCAAAGGATTCCCACATGAAGAATCAGGGATATAATTGCATTCCTTAAAGGCGTCTTCATATGATTAATTCCCTGAAGGACTGCATTGGTAACCGTTGACAGGGAGAAAAACACAACAGCTGAGGAACCATAGATCATCATCTTAATCAGGGATATGTTATCACTTCTGCTAAACAACAGATTACAGATCGGTCCTGCAAGGACAGTCAGTCCCACTGTAGAAGGAATTGCTATAATCATGGAAAAGCGAATCACCATGGATATCTTTCTGATAATCTGAGGTCTGCTTCTTTCTGCCACCGCCTGTGACAGGGATGGGATTAAGGCAGAAGCCAGGGAATTGGCTATTGCCACCGGAATATTAAAAAGAAGCCGGTACTTACCGGAATAAATTCCCCAGTTAGCGGCAATCTCAGGTGCCCCCATCCCCATAGAAGCCATACTGATACCATAAATGCTGTTATCAACAACAATGCTGATATTATACGCTACACTGCTAAATACAATGGGAAGAACCGTCATAATCAGCACAGCAGACAAACCGCCATACGTCTCCAGATATCCGGATCGGTCTCTTCTTGACTGCCGTTTCATAACAGGCCGGTAGCTGAACAGGATAAATAACAGGAATAAAAGCCCGGCAAGTGCACCTGCACCAGTACCTATGGTTCCACCTGCCGCACCAAACGCATAGGAATACTGGGTAGATCCGTAGAGGGCATTGGAACGCAATCCCTCCTGAAAGAGCATAGCGGCTGCATAAATGCTGATGACTGCGTTGACAATCTGCTCAAGAATCTGGGATATGGCTGTTGGAAGCATGGTGCCAATTCCCTGGAAATACCCTCTGAAGACTCCGAGATAAGCAATAATTAAAATCGTGGGAGCAAGCGTTTTTAAGGCATAGCTGGTATAGGGCATCTTTAAAAAATCATTGGCAAATAAATCTGCCCCAAACCACAGAACTGCGGCTCCCAGCCCCCCTACTACTGTTCCATAAAACAAAGATACTTTCAGCACCTTTATGGAATTATTATATTCTTTTCTCGCCAGCCTTACAGCAACCATCTTGGAAACTGCAGTGGGAAGACTGTAGGAGGAGACAATCAATAAAATGGAGTAGATGGAGAAAGCCGAGCTATAATAGCCGTTTCCCTCATCTCCCAGAATATCTGCAAGGGGGATCCGGTAAAACATTCCGATTATCCGGACGATTATACCTGCAGCCGCAAGTATAATTCCCTGAACAAGAAAGTTGGAAGAACCCCTTTTATTTGTTTTTTTGCCTGTCTTACTGTTTTCCATAAATTTCTACTTTGGGAGAATCCTGTGCTGAAACAATGCAAACCCAGGTTTTCCCCTGGTTCAGGATGATCTCGTTATTCTCCATATCGTAATAATGTGTGGGCCCGAATTCTCCATCCTTAGACCATTTCACCGGAATAGCCCGGCCCCCGGTCACATACATTCCGAACGAATCATTGTGAACATTAATGTTAAGATATTCGGTTGTTGCATAATGAGCAGAGGGACAATACTGCAGTATGATATTCTTCACTTTGATCTGCCCTTCGTCTCCCTCATGAGCTTTTCCGTACTGATATCTGTAATAAAGCCCATCATCCTCATGATACTCAAACCATGGCTTATTATAAACATAGCCAGGATAAACCTTATAAGCATCCTTTACACTTCCTGCATCTTTTAAGGTAACCTCATGACCTGTTTTAGCAAACCGGTAGTGTCCCTTATAATCAGAATTATATTCCTTTTTAAAGCCCAGCTTTTCTATGGACTTGTTTAACCGGTCTCCACTGGTATAGGCATTATGAGGCGATTTTCGGTCAGAGGAGCGAAAATATGCCACAGAGCCAATGGCCTCAAGACCATTGATATGATCCAGGTTGGACAAATAAGGTTTTGCAAAGGTGCTCTGCCCGAAATGGGCATAAACAGCATCAAACTCACGTGCAAAGTATGTATAATATGTCCTGCAGCTTCTGACCGAACCGATTCGTTTAAGATTATCATAATCTTCTATAATAGCCATATACCGGTTCATTCCGCCTTCTACCGGAGCTTCATATACAATTCCTGCACGGTTGATTCCATATTGAGGCAAAGCCTCTTTATCATTGCTCATCATCACCGCTACCGGTCTCCGGTTTCCGATTGATGCATCCACCATCTCCCCGGTTAAGTAACTGCGTATTTTACCATCTTTTTCGATACGTTCTTCATTGGTATAGTATTCACCGGATTCTGTCTCTTCACCGGAGGATTGCTCTGTACTGCTGTTTATGCGGATTTCTTCTGTCGATTGTTCTTTCTGTGATTCTGACTGCAGATTTGTAACAGATACTTCCTCGTATTTTTTACTGCAGCCAGTTAACAAGGCAGCAGACAGCATTCCTATCGCAAAACCAAACCATACCCCTTTTCTCATCTTACGTATCCCCTCCGGCTTAAAATTTCTTCCTGCTTTTGTTCCATAACAAGGCGCTCTTCATCCTGCATATGGTCATAACCGAATAAATGCAGCATGCTGTGAGCAATTAAAAATGCCAGCTCCCGTTCTATGGAATGCCCGTATTTTTCCGCCTGCTCCTCAACCTTATCAACAGAAACCACAATATCTCCCAGAAGGAGCTCTCCTGTCTCCGGGTTAAATGAATCATAGGATTCCTCTTCCAGATGATCAAAATTAGATGGTGATTCATATTCAATCATGGGAAAGGAAAGTACATCTGTAGGACTGTCAATGTTTCTGTATTCCTGATTGATCTGTCGGATATCCTCGTTATCTGTAATTAAAACATTAATCTCTGCCTCATAAGGGCAGTTTTCATAATCCATGGATTCTTCTATCACATTGGTTATAATCTCTTCATAGGGAATTTTCAGCTTTTTCTCCGCTTCGTATTCTATATTAATCGTCATAATGTGCCTTTCTACCTGTGACTGGTTTTACTTTTCTGTCACTGGTCTTTTTCTTTGACTCAAATTCATCATAAGCCTGTACAATTTTTTGAACCAGCGGATGGCGCACTACGTCACTGCTGGTCAGCTGACAAAAGCTGATATCATCAATCTTCTTTAAGATTCTCATGGCCATATCAAGACCTGAAACGGCTCCTGCCGGAAGATCCTTCTGGGTCTGGTCACCGGTAACAATCACCTTGGAACCAAAACCGATTCTGGTTAAAAACATCTTCATCTGGGCTGGCGTGGTGTTCTGAGCCTCATCAAGGATGATAAATGCATTATCCAGGGTTCTGCCGCGCATATAAGCAAGAGGAGCCACCTCAATCAGCCCCTTTTCTGCATTATGGAGATAGCTTTCAGCACCCATGATCTGGTAGAGTGCATCGTAAAGCGGTCTTAAATAGGGGTCGATCTTACTTTGAAGATCACCGGGCAAAAATCCCAGCTTCTCCCCGGCTTCAATTGCAGGTCTGGTTAAAATAATTCTGTTTACCTCACCGTTTTTAAACGCCTGAATTGCCATCGCCATGGCCAGATAAGTCTTGCCGGTTCCTGCCGGACCAATTCCGAATACCACCATCTTTTTTCTGATCTGATCTACATACTGTTTCTGACCAAGTGTCTTTGGCTTAACCGGTTTACCGTTAATGGTTCTGCATATAATGTCCTTATCTATCTCAAGAATCTGATTGTCACTTTCTGTAAAGGAAAGGGAAAGGGCGTAATCCACATTCTGCTCTGCGATTACATTCCCCCGTTTGGAAAGCTCAATCAGATTGCTGAATACACTCTTAGCTCTTTGTACCATCTGTTCCGGACCGATAATCTTAAGTGCCCCATCCCTGGCAATCATGGTAACATGAAGGGTTCGTTCTATTTTTTTCAAGTAGCTGTCAAATTGTCCGCATACATTCTTCTCGTGTTCAATAGGGATATCTATGATAGTTTCAATTACGCTCATTTGAATTATTTGTCTCCTCCGGTTCCTCAGTTGTCTGCATCTTAAGTGCTTGCTGTTTTCCGAACGGTTCTTCCGTCACAAAATCCATGGTAAACCGGCACAAAGATTCATTATCTAGTATTTTAACATGATTTTCCAGAATTTGTACCCCCTTTTCCAATAATTTTTTCTGGAAGTTCTGATTCATCTGATCAGCCAGTTCTTTCTTCTCTTCATCAGTGTAAGGACGTTCATATGATATATATTCTTTCCCGGTTATCCTGCCCACATAGATGGGTAAATAAAAATTTTCAAATAAATGAAGCTGGGTTTCCTCCATGGTACGTTTCCACGAGGTTCCTTCCGGCCTGGGTCTCATTAAAAGAAATGAAAACTTAAATGCTTTTACATATCGTCCTCTTCTCACTTTTCCTGTCTCTACATCAATGGTTTTAAAAAGCGGAATATTCCTGTTATAATGATACTCCGTTCTTGCCGTAATATCCCCGTCAGAGTGTACATAATGGGTATTTATAACTTCTTCATTATCTCCGATGATAGGAAGTGTACCGCTGACCAGCACATCCCCGGCTTTCACCTGATCCCCGATTTTTACCTTGGGAACTCCGCTTCTGACAATCATGGAGGTGATCGTGCCGTCTTTTGGGGCAACAAGATCACAGGGAGTTTCATCTCTGACCGGAATATCAGAGAGCACCTCATTTTCTTTTATCTTAACCAAAAGTCTGGTGCCTGATACCCTTGCAGAAACCCAGGTGATCTCCGGAAAACGGGTTCTTAAAGATTCTTCCAGCACATCACAGTCAATTTTAGATTTTTTCATTCCATAACGGATCTCCTCTGATTCACAGAACTTCAAAAGAGTATCGTATGTATACATTTGATTGCCATCAAATTCGATATCCCAGATAAACAGGGACAGAGCATAAAGAATCACGACAAAGCCTAAAAATCCAGCTGCATAGAATTTCCTTCTTCGGTTTCGGTATAAAAAAAAAGGAAGTCCAAACTTTTTCAAAATTCTAAGTCTGACCTTCGATTTACGGACAAGAGGCTTGATTTTACGAAATCCCGGTACCGTGATAAAGAACCGATAGGTATGCCCGGTATGAACTACATCCCAAACCTCAATTTCATGTGCGCTGCACATATTAAAAAAGCGCTCCGGAGAAAAACCGGTCATCTCAACCAAAAGAAATCCAAAAAAACGATGATTCAACCATATAAGCACGTAATTACACCTCCATTATTCCCGGTTAATCAAATTCCAGGGACTTAATGTAACCGTTAATTTTCATTTCCTCATTGGTGTAATACTCGATCATCAGGCGGCTTCCACCGATGATAACCCGGCAGTTTTTTGCCTGAATCTTGATTAAACAGTCGGTATATAAAATAATACTTCTGTAATTTTCAATCACAACACTATGGCGGCCAAGAAACGACACAAGCACCTCTCCAAGAACCACATCCTTTGGAAGTCTTAAGGCGGAAGCTGCTTTTACCTTTGTTTCCTCCAGCATGACTTTTTCGCCTCTCTCTGATTTCTTCTTTTCTACTATATGCAATCGAGACAGGGAAAATTCTATCGCTCATAAAAAGACGAAAAAACCCCTGGTCACGAAAAGAGACCAGGGATTCATCTTTTAGAATTAGTTATATTTACGTTTTCTTGCAGCTTCAGACTTTTTCTTGCGTCTTACGCTTGGCTTTTCGTAATGCTCTCTCTTACGAATTTCCTGCTGGATACCTGCTTTTGCACAGTTTCTTTTGAATCTGCGTAAAGCGCTATCTAAGCTCTCGTTGTCTTTAACGATTACATTTGACATAGCTCACACCTAACCTCCCTCCAGTTGTGTACTTGTGCATAATACAACTGTTTGGGTATTTTATAGCACTGATATGATTATAGCATAATTCTGCCATACGTCAAGAAAAATTTTTTATATTTTTTCAATTAATCCTGCTATTAATTCAGTTGTTCAGCCACTACTTCAGCTACTTTGGATAAGCATGCATCTACTCCTGCCGGATTCTTTCCGCCAGCCTGAGCCATATTTGGACGTCCACCGCCGCCGCCGCCCACAAGGGAAGCTATGGCTTTAATTAAGTTACCTGCATGGGCTCCTTTTTTCTGAGCCTCATCTGTAACAGCAGCCATTAAATTAACTTTTCCATCCTGAACAGATGCGATGACGATTACGCCTTCTCCCAGTTTGTCTTTTAACTGGTCTCCCAAGTTTCTAAGGCCATTCATATCCACATCAAGAACTTTTACAGCCAGTACTTTCATACCCTTAACTTCTGTTACCTGATCCATAACATCACCCAGGGAATCATTGGCCAGCTTACTCTTTAACTTCTCGTTTTCAGAATGAAGAGCTTTGATCTCTTCCAGGAGAGATTCGATCTTTGCTGTCAGGGAAGCAGGTGTGGTCTTTGCAGTTTTTGCTGCTTCATGCAGGGTTAATTCTGTCTCTTTATAATAGTTCATTAAGCCGTCACCGGTTAATGCCTCGATTCTGCGGACACCAGCTGCAATACCAGTTTCTGACAGGATCTTAAAGGATCCGATCACTCCTGTATTGGAAATATGAGTACCGCCGCAAAGTTCTGTTGAGAAGTCACCCATTTTTACTACGCGGACACTGTCACCATATTTTTCACCGAATAATGCCATGGCGCCAGACTTTTTCGCCTCTTCAAGAGTCATAATCTCTGTCTGTACAGGGAGAGATTCTTTGATTTTTTCATTCACAAGAGTCTCAACCTTAAGGATCTCCTCTGGTGTTAACGCTGAAAAATGAGTAAAGTCAAAACGAAGTCTGTCTCCATCTACGAAAGATCCGGCCTGCTCTACATGGTTTCCAAGCACGGTTCTTAATGCCTTCTGAAGAAGATGGGTTGCGCTGTGGTTCATTCCTGTATTCTGACGATTCTTTTCGCATACCTTACAGGTAACTTTATCACCGGTCTGAAGCATACCTTTTATAACTCTTCCCACATGGCCGACTTTGCCGCCCTGAAGGTGAATGGTATCTTCTACTTTAAATTCTCCGGTTTCACAGACAATCACACCGGTATCACCCTGCTGACCGCCCATGGTTCCGTAGAAGGAAGTTTTTTCTGTAACAATTGTTCCGGCTTCTCCATCAGTCAAAGCTTCCACAAGATCGCTTTCACTGGTAAGTGCAGTGATTACCGTATCACAAACCAGACTGTCGTATCCTGTAAATTCTGTGGTAAGAGATGGATCAATGGACTGGTAAACGGTTACGTCTGCGCCCATATAATTGGTGGTCTTTCTTGCGTTTCTGGCAGTTTCCCGCTGCTTTTGCATCGCTGCCTTAAAGCCTGCTTCATCCACACCAAACTGTTTTTCTTCCAGAATCTCAAGAGTTAAATCAAGAGGGAAGCCATAGGTATCATAAAGCTTGAATGCATCCTCTCCAGAAAGAACTTTGATTCCTTTTTTTACCATATCCTCTTCCAGATCATTTAAAATGGCAAGACCCTGGTCAATGGTCTTATTAAACTTATCTTCTTCCTGAGTAAGAACCTTTAATATCATGGCCTTTTTCTCTTCCAGTTCCGGGTAGCCATCCTTTGAAAGTTCAATCACAGTAGTCGATAAATCGGCAAGGAATTTGCCTTCAATCCCAATCAGTCTTCCATGACGGGCAGCCCTTCTTAAAAGACGGCGCAGTACATATCCTCTTCCTTCATTAGACGGCATAATTCCATCGGAAATCATGAAGGTACAGGAACGAACATGATCGGTGATGAGACGGAGGGATACATCAACATCCCCGTCCTTTTTATACTCTGTTTTGGCAAGGGTTGCAACGCGGTTTAAAAGCGCTTTAATGGTATCTACATCGAAAATGGAATCCACATCCTGAACCACTACTGCAAGACGCTCCAGACCCATACCTGTATCTATATTCTTCTGCTTTAATTCTTCATAGTTTCCCTGACCGTCGCTCTCAAACTGGGTAAATACGTTATTCCATACTTCCATATAACGGTCACAGTCACAGCCTACGGTGCAGCCTGGCTTTTTACAGCCATACTTTTCGCCGCGGTCATAATAAATCTCAGAACAAGGACCACAAGGGCCAGCTCCGTGCTCCCAGAAGTTATCTTCCTTACCAAACCGGAAGATACGCTCTGGCGCAATACCGATCTCTTTGTTCCAGATCTCAAATGCTTCATCATCGTCTAAGTATACGGAAGGATACAGCCTGTCCGGATCCAGTCCGACTACCTCTGTTAAAAATTCCCATGACCAGTGAATTGCTTCATTCTTAAAGTAATCTCCAAATGAAAAATTGCCAAGCATCTCAAAAAAAGTGCCGTGGCGGGCAGTCTTGCCAACATTCTCAATGTCACCGGTTCTGATACACTTCTGGCAGGTTGTTACTCGTTTTCTTGGAGGAATCTCCTGACCTGTAAAATAAGGTTTTAAGGGTGCCATACCCGAGTTGATCAATAACAAGCTGTTATCATTATGTGGAACCAGGGAGAAGCTTTTCATCGCTAAATGTCCCTTACTCTCAAAGAATTCCAGGTACATTCTCCTCAGTTCATTCACACCGTAGTTATTCACGTTACTGTCCTCCGTTTGTTATTTAGTCTCATTCGCATCAGCTGCGGCACTGATGGCGTCTTTATGATCTCTGTATTTCTTTCCGCATACAATTCCTCCCCAGGAAATAAACAGGAAAAACAGGAATTTAATAGCGGTTCCCAGGAAACTTGCAAATATTTCTGTCATTATTTTTTCCTCCCGAAAGTTATTATAATATCGCTCATTTTATTATCCTATCACAAGGGATTTTATTTAGCAAGATATTCATTTGTTATTTTTTTTACACAGTAGAAAAAAGTACGGCAAAAACCGTACTTTTTATTCTTTCTATGGAGTAAGAAATTCCTCATACTCTGTGACCAGCTCATAAGCTCTCTCTCTGGTGGATTCCGCGAGAGAAGCAGTATATTCCAGTTCTTCCAGAGAACCGCCGCTGTACTTCTTCGCAGCTTCCTCTGCTTTCAAATCCCTGTCTTTAATCCAGGACTGCTGTGATGCTTCCAGCTTTCTTTTTGAGTCTTCGGGCAGGCTTTCAGAAATCGCCTCATATATTGTATTCTGCTCCCGATTCCAGAGCTTCAGTTCTTTGTCAGCCAGAGCTTTCATGGAATATGTGTTTGAGTCTGCAGAATCCTCCCTCATCTTTTTAATCTGGGCATCCAGCTCTTTGAAATGCTTTTTAAAATAATCGGCGCTTTCATCAGGAGCTGCCGCCTGAGCTGTCTTGGCCTTTGAATCCGGAGTGATCGGTGTAATGACTGGTTCCGGTCCAACTAACTGGGTTTCACTTTCTTCGGATAGTTCTGTATCTCCTGCAGCCGGCTCTGGCTCTGCCATAAGTGCACGCTTCATCATCGGACCCTGGGTATCCTGAAGCTGGGCATTTTCGCTATTCTCTTCAGAGGTGATTGATTCCGAAGATGGCTCCGTTTCAACGGCAGCTGATTTCTTCTGTACTTCTTTTTGCATCATGATATCCGGAGAGATCTGCCGGACAGTATCGCTTCCTGCTGCTTTTTCTTCTTTTGAAAGCGGGCTGTCCTCGGAATATCCTGAAACTACGGAAGAATTCGTTGTGCTGTCTTTACCATTTACAAAGCTGAAGGTAGCAAAGGTCACCAATATACCGATCACCAGTATACTTCCTATTACAATCCAAATCCCTCTGTTTCTATTCATGACTTTTCATCCTAACATGATTTAATAAAATTACCATATCACAAATAAAAAAGAAAGAAAATAGGAAACTGGATTTAGTAAGAGATTGTAAGAGATATGTAAGTTTTATCACAACTTTATCTCTTTAGGAAATGCCTTCATCCGTAAGCAGATCATGTCCGTCAGCTGCACTGGTCGCCAGAACATCACACCTTTCATTCATCGGATGACCAGCATGTCCTTTTACCCAGTGAAACGTTACCTGATGCATCTCTTTTGCCCTCAGCAGGCGCTCCCATAAATCAATATTCTTTACAGGACCGCTCTTGCCTCTTTTCCAGTCATTTTTCACCCAGTTATCAATCCAGTGCTGGTTAAATGCATCAGTTAAATATTTGGAATCTGAATACAGCTCCACCATACATGGGCGTGTTAATGCTTCCAGACCTGCTATGGCCGCCATCAGTTCCATTCGGTTATTCGTGGTTTTCACATATCCTGCAGACATGGACTTTTCATGGAGCTGCCCTGTGGAATCTGTAAACTGCAAAATCGCGCCGTAACCTCCCGGTCCGTCAGGATTTCCTCTTGCAGCTCCATCTGTAAATAATTGTACCTTTGTCAATTTCTCACGTTCTCCTTATTCTCATCTGTCCCATTTATCACACAATGAATTAATCTGATCCGCAAATTTAGCCAGATCTTTATTGGCTCCGCCTTCATTATGACGTATCACCTGCAGCAGACGCTCACCTGCAGCAAACAGCCGGCCGTAAACACCCACTGGTTTTTTAGCAGTTTCGGGCGCTTTGACCACTGCGATTCCTTCTGTTTCATCCACCCATCTGCCAAGAGACAGATCATAGATGGAACCAGAATAGGGTGCACTCACTTCATAAGCATACTCTTTTCTTAAAAGCTGTTCAAAGGAATTGCAGACCAGATCATCGCCATGAACCAAAAATACTTGTCGCGGTTTTTCTTCAAATGCATTCAACCAGGCAATCAATCCTTCCATATCTGCGTGGGAACTCATCCCACCCATCTGTTCAATATGGGCCTCCACCTGTATGGTTTCACCAAAAAGCCTTACATCGGTGCTTCCATCGATCAGGCTTCTGCCAAGCGTCCCTATGGACTGATAGCCCGTAAAGACAATGGTACACTCCGGGCGCCACAGATTATGTTTTAAATGGTGCCGGATACGTCCGGCATCGCACATTCCTGCAGCCGATATAATAACTTTGGGCTTTGAATTAAAATTGATGTTTCTGGAATCTTCACTGGTTACGGAAAGCTTCAGACCGGGAAATGATATGGGGTTAATCCCATTCATAACCAGATCCCTTGTTTCCTCATCATAACAATCTGTCAGATTGTCTTTAAAAATCTGCGTTGCCTCAACGGCAAGAGGGCTGTCAACGTATACCTCAAATCCATCGTGTCCTGTAATCCGTTTCTCGGTCTTAATCCGCCGGAACATATAAAGCAGCTCCTGGGTTCTTCCTACAGCAAAAGCAGGGATTACCACATTTCCGCCCCGGTCAAGGGTTTTTTGGACAATGCCTGCAAGAACACTCACATGATCCGGTATTTTGCCATGGAGACGATCGCCGTAGGTACATTCCATCACTACATAATCGGCATCCTTTATATATTGTGGATCGCGGATTAACGGCTTGTTCTTGTTGCCGATATCGCCGGAGAAAACGATTTTCCTGGAGCAGTTTTCTTCTCTGATCCAGGTTTCAATGGAAGCGGAACCAAGAAGATGACCCACGTCGGTAAACCGAATGGTGAAGCCATCTTCCAGTTCTACTTTTTCGTTATACTGATAGGACCGGAACAGTTCCAATACCCCCATGGCATCATTCATTCCGTAAAGGGGCTCTTCTTCCGGAAGACCTGCACGCCTTGCTTTCCGATTTTTCCATTCTGCCTCTGACTCCTGAATGTGGGCACTGTCCTTTAACATAATTGCGCAAAGATCAGCTGTGGCATCGGTAGAAATCACCTTCCCCCGAAAGCCTCTGGCATAAATAAAAGGAAGCAGCCCTGCATGGTCAATGTGAGCGTGTGTCAGCAGCACATAATCAATCTGGGCGTAGCTGACAGGCAGGCTGGCATTTTCAAATCGGTCAATCCCCTGCTCCATTCCGCAGTCCACAAGAACCCTTAACCCTGCCGCTTCCAGATAATGACAGCTTCCGGTTACCTCGTGGGCTGCGCCGATGAATGTCAATTTCATAAAAGCCCTCCTTTTGTATTTGTTTTTCCTATTATACCATTAATTTAGATAATAATGCAAATCATACCGCCATTACTATCGTTAATTATTTTTTGGAGGGTGTCCTGCAGCTTCATCTGACAATCTTCCGTAAGCTGGGAAACTTTTGTCTGAATTCCGTCTTCTACAATTTGCTCAATGGATTTTCCAAAGATATTGGTGTTCCAGATACCTTCTTCACTTTCTCTTGCATTTTCCTTAATATAGGCAATTAAATCCTCTGCCTGCTGCTCGCTGCCTACGATCGGGGCAATCTCAGTCTGAATATGGGCTTTGATTAAATTAATGGAAGGAGCTTCCGCACGCATTTTTACGCCGTACTTATTTCCATGTTTAATCACCTCTGGCTCATCAAGCATGATTTCCGAACGTTCCGGAGTCACAACTCCATAACCTTTCAGTCTGACCTGACTCATGGCCTGATTGACCTTTTCATACTCTTTTTTCATCTTTGCAAGCTCACTTAAGGTCTGCATCAGCTGATATTCCCCTTCAATGGGAATTCCCACGTAATCACTTAAAATCTGATAATAATAGCTGTCATCCACGTCCATGTCAACGGATACGCTTCCGTCTGCCATGTTCATGTTCTGGACTTTAATCCCCCGGATACTCTCTGTTTCTCCGTTAAATAACCCGGAAGATACATCCCTCATCTGTGCAACCTTTTTCACCATGTCTTTCGCTGCCTGAATTACCTGAGCCTTTAACCAGTGAGTGGCAGGTAGAATTTCAAGCCATTTTGGAATGTAAAAATCCATTTCCGTTACAGGGAATTCCTTTAATACCCGTTCCAGAATATTTCCTACATCTTCTTTCTTTAACTGCTCACAGTTAATGGGCATTACTGTTACACCATATTTCTGATTCATATCGTTTGCCAGGGCAACGGTTTCCTCTGAATATGGTTTTGCAGAATTCAGTAGTATGAGAAATGGTTTTCCAAGATTTTTAAGCTCTGTAACGGTACGTTCTTCTGCAGTTATGTAGTTGGGGCGCTTCAGTTCACCGATAGAACCGTCTGTGGTAACAACAACTCCAATGGTGGAATGATCATTGATAACTTTTCTGGTTCCGATTTCCGCCGCTTTCGTAAATGGAATCTCATAATCAAACCATGGTGTTTTTACCAGACGTTCTTCTTCGTTTTCAATATGCCCGGCTGCTCCGTCTACCATAAATCCCACGCAGTCGATCAGGCGGACCTTGGTTTCAATCTCATCTCCCAGGCGGATTGTTGCGGCCTCTTTGGGAATAAATTTAGGTTCCGTCGTCATAATGGTTTTGCCGGCTGCGCTTTGTGGCAGTTCGTCCCTTGTCTGAGTTTTCTGGTGTTCGTCTTCCATGCCCGGCAGTACCATCAATTCCATAAAACGCTTGATAAAGGTGGATTTTCCTGTTCTGACGGGGCCAACAACTCCAATGTAGATTTCTCCGTTGGTCCGGGCTTTGATATCATTGTATACGTTATAATTGTCCATAAAGATTCCCCCTTCTGTGCTGTTACATAATATGCGGGGGTGAAAAGATTATTCCCTTTTCTTTTCCAACCGATTAAGGATGGATTTACCGGTATTTATAATTTTTCCATACTCTTTTTTAGAAATGATTCCTTCATAGAGGGCTTCCTTCAACTCACCGCCATTCAGTGTCATCACCCGGCCATCTGCCGTGAGCGTGATTTCCAAATGCAGCAAGGTATAGGTTAGGGATTGATCCTTATGATACCGTAAGTTTCTGATGATATAATAATGTTCCCTCATCACTTCTTTGCAGCTGTTAAAAACTGTTTTCCGATACCAGTCCTCACCATCCGGGAAAAACAGATGGTATTCTTTTTCTGTTGTATTCCAGCGAACCGGTTCTGTTTCATCATCAATGGAAAAGAAATAGTTTATTTCCTCGCAGGGGATCTTGCAGCTAAATCCATGACTGCCTTTTTGTGTTTCCCTGTGAGCATGACTGACCTCGCCTTTGTAAAGACCGGAAGCATCATCGTAGAAAAGTCCAAAAACGGGAAATCCATAAGGACTGGTAAAATTCCGAAACAGTCGCTTATGAGCCTCTTCTATGGTAAGATTTAACTGATCAAACAGCTGTTTTGAAGTAATTCCCCTGGCATTAATATGAGTCACTCCGGCAAACATGGATAAGAAGATTTCATTTCCTTTAACTATAAAACTGGTGCCATTGGCCTTTAGGACCTGTAATGCTGCGTTCCTGGCAGCCGGATACCCTGCTCCTCCTAAATTCACTGCAAACTTATCGCCTGCCAGCCGGTAGAGGGTGCATTCTGTTTCCATTAATTCTTCAATTCGCCGCAGAGCATGTAAAGCAGCGGCCTCTCCAGCTTCTTTTCCATAGCAGGTTTTAATAAAACGGATACCTACTATGTCAAAACAAACAACAGTCGAGCATTCTCTTGCATTTAATTCTTCTGTCAGGCCGGTTAAATCAAACCGCCTGCGAAAAACACCGCATTCATCGCAAATAAACTCCTGTTTTGGATAAATTCCGTAAAAATGCCTTTTCTTTCTGTATACGCCCGGTGTCTCCTGCCATATCTTATAAAATGCTCTGGTGAAAACTTCCTGGGAGCCAAATCCGTAATAAAAGGCTACCGAACAGACCGATTCCTGTGTTTTTATCAGTCGGCATGCAGCTTCTGTAATCTTTCTTCTGTTTACATATTCCATCATCCCATACTGGAATACTTTATGAAATAAGTATTTTAAATTAGAAACGGAGTAATTGCAGACCTCTGCAATCTCTTCTGGTAATATTATCTCTTTGATATGATCTTCCACATATTGAATCGCAACATTTAATACATTATAACTGTCCACTTGTTTCTCCTGATTGAGAGGTATATATTTTTCGTACAATTTCATCAATCTCTGGTTTCTTAATTGTAATGTCTGTAACTTCAAACAGTTCCGAAATGCCGCTCAGCAGATCATTCATGGAAACAAGTCTGGGATTTATGCTATAAGTATGACAAAAAGGCTGCTCTTTCATAAGCTCTACACCGTCGAAGGACAAAGGTTTTTTAAAGTTTTGGAATGCAACCTCCACATAATACTGGTCTGCTCCCTGTGATTTAAACGAGGCAAGTGTCTGGTCCAGCATCAGCGTTCCATGATCAATCATAATAATCCGGTCACAGATTTCTTCTATATCAGCCATATCATGGGTTGTAAGAATTACCGTTGTCTTCTTCTCACGGTTTAACTCTCTTATAAACTTTCTTATTTTGTCCTTTACCACTACATCAAGTCCGATGGTTGGTTCGTCCAGATATAAAATATCAGGATCGTGCAAAAGAGCAATCGCCAGCTCTGCTCTCATTTTCTGCCCAAGGCTTAATTGCCGTACCGGTTTATTTAAAAAAGAATGCATCTCTAGAAGTTCTGTAAACATCTGCGTATTTTTCCGGAACTGTACTTTATCAGTACCATACATTCTTCGGTACAGCTCAAAGGTATCTTCCATGGGCAGGTCCCAGTTGAGCTGAGATCTCTGACCAAATACAACACCAATGTGTTTTGCATTTTCTTTTCTGTTTTCCCATGGGACCAATCCACCGGTTTTTATGGTTCCGCTGGTAGGCGTAATGATTCCTGTCAGCATTTTAATGGTTGTGGATTTCCCGGCTCCATTTGGTCCGATGTATCCCACCAGTTCTCCTTTTTCTATTGTAAAGGATAAATCATCCACTGCTTTTTTGACCTCATAGCTTCGGTTTAAAAGGGTAGAAAGAGCTTTTTTTAATCCCTCAGGACGTTTAAAGCTTTTAAATTCTCTGGTTACATGATCAACTGTAATATATGACATAGTTACCCTCCGCTTTTATTTTACGATCCCGTGCTCTGATATGCGTTAAGCCCCTTGTTCCAGAATCTGTAAGCAATAAAAAATACAAATGCTCCCACAAATGGTGTGAGGAACAAGAAAACCGGTGACGGCATCCCCTCCTGCCTGTTAATAAATAACTGGACAGGATAAAAATTAATAAATCCATATGGCAGCAAAAAGGTCAGTAAAAACCGAATACCACCATGGTAAATCGTAAGGGGATACTGAAGAAAGCTGGTGAGGTTCCTGTAAAAAAGGCGATACAGCCCGTCGCTTTTTAAAAACCAGAATGCAGGAACTGTTGTTACCATGAAACCAGCAGCCTGGATCAGCGAAGCACCGGCTATATCGAGAATCAGCCATATCATCTGATAAAAGGACAAAGAGACCCCCAGTTTGTGCAGACTGATTCCTATCATTGCTCCGGCTATTACATAATTACTGGTATACCCTGCGCTTATCTTTGTACAAATCAGATAAATAAGAGGATTCACCGGTTTGGTTAAAATTCCATCCAGCTCTCCGCTTTGAATCAATCGTGGCAGCTTACCGAAACCACCCATAAAAAACGTTCCTGCTATGGAATAAGAAAGAACATCAAAGGCATATAAAAGAAGAATCTCATATAACCCCCAGCCTGCCACAGGTCCCACTTTATTCAGTAAAATAACCAACAGAATAAAACCGGAAGACCACCCCAGCAATTTAGCAATCATACGCATAAAATACTGACCTCTGTATTCCAGCTGTGTCAGGAAAGCGACTTTAGCAAATGCACCATACAAACCAAACATAAACAATCAACCTCCCTGAATTTCTACACTGATTTGTATCTGTTTCCATATAAGCCGCTCTGCCATAAACAGAATGAGTACCCAGGAAAGCTGAATGAGCAATATTTTCTGCCACTGATCTGCTTCCTGCATACCAAGCCATATGGAAATAGGCTTAAATGCCACATAGGAGAAAGGGAGAAAATCGCATAACGCTCTCAGCCAGTCAGGATAAAACCAGAGAGGAATATCAATTCCTGAAAACAGAAGAAATAACCCATCTGCTATCATGCGCGTATAAGTGCCGTCTTTCATCCAAAAGACCAACAGCCCTATCGTATACTGGATAAAAAACATGATCAGCAGTCCCAAAAACAGGCTGACCAGAAAAATCAGAATAGTTCCTGTCACCGGAATGGGAAGTTTCCAAATTATAAATGACACTGTTGCAATGAAAATCCCTTCAAAGAGAACGTGATACAAATTCTCTCCTAATTGTCCAAAGAAATAATACCATTTTAAAGAAATTGGGCGGATAAAATCAATCGCAATCATCCCTGTCCGGAAACGGTCTGCCAGTTCCTCTGCTACCCTTGAATTTAACAGCCCACTGACCATGGCTGCTATAATTGAATAAGAAACTAATGTTTCGAAATTAATGTTCTTTATGTTGCCTGCATTTAAAATAGCCTGCCAGATACAGATTTTTATGTAAATACCAAGCCAGTCACCAGCCATCTGAAAAAGCAGATTCCATTTATACTGAAATTGTTGCCGAAAGCAGCATTTTATAAGTACCCAGTACATATCCTTCCCCCTTTGTTTATAGAATACCGAAACTTATCTTACCATAATTAACCGTCTCTTTCTTGATTTTTTGGATAAACTTTTTGCTCTTTCGCTACAAAACAAATGCCACAGCAAGGAAAAGCTTTGCTGCAGCATTTGTTTAACCTGTTTTATTCACTTAAATATGCCTTCTTAACAGAATCATCATTCATCAGTTCTTTGGCATCTCCGCTTAATACAATGGAGCCTGTTTCCAAAACGTAAGCACGGTTTGCTATGGATAATGCTTTCTTCGCATTCTGTTCCACCAAAAGTACGGTTGTTCCTGATTTATTGATTTCCTGTATGATATCAAAGATTTCATTCACATAAATTGGTGAAAGTCCCATAGACGGCTCATCCAAGACGATAACCTTGGGGTGGCTCATGAGAGCACGTCCCATGGCAAGCATCTGCTGTTCGCCGCCGCTTAATGTACCTGCAGGCTGGTTCTTTCTTTCTAACAGTCTGGGGAAACGCTTGTAGATCATCTGAAGAGTTTCTTCAATCTCATTCTTGTCTCTTCTTGTATAGGCACCCAGCTTCAGATTTTCATAGACGCTTAAAGCCGCGAAAACCCTTCTTCCTTCCGGAACGTGGGCCATGCCCATGCCTACGATTTTGTCCCCTCTGATTTTGGTTATATCATGACCATCAAACTGGATGTTGCCGGATGCTGCCTTAATCAGACCGGTTATTGTATGAAGAGTGGTTGTTTTACCAGCACCATTGGCACCGATCAATGCAACAATCTCTCCTTCTTTTACTTCAAAAGAAATATCTTTTAACGCCTTAATGACGCCATAATATACTTCCAGATTTTTTACTTCAAGTATTGCCATGTAGAAAGCCTCCTTATTCTCCCAGATATGCTTTGATGACTTCCGGATCATGAAGCACATCCGCTGTTTTACCCTGGGTAAGCACCTGACCGAAATTCAGCACCGTCAAACGCTCACAAATCCCGGAGACAAGCTTCATATCGTGTTCTATTAACAGAATGGTCATATCAAAATTATCCCGTACAAAACGTATGGTATCCATAAGTTCAGCCGTTTCATTGGGATTCATACCTGCAGCCGGCTCATCAAGAAGCAGAAGCTTTGGACCAGTGGCAAGCGCTCTGGCTATCTCAAGCTTTCTCTGCTTTCCATAAGGCAGATTGGACGCAAGGGTATCCTTCTCTTTATCCAGATCAAAGACCTTTAAAAGCTCTACTGCTTTCTCATCCATCTGCTTTTCAACTTTATAATAATTAGGAAGCCTTAAAATTCCGGCAACGGTGGAATAGGGATGACTGTTGTGAAGACCTGTTTTTACATTATCAAGAACCGTCAGATCCTTAAAAAGACGGATATTCTGAAATGTTCTCGCAATTCCGGCACGGTTAATATCTACCGTTTTCTTTCCGGTAATATTGTTGCCATCTAACAATATGGTTCCTGCGTTCGGTTTATAAACTCCGGTTAATAGGTTAAAAATCGTGGTTTTCCCCGCACCGTTTGGTCCGATCAGACCATACAGCTGTCCCTTTTCTATAGTAATGCTGAAATTATCCACGGCCCGAAGACCGCCAAATGAAATTCCAAGGTTATTAATTTCAAGTAAAGCCATGATTATACCCTCTCCTTCTTCGCCCTGTTCAAATGAAAATAACGTTTTCTGAAATCGATCAGCTTCGGACTCCAGTTAAAAATCATCATGACGATCAGGATGATGGCATAAATCAACATACGATAAGCATTTAATCCTCTTAACAGCTCAGGAAGCAGCGTCAGAATGACTGCCGCAATCATAGACCCGCGGATATTCCCGATTCCTCCAAGTACCACAAATACCAGGATCATAATGGACTGGTTATAGCCAAAATTCTTCTGAGTAGCTGTGAGGGAAGAAAGGTTATGGGAGTATAGTACACCTGCTACTCCTGCAAGAGAGGCAGAGATGGTAAATGCCATAAGTTTATACTTGGTTATATTAATTCCAATGGATTCTGCTGCAATTCTGTTATCGCGGACAGACATGATTGCACGTCCGGATCTGGAATTGATCAGGTTAAGAACAATGAAGAGGGTAATCAAGGTAAGAATTACACCTATGGCGAAGGTGGAATTCTTCGGTGTACCTGTAATTCCTTGTGCTCCATTTAATATGATTGTTCCGCTTTTTTCCATCTTAAGAGCCATGGCATTTTTCATGGAAAAATGAAATCCGTTTGAATCCTTTCCAAGATAAAGCACATTTACAACATTCTTAATAATTTCGCCAAAAGCCAGTGTTACAATTGCCAGATAGTCACCTCTGAGCCTTAAAACAGGGATTCCCACAACAATACCGGCAGCTGCAGCTGCTGCTGCGCCCACTAGAATTGCTAAGAAAAAACGAATACCTGCACTGGGTATAGAATCCATCATGGAGATGGAGAATATAGAGCTGGCAAACGCTCCCATACACATAAAACCTGCATGACCAAGGCTGAGCTCGCCCAGAATACCAACGGTCAGATTCAAAGAAATCGCCATAATGCTGTAAATACAAAGAGGCACTAAAAGACCCTTCATCAGACTGCTGACCTGTCCAGCAGAAATTAAAATCTGTACAATAATAAATGCCGCAATTACAATGCTGTAAGTAATTAGATTTGTCTTAAATGTTTTATCAATATGAAACTTTTTTGCTGTACTTTTTTCCATTTCGTCCACCTATACTTTCTCGTTGATCTTCTTGCCGAGAATACCGGTAGGCTTCACAAGAAGGACAACGATGAGAACTGCAAAAACGATGGCATCGGAAAGCTGGGATGAAATGTAAGCCTTGCTTAAGTTTTCAATCACACCCAGAAGCAGGCCTCCGATTAATGCACCGGGAATAGAACCGATTCCACCAAATACAGCAGCTACGAATGCCTTAATTCCAGGCATGGAACCGGTATATGGGGTAAGGGTCGGATAGGCGGAGCAAAGAAGTGCACCTGCAATGGCAGCCAGTGCAGAACCAATTGCAAAGGTAAGTGCAATGGTGCCGTCTACATTAATTCCCATCAGTTGGGCTGCGCCCTTGTCTTCGGATACTGCCAGCATGGCCTGTCCTGCTCTTGTCTTCTTAATGAATGTAGTCAGACCAATCATAATGACGACACAGCTGATAATTGTAACGATGGTCTCTCCGGAGATCGTAAGCTTTCCATCTGCCAGCTTTAAAGCCGGAACTGTTACAACAGAGGTAAAGGACTTTGGATTGGAACCAAAAACAAGCAGTGCGATGTTTTGAAGCAGGTAGCTCACACCGATTGCCGTAATCAGAACTGCCAGAGGACTTGCCATACGTAAAGGACGATAAGCGACGCCCTCAATGACCACGCCCAATACAGTACATAGAATAACCGCAAGGAGAATGCCCGCAACTGGACCCAAGCCCATCGTGCTGACAACTGTGAACACCACGTATCCTCCAATCATAATAACATCGCCATGAGCAAAGTTAAGCATCTTGGCAATGCCATATACCATGGTATAACCAAGAGCAATAATTGCATAAACACTGCCAAGGCTTAAACCATTAATAAAATAGGATATGAAACTCATCATACCAACGCACCTCATTCGTCTTTATTCAAGAAAATTATATCAAAGAAGAGGGTCGTCCCTTGGACGGCCCTCCAGCGGGTCATTTTACATTGCTGTATAAACGCCGTTTACAATTTTTACTGCTTTTGGAGCCTTATCCGGTTCTCCGTCTGCAGACCATTTCATATTCTCACCGGTCAGACCGTTGATAGAAATCTCAGTCATTGCAGTTTTTAACTTATCACAGATTGCGGAAGCGTCCATATCTGCAGTCACACCAGATTTTTCAGCTGCTGCTTTTACAGCGTAAACTGCATCATATGCATCTGCTGCAAACTGGTTTGGAGTCTCATTGTATTTCTCTTTAAAAGAAGTTACAAATTTCTGAGTAAGATCATCCTTTGCGTCAGCTGCAAAAGGTGTTAAAAGCATTACATTCTCAGCAAGTTTTGTATCAAAGTTCTCTACTGTAAGAAGTCCGTCAAGACCATCACAGCCAAAGAATGCAGGAGCATATCCCATCTGTTTTGCCTGGGCAAGGATTAAAGCTGCCTGGGAATAGTAAATAGGAAGGAAAACAAGTTCTGCACCGGAATCCTGTGCTTTCTGAAGCTGTACAGAGAAGTTTGTGTTGTTATCTGCTGTAAATGCTTCATCAGAAGCAATTTCAATCCCCTGATTTGCTGCTTCGGATATAAATTTGTCATGAATACCAGATGAGTAAACATCAGAGCTGTCATAAATAACTGCTACTTTAGTAGCCAGCTTGTTTTCACCGATGTACTGTGCTGAAGCGGCACCCTGGTTTGGATCTGAGAAACATACACGGAACTGATTTTCAAACTTGGTACAGTCTACTGCAGATCCGGATGGTGTTAACTGGAACATATTATCATTGCTTGATTCAGCTCCAACTGCAATACAGGGAGCAGAAGTAACTGTTCCTACCAGTAACTGCATACCCCAGTCTTTTAAGGTGTTGTAAGCATTCACTGATTTCTCTGTATCATTTTCGTCATCCTGGAAATTAAACTCAATCTTTGCTCCGTTAATACCGCCGTTTGCATTGATTTCATTCACTGCCAGTTCTGCGCCATTCTTTACAGCCTGTCCGTAAATTGCAGTACTTCCGCTGATTGGGCCGATCCCGCCGATCTTAATTGTGCCCTCTCCTGTTGCTGCGCCGCCCGCTGCGGTGGTCTGTGCTTCACCCTTGGTTTCTGTTCCAGCTGCGGTTGTGCCCTCAGAAGCTTTACCGCTTCCACAGGCAGTTAAAGATGCCGCCATGGCGATTGCCAAACCAAGACTCAGTAACTTTTTCATAGATTTTTTCACAATCCATTCCTCCTCATGAAACAATTTTATATACGACACATTAACGTTGTAACGTATACATAGTCTTTATAATAGAATGGCTTTTAAAAAATGTCAACTAATTTTGTTTTAAAATAATAAAATAAAGTCAACTTTTGGATTATTCCCACGGAATATCAGAACTTTCAATCGTTTTATCCCGGAGCATCAAATCCCGCACTGCCTCTGATGCAGACTTGCCCTCAAAAAGCACCGCGTTTACCTGTTCCACAATAGGCATGGACACCTCATATTTCTCTGAAAGGGCAAGAGCAGCCTTTGCGGAGTAAATACCTTCCACTACCATCTTTACTTCTTTTGTCGCCTCTTCCATGGTCTTTCCCTGTCCCATAAGAATTCCTGCTCTCCGGTTACGGCTGTGCATGCTGGCGCAGGTAACAATTAAATCTCCAATGCCGGATAAACCGCCAAACGTCTGAATCTTTCCTCCCATCGCCGTACCCAGTCTTGAAATTTCAGCGATGCCTCTTGTAATTAAAGCTGCCTTGGTATTATCTCCATATCCCAGTCCATCTGCGATACCGGCTGCCAGTGCAATTACATTCTTTAAAGATCCGCCAAGCTCAATCCCTAAAATATCAGGGCTTGTATAGACCCGGAATACCTCGCTCATAAAGAGACTCTGAATGTATTCGGCTGTCTTTCTCGTTGTTGCACCTGCCACACAGGTGGTAGGAAGGCTCTTGCTTACTTCCTCGGCATGACTTGGGCCGGATAACACAGCTACGTCAGCCATAGGAAGCTCTTCTTCCAGAATCTCAGATAATGTCATCAGACTGGATTCTTCAATTCCTTTTGCTACATTCACAACCACCTGCCCATAACGGCAGAACGGATTCATCCGCTTTGCGGTTGATCTCACATAAACAGAAGGAACTGCTGTGACAAGCAGATCTTTTCCTGTCATGGTTTCTTCCAGATCCTCTGTAAATACCATATGATCCGGAAGTACAAGGTCTGGAAGCGTATGATGCCGGTGAGTCTGCTGCATCTCCCTTATTTCCTCAGGCAAAGCAGACCACACAGTTACCTCATGTCCATTATTATATAGAAGTACGGACAATGCCATACCCCAGCTACCTGATCCGATGATTCCAATTTTAGCCATATGACTCACCTCATTTTGTTTTTCCGGATCCAAAAGATATTTTATTTTCTTTGCCATGAATCAGTCTGCCGATATTCGCCCGGTGGCGCCAGAACGCCTGACCGCTGATCAAAGCCGCAACTATGTAAAATTCCGGCAGAAGATTCTGACCAATTCCGTATGCGCCCATGGATCCAAACACACACATCCAGATAAGGAATATAGTTGCTACAACCAGTGAACCAAGAGACACGTATCTCGTAATTAACACAATTAATATAAAAGAAGTCAGGCACAGGAGCGTCATTCTTAAATCTGCCGCCATAATAAGACCTGCAGTAGCAGCAATTCCCTTTCCACCTTTAAACTGCAGATAGAAGGGATAATTATGACCCAGAATGACACCAAAACCGGTATACAGAATCAACAGATAAATCATCTCCGGCTGATTCTGAAACACCAGGCGGACTGCCAGGCAGGGAAGCAAGGACTTTAGAAAATCACCGAAAAAGACCACAGCTCCTGCTTTTGGTCCCATAACCCGCAGTGCATTGGTGGTACCGGAATTTCCGCTTCCGTATTTTCTGATATCAATCTTATGTGTTTTCCCGTAAAAATAACCGGATTGCAACAGTCCGCAAAGGTATCCTGCAATAAGGCAGATCATTCTTTCCATAATTATTGTTCCTTTCCGCTCCGCTCTCTATAAATAAATTTTAAGGAGGTTCCCTTAAATCCAAACGCATCCCTGATCTTGTTCTCAAGATATCTTGTGTAGGAGAAATGGGTGAGTTCTTTATCGTTTATAAAGATGACAAAGGTCGGCGGCTTAACGGCTACCTGGGTCATATAATAAAGTCTGAGACGCTTGCCTTTATCAGAAGGCGGCTGCTGAAGAGCAACTGCTTCCGTCATAATTTCGTTTAAAACTCCGGTCGCTACACGAAGAGTCTGATTCTCACGAACCATATCGATCAATTCAAACAATTTACTCATTCTCTGTCCGGTCTTAGCTGAGATAAATATAAATTCCGCATAAGGCATAAAAGAGAGAGTATCTTTAATCTTTTTGGTGTATTCGTAAATGGTCTTGTCATTCTTCTCAATGGCATCCCACTTGTTTACAGCCACAATAATTCCCTTGCCCCGTTCATGGGCAATTCCTGCGATCTTGGCATCCTGCTCGGTAACGCCCTCTTCTGCGTCAATTACAACTACCACCACATCGGCCCGCTCGACTGCTGTTACGGTACGGATAATGCTGTATCGTTCCAGTTCTTCTTTGATTTTACTCTTTCTTCTCAGTCCGGCTGTGTCAATAAATACGTATTCCGTACCATTATGGACGATCTCCGTATCTACGGCATCTCTGGTGGTTCCCGCAATATTGGATACGATAACCCGGTTTTCACCCAGAAGCTGATTAATTATAGAAGATTTACCAACATTTGGTTTTCCCACGATAGCAATTCTTGGTCGGTCATCATCTTCCTCTTCTGCCTGGAATGTACCGAAATGCTTGGCAACCTCATCAAGCAAATCACCTAATCCCAGTCTGGAAGCTGCTGATACCGGAATGGGATCTCCGATTCCCAGATTATAAAATTCATATACATCATTGCCGAACTTCTGGAAGCTGTCTACCTTATTCACTGCAAGGACAACCGGTTTTTTGGATTTACGAAGCATATCTGCTACCTTTGAATCCGCATCTACCAGACCCTGGCGTACATCCACAATAAATACGATAACATCTGCTGTGGCAATGGCGATTTCTGCCTGTTCCCTCATCTGGGAAAGAATGATATCGCTGCTGTCCGGTTCAATTCCGCCTGTATCAATCAGGGTAAAATTCATATTCAGCCAGGTACAGTCAGCATAAATACGGTCTCTGGTCACTCCCGGTGTATCCTTTACTATGGAAATGGTCTCACCGGCTAAAACATTAAACAGCGTAGACTTACCCACATTTGGGCGGCCTACGATGGCTACTACTGGTTTACTCATATATTATATCTCCTTTAATTCATATCCGTCATAAGAAGGTTTTTTATTATCTACGTATCCTAAAACAGCGTTAACGAAATCCTGACCGCTTGATTTTACAATATCTACCTGTACTTGTAAAGCATTTTGTACATCCTGACGGGTCAGATCATCAAGAAATACCTCTTCTCCGCTGCGAAACATACACTCAGGAAGGAGAAGTCTCTTCCCAAGAGGTTTTCCCTTCAGCTGGGCGATTAAATCCTGACCTGTGATTAAACCTGCAACGGTAATCTGCTCGCCAAAGAAATGATTGACGATTGGGTAGACATGAATGGTCCGTCCCGGGAACTTATCACTAACCATTCTTGCATGCTGTTCAATAAATGGGGCTGCAAGGGTTCCTGTGGCAATGGAAAGCTCCTCTGTGGCATCAACTGCCGCTTCATCTTTCAGGGCATCTTTCACCTCAGTTTCTAAAAGCCGCAGCATACCCACGCCGTTTTCCAGCTGAATATAGCCGTCGTATCTTGTTTCCTCCGGCATAGGTCTCCCAGCCAAAATGTAAAACTCATCACTGGCATGGATAAAATGGCTGCCATATTCTTTAAAAAGCTTTTTCTGCCATCGTTCCACGATCTCTAAAACGGATACGGCATCCTCTTTCTCAATGGGGCTTAATGGAAACAGGCCATCTCTGAATCTGGATACGCCTACGGGCACAATGGAGACACTTTCCATGTAGGGCAGATACTTTGATAAATCACTAATAGTTCGTTCCAGTTCTTCTTTGTCATTCACCCCTTTGCAGAGCACAATCTGCCCATTCATGGATATCCCTGCCTCATACAGCCGGTCAATCTTTGAAAGGGCTTCTCCTGCAAATCGGTTATGAAGCATCCTGCACCTTAACTCGGGGTTTGTGGTGTGTACCGATATATTAATCGGTGCCAGCTTAAACTCTATGATCCGCGCAATATCGTGTTCACTCATGTTGGTTAAAGTGACATAGTTTCCCTGTAAGAATGAAAGCCTGGAATCGTCGTCTTTGAAATAAAGAGTATCCCTCATTCCAGGAGGCATCTGGTCAATAAAGCAGAAAATGCAGTTATTCCTGCAGGTACGGTACTCACTCATCAGGCCATTCTCGAAGGTAAGTCCTAAATCTTCATACTGGTTCTCTATTTCTAATTCCCACTCTTCCCCGTTTTTCTTCCTTACGGTCATAAGAATGGATTCACTGTTTACGTAATACTCATAATCGAAGATGTCTTCCAGTTCATGTCCGTCGATGGAAAGAACCTCATCTCCTGGTTCCAGTTCCAGTTCTTCTGCAATAGAACCGGTGTCTACAGCTTTTATAACATGTCCTCTTTTGCTCATTTCTATATTTACCTTTCTGCAGCTATCTTTTATATCATAACAAGATTGTCACTCTTTGTAAAGGAAGCGTTTTTTGTTTTTTTCACTGAAATACTGGAAAGACTATTGACGCATTCTGTCATTCAATGGTATAAAAAGATGTAAGATTATAAAACAGGCAGTCTTACGACTGGCTGTTCATTTATTATGGAGGAATCTTTGTCATGGCAAATGATTATGTATTTAACGACCAGCTACCTGTTGCTCCCCTAAAGATCGCAGCGCTGGAAAGCTGCGGGGAACTGGCCAGGAAGGTAAATGACCATATTGTCGGTTTTCGCAGAAACGATATCGAGGAATTAAAGCGCCGTGAGGCAGATCTTCATTACCGCGGTTACGATATCGACTCATATCTTCTAAACTGCGAGTGTCCTCGCTTTGGAAGCGGCGAAGCGAAAGGAATCGTCAAGGAATCCGTCCGGGGTACTGATGTTTTCGCGATGGTGGATGTAACTAATTACAGCATATCCTATACAGTGAACGGATATACAAACCACATGTCTCCTGACGATCATTTTCAGGATTTAAAGCGTATTCTCGGTGCATGTAGTGCAACAGCCCACAGGGTAAGCGTAATTATGCCATTTCTATATGAAAGCCGCCAGCACAAGAGAACCAAACGGGAATCCCTTGACTGCGCAATGGCATTAGAAGAACTGGTGAATATGGGAGTAAGCAATATTATTACATTTGATGCCCATGATCCCAGAGTGCAGAACGCCATCCCATTAAACGGCTTTGACAATTTCATGCCGACATACCAGTTTATTAAAGCAGTATTAAGACAATACCCTGATTTAAAGATTGACAAAGAACACATGATGGTTATCAGCCCTGATGAAGGTGCCATGGACCGTGCTGTATACCTTGCCAACAACTTAAGCGTGGATATGGGTATGTTCTACAAGCGAAGAGATTATTCCAAAATTGTAGGCGGACGCAACCCCATCGTAGCCCATGAATTCCTTGGTGCTTCTGTAGAGGGAAAAACAGTGCTGATCGTAGATGATATGATTTCATCGGGAGAAAGCATGTTAGATACCGCCAGAGAATTAAAAGAGCGTAAAGCAGACAAGGTTATTGTTTGCTGCACCTTCGGTTTGTTTACCAATGGTCTTGAAAAGTTTGATGATTTTTACAGCAAAGGATACATCGACAGAGTTGTTACCACAAACTTAAATTACCGTCCCAATGAGCTGTTTAACAGAGAGTGGTATGTAGAAGCCGACATCAGCAAGTATATCGCCGCAATTGTAAATTCCTTAAACCACGATGTATCTATTAGTACAGCATTATCCTCAACGGATAAGATTCAGCAGCTGCTGAAAAAATACAAAGCATAAGCCTGTTGTTTTATGGAATGGAAATCCGGAAGAATCCAAATGTTCTTCCGGATTTTTATATCTCTATTCTTTTAAACTCAGGAATGCAGCCAGATTGCCTCTTTCATTACCACAGGTACGGTGGGAAAACAGATAATCTGAATTGCAGTGGGTGCAGATATCGGTTGTCTGTATGTTTTCCGGTTTCACTCCGGCCTCTTTTAACAAAATCTCATTGGCCTTCCACAAATCCAGCATGAACTTTCCATTGTCTTTTTCTCGAAGAATCTGATTCCAGTTGTCTTTCGCAAATGCCTTTTTAAATTCCAGGGCAACTTCTTCCCCCACCTCATAACAGTCCCCGCAGATACTGGGTCCAATACAGACAAGTAAATCTTCTGCTTTGGTTCCATAAGCATCCTTCATTTTATCAATGGTCACTGCCCCCATACGGCTTACAGTACCTCTCCAGCCCGAATGACTGAGCCCGATGGCTTTGTGTACAGGATCAAGGAAATATAACGGAACACAGTCTGCAAAAAAAGTGACCAGAGTAATGCCCGGGACATTGGTAATAAGTCCGTCTATGTCTTTATAATCTCTTTCCTTACCGATTCCCTTGCCAGCATCCGCCTCCGTAACAAGACGGACATTGGTGGTATGGGTCTGATAAGACAAAACCATCCGATTTTCATCCACCCCAAGTACAGCAGCCATTCTCCTGTAATTCTCCATTACGTGATCTGGATTGTCTCCCCTTGTAAATGTAAAATTTAGGGTTGCAAATTTGCCCTGACTGACTCCCCCAAGCTTTGTAGAAAATCCCTGGATCACCATTCCTGTCTTTTCCAGCATAGGAAAGGATAAATAAGGCACCGGATCTGACTCCATATAATTCATTCCCGGTTCTATATTTTTACGTGTCCATATAACACTCATTCCAGCACCTCCCTTTAAAATGCATCCGAAATCAATCGGATTTCCTGACCTAAGATGGCCACTACATCAAATCTGCAAGGGACAGATTCCCCTAACCGGTTCCTGTATAAATACCGTCTCGCTGTGTTTCTGATTTTCAGCTGCTTTCTGGCATCCACCGCTTCGGCAGGGTCTCCCATGTTTGCATTTTCCCGGTATTTCACCTCTATAAAAACATAATAGCTTCCATCTTTCGCTATTATGTCGATTTCTCCTGACCGATCCCGGTAATTCCGTTCCAGAATCTCATAGCCGGCATGCTGTAAATAATCCGCAGCGATCTCTTCAAACCTGGATCCGGTCTCTCTCTTATTCACTCTTCTCCCCAGACACGAAGTTTTTAATAAAACTCCGTCTGTGTATGGGGCAGGGGCCAAACTCCTTCAGTGCCGCGATATGGGCTCCTGTTCCATATCCCTTATGCTTCGCAAAACCATACTGGGGGAATAGTTTATCATACTCTTCCATCATATGATCTCTGGTTACTTTTGCCATAATACTGGCAGCTGCGATTGACACGCTTTTTCCATCGCCTTTTACAATGGGAATCTGGGGAATGTTAAGACCTGGAATGGTCACCGCATCATTTAACAAAACCTCTGGAAGCATTCCCAGTCTGGATACTGCTGTTCTCATCGCTTCATACGTTGCCTGCAAAATATTAATCTCATCAATCCGATCCGGGCCTGCCACACCAATCCCGATTGCCAGTGCTTTTTCCTGTATTTCTTCAAACAAAGCCTCCCTGCGTTTTTCAGACAGCTTTTTTGAATCGTTTAAAAAAAGGATTTCACAATCTCTGGGCAATATAACCGCTCCTGCAACCACAGGTCCGGCTAAAGGTCCCCTTCCGGCTTCGTCAATTCCACATACCAGTACATGAGCCTCATATTCCCGTTCAAATTCCTTCATTACTTCCAATCGTTTCAGCTCTTCTAACCGTTTCTCTTCCGTCAATTTTCTCATCTTATTCTCTCCAGTAAGTTCATTAAAAACATGGACCTGCTCTAAAAAAAATGAGCCGGCCCATTGATGTATTCTTATGATTGCTGCGGAGTCTCAAGTGTGAGACGTCCTAATTTACCACTTCTGAAATCCTCAATCAGCAAATTGGAGGCCCGGTTTAAATCCAGTTCTCCTCCTCTTGCAAGACAAGCTCTGGCTTTGGCGATCTGCATCAGGCCCTCCAGGGGATCTTCTGCAGACAGGTCATAACGCTCCGACAATACCTGAGGATAGGAGTTCTTTAAAAAACGGATCAGTTCCATAGCAAGTTCTTCTTTATTCAAGATCTCATCATTGATGGAACCAATGAGAGCGAGACGGATTCCCACCTGCTGATCTTCAAATCTCGGCCACAGGATTCCGGGTGTATCAAGAAGTTCCAGGCTTTTGTTCAGGCGGATCCATTGATTCCCCTTTGTGACACCTGGTTTATTGCCGGTCTTTGCGCAAGCCTTGCCAGCAAAGGAGTTAATAAATGTGGATTTTCCCACATTGGGGATTCCCACTACCATGGCACGTACCGGTCGGTTTAAAATTCCCCTTCTCCGGTCACGTTCAATCTTTTCCTTACAGGCTTCCAAAACAACACCATTGATTGATTTTAAGCCTGCACCGCTTTTTGAATTCACTTTTACAACATGGCAGCCTTTTTCTTCAAAGTAAGACGCCCATGCATTATTACACCGTTCATCTGCAAGATCCGATTTATTCAGCAGTACCAGACGGGCTTTTCCCTCACCCAGATCATCAATATCCGGATTCCGGCTGCTTAAAGGCACTCTTGCATCTACCAGTTCGATAATCAAATCAATTAATTTGATATCTTCTTTCATTGCCCTTTTGGCTTTGGTCATATGACCTGGATACCATTGTATATTCATAACATTCCTCTATTTCGAACGAATTAATTCCAACTTTACAAGGGGCAGCATACGTAACCATATTTTCCCTTTGATCTGACTGCCGCTTACATTCCCGATATTGGAAAAACGGCTGTCTTCACTGCTGTCCCGGTTATCTCCTAATAAAAAATATTCCTCTTCACCCAGCTTCATTGGCTTTTCAGCCAGTCCCGCCAGGGATATCCGGCCAAGTCCTGCCGGTTCTTCTAACTTTTCGCCATTGATATAGATCTCATCGTTTTTAATCTGCACCGTTTCTCCAGGCAGTCCAACGATACGCTTTACATTCATCTTCTGGTCTTCTCTTTGAAACACAACTACATCAAACCGGTCCGGCTTCCCGAAATCATAGGACAGGCGATCCATTAAAACAACATCACCGGACGCAAAAAGGGGGAGCATGGAATGTCCCGCAACAACGATCTGAGTTCCATAAGCATAGACCAGAAACAATGCAAATGCAATCACTACAACGATGTCAACAATCCAGTTGACAAAATGGCGGAGTTTGTTATTATCTTCACTATGATAAAAATCCATTATGATACCCCACCTACTAAAGAAAGGGACAATTTACATTGTCCCTCTCAAATGTTCCGGAATTATTTAACCAGTTCTTTGACCTTAGCAGCCTTACCAACTCTGTCTCTTAAGTAATTCAGTTTTGCTCTTCTTACTTTACCCTTTCTTACAACTTCAACGTTGTCTACGGAAGGGGAATGTAATGGCCAGGTTTTCTCTACGCCGATACCGTTAGAATTCTTTCTTACAGTAAAGGTTTCTCTAGCTCCGCCGTTCTGTCTCTTGATAACGGTTCCTTCGAAAATCTGGATTCTTTCGCGGGTTCCCTCTTTGATCTTGTTGTATACTTTTACAGTATCACCAACGTGGAAAACCGGTACGGTCTGCTTTAACTGAGCTGCTTCAATATTCTTAATAATTTCGTTCATTGTGTGAACCTCCTTGATTTTTATTTGATGTTCTTAATACTTCATACTGGAATCCGTAACAGAGGACCATCGCCTTTTCATCACAACATTTTGTATTTTAACATAAAGGATTGTCGAATGCAACCTTTTTATTGATTATTATTCCCTTAAGTTTATGAGATTAAACATACCAGGCGGTTACAGCTTCAGCTGTTTAAAATAATAAAAACAGGTTGGGAATAATCATGGCAATGGCTGCAGCATAGATAGCATCTAACCATACAACGGAGCCAATTGCTCCCACATAGATCAGTCCAATTACAGGTGCTACAATCAGTTTGATCAGCACGTTAACATTTTTATTTTTCAGTATATTATTTACCAATACCTTAGCGTCACCAGTACTGGGAAATGCATGCATAAGAGCGGAAAATCCGATCCAGCCTAATATTAGATTTAATGGATTTGAGTAATCTTTAAAAACAATTAAATCTATGGAAGCCGGTGATAAAATGATCATACCAATCAGTGTATTGATCAGAAACGGTCCTGTAGAAATTAAAAATGTTTTGAGAGGATCCTGTGTTGCTTCATGCAACACATATCCACAAGGATTAGAAAACTGAAAATATTTCACCTCATATACCGGAACCCTCATCAGGCGGCAAAAAATCTGGTGTGCAAGTTCATGAATGATCACACCTGGAAATGTGACAACTGATACAACGATACCTGGAACAAAAAACATAGCAAGACCTCCTCCTTATTCGTCTATATAATACTCATGGAGAGATAAGTTCCCATCCAGATAACTCTTAAAATCTGCATCTAATTCATTTCCCTTAGAAACATACTCTTTAACAAGTGCGTCTGCATCCGTGTTCTTTGCGTTTTCTTTCAGCGCAATCAAATAAGTTTCCCACATATAATCCCCTTCCGGATTTTGCTCATATGCATTTGATGCCAGATCCAGACCTTCTTCTTTCTTTCCTTCCAAAAGTCTGATAATTGCAAGTCCACGGGAAGCTGAGCTGTAGGTTTTGTCCGCAAGCAGCACCTCGTTATAGCGGTTTTCAGCATATTGTAAATCTCCCTGCCGCCGCGACAGAGTGGCTAACTGAACCTTTGCGTCTAACATGTTATCATCTTCCTGAATGGAGTTTTCAAGACAGCTCCTGGCTTCGCCGGCATCCCCGGCAAACATGGACATGTAATAATAAACCAACGCCTTATCCTGTTCCGGATCACTCAGAAGCTGATTTAAATAATTATAGCCTGTTACTAATACTTCTTCCTTAGACTTGGCCTCTTCCAGCTTAGACTGCATATTCTGAACAGTATCATAAGTATTGAAGAATCTGTCTAATTTATCTATGTACCGGTTCAATCTGGCAACGGTATCTGCCTCAATTTTTTTACCGGATAAATTGTTGGAAATTACATACGACGCATCATCATAAAATCCACCGTCCATGGCTATATCGGTCAACCGGACTGCAACAGGAACGGAATCTGGATATTGCTCCACAACAGTATGTAAGCCCTGGATCGCTTCAACGATATCCCCATTGGCAGCCTTGGCTTCTGCTTTTACATATATTTTATAGGATTTAATAACTTTGGGAAATCGGATGAAAGCCAATCCCAACAAAACAACAATAACAGCTGAAAAAACAATAAAAAGCTTTGGAACCGGGTAGCGGATGAATCGTTCCCGGCAGGCACTGCATAATACGGAATCTGCATTTTCAGAACGGTCTATCAGCCCATGCCCACATGCTCCGCACCGATTTTCAGTTTCCCATTGCTCCTCTTGTCCGTAATTTATTTCTGGTACATTTGGTTCTTCCTGCATTTTCTAAACTCCTTTATTTATTGGATAAAGCCTCCTTTTAAGTTATCGGTCACACATATTGTTATATTAAGCAAAAATGGTGAAGTGCTGTAATCATTACCTGATTTTTCCATAAAAAATGCGGAGTTGCTGATAATAGCAGCATTCTCCGCATTAGAACCGTTGATTTATTCCCCGTTTTCCAGTTCTTTCAAAAGCTTATTTAAATATTCCACTTCTTTTTTTGACAGTACCGCTTCTTTTAAAAGGTCCGGTCTTCTCTCCAGAGTCCGCTTAATGGATTGCTCCCGTCTCCAGATGTCAATATTTTTATGGTGTCCGGACAACAAAACCTCCGGAACCTTTAATCCCCTGTATTCCTCTGGTCTGGTATACTGGGGATGCTCAAGCAGATTGTCATGAAAGGATTCAAATTCGGCAGATGTCTCATTCTTTAATACGCCTGGTATTAAACGGGAGATGCAGTCAATCATCACCATGGCAGGAAGTTCCCCGCCAGTCAGCACATAATCACCGATGGAAAGAAAGTCCGTTGCAACAAGATTCAATGCCCTCTCATCAATCCCCTCATAGTGACCGCACAGAAAAACCAGATCCTCTTCTCTGGCCAGTTCCCCTGCGATGGTCTGATTAAATACAGTTCCCTGGGGGGTCATGTAAATCACACGGGGCTTTTTGCCAATCTTATTACACAGATCGTCGTAAGCTTCGCATATGGGCATGGGCTGCATTACCATTCCAGCGCCGCCTCCATAGGGATAATCATCCACACTGTGGTGCTTATCTGCGGAATAGTCTCTGATGTCAATTGCTTCTATAGATAACAGACCTTTTTCTACAGCTCTGCCGATAATGCTGGTATTCAGACCGTTTAAGACCATATCAGGAAAAAGCGTCAATATATGATAATTCATTCTTTATTTCTACCCCTATCCTTAGTCCAGAAGCCCGTCCATCATATGAACCGTTACAACTTTTTTCTCCAGATCCACATTCAGAACGCATTCTTTAATTGCAGGCAGAAGCACCTCTCTGCCATCCGTCATCTTGACCTCATAGACATCATTGGCCCCTGTCTTAATTACATCGGTCAATGTACCCAGCTCTTCCCCATCGTCTTTTACTACCAAAAGGCCGATCAGGTCAAAAATAAAGTTTTCATCAGGGCCCAGTTTTACTGCCAGATCTCTTGTGATTAAAAGATCTTTACCCTTGTATTTTTCAATTTCATCAATGGAATCATATCCCTTAAATTTCAGGATGACCATATTTTTAAAGAATTTTACTCCCTCAATTTCCAAATCCATCTGTTCCCGGCCTGTGTCGAGAATCACTTTCTTTAACTGTTTAAAACGGGCGGAATCATCCGTCGTTGGAAACACCTTTACTTCTCCCTTTACCCCATGGGTGGAAGAAATTACTCCGACTCTTAGTAAATTATCCATTTGTCTCTCCATATCATATAAAAGAAACCGGATATTACTATCCGGCTTAATTCTGGACGCTGCTTTCATAAACCAAAGGTTTATGAAAGCAAAAGAAGACCGTCTTCCCGACAGGTCGGCGGTCTTTTAAAAGCTACTGTATCTCAACAGTAACTTTTTTATCTTCTTTGGAAGCTGCTGCTTTTACAACAGAGCGGATGGCTTTCGCTATTCTGCCCTGTTTGCCAATTACCTTACCCATATCGGAAGGTTCTACCGTAAGTTCAAGGACGATTTCATCGTCTTTTACAGTCTCCGTAACAGCAACATGATCTGGATTATCAACCAGTGCTCTTGCAATTACTTCTACTAATTCCTTCATATGCTTCACCTCTCACTACTGGATACCGGCGATCTTTAAAAGCTTGCTTACAACTTCTGTTGGCTGAGCACCTGTTGCTAACCACTTTTTAGCGTTCTCTTCGTTAAACTTGATTACGCTTGGTTCTGTGGTAGGATCATAGTATCCAATTTCTTCGATGAATCTGCCATCTCTGGGAGATCTGGAATCTGCAACTACAATTCTATAGAAAGGAGCCTTTTTCTGACCCATTCTTTTTAATCTCATTTTTACTGCCATGTTCTAATTCACCTCCTTAAATCTTAAATTGTGAAACTTATATATAGCGACGCAGGAATCTGCCTTGCTAACATCAAAGTAATATTAAAACGGTAATTTCAGTTTTCCAAGGAGTCCTGCGCCACCGCGGCGTTTTCCTCCGCCAAGCATTCCAGGCAGCTGTTTCATCATCTTCTTCATCTGATCAAACTGCTTTACAATCCGGTTCACTTCACTGATATCAACCCCTGCACCCTTTGCTACCCGCTGTTTTCTCGATGCGTTCTTCATTAAGTCGGGATTGGTCCGTTCTTTGTTCGTCATGGAAAGGATAATCGCTTCCACCCGGTCCATGGCCTTTTCATCAATATCCATATCCTTCATCTGTCCCATGCCAGGCATCATACTCATAATGCTTGCCATACCGCCCATGTTTTTCACCTGGGTCATCTGCTCCAAAAAGTCATTGTAATCAAATTCTGCTTTTTTAAGCTTTTGGGAAAGTTCTCTGGCTTTTTCTTCATCTACCTGGGTTTCTGCCTTTTCAATCAGAGAAAGGATATCTCCCATGCCTAAAATTCGGGAAGCCATACGGTCCGGATAAAACTGCTCCAAATCGGAAAGCTTTTCACCCATACCAACATAAAGAACCGGCTTACCTGTAACAGCACGGATGGATAATGCGGAACCGCCTCTTGTATCGCCATCTAACTTTGTTATGATGACGCCGTCAATTCCAATCTTATCATGGAACATACTGGCTACATTCACGGCATCCTGTCCTGTCATGGCATCAACAACCAGAATTGTCTGATGAACTTCAACGCTTTCTTTTATTTCAATCAGCTCATTCATCATGTCTTCATCAATATGAAGACGGCCTGCTGTATCAAGAATCACAACATTCTGGCCATTCTTTGCTGCATAAGCCATCGCAGCTTTGGCAATATCAGCCGGCTTCTGGTTTTCTCCCATGGAAAATACGGGAACGCCCTGTTTTTCACCGTTGATCTGCAGCTGCTTAATCGCTGCGGGACGATAAATGTCGCAGGCAACCAAAAGGGGATTTCTTCCTTTTGCCTTTAACTTACCGGCAATCTTGGCTGTGGTGGTGGTCTTACCTGCACCCTGCAGACCAGCCATCAAAATGACTGTAATCTCACTTGCGGGCTTCAGTTCTATTTCTGTTGTTTCAGAACCCATGAGTTTCACAAGTTCTTCATTAACAATCTTTATTACCATCTGGCCGGGAGTAAGGCTGTTCTGGACATCCTGTCCAATGGCTCTCTCCTGCACAGCATTGATAAACTGTTTTACCACCTTAAAGTTAACATCTGCTTCCAAAAGAGCCATCTTAACTTCTTTTAAGGCTGTCTTTACATCTGCTTCGGACAAACGTCCTTTGCCTCTTAAATTCTTAAATACATTCTGTAACTTATCGGATAAGCTCTCAAAAGCCATCTAACGCCCTCCTAATGAGCTTCCAGCTCGATGATTTCGCCCGATATCTCTTCGATGCGATGGATCAGACTCATATCCTTTGTATCGGCAAACTGTGCCGTCAAATTCCGGATTTCTCTTGCCAGTCCCTTGGTTTTTTCAAATTTTTCTACCAGATGAAGCTTTTCTTCATAGCCCTCTAATATCTTATCACATCGCTTTACAAGATCATGAACGCCCTGACGGCTGATTCCCTGTTCCTGTGCAATCTCACTGAGGGATAAATCGTATAATACCACATCTTCATAGATGTTTCTTTGATGCTCTGTCAGCAGAGCTCCGTAGAAATCATACAAAAGTCCCTGTCTTGCTATCTTCTCCATATCATCACCTGTGATATCATACAATACTTTTTTTGAGGTGTCAAGTATTTTTTCTTTACACCCTTCAAAAAAAATCAGGTTTCCCCTTACTACCGGTTCATGATAAATTTTTTCATACAAAAATAAAGCTTCCTGCTATGGATTACATAACTTCCATGGGTTTCCCCGGGCAGAATCCTTAAAAAACTGGTTTTAATCTTTGATGCCAGATACTCTGTATGAGATGGAAGTACCATATCTCTTTCACCCGCCAGTATGAGAGTTGGAATGGAAATCTGTTCCAGTTCCTTACCGGAGAGCTGTGGTTCGTTTAACATCATAAAAACCTTGGGATCACGAAACAGAAACCCAAGAAGTCCAAACAGAATCAGCCACCTGCGTTTCATCCCTTCCGGATAGGCGTTGGCACCGCAAATCACCATTCTGGAGAAGAGCCGGGGATACGTTACAGCCGCCACAAGCCCGATGATTCCACCGTCGCTGAATCCACAGTAAATGGGACGGTCCAGTTCTAAGAGCCGGATGAACTCTGCCACATCCTTTGCCATTTTATCATAACTGATATTCTCTTTTCCGGAGCTTTTTCCATGTCCTCTGGAATCCAGGGCATATACTGTATAATCCTTAACCAGCAGATCTGCGGTCTCTTTAAAGATCCTGTGGTCTTCCCCGTTTCCATGGACCAGAATCACAGCCGGTCCTCTGCCCGATACTTCATAATGAAGCCGGATCCCGTTTACTGTTATAAACACCTGATTTCTCCTTATTTAGCAGGAACTATTTCCAGCCAGTATCCGTCCGGATCACTGATAAAATAAATTCCCATTCCTGGATTCTCAAAGCAGATTACACCCATCTCTTTGTGTTTTTTATAGCACGCTTCATATTCATCGGTATGAAAGGCAAGATGAAATTCACATTCGCCCAGATTATAGGGTTCCCTGCGGTCTGTTAAATAAGTCAGTTCCAGCGTAAAATCTGTTTTTCCATCTCCTAAATAAACCAGGCGGAAAGACCCATCCGCTGCCGTCTTTTCCCGTACCGGAACAAGACCAAGTGCTTCTTTATAAAATTTCAGACTTTTTTCCAGATCAAGTACATTAAAATTAAAGTGATTGAAGGTAATCATGAAGGTTCTCTCCTTTTCAAAAAGAGTCCGACCTTATAAAAAGCCGGACTTAAACATTATTACTTCTTTGGCACAAGTGCTTTCATACCGCCCATATATGGCTGTAATGCATCAGGAATCTTCACAGTTCCATCTGCCTGTAAATTGTTCTCCAGGAAAGCAATAAGCATTCTTGGTGGAGCCACAACCGTATTATTCAGTGTGTGGGCAAAATATTTCTGACCATCTTCACCAGATACACGGATCTTTAATCTTCTTGCCTGTGCATCACCTAAATTGGAACAGCTTCCAACTTCAAAATATTTTTTCTGTCTTGGAGACCATGCTTCTACGTCCACAGATTTTACCTTTAAATCTGCAAGATCGCCGGAACAGCACTCTAAGGTTCTTACCGGAATATCCAGAGTTCTGAATAAATCAACGGTGTTCTGCCACAGTTTTTCATACCAGTCCATGCTCTCTTCCGGTTTGCAGACAACAATCATCTCCTGCTTCTCAAACTGATGAATACGGTAAACACCGCGCTCTTCCAGTCCATGGGCTCCCTTTTCTTTTCTAAAGCATGGAGAATAGCTGGTAAGCGTCTGAGGAAGCTTTGATTCAGGAAGGATGGTATCAATGAATTTTCCAATCATGGAGTGCTCACTGGTACCGATTAAATAAAGATCCTCTCCTTCTATTTTATACATCATGGCATCCATTTCAGCAAAACTCATAACTCCGGTCACTACTTCACTGCGGATCATAAAAGGAGGGATGCAGTAAGTAAATCCACGGTCAATCATAAAATCTCTTGCATAGGAAATAACAGAGGAGTGAAGTCTTGCAATATCACCCATCAGATAATAGAAACCATTGCCTGCAACCTTTCTTGCACTGTCAAGATCGATTCCGTCAAAGCTTTCCATTATTTCTGCATGGTATGGGATATCAAACTCCGGCACTACAGGCTCACCGTAACGCTGCACCTCTACGTTCTCGCTGTCATCCTTACCAATTGGAACACTGGGATCTATAATGTTTGGAATGGTCATCATGATCTTTTTAATCTTTTCATCCAGTTCGCTTTCCTTCTGCTCCAGTTCAGCCAGATGGTCAGAAGCATCGGTTACCTGCCGCTTCAGCTCTTCTGCTTCTTCTTTCTTACCCTGTCCCATCAAGGCACCGATCTGTTTGGAAAGTTTGTTGCGTTCCGCTCTTAAAGCATCTCCTTCCTGCTTTGCTGCGCGGTTTTGCTCGTCCAGTTCGATGACTTCATCTACCAGCACAAGCTTGCTGTCCTGAAATTTATTTTTGATGTTCTGTTTTACAATTTCAGGATTTTCTCTTACAAACTTTAAATCTAACATGGTATTCCTCCTGGTTTTTCCTCAATATTTTCTGCGAATCCAATCCGCATAATAATCTGCCGTTGATTATACTACAAAAAAAGGGCAAAGAAAAGCCCTTTTCCTAAAATTCCCCATCTCTCTTTCGATTTTACTGACGAATTAGCAAAGACAGGATCTCTTCAAAACAAACACCATTCTCTATGGGTACGTTCAGCTCATCCGAAACAAGAATACTCTTTTTAACAAAATGGGCTGCTTTTTTTACATTTTCCTGCAAAGGCACGCCTTTCACAGCCTGGGCTGCTATGATACTGGCAAATACATCTCCGGTACCAGGTCTGTCGTTACCAGCTTTTAAAGACTTAAGATACTTTACCTCTAAGCCCTTTTCCGCCACCACATTGGTAACAAAAGCTCCTTCCCTCACACCTGTTATAACTGCCGAGCCAGGACCCATGCTTATTATTTCCTGTGCCATATCAGCCAGTTCTTTTCTGGTCCAGCCAGTCTGACGATACTGCCTTCCGGTTAGAATACAGGCTTCCGTCAGGTTTGGAGTTACAATATCACCGGATTCCACCAGGGTTCTCATGCGGCTGCACATCTCTTTCGTATAGGTCTGGTAGGCCTTCCCGTTATCTCCCATAATGGGATCAATGATAACCTTGGTTTTTTCTGTTTTAAAATTCCGGATCATATCAGTAACGATATCGATCTGAGCCTCGGAACCTAAAAACCCGGTAAAAATACCGTCAAAATCCAGATTCAGTTTTTTCCACTGCTCCAGATACAAAGGCATCTTATCGGTATAATCATCGAAAAAGCAGGTTGGAAAACCGGTGTGATTGGATAAGATGGAAGTTGGAACCGGACAGCACTGCACCTTTAATGCAGATATCACTGGAATGGCCACTGTTAAGGAGCAGCGGCCATAGCCTGAAAGGTCATGAATTGCAGCTATTTTTTTCTGTTTACTTTCTTTTGTCATACGAATGCTCCTAAGATATTCTGGAAAATAATCCTGACCGCACCAACGCATTTCTAAGGGGCATATAAACCAGAACAGATACAATCCCCGAAGTTACCGCATTGATGGAAGTGGAAGCAACGTTGTAAACCAGAGCAAGGTCTGCTGCCGGTTTTCCAAGAATAAGAAGCTTGTAAAAATATCCCACCACAGGGTCAAAAATCACATTAAATAAAAGTCCGGCGGCGGCCGCCAGTATGGTCCACTTTAAGATATGCCTGCTGTTACCTGATTCATTGATCTTCCCAATCCTATGGGCAACCAATCCTGTAATCAGTCCGATACACAATTTCAAAACAAATGTCTTTGGAGCATAAATAATATAAACCGGATCGAATAAATCACCGATTGTCATCCCGATGGCACCGCCAAGACCGCCATATAATCCGCCAAGAAGCAGTGCACCAAGTACACAGACTGCATTGCCTAAGTGAATAGAAGTGGCATCTCCTCCCGGAAGTGTTATTTTAAACTGAAGAAATGTGAAAACCACATAAGACATGGCTGCAAAAAGCCCGGTCAGTGAAACTTTGTGAATGGTCTTATTTGTCTGATTCATGGATAATTCCTCCCTTGCTGCTTTTATTGCACTTAATCTTAGCACGCAAGTGGAATGATATAAATATCCAGTTTTGACTTATTAAACCATACCAGTCTAATCGTGGGATTCCACGCAGATCAATACACCGGAATCAAATTCAATGGAACCGGACTCTCCTGTCAATTCATTGCTGATACAAAGGCTAGTCCCTATGGAAATATCTTTTTTCGTAAGCGGGTATTTGAATCCCGTAAGAGTAATTCCTTTTACTTCCATGCTCAGCGGAAGAAAGGAAATATAAGTTCCCCACATCTTTTCCGCTTCAAATACTCTTCCTTTATCTAAAATGGTAATGTGGTTTTTGGGATCTACAATGGAAGCTTCTACTCCCTGGTTTAAACAGAAATAAAGCAGATGAAGATTGCCCATAAAGTGATCAAGACGGCCTCCGGTTGCTCCCAGAAGCACAAGCTTCCTGCACCCTAAATTCATGGCGGTAGAAATAGCCAGCTCTGTATCTGTCTCATCCTTTTCCGGCTTGTGTATATCCCATGTGATTTCTCCTGAAAAGCTCCGGTATTGGGAAAGAACCGATTCTTCCACAGTATCAAAATCACCCACTACCGCATCCGGCTTTAAATCAAGCTGTGACAGGGCTGTAAGACCTCCATCAACTGCAATGATTTTATCAAAGGTCTGATCTGCCAGAAAAGTCCTGGCAAAATCAAAATCTATGGTTCCTCCCGTAACGATTAATCCAGTCCGTTCTTTCACCTTTCATATTCCTCAAAAATATCCAAAAATTTTCTGGTATTGGCTGCTGCGTCACCTTTAAATACAGCAGACCCTGCTACAAAAACATTGGCACCTGCTTCAATGAGATCTCTTACATTATCGCAGGTGACACCACCATCGACCTGTATATCCGTTTCCAGTCCCCGCTGTTTTATCATCGAGCGCAGATTCCTTACCTTTTCCAATGTGTACGGTATAAATTTCTGTCCGCCGAATCCCGGATTCACCGTCATAATCAGCACCATATCCAGTTCTGGCAAAATACAGTCAAGGACAGACAGTGGGGTGGCAGGGTTTAACGCAACCCCGGCCTTTAGCCCGGCTTCCTTAATCTGGTTAACTGTCCTGTCTAAATGCCTGCATGCCTCCGCGTGAACGCAGATTAAATCTGCACCAGCCGCTTTGATATCTGAAATATATCGCCCCGGCTCCTCCACCATCATATGAACATCAAATATACGGTCTGTGCAGCTTCTAAGGCTGGCAATCACCGGCATTCCAAATGAAATGCTGGGTACAAACGCTCCATCCATTACATCGAGATGAATATACCGGGCTCCCGCATTTGCAGTATCGGTTACCTGTTGTCCAAGATTTTTAAAGTCTGCCGCTAAGATTGAGGGGGCAAGTATAAGCATGTTAGTATCTCCTTTTTTCTTTCAGTTCCTCATACAGAAGCCGGTAATTATCATAACGGCTCTGACTGATTTTTCCTTCTGTGACGGCATCTTTTACGCCGCAGACTTTCTCGCCAATGTGCACACAACCCAAAAATCGGCAGTCTGGCTCATAGGGTTCAAATTCAGGAAAATATTCCTTTAGCCGGCCGCACTCCATGTCCTCTAAATACATGGAGCTAAAGCCGGGTGTATCCATCATGTAGGTCTGGTTGCCAATTCCAAATAACTCCGAGTGTCTGGTGGTATGTTTCCCCCTCTGGATCTTTTCACTGATCCGTGCAGTTTCCATCTCTGCTTCCGGATAAAGCAGATTGGTCAGGGACGACTTACCAACACCGGAGGGTCCTGCCAGAACCGTAGTTTTTCCTGCAAGAATATCTCTCACAGTACCAATTCCTTTATTCTCATAAATACTTGTAAAATAAACGGGATAACCGGCCGCTTCATACATCTTACGCAGATCTGCCATTTTTTCATGTTCTGACAGATCAATTTTGTTAAAGCAGATATGAACGGGCACATCCTGAGATTCCATCATTACCAGAAAACGATCCAACAGATTGAAATTAGGTTCCGGGTGAGTAATGGAAAACACAACCAGTGCCTGATCCACATTGGCAACCGCAGGGCGCACCAGGGCGTTTTTTCTGGGCAGAATCTCTTCAATGTTTCCTTTTTGCTCTGCTTCATCAAGAACGGTAATCTCCACATCATCTCCTACAAGAGGTTTCACATTTCTGTTCCGGAATATTCCCTTGGCCTTACATTCGTAAAGATTCCCATCCTTACTGTGGACATAATAAAATCCAGCAATCCCTTTTAATATTTTTCCTGTCATATACGCTTCCTTAGGATTGTGGAACAGCTACAAAGGTGATTGCGTAAGAATTAACCACCTCACCTGTTTCCACATTTACAATTTCTACTGACCCGCTTGTTACATTATAGGCACCCTCTATATTTTTAAACGAAACCGGAAGCATCTGATCCCCTTTTAATGTGGTGGGTCCCATGAGTTCCCGAACGGTATCCTGTCCATTTACTGACTGTCTCAGCTGGATTTTTAATGTCAGCTGGGTACTTCCTGATCCCGGACCAATAATGTTCTGGAGGGAGAAGGACTTATCAATGGAAGCCAGATATTTATACTTGGATTCCTGTCCGTTTCCTGTACTGATTACAAAATTCACAGCACTTCCTGATTCCACCTGAGTTCCGGCCGGAACAGACTGATTAATGACATTGCCTCTTGCCACTGTCTCAGAAGAAGCTTCGGTTACGGTACCCTGAACCAGTCCAGCGTCAGCAAGCATCTCTACTGCAACCTCCTGTGTCTGTCCTGCCAGATTTGGTACGACAACCGGATTGACCAGTGCCGGGCCGCTGCTGGAAAAAAGGGTAATGGTTCCGCCCTCTTTTGCTTCACCCGGGCTATAGCTGATTACCTTGCCTGCCGCTACGGTATCGCTGTTTTTCTGTTCCACATTGACAACCAGTCCCTTGCCTTCCAGCAGAGACTTGGCAGATGCGGTATCCATAGATTCAAGTTCCAGTTTTTTCAAGTCAATGGAGGCCTTCTCTGGTCCATTGCTGATTACCACATAGACAGCAGAGTATTTATCCACAATGGTATCCGCCTTTGGATCCTGGGAAATCACATCCCCCTTAATGATCGTATCCGAATACTCATATTCACTGATCTTCATATACAGACCGCCGTTGTCCTTTAACTTCTTTTCTGCTGTTTCAGAATCAAGCCCTTTCACGTCAGGCATTTTCACCTGCTTTTCGCTGAGAGTTTCTTCCGTAGGGGCAACTGTAGTTACATCCGGTTCTTTTCCAGATCCGGAACGGAATAGTCCACCCACTTTGGAAAATACGATTGCCAGAATTACAACAATAATAATGGCAGTCACCACTCCTGCCGCAGTTAAAAGCTTTTCAATCTTGGGATTGATGTCCTCGTCATTGTTATTTCTTCTTTTTCTGCCAGATCCAGGCTGTCCGTCGTAATTAGATGAGGACTGGTATTTCTGATCGTACTCCTGCCCTTTTGGGGTACGTCTGACCGGCTGCTCCGTCTGGGGTTTGCGGCCGGAACGGATCTGTTCCAGTTCCGGTTTTCCAATAATAACGGTCTGTGAATCATCCACAGGCGGATGGTTCTGTACAAAATCCCCATTTGGATTAACCAGAGCCTTACGCAGGTCTGAAATCACTTCATACATATTAGAATATCGGTATTCCGGCTTTTTCTCTGTGCTCTTTAATATGATATTTTCTAATGCCACCGGAATCATCTCATTAAAATAACTGGGCGGCGTAATCACAGATTCCAGGTGTGCCAGGGCTACTGTGACAGTATTATCTCCCTGAAAGGGCACTCTGCCGGCAACCATCTCATATAATGTGATACCAAGTGAATAGATATCACTTCTCACATCGCTGTAACCTCCACGCGCCTGTTCCGGCGATATGTAGTGTACTGAACCCACAGCTGTTGCGCTCATAGTCTGGGAAGACGCCGCTCTGGCAATTCCGAAATCGGCCACCTTGACTTTCCCATCTCGTGCAATAATAATATTCTGGGGCTTGATATCACGGTGAATAATCCCCTGCTCATGAGCTGCCGCAATTCCCTGTGCAACCTGCATGGCAATGCCGATGGCTTCCTTAATATCAAGGCAGCCTTTTTTCACAATATAATTTTTTAATGTAATTCCTTCAATTAATTCCATTACAATAAAATGAAAGTCACCCTCATCCACAACATCATAAATATTAACAATGTTCGGATGGGAAAGTCTGGCCGCTGACTGGGCCTCCATTTTAAACTTACCGACAAAATTACTGTCAGAACTGAATTCTTCCTTTAATACTTTAATGGCAACCAGGCGGTTTAATTTATGGCACAGGGCCTTATACACATCTGACATACCTCCGGAACCGATTTGTTCCAGTATTTCATATCTGTCCTGTAAAAATGTCCCCGGTCTCAAAATCATAAGCTTCCCTCCCTGCCAAGCTGAGGTTCCATTAAAACAACAGCAATATTGTCTTTCCCCCCATTATCATTGGCTACTGTAATTAATTTCTCTGCCTTCTCCGGCAGCTCCAGTTCCGAGCATATGATTTCCTCTATTTCAGCATCTTCCAGCATATTGCTAAGCCCGTCAGAACATAAAAGTATATAATCTCCCGGCTCCAGGCTGACTTCAAAAAAATCAATCTCCAGCTTATCTTCCGTCCCAACAGCTCTGGTTATAATATTCTTCTTTTCCCGATAATCTTTGCTTCCCCGTTCCAGCTGACCTAATGATACCAGTTCTTCCACATAAGAATGGTCTCTTGTAATCTGCTTCAGCTGATTACGGATTAAGTAAAGGCGGCTGTCTCCCACATTAGCCACATACATGGTTGAATCCTCAACTACAGCGGCAACCAGAGTGGTACCCATACCGTTTAATTCCGGCTTTTTCTTAGATTCCTGATACAGTAACTTGTTTACTTTTTCAATTCCATCTTTCAGTATCCCAACTGTTCCGGTGTCTTTTGACATCTTAAAATGAGCCACCAGATTTTCGGTAATAAACCTGGAAGCATAATCTCCAGCCTGATGTCCTCCCATGCCGTCTGCTACAAGAAACAGATTAGGCAGCACACCCACAGGCTCAATTGAGGAAAAAACATAGTCCTGATTTGCCGAACGGACTCTTCCAGTATCCGTCATAGCACAAGCCTTCATCGTAATATTCTCACTTCCTTTTACTCCTGATTTAAAAAACTTTTTCTAAGCTGTCCGCAGGCACCATTAATATCCCTGCCCATTTCTCTTCTAATAGTAACATTAATTCCGTTTTTTTCAAGGAGATTTTTAAATGCCTCAATTGCCTTCCTGTCGGACTGCACATAATCCCGTTCCTTAATGGGATTGACCGGAATCAGATTGATATGTCCATGCTGGGCTTTTAAAAGAGCTGCCAGTGCAGAAGCCTCTTTTAAGTTGTCATTTACGCCGCTAACCAGGCTGTATTCAAATGTAATTCTTCTTCCTGTTTTTTCAAAATAAGTATGACACGCCATAAGTACATCAGCAAGAGGATACCGGTTGGCTACCGGCATCAGGCTTTTTCGTACCTCATCATTTGGTGCATGAAGGGAAAGAGCCAGAGTAATCTGAAACTTCTCCTCAGCCAGCTTTAAAATTCCAGGCACAATTCCGCAGGTGGAAACCGTCAGATTTCTCTGACTGATGTTTAAGCCATTTTCATCGGTGAGAAGGCGGATAAACTGCACCAGATTTTCATAATTGTCAAGTGGTTCTCCTGAACCCATGACTACGACGTTGGATACCCGTTCACCAGTAATCTTCTGAATCCGGTAAATCTGATCCAGCATCTCAGCCGGGCTTAAATTTCGTTCAAGTCCGTCAAGTGTGGATGCACAAAAGCGGCAGCCCATGCGGCATCCAACCTGGGAGGAGATGCACACGGAATTGCCGTGCTTGTATTTCATCAGTACGCTTTCAATCACATTGCCGTCGGAAAGACCGAATAAGTATTTTCTCGTTCCGTCTATCTGCGAGATCTTTTCTTCTACAACAGTAAGAGAAGGAAGTTCTGCCATCTCAGACAGTTTTTCCTTCATGGTTTTTGAAAGGTTGGTCATTTCATCGTAGCTGGCCGCCAGTTTCTGATGAATCCATTCGTACAGCTGTTTTGCACGAAAGGGCTTTTCTCCGGCAGACACCAGGAAAGCCGTCAGTTCTTCCAGATTAAGAGATTTAATATCTGTTCTTTCCATCTTATTCTACCTTTTTTTGTAATACACCGATAAAAAATCCGTCACATGGATGAATTCCCGGCAAAAGCTGCATGTATCCATGTTTCAAGGTATCTATCTGAAACTGGTCTTTGAACTTCTCCTCCAGATCAACCGCCTGAAATGGAAAGTTCTCTAAAAACCATGCAAAATTTTCTTCATTTTCTTTTTTATCTATGGTACAGGTACTAAATATAAGCTTTCCGCCTGGCCTTACATATGCCTGTACAACCGAGAGGATTTCCCTTTGCAGAGAAGCCAGTTCGTCTAAATTCTCAGGCTTGACCCTGTACTTAATATCAGGTTTTCTTCCCAGAATACCAAGACCGGAGCAGGGTAGATCAGCAAGCACGATATCTGCTTTCCCCACGGAATCAGAATCAGGAACCAAAGCATCCCATACCTTTGCCCTGATATTATCAAAACCACAGCGGTCTATATTCTCCTGTATCAGACTCACCTTATATTCTGTTAAATCCCTTACCTCAACCATACCGGTTCCATTCAGCTTATCTGCCAGATGGATGCTCTTTCCTCCTGGTGCACCGCAGACGTCAATGCAAAAATCTCCTTCTTTGGGGTCAGCCGCTTCTCCCACAAGAGCAGAGCTGATATCCTGGACCTGAATGTATCCTTTTTGAAAGGCTTCCAGACCTTCCATATAATCAAATTTTTCTAAAATAACCATATCTTCTGAAATCCCAGACTCTGCCACCTGTACGTTTTGTTTCCTCAGACTGGAAAGAATCTCATCTTTCCCCGCTTTTGAACTGTTTAAGCGTACTATTGTTTTACTGTTTTCTAAAAAAGAAGTCATAACAGTGTTTGCGGTTTCCTTACCATAATCCTGATTCCACATGGAGACAATCCAGGCAGGAACAGAATAACGAACGCTGTCATCCGGCCACACCAGAGTTTCTTTATTTCTTGAAATGTTTCTCAAAACACCATTTACAAATCCTTTTAGACCAACGAATTTCCGTTTGGCAGCCAGCTTTACTGCCTCATTGCATACGGCGGAATCCGGAACCCGGTCCATATATAAAATCTGATAAACCGACATCCGCAGAATGCTGCGGATGACCGGCTTCATCTTTTTTACCTTTGTTGAAGAGAAAAAGTCAATGACGTAATCAATTTGTATTAAGTATTCCACTGTTCCTTCAACAGTCCTGGTTATAAAGGAACGTTCTGCTTTATCCAGATACTGGTATTTATTTAAGGCCTGACGCAGGATTAAATGGCTGTATGCAGAATGTTCTAATATTTCCATGAGAACATCCAGTACAATCTCCCTGCTGTCTGTGTCTTTAGTCATTATCTCTTCTTCCTCCAAATAATATAACAAGTCTCAGCAGCTGAAGTACCGTTGCCGCAAGTGCTGCAACATAGGTAAGAGCCGCTGCTCCAAGCACTTTTCTTGTGTGAGACAGTTCTTCATCTCCTAGAATCCCCACCTGTCCCAGTAAAACCACTGCTCTCCTTGAGGCATTAAACTCAACAGGGAGTGTAACCAGCTGAAATAAAACAGCCAGTGAAAACAGGATCAAACCAATATTTACTAAAGGTGAGCCTGCACCGCTGATAAAAAATCCCAGTAAAATAACGGGCAGCGCAGCCTGAGAACCGATATTAGCGGCAGGAACAATGGCACCTCGTAACTTTAAAGGCACATATCCCGTATTATCCTGCATGGCATGTCCGCATTCATGAGCCGCAACACCGATTGCTGCAACTGATGTTGAATCATAGACTGAATCGGATAAATTAACGGTTTTCGTTCTGGGATCATAATGATCAGAAAGTCTTCCACTGACAGGTCTTACCTGTACATCATAAATACCCTGGGAATTTAAAAGGCGCTTTGCTGCCTCTGCCCCTGTCATTCCAGACATACTTCTTACTTTGGAATACTTGTTAAAAGTACTGGTCACCCTGGCAGATGCAGCCATGGATAACAACGCACCAATGATTACAAAAATCCAGGTGGGGTCCATATAATACCCCATCATTCCACCATAATACATAATCAGATTCTCCTTTCCCGAAAATACTGTCTGTATTCCTTACATATGTTTAAAAACAGTTCCATTCTCGATCTGGTAACCCCGTAAAAAAGCGCCGATCTCCATCCGCTTCTTTCCCTGCAGCTGAAGTTCTTTAATGGATAGTCCGCCTTTGCCGGTTTTTACCACCAGATGATCCTTTCCGGTTTCTACTACCTGGCCGCAGACGCCTTCATATTCCTGATCCACCACATCTGCATCCCAGAGTTTTATTACTTTTCCATCCCAGTCTGTGTAAGCACTGGGCCAGGGGTTTAATCCACGGATCAGCCGTTCAATGGAGACGGCATCCATAGACCAGTCGATATCACCCATGTTTTTCTTAATCATTCCCACATAACACATTTGAGACTCATCCTGTTTTTTTAAAACTGCAGTTCCGTCTTCTATATCTTTCAGAGTTTTAATGAGAAGCTTTCCACCCACATGGCTCAGCTTCTCATGAAGGCTTCCACCAGTCTCTTTTTTGTCTAAAACAACAACTTCCTGATCAAGCATATCTCCAGTATCCAGAGCTTCTGCCATCATCATGGTCGTGATACCACTTACCTCTTCCCCGTTTATAACCACATATTGAATCGGGGATGCACCACGGTATTTCGGAAGGAGGGATGCATGGATATTAATACAGCCAAATTTTGGAATATCTAAAATGCTTTTTGGGAGAAGCTGTCCAAAAGCGGCTACCACCATCACATCCGGGTTTAAATCTTTCAGAATTTTTACAAATTCAGGATCTCTTGCCTTCACCGGCTGATAAACGGGAATTCCATATTCCAGCGCCTTTTCCTTTACCGGCGTCGTCGAAACTTCCTTCCCTCTTCCCTTCGGCTTATCCGGCTGGGTCACTACCGCAAGAACTTCATGTCCTGCCTCTACCAGTGCACAAAGAGCAGGAACCGAAAAATCAGGAGTTCCCATAAATATGACTTTCATCAATATTCCTCAACCTCCTCTTCCTCTTCTTCCAGAGTCACGTCTTCAATTTCTCCTTCTACCTTATCCACAAACAGCTCACCGCTTAAATGATCGCATTCGTGGCAGATAGCACGGGCAAGGAGTTCTTCTCCTTCCAGCACAAATGGCTGCATATCAGCGTCAAATGCCTTGACTTTCACATAATTTGGTCTGGTAACAGTTCCGGATTTTCCAGGCACACTTAAGCAGCCCTCTGGTCCGGTCTGTTCTCCGTCTGTCTCAATAATCTCCGGATTAATGAGAACGTACTGATTGCCATCCTCCACGTCAATGACGACTATCTGCTTTAATATTCCAACCTGGGGAGCTGCAAGACCTACACCATTAGCCTCATACATGGTTTCAAACATGTCTTTGATTAAATCGGTAATTCTTGGGGTGATCTCCTTCACAGGTTTACATTTTTTTCTTAAAATTTCATCTCCAATGGTTCTAATTTTTCTAATCGCCATTTTATTTGTCCTCTCATTTACGAAAAATCATATTGGATCAAGACTTGTTCAAACAATTCAGGATGATTTTCTGAAAAACCATCAATTTGATCCCTGATTTTAATTAGTATATCATAGTTTTCTTGTTTCAAGTATAAAATTTTTCTATATATATCATTAATTTTGTATACAGATGCCTCTACCGGCCCGATCAGCTGAATCTGTTCCGGTTCTCCTATTGCAGTTGCAAAGGCCCCTGCAGCGGCAGCTGTTTCCGTGAGAACGGACTCATTGCGTGATGAGAACTGAATGGTTAAAAGACCGCTTGCCGGGGGATATTTCATCAGGCGGCGAAACGCCATCTCCTGCTTATAAAACGCCTGGTAATCCTGGCTGGCGGCAGTAACAATGCTGTAATGATCCGGGCTATAGGTCTGAATGATCACATCTCCCGCCTTGGCATCCCTGCCAGCTCTGCCGGCCGCCTGGGTAAGAAGCTGAAACGTCCGCTCTCCAGACCGGTAATCCGGCGTGTTTAAGGATAAGTCAGCTGCCAGTACCCCCACCAGGGTCACGTCAGGAAAATCATGACCTTTTACAATCATCTGGGTACCAATGAGTATATCTCCCTCATGTTCGGCAAAGGCTGACAGTATGGCTTCATGTCCGCCCTTTTCTTTGGTGGTATCCAAATCCATACGCAGAATTCTGGCCTGGGGAAACATCTTCTTTGTCATCTGCTCGATCTTTTGTGTTCCCACTCCAAAGTTTGCAATATAGGGGGAACTGCAGGAGGGACATTTAGACGGCATGGAAATGGTATGTCCGCAGTAATGGCAGACAAGCCGGCTGTTGTTATGCAGTGTCAGCGTTACATCACAATGAGGGCATCGTATGGCTTCCCCGCAGGAACGGCAGGAAACAAAATTAGCATAGCCTCTGCGGTTTATAAACAACATGATCTGCTCTTTTTTCCTTAGCCGTTCTTCCATCAGCATCTGCAATTTTCTGCTGAATATGGACTTGTTTCCATCCTTTAACTCCTGCCTCAAATCCACAACTGATACTTCAGCCAGGCTGCTGTCCCTCTTTGCCCGTTCCGTGAGACGAAATAACTGGTATTCCCCTCTCAGGGCCCTTGTGTAAGCTTCCAGAGAAGGGGTTGCAGAGCCCAGCACCAAAGATGCATCCTCCATCTTCGCCCGCTTTGCAGCAACCTCTCTGGCGTGATATCTTGGTACTGTTTCACTTTTATAGGCACCTTCATGCTCTTCATCAATAAGAATCAGCCCCAACCTGGAAAACGGAGTAAATAAAGCGGATCTTGGACCGATCATAATATCAATATCGCCATTTTTCGCACGTTCAAACTGATCGAAGCGCTCTCCTGCTGACAAACGGGAATTAATAATGGAAACCCGGTTTCCAAATCTGCCGTAGAATCGCATCACGGTCTGATAGGTCAGCGCGATTTCAGGAATCAGAACGATAACCTGTCTGTCATCTTCAATAACGCGCTGAATCAATTCCATATAAACTTCTGTTTTGCCGCTGCCGGTTATTCCATGGATCAGATACGTATCCCGTTTGCCTTGTGTATAGTCCCGGTTAAAACTGTCCACAATAATCTGCTGCCCAGGATTCAGCCGTAGTCTTTTTTCTTCCTGACTTTCAATCTGAATGGGATTGCGGTAAATTTCTTCCGATTCAAGACAAATATCACCTTTTTCAATCAGAGGCTTTATAGCCGATGCAGAAAGGTTCATCTGGTTTACTGCGATCTCGTAAGGAATCACAGGATTATCAAGCAGTGCCAAAAAAAGCCGGACTCTTGCCTTGTAACTCTTTTTTTCCGCTTCCTTTAATGCACTGCTTAACTGTTCCCGGTTTAAAAGACTTCTTATGATTTTCTTTTCTTTTGGCTTTACCTTCTGTTTGACCGGAAGCACGGTTTTCAGTGCCTGATTCATGGTAGAGCCATACTGTTCTTTTAACCACCACGCAAGAGTGATCAGCTTTGATTCCGCCGATACTCCATCCGTGACTATTCCCCCGATTTCTTTTATCTTATCCGGATCATAACTGGCCTTGGCCGTAATTCCCACCACATATCCCTTACGCATGGTATTCCCCTTGCCAAAAGGAATCAGAACCCTGGTTCCTACTGTAATCTCCTGACGCAAATGCTCCGGAATCCGGTAATCGAAGGTTCTGTCTACTTTTTCGTGAGAAATATCAATGATGATCCTGGCATATGTTTCTGACATTCATTTCCTCCAGAGGCGGACTGGTTAATGAAACTGTTCTGCTACCTGCCCCAGTTTCATGCTGTTAGATCCTTTAAACAGCACACAGTCACCTGTCTTTAATTCTTCCTTTAAATACGCTGTTAGCGGTTCCTGTTCCATAAATTCTTTTACTGTAATTTCTGGTGCATTCTCTCTTACTGCCCTGGCGATTTCTCCTGCCAGTTCTCCCAGTGTTACCACACAGTCAACTGGATGTTCTGCAATATATGTACCAATTTCGTAATGATATTCCGGTGAACGGTCTCCCAGTTCCTTCATATCAGCCAGTACGGCAATCTTTCTTTTTGCTTTGGTAATAGAACCTAACACTTCAAGCCCTGCTTTCATGGAAACCGGACTGGCGTTATAAGTATCATCAATAACGGTAAATGTACCAGTATCATAAATCTGCTGGCGGTTTTTATATCCATGAAAGCTCATCAGGGACTTTGCCGCTTCTTCCATGGGAATCCCGTTTTCTGCCGCAACTGCCAAAGATACCATTGCATTTAAGATATTATGACTTCCCATTACAGACAGCCGTACAGGGACTTTCTGCTGGTTATGCACTGCCGTGAACACAGGGAATCCATCTTCCAAATGGATATCAACCGCTCTGTAATCACAATTTTCTCCAGTTCCATAAAAAACCGTTCGACAACCTTCCTTTGCTTTTGTATCTTTTAGCATATCGTCGTCTCCGTTTAAGAAGAGTATTCCATTTTCACAAAGGCCATCCTGGATCGTCAGTTTTTCTCTGTATATGTTTTCCCTGGATCCCAGCTGTTCGATATGTGCCACCCCGATGTTGGTTATAACAGCCATATGGATTCTTGCAATTCTGGCAATCACGGTGAGTTCTCCCGGTTCACTCATTCCCAGTTCGATCACGCCGATCTCATCTTCCGGTGTGATTTCGCAAAGGGTGATGGGAAGCCCAACCTGGCTGTTGCTGTTACCTGGAGTTTTATAAACCTGATAACGGGAAGAAAGCGCACACGCTACCATCTCTCTGGTAGTTGTCTTACCCACGCTTCCTGTAATACCAATAAGGGGAAGAGATAAACGATCTCTGTAAAAACTCCCCACTGCCTGAAGCGCCTTTTTCGTATCGTCAACCCGTATCCATGGCTTTTCTGATTCCATAGCATCATGCTCGCTGGTTAAAACAGCTGCTGCGCCATGTTCAAAAGCCTGGTCTATAAAACGATGGGCATCCACCTTTTCCCCGATAATTGGTACAAATAAATCATTTCCCTTCATGGTTCTGGAATCGATACTGATGTGTTCTAAAACCGTATCCTCCCTCCCGCAAAGAAGTGTTCCGCCTGTAGCTGCAAGTATTTCCTTTACTGTCATATTTACCATGATTCCTCCGTTCCATGTCCGCTTCCTGCGCACATTCCTGCCATCTTCCGTGGAAAAGCCGAAAGCCACATTTCCTCAACGGCCTCCGGCATTCTTTTTCTTATGGCATTTTCTATTTACTCAGTCTGTCAAGAAATTCAGTACTCTGCACAACGTTTAAGATTTCTTCCCTGTCAGAGAAATGATGGCGTTCCCCATTCACTTCCTGATAGTCTTCATGGCCTTTGCCAATCACAGCAATCATATCGCCAGGCATTGCATGTAAAATGCTGTAACGAATGGCCTCTCTTCTGTCGGGGATCTCAATAAAAGTTCCCTCCGTTTTTGAAATACTGCTTCTGATATCTGCAATGATGTCTTCTGTTTTCTCAAAACGGGAGTTATCCGCTGTCAGAATGGTGAAATCTGCAAGACGGCCCGCACTGTCGCCCATGGAATAGCGGCGGTCTTTGGAGCGGTTTCCTCCGCAGCCAAAAACACAGACCAGACGTTTTGGATTATAATCCCTCAGCGTCTTTAAAAGACTTTCCATGCTGACTGCGTTATGGGCATAATCTACAATTACGGTACATCTTTCAGAGGAATAAACGATTTCCATTCTTCCGTTTACACTTAAATGTTCCAGTCCATGACAGATCTTTTCCTTGGGCAGATTCAGAAAACTTAAAACGCTGACTGCAGCAAGAGCGTTGGCAACATTGAATCTGCCGGGAATGTTGACACGGACAGCCAGTTCATAAATTCCCTTTACATCAAATTCAAGTCCTACAAAATCAGACTGGGCTACATAGCGGATATTCTCGGCTTTAAAGCTGGTTCCTTCCTGGTCAAGGGAAAAGGAATAAAGCTTGCAGGACGCACCCTTAACAGCCTCCTTAAAATGTTCGTCATCCCCATTCATAATGCCCACTTTGGAACGCTGAAAAATCAATGACTTATAATATAGATATTCGTCGAAATTCTCGTGTTCATCCGGTCCGATGTGATCGGGGGAAATATTGGTAAATAAGCCGTAGTCAAATGTCAGCCCATCCACCCGGTGCATCTTAAACGCCTGGGAGGACACTTCCATAACCATATACTCACAGCCTTCTTCTGCCATTTGATAAAACGCCTGGTGAAGCTGGTAAGATTCCGGTGTGGTATTAGCCGTAGGAGTCACCTTCTCTCCGATGACAATCCCTGTGGTTCCAATCATACCCACTTTCTTTCCGCACGCCTCTAAAATGGCCTTTATCATATGGGTGGTAGTCGTTTTTCCCTTTGTGCCGGTTACTCCAATGGTTACCATGCGTTTGGCTGGATAATCAAATCTGGCGGCAGACAACACAGCCAGTGCTTCTCTGGCACTATGTACGAATATGGCAGTCACTCCTTCCGGTACGCTCACTCTGCGTTCCAGAACAAGAACAGTCACTCCTTTTTCCACCACTTCCGCTATAAAATCATGGGAATCGACTCTGGTGCCTACGGTGCAGACAAATACTGCACCGCTTCTGGCCTTTCTGGAGTCATAGACCACATCTTCCACTTCCACATCAGGATTCCCCTGCAATAATTCATAATCCAGATCCTTAAGCCACTGACTAAACTTCATAAAAACCTCCAAATCAGAATAATCCTGTGATTACTCCCTCATTATTTACATCAATACTATCAGCTGCCGGTTTCTTCGGCAGACCAGGCATCGTCATAATGGCGCCTGTTAAAACAACAACAAATCCAGCACCGGCGCTGACGTAAGCATCCCGTACATTAATCTCAAATCCCTGGGGGCGGCCCAGCTTTGTCTGATCATCAGATAAAGAGTACTGTGTTTTAGCCATGCACACCGGCAGGCTGCCAAATCCCATCTCTTCAAACTTTCTGATGGATTTTAAAGCGGATGGCGCATAGGTAACTCCGTCTGCCCCGTAAATTTCTCTGGCAACTGTACTGATCTTATCTTCAAGACTCATATCGTCAGGATAGATGGGTGCGAAATGGCTGGTCTTGTTTTCCAGAGTATCAAGAACCTTTTCTGCCAGTGCTATTCCGCCTTCCCCGCCTTTTTCCCAAACCTGGGACAAAGCAAATTCGCAGCCCTTTTCCTCACAGAAATTCTTAACAAACTGATATTCGTTTTCTGTATCTGTCACAAAGGAATTCAGAGTTACGACAACGGGAACGCCGTACTTTTGCATATTTTCAATGTGCTTTTCAAGGTTTACGATTCCTTTTTTAAGAGCTTCTAAATTCTCGTCTTTCAGCTGGTCTTTTGGTACGCCGCCGTTGTATTTTAACGCTCTTACAGTGGCTACCAGAACAATGGCATCCGGTTTTAAGGAAGCTTTTCTACATTTGATATCCAGGAACTTTTCTGCACCTAAATCTGCACCGAAACCAGCCTCAGTCACAACTACATCAGCTAATTTTAAAGCAGTCTTAGTGGCACGCACGCTGTTGCAGCCGTGGGCGATATTGGCAAATGGGCCGCCGTGTACGATTGCACCGGTATGCTCCAGAGTCTGAATCAGATTAGGTTTCAGTGCATCCTTAAGCAGGGCCGCCATGGCACCTACTGCATTTAACTGAGCTGCAGTCACCGGCTCTCCGGAATAATTATATGCAACAATAATTCGTCCCAACCGTTCTTTTAAATCATTCATATCATCTGCAAGGCAGAGAATTGCCATAATTTCAGAAGCAACCGTAATAACGAAATGATCCTCTCTTACAAATCCCTCCGCTTTTGAGCCAAGCCCTACCACTATATTTCTTAATGCCCGGTCATTCATATCCAGACATCTCTTCCAGAGAATCTGCCTTGTATCGATTCCAAGAGCATTGCCCTGGTGAATGTGGTTGTCAAGAAGAGCCGAAAGTAAATTGTTTGCTGAGGTAATCGCATGAAAATCTCCGGTAAAATGAAGATTTAAATCTTCCATGGGAACAACCTGGGCATATCCGCCGCCGGCAGCTCCTCCCTTGATTCCAAAACAGGGTCCTAAGGATGGCTCTCTTAAGGCGATAATCGCCTTTTTGCCGATCTTTCCAAATGCCTGTCCAAGCCCTACCGTAGTGGTGGTTTTCCCCTCTCCGGCCGGTGTGGGATTGATTGCTGTAACAAGAACCAGTTTTCCATCCGGACGATCCTTTACCTGCTCCCATAATTCATCGGAAAGCTTTGCTTTGTATTTGCCGTAAAGTTCTAAATCGTCCTCTGCAATCCCATAGGATGCTGCCACTTCCTTAATTGGTATCATCGTTGCTTCCTGTGCGATCTCAATATCTGTTTTCATACGTATCATCCTCCTTATATGTAAGCAATGGTTTTTTTACTCTCCCGTCTTGTTAAAACGCCTCTTCAAATTCTTCCATGGTCATAAGCACCTTACGGGGCTTGGTCCCTTCTTCTTCTCCAACCACGCCAGCTTCCGCAAGCTGATCCATAATTCTTGCAGCCCTGTTAAATCCGATTTTATACATCCTCTGCAGCATGCCGATGGAAGCTTTGTCTTTTTCAATGATGAATCTGCCCGCCTGGATAAAATATTCATCCCGGTCACTTCCGCCGCCTTTGGAATCTGCAGCTGTTGGCGCAGAGGCAATCATGTTCTCCACTTCCGGATTGTAATCCGGTGTCATTCCCTGTTCCGTTAAAAAGTCCACAACCTTGGAAACTTCCGAATCGGATACAAATGCACCCTGCACACGCATGGGTTTTGGATAACCAGCAGGATAAAACAGCATATCACCCTTTCCAAGAAGCTTCTCTGCACCATTCATGTCAATGATGGTCCTGGAATCTACACCGGAAGAAACGGCAAACGCCACTCTTGACGGCACATTCGCTTTAATCAGACCGGTAATAACGTTAACAGACGGACGCTGTGTGGCAATTACCAGATGGATTCCTGCTGCTCTGGCAAGCTGGGCAAGACGGCAGATGGAATCCTCGACTTCCCCTGGAGCTACCATCATTAAATCGGCAAGCTCGTCGATTATGATTACGATCTGTGGCATCTTCTGGGGTTTGTTTTCATCCTCAATGTCCTTTAAGCTTTCCACTTTTGCGTTGTAGCCTTTAATTTCCCTGACATTATACTGGGCAAATTTATTATAACGGTCTGTCATCTCTGCAACCGCCCAGTTTAAGGCTCCCGATGCTTTCTTCGGATCAGTCACAACCGGAAGGAGCAGGTGGGGAATTCCGTTATAAACACTTAATTCCACCACTTTTGGGTCCACCATGATCAGCTTCACATCGTCAGGATCCGCTTTAAAAATAATACTCATAATCAGGGTATTAATACAGACAGACTTACCGGAGCCTGTAGCACCTGCAATCAGTAAGTGGGGCATCTTGGCAATATCAGTTACCACAACCTGCCCGCCGATGTCCTTTCCCACTGCAAAGGCAATATTGGAGGAATGCTTCTGAAAGCCGTCCGCTTCCAGAATATCTCTTAAATACACCATATTATTTTCTTTATTGGGTACTTCAATTCCCACTGCCGATTTTCCAGGAATAGGCGCTTCAATTCGTATATCTGCCGCTGCAAGACTCAGCTTAATATCATCAGCAAGACTTACGATTTTGCTTACCTTTACACCCTGCTCCGGGTGGAGTTCATATCTGGTTACGGAAGGGCCGCAGCTGATATTGGTGACAGTTACTCCCACACCGAAATTCTGCAGTGTTTTCTGCAGCTTAATGGCTGTCTCTTTGTATTCCCGGTCAGAAAAAACCGCTGCTTTGCCTTTTTTAAGCAACGAAAGAGGTGGAAACTTATATTCCAATTTCACAATTTCCTTTTTTTGTATCATCTGTTTACTTACACTGAAGTCGTCTTCTTTTTGCGATTCTTCCCGTTTCTTCTCCAGCTTTTTCTGAAGAGCCTCTGTGTCGGTCTCAATGATCTTGCCGGAAGCAGTTACCACCTGTTTGGGCTCCTCGGGTATGGAGAATGTCTCTCTGATTGCTGGTTCTTGTGGCTCTGGCTCTTCCATCTCCGGCTCTTCTGGATAGAAATCATCCTCTACAAGTTCCATTTCCTTAAGAGTCCTGACATCCTTCTTCATATAGAAGGAAGCTTCATCGGAACTTCGTTTGTACGGAGCCACAATATCATCCGGTTCAAAGGGAACAGAATCATCGTCATCCTCATCCGGTTCCGGTGATATGCTTCCTCTGAATACATCAGCCGGATTTGGTTCTTCTGTCTCAACCGCTGTCACTGCTGTCAGCTTATTGGTCTGTGAATCGATCTCATCAGCAATATCACCGATACCAGTAAGTTCCTCTTCTTCATAGAGATCCCGCTCAAAATCTGGTTTGTCCGGAATTTTCTCTTCCTGGACAGCAGAAAGCCTGGTGGCATCTAAATTGACCCCACGGAGTTTCTGCTCTTCTCTCAGTTGTTTTCTAAGTTCCTGGCGCTGTGCATGAATCTCCATATGCATGTCCATGTTCTCTTTCGCATGGTGATACGCCTTTCCGCTTCCTGTCTTTACAATATTCACAAAGGATTTTTCTGTAATGCAGACCAGTGAAATGATGATTAGAACCAGAGTAACCAGATAAGCTCCCACCACTCCGATTATGGAAACAAGCCCCTCTGCTAGTAAACCGCCGATCAGGCCTCCTCCTTTTCCGCTGACAGAAGCTTCCAGATAAATATTCAAAAGTCCCGTTTTCTCTCCTGTATTCACACCAAAAAGCAGCTGCAGAAATCCACACAAAGAAACCAGCGCCAAAACACATGAGACCAGTTTAAATACTGCTCTTGGGTTTCCCTGGTTTGAAATATAGAATGCGATTCCTGCAAACATCAGTACCGGTGCAATGTATCCAATTCCGCCAAATATACCAAGCTGCACGCTGCGGAAAAAATCACCTACCATTCCGCATAAATGAAAATTACTTAAAAACAAAATGGCCGCAGCGGCAAATGACATAATAATCACGACTTCTGAGTGGATAAATTCCGGTTCCGGCAAAACCACATTCTTCCTTGATCTGGTGTTTCCTGCTCTCCCGTTTTTTGTTTTTGTCCCTTTTTTAGCTGTTGTCTTCTTCTTTGTTGTCTCAGGCACAATACTTCCCCCTTCTATCCATTGGTATCAGTATACAAAAAAAACGGGAGAATTGCAACGTCTAAGAGGAAGCAGTTTCCATCAGTTCATATAATTTTTTTAACGCATCTTTAATTCCGCCTACTTCATCAATAAGGCCTTCCTTAACTGTTTCCTCTCCCACCAGTACCGTACCCAAGTCCCTGGTAAGCATTTCCGTATTAAGCATAAGCCTTTTTAACTGATCATAAGCAATCTTTGCATGATTGGAGACAAAGCTTAAAATCCGGTCCTGTATCATTTCAAAATACTCATAGGTCTGGGAAGCTCCGATTACCATACCGGTCATTCTCACCGGGTGAATCATCATGGTTCCAGTGGGAACGATAAAGGAATAATTGGTGCTTACTGCCAGAGGAACTCCGATGGAATGGCTGCCTCCAAGAACCAGTGAGACTGTGGGAATACTTAAGGATGCAATCATCTCCGCAATGGCTAATCCCGCATCTACATCACCTCCTGAAGTATTTAATAGAACCAATAATCCTTCCACTGAGTCATCATCTTCTATTTCTGCAAGCTTTGGGAGGACATGATCGTATTTGGTGGCTTTACTGTTGCTGGAGAGATTCTCATGTCCTTCAATCTCACCAATAATGGTCAGCAGATGAATTTTACGTTTCCCCTCGTTATCATCAAGAGTCATCTGACCATATTCTTCCAGCTTCTGATCTTCCTTTTGTTCAATATCCTTCTCTGTTTTTTTCTCTTCCAGATTTTCTTTTCTTGTTCCTTCTGCATTTTTTACTTCTGCACTTGCTGCTTCATTCTCTTCCTGACGGTTATTTCTATCTTCAGATTCTTTCACGTAAGAAAACCTCCTGTTTGCTGATAATATTGAATCGCTTTCATATGATGTGAAAAAAACAGTAAAAATATGCCTTATTTTGTAAACCAAACGTACAACTGTGATTTTTCTGTTTTCCCCCGTCAGTAACAATATTTTTATTGTGATCGCAACAAGGTATTGACTTTGATGCTTTTACATGATAAACTACGAAACAATAAAAAACCACATTCCATTGCCAACGAAGGCAGCGCCGGAGAGATCCCTATGCGCTGCTTTTGTCTAAACGAATCCCTGTGGTTAAATCTGAAAAAAAGGAGAACTTATCTCATGAACAACTTTTTCATTGCACAGACGTTTGGTAAATCCTCTAACTACACGGACATTCCGAACAACTTATTCAAAGAACACAACGTAAAAAAGGGACTCCGCAATGAAGACGGTACCGGAGTCCGAGTAGGACTTACCCGCGTTTCCGACGTAGTTGGCTATGAAATTGAGGATGGAAAAAAGGTAAATGTTCCAGGAAAGCTTTATTATCGCGGTATTGAAATCAGCGATCTGGTAAACGGAAAAAATAATTCCCGTTTCGGCTTTGAGGAAACATCATTTTTACTTCTTTTTGGTTATCTCCCATCGAAAAAGGAATTGCGTGAATTTACTACCCTGCTTGGTGAACACTACAACCTTCCTGATGAATTTCTCGAAAAAAACATGCTGCGTACTCCTTCCCGCAATCTAATGAACAGCCTGCAAAAAAGCATCCTTGCTCTTTACGATTATGATGAAGACCCGGATAACACTGACCCATATCAGACTCTGTTAAAGGGAATTAATATACTGGCAAAGCTTCCGTCTCTTGCTGTCTATGCCTATCAGTGTAAAATTCATCACTATGACCGGGAGAGTCTTGTGATCCATTATCCAAAGCCGGAATACTCCATGGCGGAGAACATTCTTTATATGTTAAGGAAAGACGGATCCTTTACCCAGCAGGAAGCCGATCTTTTAGATATTATGCTGATGATTCATGCAGATCACGGCGGCGGAAACAACTCCACATTTACAAATGTTGTTATTTCCTCTACCGGTACTGATATTTACTCCTCCAGTTCCGCTTCCATCGGATCTTTAAAGGGTCCCAAGCATGGCGGCGCCAACATTCGCTGCAGCGAGATGATTACTGCAATTGAAAAAGAAATTGGGTTAAAAGCAACAGAAGCACAGATGAAATCGGTCATCCAAAAGATTCTGGCAAAGGATTTTTATGATAATTCCGGTCTGGTATATGGTCTTGGCCATGCGGTTTATACCGTGTCAGATCCCCGTGCAGATCTATTAAAAATCTGCTGCGAAAATCTTGCAAAACAGAAAAACAGAGAAGACGAATATGAATTCCTGACAAAATTTGAAAAGGTTGCCAAATCTTGTCTCGCCGGAAATGGCAAGTCTTTGTCAAACAATGTGGACTTCTATAGCGGCTTCGCTTATAATATGTTACAGATACCCGAAGACATGTACACCCCATTATTTGTGTGCTCACGTATGGCCGGCTGGCTGGCACATAACATTGAGAATAAGATGTACGACGGAAGAATCATGCGTCCGGCTACAAAATACGTGGGGGAAACCATTCCCTATAAAAAGAGAGAGGAACGATAACTTATGGTAAAGTTGTATGACGGAGGAGCATATCTTGTAAACGGTACTCAGCTGATTCCCGAAGAGGAACTGTCCAAAGTAAACGCCCAGAGAAGTACTCCCATTACAAGAGAAGAGGCGAAAAAGGGTACCATTGCATACTCCATATTAGAAAAACATAATACATCTGGAAACATGGAGCATTTAAAGCTGCGTTTTGACTCCATGGCATCCCATGACATAACATTTGTAGGAATTATTCAGACAGCCCGTGCATCAGGCCTTACAGAATTTCCTATTCCATACGTAATGACCAACTGCCACAACTCCCTGTGTGCCGTTGGCGGAACGATTAATGAAGATGACCATGTATTTGGTCTTTCTGCAGCAAAGAAGTACGGAGGAATCTTCGTTCCTCCCCACATCGCAGTCATTCATCAGTATATGAGAGAAATGATGGCAGGATGCGGACGCATGATCCTGGGTTCTGACAGCCATACCCGCTACGGTGCCCTGGGTACCATGGCAATCGGGGAAGGCGGCGGAGAACTGGTAAAGCAGCTGTTAAAAGATACTTATGATGTTGCCTATCCTGGAGTCGTAGCTATTTATTTAACCGGTGCTCCTGCTTCCCACGTAGGTCCTCATGATGTGGCGTTAGCCATTATCGGTGCTGTATTTAAAAATGGCTATGTAAAAAATAAGATTATGGAATTTGTGGGTCCCGGAGTTTCATCCATGGATACAGATTACAGAAATGGTGTGGATGTCATGACTACGGAAACAACCTGCCTTTCTTCTGTCTGGATTACAGATGAGGATACAAGGGAGTATTTAAAACTTCATGGCAGAGAATCTGACTATGCGCAGTTAAATCCCGCAGAAGTAGCTTATTATGATGGCGTTGTTCATGTGGATTTAAGCACCATTAAGCCTATGATTGCTCTTCCCTTCCATCCAAGCAACACCTATGAGATCGATGAACTGAATGATAATCTGGGTGATATTTTAAGAACTGTGGAAAAAGAAGCGGCTAACATTCTGGGAACTGCAAAAGCAAGCCTTTCCCTTACGGATAAAATCGTAGATGGAAAGCTGATGGTTCAGCAGGGTGTCATCGCCGGCTGTGCCGGAGGTAATTATTCCAACGTCATGATGGCGGCTCATATGCTTTCTGGAAAGGATTGCGGCAACGATATTTTTAACCTTTCCGTATACCCGTCTTCCCAGCCGGTTTATATGGATCTGGTGAAAAAAGGTGCCATATCCCAGCTGATGGCGGCCGGAGCCACGGTACGTACCGCTTTCTGCGGTCCCTGTTTCGGTGCGGGAGATACGCCGTCAAACAATGCCTTAAGCATCCGCCATACCACCAGAAACTTCCCCAACCGGGAAGGTTCCAAGCCTGGTAACGGCCAGATATCCTGTGTGGCATTAATGGATGCCCGCTCTATCGCAGCCACTGCTGCAAACGGTGGTTATCTTACATCAGCCGAAAACTTTGCAGATGATTATGTGGTTCCAGCTTATGAATTTGACTCTTCTTCCTATGACAGACGTGTTTATCAGGGATACAAACAGGCAAAGGAAGACGAATCCTTAATTTTAGGACCGAATATCAAAGACTGGCCTTCCATGAGCGCACTCACTGACAATATTTTATTACGGGTATGTTCCAAGATCATGGATCCTGTTACAACCACCGATGAGTTGATTCCTTCCGGTGAGACTTCTTCCTATCGTTCCAATCCTCTGGGACTTGCGGAATTTACCCTGTCCCGCCGTGATCCGGAGTACGTAGGACGTTCCAAGGAAGTAAATGAGCTTGAAAAGGTAAGAAAATCCGGTGCCTGCCCGCTTAAGGCAGATCACGAACTGGAAAGTGCCTTCCATGCTCTGAAGGAATATTTAAAGCAGCCGGATTTAAAAGCCAGTGAAACAGAAATCGGCAGTATGATTTACGCAGTGAAGCCGGGAGACGGTTCTGCCAGAGAGCAGGCTGCAAGCTGCCAGAGAGTTCTTGGCGGTCTTGCCAACATTGCAAACGAGTATGCTACCAAGCGTTACCGTTCCAATGTAATGAACTGGGGTATGCTGCCATTTTTACTGGATGAAGATCCTTCCTTTGATATCGGTGACTTTATTTATGTCCCAGATATCCGTACTGCTCTTGACGGTGCTATGGATCGCATACCAGCTTACGTAGTAAAGAATGAAGAAGGAAATCCAATCCATGAAATCCAGCTTTATATTGCAGATATGACACCAGAAGAACGGGAAATCGTAAAAGCCGGTTGTCTCATTAATTACAACAGAAACAAAAGCAGCCAGTTATAATTTACAGGGCCGAAGTTTGCAGGATTGGGTTTTCCTGCAAGCAGCGGCCTTGTGTTATTATAGCTATTGACAGTATGAAGTTATTATGTTATATTTTATCTACCAACCGTTAGTTTAGTTACTTAGAAGGGAATGTGAACCATGGGTCAGGGAGCAGACACAAAAGAACGGATTATGCAGGCGGCATTAGAAGAGTTTTCTCTTCATGGCTTTGAAGGCGCCCGTATGGAAAAAATCGCATCCAAAGTAGGAATCAATAAGGCTTCTCTCTATTTTTATTTTAAAAGTAAGGAACAGCTGTTTCGGGAACTTTTTGATATCATTGTAAAAAAACATTATGCTTATTTAACCAGCATTTTTCGCAAATATCAGGATCTGCCTTCCAGACAGCTGCTGTCCTCTCTTTATAAAGACTATCTGGAATATCACTGGGGTAATACAGAGATGGATTTCTGGAACATGATTTACTACTACCCACCGGAACAGATGAAAGAGGAAATTATTCATTTTACACAGGACAGTTTTGATGTTTTTACTACTGAGTTGACTTCTGTTATGGAAAAAGGCATTAAAAACGGAGAACTTCAGCCTCTGAATCCGGCTGATATGGCAAGCACTTTTTACTATCTGGTCACCTGTATCACATTGTCCACTGGTTTAATGAATTTAGAGCAGGGGCTTAGCCAGATGGATTTATGCTTTCATGTATTTTGGAATGGAATAAAAGGGTGAATAACCCCTTTATTTTTATCATATAACCTACCAACCATTTGGTATATTATTAAGGAGGTAATTCAATGGAACGCAGATTTTTAGGAAGATCAGGTATTGAGGTAAGTCCCATGGGAATTGGCAGCTGGGCAATCGGAGGTCAGTTTTACATGGATGAAAAAATTGACGGCTATGGACAGACAGACGACGAAACATCCATAAAGGCCATTCAGACTGCACTGGATCTTGGTATCAATTTTATTGATACATCGGATGCATATGGGATTGGTCACAGTGAAACAGTAATTGGAAAAGCATTGGGAGAAAGAAGAAATCAGGTGGTTCTTGCCACAAAATTTGGCTATATGGGAAATGAAGCCACCCGAACGCTGAAAGGTTATAATGTGGCTCCCGGATATATCGAAAGAGCCTGTGAAGCCTCCATGAGGCGTTTAAAAACAGATATCATTGATTTGTATCAGCTTCATGTCTGGGAAATCGGATTGTCAGAGATGGACTGTGTCGCAGAGACCCTGGAGCGTATGGTAGAGAAAGGAAAAATCAGAACGTACGGCTGGAGTACAGATTTAGTAAATGGAGCAAGGCTTTTTTCAGAAAACTTAAATTGTACTGCCATTCAGCATCAGTTAAATATCCTTCAGGATGCTCCTGAAATGCTTCGGCTTTGTGAAGAAAGAAATCTTGCAAGTATCAACCGCAGTCCTCTTGCCATGGGCTTTTTAAGTGGAAAATTTAATGATAATTCTGTCCTCACCTCTGATGATGTAAGAGGTGCAGGCCATTCCTGGACTGAAGATATCTTTAAAAACGGAAGGCCTGCACCAGAAGTTTTAGAGAAACTAAGTGCAGTACGGGAAATTCTTACCAGCAACGGAAGAACCCTGGTACAGGGGTCTCTCGCATGGATCTGGGCAAAGAGTAATGCGACCATTCCTATCCCTGGTTTTAAAACACCAAAACAGATAATGGAAAATGCCAAAGCCATGGAATTTGGTGCACTCACCCAGGAACAAATGATAGAAATTGACCAGCTTTTAAATTAATTTCCTGCTTTTACAATATCCTCTGCCTGGGCATCGGTAAGCTGTACATGATAAAAAAGATCATAGAATCCTTTTATGTCAGCCTTTATATCTCCCTGATACTGCTCCGGATAAACCAGATTGCCCAGCCAGAGAATACCGATCATTCGGTTGACGGAAGGAGGATTACTCATGAAGCTGTAAGGTGCTGAGGGAATGAGATAAACATGGCCTTCCTTCACAGCATTTAATTCTGACCAGACAGAATCCGTTGTGATCGTCTGATAGAGAGCGTTTGAATCTGCCAGAATGAGATCCGGCTGCCAGAGGAGAAGCTGTTCCATGGACACTTCACTTCCGCCTCCGCTTGACGCTTTCTCTACCTTAGCTGCATTCTCAGCTCCGATCTGTTCTATTACACGGGCATGTATGGATCCTTCCGCATTGGTGTGCAGTCCATTGTCTCCGCTTGCAAAATAAACAGATTTCTTTTGATCTGCTCCCAAGGAAGCCTTGGCTTCTTCCGATTTTTTCATAGTCTTGTCACAGTAATCAGCTAGTTTTGCGGCCTGTGCCGTCTCACCTGTGATTTCTCCCAGCATCTGATAGGCTGAGCTCATGGAATTTAAGTCTGCCTCGATAAATACCACGGGTATTCCAAGCTGTTTTGACAATGCATCCATATCTTCCTTTACAGTCTTTTTTGCCTCTCCGATGTCAATGATTACATCTGGTTTTGCGGCTATTAAAGCTTCCATATTCAAATTGGCATTCTTCCCATAAAATTGCCCGAACTTGGGTAGCCCCCAGTATTTTTCATCAATATACTTTTTGGCACCATCGGAAAAGTCTGATGCCAGACCTGCCAGCTTGTCAGGAGCAACAGTGTAAAGGACGATCTGAGCCAGCGGACCTGATGGCGCAATTTTCTGAATTTCTTCCGGCAGTGTTACCTTACGTCCTGCAGAATCGGTAAATACCCGAGTCTTTTCTCCTGTGATCTCTGATGTTGGTACTGTGGCAGTCATTTCAGTCTGCGCAGCTGTAGTCTCCTTGATTTCTGTCTTTTGACAGCCATAAATCAGGAACGTGGCACAAAGTGCCGCTGTCAGAACCAGACCCCTTCTATACTTTCTCATAAATCCTCCATTCTGCCTTTGAGGCAATGTTTATTTTTCAGTGATACGAACCGGAGCACCGGCGCGGACCACTGCTTTTCGCTCTTTGTTTTTTACCAGTTCTTCCAGCTTTTCTCTGTCCCGTATCAAAGTTCCGGCAAGCTCGCTGACACCAAAATCAAAAAGCCTGGGTGCCAGGGGTATACTTGGTCCTACTAAAATTATTTTGGAATTCCGTGCTAATTGAAGTAATCTTGGTAATGTTTTATTTACCAGTGTAAATCCGGTAATAAATACGTATTCCATTTCTTCAAGCAGAAACTCGCAGGCAGTATCGGGATAATCATTCTCTCCCGGCTCCCGTTCAAGGACAATGCAGTTACCGGCTTCCTTTAAATATTCCTCGGCATAACGAAAATGCCCGATGGTTGCAACCTTTTTATCCCTGAAATCTGTTTTATGTGCCAAAAAAGTATCTTCACCGGACAGCATGGTAATCTTACCTGCATTTTCAAGATGTTTGAGTGACTCCTGCTGATTATAATAAGCATTGATAGCCGCTGCACCAATACTGGCCTCTGTGAAATTCCAGGATTTAATTAAGCCCGCCGCTTCTTTCCAGGACATCTCTCTCACATCGTTCCCTATACTTTTAATGGTACACAAAGGATTGGTGGCAGCTGCTCCCATACTCCCTCCTGCTGTTACCAGTGTGCAGTAAGTTCCAGAGAGATAACTGCTCACCTTTACATCGTCCGGAATGGGATCTATGAGACAGTCGTACAATTCCCACATATCTGGTTCTCCTTTCCAGGCATACATATCTTTCTGCCGCTGCTTTCATCCTTATAAATATCAATCGGCACCTGATAAAGGCTCTCAAGAAGTTCTTTTGTCAATACGTTAGAAGGCTCTCCCATTGCTTTCACTTTTCCATCCATCATGACCATTGCCTGATGGGCAAAATAAAAGGCGTGCTCCGGATTATGAGTGGACATTACCACCAGATAACCTTTTTCAGATAAATTCTTTAATTCCTTCATAACTCTGATCTGATTTCCATAATCCAGACTGGCACAGGGCTCGTCCAGCAAAAGAATTCTGGCTTCCTGGGCAATTGCCCTTGCTATCAGCACAAGCTGCTGTTCACCGCCGCTTAGCTGGCTGTAAATCCGGTCCTTTAACCCTTCAACCCCTATCATGTTTAGTGCCTCTAAGGCTTTTTTTCTTTCCCTTTTTCCAGGAGAGCCAAACAGGGGCAGAGAGGCTGCGGTTCCCATCATGACCATGTCAATCACTGGGTAAGAAAATACAAAATTATGATTCTGTGGAATATATGCAATCTTTTTTGCAAGCTCCCGTTCTGAATAATCCTTCTGCCTTATATCATCAATGAGAATTGTCCCTTGATATCCCTTTAAAAAACCCAGAATACATCGAAACAAGGTACTCTTACCTGCCCCGTTTTTTCCAAGAACACAGATTAACTGTCCCCCTTTTAGTGTAAAAGAGGTTCTTTTTAAAACCGGATGCTTTTGATAGGAAAATTCCAGATCCTTAATCATCAGTTCCATAATGTCCTCCCTTTAAAGCCTGTTCCCTACCTTTAAAATCAGATACAGGAAAAATGGTGCGCCTACAAACGCGGTCAGAATTCCAATGGGTATCTCACTGGTTGTAATCAGTCTTGCAACGTTATCAACAATCAGAAGGAAGCTTCCTCCCATTAAAAGTGAGGCAGGTAAAAGTCGCCTGTAATCGCTTCCAACCAGCATACGGGCCAGATGAGGGACTACCAGTCCCACCCAGCCGATTAAACCACTTACCGATACGGATGCAGATGTAATGAGGGTAGCCCCAAGAATCACCGCCAGCCTGAGCCGCCCCGTATGAATTCCCATACTTCTTGCCTCTTCATCCCCCAGGCTTAATATATTGATTCTCCATCTGAGAAGATAGATCGGGATAATGCCAAATATAATCCAGGGAGCTGCAAAGAAAACATCCTTTTGGCGAATGGAGGCAAGGCTCCCCATAAGCCAGTAAGTAATCACTGGAAGTGTATTGGTCGGATCCGCAACAAGCTTGATAAAGGAGACCGCCGCATTGGCAAGAGAACTAACCATAATGCCGGAAAGTACCAGTCCCAGCACCTGATTATAAGGAACACGGCTGCTTACAACGCACACAATCCCCACAGCAGATAAGCCGAAGATAAATGCGCATAAGGAAACGCCTCCATATCCCAGAGAAAAAAATAATCCCAAAGCTGCGCCAAATCCAGCGCCTGATGATGCCCCAGGACATCAGGCGAAACCATGGGATTCTTAAAAATACCCTGATAAGCAGCTCCGGCAAAGGAAAGTCCTGCACCAATCAGTGCCGCCATCAAAACCCTTGGCAGCCGGACATTAAAAATAACAGTTTCAACCTGTGACGGCCAGGTTACTTCAATGGGAAAAACCCTTGACAGCAGGACTTTCACCAGCGTTGCCGGGTAAACAGGATAACGCCCCAGTAGGAACGAACCAAAAAAGCAAACTGCAAAAACCCCACCGATTATAAAAAGCCGATTATTATAACGCTTCTCCCTGTTTTCCACTTTTTAGATCCCTTCTCTTAAATATTTTAAGATTTTCTCCCTGACTGCCTCCTTATCCTTACGGTGATAGGTCAACAGCTGATTGTGAAGACTCATTTTTACAGATTCTTCCAGCTCATCACGCAGATGGGACGCATAAGGGTTTCCTCCATTGCGGGCCATCATCATTGCAAAATTATTCCGGCTCTTAATGACACCAATACAGGGCTTTGGGCCCTTTACGCAGGCGTAAACCGCTTCCATAAACTCAGGAATCAAAAGCTCCACTCCGCCAATCTCATCCATTAGAATCAGCTTATGATCTCCATGGCTGGTAAGAAGTTGTCTGCCTTCCTTTTGGAATACTTCCGGGTATGATACCATTCCTTCTATTGTACGCTTAAGGAAGATATTGGTAAGTCCATCCTCATAGCAGACTTTGGGCTCCCACTCCTCTTTTGCTGATGCCAGCCGGAAACCAACGGTATCCCCACTTTCATTCACCAGCCGTTGGGAAAAGAATCCACCTGTAACAACCTGATATGGCTTCAGACACTGAAAAAGGAGTGTGGTCTTACCCTCTCCCGAATCTCCTGTTAAAAAAAAACTTTTTCCCTGTTTCATCACAAGCCCTCCTTAAAGTATTTTAGAAACAGTTCTTCTGCCTTTTCTTTTAACTCTTTTTCCAATGCCATATAGTTTTCCATCAAGGCCAGTGCCTTGGGCGTAAGCTCTGAAAATCCCCCCTCTGATCCGCCTGACTGTGTAATTAAAAGCGGATATCCCAGCTGGTTTTCCGCATTTTTTAACAGTTTAAAACCCTTGCTGTAGGACATATTCATCTGACGGCATGCGGTCTGCATTGACCCTGCATGGTCAATCAGCCTGAGAAACTGCGCCATGTCGGGACCAAAAAATGCTTCATCTAATTCCAGAGACAGACTGACAGCAGGATGGACTACCGTTTGTCCCACAGCCGTATATCTGACAGTATCGTGATCTGTTTCAACCGCTTCGATAATGCCTTTGTCGGCCACCGGTATTTCCTGCATCAGCCCATTTACTTCTTCCTGTCTCAGAGCCCCTCCCAGTCCTCTTTCTCCCCGGTATGAGAGCAGGGCCGGAATCAGCTCTCTATGAATCATAACGGGATGTCCCCTTCTTCCATCATATACCGGACAGGAGGCTTTCCCATTGCATTCCATAATAGTTTTAATTGTTTCAGGAAGAAGCAATGGAAATTTAGGCGGAAGAATTAAAATTCTGTCACACAGATCCTCTATGTAGCGAAGCCCCATTAAAACGCTGTCAAACATCTGGGAGTTTTTGTACTCCTCATTTCTTAAGCATATCACCCTCAATTTGGAGATGTGCTTTTCTACTTCCTTTGCATCCTGGCCAGTAATCACCACAATGGGATCAACACCGCACTGCTTTAATGTCACTATGATCTTTCTGATCACTGTAGTATGACCAATTGGCAGCAACGGACTAAATCCATTGGCAGAGTGATTATTGCCTGCCGCGGTAATAACAGCACCTGTCTTCAAATCAATTCCTCCTACCGTTATATTTTTAAAAACATTACGCTATCCTGATTATAATTGATTGGAAAATATTTGTAAACCCGAAAAAGGCGTAAAAAAACCCGGAACGAACTTAACTTCGTTCCGGGATACTATTAATCTCCCACCATATTTCTTATCTTCACAGGAGTACGGTAATTCCATGTGGAAATCTTTATTCCGCTTCTCCTGCTGGCAGCATGAACAATCTGCCCGTTACCGATATACATGGCAACATGATTGATCTTTCCGCCGCTGCTGGCATAAAAGAGCAGATCGCCAGGCTTCATCTCTCCTGATTTAACCGCTTTTCCCATACCTGCCTGGGATCCGGAATAATGAGGAAGACCTACGCCAAATTTTGAATAGATGGACATGGTAAATCCAGAGCAGTCCGCGCCTTTGGTCAGGCTTGTTCCTCCCCATACATAGGGATTGCCTAAAAACTGAAGAGCATAATTAACGATCTGGGTTCGTAAGGAAGACTGGGCATTGGCTTTCTCTTCCAGAGGAGAAAATTTGATTGCCTCCGGCAGCGCATATCGTACATCAACGTAATCGGTAGATACAAAAGCACTGCTGTTTTCTTCCAGCTCAATTTCAATCCAGCCATCGATCTGCTTTAATACAGGATATTTCTCGTTGTTGGAAATCTGTGTCCAGATCTTGGCATCGGTAGATGGTTCTGTTCTGGCATTGAGCATGTCAGTATTCACCACTGCCATCAGTTCAGCCACCTGCATGGCCTCATCTTTTGCTGCCTGACCGGTGAGAATAAAATCCGACTTCACATAACCGGTTACTTTTCCGGACTGGATCTTATACCAGCCATCACTGGTTGTCTCCAGAATATTGCCGGCTGCTTTACTGGGCATCTTGGCAATAATCTTTCCGTTCTCACTGGGCTCTTCCCTGACGTTTAAGTAATTATCAACATCGGAGATACCGATATTTTTATAAAAGTTAAAGACCATGGCCTTTAAATCCAGCTTCCTGGCTTCATTCATGGAGTATTCCAGTTTTACGTAATCGGAAGACAGATATCCAGTGGGAATCTGCACCCAGCCATCGGTCTGACCCACTACTTCATACCGTTCATCAGTCAGTGCCTGTCCTACCACATCTGAGTCCTTTGACGGGTCTTTTCTGATATTTAAGTTGTCAGTCTGCACCACCGCTCTTAATTTCACCAGATCCTGTGCCTTCTTCTTAGCTTCTTCTCCGGTAATTACAAACTCAGAAGTAATATAACCTTCAATTCCTCCGGAAGAAATCCGGTACCAGCCCTGCTTGGTATCCTCTAAAATATCACAGGCACTGTCTCCCTGCAGCTTTCCAATTACATCTGCGTCTGTCCCTGGCTCTTTTCTGACGTTTAGATATCCGCTTACCTGGACAATCCCAAGATTCTTATAAGAATTAATAACATCTTCCTTCTCTTTGGCTTCCTGAGCGCTTTGTTGTGATTCCTTTTCAGCTGTATCATCAGCAGCCTTTGTTTCAACTGCAAGTGCTTCAGAGCCTGTGGCTGCTGCCGGCTTTGCACCCTTTTGCCTGCTTGCAGTAATTCCTGCTGCACCTGCAACAGACACCAGAAGAATTGCGGAACCTGCGAGTATTAAAATCTTTTTATAATCATTCTTATTACGGTTTTTTTTGGTTTTATCCAAACGGATTATGTAGTCTTTTTTCTCGTTGTTATTTTCCATTCTGTATTCTCTCTCCATCCTCATATATTCATCGTTTACCGATTCAGATTATGAGCTTATCTGCTACAGTATATCACAATTTATTACATTTTGCGACAACAGAGTTTCAAAAAATTATTAAGATTGTGTTACAAACCAATTAAAAAACAGGACCAGGGGATTTCATTCCTCTAAGTCCTGTTATTCATTTTATTTTGCCAGAATCATACGATCATTGGAGAATTCTTCTCCGCTGGCTTCTTCAAATTTTTTCAGCAGATCTTCCACTTCCAGTTTTTTCTTTTCCTCTCCGGAAACGTCATAGATGATACGGCCTTCATGCATCATAATCAGCCGGTTGCCGATGGAAATAGCATCCTTCATATTATGGGTAATCATGAGTGTAGTAAGATTCTGTTCCTTTACAATCTCCTGGGTAATATCAAGAACTTTTCTTGCTGTTTTGGGATCCAGTGCAGCCGTATGCTCATCTAACAGCAGCAGCTTTGGTTTTTGGAGGGTCGCCATTAAAAGAGTAAGCGCCTGTCTCTGACCTCCCGATAGAAGTCCCACCTTATTGGTCATACGGTCCTGAAGTCCAAGCCCAAGCTTTTGAATCGCTTCATAATAAAATGCCTTTTCCTCAGATTTGATTCCCCATGATAAGCCTCTTGCTTTCCCTCTTCTGTAAGCAAGTGCCATATTCTCCTGTATCTCCATGCCGGCAGCTGTCCCCATCATTGGGTCCTGAAAGACTCTGCCGATGTACTGTGCTCTTTTATATTCCGGATATCTGGAAATGTTAATTCCGTCAATTTCAATTTTTCCGGAGTCAATGGGATATACGCCGGCAACCATGTTTAACATGGTGGACTTTCCAGCTCCATTACCGCCGATGACTGTAACAAAATCCCCCTCATTCAGATGAAGGTTAATGCCATTCAGCGCTTTTTTTTCATTGATTGTATTCTTATTAAAAGTCTTTCTTACATTCTTAATATCAAGCATGATTATTCTCCTCCTTCTGTGTAAGATTTCTTCAAACGAAGCTTTCTCACCACAACAGGCACGCAAAGAGCCACTGCAACAATTGCTGCTGACAGCAGTTTCATATCGTTGGCATTCATACCCATTCTTAATACCACGGCACGGATTACAAAATAAATTACTGAACCTACCACGGCAGAGGTAAGCTTGCTTCCAAAGGAACGAAGTCTTCCCATCAGTACTTCACCGATAACAATGGCAGCAAGGCCGATAACAATGGCTCCGGTACCCATACCGATATCTGCATATTTCTGACTCTGACAGACCAGTCCGCCTGAAATTCCCACCAGACCATTGCTGATAACAAGAGCCAGAAGCTTGGTCCAGTTGGTATTAACGCCCTGGGCACGGATCATGGATTCGTTGTTTCCGGTGGCACGCATGGCGCTGCCGATTTCCGTTCCAAAAAACCAGTAAAGAAGGGCAATCATGATCACTGCGATTCCAATGCCGATCACAAGAGAAGCGATCTGTTTATTCAGTCCGGTAAAATCAATAAATCTGGACATAATTGTATCTGTTTTTAAAAGGGGAACATTACTCTTCCCTCCCATGATCCGAAGATTAATGGACCATAATCCGATCTGGGTTAATATTCCGGCCAAAATAGCGGGAATTTCAAAGATTGTATGTAACAATCCTGTTACTGCACCAGCTGCCATTCCTGCAATCGCCGCCACTGCCAGGGCAATCCAGGGATCTACATGAAAGTTAAGAATCATTACGGCGCAGACGCAGCCGCCTAATGCAAAGCTTCCGTCTACCGTCAGATCTGCAATGTCAAGCAACTTATAAGTAATATAAACTCCTAATACCATAATCCCCCATAAAACTCCCTGAACTACCGCGTCCTGAAGGGATACCAGTAAACCACTCATCTATCATTCCTCCGTATGTTTTCTTATCACAGGCATAAATGCCTTACATAAAAAATGTCTGATTCATCTTTTATGTAAAGCATCTATGGATTACAGGCGGTCGTTTTCCAGGCCGCCTGCTCAATTCTTCCATTTATTATTATTCTTATTTCAGACCCGATAAATCAATTCCCAGTGTCTTTGCAGTTTCTTCGTTTACAGACAGTTTGCACTTCTCAAGTGGAAGATATTCAATGGGCATTTTAGAAACATCTGCACCCTCGGTTAAGATTTTCACTGCCTGCTTGCCGGTTAAATAACCAAGCTCATAGTAATCAATACCATATGTTGCAAGTCCGCCTGCTTTTACCATTCCTTCTTCTCCGCAGATTGTAGGAATTTTATTTTCATTGGCAATCATCGCTACTGTTGTCATACCAGCTGCAATGGTGTTATCTGTGGGTGCATAAATGGCATTTACTTTTCCAACCATGGAGGTAACAACGGTCTGAATCTCATTGGAACTTGAAACGGTATAGTCAACCGCGGTCATTCCAGCCGCTTCAATTGCTTCTCTTGCCATCTTTGCCTGAATTTCAGAATTAGATTCTGCAGTACAGTAAAGGATGCCCACTGTCTTGGCATCTGGAAGAATCTTCTTTAATAGTGCAATCTGTTCTTTTACAGGAGTCAGATCTGAGGTACCGGTAATATTGCCTCCTGGCGCTTCATTGCTTGTAACCAGGTCAGATGCAGCCGGGTCAGTTACAGCGGTAATAAGTACCGGGATCTCACTGGTTGCACCTGCTACAGCCTGAGCTGCCGGAGTTGCTATGGCAAGAATTAAATCATCTCCATCATTCACCAGCTTGCTTGCTATGGTCTGGCAGGTTGGCTGGTCACCGGAAGCATTCTGCTGATCAACGGTATAGTTTAATCCAGCGTCATCAAGGGCTTTAATAAATCCTTTATTAGAAGCATCAAGAGCTGTATGCTGAACCAGCTGAAGAACTCCTATCTTATACTGTTTTCCATCTGCTGTTTTGGCAGCTGCAGTGGTTGTAGCCTCGCTTGCTTTTTCAGAACTCTGTGCTGCGGTTGTGCCAGCCGTTGTCTCCGTTTTTTCCGGCGCCTTACCGGAGCATGCAGCAAGAGATAACATCATAACACTTGCAAGAGCCAGGGATAATGCTTTCGCTTTCTTTTTCATAATTTCTCTCCTCTTCCTTCTAAAACTTGTCCTGTTAAGAACTTAATTTGTATCATACTACAAAAAATAACCTCCGTCAATTTTATTACTTTAAATTTATGTGTTTTTAAAGTGCTAAAGTGCATTTTCGTCATTTTAGACTTATTTTTACCAATATAAGCAGTATTTATTATACAAAAAACCGAAGAACATTGGTCCTTCGGTTTTTTTATCTTTTAACTGGCAAGAAAGCCCTTGCCTATAATTTCACTTGAATTAGAAATGAGCACAAATGCTGACGGTTCCACATTTCGAATATAATTCCTCAGCTTCAGCGCCTGAGAACGCTTCATCGTTGTAAGAATCACCGTCTTTTTATGATGACTGAAAGCACCCTGGGCTTCATATACCGTAGCGCTTCGATTGAGGCCATGAATAATATAATCACAAATGGGTGCAGGATCATCACAGATGATACTGAAGCATTTGCAAAGATTCATATTCTCAATGACATCGTCAATTACCAGTGATTTTGCCATCAGTCCCAGGGAAGAAAACAGTCCTGTCTCTGGTCCAAAAACAAAATAAGCCATAATCACTCCGGTAACATCCACTAATAATAACACTGTCCCGATGTTAAAGCTGGTATATCGTTTTAATATCATGGCAATAATATCGGTTCCTCCGCTGGATGCTCCGATATTAAACAGGATCGCCGTTCCAACGCTTGGCAAAAGTATGGCAAAAATCAGTTCCAGCAGCGGTTCTTTTGTCAGTGGTCCGGTAATCGGGCAAACCTTTTCCAGAATATATAAGAAAACCGACATCAGGACACTGGCATAAACAGTCTTAATACCAAAACCTCTTCCCAAAAACAGAAATCCAAGTACAAGCAGTACTGTGTTGACAATCGTCGTAAACTGACTTGCTGACCAATGGGTTAATGCGCTGATCACAGTCGCAAGCCCGGTCACACCTCCGAAAGCAAAATTATTGGGAAATTTAAAAAAGTAAATCCCCACCACCATAATCCAGATACTGAACGTAATCAGTCCATACTCCGTAAGCGTTCTCAGTGTTTTATTTTCTATCTGCTTCATGACTGTTAATATGTCCCCCTCCGGCTCATCAGTCCGGTTCCGTATTCAGTGAACGGAGATTTTCCATCCGTTCCCACTAGAATATAACTCAAAGGGAAGATAATTACAAACATGATTCTCTCTGATAGTCTCACAGTCTTTCTATTGTGACACGGATTCAAATCCCATACTGGTAAGAAAACGCTTAAATCCGGCTCTTCCTGCCTCATCGTATTTAAACACACCTGCATCTTCAAGCACCCGCTCAAAGACCAGACCAACCTCTTTTTCTAATATCTCGTCCACATTGTCTTTCGTAAAAGACTGGTAGTCTGCACGGAAGGAATCAACCCAGTCAGCATGTTTTTCAATCACTTCATTGCTTCTTATGTCTTTTCCTTCAAGCAGATATTCTGATATGAGATTTAACTCAGCCTTCAGTCTTGATGGAAGCACAGCAAGTCCCATTACTTCAATTAACCCGATGTTTTCTTTCTTAATGTGGTGCAGCTCCTGGTGAGGATGATAAACTCCGTAAGGGAATTCTTCCGTTGTAATATTATTCCTCAGTACCAGATCAAGTTCGTATTCATCTCCACGTTTTCTTGCAATAGGAGTAATGGTGTTATGAGGCTGTCCTTCCGTGTTTGCAAATACAAACAAAGATTCATCGGTATAGGCTCTCCATGCTTCCAGTACTTTTGTTCCAAGTTCTATTAAATCCTCCGGGTTGGTGCTTCTTGTACGTAAAACAGTCATAGGCCATTTCACAATGCCGGCTGTCACATGCTCAAACCCCTTGATGCAAAACAGTTCTTCCTCCTTCGCTTTCGCCATTGCAAAATCATAATTACCTCCCTGGAAATGGTCGTGGGATAAAATGGATCCTCCTACAATGGGAAGGTCTGCATTGGACCCCAGGAAATAATGAGGAAACTGTTTTACAAAATCAAATAATTTTACGAAGGTATCTCTTTCGATCTTCATCGGTGTATGTTTTCCATTGAAAACAATACAGTGTTCATTATAATAAACGTATGGAGAATATTGAAATCCCCACTGACTGTCATTGATCTTTAAACGAATGATTCTGTGATTGTTTCTGGCCGGATGATCTGTTCTCCCTGCATACCCCTCGTTTTCCATACAAAGCTGGCATTTGGGATAACCGCTTTGTTTTGCAAGCTTCGCAGCCGCAATTGCTTTGGGATCTTTTTCCGGCTTTGATAAATTGATGGTGATATCCAGATCGCCATATTTGGAAGCAGTCACCCATCTCATATCCTTCTTAATCCGATACCGCCTGATATAATCAGAATCCTGGCTCAGCTTATAATAATATTCAGTAGCTGCCTGAGGTGACTGATGATTGTATAATCCCCAGAATCTGGTTTCCACTTCACTTGGTCTTGGCATCAGACAGTTCATCAGCTTGGTATCAAACAAATCCCTGTATGTAATGCTGTTTTCAGGAATGATACCAGTTTCAAAGGCATAGTCCAGCAGTTCGGCTAACACCTCCTCCAAATCTATATCCCCTGTTTCTTCCTGGGGTTCTTCATACTCGTCCATCCACAATACGTCGAGAATCTGATTTACTGCATAATAACGGTCATCTTCACTGATCAGCCCTGTATCCAGCCCATAAGTTACCAGTTTCTTAATTGCCTTATCAATCATTCTGCTATTCCTCCTGGATTTCATTCCATCTTTTGTCTCTCCCATTATACCTTTGACAAAGCCTTAACACAATATAATATCTTTTCGATTTAATACAATTTTTTTATAACAATTTTAATTCTGCTGATAATCATAGCCCCCAGTATGCCAATGACAAGCCCTGCTGCCGTACCTGCTATTAACAGCATCGGAAGATAAAAGAATACCCCCGCCTGCTTTACCACAAATGCCGCGACCGTAATCTGTCCGATATTATGACCAATCCCGCCAAGGATACTGATTCCCGAAGTTCCAAACCATTTCTTTTTTTTACAAAGAATCATAATGACAATGCTAAACCCCCAGCCAGCCAGGCTGTAGAGCATGGCAAATAAGTTACCAAATGTAAATCCTGTCAGCACAATTCTAAGAAGAGAAACGACTACGGTCCCTGTGGTTCCCACCGTATAAAGACCCACAACAGTTACCAGATTTGCCAGTCCCAGTTTTACTCCTGGAATGCCCAGGGAAATAGGAATGAGACTTTCAACAAAACTGAGAACAAAGGCAAGGGCAATCAGCATTCCGTAAAGTGCGGCCATGTGTGCCGATTTCTTTTTATTCATTTCAAATCTCCTTTTTTTTACCTGCAGATTTTATCTTATCACACTTGCCCACCTGTGTAAAAAGAAAAATCCCGGAAAAGGGCATTTCCTGCCGGTTTCCGGGATTATACACTTCTACTGTTTTGACGCCTGGGTTAAGCAGTCTTTCACTCCGTTTACAAATCCCATCAAATTGATGCTGACAGATGATACGGAATCGGTATAACCTTTTTCATTCACCAATCCGTCCAGCGACTGGTGCTCTAAAACATAACCCACCACTGCTTCTGCCTGTTCATGCCACTTGGGACCTTTCTCGGTCATTACATACTTTCCGTCCATGGAAAGCTGGCTCTTTTTGGATCCGTCTTCCTTTATGCAGTCCCAGGTAAGTGCTGTAATCGCATTTCCCTTAACGGTCATACTCACCTGATCTTTAAATCCGTTCTTATCAAATTCCGGTGATTCGTATGTATAGGTTCCTTCTTTTAACTCTGATGCCTGGCTCTTTCCTTCACTGGAGGCCTGAGTTAAACAATCCTTTACGCCGTTTACAAAGCCCATTAAGTTAATGCTGACAGAGGATACGGAATCGGTATAACCTTTATCATTCACAAGGCCTTCTAAAGACTGGTGTTCCAGCACATAGCCGACAACCGCCTCTGCCTGTTCATGCCACTTGGGACCTTTCTCTGTCATTACGTACTTTCCGTCCATGGAAAGCTGGCTCTTTTTGGTTCCATCTTCTTTTATGCAGTCCCAGGTAAGGGCTGTAATTGCATTCCCCTTAACGGTCATACTTACCTGATCTTTGAATCCGTTCTCATCAAACTTGGGGGATTCATAAGTATAGGTTCCTTCTTTTAACGCTGATGCCTGGCTCTCACCTGCACCGGCTGCCTGAGATAAGCAGTCTTTTACTCCGTTTACAAATCCCATTAAGTTGATGCTGACAGAGGATACGGAATCGGTATAGCCTTTTTCATTCACCAATCCGTCCAGGGACTGGTGCTCTAAAACATAACCCACCACTGCTTCTGCCTGTTCATGCCACTTGGGACCTTTTTCAGTCATTACATACTTTCCATCCATGGAAAGCTGGCTCTTTTTGGTTCCATCTTCCTTAATGCAGTCCCAGGTAAGGGCTGTAATTTCGTTCCCCTTAACAGTCATACTCACCTGATCTTTGAATCCGTTCTCATCAAACTTGGGTGATTCGTAAGTATAGGTTCCTTCTTTTAACGCCGTTGCCTGGCTCTCACCTTCACCGGCGGCCTGGGTTAAGCAGTCTTTTACTCCGTTTACAAATCCCATTAAGTTAATGCTGACAGAAGATACGGAATCGGTATAGCCTTTTTCATTCACTAATCCATCCAGGGACTGGTGCTCTAAAACATAACCCACCACTGATTCTGCCTGTTCATGCCACTTGGGACCTTTCTCGGTCATCACATACTTTCCATCCATGGAAAGCTGGCTCTTTTTGGTTCCGTCTTCCTTTATGCAGTCCCAGGTAAGGGCTGTAATTGCATTCCCCTTAACGGTCATACTGACCTGATCTTTAAATCCGTTCTCATCAAATTCCGGTGATTCATAAGTATAGGTTCCATCCTTTAAAGAAGCGGAAGTCTCAGATGCCTCTTTCGTTGTCTCCGGCACATCTTCCGGCTTTTCTCCTCTTGCCTTGGCAAGAGCCTGATCCACTGCTTCCTTTATGGCATTGCTGCTAAGCGTTGCTCCTGATACTGCATCCACCTCTGTGGACTGCTTTCCAAGAATGGAATCCGTTAACCCTGGCAATACCATATTGAGCAGAGTTTCCTTCTCTCCATTTACAACAATGGAGTCAATGGTCTTTCCTGATACTGTTACATCTGCGGTGACAATCCCGCCGTAGCCTCTCGCAGTACCTGTATAGGTACCCGGAACATAGATTTCGGGTCTAACACTGTTGTCAATCGCCTTATAAAGTGGATCTGTTCCAAAAACAGTAGCGCCAGCCAGTAAAATCATGGCTCCTAACCCAATATATCCATTTCGTTTAGCATTTGCGTTACTTTTATTCATATCTCCTCCTGCTTTTATAAAGTTTGACTTTATTTTAACACATTCTTAACGATTCCGGCAACGACTTTATGAAATTTTAATTATATTTGGAATGAGTGGGGATTCTGTGTTATAATAAAACAGGGCCTACTATTAAGCCATTCTGTTTATGTATTATAGAAAATAAGTAAGAGGATCTGTTAGAATGGAAATTAAAAAACATAAGAAAGAAGTCATATTAATTGTTATTATTGTAGCAATATCCTGCATTCTCCTCCTTGTAAACAAGATCATTTTTTCAAAGCCTGCCAGATATCTTGAGATCACGGTAGATGGGAATGTTGTTGATAAGCTGGATTTAAACCATGATACAGAGATTTTAGTAAACGGATATCAGAGCGGAACCAACCGCATAGTAATTAAAGGCGGAAAGGTGCACGTCTCCGATGCAACCTGTCCCGACAAAATCTGTATCCATCAGGGCACAATTGAACAGACAGGGGAAAGCATTGTCTGCCTGCCCAATCGTATGATTGCCCAGATTATGGGTAATTAAACAACTAATCAGTTCTTTTATCTCCGAAAAAGAATAGCGCCACCGTTCCAGGACCTGTGTGGGAACCGATTACGCAGCCAATGCTGTTAATAATCACTTTTTCTGACAGCATGGGGAAGCGGCTCTCAATGAGTGCTGCCACTTCTTTTGCATCGGTCTCACAGGCGGAGTGGGCAATCACGCATTTTCCGTTATAGCGGGAACCATTTTGGGCATGGAGTTCCATCATTTTTACCATTTCCTGAATGGCTCTTTTTTTTGTCCTTATTTTCTGTCTCGGAATTAAATGTCCGGTATCATCTATATTCATAAGAGGGCAGATATTCAGAACAGTTCCAAGCATGGCAGAGGTTGCAGATATTCTTCCTCCCCGTTTAAAGCTGGTAAGATCCGTAGAGAAAAACCAATGGTGTACAGAAAGCCGGTTATTCATAACCCATTGTGCCGCTGCCTCTAATGTGGCTCCATTATCCCGTAAATCTGCTGCTGCATCGGTTAAAAGTCCATAACCAGAAGACGCCCCAAGTGTATCCAGTATAATTATAGTCCTTTCCGGATATTTCTGACGCATCTCGCTTCCCGCCACACAGGCGGAATTATAGGTACCGGAAATTCCGGAAGACAGAGTCAGATGCAAAATATCTTTTCCTTCTTTTAAGATCGGTTCAAAAAAATTGCAGTATTCCTCAACATTTACCTGAGAGGTATAAGGTGCTGCCCCTTTGGCAATCCGCTCATAAAATTTTTCAAACGGGATACTCTCCCCCAAATCATCCGGATAAGTTACCCCATCTATTGTGTAATGAAAACAGACATATGGAATATTGCGGCTTTCAAAAAATTCCTTTTTCATGTCTGCCGTAGAACAACAGGTTAAAACAAAATTTCCCATACCCGTACACCTCCTGCCTGAAACGGCTTCTTTTATAGTGTTTTTCCCTGGATCGGAATCTTAACCATAAATTCCGTTCCAACATCAATGGTTGATTCCACCGTAATGGTGCCATGATAAAAGTTTACAATATGTTTTACAATGGAAAGACCAAGACCGGTTCCGCCCTGTTTTTTACTTCTCCCCTTATCAACCCGGTAGAACCGTTCAAATATACGCCCTAACGATTCTTTTGGAATCCCCATCCCATTATCTTTTACCCGGATTATCACATTGCGGTCTTCCTCACGAACTGTGATCCATACCTCTCCGCCTGGTTTATTATATTTTACCGCATTGCTGACCAGATTGCCAATTAATTCCTTCATCTGCTGGCCGTTGGCATAGATACAGACCGGCTTACAGTCCATATGAAGAAGAACTTCGTGAGAAGCTGCAAGGGGTTCTAAGGATTCGATGATATCCTCTACCAGTATGGAAAGGCGTACATCACTTTTTAAAACCTCTGCCTCTTTTGTCTCCAGACGGGATATCATAAGAATATCATTAATCAGGTTATTCATATTTCCCGCTTCTTTTTTAATGCGCTTTATAAAATCTGACTTTTGAGCTTCATCCTGTATAATCCCGCTTTCCAAAAGTTCCGCATAGCCCTGTACCGATGTGATGGGAGTTTTTAATTCATGAGAAGCATTGCTGAAAAATTCCTGGCGGATCTGCTTTTCCCGTTCAATCTGAGTCAGATAATCTTTTACATTCTTTGACATTCTGGTAGTGGTTTCTGCAATGATATTAATTTCCGGATACTGATATCGTTCAAAAGAAAGATCTGTATAATCGCCGTTTACCTTTAACATCTCCTGGGAAATTTCTTTCAGAGGCCGGGTGATTGACTCAGCGAAACTGTCTGCAGAAAAAGCTGAATACATGATAGCAGCAAGAAAGCTAAGCCATACCGCAGGGAGAAGAAGTATTAAATTTTCTTTCATACCGGTATAGGGAATTGCCATTCGCAGAATGTAATCGGATTTGGAAGAGCGTATGGCAACATAAAGCATACTCTCCTTAAGGGTCTTTGAATAGCGTCTGGCAGTTCCTATCCCACCTGCCAGTGCTTCCTTCACCTCTTCCCTGTCTCCGTGATTATCCAAAGAAGCGACCGGTACTTCTCCAGTATCGGCCGCTACGGTTCCATCAAGGCTAATGACGGTGAAACGGCTACGGTTTTCACTTAATGTTGGCTTTAGGTCTCCGATTTCCTTTTCTAAATCTCCGTTGTAATCAAGAACCTCATCCATAGCCTTTAATGTATATTTCATGTCTTTTCTGGAATTTTTAAGCAGAGCACTGCTGGAGGCAATATAAAAGATAGAACTGCTTAACACCAGTACTACAAGAATAATCTGAATAAATTTTAAAAAGATCGCCTGTTTCATAGTGCCTCCCTCTGTCAATTTATACCGCCTGTTCTTTTCCATCATTCTTCGGTTTTAATTAAGCGGTAGCCCACTCCACGAACCGTCTTAATGCAGGAACCGCCGTTTTCTCCCAGCTTCTGCCGCAGCGTACGGATGTGCATGTCAAGAGTCCGGGTTTCTCCATCATAATCATATCCCCAGATGTGATTAAGCAGTTCGTCCCTGGTTACTACTTTATTGTGATTTTCCATAAGATATTGCAGCAATTCAAACTCTTTTAATGTAAGTTCAACCTTTACTCCGTCACAATAAACTTCTCTGGTCTTCTTGTTTAAGTTCAGACAATACTGATCCAGTTCATCCTCAGATCCCTGATTTTTCGTACTCCGGCGCAAAAGACTGCGGATGCGTGCCGCAAGCTCCATGACACCAAAAGGCTTTGTCATATAGTCATCTGCACCGCCATCCAGACCGGCCACTTTGTCAAACTCCCGGTCTTTGGCAGTGAGGACAAGAATGGGAATGTCTTTTAATGAATCATTTTTCCGGATTTTGCGTATAGCCGACAATCCGTCCATACCAGGAAGCATAAGATCAAAGACAGCCAGGGCGGGTTTATCCGTTTCCATACACTTTAAGGCTTCCTCTGCCAGTTCATGTGCAGACACCTCATATCCAAAGCCTTCCAGGGCAATTTTTATTAAGTCCCTGATATTGTCATCATCCTCTACTACATAGATTCGTTCCATACATTCTCCTTTCTGTCTAAAAAAGTTTAAGTATGTTTCTTATATTTCTTCCTTTACGTAACCTGCAATGTTATGGGCGTGGTCAGATATTCTTTCCAGGTTACTTAATGCATCCAAAAAGATAACTCCGTTTTCTGGTTTACAGGCCTGTGCAGATAAACGTTCAATATGACGTTCTCTTAATTCTTCCTCCAGGCTGTCTACATTTTCCTCACTCTGAACGACAGCACGTACTTCTGACATATCAGAAGTTTCTCTTGCTTTCACAGCATGTTCCAGAGAAGACCGGACAGCGTTCAGCATTTCTCTCATTTCGCTTTCTGCTTCCTTGGAAAAGATAATCTTACGATTGGCTTTTTCCGCTGCAAGTTCCGATAAGTTTTCACAGTGATCGCTGACCCGTTCAAAATCACTGACTGTATAGAAGAGATTTTTAACCAGCATATGCTGTTCTTCATTTAATGATTGATTATTGATTTTTATTAAATAATCTGTCAGCAGCTTCTCATAATGATCAATCTTTTGTTCCAGCTTCTCCACCTGCCGGATTTCGGATAAATCGCTGCTCAGCAGCGCGTCTGCTGCCACATCAAAATTTTCAAGTGCAGCATATCCCATATTCACCACTTGTTGATTTACATTTTCAATGGCGAAGGAGGGCGTTTCCAGAATTCTCTCATCTAAGTGACGCTTCATCTCGCTTTCAGGATCAGGCGCTTCTTCTTTTTCTTTACTCCGTATAAAAAATCCAGAGGCTTTAACAAGCAGTCCGGCAAAAGGAAATAAGATAATGGTATTCGATACGTTAAATATGGTATGAAATATGGATATCTCTACGCTGCTAATGGAAGAAGATGCAAGTACCGGATTCAGTTTAAATAAAACGAACATGATAATTCCAAAAATAAAGGCACCCGTTACATTAAAGAGAAGATGGATCACAGCAGCACGTTTGGCTGTCCGGTTTGCTCCCAGGCTGGAAAGCAATGCAGTTACACAGGTACCGATATTCTGCCCCAATGTGATAAAAATAGCTGATTGCCAGTTTACAATCCCATTCAGTGCAAGGGTCTGTAAGATACCGACAGAAGCGGAAGAACTTTGTATAATGCCGGTTACCACAAGACCGGCCAGTATTCCCAGAATGGGATTTTTGCCTAGTACAGAAAATGCCTGTCCGAATATGGGAGCTTCCTTGTAAGGGGTAATGGATAAAGACATAAAACTAAGGCCAATAAACAAAACACCAAAACCAACTAAAATCTGACCGATTTGTTTTTTCTTTTCACTCTTTGAAAATAAACTAAAAAGTGCGCCAACGCCCACAAGTGCAGGCGCAAAAAATTCCGGCTTTAACATTTCTCCCCATTCACTCATGGAGACGATCCAGCTGGTAACAGTAGTTCCAATGTTTGCACCCATAATAATGCCCACTGCCTGCTGAAGATTAATGATACCCGCGTTGACAAATCCAACCACCATTACTGTAGTGGCGGAACTGCTCTGTATGATAGCGGTAATTCCCGTTCCAAGCAAAACACCCATCAGCCGGTTGCTAGTTAATGCTCCAAGCAATTGCTGCATCTTATGTCCTGCAGATTTCTGTAGTCCATCAGCCATGGCATCCATTCCGTAAAGGAACATTCCCAGCCCCCCGATAAACTGAAACAGCATTTGTATATCTGTAATTGACATATCATCCTCCTGTATTTCATGACAAGTCATGTTATGTAAGTATCATATCAAATCTATGTAAAGTATTATGCATGCAATTGTAAAATTTATGTAAAATTTTGTCTTAATGTAAAATTTCTTTATACACACGGAGTACATTGCCATAGAAAACAGCTTCAATTTCAGAATCGCTAAAGCCTTCTTTTTTCATGCATGCTTCTAAAAGGGGCAGATCTTCCGGAGATTTCATCTCCAGTTCTCCTCCGATACCATCAAAATCCGATCCCAGGCCAATGCAGCCAATTCCGCCAATCTTCTTTAAATGCTTTATGTGTGAGACCATATCCTGAATGCGGCTTAACGACTTCTCCCCTTTGTTCCAGTCATGAAGGAAATCTCCGCAAAAATTGATTCCTGTTACTCCGCCCCGCTCTGCAAGCATTTTTATCATCTCATCGGTTAAATTCCTGGGATTGGTTGCTATGGTTCTTGCATTGGAGTGACTTGCCACAAAAGGTTTTTTCGTGTAACGGAACACATCATAAATACCTGCATCAGATAAATGGGATACATCAATAATCATACCCAGCCGCTCCATCTCCTCCACAAAAACAATACCCGTTTCGGTAAGCCCGTGTTCGGTTTCCGGTTCAAAAAATGCTTCCTCTTTCTCAATGCGGATTCGGTTTGGATAAGCCAGTTCATTGATGTGATTCCATGTCAGAGTCATCATACGGACGCCCAGGCGGTAAAAATTACGCAAAAATGCCGTTTCCCCCTGACAGACGCCGCCCTCCTCAATGGTAAGCATGGCAGACATCCGCCCCTCCTTCCGGTTTTTCTCAATATCTTCATATGTCCTGACAATCCCAATCAAATCTCCATACAGTTCCAGTTCGGTATAAAATAAGTCCAGCAGCTGCATGCAGTATTCAAAGGGTCTTTCATGCTTAGTCAGTTCTGTAAACAGGGCAAAATTCTGCAGACAGTAATTCCCTTTTTTCATTCTCTCCAGATCAATATGGCAGTCATTCTTTAAAATAGAGCTTTCTTTTCCCGCCTGTCTTCTGTAATAAAGCTCTGCTATGGTATCACAATGCATATCTGCAACATTCATTTTCTATATCCTTTCCTATCACAAAGATTCTCTTACGCCCGAAAAGGAGTAGCCGTAAAAGAGCTACTCCTTTGGTACCTATGCAAATAGTATCACTCCTATGACACATTTGCAAGAAATTATTCCTTTTATTATTCACTTCGAAGTGCATCAATGGGGCTTAAGTTGGCAGCACGGCTGGCCGGCATGTATCCAAACAAAAGACCGATTCCAACCGATACGCTAAAGGACACAATTACTGCGCCCGGCGTAGGTGTTGCATTGATTCCAATGGCAGCCCCAACCAGGGTGGTTGCTACAGAACCTACTACAATCCCAACCACTCCTCCAAGAGAACTGGTGACAGCCGCTTCAATTACAAACTGCTGCATGATATGTTTCTTTTTTGCTCCCAGAGCCTTCCTGATTCCGATTTCCCTGGTTCGTTCCGATACTGACACCAGCATAATATTCATGACTCCCACACCTGCCACCAGAAGTGAAATTCCGGCAATGCCGCCAAGAACCATGGACATCATGGCAATCATGGAATCCAAAGATTCCAGCATCTCGCTCATGGCAGTAACCCGGTACAGACTGTCATCTTTATAGATTCCCAGTAAAAATGTTTCCAGAGACTCTTTGGCTTTTGCCGTATAGTCTGTATCAGATGTGGAAAACACGTAGTTGCTGATTTTTGCCGTATTGTTCATTTTTGCAGCACTGCTGTATGGAAGATACAAAATATCATCCGTTCCTCCGGCTTCCAGCTCATCGTCATCCTGTCTGGATATGACACCTACAATCCGGTAAGCGCTGCCATTCATTTTAATTGTTTTGTCTATGGCATTATCCACGCTTCCATATAATTTCCAGGCAACGTAATACCCTGCCACACACACCTTCTGTCTGGAAGCAATATCAGAATAGGAAATAAAACGTCCTGCATCAAGAGTCTGATCTTTCATACCCAGATAATCTTCACTGACTCCTGTTACTGTGGTATCTTCCAGAGATTCTGTCCCATATTTTAACTTGGCACTTACCGATACGCTTGGTGTCATATGAGAAAATAAATCCCTGTTGTCGTTATAAAACTGGTACATTTCATCTACATCTGCATATCTGGTTGTTAAGTTGGTTAAACGGACCGTCATCTGATTGGTACCCATACTGGTAAAGCTGTCCTTCATATAAGACATCTGACCGTTTACAATACTGACCAGAATGATTACCGATGCCACGCCTATAATAATACCCAGCATGGTGAGAAAAGAACGCATCTTATTCCCCCAGATACTTTTCAGAGCCATTTTAAAGGATTGCAGAATATTCATTTACGTCTCCATCGAAATTAATCTTACCATCGTGTACCCTTATGACCCGCCGCGCTTCTAAAGCAATGCTGCTGTCATGAGTAATCATTACAATGGTATTGCCCTCATCATTTAGTTCCTTTAAGAAATCCAGTACATCCCGGCTGGTTTTGGAATCCAGGGCACCCGTCGGTTCATCTGCCAGAATCAGAGAGGGATTTCCGGCAAGAGCTCTGGCTATGGATACTCTTTGCTGCTGTCCGCCAGATAGCTGATTTGGGAGATTTCTCCACTTGTCTGCCAGTCCCACCCGTTCCAAAGACGCCATGGCACGTTCTTTTCGTTCCTCATTTCCGGCTCCGGCATAGAGTAGGGGCAGCTCCACATTTTCCAGAAGGTTTAATTTGGGAAGCAGATTGTACTGCTGAAAAATAAAGCCGATCATTTTATTTCGGATCTGTGCCAGCTGATTGTCAGTCATACTTCCCACATCCTCTCCACCCAGGAGATAGGTACCATCGCTTGGAACATCAAGAGCGCCTATAATATTCATAAGAGTGGATTTCCCGCTTCCTGACTTTCCCACAATGGCAACAAATTCTCCCCGATATATGGTCATGGTCACTCCGTCATTTGCGCGTACCTCTTCCTCTCCCATCTGATATACCTTGTAGATCTCCTTTAATTCAATCAAGGGCTCTGCCACATTCCATTCCTCCTCATTATTTTGAACGGGACTGACCGCCGCCGCTGCTGCTTCTGCTATTATTATTTCCTCCCCCGCTTCGTCCACCTTCCATGCCACCGCCCATTCCTCCTGGCGGGCCTCCCATTTCTCCTGGCATGCCGGTAGTTTTGCTGGTACTGCTCACTGTAGTCTGAGCCACATAAACCTCCTGGTTCTCTTCAAGACCTGAAGTTATTTCCACATAATCATCATTAATTAATCCGGTTTTTACTTCAACCTCTTTAAATCCTGCGGGGACAGCTCCATTGGCCTCTTTTACGGTATCATCCTTTATATAAACATTATTACCCCGTATCAGTGCATCGGCCGGAATGGTAAGCACGTCAGAAGCCTCATTTAATACAATGACTCCATCCACATTCATGCCGGGAAGCAGTTCATCCATGCCATCATCTAACGTAATGGTAACCGGATAATTGGTTACTCCATCGGTTGTGGTGCTTTTCAGACTTACATTGGTAACTGTACCGGAAAATGTCTTTCCGCTTACAGCATCAGCGGTAATTTCCACCTTCTGCCCCACTGCCACTGATTTGACATCCAGCTCATCCACACTCATTTCAAAGGTATAATTGGACATGTCATAGATTGTTGCAAGTGTAGTGCTGCCGCTGGAGCTCTTTGTAATCTTATCTCCCACCTTAATGCTTTTTGTGATTACTTTACCTGATATAGGAGCAGTAATCGTATAATTATCGTAGGTTTCCTGGGTGTTATCCAGAGAATTTTTTGCAGATTCCAGAGAGGATTGTGCTTTATCCAGGGCATCCTTATAAGTACGAATGAGGGCTGCCGCACTTTTGCTTTCTATGGTAAAAACGGGAGTCCCTTTGGTTACGTAGTCACCCTCATGTACAAGCAATGCACTTACCTCAACTCCTGACGGAAGATCCGCTTTCATTGTGGTCTCAAGTTTTGCTTCAAATGTCCCCTCCATACTGCATACAAAGCCTCCTGCTGTTGCCGTAGCAGAAATATCCTTTGTCAGACCACCGGGATTTGGAACTTCAATCGTAACATATCGGACAATCCTTCCTCCTGTCAGCGTAACATCCATATTTCCTACAGAAACAACCGTTCCATTTACCTGTTCCCCCGTATCCGAAAGGGTTAAAACAGCTGCGCTTCCAGCCGGTATCTGGGCTGCCTCTCCAGAAAGAAACGGAAGCTTGATTTTCATAATACTGTCATCTACAATAGAGGCTATTTCCGTTTTATCACTGATTTTATCTCCTTCTTTTATGGATAAAGAGCTGATATATCCGGTTTCCGTAGATTTATATGTATTTTGGCTGTAATCTTTTAAGGCATCATTATAATTATCCAATGCCACCTGATAACTTTCCTGTGCCCGTTCAAGAGAATTGTTGGCTGAGGTCAGCTGGGTTTCCGCAGAAGAGCTGTCAATCCGGTATAAAACCTGACCTTTTTGCACTTCATCGCCCTCTTCAAAATTGGCTTCTATCACCTCTCCTTCCGCCAGCGAGGTGATATCATAGGTATCCTTCGGAGAAATGGTTCCGGAAGAAGACAGTTTTGATGAGATGTCTCTTTTTGTAACAACTGCAGTTTTGATCTTTTTTGCCTGGGCATTTGCTTCCTTACTCTTTTTGTATGAAAAAGCAAAAAATATCCCTGCCAATGCAGTAACGATCAGGAGCAGAATAATAAAAATCTTTTTCCGCTTTCCATTTCTTTTTTTCTGATCACTTTTTAAAAACTTCTGGATGATTTTTTTCATTCCGGCCTCTCCCGCTAATCTTCTATATAATCAATGACAGTCCTTGTTTCATCTCCATTACTGTTGGTAGAAAGGGTATAAACAAGATTTACGGTATCTCCGACTCTCAAATCCCCATAAGAAGAAAATGCGAACTGCATCTCGGTGCTGGTAAGAGTATAGGTATTTCCATCATCCAGAATGATGGCACTGGGATTCATTAAATCTGTGGAATTATAAACGATGTTTGTAATTTCACCAAATGCCGCGGACCGCCCGCTTTCATTTTCCGTTCCAACCGTATAAAGCCATACCGTTTTGGACAATGAATGATAATATACCAGTACTCCATCCGAGCTTTCCAGAGCCACAGAAATCGCATCACTGGAATTGGACACTGCCTCCCCATCCAGATACACATTGGCATCTTTGAGTTTAAAGGGCAGATAATTGTTCAGACTGCTCTTGCTTCTAACGACTTTTGGTCCCTTTAAGCTGTTATCCACCATGGTAAACGGATTGATTTCACCATCCTCGGTCAGTTCACAATCTAATATCTTTCCATACATGCTGCCGGAAGTATTATTTGTTTTCAGCAGATTATAAAAAAGGTTGATGCAGTCATCCTTTTTCATTACTTCCAGGGCTTCCTTGTTAATATTTTCATCCAGTTCTAGAAAATGGTATTTGGAAAGTCTGGATCCCGTCTGGTCACCTGTGAAATCAGAATTCTTATATCCCAATAATGCCAGAACCCCTTTTACTGCATCCTGAAGTGTTATGTAATCATCTGGTTTAAATACACCTCCCAGATATCCATTCATCCACCCCTGTTCTGCCGCAATCCGGATCTGAGCCGAATATTCATTATCTCTTGGCACATCCGCAAATACAGAAGTATTGCTTAAACTGCTTACTGTGCTTCGGTAAGAAGAAGCATTTACCAGCATGGCGGCAAATTCTCCGCGTGTGACAGACATCGCTGTATTGGTCGTATTCATAATACCCGATATACCGATGACTTTTTTTCTTAAATCAAAATTGGCTGATGCCTCTGCTCTCATCGGTGTAATCGCCGTCGCAGCCAAAACAACTGCAAGTGAAGCCGCCGCTCTTCGTGCATTCATTTAAGTTTCTCCTCTCCTTTATAAGATTTCTTAATATCTTAACAAATCGTTGTGATGGCTTTGTGATGGTAAACTGAAATTAACCTGAAATTAAAAACTGTCTGTTTTTTAGTATTTCAGCTTATTTTAAGGCAGTACCCTTATAATGAAAAAACAGGCATTTGATTGCTTAAATGAATTTTTAAGGCTATAATAAATAAAGCAAAGGAGAACTTAACAATGAAGCTGTTAATTGTGGAAGATGAAGTCAGACTGGCCGAAGCCATAGGACAGATTATGAAGGAACAGCATTATCAGACTGATCTGGTTTTTAACGGAAAAGATGGTTTATACTGCGGTCTGTCAGGAGAATATGATGTAATAATTCTGGATGTGATGCTCCCTGGTGAGAATGGGTTTCAGATTGTTGAGAAACTTCGGGAAGCCAAAATACAGACTCCCATCCTAATGCTTACAGCCCGTGATAACGTAAGTGATAAAGTAACCGGACTGGATAAAGGTGCCGATGATTATATGACAAAACCATTTATTCCGGAAGAACTTCTGGCACGTATCCGGGCGCTTTCCCGCAGACAGGGGGAAGTGATTGTAGAAGAAATGGAGTTTGGAGATCTAAGATTAAATCTGTCAACCAATGATTTGTGGTGTAAAACCAAATCCATTCATCTGGGCTATAAAGAATTCGAAGTGTTGAGAATCCTTATGAGCAATATCGGAAAAATTATATCAAAGGATACTTTAATCAACCGGGTATGGGGATCTGATTCTGATGCGGAGGATAATAACGTAGAAGCTTATATTTCATTTCTACGTAAAAAGTTTCATTTTCTTGGTTCAAAAGCAGAGATTACCACTGTACGAAAAGTAGGATACCGCCTGGAGGAATCCAAATGATTAAGAAGTTAAGAATCAAGTTTATACTCACTAATATGTGCTTTGTTATCAGTATACTGGCCGTAGTGATGGGTACATTTTACGTCTCAAACCGGAAACGGATCATGAGGGATACCTCTATGACTCTCATCCAGTCCCTGAGTCATGAACGTTTTAAAATGCCGCCAGACAAGGTGGAATTTGGCCGGCGGCCCAAAAAAAATCCGATTCCTCTCATTCCCTCATTTGTAATCACACTGAAATCCGATAATACCATTGAAAAAATTGAGGAAAATAATATTACAGTATCGGATGAATTAGCTTCTTCCTTAATAAAGCTGGTCAATGAAACAGACAGTACGGAAGGAGTTTTAAAAGATTACTCCCTCCGATATATGAAAATGCCTGCAAGGGACGGAATGGAAATCGGATTTGCAGATTTAAGCTATGAACGGGACGCCTTAGAGGTTTTACTGGTCAACTGCATTCTGGTCTTCCTTACAGCTATCATATTATTTTTTATTTTAAGCCTGTTTCTTTCTCATCTGGCTTTAAAACCTGTAAAAAAAGCCTGGGATCAGCAAAATCAGTTTATAGCAGATGCATCTCACGAATTAAAAACTCCTCTTACTGTGATACTGGCAAATTTACAGATTCTCTCTACCCATAAAGAACGCACCATCAAAGAGCAGGAAAAATGGCTGATGAATACGAAGGAGGAAGCGGATCGGATGAAACAGCTGGTGGAAGAACTTCTTTTCCTTGCCCGCTCGGATACGGAATCCGTAGAGGCAGTTCGGATCTCAAAGCTCCCTCTTGATTTCAGTGAACTGGTTTTAAATGGTGTGTTACTCTTTGAATCGGTAGCTTTTGAAAGCAAGGTTACTCTAAATAATGACATTCAGACTGATATTTTTATAGAAGGTATGGAAGCCCAGTTAAAACAGTTAATAACCATTCTTCTGGATAATGCATGCAAGTATGCTGGTACCAATGGCTCTGTATCCGTTTTTCTTAAAAAACAGGCCGGTCACGGAGTACTTACAATTGTCAATACGGGAGAACTCATATCACCAACCGAGCAAGAGCACATATTTGAACGGTTTTACAGAACTGATAAATCCAGAGTCCACAAAGAAGGCGGCTACGGTCTGGGACTCTCTATCGCAAAAACAATTGTGGACCAGCACAAAGGAAAAATAAGTGTTGCCAGCAGTGCGGAAACCGGAACCAGATTTACTGTTACATTACCAGTCATTTCCCATATTCAATGAATTAAGGGTCAGGCTGTTACGGAGATGATAAACCGTAACAGCCTGACCCTTATTATGTTTATTCCATTTATTTCGTCACAGTAATCCCCTGTTCCTCAATCCGCTTTCTGATATTAAGCATCTTCTCATCGGTCTGGGCGATTACATCTGCACATTCCCGCAACTCATCACTGATCTCCTGGGAATATTCCTGCATTTCCTTTTTGTATTTAAGCTGATGATCCAGACTGGCCCAAAAATCCATGGCCATGGTACGAATCTGAACCTCCACCCGCATCCATTTTTTCTGATCTGAGAAAAAAACAGGAATTTCAATGATCATATGGTAACTGCGGTATCCATTGACTTTAGGCTGACTGATATAATCTTTTATGGCTATGATATGGACATCATCCTGCCTTGCAAGCATATCGGCTACTGCATAAATGTCATCTAAAAAGGAACAGATGACTCGAATACCAGCAACATCATCTAAGTTTTCCATCATGGATTCTAAAGAGACAGGAAGGTCTCTGCGCTTTAATTTTTCAACAATGCTAACCGGCTTCTTTACTCTGGATTTTACCAGTTCAATGGGATTTCTGGAGTTACGAACCGACAGTTCATCGTTTAATACTTCCAGCTTTGTCTTAACCTCACGAATGGCACAGGTATACATCATCATAGCTTCCTGAAACTGATACGCCTGCTTCATCAGGGGGTCCGGAACCGAAACCAGATTGGGAACTTTTACAATCGACTGGTTCAGTTCACTGTTAGGGTTCATATTAATATTCATTCTTATACCTCAAAAAGCAGTTCCGGTTAAACCGCCTCTACTGCGTCAACTGCTTCTTTCAGCCATGGCGCCTCTAAATACTCTACGGTTCCTGCATCGACTGAAGCAGCAATCTTGGGATCAATGGGGATTCTGGCAAGCACTTTCACACCGTAATTTTCAGCCACCTCATCGATATGGCTTTCACCAAATACAGCAATCTGCTTTCCGCAGTCGGGACAGCTTAAGTAACTCATATTTTCCACAAGCCCAAGAATGGGGATATTCATCTTCTTCGCCATGTTCACTGCTTTTCCAACAATCATGGAAACCAGCTCCTGGGGAGAGGTTACAATAATAATGCCATCAAGAGGCAGTGACTGAAATACGGTCAGTGGCACATCGCCGGTTCCCGGAGGCATATCCACAAACATATAATCCACATTTTCCCAAAGAGTTTCCTGCCAGAACTGTTTTACAGCACCTGCTATGACCGGTCCTCTCCAGATAACCGGATCCGTCTCCTGGTCCAGAATTAAATTTGCTGACATGACTTCGATTCCTGTTGCGCTGACTGCAGGGATCATCAGTCCGTTTGGTGTCATTCCTACACCGTTATCTGATAAACCGAATGCCTTCGGTATGGAAGGTCCTGTAATATCCGCATCCAGGATCGCCGTTTTATAACCCTTTCCACTCATGCTGACTGCCATCATGGAAGTTACCAGCGATTTTCCCACGCCGCCCTTTCCGCTTACAACTCCAATTACCTTTTTTACTATGCTGGACGGATTAAGCGGCTCTAAGAAACTGGTCTGAGCCTCTTCCCTGCTCCCGCAGCTTTCACCGCAAGTATTGCAATTATGAGTACAACTCTCACTCATGATTCATTCCTCCTGTTAAAACTGTTATTTACAGACATATACCTAAGATTATATTACGAAATTGGTCTTATGTCTATGTATTTTACCAATGCCTGTGTCCATTTATCTGATTCAGGTTACAAATTACGACATTTTTCCCCTGTAAAAAACCCCGGAGCATCACATTGACACTCCGGGGTTTTGTGGTTATTTTGTATGAAGCAGATGTACACTCCGAATAGTTCGGAAAATACCGATGGAATCCATGGTTTTCAGTAAGGTATAAAAAATCATGGAATCGATAGGCCACATAACCAGATTCTTCAGCGCTCTTGCCGGCAGCAACACCATAAACCCTTTTCCATACAGCATGGAGAGGCAGAGGGTGTTTAATATCACGTTGCAGATCAGCATGACCACCAGTTTGGATATGAGAATTCTTCTTAAGGTAATCGGCTTCTTATAATACAGAATGCCGTACAGGACTCCTGCCAGGGCCGTAACCATGGTAAGTCCGGGAAAAAAGGCGCCGGTGGGCTTTAATAAATACTTTAGCACATCAAGGCTTCCGGAAAACAGTCCACCCACTACCGGACCGAATAAGTAGGAAATGATTCCATTGGGAATAGATGAAAACGTAATCTTGATGTAGCTTCCCAGCTGAATGGAGAACATGTCCAAAATAATGGCAACTGCGGCAAACATGGCTGCGGCAGTGATTGTTCTTACAGATTTCAGCTCTCTGTAAGAATCGGTGAACAAAGTAACGAATTTTTTCATAAAAAAATACCTCCTTTGCAGACCTCAGACTACGACCGGAGATAAGACACCTATCTTCTGGTGCAGCGGGATGCGACTCGTGTACCGCAAGAAAATCTTTTCGTCCTGCTGACAACTCCCTGTTCAGCTGGCACTTAACGCACACAAGTCTACTCTGCGACTTTTATTTAGTTTTGTATCGCCATCAGTATAACATACATTCTTAAGAAATCAAGTGTTTTTTTCAACACAGGTATTTCTTTCCATTAAGTGGTGTACCAATAAAGCTATACAAATCCCAAGAACAGCGCCTCCAAGCACATCAGTTGGAAAGTGAACAAATAAATACATTCTGGAAAATGCAATGAGTACAGCCAGGATGAGAAAAGGAATTCCAAGCCTTTTATCATAGAGCCAGATGCTGATCGCTCCTTCAAAGGAAGCCAGCGTATGGCCGGAAGGAAAGGAAAAGTCTCTGGGATTTTGAATTAATAGAGGAATGGAGGTATCAATCCAGCAGGGTCTTGGCCTTTCTACAAGGTTTTTCAGTATCATATTTCCAAGAAGAAGTCCTACCCCCAGGCTTAGCAATACGCCAATCCCAATTTTTCTGGTTTTGGGAATACAAAACAGTACCACACCAATTAAAATCCAGATAAATCCATGGTCTCCCAGACTTGTAATACGGACCATGACCTGATCAAGCCATGGATTATGCAGAGACTGCAGTGCATATAAAACATCAAATTCTATTTGATATAACATCGATTCATACTCCTTTGTTATGGAAAAACCCACATATATTTACAATCTTAATTTTTATTAAATCATTTGACAACGGAAAGATTTGCGTATAGGATTAAGCATAGTTGAATTTTCGACAGGAAATACAGGAGGCTTTGTCATGAAACACATAAGACAATTCGGCATTATATTATTTATCTCACTTGCAGGAGAAGTGATCCATCTGTTTGTACCACTTCCCGTACCTGCCAGTATCTATGGTCTTATTCTTATGCTTTTAGGCTTAAAAACCGGGCTGATTCCCCTTGAAGCAGTTGAGGATGTCAGTGATTTTTTACTGGAAATTATGCCCATGCTATTTATCCCTGCGGCAGTCGGACTTTTGGATTCGTGGGGCTCCCTACGACCAATTCTCATACCTTTTCTGGTTATAACACTTTTCTCCACAGTTATTGTTATGATAATGACAGGAAAAGTAACTCAGTTTTTTATTGAAACCGATAAAAAGAAGAAAGGAACGGATCATGAATCAGACAATCGGTGATTTTTTATTTTTCGGCTCGGTTTTAAGCCTGGTCAGCTATGAAATGGGGGTTCAGCTTAAGAAACGTTTTAAACTGGCCATCTTTAATCCCCTGTTAATCTCAATTCTAATTGTAATGGCATTCCTGTCCGTCTTTAAGATTGATTATACGGTCTATAATGAGAGTGCAAAATACATCAGTTATCTGTTAACTCCCGCAACCGTGTGCCTGGCTGTGCCATTATACCGTCAGTTAAATCTGTTAAAAAAGCATTCTAAAGCAATTATTGCAGGAACGCTGACAGGCGTACTCACCACTATGTGTACCGTATTACTTCTTGCATTCGTGTTTGGTTTAAACCATCAGGAATATGTGACCTTTTTACCAAAATCCATAACTACTGCCATTGCAATGGGAATCTCAGAGGAGATGAAAGGGTTTGTGACAATCACGGTTGCCAGTATTATTGTGACCGGTATATTAGGCAGCATTATCGCAGAATCGGTATGCCGGAAGTTTAAAATTACAGATCCGGTTGCAGTAGGCATTGCCATCGGATCTGCATCACATGCGGTAGGCACTACAAAAGCAATGGAAATTGGTGAAATTGAAGGTGCCATGAGCAGTCTTGCCATCGCCACTTCCGGGCTTTGTACGGTAGTATTCGCTTCTATTTTTGCAAATTTTATCTAGCTATGCAATTCCAGGTAATCGCCCGCTGCAAGAAGATGCATTGTCCATGTACTTTTCGCAGACAGGGCGTTATTCTTATAATACCTTGAGTATTTCTTTCAGCCCAAACGTTTTTTCTGTTCGAAATGCATTCTCCAGTGTATTAAGATTTTGATCTGAATGCTCTATCTCTCTGGAAAATCTATGAACCAGCCGTACAAACTCGTTAAAAGTAAGACCTCCATTGCGGATATAAACTGCCTGAGCCAGTTCTGCTATGAATAAGGTACAGATGACAGCCATCTTCGCTTTCACATAGGGCTGCTCATCGTAAACAGCTCCGCAGAAATACGTATAAATAAAGTAAACCAAAAGCTGCTCCAGCCACTGATTCCACTCTCTCTTTCTTTCTGGCTCAGTATCCAGATATTCATAAAAATTTTCTCTTATTTTTCCATAATGTTCTGGCCCCTTTTCAAAAAGTAAGGCTTTTAACTCCCCAAGGGTAACCGGCCATTCCTGTTTTAAAACCTCCAGTTTGTCTAACAGAAGAAACCAGCTTCCCATTATTTCATAGCGTTCCCTGTCAGATACCTTATATTCCCGCTTTTTTGAGCGAAAAAATTGTTCACACTGTGTATTCCTGTATCTGACAATCAGTTCCTCCGTCTGATACAGCGTCCCTTCCCTGATCCTTCTCTGTAAATCATGGACCAGTCCCAAAACCATGGACGCCCTTAACTGGATGTCCCTGCTTTGATTCTGTAAAAGAGAAAAGACCTCCTCTCTCACATCCATAAGCTTTGAAAAAAGGAAGAAATCAAACTCAGGATACGTCTCTTCTCTTTCATCTTCCTTTGTAAGAAAACGGACTGGCTCTTTCAGCCCCAGTATCATCTTTGCGGCTTCTTCACAGGACATTGATAAAGAAAGTTCCCGCACCCCTTCGTATTCTTCTGTATGCCTGGGATATTCCCTGCAGGTCTTGCATAGCATGGAAGGTCCTGCATCTGTGTAAATATCACAAAGATTTGCTTCGTTTAAAAAAGCACATCTGCCTAGTTTCTGTTTAAAACAGCCCTTCTTCCAATCAACTCCATTTAAAAGCTTTTCGCCCAGAGCCTCGGATTGAGCCCTGTATTTTTTCATAGATTGATCATCTATCATAATTGCCCATCCTGCACAGCAGGTGTCACTGCATTCGGATGCGATACACCGGAAACCGGGATAATAGTGTGGTATTGTAAACTGCATGATCTACTCCAATCCTGTAATTTCCTGATTGATGCGCTGCGCTCCCCATTCTGACATCATATTAAGAATGGGTGCAAGGGTTTTTCCATCTTTTGTAAGGGAATATTCTACTCTGGGGGGAACTTCATTATATTGCTCCCGATGGACTAATCCATCTGCTTCTAATTCCTTAAGCTGCTTGCTTAATGTTCTATGGGCGATGGGTTGTAATTCTTCCCATAAACGGTTGTATCTTAGTACGTTGAATTTACAAAGTTTATATAAGATAACCCACTTCCATTTTCCTTCAATTTTTGAAATTGTATAATAAATCGGACAATTTCCAAACTTATTATTAAAATCCATGTCTTCTCCTCAATACTAACCTTTCGTTTAGTATATAACAAAAATGTTCATACTTGAAGTATGTAACATAATCATATATACTTTCCATGTAAATGTCAAATACCAGTCAACGGAGGTTTAAAATGAAATTTTTAGAATTGGCAAAGGATCGCTACTCTGTCAGAAAGTTCAGCGATAAGAAAGTAGAGAAAGAGACGCTGGATCTCATCCTGGAGGCAGGTCGTACGGCACCCACCGCCTGCAATTACCAGCCACAGAGAATTCTTGTGCTTGATAATGAAACTGATTTGGCCGGGCTCAGTCTTTGTATGCCTTTTAAATTCAACCATCAGTTGGCACTTCTCACCTGTTACGATAAAAATGTAAGCTGGAAACGAAAATTTGATGGGAAAGATGAGGGGGAAATTGATGCTGCCATTGTCACAACCCATATGATGCTGCAGGCATCTGAATTGGGAATTGGCTCTACATGGGTTGGACATTTTGATCCGGAAAAAGTAAAAAAAACATATCACATACCAGAACACATTGTGCCTGTTTCAATCCTGCTGATGGGACATCCGGCAGATGATGCAGAACCTAACAAATTACATGATGAGCGTCTGGATCTTTCACAGACTGTTTTCCATGGTTCTTTCCCTGATACAGAAGAAGATACCAATCAATAATTGCCATTACGATTAAACATAAAAAACGGGGATGCACTGCATCCCCGTTTTAATGTTTATTTACAAAGTTTCTCAAATTCTTCCGCAACAAACTGTACCTGAGTTCCAACCACAACCTGCACACTGGTTTTTCCAGGTCTGATTACTCCGGCTACACCTGCTGACTTTATCTTCTTTTCATTTACCAGGGTATAATCCTTTACTTCCAGTCTGAGTCTGGTGATACAGTTATCAATGCTTACAACGTTTTCTTTACCGCCGATTCCTTCTAAAATAACAGAAGCAACATATGTAAAATCGTTGTTCTTTAATACAGCTACGGATTCATCAATATCATCATCTTCCCGTCCTGGTGTTTTAAAATTAAATTTTACAATAGCAAATCTAAACACTGCATAGTAAATACCACCGTAGATAAGACCAATCGGAATAATAAACAGAGGATTAACAGCCATAGGTGCCTTAAAGCTAAGAAACCAGTCAACAAATCCGGCGCTGAAATTGAATCCGGCACGTACCGGAAGCATTGCACAGATGGTTAAGGAGATTCCAGTCAGGATAGCGTGGATTAAATATAATCCGGGTGCAAGAAACATGAATGCAAATTCAAGCGGCTCTGTAACTCCTGTAAAAAATGAACAGACTGCTGCTGCCAGCAAAAGACCATAAGCCTGTTTTTTCCTTCCCGGTTTCGCCGTATGATACATGGCAAGGGCTGCAGCCGGAAGACCAAACATCATAACCGGGAAGAAGCCTGTCATATACTGACCAGTCTGACCCAGCACACCTTTTCCGGTCCAGAAGTTTCCAAGGTCATTTACTCCGGCAACGTCAAACCAGAAAACAGAGTTTAAGGCATGGTGAAGACCAAATGGTATAAGAAGACGGTTAAAGAAGCCATAGATACCTGCTCCTACTGCACCAAGACCCAGAATTCCTTTACCAAATATTACCAATGCGGTATAAATTACCGGCCATACGAAAAACAGTACCAGGCAGGCAATAAGGGAAAACAACGCCGTAACTATGGCAACAGAACGTTTCCCGCTGAAAAAAGCCAGTGCATCAGGGAGCTTTGTGCTCTTAAACCGGTTATAGCAGCTGGAGCCAATTAAACCAGAAACAATACCAACAAACTGGTTATTGATTTTTCCAAATGCCGGATTCACAGCACTGACATCAATGCCTTTTAACATTGCAACTACTGCTGGGGAAAGAATTGTCTGAATCATCAGCCATGATACCAGGGCTGCCAGAGCGGAAGTACCTTCATGATCGTCTGACATTCCTACGCCAACACCGATGGCAAATAGAATCGCCATATTATCAATAATGGCTCCGCCTGCCTTAATCAGAAAGGCAGCAATGGCGCTGTTTGCCCCCCATCCCGTTGGGTCAATCCAGTAACCAATTCCCATCAGGATCCCTGCTGCCGGCAGACACGCTACCGGAAGCATCAACGACTTACCTAGTTTTTGCAAATACTTCATCATAAAAAGAAACCCCTTTCTTTTTTTGTCCTGCCGGACATTTTTTATCCTCACCTGCCTGTAAGCAGGTTACGATCACTTTTTATCTAAAACAGACCGTATTGCGTAGTATGCAGCATCTTCATCCTCTCCCTCAAAGCGGAAGATGACTTCATCCCCTTTTTTTGCTCCAAGTCCCATGATAGCCAGAAGACTTTTGCAATCGGCTTTTTGTAAATTCCAATCAGCTTCTATGGAACACGTGTATTTCCCTGCTTCTATAAAAATTACGGAAGCGGGTCTGGCGTGAAGTCCCATTGGATCTTCCACTACATATCGATACTCTTTCATTTTGCCACCTACAATTCAATGATTGGTTCCAGCTCCATAATCTGCTTTCCAACATGACATTTCATATCGGGATACTCCATGGTATTTAAAATAATGACCGGTGTAATCAGGTCATACCCCTTTGCCTGAATCCCTTCCAAATCAAATTCCAGCAGCAGTTCCCCTTCCTTTACCCGTTCCCCCTGTTTTTTAAAGGATTGAAACCCTTCTCCTTTTAATTGAACCGTATCAAGGCCAACATGGATCATTACTTCTGCCCCGTTATCTGCCGTAATACTGACTGCATGCATTGTCTCAAACATCACTGACAGCACTCCGCTTACCGGTGCCACAATTCTGCCTTTTGAAGGAATGATAGCCATCCCTTTACCCAGGATCTCCTGACTAAACGCAGGGTCTTTCACTTCACTTAACGGTACCGCCAATCCTTCCACAGGCGCCAGAATTTCCTCCTTTTTACCGCCCCCTTTTTTTAAATACTTCTTCCACGCTTCAAACATGCCGACTGGTACCCCTTTCTTCTAAAGCCTCATTCTTTTGATATGGACTGCCAGATATGCAGTCTCTTCTTCTGTTACATCATGATGATATGATTCTAAAATAAATTCCTTGATTTTTAAACTGCACTCATACTCTTCCGGATACATTCCTGCTATGATATTGCTGAATTCTGTATTTCCGCTGTTTAACAGCTCTCCGGTCAGAATGCGCTGGGCAAGAAATCGCAGGTGGGTGATAAACCTCTGATAACTTAAAGATCCCTCGTCCGGTTCCATAGAAAAGAATTCTTTTACTATTTTGACTCCATTCTGAATCAGCTTTGTCATATCCATGGTTTTATTCATAGCCGTATTAAGTTCTGCATTTACAATATGCATTGCTATAAATCCAGCCTCGTCTACGGGAAGCCGTACTCCCACACTTCTCTCAATCAGTGCAACTGCATATTCGCCCACTAAGTACTCTTCTTTATAAAATGTCTTAATCTCACTAAGAATGGGATTTGAAAAAACCATATTTTCCTTAAAGCGGCGAATGGCGAAATTAATGTGATCCGTCAGTGTGATATAGATATTCTGATTCAAAGTCCTGTTAAGTACACTTTTTGCATAGGCGATGATTTCTGCCGATGCCTTTAAGTGTTCAAGTGGCAGCTTCACAAGCAGTTCCTTAAACTGATCCAGACTGTTCTGGCTGTCTAACCGGAAGGTTTTCTCAATTTTGTTCTCTGCAATGGGGCGTCCCGCCTTTGTGCCAAAACCAATTCCTCTGCCCATGATAACGACTTCCTTACCATCGGGCTCTATTGCAGTTACAATATTGTTATTAATGATTTTATCAATATTCATAAATTACCTCTTATCAATAAAAAAACCAACTTTGACTATGAAAATAACATGTTATTTTCTTAATCAAAATTGGTTTTGCCTGCTTTCCAGTAACAATCCGAATTAATATTCATTTACCTAACTATAGCAAATTTTTTTTATGCTGTCAATATGTTTAAAGCTTACTAAAAGCAAGAAATAAAAACAGAACGCCACTGAGCCAGGATAAATCCCAGCCTTTTAATGCAGCAAGCCGTTTTCCCAGAAAAAGTCCGGCATACATCACGGCAATCCCCACTAAAAGAGCTGCCAGGGCTGCATACCCCGGATTAATCATAAGAAAACCGGACAGGGCGCCAGCCACCAGACTGTCAATGGACATGGCAAATGCAAACATAATCATTTCTTTCCATGACAGGGTTTTTGAATCATCCCAGTCAGCTGCCATAGGATTGCCGTATATGTTAATAATAATGCTAAGTCCCGAAATAGAAAAAGTCAGGTCTTTGTGAACATGAACATGATTGTTGATGTATTTTTTTATGGTATAGTCCAGCAGCTTCATCACTCCCAAAAAGAATAAACAGGAAAACCCTACTCCTTTTGCGAACACTTCCGGCACAAAATTATCGATCACGTTGCCGAATAACAGGGCTGACCCCAGACAGCCGCTGCAGATTGCATTAGCTGCAATTACCTTTATCCATGAAATGCCTACCCTGTTTGCTCCATAGGCAATGCTGGCAACAAATGTATCTGTACTCAACGCCAGAACCAAAATGAAAATATTACGCATATTTGATCGAACTACCCTTTTTATTTTAATATATTCAAAGGCTTTTGGTTTGGCACCTTATAATTACTAACTGATTTTTTTTATTCCTGGATAATAGCGGAACAAAACTTTTGCAAGTATCTTATCTTCCGGTACATAGGGATCACTCCAGTATCTGGCATCGGCAGAATTATTCCGGTTATCACCCAGCATCAGATAACATCCTGCTGGCACGGTGAAGTGATAATCATCTGACTCCATAGGTTCCCTTAAGTATGGTTCTTCAAGAGGGGTCTGGGACTGATTGATATAAACATGGTTATTTTTAATGTCTACAGTCTCTCCCGGCAGCCCGATAATCCGCTTTACCAGATGAATCTCTTCATTTCCAGGCCCGGTCATGTGATCAAATATAATGATATCACCCCTTTGGGGTTCTCCGCCAAACCGGTAAGCCAGCCTCGATCCAATTAACCGGTCACCGGTCATAATTGTGGTCTCCATGGATCCGCTTGGTACCCTGCTGTTGGCGATAAGAAACGTATTAATAAAAAATGCAATCACTGCTGCAATGACAATAATCTTCAGCCATTCAAACAGTTCCCTCTTTAAGTTAAGAGGCTCTTCCACTTTACTGTCCTTTTTTACGCTCATATTTTTTCCTTTGACTGTTTTTTATTATTGTATCAAATGGACAGGGCAGAATCAATGTTTATATCCCATTTCTTTTTAATTCTGTCCTCAGCCTTTCCAATGCCTTTTTTTCCAGTCTTGATACATATTCGGCTGTCTGAATAGGGGCAAATTACAGCCCATAAAGATCGCTAAAATTCCATGTTACGACAACTCTCCCATCTGCTGTTTCATGGAAAGAGCTTATAAATCCTTCTGTTATTTCCCGAGATAAAGCAGTCAATTGCAAGCTGGAATGCCCTGTGTCCATAACTGCAATTTTTCTTACAAAAACATCTTCAGTAATGATCCCTGCTTTAAACTGTCTATACAGTTTAAATTTTTCATTCTCTTTTGTATCTGAATCTTTTTCCACTAATGATGCCAGGAATTTTAAGCAGGCCAAAATACCTTTTTCCACTTGTGGTTCTGGGAAAGAGCCTGGAGTATCACTGGTTTTATTTCTGATTTGGTGGAGGATGTACTTCTTTTTACCTGACCTTACAGCTTCAAATATCTCCCGTTTCACAATCAACGGATGTGCATCTGGTACAATTATCCAGTCTTCTTCCGGAACTGAAATGTCTTTTTTACTTCCAATGGTTACCGGCCTGACCTTTCCATAGATTGCATCGCCAGTATATCTCTGGTCAGATAATATTCTGGAAACCGTTCCTGCAGTCCAGTAAGTTTCTTTCTTCCCCACAATGGAATGAAATCTTTCATTTCTCTGTCTGCGCACCATATACGGAGATGAGATTCCTTCCTTGTTCAATAAACAGGCAATGGCAGTTTTTCCCATTCCGCCTAAGAATAAACTAAATATACGTCTGACAATAACGGCACATTCCTCATCAATAATCAGCTGGTTTTTGCTTGTTTCTGCCTTTTTATATCCATAGGGTGCAAAAGCTGTTACAAACTTCCCCTGTTCTGCTTTCATCCGGCGAACACTTTTTATCTTTTCCGAAAGATCCTTACTATATGCCTCGTGAATGATATTCTTAAATCCTACTTCGATGGCACCGGCTGCTCCAATATTCTCAAAGCTGTCAAAATGATCATTAACTGATAAAAAACGGATACCAAGAAAGGGAAAGATCTGTTCTAAGTAATTTCCTACTTCAAGATAATTCCGACCGAATCTGGAAAAGTCCTTAACCACGATACAATCGATCTGGTGTACCTTTGCCATATCCAGTAATTTTTTCACTCCGGGCCGTTCAAAATTCGTACCACTGAAACCATCATCCATAAATTCTATGGTTTTGCCACAGGAAAGCTCCTCATGTCCATTAACAAAATCATGAAGCAGAAGACGCTGGCTTGAAATGCTTTCACTCTCCAACCCATGATCTGGATTTTCATCCTCATCTGATACCCGCAGATATAGCGCTATTGTGTATTGCCCGCTCATTGCACGAACCCCTTGTTTACCTGATCAAAGGTTTTCTTATCTATAATTGCTTCATGTGTGTGTTCAATGTACCTCCATTCAGACCTTGGAATTTCAGCCTTTTGTCCTCCTTTATAATAAGCAGAATCGCTTTTTCGCTCCACAATACAACCGCAGTATACAGGATTTTTTAAAATACCAAGCACGGAACCGCTGGACCAGTTTGAAGTGGCTTCTCCCTTTGTGCCCTTAATCATACCTTTTTCAAACAACCGTTTACTCTGGGAAGGAATCCCCTGGGTATTTAAGAATCGGGCAATCCCAAAGGCACTCATCCCATTCAGACGAAGTTTGAAAATATTTTGTACAACTACGGCTGTCTCTTCTTCAATCTCCAGTTTGTATTTGTTGTTCTCACATTTTTTATATCCGTAAGGCGCAAATCTGCCCAGAAATAATCCCTGTTTCTTTTTTGCATCAAATACAGTACATATTTTACGGGAAATATCCTTTGCATAAATATGGTGACAGACATTTTTCAGGGAGAGTGCCAGTTCTTCATTGGATGTAACAGAGATACTGTCATAATTATCATTGACAGAGATAAAGCGCACCCCCAGAAATGGAAATATCCTTTCTAAATAATAGCCCGCTTCCACATAGTTTCTTCCAAAACGGGAAAGGTCTTTGACTGCAATGCAATTAATATTCCCCTTTTTCATTTCTTCAACCATGGCCATAAATCCCGGTCTGTCAAAATTAGTGCCTGTCATGCCGTTATCAAAGAAGACAAGCTTTAGGGCCAGATCCTCTTTCTCCTCTATGTACTTTTTCAACAGTTCAATCTGGCTTTCAATCGAATCACTGCCGCAGCCATTGTCTTCAATGGAAAGCCTGGCATAAATGGCAGTCTGATACGTTGATAGTGAGGTTGTGCCCAAAGATTTGATATCCAGTAAATCACGGTTATTTCTATTTGGTCTTGCCAGTGAAATCACCCCCCGTAAGGCTTTCTCCCATGTTTTCACTAAACCCACTCTCATATCCCGGTTGAAACGTAAAATATACTTTCATGGTATTTCTGTCAATCACATCAATTTTTTCTATTAGTGAAGCTAAAATCGGCCGTGACAGCTCATGGATATTTTGGTTTTTTTTGAATTCTTCAATCCACCTGTTTTGCAATTCATAATTATTTATCAGATCCCATCTTTCCTGATTTAATATCTGAACAGCTTCCTCTATCTGATGGCAGTTTTCTTCATAATTTGATTTCCAGGCAACGTAATTTTCCCTGTTTACAATTCCCTTTTTATAATCCTCATAAAGTTCAATCATAAGTTTTTGACAGCGGGAGTACTCCTCCTGTTTTTTTTCAATTCGTAAATCTGCCTTTTTCACATCCACCTGTTTTAAAGGTAATGAATTAATATAATCCATGATCTCATTCATTTCACAGGAAGTTTGTATCTGCTTTTGCAGGATCTTAAGGACGCAGGCGGTCAGTCGGATTTCATCAATTCTGCATTTCCCGCTGCATTTGTTTTTATTCTCTTTTTGCGTTCTGCACATGTAATAAACATAGGTCTTTCCGCCTGATTTAACAGGTCTTCTTACCATTCCATGATTGCAGCCTGCGCACTTTAACAGTCCGGAAAACAGATGGAGATCATCGTTGTCCGGTGATGTTCTGGTATCTGCAGCCAGCAGTCGTTTTACCAGAAAAAAATCATCTTTTGAAATAATTGCCTCGTGGGTATCAACCACTTTAATCCACTCTGTCTGGGGTTTCTTAAATCTTTTTTTCACTTTATAATTAGGGCTGCTTTCCTTCCCCTGTATCATAGTGCCTGTATAAATTTCATTCTTTAAAATACGCATAACAGAAGCAGCTGACCATTTTGCTACTGGCTGAAGCTGGAAAGAGGTGCTGTAAGCCCAGCCCAGCATCCGTTTGTATTCCAACGGGGATAAAATTCCCATTGTATTGAGACGCTTCGCAATTCCCTGATTGCTCATCCCCTGGATTTTCCACCTAAAGATGTCTCTGATTGTCATTGCTGCATAATGATCAATTTCCAGCTTATATTTGTTTTCCTCTGAACGGAAATAGCCATACAGCGGAAATGCGCCAATATAATCCCCCCGTAAGCGGCGTATATTCTGTCCGCTTCGTACCTTTACAGAAATATCCCTGCTATATGCATCATTGATCAGATTCTTAAATGGAATAATCATATCATCCGCCTGACTTTGTTTGCAGGCGCTGTCAAAGCCATCGTTAATCGCGATAAACCGCACACCCATAAATGGAAAAAGCTGTTCGATATATCGTCCGGTTTCTATATAATTTCTACCAAAACGAGACAAATCCTTAACAATAACACAATTGACAGATCCATTTCTTATATCACTCAGCATTGCTTTGACAGCAGGTCTGTCAAAGGATACTCCGCTGTATCCATCATCAACTCGTTCGGAGCAAATCTCTATATCAGGTTTGTTTTCTAAGTAAGACCGGATTAAAGTTCTTTGGTTGGAAATACTGTTGCTCTCCATCTTATCCCCGTCATCTTTTGATACCCGAATATAAATCGCAGCTTTATATTTTTTAATGTCATCTGATAAACCCATAAAGACCTCATTTCGCATTATACATTTTTTAAGTATTGCTTTAGACGGTCATTTAAAGTAACGTCCGTATCTGGAAATACAGATTGGATCACCAGATCCCCGCATTTAAACAGATATGGGTTTTTAATCTGTCTAATAAAGTCATCGATCCGTTCTTCTTTTGGCAGTGCTGTATTTATTTTTACGGAACAAATGTCCACTAATGTGTCCGGATCCGTACCAACAGGATCTATTTTTTGTAATTGTCGTAATTCATCTGCAGTCAACATTCGCTCACCTCTTTGCAGCTCTTTCCTATAACTTTATGAAAATCGCTGATTGTCCTATTACCAAAAGGAACGATTCAAAACTGCTGACCATGATTCAAATAAGAAAGCGGTTAAAGTAATTACTGACACTTTAACCGCTTTCAATATTATTTACTATGATTCTTCCAGACTCCTCTTCCACTTGTCCCAGCCAAAACCTGTGTATCACCAATTAAGATTGAATAAACATCCATCGTTTCCAGTCCTGAATTAAATTCATTCCAGCTTTGTGCCTGATTGGAAGATTGATACATACCACCTCCATATGTACCGGCAAATACTGCCGATTTTCTTATAGCAAGAGAATTAACCATTCCACTGGTCAAACCGGTATTGACTGGGCTCCAGCTGTCCCCTCTGTCCGTGGACATAAAAACCCCATCTCCGGGTGTGGCTGCTAACAGATAGGAATTAGTGCCAGTTAAAGAAAATATCTGCCCATTGGTTAAGCCACTGTTTACTTCTTCCCAGTTTTCCCCCTGATTGGATGACCGGAACACACCTCCTCCAAATGTTCCCGCAAATATATCTGTGCCGCTTACAGTGATGGAACTGATGTAGAGATTTTTCAAATCCTTATTAATGCTTTTCCAACTGTTACCGTTGTCAGCAGAACAAAATATCCCCCCTCCGAAGGTTCCGGCATACAGATTATTTCCACTTACTGCAAGACAATAGACAAACGGATTGGTGAGCCCGGAATTAACTGCCTGCCAGGTACTGCCATCATTCCCAGATTTATAAATCCCTCCGCCGTTGGTTCCCGCATAAATACCAGATTCATTTACGGTCAGGGCAAATACAAAGGGATTTGTTAATCCTGCCCCGGCTTCCCTCCAGTTTAATCCGCCGTCTCTGGAAATAAATATTCCGGCTCCGCTGGTTCCGGCAAAAACACCCCTTCCTTTCACTGCAAACGAACTGATATGGGTATTAATTAATCCCTGGTTTATTTTATTCCAGCTCCCACCATGATCAGTAGAAATAAACACACCTCCCCCATCAGTCCCTGCATAAAAACAGGAATCATCTGCAGTCAGGTAATATACATAAGGATTGGACAGCCCGTTGTTTACTGCTTTCCAGCCTGTTCCTTCTAAGAGAAATATTCCAACTTCCGTACCGGCAAGGACACCGTCTTTACTCACCGTAATGGTATTGACATTTTTACTGCCAAGACCGCTGTTTAAAGGCTTCCAGCTATCCCCCCTGTCTGTGGATACAAATACACCGCCGCCTGCTGTGCCTGCATAAATGGCAGATTCACTTTCTGCAAGCGCATTGACCTGCAAGGTTGTAAGGCCGGTATTAACTCCAAACCAGCTGGCGCCATGATCCTGGGAACGATAGATTCCTCCCTCCTCTGTTCCTGCAAATATCTCCCCACCATTTACCACAATTGCTTTTACATCCCCTGAAGTCAGCCCCTGGCTGGCTTTGATCCATTTTAAGCCGTTATCTTCCGAGTAAAGCACGCCTCTGCTGGTGCCTGCATACAGATACCTCTCATCTGCAACAAGGGAATATACCATAAGATCCTCCCACTGGGAATCTATGGATCTCCAATCCATTTTTTCTACAGGTGATACAAAGATGCCACTGCTTGTCCCAGCAAATAGATTGGGGCCACTGATTACCAGAGAATGAATATAGCTGTTAGTTAAACCGGAATTAACCGCCTTCCAGCTATTCCCCTGATCAGATGAATAAAACACGCCATTTCCCTGGGTTCCTGCAAAAATCTTCTGATCTTCCACTGCCAGACAATGAATATATCCTCCGTAAGGCCCGTTGGCCTGTTCCCAGGATTTGGGACTTTCTTCCCTGAAAAATATAAAAAACGCAATAATAAGAGACAATACAAACAGGAACGGCAACCAAAGCTTTTTTATCATATTTCTCCCCTTTTTTCATTTTGTGAGCAAAAACGCTGCCCAAATCAGGGCAGCGCATATCAGTTATGTAATAGTCCGTTTTAATACTGCGCAAAACCAAAACCACGGTTCTTTAAATTATTAACTATGGTTGGTAACGCATTAAGAGTATTCTGGTAAGAGTCATGCATGAGAGGATTTCCTCCCGCTCTTAAGTTATTACAGGAATTGATAATCGTTTCTGTACTGGCACCTTCCCAGTCACTGGTGTAAACTGTCGGGGTGACAATGGCAAGATTTAATGCAGAACATGCCTGGGTAATTGTATTATTGCTGTAAAGATAAGGCAGTCTCACCTTGGTGGGTCTGGGCTTTCCGGCATTTTGAATCGCCGTGTTGCATTGCTGGAAATCGTTATAAACCTGCTGGTAGCTCCAGTTACTCATATAGGAATGGGTCCAGCTATGATTCTGGAGACTGAAGCCTGAATTTTTATAGGCATTCCATGCTGACTGGTTCCCTGCAATCCGATTGCCCCATACAAATAAAGTTGCACGGTAACATCCTGCATTCTTAAGATTGTTGATCAGCGTTTGTGACGTTGCATTATTAGGGCCGTCATCAAAGGTAAGATAAACATCTCCGGCATAGGCAGCTGCTTTCACACCAGTCAGATCTGCTGTTTTATCCTGGGCGTATACATTTGTAATCTTTAGTGCTCCAATTGTCAGGATCATCACGGAAGTAAGTAAAAATCTTGCTTTTCGCTTCATACAAAATCCCCCTTATACTAGATAGCGATAAATTGGTTAACATTTACAGGGTAATCGTACCATGTACAAAGTTAATATGCAAGTTAATTCTATAATTAATTAATAATAAAATATATTATGCGTAATTTTACAATTATTTACAAAGAATTGTCTATTATTCGACAAATCCCTGTCTGGAATTTTTATCCCTATTATGACAGCAGAGTAGGATCTCGAAATTCCCATGAGATCTGCAATCTCCCTCTGGGTGTACTCCCTGCCGCCATGAAGTCCATAACGCATCCCTATAATTGTTTTTTCATTGTCTTTCAGGCAGGAATCAAAAACTTCATAAAGTTCCTTGATGTCCTGTTTTAGTATGATGGTCTCTAACGTCTCTTTATTCTCCATTTCGATCACATCCAGAAGGCTTACTGTTTCTCCATCCTTGTCTACACCGATGGGTTCATATAAAGACACCTCTTTTGAATATTTTTTATTAGCACGAAGGAGCATTAGGATCTCATTTGCTAGAGTCACAAGGCGGCTTCTTAGAGCCATACAGATAGAGATGGACAGTATCCCCGTCCCAGACAACCTGTTTTACCAGAATCCGGATTGCAGCCCGTTTCTGTTCCACATCCATAAAATCCACAGTCTTTTCAAAATTGGACAGGGTCTCTTTTAACAGATCAAATTCCAGAACAGTCAATTCTTTTCCCATTGCAGTTTCCTTACAGACTTCAATCTGGGACTGGATCTGTTCTTTCTTTTTATGCAGTTCATCAATCTGTCTCACTATATAGTCGTATGCCGCCGTTCCTCCGGCAACCTTGATTGACGTCACAAGACCATCAATCTCTTTTTCAGTCTGAGACAACTCCTCTTCCAGACGGCTGACATCCTGCTCATAATCCTGCTTTTCTTCCTTAAGTTGCTTTCTGCCTTCCTCCAGCTGCCTGGTGAATTCTCTTTTGTCTTCAGAAACTTTTTTAAGTTCCTCAATCACCAGTCTGTCTAACAGATTCCCATCGGCATTTTTTATTGCACAGCACTTCATACGGCTTTTTTCTTTCATGGAACAGAGGTAGGAATAGATCTGCTCTCCCCGGTCATTATATCTGCCGGAAAGCTTGGGCCGCATATAGTGATTGCAATTTCCGCATACAAGAATGCCGGAAAGAAGCGCCACATTACTTCTGGGTCTGCGGTAATTTTTTGATTTATTCCGTTCCAGCTGACGCTGGACACTGACCCACTCCGCTCCAGGAATCAGCCCCTCATGTTTACCGATTGCCACAATCCATTCTTCCATCTCTTTCATTTCATGGGCCTTTCCCTGCTTTTGTAAAGTCCTGTTATATGCAATAATACCATGGGTTCCTTTAAAATCAGCGGGGTCTGCAAAAAGTTCTACTTTTTTTTCTTTCAGATACTGATAGGCTTCCTGATCTGCAATCATATACACCGGGTTTGAAAGTATGGCTTTAATTGCAAAACGGCTGAATAAACGTCCCTGCTTTGTTTTGTATCCATTCTGTATGAGATAAGTCTCTGTCTGTGTCAGGGAACCGGTTTCCAAAAATTTTTCATAAATCCGCTTTATAAGCTTTGCCTCCTGGGGAATTCGTTTTAGTTTATATGCCTTTTTCTGCTTCCCGTCAATGGTTATAGAAGTTACCCGTTCAGACTGATACCCGGTTGGGGTATTTCCTCCAAGCCATCTTCCGCTTTTGGAAAGTTCATGCATATTGTCCCGGATCCGTTCTGCAATGGTTTCTCTTTCCAGTTGGGAAAATACAGAAGCAATATACATCATAGCCCTTCCCATGGGAGAGGATGTATCAAACTGCTCTTTAATTGAAATAAAAGATATTTCCAGATGGTTCAATTCTCCGATCAGATTGGCAAAATCTCCAATATTACGGCTGATCCGGTCAAGGCGATAGCATACAATCGCTGAAATCTTCTTTTTCTTTGCTTCCTTCATCATCTGCTGAAACTGAGGCCGCTCTAAATTCCCACCGGAAAAACCCTCATCTTCAAAAATCAGGGCGCTGTCTGCAAAGGATTCTCCGTAATGGGTTAAGATATATTGTCTGCAAAGCTCGATCTGATTGCCGATGCTTTCCCCTTTCCCGGTAAATTTGGACTTTCTTGAATATATGGCAAACGGCTGATTTCTGTCTTCCATCACACAAATCCTCCTTGTTTTCACATGGAAAGCGCGTCCTCAAACATACCGGACACGCAGAATAACATACAAATATAGTAACCCTGAATTTTAAGGTATTCTCTATGAACATGATCGTATATAATCCTCAAACGGAAGAAGATAAAAAAGAGCTGGGCAGAAGGGCGGCCGTCATTCACAATCAGGTGTTAATGCAGTCAGTCCGCCTGCTTCACTGCCCCAATGACCAAAAGAAATCGCTTTTAGATGCAATAAAATCAGAAAGCACTTAAGCAGTCAGACAACCGGAATAATTTTAGTGGTTTTTCCGGGGATGATTACATGAGTGGCACAGGAAACGCAAGGATCAAAGGATCTGATAATTCTTCCTATTTCAACTGGCATCGATTCATCTTTCACCGGTGCGCCCATAAGCGCCTGTTCTGCTGTTCCCTTTTTCTCTCCTGTCTGAGTGGATAAGTTCCATGCAGATGGAGTGATAATCTGGTAGAACAGGATTTTTCCATCCTCAATTGTCAGCCAGTGTCCAAGTGCTCCTCTGGTTGTATCGACGAGCCCCCTTCCATTCGCCTGAGCCGGTATCACATATTCCTGCTGCATGGGCACATCTGGAATCAGATTCTCCAAAAGAGTATTCATAATCTGGGTTATTTTTTTCGCTTCCAGAACCCGTGCAATGGTTCTGTCCATGACAGATATTCCATGTCTGTACTCTCCTGACAACCATTGCCTTGCCAATGGGCCCACTTCAAAAGGGACCCCGTTGTATCTGGGAGCCCTGATCCAGGAATAAGCTTCTGGCTTCTCCCTGTCCGGCTCATTGGCTTCATTAAACCAGGCATATTCGTCTGACTGGGTAATGAGGTTCGGATCAAAATGGGAATACTGCTCATTTGTATAAATATATGGATCTACATATAAAGTCCCAAGCTCCTTATAATGCTGAAAGCAGCCATAAGTTAAAAGATTACGATAGCCTCCGCCAAAATGATAATACTCCGAATAATAGGCCGCTATTTCGTATACATCCGGCAGCATTTTTTCAGTAATAAATTTTTCAATCCCAAATAGTATGGATTTAATGGCTATAATCATATCAGCGGTTACGGGAGATGTGATTCCTCCTATAAAAACGCCATGATTGTGAGGTGCCTTTCCTCCCAGAATTGCCAGCATTTTATGTGCATTCCTGCTATATTCCATTGATTCAAAATAATCATTTACCATGCGTTCATTCACATTGTCAGGCAATCGGTAATCGTTGTGATCCGTTTTAAAAAGAGGGTAGCCCTCCGGCAGTTTTATATAGTCTGGAAGTGTATACTGATAGAGATGCCTTAAATGATTCTGAAGAAATTCACATGCATGAAGCAGATCTCTTAAATATCTTCCCTGCTCTGAGGGTACAATCCCCAGAGCTTCTTCAAGGGCCAGGGAGGAGGCCATGGAATGGGCAGTTGAACAGATTCCGCAGATCCGCTGTGTAAAATAAACCGCATCCAAAGGTGCTCTGCCTGTCAGCATTTTTTCAAAGCCCCGGAACATAAGGCCTTTGGTACGTGCATCAGTAATAACATTATTTCCTACTTCTGCTGCTATCTCCATGAATCCGTTAATTCTTGTAACTGGATTGATGATAATTGTATCCGCCATATTACTCCTTCCTCATGGTATCATAAGTGATGAATGGTTCCATGGCATCTGGAAATCCAAACTGGGCGCAGCCAATGCAGGGCGTATCATCACCAATCGGCCAGTTTACGTGCCCATTCCATTTGCGGATCGGGCAGTCTGTCTGTGTCACAGGCCCCCGGCATCCCAGCATGTACATACAGGTTTCTTCTCCCAGCTTTGTTGCAAATATTCCAGAATCATAATAGGATCTTCTTGGACAACGGTCATGAATCGTTATACCATAAAACATCAGCGGCCGGTCCACTTCGTCCAGGGGAGGTTCCCCATACAGAATTAAATAAGCCACGGTTCCCATGAGCCAGTCCGGATGACAGGGACATCCGGTAAGCTTGATTACTTTCCGGTTGACAACATCTGAAATCCCGGTACAGTCTGACGGATTGGGTCTTGCCGCCGATACTCCACCGTAGGAGGCGCAGTCACCAACTGATATTACGTGGGTAGCACGTTCTCCCAGCCGTTTTGCTGCTTCAAGACCTGTTATCTGTCTTCCCTCATGACGTCCGATGATATGATAGAGTCCGTTGTCCCTTCTGGAAACAGCACCTTCCACTGCTAATATGTATTCATCCCCAATAATATCAAACAGCTGATCCATCGCCTCATTCCCTTCGGACGCGATCAGGCTGTTACTGTAGATAAAGTTGGTCATCTGCGTCATAAGGTACTGGAAATCCGGATCCTGACCATCCAGCATGGAAATGGTATTTCCTGTACACCCGTTTAATTCCAGCCAGACCAGATTGGGTTTGGTTCGTTTCTGACTTCCGATTTCTTCCATTGCTCTGGTTACCAGCTGTCTGGTTTCCTTCCATTTCATTTCTTGAAACGGACAAAATGCACGCTTTTTCTCCAACGGTAATCGCTCCCCCTATTCCTGAACCATATATCCTACAACAGGCAATACACTCAGTACCATTGCGCCAGGGTGACAGGAAGCAAACTCTGCACTTAAATCTCTGCCTGCTGAAAGCCCCCAGAAATGATTGCCTCCTGCCCATAACCGGTTATTGCTAACATTATAAACCACACCATTCACTGCAACATAAGCCGGGGCACCATTTTTCCCATCATATTGTGCCAGTTGTTCCAGAGTAAAATAGGTCAGAGGCTCTGGCTGTGGCGCGCCGGTTGAGCCGCCCGTTGCCCCCCCTGTGGAACCCCCCGTTGGACCTCCGGTCGGGCCAGTTACTTCTCCGGTCGGACCAGTTACTCCTCCGGTCGGGCCAGTAATTCCTCCAGTCGGACCAGTAATTCCTCCGGTCGGACCAGTAATTCCTCCGGTCGGGTTCCCCACACCGCCGCCTGTCTGGCCATTCATCTGACTGGCAGCCAGCCCATGCCCGTTCTCCTGCATCTGGCTCAATTGCCCGAAATAATAAACATGATTCTCAAGCATAATTAATTCACTGCTTAAATGATCCAGCACATCATTGCTGTTGTATAGATTGGAGCGCAGCTTTTCCACATCAGCATTTAATCTTTTTAAACTGCTGCCAAGATACGTCATGAGTAAATCCAAATCCATAATGTAACCTCCTTAGCTAATCTGTTAGAATATATGTGCAAGCCTGGTTTTTAAGCCCATTTTCCAAAGCATTTATAAAAGTAGCCCGATATAATTATCTTTTTTTTCCTTCTTTTGACAAGATTTCTCTTATCATATCTTCTGTCTTTCTGCAAATATGGGGAAACTGCCTTTTTAACACAGTACTTAACTCACAGCCTGGTGCAATTATGGCAGCCTCAATTCCAATTAAGTATCCTCTAACTGGAAAACGGTACAGTCTTATCATGTCAAGAAAACTCATATCATGCTGCATAGTGGGATTGGATACCTGCTCCATAATCTCCTCTAATGAAAAAATTTTAACAGATCCTGGCCGGTTCCCAGATGACATGGCATCTAAAATCAGTATAAAATCATCGGGGTTCAGAGAATAAAAGCACGCCTCACTATCCGTTTCTCCATAGATTATTTCAAGTTCCCTGCGAAGGAACCGTTTTTCAAGTTCTTCTGCGACTAAAATTCCAATCCCGTCATCCTTCATCAGCCGGCTGCCAACAGCGATCAGTTTCGTTCCTCATCCCTCCCTGTCCTATTTTTTTAAATATATGAAAAAGACATGGGAATATTCACACTCCCATGTCTTTTAAAATCAGGTTTGCTCATAACGACTGATCCTTGCCCCATGTCCTGGCACCTTTAATACCAGATCTTTTGATGTATTGGTAAACGTTTCACCTGTCCAGAGTTCTGTGAAACAAATACCATTCCAGTTTTCTTTTTCCAGCAAACCGGCTGAAATAACAATAATTCTTTCTTCTTCTAATAAATTGAACACGGCCAGATAATGAGAACCGCTCTTTTGGTTACTGCTGTACCAGATACAATGCTTCCCATCCCGGGCAAGCTGAATTGCTTTGCAATCATCACTAAGGAGTTCTAATACATCCGGGTTTGTAAGCAGAGTTTTTGTCCATTCATCCAACCGGGTAAGCTCCGCACCAATCATCAAAGGGGACCGGAATATGCACCAGAGTGACATCATTGTAATCTGTTCATCTTTGGTAAAACGGGTCAGACGTTCCTCTCCAAAGCCTTTCCCCAACATACCCACAGGAAGCATATCACAGTCCGGATAATTCCCCTGCCCCACATGATTCTGCCAATGCTCACACCGTTCAAACATCTGCTTTAACAAAGTCCAGTCGTCCCAAAAGTCATCGGTAATCCGCCACATATTAGCGTAAGCCTCATAATGCCATGCCTCTTTCAGCCGGGCGGGTCCCGGTGAAAGGCTAAGTACCATCTGCCTTCCGCTTTTATTCATTGCCTCATGAAGCATACGGATCTCTTCTTTTGCAGACGCTGCATCCATGCGGCAGATATCATCACATTTAATAAAATCCACCCCCCACTGGGCATACAGCTGAAAAATAGAATCATAATACGCCTGAGATCCCTCTGCCTCAGGGTTCACCCCATACATATCCGGATTCCATGAGCAGATGGAATAAGGATTTGATATCCAATCGGCTGTACGATCTGTCCCCCATATCTTCATCTTATTATGGGCTGCGATACGTGGAACCCCTCTCATGATGTGAATCCCAAATTTTAGACCCAGCCCATGGATATAATCAGCCAGCGGTTTAAAACCATGACCATATATAGAAGATGGAAAGCGATCCGGACACGGCCAAAGTCTGGAATATTCGTCTATTTCAACCTGACCGAAGGGAATATACTGGCACTCCTGCCGCCTGGTTCCGGCATTATGAGCATACCACTGAATATCAACCACAATATATTCCCAGCCATATTCTTTTAAATTCCGCGCCATATATTCCGCATTGGCCCGAACCTCCTGTTCTGTTACTGCTGTATCATAATAGTCATAGCTGTTCCACCCCATAGGGGGTTTTCCTGATGATAAATATCTGCTCATCTCATATCCTTTCCTGGTAATTTATTGATAAATCTGATATCATTATAACAACTGAACAGTCTATTACAAGAGTAAGAACACGATACAGGGAGGGTAATTTTTTGATCAACCAAGCTTGTCAGACATTTGGTTTTCTGGACCTTGACAGACAATGGAATGCACCACTGTTTCTCCTGGATTTTGGGTTGGAGCAGAGAAAAAATGAAACCTATGATTTTCAAAATAATAATCGGGGCAGTTATTCTGGTTATCTGCTTCAGTACACATTAGATGGTATGGGAATATTTGAATCAGAGGGGCAGAGAACCATTCTTTCTCCTGGAGATGCTTTTTTTATCACATTCCCAGATAGAAGCAGATACTATCTGGCTGAAAATAATTCATGGAAATACTTTTATATCCATTTTGACGGCGAAATGGGACAATATTTTTTTCAGCGGATACAGGCACTGACAGGAAAAACCTTCTCCATCCCCAATACAAGTCAGGCCATCTTACTGTTTTTAGAGGAATTCCAGGCAGTGAAATCAGGAAAAAAATACGGACGCTATGACAGCGGAATCTTTTTATACCAATTCCTGATCCTGCTTATGAGAGAACTGGAAACCCCCATAAAATCAGTTAAAAATGCCTGTGTGGAAGATGCAACAAAGTGGATGCAGAAAAACTATAAATATCAGATGGGGCTCTCTCAGATGTGCCGGGAGCTTGACGTGAGCCTTCCCCATTTAACAAGGCAGTTTCATTTGCAGACAGGTCTCTCTCCCATAAAGTATTTAACCAGTCTGCGCCTGGAACATGCATTATCCCTTCTTCTAAATACCTCAATGGGTCTTGAAGCCATAGCGACGGAATGCGGATACTCGGGCAGCAATTATTTCTCAAAGGTTTTCAGGAAAAACATGGGGATTTCTCCTGCTCAATACAGAGACCGGCATAATGGGCTGCAAAAGCCGTTATGATAGTATATCATTCTCCACACATTTCGCCGCATAAGTGGCCAGCCTTGATCCTCTGTCTGGATGAAAGGTATTAACAGCCTTGATTAAACCGATAGTCCCTACTGACAGGAGATCTTCCATATCATAGTCTGTATTCTGATACTTTTTTGCCACATGGGCTACAAGACGCATATTACGCTCGATGAGTGTGGCTCTCGCCTCCTGATCCCCTTCCTGGTATCGTTCCAGACACTCTCGTTCCTCTCGCGCAGTTAAAGGTTTGGGAAAAGTTTTCAAAGAAAGCCACCTTAAACTTACTTACTCCTATTTTATGCCGCCCTTATCTTTATAGTGCTTTTACAAAAAATATTAGCTGGTACTTATTTATTTACAAAATTCTCTCCGTTACTTTACATAATATTTTTATGTAAAGTAACTCCATTAAAAAAGGACCGGACAACAGTCCGATCCTTTACATCTCATATTATTAATGGTGGAACAGGCGGATTCCATTAAATGCCATTACCATACCATATTTGTTACAAGTCTCAATCACCTGATCGTCTCTGACAGAACCTCCTGGCTGAACAACGTATTTCACTCCGCTTTTATATGCCCGGTCGATGTTATCTCCAAATGGGAAAAACGCATCAGAACCAAGAGATACATCTGAAAGCTGATCAAGCCACTGCCTTTTTTCTTCTCTTGAAAATACAGGAGGCTTCTCCTTAAATACCTGCTCCCATCTTCCATCTGCCAAAACATCCATATCATCTTCACCGATATATACATCAATGGCATTATCCCTGTCCGCCCTACGGATGTCATCAAGGAATGGAAGTTCCAGCACCTTTTGTGCCTGTCTTAAATACCAGTTGTCCGCCTTGCTTCCTGCCAGTCTGGTACAATGAACACGGGATTGCTGTCCGGCTCCGATTCCAATCGCCTGTCCATTCTTTGTATAGCAGACGGAATTAGACTGGGTATATTTTAAGGTAATCAAAGAAATGATTAAATCAATTGCAGCAGCTTCAGGAATCTCCTTGTTCTCAGTTACTCTGTTTTCCAGCACTTCTCGGCCAATTTTAATTTCATTTCTTCCCTGTTCAAACGTAACTCCATAAACCTGTTTTTTCTCAATGGGCTCTGGATTATATTCCGGATCAATTGAAATCACATTGTAATTACCATTTTTCTTAGACTTTAATATGTTCAAAGCTTCCGGGGTATAGCCAGGTGCAATCACACCATCCGAAACCTCTCTCTTAATGATTTTCGCTGTATCTTCATCACAAATATCCGATAAGGAAATATAATCACCAAAGGAAGACATACGGTCTGCGCCTCTGGCTCTGGCATAAGCGCAGGCAAGAGGGGAAAGTTCTCCCATATCTTCAACCCAGTATATCTTTTTCAAAACCGGACTTAAGGGAAGTCCAACTGCTACTCCAGCTGGAGAAACGTGTTTGAAGGAAGCTGCCGCAGGTAATCCGGTGGCCTCCTTTAATTCTTTTACCAGCTGCCAGCCGTTTAATGCGTCCAGAAAATTAATATAACCAGGTTTTCCGCTCAAAACAGTTATTGGAAGATCCGATCCGTCTGCCATATAGATTTTAGATGGTTTTTGATTGGGATTACACCCATATTTCAGCTCTAATTCATTCATCTTTTGTACTCCTGCTATTCATTCTTATTTATTATACGGGTCTCAAAGGCACCTGTTTCAAGATCAATATAACGTACAAACAGCGATACCTTGTTCTCTTCATTCAGGCTTTCCCAGATCAGGGAAGTAAATTCATCCGGATCGGCTAAGACTTCCACCAGTTTTGGTTCCCCTTCAAAGCTTGGCAGGGGATTGCCGTCATGCATGTAAGTATGGATAAAATGACCTTCTCCAGGTACAGGATTCTCATAGGCGAAGGTAAAGCGGTTGCAGGAGGACGGATCCCCGTTATTACTCTTTAATATAGACATGGCATAGTTAAATCTTCCATCTTCCACATGCATAATGCCGGAGATACGGGGTGTATAATTGGGGCTGTCCGGCTCAAATTCCCTGCTGCGAAGAGCCTGTTCAAATGTGAGCTGAATATCCATGCCCTGATAGATGGTATCCGTCTGGTCTCCGTTTGTTACAATGGTTTTGTTGCCCAGCACACGCACCGGAGCGTAAATAATCAGACTGGGATCTGATAATTTTGAAGGATCGTAAGCCTGGGTACGGATTCCATCCCCATCTTCCACAAATACGCGGTTACGGCTGTTCACACTTCTTCCCATGATAAAATAAGCAGTTACTGCCTTCCTTCCATCTGGGGTTTTGCCAATAATTATCCCCCTTCCAGGATAGGAATTGTTTGTTAATTCATCCTTCAAAGAAACCAAATTCATGACTTTCAGTCCTCCATTTTCTATAAAGACGCAAAAAACCGCCTGGGCATCCCATAGCGGTGCCCAGGCGGTCGGCTTCAAAACGTAACGTGCTCCCCGTGGTTTTCTCCACTTATCCGCCAGTTGCACGTACCATGTCTAACATAATATATGATTATCGAAAAAATTGCAAGGTCTTTTTTAATTATTCCCGTTTTTATTCGTTGCGAATGGCAGCCAGAGGACTGAGTTTCATGGCTCTCAGGGAAGGGAAAAATCCGGCGGCCATACCTACAAAAACAGAAAATCCTACAGCAGCCAAAGACAGCCACAAAGGTATTCTGGATAAATCTCCTGGCATATCAGGCATAAAACGTCCTGCCAGAAACCGGTTTATAAGAAAAGAAACCCCGTAGCTGAAGGTAATACCCGTAATACCGCCAAGGAAGCCAATAAATCCGGATTCAATAAGAAACATATCTCTGATATGATTCATATCAAGCCCCAGTACCTTTAAAATTCCGATCTCCTTGGTTCTTTCATAGATGGACATCATCATCGTGTTGGCTATTCCGATGGCTGCGACAAATAAGGATACTGTTCCGATTCCTCCAAGCAAAGCCTGAACCATCTTTGCCTGCTTCTGGGATTGCTCCAGCCATTCCATATTGCTGTTTGCCTGATATCCCATATCTGTAATCGCCTTCTGTACCGCGGTTACATTCGCCATATCGTCCACCTCTACCACTGCCTGCTCATAGATAAAGTAGTTAAAAGGCTTCCCTTTTTTATTGGTAGGCTGGTTGGGAATTGGTTTTTTCTTATAGATCTGTTTTAACTGGGACTTGAGTGCATCCAAATCAACATAGACATTGTAGCTGTAATTGCTCCAGTCCTCTACACCTCCTGCTACCAGCCCTGCTGTCTTCAGCAGATATTTTTTAGGCGGCTTGACAGGAGTTTTTCCATCTTCTCCTGTCCCACCGTTCTGAGACTGATAATAGGCATCGGTGTCAAATACCACAAATACAGGTCTGTTCATAAAATCAATATCTGGAATCTTGGTTGGGTCATCGAAATAATCCTGATTTCTGCTTTTGGGATTACTAAATTGCCTGGGCACCATATTTCCAACCACCATCTGAAGTTCTTTCGTCCCCTTATCGGGAAGATGCCCCTGTTTTAGTGATATATTATCCATGTATTCAGGGGTTACTCCAATTACGGTGATATTGCCCTGATATGCACCCTGGCTCATGATTGTGTCTGTCTGCAAAAGCGGAGAGGCCGACTTAACATGATCCAGACCGGCAAACTGGGCAACCACACTATCTGTCATATAATTAGGTTCTTTTTTCCCTTCTCCCCCGTAGGATTGATTGGAATACACAGTGATCTCAGTCAGACTTCCATAAGAAGCATACTGTTCCATGGTAAGTTCATTAAAACCGATTCCCAGAGATACCATAACAACAATGGAAGCGGTACCAATTAAAACTCCAAGAACAGTTAAAAATGTTCTCATCTTTCTCCGTCTTAAATTGTTCACACTCATGGAGAGCAAATCACTAAATTTCATCGTTAATATCCTCTATGGCAGCCAGCTTCTTCTGCTTTCTTTTTTTCCAGATAAAAAAGGCTGCACCTGCGCCTGCCGCAAGCAGGACAACAACAGAAGGGATCAGGATCTTACCATACTTTGCAAACCCTGTAGGCTGGACATCTACAGGCTCCTCGCCCATATTCCCGTTATCTGCTCCTGTTTCTTCCGGCTCCGTTACCATCAATGTAACTTCTTTTTCTATGGGATCAGAAACGACTCCGTTTTCATCCTCATAGGTAATTAAAATCTTTATTTTTCCGTCATCTGCGGTTGGTGTGGTTCCGGTAATCATGGCATCCACATTACCTGTTTCACCAGGCTTAATATTTCCTATGTAGGTACTGGACTGCTGTATGGAATCTCCCACAAATGCCACCATGACATTATAGAGAAGAACCTTTCCTGTATTATTAACCGGGAACATAATATTGGTTTCTGAACCTGCTGCAATTGATTCCGGCATGATGTCGATGGTACCTGTATTTAAACGGGCCACCTGTTTTACCGGGATATTCACAGATATTTTTTCTTCCGCATTTTTAAATTCCGGGCTGTCGAATTTCTCATTAATTGTCAGTCCATAGGTTCTTTGATCCACCCATGCACCGGCACGAAGCTTCACCTTGACATCTGTGGTCTGACCCGCACCAAGGGAATTCACAACAACGGAGGAACTGCCTTCATCCGTTGTAAACACAGCACTATCCGTTACCTTCTCAGACTCCAGATTAAATAATATATTGCTTGCAGGAACGCTTTCTGATGCATTCTTCATGTGCAGGATAAGTTCAAATTCCTCTCCGGCAAAAACCTTCTCCGGAATGGTTTCAAATCCATCAACAACGATCCTGGCTTTGGTTCTGTCATTGATATTAAACTCTTTGGTTGCTTCTTCCTTCTCTTTGTTTTGTACCTTTACAAAAAACGTCTCTTCGGATTTCTGAATATCTCCATCGCTGCTGTCCCGGTATTCGATGTTAAATGTAATGGGATAATAACCGCTGTACACATCCTTTCGGATCATCATGCTGTAAGGAATGGAAATCGTCTCCCCGCCTCCGATCCGGTCGAAATGTTTGGTATAATTTCCATCGTTAATATCAAAAGGGAACTTTGTGCTGTCCTGGTTTACTCCCATTCGGACATTGACGTCAAAGGCAGTTAAATTAGAAGAATTGCGGACATTCATGCTATAATTCATCACTTCCGGGTAAGTTCCGAAAGGAGTGTTCTGACCCTCACCAAGTTCGAAACTGATGGTTCCTTCATTGGCTCCGGAAGAGGTTGTTGCGGATGATTTTGTAATCCAGATATTCACCTTTTCAGGTTTTCCAGAAGCACCATCATCTTTTGTTTTCGCATCTGTAACAACTTCTAAAGGCACTAGATAATACCCCTCAGCTATATCTCTACGGACTCTTGCAGTTAAACTAAATGTTTTAGAGCTACCGCTCTTTATATTTCCAAGTTTTTTATTATCAAATGTGTTTGAAGATATTTCAAAAGGAAATATGGATCCTGAGTATGTTGTAGTTTCATCCGCATCTTCTGTCGCTGAATATTCCTGTTCTGCTATATCTCTGTCAAATCTCACTGCTACGTTATCTAAATCATGATCTGTATTATTTGTAAAAACCATATTAATGGTAATATTCTCCCCAGTCTTTCCAGATGGAGTTTTTTTCACATCAATATATGTGTTTTTACTTAAATCATATTGTGCAAACGCTGATGCCGGAATGGCAGTAACCGCCATAATTAGAGCCAGCAGCCCTACAATCTTTTTCTTAACTCTGTACATCTTCTATATCCCCCTTAGTATCCTCGTGGTGCTGTTCTTCAATTTTAAATATCTTTCCATCTACTATGTGGAACTGTCTGTCTGCAAACCTGGCAATATAATTGTCGTGGGTTACCATGACAAGAGTCTGGTTCTGCTCTTTTACAATCTTCTGCATCAATGAAAGAACCTCTTTTGTGGTTTTGGAATCCAGATTTCCGGTTGGTTCATCGGCAAAAATAATTTTGGGATCAACAGCAAGTGCTCTGGCAATTCCCACCCGCTGCTGCTGGCCGCCTGACATCTCATTGGCCATATGGTTCATCTGTTTTTCCAAACCTACCAGTTTTATGTATTTTTTTGCTTTTTCATTCCGGATCTTTCTTGGTACACCACGAAATGACAGGGGAAGTGCAACATTTTCTACTGCATTCAATGTCTTAATCAAATTATAGGACTGGAAAATAAAACCCACATGCTTTCTTCTAAATGCAACCAGCTGATTCTCCGATAGTTTTTCGATGTGATTGTCTGCAATGACAATCTCCCCTTTTGACGGTTTTTCCAACCCCGCCATCATGTTTAAAAGTGTGGATTTTCCCGAGCCGGACGGGCCCACTATGGCACAAAATTCGCCTTTATATATCGTAAAGTCTACTCCGTTCAGTGCATAGACTTTGGTATCTCCCACCTTATACACCTTATAAAGATCCTTAACCTGAATCATGGGTGTTTTGTTTTCCACCACTGCAGCTTCCTCCTTGAAATATTCACGCAATCACATTATACAACAGGATTGGCAAATCCGATATTCTTTATTTTCTTAATCTTCCTTACATATTCCTTACACGTCCAGAAGTCTTTTTAAATCCCGTAAAAAATATTTAAAAAAAGAGTGGAAATATTTTAAACTATGCTTTATAATGGGATAGAATTTTAAACCATAACTCAGTGGATAAAGGAGATTCTTATGAGACATTTACTTAACCCGTTAGATTTCAGTCTGGAAGAAACCGGACAGCTGCTTGATCTGGCAAAAGATATTGAAGATAATCTTCCGGAATATTCTCATGTATGCAATGGAAAAAAACTAGCGACACTTTTTTATGAGCCAAGTACAAGAACCCGTTTGAGTTTCGAGGCTGCCATGCTTAATTTAGGAGGCAGCGTACTTGGCTTTTCCTCTGCCGATTCAAGTTCTGCTTCTAAAGGAGAAAGCGTCGCTGATACCATTCGGGTCATCTCCTGTTACGCAGATATCTGTGCAATGAGACACCCCAAGGAAGGCGCACCATTAGTTGCTGCAAACTACTCCGGTATTCCAGTCATTAACGCAGGAGACGGCGGACACCAGCATCCAACACAGACACTTACCGATCTACTCTCTATTCGTTCCTTAAAAGGCCGTCTGAACGATTTAACTATTGGTCTTTGCGGTGATTTAAAATTTGGCCGTACTGTTCATTCTCTTATCAATGCTCTTGTAAGATACGAAAACATCAAATTCATCTTAATTTCCCCCCCTGAACTGAGGGTACCTGAATACATCCGGGAAGATGTCCTAAGGGCCAACAACATTGAATTTATTGAAATGGACAGTCTTGACGATGCCATGCCGGATCTTGATATCCTGTATATGACACGTGTACAGAAAGAACGTTTCTTCAACGAAGAAGACTACATCCGTTTAAAGGACTGCTACATTCTGGATAAGAAGAAAATGAAGCTGGCAAAGGAAGATATGTATGTTCTTCACCCCCTTCCCAGAGTCAACGAGATCTCTGTAGAAGTTGATGATGATAAACGGGCTGCCTACTTTAAGCAGGCACAGTATGGTGTTTATGTACGTATGGCTCTTATCATGACATTACTGGAGGTAAATAAACCATGTTAAATATCGGCGGATTAAAAGAAGGTATCGTATTAGACCATATTGAGGCAGGAAAGAGTCTGGAAATCTACTATAATCTTGGACTGGACAAGTTAGACTGCCAGGTAGCTATTATTAAAAATGCAAAAAGCAATAAAATGGGAAAGAAAGATATTATAAAAATAGAAGGCGGTATGGATCATATTAACCTGGAGATCCTGGGATATATTGATCACAACATCACAGTAAACATTATCCGGGATAACGAAATTGTAGAAAAGAAGGCTCTCAGCCTTCCAAAAAAGATCACCAATATTATACAGTGCAAAAATCCACGTTGCATCACTTCCATCGAGCAGGGGCTTCCCCATGTTTTTTATCTCTCAGATGCCGAAAAGGAAACATACCGTTGCATGTATTGTGAAGAAAAATATAGCAGATAACAGAAAAGAGGGTAACGCCAAAATCACTGAACATGTGATAAAGCGTTACCCTCTATTTAATTGTCTAAATATTAAATGCTTTGAGTAAGACGATAAGCCGGGTTATGTCATTGAATGGCCATCTATCTAGGCCTGCCGTCGCCAGCAGGCTCAAGCGACCTACCCGGAAGCAGACGGGCCGCCTTATGCTTCCTGTTCGGTCTTGCTTCGAATGGGGTTTACATGGACCCCTCCTGTTACCAGGAGAGCGGTGGTCTCTTACACCACCTTTCCACCCTTACCGCAGATGCGGCGGTTTATTTCTGTTGCACTTTCCCTGGAGTCACCTCCGCCAGACGTTATCTGGCATTCTGCCCTGTGAAGCCCGGACTTTCCTCACCTGCAGCCTTTCGGCTTTGCAGCTGCGACCATTTGTCTTACTCAAAACCATATAAGTTTATCATAGTTCCAGTCATTTGTAAAGCTGCCTTTTTAGATATTTCACTTACACCTTAAAACAGCTTCCTCCAATAAATTCCCGTACAATGGAATTACGCGGAATATCTTCACTATTTACTCCCAGAAAATAATCCAGGAACTTTAAAAGCCGTTTCGCTTCCATGTATTCAGGGGATTCTCTTGGTATTCCAAACAGAAGCGGTTCTGCATACTGCTTTAAAACGGATAATTCATATACTGTTGCAGAATTAAACATCATATCTGCGGATTCCTGGAATGGGAAAATAAAGGCTTCCTCGCCCTCTCTCACAGTGGGCCACATGCGTATGGTATCCTGGGCTGATGCACCTCTTGTTCTGGCATCCCGCACCATGCGCCTGATCAGGCGGCAGTCAGTGGTTGGTATCCGGTTGTGCTCATCAATATTTAACTGGGTCAGAGCACTGACATAAACACGGAATTTACTTTCTTTTGGAAGTGAATAGGATAACTTATCATTCAGACAGTGAATCCCTTCGATTACCAGAATATCGTCTTTGCCCAGCTTTAAGTAATCTCCCCGATATTCCCGTTCCCCTGTTTTAAACTGGTATCTTGGCATCTCTACCGTTTCGCCAGCTAATAGAGCCGTCATATCCTTATTAAACTGATCGATGTCCAGACATTCCAGCACTTCATAATTATAGCTTCCGTCAGGATTTTTCGGACTGTTAACCCTGTTTACAAAATAATCATCCACTGCTATGGGGTGAGGAATCATCCCCTGGGCTTTTAACTGTATTGATAATCTGTGAGAAAATGTAGTTTTTCCAGAGGAAGACGGACCTGCTATCATAACAAATTTTTTGCTTCTGTCAGAACCAATCCGTGCTGCAATTTCAGCTATCTTTTTCTCCTGAAGCGCTTCCTGAATCAGGAGAAGCTCATTGATATCACCTGCAGCTATGACTTCATTTAATGCTCCGACATGGGAAACATTTAAACGTTCTCCCCATTTAACACTTTCCTTTAACACGGTGAAAAGCTTCTGTTTTTTTTCTGCCTCAAAAACAGGTACTTCCTGTGGATTTTCCTTTTGAGGGAGCATGAGCATAAATCCTTCATCATAAGGAATAATATCAAAATATTTAATATATCCTGTATTCTGTACCATATAGCCGTAAAAATAATCTTCAAATCCTCCGATGCTGTATAAATTCACGCGGGATACTCTGCGGTAGCGGAAAAGCCGTTCTTTGTCATACATACGGTGCTTATGAAACAATTCAATGGCATCATCTGTATTAACGCTTCGCTTCATAATGGGAATCTTCTGATCCACGTATTCCCTCATGCGTACCAGTACCCGGTTTAACAGTTCTTCCGTCAGTTCTATAGTTCCATGGGGCTGAATGTAATAGCCCTTTCCCAGGGAAAAATCAACTGTCACTTTTTCAATGTTCTCGGAGCCAGCAACATCATAAAATGCTTTCATCATGAGGAAAATTGCACTACGGTGATAAGTCTGAATTCCCGGCTGATCTTTTCCGGTATAAAATTGGAGTGTACAGTCAAACTGAACGGTCTTATGAAGCTCTCTTAATTTACCGTTGATCCCAACCAGCAAAATCTCATTTTCATACTGGGTTTGATATTCCTTTGCTATATCCTGATAAGTCGTTCCAATTGGATATTGTTTCTTGGTTCCATCTATTGTTACAATCGCCATTCTTTTCCTCCTTATAAAAATGTCTCAGGAAATCTTACATGTGCCTTGTCAATCTCCAGTTCTTCCCCTGCATTCGCCTTTAGAAAATCTTCCATAAATTTCAGAAACAGATATTCCAGTCCATAATGGCCTGCATCAATTACTGCCATATGATTTGCTGCTGCGTCAGTTCCGCTGTGATGACCGATATCACCGGTAATCAGTACTTCTACTCCTGCTTTTAACGCAGGTTTTATCATGCTGGAACCAGCGCCGGGGCTGATTCCCACAAAGGTTACCGGCTCTTTTATATCCTGTTCTCCATATATGGTAACGAATGGAAGTTGAAACCGCTCCTTTACCAGACCTGCCAGTTCTCTCACTGTCATGGGATGTTCTAAATAACCGGTCTTTCCAATCCCATATGGAAGTTCTTTGATCCCTTCCGGTGTTTCAAACGGAATAATTCCTTCTTGTTCCAATACCTGGGTTCTTTCTAATCCTAACATTCCCGCAGCTGCATCCGCCATACATCCGGGTGCTGAATCAAAGTTGGTATGCATGGCATAACAGCAGATATCATGCTTCATCAGCTTCATCAGTCTTTCACCGATAAAATCACTGTCAGTAATTCTGCTTACAGGCTTAAAAATCAGGGGATGATGGGTCAAAAGAAGATCGGCTCCAAACTGCACTGCCTCTTCTATTGCTCTCTCATCCCCGTCCAGCGCGATAAATACTTTTTTTATCTCTTTTTTACTCCGTCCCACAAGAAGTCCTACATTATCCCAGTCACAGGCACATTTAACAGGCGCCAGGTGTTCCAGTATTTCAATCAGTTTGCTGCATTGCATCTTGTGCCTCCTTATTCCACTTCAGTTCCAGTTCCAGCTCTTCGATTCTGCTCTCTGCGTTTTTTGTTCCGCTTGACTGAAGTCCTTTTAGAATTTCACCAATCTGTATCTGTTCTTTCTGTAAAAATTCCTTTAAAATCGGATTTTTCGAATCTAACAGCTCTTTTCCGTACCGGTATCCCAGTTCCGGATCTCTATCTTCCGATACCATAGAATCTCTGGTAACACCCATGACAGAATAATATTTTCCGTCCTCTTTTATCATAGTCTCTCTTCCAATAGAAAATTCATGTTCTGCGAGAAACTTACGAACTTTATAAAGCTCCGAATGAGGTGACAGGACCCAGTATGAGATACTGTCCCATAAATGCCGTCCCTCCTCCAATATATGTATGATCAGCTCTCCGCCCATGCCAGCAATGACAACGCAGTCAGCCTGATTTTTCTCTAACTTTAAAAGCCCGTCGCTTAAACGGACTTCAACCAGATCGGTTAGACCTGCCTCTTTTATGTGAGTCTGGGCCCTCAAAAGAGGCCCTTCTCTCACATCCATAGCAATTGCAGATTTTGCAATCCCTTCCTGTACTAAATGAATCGGGATATAACCATGATCGGTACCGATGTCAGCCACACGGCTGCCATCAGGTACAAAGGAAGCGATCATTCCCAAACGTTTTGATAATTTCATAGTAAACTCCGTCTTATTTCTTAATCATCCAGATAATCTTTCAGCTTTTTGCTTCTGCTGGGATGGCGCAGTTTTCGCAAAGCTTTCGCTTCTATCTGTCTGATCCGTTCTCTTGTAACATTAAACTCTTTTCCAACCTCTTCCAAGGTTCTGGGACGCCCGTCATTTAAACCAAACCGAAGTTTTAACACCTTTTGTTCCCGCTCTGTCAGGGTGTCAAGAACTTCCATCAGCTGTTCATGAAGCATGGTAAATGTTGCCGCATCTGCAGGAACCGCCACCTGATCGTCCTGGATAAAATCACCTAAATGACTGTCTTCTTCCTCGCCGATGGGTGTCTCTAAAGAAACCGGCTCCTGGGAAACTTTCATAATTTCCCGTACCCGTTCCACCTGCATATCTGCCCTTGCCGCAATCTCTTCCGGAACAGGTTCTCTCCCCAGTTCCTGTAAAAGCTGTCTGGATACACGTACCAGACGGTTAATGGTCTCCACCATATGAACAGGGATCCGGATTGTACGAGCCTGATCTGCTATGGCCCGGGTAATTGCCTGCCTGATCCACCAGGTTGCATAGGTGCTGAACTTATAGCCTTTCCGGTAATCAAACTTTTCTACCGCTTTAATCAGACCTAAGTTTCCTTCCTGTATCAGATCTAAAAACTGCATCCCCCGCCCCACATAGCGCTTAGCGATACTGACGACCAGCCGGAGGTTGGCTTCTGTTAATCTTTGCTTCGATTCTTCATCCCCAAGCTCAATCTTTTTTGCTAGTTCAATCTCATCTTCACTGGAAAGAAGGGGAACTTTACCGATCTCTTTTAAATACATGCGGACCGGATCTTCTACGCTGACACCTTCCGGAACAGATAAATCGATGCTTTCCATATCGATTTCTTCCTCTTCCTCGATGTCTTCTTCCAAAAACAGATCTTCGTCTAAATCCAGTTCTTCTCCGCCCATGGAAAGCACATCTACTTTGCTGCTCTCCAGGAAATCATAGATCTGATCCAGACGGTCTGAATCCAGACTCTCTCCAATAAAGAAATCAAGTACTTCCTGATTTTCCAGGACATTTCTCTTTTTTCTCGCCAATAAGAGAAGCTGGTTTAACTTCTCCTCAAACGCCGCTGTTGACTCTTCCTGCCTGCTGCCAAAAACCTGTTCCTCTTCTGTCTTTCCTGAACCCACCATCTTATCTGCTGTCTTCTTAACATTCTCGTCCATGTTTTTCCATCCTTCCACAGCCTGCCTATAGTGTACACCCTAATCCAGCGAAATATTCAAATCCCTCAGCGCAGCCTGTTCCTTTATAATTCTTTGCAGTTCTTCTATCCCTGCTGCATGACGGCTGGCATGATCCAGACTGTTTTTTTTCACTTTCATTATTGTTTCCGAAAACGCTTTTTTCTGTTCTTCATTATCAAGAGACTCTTTTAAGCTCGCATGGAAAAGACCTGCGACAGTCCGGTATTGATCATCATCATCGATGAAATGATTCAAAATCTCGGCCGGATTCAGTGTTCCGGCAGCGTGTCCGTCAAAAACCATCTGTGCCACCTTATGATACAGTTCTTCTATAAAATCATCAGGAGTAACGACCCCTTTAATCTTATCAAATAGTACAGGATTTTCAATCAGCCAGGTAAGCAGCAGTCTTTGAGACTGCATAACCCCATCTTCTTTTTCTTTTTTCCGCTGATTCTTCCCGTTTTCTTCCTCTTCTCCCCTTACCGAGGACCGGGCAGGTCCAAACGTTGCTCCCAGCCGGTTAACCAGACGTTTTAAATCCTGGTAATTAATGAAAAATTCTCTGGAAACAGCTTCTAAATAGTTCTCCCGCTCAAGCGCTTCCGGAAATTCCAGAAGCTTTCTTGCCGTTTGATTATAAAACTCTGTTTTCTGTTCCGGATCATCCATCTTGTAATTCTTTCTCAGAACTTCAATCTCAAAGAGAAAGCTGTTTTGTGCCTGTTCAATTCTCTGTTTAAATTCTTCCGCTCCCAGATTCTTTATAAATTCATCGGGGTCCTTATAAGGCTCCATATTAAGAACTCGAATGGAAACTCCCGCATCCCTTAAAATGGGAATCGCTCTCAGTGCCGCTTTCTGACCTGCTCCGTCACTGTCATAGGTAAGGATCACTTTGTCCGTATACCGCTTTAACAGCTGGGCATGCTGGGTGGTAAAGGCCGTTCCCAGGGAAGCCACCGCATTGGTAAAGCCTGCCTGATGCATGGCAATTACATCCATATACCCTTCGCAGATCAATATGTATTTTTCCCGTGACAATCTGGCATAGTTCAGTCCGTATAAGTTTCTGCTTTTATCAAACAGCTTTGTCTCCGGTGAATTTAAATATTTAGGCTCACCGGATCCCATAACTCTTCCGCCAAACCCGATGACCCGGTTATTCACATCCATGATGGGAAACATCACCCGGTTCCAGAACTTATCATGACTTCCCTTTTCCTCAATGGTCACAAGCCCTGACAGCTTTAATACAGAATCATCATACCCCTTGCCTCTTAAATAGCGGTATAAATCGTCACTGGTTTTATTGGAGTATCCCAGCCCAAAGCGGACTATGGTTTCATCACTTAACTGCCTGTCCTTTAAATATCGGTAACCGGCCTCGCCCTGGGGCTTCTTCAGCTGATAATAAAAATAGCTGGCTGCCAGCTTATTCATCTCTAACAGAGCGGCTCTTAAATCTTCCTGCTCCCTTGCCTCTTTGCTGTATTCTTCCACTGGCAGTTTTACTCCTGCCCGGTCTGCCAGCACCTTAAACGCTTCTGAGAAGGAATAATTCTCATACTCCATAACAAAGGTAATAACATTACCACCTGCACCGCAGCCAAAGCAGTAATACATCTGTTTGGCCGGTGACACGGAAAAGGAGGGAGACTTTTCATTATGAAACGGGCATAAGCCAAAATAATTGCTGCCCTTTTTTTGCAGTTTCACGTACCCTGATACGATATCCACAATGTCATTCCTTACGCGGACTTCTTCTATTATGTCTTCCGAATATCGCATAAAGCCATCATCCTCCTTTCACAAAGATTTATGATAAAATGCTTATTTGTCAAATTGCTTTCCATGCCTTTGGTACAAACAGTTCTTCAAACCGGTCAATGGCATAGCTGTCACTCATACCGGCAATATAATCACAGACAGCACGTTCCTTGTCTGCAGTACCTTTTTCCATTAAATAACGGTATTCCTGGGGAAGCTTATCCGGATGATCCATATAATACTCAAAAAGCATGGCGATCATCTTCTGTGCTTTTCCTTCTTCTGCTTTTGGAATCTCATTCTTATAAACATGCTGAAACATCCAGGTTCTAAGCCCCTGCATGGCTGCTTCCATATCCGAAGACATGATGATCTCATTCTTCTGATAGCTGTTATTGATAATATCATGAATGAGATTATTCAGTCTTTCCCTGACGCTGTGTCCTAAAATATCGGTATAGCAGCCGGGAAGATCCTCCTCCACAAACATCTTTGCCCGAATTGCATCATCGATGTCATGATTGATGTAGGCAATTTTGTCAGACAGCCGGACAATGGCGCCTTCTAACGTAGAGGGATGACCACTGGTCCGGTGATTTAAGATTCCATCTCTCACTTCCCATGTGAGGTTTAAACCCATTCCGTTCTTTTCCAGAATTTCAACTACCCGTACGCTCTGCCTGTAATGGGCGAACCCCTGGGAACAGATCTCGTTAAGAATTGCCTCTCCGGAATGGCCAAATGGAGTATGTCCCAGATCATGCCCCAACGCAATCGCCTCTGTTAAATCCTCATTCATGCGCAGGGACTTGGCAATGGTTCTTGCTATCTGGGAAACTTCCAGTGTATGGGTGAGTCTTGTCCGGTAATGGTCACCTTCCGGTGCCAGAAACACCTGAGTCTTGTGCTTCAGCCTTCGAAATGCTTTACAGTGAATGATTCTGTCACGGTCCCGCTGGTAAGCGGTGCGGATATCACAGGGTTCTTCTTCCCGTTCTCTGCCTTTGGTATTCTTGCTAAAAGCAGCATAAGGACTTAAATAAGCTTCCTCCCACTGTTCAGTGGATTCTCTGATATTCATTCGATCACATCCTTCGCAAAGTTATGGTACATTATATCATATTTTCAGTAATTTTAACACCCTATATTAAATTATTTGCACTGTGCTCATCTGGTGCTGCTGATGTGTTTCCTGTATTCACTGGGCAGACAGCCAAATCGTTTCTTAAATGCCTTGGCAAATGCCCTGCTGTCAGGAAATCCATGCCTCATGGCAATTTCCCCGATCTCATGATCCGTTCCCATGAGTTCACGCACTGCATATTTGACACGCAGGTCAATTAAAAAGGTACGATAATTAACCTGCGCATACTTTAAAAAAATTCTGGATAAATAGGTGGGGCTGAATCCAAAGCGCAATGCCACAGAGTCCAGTTTTAAATCCTGATCATAATTCTCCCTCATATACTGGGTTACATCAGAAAGTTTATCCAGCTGTTTTTTCTGCCGGATGATTTCTTTATCCATATTTTCTGTTTTAAACTCTGTTACCAGAAGATACAAAAGCTGATAGAACTGGCTTTTCACCTGAAAGCTGTAGCCATATTCCTGTTTGTCATAAGTAAAAAAAAGAGAGGTCACAAGATCCTTCAGCCTGCGGTTTGCCTCTTCTCCTTTTCTTTCAAAGTTCACATAGGAGTCCTCGCCCATGTAATCTTCAAAGGTCTCTCCCGGAATCTGCAGGACTATGGTAATATTGGGGTTGGGACATTCAATAGAATGCACCTCATTGGAATTGACCAGTACAAACTCATCTCTGGTAAGCTTAAGATGGGTATTGTTGATAAAAAAATCAATCTCGCCCTCCAGTACCAGAAAAATCTCTACCGAATGGTGCCAGTGCTTTGTCACTTTATAGTTCCCTTCCCTGCCCTCAAAAATGAACAGCCGGAAAGGAAGATCATTATTGGGAATTACCAGCTCATGCCTGATTTCCATTTTACACCTCCGTAAAGTACTGTATCCATTATAAAACATTTCTGTCTGTTTTCCAACGGATTTTCTTTTGTATCACACAGGGAGACTGTCACTGACACATAAAACACCATATCCCAGCTCGGGATTTGGATACTGGGTGATTCCGGGAAGCTTTCTTGCTCCGCGGATCAGATAAGCTTTTATTTTTTCCCCGAAGAGAAACGGATCTCTACCATCTACAATTCCCCACTCCATAAGAAGAGCGGAGCTGCCTGTGACAAAAGGCGTGGCAAACGAAGTTCCTGTAACCGAATCATAACCTCCTCCTGCATATGCTGCGATGATCCCTACTCCCGGCGCAGCCAGGTCAGGCTTTACCTGATTTGTTCTTCTGGTATAACCTCTTCCTGAAAAATCAGCATAGGATTGATAGGTATCATCATATGCTCCCACCGAAATAACTTTTGAAGCTGTAGAGGGAATCGTCAGTGTTGTCTCCGGCGTTGCCCGCAGAAAACGGGTGGACTGATTTAGCACACCGGAGGATGGAAGCCATAAATCGTATTTCCCCTCAACGATCTGTCTGGGTGTCAGCCGGAATTTCCAGATTCCACTGTCAACATACGTGTCCACAGGAAGAAAGTCTAAATAAATCTCCTGTGCCACACTGTATGGTCCCGGTTTTCCGTAGTACAGAAGGATTTGGGTATTTCCGTACCGAATGGTCTGGGGACCAAGCCGGCTGCTGATAGGGCCGATCACTTCTCCAGATGGAGTCACAATGCTGATATCAAATAAATCCGCATAGGATTTCCAGAGCTGGACGCTGAAGCTCTGTTGAAAATTCCCCACACTTAACTCTATCTCCTGGGGACTTGCCATGGTTAATGTTCCTGAAATATGTCCGGCACCAACCCCTTCGTTTCCTGTACCAACCACAATTACAGTTTTTCCATAATTAGAGATATCATCAAGAAATGTTTCCAAAAGACTGGTTCCGTCGTGAGATCCATAAGTATTGCCAAAGCTTAAATTAACGGCAACCGGCATCTGCATATCCACTGCTTCTTTTACTGCAAAATTCACTGCACGCATAAGTTCTGTAGTCCTTGGAAACCCGTTTTCCTGAGGCACTCCCAGCTTCACTACCAGCAGAGGGCTTTCATATGCAACCCCTCTGTACTGACCCCTATTTTCCCTGCCGTTTCCTGCTGCTATGGAGGCTACCGCAGTTCCATGACCGGTAATATCAACGGACGGAACCAGTTTATTGGCCTCTGCTCTGCTTCCTGTTGCCAGAGCCGCATCAATCTCCTCTTTTGTAAATACTCTGTTCAGGGTCTGATCCCACAGCTTTACAATCCGGGTGGTTCCATCCGGGTTACGAAAATCATCATGATAATAATCAATTCCGGAATCAATAATGGCTACAAGAACACCTTTCCCGGTCAGATTGTTCGTTCCCTGCTGGACCAGATTGACACAAGAGGCCGCTTTTGCCTGATTTATGGCAAAAAACAGCCTCTTTGGTTTTTCCACATATTCGATCTGGGGAAGATCACTTAACTGATCAATCAGGGACTCCGGTACATTCAAGATGGCATACTCATTTAACATTTGCTCCACCCTGATTCCTATCTCGGTAAGAAAACCAATATCTCCGGAATGCTTCACAATGACATCCCATGTTTTTTCCACCGGATTATATCCTACATTCAAATTACCTGACTTCTCCCGCTCCTCCGGAGTAGCACTGAGAGCGAGATTAAGCAGATTCTCCAATTTTTGATCCTGCATACAACATCCTGTGCTTTTTTTACATTGTACGCTGGAAGACTCTCTCTCATTCCTTTACACTGTCCGCCTCGCACACCTTAACACCATGATAAAAAAACTGCAGGATATCTTCAAAGGATTTCCCTTCCTTGGCCATAGTCTGGGCTCCGTTCTGGCTCAGCCCCACTCCATGACCAAATCCACCGCCATAGATATGAAACGTAGTGATGTTCTTTTCATCAACTCCCTGATTTTCTATGGCCAGATAAGCACTGGGAAGGGAGTCAAAATTTTTCATCTGGGTCCCGTCTTTTTTTGTAAGTGTCATATATTTATTACCGAGTTTGGCTCTGACCTGGCCCTCTCCGCTTATGGTCATAACGCCCTCTGAGCCCTCGACTCTTAACTTCTTTACGATACCCCCTACCCCTCTTTCAACCACTGTAATGTTTAAGATGGAGCCTACCTCAGTAATCTCTTCTTCCAGCTGCCGGTTGGTCACTGTCGTCTCCCACCGATACATAGGGAATGAGGAGTCATAGGCCGGATAATCCTTATTCTTTATAAATTGTTCAAAATCTGAATTGGTGGACAGATTTAACACTGCCCCTCCATCCTGAAGCAGACTCCCGTCCAGATATGGATACTGGGCTGGATCTCCGCCCCATACACTGCCATCAGTCGTATGACCGCAGGAAGTGGAGAAATAGAATGCTTCAATGGGAGTGTCTCCATAGAACAGCAGTTTCCCGTAAGTCTCCCGAACTGCATCTTCTGTCTTTTGCGCAGTAGGAAGATTATTGTACACTTGAAAACGTGTGCTGTCGTCTACGTGGGCACCATATTTGCTGTAGGTATTGCTTTGGATCTGGCGGTATGCGTAGGTTCTTGCGCATACCGCCTGGGCTTTCAGCGCTTCCTTTTCATAGCTGTCCGGCATCTCACTTGGAACAACTTTTGTTAAGTAATCCTCCAGATACAGTTCATTAATCAGAAGTAATCCATCCGAATCCTTTCTGATCTCAATGCTTCCGCCATAAGAAGGTGTCCCATAGGAACGGCTAATGGAATTCACCTCTATCGCCCCGCCTTTTTCCAGAGGAGCTGCCACTATTCTGCCGCTCTTTAACCTTTCATCGGATGGTTCAATGATCACTTCCGCCTTTGGAGGTACCTGGACAGTCTCTTTATCGTAAGTCAGTATAAGACCTGTTTCAGAAGAGAGTGTAACCGATGGGTGAAAGATGGACTGAAAATTCGTGTTCATCAAAAGCACCCGTATGGTTTTTGCATCAAATTCACGAACAAGTAAGGCTGCACAAAGCTTTCCATGAGCTACTACAAAATCCTGAATGTCATAACCAACTAATATATCGGTGACAGCCCGTTCTTCAAACTGGCCATACAGACGGTATACTTTAAAGTCCTTATCAAACTTCAGCTTTCCATAATTCTCAATTTCTATATAAGAATCAGTAATGGCAAGTACTTTTCCGGATATTCTCTTTTTCTTCAAAGTAACTTTTTCAAGATTCCCCCGTTTCAGACTGATATCTGCCAGATTATTAACCAGATCCTCTGTCTGCCCTAATGATGTATCAAGAGGAAAAGTTCTGATAACAGAACCAAAGTGTGCCTGGAATGTCTGATTATCTCCGGCAGTCAGCCAGACATTCTTATATGTAACAGAATCACTTACCACTTCTTTTAGTGCAATGATCTCACTTCCCTTTACGAGAATCTTTATTTCCCAGTCAATATATGAATCCAGACTGATTCCTTCAAACCCGAATGTACCTTCACTGGTATAGGCAGTCCATACGGAAGAAGGATTGATGTTAGAAGGCGTTCCATAAAGTAGTACATCCATTGTTTTTATCTGATTTTCTTTATCAAGTGATTTTTTTAAATCGTCAAACAAATTCCACCATTCATCAGCGGTTATATGTTTGTTCTTATTCTTTCTTCCTGCATGAATGTTGGTTCCAGAACCAGGAACCAGCGCTTCTGCCAGACTTTCTGCTTCCTGGTAAGTTAAAAACCCTTGTGCAGTTTCTTTGTCTGCAGGCATAAGCCCAGCATCAAGATAGCCATTGGCATATAGGAAATCCATATATTTCGCATACCAGAGGCTCTGATCCTGTTTGGAGAAATATTGCTGTTTTTGATTTTCCGGCATTTTTTCCAAGCTTTCTCTGTCTGTAAGAAGGAGAGCTGCTGACTTGCATGCCAACCCCCTTGAGATCCCCTCTGGTTCCGGCTCATTCATCAATATAATGATAATGAGAACGATAACCAAGAGAGGAATTCCGACGACAAATCCGATCAATGACTTTTTATTCATGCGCTCCTCTTATTTCATATATGTTTTTTTCTCTTCTTCAATCCGATCCAGATTCAGATAATCTTCTGTTTTTAAAGACAGATTTTTCTTTGAAAGTGACCCGTTCACCAGTCTGGTAATCACACTGTAGATCACGGCAAACGTGGGCACGGCAATAATCATTCCCACAAATCCAAACAATCCGCCAAACAGAAGAATGGAAAACAGCACCCAGAAACTGGGCAGTCCGGTGGATTGTCCAAGAATTTTAGGTCCGAGTATATTACCATCAAACTGCTGCAAAAGCAAAATAAAAATCAGGAAATAGAGACACTTTACCGGGCTGACTAAGAGTATTAAAAATGCACTTGGAATTGCACCAATGAATGGACCAAAAAATGGTATTACATTGGTAACTCCCACAATCACGCTGACTAATAGTACATAGGGCATCTTCATTGCATTCAGCAGCACAAAGCACATAATTCCTATAATTAATGAATCTAATAGCTTACCAGTAATAAATCCGCCAAATACACGGTGTACAAAACGAATTTCTTCAATTGCCTGATTGGCCGTTTTTAAAGAAAATATGCTATAAATGATTTTTTTCCCCTGAGCAGAAAGCGTCTCTTTGATATTAAGAATATATACCATAACAATTACGCCGATTAATATATTCTTAAAAACCAGAACAACACTTAACAGACCGCTGGATAAGCTGCCGATTAAGGAAGACATATTGGGGACCAAATCAGTGGTCATCCAGTTCTGAAGCCGGCTGGCAACCTGATCATAGATAGGGATTATGGCTTTTTCAAAAGCAGGATTATCCTGAAACATCTTTTGAAGTCCAAGTGCAATATTGTTGATGTTATCTCCGAAATTATTCTGTATCCCCATAATGCTTGTATATATTTCGGGTATAATCATTGAGAAAAGTCCTATGACAATCACAAACAAAAAAATCAGGCTGACCAGAGTCGCCAGAGCTCTTGAAATGGAGCGAACCGTTTTCTTGTTATGAAACACCAAATTCACCATACGGGCTGCCATATCTCTTGATTTGTTATAAACCGGCAATAAAAGATATGCCAGAACTGCGCCATAAATGACAGGCATTAAGATTTCTACAATCAAACCTATCGTACCTTTTACCGATTCAAACCGGGAAATAAAAAAAGCAAACGCAATGCTTAATGCAATTACTGCAAGAGCGGTTACTCCCCAGCAAACGTAACTGCGGTATTTAAAATCCTTCATGTTCATCTCCTATATGGTGGAATTAATATATGTCTTATCATACTTTACCATATTTTTCCATAAAGTTAAAGCAGCGATTTCTCGCTGCTTTTTTCTTTTGTAACCCCAAAATGCCGGTTCTTACTTATTGACGCCTAGCTAAGCTAGGTGGGCAACCTCACTCAGGCATCTGCCTTCCACTACTACGGAGGCCTGACATCCGCCTAAAAATATTGGAATCCCTTATGTCATAATGTAGGTTCAAAAAAGGTAAGATTATCGCACATCTCAGGAATTACAGTCTCTATTTTCTATGGCTTCAGTATACAACAATTCCAGAGAATTATCAAGTTCCTTTTCCTGTCAGTTTTTAATTTACTGATCAGAAAACAATATTCTTACCGCCAAGAAGTCTTCCGTGTTCCACATATAAATCCAGCCGGTTTAAAAGGGAATCACAGGATTCTTCCTGTATAATCAGTTCAACCGCTTCAGCAGTTACCAGGGAAAGAACAGATAAAAGTGATTTCGCATTTACGATGCAGTCTCCATTCATCAATTCCATCTTTTCTTTACATTTACCGGCTATGGTCACAAATTCCAATATGGAGTCCATCCCCCAAAAACCGATCTTAACCTTTTTCATCTGCTGTAATCCTCCTGATTTTTCTTGCGTCTAATACAGTCCATTCTCCAGATTTCCAAGTCTGTATACCTGATATTCTTTTTCAAAAATATAACCAAGCTTTTCCGCCAGTCCGGCGGCAGGAATGTTGTCCGCATCCCAGGTTGGAAAAATCTCCTGTTTTAAACAGGATAAGATTAATCCTGCACTGCATGCCAGAGCAAGACCACGGCGCTTATATTCCTTGTGTGTCGCAACTTTTACCACAATCTTCTCTTCACTGATCGGATAGGCCGAACAACCGGAAACCAGTTTTTCACCGTCCAGTGCTGCAAATCCAAAACCGCGATGGATAAAATCCTTCTGGGTTTCAAAATCAGAACAGATTTCTCTGCTCCACTCCGAACACATGGCTTTCTCAAAAAGGCCCTCATTCATTTTTGTAATTTGAATTCCTTCAGGAATGGAGTTCAAATAATTATTCAGAGTCTCCTTAGAGAAAAGATCTTCATCTGTTCTCATGGCATAACGGGACATAATCCGGCAACTGCCCCCAAACGTCTCTTCCAGCCATTCAGACCAGCGTTCGTCGGAAGGGGTGATAAAACCCTTACTGCAGTTTTTAATTAAAAGTTCCCTGAGCTCAAGAGCCTGCTCTCCCTTAGGGCAAATTCCGGCCAGATATACAAAATTACCCGAATGAATCAAACAAAAGGACGGATTATCCCGCTCCGGGACCCAGACTTTTCCGATACGCCCTTTTGCAACAGCAGAGGGAATCACCTCTTTGCTCATGCTGCAAAGTTCTCTGACAATCTGTCTCTCATCTCTTTCTAATTCAATCACAATAATTCTCCTTCCGCTGGTGCTTCGTCTTCCAAATACCGATATCAAAAGGACTGTTTCCTGTTAAAGCCCTAGTATAGCACACTAGAAAAGATTCTGCAAATCAAAAATTGATTCTACCAGAAAATCTGCTCCTGCCTCAGTAAGTTCTTCCCTGCTCCCATATCCATACAATGCCCCCACAGATTCCATTTCAAACTCTTTTGCACCCATAATGTCATGTTTTCGGTCGCCGATCATCACTGTTTTTGATATATCACAAATTTGGCAGGTATCAAGCACATAACGGATTACGTCCGCTTTTTTCACACGGATTTCTTCAAAATCCGCTCCTCCCATAAATTCAAAATAAGAATCCAGTTTAAAATGTTCCAATATCTTTCTTACAAAAACTTCCGGTTTTGATGAAGCAACATAAAGTTTTTTCCCTGATTTCACAAGTGCTTCTAAAGACTCTCTGGTTCCCTCATATACTTTGTTCTCAAAGATTCCCTGTGAGGAGAAGTATTCCCGGAAGATCTCCACTGCCTTTTGGGCATCCGATTCTGTAAAGCCATAGTACTCCTTAAAGCTGTCTTTTAAAGGTGGTCCGATAAAACAGCATAAATCATCGAGATTTTCAACTTCGATTCCAAAAGCATGGAGAGCATGGCGGGCCGATTTTGTAATTCCCTCTTTGGGATCGGTCAGCGTTCCATCTAAATCAAACAGCAAATAATCTTTATTCATAACATCTCCTCCACTTACTTAAAAAACAGAGACGAAAAAGTTCTCCTTTTTCGTCTCTGTGACAATTACTTCAATTGATCAACAACCTTCTGGATTGCCTCTAATGCATCATCAGGAAGCTTATCGTATCCTTCTTTTGCAACTGACATATTGGCAACAAATTTCACACGATCCTGCATACGAGCCTTTAACTGCTCTGCATAAGCCGGGTCATTCAGATCCGGAACGAATCCTTCCCACTCAAAGATATCAATATCTGTAAATGGTCCCCACTGTTTGAATTCTGCCTTTTTATCAACAATTGCTTCCAGAATTCCAAGTGTATCCTTAGGCTGAACCTTCTTGCCCATAAAATCACCAGTATTAATAATATAGCAGTCTACGTTCTTTTCTTCAACCAGTTTTTTAAATTTTTCATAATCATTAACAAGAGGATAGGTTCTGAATGGGTTCGCATAAGGAACAACTACCAGTGCGTTAGGATCTGCTCCCGGAGCAAGTCTCTCTGCAGAGGATCTCTTGGTAGCAAGAGTTGCGCCCATAACAGATGCCAGTGATGATCCTTTTAATTTAACTACTGGTGGGATTGTAGGATCCTTCATAATCCAGAAAATTGCATTAACAGGAGAATCAATTTTATCCACACGGTTTGGTGACCATAATTTAGACTTAATTGCACGTCCATTACCGTTTCTGATATCTTCTGTTACCAGCTGGATCTTTCCGTCTTCATCCAAAGTACAGGAGCAGTTCTGTGCAGTCAGTAAGTACTTGTTGTCCTCACATCCGGTAGGATAATCCTGTGTCTTATCAAAATATGTAGGTTCAATCGCAACAGATGCGCAGGTATCGGTGTTAATGATAAATGCATCGTCATGAAGTACGGTTACGCCGTATTTGCCACCGTGTTTTGCATGTGTAATGGTGGATTTACCGGATCCTGATAATCCAAATACAGATGCAACATACTTGGAACCATCAGAAAGGGTATACTCCTTTTGTCCGCCGTGGCAGGAAGCATAGCCGTTACGGTTGGCAAGAGCCCATACCATGGTAAGCGTACCTTTCTTATGCTCTCCAAAATATCTCATGCCGAGAATTGCAGCGCAGTTTTGCTCTGTATTAAAATAACATAGACATTTAGGATCGCTTAAACAGGACAGATCGACTCCAGGACGGTCTGAACCATTCCACTGAGGATCAGAGAAGATATAGATATCAGGCTCTTTGCCATCTCCTACCGGTTTAGAAGCCTTATACATTTTGACATACTGATCAGACATATACTGGAAATTCAGCATCCAGTTATATAAGATATTCTCCTCGCCTTCTGGAATGAGAAGATGGGCCTTCACCATATACTCAGGATCAAGACCAGCGAAAACCTCTGCATGATACATGGTTTTCCACCGAGTCTCATATACAGCATCCATAACAACTTTGTCAAGAGCAGCACAGTTTACTCCAGGTTCCCCTGCAATTCTTCTGGCTGTTGCATACCGGCCGGTAATTGCACCATCATTAAACAAAAGTACCTTTGCATCCTTATCCAGACCGAATTCTTCTCCTCTATAAACCGGCATATCTGTGACAATCGTTCCTGGTGAGTTTTTTGCCAATTCATATGCCTCACGAAGCGTATTAACTTTAATAACGTTATTCCCATAGAATGGTGCCTCGATAATTGAACGTGTCGTTGCAAAGCCAGGCTTTCCTTTTCCAATTTCATTAATTGGGTAATAAGCTTTTGTTGACATATAAAAATCCTCCTTATAAAATTCAAATTTGCTCTCATTATCTCATTTTGTTAAGAAAAAGTCAATATTTTCTATTGCATTTTCCACAAAAATTGTTTATATTTAATGTGCATTATGCATCATGTATACAACAACTAGAAAGAAGGTCAAATATGATACACATTTCCAAAGATGGCACCGGAGATTTTGAAAGCATACAAAAAGCGCTTGACTCATTGCCCCAAAACGGTACAGCTGAATATACTCTTTTCATTCACAAAGGAGTTTACGAGGAGCAGATCACTGTCACCACCCCTCACGTAACCTTTCTTGGGGAAGATAAAGACCATACCATCCTAACCTATGGCTTATATGCCCATATGCCTATGGAAGACGGTATGAAACGGGGAACGTTTCGAACCTATTCCTGTTTAATCGATACTTATGATTTTACAGCAAAAAATATTACGTTTGAAAACAGTGCCGGAAAAGGAGTTGATGTGGGACAGGCTCTTGCTGTTTATGCAGATGGCGATCGTCTCACCTTTGATAACTGCCGTTTCCTTGGCAATCAGGACACCATTTTTACAGGTCCGCTGCCACCAAAGGAAATTGAGCCAAACGGATTTATCGGACCTAAGCAGCATGCACCCAGAATCAATGGAAGACATTATTATAAGGACTGCTATCTGGAGGGTGATATTGATTTTGTTTTTGGAAGCGCTACTGCCTACTTTGAGAACTGCACGTTCTTTTCCAAGTATACTGGAAAAGAAATCAGCAGCTATGTAACTGCCGCATCAACTCCAGAAGGTCAGGAATACGGTTATGTAATGGAAAACTGCCGTTTTGAAGGAAACTGTCCTCCTGATAATGCTTACCTGGGACGCCCGTGGAGAGAATATGCAAAGACGGTTTTAATCAATTGCTACATTGGCGACCACATCTGCCGGGAAGGCTGGCATGACTGGAACAAAGAGGGCGCTCATAAAAATGCCTTCTATGCCGAATATGGAAGCTACGGTCCTAAAGGTAACTTAGAGCACAGACCCGACTGGATTTACAGACTGAAGGATACTGATCTTGCCAAATATACAAAGGATGCCGTACTATCCGGATCTGACGGCTGGAAGTTTTAAAAAAACGGGATTCTGTTCCTTTGAGAAGAACAGAATCCCGTTTTTTTAGTTTTCTTTGATTTTAACAATTACTTTCTTAATTGGAGCTGGTTCTCCGGCTGCAGCCTTTGGTTTATGGCCATCCCAGGGATTAAAAATCATATATTCTCCAGACTTTACTACCGCTTTTAAGCCTGGGTTTTCATTGTCGTAAAATACAACATCTTTTTCATCGTTATATGGTACTTTTTCATTCAGTTCATCAATTCTTGCGTAGGTCATAATCTCAGAACCGGAAATCACATACTGAATATCTGTATAATTATGGTGAGCTTCATATTTCGCTTCTTCCCATGGAATTGTTGTATATTCTACTACATTGGCAAAAACGTTCTTGCCGTCAATCTCATATTTACCTGGCTCCAGTTTCTCCAGATCAGTATTCTTAAGAAAATCTACTGCCTTGGCATATCTGTCTTCCACACCAAGGTTTCTGTAAAAATCAAGGTTTTTTGCTGTGTCAAAAATCATTTGAATACTCTCCTTTTATGTATCAGTATAGTTATAACAAAAGATGGAAAATCCTGTTATTAAACTATAGTATACACCAAAAACAGAATATTTAACAATGTTTTTATTTAAAAAATTCATGGTTTCCGTGCTGGAATAAATAAGTCAAATGGGAATCAAACCAGCTGATCGCGCCGCTCCTTGAACCCCTTCGATTCATAAAATACAAAGCTCCGTTTGAATAGTCCTCACCGTCCAGTGCCCTTTTCACGCAATCAATGGTATTGCTGGTAACCTTTACGGAATTAATGCTTCCATTGGATACCGGGGAAAACTGGGAAGGTGAATAAACAACTCCTTTCACTGTACTTGGAAATTTACCGCTTTTTACACGATTTAAAATCACATTTGCTACAAGAATCTTTCCTTCATCATCACAAACTCCGGCTTCTGCCTGCACAATTTTTAACAAGACATTATAGTCTTCATCTGACAGAGACGTAGCACGTGCTGCTTTTTCCTCTTCTGCCTTTTTGGCAGCTGCTTCTTCCGCTTCTTTCGCCTTCTGGGCTTCTTCTGCGGCTATCTGCGCCTGCTTTTTTGCTTCCTCCTCCAGTGCAATCTGTTCGTTCATGCGCTGGATTCTGGTAAAGGATTCTTTTTCCAGTTCCTGCTTTTGTATGACTTCTTTTTCCAACAGATTTCCAGCAAGTTGCTGTGCCTGCATCTTGGGATCGGTAAGGTTAATTTGTACTTTTGCTTGTGAAGCTGTTTCCTCTTCTTCAACGTTCTCATCATCGGTAGCGTCTTCTAAAGCCCGTGTTTCTGCAAATGCCGTTAATGCATTTTTTCCGCTGCTTCCAAAACCTGTGGAAGTAAAAGCAATTACTGTAATTACTGCGGCACCTGCCATAAAAACTGCTGAGGAACGATACATTCGCTTCGTGACCCTTACGGACATTCCTCTGAAGAACTGACTAATCTGCTGAAGGATAGAGCGTAGTGTAAGCATAAATACTCCTCTTTCTCTAATCTCATTTGCGTGGGCTTCGGACTGTCCCGTACCCGTTTCTTTGTGTCGTCCGTAATTATAGAAGAATCCCGTTAAAAAAGTCAATGGTCATTTAACATTTTTGTGATAATTTAACTTCTTAATTTTTTTCCATTTTTATTTTTTTGTTAGTTATACACTATTTTTACTTGTACTTATGGGGTTTTTTTGTATTAAACATGTGTTAACTTTTTACAATAGTATTACATTTCTGTTAATTATTCACCCCCGCACTATCGGCCCGTCTTACCGTCAAAATGTTTTATGTAAACTAATTCAGGGTAAGTGAGGCGAAATTACCTCTAATAAAGTCAGCAAGTTTCTGTGGAGCAATGACAATTTGCTGACCTCTGATCCCGGCGCTTACTACAATATCAGAATAATTTCCCGCAGATGCATCAATCCATGTAGGAAACTGCTTTTTCATTCCCACAGGTGAACACCCGCCTCTGATATAACCGGTGACAGACTGTAAATCTTTTACAGAAATCATTTCAACTTTTTTATCGCCTGTAAGCTTTGCTGTCTTTTTTAAATCAAGCTCAGCGTCTACAGGGATACAACAGACAAAATAGCCAGTTTTATCTCCTTTTAATACAAGAGTTTTAAATACACTACCATGATCCACGCCCAGCATGTCGGCTGCATGGCTTCCCGATAAATCCTGTTCATCAACGGTATATTCTCTTGTATCATAGGCAATCCCTGCTTTATCAAGCATTCTCATTACATTTGTTTTTATCATATCAGATCACTCCTGTCCTTTTGTTTTATGAATTACATCATAATAAGAAAAACTCTGTTTGTCCAGCAAAAGCTTATGCAGGACTTCCTTCCATGCCAGGTCATTTACCCCCTTGATTTTCCTGCTTTACATTCCGATATTTTTCCTGATATAATATCAATATATAGTATTGTCTATTATTATAATGAATGGTTATAAAATGAAAGGATTTTTAATATGGATCAGAATCTTTCCCAATATAAAATTTTTTATGAAGTAGCAAAAGCTGGTAATATATCCAAAGCTGCGAAAGAACTTTTCATCAGTCAGCCTGCAATCAGCAAGTCCATTAGTAAGCTGGAGGACAATTTAGGTGTGGCATTATTTACCCGGAATTCCAGAGGTGTCCAGCTTACAGAAGAAGGTAAACTTTTGTTTCATCACACAAAAACAGCATTTGAAGCCATAAACAGAGGAGAGCTGGAACTTAAGAGAGTGAAAGATTTTAATATCGGGCACTTAAGAATCGGTGTGAGCAATACTCTGTGTAAATACATTCTTCTTCCTTATTTAAAGGGATTTATTGAAAAGTATCCTCATATTAAAATTACCATAGAAAGTCAGTCCACCACCCATACAGTTGCCATGCTGGAACAACAGCAGATAGACTTGGGATTGATCGCTGAGCCCTCCAACCGCCGCCCTCTTCTATTTAATCCAGTTATGGAAATTCAGGACATCTTTGTATCAACCAGTGCCTATCTGGAAAATCTTTATCTAAGAGAGGGAAAAAATGCAGATTTATTTCAAACCGGTAACATCCTTTTATTGGACAAAAATAATATGACCAGGAAGTATATTGACGAATATCTAAATGAAAACCAGATTATTCCCAATCAACTTTTGGAAATTACTACCATGGATCTACTGATTGAATTCGCCAAAATCGGTCTGGGGATTGGCTGTGTGATTAAAGAATTTGTCCAGGATGAGCTGGATAAAAAAGAACTGATTGAAGTTCCCATGATAGCTGGTATAAAGAAACGAACGGTTGGATTTGCCTATAACCCGGGATCTGTATCCACTGCAATGGAAATTTTCTTTGAAGCAATGCAGAAAGCAGGAATCAGAGGCTAATACGCATAAAAAGGCTGATAGAAAAGAGAAATCGTGTTAACCACATGCTCTTTTCTATCAGCTATTTTACATATACTAAAATTATATTTAGTTATCGATCAGTTTTCCGCCGTTATTCCAGCTGTAAAGCTTACGAAGATCTGCTCCGACTTTCTCTAATTCATGAGAAGCTTCTGCATTTCTCATAGCTTTGAAGTGAGCACCGCCAACCTGATTCTCAAGCAGCCAGTCTTTTGCAAATGTACCATCCTGAATGTCTGTCAGCACTTTCTTCATAGCCTTTTTGGTCTCATCCGTAATAATCTTTGGTCCTGTAATATAATCTCCATACTCAGCTGTATTGGAGATTGAATATCTCATACCAGCAAAACCGCTTTCAAAGATAAGATCAACGATCAGCTTCATCTCATGTACACACTCAAAGTAAGCGTTCTCCGGTGCATATCCTGCTTCCACCAATGTCTCAAAACCAGCTTTCATCAGTGCACATACACCACCGCACAATACAGCCTGCTCACCAAAAAGATCCGTCTCTGTCTCAACCCGGAAGGTTGTCTCTAAAACGCCTGCTCTTGCACCACCAATTGCAGATGCATATGCCAGAGCCTTGTCCATTGCCTTACCGGTATAGTCCTGATGAACTGCTACAAGGCAGGGAGTTCCTCTGCCTACCAGATATTCATTACGAACTGTATGACCTGGTGCTTTTGGAGCAATCATAGTAACATCAACATTCTTAGGAGGAACGATCTGTCCGAAGTGAATTGCAAAACCGTGAGCGAACATCAGCATATCGCCATCTTTTAAGTTTGGTTCTACCGATTCCTTATACATAGCAGCCTGTTTCTCATCATTGATCAGAATCATGATGATGTCTGCTTTCTTTGCTGCTTCAGCTGCAGTATAAACGGATAAACCCTGAGCCTCTGCTTTCGCCCAGGAACTGCTTCCTTCGTAAAGTCCAATGATGACATCACATCCGGACTCCTTTAAATTAAGCGCATGGGCATGACCCTGGCTTCCGTATCCAATCACTGCAATGGTCTTACCTTCTAATAAAGATAAGTTGCAGTCTTCCTGGTAGTAAATCTTTGCCATCTTTCTTTCCTCCTCATATACTGACTCATAATATATTTTGTTAAAGGAACTATGCCGACGACTCACTGTCCGCCTTTGGCAACACCTCTAGCTAACAACAACAGACTGCCTATGGCAGATAGCGGATATCATCTGATCCTCTGGAAAGTCCTGTCAGACCAGTTCTTGCCAACTCTAAAATCTCATAATCTCCAAGGAGGTTAATCAGTGCATCCAGTTTTGACTGGTCGCCTGTCAGCATGACGGTTAAAGAATCTCTTCCCACATCAACAATGGTAGCCCTGAATATATCTGCAATGGCACTGATCGCCTGACGCTCACTGGCATTGGCGCGGACCTTTACAAGAATAAGTTCACGGTAAACAGAACGTCCGGGCTTCAATTCCTTGATATCCCTGACATCCTCCAGCTTTCTCAGCTGCTTTTCAATCTGATCCAAGATCTCCTGTTCACCTACAGAAACCACTGTCATCCTCGAATATCTCTCATCCGCAGTTACTCCTACCGTAAGGCTCTCAATGTTATAGCCACGGCGGCTGAACAGTCCGGCTACGCGGCTTAAAACGCCGGCAGTGTTATCAACCAACAATGATAATACGATTCTTTCCATTCACATCCCTGCCTTTTTGTATAATATTTAAATGATAACAATGTAACTGTTATTTGTCAACTAAATAATAGGAATGTGTATTATAATCTGGAGTTATACCTATAGACATATTTAATCATTTTCTTCCATATCAAGTACAGGATTTACGTGAACCATGCAATGCTTTACATCAGGAAAGTGTTCTTCTATACACAGATGCACCTTTTCTGCTATTTCGTGTGACATTACCAGTTCCAGTTTTCCTTCTGCTGCAATTTCAATATCCACATATACTTTTGCACCAAACATTCTGGTTCTGATATCGTCAATCCTCTTTACCCCCATAACTGACATTGCAAACTCCTTCATTTTTTGAACCGTATCCTCATCACAGGATTTATCGATCATTTTGTTCATGGAATCACGAAATATATCGATAGCTGCCTTACCAATGAAAATACAGATTACAATACTGGCCAGAGGATCTAAAACAGGAATTCCCATTCTTGCACCGCCAATCCCAATCATCGCTCCCACAGAAGACAGCGCGTCAGAGCGATGGTGCCATGCATCTGCCATAACAGCACCTGAATTTATCTTTTTGGCTGCTGCTCTTGTGTACCAGTACATCCATTCTTTTACGACGATTGATAAAACTGCCGCGACCAAAGCAATCAATCCCGGGATTTCTGCCGTCTTTCCATTCTGCCCTGTTATGGCTTTAATACCAGTGATGCCAATTACAACGCCTGTTGCCATTAATAAAGAAGCAAGTATGGCAGAAGCAACACATTCCATCCGGTCATGACCGTATGGATGCTCTTTATCAGATTTTTTATCTGCCAGCTGCACACCGATCATAACAATAAATGTGCTGAACACATCGGAAACAGAATGAACTGCATCCGAAATCATCGCTCCAGAATGCCCAAGCATACCTGCCGCCAGTTTAAATGCAGAAAGCATTAAATTAATGATAATGCTCACCACCGATACGTGCATGGCAAGACTTTTTCCATACTTTTCTTTCTTTAATTTAGTGATACGTTTCATACCAGTTCCCCCAGTTTGATCAGATTACAGCTGCTGATAAATAAAAAATGCACCTGTGGAACAATTAGAGTTAACTACTGTCCCACAGATGCTTTCAAATCATCTGCTGTTGCGAAAGCAACCCGGCTTACAGCTGTTAAAAGCTGACGCCTGCTCAGTTTGTACTGTAGAGTCATGTGCAGTGCAATGAGTTTAATCCCGTAAACGGGCTTCTGTAATAGGATATGAACGTATCGCTGTAAAAGTTACCATATTACGTGTAATCAATAATGCAATATTCATAAGCATTGATCACAACGGTGCTTCCATACTGATCTTCTCTCTTAAAAGCATTGCCATAATTAGCATGGATATGACCGTGAAGAAAGTACCTGGGTGCATACTTGTCCATCAACATCTTAAAGCAGGAAAACCCCCGATGAGGCAGATCCGGCAGATCATTGAGTTCAAAAGCAGGCGCATGGGTTACAAGTATATCAAACCCCTTATTTTTCTTTAACTTCCACCACATGCGCTTAATTCTCTGTTCCATTTTCTTTTCTGTAAACTGGTTGGGAGAACCCGGAATATATTCCATGGAACCACCCAGCCCCAAAATTCTTACTCCATTGAAGGTAACAATCTCATCTTCAATGCAGGTACACCCCTCCGGAGGACATCTGTCATACTGACAATCATGGTTTCCCCTTACGTAATAGACCGGTGCGTGAGAACAGGTGGCAAAAAACGTCAGATAATTTGCTCTTAAATCTCCGCAGGAAATGATTAAATCAATATCTTTTAGCTTCTCCGGTGTATAGAATTCGTAGAGCGACTTGGACTCATGATCCGCCAGTACCAGAATTTTCACGCTGAAGTTCCTCCGTATCCATGTTCTCGTATATTGTCTGACCCTGAAGACGAACCAATGACCGGGCTTCTTCTGTTAACTCTTCAAAATCAGGAATCTGACCTACTACATTTTCCGTAAGCCAGTTCATGGTAGTAATCTCCTCCGGTGTGAGACTTAACCCATCTTCACACTGAATTGTGCCATCCTGAGAGTAAATGGTTCCAACAAATGGCTGGAAGCTTCCTGCCCGAATGGAATTTTTCAAAAATGTAATCAGCCGGTTTGTGCCGTGTGGGAGATTTTGGGAGCAGATCACATCAATGACGTCTGCAGACATTCCCCACCAGTAGTTTATCGCCTGCTTGCCTTTCATTTCTTTCCTGTCAACAGAACCGTGACAGGTGAGATTTACGATTCTTTCATAAAACTTACCCCAATGCCAGATAGGAGTAGCCAGGTTTCTCAGGCTTCCATCTGCAGCTTTCTGATAGAGACCGTATTCTCTTGTAGGTGCCTGAGGAGTAATCATATCATCACCGGATATAAAACGGATTCCTTCTTTCTCAAGTTCTGCCTGAGCATCCCGCCCTGCTATCCTTGACCACTCCAGATAAACCTTTGCATAAGGATTAATCATCCTTGCCCCCAAAGCGAATGCATTGATATTGGCAATGGTGCCATATATGGGATAATCTGCAATATAACCAAGTTTGTCATCCCGTGACATGGATGCAGCTAAAGCTCCCATCAAAAACTTTGATTCGTACATTCTTCCATAATAGGTGCAGACAGAAGAATAGGACATATTGACCGAACAGTTGAACACTCTGATTTCCGGATGGTCAATGGCAGTCTTTACACTTAAATTAATCATCTGGGAAGCTGTTGTAAAAATCATGTTGCAGCCGCCTGCAATCGCAGCATCAAATGCCTTCGCCGTCTCCGCTTCCGAGTCTGCATGGAAAAAGACCATGGTTTCTGTCTTTCCGTCAAATGCCTGCTCCAGATACATCCTGCCCAGTTCATGACCGTAAGTCCAGCTGGAAGTTTCCGCTGTCTTTGCATGAATAAATGCTATTTTAAGCATGGAGGGGTCAAGGCCTGGATTGGGAAGCAGCCAGTTGATCAGCTTCATAGTGGTGTTATCCGATCCCTCTAAAGCCTCCTCCGGCTGCTCCACCAGCGCAATCTTATTGCCTCTGGAGGACAGAAGAAGTTCATCCTTAATCTTAACCAGATCCTTCTTAATCTGCTTTTCCACCCGGTCTTTAACCGACTTGTATCCAAGCAGCTCCACATAGACTAAAAATGCATCGGAGCAGGTCATGTCATAATCATCACCGCCGAATGCGTGAAATGCTTTGGAAAAACGGTCATATGCAGACTTAAACACCAGTCTGTCATCTTCGCTCCACTGTTCTCCCGGAATTTTATTCATTACCTTCAAAAGCTTATCATAGCTGCCTTCCTTGCTGAACCAGATATCACAGTTAAAGGAAACCTGATAAAAATCAAGGAATTCGTAATAAAGCCGGTTGTTTAAATCATCAGTACGCTTTGGAATCATCCGGATTACTGAGGCAGCGATGCTGAAGGCTCCCACATACTTTAATACGCTGACCCTTTTATTGCCTTCCTGTACATAATATTGATTCATGAATTCATAAACAACAATCGGATCATGAATTCCTTCCTGAATCTGATGATCATACAGGTAGGCCCACTTCGCTCCAAATTCGGATTTTTCCGACAAAAGGGGCATGAAATTACTGGCAAATGCATTGGTCCGTCCTTCTGTCTTGGTACCGATTACCTTCTCCAGCGGAATATCCATAATTCCTAAATTGACTTCAGAAACGATATCAGAATAAGATAAGATATCATCAAGCACTGGCAGATACGGATACTCTCCTCTTGATACGGATGCCTGGTACTGCCTTCGCCCTTTTCTTAATGCCCCTACATAATCATATAGTGCCATCCGCAGTTTCCTCCCATTATTTTATACCCCTATTTTACCATCCAATCGATGTTCTGTACAGACGGGCAATTACTTCGTCATACAACCATTACACCTTTAAATTGCGTACTTTAAAGTCACGTTCCAGTTCCCGCTTCTGGTCTTTCTTAGCGATATCATCCCTTTTATCATAAAGTTTTTTACCCCTTGCCAGACCGATCTCCACTTTAACCAGACTGCCTTTAAAATATACGGAAAGAGGAACCAGAGTATATCCTTTTTGTGCAATTTTTTCATCCAGTTTTTGAATTTCCGATTTATGAAGGAGGAGCTTTCTGATACGCAGTGGATCTTTGTTGAAAATATTCCCCTTTTCATAAGGACTGATGTTCATGCCAAATACATAAACCTCACCTTTGTCAACTCGGACAAACGACTCCTTTACACTGCATTTGCCCATACGTATGGACTTTACTTCAGTGCCAAACAGCTCGATACCGGCTTCATATTTTTCATCGATAAAATAATCATGATACGCCTTTTTGTTATTGGCGATTAATTTAAAATTTTCTCCCATATGGATAAATCTCCCTTATTAAAACTTTACACAATCATACTACATTATTTATATCTCGTAAAGGATAAGAAAATCAGCAAAGGCTCTATTTAAAATAAACAATACTGCTGGTATACTGATTTCCATCCCATTCCGTGTAGGATAATCTTTTTCCAGAAGCACTCCAGTTAGTACTTATGAGTTCAGTATTCACAGCAGTCTTTATGGATTTTCCAGTAAGTATATCATATACATACAGATTTCTTTCTGATGCATTATTTGCATCTTCTTTCATGCCATAAGCAATCATCTTCTGATCAGGAGACCAGGATACTCCGTACAATTCAGCATTCTCTGCAATTGTAATTTTTTCATCCTGCTCAGGACTATAAATAATCATGGAACTTTTTGAGTCATTATTCTGTAAGATTATCATCTCTTTATTGTCAGGAGACGGTAAGATTCCAGATACCTGCCCCAGATTAAGACTGGTCTTTTTCTTAGTAGCCAGGTCTAAGGTCATTAAAGTTAAATCTGATTGTGTATTATAATAAATATTGTTACCCAGTTTCTCAGCAAGAAATATTCCTTCCTCTTTTAATTCATCAATCAGGCTCATATTTCCAGTTCTGTCAGCCAGATAAACACCACCGCTATATGCTGAACCGATGACAGTTTCGTTATCCGCCCAGTGCGCACTTTTTGCTCCACCAATCGGTTCTCCCTTAAGCCCAATGCTCTCATGATTCTCCATATTCATAATGAAGTAAGCAGGATCCCCTAAAACAGATTCATCGTATATCAGATATTTCTTATCCCTGGAGAACACAGCTTCCCCAAGCAATACATCTTTTTGTTCCTTAACCAGCTGATATTCTTTTGAGTTAATATTTAGTAAATATAGACTCTTTGGATACTTGTCTGATAGTTCGGATAAGCTCATTTTTTCTAATGATTCATTATCTTTTGATACAATTGCAGTATCATCATCAAACCAGTCACTAATCATTATATGTTCCAAACGCTCTGTTTTATCAACTATTATCTTTGATTCACTTTCTTCCTTCTTCGTTTCATCAATTATTGTTTTAGTAGTTTCAGGCTCTTGAACCGTGATCTTATTTCTTTCCTTTGCACATCCGGTCATGGTAAACAACAATGCTGCTATCATGCATGCATTCATTAAATATTTTATTTTCATATCTGGCAGCTCCCTGATATAATGCAGGCAGGATAAAAACAAAGTATTTTCATCCTGCCAATTTAGTATTTATTATTCCCCGTCAAAATCTCTTCCCAAAATAAAGTCGATGGTACGAAGCAGTTTATCCGTACCCGATACGATTACCCGAATGGGCTGACCAAGTTTAAACGTCTTCCTGGTCATTTCTCCCACCAGTTCATAATGTTCTTCATCAAAATGATAATAATCATCCTGAAGATCATTGACATGAATCAGACCTTCCACCGTATTGGGAAGTTCTACATAAAGTCCCCAGTTTGTTACTCCTGAAATGACTCCCTCAAACTCCTGACCAATATACCTGGACATATACTCACATTTTTTCAGCTTAATGGTTTCCCGCTCTGCTTCATCTGCCCGTCTCTCCAGAGAAGAGGACTGAACGGCCACCTGCATCAGGAGCTTGTCATAATGGCTGACCCGCTTCTCGCTGAGTCCGGATCTTAGGTTCTCTTTGATGATACGGTGGATCTGCAGATCCGGATATCTTCGGATGGGTGAAGTAAAATGGGTATAATACTTGGCAGCCAGACCGAAATGTCCGGTATTTCCTACGGTATACTTTGCCTGCTTCATGGACCGGAGTGCAAGACGGCTGATTAAGGCTTCTTCCGGAGTATCCTCTGCATTGGCAAGCAGCTTCTGAACTTCTTTGGGATATACCTCTCCGTTATGGAAGCGAATGGAATAGCCGAAATTGTTAATCAGCGTAGCCAGACTTTTCATCTTCTCCGGATCCGGGTTGTCATGAGTCCGGTAAAGGAACGGAATTTCCTGCCAGAAATAATCCTCTGCAACTGTCTCATTTGCCATAAGCATAAAATCTTCTATAATTTTAGTGGCAGAATTCCGGTCATAAGGTTTTATCTCCAATGGTTTTCCCCGCTCATCAAGAATTACCTTTGTTTCCGGGAAGTCAAAATCAATAGAACCTCTTTTTTTCCTTTTTTCTCTTAGAATATCAGCCAGTTCCTTCATCTGTTCAAACATGGAAATAAAGGCCTCATATTCTTTCATGACTGCTTCATCATGATCGGTTATAATTGCATTTACCGCCGTATAAGTCATTCTCCGGTCCACATTAATCACCGTTTCCGCAATCCTGTGACCGGTTACCGTTCCTTCTCCATCGATTTCCATGATGCAGCTCAGCGCCAGACGATCCTCTCCCTGATTTAAAGAGCAGATACCGTTAGACAGCTTGTGGGGCAGCATGGGGATAACACGATCCACCAGATAGACGCTGGTTCCTCTTTTTAAAGCTTCTTCATCAAGAGGGCTGTGCTCTGTTACGTAATTGGTTACATCAGCAATGTGTACTCCCAGAGTATATGTCCCGTCTTTTTTTGAAATGGTGATGGCATCATCAAGATCCTTTGCGTCTTCTCCATCTATGGTAACAGTCTGTAATTCTCTCAAATCCAGACGCCCCTGCATATCTTTACCGGTAATAGAATCAGGGACTGACTCTACCTGCTTCATCACATTGTCAGGGAATTCCTCCGGAAGTCCGTAAGCACGCACAATGGAAAGAATGTCAGTTCCCGGATCATTGACATGTCCAAGGATCTCCTTGATCACGCCCTCCGGCTTTTTCCCTTCTCCTCCAAAATCGGTAATCTTCACCACTACTTTATGTCCGTTTACTGCTCCCATATCTTTTCCCTGGGGGATAAAGACATCCTTAGAAATCTTCTGGTTATCCGGAATGACGAAACCAAAATTTTTATTTTTCTGATAAAATCCAATAATCTCTTCATTTGCATGCTGAAGCACCTTAATAACCCGGCCTTCTGCTCTCTTTCCGCCAGAGCCTTCAGCCTCCGCAGATATAAGAACGGTATCTCCATGAAGAGCGCCGCCAGTCTTATCCTCCGGGATAAAGATATCTTTCTCAAAACCTTCTACCGATACAAAACCAAAGCCCTTCTGGTGTCCGAAAAATACACCTGCCATGGAACCGATATCTGGCTTTCCGTATTTTCCTTTCTGGGATACTCCGATTTTTCCTTCTGACACCAAAGCATCCAGTACCTGTTTTAATTCATCTCTCTGATGTTTGGGAACCCCAAATAGCATGGAAAGTTCCTTTAATTTCATCGGTTTATAAGTCGGATCCGAAAACAGTTCCATAAACATGGCTTTCCGCTGCATTAACTGTTCTTCTGTCATTATTTTCCTCTCTTTTCACAATTTTTCTAACAAGTTGATTTATAGTTTTATTATCTGCACTTCACCTGATGGTATGACAGAATTTTTCCTTAAAGCGAAAAAAACACCCTTGCTGCTATACCACAAGAGTGTTTAATCGCTACAGTATATTCAGATTCAGTACTAATGACAGGATAAAAAACAGGATTGCTCCGTACTTTGTAAACTTCTCCAGTTTTCCTTCCATGGAACGTCCTTTGTTCCTGCCCCAGTAAGTATCCGCCATACCACCGATAGAACCAAGACCCTGACTCTTTCCTTCCTGTAACAGGATAATCGCTGATAAAGCAACGCATATAATAACGAACACAATTGATAATATAATCCGGATCATTTTCCCACCTCCTTAAGTCAAACAACGCTTATCATACCATAAATTTTCAGTAAATACAATATTTTTTTCTATTTTTCACTGCCGTCTGCGATAGAATTCCTCAATTCTTAGCAGTTCGTTGTATTTTGCCGTGCATTCTCCCCTGCAGGGTGCACCGCATTTTATATAATCAGCACCAACTGCCGCTGCCATGTCACTTAGAAACACTTCCTCTGTTTCCTTATGGCTGTTTGAAAAGATCACTTTATGCCCAAGCCTTCCTGCTCTCTTTGCCATTTCCAGTGCAGCTGTTACCGTACCTGCTTTCTTCAACTGAATCTCCACCCCATTGGATGCAAAAAAGTCATCGGAAGCTATGGTGAAACGATGCTGAAACATCTGATACATCCGGTTTCTTCCCTCAAGATCTTTTGTCCACAGTCCTTCTGTCACAAGTCCCAGAGGAAATCCGTCTGCCAGCCTTAAATAATAGGAAATAATATCTTTTTGATTTCTGTGTACCAGTATTCCATTATTCAGGCTTTCTTTATCAAAATGGTAAATTCCTTCTTCTTTTACATAAAGATGATCTGCATACCCGGAAATACCAGCGGCCACATCAGAATCCGGATCATATCCGGAAAGTCTGACTGCATCCATTATATAATGAAGTGCTTCCTCTGCACTTTTTACGTCTGCTGCAAAACCGCCGCTTTCCCCCACTGATGTATCAATTCCGTTTAGGGATAAAAGCCGCTTTAATGTCTGGTATACTTCCCCACCCAGTCGCAGTCCTTCTGCAAAAGAAGTCCTGTTTAAGGGGATAATCATAATTTCTTTAAAATCGATTCCTTTTCCCCAGTCTCCACCGTCAATCATGCTCATGACCGGAACCGGCATGACTGGAGCCGTAGATCCACCTAAATAGCGGTATAGCGGAAGTCCAAGACCTGCTCCGGCGGCTCTTGCTGCTGCCATGGAAAGTGCTAACACTCCGGCCTTTCCTCTGCCGTTTTCTTTATGGTCCGCATCGTCTGCCTCTCTTTGTCTGATCAGCAGATTATCAATATTTTTTTGTTCTGCAGCATCTTCAAATAAAATCGCTTCCGACAGCCATTCCCTGATATAATCTGCTTCTTCTTCTCCGGTCATTTCATCAAAAACCGAAACCACAGCTTTTCCCTGTGCACCGTTTTCCAGGATCACTTCTGCTTCCACAGCCGGATTTCCTCCTGAATCCAAAAGCATTCTCCCTCTTATGAGTTTAATATCAAGATCATCAAGCATCTGTTTTGCCTCCCTGTTTTCAAACATTCCTCTACCGTAAGGATTGACGGGATTTTTCAGTTCCATGCAGGCAAACAAAAAAAGATGCCGGAAGCTTTTGCTTTTCTCCCGACATCTATTTATAAAAAATTTTTATGCTCTTAACTCAATACCAAGTGCCTGTAAACCATTGAGTATTTTTTTCATAACTCCTGAAACTTCCTGTTCTTCCAGAGTATGATCTGCTGCACGGAAAGTGATGGAATAGGCAACTGATTTAAAACCAGCCAGAATCTGTGCACCTTCATAAATATCAAACAACTCATAGTTTTCTAATATCTTGCCTCCACGCTGTTCAATGACTTCTTCTATCTGGCCTACCAGAATATTCTTTGGTACTACCATACTGATATCTCTGGTAACTGCCGGATATTTGGCAATTCCGGTGTATTTACGGTCAAAACTTGTAAATGGGATCATAGACGGCATATCGATCACTGCCACATAAGCCCGGTCTCCGATCTTGTAGTTATCGGCTACCTCCGGATGAACCTCTCCTAAATATCCGATATTTACTCCATCATAAATGATGTCTGCCTGTCTTCCCGGATGAAGGAACGTCTTTCCTGCCTTTGGATCATAATGAGGCTTTAAATTCATACCGGTTTTTTCAAAGAACTCCTCAATAACACCCTTCATGTCGAAGAAATCACCATCTCCGTAAAAGCCCAGAGTAAACTGCATTCTTTCATCTGGAAGCTCTGTAAGAGGAAGGCTCTTTGGCAGATAAATATTGGCCAGCTCATAAAGGCGAACATTTTTATTACGTCTGTTGTAGTTTGTAGACAGTGAATTTAACATTCCGTGAAGAGGAGTTGTTCTCATTACACTGAAGTCCTCACCAAGGGGATTTAAAATATTCACAGTTACCCGAAGAGGACTGTCCTGAGGAAGAAGGAGACGGTCAAAAACTTTAGGGCTTTCAAAGGAATATGTCATTCCCTGAGAAAATCCGCAGAACTCTGCAACTTCTCTTGCCAGCTCCTCCACTCTTAATTTATAGGAGAGTTTACCAGTCGTCGCTTCCCCGGTAGGAAGAGAAACCGGGATCTTATCATAACCATAAAATCTTGCTGTCTCTTCTGCCAGATCCGCCATACATTCTAAATCCTGACGGAATGTAGGAACAATGATCTCACCTGTTTTTTCATCATATTCCAGTTCCAGACGCTTGTAATACTCAAGCATCGTCTCTGCTGTAATATCTGTACCAAGAAGACGGTTCATTCTCTCCGGTTCAAATGCAACACGTTTTGCCTCTCTCTTCTCCGGATAAATATCAATCATACCGCCAATTACTTCACCTGCGCCAAGCTCCTCAATCAGCTGGCATGCACGGTCAATTGCAACCTTTGCATTGTTGGGATCAAGGCCCTTTTCGAATTTGCCGGAAGCATCAGTTCTTAAACCAACTTTCTTAGAGGAAAGACGGATATTGGTTCCATCAAAGCAGGCGCTTTCAAATACCATGGTCTGGACTTCATCAGTTATTTTAGAATTTTCCCCTCCCATAATACCGGCAATCCCCACTGCCTTCTCTCCGTCACGAATCATGAGAACGGTGCTGTCCAGTTTTCTTTCCTGGCCATCTAAGGTCTGGAAGGTCTCTCCATCTTCTGCACATCTGACAACGATCTCATGACCTGCCAGCTGTTCATAATCAAATGCATGCATTGGCTGACCGTATTCTTCCATTACATAGTTGGTGATATCAACAATGTTATTGATTGGTCTGATTCCGCAAGCTGCAAGTCTTCTCTGCATCCAGACAGGAGAAGGAGCAATCTTAATATTTTTTACCATTCTTGCGCAGTAACGGGAACAAAGACGGCTGTCTTCTACGGTTACTTTCAAATAATTGTGAACATCTTCGCTGTTGCCTGTAGCAGTTACTACCGGAGGAACAAAGGTTTTGTTAAATGTAGCTGCTGCCTCTCTGGCAATCCCTATTACACTGTAACAGTCCACACGGTTTGAAGTTACTTCATATTCAAAAACAGAATCATGAAGACCAAGAAGTTCTACTGCATCACTTCCCGGTACGGAAGTCTCGGGAAGAATATAGATTCCGCTTTCAGGAGCGTCAGGATACATTTCGTTTGTAAATCCCAGTTCTTCAATGGAGCACATCATTCCGCAGGATTCAATGCCTCTTAACTTGCCCTTTTTGATCTTAATTCCATCTTCCGGAAGAGGACCGCCATCATGGCCTCCTGCAACCTTTCCGCCGTCTAAAACAACCGGTACCTTATCTCCTGTTTTAACGTTTGATGCGCCAGTTACGATCTGAACGGTCTCAGAACCTACATTCACCTGGCAGACAATCAGTTTATCTGCATCCGGATGGCGTTCAATCGATACGATATGACCGACTACGATCTTCTCCAAATTTTTATCCAGGCATTCATAGCCCTCAACCTTCGTTCCGGTCAGTGTCATGGCATCTGTATAATCCTGAGGTGTCACTTCCAAATCCGGTACATATGCTTTAACCCATGATAATGGTGTATTCATCAATCTATCTCCCTTCCTGTTTCTAGAACTGCTTTAAGAATCTGATGTCATTTTCATATAATAATCTCATGTCATCAATCTCATATTTTAACAAGGCAATTCTCTCCAAGCCCACTCCGAATGCGAATCCAGAGTATTCATTGGAATCGATTCCGCTCATGGCAAGCACGTTGGGGTGTACCATTCCGCAGCCTAAAATCTCAATCCAGCCAGATCCTTTGCAGAAACGGCAGCCCTTTCCTCCACATTTAAAGCAGGTAACATCCATTTCTGCGCTTGGCTCAGTAAACGGGAAATGATGGGGGCGGAATTTCACCTTTGTCTCAGGTCCAAATAACTCTCTGGCAAATTCAGCCAGGGTTCCTTTTAAATCTGCAAATGTTATATTCTTATCGATTACCAGTCCCTCAATCTGATGGAACGAAGGTGAATGGGTTGCATCTACTTCATCAGAACGGAACACTCTGCCTGGTGCCAGCATACGGATGGGAAGCTTTCCCTGCTCCATGGTACGAACCTGAACAGGAGAAGTCTGACTTCTTAAAACAATGTTGTCACTGATATAAAAAGTATCCTGCTCATCTCTTGCCGGATGGTTCTTGGGAATATTCAGCTTTTCAAAGTTATAATGGTCATACTCTACTTCCGGGCCTTCAATTACTTCATAACCCATGCCCACGAAGATTCTCTCCACCTCTTCTAATGCGATGGTATTAGGGTGGGTATGGCCAACCCGGTTTCTCTTCGCCGGCAGTGTGACATCGATTACTTCTTTCTTCAGCTGCTCTTCTCTTGCTTTTTTCATCAGCGCAGTCATGGCCGCGTCCAGCTTACCTTCAATTGCTTCTCTGGCCTCATTCACCATCTGTCCAATCTTAGGTCTGTCTTCCGGAGTAACGTCCTTCATGCTCTTTAACACGCTGGTCAGTTCTCCCTTTTTCCCAAGATAAGCAACTTTAATGTCGTTGAGTTTTTCCAGCGCATCGGAAGCTTCAATTTGCTTTAACGCTTCTTGTTTGATTTTTTCTAATTGATCTTTCATCATGCTCTCCTTCTTTGATTCATTCCCTGATACATTAAAAAAAGCTCCATCCCTGTAAAGGGACGAAGCTGTGTTCGCGGTACCACCCTGATTCCTGCATCAAAAGCAGGCACTCGGCATACGTAACGTGTACGGACGTCATGACCTACCCGCCTGCCAATTAAATAAATTCACAAGTTTCAGCCATGCTGCTTCAGTGGGAAATTCGAACTCTTAATTGAACTTAAAAGGGCTTTCAGCCGGTGACCCCTTCTCTCTGATAGAAATTAAGATTCTACTTGCACTTTCATTGCATTTCATATTTTAATGTAATATTGTCACCATTATAATAAGATAAAATTAAAATGTCAAGACATTTTTAAACCTGTCCTTTCTATAAAGCGGAATGAACCGGTCTTTTCTTGAAAACGAAAAATTTCTGAACCAGAAAGTTAACAAAGAAGATCGTGACCTCCACCACAATTTTTGCTTCTAAGCCACCCATTCCCCAATCTCTTACCAGCCATAAAAGCATGGCAGTATTGACTGCCAGTATGGAAAGAGCCAAAGCGGCATAGCCCAAGGCAGACTGCAACAGGTTTCCTTTGTAATGAAATACATAATTGCGGTTTACAAAGAAGTTAAATGAAGCACTTACAATTCTTGACATGATGTTGCTGACAGCATCTGCAGTTATAACCCCGAGTCCGGAAGTAAGGGATAAAAGAATGCCAAACAGCAGGTAATCGATACAAAAACTGAGAAACGAGGACGAAACAAATTTTAGCATCGTCATATAAATCCGTGCAGAGTCTTTTAAGGGCCGGAAATGAGAAGATTTATTTCCTTCCAGATAAATCGTTTCAATGGGAACTTCCACAATCCTGATATTTTCTTTAATACAGGTCAGAAGCATATTTGTCTCATATTCATACCGCTCTCCTGATATCTCAAGTAGCATTGGAATTAATGTGCTGTCAAACCCTCTCAGCCCAGTTTGCGTGTCTTTCAGCCATTTTCCAGATAAAAGCCAGAACGTAAATCTTGTAAGCTGATTACCTAATCTGCTTCTTAAGGGTATATTACCCTGGAAATTGCGGCTGCCGATTATAAGAATATTTTTCTCTCCTGTTTTTGCCTCTAATAAACGAGCAATATCAGTCACAGTATGTTGACCATCTGCATCAGCAATGATTATTCTGCCTGAAACCTTCTGATCTCTGATAAATGTTAATGCAGTTTTAACTGCTTTTCCTTTTCCGTAATTCCTGTCATGCTGCAGTACAATTCCATAGCTTTCTGCCTCACGGAAAATTTCTTCTGCTTCTATCCTGCTCCCATCATTGACAATCAGCAGCACTGCTTCCAATTTGTAACTCAATTCCTTTAAGAGAGCAATTAGCCGATCATCCGGATTATACGCCGGAATAATAATATAATTATTCTTTACTGCCATAGAGTTCCTCTCTTTCTGTCACTTTTTCAACAGTATACAAGTAACTACTGAAATAATACTGAAAAAATTCACACAGAATAATCTTTCTTTTTTTCAGATGTATTTAAGATTCAGGCGTTATACTCAACGCTATCAGTTCCGTTCAAGAAAAGGATACCCAATATGATAAATAATAAATTTATAAAAGTAATATTATTTGATTTTATAATTGCTTTGCTCTGCTTTGGAGCATTTATCCTTTATTTCTATATCATGCCACGTAAAGGGGATCAGAATGCTACCATTTTAATCAATGAGGCCGCTACAGAGTCCCAGGCTTTTGCTCTTCCAGACAGCGTTGACAATACCAATACCAGTCCTTCTGGTAAAAAAAGAGGCAATAAAAATAATCCCGGCAATGGTAATACTAATACAAAGTCAATTGTATCAGAAAAAAACAGCCTGGATTTATCCAGTAAAACCAATACAACTTTGGAGTCATTCAAAAATGATAACATACAGCTGAACATTACAAAAAATGAGTTAGGAGAGGGAAATGATAAAATCACCTATTATACCGCCGATCTATACGTAACCTCCGTCAAGCAGCTTCAAACTGCTTTTGCCAATGGGACATTTGGTAAGAATTTAAGAGAGACAACCGTTCAAATGGCGGAAGATAATGATGCTTTATTGGCGATATCCGGTGATTCCTATGGAAATAATGAAACGGGAATTGTAGTAAGAAACGGAATTCTTTACCGTTCAGATACGAATGATGCAGAAATATGCGTTTTGTTTCTGGATGGTACTATGAAAATATATACTCCAGAAGAATTTGATCAGAAAAAGATACTGGAATGCGATGTATGGCAGGCGTGGAACTTCGGTCCATCGTTATTGGATAACGGGTCAGTCAAGACTACGTTTGAAACTACCTCTTATTTAAATGGCAGCAATCCCCGCTGTGCGATTGGTTATGTCGGCCCAGGGCATTATAAGTTCGTTCTGGTGGACGGACGTAATATAGGATATTCGAAAGGAGCAACCATGAGTGAGCTTGCAGAAATCATGGCCAATGAAGATTGTCTGCTGGCCTATAATCTGGATGGTGGAAAATCCTCTGCTATGGTATACCAGGGTAATTATATAAATCAGCCAGTTGAAGGCGGACGCACGATCAGTGATATTATTTATTTCAAAAAGGAGGGTTCATGACAATGAATAAATGGTATGTTAATTTATGGCCACACTTAACCTTCATTCTGGCACTATTCATAGCAACACTCTGGGTTTTGGATCAGCTAAACCCCATGATGAATTTTCTTAATAATCGGATCGCAGATTCTGCCTTATTTCTTTTTTGCATTTCATCCCTTATTACCTCCGCCATTTCAATCTGGCGGAGGTACAGGTGACAATAATGAAATTACTTTAATTTAAAGCCGGAAACCACCGTCTTAAGTTCTTCTGCAATCCGCTCCTGCTTCTCTGACATCTTTGACATGTCCTGTACAACTTCATATGCCTTTTCAATTGTACTAAGAACCATGCTGCTGTTGCCTGCCGTAGTCTGGACGGATTCGGAAACATTCTGTATGGCATCACGCACTTCCTGCATGACCTGGCTGATGTTGGTGGCCATCTCCTCCACTTCATTGGAAATCTCCTCAACGGTAACTGCATCCCGGCCATATTGCTGACCTACATTCACAAAATTGTTGTAATCAGGAGTCACAGTGTCTCTTAAGAACAACAGCATAGACTGTGATCCGTCTAACATCATAGAAAATGCATTCTGGACATCTGTTATAGTACCCTCAATTTCCTTAACAATCTCAGAAGTGTCCTTGGCAAGTTTCCCGATTTCTCTGGCAACAACTGCAAAGCCTCTGCCCTGCTCTCCTGCTCTTACCGCTTCAATAGAGGCGTTCAGTGACAGAAGATTAATCTGGGAGGCCGTATTGGAAATAAGACGAGCCATATCGCCGATCCGTTCCACTACCTTTGCATGCTGGACAGCCATCTGGAGGTCCTGTTCTCTTTCCTGTGAAATAACAATGGCATTGTCATAGGCTTCTCTGCTCTTTTTCTCAATGTCTTTTGCCCGTTCCATAATCTCACCGGAAATCTTGCTGCTTTTTTCCGTCTCGCTGGCAAGTACTCCTACGGATGAGTTAACCTCTGCAAGAGATGCATTCAGTTCTTCCGTTGCTGCGCTGGAAGACATCATCGCCTTGTCTACATCACTCATATATGTTTTCACATCACTGAACTGAACAAGCAGACCGGTCGATACTTTATTTAAATGTATACTGGCATCGGTAATATCACCAGCCTGGTCGGAAATCTGCTCGATCACGCCTTTATTACTTTGGAACATATTGTTTAATGAGCTGCTCATCTGCCCCAGTTCATCTTTACGTCTGGATTTCAGTGGCTTTACCGTAAAATCGCCGTCTGCAAGAGAGCCTGCGAACTTACGGACTTTCTTAAGACCAGATGTAATACTTCCAACCTGAAGTAAAACTGCAATGATACATAAAACCAAAGCTGCTGCGCTGATTTTCGCCAGCTTTTCATTTAAGGCAACAATGGGTTCTGCCAGCTCGGATTGAGGCATCTTAATCATAATAATCCAGCCCACACCCGGAACCGTATCATAATAGAGGTTATAAGTTTCCCCACCCTCTGTATAGAACGTCTTTCCTTTGTCGTTTGCCACCATCTGGGCTGCTGCTGCGGAAAGTGTGGCATTCTCATCCTGAGTCATATTCACACCTTTACTCACTTTTTCTGCATCTGCGCCGCAAAGATAAACACCTTCACCGGAAATTAATACTGCAGTTCCGTTCTTACCAACTTTAATGGATTTAATCAGTTCGTCAATGTCGCTAAGCTGCATATCTACCGTAACTGCTCCGATGAAACGGTTGCTGCTGTCATAGATAGGAGCTGTGCAGCTTGCCATCATCATGTTGAGGGTGGAATCAAAATAAGGATCGGTTATAATTGCATCCTTTGTCCCTCCTGATACGGATTTATAATACGCCTGATTAAAATAGTCATAGCTCTCATTGCTGTATTCATTGGTTAAGGTCACCTTATCCCCATCTTTATACCAGTAAGGCCCTACATACTTTTGCTGTGGATCATATACATTTGGTTCAAACCAGATACCACTGCCAAGTATTAAATCATTACCAGATATAATATCTGCTATCGCCTTGCCATATGTATCAAGATCCGTGGACTGATAAGAGGCCCCTACGATATGAGAAATATTCATCGCTGTGGTCTCTACTGCATTCAAATAATTGTCAATGCCGTTTACATTCGCTTTCAGCTCTGATTCCATAGTGGAATTACTCTGCTGCTCAATCAACTCTCTGCTTGTAGATTCACTGAGCTTCGCTAATAGTGCCAGTGCCAGCACTACGACGGGTAAAATGCCAAGGAGCATCTTTATCCCAATGCTTCTGATTCCTACTCTTCTTTTCATAATTTTATCTCCTGTAGTTCAAACTTCGACCTCATACCGCATGTTTCGACATCTATATTAGAAACATCATAACATACCAAGGTAAAATTTACTAATTACATTTGCTAATATTATGTATGCCTGATTCCGCTTTTTCTATTGCATTTTTACTTATGTACATATAAACTGATTATCAGAACTTTTATATTAATACAAACTCCTTTCCTCCCTGCACTTTTTACATAATATTAACAGTTTTTAATTATACTATTGGTATTCAAATTATGCAATATATGAATTTTACATATTTTAATCGTGTATTTTACAAATTTTATTATCATAAAATATAGTACGAGAGGTGACTATAATGGATCAAGACTATATCAATAAAAGAATTACAGAATTACGTCTAAAAAAGGGAGTGGCAGAACATAAGATGAGCCTGGAGCTTGGGCACAGCAGAAGTTACGTACAAAGTATCTCCAGTGGCAGAAGTCTCCCTTCCATGGCGGAGTTTCTGGCAATCTGTGAGTACTTAAGCGTAACGCCGAAAGATTTTTTCGATAATGATAATCCCAACCCGCCCTTAGTCAGGGATACAATAGACAAGCTTAAATCTTTGCCGGAAAGTGATTTACTGCTGATCTTAACCATGATCAACCGGCTTCAGTCAAAATAGGCGCAAACAAACTTTTATAACAGATCATTTCATCGTCCCCGTGCAGAAGTACGGGGATTTTGAGGTACAAAGGGACGCGCTGTTTATGTTCTTAAACTGCTGACACCTGAAGAATTTCTAACATCATTGATCTGATCCAGGGAAACAATGGAGGGAATTGCCTCCAAAGCCCTTACATATAATTCATCCATATCCCCTCTGTTTAACATTCCAAAAAAATATCCGTATAAATCCTGAAACGTCTGATCTTTTATCATATAATCTCTTTCCTTTCCCCAGCCGTATCTCCAGCCGGTACGCAACCAATTGCATACGCATGTTCTTCCCAGCCATCTGGTAAATATAACCGAACGGGATCTCCTGGTTTGGGCGTAACATACAAGCCCGTTCCTTCCGGTGATGTATATACAGAAGAAAACGGAAACCAAATGGGCTTTCCATAGGTTTCATCTTTCTCACTCAGCAGCTTTATCTGAACCGCGTTCTCCCCTGTATTTCTAACATTACCCATGATCATAAATCCCGCAAGATTTAAATGCTCCTTTGCAGGAACCAGGAAACCGGACCGGGTGCGGAGTACATAATCAAATTCCACCTTACCCCCGCTATAATTCATACTCATGGAGTATATGTAATAAGCGCTGTCTTCTAACATCACACAATCACATAAGCGCAGGCACTTTCTGCTTTTAATCAGATATTCAACAGTCTCACCTTTCTCATAGTCATCGTAGCATTTAATACGGTACTGGTCGGAATTAAAACACTTTCTGCCTTTTCTTTTTATTCTGCCAAAATGGAAACAGATGTTATTATGAACACTGTCTGCCATCAGAATCTGATTTTTCTTTGCAGCCAGACGTATTAAAAACTGCCAGTCTGTCTCCATATACTGTACAGCAAGACCATCAGACGTTTTCCGCATTTCTTTACTTAAAACCACAGTTGTATTCTCATATCCGGCAAGCACCGATCCAATTATCTGAAGATAATTCTGTCCCTCACCCTGAAACGTCCTTATATGCTTTTCTCTGTCAAGATCCATAGTCAGGGACACTGCAAACAGATTCCAATAATCAGCTCCAGCCCCCTCAATTTCGTATCTTCTTTCGATTCTGCCTTTGAAAACTGGTATTTCTTTGTTTTCCTCGTTAACAAAAGTTACAGTCAGCAAAACCTCTTTTGATCCTCTAAGAATCAGATTAGCTTTATCTGAATTTACCACTCCGGTTACAACAGCTGTAAAATGTTGATTTACTCTTTTATCAATAAAACATTGTGTCGGATAAAACATCTCCCCGGAATCCAAATAGATTCTAAGTTGCTCCAATTTCATTCTCCTTACTATATATCGTAATACTCTTGCGGATTTCGCTTAAGCAGCGGCTCCAGTCCAGCCTTTTCTCAAACGGACAGCTAAACATCACCATCAGCAGCTTTTTGCCCACCGGGTATATAATCAATGTATTAAAGAGATTATCATCAAGCGCTGTACTGATAAATTCCATCCATGCAAAAGGCACATTATATGTTGACTCTGTCCCATCTTCCAGACAAACACTCATTGGTTGAAATCGCTTTAAAACAAGATAAAATTCCTGTATTACATCCGCAAGCTGTTCTGGCTTAATCTCTCTATCTACCATACTGAAGGAGAAATTAACAGTGCCATCTTCATTTGTTTTTATAATTTCAGGACGCTGCTCAGAAAAATACTTTTTCTTCGCATCCTCCGGTTTCATATCCTTAAAGGTGGAGGGAAGAAAAATACCCACTTCGTTCTCAAACATCTTTGCTTCACGAAACTGAAGCAATTCTCCCTCCACATAAATCCCTGTTTCAATACTGGTAAACCGGTTAATCCGTTCAAGATGCCTGTCATTCATCAGTTTCTCTTCTTCGCACATGATTCTTCCTCTCTGTTTTGTTCAATCTTTATCTAATATATACTGGTCCATGTTCTCCTCTCCATGGCCTGCAATATAAGACAGCTCCTGACCTTTTGCGTAAATACCCTTTTCTTCCTCTCCTGCAGCAGATGCTCTGGTCATAACCAAAAGCAGTAATACAATCACTTCAATTACCAGCAGCAGTCTCTTGATTAATGATCCTTTTCTTAATACTGTCTTTTTTGATTTATAAGTAAATCTTGGTATTAAGACCAGCCTTTCCTGTAAGATTCTGCATTTTACAATTCCTGGTTCACGGGAGGCAAAGTCAAACAGCATATTCTGACTTTTTTTCAGATAATATAGACGATTCCAAAAATGGAGATCTCCGTATAAAATATCTGTTTCCAATTCGTAATTTTTTATTTCCTCGGTTCCATCCTCTTTACGGATTGAGCAGCTTGCTCTGTATTGGTAATAGCTTTCATTGTTTCTTTTATTCTGCACCATCAGCCCTCCTTTCGTTCCGAGAACTATATCACTTATAATTTACATTCTACATATAACTGAAAGAAATTCAACCGAAGTGCTAAAATTGTACACATTGAGCTCCAAAATTTGCATGCCGGTCCAGTTGAAACAGCCTTTTATTTAAGAATAGCAAGAAGAACCTGTTGATATCTAAAATAGAAAAACGAGACCGCTGCCAGGCAACAGTCTCGTTTTTCTATTTTACTTTACTATTCTTCAGCACTCCATATACAAGCATAACGGACAGCAGCATATGGCTTATAGCCAGTACAACACAGACTCTCATATTAACAAACCAGAATATTGCACCTACGATTACTTCCGTTAACCAGAACTGTCTGCTCTTTGACCGGTAACGGCTTGTCTCCTCTTTATCGAGAAGCTTGTTCCTGTCAGGAACAGGTGCAAACATAAAGATCAGAATTCCTGAAATAAGAAATCCTGCAATTGGGAGAATAAGAGCCGCTGTCCCAACTATGTACTTCTCAAGCAGACAAACAATCAGAATAAGGATTGCTGATACTACAGTACAGACTCCATTGGTTCTCGCATGATACCCGCCGCAATATGACCTTAATGGTATATAGCTGGCAAGGAACACAAACACTGGCACAGGTGCACGCATGATCACTGCTATGAACACAGCCACGACTATGTTTATAATCTGGTTTATTAATACCTCATAGGCGTAAAGATATAAAGCGCGCTGATCATCTTTTAAAAGATTCTTTTTAATTTGCCAGCTGACTATGTCTTCTGAAATCCGTTGTAACATTAGAACTTCCTGAGCATCTTAGCCTCTTCTGGCACTTCTGGCTGGTGATGAGCCCAGAAACAGGTTACATTAATTGTATAAGCTGCAACCAGTAATGCACATGTGTTCATCACCTTTACCATTGACACTTTTCCTTTTAAAGCATTTAACATTTTTCTCATTTTGAGACCTCCTTTTTTTCTTTCATAATATAACAGTAATTTAGGTTTTTCAAGTCAAGTGCCAAAATTATACACGTTGAGTGCCAAAATTTGCACACTGCCCTTCTGAAAACGCAGAAATCGTTAATATTGTATCGAATAAATTATCTTTTTGAGTAAGATTTAACGACCCTCCGTACTTCTCTGCCAACGATGTTACGATTCCTACTCCCAAACCATGATGTTTTGAATCTTCTTTTGTTGACAGCAGTTTATCCCCCTCCTTTTTGACTTTCACTTTAAAACTATTTTCAATATGGAATATCAGAAAATAATTAGTTCCCATAAATAGTTTTATATTTACTATTCGCTTTCCGGCTTCACATTTTGCAGCTGCCTCCAGCGCATTGTCAAGCAGATTACCGAACATTGATATCATATCGGAATCTGATATGAAATCCAGATTTAAATTTTTTTCTATAAACATAGATAACTGTATCTCAAGTTCCTTTGCCTTTGAAACACGTTCAGATAAAATAGCATTAAATACTGGATTACTGCTATAAATAACAATGTTAATTTCTTCTTGTATTTTACCCTTTAATTCATCAATAATTTCAACTATCTTATTGTTTTCCCCGTTTAAAGCTAATAAACGAAAACTGTTAAAATAAGAATGAACATCATGCATAAAGCAGCGGTAATGGTCATTTATTTTTAAGATATTCTGAAAATGATCATTTTCCATCTCTCTTTTAACCGAATAAAGTTCTGCGTATTTTATTTTATTCATCATATCCGTATATCTCTCCAGGATGATAAATATTGCTGCATTTGATAGATATAATAATACCGCTCCACCGCACATAAAAAATTGCAAAACAATAGTCTTAGGAAAATCCATATATAAAAAGCTGCTTGAAATAGCAAGGGATAGAATTGGCAGGATCAGTAAATACCACGAAAATCCATTATTATTCCTTATGTTTATTTTTTTAATATATTTTTCAATATAAATTAAAAATAAAATACCAACAATATATTCTAATATTAAAAAATATACTCCACCTGATGTGAACCATGGAGGTATGTAAAAAGGCAGATTGTATGAAAGAAATCGATATAATAGTTCAAAAAGAACTTCTTTTCCTCCTACAAAAGCAAAATAAATTATGGTATAAGCAATTCCATTTGTAAAGGAAACTTTAAATAAAAGCAGAGCATAAATATAACAAAAAAGTGGTATCGTAATAAAATTCAGGCCCACACTGCCAATTGCATTTTCAACAAAAATTAATAATGTTATAACTATACTAATCATATAACGCTTCATACCAAAAGTTTTAAAAGGATATATAGCGGCAAAAAATCTGCACATCATATAAACATCTGCACCGCAAAATAAAAGCCTTCTTAATGACAATAAATCATTTCCCATATCAAATGCCATCCTTATATTTTGATAACATAAATTCTTCCTTCAGCATATGAAACTCCTGCGCCTTGCTTCTGGTTATCTGAAACATGGTATCAACATCCTTCAGCCGCAATATCTTACTGGTGCAGTAGATCAAATATTTAAAGTTAATAATATAGCTGTCGTGAGGATAGCCAAAACCATATTTTTTAAGGCGCTCGTAAATTGTTTCCAGTCTTTCTGAAACACGGATATCCGGAACATCACTGCTATCTAAATCTTTTATTCCATAGATTCTGATTGAACTTTCAGAAATATGGACTCTGGTGTTTTTCTTATATTTTTCAATATAAACAATATCATCTGCTCTTAGAAACAAGCGCTCCCGGTTTACATTGGCAGAAAGCAGGGGTGCCTGTCCCAATTCGATCATTTTATCAAGAGAATCCCTTATGTACCGGTCCATAACTTCATCAGTCATATTCTTCATAATATACCGATATGGCTGAACTTCAAAACTACGTGGCGAAGGTTCTGCAAAACCCGTATAAAAGACCAGTATCACATTATTATCCAGCTGACGAACCCTGATTGCTGTTTCTTCTCCATTCATTTCGTTCATCTGAACATCAAGAAATATAATAGAAAATCTGATGTTCTTTATGGCTGCCAGAAGACTGATTCCCGAATCATATTCATGGATGCGGAACTTGTCGCTTTCCGGCATGTTTTTTCCAATTCGCTCTTTTAAACGCTCTCTGTCGCCGATACTATCATCACAAATAGCAATTTCAAACATACTTTTTCCCCTCTTACTAAGTTTCTTTCTATTAGATATCGTACTATCTCCCCTATTTTATAAGAAATATGTCAATAATACAAGAAAAGGTACCAGAAAAATACAAAATTCATATTTTCCCGGTGCCTTATTCATAATTATTCTGCCGAATTATACCGCAAACTGGCTATTGTAAAGCTGAGCATAAAAACCATTTTTAGAAAGGAGATCCTCATGAGTTCCCTGTTCAATAATATGACCATCTCTCATAACAAGTATGACATCTGCCTCCTTGATTGTGGAAAGACGATGGGCAACAATAAAACTGGTGCGCCCTTCCATCATTTTCGCAAATGCCTTTTGTATCTTTAATTCCGTCCTTGTATCAATGGATGAAGTCGCCTCATCAAGAATAAGAATTGGCGGCAGGCAGAGCATAACTCTGGCAATGCACAAAAGCTGCTTCTGTCCCTGTGATAAATTTCCTCCGTCTTCTGATATGATTGTATCATATCCCTGGGGCATTCGTAAGATAAAGCTGTGGGCATGGGCTTCTTTTGCCGCTGTAATAATTTCTTCTTCCGAAGCATCCGGCTTCCCGTATGCAATATTCTCTCTTATAGTACCTGTCTTTAACCAGGTTTCCTGTAGAACCATTCCATATTCAGATCTTAAACTTTTTCTGGTTATGTGCCGCACATCGTTTCCATCAACCTTGATTGATCCTGCATTTACATCATAAAAACGCATAAGCAGGTTGATGACAGTACTTTTTCCGCAGCCTGTGGGGCCAACAATGGCGATCCGCTTTCCCTGTCCTGCATGAAGATTCATATCTTCAATCAAAGGTACACTGGGATTGTAGGAGAAGTCAACATGCTCCAGTACCACCTCACCCTTTGCACCATTCAGTACCATCGCGTTGCTGTCATCTGGTACTTCTATTTCTTCATCGATCAATTCAAATACCCTGGCAGCAGATGCAAGTGCGTTCTGAAGCTCTGTTACCACTCCTGAAATCTCATTAAACGGCTTTGTATACTGATTGGCATAACTTAGAAAGCTGGACAGCTGTCCCACTGATAAAACGCCATTGACTGCTGCAAATGCTCCTGCAATTCCTACACACGCATACACGAGGCTGTTTACAAACCGGGTTGCCGGGTTTGTGATGGAGGAGAAAAATGTCGCTTTCAGCCCCCATATACGTAGGTCTTCATTAATGGCTTCAAATTTCTTCTGGGCTTCATCTTCATAAGCAAAGGCTTTCACCACTTTCTGATTGCCTAACATCTCTTCCACCAGTGAGGTCAGCTCTCCTCTGGTCTGAGACTGCATCCGGAACATGCTGTAAGTTCTTTTTGCAATAAAGCTGGCAACAAACAGGGACAGCGGTGTAACAAGCACAACTAAGGCAGCAATCACCGGGTTAATATAAAACATAAAGAACAAGGTTCCAAGGATTGTTAAAACTCCAGTGAAAAGCTGGGTAAAACCCATAAGCAGACCATCTGAAAACTGATCAATATCAGCAATGATTCTGCTGATGATATCCCCGTGAGCATGAGAATCAATATACTTTAAAGGAAGAATTTCCAGCTTGTTAAATGCCTGGGTCCTGATATCCTTTACTACACGGTAGGTGATCTGATTGTTAATGTGGCTCATAACCCACTGTGCTGCAGCAGTAATCAGTATAACAACAGCAATCTGCAAAAGTATCATACCCATGGCGTTAAAGTCTACCTGTCCTGCTCCTACAATACAGTCAATTGCACGTCCTATTAATATGGGAACATACAAAGTAAAAACCACAGTTAGAAATGCGCAGAACAGAGAGGCCATAACACTCCATTTATACTTTGCAATCTTATTTAAAATCCGCTTAATTGTGGACTTGTGCTTTTTTATATTCATATTACTGCACCTCCTTTTCAGACAGCTGGGAAAGGCAGATTTCACGGTAAACTTCACAGGATTCCATTAAATCACCATGCTTTCCGCAGCCGGCCATCTGTCCGTCGTCTAAAACGACGATTCGGTCTGCATTTCTGATTGTGGAAGCTCTCTGGGATACCAGAAATACTGTCATGTCTTTTGTTTCTTCTTTAATTGCCTTACGAAGGCGGGCATCTGTGGCAAAATCCAGAGCTGAAGCGCTGTCATCTAAAATGAGAATCTGGGGATCTTTGACAACCGCTCTGGCAATGGTAAGACGCTGACGCTGCCCTCCGGATAAGTTCTTACCTCCTGCCTCTATAATAAAGTCAAGACCTTCGCCCTTCTCATCCACAAAATCCTTCGCCTGGGCAATGGTAAGAGCACGGTAAATCTCTTCGTCAGAAGCATCTCTTTTTCCCCACTGCATGTTTTCCCTGATGCTTCCTTTAAATAATACGGCTCTTTGAGGAACGATTCCGACTATATTTCTCAGCTGGCTGAGAGAATAATTTTTGACGTCAATCCCTCCCACTTTAACACTTCCCTTAGATACATCATAAAATCGGGGAATTAAATTTACCAGAGTAGTTTTACCCGAACCGGTTCCGCCTATAATTCCAATTGTTTCACCTTTCATAGCCAGAAATTTAATTCCGGCCAGTGATTCTGCTTTTGCGCCCTGATAAAAAAGACTGACTTGATCAAATTCCACCTTGGGTACATCTGCTTCTTCCTTCACAATATCGTGATTTGTCTCCCTGATTCCCGATTCCATGGAAAATACGGAGCTGATCCGGTTGGCACAGGCCAGCGCTTTTGATATGGTGATAATCAAGTTTGCCAGTTTAACCAGCTCTACCAGAATCTGAGACATATAATTCACCAGAGCCACCACCTGCCCCTGGGTAATGATACCTGATTCAACACGGTTTGCACCAGTGTTAATCAGAACTATGATTGCAAGGTTAATAATGACATAAGTAAGAGGATTCATCATTGCAGAGATCTTTCCTACAAATACCTGAAATTTTACCAGCATGCCATTTTCTTCATCAAACCGGCTGATTTCATCATTCTGACGGTTAAAGGCACGAATTACACGGACTCCGCCTAAATTTTCTCTTGCAGTCAGTAAAACCCGGTCCAGCTGTTTTTGTACTTTCTTATATAAAGGCATACTTATAATCATAATGCCAAATACTACAACAGAAAGCACAGGTATGGAAACCGCAAATATAAGAGCAGCCTTAAAATCTATGGTAAATGCCATGATCATTGCACCGAATACCACAAAGGGGGAACGGAGAAATAACCGCAAAAACAGATTGACCCCTGATTGAACCTGATTCACATCGCTGGTCATTCGTGTAATCAAAGTGGCAGTTCCTACGGTATCAATTTCCTGATAAGACAGGCTGTTGATATGGGCAAATAAATCATTTCTCACTGATGTACCAAATCCGGCTGCTGCCTTTGCTGCAAAGTACTGGGCAGTAATGGAGCAGGCAAGTCCTATAATACCTAACAACACCAGCAATCCGCCCATAGAAAGAATATAGTGGAGATCGTGATTCTTAATTCCAATATCTATCACTCTGGCCATAACCAAAGGCACTAAAAGCTCAAAGCTGGCCTCCAGAAGTTTAAACAAAGGCCCCAGAATACTTTCCAGCTTATACTCATTTAGATATTTAAGGAGCTTTTTCATTTTCCTTTTCCTCCGTAATCAATACTTTTTTAGAATAATGCCTTGTATTATTATACCATTTTGATATAATAATACAAGCACAAATTGAAAATCTTATGAATAGAGGATGTACCATATGGTTCCGATTAATTCAAAACAGCTTTATTATTTTACAGTCATTTCAGAGACCGGCAGTTTCACAGCTGCCGCAAAGAAACTGGGAATATCCCAGCCGCCTTTAAGCAAGCAGATCATGCTATTGGAAGAGGAGTTGGGAGTTAAACTTTTTGAACGGGGAGCGAAAAAAACAGAACTTACAGAAGCAGGCACTTATTTATATTTTAAAGCAAGAGATATTTTATCTCTGATGGACTCCGTATCAGAAGATTTAAAACACTTTCCCTCTTCTGCCAGAGGTCTTTTAAAGCTGGGTGTCATCTCCTCTGCGGGAACAGTTCTTGTGGATTTTCTGAAACATTTTACAGCTGATCATCCAGGTGTCCGGTTTGAAGTGACAGAGGGAAACACCTATGAGCTTTTGGAGAAGATGAAAAACGGATTGGTTGAGTGTTCTATTATAAGGACACCTTTTAATCCGGAAGGACTGGAATGTGTCTATGGCAAGAAAGAACCCATTATGGCAGTGGGAATTCCAGATTTTTTTCCGGAGATATCAGATAACAAAGTAAGAATTACCGGATTAACTGGAAAGCCTCTGATTTATTACCGCAGATTTGATTCCATCATATCTCTTGCATTTCAAAACAGCGGCATAGAACCGGATATATTCTGCCGTAATGACGATGCAAGAACCTGCCTTCAATGGGCAAAAGCCGGACTTGGGATCGCACTGGTGCCCCAATCCATCTGTGATATTACGTTGCAGGATAACCTTATGTTTAAGGAGATTGATTCTCCTGATACAGTCACTCAGATTGCAGCAGTTTATAAAAAAAATGGCTATGTTTCAAACATAGCCAGAGAATTTGTAAATAGTTTTGGTTGTCAGAACGGTATGCTTTAATCAAACAGGCTTAACTGGGTTATCTGGTAGTTTTTCTTATAAGCATGAATGATATCAGGCATCTTATACAGAATCCTGTTGCGCTCACACTCTTCAGAAAATATTTGCCATAATTTACGCGCTTTGGGACTGGTGCAATGATAATTATTCTTATACTGTTTCATATATTTTTCGTCAAGATGTTCCCCGGGAAACAACTCTCTTAAGCGGTCGTAATACCATTCTCTTTGATTGTTGCGAAGTGTAACTCCAAAAGCCGGATAGATAAAATCGGCACCGGTTTCTTTTGCGGCATTTATGATTGAACGTATATTCTCCTCATGATCCTCTAAAAAAGGAAGCACGGGCATGAGGAGAATCCCTGCAAACAGCCCCCCATCCTTTAACGCCGCAATGAGAGACAACCGGTCAGAGGGTCTGGAAACTCTTGGTTCTAATTTAGCCGCCAGGGCATCGTCAGTGGTTGTAACCGTAACCTTTAACAGTACAGGTGAATGCTCTGCGATACTCTCCAGTATATCTATGTCTCTGGTAAGCAGGTTGCTTTTTGTGGCAATCGCTGCACCAAAACCAAAGGCATCAATTAATTCCAGTGCATGTCTGGTAAGTTCCAAATCCTTTTCCAGTGGATTATAAGGATCGCTCATAGCCCCAGTGCCCACCACTCCGGTTTTTACCTTTCGTCTTAAATCATCCCGGATAATTTGCAGCGCATCCTCTTTGACCCGAACCTGATCAAAATGGTCTATTCCATAACAGTCCGAACGGCTGTCACAGTATATACACCCATGGCTGCAACCCCTGTAAATATTCATATTATAATCAATCCCGAACCACCCGGAATCCTTTGTTTTTGTTACAATTGTCTTTGCAGGAATGAGTTCCATGCATCCGTCCTCTCTTTCTTTTTTGCCAAAAAGGTGATCCCTTGATATTTTCTTTCTGCCATGTTAATATGCTTATACAAGATAAGAAGGGAAGAGTTTATTATGATACGTTTGTTATTGCGCTGCAAGCAGATTTACGACAAATTTACCAGAGATGAAATGACTGTCTATGCAGCACAGGCATCATTTTTTACCATAATTGCTGCTTTTCCGTTTATTATGCTGTTATTAGCAATGATTCAGTTTATCCCCTCTATTACAAAAGCAAACCTGCTCCAGGTTTTAATCACAATCATTCCAAGCACCTTAGAGATTGACAGCGTCATCGTTACCGTAATTGAAGATCTTTATACTCATACTCCAGCGGCAATTTTATCTGCCACTGCCATAGCCGCGATCTGGTCCGCTTCCAGAGGCATGTTGAGCATAGAGCGTGGATTAAACCGTGTTTTCGGTCAGGAGAACAAGCGGAGCTATCTAATGACCCGTTTTGTCTGTGCCTGTTATACGGTTGTATTTATTATCATCTGTCTTCTGACGCTTGTACTTCTGGTACTGGGAGGTTCCATACAGTCATTTATGAACCATCATTTTCCTATCCTTGGTGAGATCACCCGATATGTTATCAGCTTTCGCACCATGCTTTTATTTATTCTCACCTTGTGTTTTGCCATGCTTTATACCTATGTACCTGAAAAGAAACAGCAATTTATGAAGCAGCTGCCGGGTGCCGTCTTTTCTACCCTTGGCTGGATCGGTTTCTCCTTTGCTTTTTCTATCTACTTTAGTAACTTCAGCAACTATTCAGTGATGTACGGAAGCCTGACAGCCATCGTCCTTTTAATGTTATGGCTTTATTCCTGCATCTCCATCCTGTTTTTCGGAGCCGAAATCAATTATTATTATTCAGAGAATTGGAAAGATGGAACATAACTTAGGAAAGCCAGTGATTCCCTTAAGAATCCCTGGCTTTTTATTACGGGCGATCTAAGAAAAAAGGGGCGTTGACAAATATCTGTCACCTGTGTCAGGAAGAAGCACTACGATTGTTTTGCCTTGGAATTCAGGCCGTTTCGCCACTTCTTTCCCGGCCCATACAGCTGCGGCAGAGGAGATACCTACGAGAATTCCCTCTGTCTTAGCGATCTCTTTTCCGGTTTCATATGCGTCATTATTCTCTACCGGTATAATTTCATCGTATATATCCTTATTGAGTACGGTTGGAATAAAACCAGCTCCAATTCCCTGGATTCCATGAGGGCCTGGCTTTCCGCCTGAAAGTATGGGTGATCCTGCCGGTTCCACTCCAATAATCCTGATATCCGGGTTCTTACCTTTTAAAAATTCCCCAACACCAGTGATTGTTCCTCCAGTACCAATTCCTGCAACAAATACATCGACTTTTCCATCTGTATCCGCCCATATTTCAGGTCCGGTTGTTTCACGGTGTATTCTTGGATTAGCAGGATTATCGAACTGTCCCATGATAACCGAACCTTCTATCTCCTTTTGCAGCTCTTCTGCTTTTTCAATTGCGCCTCTCATTCCTTTTGTTCCCTCTGTAAGCACAATTTCAGCCCCATACGCTTTTAAAAGATTCCTTCTTTCTACACTCATGGTCTCTGGCATAGTAAGGATTGCACGGTAGCCTTTCATGGCAGCAATGCTGGCAATACCGATCCCGGTATTCCCGGAAGTAGGTTCAATAATGGTGGCACCTGGTTTAATTGTACCATCTTTTTCTCCAGCCTCAATCATGGCTAATGCTGCTCTGTCTTTCACACTGCCTGCCGGATTAAAATATTCCAGCTTTGCAATGACACGAGCCTTCAGCTCATGCTTCCTTTCATAATTGGAAAGTTCCAGCAAAGGAGTATTGCCAATGAGTTCTATAGCACTTGTTCTGATATTTCCCATAATCAACCTCTTTTCTCATACGTTTATAAATTCCCGCGTATGTGTCCTGATTATATTTTATCTGCAGGCATGTATTATTATGATAAACCGTAAATCTTGCGGTACTTTTCTTTCAGGTAATCAATGAAATATTCGGGAGTAAAGTCCTCACCTGTTGCTGCCTTTAAAATCTCACGGCTTGTCTTCATCTTTCCGTACTGATGAATATGGCTCCGCAGATATTCTCTGATTACATCCATCTTTCCATCTCTTAAAAGCTGGTCAAAATCCATCTCTTTCTTCATATGGAAATAAAGCTGTGCTCCAAAGGCATTCCCAAGTGCATAGGAGGGGAAATAACCAAACAGTCCCTGTGACCAGTGAATATCCTGCAAAATCCCTTTTGAAACCTGTTCTGGACGGATTCCCAGATATTCTTCATATTTATCAGCCCAGATTTCCGGCAGTTTCTTTAAGTCCACATCTTCTTCCATAATCATCTTCTCCAGTTCATAGCGGATCATAATGTGGAGGCTGTAAGTCAGTTCATCTGCTTCTGTACGGATAAATCCGGGATCAACCTTGTTAATGGCTTCCATATACTGATCGATGGGCACAGAAACAAGCTTGTCAGGATAAAGTTCTTTTAATTTATCATAAAGAGGAATCCAGAAGTTGGGATTACGGCCAATGATATTTTCATAAAATCTGGACTGGGATTCATGCATACCCATAGAAGTTCCCTGTCCCACAGGCGTCTGAGTAATCTCATCACTAATTCCCAATTCATAAAGTCCATGACCGCCTTCATGAATCACAGAAAACATGGAGCTGTCCATCTTATCATGATAACTGGTTGTGATGCGGACATCATGATTGTGAAGATTGGTTGTGAATGGGTGGGCGCTCTCAGACAAAACGCCTTTGTGAAAGTCAAACCCAATATACTCAGCAAGGAACCGAGCCATCTCCTCCTGCTTTTCTTTGGGGTATCCTCCAGTGAGAAAGGAATCGTCAATTTCTTTTCCATTCTCTTTAATTTCTTTTAAAAGAGGAATGATCTCTTCCTTCAGTCTACCGAAAAATTCATCCAAAAGCTCTGTATCAAAGCCCTTCTCGTATTCTGCAAGAAGGACATCGTAAAGCTTCTGTCCCTCTTTCTTTCGATAAGAGGCGACTTTTCTTTTATAATTAATTACCTTTTCTAACGTAGGCAGAAATGATTCGTAATCTTCGTTCTTTTTTGCCTTAAACCACACTCTCGCTGCTTCTGCTATGAGCTGGGCATTCTCCCTGTATTCCGCTTTTGGAATACAGATCAGTTCCTCTCTGGCTTCCTTTGCGCCTTTTAAAACTGCCTGCTGGATCTCAGATAAATCAGATTCTTTTTCACACGCTGCAATGGCGTCTCCCATTTCATCACCAGTCATAAATCCGTAATACTCCTCAGAAAGAGTACCAATCACTCTGGCAGTATAAGGTCCTGATTCTTCCGGAGCCAGTGTCTCATTATCCCACTCAAAAAGAACAAGAGCAGTCTGCAGAGCCATTGTCTTTTCTAATATAAAAGATAAGTTTTCATAAGTTTTATTCATTATTATTTCTCCTTTACAAAAAAATCGGGACATTCTGTATGATTGTCTCCAAACCCATTGAAAAAATACCGGAACGGGTTTATTTTCCGCTGCCAAAGATGGAAGCTTCTTTTATATCCAGCTTTATCAGCCATTCCCGGATCTTCTCTTCCATATAAGAAGAAACGTTAAAATCTTCTAATTGAAAATCGATTTCAATATCTGTTTTCATGGTAGCAAGAATTTTAGATAATAAGGCAGCCTTTTCACCGCAAAGTTCTTCTTCGCTGGTCTTCGTCATGGCTTTATACGGTGATCTTGAAATGCCCAGATCATTTTTCCAAAAATCCTGAAGATCCTTTAACCGCTTTTTGTCTGATTCCGCTTCGTGTATGGCAGCATAAATGTTCTCAACAGTTCCATATTCCCGAAGCAGTAATGGCGCTGCACTGCTGACCCCTTTTACCCCCGGAATATTATCAGAAGCATCACCCTGTATTCCTTTTAAATCCGGAATCTGCTCCGGCACTACGCCTTCTTCATGCAAAACTGTATCCGATGTATATTCGAATACTTTTTCCGGAAGATTAATTTCTTCTTTTCCAATACCGTAAAAAGAATAATACTTTTTATAAAGCTCGTCCGCTTTCTCCTGGCGGGACTGAACCATCCACGCACGGACATTATGCTCATCACTTACCAGCTGAAGGTAATCATGATCCTTGGTCAAAACAACCATGGGGATCTGATCCCTGAATTTCATAACCAGACTTCCTGCATAATCATCGGCTTCATACTGATCACAGTAAAGCACCTTAAATCCTGCTTCCTCCAAAATACGTTCCATGAGTGCAAACTGTTCTTTTAACGGATCTGGTGTTGTTCCTCTAGTCCCTTTATACTGGGAATACAGTTCTCTGCGAAAGGTATCTCTGGTTTTATCAAAAACAAAGGCGATGTGGTCAGGCTGCTGCTTCTTCATAAGGGACACTATCATCTTAAGCATACCAAAGATCGCATTGGTATACGTTCCATCCTTTGAATGAAGAATCTTATCATAATGCTTCAGTTTTTCCTCTTCTGTCTTGGCAAACATAATTTCTCTGGGCAAAACCGCATAATAACAGGTTGACAGCATGGATGAGCCATCTACAACCACAAATTTATTTTCTGACATCTATAAACTCCATTCTTTTCCGTTCCAGACGGAATTAAGTAAAATAATTCTGCAATTCCGTTTCATTCTTTGCGCCCAGCCGTTTCATAATTTCCTTCCGCTCCTGAGCAGACAATCCCTTCCACAGCTTTTGAACGCGGGGGTCTGAAAATCCAACATAGGGCAGACCATTTCTATCGCATTCATAAGATGATAAATAGTGATTGAGCGCACTCCATTCCACATAAAAAGCAGTGATACTGCGGCTTAAAGAGCTGACTTTTGCCATATTCGTTCCTCCCGGATATTTTTGCTGACTTTATGCTGCAATGATATATCTATGATTGTGAATCATTTTTCCAAATTTGAACTTCACCTTGGTAATCGGAAAAGCAGCTATTAATAATCTCTTCCACTTTATTCCAGTCTCCACCTGCATTCCCACAGCCGATACCATAGGGAAATGCCACTTTTTCCAGTTTTCCTCTGACATCTACAAAATCCCGGATCTCAGTTACAGCCTTCAAAAGCGCTCTATAATCCGTATAAATTCCATTCTTCCCATAATTATCCTGTCCGTAAAGATTGGCAATCAGAAACCACCGGCCATTTAATTCAACCGGCTGCGCTGAAACCCTGCCTAATAAACCGGAGGTAATTCCGCCGGCCTGCTCCTGCCACTGTTTTGTAATAATCCGATATGTCTTCTCTACCTCAGGAAACATCGTTTTAATCTGCCCGGCAATTCCCCGTCCAAATACTCCCTGGCAATTCACCTGATGACAGATAATGTCCGCATCGGAATTAAAGATATCTCCGCTGAAATACTTTAGCATAATTCTCTCCTCCAAGCTTATCTAATCAGATATCCTAACTCATTATACCCTGATTTTCCAGTTATTCATAGTACATTCACCAAGTTTTAACATATATTTTCCAAAAACCCGTTGAAGTATAGGGAAATAAGATTTATAATAAACATTAACAGCAAATAAAAAAGGTAAGGTACGTAAGAGAATGGAAAAAGAGATTAAATGCCCCTACATTATATTTAAAATTGCAGGTTCTTTATACTGCATAAACAGCAAATACATATCCACAATTTTACAGTTGCCGGAATACAGTACCATTCCTGCCGCACCAGCGAATGTCACCGGAATGTTTAAGTACCGGAACCAGGTCATAAATATGATGGATTTACGCATTACGTTTGGTTTAAAGCCCATCGTAGAAGAATGCAAAGACTTTGAACAGATGATTGATGCCAGAAAACAGGATCATATCAACTGGGTCAATGAGCTTGAAAGATATATCAAAGAAGGCGGCTCCTTTAAGCTGGCAAAAGATTCCCACCAGTGTGCATTTGGAAAATGGTACGATAATTTTACCACGGATAATCAGTCAATTATCAATCATTTAAAAAAAATCGAAGAGCCTCATGAGAAACTCCATAAGGCAGCTGCTGAAGCAGAAGACTGCAAAAGAGACTGTGAAAACTGCCAGGAATCCGAATGTCTGCAAACGGTCTTAAAGCGGGTAAAAGGCGAATCCATGCCGGTTATTTTAAAACTTCTGGATCAGACAAAGGATCTGTTCCGTTCTACTATTTATAAAGAGATGGTTTTAATACTTGATGGTATCCAGTGGGGTATGGTTGTAGACGAAATCGTGGCTGTTGAGGATCTGGATATTATCTCTGAACGTCACGAAGACCCTATGGTTAATCATTGTTCCTATTTAGGCAGAGTTATGGAAAGTGAAAAACGGGAAGGACTGATCTTTGAACTTAATCCAGAGACACTGATGGCTAAATTCAGAGATCTGGAATTAACATTTTAACAATCAAATAGAGAAGAGCCGGAAAAGTTTTGGCAGAAGCTTTTCCGGCTCTTTTTACAGTCAGGAAAACAGCTCTGACTTCTTTCAGAAATACTTTTTATTACCCCAAAGGTTGCTCTTCTTCAAATCCAGATATTCATTGTATGCTTTTTCCAAAATCTGCTTTTCATTGGAAAACTTCAGAAGATGATACGCTTCATGGAACTTATAGTATCCTGAATCAATAAAATATTCTTCCCGCTGTGGTTTACTGTAATAGCTGTCGGCCATCATGAGATACCAGTATACATCCTTTTCCACCATATCCTGAGGCGTATTGAAAGAATACTGACTCTTACCAATGTACTTGATAATGGACGCACTTACTCCGGTCTCTTCCTTAACTTCCCGAAGTGCCGTCTCTTTATACTCTTCACCCGCTTCTACTGTTCCCTTCGGCAAAACCCAACCTTCATACTTGTTTTTGTAATTCTTATATAAAACCAGAATTTTACCTCGAAAAATAACCACACCGCCACAACTCGTTGCTTCTATCATTGCAATTCCTCCAGAGTGAAACCGTGAATCCATGGGGATCCCGATTTTGGTGTGTCTCACAGACTGGCTATAGTATACCTCTTTTTATAATGATATGCAAGTGTGTAATCGCTGTCCTTATCTGGAAAAATATAAATCAAAAAGCGATCTGGCGATGGGTGCAGCAGTTTTTCCCCCAGATCCTCCCTCTTCTACAATCACACTGACGGCTATCTTTGGATGCTCTGCAGGAGCATATCCCACAAACCAGGCATGAGTTTCTTTGTTTTTATCAAATTCCGCTGACCCCGTCTTTCCTGCTACTGTATAGGCATCTGTCCGAAGAGCAGATCCAGTTCCTTCCGTGATCACAGCCTGCATCAGTTCTGTCATTTTGGCTGATTCTTGCGCAGTCATGATATTTCCATAAGCCTGGGGCACAAATTTCTTAATAATATCTCCTCCGGCATTCTCCACATGATCAATCAGATAAGGCTTCATCAGAGTCCCCCCGTTGGCTATTGCTGCAGTAATCATGGCATTATGAAGAGGAGTAATCTGGGTCTGACCCTGGCCTATGGCAGTCTGAAGTATCTGCCACGTATCTGCCCCTGGTGCCATAATATAAGAACTTCTGTTGGAAGGAAACGGCAAAGAAAGATCTGTGTTAAACAGCAACTGCTCGGAAGTGTTCCTTAATCCGTTTAAATCCATCATAAGGCCAAGATTTGAAAAAGCTCCGTTGCAGGAGTTGGCAAATGCCTGGGTAAAATTCTGATGTCCATGGGCGGTCTCATGATAGCATTTGATGGAGTAATCCCCATTTTCATAAATCCCGTCACAGTCAAAAACATAATCTTTATAGTTTTCAGGATTTTCACGGATGTATTCCAGGGCCGTAACAATCTTAAATGTGGACCCTGGCGGATATAGTCCCTGGGTTGCCCGGTTTAACAGCTGTCCTGATGTATTTTCTTCTGCAACCAGACTATTCCAGTCGCTTAAAATCGTGTTGGGATTATAATCAGGCTTTGACACCATGGCAAGAATCTTACCCGTATCTGGTTCCATTACAACAATTGCCCCATTTCTTTTTCCAAGCGCTTCATATGCCTTTTTCTGAAGATCCACATCCAGGGTTGTCACCACGTTATCTCCCTGATTTTTCCTTGAAGACAATTCATTAATTACCTGTTCAATGATATTGACATGGCTGGTAAGCAGATAGAAATTAGACTGGGCCTCCAGCCCGGTCTTTCCGTTAACCGAATATCCCACTGCATGGGCAAACATAGAATCGAATGGGTAAACCCTGGTCTCATGCCCTTCCCCGTCCACATCAGTCCGGGCAAGAACCTGACCGTTACTGCTTCTGATCTCTCCCCTTACTACCCGGTCTGCGAAGCTGTCCAGCCTGGCATTATAGGAATTATTAATTACACTGTCGCTCTTCACCTGAAGAAAGTATCCATAATAAACCACCAGACCTATAAATAGCAAAACAATACCATAGGTTAGAATTAAGATCTGATGATTTGCTTTTGGATTCGCATTAGCTTTCATATTGGTCCTCTTCCTCTTCATTGCGCTTTAGAATGTAAAGTCCCTGGATAATTCCAAATATAATAAAGGTACTTAGCACCGAACTTCCCCCATAACTGACAAGAGGAAGGGTAACACCAGTTGAAGGGATGAATTTGGTCACTCCCCCTACTGTTAAAAAGACCTGGATTGCGTAGATCATACCCAGCCCAAAGGCGATAAGTTTATAAAATACGGCCTGCATATTCCCTGCAATCATCATAAACTGTAAAAAGCAGCCAAGGCATATTAAGAGGACACAGAGGGCAAAAATGCCACCCATTTCCTCTGATATGGCGGAAAATATAAAATCTTTTTCCACAACCGGGATTTTTCTTGGCATCCCACGGTAAAGCCCCATCCCAAACCAGCCGCCTGTTCCAATGGCAAACAGGGACTGACTGATCTGATATCCTTTTCCCGCGATATCAGACCATGGATTCAGCCACGCCGCAACCCTGGTCTTTACATGACTAAATAACTGGAATGCAAGTGTAGACGCTAAAATTCCTCCCACCGTTCCTCCAAGTAAGTATCGCCATTTACCGGTTGCTATAAAAAGCATAAACACATAGGTGATAAAGAATATCAGTGCACTGCCTAAATCCTTGGAGAGTACCAGTATCAGCACATGAAGCGCAGAAACACCACTGACTAAAAGAATTGTCCGGTTACTGACAGAGCGGTAAAACATGGTAGCGATAAAAAAAACATAGCTGATCTTTACAAATTCAGACGGCTGGAAGGAAAATCCAGCTACCCCGATGGAAAGCTGGGCTCCATAGCTTGTGGTTCCAGCGACACACACGACTCCAAGAAGGATTACACCTCCTATGCCATAAACCCAGGGGATCTTACTTAGCTGCCATACCCTGTCAATGATAAATGGTATAATACAGGTTACTGCCGCCGCCACAACCACAATGGTAAACTGCTTCACCGCTTTGTCAAATGACAATCTGGTAAGCATAATAAATCCTATGGATAGAAGCATACACATATTATTAACCAGTAGCTTTGATAAGTTTCTGTAAAACAGCCGGTATAAAAAAAGGTAAGCAAAAAAGAACAGGACCTGTGCTCCATAAAAAACAAGCATCCGCTCATCTTCTGTCTCCAGCCAGATGATTCCATAGGCCAGAAGATGAATCAGAAACATCAAAATGTTCTGCCGCCTGCAAATGCTGTTTTTTCTCTTATCATCCTGAAAAGAAAAATATCTAAAATTTAAATATGTGTATAAAGCGATCAGCAGTATCATCAGATACCGGGATGCATCTATTATCAGATTAATCATAAATCACCTACTCTATACCGCGTTTAAAATGTCCTCTTGTAAATTCCGGCAGATTAATTTCTGCCTTTTTCCCCCTTAGAAACTCGTCTGAAAAAGCCTTAACAATGCTTTCTGTCTCTTTTGGACCCTCAGTTGTAAATTGAAGTCGTAAAGAGGCGGGTGATAAAGAACTCACGGTATCACTTAATCCCAAAAGAGAAAGGGGTGCTGTGTTATAAATGGAATTGTAGCAAAATGCACAATGGTTTCTTACAGGAAATTCTTTTCCCATACGATCTTTTATATTTAATTCCACCGGTGTCTTATCACACCGATCCATTCCCTGGTGAATGCACTGTGCTGTCACCATCATTGGAAGACGACCGTAGATTAACAGCTCTCCTGGAATCTCTAGCTTTTCCAATTCTCTGCTGTTTAATTCCACCGGCCAGGTGATCTCATCTGCACCAAGGTTCTTAAGCATCTTTTGTGCCTGGTTATTCATTCCATATACGCCGAAATCAAATATGAGATTTCCTTTTATGCCTGTCTTCTTTAAATAGCCCGGTTCTTCCATGGAACGGATTAAAAAACCGTCAAATCCTGCTTCTTTTAAATAGTTCTGATGGCGTTCGAAGAACAGCTGCGCTTCTGTACGAAAAATATGAGGCATGGTCAGATAACACTCTTTTCCCTTTTCATGGCACACATTTACATATTGATTCCACCGTTCCGGTTCGAAATGAGCTGCTTCTATATAAAGTCTGTTTACATTGGGATTACAAACCACTGCGTCAAAACATTCTGGTTTTTCCAGAGAAACAGTAAGTTTTGCCGGCTCAGATACTGGGACTTTTAAAGCATCATTACTTTCACCGGAGGATTCATTTTGTGGGTACTGCCTTTTGTATTCCCGGAGTATCTCTGCCTCCAGTTCTTCCAGGCCTCTGCGCCTTAAATCATTCAGAGCCTGAACAGGAACAAAGACATTGCCGCTAATCTCTGCCTCCAGGTTTTCAAATAAAAATGGAGTGTTTCCTGTTTTATTCAACTGCTTTAACACCTTTTCTTCTGACATGGGCTGGTTTAAAGCCGTCATCACCAGATCTCCTTCTATCACAATGTGATGCTTCTGTGACGTCAGGATCAGGGAAGCCTTTTCTCCTTCTGAAAGCAAAATCTTACCGGTAACGGGTACTTTTAACTGCTTTTGTACATATTCACGGTCAAGCATATCAAATAACTGATTGTTCCCCTCCCTGAATGACGGTTTTTCCTTCCATACTATCATATCCCTGCCATTATGTTTTTTATAATAACCGTCTGTCTGTCCGCCTCTGTCAAACAGATCCAGAAGCACTTTTCTGTCTCCGTCTTCTACTTTATAACCGCTTCTGCCTTTTTCCAGATAGAGATCCGCGTATTTGCGGTAAATGCTTACCACACCTGCCGTATATCTGGGACTTTTCATTCGTCCCTCGATCTTCATGGAATAGACTCCGGCTTCAATCATATCGGGTATCAGATCCAGTGTGCTTAAATCCTTCAGGCTTAAGCAGTAGCGCTCCTCTTTTTTCCCAAGAGTCTTTCCCTTATCTTTTACATCAAATGGAAGCCGACAGGTCTGGGCGCATCTTCCACGGTTCCCACTTCTGCCCCCGATGAGACTGCTGAAAAGACACTGACCGGAATAACAGTAGCAGAGAGCACCATGAACAAAGCTTTCGATCTCTACATCAACCTGTTGGTGGATCTGCCGGATCTCTTTTAAAGATAGTTCCCTTGCAGTTACGACCCGTTCTGCGCCAAGCTCCTTTAAAAGCCCGGCACCATAAACTCCGGTAATCGTCATCTGGGTACTGGCATGAACGGGAAGATCTGGAAAATATTCCCTTACTAAGGAAAGCACTCCTAAGTCCTGTACAATAACAGCATCAAGTCCCTGACGATAGTAAGGAAGAAGGTACTCAAAAAGTTCCTTTATCTCCTGTTCTTTCATAAGAGTATTGACAGTTAAATAGAGTTTTCTACCGTGAAGATGAACATAGTCAATCGCCTCCAGCAGCTTGTCCTCTCCTGGATTTTCTGCGAATGCTCTGGCTCCGAACCGGCTTCCTCCAATATATACTGCATCTGCGCCTGCGGCTACTGCCGCCTTCATGCTTTCAAACGAGCCTGCCGGAGCAAGGATCTCAACTATTTTTTTCACATCTGCCTCCAAAATTATCAGTAATTAAATTCTGATTGATAAAAAGGAGGAGGTCACGGAAAATCCATGAAACACCCCCTCCTGCCTTATTCATTCCTGTCTGAACCAGAAGATTTCTTTAATCCAGCCAGTTCTGTTTTCACTGCCTCCAGCTTCATCTGAGTTGCAACCAACTCATGCTTTAAACTGTAGGTTTCCTTCTCCATCTCAGTTTTTTGCTGCTCCAGCCTTGCTATCTGTTCTCTGGCCTTAAAATAATCATCTGCCATATTTAACTCTATCATAACGTTCTGGTATTCTGCACTCTGCTTCGTGAATCCTTCCCGACGTTTTAAAGTTATGATCATCTCATTGATGTAGCTGGCAAGGCGCTGTATATACCCCTCTTCTTCGCTGCCGCCAAGTGCATAAATCTTGCCATCAATCAAAACTTCTGTATATTGCTTGGAATCCATGTTGTTCTCTCCCTGTTATCATTTGCTCTTTCTTTACTATATCATACTTTACACAGTTAGGAAAGTTCTAAAATTCAGGCAGTTACGACTCCATGGGGATACCAAGATGCCCATAAGCCCGTTCCGTTGCCACCCGTCCTCTGGACGTCCGGTTTAAAAATCCATTCATCAGAAGATAGGGTTCATATACATCTTCCAGCGTTCCTGCATCCTCACCCAAAGCAGCAGCAAGGGTATCAAGACCTACGGGACCTCCGGCAAATTTTTCAATTACTGTGGTAAGAATCGCGCGGTCGTTGTAATCCAGTCCGAATTTATCCACATCCAGTATATCAAGAGCGAAATCTGCCACTTCCCTGGTAATCACTCCATGGTACTTAACCTGGGCGAAATCCCGCACTCTCTTTAACAGGCGGTTTGCCAGTCTAGGTGTACCTCTGGAACGCCTGGCAATCTCCACCGCTCCCTCTTCCTCGATTTCCACCCCCAGAACATCTGCGGATCGGGATACAATAATCTTTAACTCATCTGGTGTATAAAATTCCAGCTTTTGAACAACTCCAAAACGATCCCGAAGCGGTGCCGTCAAAAGTCCGGCTCTGGTGGTGGCTCCCACCAGAGTAAACTTAGGAAGGTCCAGCCGGATGGATCTGGCTGCCGAGTCTTTCCCAAGCATAATATCAATGGCAAAATCCTCCATGGCTGGATAAAGTACTTCTTCCACCTGCCGGTTTAAACGGTGAATCTCATCCACAAACAAGACATCGCCTTCCTGAAGATTATTTAAAATAGCTGCCATCTCACCTGGCTTTTCTATGGCGGGTCCTGAAGTAACTTTCATGTTCACGCCCATCTCATTGGCAATAATACCGGAAAGAGTGGTCTTTCCAAGTCCAGGCGGACCATAGAACAATACATGGTCTAAGGATTCCCCTCTGGCTTTTGCCGCTTCAATATATACTTTTAAATTGGTCCGGATCTTCTCCTGTCCGATATATTCATTCAGACTTCTGGGTCTTAAATTCGGTTCAATCTTTTTATCCTCTTCTGTTAACTCTGTGGTTATTATTCTACGCTCCATCTTCGCCATACCCTGTTATATTCTATATAAATGCCAAATGCTTTAAGGAAGCCTTTAAGACATCCTCCACAGACATGGTGTCCGTTACCTCTACCTGACGTACCGCACGTCCGGCTTCCGCAGAAGAGTAACCAAGTGCAGTGAGGGCATCAATGGCCTCGCCAGTGACTCCGGTCTCTTTTCCCAGATCATTGACCGCCTCTTTAAAGGCAGCTGGGATCATATCTTCTATATCAATCTTATCCTTTAAATCCAGAATAATTCTCTGAGCAGTTTTCGCACCTACGCCAGGCGCCTTGGAAATAGCCTTTGCATCCCCTGATACCACCGCTCTTTTTAAATCATCCGGATCCATGGCAGACAAAATTCCCAGTGCTCCTTTGGGGCCAATCCCATTCACACTGATCAGCTGCTTAAACATCTTTAGATCCTGGCGGGACAAGAAGCCGTAAAGACACATGGCATCCTCTCTCACCTGGAAATATGTATATAATTTTACTTCCCTGCCGACACCTGGAAGCTTCTCAAATACAGACAGGGGAATGAAAATTTCATATCCTACGTTTCCGCATTCAATTACGACACAGTCTCCTGTCATCTCGGCAATCGGTCCTTTTACGAAAGAAATCACTCTGCAGTTCTCCTTTTATGCCTTGCAAATACTTTTGTAAAACCATTTCTCTGATTTTTATCATAGCATACTGCCAGTTGATATGCAAGTAATTGATCGAACAAATATTCTGTACTCCGTTGACGAACCAGAAAGCTTTGGCTATAATAAGGAGGGAAAAGAAAGGACGAAACTGCTGATGATCACTCTAAAAAAACAAATAGCCTTTGAAGAAACCTATCCCCTTCACCGTCTGGGAAACCGGGAGGAACTTCTGTTCTTTGACATAGAAACCACTGGATTTTCAGGGGAGTATTCCACTCTCTACTTAATTGGATGCGTCTATTATCGGAACGGGGTCTGGAATCTGGTTCAATGGTTTGCCGATACTCTGAATTCGGAAAAAGAGCTTCTTGTAACTTTTTTCGAATTTCTTAAAAGCTTTCAAAAGGTAATACATTTTAATGGGGATGGATTTGATATTCCTTATCTGTTAAAGCGCTGCCGTGCCTACGGGTTTGACTACAATTTTTCAGGAACCGAAAGCCTTGACATCTATAAAAAAATCCGTCCATACCGGAATCTTTTAGGTCTTTCAAGCATGAAGCAGAAAGCCATTGAAGCATTCTTAGGTGTGGAGCGGAAGGATCTTTATTCCGGCGGACAGCTGATTGAAGTTTATAAAGATTACTTATTCTCCAGGGACCAGTACCTTTTTGATTTACTGATCCTACATAATGAAGACGATTTAAAAGGTATGCCCTTAATTCTCCCCATTTTAAACTACCCGGATTTTCTGGAGCATGATTTTACATTGTCAGACCAGGAGCTTATTATCAATCCTGATTTACTGGGACGGGAGCAGCATCTTCTTAAGCTGACCCTTGAAAATGGTTTTTCTGTACCTGTGGGATTTTCAAAAGCCAATTCCATGGTCAGGGCAACAGCAGACGGCAGAGAGCTCACCCTTCTCATCGACCTGTATGAGGGAGAGCTGAAATACTTTTACCCGGATTATAAAAATTACTATTATCTCATATATGAAGACAGAGCCATTCATAAAAGTGTAGCCGAATACGTGGACAAAGAAGCGCGGGTAAAGGCGGCTGCAAAAAACTGCTATATCCGGCAGACTGGCTGCTATGTACCTCAGTTTTCTCCTTTATGGACGCCCGTTCTTCAGTATCAGTGGAAAGATAAGATCACCTATTTTGCCTATGATCCAAAGTTCTTTCAGGATCATGAGAAGCTTCAGGCTTATATCCGCCACCTGTTCGATCATCTTTCTTCTTAAGCCATTTATCGGATCCCCTGCATTTTCCGGAAGTCTCTTGGAGATACACCTTTGATTTTTTTAAAGGCATCTCCAAAGTAATTTCCGTCACCGAACCCGCATTCAAGTGCGATATCTGTCACAGATTTTGAAGTATTGATTAACAGCTGGGCAGCTTCCCGAATCCGGATATTGGTCAAATACTCTTTAAACCCAAATCCGGTGACTGATTTAAATTTTCTGGAAAAATAGGCAGGGCTCATATGGATCATTTCTGCAACTTCATTGAGAGTCAGGGGTGCTCCGTAGTTATGGTAGATATATTCCGCCGCTTCTTCTATGGCTTTTTCTCCTATCTCCATCTTTCCTGCATCCGTCCTGGATTCCTGGCACCTGGAGAGAAAAATCAGCAGTTCATATAGATAATTTCTCATCATCATAGGAGAATATCCGTCCTGACCAGCTCCCTCATAAACCATCTTCTGAATTAATTCTTCTGCGTAAGACCTGCCGCCTGCCGGTATGGAGACTTTGGAATTTTGAAATAAAGAGTCTGTCAGATGGGAACCGCAGCTTTGAGACATATCATTTAAGTATTCCTGATCAAAGCTTAACGTAATCCTTTCGTTGACCGGACTGGAATAATTAGTAGTCCGGTGGATTTCACCAGGTGTGATGAATACCATATCACCTGGTTCCAGATAATATAAGCTGTGATTAATAAATATTTTACAATGCCCCGATACCAGGTAGAACAGTTCGTAATAAGGGTGCCAATGGCTTTTCCACATATTAAATTCATAAGGACGTCTTGTCCTGCTGATTTGAAATTCCATAATTTCTTTAATAGTCCCCTTTTTTCAACAATTCTCTGATATAGGAAAATGTTTTTTTCTCTCCCTCATCTTTTAACATGATAAGAAGTTTTTCTAAAAGTTTTTCTGTCTCAGGCGCAACAATCATATAAGCCTTCCCCTGTACGTAATATTCCCACGGAGATGCATCCGAATAATCTTTCCCCTTATAGGTCTTAGAGGCTGCAATCCGGTCCATGACCATCTCCACCAGATATTTAAGAGGCATTTTATAACCAATCATCCCTTTTGACGGATCCATGGAGAAATCGATCCAGTATTCACAGTGATGCTTGTTTCGTCCCTTGTGATGAAGCCATGCTTTGGAAAAGCCTTTTTCTTCAATTTCTGCAGCATTGGGACTTCTGTTTCCCTGATAATATAAGACACCTGGTATGAATTCTTCCAGACTGTATTTGGAAAGATCGTGAAGCAGGCCCTGTTTTATCAGCCCTACACGAAAGCAGTTTTTCATAACCCGGATTTTGTGTATATGAATGGTACAAAAATGTCCCCAAAAATTTTTAAATTTCATATTTATCCTTCCTGTCCCAACGTAAAATCTTCACCCATTTTATCACAATTACATATGATTTTACCACATATTTTTCGGTTTCATTTTTTTAAGAGAATTCTTGTTTTTTATGGTGGAAAATGTTTGACACCTTACCCATTTTATGCTATTCTTAGGGAAGTTACAGATATCCTGTAACAGTACAATTTTTAGTCGTTTTGGAGGTATCATAATGAAAGGTACAGTTAAGTGGTTTAACAACCAAAAGGGTTACGGATTTATTTCCGACGAACAGGGTAACGATGTTTTCGTTCACTACTCAGGTCTCAACATGGATGGATTCAAGTCTTTAGATGAAGGCGCTGCTGTAGAGTTCGATGTAGTAGACGGAGCTAAGGGTCCACAGGCTACAAACGTTATCAAAATATAATCATTGACTTATCAGTGTACCTTTTTTCAATATAGGAAGAAGTTATATTGTTTCACATGATTACGATTGGAGCCATCCTAGGATGGCTCTTTTTGACGCTTCTATGGTTTTGATTATTTTGCTTTCTCGTATAACTCTGATAAATCTTCCACTGTAAATTCATAATGTTTATTACAGAAATGGCAGTTTACTTCTATGCTCTTTCCGTCCTCAATCATCTCTTCCAGTTCTTTTCTTCCAATGCTGATTAACGCCTTTTCAACCCGCTGCTTATCACAGTTACAGGTAAACTGAACCGGTGTCTGCTCCATGATCTCAAGTCCAAGTCCGCCCAGAATATAGGTCAGTATCATCTCCGGAGTTTTCCCTTCTTCCAAAAGAGAAGTCACTGAATGGATCTCACCCAGTCTTTTTTCCAGTAATTCAATCATCTCTTCTGATGCTCCCGGAAGAAGCTGGATAATAAAACCGCCTGCCTGCTTTACTGTATTATCTTTGTTCATTAAAACGCCAAGTGCTACGGATGAAGGTGTCTGTTCTGAATTGGCATAATAATAGGTAAGATCTTCTGCAATCTCTCCGCCAACCAATATGGTCTGTCCCACATATGGCTCTTTTAAACCAATGTCCTGGATCACGCTTAAAACGCCTTCTCCAACAGCACCGCCCACATCCAGTTTTCCGAATTCATTGGGAGGCAGCATCACGCCGGGATTATACGCATATCCTTTTACATTTCCCTTGGAGTCAGCAGTTACAGTCAGACCTTCTATGGGACCGCTGCCCTGGATCTTAATTGTAAGTAAATCCTCTTCTCCCTTCATCATAATACCCATCATACCGCCAGCCGTTAAAAGTCTTCCTAACGCAGCCGTTGCCACAGGACTGGTATTATGGGCCTGTCTTGCATGCTCCACCAAGTCCCTGGTAGTCGCTGCAAAGGCTCTGATCTGATGATCCCCTGCTGTTGCCCTTACAATATAATCAGCCATTTTTTTGCTCCTTTCCATGCTCTCGCGCAATCAGATAAATTCGTTCACTGGTATCCTTAACCGGTTCCCTGGTAAAAGCATCGTATGCTTGTAAAAACTCCAGTCCGGCTTCCTTTAATGCCTTCTTAATTTCATCGATGGTATAGGCTCTCTGGTAATGGGTTTCCATATATTTCCGATACAGATCCTCTTCCTCTCTGATAAAAAGAGAAAGATCGTATTCGTTGATTTTTGTATCCTCATCATAAAAATTATCCCAGATAAAACTGCATTCTTCCCTGTCCTCCGCAATGGTAGTATCTCCCATCACCGATTCATACTTATAAACCGTATTCAGGTCAAAGATAAAAACGCCGCCAGGATCAAGATAATTATTTACCAGCCGGAATACTTCCACCAGATCTTTGTATTCCAGAATATAGTTGATACAGTCACAGATACTTAAAACAGCCTTCACAGTGCCATAGAGTTCAAACTCCCTCATATCCTGCAGCAGATAAAGAATATCCTTACCAGATTCCGCCCGCTTATCCATGGCAATCTGAAGCATATCTTCCGAGTTGTCCACTCCAATCATATCATAGCCTGCATCTGCAAGAAGCTCTGTAAGACTTCCTGTTCCGCAACCCAAATCCAGAACCAGGCCGTCTTTCACCCCATGCTCTTTTAAAAGGCCAGTCACATAACCACACCAGTCTTCGTATGGAATATTATCCATAAACAGATCGTAGACTTCCGCAAAATTTGTATACGCTTCCACTTATGAGTTCCTTTCTTTATAGCCCTATTTCTCCCAATGGAAAAACAAAGCAGGTAGCCCCGGAGAGGTACCTGCTTTCCTGTCTCATTGTCTCACTGCAATCGCAGCAACCGTTACAATTACAGGTTCTGTCCGCAGCACTTTTTATATTTCTTGCCGCTGCCGCATGGACATGGATCATTTCTTCCGATTTTAGCACCTTTTACAATGGTTCCGGAAGCCTTCTGAGTCTTATAGAGTTCCTTCTTCTTTTCCTCTGTCAGGATCTGATCCCACTCGGGAAGGCTGTAGAGCCATTCCGCTTTTGCTTCTACCATATTATAATAAAGCTTTTCGGGATCGATCTCAATTTTAACAACGGTATTCTCGTCCATCGTCTCAACAGGATTCTCGTAACCCTTTAAGCTTTCATTGATACCATCTAAAAATCCGGTCATAGTCTGCACGTCTGTGCCATATCTCTTAGCCAGTTCTTCAACGGTTCCTTCCACTACTTCTTCCGGCTTAGACAGAATATGTTCGTAAATTCCTTTTTCAACCTTAAAATACTGGGTCCATAATTCTTCTTTTTCTTTATCATCCAGACCTTCGCCGTATGCCAGATTTCTCCAATTTTCTAAAATAGTCATGATTAAAACCATCCTTTTGTCTGTTCTTTCTTGTAATACTCCATCAAACAGTATATAACATATTGAAAAATTTTGCAATGCAGCTTTTAAGAAAAATACAAACTGCCTTCCATCCTGAGGAAAAAGGAATCGAAGGCAGCTTACACTTATCAAATTTTATACATATCCAAGAAGTCCCGGCAGCCATAAGGACAATGCTGGAATATACGATACCATAAGAAGTACGATAAAAATTGCCGCAAAATAAAGCAGTAATGTCCTGATTACATTTTCAATCTTTGTCTCCCCTACCTTTACACCTACAAACAGGGTTGTTCCAACAGGAGGTGTTATGGTTCCAATGCATAAATTAAAGATCATCATGATACCAAAATGTATGGTATTCATTCCAAGTGCCTGGCAGACTGGCAGAAAGATTGGTGTGAAAATCAGGCAGGCTGGTGTCATATCCATAAAGGTTCCTACCAGAAGGAGTAAGATATTTATAATGAATAAGATAACATAGCGATTGCTGCTGACTCCCAGCATTGCTTCTGAGACTGCAGTTGGTATGCCGGTAAATGCCATAACCCAGCTCATAATGCTGGAAACACCAATTAAAAATATAATAATTCCTGTCATCTGTGCACTTTCCAAAAACAGTTTTGGAAGTTCTGAAAGCTTTAATGACTTATAAAAGAATAAAGATAAAATTAAACTGTAAACTACGGATACCACACTTCCTTCTGTAGCCGTAAAAACTCCTGCGATAATTCCTCCAATTACAATTACAATCATAAGGAGACAGGGAATCGCCTGAAGGCACACACGGATTTTTTCCTGAGTTGTGAAGCGTTTGTTACTTTGATATCCTTTTTTCTTAGCAAGAAAATAAATAACCACCATACAGGCAAGTCCCCATAAGATACCTGGAATATAGCCTGCCATAAAAAGGGCAGCAACAGAGGTTCCTCCGCTGACAAGGGAAAACGTAATCATAACATTGCTTGGTGGGATTAACAGCCCGGTTGGTGCAGTGGCAATGTTTGCAGCTGCAGAGAAGTCTCTGTCATAGCCTTCCTCCTCCTCAATCGGACCAATGATTGCTCCCATCGCAGAGGCGGCTGCCGTTCCGGATCCTGAGATAGAACCAAACAGCATGTTAGCCACAGCATTTGTGTGAGCAAGGGATCCTGGTATTCTTCCTGTAAAAAGTTTTGCGAAATTAATGAGGCGGATTGCTATGCCTCCTTTGTTCATAATATTACCTGCCAATATAAAAAACGGAATTGCCAGAAGACTGAATATGGAGATTCCGGAGAAAATTCTCTGAGCTCCTGTGAGCACTGCTGCGCCAGTATTCAAGATGGGCAGAATGGCACATATGGATGAAACAGCAAGTGCAACGGCAACTGGCACGCCTAATAAAAGCAGGACCACAAGGACCACTAAAATGATCAGTCCGCAAAGTATGGAAATATTCATTTATGCTTCCTCCTTTTCTTTGTAATCCGCATGCAGCAGATCGATTGCATTTACCAGACAAAATAACATAATCAACACACCTGTAACCGGGACTGCTGCATACACATATCCCATGGGAATCTGTAAGGATGCCGTTGTCTGAATCATTGTAAGCTTTGTAATGGAACTTCCGCCATATACCATCACGACTCCGGCAAAGACAAATGCCAGAATTTCAATGGCAGCATCTAACCATTTCTTAGGAGTACCGGTTAATTTATCGGCCAGAAATCCAATTCTCATATGATCCCGTTTTCCAAATACATAGGCAGAGGCGAACAAAGCCATCCATGTAAATGAATAAGTCAGCAGCTCTTCTGAAATAGTACTTGGTCTGTTAAAAAAATATCTGGTAATAATCTGATAACTGCCAATTACCGTCATAGCTGCAAAAAGAACAATAATAACGGCTCCCAGAGCCTTCATGATCCAGTCTTTTACCTGATGCATCACTGACATTTTATTGTCCTCCTTTATTTTTATTATTTTCATCCTGAATATGCTGATATAAATCTCTGATTTTTGGATTTTCACTGAGCATTTTTTCATGAAGTGGAAGCACCTTTTCTTTGAATGCCTCTACATCCACATCAATAAACTCCACACCCATATCTGTTTTTGCTTTCTCCCTTGCTTCATCAATACTTTTATCCCATTCAGCAAGTTCTACCTCTGTGGAATATTTGGCTGCATCTTCAAAAACCTGATATTCTTCAGGGCTTAAGCTGTTTAAAAACTTTAAATTGCCTACCAGCATGTCTGGTACCATCTGATGCTTGTTGTAGGAATAATATTTTGCTACTTCACCATGCTTGTTATTGGTCAGAGCCAGCTCGTTATTTTCCGCTCCATCAATAACGCCCTGCTGGATCGCTGTGTATACATCACCAAATCCCATAGGTGCTGCTGCCGCTCCAAAAGAATTTACCATTGCTACACTGGCAGGACTTTGCTGAACACGTATCTTCTTCCCCTTTAAATCATCCGGAGTGCGAATTGGTGTCTTTGCATAAAAATTCCTGGTTCCTGCATTGTACCAGGTAACAACCCGAAACCCGGCTTCGTCTGTGGAAGCATAAACTTTCTGCATATAGTCCGTATCTTCCATAACGGAGCGATACACTTGCTCGGAATCAAACAGATACGGCATACTGAAAATTTCATAAACATCTGCAAATGTTTCTAAATTTGCAGTACCTGCCACAACAAAATCGATTGCTCCTGTCTGTGTAAGCTCGATTGCTTTTTGGGCAGACCCAAGAAGCTCATTGGGGAAAATCTGTACCTCATACTTGTCTCCCAGACGATCCTCCACATACTGTTTAAATGCAAGAAGCCCTAAATGCTCCGGATGTGTTTCAGACTGGGCATGAGAGATCCTGATGATACGTTTGCCGGAAGTGGCCGTGCCACAGCCGCTAAGTCCCACTGCCATTGCTGCTGCCAGAATGCCTGCTGCCAGTCTTTTTAAGAATTTCTTCATATAATTTTCTTCCTTCCCACTCATTTAAGATCGATTACGGCAAAAAAATAAGCCCCGGGTAATATGATTGAGTAAATCAGTAAAGGGGCAATGCCTGCCTTAATGCTTTCTCAATTATATAACCTGAAGCTTTTTTTTGTACCGAAGAGAATTGTCCTCCAGGGAGAATATTTTAACATCCTCCTTGGAGCTTTTGCCAATTTGCATAAATAAAACATCTTATTTTTGTATATTCTGACTATCACGAAATTCAGAAGGAAGCTGCCCTGTCAGTCTGCGAAACACTTTAGCAAAATAGTTAGAATCGTAATATCCTACCTGCATGCTCACATCTTTTACACTGGCAGTTTTGTTCATAAGTAATTTTTTTGCTTCATTGATTCGGACTTTCGTTAAATAAGTAGTAAAATTCTGGTCAAAGCACTGCTTAAACAGTTTGCAAAAATAAGCATCCGAATAATGAAGCATCCGTGCCGCGTCCTGCATGGAAATTTCCTTACTATAGTTATTTTTAATAAACTCAAGTATTCGTGCTGCCACTTCACTTTTGGGATCCCCATCCGCCAGTTCTAAAAACTCGGAATCTGTTTCGGAAAACTCAGAGCTGTCATTTTCTCCATCTGCACCAGATTTTCCCTTATCCTGTTGATCTGCCAGGCGCATGGCTTCCTCCATGACAGCAAGAAGTTCTTCCTCTTCGCATGGCTTTAAAAGATAATCCAGCGCCCTTATAACAATGGCCCGTTTTGCATAAGAAAATTCGTCGTAAGCAGTAAGAAAAATAATAACGCAGTCCCTGCTCAGATGCCTGATTTGTTCTGCTGCCTCTACACCGTCTAATTCCGGCATGGCGATATCCAATATGGCGATCTGGCAATTATCCCGCTTAAATACAGCCACTGCATCTGCTCCATCTACCGCTTCACTGATTTCTATGCTGTCACCAAAATGCCTGGTGAGTCTTCTCGCCAGTGCCATACGTTCAATCTGTTCATCATCTGCCAGTAAAATACGATACATGCCTCTGCCTCCCTATGAATTCTTATGGTAATCCGGTGTAAAGGAAAGCTGCACGGCTGTTCCTTTTAAAGGAGTACTGAATATAAAAACTTCCCCATCCCCATACATCCCATGGACTCTCCGATAAATATTTCCCACACCGATTCCATTCTTTTTTTCTTCCCCGTCTCTTAATGAGCTGCGGATCTCTTCCAGTCTTTCTTTGTCAATTCCCTCTCCCGTATCGGCCACTGAAATTACCAGTTTCTTATCCCTGAGCCAGGTCCGGATCAGGATCTTCCCTCCCCTGCTTCTTTTGGAAAGTCCATGTAAAACCGCATTTTCAACCAAGGGCTGCAGTGAAAAAGAAGGAATCAGAATATCCAGTGTCTGGGGGCTTATATCAGTCATATACTGAAATCGCTGTCCAAAACGCATCTGCTGCAGATACATATAATCCTGGACAACTTTTAATTCCCGTTCCAGAGGCATGACTGAATCTGTGGATTTTAAATTATAGCGGAACAGACTGCTAAGGGCAGAAATCATCTTTTCAGTGACTAGTGCATCTTCGATCTGAGCCATGCTGGAAATCATATTTAACGTATTAAAAAGGAAGTGCGGATTAATTTGGTTTTTAAGCATTTGCAGTCTGACCTCATCAAGCTGTTTTTCCATTTCATGTTTCTCAGTCAGAGCACTGATATATCCGCGGGTTGAGGATTTCATAGCAGTAAAAGCACGTACCAGCCTGGCAATCTCATCATCTCCTTCCGTTTTCACTTCCTCACCGGAAAAATCGTTTTTACCAATCCTGGACGAATCCTCTGCCAGCTCCACCACAGGTTTTATAATGCTTCGATGAATGGAACTGTTTAGAAGTTTTACAAACAGCAGGGAGGCTCCTCCCCACAAAAGGCTTGCTGCAGGAACAATTACCAATAAATAACGGTTTCTTTCATAGCTCTCGCTCCCCTGCTTTACAGTCATCTGCTCCAGTTGTCCTGCATGAGTTGTCAGATATCCCTGTAGCCGGTATATGGTATAAAGCTGCTCCGTATAGTTCGGATCCTCCCTGGTAAGCAGTTGGAATTTATCCCGGTACCCAGAGTAATTTTCATACATATTACGAATGGACCATACTTTCGCATATTGATACCGGCCTGTCTTTTTGTAATCATAAGGCAGCTGATCCACTGCTTTTTTTGTATCCTGACAGGCCTTCTCGTATACGTCACGGCTGTCTTTCGTTTCCTCTCTTATATAGGAAGCAAATGCATTCTTTTCATTTTCCATGGCAGACCAAAATGCCAGGCTCTGTGAGTTGCTTCTTAAAACAGTACTAAATCCCCTCATACCAAACCCTGCTACCATAAAATTAGCAAGAATTGAAAGTATGATTACAGCTGCGCCACTGGCTGTAATATAATTTATTTTCTTCTGAAGGGACAGGGTACCCCAGAACCAGCGCAGTCTGTTGGTTTTTTCTTCATTCATTTCATTTACCTTTCATACATGTAATGCACGGTAATTGGCATTTTTAGTCAGAGTATATCAGTTATCCTCCTGTTTTTCAAGCATCTTTGTCTTTCCCATAAAAAATACCCCACATGCGACGCCTTTGCCGCACATGGGGTATTAAAAAGGGGAGGATAAGTATTCACTTATCTTTGGTATAATTCTATTATCACCCATACCATTGTTTTTATTCACATAAATCAATTTAATTTTAATGAAGTCCGGAAAGTTTTGCTTTCAGCCCTTCCAGATAGATTCCATCCAGTTTGCGTTTTGACCTTAAGGATTTCACATCTTCCTTTTGCAGCTGCTCATCAAGTGCTGCAATCCGATCCTCACATTCCTTTATCTGTTCCTGAAGTAAGGATCGGCTGGGCTTTTTCATAAGGATGGGAAGATCAAGTGTCCTGGTAAGAAAACGGGAAATGGCTTCCTCTGTCCTTGCCTCATCCTGATATACCCGATTGAAAAAATCGCAGACTGCCAGGTATAAATTTTCATAGACTTTTAAATCCCCACCATCTTTACCGGAAACCAGAATGGTTCCATCCTTAATATAAAAGCTGGTCCTATCTTTTTCTTCTTTCTCTATACTGTATCTGCACTCATCTATTTTATCCAGTTTTAACCGTTCCATAATCAGATCAAATACATACCACTTCAGTTCACTTGTCACCAGACCGTTTAAGGATTCCAGCCCAATCTCTTCCTCATGCTCCATACCGTATCTCCATTCCTTTCTTTTGCATTACTTTTGATTATACAGGAACAACACTCTGACCTCAACTATTATTTCCATAAAATTCGGCATTCCCTTACTTCTGGACAACGGGATGTCCTGAATTTAAATATTGGTGAGCCGTTCGAAAAGAGTGTTAATATCAATTTGTCCATATCCCCACACATTATTGGGATATGTATTAGATGGATTCCGTCTGGCTCCTCTGATCAGAAGCCGGTTTACATCATTCCCTGTTATGGTTGTATAATTTCCTCTTGGTACCGCCCATTCAAAAACCATAGCTTCTATGCCTGCAGCCTGAGCAGCTGCACACCCGCATCCTGTTATGGTGCCATATTGATTTCCTGGTACCGCACAAGTAAGCTGATATCCTGGCGCTGCAATGTCTGGTTTGATATATCCGGTTCTTGTATACCCTCTTCCTGACTCCGGTAATATACTGTCATTTTCCCCATTGTATGCGGTTACGGCAAGGGGATGGGTTGACGTACCCGGAGCAGTTATGGTTGTATCCGGATTGGAATTTAAAAAGAACGTGTTATCACTGATCAGATTTCCCGATGGCAGCCAGGAATGGAACGAGAAAGGTTCCTTTTCCAGATTTTGCAGTTTAATGGTCCAGATTCCCGGTATCGGATTCTGAAAACGGATCAGTATCAATTGATCTCCTGTCTCTTCTTCAAAAATATAATTATTTATGTATATGACACTTTCATTTAATACAAAAGAGAATCTTCTGCATTCGCCAAGTGTAGGAAATACCTGTCCGGTGGTTTCTCTGTTTGGCACTGTAATTTCAACAGATAGCCTTGCCGGTGCAAAGGGCCAGATTTCCAAAGAAAAAAGCTTATCATTTTCTCCCACCCGCATTTCAAATTCATTTATATAGGGATCTGCAACGGTATTATTAAAATAGTGTCTCCGTTTATTTCCTTCGTTACCTGCTGAGATTATGATTCCGGTCTGGGGCTGTTGAGCCAGAAAATTGGTAATATAACTGGTTGCCCCCCGCCCATCGTGACTTGACTGATTGGTTCCCATAGCGATACACACAGCTATGGGCCGGTTAAGTCTCTTGGCAAGTTCTGTCACATAACTGAGTCCGATAATCAGATCAGATTCCTGATAGCATTCCGCATTTTCAGGGACAAAGAATATACGTTTCAGCGTATTTTTTGCGGGCTTCAGCTTTACAATCACCAGATCTGCTTCCGGTACCACACCACTGAAAGACTGGGCTGCATTTGGCTTGCCTGCCAGAACACTGGCGATTGCAGTACCATGTCCGTTGGTATCCTCAGAAGGTACAATTGAGAGGGGATTTTCCGACCGGAGAGCCACATTAATGTACTCTCTGGTATACTCGGATCCATATGTATAGCCTGATGGAGGAGTTCCAGTCTGAACCGTCTGATCCCAAAGTGACAGGATACGGGTTGTTCCATCATTAAAGAGAAACGCCTGGTGCTGATAATCAATGCCAGTGTCTATGACTGCTACTATGACCCCTCTCCCAAATAAAGCCAGATATGGATTTCTCTGAACCGTTCCAATTCCTGATTTTTCCAGACTGACCGTGGAGCTGAGAGTCAGCACAGAGGGAAAAGCATTATAAGGATAGGTTCCTAAATCGCATGGATCCGGCGGAATAGAGGGGATGGGTATGTGAGCCAGGGAATGCCTTAAATTCATATAAGTGATATTATCTCCTGTATCATAAGTGGATCTCATCACGTTACTGATAATGATATCATAATAATTTTCATCCAGTATTTTTTGCATAAGCAGGCCTCCCTGTCTATCACTAGAAGTACATATAATATATCTTATGCTAAAAGGCACTTATTATGAGTTGTGTTGGCAGCAGACCACTCATAATGGAAAGACTTTTGCATAAGATATAACATATGCCTGGAGAATCGGAATAAAGGAGAACAGTTTATGGGAAAAATACTGGACAATAATTATTATGATATGATAATTAATAATTACATGGTGCCCAATTTCGGTGCTGGTGATGATATTACTCTGTTAAATGGATATTTTTCCCTGCTCCATGTATCAAAAAAAAATAAAGATCTCTGTGATCTTGGAGTAAATCCATATCATTTCTTTCCCTCTGTTTATACACTTACATCAGCCATCGGCCAGCATTACTCCACTCCTTTGCGTTCTATCCTGCAGCCCCCTGATTTCTCCCTCTCAGGCCAGGGAACGATTATAGGGATCGTGGATACCGGAATTGATTATCAGCACCCCGCTTTCCTAAACAGGGATAAAACAACCAAAATCCTATCTGTCTGGGATCAGACCATTCAAAGCGGACCTGCCCCACCGAGTTTTACATTTGGCACAGAATACACAAAAGCAGCCATTAACAGCGCTCTCAGCTCTGATGATCCTTTGCTCACAGTGCCGTCCCAGGATTTAATCGGGCATGGAACTGCTGTGGCAAGTATTATTGCCGGAAGCCAGAGTAAGGATCCTCCTTTCCAGGGAATTGTTACAAATGCAGAACTGGCGGTTGTTAAGCTTAAGGAAGCCAAACAAAATTTGAAAATGCTATATGCAATTCCCGATGACAGGCTGTGCTACCAGGAAAGTGACATTATACTTGGTATCCGTTATCTGGTTGTCCTTGCCCAAAAGTTAAAGCGTCCCCTGGTGATCTGCCTTGCTCTGGGAAGCAGCCAGGGAAGTCATGACGGAAAAGGGGTTTTATCCAGATATATTGATGATCTGGTTCAGATACCAGAAGTTGGAATTGTTACTTCGGCTGGTAACGAAGGGAATAATGGAAGACATCATTTTAACTCTGTCGTTTCACTGCCTTATACAAGGGATTTCCAGCTGAACGTCGGTCAGGGAGAAATGAAATTTGCCATGGAAATATGGTCCCAGCCCCCAGGGCAGCTTTCTATAGAGGTTACTTCCCCAAATATGGAAAAGGCTCCTCAGGCCGACCCAGCCTTTAGTGATTGCATAAAATATCAGTTCCAGGAAAGTGAAACCATACTCTGGATTAATAATATAACATTTGAGCAGCAAAGCGGAGATCAGCTTATCTTACTGCGTTTTGAAAATCCCCTTCCCGGCACATGGAACTTTCATCTAAGAAGTACGGAAAACGAGCGTTTCTCTATTAATGCATGGCTTCCCTCAGGAAATTTAATTTCTGAAAATACGTTCTTTCTCAGTCCTGATCCTGATACGACCATCACTTCACCTGGTAATACCAAAAGTGCATTTACTGTAGCCGCCTATAATCAGCAGACAGGTAATATCTTAAATGAGTCCAGCAGGGGATATACAAGAAGCGGTCAGGTAAAGCCGGACGTGGCAGCTCCAGGCTACAACATCACCTGTGCTGTTCCAAACGGTAAATACGGAACATTAACGGGTACCTGCGCATCTGCTGCACAGGCCGCCGGCGCAATGGCAATACTGTTTGAATGGTCGGAGGGAAAAGGAAATCTGACTTCTATAACCGGAGAACAGGCAAACAAACTTTTAATAAGAAGTGCGCAGCGAAGCCCCGCCTACCATTATCCAAATAATATCTGGGGTTACGGGATACTTGATGTTTATCGTATTATTAACCAACTCTATAAAAATTTATAAGTTTCCTATAACACAAAGAGAATGATGATCCCCGTATGATACAAAGATCATCATTCTCTTTTTACGATGTCTGATTTTTAGAATTCAGCTGACTGGTGCAGTGAGGACAGCGGGTAGCCTTGGGATCAACAGGCTGATAACAAAAAGGACATTTTTTATCTTCTGCCGCAGCTGAACCACCCGCCTGTTTCGTTCCTCTTAAAACATTAATCGCCTTAATGATAAGGAATATTACCGCGGCCATAATGAGGAAATTTATTACAGAAGTAATAAAGGCACCATATGCAAAAACCGGGCCCTGCTTCTGAGCATCCGCAAGGGTTTGAATGACAGTTCCATCAGGAACTTTATAAAGCAGGAAAAACTGATTGGAAAAATCCACACCTCCTGTTATCACACCGATTAAAGGGGAGATCACATCTTTGACCAGGGAACTTACAATTCCCTGAAAGGCTCCGCCAATTATTACGCCGACAGCCAGATCCACTACATTTCCCCGCAGAACAAATTCCTTAAATTCAGCTGCAATTGACTTTTTATTATTCATAGAAACCTTCCTCTTTTCTTAAGATTCTAACTACTATCTGACTTTTAGGATTGGTGAAATTTTGTCAGAATATACCTGTATATCAGTTAATGATTACATTTTCCGCATTCTCTTTTACCCATTCCCTGGCAAAAGCTGAGAATATTCTGACTGTTGGACGCAGTGTCTTACCGGAAGGAACTATGAAATAGATAATACGGTAAACTTCCGGATCCAGAGCTTTTCTTACATATCCCCCGCTGCCATAAGAATCCAGAACCAGCTTTGGTAAAATACTGATCCCGCAGCCTCCGCATACCATGGATATGGCTGCCTGATCACTTAAAAAACCACTATGCTCCATTAAATTTCCTTTTGCCTGACGGAGCATTTTTCCCACGGAATAGCTGGTTCCTTCACTTGGTATAATAAAGGTTTCCCCTTTTAAATGAGTAAGAGTAATGGTTTCACAGTCACAAAGAGAGTGATCCTTTGGCAAAATGACATAATAGGGATCTTTTACCAATGGTGTCTCATTCTCCTTTTTGTTTGATTCTGCAGAGATGGCACAGTCAATTACATCTTTCGAGAACCAGTCTTTCATTATTTCGTAATTAATGGCATCGTTCAGGAACACATCCACCTGAGGATATTTTTTTCTGAATTCAATAATTATCTGAGGCATCCATCTGACTGCAACACTTGTGATAACGCCAATACGGATCTTGCCATGCTGAATGTTCTCCTCTCCTGCCAGCTGCCTTATGATTTCTTCCTTTTCTGTCAATTCCTTCGCCACCCAGTAAATTCTTTCCCCCTCTTCCGTTAATGACACCCCATTTCTTCCTCTGTAAAGCAGCTTAATTCCCAGTTCTTCTTCCATGGAAGAAATCATGTGGCTGGCCGCAGTCTGTGAATAACTAAGCTGTGCTGCTGCCTTGGAAAGATTCCCGGTTTCTGCTGCTTTTACAAACAGCATATATTTATTTACATCCATATTGATTATCCTCTCTGCTTTTACCTTCTCTTATTATACATGAATATTTTTCATGATACTATTGAAATTTTAGCATTATATTAAGAAAATAATTCATGGTAAAATCAAGAAAAACATACCGATTACGGAGGACATAATGAACATAGCTATACTTGGCGCGGGAGCCATGGGCAGCCTCTATGCCAGCTATCTGGCGCCCTATCATTCAGTTACACTGTTAGACAGCTACGCTCCCTTAGTAGAACACATTAATACAAAAGGACTGATTAAAGTCAGCCATGACAATACAGAAACACCATTTCAGGTAAAAGCAGTATTAAGCGGAACCAGTCTTGACTATCAGGATCTGGTTATTGTTTTTGTAAAAGGAATTCATACTTATGAAGCCATAAAAAACAACCAGTCTCTGTTAGGACCCGATACAATCGTCATGACGCTTCAAAACGGTGCGGGCAATAACCGGGACATCGCACAGTTTGTTAAAAGAGAACGGATTATTGTAGGCACCAGCAGCCACAACAGTGTTTCCCTTGAGCCTGGTAAGTTTTATCACTCCGGATGCGGACCTACAAACATCGGACCAGATCTCCCCTGTGAAGAATCCTTACGGGATGTAAAAATAGCAGCACAGGCTCTGGAAGAAAGCGGTCTTTCCGTTAATATCATGGAAAATATCCAGTACGTCCTATGGCAGAAGCTGGTTATAAACTGCGGCATCAACGCCTTGAGCACACTGATGCAGTGCAGGATCGGAGAAATATATACCAATCCCTATTTGTGGGATTTATGCAAAAGAATTGTTTATGAATGTGTATTAATTGCAGAAGCAGATGGCACTTATCTTGACAGAAAGGAAGCTCTTCTGGCAGTCTCAAAAGTATGTATCAATGATGCCAATGGTTATGCCAGCATGTATCAGGACAGACAGAATCAGCGAATGACCGAAATTGACAGAATAAATGGTGTTGTCGCCGATCTGGGAAGCCAGTATAAAATTGCTGCTCCCTGCAACTTAATGCTGGTCACTCAAATCCATGGGATGGAGCAGATGTATTCCAGGCAATAACTAATATGCTGAAATAGCAAATATGGATAAACGACTCCTGACATACCATCAGGTTTCGTTTATCCATATGATTGACAACAAAAGCGTTCTGTGCCATAGTTAAGATGAAAGTTACCTTCCCTGCTATGGAGATTTAATATGAAAAATATACCAAACTATATTACAATGGTCCGCCTGATCCTGTCCATCCTTTTATTTTTTATAACGGATAACTGGATTCTTTTTCTAGTGATCTATTTTGTCTGCGGGATAAGCGATGTCCTTGACGGCTTTCTTGCAAGAAAATTTAAGTGGCAAACCAAAACAGGAGCCAGACTGGACAGCCTGGCTGATTTTATATTCTTTTTTGCCGCATTTTTAAGAATGCTGCTTTCTTACAGACTCGCGATACCGGTGCCCGTTATTTTGGGGGCAATCCTGATCGCACTAATCCGTTTTTTTAATTTGTATATCACAAGAAAAAAATTCGGTATGCCAGGTATCCTCCATACCGTAGGAAATAAATTATCCGGAATCATCTTCTTTTTTGCATGCCCCGCGGCTGTTATTCTGGGGTACATACCTCTCTGGGTTATTTTTATTCCCTTAATTTCTTCATTGGAAGAAACCATGATTATAGTTAAAGCAGATACTTATAATCCTGATATCATGAACTTCTATGATTTGTTAAAATAACAACCAGCCAACGCTCTCTCATTCTGGCTTGATTTTTCCTTCATTATAATGTTTCCTGCACAGAGATACATATTTATCATTTGCTCCCATCAGGATCTGTTCCCCGTTTCTCACAACTTTTCCACTTCCATCGATCCTTGCTGTCATTCCTGCCCGATTGCCGCACCAGCAGACGGTCTTTAATTCCGTGATCTCATCAGCCAGTTCCATGAGACGTTTGGAGCCCGGAAAAAGATGTGAAGTGAAATCCGTTCTAAGACCATAGCAGAAAACCGGTATCTCATACTGGTCTACGATATAAGCCAGCTTATCAATATCTGCTTCTGCAAGAAACTGTGCTTCATCTATGATAATAACATCAGATTTTTTCAACTGCTCCGAATCATATTTCTCCAACTCAGACCATACAATACATTCGGCCTCCAGGCCAATTCTTGATCGGATCTTGTTTATCCCATCTCTGGTTTCAATATCCGGCTTTACCAGAAGTACCTGTTTTCCCTTTTCTATAAAATTATATCTGGTCATCAGTGCGTTTGCTGTCTTTGAACTGCCCATCGCCCCATATCTGAAATATAATTTAGCCATCTCTATCCCCTTTATCTTAAATGAAGTAAAAGCGTTAATCCGCCAGTTGCATTTTATCATAGACCGGGTTGGAAGTCTACATAGAATGAATTATATACTCATTATTTCTCCTGATAACAAATGATGGGAATACCGGATTCTATGTGTTTATATATTGTTTTAGCAAGATAATAGGGGGCATTCACGCAGCCATGTGTTCCATTCTTTTTATAAATCTCTCCCCCAAAAGCACGCCTCCATTTTGCGTCGTGAATTCCGATATTTCCATAAAAGGGCATCCAGTACTGGACACCGGCTTCGTAGCCAGGCCCGGATAACACTGCACCTTCCTGTTTATAATTAAGCATGTAAGCTCCGGTTACTGTGGCATTACCTCTGTTTGGGTTTCCTGTAACCACCGGACCCTGGGCTATGAGTCTGCCATCTTTATAGAACCACATATGCTGCCTGGTTATATTTATCTCCACATATGTCTCTCCGATTTCATTGCCGGCTCTGGATACTGCTTTTTGAATATAAGCGGGTTCCCTTATAAGAATTCGTCCTGAGTTAATATTTTCCGCCAGTGCCGATGTCTCAGCTTCCTGATCAATTTTCCAGCCATAGATTCCCCCCTCTATATCCACCATTGTCCCGAGAGAGGTTTTAAAACTTCTTTTCACGCCTACCGTATCATATTTCTTCCCCATAGCTTTCACATAGGCCCTGACTCTATCTTTATCCAGTATAATATCCAGATTCTCGTCTACTGTAATCCAGTACTGTAGCACATTCCCATCAACCACTTCTCTTTTACTTCCAAAAAGATAGGTGACATGTGTAGAAGCGCATTTATTTAAATGTCTCAGGGTTTTATAGGCTTTGGGGGATTTCATGGTATATACTGGATTTATATAACAGGAATTTGCATCCAGATCAAGTTTTGTTTCTCCTTTTAAAAGGCTGTCTGCTACAGTAGCTTTCAGTTTTTCTTTTTCAATTCGATTACCGTAAATTTCCTTTAACATTTGATAATGTCCGTCTGTATATTGATAAGACACATTTACAGGTTCTATTTTCACCTGTTTAAAGCAATTTAACTGATTCAATGTTAAATTAAGCTTGCTCTCATTATAGAAAAATAAATTTTGCGAAAGAAATTTCTGTTTTTTAAATAATGATCCGATCCATTGAAGTGCTTTCTGCTCATTAAGTGCTTCTTTTACATATGTTTTATTCTTGTATTCCAGTCCTGCTTCCTGTCCGGTAATCTCATCCGTTTTACCTTCTCGTTCTATCAGAAGGAGCTTATAATTCTCCGTGTATCTTCTTATACTTTGATCCGCTTGTCTTTCGTTTTTTAAAGATACATCTGCTCCGTTTATGGTCGTAGAAAAAAAGAAATGACTGGTAAAGTAAAAAGAGATGAGTAAATACAATAACAACAATGCTGTCACTATGATTCCCAGGAGTTCTATGGCCTCCCGCTTTTCACAAGCGCTCATTTTTTCATAATTCATAACAGCTCAGCCTCACTTTTGCAATGCACTGGGATCATATCATTTTATGTTCTGGAAATTGTATTTAATACCAGTCTGTTGTAAAAGAAAACTCCATCTTTATTTACAACCAACTTGCATACTCCTCTTACAATCGTACATACTTCATTTCGAGGTGACTATATGCATGTTATTAATCTAATTCAGTTTGTTTTCCGCTGTTTAACAATTGCTTTGGCATTGTACTATTTAATTAAGAAAAAATACAAAATGATTGGTTCTCTTATATTGGTGTTTGTATTATCTTATCTGCCTGGCTTGGCAAACCGGTTTCTGGGTATAGTCATAGATCCCTATAGTATCATGATTTACCTGATTGTTTTATTTATGGCATTATATCTTGGAAGTAGCCTGGGTTATTACGATCGGTACTGGTGGTGGGACCGCTCCATTCATTTCCTTTCCGGGGTTGGATTTACCGGATTTGGAACAGCAATAATTAAGATAAGTCCTGATACAAAAAAAATTATATATCTTCTGTTTGGATTTACATTTTCCCTTACACTCCATGTAATTTGGGAAGTCCTTGAATATGTAAGTGATTGTCTGACACATGGGAATGCCCAGCGTTGGCAGAAAATTCATGGGTCAGTCAATCATATGCCAGAAAATGCAATTCAACCAGCCGGCCTCGTTGATACTATGAACGACACAATCTGCTGCATGATCGGAGCAGGAATCGCTACCATTATATGGTGGCTTATCTTATGATTTTATTGCGGAATCTGTAGCATACTAATAAAGACATCAAGAAAAGGAGAAAAACTATGAGCAGAGATAATTCTAAGAAAAGCACAAGTAATCACAAAAAAGAAGATGGCACCTTTCATTCCAAACATATCAATCACAATCCTCAGGCGGAAAGCGCCAGAGCTGTATTTGGTTTAAAAGAAGATAATTCAAAAAGATAAGGATGGGAGGATTTAACCATGTCAAACTACACCGGTGTTGTTAAATGGTTTGATAACGAAAGAGGCTATGGCTTTATTTCAACCAATGATGGTCAGGATGTTTTCGTACATCATTCACAGGTAAAAGAAAAGACTCATAATAAGGACCTTCACGAAGGTGAGTCTGTTAACTTTGACATCAGACAGGATGAGAAAGGCTTAAGCGCTTTAAATGTCCAGAAAAATGATTAAAAATACAAGGAGCATTCTATGAATAGAATTCATTATGAAACATCAGGAATACAGAATACCGAAATCAAAACCCAGCTTAAAAATGCGTTAGATAAAATCAACGGAGTATCTATGGTAAATATAGATGTAGCGCGAGGCTCCATTGAGGTCGGATTCAATCAATCAGCGGATGAAAATTTAATAAAGTCCTGCATTGAAACAGTTGGGTGTGAAATTACAGGACAAGCTTGGGAATAATAATATCGAAGCAGTTTAAACTACTAACTTTTTTGGGTTAGTAGTTTTTTATGACTATACAGAAAATATTCGCACCAGTTTTACGACTGGATACGCCATATATATCTGACAAGTTCTCTTTGGTTAATTTCATAATTTTTTTTATCTAGAAGTACGTTCTTATCCAATAATTCAAACTCCTCGTCCAGCATAATATCACTTTCTTTTACATCTGGGTTATCAAATGGTATCGTTCGAAAACCATTAACCCACAGCAATCCATTTTTATTCAGTATATCTTCAAAATCTTTTAACAGCCGGGGTGATGGTTTATAATGATTGATTATAATCCCATCAAACTTTTCCTCTAATGTTTTTAAGCTGTCTTGTGACAGATCTGCTATCCTGGTTCTGATATTCAGATTTTCTCTATTAGCAAAATATGTCAATCTGTTTATCGCTTCTTCACAAAAATCAACGGCAAGTACTTCATAACCCAAACGAGCCAGATAGATGGAATTTCTTCCATCTCCACAGGCAATATCAAGAATTTTCCCTTTTAAAGGAAAATAAGACATATCCTCTTCCAGGCACATTTCATGACCCATAATTTCCAGCTTTCTGCTTTTAAACCTGTCTCGCCACCAGGCGGAATCTCCCATATAATTCATAAAATTCTCCATTCTGCTTTTTTAATTTATTTTGAATACATGCTGGTAGAGGATACTCCCCCGTCAACCGGAAAAGCCCCTCCGGTTATATACCCAGCCTCATCGCTTACAAGAAAAGCCACCATATTTGCCACATCTTCCGGCTCTCCGATCCGTTTTAACGGAATGCGGTCAGAGCAACGGTCGGCTGCTTCCTGATCAGGAAAACCATTCTGTAAAAGAGGGGTATTAATCGGTCCTGGCAAGACACAATTAACCCGGATTCCAAGCTCGGCATATTGCTGTGCAAGGCACTTTGTCAGCATAATAAGTCCTGCTTTGGTTGTACAATAGAGGGGCGAGGTTAATTCCGGCACAAGTCCCAGGCAGGAGGCAATAATCACAATGGAACCTTTTGAAGCCTTGATTTTTTCTATTGCATTACGCGTCATAAGATAAGTCCCTTTAATATTAATATCTACCATTTTATCTATCTCTTCATTTGTAGTGTCTTCCAGATATTTTTCAAAGTAGATACCTGCATTATTTACAACAATATCTAAATGCGGAATATGGGACAGCGCTGCTTTAATCTCCTCATCATTACTTATATCAACATGATAAAATTCAAAATCCTCCGGCGGAATCTGTTTGTCAAAAACTATCACTTGCATTCCCATATTTTGAAGCTTTTTTGAAATAGCCAGTCCCATTCCCGAGCTTCCGCCTGTAACAACCGCAACTTTTTTATTTTTCATAATTACCTTGTATGATAATTAGGAAGTTAATTATCACACGTTCCTTTCTTTTTAATATCGTGGTTATAATACATTCAGATACTGTGGACTTTTGATTTTTTCCTGTAGCTTTGACTACTCAACTAGAGTGTATTGCCGCTACCTTTATCTGAATTGTTTATATGCTGGATGTACCGGAGCACTTTGTTCCAATGAGTACTTATTTCAATCAAGTCTACGATGATAATCGCTGGTGGATATCACGGTATCAGATCTTACGAAAGGGAGGTACAACCTCATGATTTACGTTGGTATTGATATTGCCAAACTTAACCATTTCGCCGCTGCCGTTTCTTCGGAGGGCGAGATACTCATTGAGCCGTTCAAATTCACAAATGACGCTGATGGCTTCCAACTGCTGATTTCCAAAATCGAATCATTCGATAAGGACAGCACCATCATCGGTCTTGAGTCGACGGCACACTACGGTGACAACCTTGTTCGATACCTTGTTGCCAGTCTTTACAGAGTGTGTGTTCTCAACCCTATTAAGACGTCTCAGATGCGAAAGAACAACATTCGCAAAACTAAGACAGATAAGGTCGACACTTACGTTATTGCTAAAACTCTAATGATGCAGGATTCCTTACGGTTCGTCAGCTTCTATGATCTTGATCTGATGGACTTAAAAGCTCTTGGGCGCTTTCGCCAGAAAACGATAAAACAGCGAACCCGCCTTAAAATCCAACTGACGACCTATGTTGATCAGGTCTTCCCCGAATTGCAATACTTCTTTAAATCCGGTCTGCATCAGAATGCTGTCTATGCCCTTCTTAATGAAGCACCTTCTCCTAACGAGATTGCTTCCATGCATATGACTCATCTGGCAAATCTGCTCAAAGTGAAGTCTCATGGTCACTTTACAAAGGAGCAGGCCAAAGAATTAAGAGTTCTGGCACAGAAGTCTGTCGGTGCAAACGACAGCGCTATATCTATTCAGATAACCCAGACCATTCAACAAATCGAGTTACTGGATAGCCAATTAAATAAGATTGAAGCAGAAATGACGGACATCATGAATTTCAATGAATCAGTCATCATGACCATTCCTGGTATCGGATACATAAATGGCGGAATGATTCTTGGTGAAATAGGTGATATTCACCGTTTCTTAAGTCCTAACAAGCTGCTTGCTTTTGCTGGTTTAGATCCGTCCGTATATCAGTCTGGTAATTTTCAGGCTAAACGAACTCGTATGTCCAAACGTGGCTCTCGTGTACTGCGATATGCCCTAGTAAATGCAGCTTGGAACGTTGTAAGAAACAACGACACCTTCAAGGCTTATTATGATGCCAAGAGGGCAGAAGGCCGAACTCACTATAATGCCCTTGGGCACTGTTCCGGCAAGTTAGTCAGAATCATCTGGAAGATGCTTACTGACGAAGTTGAATTTAACCTCGAATAAGAGGTCTGTATACCAATATCGATAGATTTTGAAAAAGCACCCTCAGGGAGCTTTATTAAAGTTACCCTATTTTACCTTTGATACGAAAAAGAAATTTTTTGCTGATTTATGCTTGACTTTTCATAGCTGGTCTCCTTTTTGATAATAAATTTACTTCTTTGTAATTTTAGAATAAATATCAAAACCAATGCCTCATATGCTCAATACATTGGATTATACAAACTAATAATATCTAATACAATAGAAAAACTACTTATTAATTTAAAAGTTTTATGATATAATAAGTTATTAATGAATAGAAAGGAGCTTGCTATGAAAGATTTTTTTAATGAGGAATGGACTATTCTTGACAAAAAGCTCGTCGTATCAACAGCATTATTATTTGGTATCATTATTGGTTTTTTATTTGCTCCAATAAAAAGAGGAGTTTATTGCGGAAACCATAACGGAAATACTCAGCTTAATAAAACACAAGATTAAATATAACAGAGTACTAACCGCTTCTTGCATAACAAAGCGGTTAGTTTTTATGTTAGCTTCTATATTTCGATATCAATAAATTCGATTAATAGTCAATTACTCTACAATCTGCGAATAGGAAAATACATATAATTTCTACCTGTTTTGGGACAACTAAAATCATTCACTGCACCTGCAAGAGAAATATTGTTTTCCTCTAGATACGTTATGACATCTTGAAAAATATCGTCATTTTTATTCTCGACATAAATATATTCGTATCCTGGTATCACCCATTTGGTCCAACCGTTCGGTGCTTCTGAATCATCTGAGCACTCGACTCCAGCAAGATATAGTCCTTGTGAGAAGTTTTCCCAAGGTTTGTATGCGCGAGAAAAATCAGACATCGCGCCCCAAATCCCCAGCAGATTTCCTTTATCATCTTTTTTTGCCAGATGTTCTACTTCATCAAAATGTGAATTAGCGTTATCCCAAAGTCTTTGTATAAATCCGCTTCCATCATTTGTAGTGCCTTCTTTCCCAATAATAACAAATGAATCTAGGAAGATGTAATCTCCTGCTACTACTTTTTTCATTATATTTCCCTTTCCTATTACTTTCTACTAAATTAAGTATATGCCAGCTTCTTTCAGCTATCAACACTCAGTTTGATTTAAGTTGTTTTTGTTTAATTGCTCGCCAGACTTCTTCATCCAGATCTTTTAAATTTTTTACATCTGAGTCTGTAAACCCATCATAAATAAATTCCAAAGCCCTATAATCTTCACCTTGAAGGATTAAAAATCCTACATTATAATTAGATTTTGAAAAATCGTATTTATAATCGTGTGAAGAAAGTAACCACTGTGAGAATACATAATATCGATATCCATCATTATCAACCTCACATATTTTTGACAATTCCTTATTGCCTAATTCGTTTTTTTCATTATTTATATTTGCATAGACATATAAATCTTTATTATACAAAAGTAATGTTTCTTCATCAATTCCTTCAATTTTAACTTTTGCAATTACATAGGGTATATATGAATTACCATCATCAGATTTTTCCTGATACAGTTCACATGATGAAAGCGGAATAATATATTCTTTGTATTCCATATCATAAGGCAAAGTTTGCAAATTAAATATTACTCTCTTATCACCTTCATAAATTCTTACACTTTTATCAGCCTCAAAATTTTGCATTATCTGGACATCTTTTGAACAGCCCGCCATTAAAATAATTACAAGAGCCAAATATATTGTTAAATGATACTTTTTCATCGTACAGCCCCCTATTGCTCATCTTTATATTCCATTATATCATAATATTATTTTTCCCTTAATATATTTTTCAGATAGTACACCCACGAAAAATGCGCTCAGCCGATTAATGCACGGCGGAGCGCTTGTGAGGCCCGGAATTATGAATGGTTCGTTTCATCTATTTCGCTGTGATAAATATCTTATTGATTATTTCTTCAGCTCTCTCTTTATAGGTGTGATTTTGTACGCTTAAAACAGCATTTTTACGAACTTTTATATATTCATCTATGTTTTTTCTATAATATTCCAATATCTCAAGAGTCTCTTCAGAAGTATTAGCAATCGCTAGTGCACCGCTATCTCCAAACAAATTTTTTATAGCAGTATTATAACAAGAAAGCCCGAAACCTCCGGAGCCTAATATTTCAAAGGTACGTCTTGTTATAGTTTGATCATGATTTTGTGTGATTAGATTTATAAAGGAATTATTATATATATCGCAGGTCTTCTCATAGGGAATAGTGCCTTTGAACCATTCAATTGGTATATCAAGATTTAGAAATTTTTTTATAACCTGCTTATATTCTGTCGTACCATAAAAATCTATTTTATAATTATTTTCAATTAAAGGTTTTAATATAGTAGGAATTGCTTTACTATAGCGGAAATGAGCAGGATAATGATCTGAATACCATAACCATGCATTTCCAACTAAGCTAATCGTATTATTTTCATTTATAGATGTTGATTTTGGATAATGAATAGTGGGATTATAAGCAAAATCAAGTCTCTCACATGGTATACTTTTACTTTTAAGCTTTTCGAGCATTTCAGGACAAATCGAAAATATCATATCGGGCTTTGAAAATTCAAAACCTGTCATCTGTAAATCGTATTGCCCAACTCCTTCGGTATCCCAGCAAACACACTTATAATTTGGTGAATTTCTGGAACCGATATGAGAAAGCATAGAATGTTGAAAATAACCCATATAGGAAGAAAGAATTAATAAATCAGGATTTATTAATTCCATTAATCTATCAAAATTTTCTATAGAAGTCGGTGTTATTATTTGCGCTTCATGACCCGCTGCAGTAAATCCCCACAAAATATCGCCTGCATAAAGCTTGTCACAATAAATTACTACCTTATATTTCATATTTATTAGTCCTTTTTGCCATCTGGCGCACGGAATTTTAACAGTAACTACTAAAATTATATGAAATAAAAAAATCAAATGCCACTTTATTAATATTTATTCATCAATAAGCACCTTATATACATATATAAACAATAATCGCTTATAAAACACCGCCATTATTCATTCACACATTTTTCACAAGGCGTACAAAAATTATTTACATCTTCTACAAACTTACTTCACATCTCTCCTATATACTAAGTTATAGAAACAAGAACTACTCCAAACTTGTTTTATAAAACTTTTTTTCATAACTCGCCGGTGAAACCCACATTTCACCGGCTCCTCCCTTTTTATCCTCTTTTTTCCATTTCCATTCCTTTCCAATTCCCTTATATCCTTTAAATTGGGTTGCAAAGATGTAGTTTCTATTATAGAATAGGAAACGTGCACCTGGCATATGCAGATTTGGAGGAAATTATACATGAAGAAAAATGTAATCGTAGGACAATCCGGCGGACCAACCGCTGTGATTAATGCAAGCCTTTACGGCGTTATAATAGAAGGAATGGCTCACGAAGAGATCGGCCGGGTTTACGGCATGATCAATGGCATAGAAGGCTTCATGTCCGGGAATTATATGGATCTGACCAATGATTTAACACCGGAGGAACTGGAGCTGCTGAAACTGACACCAGCGGCATACCTTGGCTCCTGCCGTTATAAACTGCCCGATGATTTGTCATCACCATTCTACCCTGCACTGTTTGAAAAATTCCGTGCAATGGAGATTGGTTATTTCTTTTATATTGGCGGTAATGATTCCATGGATACCGTAAGCAAGCTTTCCCGGTACGCTTCTCATCACAAAAGCAGCATCAAATTTATCGGTATTCCTAAGACCATTGATAATGATCTGATTCATACCGATCACACTCCCGGATTTGGAAGTGCTGCAAAATATGTGGCTGACACGGTACGGGAAATTGTTTTGGATTCCTGTGTTTATCAGCAAAAGTCTGTGACGATTGTTGAACTCATGGGGCGTCATGCAGGCTGGCTCACTGCTGCCAGTTCACTTGCAAGAAAATTTGAAGGAGATAATCCTGTCCTGATTTATCTTCCGGAAGCTGCCTTTGAATTTGAACAATTTGCAAACGATGTAGAAAAGGCTTTGTCTAAAAAAAGTTCCGTTATTGTCTGCATCTCTGAAGGAATTTCTGATGCAAATGGTAAATTTATTTGTGAATACGCAGACGAAGTCCGTACCGATACATTTGGCCACAAGATGCTGACTGGAAGCGGTAAAATGTTAGAGAATTTTGTCCGTAATCGATTTGGTGTAAAGGTTCGTTCTATAGAGCTTAACGTAAATCAGCGCTGCAGCGGCATGCTTGCATCGGCAACTGATATCGAAGAGGCAGTTGCAGCCGGCAGAGAAGGAATCAAAGCTTCCTTAAATGGAGCCACAGGTATTATGATCGCCTTTAAGCGTATTTCTGATTCCCCTTATCAGATCCAATGCGTTACGGTTGATGTAAATGAAGTATGCAACAAAGAAAAGCTATTCCCTTCTCATTGGATCTGTGATCATGGCACCAATGTTACAGAAGATTTTCTTACCTATGCCCTGCCTTTAATTCAGGGTGAACCAGACAGGATTATAAAGGATGGCAGACCCCTCTACCTGTACCGGTCTTAATATCCGGGGGCAGAATAAAAGACTGTTTTAAGCTGACAACACAGAATCGGCTTGAAACAGCCTTTTTTCTGTTTATGATATATTTTCTCAACTACTCTTTTTTCTATTTACACCTTACCCTTTTTCCCTATACGAATTACATGTTTTGTATTTATTTTATTATTTTTGTTAAATAAGTAATTTTTTGTATGCTTGCCTCATATGCTTATAATAATAGATATTTCTATTTTCTAACGCACTTATGGGAGAAAGTGAACAATGGACGGAGATGTTTTTTTAGACCGCATACCATGCGGCATACTAAAGCTTAAGGCAGAAGAAAACTTTTCAGTTACTTATTCAAACGATATGATTAAGAACTGGTTTCAGTCACCCTCCTGCCTTGAGGATATGATCTGTGATTCTGAATTTTGCGAAATTGCAGAAAGAATTCACAGTCATATGGAACTGGAATCCAGTACGTTCAGGCTGGAATTCAGATCCAAAGCAATGGATAACCACTGCTGGTACTCCATGGATTTTAATTTTATACGAGAAGAAGAGTTATTCTATTGTTCTGTATCGGATATCACCTGCCTGAAGAGGAGTATGGAAAGCCTGAGAGCTCAGGAGGAGCAATACCGCCTTGCAAGCCGTCATTCCGGCTGTATTGTATGTATTTACGATATACCAAACAGAACCCTTTCTCCTTCCTCAGAATTTACCAGATGTTTTCCGGCCCCATTTAACACGCCCCTTTCCCCGGAATATTTAATCGAAAATGGCGTTGTACATAAGGAGAGCATTAAAGATTTTCTGGACTTTTATGAAGAAATGGAGCGGGGGACTCCGGAAGGCGAATGCGCGGTCAGGCTAAAAACCGGTTCCGGGGAATATCACTGGTTTTCCAAGCATTTTTCACTGGTATATACGGAAGAAAAAAAGCCACTACGTGGAATTATTTCCTATCAGGATATTACAGATCAATACGAAAAAGAGCTGGCATATCAACGTTGGGCTGAGTATATGCGGGAGCAGAAAAAAGACTGTATCGGTTATTACGAGTACAATACCAAATCAGATCTGTTTGAAGAGATAATCGGGGAAATGACCAGCAATGTTCCGGATGAAGCAAAAAATTCTTTTGCCGATATCATGAATTATATTGCAGAGCATGAGATTTTCGAAGAAGACAAAGAGCTTTATTTAAGTTTCTTTAATAAGGAGCACCTGCTTTTCCAGTATTATCAGGGGAACCGCTCTCTCCGGCTGGAACATCGCCGTTTAAGGGCTGATGGCAGCGTCTGCTGGACTCTTGGTATGGTACAGATTGTCACTGACCCTTATACGGACACCATCAAGGCATTTATTCTAATTAAAGATATTGACGCCTCAAAGCGGGAAGCTCTGACTTTACATGAGCTGTCCCAACAGGACTGTCTGACGGGGCTGCTAAACAGATCCGCTGCTATCCGGGCAATCCGTCATATTTTAAACAGTGGGAAAGGACATCATATCCTGATTATGCTGGATATTGATCAATTTAAACAGTTAAACGACAATTATGGTCACCAGTTTGGAGATAAGGCGCTCCATCGGGCCGCATCAAGGCTAAAATCTGCACTTAGGAGAGATGACGTCTTTGGACGTTTAGGCGGCGATGAATTTATTATTCTTTTGAAAGATGTTTCTTACAGCATGGATCTATATTCCCGACTGGAAAACCTGTGCAGTTTAATTGGAAGTGCTCTGGAACCGGAAGTACATATATCAGGAAGCTTAGGAACTGCCGCCTACCCGGAGGACGGGGTCACGTTTGAAGAATTGTATAAGAAAGCGGATATCGCACTGTATCAGGCGAAAAAGCATGGCAGAAACCAGTATACGGTTTATGAACCTGGAATGTCCATGGCCAATATTGAGTAAATAAAAAATGTCCTGCAGTTTTCATGCAGGACATTTTCATTATGCAGAAGAAGGGACTTGAACCCTCAAGGTATTGCTACCACACGGACCTGAACCGTGCGCGTCTGCCAATTCCGCCACTTCTGCTTTCGCAATTGCACAAATTGATGAATCAATTCGTACAATTATATTACTATACTTTTCCAAAATAAGCAAGCACTTTTTTATTTTTTTATTCGTTTTCCTGAAACAATATCATCTTAACGCAATAATAAATTGCAATAAAAAAGCAGTTCTTCATCAGTGAAAAACTGCTCTTTAATGCGGGAGATGGGACTTGAACCCACACGATCATACAACCACAAGATCCTTAGTCTTGCCTGTCTGCCAATTCCAGCACTCCCGCATGTCATATTATATAAAACCTTACAGCCATGACACTCTATAAGATTCGTGCAGAAGAAGGGACTTGAACCCTCAAGGTATTGCTACCACACGGACCTGAACCGTGCGCGTCTGCCAATTCCGCCACTTCTGCAATTCGTCGTTATCTCTTTCAGCGACAATAGCTATTATAGTATACAAGCCTGGTTCTGTCAACACGAATTTCAATTATTTTTAAAATATTTTTTTTGTATATATTTTTTAAATAATATTGACAATTCTTCATAAAGATGGTAGAATTACTTTCGTTGTGCGGGAGTGCTGGAATTGGCAGACAGGCAAGACTAAGGATCTTGTGGTTGTATGATCGTGTGGGTTCAAGTCCCATCTCCCGCATTTTCAATAATAAAAGAGAGTTATCTCTTGACATATTTTACATTTAGAGTATAATAGGTCGTATATTCCTCGATAGCTCAGTCGGTAGAGCAAACGGCTGTTAACCGTTGGGTCGTAGGTTCAAGTCCTACTCGGGGAGTTTTTAATCACACTTTATGTGTGATTTTTTTATTGTCTTTTTCGGAAAACATATTTTTTCATATTCAATCATATATATTACTGTACATACCTGTCAAGGTGGTACTTAGGTGCTTCTTTTGCACCCGCATTTCCGGGCGGAAGTCTCAATCTCCTGTAGACTTCCGCCCCTTTTTTCCCTTTTCAGATTTTGTTAACTGCAATCCATAAATCTCATATAATAATAATAACATAAAATGAAAGGGTGTAGAATATGCCCCCATTCCCACCTTACGGCAACCCTTCAGGCGGTCCAATGCCTATGGGTCCTCCACCATCGTCCGCGCCACCTAAGCCCACACAGGCCCGTTCTGGATCAGCTACCAAAATGGTCAGCCCAGGCTCCATGCAAAACTGTATCGGACGTTTTACCTATATATGGATGAGTAACGGTCAGGAGTTCTGGTTCTTTCCGATTCAGATCTGGCGTGACAGCGTGTCAGGCTTCCGCTGGGACAGACGATTTGGCTGGTCATACACAGGAATATCGTTAAACCGGATTGATATGTTTACCTGCTCCTGGTAGAGATAGCTCAGCCAGACCGTTAAACGATAACAATTCAGAAAGGTGATGTGGTAATATGGATCATTATTCATGCCGTTACGATACGTGCATATTACCCAAAAAAGCAGATGTACCAATCGAACTCTACAAATCGCTGCAAGGAAAATATTTTATCGGCTACGCAGATAACTTGTCTTTTGGCAACAACACTAGCGCCTGGGCCAGGTTATATAATCCCAGCCGTTCACAGGTAAACTTATATGTAAATGTATGGACTGTTACAGATATTTCAGTAGCTCCTTACCGCGCTCAATTTTGGTTCAATGCAACTCCACCTGGTACGCCGATGGATTCAGATTTGGTAACGCCCACCAATACTGCTATTGTTCCTTTGCCCGAACCAATAATTAAGTTACAATATGCATCCAATGTGGAAGGCGACCCAACGGGAGGCGTAAAAGCATTTGTTCGCAGAGCTCAACCGGAAACAACTCTGGTAGAGAGTGAAAATGGCAAACTGATATTCCCGCCGGGAGGTTCTTTATTAATATTCCTCTCTACGCCAGAATCTCCAACCTCTTTAGCCTCTGGCAGAATAGCCTTTGGTTGGTGGGAAGAAAGCATTTATGATTCGTGTATCGTATGACCGGATTACCAGTGAAAGGAAGCAAAGATATCACTTTTGCTTCCTTTCATCATTAAAATAACAAAAAACCCCGTAAACACGAGGTTTCCGAGGTTTGAATATGCGATTAAGCTACTTTAGATTTTGCAAGCTCAGCTAATTTTGCGAAGCCTTCTGCATCATTAACAGCCATGTCAGCTAATACTTTTCTATTTAAATCAACGCCAGCTAACTTTAATCCATGCATAAATACGCTGTAGGATACGCCGTTAATACGTGCTGCTGCATTGATACGAGCAATCCATAACTGTCTGAACTGTCTCTTTCTTTCTTTTCTGCCTGCATAAGAACTTGTTAAAGCTCTCATTACGGACTGCTTTGCTACTCTATACTGTTTGGAACGAGCGCCTCTATAGCCTTTAGCCATTTTTAACACTCTGTTATGTCTTTTCTTAGCGTTCATACCGCCTTTAATTCTTGCCATCGGTCTTTCCTCCTTCTCAACTTAGAATTCTATAAATATGGTAAAATCTTTTTCATTACTTTTGCATTGGTTGCATCAGTAACAATATCTTTTCTAAGATTTCTTTTTCTCTTAGTAGATTTCTTAGTTAAGATGTGAGATTTGTAAGCTTTATTTCTTACAAGCTTTCCTGTACCTGTAACTTTGAAACGTTTTGCAGCTGATTTGCTTGTTTTTAATTTAGGCATTGTATTTTCCTCCTTGATAATGTTCTTTTAGCGTTTTGCGGTTAAAAACATAACCATGCTTCTTCCTTCCACTTTCGATGGTTTGTCAATTGTGGCGATATCGGATAACTTTTCAGCGAAATCCTCTAAAATATATCTGGACTTTGACATATGCGCCATCTCACGACCTCTGAAACGTAAGGTTACCTTAACTTTATCTCCTTTTTCGAGGAACTTCCTTGCGGCGCCCATCTTTGTATTCAAATCATTAGTGTCAATGTTGGGAGATAAGCGAACTTCTTTTATTTCGATTACCTTCTGTTTCTTTTTAGCTTCTTTTTCTTTTCTTGCCAGCTCATAACGATACTTACCGTAATCGATGATCTTGCAAACCGGTGGTTTCGCGGTAGGAGCAATTTTAACCAAATCAAGCTCTGCTTCTTTAGCCATCTGCATGGCATCTTTGGTTAACATAACCCCAAGCTTTTCTCCGTTTTCACCAATCAACAGAATTTCTTTATCTCTGATCTGTTCATTAATCATTAAATCGCTAATTGTCGTGCACCTCCATTATATTGTGTGTATTGGTCGGAATTACATTGCTGCCTTTAGGCATAAAAAAAGTAGATAGACAAACGCTATCCACCACCAAAGTCTCTACACAGTACACCTATGTATCAAAGGCTATGAACCAGGGACACTTACTCGTGCCGTGGTGAGGCGGATACCTACTTTCCTGTCTGTTGCTTTCACAACTTTAATTATAATACTACACAATTTGTGATATGTCAATGTTTTTTCATTTTAATTTGCTGCCAGAATAAATGACACCTGTCTGTCCCCTTTTTATTTACAATTACTGCATAATGCCTGTTGCGAATCCAAGAAATCAGAGATAGAATTTAGTTATAAAAAGGAAAATTGTAAAACTGCCCAGGGAGGTATTTTATTATGTGGTTTGTCTTCGCACTGCTTTCTTCTATCTTTGCTGCATTTACTTCCATACTGGCAAAGCTGGGAATGGAGGGAGTTAATTCCAATCTTGCCACTGCCATACGCACTGTTGTTGTGGTTCTTCTGGCTTGGTTCATTGTCTTTATCACAGGCTCCCAGGATGGAATCCGCCAGATCAGCTCAAAAGGCTGGCTCTTTCTTACTCTTTCTGGCTGCGCTACCGGAATTTCCTGGCTCTGCTATTACAGAGCACTGCAGCTTGGAGAAGCATCCAGAGTTGTTCCAGTGGATAAGTTCAGCATCGTATTTACTATCATTCTGGCATTTCTCATTCTCCACGAACAGATTGTATGGAAAAAGCTGATTGGTATCTTGCTGATTACCGCTGGCACATTTTTTATGATATTATAATTAATATAGAAGAAAGACAAAGACCTGCCATATTCCTGTCGGCCTGTCTTTGTCTTTTTTACCCTTATCTTGTCTTAAATGTAGCGCATTCCGTATGCTCTGAAGATCTGGCGCCATCACCGGCAATGCCAATATGCTCTGCAGAACAGTGACGCCCTTCATTGTACACACAGTTAACGGCTTCACAGTCCACTTCCAGTCTGCTCTCTGGAGTTTTGAATAAATTGTGGAAAGAACCGTCTCTGTTCTCATCAAAGCTGCCGCAGCAGGTATCAACGGTATCCTTGGCCTGAGAGCCTTCCACGATAATTGCAGATTTGCAGCAGTAATTATCAGAATTATGCAGGCAGCTGGTTACATTACAGTCCAATTTTGTCATATTTATTTCCTCCTGGAATACTGATTGAGATTTTCTTTCAGGAGGTATTATGCGCTGTGGGAGAGGAAAATATTCTCAAAGATATCTCCTCTCCCACAGAATGAAACATGATTATTTAGATTCTTCTGTTACATTAATTTTCTTAATTTCTTTTGTACGGATTTCTTTGCAGATATCGTCAATAAAGTCTGCAATCGGACGCTGTCCTTCGTCTCCGTTAAAGCGGCTGCGGACAGAAACCACGCCGTCTTCCTCTTCTTTTTGTCCCACTACCAGCATATACGGCAGTTTGGAAAGGCGTGCTTCGCGGATCTTATAGCCGATTTTTTCAGAACGCTCATCTACTGTGGCAAGAATTCCGTTTGCTTTCAGCTGATCAGCCACTTTTGCTGCATACTCATGATACTTCTCAGAAATAGGAAGTACACGAACCTGCTCCGGACATAACCAGGTTGGGAACGCACCTTCGTACTTTTCAATCAGCCATGCAAGTGTTCTTTCATAGCAGCCAATGGAAGTTCTGTGAATAATATAAGGACGTTTCTTTGCTCCGTCTTTATCTACGAAGCTCATATCAAAACGCTCTGCCAGGAACATATCCAGCTGAATGGTGATCATGGTATCTTCCTTGCCATATACATTCTTCGCCTGGATATCCAGCTTCGGACCATAGAATGCTGCTTCTCCCACTGCTTCTGTATACTGGATTCCAATGTGATCCAGAATCTTACGCATCATGTCCTGTACTTCATCCCACATCTCAGGAGTTCCAAGATAGTGGCTGGCATTGTCAGGATCCCACTTGGACATACGGTAAGTTACATCACCTTCCAGACCAAGAGTTGTTAAGCAGTATTTTGCAAGATCCACACAGCCCTTAAACTCATCCTCAATCTGATCAGGACGAACGATTAAATGGCCCTCGGAAATAGTAAACTGACGAACACGTGTAAGTCCGTGCATCTCTCCGGAATCTTCATTTCTAAACAGAGTGGAGGTTTCACCATATCTGCATGGAAGATCGCGGTAAGATTTCTGGCTCTGTTTATATACATAATACTGGAACGGACATGTCATGGGACGAAGAGCAAATACTTCATCATCCTTTTCCTCATCACCAAGAACGAACATGCCTTCTTTGTAATGATCCCAGTGATCAGAAATAATATATAAATCACGCTTTGCCATAAGAGGTGTCTTGGTTCTCATGTAACCACGTCTTTCCTCTTCATCTTCGATCCATCTTTGCATTGTCTGGATGATTTTAGCACCCTTTGGCATTAAAAGAGGAAGGCCCTGACCGATTACATCTACAGTAGCGAATAATTCCATGTCACGGCCAAGTTTGTTGTGATCGCGGTTTTTGATATTTGCTAAATACTCCAGATATTCGTTTAATTCGTCTTTCTTTGAGAAAGCTGTTCCGTAAATACGGGCAAGCATTGCGTTCTTCTCGCTTCCTCTCCAGTAAGCACCAGAGGATGAAGTCAGTTTAAATGCTTTAATGGACTTTGTGCTCATCAGATGAGGGCCTGCGCAAAGATCGGTAAAATCTCCCTGCTTATAAAATGAGATCTCCTCTCCTTCCGGAAGATCTAAAATCAGCTCCACCTTGTAAGGCTCACCCTTTTCTTCCATAAATTTAACTGCTTCTTCTCTTGGAAGGGTAAAACGCTCAATCGCTTCTCCTTCTTTGATGATCTTTTTCATCTCAGCTTCGATTTTATCTAAATCTTCTCTGGAGAAAGAAGGATTTTCAAAATCATAGTAAAACCCGTTCTCGATGGAAGGTCCGATTGCAAGTTTGGCCTGAGGATAAAGTCTCTTTACTGCCTGAGCCAGAATATGGCTGGTTGTATGACGGTAAGCTGCAAGACCTGCAGGATCACTGACTGTTAAAATGCTTAAAGTGCAATCCTTATCCACGGTAGTCCGTAAATCAACAACCTCTCCATCTATCTCGCCTGCACAGGCATTTCTTGCCAGTCCTTCGCTGATATCGGATGCGATATCAATGACTGACATTGCATGATCATACTCTTTGACTGAACCATCTTTTAACGTAATCTTCATTGTTCTAATCTCCTTTACCAATATTTTTAAATCATGGATCAAATAAAAAAAAGCCCCTTTCCATATGTTTCCATACAGAAAGGGACGATTCTAACATAATAAATCGCGGTTCCACCCTACTTGAAAGAATGATTCACTCATTCAAACCACTTATACTGATGATAACGGAATCACCGTTCCCGATTAAGGGACGCTCCAAGCTGGTCTTCTCCTGATATTCCCGCAAGGCACTTTCACCGTATGTGCCTCTCTCTGAGCTCTCCTGTCAGGATACTGGTCTTGTCACCGCTTTATCTTATTTGCATTTCTATGCCTAAATTATAGCACTCAAAAACGTTTTGTCAAGCGTCATAAAATATTTTCTTACAAAAGGAGAAGAAGTGCTGCCGTAATCGCCACAATACTGGTTACAATGGACAGGGAATTAATGGCGCTCGCCATTTCAATATCGCCTTTTAACTCTGCGGTAAATGCAGGCGCTACTGACGCGATCGGTCCAAGGGTAACGATAGCAAGAGTCTGACGAACCTCCAGACTAAAGGGTGACAGATAATAAAAACCGACTGACATTACAATCGCTATGACATATCTCATGAGAAGTATCTGAATGATTTTTTTTAGTTTCTCTTTATCCATGCGGATCTCAAATCCAATCCCAAGCATCAGAAGAGCCAGAAATGCATTGGCGGCTCCTGCTGTGTCAGCAAAACTGATTAGTATACCCGGAAGCCGGATCTTAAGGATGCTTAATACAGTCATGATTACATAAGCATCAAAAGGAATGGAAGAAAAAAGTTTTTTAACCATCTTCATAACAGTTGGTTTCTCTTCGCCTCCTGCGACCATGCTGGCAAGGGAATAGGTCATCCCCGTACACATCACGGAGTTTCCCGCATCAAAGAGACTTGTCGCCGCAAAGCCTACAGGGCTTAAAAAGCTCTGCACAAAAGGCATGGTAAAATTCCCCACATTATAGCCGGACATATTAAGCATGGCAAATGCTTTACTGTCTCCGGATCGTGAGATATTGGTTATATAGCCGATGCCTATTGTTACAAAATTGCATAGAATTCCGATGATACACATGGCAAGAAGGGAACGCTCCATGGTGATTTTACTGAAATTAGATACAATAGCTGCCGGAAGGGTTATTTTAATTACAACTCTGGATATAAGTTGAAAATCTTTCGCCTGAAAAAAGCCTGCCCGTTTCAGTAAATAGCCCATTATAATAATCGCCACAAAGGCTACTGCCCTCATTAGTACTGCCGTCATAAATACTCCTTTTGTCTCTACGCAAAACTGCCGGCGGTGCTTAGAAGCCCCGCCGGACAATCATTTTTTATTATTTTACCTCTACGCTCCAGCCTTCTGGCCCTGTTAACCTGCCAAGCTGGATACCAGTAATGGTATCGTAGCATCTTTGGGTGAGTTCTCCGATCTTTCCTCCACCGATTGACATTCTCTCATCTTCCAGGCGCAGCTCGCCAACAGGTGAAACAACTGCCGCCGTACCGGTTCCAAAGCACTCTTCCATCTCTCCGGATCTGGCTGCTGCCACGATTTCGTCTACTGAAATCTTCCGCTCTTCAACCTTAATTCCCCATTCTCTGCACAGAGATAAAACAGAATCTCTTGTAACTCCGGGAAGAATGCTGCCATTAAGCTCCGGGGTGATAACAACGCCGTTGATTTTGAAGAAAATATTCATGGCGCCCACTTCTTCAATGTATTTACGATGTACACCGTCAAGCCACAGCACCTGGGAGTATCCTTCCTCATGGGCCTTCACCTGTGCAGCCAGGGAAGCAACATAGTTTCCGCCGGTCTTTGCTTCACCAATTCCGCCTTTTACCGCTCTTACATAATCATCTTCAATCCAGATCTTAACCGGGTCCAGTCCGCTGGCGTAATAAGCACCTACCGGAGACAGAATAATCATGAACTTATAAGTATGAGATGGTCTCACTCCAAGAAACGGATCAGTGGCAATCACAAAGGGTCTGATATAAAGAGAAGTTCCAGGCTTTGTGGGAATCCAGTCCTGATCTACGCTTACAACTGTCTTTAGCGCCTCTAAAAAGAGTTCTTCCGGAATCTCTGGAATGCAGAGTCTGTCATTACTTCTGTTTGCCCTCTCAATATTCTTGTCAGGACGGAATAACAGGATCTTTCCCTCTTCCGTTTTATACGCCTTTAATCCTTCAAACATCTCCTGACCGTAATGGAATACCATGGAAGATGGCTCCAGTTCCAGCTTGTGGTAAGGCACAACTCTTGGATCGTACCAGCCCTTTCCTTCCTCATAATCCACCTCAAACATATGATCCGTAAATATGGTACCAAATGTCAAAGGATTTTCTTTGCCTGGTTTTTCTTTCGGGCAAGCGGTTCTCTCAATTCTTATAGTCTGCATGTTATACTCTTCCTTTCCCATACCGGCATATCGTCAGCTTTTATAATTTGTTTATCATTATCTTCCAAAAGCCTGCTGATGTCAAGAATTTTCAGCCTGTTTTAGTCTGCCGAAATGGAATCAAATCCATAACTTCTGGTTATATAACGGGGAAATTCCATTCTTACCGTCTTCATAGGGTTCACAGTCTGGCAAATTACCAGGTCTCCTGCCATGGTCAGAAGCATTCCGGCATCGTTATCATCAAGGCCCACCTTTTCTTTCAGGAAGCTATACATCTGTCTGACCGCTTTTTTCCATGCAGCCTCAACGTCTTCTGCCGAAGCAATGGTAATCAGCTTTTCACTGGTCTCAATCATAGGATACGGAACGCAATTTTTGTTTTTCACAACATCAACCTGCAGAACCGCCTTTCCTTCTATCTCCAGACCGCAGTCTTCCACCTCACCGTCACCCATAATAGCGTGAAAATCGCCCAGGGATAAAAGAGCTCCCTCTGTAAAAACCGGGAGGTAAAGAGTGACTCCCTTTCTGATCTGTGTACAATCCATATTGCCGCCATGATCCATGGGAGTAATGGTGGAGACGCCGCCTCCGCCCGGAGCCACACCAATCACTCCGATCATTGGTGTTATGGGCAATTTCAACTGCTCACTGTAATGGGCAAATCCGTCAATTACAGGAATCCGCTTTAATGTTTTTTGTGAAAAAAATTCTTTTTCACTGCCGCTTCCCGGTCCCAGCATAACAACTCCCACAGGTCCCAGAACGATATCCAGAATATCAATTTTTAACATGTCTCCAGGCATGGCTCCTTCAATAAAAAGTGGTCCTGTTGCCGGATTTCCAGGCTTACGGACAACATTTTCAAAGGTTGCTTCTTCTGGAAGGAACTGATTGGTAAAGCAGTCATATGTCTCAAATGCAACCGTCTCTCCTGCCCTGATTCGTCCGCAGGGAGGATTATCTTTTGACAGTATGTGGGTAATATAATTTCTGGTTATAGTTTTCATCTTACCCTTCCTTTCCGGGTTTTGTCTTTTGACTAAGTTCTGGCCATACAGTAACCAGCATGGTGATAAAACAGGCGCCTCCCCCGATTAAATTGGAAATTGGCTCTGCCATAAGAACTCCATCTACTCCATTTCCCATAATAACAGGAAGAAACACGATGAGAGGAACCACAATAACAACTTTTCTGAAAATGGAAAAGAACACGGCCCGTCTGGCCTTTCCAAGTGCCACAAAAACAGACTGTCCGGCAAACTGGAGCGACATAAAGAAGAATCCAAAGTAATAAATCCGCATAGAAGGAATTCCTGCTTCCAAAAGCTGCCCATCCTGATTGAAAATCCGAATAAAAAACTCCGGGAAGATATGGACAAGTCCCCACATGACAGTTGTATATATGATGGCTACAACTGATATGAATTTAATTGCCTGCTTCACCCGTTTGTATTCACCGGCACCGTAATTAAAGCCCATTACCGGCTGTGAACCATTGGTCAGTCCATGGACTGGCATGGATATTACTTCTCTGACAGAATTAATGACTGTCATAATTCCTACATACAGATCCCCTCCATAGCGCTGAAGAGATGAATTGTACATGATCTGAACCAGACTGTTGGTTATGGACATGGTAAAACCAGACATCCCAAGAGCCGTAATCGCCTGAACCCGGTGTTTTTTTAAGCGGAGAGTGGAAAACTTCAGCCGTAGTATGGTCTTTTTCCCTCTTAAGAAGAGCACAATCCAGAGTGCTGAGAGAAACTGGGATATAATTGTCGCAAGTGCAGCTCCTCTTACCCCCATATCCAGGGCAAAAATAAAGATGGGATCCAGCACAATGTTAGCTGCCGCCCCAACCAGAACTGTTACCATGCCTATAGTTCCAAACCCCTGGGAATTGATAAAACTGTTCATCCCAAGTCCAATCATAACAAAAATATTGCCAATCAGGTATATACTGATGTATTGATTTGCGAACGGATATGTATTATCACTGGCACCAAACAGATACAGCATGGGCTTTTTAAAAAACAGTCCCAGAGCAGTGAGTATGATTCCGGATATTACAAGAAGTAAAAAGGAATTTCCCATGATTTTTTCCGCTTCTTCGTTATTCCCCCTGCCTCTTTCAATGGAGCACAGAGGTGCCCCTCCCATACCAAATAAATTAGCAAAGGCAATAACCATGGAAATTATAGGAAGACAGAGTCCCAGTCCCGTCAGTGCCAGTGTTGCATCTTCAGCGATTCTGCCTATATAAATTCTGTCGATAATATTATAAAGAACATTAATCAGCTGGGCAAATGTCATGGGCACTGCCAGTTTCATTATGTTTTCAACGATACTGCCTTTTGAGAAGTCATTTTTCGTGTCTGCCATCTGCTCACCCCCTTTGTGATAGATTATGCTTTTTTAGCACTTTTTTAATCATAGCATGATTACTCTTATTTTGCATCCTGTTTTTTAATCTCCTCACAGGTCCTGTTGATTCTGCCATAATTACCATGAGAACAAGTGCCCGGGCGAGCTGATAGAACAGGTATTTACAGGCTCCAGCTAAATGCCCTGTTTAATACTCTAATTCATTCAAATGATCCGCGATGTGCATGGCAAAATATTGGTCATACTCTGATTTACTTAACCTTCCAAACAATAAATGAGGTTTAAGCTCCCTGGTATACATTTGAAACAAATCAATTGTATCCAGTAATTTCTGGATCCCTGCCTGGGCATCAACATCAGAATCCAGCTTGCTCCCGCCTTCAACATGAGCAGATAAGTCGTGCTTCATATACCCTTGACTCAAAAATTTACGAATGGCTATTTTTCCTATGGTCCCGCGAATCAACGCAGGTTTCATCACCGGGTAACCCACCATGGCATATTCAATAGTCTGTGCACAGTGCAGACAGATCTCTGCAACACCCCAGTTTTTCACCTGTACGTGCCTGGCCTCTTTCAATCTCATTAATTCCTTTTTGGCTTCCTCTAATGAGGCTATGTGTAAAACATTCTCCATTTTATAATTCCTCCATTTTAAATTTACTTTAAAATCTTCTTGATCAGATTCAGCTTGTTATGATAGGGGGGAAAGGTAAGTCCAGTTTCCAGACGATCACTCTTTCTCATAATACTTTTTGCATGGGTAAATAAATCAAAGCTGTATTTGCCGTGGTAAGCACCCATTCCAGAGTTTCCAACCCCTCCAAAGGGAAGGTTGTAATTTGCAATATGTGAAATGGTATCATTGACGCATCCTCCCCCAAAGGAAACCTGGGTAAGCACCTTCTTTTCCACGCCTTTATCCCTGGTAAAGAGATAAAGAGCCAGGGGCTTTTGATGATCCTGTACCATACGTATGGCTTCAGACAGGGACTGATAGGTCATAATGGGTAGGATTGGCCCGAAAATTTCATCCTGCATGGCTGCGCAATCCCAGGAAATTGCTTCTGTTAATGTGGGTTCTATAAACAGCAGTTCCTTCCTACACTCTCCACCGTACAGGATATGAGCGCGATCCTGCCCCAGAATGGCGGCAAGGCGGTCGAACTGCCGATCGTTTACGATTCTTCCAAAATCCTTGCTTTCCATTGGAGCTTTTCCAAAGAATTTTATCAGCGCAGAATTCATTTTCTGAACTAATTCATCCCGCACCGATTCCTCAACCAAGACATAATCCGGAGCAATGCAGGTCTGACCTGCATTTAAAAACTTCCCCCAAATAATACGCTTGGCAGCCAGATCCAAATTTGAGGTCCGATCCACAATGGCCGGACTTTTGCCACCCAATTCCAGCGTAACCGGAATCAGATTCTTTGCTGCTGCCTCCATTACAATTTTACCGACCGAAACACTGCCGGTAAAGAAGATATAGTCCATAGGGGCATGAATCAGCAAAGAGGTCTCTTCACGGTCACCCTGTACCACACTGATATACGACTTATGAAAGGTTTCTTTAATGAGACGATCCATGGAAGCTGAAAGATGAGGGGTGTTTTCTGATGGTTTTAAAATAACGCAATTCCCTCCTGCAATGGCACCGATCATGGGTTCAATCAGTAGCTGGAACGGATAATTAAACGGTCCAATAATAAGAACGGTTCCATAAGGCTCTTTTATAATATAGCTTCTGGAAGGCTGAAGGTGGAGCGGTGTTCTAACGGCTTTAGGCTTCGCCCATTTTCGCAGGTTACGGATGATATGCCTAATGCTTTGGTATACAAACCCTATCTCCGTAACATATGCTTCGAATTCACCTTTGCCTAAATCTTGAAATAATGCTTCTTTTATCTCATTTTCATAGCGATGTAACGCCAAATAAAGCTTTTCCAATTGTTTTATACGGAAGGAAATATTATGGGTATGCCCCTGCCGGTAAAAATCTTTTTGCATTTTCAGCAGTGCCTGAACGCTTTTTGAATCAAATGTTTCCATATTAGTTCTCCTTTTTGCAGTAATCTGATCTATAATCCAGTATCAGTTAAAAACTGAACAATATGCATGTGAATGTCATCAATCTATCTTCTGTATCACATCTGATTCTTTAAATAGTATCTTTTTGCCTAGCAAATGTCAATAACTTCCATTTTCTATTTTCAAGTAAAAAAGTGGAGCGATTGCTCCAATAGATTACTCATCTATTTTTGCAACAGCCCCACAACAGACTATAAAATCTCACATAAGGGATTGGTATAACCGGATAATATCTTCCAGACTGGCTTCCTTTGGATTACCGGGAGCACAGGCATCTGCAACTGCAGACTCGGCAAGAAACTGAATATCTTCCTCTTTTGCTATGCTGGTTAAATCAGCAGGGATTCCCACATCCTCAGAAAGCTTTTTAACAGCTGCAACGGCTGCTTTTCTGTATTCTTCCTGACTCATTAATTCCGTTCCTTCCACTCCCATAGCTTTTGCTATATCACGATACTTTTCTCCCGTTGCTTCTGCATTAAACTCCATAATGGCAGGAAGGAGAATTGCATTGGCCACTCCATGAGGAGTATCATAGACGGCACCCAGTGCATGAGCCATAGAATGTACGATTCCAAGGCCGCAGTTTGAAAATCCCATACCTGTTATATATTGTCCCAAAGCCATACCTTCTCTGCCTTCGGGGGTATTATCAACAGCGCCTCTTAAGCTTTTCCCAATCAGCTCCACAGCTTTTAAATTAAACATGTCCGTAATGGGATTGGCTCCTTTCGTGATATAACCTTCTATTGCATGAGTGAGTGCATCCATACCGGTAGCTGCAGTCAGGCCTTTTGGCATGCTGGCCATCATGTCCGGATCCACAATTGCAACAACAGGAATGTCATGAGGATCAACACATACAAATTTACGTTTTTTCTCCACATCAGTAATTACATAGTTGATGGTTACTTCAGCTGCCGTACCAGCTGTGGTGGGCACTGCAATAATCGGTACAGAGGGGTTCTTTGTGGGTGCAACGCCTTCTAAGCTTCTTACATCTTCATATTCCGGATTTGCAATGATAATACCGATTGCTTTGGAAGTATCCATGGAAGAACCTCCACCAATTGCAATGATATAATCAGCGCCGGATTTTTTATATGCTGCTACTCCGGTCTGAACATTCTCAATTGTGGGATTTGGCTTGATATCAGAATAAATTTCATACTCCAGCCCGTTATCTTCCAGTATTTTTGTCACCTTTGATGTTACCTGGAATTTAATTAAATCAGGATCTGATGCGACAAATGCTTTTTTAAACCCTCTTTTTGCCACTTCGCCAGGAATTTCTTGTATTGCACCTGCGCCGTGATAAGATGTTTCATTTAAAATAATTCTGTTTGCCATGGTAATCTCTCCTTTTCTTTTCTCCCATAGATGGAAGCCGTTTCATGCTGTTATAATTTTAACAACCAGACCTGAAAAAATAAAGTTACAGTTTAAAGCTTTTGTAACAAATGTTACATCAGTTTTAAACTGTAACTTCAATTATGTGCATAAGTACTATATTTTAAACAAGCCCGGCTTCCTGAAAAACTGCAGACAGTTTGGGAGGCATGGCCTCTACAAGACTTTTGGCCATCTCCGCTGGTGCCTGAGGCATTCCGGAAAGAACCCACTTAACAGTCATGTACACAGATCCGCGGCAATACATCTCCAATAGAAACAGGATCTCATCTGATAAAGGTTCCTGCCTTCTATGAATCAGTAAATCTGTATAAAAACCCATGATCAGTTCAAAATCATGTTCCTTTAATGAATTATAATCATCGGAACGAAATGCTCCGGTAAAGAACACCGATTCCTTCTGAATAAACTGGAACTTCTCATTCAGGCTCTGGCAAACCGTCTTGTCCACGCCGATCTGGGCAAAGGATTCCAGCACCAGTTTGTCAAAATACCAGTTAATCAGATCATACTTATCTTTAAAATTCCGGTAGAATGTCTGCCTGGTCATCTGACAGCCGTCTACAATATTCTGAACCGTGATTTTATCCACCGGTCTGGTTTTCATGCAGTCTTTCATGGAATCAGCAAGCCGGTATTTTGTCTTTTCACTCTTGTTGGGATAATCAGCCATGTTCCGCTCCTGTCATGTATATTTGATTTCTATTCTATCACAGCAGGAGCTTTTTGTGAATATTGCTGATGAAAATCTTATCAGGTGATTGGAGCCGGATTAAAAATACACAAATCATTGTGGAGACGGTATTTTTCAGCCCAGGTCTGCTTACGGCCGCTGGCAACATCGATGATCTCATGAAACAGCTGGGTTCCAATTTCTTCAATGGTGGTATCTCCTGATGCAATGGTGCCTGCATTGATATCAATCAGGTCCTGCCACTGTGCCTTCATATCATTTCTGGAGCAGACCTTGATAACAGGAGCAATCGCCAGACCGTAAGGAGTCCCTCTCCCCGTCATGAATACCTGGAGCCCGATTCCGCTTGCCAGCTGACAGGGACCGCAGACAATATCACTTGCCGGCGTTGCGGCATAGATCAATCCCTTTTTGCTGGGCTTCTCAGCAGGCGACAGCACTTCCACAATGGGAGACGTTCCTGATTTTGCAATGGATCCCATGGCTTTTTCCACGATATTTGCAAGCCCTCCTTTTTTATTTCCTGGAGTGGGATTTGCACTGCGGTCGACTTCTCCCTCCTGGAGATAATGATCATACCATTTCATCTCACTGGCAAGCTTCTTTCCAACCTCTTCATTGATGCACCGCTCCGCTAACAGATAGACTCCGTCTCTTACCTCAGTCACTTCGGAAAATAAAACAGTTGCTCCGCCTTTCACCAGCATGTCAGAGGCATAGCCTGCTGCCGGATTGGCCGTAACACCGGAAAATGCATCGCTTCCGCCACACTGCATTCCAATGAGCAAATCAGAAAGGGGCAGAGTCACCCGTTTTCTATCATTTAAAATCTGAAGTTTTTTTTCTGCCATCTCCATCAGGGATGTAATCATATCTTCAAAGCCCTCTTTTTCCTGAAGAATAATCACATTGTCCGAATTTATATCAGCAGAATCGCAAAGCATCTCCACTGTAAACTTTTCACAGCCTAGTGCTACAACCATCAGCTGTCCGCCAAAATTAGGGTGTTTGGATAAATTCCGAAGGGCGCGGATTGGTATCTTTGCCTCTGGCGCATTGATGGCAACTCCGCAGCCATAGGCATGATTGATGGGTACAATATCATCCACATTTGGATATTTGTGAAGGAGTTCCCGTTTCATGCGCTCTACAGCTACGTTTAAAACACCGGTCACACACTGAACCGTTGTACTGATTCCCAGAATGTTACGGGTTCCTCCCGGACCTCCCCATGGATTTACATATCCTTCCCATGTGGTAACCGGGGGCTTGGGCAAATCTGTTACCATATTGGTTGAAAACACCATATGATCCACATCCGGCGGTTCAGGAAGCTCCAGCATATATTCATTAATCCAGTCTCCCCTTTTTATTGCCTCTGTTGCATAGCCTAATACGACGCCATAACGGATGACAGGACCGCCCTTTTCAATGTCCAAAAGCGCAATCTTATGGGCCTGGGGAATCTCATGTCTGGCAACCACACCTGGCATAATCTCCTGTCCTGCTTTCATATCATCAACTGCAATCGCCACATTATCTTCTTCTTTCATTTTAACGAACAGCGGTTTACTCATTCCTTACTGATCCTTTCTATTGTAATATTACACAAAAAACAGGTTGTTTCTGTTTGTTTTTATTTTAATTACACAGGATGCTTTTGTAAAATTAATAGTTTTAAGAATTCTCTAATTTTTTCTTTGAGTAATCGTTGTGCTTTTTGGGGAAATAGTCTATACTGACAATACAATATTGATATAGGGGGTATATGCTTGGATACCAAACAGATTGAATATATATTAAAAATTGCAGAGGAAAATAACATCACAAAAGCGGCAGAAAAACTTTTTCTCACCCAACCGGCACTAAACCAGCAGCTTCTTCGCCTGGAAAAAGAGCTGGGCACTCAGCTTTTTCACCGCTCGCGGACCAATTGGCGGCCCACTCAGGCTGGAGAAATCTATCTTGAAAATGCCAGGAAAATGCTTCTGATCAAACAGGAAACCTACCGGATCATCGGCGATATGGTGTCAGATAAAGAGGGCACTCTCTCAGTAGGGCTTACACCAGGGAGAGGAATCGCCATGTTCTCCGCAGTGTATCCCAAATTTCATCAAAAGTTCCCCGGCATCCATATCATTCCTGTGGAACGCAGTGTGAAAAACCAGCAGGAAATGATTGTAAGAGGAGAACTGGATATTGGATTTCAGACATTATGTCCCAGCCAGCGAACCGGCGATGAGTATATAGAATTGGGAAAAGAAGAAATTCTTCTTGCTCTTCCCAAAAAGCACCCCTTAAGCAGCCTGGAAGAAAACAGCCGGGAGATTTATCCGGAACTGGATATCAGACTTCTGTCAGAAGACCCCTTCGTACTCATGTACCAGGAATCCACCATCCGTTATCTCATAGACCGGATCTTTCAGGAAGCAGATTTTGTCCCCAACGTATTGTTTGAGACTTCCAGTACCAGTGCAATTATCACCATGATTCAGGCCGGTCTTTGCTGCGGGCTGATTCCCATGTCCTATTTCCGGACGAAACCGGAAGGAATTGCATGCTTTTCACTCCCCTCCCACCCCGTATGGGATGTAGTGGCCTCTTACCGGAAAAACAGCTACTTAACCAGGGCATCTAAGTATTTCATCCGATTAGCCGGGGAATATTGGGGTTATTAATCCTCATTCATAAATTCAAATAAATTTAATCCCACTGTCTCATCTGCTCTTCTGCCAACACTGCCGGGGATTTCCGTAATAATGATTTCTCCTGTTGCGCTGATGACTGCACGTCCCAGATGACCGCTGTGGCATTCTCCATTGTGTGGATTTCCTATGACCATATGAAGATGGAGATAAGGCTCTCCGTCTTTTTCAGTTATACTGCCCATAAGAGAAGCAATCTCATAAAGTCCCTTGTATTCATGGCTGTAATACTGCTTCTTTTCCGTGTCATAAACTCCAAGCTGAATGGTGCCGGCTGCACCCAGACCGGTAACCGACGCCAGCCTGATTCCTTCTTTTTTACAAAGCTGGGTCAGACTGGTCAAAATCTCGTCTCCCACATCCAGCCTTATTACATACGTATGTTCAAATTTTCTGTATTCCATATCTATTTACCTCCCGTCTGTTTCTTCTGCTTCAACTTCTTCATGATTTTCTTTCACAAACATAATGCCAAATGCAAAAACTAAAAGGATGCAGGAAAACCATATGGTTTTTTCTGCAAATAAAGGTACCAGAAAACTACCAGCTGCAGCTCCCACTGCAAAAAACAGGATCACACCATAATAACGGAGACATTTTTCAAGATTCTCTTTGTCTCTGGTCTGACGGTAACGGTAGAGCATCTCAGTCGCACTTCTTAAATTACCGATACACATGGTACTTGCAAAGGCACTGCCCTTCATCTTTCGAAACGCCTCCACCTGCATGGCACAAACAAAGGATACCATGGCATTGGCTGCCAGATCTAAGTTATTTGGCATAAATCCTACCAGAAGCAAAAGCACTATCTCCGCAACCACTACAATCTGCCGCCAGTGTATCTTCTTACTGTCTCTGTATTTTCCTCTGATCACCTCAGAAACATAGATTCCTGCAACAAACGCCAGTATGGGCATCAGATAACGTAACGCTGTCTGCCAGCTACCGTTCATGATATTGTGGGCAAATATAATAATATTGCCAGTCTGGGCATTGGCAAATACCTTTCCCCTGTAAAAGTAGGTATATGCATCCTGCAGGCCGCCGGACAATGTAAGTATAATTCCCGTTGACACAGCTTCCGACATCTGTCCTTCCAATTTATTCAGGAACATGTTCCATCACCTGCCTTTCCAAAACTTACTATATCACATCTTTTTCTGCTTGAAAACAAAGAGCAGCCGAAAGTGAACAAAAAATCTGTAGTATTGGCTAAATATATCATAAAATTAGTAGATTTTATTTTTTCTTTGCCTTATGCTAATAGAGCGCGAAAAATGATTGAACTTAAAGAGGAGAAATACCATGTCAGAGAAAGCAACATTATCTGCAAAAGATGAAAAATTTCGTAATTTTGCACTTCATGCCAACATGTGGAGGGTGGTTCTCTATGTGGGAACACCGCTGGCCCTTTATCAAAGCTTAAACCAGCTTTTTAAAATATTTGATTCCATGATGGCTGCCCATATCGGCGCATCCTCCGTCTCCGCAGTCGCCTATCTTTCCCAAATCGGCTTAACACTATCTGCACTGGGCGGCGGTCTTGCAATCGGATCCAGTATAAAAATCAGTGAGGCTTACGGTTCAGGAGATTTTGACCTGGTAAAAAAACGGGTCAGCAGTCTCTTTGCCATGTGCGGTTTATTAGGTGCAGTCATTCTCCTTGTTTTAATGCCTGCTGCTCCCCAGTTTCTTAAACTTGCTAAAACACCTGACAGCTTCATTGCAGAAGGCACCCAGTACTTCCGCCTGGAACTGATCGGTATGGTCATCAGTTTTTTTAATAACGTCTATATTGCTATAGAAAGAGCCAGAGGAAATTCCCGGAGAATCTTAAACTTAAACATGGGTGTCATTGTAATCAAACTTTCTTTAACTGCTTTTTTCGTATATGTGTTAGGATCAGGAATTAATATGATCTCTGTTGCAACCATTATTTCACAGATATTTATCCTGGCAGCTGCAATAAAAAATTTAAACCAGAAAGACAATGCATTTGGCCTTTCCCTTCACAGCATCAGTTTAAAATCTGCTGTGATTGTACCCATGATTTCTCTGTCCATACCGGTTATTATAGAAAAAATCGCTTTTTCCCTTGGAAAGGTTGTCATCAATTCCATGAGTACGATTTATAGCGCTCTGACTGTGGGAGCTCTCGGAATTTCCAATAACATCGGAGGAATAACCACCATGCCCCAAAACGGGTTTCAGGAGGGCGGTTCTGCCATTATCAGCCAGAACATGGGAGCCGGCAAGCCAGAGCGTGCTCTGAAGGCATTTGGGTGCATTCTAGTAATTAATGTGGCTCTGGGAGCTGTTCTAATGTCATTGTCACTGATTTTTTTAGGACAGATCAGCAGGCTTTTTGCTGGTGATAACAGAGAATTTGCAGATATGATTGCATCGATTTACCGGTTTGAAGCCTATGGAGCAATCCCTCTGGGTATTAATGCATCCGTTCTGGCACTGCTGTACGGATTTGGCCGGACAAAAATTACACTGGCCATTAATTTCTGCCGGGTATTTGTATTCCGCATTCCGGTTCTCTGGTATCTGCAGAACTTTACGAAAATGGGAAGCTCCAGCGTTGGCGTAGTCATGGCGGTCAGCAATATCTGCACCGGATTATTTGCGCTTATCATCGGCATCATCGAAATCCGAAGAGTCTGCCTGGAGTATCATCTTACTGGCAGTGTCCTTCAGCCAGAAGCGGACTGATAACTGCCAAAACAGGGTGTCAGCCACTGTCTTTATGACAGCGGCTGACACCCTGTTATTTTATTCCCACAATATAACTTTTTCACGAGCCAGTGAATCCGGGACCTTTATAATCCTTTGGTTAGAGGATCCTTTAAAACGAAGTTTCAAATCCTTTTTTTCTTCCACAAACTTACCATCTACCAATACATCCAGGCAATCTAATAGTGGACGGGTCTGGGGAATATTTTTAACCATATTTCCTAAAATATCCGTCTCAAAATCATATCCTGTATAGCACCAGATGGTTTTATCGGGGAACCGGCTTCGTACTTCTTCTACCAGCTTAAGAACTTCTGCCTGATTTTCCGGATGCATGGGCTCCCCTCCCAAAAGGGTGAGCCCTGCTATATAACTGTGATCTAAATTGCGGATAATCTGTTCTCTGGTTTCGTTTGTATACTCATTTCCATAGTGGAAATCCCATGCTTCTGCATTAAAGCAGCCCTTACAGTAATGGGTACACCCACTGACAAACAGAGACACTCTCACACCAGGTCCATTGGCAACATCGGTGGGTTTTATTGTCGCATAGTACATGGCGCCCTCCTACAGATGCAGTACTCGGGATTTAATTTCTTTGGTCTTTCCTGTGTTCCAGAAATTTTCTCCTAAATAACCGCAGGTTCTTCTTGTTACGTTCATGCGGTTTTTATCTTTATTATGGCACTGAGGGCATTCCCATTCCATATCATCATTAATAATAATCTCTCCGTCATAACCGCATGCCTGGCAATAGTCTGACTTGGTATTGAATTCAGCATACTGAATGTTATCGTAGATAAACCTAACCACATCTTCCATAGCTTCTAAATTGTGACGCATGTTGGGAACTTCCACATAGGAAATAGCTCCGCCGGAAGAAATCTTCTGGAACTGGCTTTCAAAATTAAATTTTGTAAATGCATCAATATGCTCTCTTACGTCTACATGATAAGAGTTGGTATAATATCCCTTATCCGTCACATCAGGAATACTGCCAAAACGTTCTCTGTCAATCTTGGCAAAACGATAGCAAAGAGATTCTGCCGGAGTTCCGTAAAGGCCGAAACCAAGACCTGTCTCCTCTTTCCATCTGTCAACTGTCTCACGCATATGGTTCATAATGCGAAGGGCAAACTCCTCACCCTCAGGTGTGGTATGGCTGACCCCTTTCATAAGCCTTGTGGTCTCATACAAGCCAATATATCCAAGTGAAATGGTGGAATATCCGCCTTTTAGCAGAGCATCGATGGTCTCTCCCTTTTTCAGCCTTGCAATGGCTCCGTACTGCCAGTGAATCGGACTTACATCAGATACGGTTCCTTCCAGTGATTTGTGTCTGCACATCAGCGCTTCATAACAAAGACTTAACCGCTCCTCTAAGAGGTTCCAGAAGGTTTCCTCATCTCCCTTTGCTATAATTCCAATCTGAGGAAGGTTTAAGCTTACCACACCCTGATTAAATCTGCCTTCAAACTTATAATTTCCATTCTCATCCTTCCATGGAGAAAGGAAGCTGCGGCAGCCCATACAGCTGAATACATTGCCTTCATAGTATTCCCGCATCTTCTTCGCAGATATATAATCCGGATACATGCGCTTGGAGGAACACTGTACTGCAAGCTTTGTGATATAATCGTATCTTCCGCCCTTTAAGCAGTTGTTCTCATCAAGGACGTAGATCAGCTTTGGAAATGCCGGCGTTACATAAACACCGGATTCATTCTTAATGCCTTCCAGTCTCTGGCGGAGAACTTCTTCCACGATCATGGCATTTTCATTAATATATTCATCCTGATCATCCAGGCATAAAAACAGTGTTACAAAAGGTGCCTGTCCATTGGTGGTCATCAGAGTATTGATCTGATACTGAATGGTCTGAACACCAGACTTTAGTTCATCCCTTAAACGGATGGAAGCCATCTTCTCTATCATCTCTTCTGATATGGAATCACCAAATTCTTCTTTGATCTGTTTGTGGAATTTATTGCTGCTTTTCCGCAGATATTTTCCCAGGTGACGGATATCCACAGACTGGCCTCCGTACTGATTGCTGGCAACAGCCGCAATAATCTGGGTCATGACGGTACAGGCCACCTGAAAGCTCTTGGGGCTTTCAATCATCTTTTCATTCATCACAGTGCCATGATCTAACATATCACCAATGTTGATCAGACAGCAGTTGAAAATCGGCTGAACAAAATAATCGGCATCATGAAAATGAATGGAGCCCTGTTCATGAGCAAGAGAAATCCGTTCCGGCAGAAGCATTCTCTTTGTTAAATCTCTGGATACTTCTCCTGCAATGTAATCTCTCTGAGTCGATGCAAGAATGGTATTCTTGTTGGAGTTTTCCTCAGCCAGTTCTTTATTCTCATTCTTAATCAGCTTTAAAATTGATTCATCCGTTGTATTGGCCTTACGTAACAGTGCTCTTTGGTAACGGTAAATGATATACTTTTTAGATAATGTATATTTATTGTTATTTACAAGACCGCTTTCGATCATGTCCTGAATGGTTTCCACATTCATCACATCTTCTGAACGGCTCTCCACATCATCTAAAATGGCATCTATCATGTCTTCGCCAGCCTGCTCAGTAAACTCCACCTCAGCATTCGCTTTGAGTATCGCCTTGATGATCTTATCTCTGTCATACTCCACAATTCTGCCGTCGCGCTTTTGTACTTTTATCATTCCTGTCACCCTAACCTATTCAATATTTTGTGTATTTATCTCTCTTCGCACTACATATAGTGCTTTTTAATTATACACCACCCAGAAGAAATGTAAAGGAGATTTTTGGAATTTTAACGGATAAAATTAGTCCAGACCTTCTCCTCTTTCTTTGGAAGACTGATTCCTGCTGAGTTTCCAGCCTCAATGCATTTTAAAAGCCATGCCATATTTTTTCCCAGTGTTCTCATCGTATAAAGACCTTCTAAATCCTGCTCCACTTCCTCAGGAGTTCTTCCATGTACCATATTCCAGTAAGAAGAGGAAACCAAAGGCATCTGGGCAATGGTAAAATACTTATTTAAGGCATCAAGGGTTGCAGTGGTGCCCGCTCTTCTGGCAGAAGCGATGGCTGCACCCGGCTTGTAAGCAAACTCTCTGCCCCCTGCGTAAAAGAGACGGTCAAGGAAAGAAAATAAAGCTCCATTGGCAGATGCGTAATAAACCGGTGAGCCTACGATAAGTCCATCTGCCTTCTTCATCTTCTCAATAAACTCATTGACCGGATCATCCTCAAATACACAGGCGCCAATTTTCATACATGTTCCGCATGCGATACAGCCGTGAATGGCTTTATTGCCTAAATGTACCATCTCAGTGTGAATACCCTCTGCATGTAAAGCCCCTTCTACTTCAACCAGTGCCCGATTGGTACAGCCCTCTTTATGAGGACTTCCATTTAACAGTAATACTTTCATGACTCACCCTGTCCTTTCTTTAATCCAGCAGCCCCAGCAAATCTTCTTTTGTCAGATTGCTTAAGGAAACTGTACCCTCTGTTATAATCTGCTCTGCCAGATCCCGTTTGGATTCCTGCAGTTTTAAAATATTTTCTTCAATCGTTCCTTTTGTAATCAGCTTAAATACCGTCACCTGTTTATCCTGACCGATTCTGTGAGCCCGGTCTGTGGCCTGATTCTGTGCTGCTACGTTCCACCATGGATCAAAGTGAATCACCATATCTGCAGCGGTTAAATTAAGTCCCGTTCCGCCTGCTTTTAAGGAAATAAGAAACAGGGGAATCTCATCATTTTTAAAGGAATTAACCATATGAAGCCGTTCTTCCTTGGGCGTGCCTCCTGTGAGCATATAGCAGGAAATTCCTTCTCCCTTTAGTCTTTTTTCGATAATCTCAAGCATGGAGGTAAACTGGGAAAATAAAAGGATCTTATGTCCTCCTTCCACGCCATTCTTAATTAAATCAACACAGGTTTCCAGTTTTGCCGAATCACCTCTGTAATTATCATAGCATAAATGGGGATCACAGCAGATCTGACGCAGCCTTGTAAGCTCTGCCAGTATCTGTATGTTATCTCTTCCGCTTCTTCCTTCCCTGCTTTCCAGTTCTGTCTTTAAACGATAGGCATTGGCTGTATATAAATCCTTTTGCTCTCTGTCAAAAGCAGAGTATACCACTGTCTCCAGCTTGTCAGGCAGCTCTTTTAATACGTCTTTTTTCAGTCTTCGTAAAATAAAAGGACCGATCAGGCGGTGAAGGCTTTCTAATACCCATTGCTCCTGGTTCTTTACAATGGGCATTTCATACTCTTTCTTAAACTTCTGGTAATGGAAAAGGAAACCAGGCATCAGGAAATCAAAGATACTCCAAAGTTCAGAAAGGCGGTTTTCAATGGGGGTACCGGTCAAGGCAAACCTGCACACGGCATCCACTGTTTTTACAGCCTTTGCACTCTGGGTAGATGCGTTCTTGATGTACTGGGCCTCATCAATGATCTGGAAACGGAATGTAATTCCTTCATAAAGATTAATATCTCGTTTCAGCAGATCGTAAGAAGTGACCACCACAGTTCCCTTTTCTAAATTCCCTAACTGTTCTTCTCTCTCTGGTGCCGTACCAGTAACAGTTATTACCTGTAACGACGGTGCAAAGAGATGGATCTCATTTTCCCAGTTGTAGACAAGTGAAGCCGGACAGACCACAAGAAAGCTGGCATCCGGATTTCTCTGGGCTTCATCAAGGATTAATGCTATGACCTGAATGGTCTTTCCAAGTCCCATATCGTCCGCCAGTATTCCGCCGAATCCGTAATTGTCCAGAGTCTTAAGCCAGCGGTATCCCGTCTTCTGGTATCCTCTGAGCACAGACTTTAGGGTATCCGGTATCTCAAACTCGCTGTCCTCTACGGATTTCATCCCCCGTACCACTGCTTTGTACAGCTGGTCCCTGTATAATGTTATGCCGCTTTCTTCTTTAAAAAGGCCATCCAGATATAGAGCCCTGTATTTAGGCAGGCGGAAATTTTTATTCTCCAGCTCACCTGTATTCAGCCCCAGTCCCTCAACAAGCTTTGCGATGGTAATGAGACCATTATCTTCAAGACTAACGAATTCTCCGCTTTTTAACCGGTAGTACTTCTTTTTTCTGCTGTATTCAGATAAAAGCCTGGCTAAATCCTGACCGGTTAATTCACCTGCATCCACATTAAGCTCAAGCCAGTTTCCTGTACTTTTCACACCCACAGAGATTTTAGGGGGCGGAAGCACTTTCAGTTTTTTAAATGACTCCGAAAAATAAACCTCTCCTACAGACATGAATTCTCTGATACCTTCTGTAAGAAGACGGTATACTGCTTCCTCGTCATCCCTGATCGCCGGATAATCTGATTCATATTCCCTGTACTTAAAATACTTTGTGATCAACTGGCTGATGCGGAATTCTCCCGGTACATCTCTGCAGACGGTTCGGGGCAGTTTTTCATCTTCAACCGGCTGAAAGGAATAGGTGCCATAAGAAAGGGTGGGACGTAATATCAGCTTACTGGGACTATCGCTGTCAAAATCAAACCTGGCTCTAAGTTCCTCCGGTTTAAAAGACTCCAGATCAAGACTGCCTGAATCAATGTTACAGTAAGAAGCGATCCTTTTTAATACCCGTTCATAAAAAAGAGGCATATCCTTATTATTAATTACGGTTTCACACTCCATGCCATAACCGCTCATCATCTGGTCTAAAAAAACGCCAAGAGTCTCACTGCAAGGCTGATCACAACAAGACAGATGTTTTAAATCTCCAAGGTACAGACGGTTTTCTCCCTTCACAACCAGGAGCTTTTTGTCCATGGATATACGGACTCCATCTCTGCCCTCACGGGCCGCCGTCACAGTCAGATCCGGATTACGGCCTGAGATCTTCAGCTGTCTTTTTTCCCCCCTGTGATCCTCAAATTCCAGAGTCGTGCCTTTCATAATTTCAAAGAACCGGTCTCTTGCTGTCTTACTTAAGTTTAAATAACGCATGACCGGGCGTGCAGAAAAGGAGCTTTTCTGCATCTGCTCATACTGTTCGCAGTATCCATTAATGGATTCCAGCAAAAAGTCCAGAAGTGGACGGCTCTCCTTTACAAAGACAGACCGGTTATGATAAAAAGCAAGATTTTTGCCATATTCCACATAAGTTCCATGATCCATGGCATCTGCAAACGCTGCTAAATCCTTAATAAGATAAAGGCGGTCCCTGCCAAGCTTTACTTCCAGTTTCACCTCTCTGCGGTTAACCAGAACGGATACCAGAAGTGAAATCTGTTCTTCCTGGCCCTCACTCATAATTCTGGCAACTTCCCCGTTGGTATACTCACGGATCATGGCTCTCGCCTGGGCAGAAGTGGTAACCGGCTTTCCCTGATTCCCTGATTCCTGTTCTTCATAAGCCTTAAAAAGAGCCTGACAGTGAGAGCACATCCCACGGTAGGAATTCCCCTGAGCGCAGGAACAAGAGTAGTCAAATACCTGACTACCCTTGATATGAAGACTTGCTTTATATTCTTTTCCCTGATCTTCCACCAATGCCTTAACTCCGGTTTCACCCTTCCAAAAAGCATTGGCAGTTATCTGTGATACTTTCATAACGCTCACATCCGTTCCATTTACATACGTTCCGGCGCTTCAATACCAAGTACTCCGATGCAGCCATTCAGCACATCCTTTGCCAGACGAATGAGACTGATCCATGAGGCCTGCTGTTCTTTATTCTCTTCCGAAATGATTTTTGTATCATGATAGAAGCGATTAAATGAATTGGCTAATTCATAGACATACTGGCATATTTTATGAGGAGCCAGCTCCAGGAAAGAGCTTTCTGCCACTTCATTGTATCTGGACAGCTGGAGCATTAAATCTTTTTCTGCATCTGAGGCAGCGGGAAGAATCCGTTCCTCTCCCTGATACTTATCGTCCAAAGTCTGGTACTTTGCCAGAATGGATTTGATACGTACAATGGTATAGAGGATGTAAGGACCTGTATTACCTTCAAAGGATACGAACCGGTCCATATCAAAGATATAATCCTTTGCAGCCTGATTGGATAAATCCCCGTATTTTAAAGCTGCCATGCCCACGATTTTTGAAGTCTCTCTTGCTTCTTCTTCGGAAACAGAACGGTTCTCCATAATCTTTTCATAGGCAGCCTGGCTGATATCGGAAATCAGAGTTTCCAGACGCAGCACACCGCCGTCTCTTGTCTTAAATGGTTTTCCATCTTTGCCGTTCATGGTACCAAAGGCAAGATGAGACATCTTTTTATCGGCATGAACAAAGCCTGCTTTTTTTGCAACACGGAACACCTGGGTAAAATGAAGCTCCTGGCGTTTGTCTGTTACATAAATATACCAGTCCGGCTTTATCTCCTTCTCCCTTTCAATAATGGTACCAAGATCAGAGGTGGAGTATAACGCTGCTCCATCGGACTTTCTGATAATACATGGAGGAAGTTCCTTGGAATCCCCATCCATAGCCACATCAACCACAAGGGCGCCCTGACTTTCGTAGGCAAGTCCTTTTTCGGTCAGTTCTTCAATCACCTGGGGAATGTAGGCTTCCGCATCGCTTTCGCCCTTCCATAAATCAAAGGTGACATTGAGACTGCCGTAATTCATCTTTAAATCAGCCACGGAAACATGAATAATATGCTGCCAGATAGCACGATAGGGAGCATATCCATTTTGCAGCTTTAAGGTTGCTTCATGAGCTCTCTTACTAAAAGATTCGTCCTCTTTGGACTTTAAACTGGCCGCAGGATAAATCTCTTCTAATTCTGTGATGGTAAATGGGGCATCTTTTGGATATTCACCTTCAAATGACTCATCAAAATAAGGAAGTTCCGGCTTTCTGTCTCTTAATTCTTCTATAATCAGACCCATCTGAAGACCCCAGTCACCCAGATGTACATCACCGATAATGTTGTGTCCCAGAAAACGGCCCATGCGCTTGATGCTCTCTCCAATAACAGCAGAACGCAGGTGACCTACATGAAGAGGCTTCGCCACATTGGCACCGCCGTAATCTACCACAATGGTCATAGGCTCATCTGTTTTTTCACAGCCGCACTGGTCTTCTAAAGCCATCTTATTCATATATTCTGCCAGATAACCGGCATTGATTTTTAAGTTAATAAAACCAGGCATCACCGCTTCCACAGCTTCAAAAGCGTGACTTGCTAAAAGTTTTGACACCACTTCCGATGCGATATCAAACGGTTTCTTTTTATAAGCTTTGGCTGCCGCCATGGCTCCGTTGCACTGGTACTCGCAAAGATCCGGACGGTTGGATAAAGTCACCTTTGCATAAATTTCATCGTATCCGCAATCTGCAAAAGCTGTCTTCATCTCTGCCGTAATTAAATCAAGAATCTTCTTCATCGGTTTTATGATCTCCTTTTTTCTATTCCAGAAATTTCTAAGCTAAATAACAATTATATTACAAGTACAAAAAAAAATCAAACCATTTAAGGCAGAAAGAAAAAAAGACCGGATATCCCGGCCCTTTTAATCTGATTAAACTCTGGACAGGTATTCACCTGTACGCGTATCAATCTTAATCTTATCACCCTGTTCAACAAATAAAGGTACGTAAACCACTGCACCGGTTTCTACGGTAGCTGGCTTGGTTGCTCCCTGAGCAGTATCACCCTTAAATCCTGGCTCTGTATCAGTTATAACCAGTTCCACAAATAACGGAGGCTCTATAGAATATACCTTACCATTGTAAGAGCATACCTTTACTGTATCATTCTCTTTCACAAACTTTAATGCATCTCCAACGACATCATCGCTTAATGCAACCTGTTCATAGCTGCTGGTATCCATAAAGTTATGAAGATCTCCATCGGCATACAGATACTGCATGTCTACTCTGTCGATTCTTGCCTGGGGAAACTTCTCTGTCGGGCGGAATGTGCGCTCTACAACGCCGCCGTTTACCACATCTTTAATCTTTGTTCTTACGAAAGCAGCACCTTTACCAGGTTTCACGTGCTGAAACTCCATAATCTGATATACAGTACCATCGATCTCCAATGTGATACCGTTTCTAAAATCACCCGCTGATATCATAAATGATATTCCTCCTTGAATTCTCTTCTTAACCTTTTATATTCTATACTAAAATAAATTCATTTTCAACCGTTTTTTGCAAATAACTCCTTTTTTCTTAGCAATATAATCAATTGCGGTTTAAAAAAGAGATCTGCATGTCCAACAGAACAATTTTCTTATCAGGTATTATAACCGGAATAGATTAAATCTACCCGTCGTTTAAGTCAGCAGCTTTTTAAATGTTTCTTTTTTTATCTTTACGGTAAAAATGCAGAACAACAAATTCTAACAGCCTCTTAAATCTGATCTGAATCTCTTCTTTTGGATGGATCCGGCTGACCAGTATGCTGTAGATCCCTGCCCTCTTTGCACCAAACACATCGGTAAAAAGCTGGTCTCCTACAAAAATTGTATTGGAAGAATTGGTACCCATAAGCTTCATGGCTCGCTGATACCCTTCCACTCCAGGCTTTCTTCCCTTGAAAATATAATTAAGGCTGCCAGTATCCTTAGCAAACGCGGATACTCTCGGCTCTTTGTTGTTGGATAAAAGACAGGTTTCCATTCCCAGATCCTGAAGCCTTAAAAACATCTTCTTTGCCCGGTTGTCCGCTGGTGCCCCATGGGGAACAAGGGTATTGTCAATATCAAAAATAATACCCCTGATTCCTTTTTTATAAAAATCCTCAAAGGGTATTTCATACGTGGAATTTACGTCTTCATCTGGATAAAATTTCTGAAACATAGCTCTCCTATTTCTTTAATAATTTTCCTATCTCTTCCATAAAGGTATTCACATCTTTAAACTCTCTGTATACAGAGGCAAATCTTACATATGCCACTTCATCCACTTCCTGAAGCTTTTTCATAACCAGCTCTCCAATGACGGTGCTTTCTACTTCTTTTTCTTCCCTGTTAAATACCTGGGTTTCAATCTCATCTACCATAGCAGCGATCTGCTGGGACGAAACCGGTCTTTTGTGGCAGGAGTGAAGAATTCCTGATTCTATCTTGGATCGGTCATAAACCTCTCTGGAATTATCTTTTTTTATAACCATAAGCGGCATGGTTTCCAGCTTTTCATAAGTGGTAAACCTCTTACCGCACTTTTCACATTGTCTGCGGCGTCTGATCGAACTGTTGTCGTCTGCCGGTCTGGAATCAATGACCTTTGTATCTGCCTCGTTGCAAAATGGACATTTCACGCCTGGGATCCTCCTGTCTTTCGGACTGTAACTTTTATTATGTATATCATAACTTACAATCCTTATATTCGCAAGCCCATCTTCCATTAAATACCGCATTTTTCCGTTGCTTTTTCCAAATCCACGTTAACCAGTATGATATCCGGACCTACCTGTCTGATATCACAAAATGGAATTACATATTCTCTTTCCCGTACCAGAAAGCCGCAAAAGCATCCGGGACCTGGCACAATGATAGCCAGCAGACAGCCGGTTTCCATATCAAAATCCACGTCTCCTACAAAACCAAGACGTCTGCAGTCACAGATATTAATTACTTCTTTTTGCTTCAGATCGCAAATGCGCATAAGACACACCTCCTATAGTGTATTCTATGCGCATGCAAATCCTGTGACACGGTTTCAAATTAAAATTCCTGTTTCTTAAGGGATTCATAAGAAGAATCGCAAAGATACACTTCAGGATTGGGAATCAGCTTCGGTTTCAGTTCATTATAGTATTCGGTTAATGTTGCGTACATATACGGCATAATCCAAAGATATGCGATTCCAAACGAGCAATATCCAAGAAGAACCAGTCCCATAAAGCTTAAATTAATATAGAAAAGACTGCCCTTGTGCCCTTTCATCATCTCTACACTCTCTTTTAAACATCTGAAAATTCCTTTATCCGGCGCTTCCACAAATATAAACGCGGCCTGGGCCAGATACAAAGATGTAATCGTAACTCCGATTAAAAGCAGCAGATAGGTAATAATCAGGAGAACGATCATAACCGGAATATAATTTGTAATTTCTGCCACTGCAAGTACTACATAATAAGGAATGGACCAAACCATTGCAATCAGGAATATGATCAGATTCAGACCAATAAATTTATGGGGCTTGTTTTTAAAACCATAAAGCAGATCTGATATATGTACTGGTTTATTCTCACTGATATTTAAATAGATCTTTAAGGTTCCAGGTGTAAACAGGGATACGAGAACAACCATAAGTATCATGGATACCACCACAATCGCTATAATGATGATATATTCCGCCATATTGCCGCTTAATCCGTATATACTGCCAGATCCCAAAAGTCCGGCAATCAGGCTTGCAAAAAACATGATTACTAAAACGATTGATACAATAGCGTTTATAATTAACTGAACGCCAACGCAGAGTCCGTAATTGCCCTGCAGTTTCTGTTTTGCACGTTTTTTCAATTCTTTTGATGAAATTTTCACTAAAATCCACCTCCTGCAGCAAGTTCCTCCATCAGTCCCGATCCTACAAACAGAATAAACACGATTGCAGTAAACACCAGACCAATGATAGAAGTAATCAGTCCTGCCACTGCATTTCCTTCAAAGCGATCCTGGGTCTTGGAAAGCAGGGCGAATACAATTCCCAGACTTCCAAAGATAAGGCCTCCGAAACAACAGCAGGAAGTGACGATTCCGATAATTCCCATTATCAGTGAGGCAAGCGCCATATTATTCTGTTTATTTTTCAGCGGCTGTTGGTATGTAGAAAGATCATCCAAATTTATTTGATTATCCTGATCCATGAATTATCATCTCCTTTTAATCATAATAAAGGCATTATACATTATTTTCCATTGTATGTAAAATGAAGATTTCTTTCATTTTGCACAAAAAAAATGCAGCAGGGCTTTTAATTCCTGCTGCACGATAGTTTTGATCCCTATTTACTTATTAGAAAGAAGGAACAACCGCTCCGTTGTAAGTATCTTCAATAAACTTTTTCACGGTATCGCTGGTTAATGCTTCAACCAGGGCTTTTGTCTTTTCGTTTGTTTCATCTCCCTTACGGACAGCAATGATATTGCTGTAACGGGTTGCTGCTGCTGAGGACGCATCTTCTACTGCAAGTGCATCAGAAACTTTTAAACCGGCATCAATTGCATAGTTTCCGTTAATAACTGCAATGTCTACATCACCAAGAGAGCGGGGAAGCTGGGCAGCCTCTACCTCAACGATTTTAAAGTTCTTATCATTTTTTACAATGTCATTCTTGGTTGCTTCCAGACCCACACCATCTTTTAACTGGATAAGACCTTTGTCAGCCAGAAGATTTAATGCTCTTGCTTCATTGGATACATCATTTGGTACAGCGATCTGTGCTCCGTCTGCAAGATTGTCCAGAGATTTACTCTTTCCTGCATAGATTCCGTATGGCTCATAATGAATGGAGCCTGCGCTGACTAAGTCAGTTCCTTTTTCCTGATTAAACTGATCTAAATATGGCTGATGCTGGAAGTAGTTGGCGTCTAAGTCGCCGGAGTCAAGTGCTACGTTTGGCTGAACGTAATCAGTATACTCCTTTACTACCAGCTCATATCCTTTTTCCTTTAAAATATCTTTTGCAGCATTTAAAATCTCTGCATGAGGAGCCGGTGTTGCTCCTACCACAATTTTCTCCAGTTTGCCGGAAGCCTCTGTCTTACTCTCTGTTTCTGCCTTTGTCTCAGCTGCAGTGGTTTCCGTCTTGGACTCTGCTGCTGCAGTGGTAGCGGGTGCTTCTTTGCTTCCTGCGCAGCCGGTCAGTGCTCCTGCCAAAAGCAGGGTTGCGGTTAAAGCATAAAAAGATTTTTTCATAATGTTTTCCTCCTGAAAATTTATTTAATAACGCCAGTGGCAGTTACTATTTAATTCGCTTGTCACTCATTCTGGACAGCTTCATGCCTGCCTCCTGAATCACCTGGACAATAATAACAAGAATTGCAACTGTAATAAACATCATCACAGTCTGATACCGGTAATAACCATATTTGATAGCGATATCACCCAGACCGCCTCCGCCTACAAAACCTGACATTGCGGAGTAAGCAAGGATGGTGGTAACGGATAAAGCTGCTCCTACTAAAAGGGAAGGCTTTGCTTCCGGCAGAAGTACTTTTAAGATAATCTGCATAGCGGAAGCCCCCATGGATTTTGCCGCTTCAATTACTCCGGCGTCAACTTCTTTAAAGGAAGATTCCACCACTCTTGCAACATAAGGTGCAGATGCGATTACCAGAGGTGGGATGACAGCTTTTGCTCCCAGGGTCGTTCCAGCAATAATCTTGGTAATTGGCATTACCATAATCAGCAAAATGATAAAAGGTACGGACCGAAGCAGGTTGATGATCAGTCCCAGAATTCTCTGAAGCCAGGGAACCGGATAAATCCCGTCTTTATCCATAACAATCAGAATGATTCCTAAGGGGATTCCAATTAAATAAGCGAAAAAGGATGATGTGAAAGTCATGAACAGGGTTTCCCAGACACCTAATTTTAACATCGCTATAGTTGCAGCATCAAAGGTCATAATCCTTCACCTCCTCAAAATTAATGTTTGCTGTTTTCAAATAATTTAAAACACGATTCTGGTCAATTTCTTCTTCCGGAAGCTGTATCACCATCTGACCCATGGCGGTTCCCCCGATATCACGGGTTTCCGCATGCATAATATTTACCGGTACTTTACAGGCAAGTATCATATTGGAAAGAACTGGTTCAAAGGAAGAACGTCCGTCAAAGGATATGCGGATTCTTCTGTTACTGCCGAACCGTATGGCCTGTTCTGCCGCGTCTCCCAGAATCAGCTGTCTGCCGATCTTGGATTTAGGCCCGGAAAAGATGTCAGCGACGCAGCCGACTTCCGCAATGTGGCTCTGATCGATGATGGCAACTCTGTCGCAGATCGCTTCTATAACCGACATTTCATGGGTGATGACTACTACAGTCACTCCCATATTTTTATTGATTTCTTTTAAAAGACCCAGTATGGATTTCGTTGTGTTGGGGTCCAGGGCACTGGTTGCTTCGTCACAAAGAAGAATCTTTGGATTTGTGGCAAGGGCTCTTGCGATGGCAACTCTTTGCTTCTGACCACCGGAAAGCTGGGAAGGATACGCTTTTGCCCGTTCCTTTAAACCGACCAGTTCCAACAGTTCCATGGCTCTTTTTACTGCTTCCTTTTTCGGCACGTTAGCTATTTCAAGGGGGAAGCATACATTCTGTAACACATTCCTTTGTGCAAGTAAATTAAACTGCTGGAAGATCATACCCATGGATTGTCTTGCAAGTCTCTGCTTTTTGGGGCTCATGGCTGCCAGACTCTGATTTTCAAACAACACATCACCGGATGTGGGGACCTCTAAATAGTTGATACAACGGACAAGGGTACTTTTACCAGCACCGCTTAAACCAATAATTCCAAATATCTCTCCTCGTTCAATGGAGAGATTGATATCGTCCAATGCTTTAATGGGACCGTTTGAAGTAAAAAATTCTTTTCCCAGCCCAACCAGCTGAATAATAGGTTCTTCTGACTGCATGTGTCATTTCCTTTCTTTTTATGTACAAAAAGGCCGCAAGCCTTGCACAGACCTGCGACCTGAAACTTCCGCATATGCGGTTTCCAGAGAACTCCTATCACAATCTATACAAATGAATTCCTTTATCGGTTTTTTACGCATTCAGAGAAACAACACATCATCATACACATGCCGTTCATCTGATCCATATTCATCTGCATAGCTGTTAACCGTCTCATGGCAGCCGCTCCTTTCCCTAAATCCTACAGAGATAGTAGGTATATCTTTATGAGGCGTATTTTACGCCCTCTTATCTCATTTGTCAATAGTTTTTTTGATATACGGAAATAATATTTATGAACAGAGATCTACTATTACCTGTGCAAAGATCTTTGCGCTCACCAGTAGTTCGTCTATGACAGCAAACTCATCGGCTCCATGCATACGGTTATCCGTTCCAGGCAGAGAGGCTCCAAAGGCGACACCGTTATCCAGCTCATGAACATAGGTTCCACCTCCCATGGAAATGCACTCTCCCTTTAACCCGGTATAGGATTCATAGGCATTTAAGAGGGTCTTTACGAATTCTGAATTTCCGTCTACGTGGTGAGGCGGGCGCATGGAATCATTATGCAGGGTAAATCCCTTTTCTTCCATATTCTTTTTTACTACGTCAAGGACATTTTCCTTTGTTGCACAGATGGGACAGCGGCTGTCAAAGGTTCCGGAAAGGCCGGACTCTGTCACTTCCAAAAGGCTGAATGCCAGAGTTAATCCACCTGAAAGTTCATCACTCATGGCGATACCAAGGGCTTTCCCTTCTGTATCACCGTGTGGAATCAGCTCTAAAAGGCGTTCAATCATGGTAATCTGAGAACATTTTGCTAATGGAAGCTTTGTTAAATAAACCAAAAGACCAGTTAATGCATTATTGCCCTCTTTTGGTGTGGAGGCATGGGCACTTTCTCCCACAGCGGTAATATGAGCCAGATCGCCCTCGAAAGCCAGTTCAAAACCAACGCCGGTTTCCTTCTCACATTCTGCGGCAATACTGGTTAATACTTCTTTGTCAAGGCCGGCAACGGTAGCATTGGCCTTACCCGGCACAACATTTACCTTAACGCCTGCTTTGATGCTTACAAGCTTTGGAAGTGCAGCTGACGGCTCCCAGTCAGCTGTAAAATGACCGTTTAATCCGCCTTTTTCCGTGTTGACAACTGGGAATGCTCCGTCTGGAGAAAAGGTCATGGGTGCTTCCTTTTCGATGGAATAATAATGGGCAATATCGGAACTGCCGCATTCTTCATCGGTTCCAAGGATCAGGCGTACATTTTTCTTTAACGGAATGTTTAATTCCTTCACTGCACGCATGGCATAAAGAGCTGCCATCGCTGGTCCTTTATCATCGGAGGTTCCTCTTCCGAATAATTTGTCCCCTTTTACAACTGGTTCAAAAGGTTCTGTTTCTTTCCAGCCTTCTCCTGCCGGCACCACATCCAGATGGGCCAGAATATCAAGCTGGTGTTCCTTATCATTTAAATCGGCTGTTCCCACATAGTTGTCATAATTGGTGATAGTAAATCCATAAGAGTCCGCGATATCAAGTGCTTCCTCCAGCGCCTGAAATGCTCCGGGACCATAAGGCATCCCTTCTTTGTAAGGCATCTTCTCACTGTTGATTCTGCAAAGTCTGCAGATATCTTCAATCATTTCCTCCTTATGAGAATCAATGTACTGGCCAATCTCTTTCTTATACATAAATCCGCACCCCTTTCTGCTTTACTGTCTTTTTATTTCATCATGGCAGCCAGTGTCTCGTTCACTACCTTGCCATCTGCTTTTCCCTTCACTTTAGGCATCAGAACTTTCATGATCTTTCCTTTGTCTGCAGCAGTGGGTGTTTCAATTCCAAGTTCCGTAAGCACACCGCTTATGATCTCCTTAATCTGATCCACGCCCATATCCTCTGGTGCGAACTCTTTGTATACTGCAATTCTGAAAGTAGCCTCTTCTTTTATGTCAGTACGGTCTGCCGGAGCCTGCTCAAATGTCTCCTGAGTCTGTCTCAGTTCCTTTTTCACAACTGCATCTGCTTCTTCATCCGTAATGGGCGTATGGTCTTTCTTATCGATCTCAAAATTCTTAAGAGCGGAAAGGAGCATGGATAACGCATCTTTTCTCTGCTTATCCTTTGCCTTCATCGCTTCTACCATCGCCTGTCTTACTTCATCAATTCTACTCATTGTCTGCTGCCTCCTTGTTTTTATACATGACCAGATCCTGCTTGTTCAATTAGTTGTGTCCGAATTCAGAAAGTTTGAGACCCGGATTGCGGTCCAGTACCATTCCGACACTCCAGCTGTTTACAAAAAGCAGAAGCGGGTTATCTTTTAAGTCCTTAATCCGTTTCATGTCAGATGTACCCTGAATTTTTGCCACATCAACCTCTGAGCTGTTTTCTATCCAGCGGATATGCTCATATGGCAGCTTTTCAAGCTTCACTTCCACGTTGTATTCATTCTCCAGACGATAGGTAAGAACTTCAAACTGCAGTTCTCCCACCACGCCTACAATGATCTCCTCCATTCCAGTGTTAAATTCCTGGAAAATCTGGATCGCACCTTCCTGGGCGATCTGATTCACACCTTTAATAAACTGCTTGCGCTTCATGGTATCGATCTGACGCACTCTGGCAAAATGCTCCGGTGCAAATGTAGGGATTCCTTCGAATTCAAATTTTTCACTGGATTTGCAGAGGGTATCTCCGATGGAGAAAATACCGGGATCAAATACACCGATGATATCTCCGCCATATGCCTCTTCTACAATCTTTCTGTCCTGAGCCATCATTTGCTGGGGCTGGGATAATCGCAGTTTTTTTCCTCCCTGAACATGATTTACTTCCATTCCGGCATCAAACTTACCGGAAACGATTCTCATGAAAGCAATCCTGTCTCTGTGGGCCTTATTCATATTTGCCTGGATCTTAAAGACAAACGCAGAAAAATCCTCATCGAAAGGATCAACCACACCTGTGGTGGTCAGTCTTGGAAGAGGTGAGGTGGTCATCTGAAGAAAATGCTGTAAAAATGTTTCTACACCGAAATTGGTCAGCGCAGAACCGAAAAATACGGGAGATAAATCTCCTCTGCTAACCCGTTCCATATCCAGTTCATCACTGGCTCCATCAAGAAGTTCTATCTCGTCCATCAGCTGTCTGTGAAAGGATTCTCCGATCAGGGCATCTACCTTGTCATCTCCTAACTGAACTTCGGTGGATTCTACTTCTTTTTGTCCGTTCATGGCTGCCTTAAAAGTGGTAATCGAGCCTTTAAACCGGTCATAAACACCTTTAAACTCTCTGCCGCAGCCAATAGGCCAGTTCACCGGGCAGGTTCTGATACCAAGAACGGATTCAATCTCATCCATCAGTTCAAAGGGATCTCTTGCCTCCCGGTCCATCTTATTTATAAAGGTAAAAATCGGTATATGTCTCATCACACAAACTTTAAAAAGCTTAATCGTCTGTGCTTCCACACCCTTGGAACCATCAATAACCATGACTGCAGAATCTGCCGCCATCAAAGTACGGTACGTATCCTCAGAGAAATCCTGGTGTCCGGGGGTGTCCAAAATGTTAATACAAAATCCGTCGTAATTAAACTGTAGCACGGAGGAGGTTACGGAAATACCTCTTTCCTTTTCGATCTCCATCCAGTCGGAAACCGCATGCCTTGATGACTTTCTTCCTTTTACAGAGCCTGCTAAATTAATGGCTCCTCCATATAGAAGAAACTTCTCTGTCAGTGTGGTCTTTCCCGCATCTGGATGGGAAATGATGGCAAATGTTCTTCTCTTCTTTATTTCTTCTGCAATATTCACAAAAATAATTCCTCCAATTATACGTCTGGGTCTCGTCTATTGTAGTATGATTCCAACCATAAGTCAAGATTCTCATCGGCAGTTGGAATACGGAATTTTTCCTGTTGTGCCTAAAAAATCTCAGATAAGAGGCGGTGTGCTACTTCTTCTTTTGTCATCTTTGGGAGAGCAATCTCTCTGTCCTTTGTAATGATGGTAACTACGTTGGTGTCAGTTCCGAATCCGGCCCCTTCCACCTTTAGATTGTTGGCTACGATCATATCAATTTTTTTCCGGTTTAATTTCTCCCTGGAATTTTCCAGCATATTCTCTGTTTCCATGGAAAATCCGCAGAGAAACTGGCCTTTCGTTTTGTGTTCTCCAAGCCATTTTAAAATATCTTCCGTCCGTTCCAGCGAAAGAGTTAAATCTCCGTCTTTTTTCTTGGTCTTCTCTGTATTTACCTCTTTGGGGCGATAATCCGCAACTGCTGCCGCTTTGATCACTGCGTCCTGTTCTTTGGCTTCTTTTGTTACAGCCTCAAACATATCTGCAGCGCTTTCTACCTCTATGACTTTTACAAAAGAAGGCTTTTTAGTCTCCGTTTTTCCAGTCACCAGTGTGACGTTTGCCCCTCTTAGAGCTGCTGCTTTGGCGATTGCATATCCCATCTTACCAGTGGAAAAATTGGTGAGATACCGCACCGGATCCAGTGCTTCTCTTGTTGGTCCTGCTGTAACAAGAATCCGCTTTCCTTCCAGATCCTTTTCAAATGCAGCTTCTTTTTCAATGTATTCAAATAAAGTCTCTGGTTCCGGCATCTTGCCTGCGCCAACATCCCCGCATGCAAGATAACCCACTGCAGGAGTAATCACTTCCATGCCGTAGGACTGGCAGATTCTTATATTATCCTGTACTATGGGATTTTCATACATGTTTGTATTCATGGCAGGGGCAATGATCTTCTTACACTTACATGCTAAAACCGTTGTGGAAAGCATATCATCTGCCATACCATGGGCAAGCTTCGCAATTACATTGGCACTGGCGGGAGCAATCATCACCACATCCGCTAACTTGGCAATGGAAACATGTTCAACCTGATACTGAAAATTGCGGTCAAAGGTATCCACCAGGCATTTATTGCCGGTCAGTGATTCAAATGTAATTGGATTTATAAAATTAGTGGCATTCTCCGTCATGATTACATGGACGTTACAGCCTTGTTTCACCAGCATGCTGGCAAGCCCAGCCGTTTTATAAGCAGCGATGCTTCCTGTAACACCCAGAATTATATTTTTTCCTTTCAGCATAATCGCCTCCCGTTGTTTTTCCTTTAAAAATATGATACTCTACAGTATAACACAAGAAAAAAAAGTTGGAAAGGAGTTCTCTCCATGATTTTAGCCATCGATATTGGAAACAGTAACATTGTCATAGGAGGCATAGACAGCAGCAAAACATACTTTGTGGAACGGGTCAACACCAATCACAGAAAAACAGAGCTGGAATATGCCGTGAATATAAAGGATATTATGGATCTTAACGGTTTTTCAATTTCTTCCATCGAAGGATCCATTGTCTCTTCCGTGGTTCCTCCTCTCACAGAGGTAATTCTTTCTGCAGTCAGAAAGCTGACAGGCAGCACGCCTCTTCTCGTAGGGTCAGGAATGAAGACCGGTCTAAATATCAAAATGGATAATCCCAAGTCGGTAGGAAGTGACTTAATTGTAGATGCAGTTGCTGCTTTAAAGGATTTTACACCTCCCATTATCGTCATTGATATGGGAACTGCCACTACCGTATCCGTCATCGATCAGCATGGGAATTTTACCGGAGGGATCATATTCCCCGGACTTCGGGTTTCTCTTGATTCCTTAAGCAGCCGGGCCGCCCAGCTTCCTTATATCGGTTTGGATAAGCCGGGGAAAATTATTGGAAAAAACACCATCGACAGCATGAAAAATGGCATTCTGTATGGCAACGCAGCCATGATTGACGGCATCATAGACCGAATGCAGGAAGAAATCCATATGGAGGCCAGTCTTGTGGCGACTGGCGGACTGGCTTCTTCTGTTATCTCCCTCTGCCGTCACAAAATCCACTACGACGATGCTCTGCTGTTAAAAGGTCTGCAGATTTTATACGAAAAAAACAGGTAAAACAGATCCGCCCAAAAACTGGAAATAAATTTTAATTCGGCAATCGTATAAAAGCCCTCGAATAAGTACATCATTTCTATGTAAGAGATTAAAATGATGCGGAGGGAAAGATATGTCTGGATACAAAGTAGAGATTTGCGGCGTCAATACTTCCAAACTGCCTCTTCTGAGCAACGAAGAGAAGGAAGTTCTTTTCAAGCGGATACTTAACGGAGATAAAAAAGCCAGAGAAGATTACATCAGGGGAAACTTAAGACTGGTTCTCAGTGTAATACAGCGTTTTTCCGGCAGCAGTGAAAATGTGGACGATTTGTTTCAAATCGGCTGCATCGGTCTGATCAAGGCCATTGATAATTTTGATATCACTCAGAATGTAAGGTTTTCCACCTATGCAGTGCCTATGATTCTGGGTGAGGTACGGCGTTATCTTCGGGATAATAACTCCATCCGTGTCAGCCGTTCCCTGCGTGATACTGCTTATAAAGCGATCTACGCCAAAGAAAACCTGATGAAAAAGAACTTAAAAGAACCCACACTTATGGAAATTGCAGATGAAATAGGGGTAAGCAAGGAAGATATTACCTATGCACTTGATGCAATTCAAAGTCCGGTAAGTTTGTATGAACCGGTTTACTCGGATGGGGGAGATCCTCTGTTTGTCATGGATCAGATCAGTGATAAGAAAAACCTGGAAGAAAACTGGGTGGAGGACATCTCTTTAAACGAGGCCATGAGAAGACTTCCGGAACGGGAACGGCATATTATTGATATGCGTTTCTTTGAAGGCAAGACCCAGACGGAAGTTGCGGAAGAGATCCATATCAGTCAGGCTCAGGTCAGCCGTCTGGAAAAAAACGCTCTTAAAACCATGAAGAATTATCTTTCATAAAGCTTTATGTGTGACTCACATGGCATAAGCCCACCTTTTTAAAAGGCAGGCTTAGCTTACATAGTTAAAATTCAACTGTAGATTTCGGTATGGTAAATTCCACAGAACCCATATATCCGGGAGCTACTTCATACTCGTCAAAAACAATGACCAGTTCTCCGTTTTTATTAAAATAAAAATTCTCTTCTCCTGTAATCCGGTCAAATCCATCTCCGTCTTTTTCCTTATCAAAGTAGGTCAGTGAATCATCCTTTGCCATCTGATCTTTCATTTGTGTTTTAATACTTTCCGTTATGGCATCCTGATAACCATGTCTCTCAGCCAGTAAATCCTTAAGTGAGATTTCTTTTCCTGTTTTTTTATCAATGTTAAATATTTTAACAGACTCTGCACCACTTGCCATAACAACAGTAGTATTGATCCGAAGGGATAAATACGTTTCATTATCCGCTATTACTTCATAGGAAGAGGTAACGGAATAATGCCCGTCTCCTGCCAGATCAGCTGTCACCTGCTTTTCATATTCTTTAATCAGCTGGTTTGCATAATCTTCAATGGAACGGTTCACCTGACCGCTGTCATTGTTTCCCATTGATACCTTTGGAATATCTATTTTTGCATCGTAATTACCTTTTTCATCTTCAAAGGTTCTGAATGTCACAACTTTTGCGATTGCGCCCAAAACAGGGATATCCTCCATGGCGCTGGCTGTCACAGAGCTTAAATTAGCCATGACTCCAATGGTAAGTAATACTGCCGCAGCCGCAACTCCTGTTCTTTTCAATGATCTCATAATGATTCTCCTTCTCTTTTCTTCTTTTGCCTTTTTCATTCCCTGTTTCATGCGGTCGTATGCCGCATCGGGCACTGGTATACTAAAATATTCTTCTTTTAATTCATTCAGTCTGTCTTTGCCTTCCAAATTTACAGCCCCTTTCTTAATCAGACGTGTTCTGTTTCCAGAGTAACCCGGATCTTTTTCAGCGCACGATACAACCTGGTTTTTACCGTATTGACATTCATATTAAGTGCATCTGCGATCTCTTCCAGTTTTAAGTCTTCAAAAAATTTTAATATGACAATGGTTCGTTCCTCTTCATTTAGAAACGCAATCATCTCTTTGGGATCATCATCCTGATACTGATCCTCATGAGGAATTTCCAAATCATAAATACTTACCGTTTCATTGTTCCGCTTTCTTAAAAAATCAATGGAAGTATTGATTACAATCCTGTAAATCCAGGTGGAAAGGAGGCTTTGGTCTTTTAACTTTTTAATATCTTTCAGCACTTTATAAGCGCTTTCCTGGACAATGTCCAAAGCATCGGATTCATTTTTTGCATAGCTGTATGCCAGCCTGTAATATTTCTCATAATTGTTAAGAAGCAGACTCTCTGCCTGTTCTTCAATCTTTTGTTTCATCTCTTCCTCCTTTTTCGTCTTCTGTTTATTAGACGAATCATAAGCAGTAAAAGTTTCAGGTTTGTAAAAAAAAGAAAGACCCTTTTTGAGTCTTTCCTTATTTTAACCACATTTATTCAAATCGCACAATTTCTTTTTTCAGACGCTTCATAATCTTTTTCTCAAGTCTTGATATGTAAGATTGGGAAATGCCAAGTAAATCCGCCACTTCCTTCTGGGTCATCTCTTCCCCGTCCTCATCAGATAGACCAAACCGCAGTTCCACGATTTTGCGTTCTCTGGGGCTTAAACGGCTGATTGCTGAGTTAAGAAGGTTTCTTTCCACCTCTGTTTCTAAATCTTTATATATTACATCCTCATCTGTGCCAAGAATATCGGACAAAAGGAGCTCATTTCCATCCCAATCCACATTCAATGGCTCATCAATGGATACTTCCATTTTTGTCTTATTATTTCTTCTCAAATACATGAGTATTTCATTTTCAATGCAACGGGAAGCATAAGTAGCCAGCTTTATATTTTTAGTCGGATTAAAGGTATTAATTGCTTTAATCAATCCAATGGTACCAATGGAAATTAAATCTTCCACACCAACACTTGTATTATCAAATTTTTTAGCTATATATACCACCAGGCGGAGATTGTGTTCAATCAATTCTGATTTCGCTTTCTGATCGTCGTCTCCTCCAAGAAGTGCAATAATCTGGGCTTCTCTCTCATTGTCCAGGGGCGCTGGCAGGATATCCGCACCACCAATGTAATGGATTTCCCCCTGAGACGGCATCATCAATGTTCTAAATGTAGGAATTGCTTTAAACTGAAAACGATTTGGTACAGACACTTTTATAATCATATCGACACTCTCTCCTTTACATCAAACAATCACTCATCGTGCAGCAGCATCTGATATTCTCCGCTTGAGGACAGGGCCTTTTTGCAGACAGCAATCAGTGGCTTTTCAATTATTCTCACATCATCTCCCTGACGTACTTCCATCTCGTCTAAAAAAATACCGGGCATGACTCCGTTTGATTTCCCAACGCTTCCAAATGGAATATAGACCACTTCTGAAACGCTTTCACAGAGTTCCCGGACGGCTTCATAGGTCACAACATGGGCTGGGCGGCGGCTTACCGGCTCATAAAGGCGGTTTCCTGTATCAAGAAGAGCAGTCACCTTCTTTTCCTTTCCTCTGTAATGCATGGTGACTTCATAAAAATTACTCTTTGCTTTCCACAACCCCGGCAGCCATCGAAGCATGACCCGGATTCCAAAATAGGATCCGGCTCCCAAAAAAATCAACTGGTAAAAAGGTATGGCCTTGCCTGTATTTCCTCTAAGAATCTGTTCTATATAATAGCCAGCCATCGTATGCTGATATAGGAACTCCATAATTCCTCCTACAGCCACAGCAGCCAGATAAAGGGCTATTAATCCTTTTCCGATATCTTTGGGTCTCTTTAAGTCGAAAGCCGTCATTACCATCAGGGTACTGACTCCCAGATAAGTAACTGCCATCTCAAGCAAAACAGGCAAATATGGAAAAGCAGCGGCAAACACGGCCCACGCTGCTCCCAAAACTGCCCCCAGAATCAGCCTCCATCGGATCAGACGGTACTTCATTGCGCGTCTTACGATAGACAATACCAGAAAATCCATGGTAAAATTAATAAAGAACAATACATCTATGTACAGGTTAAGTTCCGTTGCTACGTTCACCTCCCGCCCTGTAGGAACATTATAGCCAGTTATCCATTCAGAATTTGTCAAAACCACGGAAAAAATTCCACTTTTTCATCGTCTTTTTCCAACCCCCTGTGTCACTTCCCGACAGTATTTTACAGTCCCAATCTGATATTTTTGTCTTACCCTCACTTATTTGGAAATGATCGGCAGGGCTGAGAATGATTCTAAACCAATCCCGGACAGCAAAAAAACAGCCGGACACGATTCAGTTCCGTGTTCGACTGTTTTTTCATACAAAATTATATTGTCGATTTTTTAAAAGCTTTAAGAGAGCTGGGAAAGACGTTCCTTCACCTGTTCCATCATCTGAGCATATTTCTCAAGTTTTGCTTTTTCTTCTTCGATTTTGGCCTCAGGCGCCTTGCTTACGAATTTTTCGTTGCTTAACATGGCACGCACACGGGTCAGTTCCTTTTCCAGACGTTCTTCTTCCTTTTTCAGACGGTCAATTTCTTTTTCAATATCAACCAGTTCTGCAAATGGCATATAGATGACAGCCTGATGGATCACTGCAGAAACCGCATCCTCGTCGATTCCTGACTTGTCCTTTTGTATGAACACCTCGCCAGCATAACCAAGGGTCGCAAAGAAAACTTTGCTGTGTTCAAAGATATCAAGTATTTCCTGGTTCTCAGAAACTACATATACCTTTGCCTTCTTGCTGGGAGGAACATTCATGGAGGTTCTGACATTTCGGATACCTCTTACTGCTTCCTTAATGGTTTCTACCGCCAGCTCTTCCGCTTCAAATGCATATTCTTCCCTGTATTCCGGCCAGTTTGAGATCATGATCGACTCTTCTTCCTCCTGAAGATTACAGAAAATCTCCTCCGTTAAGAACGGCATATAGGGGTGAAGAAGTTTTAAGGAGTTAATTAAAACCGTTTTTAAGGTCCATACAGCAGCATTCTTTGTGGTGTCTTCTTCATTCCACAGCCTTGGTTTCACCATCTCGATATACCAGTCACAGAATTCTTCCCAGATAAAATCATAAACTTTGGAAAGAGCAATTCCAAGCTCATATTTATCCAGATTTTCTGTCACATCCCTGGCAAGAGTATTGGCTTTTGACAAGATCCATTTATCCGCCATGGTAAGCTCAGAAAGTTCTGCCTTTGCATCAGGAGCCTTTTCAATATTCATCATGATAAAACGGGAAGCGTTCCATACTTTATTGGCAAAGTTTCTGCTTGCCTCTACCCGCTCCCAGTAAAAACGCATATCATTTCCAGGAGCGTTTCCGGTAATCAGTGTCATTCTAAGAGCGTCTGCGCCGTATTTATCGATAACCTCCAGAGGATCAATCCCATTTCCCAGGGATTTACTCATTTTTCTACCCTCGGAATCTCTTACCAGTCCATGAATCAGTACGGTGTGGAACGGAAGCTCCCCTGTCTGCTCAATTCCGGAGAATACCATACGGATTACCCAGAAGAAAATAATATCATAGCCGGTTACAAGAACGCTGGTAGGATAGAAATATTTTAAATCCTCTGTATTGTCCGGCCAGCCAAGGGTTGAGAATGGCCAGAGGGCTGAGGAAAACCAGGTATCAAGGGTATCTTCATCCTGGGTAAAGTGAGTGCCTCCGCACTTTGGACATACATCTGGTGAATCCTTGGAAACAATAATCTCATGACACTCATCACAATAAAAAGCCGGAATTCTGTGACCCCACCAAAGCTGTCTGGAAATACACCAGTCCCGGATATTTTCCAGCCAGTGAAGGTAGATCTTATCAAAACGTTCCGGAACGAATTTCAGCTTGCCGGTTTTCAATGCTTCGATTGCCGGTTTCGCCATCTCTTCCATCTTCACGAACCACTGCTGTTTTACCATTGGCTCTACTGTAGTCTTACAGCGGTCATGGGTACCAACTGCATGGGCATGGGGAACTACCTTAACCAAAAGTCCCAGTTCTTCCAAGTCCTTTACAATTGCCTTTCTGGCTTCATAACGTTCCATACCGTTATACTTGCTTCCTGCAAGACATATGGTAGCATCATCGTTCATAATTGTCAGTTCAGGCAGCTGATGTCTTCTTCCCACTTCAAAATCGTTAGGGTCATGAGCCGGAGTGATCTTAACGCATCCGGTACCAAATTCTTTGTCAACATAGGAATCTGCAATCACTGGAATCTCTCTTCCAGTCAGGGGAAGTATTAACATCTTACCAATAATGTCCTGATAACGCTCATCATCGGGATTGACTGCTACTGCCGTATCGCCTAAGAGGGTTTCCGGTCTGGTGGTTGCAATTTCCACAAATCTGCCTTCTTCACCGGCAATGGGGTAGTTTATATGCCAGAAAAAGCCATTCTGGTCTTCATGCTCTACCTCTGCATCAGAAATAGAAGTCTGACACACAGGACACCAGTTTACAATTCTGGAACCCTTATAGATAAAACCTTTTTTGTGCAACCGAATGAATACTTCCTGTACTGCCTCGGAACAACCCTCATCCATGGTAAAACGCTCTCTGTCCCAGTCAGCGGAAGATCCCATCTTGTGAAGCTGGTTAATGATTCTGCTTCCGTAATCTTTTCTCCAGTCCCAGCATTTTTCCAAAAAGCCATCCCGTCCCAGATCTGCTTTCTCAATACCCTGGGCTCTTAAGCTTTCAATTACTTTTACTTCTGTGGCAATGGCTGCATGATCCGTTCCCGGCTGCCATAAGGCCTCAAAACCCTGCATTCTCTTATAGCGGATCAGAATATCCTGCATGGTATTATCAAGGGCATGTCCCATATGAAGATGACCGGTAATATTGGGTGGGGGCATCACAATGGTAAATGGTTTCTTATCCTTATTTGGTTTGGCATGAAAATACTTTTTGTCCAGCCATTTCTGATAAAGTTTGCCTTCAATCCCTGACGGATCATAGGTTTTTTCCAACTCTTTCATAATCTACTCCTTTTGTCAGCTCGTTATTTGGGAAAACAAAAAGCCCTCTGCATCCGAAGACACAAAGGGCGTATAAACGCGGTACCACCTTTATTATGGCAGATTCTGCCATATCTTTACGGCCTTTAACGGGGCCACGCGTGAAAGCCTACTGTATATTAATCATTCAGCTTTCCAGTTCCGAAGCTACCTTCCGCAAACACTACCTTAACCGTCTTTCAGCCAGTGAACGGTTCTCTCTTTCAGGGTTATGTGCGTACTCCTCTTCATCAATACCTTTTCCTGTTATCTAGTATATGATAGAAGTTTTTTGCCGTTTTGTCAAGACATAATATTACGGTATTCCTTCTTCCACTTGGAAACCAGATCTCCTGCTCCCTGAAAACGCTTGATGGGATCTTTCTGGAATAAGTTTTCCAGCTCAAGCAGGCTTTTTGCCTTCCCTGCGTTTTCGTTTGCCACCGCCCGCTCATCTTTGCATACTTCCTTTAATTCTTCCGTCATCAAAGACAAAAAACGTTCTCCCGGCGTCACAGACGGGTTCCACTGGCTTAAGTGGCAGATCTTTTTTAATACTTCCTCATTGTTAACCAGGTCATATGATTTTTCATAGGCTCTGCATGCTTTATCCATCAGAAACAGCCGGGCATAGGCAGCACCTAAGTTATGATAGACTTTTGCGGTAAAACTGTCACTGCCCCGTTCCGCTCTTGCCATATCAAGGATTCTGATATAGATAGAAACCGCCTTGCCGTATTGATTCTTCTGAAACAGGAAATCCGCCTTTTGCTTTAACAGTTCAGACTGGGGTAATCTTCGAAATGCAGCCAGCTGCTGACGAAACCGTCCCACTTCCACCGCGGTGTAATAATCACATTCGTGAAGGATCATCGCCAGAAGCTCGTCTTCCTCTTCTCCGCTCTTCTGCCATTTTTCCAGCTTCGCTGCAAAAAAACCCATATCCAAATCTTCCCGGATAAACTCCAGCAGGCTCTCATCCACAAAGCCATCCAGTACAAGAAGGGGGTGATTATAAATCACATAACAAAGTTCCTGGGAGGAAAAAATACGTACTCCCAGATATTCAAAATAAAAAGGCCGTTTTACCGGTTCCTGCCGGCACAAAATCAGGCTCATAGCATGACCTCCTGCCTGATCACCGTATCGGTTGCAGGAAACAATTCTCCAAACCCCTTATCCTTTAATACCACCGCCATGGTTCTCTCATCCAAAAAGCCAAAGCTGATTCCCAGTCTGGTTGTCCGGTCCGGGCGGTTGGGGAATCCCTCCAGGGGTATCTTTACCAGCCTCTTTTGCTTGGGATCCATGGGTGTTACCATAAATTCCACATAATCCTGTTTGTCTACGATTAAATCAACACTGCTTTTTGCCTCATACCAGTTGTCCCCTGCTGCAGCAACTACCAGCTGACTCTCCCGTTCCTTATGAAGTACACGTAAGGATACCGTAGAATGAAGATGGCCGTCACAGATACAGATAAACGGATAAGCGCTGTTATCCTTAAGATAATCCATACCTTTAAAAGCAGCTCCTCTGGCAAACAGTTCCGGCTCCATATAAACCTTTTTTCGGGAACAGAGTACTTTCATGGAATCTTTTGCCCAGTCATGGCGTTCGAACCCTTTCCCTGTTAGAAATACAGAAGAAAAGAGTTTCTTTTGCAAAAGCCTGTCTGCACAGGAGCTTAAGATTTTATCTGCAAGCTTTCCGCCGGAAGGGGTATCTAATATATCCAGATTAAAGCTTTCTTCCAAAGCCTCATGCTCTGCAATCACCATCATTTTCCGAAGCCCTCTCTGAACCTTAAGCTCATGATAGTGAAAGGAGTCTTCTGACAAATCAAATACGCCCACCTGATTGCCCCATACTTCTTTTTTCTGGCTCAGCACATAGTAAACAAAGCTTTCTGTATGGCTGATAATATGAACCTTCTCCCGCTCAATTCCAAGGGAGTCCGCACAATACATCAGCGCATCCATCAATTTTGTATCCACTTTCTGCATGGTAATTACCAGCTCTTTAATCTCCTCACAGAAGAATTCTTCCATAGGGAGCTTCATTATCTTTTTCAAAAATAGCTTTAGTAAGTCAAGACCTTCATATTTTGTACCGCCTAGTGTTGCAGTACCGTCTTTTCTTACCATCTTTATCAGCTTGTCCACAATGATGCCTTCACCCACAAGAGTATAGGCGTATGCTTCTTCTCCTATGTACCAGGCTTCCTCATCCTTTTTCTTACAGATAACCGTAGGAATACTCCATGATTTTTCTCTGTCATGGCAGCATATCCGGGTATAGGCATCACACAGATCAAGCCCTATTATCAGTCCGTCCATTGACATCCCCTTATCTTACATCAGTGAAAATATTTCTTCTGCAGCAGCATTCTTCTTTAAATACTCCTGCATCCGTTTTTTAAGCCCCGTCTCGTCCTTCAGATTGAGAGACAGGCTCATTTCGTTTAAGCAGGCATATCTGCTGTCCGAATCTTCCGGTGTCACGCCTGCCTCGCAGCTGACGCTTCCCTCTTCCTTTAATACCCATTCCTCATCAACCAGTTCTTTTACCCGGTATTCCATGATTTCGCCTTCAAACAGTATCTTCTGTTTTACGAAAACACCCTGATACATACGGGTTATATCCTCACTGTGATATTCTTCTTCATCAGGAAGAATCCGGATCTCAAGTTCTATTTTAGAATCCCGCTCTGCACAGTGGGAAATCATGGCCTTATCCATGATATCCTCTGGCATGGCCATATATTTCGCCAGCTTTTTATAGTATGGAAATACCAGACGTTCTTCCAGTAAAAGGGATACCATGCTTTTTAACAATTCTTTCTGCTCTTCATCAATGGCCGGCAGCTGAGAATAATATCTGGTCAGAGCCAGTAAATAGATGGTTGGAAAACGGCCTTTCTGAGCCGCCGTCTGTATGATCCCTTCCAGATACGAAAATACCCACTCTTCCGGCTCTTTCTCATTCATAAAATAGTCGGTGCACTTTATGGTAAAATATGCTTTTACAATGCTCTCACCCGGCTCTTTTCTGCTTTGGTACAGATGAAAAACCTTATCAAGTCTTAAGGTGTCTCCGCTGAACATCATCTGTGCGGACAGACGTTCTTCCAAGTCATAGGTTTCCACATGAAGAGAGACTCCCTGCAGCAGAATCCGGTACATCTGGCTGCTGAGACCATTATAATGTTCACACAGGTAATCCAGAAGAACACTGTCGTTCTCCTCTTCTAAAAAAGCAGTATATGCCAGATGGAGTAAAAGCCCATCCTCACGGAAGAGATTCTTAAGAATCATCTCCGTGCAAAGCTTATGAAGCTGTTTGGAACTAATTCCTTCGGCGCCGAAATCCCGGATCATTTTATAAGCTTCTTCCATGTGATTGTTGCGGATCAGCGTATCACAGACTCCGGCCCGTTCCTGCCTGGTAAGTACCTTTTTATCAAGCTTTAATAAGTATCCGGCTCCCTCTCCCTGTTCCGGCCCGGTTTCTGACTGCTTCTGATAATATTCAATGACTCTTGAGAGCAGCAGCTTCTGGTAAAACGGCCGCAGATTGGGATCTTCCAGTGTGCTTTCCAGAATCTGAACCTCTTTTGCATCTTTCGCTCCGTCAGCCAGAATCTGATCACAAACGCGAAGCCGAAGCATGGAATGCTTTGGATACAATTCAAAGCACCGTTCTTCCAGCTCGGTCCGTTCCATCACCGGATCCTTCTTATATGGAATGTTGGCGTACCGGTTTCCATAGGCATCCTGGAAAAGCAGAATGCTGTGTTCGGAAAACAGGGGTACATAGGCAACTCCGTCATTTAAAAGAAATGCATCTTCCTGTGTCATCTCTTCATAGCAGACAATTACATATTTCATTTTTTTATTGCTGCATTCCACACGGTAAGAGCGCAGAATAGAAGGAAGCACTTTTGCCATGGATAAATCCACTACTTCCTTTAATAAAATACGCTCATAGATGGCAGCCAGGTAATTATCAATTCTGGATTCAAAAAGCTGTTCTGTGGCAAATTTTTCAATGACCCGTTCATAAGCCTGATAAAGAGGATCAACCGGCTCTAAATATACGAGAACATTCTTATATAAAACACTTCTGCTGTAAAGATCCAGTTCGCTTCCACCATAGGAAAAATAAAGAAGCACTTCCTTAGGAAGCAGATAGCAATAGTTTTTTGGCAATGCATAAATATAGTATTCATAAAGCCTGGTCAGGCTGATTCCCGCTCTGATTCCCTTCTCATACCAGGAAAAGGCCTCCAAGTTACGGCACTCCCCTTTGATTAACAGGGAACAGATGGCTTCTAACACCTCTTTTTCAGATGTCTCTTTGTACAGTCTGCAAAGCATCCGGTAATGCAGCCGGTTATAATGCTTGGCTGTGAGAGTGAGTCTGCAGATCTGCGTGATCAGCCCTTTCTCTATCATGCCTTTTCCTGCAGAGGAAAACAGGATCTGAAGTTCCATGGGACCAATGGCACGCATCAGGTCCGGAGCGCTGTTTAAAACACGGCATCCCCACACATAGAAAAAGGGGCTTCTTACCCCTGCTTCATATTGACGCTTGAGGATTGCCAGTAATGCAGGAGGATTCTCAAGCAGCCGGCTGTCTGATTTTGTCAGAAGTCCAAACAGATAAAACAGATGCTGATCTTCTTCCAAATATTTCTTCATCAGACGGACTAAAGATTCCCTCTGGTATTCATCGGGCTGGATCTCAAGTCTTAAATACTGGTAATAACAGTAAATCTCTTTCTTTTCCTGTCTTTGTGAAAGAATCTCATCCCGGCTTTCATCGAGGAAAAGGGCAGCTTCTGATTTCTCTCCGGCAAACAGACGGCACTGCGCACGAAGCAGTTTAATAAGGCCTGACTCTCCCTTCATCAGTTCGATTTCATCCAGTGCCTTCTCCATCTCTTTGCACAGGGAATCAGCCGGTTCTTTCCCTGTCTCTGCTTCCAGGCGGAGCCGCAAAAATCGGCCGAATGCCTCTTTTGCAAAGGCGTCCTCCGCCGATATTCCTCCTCCGGGGTTACATACCGATGTTACTGGTATTAAAAAGCACTCTTCCACTCCGTTTATCTGAATTCTGCCATAATTTTCTCCCTGATGCATACGATCCGGGTGTACAAGAAAGGGCAGCTCATATCTGTCATCTTCAAAATCCTGCTCGCCAATAGTCTTCTTTGGCAGCTCTATAAAATCACAGTCTGTCGTCACTTCCAGATTGATATAGCCCCAGCTGCTTCGCTTTAACTCAACCCAGTCTTTAACAACATCCTCCAGTTGTCCATATCTGCGTTCTGCGGTATCCACCGATAGTTCAACCGGCTTTTTTACCTTTAACGCTACAAGAAACTCTTCCAGTTCCTTTCTTCTGTCAGGCCGGCCCTTTAATCCGTCATAAATTGCCCTTACGTGAAGGTCTTTCATAAACGGGGCCGTAACAAAATCGCGGTACTCAAATAAGCGAAGAGCCGTATCCATATCTTTTTTTGCAGTATCTGCAAAATTCTCTGCTGTCGTTAAATCACTCAGTGCTTTCCCTGACGTGCCAAGCTCTACCCGAAACGAATAAGGGACTTCCTTCTCGCCGCCATTGGTAACCAGATAAAAAGATCCCTTAATTACGTCCCCATCTTCCATGAAACTACTGTTAATCTCATAGACAAGATGGTTGTATGTACCTCCAAACGACCCGCTTATCATACGAACGCGGTAATCAGAGGAATATGCAAGCCCTTTTATATGCAGGTTATTCTCACTGGTAACGACAAGTTCCCGTCTCGTGGCTCCGCCTGAACGCACCACATCATCAATTCCCGATGGGGTAACCTTTATCTTTGGAATTTCTGAATCAATGATGCCCTTTGCCAGCCTGTTGATTCGTTCTCTCATAGTACCACCTGTATCTTCAATTTCATTATGTTTTTCATTTGCTTCATTTGAATTACTCTATATTCTAACATATTTTCTATTGATTTAAAACCCTAAAATTGGTATGATAAATAAAAACTGTTGAAAAAAGGACAAACTCATTATGACAACCAACGAGAAAGCATTATTGCTTCATGAAAAATGGGGCGGAAAGCTGGAAATCACTTCCAAAGCAGCAGTAAAAAGCAGGGAAGATTTAGCCCTTGCCTACACCCCCGGAGTAGCAGAGCCATGTAAGGTAATCGCGGACAATCCGGAAGCTGCCTATCAATATACCATAAAGTCCAACACCATTGCTGTTGTATCCGATGGCAGCGCTGTTTTAGGACTTGGTAATATCGGACCACTTGCAGCCATGCCGGTTATGGAAGGAAAAGCCGTATTATTTAAAGAATTCGGGGGAGTCAATGCCATTCCCATCTGTTTAGACACACAGGATACAGAAGAAATCATTAAAACCGTCGTTGCCATTGCTCCTGCTTTTGGCGGAATTAATCTGGAAGATATTTCAGCGCCAAGATGCTTTGAGATCGAAGAGCGGTTAAAGAAGCTGCTTTCCATTCCAGTCTTTCACGACGACCAGCACGGGACTGCCATTGTAGTTCTTGCCGGAGTGATCAATGCCCTGAAAGTAACAGGGAAAAAGAAAGAGGACTGCCGTGTGGTAGTAAACGGCGCAGGCTCTGCCGGTATTGCTATTACCAGACTTCTGCTGTCTTACGGATTTTTGCATATCGTCCTTTGCGACCGGGCCGGTATCCTTTTTAAAGGAATGGAGGGCTTAAACTGGATGCAGGAAAAGATGATGGATTGTACCAACCTGGAAGGTCAGACAGGAAACCTGGCTGATGCCATGAAGGGTGCCGATGTTTTTATCGGAGTATCAGCTCCGGGGATTGTAACAGAAGAGATGGTCTCTTCCATGAATTCTGATTCCATTCTTTTTGCCATGGCTAACCCGGTACCTGAGATCATGCCGGATCTGGCAAAAAAGGCCGGCGCCAGAGTTGTTGGTACAGGAAGATCTGATTTCCCTAATCAGGTCAATAACGTAGTAGTTTTCCCAGGTATTTTTAAAGGTGCACTGGAGGGAAGGGCTGCTGCCATTACAGAAGAGATGAAGCTTGCTGCTGCTGAGGCCATTGCCGGTCTGGTAGCGCCTTCGGAAATAAATGAAGACAATATCCTGCCTGAGGCTTTTGATCCCCGTGTGGCAGATATTGTCAGCCGGGCGGTAAAAGACCATATCCGGTAATAGAAAGATGGAGGTTATCCGATGCTCTCAGAACCTATGACACTATATAAGCTGATGATTCTATACATGCTGAAGCAGGTAAACTTTCCCCTGACCAGTGCACAATTATCTAACTTTTTTCTGGAGCATGAGTATACCACATATTTTACGTTAAATCAGGCATTGAATGAACTGTTAGAGGCAAGACTACTGCATGTGGAGACCAATCACAACAGCAGCCGGTATGACATTACCAGAGAAGGGGAAGAGACTCTTTCCTTCTTTGGCAATAAGATATCACCGGCCATTGTCCATGACATGGATGAATATCTCAAAGAAAACAAGTTCCGTCTCCGCAACGAAGTTGGTGTAACAGCAGATTACTATAAATCCACAGCCCAGGATTACATTGTTCACTGCGAAGTAAGGGAAGGTAAGAACTGTCTGATTAATCTGGAACTATCTGTCCCGGATAAAGATCAGGCAGAAATCATGTGTGACCACTGGAAGTTAAAAAGTCAGGAAATTTATGCATTTGCCATGAAATCATTGATGAGCGGATCTTAGAAATGCTGTCATTAGACATTAGTAAGGGGGAATTCGTTTGAAAAAAGTTCCGGTAAAAAAAACATGGTATCATTCTATATCAGACCATTATCAGACTTTAAAATTACAGCACAAAAAGAAGATGTTCCGGCTAAAAGCCAAGTTGTTTCTCACTGTTTTTCTGCCATTTCTGATTCTGGTGCTGGGAGCCGAAGTGCTCCGTACATTCTTACGGATCAAGATACGTGACATTTTTTCCCGTAATGATTAAAAGGACTGATCACATAAGGCGGCTGTCATCAGCCGCCTCTTTTTACCTGATTCGATTTCTTTCCTCTCCTCGAAGGTAAGAAACCATGTTTTCGTACACTTCATACAGACACCTTCTTCTGGCCTCAACCGTAGCCCAGGCGATGTGAGGAGTAATGATCAGTTTTGTACTGTCTTTGATCTTAAGAAGGGGATTATCCGGAAGTATAGGTTCTGCACTGATTACATCCAGTCCTGCCCCCGCGATTTCTCCTGTTTCCAGAGCTTTTAAAAGTGCTTCTTCTCTTATGATATTTCCCCTTCCCAGATTCAAAAGAACAGCAGTTTTTTTCATCTTCTTCAATGCATCTTCATCAATTAAATATTCTGTAGCAGGATTTAACGGGGCATGTATGGATATGATATCTGACTCATTTAATAAAGCATCAAATTCAACCCGCTCCCAGAGAGAATTACTGTTATTACCGGAGGTGGAATAATAGATTACGTGGCAGCCAAAGGCTTCTGCCACCTTTGCCACTCCTCTTCCAATCTCTCCAAGTCCGATAATGCCCCAGGTTTTTCCGTAAAGTTCATTGAATTTTATATCAAAGTTACTGAATATATCACTGGCTGCGTACTCTCCCGACTTTACAAACTGATCGTAATAAGAAAGCTTCTCATATACATAAAACAACAATGCAAAGGTATGCTGTATCACAGACTGGGTGGAATATCCTTTAACATTGGTGACTGCGATGTTCCTTTTTCTGACATAATCAAAGTCAACAGTATTGGTTCCTGTAGCTGTCAGGCAGATGAGTTTTACATGCCGGGCATACTTTAGGGTTTCCTCATTCATAGGAATCTTATTTACCACAATTACATCTGCATCCTTTACACGCTCCTGATTATATTCTGGCTCTGATTTATTATATTTTACCACCTCTCCCAGATTATAAAACGGTGTATAATCCACATCATCTCCCATAGTATCCGTTTCCATAAAGACAATTCTCATATGTACCCCCTATTTGTTATCTACTTTTTGTTACCAGTATATCAAAAAGGAGCCTGCTCCACAACTGATCATTCAGTTATTTTGCGACAGCTCCGTCTGCTTCTAACCCTGCATAAAACGGGTTAAAAATTCCTTTGTTGAGTTTTTCTGAGGATTACCAAATATATCTGCTGGTGCTCCCTCTTCTTCAATCACACCACCCGCCATATAAACCACATGATTAGACACATCTCTTGCAAACGCCATCTCATGGGTTACGATGATCATGGTGAGTCCTTCCTTTGCAAGCGTTCTCATAACTGCAAGAACTTCTCCAACCATCTGGGGATCCAGTGCGGAAGTGGGTTCGTCAAAAAGAAGAACCTCCGGTTCCATGGCAAGTGCTCTTGCAATGGCTACCCTCTGCTTCTGACCACCTGAAAGCTGTCTTGGCTTTGCATTGATATAAGGCGCCATTCCAACCTTCTCTAAAAACATCATGGCTTTCTTTCTGGCTTCTTCCTTATCTTTCATTAAAACCTTCACCTGACCAACCATACAGTTTTCCAGCACAGTCATATTATTAAAGAGATTAAAATTCTGAAATACCATGCCAACACGGGTACGGTATTCGGGAACATTCATCTTTCTGTCTGTAATATCCACATCATGATATAAAATCTCTCCGGTAGTGGGTGTTTCCAAAAGATTGATGCAGCGCAAAAGAGTGGATTTTCCTGAGCCGGATGCTCCGATGATACAGGTCACATCTTTGGCATTTACATTGAAATCAATATCTCTTAATACTACATTGGTTCCAAATGTCTTGCTTAAATGACGAATTTTTAACACATTGCTTTCAGCCATTTATTTATCCTCCTTCTCTTTCGGGTCCGGAAATTTCACCATTCCACTGGTATAAGCCAAGGTATCTGTTGTAGCCAGATCGTAGCTGTCCGGCCCATCCATCTTTTTCTCCCAGTGCCGGAGAATTCTGGAACAGGTAAAGGTCAGGACAAAGTAAATGACCATGGTGATGGTAAATGCTTCAAAATACGTATAGTAAGCTCCTGCCACACCCTTTGTCGCATAAAACAGCTCGACGACTCCGATCACAGAAAGTACACAGGTATCCTTAATATTAATAATTAAGTTATTGCCAATCTGAGGCATGATATTACGAAGCGCCTGTGGCATGATAACATTTAACATGGTCTGGTAATGGGTCATACCAATGGCCTTTGCTCCCTCTGTCTGGCCCGGATCAATAGAAAGGATTCCACCTCTGACCGTCTCTGCCATATAGGCTCCTGTGTTGATTGAGACTATAAAATAGGATGCAAATACAATGGACATATTAATTCCAAAAAGTGCGGAAGATCCATAAAAAATAAACATGGCCTGAACCATCATGGGGGTTCCGCGGAATACCTCTACATATACATTTAATATAAATTTAATTCCTTTAATCAGTATCTTTTTAAACAGATTATCCTGCTTTGATTCCGGAGTGGTCTGAATAATTCCTACTGCAAATCCGATTACACATCCGATCAATGTGCCTACAATGGCGATCGCCATTGTCTTGCCAGCCCCTGCTAAGAAGGACGGACCATAATTTTGCAGAATAAATACCATTCTTCCAAAAAAATCTGACGGCAAAGACATATATTACCCTCTCCCTTTCACAGCTTGGTTAAAACAGAACAAGGGGCACGGAAAAACTCCCATCCCGTGCCTGCAAGCTCCGATTCATCTTATTATTATTTTGAAAGCGGCTGTACTTTAATTGCCTCTTCCATCATCTTGTTAAAATCGTCCTTGGTCATCTTGCCAAGTACTCCGTTTATGGCATCTTTTAATTCAGCATTGCCTTTTTTAACAGAGACACCAATATTAATATCCTCATCAGAAACCTTGAACTCACCATCTGTACCTGTGAAATCAAGAAGTTTGAAATCAGGATATGCAATTAAAGCTGCCTGACCAGTTGGCTTATCAGTTACAACCACGTCACATCTTCCAGAACTTAAAGAAACAAGCATAGCAGGAGCGGATTCCTGAGCCGGCTGAATATCAGCGTCGGGAATCTGTGGAAGACAGTTATCATACCAGATGGTGTTTAACTGGGATGTAGCAACTGCACCCTTTAAGTCAGCAACACTCTTTGCATTCTCATACTTACCACCGGCTTTTACCAAAGCTACGATGGTTGCAAAATAATAAGGATTTGTGAAATCAACGGACTGCATACGCTCTGCAGTAACGGATTGTCCTGCGATGACACAATCAACCTTTCCAGATTGAACAGCAGGAACTAAAGAATCCCAGTCCAGCTTTACAATCTCCAGGTTATAGCCCAGCTCGTCCGCAATCTTTTTCGCCATCATTACATCATAACCATATGCATAATCTGAGCTTCCAGAGATCTTCACTGCTCCGTTTGCATCGGTTGGCTGAGTCCAGTTGTAAGGAGCATAGCTGCACTCCATGGCAACTTTTAATACTTTTTTGTCTCCTGCTTCTTTTCCTGTACCGGAAGTGCCCGCTGTGGAGTTACCGCCTGCACAGGCAGTCAATGCTGCCGCTGCCAGAGCTGCTGCCATGAGAGTTGATACAATTTTCTTCATAGTTTTTTTCATAACTGTTTTCTCCTCTTTCTGCTATAATGAACTCTATGTAATAAATAGGTTCATTATAAAAAGATTTTTACTCCTTGTCAAGACTATTTACAGATTCATCGATCAAATCCCAGATTTCTTCTCTGCCCTGTTTTGTCTCCGCTGAAAACGGAATTACAGTCACATCTGCTCCGATTCCCAGTCCGGTCCGCACTACTTTTAATGCCTTTGCAACCTGACTTCGTTTCAGCTTATCTAACTTGGTGGCAATAATAACCGGCTGATATCCATTACTAATGATCCAGTCGTACATGGTTTTATCATTATCTGATGGCTCGTGACGGATATCAATCAGCAGAAACACACATTTCAGCATAGGCGAATTATGAAGATAATTTTCAATCATCTTTCCCCATTTTGCTTTTACTTCTACGGATACCTTTGCATAACCATATCCGGGAAGATCCACATAATACAGGGAATCATTAATATTGTAAAAATTAATGGTCTGTGTTTTACCTGGAGAGGATGAAGTTCTTGCAAAGGACTTCCGGTTCATAAGTGCATTGATGAGAGAGGATTTGCCCACGTTTGACTTACCTGCAAATGCAAATTCCGGTTTTGTGTTCTCCGGAAGCTTGCTGGTAATTCCGCATACAGTCTCCAGTTCTACGGTTTTAATAATCATGTAATTTCCTTTCTATTCCTGGACGAAAGCCTCTTTTAATACTTCGGGCATTTCCTTTACAAATACAATTGTAAGGCCTTCTGTAATCTCTTCTGATAATTCTGCGATATCCGGACGGTTTTTATCCGGAACCAGAACTTTTTTCACATGTGCCATACGTGCAGCAAGAATTTTCTCCTTTAAGCCTCCGATTGGAAGAACCCGGCCTCTTAAGGTTATCTCTCCTGTCATGGCAACGGTTGCACATACCTTCCTGTTGATAGCCGCAGAAAGCATGGCAGTTGCCATGGTAATTCCTGCTGAGGGCCCATCCTTTGGAACTGCTCCCTCCGGGATATGAAGATGAATATCGTGTTTCTCAAAATAATCATCAGGCACATGATATTCCGGTCCTATGGACCTGACATAGCTTAATGCAGTCTGTGCCGACTCCTTCATAACATCTCCCATTTGTCCTGTGGTCTGAAGGGTTCCTTTGCCAGGCATTACATTTACTTCAATCTGCAGAGTATCTCCGCCTACACTGGTCCATGCAAGGCCTCTCACAATTCCTACCTGGTCTTCGTCGTTAACATTGTTATAGGATACTTTTTCTTTCCCTAAGTATTTTTCCAGCTGACACTCTGTCACCTCAATGACATGGCTTTTGTCTTCCAGGAATTCTCTGGCTGCCTTTCTGAAAACAGAACTGATCCGCCGCTCTAAGTTTCTGACTCCGGCTTCTCTGGTATAATTGTGTATGATCTTTTCAATCGCCTGATCCGTTATGGTAACGGGCTTTCCCGTTAGACCATTTCGTTCCTGCTGCTTTTTCACCAGATAGTTTTTGGCAATATGGAATTTTTCATTCTCAGTATAACTGTTTATTTCAATCACTTCCATTCGGTCAAGAAGAGGTCCGGGAATGGTTGTTATGGTATTGGCTGTTGCAAGAAAGAGAACATTGGATAAATCAATGGGAAGTTCGATATAATGGTCTCTGAATTTTACATTCTGTTCACTGTCAAGCACTTCTAACAGTGCGGAAGAGGTATCGCCTTTATAGTCACTGCTGACTTTGTCAATTTCATCAAGAAGCATCAGCGGGTTGTTTACACCTGCCTGTTTGACAGCCTCTGCAATTCTGCCAGGCATAGCGCCCACATATGTTTTTCTATGTCCTCTGATCTCCGCCTCATCCCGGATACCTCCCAGGCTGATTCTTACATATTCTTTATTCAGCGCTTTTGCTACAGATCTTGCAATGGAAGTCTTTCCTGTTCCAGGAGGTCCAACCAGACATAAAATGGGACTGGTTCCTTTTTTTGTAAGAATCCGGACTGCTAAATATTCCAGAATCCGTTCTTTTACTTTTTCCAGGCCATAATGTTCTTCATCCAGAACCTGCTGTGCGTGAACGATGCTGTTGTTATCCTTTGACATCTTCTTCCATGGAAAATCAAGAACTGTATCCAGATACATCCGTACAACATTGGCTTCCTGGCTTCCTCCCGGCATGGATTTAAAGCGGTCGATTTCTTTTTGAATCTTTTCCTTTATTTCTTTGTCTGCTTTTAATGCTTTCAGACGTTTGGCATATTCATCACTGTCAGAAAGCGGATTATCTTCTCCCAGCTCTTCCCGGATCACTTTCATCTGCTCTCTTAAAATGTAATCCTTCTGATTTTTGTCAATCCGTTCCTTCACATGGGCCTGTAATTCCTTTTTCACCTTAGTCACTTCTATTTCAGTAATCAGGTGTTTCATAACCAGAGCATACCGTTCTTCCAGAAGTACACTTTCAAGCACCTGCTGACGAAGGCGGTAATCCCAGGACAGCTGAACTGCAACCTGATCAAGAAGTTCCCCCAGCTCCGGAATAACCAGCAATCCAGGGACCACTTCCTTAGCGATCCTTTGATTTTCTTTGCCATAGGCTTCCAGTTTTTCTTTCACAATCTCAGCCATTGCCTGTATGGTAACCGGATCTAATATATCCATTGGCACCTGAAGTTCTTCAATCTCGCCTATAAGAAGAGGTTCTTCACTTTCAAGAGTCAGAAGCTCTGTCCGCTCCAGGCCCTCTACCATGACACGGATCACGTTATTGGGAAGCTTCACCAGCTGTTTGATTAAAGCAACCGTTCCTACCTGATATAAGTCTTCTATTCCAGGATCGGTTTCTTCCGGATTTCTCTGGGTTACCAGGCATACCTTCTGATCCCCTACCATGGCTTTTTCAACCGCCGCGATAGATTTCTCACGGCTGATATCAAAGTGCAGCATCATTTTGGGTAGAACAGTCATACCTCTCAGGGCAATAACCGGCATTGTAATTGTCTTATCTACCATTTGGTTCTCTCCTTTGCATTCAAAAAGGTGTTCCAGCAGATTGATTCGCTGTAACACCTTCCCGACTCATGCAGGGATCTATGCGATCTCGCCTGTCTTATCTTTTCTCAATTTCTGAGCCAGTGATTTTCTGGGAACTGCCGTGTCCCGATAAACCAGTTCCGGCTCTCCATTTTTATCCACAACCTCTTTGGTGATTCTGCAGATTCCAATGCTGCTGTCTGATGGTATCTCATACATCAGATCCGTCATAACGCTTTCCATAATGGAACGTAATCCTCTGGCACCGGTTTTTCTTTCCACAGCCAGCTCTGCGATCCGTTCCACCGCATCAGCGGTCAGCTCCAGCTTTACATCATCCAGTTCGAATAATTTCTGGTATTGCTTAACCAGCGCGTTCTTCGGCTCTGTCAAAATCTTAACCAGAGCTGCCCGGTCCAACAGTTCCAATGATACGGTGATGGGAACGCGTCCGATAAATTCAGGGATCAGCCCAAATTTAACCAGATCCTGAGGCAGGGTTTTCTTTAAGAGATCATCAATATCTGTCTTATTCTTATCTACAATCTCCGCATTAAAACCAATGGATCCTGCACTTAAACGGCGTTCAATGATTTTTTCCAGACCATCAAACGCTCCGCCGCAGATAAATAAAATGTTGGTGGTATTGATCTGCAAAAGTTCCTGGTGGGGATGCTTTCTTCCACCCTGAGGCGGAACACTGGCAACCGTACCCTCCAGAATCTTTAACAAAGCCTGCTGAACACCTTCACCGGAAACATCTCTGGTGATTGACACATTCTCCGATTTCTTGGTGATTTTATCAATCTCATCAATATAAATGATTCCAAATTCTGCTCTGCTGATATCATACTCAGCTGCCTGGATCAATTTTAAAAGGATGTTTTCTACGTCTTCACCAACATAACCGGCTTCTGTAAGGGCAGTAGCATCTGCAATGGCGAAAGGTACGTTTAAAACCTTAGCCAGAGTCTGCGCAAGATAAGTTTTACCGGAACCGGTAGGCCCCAACATCAGAATATTGCTCTTTTGTATATCCACATCCAGCTTTTTACCGGATGTAATTCTCTTATAATGGTTATATACTGCTACGGACAACACCTTTTTTGCTTCGTCCTGCCCAATGACATACTCATCTAAAAAAGCTTTCATTTCCTTTGGCTTCATCAGATTAATATTGCTGAAATCAGGTGCCTCTTCGTCATGGCCGTCAAATTCTTCCTCTAATATCTCTGCGCACAAATCAATGCACTCATCACAAATATAGACATTATTGGAACCGGCAATCAGTTTCTTTACCTGATCCTGGGTTTTCCCGCAAAAAGAGCATCGGATCTTGTCGTCTGTTCTGACCGGCATATACACACCTCATACTTTCCTTGTTTGTGGCTCATGCTTTTTGAGCATAAAGGGATACCCGAAGGGTGCTCCTTGTTGATGGCTCACGTTTTTTGAGCATAAAGGGATACCCGAAGGGTGCTCCTTGTTGATGGCTCACGTTTTTTGAGCATAAAGGGATACCCGAAGGGTGCTCCTTGTTGATGGCTCACGTTTTTTGAGCATAAAGGGATACCCGAAGGGTGTTCCTTGTTAATGGCTTTGGCTCATGCTTAACGGTCGTGGCTGTAAAGAATATTATCAATCAGTCCATAAGCCTTTGCTTCATCAGCAGTCATGTAATTATCACGTTCTGTATCACGTTCAATCACTTCGTAAGGCTGACCGGTATTTGCTGCCATAATCTCATTTAAACGCTTCTTAATCTTTAATATATTCTCTGCAACTATGCGAATTTCAGTCGCCTGACCTTTTGCTCCGCCAGAAGGCTGGTGAATCATAACCTCAGCATTGGGAAGTGCAAAACGCTTGCCCTTTGCTCCGCCTGATAAAAGAAAAGCTCCCATACTGGCCGCCATACCCATGCAGACAGTAGAGACATCGCATTTGATATAGTTCATGGTGTCATAAATTGCCATTCCTGCAGTTACAGAACCGCCCGGGCTGTTAATGTAAAGATTAATATCCTTTGTGGGGTCTTCTGCCTCTAAAAATAACAACTGTGCCACAATAAGGCTTGCCGAAACATCAGACACCTCTTCACCGAGAAAAATAATTCTCTCTTTTAAAAGTCTGGAATAAATATCGTAAGAGCGTTCCCCCTTACTGGTTGATTCAATGACATAAGGTACTAAACTCATCTTTCTTCCTCCTGTCTGTTCTTTCTCACTCAAAACCGAATAGACTCCGGACAGGATGTCTGGAATCTACCGGGAATAAAACTCTTAAACTAATTTCGCTTCTGCTACCAGGAAATCAACAGCTTCCTGTACTGCCAGATCTTCTTTCATCTGAACAATGCCGCTTTCGCCAAGATATTCTTTAATCTGTGAAACTTCCATCTTGTAGCTTTCAGCCATAGTTGCAATTTCTTTCTCTACTGCTTCATCAGAAACAACGATGTTCTCTGCCTTGGCAACTGCTTCAAGAACCAGTCTTGTCTGAATTCTCTTTAATGCCTGTGGCTTCATCTGCTCTCTTAATGTTTCAATCGTCATTCCAGTAAATTTCATATACTGGTCAAGAGAAAGTCCCTGGCTCTGCATTCTTCTTGCATAGTCATTCACCATGTTATTTACCTGGCTGTCGATCATTGGCTCAGGAATATCCATAGCTGCGTTCTCTACAACCTTCTCTACAACATGATCTTCATTCTCAGTAGCTGCTGCTTTCTGCTTTCTTTCAGCAACTTTTTCCTTGATGTCATTTTTGTATTCTTCTAATGTATCATATTCAGAAACTTCACCAGCGAACTCATCGTTTAACTCTGGAAGTTCTTTTCTCTTAACTTCCTTAACTGTTACTTTAAACATAGCCGGTTTACCAGCAAGCTCAGTGGAGTGATATTCATTTGGGAAAGTTACGTTTACTTCACATGCTTCTCCAATGTTTTTTCCAATCAGCTGCTCTTCAAATGTATCAATGAAGGAGTGGGAACCAATGGTAAGTGGATAATCTTCTCCTTTGCCGCCGTCAAACGGTTTTCCGTCAACGAAGCCTTCAAAGTCGATGACTGTCTGGTCGCCATCTTCCACAGCTCTGTCTTCTACAGTAACCAGTCTGGAGTTCTGTTCCTGGACTCTCTTTAACTCTGCTTCAATGTCCTCTTCTGTAACTTCAGCAGTTGCTTTGGTTACTTCGATTCCTTTATACTCGCCTAAAGTCACTTCTGGCTTTACAGCTACAGTAGCAGTGTAAATTAAGTTCTGGCCTTTTTCAACCTGAACAACGCTGATCTCTGGTCTGGAAACGATATCCAGTCCGCTTTCCTCTACAGCATCGCCATATGTTGCATCAAGAGCTTCATTGACAGCGTCCTCATATAAGACACCTGCTCCATACATCTTTTCTACCATGGCACGTGGTGCTTTGCCTTTTCTGAAACCAGGGATGTTAAATCTGCCCTTATTCTTATTGTAAGCTGCGGTAAGAGCCTTCTCAAACTCCTCAGCCGGCACTTCAACCGTTAATTTTGCCATGTTCTTTTCTAATTTTTCCACTTGTAAACTCATTAATGGGTTCCTCCTTGAGATATATGTGAACCGCCTTACCGACAGGGCGTTACACTTCAATTTAGCATTATACCATACTCGTCCCCTAAATTCCAGTATTATTTACGATAAAATCAGGTTTTTCCTGCAAGCGCCTTCATCTTCCCGGCAATGTAAGGATCAAGGGGACGGATCTCGATTTGGGGCCTAGCGATATAGTATCCCTGGAATAAAAAGATACCGCAATCCATTAAAAACACCAGTTCTTCTTCCGTTTCCACTCCTTCTGCCAGCACACAGATATCGTTGTTTATAGCAAATTCAAGGAGATTTTTTAATATCATCTGCCTTTTTGCATCTTTGTGTATCTGTCTGACCAGACTCATATCCACTTTTACAATCTCCGGCCGCATATGCAGAAGAACGGATTCGCTGTTATATCCGGTACCGAAATCGTCCACAGCTGTCTGTCCCTGCCATTTTTTTGCCATCTCCATCTTACGGGCCATATATTCCCGGCTGGCAGGCTCCCCTTCTGTCATCTCAATAACAACCCGGCTTAAAAGATCGCCAAAATTATCTTCCAGCAGTCCCTGCTCCTCTTCAGTAATACACACAGAAGCAATGGAGTTAATAAACAGCTTTTCAGACTCTCCTAAATGTCCTTTTTCCTTCTCAGCTGCCGCAGCCCTTAAACCGGCAAACCAGGTCAGTGATTCGATCTGAGGCAGCTTTGCCTGAGATCTTGCCAGATTTAAGACTTCTCCGATCCCTTTTAAATTTGTAAAATGAGGTCTCATCAAAAGCTCATATCCGTATATATTACCATCTCTTGTTACGATTGGCTGAAAAACAAAGCTTACATCTCCGGTTTCCAGCATTCGGTTCAGTTCTTCACTGCCTGTCAGCATATAAGAATTCTGGGAATATTCATCAATATCAAATTCTCTTATATTGCCTTTCACACTGTGTTTTACCATGTACATGGCAAAATCTGCATAATTAAACAGGGTTTCAAAATCTGCCGCATCACCGGGATACCAGGATAACCCTCCTGAAACCCGGACTGGAATCATGTATCCGCCTTCCATGGTAAGAGCTGCCTTTTGAATGTATTTTATAAAATCACGGACATCTTTTCGTATTTTCTCTTTGTCATCTCCATGTAAATAGGTCACAAATTCGTCACCGGAATAACGGGCTAAGATTCCCCTTCCTGCAAAACTGTTTTTTAAACATTCTGCAAACAGAATCAGGTAACGGTCTCCTTCATCATGCCCATATGTATCGTTGATATACTTTAAATTGTCCAGATCCCACATAATGACTGCACCGTACTTCTCCCCCTGGGTTGCCATCAGGGATTCCACCTGTTCCCTAAATGCCCTTCTGTTATACAATTCGGTTAATAAATCAAAATTGCGCTCCCATTCAAGCTTTTCCTTCTCCATCACATCTGCAGTCACATCAGAACAGACTCCAAGAATCGTCCCTGACTTTGACTCATCTAAAATAACCTGTACCCATCGTGTTTTACCATTCATCTGGAAGCTTTGAATAACCCGGTCCCCCTTCATCTTCACACCAGTAAACGTCTGCTCCATCAACATCTCAAATCTGTCCACTTCCAGATACCGGTACGGATCCTCTATATTACCCCAGTCAAGCATCTCAAATAGTGACTGGCTGCAGAAAACCAGACCGTCTCCTTTGGCGTATTCAAAAACACCGATCATAACGTTTGCATGGCGCAGGATACTGGAAATCTTTGACGAAGACTGCTCCACGTCATGGCTTAACTGCTCAATTGTTTCTGTTAGATCATCGATTTCACGGATGTAAACCCTTTTTAATGCCAGTCCTCTGTTGCCGGATTTGCCCTTTAACTCGAAAGACAGTCTGCGGATGGGTTCCGTTATAATTCTACCAATAACAAACGCTCCCAGAATACTGAACAGAATCGGAACCAGCATGGTACTAAACAACATACGCCGAATGGCATTGTAAAATGCAAGCAGATCCTTCTGCTTTGCCATTCCCACAAGCACCCAGTCTTCTTTTTCCATTACTCCGTTATTGGCATAAGCATCCAGGCTTTTAATACCGGCATACCACTTTGTTCCATCAGTCGATTCTATTTCACTGACTGATTTCTTATCGTTATCTGTATAAGAGAGTTTTTTGACATCGTTAAAATATTGATTATAGAGATAACCGGAATCAATCACCGGAACAATTGTTTTTGTCTCTTTATCCCGCATTCCAAGAAGCCAGCATTCCTCAAAACTGCTGTTGGTCTGCTTCTCCGATAATATCTGTCCCAGCTGGTTTAAGGTCATCTCAAGCCCCCATACTCCCGCAACTGTCCCATCGTTTAAAATAACTGGAACGGAATAGGTGATAACAGGCATATCTCTGGGGCTTAAGCGAAAAGGCTGACTTAAATAAGCCTGATTTAAAGCATCCGCCTTATTGGTTCCTGTCTGTAAAGCCAGGTTAAGAGGCTTTTGGTAAAACTCACTGTTTTTTAGATCTCCGCCGTCACTAAAACCTATTTCCCAGAAGGAATCCAGTGGTATCTTATATTTTTCTGCCACAGAGGGCAATCCCCGTTCCATAAGGAGAGAAGAATTGTCTGTTAAATATCCTCCCGTATTGGAGTTTCTTATGTAAAATCCTGCTTTTACATCATTGGAACTATTGGCTGCTGCCGGACCGTCAAGAACAAAATAAACTCCGGTCGCATAACTCATATGAAGCATATCTATGGATTTTTCTATGATCTGTTCCACAATTTCCCGGTTCAGTCTGTAATCTTTTGAAATATCAAAGGGACTGCTCCCGTTTTCCTTTAGAATCTGCTCTATTTCATCAGAAACAAAGGATGATTGGTTCAGCATAACAATCCAGTGATAGAGAGTCTCTTTCTCTAAGTCAACCCTGATGTTCTCTGTATTCTGACTTAATATGTGGATTTCATTATTTTTTAATTTAACAGAAACTCCGCCGAAAAGCACTGTGCCGGCAATCACTACAGCCTGAACAACCAGCAATATCAGCAGCGGTCCAAGCAAACGGATTCGTATGGACTCACTTTTCTTCTCTCTCATAAATTACTCTCCGATGACTGTTTCCAATTGCAGCCTGGTATCTTCGTACCACTGATTAAAATTCTCATCTGTTACGAAATCAGCAACCGCTCTCTCTCTGTCAATCCCCTGTGTCACCAGTGCCTCAACTTTCTGGTAATCCTCTTTTGCCTTTGAAACCATGGAAGTCTGAAGGATCTCTCTTGCACGATCCCCTCCCTGAAAGGGTTTGGAGGTATACAGTCTGTACCTGTTGGCTGTATCAAGCCCAATGATCAGGTTCTGTGACACCGCACTGTTTTCTCCAGCCTCCTGTAAAAAAGGCTTTAGAAGTGACTGCTCCGCCGCTGCTTTTTTTACTGGCAGATAACCGGAACCAATGGCAAACTTCATATTCTGGCTGGTGTCGGTAAACCATTTTAAAAAGCAGACAGCTGCATATTCCCGTTTTTCCTCTGATTTTAGTACCATCATTCCTGCCCCCTGGGAAACAGCACAGGGAACTGTGCCTGCAAATCCGGGAAGAGGATACAGTTTACTTTCAATCTCATAGTTTGTTCCGTCTTCCAGGGTTACAGAGGTGGGAAAATAAGAGATTCCACTGGTAGCTCCTACAAACGCCACAAGCTGTCCGGTTTTTACATCATCACTTCTAAATCTTCCGTAAGCCCCAAAATATCCATTCACAAACGGGACATAGTAATTATCCCATAGTTTTTTTATCGCTTCTTTGTCGAAGTCCAGAACTGTTTTCCCGTCTTTGACGTAAAATATCTCATGTCCCAGCTGCAGACTTCCAATAATCATATAATTGGCAAACGCATCTCTTCCAAAAAACGCTTTTCCATCACCTGGAGTTTCTGTCAGACTGTCCGTCCACTTATAATAAGACTGGGATACTCTGGTGATCCCTTCCCAGGTGGAGAATGCATCTTCCGTCTCACCAGTAGCAGCTGCAAACTTATCCCAGTCCGTCTTGTTCACAGTCAGTATCTCAGTGGATTTGGCAATGGGAAATACTTTAACAGAATCACTATCGCCAAATCTCCCCTCTTCCATGTAAGCATCCACATACTCTGATATCTCATCGGAGGTAAGGTAATCACTTAAATCTGCAGCCAGACCCATTCGGTCCACCTCATAAACTTTATCTGCGTAAGCAGAAAAAACATCAGGAAGGGGATCAGAACCAACCCTGTGTTCAATACTCTCATTGATGGTATTGCTCAGTTCATCAATACTTCCTTTGTTATAAGCTTTCACGACAATTCCTTTTTCCCTGCCCTCATTTTCATTAAATGCCCTGACCAGTTTGTCAAATTCCTCTTTCTGGACACCATTATAATAATGCCAGACTGAGATTGTAACAGGGTCCTTGGGAGAGAGTCCGTAGGGGTCCTTTTTCTCACATCCGGCAAGCATAAATAAGCAGGAAACGAAAGCGATTGGTACTATCCAATTCTTTTTCATAAGTTCACCTGCCTGTTACATGGGGTTCTGGTCGTATTGAATTGCCTCTTTTATTTTACGTGCATGATTTTTATCCACCAGCAAAGCCAACAGCTCGATGCCCATGTCAAGGGCATAACCAAGCCCTCTGGCTGTTGTAATATTACCGTCAGTCACCACACCCTGTCTTACCACGCAAGCTCCCTTTAGTTCCTCTTCAAATCCAGGAAAACAGGTGGCTTTTTTCCCCTCCAGCATTCCAAGTCTTCCAAGAATACTTGGAGCCGCACAAATCGCAGCGATTCTGCGATTGTCCTGATTCGCTTCATTCAGTGCGTATACTAATTCCTGGCAGGCTCCCAGATTCCTGGTTCCAGGCATACCCCCTGGAAGAAACAGCACATCTGCATCTTTTAAATCTGTCTGCTCCATTAAAACATCTGCCTGAAGCTTAATTCCGTGTGATCCAGTCACGTTCTTTTTACCAGTTACTGATACAAGTTTCACATCCTGCCCCCCTCTGAGCAGTACATCAACCACAGCTAGCAGCTCCACCTCTTCTGACCCATCTGCTAAAAACGCATAAACCTTCCCCATATCAATCGTCTCCTTTCCAATTTTGAAATGTACTATTCATGGTAATCTTTATATAATCCACCAGATACCTAGTTTCGGTATCTTCTCCCTGAATCAGCCGGATCAGCGCATCAGCAGCGGTTCGCGACTGCCCCTGATGGTCATTTAAAACCGTTCCGGTAATTTTACCCTCTTTTATATATTCCACGGTTTCCTGTAGTGCATCCACCCCTACCAGAGATATATCTTTTCCTGGTACCATACCGGCTTCTTCTACCGCCTCCAGCGCTCCATTTGCCATTGCATCGTTGTTGCAGAAAATCACATCAATTCTGGGACCATAAGTTGATAAAGCCTGTGCAGCAAGCTTTTTCCCCTCTTCTCTGTTCCAGTTTCCGATACCAGAAAAAAGCTCTTCTGTTTTTACTCCTGCCTCTGTCAGTGCTTTGATGGAATACTCCGACCTGTACCGGGCTGCATCACTGCCTGCCTCTCCCTTTATCATCACATAAGAGACGATTCCATCTTTGTTTTTATCACCCTTACCTGGGGTTTCAAGAATAATCTGTCCCTGATAGGTTCCCGCCTGCTTAGAATCCGTTTCCACACTGGAAACCGCCATATGACGGTCTTCCCACCGTTTTCGCTCAGATTCATCCGGCTCACTGTTAATGAAAACCAGCGGGATACCTGCCTGGCTGCAGGTATCTGCAATTGTTCCTGCAGCCGAGGTCTCCACAGGATTAATTATAATCCCGTTACACTTACTATCTATAAATTCCTTTATCTGCCGGTTCTGCTCATTCTGATCCCCGCCTGCATTGCGCATGATGATCTGGGCATGATAGGTCTCTTCCAGATATTGTTTTAATTCAGACCGGTAAAGCTTCATAAATGTGTCGTCGTAGCGATAGATGCTTATGCCGATTTTAGGACCTTCTGCCGCTTCACTTCCTTCCGTACCAGCTTCCTTGTCCGAACTTTCCCCAGATTTTGGCTCAGCACTTTTTCCTGCGCAGCCTGCTGCAAAAACCACTGCCAATATCAGAAAAAAGAAAGCTGTCCGCCTTATCAAGCATTTCATATCATTAATCTCCTGATTTTTACTGTATTTTCCATATTACCACGTTTTTCTTCTTTTTGCCACTATCTTCTATTTTTTATCCTATTGTGGTATACTAACCCTGTTTTATAGTCCAATACATGAAATCAGGAGGTTTTTCATGGAAATCGAGCGCAAATATCTGGTCACCAGCCCGCCGGAAAATTATAAGTCATTTCCCCATCATTTCATTGAACAGGGATATTTATCGACAGACCCTGTTGTGCGGGTCCGAAAAGAGGATGAATCCTATATTCTAACCTACAAATCCAAAGGTCTTTTGGCAAGAGAAGAATACAATCTTCCCTTAAACGAAGACTCTTATCACCACTTAATCAGCAAAACAGACGGCTGTGTTCTTACAAAAAGAAGATATTTAATTCCTGTGGAACACTGCGATCATCTCACCATTGAACTGGATGTTTTTGAAGGCCGCTATGAAGGGCTGATGCTTGCTGAGGTGGAATTTGAGAGCCTGGAAGAAGCACACTCCTTTACGCCTCCTTCCTGGTTTGGGAAAGATGTTACCTTATCCGGAGAATACCAGAACAGCCGGCTCAGCCAGATGCCGTAATTTTTAAACAGTCACGAATATAGAAAAAAGCGTCCTGAACGGCATTGCTTTAGCCGGACAGGACGCTTTTTAAGTATTTATTTCTTGGCAATGTATTTTCTGATATCTAGAGCAATGGCAACTACGATAACGATACCCTGAGCAATATACTGATAGTTGGTGTTAACTCCTAAATACTGGAGACAGGTTTTTAAGATTTCGAAAACAAGAACACCGATTAAAACGCCGGATACTTTACCAATACCACCGTTTACAGATACGCCTCCGATGGTACATGCTGCAATTGCTTCCAGTTCCCAGCCCATACCCATGTTAACGGAAGATCCGCCGGATTTTGCACCTACCAGAAAGCCGCCCAGTGCGTAAAGTGCAGCTGCTGTCACATAGATAATAATCTTTGTCTTCTTGGTATTAACACCGGAAACTTCTGCTGCCTGTTCATTACCGCCAATGGCATACATGTATTTTCCGTGAGGAGTCTTATTATAAACGAACCAGATCACAAGTCCTACTGCAAGGGCTATTAAAAACAGGTAAGGCATGAAACCAAACAGTCTTCCTTTTGCCACTTCCGTATAAGCCGGACGGTAACCGCCGATTGGTGTTGCGTTGGTATAAACAAGGCAGGCACCGTATACAATCAGCTGCATACCCAGTGTTCCGATAAAAGCGGGAACCTGCAGATAGGAGACTACCAGACCATTGATCAGACCAAACAAGCAAGCAACTAAAATACAGATTAACAATACTACAAACACCCACCAGATACCAAAATCCGGAAGATTGGGGAAAAACTTGCCACTGTAGCCCGGTTTCTGTAAAAGTGTACCTGCAAGGCAGGCGGAAAGGCCTACAATACGTCCTGCTGAAAGATCGGTACCTCTGGTAATCAGGCAGCCTGATACACCGCAGGCAATGATGAAACGGGGCGCCACATTTAAGGCAATATTTTTTAAATTGTCAGGTGTTGCGAATGATGGTTGCTTTATTGCCGTAAAAATGGCAAGCAGGACGAGGACAACGATGATTCCATTATTAATAAGGAAATCCTTCATATTTATCTTCTTAGCTGTCATGACTTAACCTCCTGTTTGGAATTATTTTCCGTTTTGTTTATATCGAATTTAGTGGCAAATGCCATGATTTTCTCCTGGGTTGCCTCACTATCCTCTACTTCTCCTGTGATTCGTCCGCCGCACATTACGATAATCCGGTTAGACATACCGATTAACTCCGGCATTTCAGAGGAAATCATGATGATGGATTTCCCCTGCTTTACAAGGTCAATCATAATCTGATATATCTCATACTTTGCGCCTACGTCGATACCTCTTGTCGGCTCATCCATGATTAAAATTTCAGGATTGCTTGCCAGCCATCTGGCAATAATTACTTTTTGCTGATTTCCACCAGAAAGGGACTGGATCTGAGTCCTGTCGTTGGGAGTTTTTATACTCAGCTTTGCAATGCTGTCCTTTACAACCGATGCTACTTTCTTCTTCTGAATCACTCCCGCTGTTGTATAATTGCGGTAAGAAGCAATGGCTGTATTGTCAGAAATGCTTAAGCATCCAAAGATGCCGTTTCCTCTTCGGTCTTCTGTAATCATTCCCACGGAATCGCCGATGGCATCCTTGGGGCATTTAATCTCAACTTTTTTTCCAAGGACCTCAACTTCTCCCCCGGAAATATTTCTCATTCCGAATATGGCTTCCATTAATTCAGTTCTCTGAGCTCCTACCAGACCTCCGAATCCCAGAATCTCTCCTTTTTTCAGTTCAAAGGAGCAATCCTGAAAAGAACGTTCATGAATACTGCTTAAATGGCTTACCTTTAAAACGGTTTCTTCCGTCCGGTAATCATCCTTTGGAGGGTAAACATTTCCCAGTTCTCTTCCTACCATCTGTTTTACAATCTCTTCGTCAGAGATATCTGCCACTTCCCATGAACCAACGTAAGTCCCATCCCGCATGATGGTGATGTCATCTGCAATCTGTCTGATCTCTGCCATTTTATGGCTGATATATATCATAGAAACTCCGCGGGACTTTAAGTCCCTGATAATACGGAACAGTGCTTCTACCTCATTATCAGTCAGTGATGAAGTAGGTTCATCCAGAATCACCAGTTTTGCATTCTGGCTGACTGCCTTTGCAATTTCTACTGACTGCATTTGTCCGATTGATAAGGTCCCAAGTTTTGCTTTGGGATTGAACGTCATTTTAACATCTTTTAACCACTTTTCTGCTTCTGCATTCATGGTTTTATGATCAATTACTTTAAGCGGTCCTATTTTATATATTGGAAACCGTCCGAGATACATATTCTCTGCAATAGAGCGAGCCGGTACCGGCTGAAGTTCCTGGTGTACCATAGCAAGGCCTTTGTGAAGTGCATCATCCGGATTGGCAATACTCACCTTCGCACCATCAATCAGAACCTCACCTTCATCCATCTTGTATATGCCAAACAGGCATTTCATCAGTGTTGACTTACCTGCTCCGTTCTCTCCCATCAGAGCGTGAACGGTACCGGGACGTACTTTTAAATTGATTTTATCGAGCGCTTTGACGCCAGGGAAGGATTTGCTGATTCCAACCATTTCCAGTCTGTAATTCTCTGCCATCCCGCTTCTCCTTTCATTGATTCGTCCGTTTCTCCGGACATAAAGGGATACCTGTTAAGGTATTTCATTAATCTGTCCGTTTCTCAGGACATAAAGGGATACCTGTTAAGGTATTTCATTGATTCGTCCGTTTTTCCGGACATAAAGGGATACCTGTTAAGGTATTTCATTCAACTTTTAAAAATCGGGTGTGCCTTACCGACACACCCGCAATTTCGGCTGCTGGATATTATTTTTTTAATTTGTCAAGAGTATCCTGTGCATTTGCCTTGGTAACCTTGATATAGTCAACCATGTTAACGTTTTCAACAGAATCACCCTTTAAGAACTTAACAGCCATATCGCTTGCTGTCTGAGCCTGAGAGAAATGATCGTTAAATACGGTACCGGTCTGTTTGTCATCAATAACGTTCTGAACAGCTTCTGTTAACGCATCAACACCTACTAAATAGATATCTTTGTTTACAGTACGTCCAGCTGCTTCGATTGCCTGAAGTGCACCAAGTGCCATAGCATCGTTGTTGCAGAAGATAACTTCGATCTGATCACCATACTGTGTCAGAGCATCCTGAGCAATCTGCTGAGCTTTTGCCTGATCCCAGTCACCACGCTGCTTTAAGAGCTCTTTTACTTTTACGCCCTTGTCAGTCAGTGCTTTTACAGAGAATTCGGTTCTGTACTGAGCATCTACGTTCTCCGGGTCACCCTGGATCATGATGTAGTTAACTACGCCGTCGCCGTTGATATCGCCCTTGTTGGAAGTTTCAAGAATTTCTTCGCCCTGATAGGTTCCGGACTGTCTTGCATCGCATCCTACATAAGTTGCATTGATTTTTTCATCTTTCCATCTCTGCTCTTCTTCTGTATCTGGCTCACGGTTAATGTAAACAACAGGGATTCCTGCTTCTTTACACATATTTGTGATTTCTGGAGCGGAAGAAGCCTGAACAAGATTTAAAATAAGTACGTCATATTTCTGGGTAATGAAGTTCTGGATCTGGTTGGTCTGTTCTGCCTGATCGCCCTTACCATCCTGAATTACTACATTATCTTTCTTAAAGCCCAGGTCTTCAGTTAAATAACGCTGAAGTTCTGTACGATAAAGTGTCATGAAGTTATCATCGAATTTGTAAATGGAAATACCAACTTTCTTATCAGCTAAATCCCCGCCTACTGCATCCTTAACGGCTGCTGCAGTAGTTTCTGCTGATTTGGTCTCTTCCTTCTTTGTTTCTGCTGCAGTGGTTGCTGCCTCAGATGCTGCTGTTGTGGCCTTTGAGCTGGAACCGCAGCCTGCCATGGAAAATACCATTGCAGAAGCGAGACCTACTGCTACTACTTTTTTGAGTAATCTCATGATAAATCCTCCCTTATCATTATATAATTGTGTTCGATTGGTACTTTTACCTCATCGACATGCACATTATAACTTTATTTTGTGCACTATTCCATATAATTTTCTTGGTATATGTATCGATTTTTTTAGATTTTTCATGATTTACTCAGTTTTTTTATAATTTTTTATTGATAAATGCCAGTTTTCCTGTTTTCCTATTTGGCAGTCAGGGTATTTTGTCTGCATTCATAATACTTATCCCGGCTTAAATCTACTGTTTCCTGTACATTTTTACCAAGAGCGGCCGCTGCCGCAATTTTAAAAATCACTCCGGCATATTCATCGCTGTCGCATTGTACTGTACCAAACAGCTTCCCTTCCCGGACGCCTTCAATTCCCTGGGGAGTCCCGTCAATACCAACTACCTTGATTGGTCTGGAACTTCCCTTGCGTTCAATGGCATCCGCTGCTCCCAGTGCCATATCATCGTTATTGCAGATCACTACCTCAATTTCACCCGGATACTGGGTCAGCCACTGCTCCATCCAGGCAGAAGCCTGACTTCTGTCCCAGTTTGCTATGGCACCCGTAATCTTTTCCAGAGGGACTCCTCCATCCTTTAGCGTCTGGATCGACCACTCGGTTCTGATCAGAGAATCCTGATGGCTGCTCTCTCCTTCCAAAAGGACATAGCTCACCTTACCATCTCCGTTTATATCCAGAGAACTCGGGTCAGCCTTGTAAGCTTCTACCAGCATATTTCCCTGGAGAGTAGCGGACTCTTTTGCATTTTCCCCTACATAGTAAAGCTTTTCCCAGCGCCGCATATCCTCTTCTACCGGCTCCCGGTTAAAAAATACTACGGGCGTATCTGCATCCATTGCTTTTCCAATAATATTTGATGCAGCCGACCGGTCAACCATATTGACGCAGATTGCATCATATCCCAGAGAAATAAAACGGTCTACCTGGCTGTTCTGGGTATTCTGGTTTCCCTTTGCATCCACGATTTCCATAACAATCTTAATGCCGGTGTTCTTTTCATATTCCTTGGCCTGATCTTCTAATTTTCCCCTTATGGTATTAATAAATGAATCATCTCCCCGGTATAAAGTCACCCCAATGCGAACTGCTTTGTTCCCTTCTTTTATCCCGGATTTGTAGTTCTGATAAAAAAAGCCCAGAACACACACAAACAAAAGAATAACCGCTGCCAGCACTCCATATTTTTTTTTCATTTCGATTCCCCCATTTAGTCAATCGGATATAAGATTTTTTCGAATTTGCTCTCTCTTAAATCTTCTCTTCGGATATAATAAGAATCCAGTACAATCTGCTCCTTTTGAAATCCTCTGTGGACCGACTCAACCGCTTTTTCAATGCTCCTGTACCCCGCATCAAACTGATCACTTACCACCAGTCCTTTTATCACCCCGTTGTCCAGATCAGTCAAAAGCCTGGTGGTACTTCCTACCCCGTAAAGACCATCCACATAACTGCCATAAACCGGACTTCCTGCAATAATTTCTGCCGTTTCGTCGAGACTTTTTGTGTCTATTGCTGCTATAATCACTTTTTCGCTCCCTGGATAGACAAGACCTTCTATCGCTTTGCGAAAGGTGTCTTCCATGGTCTTTTTATAAAGTTTCACTGTAAAACCGGCATTTTTCAGCTCACTTTCAGCACCTGCATAAATATCCCGGTTGTATCCATAGTCTAACCCTTCCATAAAGATCCATACCGGTTTGCCAGGAGAATTCTCCCTTGCTATTGCCTGTCCCAGCTTACGCCCTTCCTCTTCAAAATCCGGTGCAATCCCGCTTTTCACCTTCTCATTGGGAATTAAGTTACCAACAATGACTGCAGGACAGTTTAAAACCATATCATCCATTTTTTTTGCGCATTCTTCCGGCTTTACGGGAACTAACACAACTGCTAACGCTCCGTCATTAATCTCCCGTTTTACCAGTTCCAGCTGCTGATCCTGATCTCCCTTTTCATAAAGGGTAATGAAACTGACGTCAACATTATATTCTTCCGCCGCCTTATCCACACCTTTTCTGAAATTAGCAAAATAATCATCTGAGGTATCACTGATAATAATGGAAATCGGATAAATAACCGTCTTTTTCTCCTTAATGATCAAATCCGTGGAGGACAAAAGAAACAGGATCACAAGCACTACCGGCAAAATAACCCACAAAATCTTTTCCTGTTTTGTCATGATTGTTTCTCCTTTTCTAAAACGGAATCATAGGTCACAGCAGGGAGAAGAATGGTAATGGTGGTTCCCTCATCTGGCTCGGAATCAATGGTTAACCCGTAATTTTCCCCGAAATAAAGCTTGATTCTTTCATTCACATTCTTCACTCCAATACCGGAACCCTTTTTAGAGGTGACATGAACGTCATGGGAAAAGAGGCTTTTCACCTGTTCCTCTGTCATACCCAGGCCATTATCAGAAACCTGGATAATCAGATTATCTTCCTTTCGCATCACCGATAATTTTATTTCCCCCTCCCCATCCATGAATTCCATGCCATGATAGATGGCATTCTCCACCAGCGGCTGCAGAATCAGTTTTAAACTGGTTAATTCCATACATTCTTCCTCTGCCTGAATTTCATAGGTGAATTTATTTTTAAAACGCATATGCTGGATCATTAAATAGCTTCTTACATGTTCCAGTTCATCCCGGACTGTAATAATGCTTTTTCCTTTACTTAAGCTGATCCGGAAAAACCGGGCAAGTGCGGTAACCGCCTTAACTGCTTCGTTCTTTTGTTCATTTTCAATCATCCAGACGATAATGTCCAGAGTATTGTATAAAAAATGGGGATTAATTTGTGATTGCAGGGTATCAAATTCCTGTTTCCGTTTGGCCTCGTGTTCCGTTACAATGTCATCCATCAGAACGCGGATCTGTTTTGCCATATTTTTAATGGAATTACCCAAATGCTGAATTTCATAAGAGCCTCCGATGGAAACTGCAGTTTCCAAATCCCCTTCTTCCAGGATTCCTACGGATTTTTCCAACTCCTTGATAGGATTTGTTATACGAGATGAGATATAGGAGTTGATCAGTACAAGTATAAATAAGATAAGAGTAATCATGAATACAATAAAAAGCCTGGTTTTGATGGTATTTAAGGAAACTACACTATTAGGCGTAACACCAACGATTTTCCAGCCTGTATAGCCCACTGATTTAACTGTTATGATTCTGTTATCCCCTTCAAAAACTTCATGGTGAATCCCATCCTTATATCCGGATGCCACTTTATTGTTTTCCTTCAGCCTCCCTGAGTCAATTAACTGAATTCTTGGGTGATACAGGATTTCTCCGTCGCTTCCGATCAGATAGACATAACCGCCTTTACCTGTGGTGACTCCTTCAAATAGATGCTCCAGACTGGAATAGCTTAAATCCACCAGCAAAACGCCCTGGGTGGTAGATGTTCCTTCCGTCAGTTCCACCGCTCTGGACAGGGAGAACACCCATCGGTACTGGTTTTCATTGTTTTCAAATATATACTGGACGTGGGGATCGGAAAAATGCTGGTTTTCCGTTTTTTCAAGAGCATTGGAAAACCATTTCTCCCCCGTTATATTAAGATTCTTTTTCAGTCTTGCTGCTGGAACAGACTCCACCATTGCTCCGTCCTGGGTGAAAAGGGCAATGTTATCCACATTGTCCTTATTGTTGTCATACAGAAGGGTGATCTCATTATTGATGGACTGGGAAGAAAGGTCTGCATTCTTCACAGCCCCATAATAAAGAGAATCAGATAGTTTCATAACGGTCCGCAGATAGGATTCCACAGACCGTGCCACCTGATTAATCAGACTCTGATTTTCCTCCTGTACCACCTCTGCAACCTGAGAGGAAAGACGCTGGTATAAGGAAAGGGAAATAAGCAGGCCTGCGGCAAGGGCCGTTATGGTAAAATATACGAAAATGGTATAACGAATGCTGTTATTCTTCTTTTCCATTACCTCACTCCGCGAAATTTAGTAGGTGAAACTCCAAATTTCTTTTTAAACACATAGCTGAAATAGTTTTGCTCCGGATACCCTACCTTTGCCGCTATGACATAGGTCTTATCCTCGGTTTTGTTTAACAGTTCCACTGCCTTGTTTAACCTAAGATCAGTTAAATAGGCGATATAGGCCTGTCCGGTTTCCTTTTTAAACAGTGTGGAAAAATAAGCGGGGCTCATATGCAGATGGCGGCAGATCATTTCAACGGATAAATCCGGATTCTGATAATGATCCATAATATACTGTCTCGCCTCCTGAATCACCTGTCTTGTGGTAAGATCACGTTCCTGATTAATCGCCTGATTGATTTTTTCTGCAGCCTTGTAAAGCCAGGTACCAAATTCCCCTTTTTGCATCTTATCAAAGAATGTCATGGACTCCAGATCCCAGCCCATGATTTCTTCCAGATCAAGATCATACTGCTGTACCATCTGTATCACACTGTTTAATACTCCGAACATATAAACCTGCTGCTGTCTGAAATGTACTTTTGCAGATTCCATTTTCCCAATAATCTGTGTCACAGCAGCTTCAATCTTTCCATCAGGACCAAACTTGATGGCCGAAATCAGATCTGCCTCCAAAACACTGTCAAATTCCAGCTTTCCGCTTCCCACTGGTTCCATATCATTGATATAGATGGTACTGCCTTTTCCTGCTATGGCTTTATAGCCAAGAGCATCAATCGCCGACTGGTATGCATAAGGGATATTGGATAGTTCCTCACAGCTGTGACCAATTCCTATGGTAACGGGAACCTCCAGAATCCTTTTTGTTTCTTTGCAGATATCTCCAAATACATCGATCAGCCCGGTGATGAAATCGTCATCGAGAGCTACCACCACTACCATCTCAGCTTCCAGAACAGACTGAAACAGCGCAAATCTGCAGTATCCTTCCAGCTTCTCCCTGATAATCTGCATAACAGATACAGGGATCAGCTCCTCCTCACTGTGAAGACTCAGGGTATCATTCACCTCAGCCCGTTCAACCGAAACGGCTGCTATTATCCATTTCCATGCGCCTGCAATAGGGATATCGTATTCTTTTAGCTTCTGCTCTGCTATTTCATTGGAAAGGTTCTTGTGTACCAGATCATTAAAGAACTGCTCCCGGAATACAGGAAGGCTCTTTCTGTAATTTTCCCTGAGCCTGTTAATATTACGCTTTTCCTCTATTTCCCGGTCAAGGTTGCTTTTAATTCTTTTTAAAATAGAGGTAAGCTCCTCCACATTGACAGGCTTTAAAATGTATTCGGTCACATTTAGCTTAATTGCTTTCTGGGCATATTCAAAGTCGTCGTATCCGGAAAAAATAACAACTTTCATAGACGGATAACGCTGTCTTATTTTCTCTGCCAGTGCGAGACCATCCATATAAGGCATCCGGATATCCGTCAGTACCACATCCGGCTCCAGAACCTCTATTTTTTCAATGGCATCTTCCCCGTTTTCTGCATCGCCCACCACTTTAAAGCCAGCTGACTGCCATTCAATTTTCTTTATAATGCTTTTGCGGACTTCTTCCTCATCATCCACTAAAATGATACTGTATAGATCCATGCTGTTTACCCCTTTAAGAAACCTTACTGTTATGAAATCTGATAAAGCATTGCGTTGACAATTGCTGCTGCCACATTACTGCCGCCTTTTCTTCCTCTTGCCACAATATAGGGCACATCGGGAAGAGATAAAATCATCTCTTTGGACTGGATTACATTGACAAACCCTACCGGTACACCAATGATTAATCTGGGTTTTATGATTCCTTCCTGTATCAGCTCATGAAGATGAACCAGGGCAGTGGGTGCATTGCCAATAGCAAAAATACATTCTTTTGACAATCTGGCGGCTTTATCCATACTGGCATGAGCTCTCGTGGTCTGCCTGTTTTTCGCATCCTCTGCTACATCCTCATCTGCCATAAAGCAGTGGACGCTGCTTCCTGCCCGCTCCAGCGCTTTTTTATTGATTCCTGCTTTTCCCATGTTGGTATCAGTAATAACCGGAATTCCTTCTTTTAATGCTTCTATTCCAAGCTTAACCGCGTGGGGCGAAAATATCAGCTGATCGGCATAATCAAAATCTGCCGTTGTATGAATCACCCGTTTGATTACCAGTTCCTGCTCCGGATCCAGTTTCTTATCTCCCAGTTCCTGAGTTATAATTTCAAAGCTTCTCTTTTCTATTTCTTCAGGGCGAACCCGTTCCAGTTCTCTAAATTCCATTCTTTCCTCCGTTGTCACCGGTTAATCCCATCAGGCTGTAAATCCGGTCCATATTAAGGCTCTCCCGCAAAAGGTCTGCCAATCTGTCATACTGTTTTTCTTTATAATCCTGGTAGCTGAAAGCCGTGCCCGGCTGGCTGGGCAGCCCTTTTTTCTTTCTCAGCGCCCCTACTATGGTATCTGCAATCTGTTCACTGTCAAAGAAACCGTGTATATAGGTTCCGTATACGTTCTTTCTCTGACAGCCGTCCATCTTTGCCAGATGGGAACCGGACTGGCTTTCCATCACATAGGATAAGGGCGGCAGCGCACGTTCCGTCTGACCCATATGAATTTCATAGCCTTCTATATTCATTCCTGATAAATCTTCAAAGATCCCTTCCACTGCCGTACAGGAACCAGTTACCCTTGTTCTGGTTTTTTCTGCACCAAATTCAGTCCGTATGGGAAGCAGTCCCATGCCCCGTACAGAGGAAAGACCGGAAACAGACTCCACTGCCAGCGGATCCTTTAACTGTTCTCCCAGCATCTGAAAGCCGCCGCAGATTCCAAACACCGGAACTCCTGATGAACTCAGCTTTAATACTCCGGCCTCCAGACCATTCTGACGCATCCAGAGAAGATCCTCTATGGTGTTCTTGCTTCCCGGCAAAATCACAAGATCCGGTTTTCCAAGAGCCGATACAGAATCCACATAGCGAAGAGCCACAGACGGTATGGTGGAGAATACAGAAAAATCTGTAAAGTTAGAGATTCTTGGAAAACGGATGACCGCTATCTCTATCTCCGCCCCCTCTGTTTTTGCAGCTATGGAAAGATGATTTCCAAGGCTGTCTTCGTCCTCGATATCCACATCCATATAAGGAACCACTCCAGCCACGGGTATGTGAAGCCGATCTGTTATCATGTCAAGACCAGGCTCTAATATGGATTTATCTCCACGGAATTTATTCACTATCAGTCCACCGATTCTGTCTCTCTCTTCCTGCTCCAAAAGCATAACAGTGCCATAAAGCTGAGCAAATACTCCGCCCCGGTCAATATCTCCCACAAGCAGCACCGGCGCATCCGCCATCTTAGCCATTCCCATATTGACAATGTCTTCCTGCTTTAGATTGATCTCTGCCGGACTTCCTGCACCTTCAATTACAATAATGTCGTATTCCTCTGACAAAGTATCAAACGCATTTTTTATTTCCGGTATCAGTTTCTTTTTATAGGCAAAATACTCTTTTGCAGGCATATTGCCGATGGACACACCATTTACAATCACCTGGGAACCGGTATCATTGGTGGGCTTTAGCAAAACTGGATTCATGGCTGCTACTGGCTTGACGCCTGCTGCCTCAGCCTGCACTACCTGCGCCCGCCCCATCTCAAGCCCTTCCTCGGTAATAAAGGAATTAAGTGCCATATTCTGGGATTTAAAAGGAGCAACCCGGTATCCATCCTGCTTAAAAATCCGGCATAGTCCTGCCGTAATCAGACTTTTGCCTGCATTGGACATGGTCCCCTGAATCATAATCGTCTTTGCCATGTTCTCATTCTCCTTTTGTCAGTATGGATTTTAATACTGCAAGAAATGCATCATTTTCTCTTCTCTGCTTGACGCAGATCCGGTAATAGGTATGATCAAGCCCTCTGTAATTGGAACAGGATCTTATGAGCACCTGCCTGTCAAGCAATTCATTGTATAAAAGTTTTTCCACATTACAGGCGTTCTTTCTTGTATCTTTAAAAAACAAGTAGTTTGCCATGGAATCATAGACCAGAAAACCTAAGTCTTTTAAGTTTTTCTTTAGGTATTCCCGTTCACTGGAAATCAGCTGCCTTGTTTCTTTTACATATTCCGTTTCACCAAGGGCTGCTTCACCGGCTGCCTGAGCAAGCGCAGACACGCTCCAGGGCTGGCGGATCCGATTCATGAGTTCTATGGTTTTCTCACCTGTGGATATCCCATACCCAAGGCGGACTCCTGCCATGGCATAAATTTTTGTAAATGCTTTTAAAACAAACACATGATCATAGCCGCCATTTGAAATCAATTTCAGTACGGAATAAGATTCCGGATCATCGAGAAATTCATTAAAGCATTCATCGATTACACAGAAAATTCCTTTTTTTAAGCAGACATCAAGAAGTTCTTTCATCTCCTCTTTGGGGAGTGCAAACCCAGTAGGGTTATTGGGATTGCACAGGAATAACATTTCTACTTCCTGATCGTTTTCTTTCAGCCATTGGGTTATTTCTTTTACAGATAAGTGAAATCCATCCCTCTCATTTAAATCATACCATACAATTTCTGCAGAAAATGTCTCTAAAGCCTGCTCATATTCCAGAAAAGAGGGGGCTATTAACAAAGCCTTTTTGGGTTTTATAACCTGTACAATCTGAAAAATCAAATCTGCTGCTCCATTTCCACAGATAAGCTGCTTATCGGAAAATCCATGGAAAGCTCCAAGTTCTGTAATCAGTTTGCCGCAGCGGCTGTCCGGATAGCAGGAACAGTTTTCAACCGCCTGTAATAATGCATTTTTTACACCATTTGCAAGCCCAAGGGGATTGATATTCGCTGAATAATCCATGGTAACCTGGTTGGTGTAAATGTCTCCTCCATGCTGATATTCCATATTTATTTCTCCCAATTATGTGTATCTTCTAAAACGCGATTAAAAGCAGGATTCCAACGGGAATCAGCGCCAGTATGTAAGTAACTGTCATCAGGACGTTAGCCCTTACTATATCTTTATACTCCACTGCCCTCACCGGATCTCCAATCACAGGTTTTTCATATAAGGTTCCAAAATACCATGCATTTCCAGCCAGTTCAATCTGAAGAATTCCGGCGCAGGCAGATTCCGTCTGTGCGGAATTGGGACTTTTGTGATTAAAACGGTCCCGTTTCCAGATCCGGAAACCATTATTCCCATTAAATTTACTGCCGAAAAACAGCTGGCATAAATATCCTGCCGCCAGCATGAAAAAAGCGGATACTCGGGCCGGAATAAAATTAACCAGATCATCCAGTTTTGCAGCACACCGTCCAAACCAGAGATACCGGTCATTTTTATAACCTACCATGGAATCCATGGTGTTCACTGCCTTATATAGGAATACACCGGTTCCTCCAAAGAGGGCCATGAAAATCAAAGGTGCAATCACACCATCAGAGGTATTCTCCGCCACAGTTTCCACCGCTGCCTTTGTTATACCCATATCAGTGAGATTTTTTGTATCACGGCCCACGATCATGGATACAGCATGCCTTGCCTCTTCCGTATCCTGTTTTAAAAATGCACGGTATACCTTCATACTCTCTTTCCTTAAGGAATGCCACGCCATCATCTGGAAACACATGATGCTTTCCAGAGCCACTCCGGCGATGGGAGAAATGCCGTAAGAAACTGCTAAGAGCGCAAATGAACTCCCCCCGGCTGCAAGCAGAACCAGCAAAACCAGCCATACACCTGCCTGTCTTTCTCCTGCCTCATTTTGCGGAAACAGGGGTCTTAATTTTTTCTCCAGCCAGCTTATCAGGTTTCCAATTCCGCAAACCGGGTGCCACAAGGATAAGGGATCTCCAAAGCACGCATCCAGAAAGCAGCCAATCAGAACCGCAATTATATGATATTTAAACATAAGTCAGTCCTTTTTCTCTTCTATTTTATCCGGGCAGGTATGCCACATACCATGCGATAAACTTCGCCACTGTGTTTTGCCAGCTTCACTGCCGCTCTGCCGGCACTTTCCCTCCACCGCCTGTCAAATGGATCTTGGGGTACGATCCCGCAGCCAAGCTCATTCATGGTAATAATCACATCCGGATTATGTTCCACAATTTCCTGGATCAATTGGTCCGGGTCTTTTTCTTCTTGTAACAGTCTTCTGACGTATTCATGAAAATCATGAATGATTGTGCATTCAAGGGCTGCCTCACAGGAATCTGTGGCGCCCTCTATAACCTTTTCACAGTCTTTCGATTCTATATTTGCGATTTGCAGGGCATAGTCAAGCTTCCCCTGCCATGCTCCTCCGATAATTAATTTCATTCCAATTCCTTTCTGATGCCGGTATCATTTCATATGGGAAAGAATAGCCAGTCCCATCACAAGAGCCAGCTCCAGAACCTGGAGAAAGTATCCCGCAAGATCTCCTGTGATACCCCCAAATTCCCGTTTTGACATGTGATAATAATATAAAAACACCATAAACGATATGGCAAAAACTCCTGATACTGCAGGAACTCCTGTCAAAAGCCATACTGCAAGCAAAGAAATAATAAGATAAAGAACCATAACAGTTCCAACCACTCTTTTATGAGCTCCATCTGAAAAAGCTGCAGCCAGTCCGCTTTTTTTCGCCATAGGAAAGGTAACTACAGAGAGCCCGCTTAGCGCTCTTGTTATAACAAATGTAATACAAAATGCAGGGATCATCACTGGTCGCATTTCCATAAAAAATGCCAGATATAAAAGGAAATAGATTCCGCATCCAATGATGGCAAAGGCTCCTGTATGAGGGTCTTTGAGTATCTCCAGTTTTTTCTCTGTTTCACCGTGGGATGATTTTGCATCAATTACATCTAACAATCCATCCATGTGGATTCCGCCTGTAACCGCTACAGGGATAACAACAGGCAGTATCTGTGCCAAAAAGGGGAATCCCATAGTACGAAAAAGGAAGATGGCACCGTATTCCATCAAACCGATTACAGCACCTATGAGGGGGAAAAAGCACATGGCATATTTCATCCGTTCTTTTGTCCACTGAACCTGGGGCACAGGAATCCTGGAATACATGGAAAACGCTATCATCATACTGCCGGGTAGATTCATGGTACTGCCCCTTTCTTTCTATTAAATAACTTTGTATTTAGCATCTTACAGCCATTAAAAAATATAATATCACAAAATCTGGTAAATGTCATTTCCTAATCATGATCCAGTTTAGACCGGAGAGGTTCAGATGGGTGCAGCTTAGGTTTTGAATATCTTTATAGGGCATAGGAAGAGAACTGTCTGCTGCTATGCCTCAAATAGTATAGAAAAGGACAATAAAAATGTGGATATTGGGCATGTGTAGGAAGAAGACTTTGTCTTGCCTCGCAAGCTACAAGACGGCGGGGCAAGAATAAAGAGTCAATTGCTTCTATGCCAAAATTAGGGATTAGAGAGGTCGGAAAGTCAGGAATACATGGCAGGGGAGCCGAAAAGAAGTCATCTCTGCCCCTGCTGATAACGACGGGGCAAAAATAAACAGCAGTGCTTTCAACTTTTTCAACTCTTAATCATGGTTCTTTTCCTTTTTCATCTTTTATGATAAACTTGAATCATCAATTATACAGGGGGAAAATGTATGTTATTGGAATTCACTTACACAAAAAAGGAGTATGCAGACGGTTGGAGGAGATTTTTTTTCCTGACAAAAGTAATTAAGAAATTTGATCTGGTTGTTATGGCATTTTCTTTACTGATTCCGCTCTATTTATTCTACCAATATGGCTTTAACAGGTTTTATATCATGCTGGCGTTCGTAATATATTTTTTTAATATTATCATTGTTGCAGTCTTCTTCATACGTCCTTACATGTTTTATCAAGAGTATGAACAACTTCATCATCCCTATAAGCTATTGTTTGAAGACGATAAAATCACCTTTGACGCTCACGCCATCCATTCTACCTTATCCTGGGATATCTACAAACACTATATGGAGAACAAGAACTATTTTTATATTATTCAGAAAAAGCGTACCTACACCTTAATACCAAAACGTATTTTTGCATCAGAAAATGAACTCAACGAATTCCGGCAGCTTTTAACCGCTCATTTAACAACTCCTTAAAACATACAGGCTGCCGCATTCAAAGACATCTTGGTCCTTAATGCGGCAGCCCTATTAATAATTCTGCCTAAATCAGTTTTTCCAGATCCGGAAGCACCTCTAAGCTTCTCTTTAAAATCCCCTTCATGTAAGCAATGGCAGTTCCATAGTTGGTAAAGGGCACTCCTGCATCCGCGGCTGTCTTTCTGCGGTAAACCATCTCCCTTTCATTTAACATACAGCTGCCGCAGTGAATAATCAGCTTATAGTCAGAAAGTTCTTCGGGGAACTCTCTGCCTGAAGACGTTTCAATCACAAGATCCTTACCCGTAAATTCCTTCAGCCAACGGGGAAGTTTTACCGTACCGATGTCATCACACTGTCTGTGGTGGGTACAGCCTTCTGATATAAGAACTTTATCTCCATCTTTTAGCGTGCTGATTGCCGCCACTCCTTTGATCGCATCCTCTAAAAAGCCTTTGTACCGTGCCATCAGAATGGAAAATGAGGTCAGGAGAATGTCATCTGGCGTATCCTTATTCACCTGTTCAAATGCCTGACTGTCTGTTATAACCAGATAAGGCCTGGTTCCAAGCTTTTCAATGGTCTGCTTAAGTTCCGTATCTCTTACGGATATGGCAACCGCTCCGGCCTCTAATATGTCCCTCATGGTCTGCTGCTGTGGCAGAATAATTCTTCCCTTTGGAGCTGCAGAATCAATAGGGATAACCAGAATGACTAGATCGCAGGGCTTTAGCAAATCGCCTACAATCCGCATCTTCATGTCGCCTGTATTGACCAGAACTCCGATCCGCTCTTTCAGTTCATGAATCCGAAATCCTGTCTGGGCACTGACAGAAAGACCATCTTCATAATCTCCCTCTCCCACAAGATCCGACTTGTTATACGCAACTACATAAGGAATATTTTTCTCTTTAAACAATCCGATCAGCTGCTGGTCCACTTCTGTCTTTCCTGCAGTTCCATCCACCACCAGGACTGCACAGTCTACGCGGTTTAAGATCTGTTTTGTCTTACGCACACGCATCTCACCCAAAGCACCTTCATCATCGAAGCCTGGTGTATCGATAATCACTACTGGTCCCATGGGAAGAAGTTCCATGGATTTATGAACGGGATCTGTTGTGGTTCCTTTGATATCTGATACCACAGACAGCTCCTGTCCGGTTACTGCATTGACTACACTTGATTTTCCTGCATTGCGGCGGCCAAAAAAGCCGATATGAATTCTCTCAGATGACGGTGTCTCATTTAATCCCATGTTTATCTCCTCTTTTATGTCGTCTGCGGGGTATCAGAACCGGAAATCCCGGATTCCAGCTTCAATCTTTTCCAGATGATCTTCACAGATCGTCCGTACCTTCTCTTTGGGGATATTATTTAATTCAGCAGCAATTAACGCCTCGCCTACTTTCCGTGTATCCTCGGAAGCATAGTCCATTAAATATTCTTTTAATGTCATCAATGCGTTTGGCTGGCAGCAGTTTTGAATCTGACCGCTTTTACAGAGACTCATAAAACGGTCGCCGGTTCTTCCTTCTCTGTAGCATGCCGTACAGAAAGAAGGGATATAGCCTAAATCCATCAGCCAGTGTACCACCTCGTCAAGGGTTCTCTGGTCCGATACGTCAAACTGTTCTGTATCGGTAGGACGAACCTCTTCTTCGTAACCACCAACACTGGTTCTGGAACCGCCGCTGATCTGGGAAACTCCAAGGCGAATCACCTTTTCTCTCACACTCTGGCTTTCTCTGGTGGATACGATCATGCCTGTGTATGGAACGCAAACACGGATCAGAGCGCACAGCTTTGCAAAAATCTCGTCACTAATTCCGTTAGAAAAAGCATTGGGATCAATATCGTCAGCACTCTTAATACGTGGGACACTGATGGTATGAGGGCCTACTCCATGAACTGCTTCTAAGTGCTCCGCATGCATTAACAGGCCTGCAAATTCATATTTGTACCGTTCCAGTCCAAATAAAACTCCAATTCCCACGTCGTCAATACCGCCCTCCATAGCCCGGTCCATGGCTTCTGTATGGTAAGCGTAATTATGCTTTGGTCCTGTTGGGTGAAGGCTTTCATAGCTTTCCTTGTGATATGTTTCCTGAAATAAAATATAGGTTCCGATTCCGGCATCTTTTAACTTCCGGTAATTTTCCACGGTGGTGGCTGCTATGTTAACATTCACTCTGCGAATGGCACCGTTTTTATGCTTGATGGAATAAATGGTATTGATACATTCCAGGATGTATTCAATGGGGTTATTAACAGGATCTTCTCCAGCTTCAAGAGCAAGCCGTTTATGCCCCATGTCCTGAAGGGCAACAACTTCTCTGGCAAGTTCTTCCTGTGTCAGTTTCTTTCTTGCAATATGTTTGTTCTTTAAATGATAGGGGCAATAGGTACAGCCATTTACACAGTAATTGGACAGATAGAGAGGTGCAAACATAACAATCCGGGTACCGTAAAACTTCTTTTTAATCTCCTCTGCAAGATCATAAAGTTCTTTGATCTTTTCCGGGATATCGCAGGCTAAAAGAACGGAAGCCTCCCTGTGGGTCAGCCCCTTTAATTCTCTGGCCTTTGCAATAATCTGATCAATCAGTTCCACATTGTCTTTGTTTTGTTCCGCATAATCAAGAGTTTCCAGAATTTCTTCATGAGAAATGAATTCTTCCGCTTTCAGCGATTTTGGATCATACATAGTAATTCACCCTTTCTTTTGGGTCAGCATCTGCTTTCCCGTCAGTGTTTTTTTGTACTTCTAAGCATTCACATTCTGATAGGCTGTTTTGGAACTGATTCCACTTAACTTTCCGATCTTTCCGGTAAGCGCGGAAATGGTACTTTGAGGAGCATCTACCGCAATGCTGATGACACTCACTCCTTTTTTCGGATATGGAATTCCCATTCGTCCGATGATGTAATGTCGGTATTCATGTAGAATTTCGTTTAAAATTTCTACAGAATCTTCCTCCTCCACAACAATACCGATCACAGCAATTCTTGTTTCCATGCTTATCCCCTTCTTTCCGTCTTTCTTTTCTCATTTGAACAAGAAAAGCCGCGCCAATCAGGCGCGGCAAACAAACAATTCCTCAATTGCCGAACCTTCTACCTCAAAACTGGTTTTTGGTATCAGGATGCTACTATGTGATAAATATAACATACTTGAGGATTTTTTTCAATTAATTCCTTCTTTGATTTTTATGGGGATCCCTGCCACTACTTCCACCACCATATGAGCCCTGTTTGCTGCAAGCTGATTGATGCTTCCAAGAACCTTGCGGTATTCATTGGTTTCGGGGCTGTAATGATCTCCATCAGAAAAAACTTCATTTGTCACGATAACCAGATGATCGGTCTGCTGCTCTAAATGAAAGATTCCTTCTGTAATCTCTGCCGCAGCTGTTTTTTTATCAAGAACCGGTAAGTCTCCTTCTTCCCACAGGCCAAACAGCTCATTGGATACCAGATTGGACATGCATTCCAGAAGAACAACGGAAGGTCTTGATTTAAAAACCAGATTTTTTAAGCTGCGGTAACATTCTACCGTCTCAAACTGCTTTTCTTCCCTCATTTTCCGGTGTCTTAAGATTCTGTTTCTGCATTCCTCATCCCACGGTTTCATGGTGGCAATATAGACTTTTCTGTCTCCGCCCAGAGAAACCGCCAGGTTTTCTGCATATTCTGATTTTCCGCTGCCGCTTCCTCCGATAATCAGGGCAGTCATGACGGATCCTCCATAGGCTTATAAGCCTCGATCTCAATATCTTCAAAAGAGCTCATGGTTCCATATACATCTGCCGCCATTTGAAGCAGCGGAACTGCCGCAATCGCCCCCGTCCCTTCTCCCAGACACATACCCGCCTGAATAAGAGGAGACAATTCCAGTTCTTCCAGAAGAATGCGTCCTGCGGGTTCTGCTGATACATGGGAGGCAATCATAAAATCCCGGCACCCCGGATAAATCCGTTCCGCCAAAAGTGCCGCGACTGCTGATATGAAGCCGTCTAAAAGTACAGGAATGCGGTAAATGGCTCCTCCTAAAAAGATTCCCGTCATACCAGCCAGATCAAAACCGCCCACTGCTGACAGGATATCAATTTCATCCTGACAATTGGGACTGTATCTGGCTACCGCCTCCTGAATCACCTTACGTTTCTTTATCAGGCCAGCATCATTTAACCCGGCACCCCTTCCGGTCAGATGCGTTGGGTCCTGCTTTAATAAAAGCGCTGCAACCGCACTGCTGGTGGTTGTATTTCCGATTCCCATCTCACCGGTCGCCGCCAGATCATACCCTTTATCTGAGAGTCCGCCCATTAGTTCGATTCCTGTTATGATTGCCTGCACAGCTTCATTTCTGGTCATTGCATTGGTTTTACTAAAATTTTTGGTTCCATATGCAATTTTTTTGTTTATTAACGGATAGGTGGAACCGGACTCCAGATCTCTCGCAACCCCCATATCAACCGGAAATACGTCCACTCCTGCCCGCTTTGCCATAATACACACACTGCTGTTGCCTCGTGTCATGTTTTCTGCCACCACTGCAGTCACTTCCATACCGGTCTGGGTAACACCTTCTTCCACAATTCCGTTATCTGCACACAGAATCAGAAGTCCGCGTTTTTTTAATGTTACCAGTGAGTTACCCCTGATCCCCGCGATTTTTACAATATCATCTTCCAACACACCAAGGCTGTTTAAGGGCTTGGCTACATGAGCCCAGCGCAGACGTGCTGTCTCCATTGCTTTCTTATCAGGCTGCTGTATCGCTGATAAATATTCCTTTAGTTCCTCATTCATTCTTTATGCCTCTCTGGTTAAGATCTTTTCATAGAGTTCAAACCATGGGATTCCATACTCACCGTAACCTAAATCCGCCTTTCCGGCAAAACAGTAACCAAGCTTCCGGTATAGCTGAATGGCAGGCGTATTCCTTTCATTTACATCAAGGCGGATTACGGTTCTCTTCTGCTCTCTGGCTTTTTCTTCTGCAAATTCCAGTAATATTTTTCCAAATCCTCTTCCAAGGAAGTCCGGATGTACCAAAAAGGTATGGATAACTGCGACCTCCTCTGGTTTCATATCCTGACTCCAGGATCCTGTTTCGTATCCCTTTTCCTGTAACTGGTTAACGACTACGGAACCGGCTATTTTACCCTCTGCCCAAAGCACATAAAGAGTTCCCTCTTTCACACCTGCCTGTGCATCTTCTTTTGTAGGATAAATTCCTTTTCTCCAGCCCGGATAATTGATATGACTTTCCAGGTAGTCATTTACCGAATCGTAAAGATCTGCAATCTGCTCTATATCCTCTGAACTTCCCTGTACTATGGTAAATTCCTTCATAATTTCTTCCTCTGCTGTGTCATAACCTGTCTGCAAGCTTCTAAAAACCGTTTGGGAAGCATGGGATTGGAAGGGTAATAAAAATGAGGAAAGCCTGCCATCACATTTTCTCTGGTCAGAACACAATCCCAGCTCACATCCCTGCCAGGCTTTCGTGCCTGCATCTGTTCTCCATTGTTTGTACTATCCCAGTAATGGAATTCATGTCCCCTGATGGACTCACCCTTTTTTAAAAATGGCATATCTTCTTTCGCCGCTGCTTCTATGTAGCCAAACCGTTTTAATTTTCCTACAGGAAATGCTCTGCCCGGAATAATCCCTGCCATCAAAAACACTTCATGCTCCTGTGATTCCAGTTCCTCGTGGAGATAGAGGAAACCACCGCATTCCGCCAGTATGGGAATTTGATTATCGCTGGCTTCCCGGATTTCCTTAAGCATATTCTGATTTTCGGACAGCTGTTTTAAATATAGCTCCGGATAACCTCCACCCAGTATCAGCCCGCAGATTCCATCTGGAAGATGGCTGTCCCGAAGGGGACTAAACGGGATCAGCTGTGCCCCCATATCCTCTAACATCTTTCTGTTTTCCTGATAATAAAAGCAAAAAGCCTCATCAACGGCAATTCCTACCGGTATCTTCTCTCCGTATGTGGTTGGTTCATCCCGTTCTTCTTTTCCAGATTCCAAGGATAATTCCGTGGCAGTTCCTGATAACTGAAGAAGTCCGTCTATATCAACTGTTTCTTCCATCTTACACGCCAGTTTTATTAGTTTGTCTTTCAGTCCTTCCACTTCCCCCGGAAGAACCAGCCCTAAATGGCGGCTGGAAAAATCCGCCTCGTCGCATTGGGGAAGATATCCAAACACCCGGATTCCCAGCGCTTCTATCTGAGGAGTCAGCCGTTGTGCCATGACTGGTGAGATCCTGTTTAAGATTACGCCTTCAATGCGGCTGTCATTTCTGTATTCCAAAAAACCTTTTAATACAGCAGCCAGAGAAAGACTGGCACCCCTGCAGTCAAGAATCAGTACCACCGGTGTTTTCACAGCGCAGGCTACTTCGTAGGAGCTTGCCCACGTACTGTCTCCTCCCATTCCGTCGTAATACCCCATGACACCTTCTATTACAGATATTTCAGCTTCTTTCGATTCCCTTAGAAAAAGCTCTCTCACCGATTCCTGAACCAGAAAAAATGTATCCAGATTTCCTCCGTCTATGCCAAGAACCGCCTTATGGAACATGGGATCAATATAATCTGGTCCGCACTTAAAGGAACGGCAGGCAATGCCTCTTAAAAGTAACGCCTGCAAAAGTCCACAGGTGATCATGGTTTTTCCGCTGCCGCTTTTGGGTGCAGCAAGCATGATTCTCTTATTTTCCTGACTCAAAAGACATTCCTCCCTCCCCTCCGAAGGAAATAATGGAAACCGGGTTCTGCCCCATCATCATATGATAGCTGCCTGCTGTTTTTGCTTTTGAAACCTGCATCTGAACGATCTCTGCTTCTATGGAATGTTTTTTCAGCCACAATAACATTTCAGATAAGGATTCCAAAGCAATGAAATTAGCAACTACCCGGACCTTGGGATTCTTTTTCAAAACAAGATCTAAAACTTCTTCTAAATTTCCTGATGTGCCTCCCAGGAACACATGAGTAGCAGCTTCCAGTCCGGATAATGCTTCTGGCGCAGTTCCTTTTACCACGGTAACGCAGTCCGCCGCAAATTTATCTTTATTTGCTTCTATGAGAGCCTGTGCTTCCGGCTTCTTTTCCACAGCATAAACCTTCCCGTTGGTTAAATACCCCGATGCTTCTATGGATACGGAGCCAGTACCTGCTCCGATATCATAAAGAATGGAGTCCGGACACAACTCCAGTTTGGATACACAGACTGTCCGGACCTCACTTTTGGTCATAGGGACATCACCTCGGATAAACAATTCGTCTCTCATTTTTACCTCTCAATCAATACTGCCGCTAAGATATCAAACGTCTGGTTCTTTAGCGTAGCAGGTGTTCCTGTGGTAATTCTCTCATCTTCGTAAGATAACCGCTCGCCTACAGATAAGCGTGCATGCTCATATCCATTCTCCTCTAAAAGACTGCACAAAGCATTTACGGAATTACGCTTATCCAGCAGGGCGAATATTCTCTGGTGATGGTTCAGTTCTTCCACAAGATCCCAGTCTCTGCCATGAAGACTGATCAGCCGCACGTTCTCCCAGCCGGTTTTCAGTCTTGCGCATAAATAGGATACGGAAGAAATTCCAGGAAGAATCTCCGTCTCATAAAGTTGGGAATAGGGTTCTTCTAAAAGGGCTGCTGCCATTTTCTCCGCACCGCTGTAAAAACCGGCATCACCAGAGAAAAGAATGGCAATCCGCTGATACTCTCCATGTTCATTCAGCCAGGGAAGGATATCCTTGCTTAAATAATAGGGAAGCTTTAATATCTCAGGATTTAAGTCTCCAATATCATGAAGAATCCGCTTAGCCCCGAATACAACCTGGCAGCTTTTAAGAGTATTTAATGCTTTTACCGTCATCTGCTCCGGCCCGCCCATTCCGGTTCCTATTAAATAAATGGCCCCTTTACAAAAAGAGGTCTCTGATGACTTCCTCTTTATTAAAATTTCCTTTACTTCATCTAATCCCACACCCTCTTCGTCTATGGGGCGTCCGATTACAACGGCTGTAATGTTGCATAAAGAAGCTGCCTGCAGCTTTTCTAAAAACCCTCCTGCATGACCAGCCTCTTTTGTGACGAGATAACGGATATTTAACTGCCTGATCATAGCCTGATTCAGTTCCAGAGAAAATGGTCCCTGCATCCCAATGATCCGGTTTCCCTTAAATCCCAGCTGTTCACAGGCAGCCAGAACGGAGGAAGAAGAAAGCACTCTTGCATAGACCCGATCCTCCCAGTTCTCAACCTTTGTATACCAGTCCAGTTCCTTGCTTCCTGTAGTTGCCAGCACATTGCCTGTATTCTGGTTTAAAAAACGGATGGCCTCCTCCATGGAATCCACCCAGACCACATGATCTCCATCCCCGCTGTCTTTTAACGATTCCCGCAGGATCCTTAAGCGTTTCGCTCCTGTCTGAGTACACGCAAGAAGAATATTCCTGCTTACTTCGGCTGCATAGGGGTGGGTGGCGTCTAATACAAGGGTAATTCCCTTTTCCCTGATAAATGCTCCCATCTCTTCTGCGTCCATGGGAGTGTTGTGAATATGGAGATACCGGCTTTCCAAAAGGAGCATTTTCCCATATCCTGTAGCAACGCTGACCCATGCTTCAAGCTGGTTTTCATGACAGAATTCGGCCAGAAGCCGCCCCTCTGTTGTTCCGCCAAAAATCAGTATTTTACACATTTTTGTATCCTCTCGGTGTGACCATTCGTCCATTGATCTCTCTGGTCATGGAATTTCCTATGTAAACGGTGGTAAACATATCCACATTGGTATCTTTTAACTGGGCAAGAGATAATACCTCCATCTCTTCCCCGTCTCTGCCAATGTTTCTTACAAGCCCGCAGACCGTCTCCGGTTTCTGGTACTGCAACACAATCTCGCAGGCATTTTTCAGATAATCCGCCCTTTTTTTACTTGACGGATTGTATAAACAGATCACCATATCAGAACTGGCAGAATTCTTCAGTCTGACTTCAATCAGCTCCATGGGAGTAAGAAGATCGCTTAAACTGATCACTGCAAAGTCATGGCCAAGAGGAGCGCCAAGTACAGCTCCGCCGCTGAGAGCTGCTGTAACACCCGGAATCACTTCAATTTCTAAATCTGGTGACTCTTTTGCCAGCTGAAGGATAAGGCCGCTCATTCCATAGACACCGGAATCACCGCTGCATACCATGGCAACCCGTTTTCCTTCCTGTGCTTTTAAAATAGCCATCTGGCACCGTTCCTGCTCCTGGCGCATCGGGGTAGTAAGCATCTCTTTTTCGGGAAAATGTTCCCGCAAAAGATCGACATACACCGTATATCCCACTATGATCTCACTGTCTTTTAAGGCATTCACCGCCCTGATTGTCATATCCTCATAGGAACCCGGGCCCATTCCTACCACAAATAATTTACCTGTTGTTTTCATAGCATTACCTTCCAATCTAAGACTGCAGCAGCAACTGTCACGCCCGCAGCCGCTTCTTTTTTTATGATCAGTTTTCCGCCCCCCAATTCCTTTACACAGCAAAGTGCTGCCCGCTCGCATACATTTTCCACACCTGTAATCTGCTTCACAAAGGAAGAAGAGGTAAATTCCCCCTCTATCCCTGCGAGAATCTCTGCCGGATAGGTATAAAAGGGAACGCCTGTATCTCTGGCAAATTCACAGAGTCCTTCTTCCTCTTTTTTTAAGTCAATACTTGCACACCCCGCTATGGCAAGAGAGGATATATTATGTTCCTTTAACACACGGGTTACCCCGTCTTTTATGGCAGTAACAGAGGTGTTTTTTCTGCATCCGATTCCCAGTATCAGAATCTTTGGAATAAGCCTGAGTAAATGATCCGTTTTTCCCTTCTCCCCAGAATCTGAAATTGTGATATACAGGCCGGTATCCGCTTTTGCATCTAAGCTTAATTCCTCCGGCAGCATTCCATCTATGGGAAAATCACTGTGAAACCCAACCGTTTCTCCCCTTAAAACAGCTGCTGATACTTTTTTAACCATGCTAAGTTCTGAAATGGCAAGTCCCAGCCTTTTGGCAAATAAATCAGCTGCGAATTTTCCATGTATATCGGTAGCAGTGGTAATCACCGCCTGACCGCCTGTAATTTCGGCACTACGTTCTGCCAGTTCATTGGCTCCCCCTAAATGCCCGGAAAGCACGGAAATACTAAATTTCCCCTGATCATCTAATACCACCACTGCAGGGTCAACCGCTTTCCCTTTTATATAGGGAGCAATGGAACGGACTGCAATCCCCATAGCTCCAATAAACACAATTCCGTCTTTATCAATAAATTGCTCTTTCGTCCACTCTCCCAAAGACGAAGTCAGAGGCTTTAATCCCGGTCCTTTTCCAAAGCCCTCACAAAGCTCTCCCTCTTTTAGAAGTCCTTCCATCAACGTAATAGCGGTACTGGCTCCTGCCTGCGTAAAGCAAATGACAGCAATTCTCATTCCATCTCCCCGGTTCCTTTCCGAAATTCAGTGGTAAAGGATGGATCATAAAGAAGTGAACGGCTGTAATTACTTTGTGACACCGCATCTCCCACCAGAATCAGAGCTGTTTTTCGTATCTGCTCCCTCTGGGCGCATTCTTCCAATGTGGAAACGGTACAGACAACGGTCTTTTCCTCGGGCCATGTTGCCTTATAGCAAATGGCTGCCGGTGTTTCCGGAGAGTATCCGCCGCGAATCAGTTCCTTTGACAGTTCCTTTAACATTCCTGTACTTAAAAAAATTACCATGGTTGCACCATGAGCTGCAAAAGACGCAATGGATTCCCGTTCCGGCACCGGAGTACGCCCAGCCATTCTTGTAATAATCACACTCTGCGTTACCTCAGGAAGTGTATATTCCATCTTCATTGCAGAAGCCGCGCCGCAAAAGGAGCTGACACCCGGGCAGATTTCATAGGAAATCCCTCTGTTATCAAGCTCATCCATCTGCTCTCTGATGGCACCGTAAATGCATGGATCTCCTGTATGGAGGCGTACCGTCATTTTCCCGCTTAACTCTGCCTGTACCACTACTTCAATTACCTCTTCCAGAGTCATCTTTGCACTGTCATAAACAGCGCAGTCTGGCTTTTTATAATCCAGAAGAGCGGGATTTACCAGGGAACCTGCATAAATAATGACATCCGCTTTTTCTAAAAGTTCTTTTCCTCTAACTGTTATTAAATCCGGTGCTCCCGGACCTGCTCCAACTATATGTACCATATTTACCTCACTATGATCAATGAATAATAACCTGCCTCGTCGGGTATCTCCCCAAGGGAATGATAGACCCGCTCATCTGACATGCCGCAGTTCTCCACCATAACAGCCTCAAAACCCCCGGCACTGATCTCTTCCTTAACTGCTTTCATCTGTCTTCCTGCTTTCATAAGAACCTTAACACCAGGAAGCTTTAATGCATCTTTTATCTGATAAGAGGCAGGGATGACGTGAAGCTCTTCCGCTCCTGTTACCAGAGGAATACCAAGCCTGGCGGCAACGGCACAAAATGATGTGATACCGCTTTCCAGCCGGGTGGCATAACCTTCCTTCCACAGCCTTTCTAAAAGATAACTGCAGGTGGAATAAATCGTAACATCTCCAAGGGTAATAAATCCCACATTTTCCCCTCTGTCCAGCCGTTCCATTACCGCTTTTGCGGCAGATTCATGGCTGTCTTCTAAAACTTTCTTATCTTTTGTCATGGGCATGGGCAGATAAAGGCATTCCTTTTCCTCAATCTCAGGAACCGCCGCTTTTGCAATCTGGTATGCCGTACAAATATTTTTATCGCTGTGAGGGATGGCAATTACATCTATTTCCCTGATTCTTCGTACCGCTTTTAAAGTCATCAGTTCCGGATCTCCCGGTCCTACCCCAATCCCATACATGATTCCAGCCATTTGTTATCCTCCTGTATCCAATTACTAATCTATTGTTTTATTATTTTAAGTGCATCCGGTGTCATGGAAAGAATACCAAGTGTATTGGAAAATGTGATTACCTCCACTGGAATTCCTCCTGTCCACTCTGTCATATATGCCTTTATTCTGTTTACCACCTCAGACATCACCGGTTTTAGGACTCCCATCTCTTCTAATACCCCAGCTGCCGTCTCCATGGTGTTGGATTGTAGAATCACTTCTTTTTTATCGCTGCTTAAAAACTCTCTGGCACAATCCCAGAGCACCTCCATACGACGGTCTCCGTATCTGGAATGGGTGTTTTCCACCCCTCCCGCGACCTTAATCAGTTTCCCAATATGTCCTACAAAAAGGATCTGCTCAAATCCTTCTTCCTTTACCATAGTACAGGATTGCCGGATAAAATTACTGATGGTAACACCTTCCCCGTCGGGAAGATTTAACTGATCTTTTATAAAAGACTCCCCATAATTGCCCGGTGTCAGTATTACCCGTTTCAGACCGGCCACCGCTTTCATATGAAGCTCCAGGGAAATGGTGGCAGTCAGGGCTTCTTCACTCATAGGTTTTACAATTCCGGTTGTTCCAAGAATCGACAGTCCGCCTATAATTCCCAGCTTTGAGTTAAAGGTCTTTTCTGCAAGTTCCCTGCCTTCTGGAATCCAGATGCAGATTAACAGGGCACCTTTATAATCTGCTGTTCTTCTAACTTCATCCACTTCATCAAAAATCATGGTTCTGGGTACTGGATTAATAGCCGGATATCCCACAGGTGAAGAAAGGCCGGGTTTGGTTACCCGGCCCACACCTTCCGACGCTGTTAAAATCAGCTGTCCGAATTCTCCGGTCTTTTCTCTGATAAAAGAACAGCCGGCCGGAGCTGCTCCATCTCCGGTTTCATCTAATAATTCCACAGACGCATAGATGAGCGCCTGGTCTGTTACATCCGGGTCGTCACCTGCATCTTTTCTCACTGCACATGACACCTTGTCCGGCTTCATGACAACATGAAAAAGGGGCAGATCAGCTTCCGTCCCTTTTGGCGTCATTAGCTTCATATGTTGTAACTGGTTTCCCATAAGCAGCATTGCTGCCGCCGCTTTGGCAGCAACAGCCGCACAGGTACCAGTGGTAAATCCGCATCGCAATTCTCTTTTATCCATAGTTCTCTTCCTCTTTGAAAAATATTATAAAAGATTTTTGCTTCCGGTGCAAGGAATTTCCTGCTTTTTACCTATACTTCCTCTTTTTTCTCCATTGCATCGTTTTTCAATTCTCTTTTTCTCTTGGTAATCAGACCGCCGATGCGGCCGCTTTCCTTTGCACTTAAACAGCGCCAGCCTCCTTTTATTACTTTCTCATCAAGACCAAGCTCTGTGGCTATTTCAAATTTAAGTACCTCCTCCGGTTTTAAATTACGGGGATCGAAGGGTTCTGATTTTTTTCCTTTTGGCATACTGTCGTTCTCCTTTCATAAATCTAAAAAGAGTATGCCCGTTTCAAATGGAAATAAACTCCATTTTACTAAAACAAAAAAGAAAGAAGCAAAAAAAGCTTCTCTCTTCTTCGTTTTACATTATCTTTTTGGTATAATCACGGCTGCAATGATATAGGCTACAATTCCAGAACCCGTACAGGCAAGAATTGCCCATAAAAGGCGGATTATTGTAGGATCTACATCAAAATATTCTGCAATTCCACCACATACACCACACAGCATTTTGTCCGTATCAGAACGGTATAATTTTTTCTCCATGTCTTAATCTCCTCTCTTGTTGTCACCAGGCTAATCTATTATTCATAAAATTTTACTTCAATCCCACCTGTGCTGCAATCTAAATTCATGTCCTTACTGGCGGAATAATCCCAGCTATCTCTGCCGGAAATGGCTGCCATCTGTTCATCTGCGATTTTTATTCCTCCAATCGTTGACTGAATCTTATAATTGTAATCTTCCTTTTTGCCTGAAAGAAGCAAAAGGACGGCACCAACTTTGCATTCTCCGTTAATATCACCAGTGGTTGTACCGGTATATTCCACGGCACCAACGCTGCATTTAATGTCTAAATCGCCTACATTACTCTGTCTCACGGAAAGTGCACCCGCCTTTACATTAAGGTTCATGTCATCAGCAGATATAGACCGGCAGGCTATAATCGGATCCAGACCATGCATCCCTCTCTTCTTAGAAACCGCTAAATCCACATCTGTAAAACGATACCCCTGGGGCACGCTGATCGTCATAACAAGATCCGTTTCATCTGTCAGGAACCCAGTCCCGGTCGTCAGCTCAATCTCATCATTCTCATCTTTTAAATTCCAGTTGCCATCCTTTTTGTTGCAATATATGGTTAACTCACTTACAGCTGGATCCTCTACTATAAAAACCCTTCCTGCTCTGATATCTACACTCAGGCTTTTTGCAGTACCGGTGGTATAAATTTGCTGTCCTTTTTCTTCCGGTACTTCAACATTAAAATCAGTATAATCTTCAGTCCCTTTAGGCTGGTTTTCATAATCCAGATCCTCAAATGAGAAATCAGAAAATGTATCTTTCCAGAAGCCACTTCCCCTTGGAACAATATTCCGAAGGTCAGCTCCATAGGTTACCGCTGTAGCAGCCATAATACCACCCGCAACTACAAGGATTATTCCTGCAATCACACATTTTTTCATAAACTTGCTCATGTCCGCGCCCTCCTTCCGTGTAACAACCGGTTAAACAGATCGATACAGCTTCGAAACAGAAACGGTAGAAATTTTCCATAAAACACACCGCAAATGGCCAGGGAAACAAGACCAAGACCAAGAATCAGTATCCCCAGCCCCAGCAGCAATATTCCGTTCAGAGGGTGAATGATCATGGTAGTAAACCCAGCTACCGCCAGGGCAAATCCTGCTGCCAGGAAGGCGAACGTGACCGCTCCTATTGCTACCACCGCTGCAAACAGCACTCCTACCAGACCTGCCAATATGCCCAGTATTCCGCCTCCAATGCCAAAAAGCATGGGAGATGCTGCAATAATCAGAACAATCCATAAAATAATTTTAATCGTACGTCTGTCATTTCCCCGTTTTTTTCGGACGGGTTCACTTTCCTGTTCATAAAACCCGCTGTCTTTTTCCGGCTGCACAGTAACCTCCGGGAGATCGTAACGCTTTGCCATCTGGTAATTGGGGTCCCGGAAGCGCTCATCCTGATAACCATTTTCCGTGAATTCACCGCCTTCTTTTAAATGCCCATTCATATCCGCCCGGATCATGGCTGCAATCCGTTCTGGACTTCCAAACTCCCGTATTACAGAATCCTCATTCTCCGGTCCTGCTTCTTCCAGATAATCTCTGTAATATTCAATAGCATCTTCTTTTTCTTCATCAGGAATATCCGCCAGCAGATATTCCAGCTCTCTCATAAACTCATCCCTGTTCATATATGTGCCTCCTCAAAAATTCGGGATATCTTCTGCGAATAACCTGCCCATTCGCTTTTATAGAGATTTAACTGTATCCGCCCTTTCTCCGTAATCTTATAATACCTGCGGTTCCTTCCATCGTATGCAAGATCATATACTTCCAGACATTCTTCCTTCTGAAGTCTTCGAAGAACAGGATAAAGGGTTGATTCTGATATCTCAATAACATTTCTTACATCCTGGGTGATCTTGTAGCCGTAAGTTCCCTCCTGGTCTTTTGATACGACTGCCAGGACAATGGCGTCCAATAATGCTGCTCCTGTGTTAAAAACCATACGTCCACTCCTATCTTTTCTGCCTGGGTATTCCTTTACTCTCTGCCTTCTCCCGGATCCTTTGGTATGATCACTGCTGCAAGTATATAAATGGCAATACTTCCGCCGATTAAGGATGCCCCGGTTATCAGGTGAAACAAATGCCTCCATGTCTGAAACAGCATAAGCAGAATCCATATCAGCCTTATCATAACCGGATCTACGGCCAGATACTCACCAATTCCTCCACAAACTCCACATAAAACTCTGTTCTTTACTGAACGGTACAAACGCTTTGCTCCCACGATTGACCACCTTTCCTCTGACTTTTAATCTTCATCTATAATATTATTTATGTTTTTATATTATATGTTGTATAATATAGTGTTATTATATGCTATATAATATTAGTTGTCAACACCCATTAGAAAAATATTTTAATCTAAAAGACACCTTTGACGCAAGTGCGTGAACCGACCCCCAAAAGTTAGACCTAGAATCTAACGATTGGAGGTCGGTTTTATTATGTCAAAATACAGTTTTGAATTTAAAAAACAGGTGGTTGATGCATATCTACAAGGAAAAGGTGGATATACGTTTCTAGCTGAGAAGTTTGGAGTTACGAATAGGCGTCAAGTTTTAAATTGGGTTCATTATTACGAGAAATTTGGTGATGAAGGACTATTTCGTTCTAGAAAAAATGAGAGTTATTCTTTTGAATATAAGCTTCGTGTGGTAGAGTTATACTTATCAAGTGAAGTTTCATATCAAGAGCTGGCTCTTTCTGAAGGAATTAACAATAATGCATTAATTGCAAAGTGGGTAAATGATTACAGAATTGCCGGTCCTGATGCTTTGAGACCAAAGAAGAAGGGACGTAAGAAATCATTGGATTTATTTAGAAGAAAACAAGATATTCAGCCTACTGAGATTACTCCAGTTGATACTAGTGCTGAACATGTAAAGCAACTTGAGGACGAACTTCTAAAACTTAGGATTGAGAATGCTTATTTAAAAGAACTGAGGAGGCTGCGTTTAGAGGAGGAAGCTCTTCTGAAAGAAAAGCGAGAATCGTCTACAGCCTCCGAGGAGAATACAGACTAAAAGACATTCTCGCAGTTATTGGATTTCCAAAAGCAACTTATATGTATTGGCAAAAAAGATTTGATAGAGAAAATCCTAATCAGGAACTTGAAGATAAAATTTTAGAAATTCATAAAAATAACAAAGATTATGGATACCGTCGTATGTATGGAGAACTTCGTAATCAAGGATTTACGGTTAACAAGAAGAAAGTACAGAGAATTATGCAAAAGCTTAATCTTCAGGTATTCTCCTTTACCAGAAAGAGCCGTAAATACAGTTCTTACAAAGGGAAAGTTGGAACTGTAGCACCCAATAGAATCAGGAGACGATTTAAAACTTCTATACCTCATCAGAAGATTACGACAGATACTACTGAGTTTAAATACTATGAAGTCGATTGCAAGGGACATATGGCAATGCATAAGCTGTACCTGGATCCATTTATGGATATGTGTAATGGTGAAATCTTAAGTTTTGCTATTGATAAACATCCATTGGCTGTTAATGTAATGAATGCATTAAATGAAGCAATAAAAATAACATCTGATTGCCCATATCGCAGAACCTTTCATTCAGATCAAGGCTGGGCTTACCAAATGAAAGCATACTCTCATCGCCTCAGAGAAGAACGAATCTTTCAGAGTATGTCACGAAAAGGGAACTGTTACGACAATTCTGTTATGGAGAACTTTTTCGGACTTTTAAAACAAGAAATTTATTATGGTGTTGTGTATTATAGTTTCGAAGAACTAAAAAGTGAAATAGAAAAATTTATCAAGTATTACAATGAGAAACGAATTAAAGAGAAACTAGGATGGATGAGTCCTGTGCAATACAGACTCAGCCTCTTGGCAGCATAAAAGAAAAAGGCGAAGCGGAAAAATCCACCTCGCCATAAAGTCTAACTTTTAGGGGTCACCTCAGCGTGAAAGGTGTCTTTTAATAGCCGGTTAGTGTAATATAAAATCAATGTTTTTTTTCTTCTTATAATGATACAGGGCTCCAATCAGATTTGAATCATTAAAATAACGGCAGGCAACAACCTCCGGTCTTGGTAAATAAGGAGACAGTTTCCGCAGAGGATGTTCATTGCAGAATTTATCCACATGTTTTCTGATATACTCAATCAGAAGAGGCTGTTTGCTGATTCCGCCTCCGATTGCCACCAGCTCCGCATCAAACAGCACTTGTAAATTATAAATCCGGACTGCAAGCTGTCTTGTATAGCGGTCCAACCCCTTTAACACTTCCGGATTTCCCTGTTCTGCCATCTCAAAGATACGGATACCATCAAGCTCTTCCTTAGGAATTCCCGTTTCTTCTGATACCGCTTTGATCAGGGCAGTCGCTCCTCCCGCAGTTCCCCAATATCCGCTCATCTGATCCAGATTTTCATCTGATACTGCCATGTAGCTGAATTCTCCTGCTGAAAAATGGTTTCCCCTGTAGATCTTACCGTCGATAATCAGGCCACCTCCTACCGCAGTTCCCAGCACAAGGACAATTCCATTATTAACGTCTTTCAGACTCCCCATCCATTTTTCTGCCAAGGCCGCACATTTTCCGTCATTTTCAATTGTAACAGGCACTTTACATTTTTCCTGAAGCAGTTCAACCATATTATGTCCTGTCACGCAGCTTATTCTCCCGCCTGTATAGCAGAATCCTGTCTCACTGTCTAATATCCCGGGAGCACTCATGGCAATCCCCTCTGCCCTACCTTCATACTTTTTAAAAATGGAATACAGGGTTTCCAGATAATTCTCCAGATTTTCACTTTCACAAACCGTGGTCTTAACCTTGCCTTTTTCAATAAATTCCCCGTCTGCATTCATAAGAGCATACTTAATAAATGTACCCCCTGCATCAATTACCAGAAATTCCATTGGTCTTTTCCTCCTTCTTAAGTTTTCGCAGCAAGTAGGCCGGAGTACAGCTCCATGCATGGCAATAGCTGTTGACAGCGGAAGAACCATAAGGAGATTCTTCCGGATTTTCCGGATTATACAGTTCCCAGAACGTATCTGCCCCATAAGAGAGCATACCTCCCCAGTAATATTTCATATAATCCACTGCCATTTTCTTTTCCCCGCACAGAATCAGCGCCTCCACATAATGATGATTCATGTAAGGTGTGACCATTCCCATATCAGGATTCATCTCAGTTATATGTTTTAAAAGCGCACCTGCCTCTTGATCTTTTTTTACACCTGCCAGTACCATCCATACCTGGCTTGCATAAGAAACCTGACGTTTGGCTCCACTGATAAATACATGAAGCTTTTCATCCCATAAATACTTCAAGGCTGCACTGATGCAAGACCCCTTCTCCTCCTGTAATTGCTTTGCAAGTTCTTCTTCCCCCAGGATCTTGGCAAGTTCAATGGCTGCATTTAATGTATAGATATAGATTGCCTGAGCACTGGCCTGTTTGTCAAGTCCTTCTTTCCAGTCAACAAAGCACCAGAAGTTATCGCTGCCTTCAATTATATAGTTACCATTAAAACGCTCTCTTGCCAGTTCGATCTGCCTGTAAGCCGGCTTCCAAAGATCCTTTAAGGTTTCCAGATCCTTTGAAGCCTCATAATAATCCTTTAAAGTGGATAAGAAAAACAGAGAATAATCAAATAAAAATGTATCATCTACTATATACTCCGGTTCTGTAAAAAGACAGGCACCGATGGCTCCGTCGTCTCTTGTAAGGCCGCCGAACAGATACAGGCATCGTTTGACCATATCATAGTTTTTAAAGGTCTCGTAATTGGTAAGTGCCTGCAGCCTTAAATCCCCCAGCCAAAGGCGCCTGTCACGTTTAGGACCATCCTCAAACACAGACTGCATACAGTTTTGAAGAGTCCGTAAGCTGACTTTATCCAGCTGACTCATACGCGGGTCAGCAACACATGCCAGCCCTTCCATGCTAACTGCAGAAACAGCCCTGCATACAACTTCCTCTACCACCACCTGATATTTTAAAGAGGTATCCACCACATGAATCTCAAGAAAGCGGAATGCATACCTTCTGGGCAACTTAAGACATACAGGAAGCACATCAATATGTATATACTCCTCCTGAATCCACCCCCTGCTGATCCAGCCATCGTATTCCTCGGATTTTTCTATCAATTCTTTAGCAATTTCACCGAATTTCAGCCTTAAGTATGCAGGTGCATCCTGAGGACTTCCGGCTGATTTTAACTTTAGGCTGACATAGCCCACCTGATGATCTCCAAAATCCAGAACAACAGAATCTCCTTTTTTCAGTAACATACCGGGTAAATCTTCAAGCTTTGCACCCGGATGGATTTTCCCTTTATGATCTACAGTTACAATTCCTGCCGGTTTCACCAGATTTTCTATCAGCTTTCCCTCCAGCTTTTTTGCCTTTTCTATAAATGCCTCATTGGTAACTCTCTTCATCTCCAAATCAATACTGACTGCCGCCATAATTATTCCTTTCTTAACGTTCTGCCAATCTTCTTTCCTCTAACTCTTTGTTGATCTGGGGAAGCTTTTTATCCAGATCATACATCAAAAAAGTAATGATAGTTAATATATTGGTTGCAAGGGGGATCCATATATACATGGCACTGATGGCATTTAAAGCAGAGTTTGTCTGAACCTGTGCATTTGCTACATAGCCGCTGGATGCCAAAAGCGCTGCTGCCACAGAACTTGCCACTGCCATTCCCACCTTACCTATAAATCCATTTACGGCTGACATGGTTCCTGCAATGTTAACTCCTGATTTCCATTCACCATAATCCACTGGATCAGGCTGAATTGCAAAATGCATGCTTCCCTTCAGTCCATATCCTAAAGCTGCAACTGTCACGCCTGCAATCACAACGGGAACTGAGGTTCCTCCAGCAAAAACAATAAGAAGTCCTGCACCATGTAATACAGAGCCTGTTATCATCAGATTCCTTTTTGAAGTCATACGAGCCAAAAACGGAACACTGAGATTTGTAGCAACAGGAATTAAAGTTGTAATCGTCGCCACCACACTTGAAAGCTCTTTATTGTTTAAGTTGTAAGTGAAGTAATATATGATGGCCCCTGCCTGAATAATAAAACCGCCGAAAAACCAGATAATATTGGCAGCAAATAATAACCACGGCTTATTGTGAATCAGACAGTTTATACTGGCCTTCAGGCTTACCTTTACTTCATTGATACCCACTCTCTCTTTTGTGTTATAAAAACAGAAGAAGAATACCAGACAGCCTACAATACCAAAAATCATCATAACAATTCGAAATCCTACGGCTTCATTTCCATTGCCAAAACGGTCTACCATCTTGAGAGCAAAGGCAGATACTACAGTGGAACCCATATAAGAGAAAAACACACGGCTGGCGGCCAGGTTGGTTCTCTCCTGGGGATCAGCAGTCAGAGACGGCAGTATGGAGGCCATAGGAATATTTACAATGGTATAGGCAAGAGATAATAGCATATAGGTTACATATGCATAAATGAGCATCCCCTTCTGTGAAATATCCGGTACGCTGAATGCCAGAAATGCAGTCACTGCAAACGGCACCGCACCTGCGAAAATCCATGGTCTGGATTTCCCCCATTTCGTATTGGTTCTGTCTATAAGAATCCCCACTGCCAGATCTGTAAATCCGTCAAATATTTTAGTTACCAGAAACATGACGCTTACTGCCGCTGCATTTAAATGCATCACATCTGTATAAAAGTATAATAAGTATAATGAAATCACCTGCCAGATCAGATTACAGGCAAAATCAGAAGAGCCATAACCAATTCGCTGCCTCCACTTGCTTTTTTTAATCTCTTTTTCAAACGTATCCATCTTCTCAGCCTCTCCTTATTTATTGATAGTTGTATACTATCATCATGCAAAGGTTTTGACTAATGACTAATTTATGTTATTGACTTGATATTTTTTAACATGGTACACTTATGAAAAGATTACACCCGGAGGAAGCTGTCATGAAAATAAACAAGAAGAAATTTAAAGAATTTATTGTTTCATATAATGAAGATGAAGAATTTTACCGCCGCCTTTTTGAGACGGAACAACGCTCTCCCCAGACCTTTTCCTCCTATGTGGATTCGTTGGACCAGGAATATATTGAACGGCGCCAGCTATATGTTCCCTGCCTGCATCCAATCTGGCATCCATATATCTCTGAAAACGCATTTTTTAAATCCTCCTCACAGAATATTTACATTAATAAACATAACCGCTATACTCCAGAATTTATTCATGAACATGAATTTTATGAATGCTTTTACGTGTATTCCGGCGCCTGCTCCAATACCATTCAGGGAAAAAAAAGAGTGTGCAAAACCGGAGATTTATGTATTATTCCTCCTAAAACAAGGCACAGCATTGCCGTATTTGATGACAGTGTGGTGATTAATATCATGATTAAAACCAATGCCTTCCATTCAACCTTTTTTGAGCTGTTTGCCAACAACAATGCCTTGTCCCACTTTTTTGCCTATACCTTATATAAAAAAACGGAAAATAATTACCTGCTGTTTCATACCAGGTCAGATGAGGTAATCTGCAATCTGATCGAAGACATTTATATTGAATTCTACGGACACGAAAAGTACTCTGATCCCTTACTTGACAGCTATCTTCTCACATTCTGGGCGATCCTGCTGCGCCGGCATGAAAAGCATCTGGAAAGCTTTTTAAATACCACCCATAAAAACCTTGCCCTGCCTGATATCCTGAATTACTTTCAGACACACTTTATGGATATTACACTTTCCTCTGCTGCAGAACATTTCGGCTTTTCGGTCCCCCATTTCAGCAAGCTGGTCAAGGAACATACCGGCCAGACCTTCATTAAGCTTATCCGGAACATACGACTGGAAAAAGCCTGCCGGGCACTTAAGACTACAAATTTAAGCATCTCTTCCATCTGCGAAATAATTGGATATACAAATCCGGAGCACTTTAACCGGATTTTTAAAGAAACCTTTCATATGACTCCGGGAGAATACCGCAAAAATAAATGAGTATCCCGGAAGAATACAAGACTCTCTGCTGGACGCCCATGCACACAAAGTCAGGAAAGGAGCAGAAAATTCTGCTCCTCACTGTTTTTTAACCAATTCTCCTATAAACTAAACGCATGAAGAAGCCGTTTTAGATAATCTCCAAACTTCGCTTCCCGCACAGCTCCTGCTGTCAGAACCGGAACTTCGCCGATCTTCTTTCCCCCAAGACTATATACAAGGTTTCCTGCAGGCTGGCCTTCTTCAATAGGAGCAGACACTGACGGAACAAGCTCCAGTTTCCTTTCTATTGCGGTAAAGTCCTCGCCCTTTAAGCTTAAATAGGAAAAGGAACCGCCGTATTTCAAAGGAACTTTCTCGTCCACACCGTTATCTACAATCATATCCGGAAGGGGCAGCATCTCTTTATCTTCATATAGCTTACAGTTTGCATAACCATAGTTTAAGAGAGTCTGGGCATCTGCAAACCTCACCTTATAATCCGGCGCTGCCATAATGGAAGCAATGAGACGGACACCATCTTTTTCTGCAGTTGCAGAGAGACAGTACTTTGCAATAGAAGTAGACCCGGTCTTTAAACCTGTTACATTAAAGTTTGTTGCCATTTTTAAAAGCTTATTGGTATTAGACAGACCAAATTCTTTCGTTCCCTGTTTCGTCACATGAGTGATGTTTTCCATCCAGATCGTTGAATAGTTATGAATCTGTGGATACTTATTAATCAGTTCCCTTGACATGGTTGCGATATCTCTGGCAGTTGTTACATGTGTGGGGGATTCTGTAAGACCGCAGCAATCTTCAAAATGGGTATTTGTCATCCCAAGTGCTGCCGCCCGCTCATTCATCATCTTAACAAATTCATCCTCTGTTCCTGCTATGTACTCCGCCATGGCGACTGATGCATCATTGCCTGACGCAACAACAATACATTTGATCAGAGTTTCAACCGTCTGTACTTCCCCTTCTTCCAGAAATACCTGAGATCCTCCCATGGATTTTGCGTGGGCACTGGTCACTACTTCATCGGTCAGCTTGATTTTACCTGATTCCAGAGCATCAAAAATAAGGATGAGTGTCATAATTTTTGTGATGCTGGCAGGACTTCTTTTTTCATCTGCATCTTTTTCGTAAATGACCTGCCCGGTAGATGCTTCCATTAAAATCGCACTTGGAGACTGCAGGGCCGGGCCGCCTTCTGTATTAACCGCCTGGGCCTCTTCTGCTTTTACAATCATGTCCGAGGCAACCGCTATATCCGGCTCCTGCGCTGTCACCGTCTGGCAGAAGCAGGAAAATAGCAGAAAAAAGCTTAATATAAATGCTGTAACTCTTTTCATGTTATACACGTTCCTCTGATCTATATCTTTCTATCATTGTATGGGACTGCTTCCCATACATATGCCACTTTTCCCAAAAAAAATTACCCCATTTTCATTTCATCTTTCTACAAAGTATGCTATACTTGGACAGGGAATGTTATTTTAGTAATAGATTCAACCAAAAATATAACAGAATTATGAGGTTTCGTTATGAATCAAAATGATTATCGTAAATGGAATGTTGGAAAAGGGCCAAAACACTCAAAAAACATGTTTGCAATTATCCTGACTGGTCTGCTGATTGTAATGGTTATGGTACTCTGTGGAATTGTTATTAATAAGAAGCTGCATCATAAGCTGATACCTGCCGGCTCATCGGCTGCTGTTTCTTCTGAAAGCGAGGCACAGCCTTCTACTGAGGAAACTACCCCAGCTGATACATCGGAAGCAGATTTAAAGGCTATTTTATCAAACGCGGAACAGCTTGCTTCCCAATACGATTATGACGGAGCCATTAATCTTTTAAAATCAGACACCAGGTTTGTGGAAAAGGAAGAGGTAACGAAAGCGGTTTCCGATTATGAGACAGCCAAAGCTGCTCTTGTCCGTATTAATCCACAGGAAGTCACCCATATATTTTTCCATTCACTGATTATGGATACTTCAAAAGCATTTGACGGTGATTCCAAGCAGGATGGCTATAACCAGATGATGACGACGAAAGATGAATTTATTAAGATGATGCAATCCATGTATGACAAGGGTTACGTACTTGTAAAAATTCATGATCTGGCGTATGAAAAGAAGGATGAGAACGGTAATCCAAAGTTTGTATATGGAGACATTATGCTGCCTCCTGGAAAAAAGGCTTTTGTGCTGTCACAGGATGATGTATGTTATTATGAATATATGAAAGGCGATGGCTTTGCCACCCGAATCATAATTGGAGAGGACGGTTATCCCACCTGTGAGATGCAGATGGATGACGGAAGTGTTTCTGTAGGCGATTATGATTTAGTACCAATCCTTGAGAATTTCATAAAAACCCACCCAGGTTTTTCTTATAAGGGAGCAAGAGGAATTCTTGCTTTTACCGGATACAACGGAATTTTGGGCTATCGCACTGACGAAGCTTATAAAGATACCAACCCAAACTATGAAGCTGACCGTCAGGAGGCTGCAAAGGTTGCACAGGCATTAAAGGATCACGGCTGGGAACTGTCTTCCCACAGTTGGGGACACCGGAACATGGGTGAGATCTCCATGAATCACTTTAAGACAGATACGGATAAATGGGAGCGCAATGTGGAATCCATTATCGGTCCTACTGATATCATCCTGTTCCCATTTGGAAGTGATATCGGAAGCTGGACTCCTTACACAGACAGCAACGAACGTTTTACATATTTAAAATCCAAAGGCTTCCGCTACTTCTGTAACGTGGACGCAAGCAAGCCTGTGTGGATGCAGCTTGGACCTGATTACTTCAGACAGGCCAGAAGAAATTTAGATGGTTACCGGATGTTTTACTATCCTGACAGCCTGAATGATTTATTTAATGTACCTGACGTATTCGATCCGGCAAGACCGACTCCGGTTCCGCCGATGAAATAACAGAACTTTAAAAGGACGAGTTGCTGTATAACCTTAACTGGTATACAGCAACTCGTCCTTTTTATTACTCAGCAGACCTTTATAATTAAAATTGTACAAACCCTTTCACTGGCTTTGCAGGTTCTACAGACTCGGCATAAAGTACCGGACCTTCCCCTTCATAATCTTTCCAGTATTCATAGGCTATCTTGGCTTTCACCCGAACCCACTGCTTTGTCTCAAGATCCTTGGCCTCTCTTGACTTAGTGATAAAGCCCAGAAATGTCATATCATCCTCACAGCAGGTCATGGCCATACGCCCCGGGACAAAGTAATTCTTTGGAAAATCGGGTGTTTTTAAAACCATTGCGGTAAATTCCACCGTCTTTCCTTCATAGCGATCCCGACGTTCCATACAGTCCAGGTACCAGATCCCATACGCTTCCGGTGATATCTCCACTAAATCAGCACTGATGTCATAAGGTAAGTCCTCTTCTGCAATTTCATTCACTTCCCCTTCTGAATCCTCAAATACGATTTCTCCTCGTGGACACATGGACTTTAATGTGCGGCGGTAGCCAGACAGATCTTCGATTCCATCACAGCGGTTGCAGATAATCATCTCGGAATTGCGTACCATGGCATATAAAAGGGACTTCATATTGGCAGCGTACAGATCAAAGGTAGACATATCGATCAGCGTTATCTGCTGGTAAACGTTCCAGTCATCCGGAAGCTTTAAATCATCTAAATTCCACATGCCATTCCATTCAATTAAGACTCTCTCCGGATTATACAAAAGTTCCAGTTCCAAAAGTCTCTCCTGGCTTAATTCCTCCAGACTGTTAATGTATACAGCTGCCGTTTTTGTTCTTTTCAGCAGCTCGTCACTGTACTCTGTTTCTCCCTCTTCACAGACAATGAGAAGTGTCTTCCCTTCCGCCTTAAAATAATCCTGTTCCATAGTGAATTGAAGGAATTGGGTCTTTCCTGACTCCAAAAATCCATCGATCAGGAAAACCGGCATAAAATCATCTTCCATTTCGTCGATATTACTCATGATTTCCTCCAGTCCAATTATTTGCCAAAGGCAAGTTTTAATTCTTCTTCTTTTAAATTAGCCCCGATTACACAAACTTTACCGGTGTACTCTGGGATACCATCTCTGATCTCATATTGTTCCGGAACCAGATCAAAATAAAGCCATGTTCCCTTTTCTATGCCCGGAATCATGCCTTTGGCACGAAGTACGTCTCCAAAACCATCGCCGTATGCAAGTTCGTCAAGAATCCGGTCAAGTGTCTCCTTGCTCATAGCAGATACATTCTCAACTCCCCAGCTGGTAAACACTTCGTCAGCATGATGGTGGTCATGACCGCAGCTGCAACCTTCTCCGTGTTCATGATCGTGGTCGTGGTCATGACCTCCGCAGCCGCAGCTTCCTTCTTCGTGATCGTGGTCGTGGTCGTGGTGATGGCCTCCGCAGCCACAGCTTCCCTCTTCATGATCATGATCATGGTCGTGGTCGTGGTGATGGCCTCCGCAGCCACAGCTTCCCTCTTCATGGTCGTGATCGTGGTCATGGTGATGGCCTCCGCAGCCACAGTTTCCCTCTTCATGATCATGATCGTGGTCGTGGTGATGGCCTCCGCAGCCACAGCTTCCCTCTTCATGGTCATGATGGTGATCATGATGCTCTTTCAGCTCCTTTAAAAGGTCTTCTTCCATCGTGTCCGGCTTCTCAATAATCTCAAGGAGCTGTTGTCCAGTTAACTCATCACAGGGAGTTGTAACAACTGCTGCTTTTGGATTCAGTTCTCTGATTATTTCAACTGCAAGATCCACTTTGTCAGCGGGTGCAATATCGGTACGGCTAAGTACCACTGTTCCGGCATTTTCAATCTGATTGTTAAAAAACTCACCAAAATTCTTCCGGTACATCTTACACTTCTGAGCATCTACAATGGTGACAGCACTGTTAAGCGTTACCTGGATCTCAGCTGCCACATCCTTAACCGCTTTCATTACATCGGATAATTTACCCACGCCGGAAGGTTCAATAATAATACGGTCTGGATGGTAGGTTGTAAGTACTTCTTTCAAGGATTGTCCAAAATCACCAACCAGAGAACAGCAGATACAGCCGGAGTTCATTTCCCTGATTTCCACGCCGGAATCCTTTAAAAATCCACCATCAATTCCGATCTCACCAAATTCATTTTCAATCAGGATAACCTGCTCACCAGATACAGCCTCCTGCAGAAGTTTCTTAATAAAAGTCGTTTTTCCGGCTCCAAGAAAACCGGATATAATATCAATCTTTGTCATACGAATCAATACCTCTTTTCTTTCCAGAGTTTAACAGGAACTACAACTACTTATTGTGTCACAAACAATGAACAAAGTCAAGCAGAGGCCCCATGGTTTTTCTCTGCATATTGTTAACGTTTTATCAGTTTTATATAAAATAATAAAAAAAACTTGAATTTTGGTTATACTATGGTAAAATACATGCAACTGCTTTGGCTTAAGGTCAAATGTGTGCACCAAACAAAAAGGAGATTTTTAAACATGGAAAAACGCGGCGTAAAAGAATTCCTGAAAAGGAAGAACGTCACTATCACAGTCCAGACCTATCTCATTGACGCATTGGGTGCTATGGCATTTGGCCTTTTTGCGTCTCTATTGATCGGAACCATCTTCGGTACCCTGGGCAAGCAGTTCAACTTAGAACTGTTTAACGTGATTTCAGATTTTGCAAAAAGTGCCACAGGTGCAGCTTTGGGTGTGGCCATCGCCTATGCCCTTCATGCTCCTGCTCTGGTACTGTTCTCTGCAGCTACTGTAGGGATTGCGGGCAATGCCCTTGGCGGACCGGTGGGCGCGCTGGCAGCAACAGTAATTGCAACGGAACTGGGGAAAATGGTTTCAAAGGAAACCCGGCTGGATATCCTTGTGACACCCGGCGTCACGATTATTTCCGGTGTTCTGGTAGCTCAGTTTGTCGGACCCGGTGTGGCCGGATTTATGAACTGGTTTGGCAGCATTGTAAAAACAGCAACCGAGCTGCAGCCATTCTACATGGGCATACTGGTATCCGCTCTCATCGGAATCGCTCTTACCCTTCCCATCAGCAGCGCAGCCATCTGTATTGCCCTTTCCCTGGACGGGCTGGCAGGCGGAGCTGCAACGGCGGGATGCTGTGCTCAGATGGTTGGATTTGCCGTTCTCTCCTTCCGGGAAAACGGAGTAGGCGGGCTTATGGCTCAGGGACTTGGTACCAGCATGCTGCAGATGGGAAATATCGTAAAAAATCCTAAGATCTGGATTCCCCCTACAGTGGCATCCATGATCACCGGTCCTGTTGCAACCATGGTATTCCACTTAAAAAATATACCAGCGGGCTCGGGAATGGGAACCTGTGGACTGGTTGGCCCCATTGGTGTTTATACAGCCATGGGCGGGGGAAAAAGCATGTGGCTGGGTATTTTATTAGTCTGCTTTCTTCTGCCAGCTATTATCACACTGGTTCTTGGAGAACTGCTTAGAAAAGCAGGCTGGATTCAATTTGGAGACTTAAAACTGGATTTAAAATAAGAACATACAAAAAAGGAAACGGCAGGAACCAATTATTCTTCCCGTTTCCTTCTTTCTATCCATTATTATTTCCTGCTCTTTTTATCCTTACTCCTGCCCCCGTTACAACCCATACAGTTTTCACAGCCGCCGGATCCACAGCCGCCTCTGTTGTTTCGTAAGCTGCGGACAGCAAAAAATACCAGTACTATAATTATGATCAATATTACAATAGTTACCCAGTTCTCAGCCAGCCAAACAGACATCATTCCTCCGAATATCCTATTTCATCTCTTTTAATATACTGTCAATATGTTCTCTCCTGCCAATTACCATCAAATGCTCCTGCGCCTGTATAATATAGTCTGCAGGGGGCATAAGCTGTGCCCTTCCTTCCCGCTTAATTCCAAGAACACTGATATGATACAGGTTTCTGATATCAACTTCTCTGATGGATTTATGCACCCATTCCGGAAGGGGCGGGATCTCATAAATGGAATACTCAGGAGTCAGCTCAATGTAATCAAAAACATGATCTGTGCTGTAACGAACCGCCGTCTTTTCAGCAATATCCCGGTCAGGATAGATTACCTCATCAGCACCGTTTCTTAAAAGGAACTTAGCATGTATATCCCTGTTTGCCTTACTGATTACCCGTCTGCCTCCCAGTTCTTTCACCAGACTGGTGATTTCAAGGCTGCTTTGGAAGTTAGTGCCGATACACACAAAGCAGATATCAAAGTTGGAAATACCAAGACTTCTTAACACAGTTTCGTTGGTACAGTCACCAATCTTTGCACTTGTCACATAGGGAAGTAAATCCTCCAAGCATTCTTCCTTCTGATCTACGATCATAACATCATTGCCCAGACTTGCCATATTGATGCAAAGATGATGCCCAAACCTGCCAAGGCCAATAATTAAAATTGATTTCATGAATATACTCCTTTTCTTTATCCTACGTTAATTGCTTCTGCGGGTTGTTCCACATGAGCTATTTTATGATTTTGTACAAAAGCAAGGGCAAATGAAAGGCTGCCGATTCTTCCGCAGTACATCAGTAAAATGATAACAACTCTGGAAAATGTACTTAGATCTCTGGTTATTCCGGTGGTCATGCCCACCGTTCCTATGGCCGAAAACGTCTCAAACAGGATATCAGAAAAGCCCAGAGACTGATTAGCCATAATCATCAGAGATGCTGCAAGTGCAAGAAACAGATTGATTGTCAAAATGGTTCCTGCCCTCTTAATGGCCTCCTCCTGCAGACGCCTTCCAAATACATTGACTCCATAAGACTGTTTGATATTGGAATGAACACACATAAGAAGTACAAACAAGGTCGTGGTCTTAATACCTCCGGCAGTAGAACCCGGGCTTCCTCCAATAAACATAAGAATAATGGTAAGAAGCTTACTTCCATCAGTCAAAGCATGGGTATCCGTTGTATTAAAGCCTGCCGTTCTGGCCGTTACAGAACTGAACAGGGAAGTCAGTATCTGACCACTGGCATTCATTCCCACTAAGAGATTGTTTCTCTCAAGCAGATAGAACAGAAGTCCTCCGCCAAATACAAGGGTAAGGGTTGTAACCAGTACGATTTTGGTATGAAGCATATATTTATTAAAATGCAACCGGTTCTTATAAATATCATCCCATACGATAAATCCAATACCTCCGATAATAATCAGGGACATAATAACCAGATTAACCAGCCAGTCATCGTAGTATGATACAAAGGAATTATAAGGTTCTATATGCCCCATTAAGTCAAACCCCGCATTACAGAACGCAGATACGGAATGAAAAATACCATAAAAAACGCCTCTTAAAATTCCAAACTGGGGAACAAACCGGATTGATAATAAAATGGCTCCTGCACTCTCAAACAGAAAGGTACCTTTTATTATCCTTTTTGCAAGCCTTACCACTCCTCCGATCTGAAGCGTATTCACACTTTCCTGTAAAAGTCCCCGTTCTTTCAGGCCGATCTTGCGTCTCAGTACAATGGAAATAAAAACTCCCACCGTAACAAAACCAAGTCCGCCGATCTGTATCAGGGTCATGATCACAATCTGACCAAAAAGTGTCCACTGTGTCCAAGTATCCCTGACAACCAGCCCTGTCACGCAGGTCGCACTGGTGGCCGTAAACAGGCAATTGATAAAATTCTCTGACTGCCCATCCTTACTGGAAAAAGGGAGCATTAAAAGAAGTGCTCCTGCTAAAATAATACCCAAGAAACCGTAAGCCAGATACTGGGTCTGGCTTATATTCCACTTAAAACGCTTTTTTCGTTTTTTATCCATGATTGTGTTGCTGCCTTTCCTTTCTTACGGCTGATTCATCAGCATAGTATAGCACATTTTTTTCTAAAGGAAAAGGTAAGTTTTTAACATCCTATTAGTAAAATCACTTCTTATTTTTAACATTTACCTGAATCTGCCGACTGGTCTTTTTTACAAGCTCCGAAGGCTCATACTGGTCCTCATCAAATAAAAACTGATGTAGGCGTTTTACGTTGTCCTCCAGAGTAACCGGTATGACACAATCCCTCTTATTAATTTTAGCATCAATCATTTTAGTGGGAAATCCCTGATTTTCCGTCAAATGAAATCTCTTAATATTTTTCATAATCGGAATGATATCTTTCATTCCAATACTTGTTGAAATCTGGGGGAGTACGGCATTGGCCAACCGGTTTAAGGTGGGCAAATCTGCCTCCCTGGCTTTTTTCAGTGCCAGATTGGCAACCTCTCTCTGCCTTTCTGTCCGTTTAAAATCCGTATCCATTTTTCTAAGTCTGGCATATGCAACCGCCTGAACACCGTCTAAATGGTTGGGACCTTCCTTCTTTAAATGATGAGATCCCACACCTGTTGATTCCACAGTCTCTGTGATAAATCCATTGATTAACCGGAATTCATCGTGGCTGATATCCACATCGATCCCACCCAGAATATTAATGGCATCAGCAACCGCTTTCCAGGTAAAAGACGCATAATCATCAATATTAATATCCAGATTATCTGTCAGTGCTTCCAGCGCCTGTGCGGGGCCTCCGCTGAAGTAGGCTTCATTAATCTTATCAAACCGCCCCTTGTTATTCACTTTTAAATAAGTATCCCGATAAACAGAAACCGCTCTTATTTCCCCTGTTCCCAGGTTTATATTAAACAGCATCTGCATGTCAGATCTGGTTCCTTTTCCAAGTGTACCGTCTCTGGAATCCACTCCAAATACGGCAACAGTCCAATATCCCTCCATCTTTTCCTGGGTCTCAATGCTGATATTGGTATTTTGAATTTTAGGCATTTCCACTTCCGGCAGTTTTTGAGGCATATGAGTGATGTTCCATGCATATCCAATCATTGTTCCGATTAAAGAAGCCCAGACCGAAGCTATGATAACCAATCCCCACTTTAAATATTTCGAATTTGCCATGTTTCCTCCATCCTCTTCACAAAAAAAGAAGAGATCCATTTACGTATCTCCCCTTAATTTTCCATCATTTCGGATTTTTATTCAAAAACATGTTGAATCTCTCTGGGATGGCTGATAATATATTTGGGCTCAAATGCTTCCAGCTCCTGCCTGTCCCGAAATCCCCAAGTCACTCCTACCGTATCCATTCCTGCATTTCTGCCTGTCTTCATATCCGTATTGGTATCGCCAAAATACAGACAGGACGATGGCTGCAGTGAAAAACGTTCTGCCATTAAAAGAGCTCCGGCCGGATCTGGTTTTACCTTTATTCCATTTCCTTCTCCAATAATCTGGTCAAAAAAGTTTTTCCCATAAACACTCTCCACACATTCAACTGCCCGGTCGTGTCCTTTATTGGTCAGCACTCCTAATTTAATCCCCTTTGCTTTCAGATTCTTTAATAATTCAGGCATACCGTCATATGCCCTCACTTTATAAAGGCAGTTTTCCTGGAATGTCTTTTCATAGATCAGCAATGCCTCCTTATAATGAGTCAGTTCGTTATCTCCTGAATATAAAAGCGCCCGTTCCACCAGTTTGCGGTATCCATCTCCTACAAATTTTTTGGTATGGGCTTCGTCAATGGGAGCATAGCCAAATTCTCCCATAGTCAGGCTGATGCTGTGAGTCATGGACTGGATTGTGTCAATGATGGTTCCGTCTAAATCAAATATACAGCTTTTATACATGTTATACCTCCTGGCTGCAGTACTATATAAAAATTGTACTTCCTGTCCGGCTTTTAATCAACACTTTTCGTACTTTTTCGTATATCAGGCCTTTATTCGTCCATACTTTCAATATCACATACAAATAAAACAGGAGTCTATTATGAATAAACATTACAGATACTGGGCAATCGGATTAATCCTGGCATTTGCTTTTCTGATGATTGCCGTCTTTACAACTGTAAACTGGTACAAAATTAGAAAAGCAGCTCCGGAAAGCCTTCCTGCTGTAGAGGTTAACCGGAATTTAGATAACGTTATGGCAGAAACTCAAATGCCCCCGTCGTGACTGACAGGGGCATTTGATAACTATTATGATTCAGACTGAAGATTTTTCTTTAATGCTGCAAGAACCAGGCAGCCTGCAAAAGAGCCGACAATAATTGCAATCAGATAACCAAATGGATTGCCGATTGTAGGAAGAACAAAGATTCCGCCGTGAGGTGCTCTTAAGGTACATCCAAGTGCCATGGAAAGTCCGCCTGCTATTGCAGAGCCGATCATACAGGAGGGGATCACACGAAGAGGATCCGCTGCTGCAAAGGGAATTGCACCCTCAGAGATAAAGGACAGTCCCATGATATAGTTTACAAGACCGGACTGACGTTCTTTGTCTGTAAATTTCTTTTTAAAGAATGTGGTGCACAGTGCGATTGCGATAGGAGGAACCATACCGCCTGCCATAACTGCTGCCATGATATCGAAGTTTCCTTCAGCCAGCTGTGCCGTACCAAAGACGTAAGCTGCCTTATTAACCGGACCGCCCATATCCACTGACATCATGCCTCCAACTACTGCTCCAAGTATAATTTTACTTGTTCCGCCCATGCCGTTTAACAGACTGGTCAGTCCGTCATTAATCGCTCCCACAAACGGATTGATAAATGTGGTCACAACGGAAACAAGGAGAATACCTATTAACGGATAAAGAAGAACCGGTTTAATTCCCTCTAAGGATTTTGGAAGTTTTTTAAATGCACCCTTTAATAACAGAACAATATAACCACCGATAAAACCAGCAAGCAATGCTCCAAGGAATCCGGAGTTTACGCTTCCGCCGCCAGGATTTGCAAAGGTAGCTCCCATTTTAGCAATCAAACCGCCCACAAAACCGACAGCCAGACCTGGACGGTCAGCAATACTCATGGCAATATATCCTGCCAGCACTGGGAGCATCATTCCAAATGCCTGCTCTCCAATTGTTTTTAAATAAGCCGCAAGCGGTGTGTTTTTACCAAAATTAGAAGGGTCAATGGAATAATCATCAAACAGGAATGCAAGTGCGATTAAGATACCGCCGCCAATAACAAAGGGAAGCATATGAGAAACGCCGTTCATTAAATGCTTGTAAATAGAACGACCCACACCCTCTTGTCTTGCATCTTCTCCAGAAGCTTTAGCACCACTATAGTGGTAAACCGGAGTTTCACTGCTTACTGCACGTTTGATCAGTTCTTCACCTTTTTGAATTCCCTCAGAAACGGTTGCCACAACAACACGTTTCCCATCAAAACGGGACATATCCACATTCTTATCAGCTGCAATAATAATACCGTCTGCTGCAGCGATTTCGTCCTTTGTCAGTGCATTTCCGATCCCCTCTGCGCCGTTTGTTTCTGCTTTAAGAGGAATTCCTAACTTTTTACCCTTCTGTTCCAGGTTTTCAGCTGCCATAAAGGTATGTGCAATTCCGGTGGGACAGGCTGTTACTGCCAGAACACGGTAACCACTCTTAACTTCTTTTGGTTTTGCTGTTCTGCCAGCTTCTTTTTCATCAATCAGACGCAGAAACTCTTCCTTGGAACCTGCATGAATCAATGATTCCTTAAAATCCGGATCCATTAACAGAGTCGATAATTTAGACAGTGCCTCCAGATGAACATCTGCTTCTCCATCTGGTGCTGCAATCATAAAAATGATCGTGGACAGGGAACCGTCATAGGCGTCATAATCCACTCCGTCCGGTACTACAATTGCTGCAAGGCCTGGCTCTTTTACTGCCGCTACCTTCGCATGGGGAATGGCAATTCCATCTCCCACTGCAGTACTGCCAAGTGCTTCTCTTGCCAGAATGCCTTCCTTATAGGCTGCTTTGTCTCCCAGTCTTCCCGCAGCATCCATCAAATCCACCAAACGATCGATGGCCCCTTCCTTACTGGAAACACGAACCCCAAGCTCCACACTTTCTTTTTTCAGTAAGTCTGTAATCTTCATCAAAACCCCTCCTTTAATAATTCATTGTAAAGCTTCATAATATCTTCCTTCCCTGCAAGGCCATCGGAAAATGCGGTGGCACTTCCTGCAGCGCTTCCAAGACGCAGAGCATGTTCATAACTGCCGTTTTCTAAGTATCCTGCAACAAAGCCTGCTACCATAGAATCTCCGGCTCCAACAGAGTTTTTCACAGTTCCGGAGGGAACTCCCATGGTAAAAACTTCTCCCTTTTCCGTAATCAGAACTGCACCGTCTCCTGCCATGGAAACCAGTACATTCTCAGCACCCTTTTCCTGAAGGAGTTTTCCATAATGGATAATTTCATCAACACTTTTAAGCGTTACACCGAACATCTCCCCTAGTTCGTGATTGTTTGGTTTTATCAGAAACGGATGATAATAAAGCACATTTGAAAGTAAATCCCGGGTCGCATCAACCACAATGCGGATCCCCCTTTTATCCAGATACTCCATGATCCGTTCATAAATATCATCATTCAGTGATGCAGGAATGCTTCCTGATAAAATCAGGATATCCCCATTTGTAAGACAGTCAAGCTTTTCATAAAGCTTTTCCACATCTTTTTTCGTGATCTTTGGTCCGCTTCCGTTAATTTCTGTCTCTTCACCGGATTTGAGCTTTACATTAATTCTGGACATTCCCTGTTCAACATGAATAAAATCACTTCGAAATCCCAGATTTTTCACTCTGCGTTCAATCTCGTCTCCGGTAAATCCAGCGACAAAGCCTAACGCAGTATTCCCGTATCCCAGTGTAGCCAGAACGGTTGATACGTTCAGCCCCTTCCCTCCGCAGTAAATGTCTTCCTGCTCAGTTCTGTTAACGGTTCCCAGTGTGAAGTGATCTACTTTTACGACATAATCGAGAGCCGGATTAAATGTTACTGTGTAAATCATATATCACTGCTCCTTCTTTATATAAAATTTTATTTCATCCCCTCGTCTATACTATAATACGATTGTTTTATTTCGTCAATAAGTTTATGCAGGAAATATTATTTCTTATATCATTTCGTCGCTTTGCACAATTAGTGATAAAACAACCCTTATTGTACCCCTGTTTTTTGTGCTATTTCCCCATATACCATTATTCCCCAAAGAAACTGCTAAGATTCATCCCTTTGAATCAAAAAAAAGAGAACCTTACGGCTCTCCTTATTTTTTATCATCAGATATAGCAATTTCGTGACGTCTGATATGATCATGTGAATTCTTCCTGCTGACCGATAAAAAGAGATATAAGATCTCCATTACGGTTGTAGCCGATACTCTGGAAAAACAAAATTCACCTAAAAGCAGTTTCTCCCTGGTTGCCGTCGTGATGTGAAGATCGCAGGCCTGTCCCAGAGGCGAAGACGGATTATTGGTGATTGCAATGGTAGGAACATGGTTTTCCTTAGCTACTGCCACCAGAGTCATAAGCCGTTTGGAAAAACCGGAATTGGATATGATAATGACCGCATCCTCCGGCCCCATATTGCAGGTATATGCCATCTGGGTCTCCCAAATGGTTCCAGATACAGTGGCAATTCCCAGTTGATTGAATTTAAAGGCGCCGTCAAGTGCTACGGGGATGGTATTGCCCACTGCCACCAGCTGGACTGTTCTGGCTTTTTCTATCATGGTTAAGATCTGATCAAGCTCTGCCGGTTCCATCATGGAAATGGTCTGGGTCAGTTCCGCCACTTTATTGGCCAGGATATTCTGAAGAGACTGACCGATATTATCACGGCTGATGTCATTGGAAACTTCAATGGAATTGCCCCGTTCTTCCGCCACCTCTTTCGCCAGATTAATCTTTAGATGATGAAAGCCATTAAATCCGCATCTTCTGCAGAATCTGGATACTGTGGCATCGCTTGTTCCGCTTGCTAAAGCCAGCTCTGCTACTGTCATGTCTATAATATCACTTTTATTTGAGAGAATGAAATCCGCAATCTTTTTCTCTGCTTCAAAAAAAGAATCGTAGGATGAGCAGAGAACTCCGGACACACTTATACTTTCCTGCATATATGGTTTACCTCTAATTCATGTAATTTTATTTCATCATTATATATGATATGAAATAAATTGTAAAGCATGGACTATTCTTTCCCCGACGTCAGAAGAAATACCGTGGAGAGAATGCACACAAATCCCACAAAATCCATAAGACCAAAGTTAACGCCCATATAAATCACAGAAAAAACAGTGGCTGACACTGGCTCTACCGATGCCAGAAGACTCCCTTTCTTAGGTCCCACACAGTTGACGCCTTCCATATAGCAGGCAAATGCAATGATTGTGCCAAACACAATAATAAGTGCCATTGCCGTAACAGCCGCCCCATCAAGGAGAACGGTTTTCTCCCAGGGTCTGAAAATCAGACCAAGTAAAACTCCGCCAATAAGCATTCCCCATGCCGTTATTACCATAGAGCCATACTTGCTTAAAAGCCTTCCCGGCTGAGTGGTGTAAACTGCAAGGGCTCCCGCAGAGCACAGTCCCCAAAACAGTGCACGGTCTGAAATTGCAAGACTTCCAGGTTTTCCATGGGTTGCCAGTAAAAAAGTTCCTGCCATGGCAAGAGCTGCCGCAAGCAGTTCGTGTTTCTCAGGAATCTTTCCCGCCCGTGCGGAAACATAAAGCATAATCAGAACAGGTCCTATGTACTGAAGCACCGTTGCGGTACCTGCATTGGAATAACCAATGGCGGTGAAATAAGTATACTGGCACATGGACATGCCAACCATACCAAAGATGAGTAAATCCTTCATATCCTTTGGGTTTTTAAAGGGTGCAAAGATCTGCTTTCCCTGTTTCATAAAACAGATAATCAGCAGCAGAATTCCTGCACAAAGTAATCGCACCGGAACCAGCCAGTCGGAAGCCATTCCTTTCACCTGCAATAGATACTGCCCGCAGGTTCCCGATATTCCCCATAATATTCCGCCTGTTATGGTCAGAACGCTTCCCCGCTTAAGGCGTTTGTTCTCTGTCATCTTCATCGCTGTCTTCCTCTTTCGTTTCTTCTGTCCTGCCCTCCCATGTATTATGGTCTGAAGCCGTATCTCTTAATATCTGGTCAATCTGGGCAAATAGCCGGCTGTCCGGCAGGTTCCTCTGCCATAAGCGAAATGCTGTGGTGGATTTAATCTCTCTGGCATCGATGGGTCTTCCGGCGCAATAATCACTGTTTAAATCCCCATACAGCTTTGCCATCTCCTCAATCTGTTCTCTTGGAAGGTTCTTAATCTGGCTGCTCACCTGCTCATACACCACATCTTTTAAGCTTTTTTCCGCATATCCGCTAAAGCTTAAAAGGTTTTCATCCGATGTTCCGGTTTTCTTACCCCAGTCCTCCACATCGGTTCGTTCCGTGGTATAAATAAGCCGGTTGTCGCCGGTCCAGGTCAGGACACCGTACTGATTGGGGCTGATGGCAAAGGAGTTCGCAACCACTTCACTGATGTGGTAATCTGCCCCCACTTCACCCGGTTCCTGTTTGTAAGTCTTGGTTTTCTGCAAATGCAGATGACCGCTTATATAAAGAGGAATCCGGTAGCTCTCCAATAAACGTACTACATCCTGGCTGTTTTCCAGGGTACAGTCCTCCGGATATAAAATACTCTCTTTTAAAAGGTTATGGTGGGCAATTACCACAACCGATACACCCAGCTTTTTCGCTTCTTCCAGCTGTGTTTTCATCCAGTCAAGGGTTTCTTCTTTTATTCTTCCCCCTACTTTGTTATAAGGTTCATACTGAGCAGAATCAACCATAAGAAGCCAGTTTTTTTCGTCCAGTTCATAGACATAACTAAGAGAGTTCTGATCCAGACTTCTGGCCTGATCGTATCCGAATCTGCGGTAAATATCATAGAAATCCTTTTCGTTTGCTTCCTGTATGGGTTCCTTTTCCTTACCAAAATAAGATGCTGCCGCATGATTATTAATATCATGGTTTCCAGGTATCACAAGAACTTTTACTCCCTTTTCTTCCAGAACCGCTAATTTTTCAGCCAGCGCCTCATGTCCCTTTTTCTCTCCATTTAAAGTTAAATCACCGCTTAAAATCACCGCGGCAGGCTTCTTTTTCTCCATCTGGTCTGTAAATGCATCCATAATCTGTGGAATATAGCGGACTACCTTACCATCGTCCAGCTTTTCCAGCTCATCGAAAGCTTCCCCGTAATCCGTCAGCTCCGGTGAAAAATAATGGACGTCTGATGCAATTACAACGACTGGAGGCTGGTACGGTTTTTCCTCTTCTTTCGATTCTTCCACTGCCATTTCAGTACAGCGGGGAAGAGAAGGGCGTGTGGCCTCTTTCGTACATTGTTCCGTCTCAACAGCAGAAAACGTTTCCCTGCTGTCTTTTGTCTCCGGTTCTTCCTCTGTATAAGGTACTGCTGTACTTTCCGTCGCCTTGTTATCGTCTCCGTCCTTTGTATGAGGAGAATGAACTTTCTGTAACAACAGGACAATGAGAAAGCACAGCAGAAGCATAACTGCATAGATACAAACCAGAAATATGTTCTTCTTTCGCTTATTCATCTGATTCCATAAAGATCCTTTCTGGTTCTTCCCATGGAATCATACCATGTTTTTTATGCAGGAGCAACCCTGGTATTTAACGTTAGTACCACCTGGTAAGGGGGAGCTCATTATTAATTCCCTTTGATATAAGGATCTGGTGCAGATCAATGATTCCGTTATGAAATGTTGCTGCGCAGGCATTTAAATACAAGTCCCACATCCTCACAAATTCAGTTCCCATCTTTTTTTCGATCTGATCCCTGTTTTCATTAAAATTCTGATCCCAGTGGCGCAGTGTTTTATAATAATGGCGTCTGAGACTTTCCACATCCAAAACATAAAATCTATGATCACTTAAGAGATTTATCATTTCTCTGAGACTGGGCACCATGCCTCCCGGAAAAATATATTTTTTCATCCAGGGATCTCCCGGATACTCCCTCAGCGCGCTGATAAAATGTAACAGGAACAGCCCTCCCGGCTTTAAAACGGACTCTGCACTTTTAATAAAGAGATCATAATTTTCTCTCCCAACGTGCTCCACCATTCCCACACTGGCCACCCGGTCAAAGGTCCTTCCGCTTTTAGGCAGATCTCTGTAATCCATTAATTCTACGGTAATACGATCAGACAGACCCAGAACCTCAATCCGCCTTTCAAATTCCTTTTTCTGCTCTGCGCTTAATGTAATCCCTACCCCTTTTACACCGTATTCCTCTGCCGCCCTTATTAACAGATAACCCCAGCCGCAGCCAATGTCCAAAAGGGTCATGTCCTCTTTTAAGCAAAGTTTCTTTAAGATGCGTTCCACTTTATTGCACTGAGCCTCATAAAGGGTATCATTTTCTGTCTTAAAATAACCACAGGAATAGCTCATTGTATCATCGAGCCACAGACTGTAGAAATCATTTCCGATGTCATAATGAGAAGCAACTTCCTTTTCCTGATTTTTTTTGGAAAGAGAAGTAAAAAAAAGTGTTTTTAGTTTTTTCTGATCTGCCGTAAAAGCCGCCATTTGTCCCATAAAATGATCCAGTGCCTGGAATAAATCTCCCTCGATATCCAGATTCCCCTTCATATAGGCTTCGCCCAGTGCAAGGGAAGTACTGGACAGCAGCTTACTGCTGTCAATTTCCTCTTTCATACTGACTGTAAATACTGGATTCCCCTCACCGATTAAATGGGTTTTTCCGTGAAGTTTTACTTCAAACGGATATTGGTCAAATCTTTGAAGATACGTGATTAAATATTGATCCGATATAAGTTTCATGGGCTTTCCTCCATTTCAGTGATAACCACTTACATAGATTCTTGCCCATTTATTTCCATCTTATAATATTTCGTCAAAACAGATCTCCGCTTTTTCTATCGTGCACAAAGATAATATATATCTTTCTTTCAGGCAATACTGGACCAACTGCACTCCAGGAACAGAACATGTAATACCATCCGGTCTCAGTTCAAAGGAAAACTCCGTAAGAGGAATGGTGATCCCCCACCCCCCGGCTTTTACATAACTCTCCTTCAGTGTCCAGATCTTAAAAAAGAAGGCAGTCTGTTCTTCTCCCTTAAGTTTATAAAACTGCTCCTTTTCCTGTTCTGACATCACCTTGCGGATAATTTTTTCTGAAAATGGGCGAATTTCTTCCACATCAATCCCCATGGGTACATCTCCAATTGCACACGCAGCCAGTCCTGCTGTATGACTGATGTTATGAAAGATATGGGGATATTCCTTTAATTGAGGTTTGCCATGTACTCCCTTTATAACCGGAATTGGATTGCAATCAACATAATTAATCCCATAATCTATCTTTAATCCCTTTCGAAGGAGCAGCTCCCCCTTAAGATGTTCTGTTTCCCGTTTATTCTCACCCTCAGCTAAATTAAATTCTTCCGCGTAAATTTTTATCATACTAAATTTTCCTCTGTTTATTTTTCTATCTGGCTCCACGTTCTGTTCTCTGCCGGATTCCCGTGACAGAAATATATTTTTCTTGCTCCAAGAGCACTGATTTTTTCCGCACTTTTAATCATGGCTTCCCGATCACAGTAAATCATGGGAAGTCCGGGATAAAATAAGTTCATCAGGGCATCTCCCACAAAAACAGCCCGTTTCTCCAGTTCCAGCCCGATGGAGCCTCTGGTATGACCGGGCAGTTCAATAATTGTCCCGTCAATGCCGTATTCATCCAACCTGTCTCCCTCTTTTAAAAAAATATCAGGTGTAAAATCAAAAATAACAGATTCTTCAAAGTTTTTTGCAGCAACATCGGCCACTACCATCCCTAAAAGGCCCTGATAAGACACAGGTTCTTTAAAGTTATCCTTAAGAATCCCCAGATCATCTCTGTGGATTGCCAGAGGGGCTTTTAACTCTTTTGATAAATGGGCCGCATTCTGTACCTGTTCTATATGACCATGAGTCAGAATAATGAGTTCTACCCTGCTCTTTTTACAATGATTTAGAATCTTTTCTTCAAAGCCTTTTCTACCGGTGTCAATCAGAATGGCTCTCTCTTTTTTTTCTATCAGATAACAGTTTTCACTTCCGCACCTGATCCTCTTTATTTCCGCCATCTATCCTTCTCTCACTTTCTCATACATTCCCACTTAATGCCCTTTTATAACGGGTATCACTGTTTATTCTATTGAGAAAGTATCTCAGATATTCCACCAATTACTTAAGCATATCATTTATTTCTCCCTACATCAAACCCTTTTCGCAAAATGAAAAAAAGACCTGCAAGTCTTATCTTCGACCTGCAGGCCTTACTCACTCTTAATTAGGAACGGCGGATATGAAATGCATCCATTCCCGGATATACAGCACTCTCACCCAGTTCCTCTTCAATGCGAAGGAGCTGGTTGTATTTAGCCACACGCTCGCTTCTGCTTGGAGCTCCGGTCTTAATCTGACAGGTATTTAAAGCCACTGCCAGATCTGCAATGGTAGTATCTTCTGTCTCTCCGGAACGATGGGAAGCAATGGCAGTATACCCTGCCCTGTGAGCCATCTTAATGGCTTCCAGTGTCTCAGATACGGAACCGATCTGGTTGAGTTTAATGAGGATGGAATTACCGCATCCTTCTGTAATACCTTTCTTCAGACGTTCTGTATTCGTAACAAATAAATCATCACCTACCAGCTGGATCTTGTTTCCAAGTTCCCTGGTTAAAAGCTTCCAGCCTTCCCAGTCCTCTTCATCAAGTGCATCCTCAATGGAGTAGATGGGATATTTATCACAAAGCTGTTTCCAGTGTTCAATTAACTCTGCAGAAGTGTAATCCTTGCCGGATTTAGGCAGATGATACTGTCCCTTGCCTTCCCCTTTCCACTCACTGGAAGCTGCATCCATGGCAAGTACAAAGTCACGTCCAGGCTCATATCCTGCTTTTCTCACTGCTTCCAGAATCAGTTCAATGGCTGCGTCGTCGCTCTCTAAGTCAGGAGCAAAGCCGCCTTCGTCGCCTACTGAGGTTGCCAGGCCTTTTGCTTTCAAAATAGATGCCAGACAATGGAACACTTCGGTACACCAGCGTAGACCTTCCTTAAAGCTTGGTGCTCCTGCAGGCATGATCATAAATTCCTGAACATCTACGGTATTGGCGGCATGAGCTCCACCATTTAAAATATTCATCATGGGAACCGGAAGGCGGTTGCCTGTAATGCCTCCCAGGAACCGGTAAAGAGGAATTCCCATGCTCACTGCTGCTGCCCTGGCACAGGCAATGGATACTGCAAGAATGGCGTTGGCGCCAAGTCTTGATTTATCCGGTGTTCCATCGGCTGTAATCATCGCCTGATCGATTCCGTAAATATCAGATGCATCCATTCCTACCAATGCATAATGGATCACCGTATTAATATTGTGAACTGCGTTTAAAACGCCTTTTCCGCCGTAACGGGTCTTATCTCCGTCTCTTAACTCCAGCGCTTCAAACTCGCCGGTAGACGCTCCGCTTGGTGCGGCTCCTGTGGCAATGGTACCATCCGCTAAATGAACCTCCGCCTCAACAGTAGGATTTCCTCTTGAGTCAATAATTTCTCTTCCTATGACCTTTTCAATTTCCAGATAATTCATCATGATTTCTCCTTTTCTACTCTATACTTTCCAAAACGGTCAGAAGCTCCTCTACGGATTTCTTTCCGAATTCTACTACCTTATCATTGATAATCATACAGGGCACACTCATAATCTGATAGCGCTTCTTTAATTCCGGATAATAAGCAAGATCATAAGTCCATGCCTTTACTTTACCATTTTCCGCCGCAACTCTTCCTGCTGACATAACGGTGGTGGGACACATGGTACAGGATAATGAAACCGCAATCTTAATAGTCATTTCTTTGTCTAACCGGTGTATTCTGTCTTCTTCTTCCAAAGAAACAGATTGTCCCGGCCCTGCCGCATTATATAATCCGATAACAAAGGAATTAAACTCATGACCTCCAGGAATTCCATGGAAGCGGATTCCTGTTTCCGAACCATCTTCCCTTAAAACCAACAGAGCGGGAATTGTCTCATCCGGTTCTGGCTTATCAGATACCTGCTCTGTAAGAGATTCCACTTTATCTGAGATACCAGAGAGTTCCTGTAAAAAGGAATTCATCTCAACGGATAGCTGACTTTGATCCAAAAGTGCCTTTACAACAACTTTTTTCTGGAATTTTTCAAACAACACTTCTAACTGCTGTCTCATTTCGGAAGTAATAAAATTCTCTTCCCCTGAATCATCCTGCTGCTTTCTATTCTCACTTTTGTTATCCGCTTGTGCCTGAGGCTCCCGCGGAGACAAATGTAACTTCTCATAAACATCAGCCACATATTTTTCTAAGGACGTAGCGGCAACTGCACCGTCGGAAACAGCGGTTACCACCTGTCTTAAATTCTTGACACACACGTCACCGGCTCCATACACTCCGGGAATCCCCGTCATCTGATTGTGATCTGTGATGAGATAGCCGTGGCTGTCAAGCTCAAGCTTTCCTTTCACTATTTCAGTGTCAGGTACATAGCCTGCAAATACGAATATACCAAAGGATTCTCCCTCTGGCGCTTCATAAGTCCATTCTCTTCCAGTCTGATTATCCCGAAATCTGGCAGATTGTAAAAGCCTGTCACCAGCAGCTTCCACGATCTCAGTCTGATAATGAACTTCAATCTTTTCGTGATTTTTCGCTTTATCCGCTACGGAAGCGGCACAGGTAAAATCTTCTTCTCTGACAATGATGGTGACCTTTCTTGCATATTTGGTGAGAAATACAGCTTCTTCTGCTGCTGCAAATCCACCTCCAATTACAAACACATCCATTCCGGTGAAAAATTCACCGTCGCAGGTTGCACAGTAAGCCACTCCTCTGCCTTTGTATTCCCGCTCTCCTGCAAACCCCAGCATTCTGGGGTTTGCACCAAGAGCAAGAACAATTCCAAGGGTCTTAAAATCACCTTTATCGGTTTTCACAATTCGCATATCTCCGGAAAAATCAAAGTCTGTCACTTTTGCTATCTGAAATTCAGCGCCAAAGCTTTGTGCCTGGGCCCGCATCTTTTCTGTCAGCTCTGTGCCGTCTATTTTCTCGATTCCGGGATAATTTACTATTTCCGATGTAATGGTAATCTGACCACCAATTTTTTCCTTTTCCAGCACCAGAACCTTAAATCTGGCTCTGGCTGCATAAATGGCTGCGGAGAGACCTGCAGGACCTGCGCCTACAATAATTACGTCATAAAATTCAGCCATAGCATCCCGCCTTTACAGAAGCCCTACTAAATCCAGACTGGGCTTTAATGTCTTTTCACCAGGTTTCCATTTTGCAGGACAAACCTCATCTCCGTGTTTGGCAACAAACTGGGATGCCTCCACTCTTCGAAACAGTTCTTCTGCATTTCTTCCTACGTTGCCGGCAATCACTTCATAAGCGACGATAACTCCTTCGGGATTCACAACGAAGGTTGCCCGCTCCGCCATGCCTGATTCCTCAATCAGAACATCAAAGCTTCTTGCCAGTGCGCCTGTAGGATCCGCAAGCATGGGATACTGAATCTTTTTTATTGTCTTTGAAGCATCATGCCAGGCCTTGTGCACAAAATGGGTATCACAGGATACACTGTAAATTTCACAGCCCGCCTTTTTAAAATCCTCATATTTATCTGCAAGATCTTCCAGTTCCGTGGGGCAGACAAAAGTAAAATCCGCCGGATAAAAAAAGAATACGGACCACTTACCCAGAACATCCTTTTTAACAACTTCCTTAAATTCTCCATTTATAAAACTCTGTACTTTAAAATCACTGATCTCTTTTCCAATGAATGACATACAATATATCTCCTTTCCTGATGGCTATACTCAATTAATATGGCTTGTTTCGATTAAATTTATGAGTTAGTTGCTCCTAATTCATGGTATAATCATAGCATAGATTCCCAGAAAATTCAATAAACAATATTGATAATAATTATTATTTTATTATTAAGTAAAAAAAACCGGAGAAGCCCAAAGTTTTTTCTCCTTTGCAGCCACTCCGGCATTCCAGTTTCCGGAGTTAAATCATCCAGAAGTTTGTCTTATCTTCATTATACTCCAGCTGAAAACGCAGTTTCTTAAAGTACCCTTCCAGTGTCTCGTAAAGCGCCTGATACTCTGCTATTCCATTGCTGTCACTAAGGGATTCCACAAAGCAGGACTGTTTCCCGCAGGCATCTCTTAAATGAATCTTAAATTCCAATCCGCTGTCTTTTAGAAGCTGATTGCATTCCAGTATCTCATGAATGGACACGATCTTCATGATAACCCCTATTCCTGGCCTTTAAACCGCTTTGCCTGTTCTCCGATCAGTTCCACATCGTCAAAATAGTTGATTTTCATCGCTTCCTTCACCTCTTTTAAGGTAGCGGCAGCGGCTGCTTCTGCTTTCTGGCTTCCCTCTTTTAAGATCTGATATACATAAGGGATATCTGCTTCGTATTCTTTTCTTCTCTTTCTGATGGGTTCTAACTCTGCCTGCAGCACACTGTTTAAAAATCTCTTTACCTTAACGTCTCCAAGTCCGCCTCTCTGATAGTGCTCTTTTAACTCATCAAGGTTCTTGTAATCCGGTAAATATTCTTTAAAATCCTCTTCTTTGCAAAATGCATCCAGATAGGTAAATACAGTATTGCCTTCCACCTGTCCGGGATCGGAAACCATCAGGTGATTGGGATCGGTGTACATGCTCATTACCTTTTTCTTAACCTCATCTTCTGAATCGGATAAGTAGATGCAGTTGCCAAGGGACTTGCTCATCTTTGCCTTGCCGTCTGTTCCTGGAAGACGTAAGCACGCCTGATTATCCGGAAGCAGAATATCCGGCTCCACTAAAGCCTCTCCATAAACGGAATTGAACTTCCGTACGATCTCCCTGGTCTGTTCAATCATAGGTTCCTGATCTTCTCCTACAGGGACAGTGTTGGCCTTAAATGCCGTAATATCAGCTGCCTGACTGATTGGATAGGTAAAGAAGCCCACGGGTATGCTGGTTTCGAAGTTTCTCATGGCAATCTCAGATTTTACAGTAGGATTGCGCTGCAGCCTGGAAACGGTAACCAGATTCATATAATAGAAGCTAAGCTCTGTAAGCTGTGGTATCTGAGACTGGATGAACAACGTACTCTTACTGGGATCCAGTCCGCATGCGAGATAATCCAGCGCTACCTCAATAATGTTCTGACGAACCTTTTCCGGATTGTCCGCATTATCCGTTAATGCCTGGGCATCCGCTATCATAATAAAAATCTCGTCAAATTCGCCGGAATTCTGCAATTCCACCCTGCGCCTCAGCGAACCCACGTAATGTCCGATGTGAAGCTTTCCGGTGGGTCTGTCCCCCGTTAAAATTATCTTTCCCATTTTGTACCTCCAGATATATTATCAAGTTTTATTGTACCATTCATTCGTTATTTGTCAATGAGGCACCTTATTTTACTTCAAATATATCCTCGGCATAATTGACAGATGCCATGGCGTCCCGGCAATACTGGTCTGCACCGATTGTCATTGCGTACTCTTTTGTGAGAACTGCCCCGCCAACCATAACCTTTGCAAAAGGCGCCTGGATCCGAAGCTGTCGGATGGTCTCTTCCATGCTTGGAACCGTGGTTGTCATAAGAGCACTTAACCCCACCAGCTTTACATTCCGTTCGATGGCCGTTTTTACAATGGTTTCAGGCGGAACATCCTTTCCAAGATCCAGTACTTCATAGCTGTAATTTTCCAAAAGCACCTTTACAATGTTTTTGCCGATGTCGTGAATGTCTCCTTTTACGGTTGCAAGTATTACGGTTCCCTTTTTCTTTTCCTCTGCACCGCTTTGTGCCAGTTTCTCCTTAATAACCTCAAAAGCTGCCTTTGCCGCCTCTGCGCTCATCAGGAGCTGGGGAAGAAATACCGTTCCCTTCTCAAACCCTTTTCCAACCTCATTGAGGGCGGGAATCATTTCCTCATTAATTATGGTAAGGGGTTCCCTGTTTTCCAGAAGTTCGGAAACTGCAGCATACGCTCTGTCCTTTAATCCTTTTTTTATGCTCTCCCCTAAGGATAAATCTGTTCCGCTTATCCCGGCTGCTTTCTGATCCCCGGCCTGTCTTTTTACCTCACCAAGAACTGCCACATTTCCGCTGTAGATGTTGATATAATTGCTGCACTGGGGATCTAGGTCTGCAAGCACACGGAAGCTGTAGTAGGAGCGCATCATGGCCTCTGAGTTTGGATTTATAATGGCAGCGCTTAACCCGTTTTGCAGAGCCATGGTAAAGAATGCTGCATTGACAATCTCTCTCTGGGGTAGACCAAAGGAAATATTGGATACTCCAAGTATGGTTTTTCCCTGTAATTCATCCCTTACCCGTCTCACCGTCTCAAGGGTTGTAATGGCGCCTTTGTTGTCAGAGCTCACGGTCATACACAAAGCATCAATGATGATATCTTCTTTTCCGATCCCATATCCGGCTGCAGTATCATAAATCTTTTTCGATACTGCAATTCTTCCATCAGCTGTTTCCGGAATACCATCTTCGTCAAGAGCAAGAGCCACTACCACTCCTCCGTACCGCTTCACAAGAGGGAAAATGGCCTCCATCACTTCTTTCTTTCCGTTAATGGAATTGATAAGCGGCTTACCGTTATAGATTCTCATGGCACGTTCCATGGCAGTCATATTAGAGGTATCTATCTGTAAAGGCAGGTCAATGATACTTTGCAGTTCTTTCACCACCTCTACCATCATGGCCGGTTCATCAATCTCAGGAAGTCCCACATTCACGTCAAGCACATGAGCTCCGTTATCCTGCTGGAGAACACCTTCTTTTAAGATATACTCCAGATTGTGCTCCTTTAACGCCTGCTTAAATTTAGCTTTTCCCGTCGGGTTAATCCGTTCTCCAATAATAACCGGATCCCGATCTATCACAACAGCCTGGGCATAGGAGGAAATCACCGTCCGGTTCTTTCTTTCCGGAAGTCTGACCGGCAGATCCTTACACAGCGCTGCCATTTTTTCAATATGCTCCGGCGTTGTTCCGCAGCAGCCGCCGATGATACAGGCTCCCGCCTCCACAATCTCCTTCATGACTCTGGCAAATTCATCGGCATCAATGTCATAAACCGTCTTTCCGCCTTCACTTCTTGGAAGTCCGGCATTGGGATTTACAATAACAGGAAGAGAAGCCACCTTCATGATATCTTTCAGAATGCCTTTCATCTGAACAGGACCAAGACCGCAGTTAATTCCCAGGGCATCCACTCCCAGCCCTTCTAAAAGAGCAACCGTAGACTCCACATTTCCCCCGGTTAAAAGCTTTCCCTTGTCATCAAAAATCATTGTCACAAAAACTGGCAGGCTGCTGTTTTCTTTTGCAGCCAGAACCGCTGCTTTTGCTTCATAGCTGTCGCTCATGGTTTCAATGAGAATAAGGTCTGCCCCTTCCCGTTCACCAATTCTTACCACCTGGGAAAACAGCTCATAGGCATCTTCAAAATCAAGATCTCCAAGAGGCTTTAGAAGTTTGCCTGTAGGACCGATATCAAGGGCTATTGCACCTTTTGACCTTCCAGGGGTATATGCGGCAGTATCCACTGCCTCTCTGGCATTCTTCATGGCAGCAGTCACAATCTGCTCTAAATCAAATTCCTTGTCCTTATTATATTTTAAACCATTCGCACCAAAGGTATTGGTTTTAATCATATCTGCACCGGCTTCCAGATATTCTCTGTGAAGCTTTACGATTAAATCAGAATGGGTTACATTCCAGGTTTCCGGCAGTTCACCGGGTTTTAAGCCATTGGCCTGTAAAAGGCTGCCCATGCCGCCGTCAAAAAGTAGGATTCTTTCTTTCAATTTCTCTAAAATCGCAGTCATACATTCCTCCATCTCCACTCAGTTTCTATCTTATCTCCGGTATGCACAGTCCTTTTTCCCACAGGATTCACACCCTTTTATCTCACAACGGTAAGGCTTCTTACTGACTCCCATCACTGCCGTCACGGATTTGGAAGGAGTCATTAGCAGGCTTTCCGTAAGCATAATGCCAATCCGCTTGGGTGTTTCCAAAACTGTTGTTATATCTTTTTGACATTCCAGCGAAAAATCACCGTAGCCAGGACTGAATCTTGGTCTTAAATAAAAGCCCTTGTCCTCATATTCCTGTTTCAGTTTGCGGTTTTCCTGGTCGCAGTATTCTTCGATCACTGCAGCGGACGCCGCCTGCATAATGACAGCCCTGCTCATCTGCAGTCTGGTGTATTTATGAAGCAGCACATCCACTCCGGTTCCCAGCGTGGCCGCAAATAATATAACTTCCTCACAATCCGCCAGATTTTTACTCAGATTCCGGCTTCTTGTCCGAAAGACCGTAAAATCAATCTCATTCTCAGGAAGAAGTGTTAACGGAAATGCCCTGTATATACATTTGGGTGATGCTGCAGCCAGAAGTTCTTCCAATACTTCCTCGACCAAAGCGCTGATCTGCTCATCACTTTCTTTATTTCCATATCCTAAATATCTAAGAATCTCCTTCCGGCTGATCTCCATCCTTATCCCTCCGATTTTTCCTGATAAAACAGGTCCGCTCTTTTACAGAAACGGACCTGCTGCTTTACGGATTACAGTATCTGAGAAAGATTTTCCTTGATCTTTAAGGCCACATCAGGCTTATTCATAGAATAAACATGAATGGCATTGACACCGTTTGCAATTAAATCAATGATCTGCTCCGTTGCATAGGCTATTCCTGCCTGCTTCATGGCTGCCGGATCTTCCCCAAACCGGTCAACGATCGCTTTAAACCGGGTGGGCAGATAGGTTCCGGACAGCTGGCAGCTGCGTATGATCTGCCTTACATTGGTTACAGGCATAATCCCTGCAACAACCGGGACTGTAATCCCCTTTTCCCGTATCCGGTATAAGTAATTATATAAGATGTTATTATCGAAAAACATCTGGGTGGTTACAAAATCGCATCCTGCTTCCACCTTCTGCTTTAAGTAATCCATATCAATGGTTTTGTTAGCTGATTCCACATGGCCTTCCGGATAACAGGCAGCTCCGATGCAGAAATCACCGGTTTCCTTAATCTCCCGGATCAGCTCTGATGCATAGTTGTATTCCCGCTTATCCGGGGCATCTGCCGGGATATCACCTCTTAATGCCAGCACATTCTCTATCCCTGCTTCCTTTAGCTCCCCTAACACCTGACGCACCTTTTCTTTCGTTGAAGATACACAGGTCAGATGGGCCAAGGCCGTAACATGATATTCATGATGGAGGGCAGAAGCGATGTCTACGGTATACTTACTGGTTCCTCCGCCGGCGCCGTATGTGACGCTCATAAAGGCAGGTTTTAGTTTTGCTATCTCAGCAGCCGCCTTCTCAACAGAATCATACTTATCCTCTGTCTTAGGCGGAAACACTTCAAAAGATAAGGTCGGCTTTCCCTGGCTCAATATATCTGTAATCTTCATTCTGTCAATCTCCTATCCTCTGCTTCTTTTTATTTTAACACTTTACCATAAAAAACTTTTTATCGCAACAGAGTATTCCAAATTTTACTGACCGGTAAATATCCTGGCAAGGGGAGAGCCTCCCGGAAGGATTAAAGTATTCCCATTTCCTGCAAGAGATGTCTTAGCTGCTTCCAACGACCGTACAAAGGAATAGAAATCTGATCTTTGAGGATCATGATAAGCCTCCTCCATAATTCTCATATATTCTCCTTCTCCCTCTGATGTGATTGATGCCGCCTTTGCCTGAGCATCAGAAATACTGATTGCTATTTCACGATCTGTTGTATTTTGTATCTTTTTCGCCTCTGCCTGGCCTTCTGCTGTAAACGTGGCAGCTATTTTGGCACGCTCCGAAATCATTCTTTCATACACCGCTGTTTTATTATCTGCCGGAAGATCCAGGCGCTTTGTTTCCACTGCCAGAAGTCGGATTCCATACTGGCCCATGTTTTCTCCTACATTATCCATAATCGCCTGAGAAAGCTCCCCATCACGACTGCTTATTACTTCATTCTGGGCCATACTGCTGATCACATTCTTCACTGAGTTATAAACCACCGTATCAATTCTGCTCTCTGCACCAGAAAGTGATGAATTCAGTGACTGGGCAAATTTCAGTGGATCTTCAATCCGCCAGAGCACGTAGCTGTCACTGAGCATGGTTTTTTTATCCATTGTAATCACATCGGAAGCTGCAAGATCATAAATTAAGATCTGCTTTGGCAGGGTATCTGCTGTCTGGATCAATGGTATCTTGTAAGAGATACCAGGAGAATCAATGACTCTTTCCACTCTTCCAAACTGTCTGATCAGCTTAAATTCATTTTCCTTTGTTACCACTACCCCTCCGGAAAGCACCGTTACGGCAACTGCCGCAATCACAATTCCTATGGCTGTTTTTATCTTCTTCATTGCTGATTCTCCTTCTTTTCACTGGCCGCTCCTCCGGTAAAGCTGTCAAGGGGGAGGATGGTACTGGTCTGGTCCGTACCGTCAATAATCACTTTCATGTTTGGAAGCACATCTTCCATTGTTTCATAAAACATTCTTTTTTTGGTCACTTCCGGGTTTTTCACATATTCCTCGTACATGGCGTTGAACTTCGCCACCTCTGCACTGGCCGCATTAATCCTTTTTGCCTTGGCAGACTCTGCTTCCTGAAGAATCTGATCTGTCTGGGCGGTTGCCTCCGGAAGCTTTTCATTGCGGTACTTATTTGCATTGTTGATCGCTGTCTCTTTTCCCTGTTTGGCTGTCTCCACTGCCTTAAAGGCTTCCATTACCTCCTTTGTCGGCGGTTCTGAATCCTGTATGGTGACATTGATCACCGTAAGCCCTACATTGTGTTCTGCCAGCTTTGACGTGATCATTTCCTTAACTTTTGACTGAATCTCATTTTTTCCATTGGTCAGCACAGAATCCACATCGTAACTGCCGATGACTGTTCGGATGCTGCTTCTTGATACATTCTGCAAAATAATCAGGGGATCCTTAGAAGCATAGATTGCCTTTACCGGATCTGTAACTTTATACTCCACAAAAAAATCAACGTTTACAAAATTATAATCCTTTGTAATCATCAGGGAATCCTCTTCCTTGCTCTCATTGTCACTGGGATCGTAGCCGACGGCAAATCCCTGTATGGTGGTATTCACCTTATTCACATTCTGAACAAATGGGATCTTAAAATGCAGTCCCGGTTCTGCAACCGTTCTTGGAATCCCTAACGTGGTCACTACCGCCTGCTCCTGCTCCTGCACATTATACACAGAGCCAAATGCAATTACAGGAACCGCAACAGCAAGTAAAACCGCTATTCCGGATTTCTTTATCACTTTCCGGATCTTTCTTAACTGCTCCGTTCCTTTTGGGTTAACTGTTTCCATCCTTTATTTCCTCTCTTTCTTTTTGGGGGGTCTCTCGCAAAAAAGGATATAAAAAAAGACCTTTGCCGGTACCTGACGGTATCAGTAAAAGTCTTGACATTTCATAAGAATGCGGATAAATCTCTTTATCGTTCTGACGCACACTTATCCAGCCTTTCGGTGGAAGCTACTCCCTTTTGCGATTGGGATTATTATATCAGAATGATTATTTTCTGTCAATAGCAGGTTTTAGTGGTTAAGTTTCCTGATTTATTACAGTCTCAGGATTGTTAAAGGATACATAAACCTGTATCCTGTCTTCATAGATATAGATGTTTACATCAAAGATACCTTCCAGGATGTAGGCTCCTTCCCGCTGGTTAATCCTTGCCTGTGCCTGTTCTATAATCGAGTCAGCGCTGCTCTGGTCTGCCTCAACCATACACCCTGCTTCTGTATCCAGTAAGAACTGTTTCAGAAATGCCAGAGTCGCTTCCTGATCCTCCAGATAGGAAACATACCGGTGGAGTTCCCCCGTAACCGTATCATAATTAATATCCACGTACTCATACGAATCCACATCAGTACCAGCTTCTTTCGCTGCTTTAGGAATCATATAAACGCTTTCCACAGTCTCATAAAAAGTCAGCGGATCGCCGTCCTGTTTAAACTCATAATTATCCCCATAAGACTCCTGGGAAATGATAGTATAGCCATACTCCTCTTTTTCCATAAACTGGATCAAAGACCTGGAAATTTCTCTTCCGTCCGTATCAAAGTGATCGAATCCGCTGCAATGCTCTCCTGCGGCCATTACCTCCGATTCATTTAAATCCCGATATCCATAGTCATCATATCCCACTGCTGTGTCAAACTTGCTTTCCAAAGAGGTGGCATTCACAGCACAGCTGATTATCACACTGGCCAGAGTCGTGATCACAATAAACAGAATCACAACAAACAGCAGTACATTGGATTTTCCCTTCCCAGGCGATGGGGTATGGACAGTCGGTTGATTTACCGGCGCTGTGGAGGCAGACGGCTGACCTACCGGCATAGCTGTCTGGCTTCTCTTCTCATTTAATATATAGTCTGCATTCCAGTAAACAGGCTTTTTAACAACACGCCTGCATCTGGGACAGTAATTGATCTCATTTACCGGCAGATCACAAACCGGACAAATCTTTCTCATCATCTTTTGTTTCCCCCTAATTTAACCCAGAACCAAATGAGCCACTGCGATCTCGTCATCCTCTCTGAAACCCTGTGCGCAAACCTGGATGTCATAAACGTATTTTTCATCCAAACCTGTTAATTCAGCGATTTTCTCGATGCTCATTCCATCTTTTGCCAGTGCCAGAACCTGATGCACATCTTCAATGGTCTTTTTAAGTAGTTCGTCAGACTGGGGGGAAATATTAAGTGAATTACCATCTAAATCCGGTTCTGTAATGAAATCTTCCAAAGAAAGCTTTTTCTCACTGTCCTGTTCCGTATAATAATCTTCTGATAATTCCCAGTCTTTTTCCTCTTTTAACATAAGGCGCTCCTTTCAAAAAGAGGCAGGTTCATGAGAACCTGCCAGTTATGTATCTATTATCTTTTATTTCTTAAAAAGTCAGGAATATTGATCTGTACTTCTTTGTTCACAGTCGGACGGTAAGGCTGTCCATTCCCCTGTGGTGCAGTCTGGGGAGTTCCCTGTCCGTAATTAGGCTGCTTATTATAATTTGGATTGTTATAATTGGGATTGCTGTAATTTCCGGCATTCTGGTTATTGGGATAAGGCTGTCCGGAATAGTTATTGGCATTGTTATAATTCTGGTTAAAGTTCTGATTGTATGCAGGATTTGCTGCAGTTGTCGCTGCTGCTTCCTGACTTGCTGCCTGTGGTGCTGCTTTGGGCTGCTTATAGTTTGGATTGGAGAAGTTGGTCATAACCTTGGCTACCGGTGTTTCATGCTGCATATCAAGTCCGGTTGCAATTACTGTAATGCTTGCTTCATCCTGAGCATTCTCATCATACATGGCACCAAAGATAATATTGGCATCATCTCCTGCCATCTCCTGAACATAGCTTGCTGCCTCATTGGCTTCAATCAGGCTGATGTCTCCGGAAATATTAATGATTACATGAGTTGCTCCTTCAATGGTTGTCTCAAGAAGCGGACTGGAAACTGCCTGTTTCACTGCTTCTAAAGCCTTCTCATCGCCCTTTGCATGACCGATACCAATATGAGCAATTCCTTTGTCAGTCATAACAGTCTGAACATCAGCAAAATCCAGGTTAATCAGTCCTGGTACATTAATTAAATCCGTAATACCCTGAACTGCCTGCTGAAGTACTTCATCTGCTTTCTTTAAAGCATCAGGCATGGTGGTACGCCTGTCCACAATTTCAAGAAGACGGTCGTTAGGGATTACAATCAGTGTATCAACGCTTTCTTTTAAACGTTCAATACCGTTCACTGCATTGGACATACGTGTTTTGGCTTCAAAACGGAATGGCTTTGTAACAACACCAACAGTTAAGATTCCCATATCTTTCGCAATCTTAGCCACAACAGGAGCTGCACCAGTTCCTGTTCCGCCTCCCATACCGCATGTAACGAATACCATATCGGCACCCTTCATGACCTGAGCCAGCTCGTCCGCATTCTCTTCCGCTGCCTTTTCGCCAATTTCAGGTTTCGCACCTGCACCAAGTCCCTTGGTCAGTTTCTCACCGATCTGCATAGCTGTAGGGGCCTTGCAAAACTGCAATGCCTGCTTGTCCGTATTGATTCCAAAAAATTCCACACCAGCTATATTCTCATCAATCATGCGGTTCACTGCATTGTTTCCGGCACCGCCTACACCGATTACCAGAATTCTAGCAGCGTTATCCGCCTCATTTATTTTAATCTCTAACAAGATTATATCCTCCTTTAACCATATACAGCTTACTGTATAAACCTATTTAATATAATATTTTATTTTGTAAAAAATATCAACCATTTTTTTAACAAAATTCCAGACAAATTATGTAAATTCACTTATCCTTCACAAACCGATAAGAAGTGACAGTTTCCGCCTCGTCATATGTATCCAGATACAGAGTGCCAGCCAGACCGCCTAAAACCGGAAGCTGATCATTCAGTTCTGAGATCTTTCCGTTCATCTGGTCATTGCTACCAAGGTACACCCTGATGGTTCCCATAACAAGAGTTGCATTGCCGCTGGAATCATAACGGATCTCATCCACTGGGATTTTGTGGGTTGATAAAAGCTGGGTTAGTGTTAAGATCTGGCCAAATACTTTGGGATCCTCCACGGGGAGGGGCTGGTGCAGAGCGATGTGCCCATACTTAAGCCCCGTAATCCATGGAATTCCTGTCAGTTTTCCGCTGGAACTTTCCACAATAATCCCGTCTTTATCAAAGTACATATAGCTGCCCATATAGGAAACATAACCAACCACGGATTTTTCATATACAATCACTTCTATACTGACCGGGCTTAAGAATACGATTTTGTAGTCTTCCACGAAAGGGATCTGTTCGTGTTCCCGAAAACGATCCTTATAAAAACAGGTAATCGCATTCCTATCCCAGCCATCTTTAAATAATAAGTCTATGATCTGATCTGAAGTATATTTCTTGTTGCCGGTTACAGTAATGTTTCTGATCTGCAGTGACAAAAAAGCTGCCGACCCGGCCAGAAGGAATACTGCTATGATTGCAACGATCACTTTTCTTCTGCTTTTTTTGAAGTTTCTCATTCCTTACCTCTGATTGCAGCTCCAAGACTGCTTAAATCCCGGCAAATGTCCTCATACCCCCGTTCGATATGGTGGCATTCAGAAATCTCCGTCACGCCTTCGCCTGCAAGCCCGGCTACCACAAGGGCAGCTCCGCCTCTTAGATCAGGAGCAGTTACACAGTTTCCTTTAAGAGGATACAGCCCGTGTACAATGGCCCGTTTGCCCTCTATAACGATATCTGCCCCCAGTTTCTTAAGCTCATTTGCTGCGCCGAACCTGCCTTCAAAAATCGTTTCCTCCACTCTGCCCCAGCCGGATCCCGATGCCATCACTGCCATCACCTGAGATTGAAGATCGGTTGGAAAACCCGGGTAAGGTTCGGTTACAACATTCACACAGTCAGGACGGCCTCTCATGGAAACCTCCAGCTGATTTTTATAAAGCTTTAATTCAGCTCCCATCCGTTCCGCCAGAGAGAGAGCTGCAGTCAGATGACCCGGACGGATTCCATCCAGAAGTACATTTCCTTCCGCTGCCATCACTGCCGTTAAATAAGTACCTGCCACTATCCGGTCTCCTGCGACAATAAATTCAGAATCGTGTAGACCTGTCACTCCGGTCACAGCAAGCCTGGAGGTTCCAGCCCCATGAATAATTGCTCCCATGTTGTTTAGGAATTCACAAAGAGAAGTGATCTCCGGTTCTTTTGCTGCTCCATGTATGACAGTGATTCCTTTCGCATAAACAGCTGCCATCAGGGCATTCTCCGTAGCTCCCACACTGGGAAACGGAAAGTAAATATCGGCGCCCACAAGTGTCTTCGCAGATGCACACAGTTTCTCATCCTTTTCCTCTATCACTGCGCCAAGGGTGCGGAATGCAGCCAGATGCAGGTCGATGGGTCTCTGCCCGATGGAGCAGCCTCCAGGAAAGCTGGTAACTGCATCACCAAGCCTCCCTAACAGGGGACCTGATAATATAATAGAAGAACGCATGCTCTTTATATACTCTTCCGGAATCTCTGCACATTTGATGTCAGAAGCATCAATGGTCAGCGTATGTCCGTCAAGACTGTAAATACACCCGATACGCTCAAGTATCCCCAGCATACAGAACACATCCTGTATCCTGGGGACATTATGAATCACTGTAGTACCTTTATGGAGAACCGCCGCTGCCATAATCGGCAGAACAGCATTTTTGGAACCCTGAATTTTTATCTCACCTTTTAAGGATCGTAACCCCTGGACCTGTATGACTGACAAACCGGTACCTCCCATGGTTTCTTATATACTATCCTATGTTATAAGTGAGAGAATGGTTTCATATCCAGCTATTTTTCCAGTTTAATCTGATTGGAAACACTTAAAACCATGCCCATTTCAGCCATAAGAAACAGGACCGAGGTTCCCCCGTAACTGATAAAGGGCAGTGTGATTCCGGTATTAGGTATGGTATTGGTTACAACGGCGATGTTTAGGATAACCTGTATGGCTATGTGTCCCATAACGCCTACCACTAAAAGTGCGCCGAACAGATCCGGTGCATTGTCTGCAATCAGCATGAAACGGTATATCATGAAAAGAAAAATAAGTATTACGGATACCGCCCCAAAAAGTCCAAGTTCCTCACAGATTATGGAAAAAATCATATCATTTTGTGCCTCAGGCACAAATCCCATCTTCTGTATGCTCTCTCCCAGGCCTCTTCCTACCAGGCCCCCGGAGCCGATGGCATAAAGTCCCTGTAACACCTGATACCCTCCCGTAGAAGGATAAGCCTCCGGTTCCAGCCAGACAAGGATTCTTCCCAGCTGATAATCATGGAGAATGTTTAACTTCTCAAGAACCGTGGCAATGGGGCCGGCAAACGCCAAAAGCCCTACTCCTGCAAAACCGCAGGCAAAAAACGGCCATTTCTTTTTACACGCCACAAACAGCATGACAAACGCAATTCCCACAATGATGATACCGGAGCTTAAGTTGTTTGCAGCAACAATTCCCGCAATAGGAATGGTTGTTACAACGATCAGCGCCACACCATTTTTCGTGTTGATGTTTTTGCCCATCTGTACAATCATAACAGCCAGCATAACAATAAGAGCTATTTTTACAAACTCCGTAGGCTGAAACGTCAGGCTTCCTACTCCCAGCCATCTTCGCTTTCCGTTAAACTTTTTACCAAACAGAGAGACGGCGATCATCAAAATATAAGAAAGCACGTAGGCAAACACCGCAAATTTCCCATACCAGTGGTAATCCATCTTCGAAATAATGATCATCAGGATAAATCCGCCCAAAGCGATCTTTGCCTGCTTCATCATAAAAAATGAGGCATTGCCAAACTTTAACTGAGCGGCATAAGAGCTGGAGCTGTATATCATAATCAAGCCGAAAACAGACAGAAATATAACCGTGAACAGCAGACTGTAGTCATAAAAACGGCGCGGCCTGTTTTTTTTCACTACTGGCCTTTTTTCCGCCATACCATTCCTCCTCGCCATTCAAATTCCAATGCCCATTCAGCTTAAAGGCTGCGGACACATTCTTTAAAAATCTCTCCCCGCTCTTCGTAACAGCGAAACATTCCCCAGCTTGCGCATGCAGGTGAGAGCAGTACGTAATCTCCTTTGTTTGCATAGGAGGCACAGACCTTTACTGCTTCCTGCATATCCTCCGCATACATCACATTGGTAAAGCCATGTCTTGCCGCGCATTCCGCGATTTTCTCCCTGGTCTGGCCAAGAAGCACCATATGTTTCACTTTTCCGTCAAAAGATTCAATCCACTCATCGTATTCGGAATTTTTGTCATATCCGCCTGCGATTAAAATGGTGGGTCCGGGCATGGCTTTCACTGCCTGGATTGCCGCATCGGGATTGGTCCCCTTGGAGTCATTGTAATACTTCACTCCTGCTTTCTCAGCAACAAACTCAATTCTGTGTTCCACTGCCTGAAACTCACAGACAGCCTTTTTAATTACTTCCATGGGAACATTCAGTTCGGATGCTATGGCAATGGCTGCCATTACATTCTCATGGTTATGGCGCCCCAGAAGATTTAATTCGTTAATGTTTACAATTTCTTGCCGATTTCCTCTGTGATTGCGTATAATCACATCTCCATCAATACAATAACCCTCATCAAGAGAATTCCTGCTGCTGAAATAGATTGCGCGGGGTTTCATGGACTCTCCAAACTCCCGTAATACAAGGTCATCATAATTTAAAACACAGCAATCCTTTTCTGTCTGGTTTACGGTGATGCTTTCTTTCACTTTTATGTAGCATTCCATGGTTTTATGACGGTTTAAATGATCCGGCGTTATGTTTAAAATCGCGCTGACATTCGGATGGAAATCAGTAATGGTTTCTAACTGAAAGCTGCTGACCTCTGCTACCGTAACGGAATCTTCCGTAGTATTCAGCGCCTCCTGGGTGTAAGGAATTCCAATATTTCCCACCACATAGACATGCTCATAAAATGCTTTCATGATCTCGCCTGTCAGTGCCGTTGTAGTGGTCTTTCCATTGGTTCCCGTAATAGCAGCCAGTTTCCCTTTTGCATGATGATATGCCAGCTGTATCTCACTCCAGACAGGAATATTCTCTTCCTTCAAAACTGATACAAACGGTGCATCAAGTCCGATGCCCGGACTGATTACACAAATTGAAATATCTTTTAAATCCTCTTTTTTCAGTTCTCCAAGAATTACGGAGATTTTATCTGTTTCACCAAACTGACTTAACAGCTCATCCTTTTTTAAAGCATCATTGCTGTCATATAAAACAGCTTCATCGCCGGTTTTTAAAATCATCCTGGAGGCGGCGATCCCACTTTTTCCACTTCCTGCAACTAAAATTTTCTGACTCATATGGTTTCTCTCCTATAATCCAAGATATGCCAGCAGGCAAAGAACTGCTGTAATTATGGCAAATACAGCAACCACCCTTGTTTCAGACCATCCGCAAAGCTCGAAATGATGGTGGATGGGAGCCATTTTGAAAAATCGTTTTCCGCCTGTTCTTTTAAAATATGTCACCTGAATAATGACTGATAATACTTCAAGCAGATAGATAAATCCGATGATCGCGATAAAAATCGGCATCTGCATCATAAACGCGCTGGAGGCCACAAAGCCTCCCAACCCCAGTGAACCAGTATCCCCCATAAATACCCGGGCAGGGTAAACATTAAAAAGGAGAAATCCTAAAAGGCTTCCCACTACCGCTCCGGTAATGGGACTGATTCCGGTTCTTTCCCCTATTGCTACTACTGTTAAAAATGTTGCGACCAGTATGGTAACACTGGTACACAAACCATCAAGACCATCTGTAAAATTAACACCATTGTCTGTTCCAATTACAATGAAAAAGACTGCCGGTACAAATAAGATGCCAAAATTTAAATAAATGCCATTCTTAAATCCACCTGTAAATGGAACCAGCATTTCAGTTCCCACATCTTTGGAATGAAGCAGATAGAAAGCAAAAATTCCTGTGATAACCAGCTGACCTGCCATCTTCTGTACAGGGGTTAATCCTTCTGATCGTTTCATTACGATTTTAATGTAATCATCAAGAAAGCCTACGATACCAAATCCCACCGTCACAAACAGTACCGGGATAATCTTCGGATAATCTTTTACGTAAAACAGAGACGTAATGATAATACTGGTTAGAATAATCAGTCCGCCCATGGTGGGAGTTCCCTGTTTTTTCAAATGGCTTTCCGGCCCTTCCTTGCGGACCTCCTGACCAAATTTTAATTTGTGCAGAAACGGAATTACTATGGGACACAGCATTGCGCTGATGGCGAAAGCTATGATGATTGCCAAAATCGTTTCGTTAATCATGTCACACCTCAATCATTTATGTATTTGTATATCAAAAGTACACAGTTAGTAGTATACGTCTTTTTGCCTGAATAATCAACCACTGATTCGAAACGTAGAAACAGTTTTTTCCTCTTCTGGCTCTATTCCCAGATAAGGAAAAATGTTCTTAAAAATATCAGCAATCACTGGTGCGGCAATGGTTCCGCCATAGTAAATGCCCTGTGGTTCATCAATGGTGATAAGGGCAATTACTTTTGGATTATCCGCGGGAGCGAATCCGATAAAGGATGAAATATACTTCTTTAAACTTCTTGGAAGTTTTTCAGAGGTTGCAGTTTTTCCTCCGATCCGGTATCCTTCTATCTTTGCTTTTTTCCCGCTTCCCTCGCTAACAACCTGCTCTAAAATATAGCGCATGGTTTCACTGGTTTCTTTTGATACAATCCCCTCCTTAACCGGGTAGTTAAACGTATGCACGGATTTTCCGTCCGAACTTACTGTACTCACGCCAAAATGAGGAGTAATGCGGTTTCCTCCGTTTACAAGAGAGGAAGCCGTTGTAATTAACTGCATGGGGGTGATCTGAAATGACTGTCCAAAGGATACGGTTGCCAGTTCTACCAGTCCCATATCTTCTTTTTTATGCATGATCGTGGAGGCCTCGCCAGGCAGATCAATTCCGGTTTTTCCTTTCAGGCCAAACTGTTCAAAATACTTGTAGTAATTATCCACACCAAGCCTCTGCCCCACATCAATGAGTACAGGGTTGCAGGAATTCATCATGCCCTGAAGGAAGGTTTCTGATCCATGACCGCCCACTTTATGGCATCTGATTTTTCTGTCCTCTACCACTCGGAATCCGGGACAGGAAAACTGATCCGTAAGCTTTACGACTCCAGCCTCCAGTCCGGCCGCAGCTGTTACAATCTTAAAAGTAGATCCTGGCTCGTAAGTGTCGTTGATGCATGGATTTCTCCACATCTTATTTAACAGATCCTGCTTTTCTTTCTCATTTGTAGGAGCTGCTGTTGTAGTATTTAGTGTAAAGGGATCATTTAAATTAAATTCTGGTGCATTCACCATTGCCATAATTTCCCCGTTTTGAGGATTCATTATAATGATGGATACTCGCTTTGCACCTTTTTTCTCCATTACCTGATAGGCCGCCTGTTCACAGTAGCGCTGAATATTTACATCCAGACTGATATGCAGATCCTGTCCTGCAATTGGTTCTATCCGGTCTTCTGCCGCATTCTCAATTTCAATCCCTGCTGCATCTGACATGGTTAAAATCTTACCGTTCAGTCCTTTTAAGTACTGCTCGTATTTCACCTCCAGGCCAATGATTCCCTGGTTGTCTCCTCCTGTAAATCCAAGTACGGTGGATGCAAGGGTATCGTAAGGATAATACCGTTTGTAGTCTTCATCTACCTTGACTCCTTCCAGATGATAGGACCGGATCTGGTCTCCCATAGCCTTGTCTACATTCGTCTTAATAATTTCCCTGGAACTGTACTTTTCCACTTTCTTGCGAATCTCTGCTTCATTCAGCCCTAACTCCTTAGACAGAACCGCAACCACCTCATCCGGCTTTTTTACCTGATTATGGATGACCGATATGGTGCAGACGGTGCGGTTTGTAGCAATGACAGTCCCACTGGCGTCAATAATATTACCTCTTGCAGCTTTAATGGTCCTCTCTCTCTCATGAAGATCGGAGGCCATGGCGCTGTAGTGCTCAGAGCGAAAGATCATTAGAAAAATAAGCCGTCCCATTAATCCTGTCATGGCAAGAAACAACAGGAAAAACAGGAGGGCTATTTTCTCTCTGTGATGTGTTTTATTCGAATTCATAAGCTGCTCCATCGTCATCATTGTTACAGTATATGAATTTCGGCTTTTTTTATGAGTCAGTTTGCCTTAAAGTTTATTCTGAAGCCTGGGTTTCCTCCCCTTGTGTAGTATCCTGAGAGGCACCATCGGTATCTCCCGGAAGGGCTGCCGGTAAATCCGTGTCTTCGCCTTCCTGACGGTTTACGTATTCCTCAGTGGGATTTAGCAATTCATCTGGAACCTTTTCTCCATTTTCCATGGTTGGTGTTTCTTTGGTAGGCTCTTGTTCCGTCGTCTCTGCTCCAGCCTCCCCACTTTCAGAAGATGGCTGTGTCTCCGTGGTAATGCCCTCCTGCTGGGGAAGGGTAGCTGCATCTTCGGAAGAAAGTGACCCTTGTGTATCTGTATCTGGAAATACATTTAAATAAGGAAGAATCTCCGTCATAATTTTTTGAAAAATCTGGCTGGCATATGTGCTGTGAGGCTGATCCTCAACATGAGGTTCATCAACAACCACATAAACCAGTACCTGTGGATTATCGGATGGTGCGTATCCGCAGAAGGATACTACATAGTTTGTTTTATCTCTTGGAATTTTCTCTGCTGTACCAGTTTTTCCGGCAACCTTATATCCGGCAATTCTGGCAGCGCCGCCTGTTCCGCCCTCAGCATTGACTGTCTTAAATAATGCCTCATTAATATACTTGGTGGTCGACTCAGAAACAGTCTCACGTACCAGTACGGGATCGACTTTTTTCATAACAGATCCCTGTTCATTTAGGATCTGCTTTACCACATGGGGTTCGTAATAGGATCCCCCGTTTATAACGGAACAGTAAGCTGCTGCCATCTGAATCATGGTACAGTTAAAGTTCTGTCCGAAGGAGTTGGTTGCAAGATCCGTAGGACCTGCGGTATCTGCTGTATACATAACGGTTTTATTATCCGCTTCTCCCGGCAGATCGATGCCGGTCTTTGAACCGAATCCAAAGATCTGCTGGTATTTATAGAATTTCTCTTTTCCCATCTGCTGGGCAATCCGCATCATAACTACGTTGCAGGACTTCATAAGACCTTCTTCTACCGTAATGAGTCCGTGTCCGTATCTGCTGACACAATTGATCTTATGTCCGCCTACTTCCAGAAACTTATTGCATTCATAGGTTTCTTTTCCTGTTATGGCGCCTTCCTCTAATGCTGCAGAGACCGTAAATATTTTTTCTGTAGATCCTGGCTCGTAGCCATCACTGATGCAGAAATTACGCCAGGTCTGATTCCACGCTACCTGAGTGCCAAGAGATATGATCTGTTCATCGGAATAGTGCTGGGATACTGTCTCAGGTGTGAGAGGCTGTGCATCCTTATTCTTCCTTTTATAATCATCCATGGCTTCTTTTATCCCCAGCTGTCTGAGCACATCTGTGGTAAATTCAGGACGCAGTTCACGGGGGTTATTTAAATCGAAGGTCTTGTTATCTGCCATGGCAAGAACTTCCCCGTTATTGGGATCCATTACAACTACACCTACCCGCTTGCTTCCGGTCTGTGCTTCCCACTCAGCTATGTATTTTTCTACTATCTTTTGTACATTGACATCTACGGTTGATACAACCGTATTACCGTTTGAAGCTGGTTTTATTACCCTCTCTAAATTGGAATCATCATTTAAATAACCGTATTCTCTTCCGTTGACTCCCATGAGAGTGGTATTGTAAAACTGCTCTATTCCTCCGGTACCATCCATACCGTCCCCGTTGGCAAAACCGACCAGCTTGCTTGCAAGGGAATTATAGGGGTATACACGCTTATACTCATCTTCAAACCAGATTCCCTTTATGGCTGCTTTAACTTTTTTAGCTTTTTTAAATTCTTCCGTTTTTTCCGTTTTGTATTTTTCGTATTTATCCTTATCATCAAAAGTCAGCTGCTTTGCATAACGGACATAATGCTTGTCCTTCTTTTCCTGAATGAGATTCATAATTTCAGTCCGGTCATATCCAAAGCATTCCGTTAAGGCATTGACTGTTGGTTCCAGATAGGAATCCGGATCACTCATGATCTGCTTGGGATCAAGGATTAGATTGTATACTTTCTCACTGGTCGCCAGGTAAGTACCATTTCGATCCAGCACATCTCCCCTCTTAAAAGGGATTACTCTGCTGTCATATTGCTGCTGAGACAGCACAATCTGGTTATAATCTTCTTTTTTCTTCGTCATCATGTTATAAAGGACCATGACCAATGCAAACAAAGCCAGCGTTATCACCAAAACCGTAATCGCCAGCTTTTCCTGCATATAACGAGGAAATACTTTATTTCTTTTGCTCCTGTTTTTATTATTGTTTCGGAATGTCCTCATTCTGCCTTACATACTCACTTTCCGTTTTATCATAGTGAAGGATCTGGTCTTTGTTTGCATAGACCATACCCAGTTCCTCGGTGGCAACTTTATACACATGATCAAGATCAACGGAAGTGTTAATGCTCATCTGCAATGCATCGTTTTCGGTTTTCAGTTTTTCCAGCTGTACTTCCCTGTCAGAAATTTCATGAATGCTGGCAGTTATTGAGGACTGTAAATGCAAATAATTTACACACAAACAAAGGGTAATGACTGCAGCAATCGTCAGCATAATTACATAAGGCAAATCCATCTGTAATGCTTTCTCGCGGTTCCGTCTTACATGATGGGGCACGGGACGGCGAATTTCATCCGGTGTAGAAACCGGTCTGCTGACCGGCATGGTTTTACGAACCGTATTCCCCTGCACATAGGCAGAGTTCCGATAGGAATGCACATTTCTTCTTGCAGCCACTCTTTTTTTCCTCCCTTTTTAGATTCGTTCAAACACACGAAGCTTTGAACTCTTTGAGCGTTTGTTTTCTGATAATTCTTCTTCTGATGGTAAAATAGGCTTTCTTGTGATGACTTTACCCATACTTTTTCTTCCGCATACGCAGACCGGAAAGTTATGCGGGCAGATACATGGATCTTCATTATCCTTGAATCTGGTCTTTACAATTCGGTCTTCCAGTGAGTGGAAGGTAATGATGGAAAGCCTTCCTCCAGGATTTAAAAGCCCGATCATGGTATCAAGAGAGTTTTTCAACACATCCAGCTCATGATTGAGTTCAATTCTGATTGCCTGAAAGGTTCGCTTAGAAGGGTGCCCCCCTACCGCTCTTATCTTGGCAGGAATTGCGTTTTTAATAATCTCTGACAATTCTCCCGTAGTTTCAATTGGCTTTACAGCCCTGGCTCTTACAATGTGTTTTGCAATATTCTTTGCAAATTTATCTTCTCCGTAATCCCGTATAATCCGATACAAATCAAATTCGCTGTACTGATTAATAATATCGGCGGCTGTCTGTGGATTTCTCTGATCCATTCTCATATCAAGAGGGGCGTCCTCTTCCCGGTAGGTAAAGCCTCTCTCCGGCATGTCCAGCTGATAGGAGGAAACTCCAAGATCCAGATAAATTCCATCCACTTTTTCAATTCCAAGTTCTGTTAAAACCCCATGTATATTTTCGTAATTGCTTCTGACCACGGTTACCTTGTCTTTATATTCTTTCAGCCGCTCAGTTGCTGCAGCAATGGCATCCGCATCCTGGTCAATTCCGATTAATCTTCCGTGTTCCCCCAGGCGTCTGCATACTTCTAAAGCATGTCCTCCGCCTCCTAAGGTTCCATCAACATAAATCCCGTCTGGTTTTATATTCAGGCTGTCGATGGTTTCATAAAGCAGCACCGATTTGTGTTCAAACATCATATACCTAGTCCTTCCATAGCTTCCGCGATTTCTTCCATATCATCATAGGTATTGGCTGCCGTCCATGCATCCTTGCTCCAGATCTCAATCCTGCTTCCAACTCCTACTAATACTGCGTCTTTATCGATTCCGGCGTGTTCTCTTAATACCGCCGGAAGCAGAATTCTTCCCTGCTTGTCCACTTCACAGGAACTGGCTCCTGCCAGAAAAAATCTGGAAAACTTTCTGGCATTGGTGTTAGTCAGCGGCAGGCTTTTTAATTTTTCTTCCAGGGCTTTCCACTCATCATTGTCATACACAAATAAACAGCCGTCCAAGCCCTTCGTCACGACGAATTCTTCTCCTAGCTGCTCTCTGAATTTGGATGGGACAATAAGACGTCCCTTCGCATCGACCGTATGATTGTATTCACCCATGAACATACTAATCACCTGCATGTACTGGCAGCATGGGGAAATCAGACCACTTTCCCACCATTTTCTACCACTTCGTACCACTTTCCTCCACTTGTACTCTAATTCTAGTACATTTGATTCAAAAACGCAAGGATATTTTCGAATTAATTTCAATTTAATTTGGCTTATTTACTAGGGTTTACGGACTTTTTCCATAATATTCCATAAATCGACAAAAATGGTAATCACACCAGACACTGCTGTTTTACAGGGTTTGGGTGATTACCATTTTCAATTACAAACTGTTTTTATGCCGTTTTTGCTACGTTTTACGGTAACTTTTTTACAACTTAAAATGGGTAAACTTAATCCGGATAATAAATAACCATATCAAGTTTACACATTGCCCCTCCTGTGTTTTCATAGCTATGGGGTTCATCGGCTTTGAAACGGATTGCTTTCCTTTCATTGACAACAAAACTTTTTCCGCCTATCGTGACTGTCACTTCACCGCTAAATACGGTCAGAAATTCTTGTGTACCTTGTAAATGAGGCTCTGTTGATAAATACCCATCCGTTTGAAATTCCACAGAATATATCTCAACCCGGCGAGTGCTGTCAAAAGAAAACGTCGGATAAATTTTTACCCTTCCTTCATCTTCAAGCAATGGTTCAAGACTGTTAATGTCTATTAATTCAATATTTGTTTCTGCTTGGTTGATCAACCGGGAAAAGGAAACTTTTAAACCATTGGCAATTTTCCACATAGTTGATACAGTTGGGTTTACTTCACAACGTTCAATTTGACCCAGCATACTTTTACTCACGCCCGAAAGCTTTGCCACCGTATCAAGACTCAACTTTTTCTCTTCTCTTACTCTTTTCAGGTTTTCAGAAATTACAAGGCTAAGATTATCCAAAAAAATACCTCCCATGATTTGACATTATACTGCACATATGATAGTATTATCCTGCACGTACAGTATAATACACATATTGTATGATATACAGTATATCATGCTGTAATTCCAGAGTAAAGAGAGGTAACATGATTAATGGCAAATCTACTGCAACTTTTATCATATGTTTTTGTTTCAAATATTTCCCCAGGGCCTAATGCAATTATATCAATGTCCAATGCCAGAAAGTTCGGGTTTAAAAAAAGTATCCTGTTTAATTTGGGCATATCTACGGGGGCGTTCATTGTATTATTGGGGAGCAGCCTTTTTAGCTGGATCATATTTGATATTTTCCCTGCCTTTCAGTTGATTATGGTTTGGGTTGGTGCTGCATATATATTGTGGTTAGCCTGGGTTACACTCCAAAGCAAACCCGCCGGAGAAAACAAGTATAATAAAGACAGTGGCAATTTATTTTTGCAGGGGGTAGTCTTGCAGTTTGTAAACCCCAATACGATTTTATATGGGATAACTGCTTTTTCATCTTTTATTCTGCCACAATATCAATCGCCTTTGATTTTAATCTTATTTTGCATTCTGCTTTCTTTCGCTTCCTTTTTCTGTACATTATGTTGGACTGTGTTCGGTGCTGTATTTCAGATGTTTATTGTAAAGCATACGAAAATTGTTAACATTGTTTTAGCAGTATTATTAGCATATTGCGCTGTTACCTTAGTTATAAAAACGCTTTAAATACATGGATGCATAAAGAGCCTTCCAGTGGCAGTAATGCCATTAGAAGGCTCTTTATGGGTAACAGACCTGATTGTAAGCTATTAAAGAAACCTGTCACATTACTGTGGCGGCTGGCTATAGCAAAAGATTATGATGCCACTGTCTGATGGTAACCGTATGATTTATAAAATGAAATATAAACCGAACTACAGTATTATCATTTAATACCGAAATAAAACCTTTATTAGAAGATCCACTTCTGGGATAAGTATCATGGCTGTATGTTGCCGACAATGTTCCATAGGTTGAAACCGCATAATCATATTCTCCCGCAAAGGGAATCACAACGCTGAGTGCATAGGTGTTCTCTCCTATATAATACATCCGGGTAACTTCGCTGTTAGAATCATTTTTTACCGCCCCCACATAGGGCTGGAAACTGCCATAAACAACCACTCTCTCCGGAAGTTTCATTCCGGTTTCCTCATCGTAAACATCTTTTGCCCCATAGTCAGAGGAATTTTCCGGGTTCGTTTCCACCTCTTTCAAGGCTTCCTCCCATTCCCATATTCTTTTTATGGTCTCCTCCTGGCTAAATCCCATGGGGCAGTCCGGACTTTTCTCATTGATCTGATAATAATCCTGCACGTCCATCTGATCGTTGTCGCTCCGCTTCATAGTTACGGCTGCCGCATCTAAGGAACGGCGGAAGGGTATTTCAAAAAAGGCGTGATTAACAGCAGACCATAAAGCAGTATATTCCAGGAATTTACCCTGGGCTTCTTGGGATTGGTTGGCAAACCAGCCAATCTGATCATATCCCCACCAGTCACTCCATGCCCGTTCCTCTTTTGACACACTGGCAAAGTCATTTATCACCTTTCCTCCCCAGTTATCATACTCCATGAGATATGGCATGGATTTTAATTCAAACCCATTTGGATTGAATCCGCCTTCACTAAACCCTTCCTTCACCAGTACCAGTCTGTCCCCCTCCCGGTCTGTCACCGGATATCTGGTGTAGGGCATGGCGTGATAATCCAGCAGTAGTTTTCCTCTTATGCTGATGCCATGGCTGTGTGCATCCAGTAACACCAGGTGTCTCCTGGCATTTTTTCTGGCGTAGGTCCGGATCATATCCATTAATTCACCCATTTTCACCATTCCGCGATCATCTGCTGTGTATAAATGAATCTGACCCATGTGAAGTGCTTCATAGCCCGCGTCAATATACTGGACTGCACGGTAATAAAACCACAGTCTCGTCTCCAGCTGGGTGATATCCGGGAGAGCACCATTTTCTTCCCACCAGAACCCATCCGGAGCCTTTGGAAAACGCATCCGTTCGAAAGAAAAGCATCTGTTTTCAGATTCCAATCCAAAAGCCTCAAAAACATAGGCTGGAATGGGAATTGTTTCTAAAGGTCTGTAAACTGCCTCAAAAATGCAGGCCTGCAGAATGATCTCCGGATCAATTTCATGAACCTTTTCCGCCAGCTCCTCTGATTTTTTAAAATGTTCTTCTTCATCCGAATCCGGATACCAGTAACCAGATGCCCTGCCAAGAAACTTGATACCCAGATTTTTAATGGCTCTTAAATCATCACTAAGTGTTTTGGTATGAATTAAAAAAGCTGCCGATGCCGCTCTGGAAAGATAGTTTTTAAGCACTTCCAGTTCAATTACCGTATCAAAGGTGTAGTTTTTCATAATTCCACCCCGTAGTTCTTCATCACGAACAGTGCAAAAAGTGAATCGGCCCACGCAAACCAGTCTCTGGTATATTGGGACGGATCGTCACAAAAGAAGCTTTCATGCATGACTCTGGTTCCGCCGCGGGTATTTAAAATATCGGATAGAAGTGCTTCTCTTTTTATGGGATCCTTCTCCGTCAGACCTTCCATAATTAATGCAATATGCCAGATATAGCGGTCCGGCGTATGAGGACTTCCCACTCCCTGTCCATATGTTCCTTTAAAATAGTACGGATTCCTGCTGCTTAACAGAAATCTTCTTGTATTCTCATAGATTTCACTTTCTTCTGTTTCATACTTCAGCCACGGAATAGAGAGGAGGCTGGGAACATTAGCATCATCCATCAGGTTGTAATTACCATAGCCGTCTGTCTCATATGCATAGATGTCTCCGAATTCAGGGTCTTTCACAATACCAAACTTTCGGATTCCCTCTTCTATTTCATGTCTAAGCCTACGGGCAGAATCTGCAAGATCTAAATCCCGATATATGTTTATGGAATACTCCTCTATATGTTTTAGTACCACTGAAGCAAACATATTAGAAGGAATTAAATAACCGTATCTGCATGCATCATCACTGGGGCGAAAACCGGACCAGGTCATACCTGTATATGCGGTAGGTGTACCTTTTCCGCCTTCCGGGAGTGTATCCGAAGGCGGGCAGTTTCTTCGTTCAAAGCGGTACGTAGAGTCTTTGTCATGATTCTGCTCTCTTTTCCATATAGAAACAATCTGCAAAAGCCCTTGCTTCACCTCATTTGAAAATATCTCCTGGTCTCCTGTCATTTCAAAATACTCATGAAGCAGCCATACCGGATAACAGAGAGAATCCACTTCGTATTTTCTTTCCCAGTTCCAGGGTGTGGAGTCGGTAATATCCTCATCCCAACAGTTCCCGTTTGCTTCCTCATTAAACGCATTGGCATATGGGTCGATGAGAATATAACGGAACTGCCTTTTTATCAACCCCCGTACCAGTTCAGCCAGTATGGGGTATTTCTTCAAAAACGGCAGATAATGAATCACCTGAGCGGAGGAATCCCGAAGCCACATTGCATGAATGTCTCCGGTTATTACAAACACTTCTCCATTCTCCAAAAATCGGACTGTTGTTTTGGCTGTAGTCTGAAAACATTTCTCGAATGTCTGAAGTAAATCCTCATTCACAGGCAGCTTATTTTTAATAGTTTCGGCAATCTCTTCCACCGCTTGGTTTAATAATCTCTGTTTTTCTTCCAGCTTCATACTGCCTCCTGTCCTATAGTTGTTAATTAAATCTGACTAAAATAGTTTTTATTTCGTAAGGCGTAAATTCCAGGCTGACCGGTCCGCTTTTAAAATCTTCCTTGGGCCGTTCCATTAAATCACACTGGCACCAGGAAGAGATATTGAGTGCGCTTGTCAGTACTGCGCTCACTCTTGCCCCTGCAAATTCATGAAACCGTAAGACGATATCCTGAGAATGCTCTGCCTGTTTGATGCAGTCTGCGACAATATAGTCACTATCAAGATGAAACAGACTTCCTGCCGTGATTTTTGGTGCACCAGAGACTGCTGTAATGGGATTATTTAAATCAAAGGACTCCTGTTCCAGTCCGGAGTCGTACCATTCTTCCCTATGAGGATAGAGAGAATAGGTAAATTCATGCAAGCCTAAATCTGCGGCATAATCGGGATCTGTTGCCGATTTAATTAAAGTTAGGCGCATGGTATCCTCATAGATATCGTGGCCATACTTGCAGTCATTTAAGAGCGCCACTCCATATCCCGTTTCACTGAAATCCACCCACTTATGGGCAACTACTTCAAATCTGGCGGCTTCCCAGCTGTCATTTCTTGTTATTCTGCGTCTGATGTTTCCATACTGAATATCAAATCTGGCGTCTATGCTTCTGATGCCTACAGGAAATGCCGTCTTTAACAGTTTCTGGCGTTCTTCCCATATGATCCTGGTTTTAAAGTCAATCCTTTTCTTTTCATGGTAAAGACACATGGTTTGTGAGATTGTGGATTTGTGATAGTCCCAGGAGAATGAAATCCAGATTCCAAGCGGATTTACTTCTGTACGAACCTCCTTTAAATCCCTGATTTCTTCCATCTTATTTCCATACGTCGGTTCCAGTTCCCATGCGTCAAAGCATCTTGGCTTGTCTTCAAAGACCTGCAAGACATTGCCCCTCTTCCCTTTTGAAAGAATATCCCTGCCTGCTTCTTTATCATAAATTTCCGTCAGCTGCCCCCACTCATTCCAGACAACGCGGTAATATCTGGTTTCTGCCTGGCGGGAACTCTCTTGTGTACTTATATGACTGGAATCCTGACTGGCATAATCCACTTCCAAAGAAGCCGCAACCCGGTACAGAGTCGTAAAAGAAAACGGAGCCATGTCCTTAACCAGAACCTGTGATACCCCATCCTTTGTATAACTGTCAAGAAGCTGTCCATTTTCATCCTGGAAACGGTCACCGTCCGAGGTTTCAGAAATCGTGACAACAGAGGTTCTCTTCCAATTTGAATTATTCCATACCGAATAAACTCCTGGTTTTTCCACATACAGCGCCTGACTGATCTGGTTTTCTACCTCAGCTAGAAGCCGACAGGCCTTTTCGTATTCCACATGGCTGTCCTCATACACTTCCCTGATAGAGGAACCAGGCAGAATATCATGAAATTGCTGGCAGAGAACGATTTTCCAGGCCTTTTGCAGTCTTTCTCTGTCATAGGCAATACCTCCCCACTCGTTTGCCAGAACAGAGCGTATCTCTGTGTCCCGAAGGTAAAATTCCATCTTCCGGTTCATTTTCTTATTGTATGCCTGGGAGGTGTAGGTTCCTCTGTGAAACTCCAGATATAGTTCCCCATCCCAGACCGGGAGGTTTCCTTCCATTTCATTTCGTTCTACAGTTTCTCTCAGCCTTCTGAAATACTCCGTTGCACTCTCAAACTGTACTTTGGGAATCCCGGGAATCTTATTCAAATGTTTCAGTGTCTCTATCATATCACGGTTTGGACCGCCGCCGCCATCTCCATATCCATATGAAATAAGAAGATCCCGGTTTAAGTCTTTATTTTTATAGTTATCCCATACCCCCTTGACAGCATAGGGTCTGGTATCTCCATTGTAGGTGTAGGAATCGGAATCCTGATCGGTAGTGGTGACGAAATGAGCTGTAATCTCAGTCCCGTCAATTCCCTTCCAAAGGAAGGTGTCAAAGGGCAGACGGTTGGTATCATTCCAACTGATCTTGGTAGTCATGAATGCCTCCACTCCTGACTTTTTCAGAATCTGGGGAAGTGCCCAGGAATACCCGAAGACATCCGGAAGCCAGAGGAATTCACTCTCATATTCAAATTCATCCTGAAAGAAATTTTTACCTACAAGGATCTGTCTTACAATGGACTCGCCGCTTGCCAGGTTACAGTCGCATTCCACCCACATGGCTCCGGCAGGTTCCCATTTGCCCTCTTTTACCCGTCTTTTAATGGAATCATAAATATCCGGATAATCCTCTTTGATAAATTCATAAAGCTGAGCCTGGGACTGGAGAAAATGATAATGGTCATAACGATCCATCATGCGATTTACCGTGGAAAATGAGCGGGCTGCCTTTTCTCTTGTATGGCGAAGCCTCCACAGCCACGCCACATCGATGTGGGTATGTCCCAGCATACTGACCTGTATGTCCGGTTTTCCCTGCCCTTTCATCTTCCCGTTTAAGTATTCATATGCTTTCCTGATGCTATCATAAAAGCGTTCCGTACCCGGTTCTGTATAATCAACAAAATCAAAGGCTTTAACAAGCATATTCAGCATCCATTCTCTATACTCGTTGCCAGAATCTAAAATATCATAAGTTTCCAGCACATTCCTTGCCAGAAAGTAAAAATCATCGGTATCATGGTCAAGCACCCCGTACTGGGCACGAACCAGTTCCATAGCCATATCTTTCGGAACTCCTCCTCCGTTTAAGCCAGACCAGAGACGGAATTTTAAATCAAGAAAAGCTCCATTTTCTTTCACCTGAAAAAAGACCTCTTTGTGGTTTCCATCCACTCCCTGATATGGATTGCCGTTTAAATAAAGAAGGCTTTCAAAATGGCTGTTATTACCGGTCCCTTCCGGAACGCCAAAATCAAAAATGCCGACTACCTCTTCATCCATAAGTTCTGCTGGTACCATAAGTCTGGTACAGAGCCAGTTATACTGATCCCAGCCTTTCCACCTAAAACCCTGTTCAATTTCCACTGGTTCACCCATGGGCATTCTATTTCCTGTTGTTCCATTGTCCTCGTACCAGAAAATATGGTCAAAACTATGCAGATTTTTATAACGTAACTCTGCCAGTTCTTCAATGAGATGGCAGATCCGGTCTCTGTTGTGTAAATCAAACGCCATGGCAGCCTCCTAAAATTCCTCCGTAAGCTAAGTCGTATTCCTCAACCAGTATCTTTGCCAGTGAATAGGAATTAACCAGCGGGTGTAATGTGAGTGCCCTGACTGCGGTTTCCTTTGAATGGTTTTTAATCGCTTCTACCGTCAGTTTTTCATACATTTTAATCAGCCTGATCAGTAAATAGCAGTGCTCCGGAACCTTTCCTACAGGCACAGGTATGATCCCATTTTTTGATACATGGCAGGTCACCTCGATGACGTCCTGATCCTCCAGTCCTTCAATACAGCCATTATTCTGGACAGACAGTACCAGTTCCCGCCCTTCTTCGCTTTGTAGACCTTCAATACAGTCCAGCATAACTCCGGCATACCCCATTCCATCCGGCACTTCCAGTTCCCCTTTTTTGATGGGTTCCTTTTTATCGTGTCCGGTTTCAATGCTCATATAGGATTCTTCCCTCAGTGCCATGTAATACAGAAATACCTGGAGTGCTTCCTCCGGTTCCTTTTCTATATCCATTTGTTTTAGTTCTTCCATCATTCGGCAATTTACCGATTCAATAGACTTTCCTCTGGTTTCACCAGACTTTTTGATGTTATTAAGAGCCTTTTCCCTGTGATAATAATAGTAGAGATACTCATTGGGCAGATACCCCATTGATCTTAAAAGCTCAGGATCAAAGATAGAAAATTCCTGCACACTCTTTAAAAATGATTCATCAGACAGAAGTTCCTGCAAAATCTCCCGTCCCTCCACTTTCACACTCTGTATCCATGATAAATGATTCAGTCCGAAAAATTCCACAGAAAGCTGATCCTGAGTCACACCCAGCTGCTTTGCCATACGGAATTTGGTGCTGCTGGGAGCATCGCAGATTCCTATGATCCGCTCATATCCTGCATTTTTTAAAGCCTGTGTCACCAGCCCGGAAGGGTTGGTAAAATTAAAGATCCATGCATGGGGAGCATGGATTTTAATCAGCTCGCAGTATTCCATTAAAACAGGAATGGTGCGCACAGCCATGGAAAAACCTCCGGCTCCTGTTGTTTCCTGACCAATAACCCCGGAATTTAAGGCAATTTCCTCATCAACTACTCTGGAATGATCCCCGCCTGCCCTAATTGTAGTTACGATATAATCCGCTCCCGTAATTGCTTCAACTGCATCAAAAGAAGTGCTGATTTTTAACCCCTGTCCCCGTCTTATCACAACATGGCGGCACAAACGGCTTATGATCTCCAATTTTTCCCTGTCAGTATCATATAACAATACTTCATCTATATTTAATTTCTTATAACGATCAAGAAGACCATTAATAAAAATGACTGTTCTTACTCCCGCTCCACCAATTACTGTGATTTTCATTTAATCTTCCTGCCTTTCATCCTGTTGTTTTATAAAATGATACAGCTCCTCTTTCGTTGGAAAGGCTGTATTGCCTCCATATGCTGTGACAGACATGGCACCGCAGGCATTGGCAATCCTCAGACATTGTTCCATGGTCTCGCCCTTTAAAAATCCATAAACAAAGCCTGCATTAAAGGAATCACCGGCTCCGGTGGTATCAACTGCACTTACTGTATAGGGGTGAGACTTGGTGAGCACACCATTCTTCCCACCAATGGACCCGCTCTTTCCCAGCTTGATTACTGCCATGGCGCAGTGCCTTGAAAACTCCAAAGCAGCCTCTTCGGCATTCAGCCCTCTTGTATAATGAAGCGCTTCCGTTTCATTCATAAACAGGATATCTATGAAAGGAAGCAGTTCAAAAATACCCTCATACCACTCCCCTGTTTCATCCCAGCCCACATCAAAGCTGACTGTGGCAGAACTGATTTCCCTGATCTTTTTAAGAAGCATTTTAAATTGATGGTGATTGCGGCTGCCGGCATAAGAAGTCAGGTGAATATGCCCCGCATCTTTTACTCCTTCAAAATCAATGGCCTCTAAGTTCCATTCCTCATTGGTTCCCCTGTATGTGAGAAAGGAACGATCCTTTTCATTGGTAAAACTTAAAGAAATTCCTGTTTTATTCTTTTGTGACGTACCCAAAAAGGTACAGTCTACGTGACTGCGTTTCAACTCCTCACGAAGCCAGTCTCCATGGCAGTCCGCTCCCACACTTCCCTGAAAAGCCGGGGTCAACCCCAGCTTTCCAAGTCCTAAAGCAAACAGTGCCGCTCCGCCGCCCGGATAAACATTCATGTCTTCTACCACATGCTCCTGACCGGCGCCGGGAAACTGTTCCACTCCCGGTATTACAATATCCACATTTATATCTCCATAAATAAATACATCCCACTTTTTTCCTGTCATGGAATCCTCCGTCTGTCAGCCTGATTTACTCTTTTACAGCTCCGATCATGGCCCCTTTTGTAAAATACTTCTGCGCAAAGGGATATACACATAAAATGGGAACTGTTGTTATGATAACTGCCGCCATCTTAAGAGAATCTGAGGTGACAGAATTGGTATTCTGGGCAATTGCCTGAGCCACCGAAGTTACCTCTTTGTTCGCCATGGCTCTGGTCAGCATTTGCTGTAAAACGGTCTGTACCGGCCACAGCCGGCTGCTTCTCATGTAAAACGCTCCTGAGAACCAGTCGTTCCAGTGATTGACTGCCGTATATAATCCCACAACTGCAATAACCGGCTTGCTTAAAGGCAGTACAATTCTGGTGAAAATCCCAAAATATCCACAGCCATCAAGCTTTGCAGATTCTTCCAGGCTCTCCGGTATGCTCTCAAAAAAGGTTCTCATCATCAACAGGTACGTAACGCTTACCAGACCAGGAACAACATAAACACTGAAATGATCCACCAGTCCCAGTCTGTTGTACTGAATATAAGTGGGGATCATCCCTCCTCCAAACAGCATGGTAAAGGTTATCAGCATAGTAAGAATTTTTCTGCCCGGCAGTTCCTTCTCCTTTAACGCATAAGCGGCAAAGGAGGTCACGGTTAAGCTGGCAGCCGTTCCAATTACAGTTCTTGCTATGGTAATCATATAAGCCTTGGTTATGGTTCCATCCTTGAATACCTGTTTATAATTATCCAGGGTAAACATTCTGGGCCAGAAATAAATGCCTCCTTTTGCCGCATCCTTTCCGTCATTAAAAGACAGAGCCGCAATGTTTAAACAGGGCAGGATGATGGCAAGGCACAGTCCTATGACCACGCAATAGATTAAAACCTGAATCACCTGTTCCGATCTGCCTGATTTTATTTTACTGCGTCTGTTCACAGCCTCTTTTGCTTTCATGTCTGAGCACCCTGCCCTTTCGTTCTCACTGGATTTTATTTTTTGTCAAAGTCGATGGCTGAAGGATCTTTTTTGTAAAGCTCTGTTAAATATTCCACGAACTTGTCATTACCAGCTGCTTTTAACTGCTGGCGGAACGATTCCACAATCTTTTTTGCCTCGTCGTCTGTTCCTGCATAAACTGCCTGAACGATCATTTCCTTATAGTTAAGGAGAGACATCTGTGCTTTTACTTCTGCCATGGAATCGGCTGATAAATATCCGGTTGCATCCAGTCCTGGAACCAGTCTGTAGGTAATTGGATAATCCTTTGCTACCTCTACCGCACGTTTAAAGGTTGTGCTGGAATTGGAACCTGGCCGGTTTTCGCCGAAATTATTCATGTTGTCTAAATTGGTCAAAGCAAAGCTGAAGAATACGCAGCCTGTATATCCAAAGCCGGCGCCGATGTTGTTAACCAGGTAATCCTTGTCACCATCATTTAATTTCTTTAACGCTTCATCAGTCAGTACCGGTTTTCCATCCTTCATCTCATAGCTTTTTCCCTCTACGCCGTACTGGCAGAGAAGCTGGCCTTCCGGAGTGGATAAATAATCAAAGAATTTTAAGATTTCTTCCGGTTTCTTTGCATCTGCAGAAATGGCCCACACGCCGTTCTGTTTTTTTCCATGAACTACTTTCGCATTATTACCAGTAATATCGTCTAACGGTCCAAGGGGAACCCAGTCTTCAGAAGCGTATATAATATCCTGATAATTGTGTACATCTGCCATAATTGCGGAATTATGAGATCTGGACACTTCTTCCGCTCTGGTTCCATCCATGGTGAAGAACTCGGGATTCATCAGGCCTTCTGCCAGCAGTTTTCTCAAGTAATTGATTTTTTCAAATACGTAATCCGTATCTGCCTCGTGCTTAATCACGCCGTTACTGTCTAAGTTGTAGCCATCACTGACACCCCAGGTAAATCCAGGTACAATGTACTGCAGTGTATCAGGAGATCCTCCCCAGTATTTCGGTCCAAGGGGATAAACAGGATTTCCGTTGTCATCTTTAAAATCTCCGTTTTTAATCTGTACCAGCAGGTCATAGAACTGCTCCTGTGTTCTGATCTTAGACGGATCAATTCCAAGCTTATCTACAATTGCTTTTTGAATGTACATCCCGCCTCTGTATGCAGTCTGTGGATCATAGATTAAAGATCTGTCCTCGGAATCAACCGATAAAGGCAGAATATAAGCTGCACCTTTAAAATCTTCCCGGAAGGTAATGTTTTTCTTTGAATCATCGGGTAAATATTTATCTTCCAGGTAATGGCTGTAAACTTTTGTATCCTTTAACAATCCGGATACATCAGCAAACATACCTTCCTTTGCTGCCTTTAAAAGAATAGGAAATTCTTTTCTCGTGGAATCATCCATATAAGAGAAAATCACATCCGGAATGGTTCCAGATGCCAGCTGGGCTGCCATAACATTGGAATCCTTATCACCAGGAGTATACTGGATATCCAGTTTAATACCCGTGCGCTTTGTAAGCTCCTTCATAACCTCTGTATTGGCCAGATCCTTTGGCAGACTGTTTCCGATATCATCAACGTAAGCCTGCACCGTAATGGTCCGGTCTGCAATCCATGTATCCGGTTTCCCGGAATTGTCAGAAGTTTTGCTCTCTTCGCCTTTTGTCCCCTCATTTGCTTTCGAGCTGCAGCCTGTTACTCCCGCTGCGCCCATTGCCACCACTAATACTCCCGCAAGCAGCCGCTTTCCAATACTTTTCCTCATAAAAATACCTCCTCTTTTCATCTTTTATTTACCAGAGACTGACTCCTGTAAATCGTTTTGATAACCGGTTACACACAATTACCAGAATAAGTCCTACAATACCCTGAATAAGTCCTACCGCTGTGGCATAACCAAACTGTCCATTCATAAGACCCATCTGAAGAACAAAGGTATCAAGTGTATCTGCAACCGCCATGTTGCCGGGAGTCCGCAGTAAGTATATCTGTTCAAATCCGCTGGACAAAAGTCCTCCCACTCCCATAATGAAAAGCAGACCAATGGTACCCCGAATTCCTGGCAATGTAATATGCCAGATTTTTTTTAACTTGGAACAGCCATCAATGCTTGCTGCCTCATAAAGAGCCGCATCTACGCCGCTGATTGCTGCCAGATATATAATGGAATCCCAGCCGATATTTCTCCATAAATCCATGGAGAATAACAGCTGAAAGAAATACTTTGGTTCCATTAAGAAAAATGTACTGGAATCCCCTCCCAGTTTGCCGATAAACTGGTTTAACACACCGATGTTGGGTGCCAGGATCCTCTGAAGCATGGTCACTATAATAACTGTGGATAAAAAATGTGGCAGATACGTAATGGTCTGGCTGATCTTTTTGAATTTCTCATTTTTAAACTCATTAAGCAAAAGTGCAAGAATAATTGCAAAAGGAAATTCCAGAATACATTTAATAAATCCCACAATCAGTGTGTTTCTTAATAATCTGGGAAAATCGTAGCTGGTAAAAAACATGCGGAAATAGCGAAATCCAACCCAGGGACTTCCCCATATCCCCTTCCGGAAGGAATAGTCCTTAAATGCAAGTATGACTCCTCCCATTGGTATATAACAGATGAGAACATAATAAATGATGCAGGGCACCAGCATGAGATACAAAGGCCAGAACCGGATCAACTTCTTTGTTATGGACATATTAACTCTCTCCTTTTTCTTCAGCCGCAAATTTAAGTCTTACGCAAACCGGGTAATGATCAGAAAGATAAACGCCCTCCCAGGATTCATCCCAGATGGTTACTTCCCGGCAGATCACTTTCCTGTCCCCAAAAATATAGTCGATCTTTTCCGGTTCCTGCCTTCCATAATCATGAAAGGTTCCAGCTGTTCCTGCTGTAAAATCAATAAATTCCTCAGCCGTATTCATGACTTTCATTTCCGGCGAATCCGGACAGGCATTAAAATCTCCTGTAATGACAGCCGGGGCGTCGCAGTGACGCCAGTCATCTTTGACTGTTTTCAGAATCTGCATGAGAGCTGCCTCTCTCGCTTCTTTGCCTTCATGATCCAGATGAGTATTATAAATGCGAATCAGCTTTCGTTCCTCAAGACTCCACAGTACAACCTTTGTACAGGTTCTTGGACACATGCTTTGATTTTCATAACGGGAGCCAAAAACCTGAGGCGTATTGGAAAGCCAGAAAACCTCCAGTCCCAGTAGATCAAATTTCATTTTCCGATAGGCAACTGCAGTCTGCTCATCCTCTAATTCTTTCCCTCTCCCGCAGCCTACAATGTTGTAATCCGTTAAATTTTCTTTCAGCCACAGCGCCACATGAGGCAGAACTTCCTGAAAGCAAATTACGTCGGGAGACTCTTTTTCAATTTTTTGTAAAATATACGGTTTGCGGAAACAGAAGCTGTTTTCCTCGTCCTGACCATAATCGCACCGGATATTAAATGTAACCAGTTTCACTTGTAAACACTCCCTTCCTGGTATCTGATATAAGGATATCGGAAAATTCATTTCTCCACAATGGACATTTCTCCGCTTATCAGTGGATAATTGTTAAACTTTAACTACCTGTATTGCGTCCTGATTGCAGCAGTAGTATAGTGTGCTTAACACAGAAGAAAATGGAGGTTTTTTATGGAATTAATCTATGAAACAGGGGGAATTTTAAACGAAGGTTTCGTAGGACAGATCTCTTATACTGTCTGTCTGGACAAAGTTTACGACGCTATGGACATTGAATTTACCTTTGACAAACAGCATTATGAGACTATCACAAAAGAAATGGAAAAAAAAATCAGAGAGTCCTGCAATGGCACTGAATACGAACATGCTTCGGAGGAAGAACTCATGGATGCCATGAGAGGAATGAAAACTGAGATACATACCATTGTAACCATGAATGATACCTTTATTGGGGGCGTACATAAACAGCTCACTACAAGACACATGGTTTTTTCAGAGGATTTCACCAGTGACGGCTGCATCCCCCAGGAACAGATTTCCGGAGTAATTAAGGTGACTCTGGCAGTCTTTAATGTGCTTCTTGACGGAACAAACTACCGCCTGAAGTTAACCGCAGGAAATCAGGAAAAGCAAATTTCATCAGATGGAGGTGCCTATGTATAAGCGACTGGAGCTTCACAACCACACCACAGAATCAGACGGTACAATGACCCCCTCCCAGCTGATCCAGTTTATGGAGGAGAATCTTGTAGATGGGTTTGCAATTACAGACCACAATACCATTTCCGGCCATAGTAAAATCAAAGGACTGCTGAAACAGAAAAAAAGCAGTATCTCTTCCATTTATGGAATGGAGTATACCACCTATTACGGACACATCCTGTGCCTGAATTTAAAAGAATACCTTTCCTGGGAATCCATAGATTACCATCGACCGGAGCGATTGTTTCACAGTCTGAAAGAAAAAGGAGCCCTGGTTGGAGTTGCCCATCCATTTTCCTATGGACACCCATTTGCCAGAGGCTGTCGGTTTGATATGACAATTACAGATTTTAATTCCTTTGATTTTATTGAAATATTTAATAATCCGGAACCCCTTCACCAGGTAAATGAACCCGCACTTTTATGGTGGGAAGATCTTATATTAAAAGGATTTCCACTGTCCGCCACCTGCGGTATGGATTTACACGGCAGGTGGGACATGAACAATCAATATGCCACCTTCATAGAAGGAGTGGACGGCGGCAATGTTGAAAAAGAACTGGAAGATGCCATACGGCATCAAAAAACCTGGGTTTCCAGAGGACCGATTTTAGAATCCCAATATAACCCCCAGAAGCAGACAATCTTATTCACCATCTGCGAGACAAAAAAACCGGGATTCATTCACTCAGACAGTGACCGTTATATCCTCTCCCTTCGAAGTATGACAGGAACTGTTGTAAAAGAATTCCCGGACTGCCGGTCTTTGGAAATCCCGTTCAATGAGCTGTATCGGGATTCCAATACCCGGTCTGTTCTCATCCCAAAGCTGTATCAAAACGATACAGCCATTGAAAATCTGGTGGCTGTGGCACCTGTCATCGTACCAGACTGATCATTCGTAATTATCTGCGGTGGGCTTTGCGGTACTCCAAAGGAGTCAGGCCAGTAGTCTTTTTAAAGACACGAAAGAAATACTGGCTGTCCTCATAGCCCACCTCTTTGGATATATCAGCGATACTTTTTCCCGTATTCACTAGATAATCACAGGCTTTATTTAAACGCAGCTCCTTAATGTAATTAACGGTGGTCTGCCCGGTCTCCCGCTTAAATATGGTGGAATAGTAATTGGGACTTAAGGAATACTTTTCAGCCAGTTCATTGACCGAAATATCCCTGTTGTAATTATCCCTGATGTATTTAATGCTTAATTTCACCTTGTTTTTTGCATTGCCATCCGGGTCGGCATCTGCATTCATACAGTCCATGATGAGCAGGTAAAGATGTCTTCGTAAATCCTCTAATGAGCGAAAGGAAGCAAACAGTTCCGGCTTCATTACCAGCTTTTCTATCTTATCCGGATCCATGGCTGCCGAATTAGAAAGACTCAATATCATGTTTGTAATTCTGGTCCATAGAATCCGCACATAAGAAGTATTGTATTTCTTTATGTTCTCATCTGAAAATATATCCTGGATCATCACTTCAATATGCTCTGGATCATGACGCTCAATATACCGGCGCAGCATGTTCAGTTCCGATACAGGAAACTGGTCTGCAGACAAAACCCTGATATCATCATAAAAATACAGATTGGAATTTCCGTGAATGACTCTTTGGGCCAGGCTTTCTCTCGCCTCTTCCACCCCGTTTTTCACTGTTTCCAAAAGAGCCGTGCTGACACCAACCGTAAGAGAAATCCGAAGCTTTTTACGCATCACATTAGAAAATATGGTAAGGAGCCGTTCTGTTTCCAGGCGAAGCTGATTTTTATTTTCATGACTGGTTAACCCGTAAAGCTGGTTGCTATTGCCCAGATTGCTTACGATCAGCTTCCCGCAAGGGGAAGAAATCTCCATAAATACATTTTTAATAGAAAACTGGATTAAATCAATGTCTTTACATTCAAAATAACTATGGTCATAGCTGTCTCCGTCAATGTGAATTATCATCACCATCACATAACGGTTAAGAAGAGGAAACTTCTGAAACACTGCTGTTTCCTGGGAATTGCCTGCGCCAATGGCTTCCTGGTTTAAAAGCAGATCATTCACTGTCTTTTCAAACAGATAAGTCCGGTTCTCCTCCATAGAGCGTATGCCCTTTTGTATCATCTGCCTTTCCTTCTTCTTTTCATCAATCCGTTCTGCCACTTCTTCTACCGCTTTTTTTAATGCCTCATTGGATATTGGCTTTAAAAGATAAGCTGTCACCCCCAGCCGGATCGCCTGTTCCGCATATTCGAATTCCGCGTAGCCGCTTATAATAATAAAATGGATATCAGGTAAAAATGATTTCACCCTTCGAATCAGGGTCAGACCATCCATATCCGCCATACGGATATCTGTAATAACAATATCCACTGGTTGATTTTTAAGTATTTCAATTGCCGCAAGTCCGCTTTCCGCCTCATACAATTGCACAGGCTTCAGATTCAAATACTGAAGTCTGGCAATCATCCCCTGTCTGATTAAGTCTTCATCGTCTACAATTAAAACCCTTTTATCCATTTATGCCCCTCCTATTGCATGAAAGGCAGACATATGGTGAAAATGCTGCCCTTATTCTCCCCGCTTTCAATGGTGATTCCATATTCCTCACCATAAGTAAGCTTAATTCTTTGATTTACATTCTGTATCCCGATACTCTGCTTTTTCCTCTCCTCATCGCCCCTGATTTCAATGTGATCCCTGATCTCCTCCACCAGCTCTTCCGACATGCCGATTCCATCATCTGCAATCTTAATCATCAGATAGTCATCTTCCTGGTAAATGGAGATTTCCAAAGTTCCTGTCTGTTCCATCACACTCAGACCATGAACTATGGCATTTTCCACAATGGGTTGCAAAATAAACCTTAAAACCAGATTTTTCTCCAGTCCCGGTTCCACATTGTAATACGCTTCGAATTTATTTCCAAAACGGGTTTTTTGTATATAAATATAATTCTGAGTATGGGAAAGCTCCTGTTCCACAGTAACAAATTCCCCGTAATTTCTGCCCAGACTGTAACGGAAATTCTCACCCAGCTTTTCGCAAAGATCACAGATAAGAAAAACTCCGTTTACAGCAGCGATGGAACTGATGGTCTCCAGAGTATTGTATAAAAAATGAGGATTAATCTGCAGCTGAAGATTACGCACCTGGCTTTCCTTGTTTTCCAGCTGCTGAACGTAATTTTTCTTAATCAGACGGTCCAGTTTTAAAAGCATCTGATTAAACTGCTTATCAAGGACTGCAATCTCGTCACTGCCCTTAATCTCCTCATTAATGGTAAGATCCCCGGTTTCCGCAATTTTTATCTTATCAATTAATCGTGATACACGTTTTGCAAAGCTTCTGGTAAATAAAAAAGCGGTCAGTGCAATAATCACCATAACCAGCACCAGTACCGGCAATATGGAGTTTTGTATTTCCTGCCGTTTGTGATCCAGCTGGCTGTTGTTAAAGAGAAAAATCAGCTTCAGCCCGTAATACTCCTCTGTACTGGTACCGATCATGGTATTCTTGCCATAATTCCCCTTCTGTTTCAGCTCTTCAAAGGATTGTTCCTCTATGATGTCATTGTACGATGGATTAGAAGAATATACAATCTGATTTTTCCGATCCAGCACAATCACGTCATAGGCATAAGAATAATCTTCTCCGATTGCTGGTTCAAACAACTTTTTCGTATACAAGTCCAGTTTTACAAATCCCACGTATTTGCTCTCATAATTGTTCACATCTACATCTACAATATTTTTAATCAGAGACAGTACCTTGCTTTTCTTACCGTCTCCAGTGGCATAAATAAAATAATACTGGTTGGCTGCTTCCTTGCTTATATACCAGATCTCCCTGCTGGCCTCTGTAATCATGGCAACTCTGGTTCCATAAATTTTATTATCCAGATTATTTGAATAAATCATGCAATTCCGGACTTCATATCCGTCCAGATGAAAGGATTTATTCACCTCAATACTGACATCATTCCCCATGACGTAGGGGTTTTTCTCCCCGCTTCTCCCCTGTAGGGTATTTAAAACAATGGTATTATTGGACAGCTGCTTCAAACTGTACTGATACTGATTTAATTTACTCTCAAGAGACGTTGTATACTGGGCAACCAGCTGGTTATGTGAGGCAATCAGTTCCTCTGTTATCATATGGCTGATCTTTCGAAGCATCAGAGAACTGATAAAAAGGATGGGGACGATACTTACAACAGCTGTAAATGTAACAAGCTGGGTAAATATGGTGCCTGAATGAAACAAATGTCGAATAACGCTTTTAAGCCTGTTTTTCATAATCCACCTCATTAAATTAACGAAAAGTAATAAGCCAAAAAAGAACAGGATATGTATCTCTACACATTCTGTTCTCCAAAAAAACTCGATTTAAAACAATTGCATTCTATTCGTTCTTCAATATCCTGCTTCGATATATTGTTCAATTAATTTATCCAACTCCACGCTTCTAAGATAAATCACTTCGCCATCCTCGTGATCAATACTTGTATTTAATCTTTCCCTTGCAACTTCAATATTCTGAATTAACTCTTCTTTTGACATTATCATTTCATGATTCTCCTTTGCTCTTTATTCGTATCTGTCTGTGTTTGCAGAAGAGCACAAGAGTAGATATCACTACCAAAATCAATGACAGCGCCTGAGACACCGGTATGCCAGTACTAAAGAAGATCAGCTGATCCGTACGGAGTCCTTCGATCCATACTCGTCCCAATCCATAGCCCAGCAGGTAGATAAGAAGCATTTCACCATCGAACTTTTTGCGTTTCCGATACCAAAGCATAAAAATCAAAACGCATAAATTCCACATTGATTCATAAAGAAATGTGGGATGAACCTGAATAAATTCCACACCGTCTTTTACAATTAAGTGGCTTAAAAGCTCCTTAGATATCATATTCTCATTAACAAGCGCCCTTCTGATTCTCATAGCAAACAGGCCGTCTGTATATCCGCCGAACGCCTCGCAATTAAAGAAGTTTCCCCATCTTCCTATAATTTGCCCGGTAATTAATCCCAAGCAACCAGTGTCCGCCAAAGAAAAGAAGGAAAGTTTCTTCACTCTGGTGTAAACCGTGAGGGTAATGACAGCTCCTATGACGCCACCGTAGATTGCCAGCCCTCCTGCTCTGGTATTGAAGATCTGAAGCAGATCATCTTTATAAGTGTCCCAGTCAAAAACCACATAATAGATACGGGCCCCCATAATAGAAATAATGATTGCATACAATGCAAAATCCAGATAAATATCCGGGTCCTGCCCTCTGCGTTTTGCATCGCTCGTCGCGACCCAAAGACCTGCCAAGATTCCAATTCCTATGATAATACCGTAAAATGCAATTCGGAATCCAAATATCGAGATACTGTTTTGCAAATGGTCAATGGTGATTCCCAAATGCACAAAACTAATATCTGCCGTATTTGCCATTCGTCTTCTCCTTTCGATGTTTTCTTTATTTTACCCCGCTAAAACACAAAAATCAAACATTATCGCCCGACATATTCAACTATATTTCGACAAGCCCTTTGTTCTTTTTGTTTTTCTCTTTTAATTTCGTGGATAATATGATATTCTATATTAGTTGTAGATAAAAATCAACCATGAATATAAACAATATTAGGAAGGTATTTGATATGAAATTAGGTATTGTCGGCTTGCCGAACGTAGGGAAAAGTACTTTGTTTAATTCGCTCACAAAGGCTGGGGCAGAATCTGCCAACTATCCTTTCTGTACCATTGATCCAAACGTAGGAGTTGTTCCTGTTCCGGATGTACGTTTAGGACAGCTGGCCGCATTGTATGATTCCGCTAAAATCACACCTGCAGTCATCGAATTCGTAGACATCGCAGGCCTTGTAAAAGGAGCATCCAAAGGAGAAGGACTTGGTAACCAGTTTCTTTCCAACATCCGTGAAGTTGATGCCATTGTCCATGTGGTACGCTGCTTTGAAGACCCCAATGTCATTCACGTAGACGGAAGCGTAGATCCGCTCCGGGATATTGAGACCATTGATTTAGAGCTGATTTTCTCTGATCTGGACATCCTTGACCGCAGAATTGCCAAATCCACAAAGGGTGCAATGAATGATAAATCACTGGCCAAAGAATTAACCATCTTAAAGAAAATCAAAGCCCACCTGGAAGACGGTAACCTTGCCAGAAGCTTGGAAACAGAGGATGAGGAAGAAGCTGCATTTATCAACAGTCTTAATCTTCTTACTTATAAGCCGGTAATTTTCGCCGCTAACGTATGCGAAGATGACCTTGCCGATGACGGTGCTTCCAATGCTTATGTGGAAAAAGTCCGTTCCTTTGCAAAAGAAAACAACAGTGAAGTTTTTGTCATCTGTGCTCAGATTGAACAGGAAATCGCAGAGCTGGAAGAAGACGAAAAAAAGATGTTCTTAGAAGATCTTGGACTGACTGAATCAGGTCTTGAGAAACTGATTGCTGCCAGCTACCAATTACTGGGCTTAATCAGCTATTTAACAGCCGGCCCTACCGAAACCAGAGCCTGGACCATAAAAGAAGGTACTAAGGCACCTGGCGCAGCTGGAAAGATCCACTCCGATTTTGAACGGGGATTTATCCGCGCTGAAGTTGTTAATTATCAGGATCTGCTGGATTGCAAAACCTATCCCGCTGCAAAAGAAAAAGGTCTGGTACGATTGGAAGGAAAAGAATACGTGGTAAAAGACGGAGATGTAATTTTATTCCGTTTCAATGTATAAATATGTTACTGCCGCCGGCATGAAACCGGCGGTTTTTTTATGCAAATTCTGATAAATTTTGTCAAAATGTTAATTGCTCTTGTAAACTCTTTTTCTTATGTTATAATATGACATGGCTCTGAAATGACAGACAGAAAACGAAACACAACAGAATACAAAAGGGAGTTACCGCACAGATGAAAACATTAATTAAAGCAGTAATTGCAGGGATCGCTATCAGCACGGGGGGCATTATTTATTTAACCCTGGAGAACCATATTGCAGGTTCTTTCTTATTTACCATCGGGTTATTTACCATATACACCTTTGGCTTCCATCTATTTACAGGCAAGGTATGCTATATTGTGGATGAAAAACCTTCCTATCTTCTGACCGTTCTCCTGGTATACATAGGTAACTTTGTGGGAACCACAGGGATGGGAACCATATTCAGACATACAAAACTCTCCAAGTTAACAGCCCACGCTGCAGATATTGTCAGCTTGAAGCTTTCAGACACCTTATTCAGCACCTTTATCATGGCCATTTTTTGCGGCGTGATGATGTGCATTGCAGTCATCGGTTTTCAAACCATTAAGGATGGAGTTGGGAAATATTTTGCTCTGGTTCTTCCAGTCATGGTATTCATCCTTTCCGGATATGAACACAGTATTGCAGATATGTTTTATTTCACCATGGCAGGTGCCTGGAGTGCCAAGGCATTCTTATATATTCTGGTGATATCTGCCGGGAACTTAACAGGCGGCTGTCTGATTCCCATGGCAAAGAAATATTTAAAAGAAGAGGGATCACCTGCACATTCCTGACAGGTATGATTCCCATAGAAACAAGGGCAGAAATCCCAATTGTATGGATTTCTGCCCTTGTTTTATTATATAAAGCTGCCAATCAGATCCTTAAGAACCTGATCTTGTGTTTCTCGTCTTATCAGAGGAGTGCCGTCATTTAAAATTCCGTTCTTCCTGTGAAAATCCAGCTTATCTTCCCGATACAGAATGCCGGTTGGGATTTTTTCACTTACTTCCATTGACATTCTGATGGCTTCCAGCCGATTGGTGGGGTCATAGTCATCTCCAAGGGGTGCTGCCATATTTTTGTAGTAAGCAAAGGTATTTACTTTATTGAAGGTGATACATGGCTGAAGAATATCCACGAAAGCATATCCGGGATAAAGGATTGCCTCCTTCATAATACTTACCAGCTGTTTAGAATCACCGCTAAAGCCCCTGGCTACAAATCCTGCACCTGAAGCAATTGCCAGAAGTACTGGATTTAAAGGGGTATTTAAGTTACCATCGGTCTGAACTGGTGTAACAAAACCTTCCCCGCTGGTGGGTGATGCCTGCCCTTTGGTCAGACCATAGATCTGATTGTCATGAACAAAATGAGCAATATTTACATTTCTTCTTATATTGTGAATAAAATGGTTGCCTCCTTCGCCGTAAGAGTCACCGTCTCCGGAATTCACTATAACAGTAAGCTCCTCATTGGCGATTTTAGCAGCAACTGCGGCCGGAAGCGCCCTTCCATGAAGCCCGCAGAAGCTGTTGGTGTTTAAATACTGGGGCGTCTTCGCCGCCTGGCCGATTCCTCCCACCATTAATACTTTATTTGGTTCAATGCCCAGTTCCTCCAGCGCTGTTTTCAGGCTGTTTAAAATGGAAAAGTTTCCACACCCCGGACACCATGCTGTTTCATAAGTTTTGAATTTATCCATCTACCTTAAACCTCCTTCCAGCACTTTTTTTGTAATTTCTTCACCTGATATCTGCCTGCCGTCATATTTTAAAATACTCTTATGGCACTCAATTCCTGTCTGCTCTCTGATCAGGGAAGCCAGCTGGCCTGTGGCATTTTGTTCTACGTTGATTAACGTCCTGCCTTCTGCATAAAATTTTAATTTCTCCTGAGGAAGGGGATAAATATCTCCAAACACCAGGGCTCCATAGCTTCCTTTCCCATTTTTATTAAGAAGAGAGACCGCCTCTTTGATGGGGCCGTAAGCAGAACCCCAGCCAAGTAACAGTGTATCGCAGTGCTCCTCTCCCACAAACTCTGGTTCTGACAGTTCTTCTATCAGACCCTCTAATTTTCTCATCCGCTTATCCACCATCTGGATTCTGACCTCTGCAGATTCCGTGATCCATCCTCTTTCATCATGTTCATCACTGTCAGCAGCAACAATATGATCTGTAAGTCCAGGAATCAGTCTGGGGGAGATTCCATCTTCCGTGATCCGGTAACGCAGATACTCTCCTTCTGCCTCCGTTGCATGGCTGACCTGTTTCAATCCCGATATGTCAAAGGGCTTCACGCAGGCTGTTGAATCTCCAAGATACTGGTCACTGAGCAGTATAACAGGGATCTGGTATTTTTCTGCCAGATTAAGAGCCCGGAATGTCTGGTAAAAAGCATCCTCCTGATTTCTTAACGCTATTACAAGTCTGGGGAACTCTCCCTGGGATGCGGAAATAACAAATTTTAAGTCACTTTGCTCTGTGCGGGTGGGCAGGCCGGTCGCCGGACCAGGCCTTTGCACATCTACGGCTACAAGAGGAATCTCTGCAATACCGGAAAATCCCAGCGCCTCCACCTTTAAGCAGAAGCCGCCTCCGCTGGTTCCTGTCATAGCTCTTGCGCCGGCAAAGGAAGCACCCAGTGCCATGTTAACTGCAGCAATCTCATCTTCTGCCTGTTCCACCACGATTCCTGCCTTGTGTCCTACAGAGGCCAGATATTCCAAAACTGCCGTAGATGGAGACATAGGATAGGCAGAATAGAATTTAAGTCCTCCGGCCACTGCTCCAAGCCCTAAGGCCTCACTGCCTGAAATAAGCATGTAATCTTTATATACGCCTTCCAGATGGTTAAATTTTGCTTCCACGGCTGCGTATCCTGCTTTGGCTGCATTTAAATTAACCTCAAGAATTTCCTTCTTCATGACATCAGCCATGATTTCCTCAACATATGTAAATGGCTCACCGAAAAGCTTCAATATAGCTCCTACTGCCACACTTGCAGAGGCTTTCCCATTCCCAAGTTCTTTTGCAATTTTGTTCATGGGAAGTTTCATGACTCTTAAGTCTGTATCCGGATAATCAAAACTACTGTCGCATAAGATAAATCCTTCTTCCTTTAATTCATGCTTATGTAAATCAATGGTCTCCTCATTCAATGCAATGATTCCATCCAAACGGTAACTGTGGGAGGTAATGACCTCCGTCCCAAAACGCAGAAGAGAAAAGTTATGACCTCCCCGCACCCGTGACATGAAATCTCTGGTTGTATAGATATAATAGCCGGAATGTTTCAGCAGTTTTTCTAAAATTGAGACTGTGGTATCGATGCCTTGACCGGCAGCTCCACCAATCAGAATATTATACATAGGTTTTCCTCCTTTTAAATTTTGACTAATTATAACTTATAATGTCATTATTTTCAATATTTATCGTGTTGTTTTTAAAATTTTTATATTTTATTGTTAAATATTTAATTATTACAGCGAATTGATTTGAAATTAACAGATTAATAAATATTCAATTCATATAATGATCCGCCAGATATGACCCTCTAAAATTTGACCCCCTTTATTCTTCAGAAAACCTCCGTGTTTTCTATATGATAAAATATTACTACGCTATGAAACCCATACCCAATAATTGGAAATAAAATAATTTATCCGTTTTTTCTGCATGAGAATTGGTTCTTCGCCCTTACTGGGTAGTTGATCTTGCAAAGCACCAAATGGACATATGCACCCACACCATGCTACACAAAAAAGGAAGAGAGGCAAATACTGTCTCTCTTCCTTCTTAATTATACCAGATTTGTATAGCCCATAAGGCTGATATCTACTTCTTTCGCTACTTCACGGCCTTCTCTGATTGCCCAAACCACAAGGGACTGGCCTCTGTGCATATCTCCTGCCACAAAAACCTTATCCACGTTGGTTTTGTATCTGCCCTCTTCAGTTTCAACATTACTTCTGCCGTTTAACTTCACACCGAACGCATCTGCAACATAATTCTGGGCGCCTAAGAAACCGGCTGCTATAAGAACTAAATCCGCAGGAACTTCTTTTTCGCTGCCTGCCACCGGCTCCATGCTCATCCTTCCGGTTTTCTCATCCTTTTTCGGCTCAAGGCTCATTAAAACTGCTTTTACCAGCTTGCCGGATTTATCTTTTATGAATTCCTTCACAGTCGTCTGATATACTCTTGGGTCTTTGCCAAACACAGAGATTGCCTCTTCCTGACCGTAATCAGTTTTCAGCACTTTTGGCCATTCCGGCCAGGAGTTATCCTCTGTCCTTGCTTCAGGAAGCTTTGGCATCATCTCAAGCTGAGTCACTGAGGCACATCCATGGCGTAGTGACGTACCGACACAGTCATTCCCTGTATCTCCGCCCCCGATTACAATCACATGTTTTCCCTTTGCAGATATATACTGATTATCCTGCAGGTCAGAATTTAACAGGCTTTTTGTTGTGGATTTTAAGAAATCAACTGCAAAATAGATTCCCTGTGCATCTCTTCCGGGAACATTTAAATCTCTGGGATTTGATGCTCCGCAGGCAAGAATAATGCGGTCATACTCCTTTAAAAGGTCTTTCGCCTTCTGATTCTTTCCAACATCAGCATTGGTAAGAAACTCGATTCCCTCTTCTTTCATGATCTCAACCTTCCGGTCAATCACATGCTTTTCCAGCTTCATATTGGGAATTCCATACATCAGAAGTCCGCCTGCACGGTCTTCCCGTTCCAGGACAGTTACGCTGTGTCCCCGTTTATTCAACTGATCTGCAGCAGCCAGACCGGCAGGACCGGATCCAATGACTGCAACCTTCTTTCCAGTACGGATTTTAGGAGGTCTTGGTCCTGCAATTCCGGAAGCATAGGCACGTTCAACAATGGCATACTCATTTTCCTTAATCGCAACCGGATCACCGTTTAATCCGCAGGTACATGCCGCTTCACAGGGCGCCGGACAGACCCGTGCAGTAAATTCCGGAAAGCTGTTGGTTTTTTTCAAACGGTTATATGCCTGCTGCCAGGTACCGGAATAGACAAGATCATTCCATTCCGGTATTAAATTGTTTAAGGGGCAGCCAGAAACCATTCCATTTAAAATAACTCCTGACTGGCAAAATGGTACACCGCAGTCCATACACCGCGCACCCTGGCATTTTTGTTCTTTTTCAGAAAGGGGCAGATGGAACTCGTTATAATTTTTCAAACGGGTCTTGGGATCTACCGTTCTTCCTGTTTCTCTTTTATATTCTAAAAATCCTGTTGGCTTACCCATTTTCGCTCCTCCTTACTTCTTTGTATTGGCATAAAATGCTTCAATCTGTGCCTGCTCGCTGCTTAAACCCTTTTCTTCCATCTGAACAATGGTATTCATCATGCGTCTGTAGTCATGAGGCATGATTTTCTTGAATTTAGGCAGATATTCTCCAAAGTTGTCGAGGATTTCCTTGCCCTTTGCGGAGTTGGTATAAGCCACATGTTCCTTGATCATATCCTTTAATTCCAAAACATCGTATTTGTTGGTAACTTCTTCAAAAGAAACCATTTCCTTATTGAGGCGTTTGTATAAATCTCTCTTTTCATCTAATACGTAAGCGATTCCGCCGCTCATACCTGCCGCAAAGTTCTTGCCTGTTGATCCAAGTACCACCACGCGGCCGCCTGTCATGTATTCACATCCGTGGTCACCAACACCTTCTACCACTGCTGTTGCGCCGGAGTTTCTAACACAGAACCGTTCTCCTGCTACGCCGCAGATAAAGGCTTTTCCGCTGGTTGCTCCGTAAAGAGCCACATTACCGATGACAATATTTTCTTCCGGTTTAAATTTAATTCCCTGAGGAGGATAAACCACCAGCTTTCCGCCGGAAAGTCCCTTGCCAAAGTAATCGTTGCTGTCACCGATCAGCTCCAGTGTCAGACCCCTTGGAATAAATGCGCCGAAGCTCTGACCGCCGCTTCCTGTACAGCTGATGGTAAAGGTATCCTCTGCCAGTCCTTCCGGATACAGTCTGGTTATCTCTGACCCGAATATGGTTCCCAGTGCACGGTCGGTATTGGAAACATCAATCTGAAGTCCCTTCTTCTGACCGGCAGTGAGGGCCTGCCTTAATTTCTTTAAAATAATCTTCTCGTCAATGGTTTTATCCAGCTCGAAGTCATAAACCTGCTTTTTGTCATAGCCTGCTACTTTTCCGCCCACATATGGGTTGCCTAAAATTGCAGAGAAATCTACTTTCTTTGCTCTTTCATTGGATATCTGATCTTTTTTCTTCAAGAGATCGGTTCTTCCAACCAGCTCATCCACTGTGCGGACTCCAAGCTTTGCCATATATTCCCGAAGCTCTCTTGCAATAAAGTACATGAAATTCACAACATATTCCGGTTTTCCCTTAAAGCGCTTGCGAAGTTCCGGATTTTGAGTGGCAACTCCAACCGGGCATGTATCTAAGTTGCAGACTCTCATCATAACACAGCCCAGGGTTACAAGAGGCGCTGTTGCAAAGCCGAATTCCTCAGCTCCAAGCATACAGGCAATGGCCACATCCCGTCCAGTCATCAGTTTTCCGTCTGTTTCCAGAATTACTTTATCACGAAGCCCGTTCATAATCAGGGTCTGATGAGCTTCCGCCACACCAAGTTCCCATGGAAGTCCTGCATTATAGATGGAGTTTCTTGGTGCTGCACCGGTTCCACCGTCAAATGAGGAGATTAAAATAACCTGGGCACCCGCTTTGGCAACACCGGCAGCTACCGTTCCCACTCCCGCTTCAGAAACCAGCTTAACGGAAATTCTGGCACTGGTATTGGAATTTTTCAAATCGTAAATCAGCTGGGCAAGATCCTCGATGGAATAAATATCATGATGAGGTGGTGGCGAGATTAATCCCACACCAGTTGTGGAATGTCTTGTTTTGGCCACCCATGGATATACTTTCTGTCCTGGGAGCTGTCCGCCCTCTCCTGGCTTTGCGCCCTGTGCCATTTTAATCTGAATCTCTTTTGCACTGACTAAATATCTGGAAGTCACGCCAAAACGACCGGAAGCAACCTGTTTAATAGCAGAACAACGGTTAACTCCATCTGGTCCTGTTGTCAGACGCTCCAGGCTTTCGCCGCCCTCACCGCTGTTTGATTTTCCGTGAATCCGGTTCATTGCGATGGCAAGAGCCTCGTGAGCTTCCTGTGAAATGGAGCCATAGGACATGGCACCTGTCTTAAAACGTTTTACAATGGATTCTACACTTTCCACTTCTTCAACCGGAACTTCTTTGGTCTTTGCGTAATCGAAGTCTAAGAGACTTCTTAAATTGACCATCTGGCCTTCCTGGGTTAACGCGTGTGTGTACTCCTTAAATGTCTCATAACTGCCTGTTCTGGTGGCCTGCTGCAGGAGATGAATGGTACGTGGATTGTAAAGGTGCTCTTCCTGTCCTGCTCTTTCCTTATGACTTCCCACGCTGTCCAAGGTTAAGTCCACATCAAGACCAAGGGGATCAAATGCTGCGGAGTGAAGTGTATCCACGTCATTGGCAATATCCTCTAAGTTGATGCCTTCCACCCGGCTTACTGTATCGGTAAAATACGTATCGACCACTTTCTTTGAAATACCAATGGCTTCAAAGATCTGCGCTCCCTGATAGGACTGCACGGTGGAAATACCCATTTTAGAGGCAATCTTTACAATGCCATGTAAAACGGCAGAGTTATAATCCTCCACAGCTGCGTAATAGTCCTTATCAAGCATGCCATTTTCAATTAGATTATGAATGGATTCCTGAGCCAGGTACGGATTGATTGCGCAGGCTCCATATCCTAATAATGTTGCAAAATGGTGAACTTCCCTTGGCTCTCCACTCTCTAATATAAGGGCAACTGAAGTTCTTTTCTTGGTCTTTACCAGATGCTGCTGAAGTGCAGAAACTGCCAGTAAAGAGGGAATCGGCACATGGTTTTCATCAATATCACGGTCTGATAAAATAATGATATTAGCGCCATCCCGATGAGCTCTGTCTGCCTCTAAGAACAGTCTGTCAATGGCTTTTTCCAGTGAAGTGTTCTTATAATAGGTAATGGGAATCACTTCTACCTTAAATCCCGGTCTCTTCATATGTTTGATCTTCAGTAGATCCGTACAGGTAAGAATGGGATTATTCACTTTTAAGATCTTGCAGTTTTCTGCTTCTTCTTTTAGAATATTGCCCTCTTCACCCACATAAACCGTAGTGGAAGTTACGATCTCCTCACGAATGGAGTCAATGGGGGGATTGGTTACCTGGGCAAACAGCTGCTTAAAGTAGTTAAAAAGTGGCTGATGCTTCTTGCTTAATACTGCAAGAGGACTGTCTGCACCCATGGCTGAAACTGCTTCCGCTCCATTTAAGGCCATTGGCAAAATCATGGTTTTATATTCTTCGTACGTATAACCATAGGTTTTCTGCATTTTAGCGCGATCCGCCCTGGTCATGGCAGGAACGCCTTTATTGGGGATAGGGAGGTCCTTTAATTCAATTAAGTTGGAATCCAGCCATTCACCGTAAGGCTTTCTCTGGGCATAAGTTTCTTTTAATTCTTCATCGGTAATCAGGCATCCCTTTACCGTATCAATTAAAAGCATCTTACCTGGGCGAAGGCGTTCTTTTTTCACCACATGACTCTGCTCGATATCAATTGCGCCTACCTCAGATGCCAGAATCATATGATCATCATCGGTTATATAATATCTGGAAGGTCTGAGACCATTACGGTCTAACACAGCTCCTACCAAATCACCGTCACTGAACACGATGGAAGCCGGACCATCCCATGGTTCCATCATCGTTGCATAGTAACGATAGAAGTCACGGATCTCCTGAGGCATGGATTTATCATGCTCCCATGGTGCAGGAATGGTTACCATCACTGCCAGAGGTAAGTCCATGCCGCTCATCATCATAAATTCCAGGGCATTGTCAAGCATGGCGGAGTCAGAGCCTTCCTGATTAATAATAGGAAGAACCTTATGCATATCACTGCTGAAATACTCAGATTCCATGTTTTCTTCCCTTGCCATCATCTTATCCACATTACCGCGAATGGTGTTGATCTCGCCGTTATGTACGATGAGACGGTTTGGATGAGCTCTCATCCAGCTTGGATTGGTATTGGTACTGAAGCGGGAATGAACCACTGCAATCGCTGATTCATAATCTTTATCCTGAAGATCTGTAAAGAACTGTCTTAATTCCTTTACAAGAAACATTCCTTTATAAACAATGGTCCTGCTGCTTAAAGAAACTACATAGGTATTATCATTGCTCTGTTCAAAAATTCGTCTGGATACATAAAGTTTCCGGTCAAAATCCAGACCTTTCTTCACGTCAGCAGGCTTTTTAATAAAAGCCTGAGCGATATAAGGCATACGCTCCACTGCTTTGGCACCAATCAGTTCCGGATGAATGGGTACATCTCTCCAGCCCAGAAATTCAAGACCTTCCTTCTGTACAATAATTTCAAACATCTTCTTTGCCTGGTTTCTGGCAAGCTCATCCTGGGGGAAGAAAAACATGCCCACACCGTATTCTCTCTCTTCACCAATCCCGATGTTTAATGGTTTGGTCACTTTCTTAAAGAATTTGTGAGAGATCTGAAGCATAATACCAACACCGTCTCCAGTCTTGCCATCTGCATCTTTTCCTGCCCTGTGTTCTAAATTTTCCACGATATGAAGAGCTTGCTCCACTGTCTTATGGGTCTTTATCCCTTTCATATTTGCCACTGCACCGATACCGCAGTTATCATGCTCGAAGCGGGGATCATATAGTCCCGGAGTACCTGTTTTATTAGGGGATTGTAAACTCTTATCCATAATCTCTTCCTTTCCTGACTGCTCCTCTGCTTTGAGGTGCTAAAGTGTAACAGTAATTTTAGTTGATAATACTACATTTTTCGCACTTTGTAAATGTGTTTTATTTTTAAATTGTCAGATAATTAGACTTTAAATAATTAAAAAATAAATTATCTGTATTTTTAAATTATACGACAAAATATTTTATTGTTATAATACAATTCGTGTTGATTTTTCCTCGAGTGGTATAAATTTCTAATTTATTTAAGTCTTAGCTTATTATTATTAAGTGTATATTTTTTTCATTAAGCATCCAACTGGAAATTACCTTAATAACCTTTATTTTTATAATAGTTCCAGGGATCATAGAAACAATATATAAATTACTGCAAATAAAAAAAGACCCGGAATCAGCATCGATCCAGGGCCTTTCACTGTTGAATTTTATACGATAAACAGATACGGATTACATCTCGCCAAGACCGCTCTCAATTGCTTCGGTCATGGTTTTCATTGCCGCCTCTTCGTCCTCGCCGTCGCAGATCACATTGATCATAGCGCCGCATTTGATTCCGGCTGCCATTACGTTTAATACGCTCTTGGCAACAATCCTCTTCTCTCCGTATTCAATAATTATATCAGATTTAAATTTCATAGCTGTCTGAGACAGAACGCCTGCCGGTCTTAAATGAAGTCCGGATGGATTTACAACAGTCAGTGATTTTGTTAACATATAATTCACTCCTTTATCCTCAAATTTTTATACTCCACGCTGTTAATTTTATTACAATATCCATTTTGTGTCAAGCCAAACACACCATGTCTTTGAGATATTTCCAAAGTAAGGTCACAGTCAGCAGGAAGATTCTTTTGTCTGTCTCTCTCTTTGTGAAAACACACAGCCACAGTAGTCCTGCCTGTAAAGATCATGCTCCTTTGACAGTTCCACAGAGCGTTTATACCCGTTTTTCTTTTTAAAATCAGAAGGAAGATAAGCCACCCGGTATTCTCTCCCCAGCTTTTCACCTATTTCATTCAGCTTATCTGCATTTTTAAGAGGGCTGATGGACAAGGTAGTTGTAAAGTAATCAAATTTGCCCGCCTGGGCGATTTTGGCGGCCTCCTGAAGACGGAGTTCATAACATCGAAAGCACCGTAAACCACCCTCAGGCTCTTTCTCAAGACCTTCCACAATCCGGTAAAACTCCTGAGGTTCATACGCGCCAGTCTGTAAGGTAACCGGATGAGCAAAATTCATCTCCTGAATCAGCCGGTCCTGTTCCTCCACACGTCTCATATATTCCAGTGGAGGATATATATTGGGATTGTAAAAATAAACAGTAATTTCAAAATATTGGGACAAATACTCCAGTACATAACTGCTGCATGGAGCGCAGCAGCTATGTATCAGAAGCCTGGGAACTTTATTCTGTACTTTTATTTCTTCAATAATCTGATCCAATTCCTTCTGATAATTTCTTGGGTTCATGATGTCTTCCTCCCTGCCGTCTTCAGAAATGACAAAAAGGCGCAGATAGATACCAGCCGCGCCTTTTATTTGTCTTATAAGAAATCTCTGATTCGCTTGCTGCGAACTGGGTTTCTCAGCTTTCTAAGTGCTTTCGCCTCAATCTGCCTGATGCGTTCGCGGGTAACATTAAATTCTTTTCCCACTTCTTCCAATGTGCGCGGATGTCCGTCTTCCAAACCGAACCTCAATACAATTACCTGACGTTCTCTTTCCTTCAAATCACCTAAAAGCGCGTCGATATGTTCTCTTAACATGACAGACTCAACATTGCCTTCCGGTGTTACCACATTATTATCAGCCACAAAATCGCCTAAATTAGAATCATCTTCCTCACCAATGGGAGTCTCTAAGGATGCCGGCTCTCTGGCAATCTGCATGATCTCCATAACCTTGTCCTCAGACATATCAAGCGCTTCTGCAAGTTCTGCAACAGAAGGCTCATATCCCAGTTCCAGGGTTAATTTTCTCTGCATCTTGGACATCTTATTAATCGTCTCTACCATATGCACAGGAACACGGATTGTTCTTGCCTGATCTGCCAAAGCACGGGTTACAGACTGACGAATCCACCAAGTAGCATATGTACTTAATTTATAGCCTTTGGTATAATCAAATTTTTCAACACCTTTAATCAGACCTAAATTCCCCTCCTGTACCAGATCAAGGAAACTCATACCACGGCCTGTGTAACGCTTCGCAATGCTGACAACAAGACGCAGATTGGCCTCAATCAGACGTTCCTTGGCATCACCGTCACCATCCGCTTTTCTCTTGGCAAGACGCAGTTCTTCCTCTGCGTTTAAGAGCGGTACAGTGCCGATTTCTTTTAAATACATGCGGACAGGGTCTTCTGTGCCGATGCCTTCCAATAAATCAATGGCGTCTAAATCAATATCTTCTTCATCTACATCTTTAATAAAACCGTCATCAAGATCATCATCAAGGAGGAGATCTTCTGACATGAGCACATCATCAGTTAAAGTGGAATCATCCATGACCGGGATCACGTCAACGCCGCGATTCTCCAGGTACGTATAAATCTGATCCATCTGCTCTGCAGTCAGTTCTTCTCCTATAAAGAAGTTATTAATCTCTGTAACGTCCAAAGCATTATGCTTTGTTTTTGCAAGTTCGACTAGTTTACCCAGCTTATCTAAAAAATTATCTTTTTCCACTTAATAACGTCCTTTCGCTAAGAAGTATACATAAAGCCCACACAACTTTTCATTATATACTACCAGACCCCATATTTCAACATATTTCTTCCGAAACAAGCAGTTTTATTGTTATTTCGTCTGTTTTCTCATAATATGGATTTTCTTTTCCAGGTTTGTGATAGAGACTTCTCTTTTCGCACCCCCGAATTCTCCGTCAAGCACCCAGTCTATCGGTTCATCGGAGATGAGTTTCAAGGACCGTGTCCGAAATTTATGGACATATTCGTTGGGTTCTTCTTTTAAAAACATATAATTTATGATATTGGTAAAATCAAGAGCAGTTTTAGGTGACCGTATTAAAAGAACTTCAAATTCACCATCGTCAAGAGCCACATCCTGAGTGACAAGACCTTTAAAGCCTCCTACACTGATGGTATTGGTAATCATGCCAAAAATGAATTCTCCTTCCAGCGTAAGCTCATCACATTCAACCCGCATGGAGTAGGATTTAATAGAGGTCAGGCTCTTCATTCCTTCCAGCATATAAGCCTGATGACCCAGAACATTTTTCTTATCCTGGGGAGTCAGATAGGACACCTCTGTAAAGGCTCCAAACGCAGCGATGTAAATAAAATACTGATCTTCACAAAAGCCACCGATATCAATGGGAAAGGATTGTCCACAAACAGCAGCATCCGCTGCTTTTAGCATATCCTTGGAGATCTTTAAACTTGAGGCAAAATCATTGGTGGAGCCTGCAGGAATATAGCCAAGCTCCGGATACTGAGGCAGCTTCATAAGGCCACTGATGGTCTCGTTTAAAGTACCATCTCCACCGCTGCATACCACCAGATCTTTGTTTTTCCCATAGCGGTAAGCTGCTTCCCTGGCATCTCCCTGACGCTGTGTTACATGAACTGTCAGTTCATAACCGGCTTTCGTAAAAATATCCAGAATATCCACCAGCTTATTTCTGATCTGACCTTTTCCGGAACGCGGATTAAATATAAAAAGCATCTTCTTCATTATTATCACCTAATTAACTTTGTATACGCCTTGAATGCCCCAGGCAGGGAATAAGTTTTTTTTATTTCTTCGGGAGTGACCCACAGATAGTCACCTTTTGGTACTTCAGTCAGTTCCACCCGATAACCAGTCATATGCCATTCCACATGGCTGAAAATATGCTTTGCCTCAGGAAGAGGTGTAATCTTTGCCTCTTTCACGCCAAGAATATCCTTTATCTGTTCCTGGGGAATCCTTCCTTCAAGTCCCGGCAGCTCATATAATGAAGCCAGAAGTCCTGTGTCATCTCTTTTGCGGATCGCCACGCGTTCGTCCTTCGTCAGAATAAGAATGGTTCTATGCTCTGTTCTTCGTTCCTTTTTAGGAGCTTTTACAGGTATGACTCCTGTAAGATCCTTCTGCCTGGCTACGCATAAGGAAAAAAGAGGACAACTGCCGCAAAGGGGAGCGCCATTGGGCACACATACAATGGCTCCAACCTCAATAAGCGCCTGATTATAGGATCCTGGGTCTTCTCTTGGCATAACGCCTTTTATCAGCTCTTCCATATCCTTTTTTACAGACTGCTTTGTAATATCCTCCATACTTCCGGTCAGCCTTGATATGACTCGAAGTACATTGCCATCTACGGCTGGAACCGGGATCTGAAAAGCGATGGAGGCAATGGCTCCGGCTGTATAGGAACCAATCCCCGGAAGTGCTTTAAGCTCCTCATAGGATGACGGAAGCTTTCCTCCGTACTTCTCTACAAGAAGCTCAGCCGCTTTTTTTAAATTCCTTGCCCTGCTGTAATAGCCCAAACCTTCCCAAAGCTTTAGAAGACGGTCTTCTGACACTTCCCCCAGCGCTTCCACTCCGGGTAACGCTTCCATAAAACGGTCGAAATACGGCTTCACGGCTTCCACTCTTGTCTGCTGAAGCATGATCTCCGATATCCAGACACGATATGGTTCTGGATTTTCCCGCCATGGAAGAATCCTTCTGTTTTGGTGATACCAGCTTAACAGGGGACGGCCGGCTGCACTCAGACGTTCTTCCTTATCCATAGCCTGACCAGCCGGCTCTAAAACCTGTAATTTATCATAGAGGGAATGATTCATTATACATATCCATAAATTCCCCGGACAGACACTTCACCTGAAATCACATGTCTGACCTCTCCATCTGGCATCTCTACAAGGAGTTCTCCTTTTTCATTAATTCCCAAAGCTCTCCCTTTGTATTCACCGGATGGTTCAAGAATTCTTACTTCCTTTCCTGCATTGACCATATTCTTATTATAGACACTTATCAGCCGGGATAAATCACCCTGGCTGATAAATTCTTCATAATAATGCTCAAATGCTTCTAAAACTGCTGCAATCAGCTGACTTCTGACCACTTTCCCTCCTGTTTCAAGAAGCAGGGAGGTTGCCATGTCATGGACTTCCTGGGGAAACTCTTCCAGGTTCACATTGATTCCAATTCCAACTACCACGTAATGGATTCCTTCCAGCTCCGCACTCATCTCAGTTAAGATACCACAGAGTTTTTTTCCATTTGAAACAATGTCGTTGGGCCACTTGATTACAGGAGAAAGTCCGGTTACGGACTCAATACCGTCTCGAACAGCCAATGCAGCTACAAGAGTCAGCATGGAAGCTTTTGTGGGAAGAATATCGGGTCTTAATATCAGACTCATAAATATATTCTTTCCCGGAGGAGATACCCAGCTTCTGCCTCTTCTGCCTCTCCCTGCTTCCTGGGCATCTGCAGCCACAAGAGTCCCGCTGCCTGCACCTTCCTCTGCCAGACGCCTGGCTCTTAGATTGGTAGAGTCAATGGATTCATGAAAATCCACAACCCGGCCAAATTGACCTCTGATGCAGCTTTCTATCTCCGTTTTCGTCATTATATCACAGGATTCGAGTAAATGGTATCCTTTATTTCGCACTGCTTCGATTTGATATCCTTCTTCCTGAAGCTGACGGATCACCTTCCATACAGCCGTCCTGGAAACATGAAAGCGCTGGCATATTTCCTGACCTGAGATATATTCGTCACTTTCCTTTAAAAGTTTTAAAATCTCGGTTTTCAATTAATCACCCCCACCAGATGCTTACTGCACTGATCACTGCAAGGGCAAACAGCAGACACCCTGCAATTATGGAGGCGATGCCAGCCGCTTTTTTCCTTTTTTCCCTGCCGCTGAGCCTGATTCTGTAAATTCCGTTTATAAAGTTCAAAGCTCCTGCCAGAAAAAATATGACCGGGAACATCAGCATATTGTCTTCCGGATTCAAAAAAGAAATAACCGCCAGTACCACAATTAAGATTCCTACCACAATGTGTACAAGATCCACCATCATGGAAGCATTTCTCAAATTTTTTCCTCGTTCCTGTAAATACATCTCTATTCTCCTAACGTCGCCACCATCACTGCCTTAATGGTATGCATTCTGTTTTCCGCTTCATCAAATACTACCGATACACCGGATTCAAAGACATCCTCTGTCACTTCGTTGCCTTTTACCGCCGGCAGGCAATGCATAAATATAGTAGTATCCTTGCCTGATTTATTCATCAGTTCCTGATTCACCTGATATGGTTTTAAGAGTGCAACACGCTCTGCCGCCTTTTCTTCCTCTCCCATAGAGCACCATACATCGGTGTAAATAACATCTGCATCTTTTACCTTTTCACAGTCTTCTGTTAAGGTAATGGTGCTTCCGCTTACATCTGCATACCCCTGGCAAAGTTCCACCAGTTCCTTGTTTGGCCACAGGCATTCCGGTGCAAGAATGGTAAAATGAACTCCCATCTTACTCATACCAATCATCAGGCTGTTGGCCATATTATTACGTCCGTCTCCTGCATAAACAAACTTCAGTCCTTTTAAGTATCCAAAGTGCTCCCTGATGGTCAGAAGATCTGCAAGAATCTGAGTGGGGTGATAATCCTCTGTCAGACCGTTCCAAACCGGAACACCTGCATATTCAGCCAGAGCTTCCACTGTTTTATGCTTAAAGCCCCTGAATTCAATGCCGTCAAACATCCGACCCAGAACCCTTGCTGTATCCTCCACGCTTTCCTTATGACCCAGCTGTATATCATCTTTCCCCAGATATTCCGGATGAGCTCCTTCATCTACGGCAGCTACTACAAATGCACACCTGGTACGGGTGGATGGCTTTTCAAAAATAAGTGCAATATTCTTCCCTTTTAAAGAGTCTCCGGTCATTCCCTGCTTTTTCTTAGCCTTTAAATCCGCAGACAGATCCAGTAAGTACTGAATCTCATCCGGTGTATAATCCTTTAATGTTATAAAATTTCTTCCCTTCAGATTCATATGATTTCCTCCGTTAACTGTATTTTTATTCATTATTATAGTATATCATGTATATTCATGCAAGCTATATTTTTAAAAATACAAATTTATTAAAAGGAAGCCCCGTCTCCCAGGGAATGGATCTTTTTTCGGATTTCAAAAAGAAGTGCTTCTACGGTATAGATCCGGAACCGTTTCACTTTTAGCCGCTTTGCCAGGTCTTCTAAAAGACCAAGATACATATCCTTGTAGTCCCAGCCTTCTTTCAGTTTAAAATCCAAAGCAAGCTTGGGAAAAAGCGTCTCTGTAAATACCCGGTATCCGCTGAGAGCCTCCAATCCATTCTCACCGATCATATCCTTCATATACAGTTTTAAAAGTTCCATCTCAGACATCATCTTATCAAAATAATAAGGTTCTGTCCTTGGTGCATCAATATAATAGATCCGTCCGGCAAGGTCATATAAGAACCGCATAGCATCAAAGTAGCCCAGTGTTAAATTCTTTCTGGCCTGTTTCTTATCAAATTCCAATATTCCGCCAAGATCCTGTCTGGGAGCGATATGGTAGACTTTGGTTCCATCGGGTATCTTCACCACCCGTTCCTTATCAGCCCCCCAGCCATAAATCCGGATTACAATAATATCTTCATAACCATGATCAATCAACACATCCAAGGGGACATTGTTAAAACCACCCCCATCCATATACCGTTTTCCACCAAGCTTTTCATTTTTAAAAGCGAGAAAATAAGCACTTGCCAGAAGCATATCCTTAACTGTGCCCATTTCTCCCTTTCTTAAATCAACTACCAGCTCTTTTCGGTCGGAAACGGAATAAGTTACGGAATAAAGTTCTCTGTCAGAATCAACAATTCTCGCTTCATCCCCAACCACATTGGCAATCAGATCCTTCAGGGGAGTAATGTCAAATCCGCCGTCTTTAACAAGCTGGAAACCTTTGGCAATTAATTCCTGTAAATTCAAAGATTTAAAATCCTTCTTTTTCAGAGCTTCCATGGTTTCGTTGCTGACCGACATTACCTGAGAGTAATCGATGTTCTTCCAGATTTCCTCTGCCCGGTCTAAGTCATCCATGCAGATTAAGGCACCGTTTAAAGATCCGACAGACGCACCTGCAATCCCTTTTATCTTTACTCCCGCTTCCCGAAGTGCTTTCCACGCCCCAATCTGGTACGCACCTTTGGCGCCTCCGCCTTCTAAAACAAGCCCATATTCCCGGTTCAAATCAAGTTTAAGCTCCATAAAGACCCCCAACTTCCCGTCTTTGTCTGCAAAAACCGCAGCAAGAAGTCATAAGACATCCGCTGCGGTTAACTCATTCTTTGGGTAATTCAGTAATAGAGGAAACAAGTCCTGCCAATCCCTGAATCTCAGACGGTATAATGATTTTAGTTGCCTTACCATCAGCTGCAGCCTTAAACGCTTCCAGACTTTTAATAACAAGGACAGCCTGATCCGCTCCAGCTTCTTTTAACATGCGGATACCATCGGCATTGGCCTGCTGAATCTTTAATGTTGCTTCTGCCTCACCCTCTGCCTCACGGATTCTCTTTTCTTTCTCGGCTTCTGCACGAAGAATCGCAGCCTGTTTTTCAGCTTGCGCATCAAGAATTACTGATTCTTTTTTACCTTCTGCCACAAGCACCGTAGCCGTCTTTTCTCCTTCTGCCCTTAAGATTGATTCCCGTCGTTCACGTTCCGCCTTCATCTGCTTTTCCATGGCATCCTGAATGGCTGCCGGTGGCATAATATTTTTCAGTTCTACACGGTTTACCTTGATCCCCCATGGATCTGTAGCGATATCCAGAGTTTCTCTCATCTTCGCATTAATGGTCTCTCTGGAAGTAAGAGTCTGGTCAAGCTCTAAATCACCGATAATATTACGGAGAGTAGTTGCCGTCAGATTCTCAATTGCCATAATCGGATTTTCTACACCATAAGCATAAAGCTTTGCATCTGTAATCTGAAAGAATACAACTGTATCAATCCTCATGGTAACGTTATCCTTAGTAATAACCGGCTGGGGCGGGAAATCCGCTACCTGTTCCTTTAAATTCACTCTCTTTGCCACCCGATCAAGAAAAGGCAGCTTAATGTGCACACCTACTGTCCACGCATCCAGGAATGCTCCAAGCCGTTCCACAACAAGCGCCTGGGCCTGCGGAACAATTCTGATACAGGATGACAATATTGCCAGAATAATAACCAAAATAATAATAACTGCTGAAAATCCAATTGCTCCCATCTTACATTTCCTCCTGTTTCCTGCTTACAATCAACTTGACACCTTTAATTTCCTTTACTTCTACCATGGCTCCAACCGGATAGATCTTATCATCATCCTGAGCCCTTGCAGTCCATTCCTGTCCGTTCAAAACTGCAGCGCCCTTCCCTTCCGAATTATTAATCTCTGCTGTAACTCTGGCATATTTACCAATCAGGCTGTCCGTATTGGTCTTCACAGTATACCGGTTTACATATCGTAAGGCAAAGGGTCTGGTAAAAAACAAAAGTATAAAAGATACAATAACAAATATTGCGAGCTGCACCTGTGTATTAACACCAAATAAGGCTAATACAAATGCTACCAGTGCTCCTCCTGCAAACCAGATGGTAGTGAGCGCCATCGTAGCTGCTTCAATTCCAAGGAGTACCACAAAACCTATAAGCCAATAGATCGCTGCCATTATCTCATTCCCCTTCCCTGCCATATCAGGCAAAGCACCACGGCAAATCTATCCGTTGACACTATCATACTATATGTTCAGGCATTTCTCAACATTCCCGCAGTAAAAAGCCTGATTTTTTGAAAAAACTAACCTCTGCGCTGTCTTGCGGTTTCAAACATCAGAACAGATGCAGCCACTGCCGCATTTAAAGACTCCACACTTCCCATCATAGGAATCTTAATGTAAGCATCTGCAAGCCCTGCAGTATCTTCCATAAGTCCATTGGCTTCATTGCCAATTAAAAACCCTGTATCAACAGTATAATCTTCTTTTTCATAATTATTCCTGCCATTTAAGTGTGCTGCATACAACTTAATCCCTTTATTCTTTAACTGAAGAATGGAGGCAGCCAGATCATCTGTATAGGCGAACGGAACCCTGAAAACAGAACCCATGGTAGATCTGATCACCTTGGGATTATAGATATCCGCAGTGGTGCTGTTCATAAGCACTCCGGTGATTCCTGCTCCTTCTCCTGCCCTTATAATCGTCCCTAAATTTCCCGGATCCTGTATGTTTTCCAGAATCATTAAAAAAGCAGGTCCGGGGACACGGGTAAGATCCTCCAGGGTATAAGCATGCTGTTTTACAAGGGCTAAAATCCCCTGGGGCGTCTTTGTATCTGACATCACCTGGAATACCTCATCGGTAAGAACTTCATACTTCATTCCGTCTATCAGGTGTTTTCTCTCTTCTTCCTTTAGAAAGCTTTCCGAGACAAAGATGCTGTCAATCTGTTCACGGGGGATTTCCTTAAATATGCGAAGCCCCTCTGCCACAAATAATCCGCTTTCATTTCTGGCTTTGGCCTTCTTTATCAGGTTCATCACCTGTTTCACTTTCCCATTGGCACTGCTTGTTATCATATGGTACCTCTCTTTATAAATTATCCAGTTCTAAAAGCCACAGGCTGCTGACTGCATCACTTGGCATACGCAGATCCCCTCTTGGAGAAACTGCTACAGAACCCACCTTGGGGCCATCAGGCATACAGGAGCGCTTAAACTGCTGGCTGAAAAATCGTTTGTAAAATACCTTCAGCCATTTTAAAATGACTTCCGGTTCGTATTGCTTGGCAAAGGCAGCAAGAGCCATTCGGTAAACTTTGGAAGGCCGGGTACCGAATCTTAAAATCTGATAGAGGAAAAAGTCATGAAGCTCGTATGGTCCTACAAGGTCTTCTGTCTTCTGGGCGATTTCTCCATCCTTTGGAGGCAGCAGCTCCGGACTTACAGGAGTATCAAGAACATCCATAAGCACTTCCTTTAACGCTTCCTCCTCACAGGTATCGGCATAGTAACGAACCAGATGGCGTACCAGCGTTTTTGGAACTGATGCATTGACTCCATACATGGACATATGGTCTCCATTGTAAGTGGCCCAGCCAAGTGCAAGTTCAGACATGTCTCCGGTACCGATGACAAGACCTCCAAAGCGGTTGGCCAGATCCATAAGAATCTGGGTTCGCTCCCTGGCCTGGGAGTTTTCATAGGTAACATCGTGTTGGTCCGGATCATGTCCGATATCACGGAAATGAATGGATACCGCTTCTCTGATATTGACCTCTGTTAATTCTGCCTCCAGCTTTTCTGTCAGTATGCAGGCATTCTGATAGGTCCGGTCTGTGGTTCCAAAGCAGGGCATGGTGATTGCATGAATACGATTTCTGGGGATTTCAAGCATGTCAAAAGCCCGGGCAGTCACTAAAAGGGCAAGTGTGGAATCAAGACCTCCAGATATACCAATTACCACATCCTGGCAACCTGTATGTGCCAGTCTCTTTTTTAAGCCCATGGCCTGTATAGACAGAATCTCTTCACATCTGCGGTTTCGCTCTGCTTCTCCATCGGGTACGAACGGCCTTGGATCAATCCTTCTTTTTAAATCCAGCTCCACCTGTTCCATTGCAAACGGAATTACCAGATAATTCTCCCTGTCAGCTGCCGGAAACGTGGTCATTCGTCTCCTCTCATGAATGAGCCGTTCCAGATCCATATCTGCATAAATGGTTTCATTGCCGAACCGTTTTGATTCTGCAAGCAAAAGCCCGTTCTCGGCAATTAAATTCTGTCCCCCGAATACCAGATCCTGTGTGGATTCTCCTTCACCAGCATTGGCATAGATATAACCGCAGACAAGACTGGCAGAATGTCCGGTAATCAGACTTCTCCGGTAAAGATCTTTTCCAGTGGTTTCATCACTTGCAGAGCAGTTTACAATGACAGTGGCTCCTGCAACTGCATGGCGTATGGAGGGAGGATTCGGCACCCATGCATCTTCGCAGATTTCTGTTCCGATTACCAGGCCGGGGATATCTTTACAGGCAAAAAGCAGATCTGTTCCCATGGGGATTTCATATCCCTCCCAGGAGACCATAACCGGCTTTTTGTTTCCTGGCTCAAAATACCGCAGTTCATAAAACTCAGAATAATTAGGGAGATTAGTCTTTGGTATGAGTCCAAGTATTCTGCCGTTTTGTACTGCAGCAGCCGTATTATATAGCTTTCCGTCTCTCTCCCATGGCAGTCCGATAAAAGCAAGTAAGTCGCTGCCCTGGGTCTCTTTCACAATCACCTTTAACTCTTCTTTCGCTTTGGTAAGCAGAGCATCCTGTCCAAAGAGATCTGCGCAGGTATAGGCAGTAAGACATAGTTCAGGAAATACCATGATTTTTGTATTGCTCTCAATTCCCTCCCGGATAAGTCTTACAATATTTTCTCTGTTAAACTGGGGGTCTGCAACTTTTACGTCTGGAGTGGCTGCTGCAACCCTGATATATCCATGTTTCATTGACTTTTTTCTCCTATCTGTTCTTCTTTCCCTTTTGGTATCCATTTTGCCTTCCATGAATAGATACAGTCCATTCCCATGGTAGTAAGCCATGTTATAGGATAACACCACATCACCGCTTCAAAACTGGGGAAAAATGGTACCAGTAAATTAATATAAATCATTCGGAGGATACACATGTTTCCAACTCCGATGAGCATGGTCACCATAGTTCTTCCGCTTCCCCGAATACTGCCCATTAAGATCTGATGAATTGCCATGGTCCAGTAAAATGGAAGCAGAATCAGCATGGAGGAATAACCATATGCGATTACGTCCTGATCCGGTGAAAATACTCTTAAAATACGTTCCGCATTCAGATAAAGAATAATGGAAATAAGAATGGTATAAATCATACTGATTACAAGACCCTGAAATACACCCTGCTTCACACGCCTGGACTTTCTGGCACCGATGTTCTGTCCGGTAAATGTGGTCGCTGCCATGCAGAAACTTTGTAGTGGCAGCATGGCAAATCCATCAATCTTACTATAAGAGCCAAAACCTGCCATGGCAGCAGCGCCAAAACTGTTGATATTAGCCTGAACGATTACGTTGGATAGGGATATAATTGACTGCTGTATTCCGCTTGGAATTCCTATTTTTAATATCCTCGCCATCATGCGCCGGTCTATTTTTATTTTACTCAGTTCCAACCGGTAACTGTCATCGGTCCGAACCAGTGCTCTGACTGTAAGAAAAGCGGATACTCCCTGTGCAGCCACAGTCGCATAACCAACGCCTGCAGTTCCCATATGAAAAACCACCACAAACAAAAGATCGAGAACAATATTAATGACAGAGGAAATGCATAGAAAAATCAAAGGCCTCTTTGAGTCTCCCACAGCCCTCAGTACACCTGACCCCATATTATATACCAGATTAAACAAAGACCCACAGAAAAAGATCCGCAGATATGCAACGGAACCTGGCATAACCGATTCCGGAGTTCCCATTAAAACAAGGATAAGCGGGGATAAAAATAATCCAAGTGCAATCAGTAAAAAGCCCCCTATCATGCTTAATGCCATGGTGGTATGTACGGCCCAATGCAGTTTTTGCTTTTCATCTGCACCGTAATACTGGGATATTATAACTCCTGCTCCTGTTCCGATACCCATAAACATACCGATAATTAAATTAATCAGTGAATTGCTGGATCCTACAGCTGCCAGCGCATCACTGCCGATAAAGTTGCCCACTACGACTGAGTCCACCGTATTATAGAGCTGCTGAAACAGATTTCCAACCAGGAGCGGCAGGGAAAAGGCAAGAAGCTGTTTCCAGATTACACCTTCTGTCATGATCACCTGATTCGCATGCATTTTTTTACTCACAAATAATCCTCCTACTTTTTTCCAATCTCCCAATGAGTATTAGTATACATCCTTTTTCGACAATTTGGAAGCCGGATAATTTAAGGTTTACTTTTTAATCCCAATCGTGTAAAATATTTTAATATCCTACTAAACAGATAAGAATAATCAGGGGGGATTTACAGTGATGAAATTTTCTACCAAGGGACGTTATGCGCTCCGCATGATGATTGAGTTTGCACTTCGTCCCGGTGAATGCACGAAGATCAACCATGTCGCAGAGCGGCAGGACATATCTGACAAGTACTTAGAGCAGATTGTCACCATTTTAAGCCGAGCCGGATATGTGAAAAGCCGCCGGGGCGCCCAGGGAGGCTATTATCTTGCAAAAGACCCTTCCGAATACACCGTGGGCATGATCCTCAGGCTTGCGGAAGGCAGTCTGGTACCGGTATCCTGTATGGAAGAAGAAATTAATTCCTGCAGCAAAGCTGATACATGCGCCAGCATGATGGTCTGGAAGAAACTGGACAAGGCAATCTCTGATGTGGTGGACAGTATCACACTTGCCGACCTTGTCACAGAACAGAAGCGGCTGGAAGGAATAGAAGACTGACTAGTCCGTGATCAACAACAAAATCCGTTGGATTACAGAAGCATCTTAGCTCTGCAATTCAACGGATTTTAATTTATCTGTCAGATCCGGTCTGCAATTTCTTCAAACAAACGGGCCTTTTCACGAAAATAATCTCTTGCAAATTCATCGGCTTCCTGTAAGGCTTCTTTCAGTGTTCCTGACTTAAGTTCTACGGACACCGCTTCTATTCCAGCCTCTATTACCAGTATATAAACACCGTCTCCATGCGTCTGCATCTGCAGGCTGATATAGTGATGTTCTGCTTCAATACTCTTTCTGGCTGCTGCTCCCCCATCGCCATACAGGACCCACGTATTCTCATATTCCATCTGCGATACCCCTTTCTGTCTGAAACGCCAAAAGATTCTGTATTATTATAACACAGAATCTTTTGACTGACTACTATTTATCAACAAGGGATGCTCTCTGCAAATTTACGAATATCAGAAGCATTGGTGATTTTCTGGATCAGACCATCCTTAACTACCACAAGTGTGGGTGCCTGCATAATTCCAAGCTTATGAGCCAGTTCAGCATTCTCCTCTGCGTCCACTGTTTCATAATCCACATTCTGAAGGAACTGTTTTGCCAGCTTGCAGTTGGGACAGGTTTTCGTAGTAAATAAATATGCGCCTGCCGGCATCTCCGGTTTCTTATCTATTCCTTTTTCAGACTTCTGCTCCTGAGTGGCATTTTTAAGAACGGAACCGGTAATGTTATAGGTTGTACGGTTTTTATACTCCTGGGTCTTTCCCTCATTCCAGTTTTGTACCGGGCGGTAATAGCCGGTGATACGGCTGTAAACTTCTGCTTTTCTGCCGCAGACCGGGCAGACATGATGCTCTCCTGCCAGATATCCATGATCTGCACAGATAGAATAGGTAGGAGACAGGGTGTAATATGGCAGCTTATAATGATCTGCAATGGTTTTAACCAGCTTTGCAGCCGCTGCCCAGTCAGGCAGCTTTTCACCCAGAAATGCATGAAATACAGTTCCTGAAGTATAAAGCGTCTGAAGCTCATCCTGAATATCCAGTGCATCAAAAATATCGGCTGTGTAATCTACAGGCAGATGGGAGCTGTTGGTGTAATAAGGGGTATCTCCCTCATGACCAGCAGTCTTAATGTCCGGATAGTACTTCCTGTCGTGCTTGGCAAGACGATAGGTGGTAGATTCCGCCGGAGTCGCCTCCAGATTATAAAGGTCTCCATACAGCTCCTGATAATCAGATAGCCGTTCCCGCATATAATTTAAAACTGTTTTTGTAAACTGCTGTGTCTTTGTATCGGTTAAATCTTTTCCAAGCCATTTTGCATTAAGACCGACCTCGTTCATACCAATCAGCCCGATGGTGGAAAAATGGTTTTCAAAGCTTCCCAGGTAGCGTTTGGTATATGGATAGAGTCCCTGATCCAAAAGCTTCGTAATCACTTCTCTCTTGGTCTTTAAGGATCTTGCCGACACATCCATCATACGGTTTAAGCGTTTATAAAAATCTGCTTCATCTTTTGCCAGATAAGCGATCCTTGGCATATTAATGGTAACTACGCCAACAGAACCTGTACTCTCTCCTGATCCGAAGAAGCCTCCGGTCTTTCTTCTTAATTCTCTTAGATCCAGTCTGAGACGGCAGCACATACTTCTTACATCGCTTGGTTCCATATCGCTGTTGATGTAATTGGAGAAATAAGGTGTTCCGTATTTGGAGGTCATCTCAAACAACAGGCGGTTGTTCTCTGTGTCACTCCAGTCAAAATCTCTGGTGATGGAATAAGTGGGAATCGGGTACTGAAAACCTCTTCCGTTGGCATCCCCTTCGATCATGGTTTCGATAAAAGCCTTATTGACCATATCCATCTCTTTTTTACAGTCTTTATATTTAAAAGCCATCTCTTTTCCGCCCACAATGGCATTTAATTCAGCCATATCAGAAGGAACGGTCCAGTCCAGAGTGATATTGGAAAATGGTGCCTGGGTGCCCCAGCGGCTGGGGGTATTCACACCATAAATAAAGGACTCAATGCACTTTTTTACTTCCGGATAGGATAACTGGTCACTCTTTACAAAGGGAGCCAGATAGGTATCAAAGGAAGAAAATGCCTGAGCACCTGCCCACTCATTCTGCATAATTCCAAGAAAGTTAACCATCTGGTTGCAGAGTACGGATAAATGCTTTGCAGGAGACGAAGTGATTTTTCCAGAAATTCCTCCCAGACCCTCTAAAAGCAGCTGTTTTAACGACCAGCCTGCACAGTAACCGGTTAGCATGGATAAATCATGGATATGAATGTCTGCATTCCTGTGGGCTTCTGCTATCTCATGATCATAGATCTCTGAAAGCCAGTAATTAGCCGTCACTGCACCGGAGTTGCTTAGGATCAGTCCTCCTACAGAGTACGTAACGGTTGAGTTCTCTTTTACACGCCAGTCCTCAACTTTTACATAGCTGTTCACCACATCTTTATAATCCAGAATGGTGTTCTTCATATTCCGTATCTTTTCCCGTTGTTTTCTATATAATATGTAGGCTTTTGCCACATCTGTATATCCTGCATGTTCCAGTACATGTTCCACACTGTCCTGGATCTGTTCCACTGTAATCATACCTTCATTCATTTTCTCCTGAAAATCTGCCGTCACACGCAGAGACAGAAGCTCTAAAATTTCGTTATTGTACTCCTTTCCGGTTGCCTTAAACGCTTTTTTAATGGCTTCCGTGATCTTCCCCAAACTAAATTCAGCTTCTTCCCCATCTCTTTTCACTACCTGGATCATTAAACCTTTACTCCTTTCACAAAAACCGTTATGACTTTTTTAGCACACAGATGTATTATAGCAGAACAAAAAAGAAAACACAATATCTAGATTTTGTTTTTGTCCAAAATTCTAGATATTGTGTTTTTGTCATTCGTCAATAAATTCCCGGTTTTCTGCCAGACCAGCAAATAATTCTGCGGGCACGTAAGCGTTGACCAGTATTCCATCTTCTAAGTATTCTTCTTTTAAAAGCTGACCGTATTTACGGATCTGCTGGATCTTACCTGCATCTTTGTAAGAGTAGACTTTTTCCAGATATATTCTTCTGCTTCTAAGAATGGATTCCAAAAGGTTCTCCAGCTCATCAATCCCTTCCCCTGTACGCGCAGAAATCCGCACCTGAAAATCCGAAGAGAAATCTTTAAGCGTGTTATCAGGTTCGGCAGCATCGATCTTATTAAATACCGTAACCATCACCTTGTCTGTAACCCCTAACTCCCGTAACGTCTCGTAAACCACATGCATCTGGATCTCCATCTGTGGGTTGGAACAGTCCACCACATGAAGAATAATATCACTGTATTTGGCTTCTTCCAGCGTACTTTTAAACGCTTCAATCAGATGATGAGGCAGTTTTCTTATAAATCCTACCGTATCGGTCAATAAAATCTGCTGACCACCTGGCAGGCTTAAATTCCTTGTGGTTGGATCCAGCGTAGCAAACAGCTTGTCCTCCGCCAAGATCCCGGCATCAGTCATACGGTTTAACAATGTGGATTTTCCAGCATTGGTATAACCCACAATTGCAGCTACTGGCATATGATTTTTATCTCTCTGCTGTCTGGCCACCTCTCTGTGACGCTTCACATCCTCTAAATCAGACTTTAAAACACTGATCCGGTCATGAATCAGTCTTCGGTCTATCTCAAGCTTCTTCTCGCCCGGTCCTCTGGTACCGATTCCTCCGCCCAGCCTTGATAAGGAACTTCTTAGTCCCACCAGCCTTGCAGAACGGTACTTTAACTGGGCAAGCTCCACCTGTATCTTACCTTCTCTTGTGGTAGCTCTTGCTGCAAATATATCAAGAATCACCATGGTGCGGTCCATCACCTTAATTTGCAGTGCATCCTCTAAATTGCGCATCTGGGCAGGGGAAAGTTCATCGTCACACACCACTCCCGTTGCTCCAAGTTGGAAGGCTCTCTCCCGGATCTCATCAATCTTACCTTTTCCCAGATAAGTTCCCGGATGAATCCTCTCCCTGTTCTGTATGACCTTATCCACAGTAACAGCCCCAGCTGTTTTAACCAGCTCTTCCAGCTCATCTAAGGAGGCACTTACATCTGTGCCGTCTCCCGTACTCACTGCTGTTAAAATAACCTTTTCTTCTATCTCTTTTAACTCGATCAGTTCTGCCATTCCCTCTCCAAACTATCTAGATTCCAAAAATGTAATTTCCCGTTGTGCTTCCTCATCTGGCCCATGCGCTGAAACATACTGTTCCATGGTATCCAGTGCTTTCTTAAACTCTCCCTTTCGTTCATAAACTACGGCAATGTTAAATAACAGCTCCGGTACACCATTGGCTTCAGGTGCTGACAGTCCTTTCTGGAAGGATTCCAGGGCTCCATCCCAGTCTTTTTGTGCCATTTTGCACAAGCCCATTCGGTTGTAGATCATGGGTCCGGCCTCTCCTCCAGCTGCAGCACTTTCATAGAGCGTCATGGCATCCGATGCTGATCCTGCTTTTTCCATAGCTGCACCAGCTGCCATAAGAGCATTCATTCTTCCCGGGGCCTTGCCATTGGGATCAAGTTCATTGCTTCGGTTATAATCAGCAATGGCTCCGTCATCATCTCCTGCACCAGCTTTTGAAGCACTCCGCATATTATAATACTCCGGTTTATCCCCATCTACCTTGATCAGGATGTCATAGGTTCCTACAGCCGCCTCATAATCACCGGATAAATACTCTGCTTCTGCCCTGTATTTTAATACATCCATATCAAATTTTCCTACCAGACCCTTTTTCGAATCAATTGCCTGGTCAAATGACTGTATGGCGTCTTTGTAATTACCTTCACCCAGAGCCTTAATTCCATCAGCCCGGTAAGTGTACCGATTCTCTTTTTTGCCGCAGCCCGCTGACATGGTAAGAATCAGGGTCAGAACAATTAAAAGTGTTCCATATCCGGTTTTTCTTTTCATTTTAATATCTCCAACTTTAACAAAACTATAAATGTTATTGTATTCCAGTGCTGCCGTGTCCGCCTCTGTCTTCATGATCTAACGAGTCAACAGCCTCAAAACAGATAGCTGGCTGATGCTCCATAATACGAAACTGGCAGATCCGGTCATTGACACGGATCACGGTATCCCGAAGTGCATAAGCCGGGAAAAACCACTGGTCATTGTCCCCGCAGTAAGTCTCATCAATAATTCCCATGCTGTTGGTCTGAATAATGCCATAATTTTTATAGGTACTGCTTCTTGGAACCACATGGGCTTCGTAGCCGGCAGGAAGTTCCATGGCAATGCCAAGAGGGATCAGTTTAAATTCACCTGCTTTTAACTCCACTTCCTTCGCCGCCCGCAAATCAATCCAGTCGGATTTGCCATCTATGTATCTCAGTCTTTCTATTTCGTCTGTAAAGTATTTAATTTTAATGTTTGCTGTCACTGTATGTCCTCCTGATGCCTGTCGTCGTTGTTTTCTTCCTCCGTAAGCAGTATTCCGCTTCCGGAAAGTTCTTCTTCCACTTCCATACGAATCTCCGCTGTTACCAAAGGATCTGCAGCCGGTAAATTCTGAGTGGAGCCAATGCCAAATCTTCTTAAAAATTCTTCTGTTGTTGCAAAAAGTGCCGGGCGTCCAGGTGCATCCAGCCTTCCAACCTCATACACCAGATTATATTCTACCAGTTTGTTTACCGCATGATCGGATTTTACTCCACGGATCTTTTCAATCTCAAGCTTTGTAACCGGCTGTTTGTATGCAATGATGGAAAGTGTCTCCAGAACCACTTCCGATAATACCTGCTTTTTCGGAGCGCAGGCAACACGGATTAAGTTCTCATAGTATTCCGAGCGGGTACACATCTGATAGCTGTTTTCCAGTGCAATGATCTGCATTCCCTTTTTCCCTGTCTCATACCGCTTCATCAGACGAAGAACTGCTTCCCTGGCAGTTTCCTCATCCTGCTCAATGGCTGCAGCCAGTCTGCTAAGTTCCACCGAATTACCCATGGTAAAAAGAACTGCCTCAATGACCGCTTCCCATTTCTTTTCTTCTTTCGCGCTCTTTGCTGACCCGTCTGCTGTCAGAGTTACTTTATCCATTAACTTTTTCTTCCTCTCCCAGATCCGAAAAATCCAGTTCCCCTTCCTCGCCTTCCGGCTCCAGGGTTTCAATCATCATATCATCAAATAAATGCTCCTGGGTCAGGGTGATCTTGCCGATCTTCATGAGTTCCAGAAGCGCTAAAAAAGTGACTACTACTTCTATCTTGTCAGGCTGTCCCTCAAGCATTCTGCGAAAGGAAAACCTCCGGTTTCGCCTGGCAAAATCCATCACTGATTTTATCTTATCTTCCAGGCTTACCGCTTCCTTACGGATATTACCAAACCGGCTTCTGATGGGATCCACCCTGTCTTCTGTCCGTTTTGTCACCGCACGGAAAATTTCCTGCAGCTTTGCCAGGGTAAGCCCGTCAAGGAGCTTGTCCAAATCTACTGGCGGCTCATATTTTGCCACCTCGGCAGGCACGGTAGGCGTCTTAAAAAACAGGCGGTCTGCTCCAACTTCCCTGTCTTTTAATTCCGATGCCATATATTTAAAATATTTGTACTCCAGAAGGCGGGCAACAAGTTCTGCCCTTGGATCTTCTTCCTCCCCTTCTTCATTGACCTCTTTGGGAAGAAGCATACGTGCCTTAATATCAATGAGAGTTGCCGCCATGACTAAAAATTCACTGACGATATTTAGATCCTCGGTCTCCATATGATTCATGTAATCTAAATACTGTTCCGTAATTATCACAATGGGAATGTCATAGATATTCACTTTATTTTTATCAATCAAGTGAAGAAGCAGATCAAGCGGTCCTTCAAAATTATCCAATTTATAAGAGATTCCCATATCTTCCTCCAAAGCAGATTAAAACATACCAAAAAGCAGTATACCAAATTGAGACCGATCTGTAAATATATGGAAGGTTCAATTTGAGGATTTGGGTTTTAAATCCACAACTACCAGCTGGGGTTTGTTATTCAGCCGGATATTAATGGAGTGGGTTCCAAGTCCTCTGCTTACTATCATATATTTTTCATCTTTTTGAAACGTCCCTCCACAGTAGGGATTAAAAAACTGGTACTGGGGAGTCATCACTCCTCCCAGAAACGGAAGGCGTATGGTTCCTCCGTGAAAATGACCGGAAAGGGTTAAATCAGCGCCCCAGTCCCGGTAAGTGTTAAAATAAAGGGGGGAATGGGACAATAGTATCTGAAACCGTTCATCTACTGCCTTCCCTGCTTTTTGCTCCAGTTCTTCGGGAAGAAGGCGCTCAGGAACAAAATCCTTATAACAGCCTTCTTTTAAATCCACACCTGTAATGGCAATATCCTTCCGGTATAATTCCGTCCGGTCACTTAATACAATCACTCCAAGCTTCTTTAAGCTGTTTTCATACGTATCATACTGATCACCATAGACCTCCCGTTCCCGGTTCATCCGATTTTCGTGATTTCCGTTTCCGTAAAAAACCGGATAACGATTTGTCAGCTTCTCCATCAGTTTTAAACTGACCCCGGTATCTGCTGTCTTCTTTACAACCATCATATCACCGCCGACAAGCACTACATCCGGATTCACATGGTCAATCGCCTTAAGAAGTCTTTTATTGTCTTCTCCGAAGCAATGACTGTGAAGATCCGAAAGGAATACAAGCCTCAAGTTTTTTCCGATCTTACTGCTTTTAATAACAGTTCTCTCAACGGAAAGCTGTTCTCTTTCGTATTCAGAACGCAGTAAGGATACTGCGCCTGCAGCAGCACAAAAAACTCCGGCAGCAAACCACATCTGTTTATACCTCATCTTCTCTCATTCCTTCTTTTGCTGTCCCTCCATCATACAATGAAGAACCTGTCCCCGTCAAGTAAAAGGCTTTCTCTTTTACCTTCCCCTTATGTATAATGAAAACCAATTATGGATAATATGCAATACTGGATAATCACGGTTTAATAAGAGTGTGAGGTGACTAACCATGATTGTTTATGACAGACTGTGGGAAACCATGAAAAAGAAAAACGTCAGCCAGTATCATCTGATCAAATATTGCAAGGTCAGCGCCGGGCAAATCGGACGGCTTAAGAAAAACAATTTCGTATCTACTCATACAATTGATATGCTGTGCAGAATTTTAGACTGCAGCGTAGATGAAATTATGGAATATCGGGCCGATATTTGCGAGGCAACAAGTGTGACCTGTAATACTGACCCTGAGGAAAATAAATAACAGGCTTTTCCTTCAGAGGATTTGGCATAGAAAAAGAGCCGCAAGGCTCTTTTTTTCTATGTTATGTTCCTCTTAGGATATCCAGACACCAGCTCCGTCCAGGCGGTAACCATCGGGTGTTACCGTATCCTTTAACATGGCGCCGTCACTGCCAAGATAATACCACTTCTCCTTGGTTTTCACCCAGTAATTACATGCCTTGGTTCCATCTTCCCGGTAATAAAACCACTGATCCCCTGACTGCACCCAGCCGGAGGAAGCATTGGCTTTTACACTGCTGCCGCCTGACCCCTTTAAGGCAAAACCATAATCCAAAAGCGCTTTGGTATCGTTATAATGGGTGGACTTGCTTTTCATAATCACTACAATTAAGCGTGATCCATTCTTCTCTGCATAAGTTACCAGGGTATTGCCAGCCGCAGAGGTAAAGCCGGTCTTTCCTCCTATCACTCCAGGGTAATAACGGGAGTCGGAAGAATTGATCATCTTATGCCCCATGGTTACCGTTCTGGCTCCCGCTTTCTTCGTGGCCGGAATCTGGTAGCGGACAGTAGAGCACACTTTTCTAACCACACCATTTTGAAAAGCTGCTTTTGCAATCAGCGCCATATCATGGGGTGTTGTATAATGATTGGAATTATTAAGACCGTTGGGATTGACAAAATTTGTATTGGTACAGCCAAGTTCTCTGGCTTTGGCATTCATCAGCTGGGCAAAGGAGCCGACGCTGCCGGATACATGCTCAGCAAGACCATTGGCCACATCATTGGCTGACTTAAGCATAAGACCATAGAGACTCTGCTCCACCGTCAGCTTATCACCTTCTGTCATATTTAAGGTAACCGCCCCTGCTTCCAGATTGGTAGTAGCTGCCTTGGAAAAGGTAACAGTATCTGAAAGGTTCGTCCGCTCTGCCACTAAAAGCGCAGTCATCAGTTTGGTAATGCTGGCCGGATAATACTTCGTCTCACTGTTTTTAGAATAAAGAAGTGCTCCGGTATCGGCATCCATTAGCACAGCTCCCTCAGAAGTGATCTGGGGCACGTTTACTGTAGTGGTGGCTGTGGAGGCTGCTGTAGTGCCCGCTGTGGTGGTAGCTGTGGAATCCGCTGCGGTTTTATTGCTGTCTTGGTTCTGATCTGCCTGTCCGCTTTTAGAAGCACCTGGACCAGCTGCCGCCCTGGTCTCCTGCGTGGAACCCGGGAAGGGCGAAACCGTAGGTATATCGGTTGCATAAGCAACAGTTGATGCCAACATGGAAAAGCCAATGATAAGACTGATTAATCTGCAAGTTTTTTTTGTCATAGCCAATTATCTCCTGTATTTTTCTACCAGTTCGTTCTTCCATCAGTATAACATAAAATCCAGTAATTACCGCTTAAAATTTTCTTACAAATCAAAAATGCACCACTCATAAAAGTGATGCATCGTCTAAAGTGACTGTATTAATCTTCTTTTTCCAGCTCTTCCAGCCTGTCCATGGCAATATTTAAAATTTCCGCATGGTCAAATGCCAGCTTCTCCTGGTCAAGCATGTCTATTGCAGGCAGAAGTTCAATGTCAATGTCTCTCTTCCACATCATGCCATCCCGTTCAAAGGTTTCCGTAATCCGATAGCTGATAAATATATGTTCTTCCTCGTTCTCAATGGTAAGTGCATATGTCGCTCCATTTTCAAGATCTGAAAGCTTCTTTTTCTTTACCTCAAACCAGCACGCTTTGCCGGCATCGTCACCAGCCTCTACGTTTAAATCTTCCTTTGGAACTGCCGCTAAATAAGAAACGGAAATCACTCTTGTTCTGGGATCTCTTTTTACATTTCCCCAGGTATAAAGCTGTTCCATATAGATTCCCTTTAATCCGGTTTCTTCAAACAGTTCTCTGGCTGCTGCCTCCTCCAGGGATTCATCCATGTTAACAAATCCTCCCGGAATCGCCCACTGACCGATGCAGGGGTGGTTTTTCCGTTTAATGAGAAGAATATCTGTCTTTGATTCTTCCTGGTCATATGCAAATATCAGCATATCCACCGTTACCGACGGGCGTTCGTAATCTCCCGGACGGTATTGTAAAAGAAATTCTTTTTCCGTCAGCCCTTCTTCATTCTTTCGTTCCATTCTGCCCTTCTTCCTACCAGTTTTTTAAAATACAATGGACTGAAGCGCTCCAAGAACACCTGCACTGGCAAGTCCCATAATGATTCCTGCCAATAAAACTCCACCCATCACAGCTAAAATACTGGATTTAAAATCAATATCAAGCAGGCTGGCTGCCAATGTGCCAGTCCAGGCACCGGTGCCTGGAAGTGGGATACCAACAAATATCAATAGAGCAATGAACAATCCCCTTCCGGCTTTCGCCTGCAGTTTTTCTCCGCCGCGTTTTCCTTTTTCCAGACACCAGGTAAAAAAACCGCCTATTACCGGCTTATCTACTCCCCACTCCAAAACTTTTCTGGCAAACAGATAGATAATGGGTACGGGAAGCATGTTTCCGATTATTGCAATTATATAAGACTGAACCAAAGGCAGTCCCATTACTGCAGAATAGGGAATCGCTCCCCTTAATTCAATAAGCGGAACCATGGAAATAAAAAACACTGTTATATATTTTTGTAACATCATCCATTCCTTTCATAATAAAAGTCTGCCTTTATACTATACACAAAGATGGACAGTCTATCAACTATTTTATAAAAAGATTATATTTACATACATGATTCCAAACCTTTCCTGAATAAAATATTAACATTTCTGAAATACTATTGTACTGACAAAACGAGTGTGATATAATCCTCAAAAGTTGATTATTATAATCCCACGCATTAGTTAAGAAGGGTGTCTTTTTATGAATATCAAACAGTTTCTAATCAAGTACAGGCATGCCTGGATCCTCAGCTACGCCTTCATTTACCTGCCATGGTTCGTGTACCTTGAAAAAACAGTGACGAGTAACTACCACATCATGCATATAGCCATTGATGACTATATCCCGTTTAATGAATATTTCATTATTCCCTACCTGATGTGGTTTGGTTATGTGGCAGTCTCTGTCGCCTATTTTTTCTTTCATGATGTGAAAGAATACTACAGGCTTTGCACCATGCTTTTTACAGGAATGACCATAAGCCTGGTGATCTGTACTGTCTTTCCTAACGGAACGGACTTTCGGCCTGTCGTTGATGCCAATAAGAATATTTGTGCTACAATTGTTAATCTTCTTTACTCTGCAGATACCTGCACCAATGTATTTCCAAGCATACACGTGTATAATTCCATTTGTGTCCACATTGCCGTATGCCGGAGTGAACGTCTTAAGAATCGCACACAGTTAAAAACAGCATCTCTTATTTTAATGGTTTTAATCTGTCTGGCTACTGTGTTCTTAAAACAGCATTCTGCTTTCGACGGACTTGGCTCATTAGCTATGGCATATATCATGTATCAGTTTGTTTATTCAGATTCTCTTGTTCCTAACAGAAAAAAGGTATCCGAAAAAGCAATCAGTTAAAAAAAGACCTTCCCTGCCGGGGAGGTCTTTTCACATCCGATTCTAATTAAATCCAAAAAATTTCTGAGTCATCTTATAAATGGCGATGGGGAATTTCATTCCACCCTTACCAGGCAGATTGACTCCCTGTCCTAAGAATCCGTAGCGAAGCCTTAAATAAAGCTTCAAATTCTGTTTTCTCAGACTCTGCCACAGTTCTTCCTTTTTCTCCATATTTTCCTCTGTACCGGACTTAATAGCCAGAATGGAGGAAATGACCATCATAATTTCTAAATACCGCACCATATAACGCCGTAGCTTACGCTGCTTAATCTTCATTACGTCATAATAGGAAAGCATCAGCTTTGTCACGCGAATCTGCTGGTCAATCCGTCCGATCATAACCTGTTCATTGACAGACTGATCGTCTCTGCCTATGAAATAGCGGTAAAAGTTTACATTTAAATAATACATGGTTTTCACATGAGGAAGAGGCTGATATACAAAAATATTATCCACATAGAAGGTATGCTTTGGCAATTCCAGACCGCATTGCCTTAAAAGCTCTGTCCTGTAAATAACAGAATGCATCAGAATGTATTGTCCCAGAATAAAAACCTTCACATCATCCCAGTCAATCAGCTGGTTCTCCGGAAGTGCAGTCCGGTAATTCATTACTTTCTTACGATTGGAGCCCTGTTTTTCATAAACAAAATTACTTACCAGCATATCAAGTGTCTTTTCGCCGTAAACGAAACGTCTGAGGGTATTAAGAATCTCCATATAAGCGGATTCATCCACCCAGTCATCACTGTCCACTACCTTAAAATAAATCCCGGACGCATTCCTTAATCCTGCATTAACTGCTTCTCCATGTCCGCCATTCTCCTGATGGATCGCCTTGCAGATTCCCGGATAATTCCGTTCATATTCATCTGCAATTTCGGCTGTACGGTCTTTTGTCGAACCGTCATCTACAATAAGGATCTCAACCTCATCTCCGCCTGGAAGCAGGGATTCGATGCAATGCCTCATATAGGATTCTGAATTATAACATGGAATTGCTACAGATAAGAGTTTCACACAATATCCTCCTTTAGGTTGTTTTTCCAATAAATCCGGATAATACAAATTACAGTTACAACGACTGATAACACTACCACAGATGCAGTCACTCCTGCATGTTCTCTTTGAAACAGAAGCCCGGACAGCTCCGTGTTGGTTATAAAAAGCGAAAGTAAATTAGCCGAGATGTGAAGCATGATAGGTGCCGACAGGGCTTTTGTTCTCTCATAAAGCCATGCTGCGGTAAGACCAATGATAAATGCATAAACCCCCTGGGGAAGATTTCCATGATAAAGACCAAACAAACCGGCTGATACAACTGCCGATAAAGCAAAAGAAAACTTGTCCCGGATGGAAGCAAAAATCATTCCTCGAAATATCAGTTCCTCCGCTACAGGTATGATAAGTCCGGAGGCCAGAAGCTGAAGCGCAAATGGCGGAGAATACAGTGCATTGGCCGCTTCCTGATACGTCTTTGAAATTCTGGTCAGTCCCATAACTTCCACAACTGAATTTCCCAGAATGCAAAGAGCGGCTCCAAGCAGCCAGATCGCAATCAGACTGTCAGCTGGTTTCAGACTCTCTGTCATGGAAGATCCTCTGTTTTTCTGATCGTAAGAATAAAACCACAGCAAAACCGGAATATTCAGTAATGCAGATACTCCCGTAGCCAGAAGTGGTTCAAGAGGCACCGCCAGATATAGGAACGTGGTGACTAACGTGTAGGTAAACAAAGGAAGAATCAGATGCAGAATCATTACTATCATAAGTACCTGTCCTTTCATTTTCTGTATCTTCCTAAACATTATACCACCTGAATTCAGGATATCCACTTAATTTTTTTAAAATTATTTCTAAAAACAAATGAAATCTTTTCTCATATCCCCCCATGCCCGAAAGCGGTTGCTTTTTTTATCTGCTGATAATATAATATCCTTATATTTTCTGATTAAAACTACATGAAACTGAGAGGAAATAATATGGCAAAAAAACGTATTGTGATAGCTTTGGGGCACCATGCTTTGGGAACAAACCTTCCGGAACAAAAGACGGCAGTAGCCAGAACTGCCAAAGTAATTGCAGATTTTATTCAGTCCGGCTGGCAGGTGGCCGTTACTCACAGCAACGCTCCCCAGGTTGGAATGATCCACACTGCAATGAATGAATTCGGAAAACAGCATGACGGTTATACCTCAGCTCCCATGTCTGTCTGTTCTGCCATGAGCCAGGGATACATCGGCTATGACTTACAAAACGGAATCCGTGCAGAACTTATGACACGGGGCATATATAAGTCCGTGGCTACGATTTTAACCCAGATGATGGTGAATCCATATGACGAGGCTTTCTATACCCCCATGAAGCCCATCGGCCGTTTCATGACTGCAGAGGAAGCAAAAGAAGAAGAGGATAAGGGGAACTATGTAGAAGAAGTTCCTGGCAAGGGATTTCGAAGAGTCGTCGCTTCTCCAAAGCCAGTTTCTATTGTTGAGATTGATATCATAAAAGCCGTTATGGATGCAGATCAGATTGTGATCGCCTGCGGAGGCGGCGGTATTCCTGTTATGGAGCAGGGCTGCTATTTAAAAGGAGCCAGCGCTGTAATTGAAAAGGACAGGGCTGCCGGGCTGCTGGCAAAGGAAATTGATGCCGATGTGCTGATGATTTTAACAAATGTGGATAACGTAACCTTAAACTTTGGAAAGCCGGATGCAAGACCGATCAGCCTTATGAGCAAAACGGAGGCGGCTTCTTATATTGAGGACAATCAGTTCGAATCCTCTTCCATGCTTCCAAAGATTGAAGCATCGCTTGATTTCATTGAACATGGACGGAATCGCAAGGCGATCATTACTTCCCTGGAAAAGGCGGAAGAAAGCCTTGAGGGAAAAGCCGGTACTATTATAACAGAAGCATAAGTATAAAAAGGATTTTTGTCCTGTCGTAAAAACAGAGGACAGAAATCCTTTTTTTCTATTATTATAGAACCAGTTCCGTTTTGAAAACTGTCACAGCTTCACCGGTGATTTTTACCTGAACCGGATTGCCGCCTGCAATTTTTACAGAAACCAGAATTTTTCCTTTACGCCCAATGGCCTCTCCCTGTACCGCTTCAAAAGAAAATTCCTCCATACCTTTCCCAAACAGTCCATAGGTGATAAAATAAGCGCCTAAAGGGCCGTTGGCATTCCCAGTTACGGGGTCTTCCGCAATTCCAATGGCTGGCGCGAACATTCTTCCATGAACCAGCGCTTTTCTTTCCGGATGAAGTGTAAATACATAATATCCGTTACAACCAATGCGACTACTTAATTCTGACAGCTTTGCAAGGTCCGGCTTTAAGCTGTGAAGCAGGTTCTCCTCTGTTATACCAACCATTACCTTGGAATGTCCCGTTGATGCTATGGCAATTGGACAGTCCCTTCTGTGTCTCTCTTTTGGAATCCCAAGAGCTGCTAAAATATCCTCCTGAACAGGTAAAGGCAAAGGCTCTCCCACTATCACTTCTCCCTGAGTCATGGTAATCGTATAATCTCCATTCTCAGACCGGATTTCAACCGGAAGGATTCCTGCCCCGGTTTTCTGAATGACCACCCCGGATGCCATATTTTGTTCCAATGCTCTGACATAGTGGGCTGCAATTGTGGCATGGCCACAGATGGGCACCTCGCACAGGGGTGTGAAAAACCGCACCTGAACGTCATACTCTCCTTCCGATCCGGGAAACAGGAATGCCGTTTCCGAATTATTTAACTCTCTTGCTATTTTAAGCATCATGCTGTCACTTAGCCCCTCCCCATTGGTCACTACTCCTGCCGGATTTCCGGTGAATTGCTCTCTGGTAAATGAATCAACCTGATAGACTCTATATGTTTTTTTCATGAATAATCCTCCTGTTTCTTGTTTTCTATATCTTAATACCATGAGTTTCTCTTGACAAGTAATTACATTTCCGTTATATAATTACACAAAAGATACTAACTATCAAAAGAATAGCTGTGAGGCAGAAAAACCATGAAAAATAAAGAAATAAAACCAAAAACCCTGGAATGCCATGTGGAAAAAATGTTTAACATTATCGGTGGGAAATCGGTCCTTTCTTATTGTAAAAAATCTTTTTGCAGGTACAAGGCGCTTTGGAGAGCTCCGAATGAGCTTACACGGAATCAGCCCCAAGACTTTAACCGCCTGCCTGCGTTCTTTAGAATCCCATGGCATATTAACAAGGGAAGTTATCCCCACCATACCGCCTGAAGTCCGTTACACGCTGACAGAGAAAGGTATGGATTTACAAAACGTGGTCAATCAGATGAAAATCTGGGGAGAAAAATGGTCTGAACGTTAATCCTACAGCATATATTCCCGAAACTCCGTCATATATTGAAACAAATGGACTCGACGGAGTATTACTATGAAATGGTTCAACCGATTAAGACTGGCGGAGAAAATCAGAACATTTTCCATATCGCCGGAAAATGGAAAGAAAGGCCTGAAGATATTTCTGTTCCTTTTATGTGCCTTTTTTGCCGGGCGTCTGGGAGCTATGCTGATGGAACATCATCGTGCTGTGGAAACTGCTGCAGAAGGAAACTGGGGATTAAGCTTCCAGCAGGAAGGGCAGCCTCCTGTTGCCAATGCCACCATGGATTATCTAAAGCAGTTTAATGCTTATTATGCACAAAAAACCCCGGATAAGGTCTTATATCTCACCTTTGATGCAGGATATGAAAACGGAAATACTGCTGCGATTTTAGATGCACTGAAAAAGCACCATGCACCTGCAACCTTTTTCGTTGTGGGCAACTACATAGAGACTGCACCAGAACTGGTTAAACGGATGATTGCGGAAGGTCACACAGTAGGTAACCACACCTATCATCATCCGGATATGTCAAAGATGAGTTCAAAGGAATCTTTTGAAAAAGAACTGGGAGACTTGGAAACTTTGTTTGAACAGACCACTGGGCAGAAAATGAGAAAGTATTACCGTCCACCGCAGGGCAAATACAGTGAATCCAATCTCCAGATGGCAAAGGATATGGGATATAAAACCTTTTTCTGGAGCCTGGCTTACGTGGACTGGTATCAGGATAAGCAGCCTTCAAAGGAAGAAGCCTTTAAAAAGCTGTTAGGCCGGATTCATCCCGGTGCTATCGTTCTTTTGCACAGTACTTCCAGTACCAATGCCCAGATTCTTGATGAACTGCTGACTAAATGGGAAGAGATGGGTTATCAGTTTAAATCCCTGGATGAATTAGTAAGCCAATAAAAAAAGAAACCGAAGCTCATGGATTGAACTTCGGTTCTTTTTTATTAATGGTTTAAAGATCTGCTGCAAAAGAAAGCGCTTCATCAATGCAACCCGCCAGGTTTTCTCTCCCCACGGACTCCAAAAAACCCGCCCTCTCCATCATGGACATGGGCTGGTCATTGACATGGGATAAAATAAGGGTCACATGCTTTTTCTTTAAATTGTGATACAGTTTTTCCAGACTTTTTAAAGCCGTTGCATCCATAGCCGGAACACTTCTCATTCTAAGAATCAGAACCCGTTTCCCCTCTTCTATAATCAGCTGGGAAATCTTTTCCGCTGCCCCAAAGAACATGGGACCGCTTACTTCAAAGACTGCAACATGCTTTGGCACAGGTTTTAAGTCTATGGATTCGCTGCTGTTTTCTTCATCCTCTAAGTACTTCCAGCTGCTTACTTCTGTCACGTCAGCCATACGTTTCATGAACAGCAGGGAAGCAAATAAAATTCCAACCGCAATAGCTGTCACAAGATCAAAGGCAACAGTAAATACAAAGGTCACAAGAAGCACAGACCAGTCACTTTTGGGAGCTGTCTTTATGATGGAAAGAAAGACTCTCCACTCACTCATGTTATAAGCTACCATAAAGAGAATAGCTGCTATAGCCGGCATGGGAATTAATGCGGCATAAGGCATTAAAAATACTAAAACCAGAAGAAGCATTACTGCATGAACCATGCCTGCTACAGGCGTTCTTCCGCCGTTTTTTATGTTTGCAGCAGTTCTTGCTATGGCTCCAGTGGCTGGAATTCCGCCAAAAAGAGCGGAACAGATATTACCGGCGCCCTGGGCAACCAGCTCCATATTGGAATTATGTCTGCTTCCTACCATTCCGTCTGCAACTACGCAGGACAATAAGGATTCTACCGCTGCCAGGACGGCTATGGTCACTGCATCCGGCATTACCTTTTGTACCATGGCAAGAGAAAATACAGGAAGATGAAAGGTGGGAAGATCCGATGATATGGTGTATAAATCCCCAATGGTATTTACCGGAAGATGAAACATTTTTACAAGACCCGCCGTAAAAATGACGGCAATCAGTGACGGCGGTATGGTTTTGAAAAATCTGGGCCATACAATTAAAATGAGGAGCGCTGTAAATCCCACTGCAAGAGCCATAGGATTGAGGGTACCAATGCTGTGTACCACCTCACTGACTTTTTCAAGAGTTTCGATTGGGGCATGTTCAAAGGTAAGTCCCATAAAATCCTTGATCTGGCCTATGAATATGGTAACAGCGATTCCTGTGGTAAATCCTGTGGTAATGGTATATGGAATGAAGCGAATCAGGCTTCCCATCCGCAAAAATCCCATGATAAGCAGAAAGATTCCCGCCATAATGGTTGCCATAACCAACCCATCAAAGCCGTTTTTCGCTGCAACCCCTGCCACGATAGATGCAAATGCAGCGGTGGGGCCTGCAATCTGAACCTTGCTTCCTCCCAGAAAAGAGATGACAAAACCAGCTGTAATGGCGGTGTAAAGCCCCTGCTCCGGTGTAACACCGCTTGCTAATGCCAGGGCTATGGAAAGCGGAAGGGCAATAATAGCTACAATGATTCCGGAAACGAAATCTTTTAAGAACTGCTCCTTCGTATAATGCTTCATTGATAAAAAAAACTGAGGTACCAAATCTTTCATTTCTTCATCCTTTGTCTATTATAAAATTTTTATAAACTTTTTATAATATAACGTTCCAGATAAAAGAAAGCAAGTTTATTTTTCCATACAAGTTCATCTTAAACTATGGGCAGCCAGCACCTCTAACCCCTTTTCATCAAGAAGTTCTACGGTCCCTCTTGTAATCTTCACCAGACTCTCGCCCTGAAACAGACGAAGCAGACGGGTTACCACCTCTCTGGCAGTGCCTAAGTGGCGGGCGATCTGCTCATGGGTAATGGAAAGTTCCATCGTATCATTGAGCCTGCACTCCTCCAGTAAGAATGCAGCCAGTCTTCCATCCATCTTTTTGTTCATCACCTGATCCATCAGCCACATTACATCAGAGAATCTGGATGCCATCAGTTCATTGGTGAAGTTTGAGACTACGGCTGATTCTTCCATTAAATCACGATAGATATCAGCTGGAATCTGGAACACTACCGTATCCTGTTCTGCTTCCACAGTTACATCAAACTGAATGTTCTTCACCATACAGGACCCGGAGAACAGACAGATATCCCGTTCAAACAACCGGTATAAAGTCAGTTCCCGGCCTTCATCCGATATGGTAAACACTCTTAACTGACCTTCCGTTACAAGAAGAAAACCGCTGCACTCATCGGATTCCCCATGTACCAGCATTCCCTTTTCAAATCTTATTTTTTTCGATTTGGAGGACAGCTTTTCTCTTTGTTTCTCTGTAAGTTTGTTCCAAAAAGGAAGATAATCTCCCAGTGTCATAGTATCAAACCTCCCTGTAATGATAGGTGTGGAAATATAATCTCATCGTTATGATCAAACAATTGGAAAAATTCCTCATAACTCATTGTACCTGATTTTAACTGTTCTGCCATGATAAGCAGATTTGCAGAATTCACTGCTGCCCCTTTGATACCGGAACGCATGGAGATATGATTTAATCTGTCCTTAAAACCTCCGGTAAATTCTCCTGACAGGAATGCGAAGTGAAATGTTTTCACGCCTTCATCAAAGATGTTCCACCAGCAGTTAGGATTAAGCAGCTCACTTCGTTCCTTATTCTCTTCTATATACCGGTACATCTCATCGGCTTGCTTGATGGGTAGGGAATATCCCTTTCCATAAGCCTTGTTGTCGATGATCAGACCGTTGTCTTCGTAGTAAATGCAGACATCCGGCTTTCTGGTATCTCCAAGTCTTCCTCCAAGAAAGGACAGCTCCGCAGTAAGAAGCTGGGCTGTCTGTATCTCGTAATCCCGGTCGGAGGTGCCGTCAAAGCCTAAATCCAGCAGAATTAAATACTTATGGTCCACATGTGACAAGTAGGATCGTAAATAATCCTTCAGTATGGATACCTGGGATTTTACTGGAAGGAAAGACTGGGTTTCCGGAAATAAAAGTCCCGTAATCTCATCTGTAATCCGGTATGTATCTCTGGTCTTTTGGACCTGCAGCCCGATATTTTCCAGACTCTTGATATCATCAAGTATGGTTTCTGCCTCTTCCTCTATCCCCTTCTGCCTTAAATATTCCTGAATCTGCAAAGGGGTGAGGGGCGACTTTTCCAGACACGTTATAATATGAGCCCGCCGGTTTCTTAAGTATTCCCGGTCTGCTGCCTTGGTGGCCAGCATATCCCACATCACCCGCTTTGGTACTTTTTTGTATCTGGATACTCCTGTTATATGATTGCATATGGTTCTTCCCTTTAGTGTCAGCTGATATGACTGGGGAATTACCTCTGTCTCTTCCTTGTGCCCGTAAAGACCGGGTATCTCTTTTGGAGCCTTCCTTACCCAGCCTACAGAAATCAGCCAGCTGCAAATGGTTCTGACGTACTTGTCGCTGGTTCCTTCCGTATCCTGAAGCAGCTTTGTCTTTTCTTCCTTTTCTTCCGCTGCTGCAAGTCCCTCTAAAATCATGGACTGGGGAATGGAGGTAAAACCGGCTTCTCCGATAAAACCAAGCCTGGCACCTATCTCAAATTTGGTCATATGCCCTTCCTTCATCAGAAGAGACAGCACTCTGCATACCGGAGGGTAGGAAAGAAGGGCATCTTTTAATACTTCTTCTTCCTCTTTGCTTCCCACCTCTGCTTTTGCATACTGTCTTCCTAAATCAGATAAAGAGCACTCATCTGACGTCCTGTCATAGTCCAGAAAACCAATACTGACTGCCCATCTTAAAAAGGAATCCGCCGGCCAGTCAGACTGATATTCTTTTCTCTGCCCAGGCAAAACCGCCTGTATAATGCCGGAGCAGGGGGCGTTGCTTCTGGTATAGCCTTTTGGTGTTCCTTTTCCTTTTAAATGGGTATAGGGAATGCGGATTTCCTCCTGGTCCAGTTCTTTTATAAACTCATCTCTTTTATCTTCTTCCTGAATGAGTCTTGGAATCTTATCCGTTTTCAGCAGCCGGTTTATACTGGAATCCGGTACAAATACGGATACCACATTTTTTAAATTGTCCAGGGTATAGGCCTCCTGTACCCAGCCAAATGTTCTCTCAGCCACGTTTCATTCCTCACTGTAGTTTTCTTACAGTATAGCATAGCCATAACAGATAGGCAAAATATTTTGTCCCTATTCTTCTGCCTCTTCTTCGTAAGAATGCTGGGCTGCGATTGGTCTTACTGTGATTCCATTGATTTCCACATGCTCACTGATGCCGATTACAATACAGGGACGCCCCTCGATCATCCGGTTTTCCACAAGATACGTTTTATCCGGCGCTACCTTAATACTCACATCTGTGGTCTTGATTTCAAAGCTCCTTGCATTGACAATATTGGAGGCGAGAAATCCCGGATTTTTCTCCTGTTCATCCTGAGTGAACCGCTGTTCTAATTCCTCAAGCTTTTCCTGGGATGCGCCATTGTTCTCCAGAAGCTTCTTCATCTGGTATTTATCAATGGTGAAGGGAGCTGGTTCATCTTTTGTCTCTTCCAGCATCTCATTGATGGTATCATGAATGTTCTTTACTGTCTCAAAATCACAGTTTTCTCCCAGAGTCTCCTCAATTATAGTCTGGAAGGTCTCCTTCTGGCTCTTTGCTGTCATTGGAATTACGCAGCCTAAGAGTTCGTCGATCAGACGTTCCGGCAGCAGTTCCGGATTCTTGGAATAATAGACAAGTCCATGAATATCCGTATTGCGGTCTGTAAATGCAGGAAATAAAAATCCGGTCTCCGGAGCTTCCACGATCCAGTCTCTGTTTCTGTTCTCAATTACATTGGCCTGGGAGTTGTAACAAAGACCTGCCTTTGACAGCTTCACCGGACAGATGGTGCACTGGATAAATTCATAGACAAAATCTGAGGCATCGTACATCTCCAGTCCATCGGAGGATCTTGCCGGTATGTCATAGGCACAGTGAATCAGGATTATGTAATAGTTCTCACCGTAATCATAACTTGCTATTACCTTATCGTAAAATTCTTCAATCAGGCCGTCATCCTTTAACTGGCTGTCCCTTAGTTTTAACAGAAAATTCTGTGTTCCCCCCTCTTCTTCTGTATGGAGAGGAAATTCCATATTTACCAGATTTTTTCCCAATGTACCGGAAAGGGCGCTTTTAAAAATGGTAAAATATTTAAATGCCTCCTCTTCCGGAAGAGAGAGGAAGGCCTCCTTTAGTTCTGTCCGCTTATTCTTTTCTGCGTCTACATAGCAGCCGCAGATCCGGCTGATGGCGCAGTTGGCCGGGGTAAAAAGCTTTTTTAATTCGCTTGCTTCTTTCTTGTTCATGAAAGGTACTCTCCTGTCTTAAAGCTGTCTGTTTCTTTGGATACGACCAAAAAGCCCACGGACCAAAGGTCTGTGAGCTTTTTAATTCTATTTATTTCTCTGCTTTCCACAATCCATGAAGATTGCAGTACTCATAGGCTGCCAGAACCTCGTCGCCTTCACACATCATGAATTTAGCAACTGGTTTGTCACCAGGATTTAAGATCTTTCTCTGGTTGCCCATCTTTGTCTCTAATACAATCCAGCCAATGAAATGTTCAGGCAGCATCGGATGCTCTACAGAACCAACCGTAACCGTAACGCTCTGGCCATCAATTTCGATAACCGGCACATGTTTCTCAGTGGCTGCATCTGTGGTATTGGCTTTCATCTCCTGCATGTTATCTCCGCAACAGGTAATTGTGCCGCCTTTTTCTTCTACAACCGCTACAATATTTCCGCAATGATTACACTTTAAAAACTTCATGTGAATACCCTCCTTTTTCTTATGACTGCTGTGATTTTGCATGGTAATTATACCATAAATCCCACAATCTTACAACACAATCCTCCTCTATCCAATTGACCAGTTCTGGCTCTGATTCTGTAAGTCCGTCATATGACGGTAGATTCCGCCTTTCTTATATAGAACCTCCGGACTCCCCTCTTCAGCCACTTTGCCGTCTTTTAATACCACAATTTTATCTGCCTGAGCAACCGTTCTCATCCGGTGGGCGATAATAAGAACGGTCTTATTCCGAATCAGATTTGATATGGCGCTCTGTATGAGAGATTCATTCTCTACGTCCAGGGAGGCTGTGGCTTCATCAAGTATAATAACTGGTGCATCCTTTAATAACGCCCTTGCAATGGACAGCCGCTGCCGCTCTCCACCAGAAAGTGCTGACCCGTTCTCACCGATCCTGGTCTGAAAACCTTCCGGCAGCCGTTGGATAAAATCCATGCACTGAGCCGCTTTCGCTGCTTCCATGACTTCTTTGTCAGTTGCATCCTTTCTGCCGATCCGGATATTTTCCATAACTGTATTGTTAAAAAGCATCACATCCTGAAATACCACAGAGATATGCTTTAAGAGATATTCCGGATCAATCCCCTTTACATCCATTCCCCCAATGGTAACGCTTCCTTTTTCCACATCCCAGAAACGGGCTGCCAGTCTTGCGGCCGTACTTTTTCCGCCGCCGGAAGGGCCAACCAGCGCGGTAACCTGCCCCTGTCTGGCGCAGAAAGAAATATCCTCCAGCACAGTTTCATTCTGATGATAGGAAAATCCCACATGATCATACACGATATCATATCCACTCAGTTTCCTGATTTCATCACCTTCCTGTACCGGTTCCTCTTCAATGGATCTCATACGTTCCACCTGCAGCAGGGTGGAATACACAGCCGATAAATTATTTAAGCAGCCGGTCAGGGGACCGTAGATACGGGTAGCCGCAACCATGAACATAAGAAATACCATAAGATCCAGCTTTCTCTCTGTCATGAGAAATGCACCCGTAAGAACGGTTGTTGCCATTCCAAGGCGTAATACCATCTGGGAAGCCGTTACAAAGCTGCCGTTTAATACCTCCATCCGGACAGTCCCTTTCTCAACCGCAATGATTTTTGAATCCAGATCCTTTAAATAAGTCTCCCGCTGGTTATTGGCTTTTATATCCTGAATATTTTCAATACACTCCTGAATTCCATCGGAAGCTGCCAGTTTCTTGGTCTTTTCCTTCCGTTCCATTCGGTCAATGAGAGGTCTGGTTCCCGCCGAAAGCATAAATGCCGCAGGAATCACCCATAAAAGTGCCAGAGCCATTTTCACATCCAGAAAAAACATTCCCAGTCCTACTAAGGCAGTGGAAAGCAGGGCGCCGATCAGTTCCGGTATGAAGTGGGAAAATGCAGTCTCCATCCAGGCGCAGTCCCCCATTATGGTAGTGGTTAAATCTGCCAGATCTCTTTTTCCAAAGAAGGAAAGAGGGATTTTTCTTAATTTTTCTGCCAGCCGAATGCGCAAATTGGCGCTTTCCTGATACGAAGCAAGAAAGGTTTTATTATACTGTAAATATTGAAGTATAAAAATAAGAATCAAAAAGAGAATGCTAAGCCCGATAAATCCAAAAAGTCCTATTTGTACTCCCTTTCCTCCTGTTACAGGCAGCAACAGTTTTTCAAGAAATAGAATTAAAAGTCCCATAGGAAAAATAAGTCCCAGATTTGCTGCCGTACAGGCAAGCACTGCCTTAGTCAGATCTTTTCCTCCCTGTTCACTAAGAGCAAAACGTCTCTGTAAATATTTACTCATGTTTTTCACCTACTTTCCATGATACCGAAGTCTGATAGTCCTTCCACATAGAAGCATACAGCCCCTGTTTTTGAATCAGTTCCTCATGATTTCCTTCCTCTTCGATCCGTCCCTGATTCATCACTAAAATCTTGTCTGCTCCGCGGACAGTGGAAAGACGGTGGGCAATCATTAAGACTGTTTTTCCTTTAACCAGGGTTTCAAATGCCTTCTGAATCTGATATTCATTGTCAGGATCAGCAAATGCCGTGGCTTCATCAAGAAGAACAATGGGGGCATCTTTTAACACCGCTCTTGCTATGGCGATTCTCTGGCATTCTCCCCCTGATAAGTAAACACCCTTGGTGCCCACCACAGTCTCATAACCATCCGGGAATTTATCAATAATGTCCTGGCAGCAGGCTGCTTTTACCGCCAGTTCCACTTCTTTTTTTGTTGCCTGAGGCCTTGCAGCCCGGATATTATTAAGAATGGTATCTTTAAAAAGATGGCTGTCCTGGAATACAAAGCTGATCTTCTCCATCAGTTTTTCCGTATTCATATCCCTGATATCGACTCCACCCACGCAGATGCTTCCGCTGTCAACGTCATAAAACCGGGGAATGAGACTGGCCGCTGTGGTCTTTCCTCCACCTGAGGGTCCCACAATCGCCACAGTGGCGCCCTGGGGTATTTGAAAAGATACATTATTCAAAGCGGCTTCCTTACCTTTTTCATAGGAAAAAGTAACATTCTTAAATTCCACAGATGAATCTTTTGGTATTCCCCCATGTTCCGGTTCATTTAAAGGCGGTTCTTCTATTATAAGCATCACCCTGTTTAAGGCATCCTTTGCTTTTAACGTATTCTCACTGGTCCACATGATTTTATCCATCATGGTAACGCAGACAGGGGTAAATAAGACATAAAACAGAATGTCCAGAACCACCTTAAGATAAGAAGTTCCATAGCTTAAATCTGCGGTCAGAATCAGGCCTGCCGGAATGAGAAAAGCAAAAATACCATTGATGCTTACGGTATAGGCACACATGGGAATCCGCAAAGAAACAGTATAGTTAACTGCCCAGTTTTTATAACGGAGTATGGACTCATGAAAGTTTTTAAAGGAAAAAATACTCTGTTGAAATGTTTTTACAACCGGAATTCCTCTCACATATTCTACGGCCTCATTGTTCATATCCTCCAGTGCATTCTGATACTGTGCCATGGAATTTTCCATATCTCCCATCAGCACACGGGTTAAGACAAAAAGCCCCACTGCCATAGGCAAAAGACTGATCAGTCCAAATCTCCAGTCAAAAAATAACAGGAGAAATAAAACAGCTACTGGGGTCACCATTGCACCCGCCAGATCGGGAAGCTGGTGAGCCAGATAGGTCTCGGTCTGCCCGGCTCCATCGTCAATGATCCGGCGCAGTTTCCCACTGCCCATACGTTTCACATACCCCACAGGCAGCTTTGTTAAATGATGAAGTGCGACTGTCTTCATGTTCCTGGCTGTACGGAACGCTGACAAATGAGTGCATAAAAGTGCGCCGAAATAAATCAGCATACTTCCAAGTGCTGCCCCAACAGCGTACCAGCCATAAGTAATCATCTCTTCTGCAGCCCGGACATCCGGCCAGGCGGTTACTGCAGCTTTTACCGCCTTCCACATAAATACATAGGGAAACAGCCCGATTACGGCACTGATTCCGGACAAAAGACATCCCAGCCACGTTAAATATTTGTAACTCCCTGCAAATGTAAGGAGCGTGACCTTCCCGGTAACCGGAAGTTCTGTCATCAGATTCTTTTTTTCTTCCACCTTTTTTTCCTCCTCTGGCTGAATTTAATCAGTCATTAGTTAGTTAATACTAATTTCAAATCAAAATAATATGGAGCATTAAAGCCCCATAATTTTTTTCCAGCCCGCATGCTGGAAGGTTCCAAGTACCAGCCCATAAGACAGAGCCTTCTCTCTGGGAACATCATGAGCTACAAACTCCCAGAGCTGTTGGAAAAACGACCGTGCTAAAATATGAATGATGGTGCTGTCAATCTCCATCACATCATGCCCCAGTTCCTTCATTGCCTCTACAAACTCCCAGGTTGAGGCTTCTTCAATCTCCGTCAGCTCACTTAAATAACTGTCACAGTATTCTTTGCTGCTTTTGCAGAAGATTAATTTAAACAGATCAAAGCGGTCATAAACATAATTCACCATCCATGGAACATTATCATCGGAGATCTCATCAAGGGCTGCCGCCTGTTTTTCCGGGGGCAGTGCGGCAAATTCCACATGTACTGCTCTGTATTTTTCCATCAATCCCTCTGCTGCATCTCCGGTCAATTCCTCGAAAAGCGCCTCCTTGCCTGGAAAATACCCATAAATCGCTCCTGTTGTCACACAAGCCTCTTTTGCAATCCGTCTTAAGGAAGCACCTTCATAACCATACTTTAAAAATTCCTGTTTGCCCGCTTCCAGGATAGCGAGGCGTGTATCATTTCCATTTACCTGAGTACTCATTTGTTCTCCTTTATAACACTGTTATATAACGATGTTATTATCATACAAAAAATGCAGGGCGTCAACACGCCCTGCCGGTTATTTTTTCTCAATAACGAATATTTCTTCTTTCATTGGTAAAAATTATCATCTGCCAGATCTAAACCTGACCGCCTTCCACTACCAGATTCTCCGGATCAATTTCATCTCCGTATACAGGTTCTAAGGTTTCTTTATAATCCTGATGGAAGAACTGCTCTCCTGCTAACGATTTAATTTCCCCATTGAGCCATTCTAAAAGTTCCGTATTGCCTTTCTGCACGGCGGGAGCGATGGTGTCAAGATTTCCAATGGATTCAATTCCTACTGTAAATCCCTTGTTTTGAATCGCCCATGCAAGTACTTCCGTATTATCTGTGGAGAATGCATCCCCTCTTCCGTCGGCAAGAGCATCATACGCTTCCTGGTACTCATCAAACTTTAACAGCTTTACTTCCGGGTGATTCTGGGAGAAATAAGTCTCTGCAGTCGTGCCTTTTACTACAATTAAGGTTTTATCTTTTAACTGGGAAACATCAGAAATCAGAGCCTTATCCGGTGATACCACTCCCAGCGCAACCTTCATGTAAGGAAGTGCAAAATCTACCTGTTCTTTTCTTTCATCAGTCACTGTAAAATTAGCAAGGATGACATCAACCTTGGCAGATTTTAAGTATTCCACACGGCTTGCAGCTTCCACATAGACAAATTCCACTTTATCTTCACTGCCAAACAAATCTTTTGCAATTCTTTTTCCAAAATAAACATCATATCCCTGGATCTTACCATTGGAATCCACATATCCAAATGGATTTTTATCGCTGAACACTCCAATGCGTATGGTACCGGCTTTCTTAATCTCATCAAGAGATCTGGCTTTTGCTGAGGGAGAAGCTTCCTGTGCCGGTGCTCCTGCCGGTGCTTTTGCCTGACTGCAGCCTGCTAAAAGCCCCGCTGCCATGGTAATTCCAAGTAATGCGCTTAATAATCCCTTTTTCATAAATAATATCCTCCTTTTCTATCGAGCTTCATAATGAAACATATTTAAAAATTGCTTTGCTCTCTCTGTTTGGGGTGAGTGAAAGAACTCCTCCGGACTTCCCTCTTCAACCACTACTCCCTGATCCATAAACAAAACCCGGTCTGCAACTGCTTTTGCAAATTCCATCTCATGGGTTACAATCACCATTGTCATTCCCTCTCTGGCAAGCTCCAGCACTACCTGCAGAACTTCCCGGACCATCTCCGGATCCAAAGCAGCCGTTATCTCATCGAGAAGAAGGATCTCCGGATGCATCATAAGCGCCCGCACAATGGCAACTCTCTGTTTCTGCCCGCCTGACAGCTGTCTTGGGTAGACATTTGTTTTATCTGACAGACCGACCCGTTTTAAGAGTTCCTCAGCTTCTTTTGTCACTTCTGATCTTTCCCTCTTTTGAACCTTAATGGGAGCCAGAAGTATATTATCCAGAATGGTCAGATGAGGAAATAAATCATAGCTTTGAAATACCATTCCAATTTTTTGCCTCAGCTCATAAACATCTTTATTCGCCCGGTCAATGACACGGTCTTTAAAACCAATGGTGCCGGAATCCACTGGCTCCAACATGTTTAAACATCGTAAAAAAGTGCTTTTTCCACAGCCGGAAGGGCCAATTATTACAACCACCTCTCCCTTTTTCAGAGAAAATGTAATGTCGTTTAAAACCTTTAATCCATTTTCATAGGATTTATTCAGCTGTTCCGTTTTTAAAATTTCTTCCACATTCATAATCAATCCCTCAATTTCTTATCTAACAGAGCCGCTGCCCTGGAAAATGGGTAACAGACTGCAAAATACATGATAAAGATAACGCCGTAAACCCAAAGAGCTGCATCCGGAACTGTATAGCGGGAAGCGTCAATAATCTGCTTTCCTACTTTGACCACTTCAATTACGCCGATCAGAACCACTAACGATGTGGTTTTCACCATTCTAGTCAGAAGATTCATCATGGACGGTAAAAGCCGGCGAATGGTCTGGGGTATGATGATATGCCGGTAAACGCCTATCTTACCAAAGCCAAGGGCATAACCGCTTTGATACTGATGAACAGGGATGGACTCCAGTGCACTTCGCACCAGATCCCCCATCTCGGCGGTTCCCCAGAAGGTGAATACCAGCACTGCGGCAGTTCCTCCTGTAAAATTCACATTTAAATGCTTTGCCGCTCCAAAATAAACCAGAAATAACAGTACCAGCTGGGGCATAATCCGTACTGTCTCAAGATACAATCGGCAGAGAAACCGTACAAGCTTATTTGTGCTGGTCATTACCATGCCAAACAGCATTCCAAGACAGATGGAAAAAAACATGGATATCACCGCAAGCTTTAGTGAAACCCATAAGCCTTCCCACAGCCTTAAAAAGTTATTTCCCTGAAACAGGATCTCAATTCCCAAATTCTGCATACCGCACCCTCCTTTCCAACAAGGTACAAAAAGCGGATACTGGCAGAAGAATCAGTAAATACGAGATGACCAGCATGAAAAGTGCCTCGTCTGTCTTATAGTAAATACCAATCAGATCCTTTGCCACAAACATAAGATCTGCAAGAGCAACTGCGCTAAATACAGAGGTTTCCTTAATCAGGAAAATAATATTTGCACAGAAGACCGGAACGCTGGTTGCGATTGCCTGGGGAAGTAGAATGAAACGGAATATCTGAAACCCCGTCATACCCAGGCTTAAACCGGAATCTGTCTGAATCTTTGGAATCTGTTCAATTCCCGTACGGAATGCCTCCGCCATATAACTTCCTCCCAGGAAAGCCAGACCTGTAATGGCACAAGTCTCAGAGCTTAGTACAATTCCAATCTTAGGCAGACCAAAATACAGGAAAAACAGCTGAATTAACAAGGGTGTATTTCTTGATATCTCTATGTACCCGTTCACAATGGCTGTTACTACCGGTATCTTAAAAATCTTTACCAGACTGCACAGCAGACCGATCACAACTGACAGCAAAATTCCAAAAAATGCTATGGTCAGTGTTAAGCCTGCGGCACTGGCGTAAAGCGGCGCATACGCTCGTATAAATTCAAAGTCCATATTGGTATCTCCTTTGATTTCATGAAAAAAGGAAGCAGATGAACGCCCATCTGCCCCCTTTTTTCCATGTCTGGTCTGTCACAGGAATTTGCAGGAAATCAGATATTCATATGCGCACTGGAAAAAACCGTATCTCTTCTTGCGAAGCATCTACAGCAAAAACAACACAGCCTCATATTTTCCCGTACGACCATAAATAAATGATTCATTTTTATTTCTCCTATAAACATACTATTTATATATGTATAATACTATGATGAAAACTATTTGTCAATTATTTTTTATCGGAAAATAACAGACACAAAAAAATACCCTGGTAAGCAGCTATTAACCGCTTATCAGGGCATATCTTATTCATTTAGAAAGAATTTAAAGCTGGTCACTTGTATCAGAAAGCTGGAATTGCATAATCAGCTCTTTTAACATCTGCATCTGGCTTAACAATTCTTCGCTGGTAGCAGCGCTTTCTTCTGCTGTCGCTGAGTTAGACTGGGTAACCATGGAAATCTTCTGCATACCTCCCTCTAACTGGGCTACACTGTCTGCCTGGCTCTTTAATGACTGTGATACCTTGGACACAAGGGTATCGATTGTATTGGTCTGCTCCACAATCTTTTTAAATACTTCAGCAGTGGACTCAGTATTTCGTTTTCCCTGTGCCACGGATTCCATGGTACTATGGATTAAATCGGTTGTCTGCTTTGCAGCATCCGCACTTTTTCCAGCCAGCTCTCTCACCTCATCTGCAACAACGGAAAATCCTTTTCCTGCTTCCCCTGCACGGGCTGCCTCTATGGCTGCATTCAATGCCAGGATATTGGTCTGAAATGCAATATCATCAATAATATGTATGATTTCCTGAATTTTCTTGGAAGAGGAATCAATGGTTGCCATGGATTCCTGAAGCTTTTTCATCTCTTCATCTCCCTGTCTGGTCTCGAGGATTGCGGATTCGGTCATATCCTTTATGGTAAGGGAATACTGGGCATTATCCTTTATGTGGCCGGAGACCGTCTCCAGAGAGGAAATCAGGCTCTCTGTTGTTGCCGCCTGCTCTGTGGAATTGGCAGCCAGATTTTGTCCTCCCAAAGCGACCTGGGCGGAGCTTGCACCTACCTGATCAGCAGAACAGGCGATGTTTTTTAATGTAATGTTAAGTGATGAAAGAATCTTTAAAAGTGCAGTCTGAATGGGAGCAAAATCCCCCATGTACTCCACAGAACTTGTAACAGTCAGATCATTATTGGCCACAGCATCCAGTACATGGGAAATGTCCATGATATAAGACCGAAGCTCTCTGATGGTATTGTGAAGCGCAAGTATCAGACGGGCGCTTTCATCTTTTCCTTTGGTAATCTCTACATCATCCTGTAAATCGCCATGAGCCAGACGTTCAATGCGCCTGGTTGCCTCAAGAATGGGCCTGGTTATCCGCTGTGCAAATACTCTTACTATTAAAATAGAGCCTAAAAGAAGAAGCAGACCAGTAATCACACTCATCAACAGGGTATTGCGGACATTTCCTTCAATCTGTGTCAGCGGAGTCGTCACTGCCACAGACCAGCCCTCGGGGCCGCTAAGAGGAATGTATCCCACCAGACGGCGGACCCCCTTGTAATAACTGAATCCCGTTCCTGTCTTTCCGTCCATCATAGCCTTAAAAATCTTAGCGGTAGGCTCAAAGGAAGAATCCTGCTTTGCCAGTTCAATGTAATCCTTTGGATTACTTACGTTGCCGGCATCTGGATGAATCACAGTTTTTCCTTCCTTATTTACCACAAATGCATATCCGCTTTCTCCAATTTTAATCTTTGTCAGTTCATCGCTGAACGCTTTATAAGGGAGAAGACCGTAAAGCACTTTTCCTGTGCTGCCAATGGGCGCTCCGATATAAAATACTAAATTATTATCTTCCTTGACAAACGGACTGGAAATATAAGCAGCTCCGTTAACCGCCTGCTTAAAAAACTCCTGATCCCCAATCTGGTCCCCTTTATCATTGTTTCCCTTGGAATCAGCGATTGTAATATAAGCAAACCCAGAGGCTTGAGCTTCTTCTTCCAGAAGACGCTTCTGTTCTGCTGCAGAAGTTTTTCCGTCTGTCAGAAAACTCTTTGATGCAGTGATCTTAATCTGGTTCCGGTAAATGTCAAGTACAGAATCAATTCCCTGCTGATAGGATGCCGCCAGATAGGATGAATTTAACTTTGCTTCTGTAAGAGAACTCTGATAATAAAAAATAGAAGTGATGGCAGTTAGAAATCCAACTGTTAAAACTAATAACAATGAAACAAAAACTATAAGCTTGCTTTTTAAGTATTTCATAAATACTTACGCCTCCTCCGTTAAATAATCCGGAAAGTAAACATCCTGGTGCTTTAAATCTCCGGAGCAAAAAAGAGGGAGATCACTCCCCCTTCTTTTTTACATCCAGTATATTCCTTTTTTTCAAATGTGTCAAAATGGTTTTACAATTTTCGACAAAATTATTGATAAGATCTATCAACAGAGGAGGACAAACATCTGGTTTAATACTTATCGCTGCTATAATCAATCTTTGCAGAGGTAACAAAAGCAGGGCTCTCATACCGTTTTATTACCGGTTCACCGTCACTAAGACTGAATTTTCCGACTGCCTGATTGAGCATTTCTGCCTGTGCTGCCATCTCTTCACTGGAAGCAGAACTCTCCTCAGCAGTTGCCGCGTTGGTCTGTACGACAGAGGACACCTGGGTAAGACCCTGGTTAATCTCTTCAATGGCCAGAACCTGACTGGATGAAGCCTCTGAGATCTCATGAATGGCAGAAACCGCTAAAGATGCTTTTTCGGATACTACTTTTAAAATCACAGCTGTTTCCGATGCATATTTTTCTCCATCTGTAATTCTGTTAACAGACTGTTCAATCAGTTCTGCCGTCTGTCTAGCAGCCTCAGAAGATTTGGTTGCAAGATTGCGGACTTCATCCGCCACCACTGCAAACCCCTTTCCTGCACTTCCCGCTCTTGCAGATTCAACTGCCGCATTGAGAGCAAGTATATTGGTCTGAAACGCAATATCTTCAATTACCTTTGTAATGCTGGAAATCTTATGAGAAGAAGCTCCGATCTCTTTCATCGTATCATTGAGCTTCTGCATATGTATGTTTCCTTCATTTACACCATCCCCTGCTTCCCGTACGTAAACAGTGGCTTTTTCCACATTTTCGGCATTCTGTTCCGCCTGTCTGGCCACACCTGTTACAGAGGCATTTAACTCTTCTATGGTAGCCGCCTGTTCCGTAGCACCGGAAGCTAACGCCTGGGCACCGGAAGATACCTGTTCGGCTCCGGTGTGAACCTGCTGGGCAGCTGTGCGAATAGTAAGCAGTGTCTGATTCAAATCATTTTTAATCCGTTCCAGTGCAAGCCCCAGGACATCACCTTCTGATCTTACGGGAACTTCCTGGGTAAAATCACCCCGGCTGATGTTCTCTGCTGCAGCGGTCTGGCTGCGGATGCTCTCTAACATACGGTTAAAAGAATCTGCAAGTTTTCCTGTCTCATCCTCTGAATCAATGTCACCCAGATTCACATCTGTATACCCCAGTGAGATTCTGTCTGCTGCTTCCACAACATGACCAATTGGTTCACTGATCATCTTGGAAATCCTCATTCCAAGATATATGGCTGCTGCGGCTCCCATGATTACAAAAGCAATCAGAATAAAAGAAGCAAATGCTGCAGTCCGGTCGTTGCTTTCACTGGTAGAACGGATTCCGTCCATACGATTGCTGATCAGGGTATTAAAGTTATCATAAATGGTCTGGATCTGGTCAGAACTCTCTGTAAGTGCGGCAGATGAGGTTTTCTGATTGCCTCCCTTAGCAGCCTCCAGGCATTTTAAGACTGCAGGATCGTAAGTATCCGTAAACAGCTTCACACCCTCGTCAATAATTCCGTGAGATTCTGAATCCGCCGGATCAATGGATTTTTTGTATGCTGCTGCATGATTCAAAAATTCTTCTTTTTGTGTTTTATAATTTTGCTCCAGTTCACTTAATTTCTGGCTGTCTCCTGTCTGGATCACCATATCTCTGGAATCAGTTTTTATCTGATATAAGTTCTCGATGGCAAGAATCAGATCATTCATGGGAGCAGTTTTTACTTGATACATGTAGGTATCCATTGCATCAATGCGCGCCATACCAAGGAGCCCCACTGCACCAACTAAAAGCATGATAAAAGTGACGGTCAGGAATGCGGTAATGAGTTTTTTTGAAATACTGTAGTTTTTAAATTTTTTCATTTGTATCCTCACATTAGTAATATTCTCAGCTAAGTTTAAATCTTCCCACTTCATCCCGAAGTGTCTGTGCCTGAGCTGCCAGTTCCTCACTGGAAGCAGAGCTTTCCTCTGCAGTTGCAGCATTGGATTGTACCACTGATGATACCTGGCTGAGGGCCTGGTGCATCTGGATTGCTGCTTCCGCCTGTGATTTGGCGGAAGCAGCAATTTCTCCAATAACCGTTTCTACAAAACCAGAGTTTACCGCAACTTCATTTAATGTTTCTGCAGTAATACCCACCAGTTTCTCTCCCTTTGATACGGTTTCTGAAGAATGTACAATAATGGCTGCCGTCTGTCCGGCTGCTTCGGCCGACTTTTCAGCAAGACTGCGGACTTCATCCGCCACTACTGCAAATCCCTTTCCTGCGTCTCCTGCCCTTGCAGCTTCCACCGCTGCATTCAGCGCCAGAATATTGGTCTGGAAAGCAATGTCTTCAATTACTTTTGTAATGCTGTTTATTTTATCGGAAGAACTGCTGATCTCCCTCATAGCTGAGCTTAACTGTTCCATAAATTCATTACTCTTTAAAAGTCCCTGTGAAGATACTAAAACAGAACCCGCAGCTTTCTTTACCTGCTCTAAATTCTGTTGCGCCTGATCAGACATCGATTCAATGGAAGCGCTTAATTCTTCAATGGTTGCCGCCTGCTCCGCGGAACCAGATGCCAGAGTCTGGGCTCCCTGAGATACCTGATCTGCTCCAATTCCCACCTCATCTGCACTGGCCTGTATGAGCTTTAATGTCCTGTTCAAAGACTGGGAAATGGTTAAAAGCGCTTCTTTTACCGGAGCAAACTCACCTTTATAATCCTGATGAAGTTCTATCTGCATAGTTCCGTCCGCCATTACCTGAAGCACCTGAGTGATCTCATGGATATATCCGATATACCTGTTTAACTGAATCACTGTGCGGTTAAGTGCAAGAGCCATCTGCCCTGTTTCATCATTGGATCTTACATCTGCCGATATATCCAGTCTGCCGTCTGCAATCAGATTGGCAGTTTTCGTCAGCTTTTTAAGAGGTGCAACAATCATATTTGAAATAATCAGAATCATGACAATTACCACAAGTAATGCAACGGCAAAAACTCCGATCATCGATGCCGTAATCGCCCTGTAGCCCTCATAAAACTCTTTTACCGGAAGACCTGCGGCTACTGTCCAGCCGGTATCCCCTACCTTACGTACATAACCTTCTGCTTCCGACTGATTGGAAGTAAAGGAAAGAAATCCTTCTGTGGAAGAAGAAAGGGCCTCTTTCATGTTCTGGGAAATATTAAGATCTGCAATCTTTTTATTTACCATGTCTTTGTCCGGATGAAAGATTACCTGTCCCTCTTTTGATGTCAATATGTAAAATCCTGTTTCTCCAAGCTGGTATGAACCAATGGTTTTTACCAGTCCATCAAGAGAAAAGTCAATTCCCACTGCTCCGATAAGTTCTTTCCCATCTGCTGCAAAGACAGGCGCTATAATACTTACAATCTGAGCCTTGGTGGCAAAATCCTCAAAAGGCTCCGTCATAATCGTACTCCCGGAATTCACCAGTAGCTGATACCACGGACGTTCCTTCACACGATATGTCTGATCTGATACAAAGCCATCTGACTGGGCCAGCTGGCTGGAATCAATATCTGCTACCCAGAATGCTACCACGGATTCTTTATCTTTCTCATATGACCGTACCATAGTCTGCTTGATATCATCAAACCCAGGCGCTGAAGATATGTTTGTGCCAGGCTTTAAATCCTGAAAGAACTTTTGAAATGCGACTGTGTCTGACAGCTGTCCGGCTTTATGTTTATATTGATTAAAGTAACCTTCCATCTCCTCAGCCGCTGCCTGGGTTCTTGCAGTCAGTTCTTTTTCTGTCATTTCTTCCACACTGGATTTAACCAGAAACAAGATGACAGCACCTACGATGCAAAAAGATAAAATGACAGGGATTCCAACAAAAAAAAGTATTTTAGTCAGCAGGCTTTTCAAACCATATTTGTGAACCTTTTTCCCGCTTTTTTCAGAAGTATGCTCCGACATAGTTTTCTCCTTTTTTTCAACTTATTTCTGGGTGCTCAGGCTTAGACTAATCCGGTTTTTTTTAGAAAATTACTGCATAACCATGATTGGAGTCGATGTATAAAATGCACGCCTGTAATATTCGCAGTATACTTGATACTGCGTAATCTCAGAGAAACCCCTTATATAATCAGCGTATTTCGTTAGCCGGACGCGCAGAATGACGGAATTAAAATTTATTACTATGTATAGATATAAATTTTTTTAATATATTTATTCTCTATTTGAAGCATATAACTTTTAATTAAAATGACCAATGTTTTGACGGCTTAACTCAATGTTATTAATAAAACACCCCAGCTCAGGCTTGAAATCGCTGCAATAATTTTGATAATATACATATTTCTACATAATATACTATTATTTGACAAATAATTTCGTGTGATGTATAATAAAAATATATTATATTTTTACAAATTTTTACCGCGCAGTATCAAGTATACTGCGCCATTTTTGTACAATATGTCCAATTAAACTATTAAAAAAATATGTAATTAATGCTTTCATATTTAGATATAAAAATAGCCTGCAAACTGTAATTTTTAAGTTTGCAGGCTATTTTAATTACTCCAATTTAAATAATCCAGAAATTTTCGTTACATACAATCCGTCTGTATGTTTCGAATTTAGACCATTTATTATGAAAAGCGATTTTATTATCAGCTCCCGGATCATGAAATTCATGCAGACAGTTTGAAAGATCTTCTTTGGAACTGATTTTTAAAGCAAAGCCTCTTTCATCGAGAATTGGCAATCCCGAATAACTATAATCATCAAGGCTTATGATATCCTGGATTGTTTGGTTTCGCACAAGAACTGCAACGGAGTCATCCAAAGATATTACATCAAAAAAGTCGGGATAATGGAAGCTGTCTCCTGAAACAGAAACGACGTCCCCCTGACGATAGGTGGTCTCTTTTGTCTTCTGTCTGGAGAGGAACGCATTTTCCAGGTTAAAATAGAATTCCTCAAAAATATATCCGCCAGCCCGTAATCCTCCTTTTTCAAAATATGGTTTTTCGTCCCCGTTTTCCACCTGATCCACCACTCCGCAGGCTGATGTCATATGGCTGACACGGTCTATTAAAATCAGCTCTCCAAGGGTTTTATTTCTTTTAAATTCATCAACCGGTATCCGTTGGGAAAATTCAAGCAGACAGGACGCAATTTCATTTTTACCAATCTCACAGGCAGGTAAATGCTCCCCTGTATTAATATCCACCTGGTACTCAATGCGTTTGACCACTGCAGGAAGCATTCTTGTTCCCAGTTTCAGCAGATAATCGTTTCCTTCCTTAAGCGGAGCTTCATCCATCCATAAGATGGATGCCTTCACTTCTTTGCTTACAGGCAGCTGTTCCTGATCCGTCAGAACGTTTCCACGGCTCACATCTACTTCTCTGTCAAGCTGTATGGTAACTGCCTGGCCAACGGTTGCCTGGTCAGCGGAACGGTCTCCCACCAGAATGCTCTTTACTTTTGCAGTTTCATTTCCTGGAAGTACCGTAAGGCTTTGTCCAACCGTGACGGTTCCTGATTCCACCTGGCCCTGAAATCCGCGAAATTCATGGTCAGGCCGGCAAACTCTCTGGACTGGCATATAAAAACCGCTTCCTTCATCCTCGGTAACCTCTGTCTGTTCCAGACAGGAAAGGAGGGTTTCTCCCTGATACCAGGGCATATGATCTGATTTTACAGTTACATTATCTCCTTCTGTAGCGCTGACAGGAATAATCGTCACATGGTTTAAAGACAGATCCTCAGTAAGGGCCTTAATGCTCCTGCTGATCTCTTCAAATCGCTCCTGACTATAATCTGCCAAATCCATCTTATTCACTGCAAAGATGAAATGACGGATTCCCATAAGGGAACAGATTCTTAAGTGGCGCCTGGTCTGTACCAGAACCCCCTGCTTCGCATCCACCAGAATGATTGCCAGCTGGGCGAAAGAAGCTCCTACCGCCATGTTTCTTGTATATTCTTCGTGTCCCGGTGTATCCGCAACAATAAAGCTTCGCTTCTCCGTTGTAAAATACCGGTATGCCACATCAATGGTAATTCCCTGCTCCCGCTCTGCCATCAGACCGTCTAAAAGAAGAGAATAATCAATCTCACCGCCTCTGGACCCCACCTTACTGTCAAGCAGCAGCGCTTTTTCCTGATCTGCATACAGCAGCTTGGAATCGTAGAGTATATGACCGATCAAAGTGGATTTTCCATCGTCCACACTTCCGCAGGTAATAAATTTCAGCAATCCGTTCATCAGAAATAGCCCTCCCTTTTTCTCTTTTCCATACTGGCGGCTCCGCCGTCTTTGTCAATCACCCGGCTGGTTCGTTCTGATTCCACAGAGCTTAATGTTTCATCAATGATCTGATCAATGGTAACCGCATCGGAAAGAACACCGCCAGATAGGGGATAACAGCCAAGCGTCCGGAAACGAACCTTTTTCATCTGGGGAACCTCTCCGGGATATAGCCGCATACGGTCATCGTCCACCATAATAATATCATCATCCCGATAAACCACTGGCCTTTCCGCTGCAAAATACAATGGAACAATGGGGATATTCTCCTGTTTTATGTACTGCCAGATGTCCTTTTCCGTCCAGTTGGAGATAGGAAATACCCGGATGCTCTCTCCTTTATAAATCTCTGTGTTGTAAAGCTTCCACATCTCCGGTCTCTGATTTTTAGGATCCCAGGCATGGGCAGCATTCCGGAAGGAGAAGATCCGTTCCTTTGCCCTGCTTTTTTCCTCATCCCGTCTTCCTCCCCCAAAGGCTGCTGTAAATCCATACTTATTTAATGCCTGCTTCAACGCCTGTGTTTTCATGATATCCGTATAGGATGAACCGTGGTCAAATGGATTGATTCCCCGTGCAACGCCGTCTTCATTGATATATTCCAGCAACTCGATTCCCAGTTCCCTGGCTGTTCTGTCCCGGAATTCAATCATTTCTTTAAACTTCCAGGTGGTGTTCACATGGAGAAATGGGAAAGGCGGTTTTTCCGGATAAAAAGCCTTTAACGCCAGATGAAGCATGACGGAACTGTCCTTTCCAATGGAATAGAGCATAACCGGCTTCTCACACTGGGCGGCTACCTCTCTGATAATATATATTGCCTCTGCTTCCAATTCATCCAGATGGGTTAATCTGCTCATAATCATCTCTCCTCTAATACTTATTCGAATTCTTACCGTTTACCTCAATGATGCGGACGGTACCATCGGGTCTTGTGACTTTCCAAAGAAGGAGATCACCATGTTCTGAAACGTTCATCACAGTACCATTTCCTCCCATATCAGCTCCTAAGTAAAAATCAATGGCTCCAAACCCACACTCCTTTACACAGGAAGCGCATCCCCAGCAGTCTCTGGAATATTTTATAAATGCTTTCCCGTCCTTTTCCTTAATCAGACTCCCCGGACACACTCTGGTGCATGCCAGACAACCCACACATGCTTCTTTAGATATCCGTATGCTCATAACCGGTCTCCTTTCCTATGTCACGGAGCTTTAAAACCAGCGTTCCGTCTTTCATCGTGGAGTTAACAAATTTATGATAAGCCTCATCTGACCTGGGAAAATCCAGGTTTTCCTGGAAGGAGTGCCACCTGGTCTCCTTTCTGAAACCTAAATGGGCAATCACTGACCGGCATACAACCAGGCGTTCCAGCAGCTCATAGACAAACATCAGCTCATGCATGTCAGAGGCATTTAAATATCTGGTCAGCTTCGTGAGTTCCAGTATTTTTTCTTCCCCAAGCTTCAGCTGCTTTTCATTATACTGATAATTGACCGAAATCCCTCCTGCGTACTCATCCATCACCTTCTGCATGGCTTCTTCCAGTTCCTCTGCTGTAAAAACAGCCTCTGAGCCATTTAAAATGCGTTCATACTCCCGGAAGGTTTCCTCAGCAAAGGATAAAGCCTCATAGGAAGAATCCATTTTCCGGCCTTTTTTAATAATATCAAGTGCTGCGATTTCCCCTTCTGCCAGAGCGCCTGTCACATACTTCTGAGGACAGCCGCCTGCTACATCACCTGCTGCATACAGGCCAGTTACAGTGGTTTCCCTGTTGGTATTAATCCAGTAACCGCTTGCAGTGTGCCCTCCAACGATATAAGGCTCGGTTCCGGTTATTTCCACATCCTCTTTTCCAGGGGTCCTGTCGCTTTGCAGCCACCGGAGAGTCTGGCTGGGAGCCATATTTAAGTACGCTTTCAGCAAATCCTCCTCTGTATCTTTGTCAATTCCCTCTGTGTGAAGATAGCAGGGACCATTACCCAGCTGATTCTCCCTTACAGTTCCATAGACCCGTTCACTGGTGGTGATTCCATATTTTTCTTCGTAAATCTCACCTTTTGAATTGATCTGTTTAGCCCTGACTCCCTGAGCGATGGTTCCGGTAGGTGCTATGGTATCCTTACAGCGGAGTGCAATAAACCGCATTTCAAAGGAGGTCATTTCTGCACCCGCCTTAATTCCCATGGCATAACCTGCACCTGTATTAAAGGGAGGATACCACATCTTATGGCGGGAAAAACCCGGATTATTGGGTTTATAAAGCCCAGCCGCACCTCCGGTAGTCACAATAACGGCAGCTGCCCGGATCTCATAAGCGGTGGTATCTTCCATATGAAACCCTACCGCTCCTTTTACTTCATTGTCAGTTACAAGAAGATCGGTCATATTTACGTGCTCTAAAACCGTGACATTTGGTACCTGCAATACGGCATCGGCAAGAATGGGCTTTATATTTTCTCCATTAATCTTAATATTGCGTTTTCCTCTGGTCACATAATTACCCGTTTCATCCTTTAGAATCACAAGCCCCAGCCGTTCTAAATCGGCTGTCACTTTATTAAATCTCCTGGCTGCCGTTAACAGAAGATCTTCTCTGGCTATGCCCGCCGCATCTTTCATTGCATAGTCCACATAATCCTCAGGGGTCTGCCCGTCAGTAATGTAGGCATTAATGGCATTTACTCCTGCTGCCAAACAACCGCTCCTTCGGATCCCAGCTTTTTCGGCAACGATAACCTTTAAATCAGAATGCTTTGAAAGAGTCAGCGCCGCATAACAGCCAGCCGTCCCTCCCCCTATAATCAGGACATCCGCCGTCATAACTTCCCGTTTTAACCTTATACTCATTTTTGACTCCTCTGTAAGATCTTTATTTTCTAACGTCAGAATGTGACAATATTGGCTCCGTTTAACAGTGAATTTTCCAGCAGATACGCTTTCTTGTCATCGTAAGCATAAATCCGGTAAACAATCACATGCATCTTTTCTCCAACGGAAACAGGACGCCTTTCTAAGGATCTGCGGGTTGTTAAGGAAACCCCGTTTACATTCAGACGAACCTCCAGATAATTTCCGCGGAATGAAATATCTTCGATGATTCCCTCTTCCGAACATCTCATCACATCCTGAAATTTCAGATTGTCACTTTTAAATGCTTCCACAAACTCCGGCCGTATGATTGCCCCTTTAAAATTACCCTTTTCAAATCCCTTCAGCTTATGATATCCATCCATTCTGGCGGACTGCCCGATAAACTCAGCGACGAAAGGAGTTGCCGGATTTTTATAGATCTCAAACGGATTTGCAATCTGTTCGATTCTCCCCTGATTGGTGACAATGATTTCATCTGCTACTTCCACCGCCTCATCCTGATCGTGGGTGACAAAAATGCTGGTAATCCCCACCTTATGAATCATCTCCTTTAGCCAGCTGCGAAGTTCCTGTCGTACCTTTGCATCAATCGCCGCAAATGGCTCATCAAGGAGCAATAGCCCCGGGCTTGGCGCCAGTGCTCTGGCAAATGCAACCCTCTGACGCTGTCCGCCGGAGAGCTGATTGGGATAGCGTTTTTCTAGCCCCTCCAGTCCGGTTAAGGAAAGCAGTTCCATGACACGCTCTTTTATCAGCTTTTTATTAATCTTTTTCACTTCCAGACCAAAAGCGATATTTTCATAGACCGTCATATACCGAAACAGTGCATAATTTTGAAATACAAAACCGATTCCTCTGTCTGCAGCAGGAAGATCATTGACTCGTTTCTCACCGATCATGATATCACCGGTATCCGGTGTTTCAAAACCGGCAATCATCCGCAGAATTGTTGTTTTCCCGCTTCCGCTAGGTCCAAGAAGGGCTGCCAGTGTTCCTTTTTCCAGTCCAAAATTCACCTCTTTGGAAGCCTTAAAATCTCCGTATGATTTCTCAATATTTCTCATTTCTATGTACATAAGACCCTCCTGACTTCACGTTAATGGTTTTCCTCATTCTTTTTTGCCTGATGCTCTGCTATGTTTCGTATGATCAGCACTGCTACTGCCATAAGAACCAGAATGGAAGAAACAGCAAATGCCGAAGTAATGGACTCCGATGAATTGGAAAGATAGAGGGCATCGATTTCCAGAGGAAGGGTAAACGTCTCCCCTCTGGTTTTTGACAAGGCATGGACAGCACCAAACTCACCAAGTGCTCTTGCCGTACAGAGAATTACCCCATAAAGAAGGGCCCAGCGGATATGAGGAAAGGTTATTTTCCGGAATATGGTAAAGCCATCTGCCCCCATAAGTGCCGCCGCCTCTTCCTCTTCTTTTCCTACAGACAGAAGTACCGGTATAATCTCCCTTGATACAAATGGAAATGTGACAAATACAGTGGCAAGCACCACTCCTGGAACGGCAAATACGATCTGAATATTCGTTCCAAGAGCCTCATTTAATCTGGCAATCAGACCACCTGCCCAGCCCATTCTTCCAAATGTCATTAAAAAAGCAAGCCCTGCAATGACTGGAGAAATGGAAAATGGAATGTCAATGACTGCTGAGAGAATCTGTTTTCCTTTAAAAGAAAATCTGGTGATCAGCCATGCTGCTGCAATTCCGAAAATGGTATTGACGACGACCGCAATCACAGCTGCCAGCACAGTAACACCAAACGCCGATTTTACAGTAGGGGTAGCCAATGATTGAAAGTAAAAGCCTATTCCCTCTTTCAGAGAATTAATAATTACGGAGGTCAGAGGCAGAACCAGCATGAAAAAAAGAAATACCCCACTGATTCCTATGAGAATCCACTTACTTTTTATCTTCATACATGTTCCCTCCTATAAGCAGCTGGTACGTTTCGCCTGATGTACCTGAACCATATTTACTAACAGTAAAACCAGAAAGGATAAAAAAAGCATCACAAGAGCGATTGCCGTTGCACCTGGATAATCCACATAATTGAGTTTCTGCATGATCACATAGGAAACCACCTGTGTCTGATTTCTGGCATTGTTGCCTGATATGTAGATCACGCTGCCGTATTCCCCCACCCCTCTTGCAAAGGCAAGACCAAACCCAGTTAAAAGTGCAGGTCCAAGCTCCGGCAGAATCACCTTTCGAAAGGTGTGGAACTTCCCGGCTCCAAGAATTGCTGCTGCCTCTTCATACCGTGGATCAAGTGTCTCAAGAACCGGCTGAATGGACCGGACTACAAATGGGATTCCGATAAAAATCAGGGCAATGGTCAGCCCGACCTTGGTATATGACGCTTTTATTCCCAACAGTCCAAGGAATCCGCCCATAACCCCGGTATCGGAGTACAGCTTAGACAGTGTAATTCCTGCTACTGCAGTGGGAAGGGCAAAGGGAAGTTCGATGATTCCGTCCATAATCCGTTTGCCGGGAAACTCATACCGGACAAGGACCCAGGCGAGAATCAGACCGAACACACTGTTGACTAATGCGGCAAAAAAGGAACATAGCAAGCTGGTCTTAAACGCATTTACCACATTGGTCTTTGTAATCAGTTCTATAAATTCCCGGGGTGATAACTGGAAGGAATATACCAGGACTGAAGCAAGGGGAATGAGTATAATCACCGAAAGCATGAAAAGAGTGATCCCCATACTCAGTCCGAATCCTGGTATGACACGCTGGCTTTTTCCTGCCCGAACTAACTGTTTCGTCATGTGTGGTTCCTCCCTCTAATTATCGTAAATCTCATCAAAGATTCCTCCGTCTGCAAAAAAGGTCTCATAAGCAGCATCCCAGCCGCCAAAATCGTCAATGGTGCAAAGATTTACATTAAGATCAAATTTTCCAGAGAATTCAGATAAAATCTTTTTATTTGAGGGTCTGTATCCATATTCCCCGATCAGCCTCTGGGCTTTATCGGAATAAAGGTATTTTAAGTATTCCTCTGAGGCTTTCTCTGTTCCGTCTTTGCGGGCGTTTTCATCCACTACCGCCACACTGGGTTCTGCAAGAATACTGATACTGGGGGTGATGATTTCATACTGATCCGGGTATTCTTTCACGGTATTGATAGCCTCGTTCTCCCAGGCAATCAGCACATCTCCCTGCCCATTTTCCACAAATGTGGTGGTGGCTCCTCTGGCTCCTGAATCCATGACAGAAACATTTTTATAAAGGTCTGCCACAAAGGCTTTCATCTTCTCCTCATCTCCCTGATATGAGACCTTTGCATACTGCCATGCAGCCAGAAAATTCCAGCAGGCACCGCCGCTGCTCTTGGGATCCGGGGTAATAACCTCAACACCTGGTTTGATTAAATCAGACCAGTCTTTTATGTTTTTTTCATTTCCCTTTCTCACCAGAAATACGATTGCTGAAGTATAAGGTGATGAATTACCCTCAAATTCCTTAATCCACCCGGAATCGATCAGACCAGACTTTTCAATCATGGTAATATCATGAGCCAGAGCCAGAGTCACCACATCCGCTTTTGCTCCTTCAATGACGGAACGTGCCTGGCCCCCTGATCCTCCGTGGGACTGGACCACAGTTATTCCGTTTTTATAGGTGTCCCTGTAATAGTCTTCAAAGATTTTGTTGTACTCCTGATAAAACTCTCTGGTGGGATCGTAAGAAACGTTGGTAATTGTAAGTGTTCCGTCTTTTCCGGAATCCGTCTGCTTTGCACATCCTGCCAGTATTCCTGCTGCCATTATCATCAGCACAAGGGCTGCTGCCCGCTTTTTTCCTCGTTTTCTCATTCATGAACCTCCGCATGCTCCGTGTGTTATCTGGAAGTTTAATCCCCATTTACATATTTGTAAAGTATGTTATTGTTTTTTCTTTATCTATATGGTAGAATTTCCTTATCTATTCCCCTAGAACCATATTTTTTTACTTATATATCATATATTACCAGTATGTAAATATGATATTAGTCAGGAGGAAGTCATGTCCATTAAAACCTTGATGATCTTTGTCACCGTCTATAAGGAAGAAAGCATTACTGCTGCCGCTAATAAGCTGAATATCAGTCAGCCTGCCGTAAGCCTTGCAATCCGGGAACTGGAAAATGAGTATTCCATCCAGTTATTTGAGCGGGTTGGAAGGGGCATTCAAAAAACCAGCGCAGCCCGTCATCTGTACGAATTCGCGTCTCACATTACCTCTCTTTATCTGGAAATGGATCTGGAATTTAAAAAGCAGAATCAAACCACCCCGCTGCGCATCGGATTTTCAAGCACCATCGGAGCCTGCCTGATGCCTGAACTCATTCATTGTTTCACAAAAGACAATCAGATTCCCATGCCTTACTTAAAAGTTGACACCTCAGAAAAAATAGAAGCTGCCATTCTGGAAAACCAGCTGGATCTGGCTCTCACAGAAGGAGTCAGCAGCTCGGATAAAATTCTGACGGAACCATTTGCCAAAGAACAGTTAGTGCTGGTGTGCAGCCCTTCTCACTCCTTTGCCAAAAAGGAGAACGTTACACTGGAGGAATTAAGAGAAGAACGTTTTCTTTTGAGAGAAAATGGAAGTCAGACCAGAAAGCTGGCTGAAGCTGCCTTTCACCTCCTTGATTTCGTTCTCCGCCCTGTCCTTGAGAGCACCAGCAATGAAGCAATCATATTGGGAGTTCATACCAATCTTGGAATCGCCATACTGCCGGAACGCCAGGTGGCTGAATACTTAGAAAAAGGAACACTTCTTGCCCTGGCCCTTAAGGGGATTGAACTGAAGCGGGAATACCAGATAATTTATCATCAGAATAAATATTTAAACCCGGAAATGCTGCGTTTTATGGAGCTGGTAAAAAGTAAATTTCTATCCGCAAATTAAAAAACTCCCCCAAACCGAAAGTCTGGAGGGGAGCCTAATGTATGGAGTCCGGTGAGGACTTATTTTATTAGTATGTAAACAACTGTACCCAGTACTGTGTACCTGCACTGTTTTGTAAATTACCAACACCGATATGTGTAAAGTTCTTATTTAAGATGTTAGCACGGTGTCCGGCACTGTTCATCCAGGCATTCATAACTTCTTCTGGTGTTTTCTGTCCCCAGGCAATGTTCTCACCTGCGCCCTGGAAGTTAACGCTCTGCTCTTTTAATGCAGTGGAGAAGGAGCTGCCGTTAGGACGTACATGCTCGAAAGAAGACTGAATTTCATTGGCTCTAACATTAGCTGCTTTTTCTACGTTAGCATCAATGGTAAGAGGTGCAAGTCCAGCTTTTGCTCTTTCTGCATTTACCAGATCAACAACCTGCTGAGTGTAGGTCTTGTTGGTAGTGGAACCGTTGTTTGTGTTGCCATTGTTTGTGTTACCGTTGTTGGTATTACCATTGTTGGTATTGCCATTGTTGGTATTACCGTTATTGGTATTACCGTTATTGGTATTACCGTTGTTTGTATTTCCATTATTGGTATTGCTTCCGTTACCATTGTTGCAATTTCCATTATTATTACCATTGCCGTTGATTAAACTTGACCAGTCAAAATTATTTGAGTTGATCCCAAGCTGCTGAAGCTTCGCCTTTAAATCACTGGCATTGCAGGAGCCATAAATTGCAGTCACGTTTCTTCCGCCATAGCACTGTCTGTATGAGTTATTCACCGCTGCGTTTGCTGTTAATGGAAGCATGCTTGTTAAGGTTAACGTAATCAATCCAATTGCCTTTAGTTTCTTCAATGTTATTTCCTCCTTTTGGGTTTGTTACAAATTTATTACATTTGTGTTACAAGAATATGATAGCACTCTCACTTCCATTTTTCCAGTGGTAATACATGGTAATTATTTTTCCAGATATCCAGAACCGGAAAAAGGTATTTTCCATACTCATTCCAATTCTTTGTATGCATCTGTTAAATAATCCAGAAAATGCCTGCTTGCAGCAGGTAAAATCCTCTGATCCTTAAATACAACTCCAATGGTTCTGCTTAGGGTTGGTTCCATATTTCTTACAGCATTTTTATAATCCACCCTGTTTAAAATTAATTGGGAAAGAATGCCCACACCAAGTCCTTTTTCAATCATCGCCATAATTGTATAATCATCATGAACAATATATTGAATGTTGGGCTTGATTCCATGCTGCTGGAAATATTCCATAGGCTCATTTAAACTTCCCTCTTCCAGCAATATAAATGGCTCCTGCGCCAATTCCTCAATAAGAATATTATCTTTCGCCGCCAGGGGATGGTTGATAGGAAGAACTGCAAGCATGGGATCTTTTTTTAAGGGAATGGTTTTCAGTTCCTGATCCGTTACTGCCTGGGGATTAACGAAACCAAAGTCCACGCTCCCTTCCTTCACCAGCTCCTCGATTGCCGTGTAGTCTCCCTGATAAAGCTGAAAGCTGACAGAGGGATATTTTTCTTTGAATCCTTTCATCAGTCCCGGAAGCCAGTGACAGGATACACTGGCAAATGTTCCAATACGGATGGATGCATTCTGAATCCCTTCTATCTCACTTCGTTTTTCCATCAATTCCCTGTATGCATGGCAGATGTTTTTTATGTAAGGCATAAGTTCTGCACCGTCCGGAGTCAGTGTTACACCTTTTTTTGACCGTACAAAAAGGACCGTATCAAGTTCCTCTTCAAGAGACTGAACCATCTGACTGACAGCAGACTGTGTATAACCCAGCTCCCTTGCCGCTTTTGTAAATCCCCCGCATTCCGCAATTTTAACCACTGCCCGGTACCGGTTCATTCATCTGCCCCCTTATCCATCAGTTTTCCTAATGTTTCCATTATAAACATTTGTTTTACTGATGTAAAGAACCGTGGTATATTTTTCTTAGTTTACCAAAGGGCTACTGGCCATTTTACGGAGGATTTTTATGAATCAGCGCAGCTTACAATATACTACCGGAATAAAGGACGGGATTCCAATTGGGCTTGGGTATTTTGCAGTATCCTTTACCTTTGGCATTATGGCGGCTAACACGGGTCTTACACCATGGCAGGCCATCGTGATGTCACTTACTAACTTAACCTCAGCAGGACAGTTTGCCGGACTTGGGATTATTAAAGCAGGGGCATCCCTTGGAGAACTGGCACTTGCCCAGTTTGTGATCAATTTAAGGTATAGCTTAATGTCCTGTTCCCTGTCCCAGAAATTTAAAGAAGATACTCCTTTTATCCATCGTCTTCTTATTGGATACGGCGTAACAGATGAAGTTTTTGGTGTTTCAGTGTGCAAATCCGGAAAAATAGATCCACTGTACTGTTATGGACTTCTATCTGCAGCTGTACCTGGCTGGACACTTGGAACTGCTTTCGGTGCAGTGTCCGGAAGCCTGCTTCCAGACCGGATTATTAGTGCATTAAGTGTGGGGTTATATGGCATGTTTGTGGCGATTATTGTACCGCCGGCAAGGGATAACCGGACTTTGGCGTGGGTGGTAGCTGCTTCCATGATTCTCAGTTTCCTGTTTTCCTGGCTACCATGGCTGCGTATGATTTCTTCTGGTATGAGGCTCATTCTTTTGACAGTCGTAATTGCAGGAGCCGCTGCATTTTTATTTCCATTTCCAACCAACGAGGAGGATTGTTATGAATGACCGTATCTATGTATACATTTTGGTAATGGCAATTGTGACTTACGCCATCCGAGTACTTCCTCTGACTCTGGTCCGGCGGGATATAAAAAATACATGGGTACGGTCTTTTCTCTTCTACGTTCCTTATGTAACCTTGTCCGTGATGACGTTTCCGGCAATTTTGTCAGCTACCAGGAGTATCTGGTCTGCAGCGGCAGCATTGGCGGCGGCTGTGATTATGGCTTATAGGGGGAAGTCGTTGATTTTTGTATCATTGACGGCTTGCGGGGTTGTATTGATAATGGAATTACTGCTAGGAATTAAATAGCAATAGACGGCATACAAAAATGTGGGGGGGTTATTGATGCTGAACCGTCCCTCTCTGCTATATGCTTCACATATTCTTATTACTTTTAAAACTCATTACTTATTCTTTTAAATTTACTCCTGTTCTATTTTGACATTATTTTTTATTAATGCTTCTTTCAAATATTGGTATCCCTCGTAATATTCAGCTAAATCTATTATTTTTTTCCCATCCACATATATATCTATTTTTTCAGAAATCTCTGTTTCAATTATGTAATCAGTTTTTAAGACCATTTTTTCTACAGAGTTAAAAGGCACTATGCGTTTAGATCTAAAAGACCGTATTATAATAATATTATTGGAGTTTATGATGATTTTCCAACGATTCATTAGATATATCCACAAAAGACTTATCAAAAGTATTGGTATTCCAATCATTACGAAGTGCATCTTTGAAGCATGTCCTAACCCAAAAAACAAATTTATAGCTATAGCAGTTCCTAAGCAAAATATACCTATATTTTTAAATGCAACAGGCATTGTGACAATATTATTTTTATTATAATTTTTATTTTTTTGCTTACGGAGTGACTTAACCCATACATTAATTATTGTAATTAAGATTATTACTCCTAATAAAGAGGTCAAAATTGGTGCTACCCAGTTCAGAAAGTTCTCTTTCGAATTTAGCTTGGGTACACTTACAGTTAAATTTTGCCGACTGGTTTTATATCTATTTTCCTCCTTTTGTACCCTGCTTCCAAAACCAGAATTAGGTAGATAGACTACAGTTAAAATTTCCCCTGCTTTCACATATTTATCAAGTATTATTACATGAATTTTTTTGTTGGTGCCATTTTCTATTATTTGTAGATATCTCTTTCTAATTGTGTCATTTCGTCTATCATCGCCATATTTTGATATACCTGTTACTGTCTTAAATTCCTTATTTCTCATATATTGAATATCCTTAAAATATGGCATAAGGGATTTAATAAGAAATACTACAATAAAAAGCATACACGTTCTAAAAACTATTTCAAAGTAAATTTGTTTTTTTCCTCCTTTTGTCCATCTTTTATTCTTAGATACAAAGTAATCTGATATTTTTTTCTTTCTTATAACGAAATAAAAAAAGATAAAAACTACAATGCAATCAAATATTATATTAAAATAGAAATACAAAATATCCGAATTATTCATTATATCCTTGTATGATAATTAGGAAGTTAATTATCACACGTTCCTTTCTTTTTAATATCGTGGTTATAATACATTCAGATACTGTGGACTTTTGATTTTTTCCTGTAGCTTTGACTACTCAACTGGAGTGTATTGCCGCTACCTTTATCTGAATTGTTTATATGCTGGATGTACCGGAGCACTTTGTTCCAATGAGTACTTATTTCAATCAAGTCTACGATGATAATCGCTGGTGGATATCACGGTATCAGATCTTACGAAAGGGAGGTACAACCTCATGATTTACGTTGGTATTGATATTGCCAAACTTAACCATTTCGCCGCTGCCGTTTCTTCGGAGGGCGAGATACTCATTGAGCCGTTCAAATTCACAAATGACGCTGATGGCTTCCAACTGCTGATTTCCAAAATCGAATCATTCGATAAGGACAGCACCATCATCGGTCTTGAGTCGACGGCACACTACGGTGACAACCTTGTTCGATACCTTGTTGCCAGTCTTTACAGAGTGTGTGTTCTCAACCCTATTAAGACGTCTCAGATGCGAAAGAACAACATTCGCAAAACTAAGACAGATAAGGTCGACACTTACGTTATTGCTAAAACTCTAATGATGCAGGATTCCTTACGGTTCGTCAGCTTCTATGATCTTGATCTGATGGACTTAAAAGCTCTTGGGCGCTTTCGCCAGAAAACGATAAAACAGCGAACCCGCCTTAAAATCCAACTGACGACCTATGTTGATCAGGTCTTCCCCGAATTGCAATACTTCTTTAAATCCGGTCTGCATCAGAATGCTGTCTATGCCCTTCTTAATGAAGCACCTTCTCCTAACGAGATTGCTTCCATGCATATGACTCATCTGGCAAATCTGCTCAAAGTGAAGTCTCATGGTCACTTTACAAAGGAGCAGGCCAAAGAATTAAGAGTTCTGGCACAGAAGTCTGTCGGTGCAAACGACAGCGCTATATCTATTCAGATAACCCAGACCATTCAACAAATCGAGTTACTGGATAGCCAATTAAATAAGATTGAAGCAGAAATGACGGACATCATGAATTTCAATGAATCAGTCATCATGACCATTCCTGGTATCGGATACATAAATGGCGGAATGATTCTTGGTGAAATAGGTGATATTCACCGTTTCTTAAGTCCTAACAAGCTGCTTGCTTTTGCTGGTTTAGATCCGTCCGTATATCAGTCTGGTAATTTTCAGGCTAAACGAACTCGTATGTCCAAACGTGGCTCTCGTGTACTGCGATATGCCCTAGTAAATGCAGCTTGGAACGTTGTAAGAAACAACGACACCTTCAAGGCTTATTATGATGCCAAGAGGGCAGAAGGCCGAACTCACTATAATGCCCTTGGGCACTGTTCCGGCAAGTTAGTCAGAATCATCTGGAAGATGCTTACTGACGAAGTTGAATTTAACCTCGAATAAGAGGTCTGTATACCAATATCGATAGATTTTGAAAAAGCACCCTCAGGGAGCTTTATTAAAGTTACCCTATTTTACCTTTGATACGAAAAAGAAATTTTTTGCTGATTTATGCTTGACTTTTCATAGCTGGTCTCCAATATCTATATAAATTCGTGTACATTATTTCATTTAACTTACTTAAACCTAAATATTTTTTAATTATACTATTTTATATTGTAGCTAGAGATTCTTTTTATACTAAAATAACAGTATAAAAAGCTATAGGCTTTACTCTATCATTGAATGCAACCAGGATAAGATGTACCATAAATTTGTCTAAAATAAGCATTATAAAACTCAGAAAGTTTGTTTGCGCCCCATTGCACTAACTCTTGGTGTTTCCCCTCTACTAAATCACCTATCGCACCTGTTTTTCCTTTTATGTAATCTGTTACAGAGGCCATTAAGTTTTCTCCAGTATCAGAAGTTATTTTTCCTATAAGCATTTTATATACTGTTTTGTAACTCAGATTACAAAAGTTACCATTGGCAAATCTTGTCATATATCCTTTAAACATAGCATAATAATTACCTCGGCCTTTTGTAATGCCTGGGATTTTTATAAGTTTATCTAATCCTAAAATCTCTCCTAGATTTGATACTAAACCAGCTACTGCCCCAGATGCCACTGCATCAAAAACTATATCACTTCCAATCTTATCCTCTTTTTCACCATTTGTTACATTTGTTAATATATCAGTTGTTAAAGATGATGATGATCCACTTACAAAACCTATAACAGAAGGAGCCAAAGGTCCACAACTTAATGCTGGTAAAGCAACTGCCCCTCCTATTGCACCGCCAACAAATGCACCAACATAACTTTGCCATGATGATATTTTAATTTCACCATCCAATGCACTAGTAACTGCATCAGAAATTCCTTGTCCAATAAGACCTGCAGCTCCTCCTATAAGTGCAGCTGCAGCAATGATAGGTATAAGCCCTGTTTTATCCGTTATATTTTCCGGATTATCATTGCAGTAGATATATTTATTGCAAGTTAATGGATATAAATTTATACCGGGAAGCGGATCTTCACTAATAAATCTACCATGTTGAGACATATACTCTCTTCCTTGTGCAAAATAAGTATTGCTATAAATGTCTTCCATAAAACCATTGTAGCAAAAATCCTGCTGATAACCTACTTTTTTGTTTAAAACATTACCAAAAGGTCCATAGCAAGTCACATTTCCGCACGTTGCATTATGCTCAAACTGGCGTATCGTACTTCCCAACTCATCCGTCAAATAATTCAGCACCCTTGATTCTGTTTTTTCAAACATAATCTCTTTATCCCAAACATATTCATGTACAGTATTGTTTTCAATCTTTTGCAGCAAATTATTATACATTTTTGTCTGATCAGTAACATACTCTATATGCTTTATACTATTTGCTTTAGATTCTTCTGTTTTAGCAACCCTTATTCCTAACCCATTATATTGATATATAGCTTTTCCGACTGCGTTTGAACATTGTTCTAGTCTATTTGTTGTTCCAAACAGATATGTTTGCACAAGGTTTTGCCCCTCCTTTATTGTTGATAGATTCCCTCGTGGATCATAAGTATACTTCTTTACTTTTTCTGCTTGTCTTTCTTCGATAAGTTTATTAGTGGAATCATATAAATATCTGGTCTCAACTCCAGCTTCATCTTTACAAACAACATTCCCATAAGAATCATACTTATATAGACAAATCGACCTATTGTCTTGTGTAACATCTACAAGCCTATCTAACTCATCGTAACCATATACAAATGTTCCACTTTCCTCTGGAAAATTTTTGCGATACTTCTTCACCTTTGTTTTATTTCCTTTTAAATCATAATCATATTCATATTTATCTAAAACCTCATTAGAATCGTAATAACTTAAACTCGTTAATCTGTTCTGGGAATCGTATTGATAAAGCGCATTTGTTCTGTTAGAATAATCTTTTTTAACCAATCTACCATTCTCATCATAACTATATTGGACACTGCCCATTGGACTCACTAGCTTTATAATTTCTTTATTCTGGTTATAGTAATAATTTATAGAGTCGCCATTGGGATAATTAATTGCTTTTTGCAGTCCCAAATCATCCCAACAATATCCTATTTTTCTGCCTTTATGATCAGTAATAGACTCTAGCCTTCCAAAATTATCATAGTTCAACTTTGTGATTCCCAACCAATCTTTAACTTCTGTTAATTGCTTTATAGGATTATAAGTGTAGTTAATCTCCCGTCCATCATCATAAACTATGGATTGCAAGTTCCCATCACCTGTATAAGATAATCTTGTTTGATATCCCTCTCTGTCCCTTCGTCTTATTAAGTTACCCGCATTATCATATTCAAATAAATCTGATTCTCCTGATGCATTTATCGATTTTATGATTTGCCCCATTTGATTTCGCTCATATTTATTAAAATGCAATTTCATATTAATAGCTTCCTCAAGATCAATTTCCATCAGATTAAGATCTTTATTTTCACAAACCAGCATATCGGTAATATTACCATAATAATCATAAGAATATTTTGTAGAATTTCCAGATGGATCTATTACTTGAACAATATCTCCAGTAGTGGAATATCTATACTCTGTTTTATTTCTATTAGCATCTATAATTGAAATAATGTTACCTACTGCATCATAAGCGATGTTATTTTCTGCTCCTTCATTTGTATTTATCCTTACAACTTGGTTCAATTTATCATAATCATATGTTATCTTGTATCCATTTTCATTCTCCAGACCAATTATATTTTCTTCATAATCATAATTATATTTTAAGATTTTTCCATTTAAATATGTAATTCTATCGAGTAATCCACCACTATAGTAGCTAAAATTAATTTTCTCTCCTACCGAATTTGATACCTCCGATAATATATTCAAACTATTATATGTGAAGTGCGATTCTTTCCCCAATGAATCAATTTTCTTAATTAAATTACCGCAGTTATCATACTCATACTTTACTATTCTATTAAGTCCATCAATAATTTCACTAATTTTTCCTACCTTATTATAACTATATTGAGTCAAATTACCATCTGCATCTTTTTCGCTTATAAGCCTGTTAAGCGCATCGTATGAAAATAGTGACTTCCCCCCTATTGCATTTACAAATTCAATTATATTACCATTGGGATCATATTTATATTTTATTTTTCCACCGCATGGGTTAATAACGCATTCTAGTAAATTCAATTTATTATATTTATACTGGACAACCCCCTGATCTGGTCTAACTTCTTTAATTAAATTTCCCATTAGATCATATTCATAAAACCAAATATCTCCATTGGCATTTATATATTGACTTACACGGTTCATCTTATTATAGACAAACTCATTTATCGCTCCATTATAATCAATTATTTTAGTTAGCAGATCGCCTTCATAATAAAACGTACGTTTATTACCTAAAGCATTCTCGATTTCGCAAATATTATCTTTTGAGTCATAACGGTATCTGGTTATATTACCGTTAGCATTTGTATACTTTATTATACGATTTAATTCATCATATTCATAAGATATTTGATTACCTAATGGACCTCTCAATAAGACCATATTTCCTTTTTCATCATATTTCATGCTAATTTCAGATCTATCTGGTAAGACAATTGTACTAGGCATTGCTTTTTCATTGTAATCAATTTTTGTAGAATTTTCATTTGCATCAACTAACTCTATTAAATTGCCTCTTTTATAGTAATGTCTTTTTATATAAGTTCCATCTGCTTGCTTTATAGAAATCAAATTTCCATTGCTGTCGTATGTCATGTTAATCTTCTGACCCAAGGCATCAATCACTTGCGTCAGGTTACTCCGATTATCATATGAGTATCTAGTAATATTTCCACTTTTATCTACATAACGAACTTTCTGATTCCTGTCATTATATTCAAATATTTCTTCTCCATCCTCATAAATGGTACGGACATTACGCATCAGTTTATCACATTCATAAATAACCAGATTCCCATTCTGCTCCAGCATGTAGGTGCGGCTATTTTCATCATCATACCGGAACTCTGTCACACCCCCATCAGGCATGATCTGCTTTCTAACCCTGTCCACTCCGTCATATTCATTCTCCACTCCCAGTATATCACGAGGAGTAATAATTCCGTTTACCTTTCCATTCTCATTGTATTCATAGGTATAGGTGTATCCCATGGAATTGGTAAACCACCGTAGCTTCCCATACTGGTATCTCAGACTGATCTTTCTTCCGGTATGATCCTCTACATAGATCAGTTTCCTTTCCTTGTTATAGGTATAATTCAGCTTGCCTCCGGTTCCATTATCCACACATTCTAAAAGTCCGTCACTGTTGTAAGTAAATTTACGCTTGTTTCCAATCCTGTCTTTCTGACTGTATAGCTTCCCCTCCTGGTCGAACTCATAAACAGTGCCATTTTCCCGTTCAAACTGGTAGCCGTTTTCTGATTTGCTCAGTATTTCTCCGTCTCCCATAACCGGAGCATAACTATCCCCCAGCTTCCGGCAGTAAGGCAGTTCCCGGCCGTCTTCCAGAACGATTCCTAACAGTTCTTCCTCTTTGATTTTTATCAGACGAACCCCATAATTATGATTCCATCCTTCTCCAAGTACCTGTTGGTCTCCGCAATCCATAGCATTATAGAACAGTTGAAAACTTAACGGCATATTCCCATTTATGATAAGATCCTCTTTTTCATAAATATAATTTCCTGTGTTCATATTGATGGGATCTTTGCCATAAACCTGACAAAGCATATTCTTCCCTGCTACCCAGCGGAATACATTCTGGTAACGCTTTAAAAATGCAGCCCAGTTTATCTTCCCGTCATATCCCTGACCTGAAGACACCGGAATAATAACTCCTCCCTTTTTGCAGAGCAGGACAGAGCTCATGCTGATAGCCTCTTCTCCCCCTACGGTTTCTGCCTTTCCGGTTCCTACTGCCGTATTTTCCCATTTATCAACCAGATCCATGAAACCTTCGCACTTGTGGTCCTTTTCATTCTTTCGGCACTCTCCAAAGTACGGGATATTCTCACAGGCCTTGCAATCCTTACAGTTCACCTTTTTCTTTCCACCGCTGGTATATCCATGACCGGTTGGAAGTTTAAGCTGGGTAATATTGCTTCCGTTCACACAGAAAAGCTTTACTCCCTCCACCAGATACTCCTTACTGTCTGCTGCTTTTTGCGCCTGATTAAGCAGCGATCCCGCTCCCTGACCAAAATTAATTTTACCCGCATCACTCATTACTTTTTCTCCTCTCTTTTCCCTTGTTCAACATTTTATTTGGGTGCTGCTATCATATAAGTGTAAATCTAAAAAGATCTATCCCTAAAATCACCTATAATTACATTATACATTAAATATTTTCGTATTTTTGTTAGATGTAACAATTAACTCGCTACATGTAATTTTTGGTAATTTTACATAGGCTAAATTATAGTTATGGGTCAATAGCATTTCGAGTTTTCCGTTTTTCACTCGCTTTCAATGGCATAATCTCTGGTAACAGGATAATTTTGGCACACAAAAAACAGACGTCACTTTTGGCTTACAAATTTTGTACTCCAAAATTCACGTCTGCTGGTATCTGCTTTTTCATCCCAGCAGGTGGCTTCATGTTCAGACTATATTGCTACTTTTTCAATAGTAAAACAGAGTGATGATTACATTGACGTTTTTCTGATCACGTAGTACTCATCTCTCCTCTTTTAGAGAAAACTCACCTGATGCTAATGTTTATTTCGTAATCCACTCAATGGGAGCGCCTGGTTCCACTGTTCCGTAATTTATTGGCGTTGTTTCTCCTGTTTCTGGATTGGTTGGCTGGTCAATTTGATATAAATATCCGTTTTTTCCGTATCTTCCAAACGCACTTTGGTCGTAGTGTTCGCGATCCATACAAATGTTTATGGCTTTCAACCCAACTACCACTTCTTTGCTTCCCTCGAAAAGCTCATGTTCCCATAGAAATTCGCATTCGATATTCAAAAAGCATTCTTTGATTCGCGGCGCATTAACCTTTGAGGCTTTCTCTGCCGTTAAACCAGATGCGGTGATTTCATCTGTTTCAAACTCATTATTACCAATTGTTTTAATACAGCGGTCATAAATGTTTTTTGAAGGAAAATTCAACACGCAAACCCGGGTTTCTTTTAATGATTGATACATATGCCCGCCTTTATCAACTTTTCCCATGATACAGATGAAGTTATCAGCTCCGCTGCCCGCAAAGGATGACCAGGAATGCAGACAAGCGTTTTCTTTACCGTTGGATTTCCAACCTGTAACGACGAATACCAGTGACGGCATGGCTGTCACTAAATCATACCAGGACAAATTGCCGCAGGCTTCCAGGTATTGCTTTGTATCATACCCAGAAAGACTCTCCGGCCTTCCAAAAATAGAGATTTCCTTTTTCATACTTAATTCCTCCCTTTTATTTGATCTAGTTATAGATTAACAAATATAATACGACAACTGCATGTCGTATTACTTATATTGATTTAATATTTTTTTTTGCATTCAGGCAAATTTCATCCATTAAATCAAGAGGTTCTATGACCTTTACGGCATCGCCGTAACTTAGTATCCATTGCAGTAAGTAATTACGATTTGTAAAATTGTTTTCAAATATTAATTTGCCGGATTGATTATCAAATGTTATACATTCCGGTTCCCTATTATTAATGGCCTGTTTTATCAACTCTATTTTTTCAATCAGGCTCACTTGATAAAATGTGGCTAAATCAATAATAATTCTATTATGGCAAGAAAGGACAGCACGCTTTTTATAAGCGAATTTCTCCATAAGACTTTGAGTATAAGTATATTTTGAAACGCTGTCTACGCTCTTGAGTCCCATAAAAATTACACTCAGTTCTTCTTGTGTCAGTATTGTCTGATTGATTTTATACCCTTCGGCAATGGAAAGCCCCCCACCATATCCCTGCATAGACACAATCGGGATTCCAGCTTTACATATATGATCAATATCACGCTGGATCGTCCTGCCTGAAACTTCAAACCGCTCTGCCAACTGAGCTATTGTTGTTTTCTCCTTCTGCAAAAGAATTGTAATAATACCGATTAAACGATCTATTTTCACATGCTCACCCCTATCCCACTATAACATAAGAATGGGAAATTAACCTCTTGTACAGGTTAGTTTTCTAAATTCGGCAAAGACAAGTCAGCATGGCTTTGTTTATATGAACATAATAAAACATGGCAACATCCCCCCCAATGTCACCATGTCCTCTGGCCTTACTTATAAAACTCTTCTTAGAAACGGGATAACCGGTTTTATGGCAATACTAATAAACAGACTTCCATTCCGCAATATTAGAGCTGTCGAATTTAAACGGAGGTCCGAGAATTATTTCTGTACCGCCGTCGGATGCTTCTATTACCTGGTAATCTCCCATTTCTCCTGCCTTAAACTTGTCGCCAGCTTTTCCTGTGATTTTTCCTTCTACCAGAGCCATAGAGGTATATGCTCCCAAAGAACCTACGTCAAGAGGATTCCACAGATACATATATGGACAGGAATGTGCTTCATCATCCCCTATGTATTCTGCCATTTCAGAAGGAAGTCCAAGACCGGTCAGCTTTACCTTTGATTTTTCGTCCTGAAGGACCTTGGCTGCTGCATTGATCCCCACGGTAGTAGGAGCGCAGATCACCTTTAAATCCGGATATTTAGATAAAAGAGCCTGTGTCTGATCTGTTGATTTCTGAGGTTCATCATCTCCATATGCCACTTCAACCAGATTGAGTTTGGAATACTTTTCTTCCTTCATAACCTCTTTCATGGATTCAATCCATGCATTTTGATTGGTAGCCTGAGAGGTAGCGGAAAGAATGGCCCAATCTCCCTCACCGCCGGAGATATCATAGACCGCGTCCATCAATGCCTGACCGATTTCTTTGATTCCTGCCTGATTGACAAACGTCTGCCTGCTGTCTTTATTGACCTTGGAATCCAGACAGGAAACCTTGATTCCTGCTGCCATTGCGTCCTCTAAAGCCGCCTGGAGGGCATTTTCATCATTTCCAGCGATGCAGATGGAATCCACACCCTGGGAAATCAGCGACTGGATAACGGAAACCTGCGCATCGGCCGTAGCAGACTCGGGATGCTTTACAATACAAGTTCCTCCTTCCGCTTCAATAACCTTTTGAAATCCCTGAGCAATCTTTTCATTGTAGGGATTTCCTGCTGATTTTGTGATGACTGCATACGTCTTTCCAGAGGAACTTCCCCCTCCGTCCTGAGCCACCGATGACTGATTTCCCCCAGTCTCTGTTTTCCCCGAACAGCCGGTAAGAGTTACAAGCACCATTGCCGCACACAGGGCTCCGCAAACCAATTGTTTTCTCATCTTACGATTACCTCCCTTTATTAATCATAGTTTTATACTAAAACACCCCCGGTGTCTTGTATCACAGTTGTTTCCTTTTCACATTTTTACCTATTTCCGGTATCATGACTGCCAGAATCAGCAGTGTTCCCAGGATCACCAGAATGACCTGAGGATTCATATTGATCTGACCTAATCCGATTCTTAAACAGATGATGATAAATGCGGATATGATGGCACCGGTCAGCTTTCCTTTTCCCCCGGCCGTTGAGATTCCTCCAAACACAGCCATGGCGATTGCATCCAGTTCAAAGCCGCTTCCCGTGGTGGTATTGGCACCATACAGCACGGATACAAGAAACATGGCACTGACGCCGGCCATCATTCCTGCAACGGAGTACACCAGAAGACGTATTTTCTGAACATGAATTCCGGAATAATAAGAAGCTTTCCGGTTGCTGCCAATGGCATACAGCTTCCTCCCAAATGTTGTTTTACTCAACAGAAAGGTAAAAATGATCGCTGCAATTATAACAACAAAGAAAATATAAGGAACGGAAAAGATTTTTCCTGCCATGGCGCGAAAGCCCTGATTGTTTTTAAGAGAGACAGAACCTCCGCTGCCCAAAGCAATCTCTGCAGCTCCACGGAAAATAATCATGGTGGCTAAGGTAACAATCATGGACGGCAGTTCTGTAAACAGGGTCACGGCAATACCGTTAAAGAGCCCGCAGGCGGTTCCTGTTAAGATTCCAATCAACAACACCACGGGAAACGGTATTCCCGCATTGCCTGCAAGACAGGCGGTAGTTGCGGACAGACAGACCGTCGCTCCAACCGACAAATCAATTTCACCCAAGATCAGAATATACGCCATAGGAAGCAAAAGGAAGACTTCCGTTAAATACTTTGGCATCTCTCGAAGTACATTCACCGGTTTGTAGCTTGGTGAGATAACCATACAAAACAGATTTACCATGAGAAACAGAAGGACAAGTACACCTTCCCAGCTTAAAATCCTTTTTTTCCAGTTTTGATCTGACTGCGCAGATATGCTTCTGCCTGATTTTCCCGCCATTGCTACATCTCCCTTCTTTTTAGATTTTTCTTCTGCATCATACGCTGAGCCACTACATTTAAAATAATAACAGCTAAGATTATAACGCCCTTTACCGTATTCTGTACGATGGAATCAATTCCCACCAGAGGCAGGGCCTTTGCTATGACCGCTAAGATTAAAGATCCCAGTAAAGCACCGGCTACGGTTCCCCGGCCGCCAGACATGCTAACCCCGCCAATGACACAGGCAGCGATCACATCCATTTCTTTTCCGTACAGCATATTTGGCTGAGCAGAGGAATACACAGCAACCGACAGAGCGCCGCACAAACCGGAAAGCATGCCCATAACCGTATAGACGATCAGTTTAATTTTCATGGTATTGATCCCGGATATGGCCGCTGCCTCGGGATTGCTTCCCACTGCATAGATCTTTCTTCCTGTTCTCGACCATTTCATCACCGCAAAAAAGATGATATAACATAGAAGTACAATGACGATCACGTTATTTAAAAGTCCAAGACCCAGTTCTTTTTCCAGGGCAAAATTTTTAAAGTCTCCCAGATTCTCTGCACTTGCCCACTGGCTTTTGGCTATGAGATAAGCAAAGCCTCTGTAGATATACATAAATCCCATGGTCGCTATGATTGGAAGCACTTTACCTCTTGATACCACAAGCCCGATTGCGGCTCCGCACACGGCACCGATTAATATGGCGATGAGAAACAGCAGGAATGTATTATGTACCACATTATACTTTAAAAGCATGCCCACAGCCATACCGGAAACCGCCAGGGTTGAGGTAATGGAAATATCAATGCCACCGATGAGCAAAACGCACAGCATTCCTAATGCCATGATCATAATAACCGCGTTATTCTTCACCATATCCTGAAGGGATTTGGCGGACAGAAATGAAGGGCTTAAAATCTGTATGATGATGCATAAACCCATGAGAACAAGGAGCAGGCTGGCCTCTCTGGAGCCTGTAATCCTTTTTATCAAGCTGTTTTTTCCCATTAGTCCAAACTCCTTTCCCTATCTTTTTCGGATTTTTCCATGGCATACTGAAGAATGGATTCCTGAGTCGCTTCCTCACGGGATAATTCTCCGGAAATTTTGCCGTTGCACATCACAAGGATCCGGTCACTCATACCGAGAATCTCCGGCATTTCAGAAGAGATTAAAAGAATGCCGTAGCCTTTTTTTGCCAAATCACCCATGATCTGATATATCTCCGCTTTTGCCCCTACGTCCACCCCCTTGGTCGGTTCATCCATAATGACCACCTTCATCTCCTGGCTCAGGGCTTTTGCCACAACCACCTTTTGCTGATTTCCTCCGGAAAGAGAGCTTGCCGGATCAAAGATAGAAACTGCCTTGGTATCCACTTCTTCCAGAAGCCCTTTTGCGGTTTCATCTTCCATCTTTTCATTGATCACACCACGCCTGGAATACTTCTTTAAACCAGGAAGAGTTACATTGCGCCCAAGCCCCCAGCTAAGGATCAATCCCTCCTTTTGACGGTCTTCCGGAAGCAGCACAATTCCTTCCTTCATGGCATCAGCCGGTTTTTTTATGAGCAGTCGTCTTCCTTCTAAGTAAATGTTGCCTGAGTCCGGTTTTGTGATTCCGCAGATGCTTTCCACCACCTCTGTCCGGCCTGCTCCCACCAATCCGGTAAGTCCCAGGATCTCCCCCTGATGCAGCTTAAAACTGATGTTCTTAAAATATCCGGTCCTTGAGAGCTGTTCAATGCGTAAGACTTCCGGACCTCTCCGGATCTCCGTCTTTGGAAAAAGATCGTTGATTTCACGCCCAACCATGGCTCTGATCAGATCAGAATTGGTTATCTCATCGGTCTGGTAAGTGCCGATGTACTTAGAGTCACGAAATACGGTTACCCGGTCAGCCAGCCGGTACATATCCTCAAACCGGTGGGAAATAAAGATAATCGAAACTTTGGAAGCCTTTAGCTTATCAACAATCCGGTATAATTCTTCTGATTCATTTCTTGTCAATGCTGCGGTTGGCTCATCAAGAATAATGATTCTCGCCTGTGTGGAGAGCGCCTTTGCAATTTCCACCATCTGCTGCTGGGCAACACTTAGGTTTCCCATCTCATCGGAACACTTAAAATCTGCATTCAGTTCCTTTAACAGCTTATCTGCTTCCTGATTCATAAACTTCCACTGAATGATTCCTTTTTTTATCATTTCATGGCCCATAAAAATATTTTCCGTTACGGAAAGATCGGGATAAGAAGTGGGGTGCTGGTAAACTGCCGCGATTCCGGCTGCCTGGGCATCTTTCGGCCCCTTAAAATCCACCTCAGCACCGTCCAGAAAGATCGTTCCCTCTTCGGCTTTATGGACTCCTGTAATCACTTTGATGAATGTGGATTTTCCTGCCCCATTCTCTCCCATCAATGCATGGACCTCACCTTTTCTCAGATTAAAATGAACCTGATTCAAGGCTTTTACCCCAGGAAATATTTTTGTAACCCCTTTTAATTCCAATACATAATCGGACACCGTTTTTTCCTCCCTTCTCAACTGTTATCAGTTTATCATCGGCAGGCTGGAAGGCAAACGGTATTATTTTTTGATATGGGTAATTTCTTTTTGTGTTTTTATTTAACAAGTTTTATTTTTCTATTTTTCCTTGTTTTCTTTCTTTATTTAGTTAAAATAGAACTATATTATCGCTGGTTGGGGGTACTGCAATGAAATTACTGATTGTTGATGATGAAGAGCTTACACGAATCGGTCTGATCAATTCCATTGATTGGGAGTCTTTGGGAATCTTTACGCTGTTCCAGGCCGAAGACGGCGTAAGCGGACTTCGGATTGCCAGAGAAGTCAGACCGGAAATCGTTTTATGCGATGTGAGAATGCCCAGAATGAACGGGATTGAGCTGGTGGAACGGCTGGAGAAGCTTCTCCCCAATTCCGCTTTTATCTTTATGAGCGGCTATTCCGACAAAGAATATCTAAAGGCCGCCATACGCCTGAAAGCCATAAACTACGTAGAAAAACCTCTGGATCCCGCAGAAGTGACCGCTACCATAAAAGAGGCTTATCACTGCGTCAGACAAAACATGAAAACCGTAAAAAATGAGTTGTTTTATTCCAGAGAAGCAGACTCATCTTTTGCCGCTGCCCTGACTCAGCCATATAAAGACAGCAGAGAAACCATTGCTGTTTTGGCAAAGGAACTGAAAATTAAACTGACGCCTTCCTTAAGCGTTACCTCCTTTGTTGTAAAAGTGGAGCAAAGCCAGGCAGATTTAAACCACATGAATCAGATACTGACTGATTTAGAAATATTTCTTTCCTATTCCTGTAACAGAGTTTACTATATTTCAAAATACATCCAATACCACATTTTTCACATCTTGTCTCCTACACCGCCTTCTTCCCCGTCCATGGATCGGATCGGTGCATTTTTAAAAAAATGCTTTCAGCAGACATGTGCATTTTATATCAGCAAAGGGGAGACATACATCGGCATCTCGAAAGCCTACGACTCCTATGCCAGCGCAGTTTCCCTTATGCAAAGCAGTTTTTTCTTTGATTCAGGCACCTATTTTACCCCTGAAAAAAAGATTGCTGTTAACACAGAAAAGCCAGGTAATGGTTCTTACAACCGTTATGTCCCTCTCCTTTCAGAAGCTGTCTTAACAAAGGATTTAAACACGGTTAGAGATTTGCTATTACAGCTTCATCATGAATTTTATCAGCAAAAAAATATATTCCCACATGAGGCAAGAGACCTGTATTATAAGCTTTTCATGGTATTAGAAGACTGCCGCCAGCAGCTTCGGCTGGCTCCGGCCACAGAACCGGAAAATGCCATGAAGCTTCTTGAAAACTGTTTTAGTTTTAATGAGCTTCATGAAAAGCTGACACAAAAGACAGAGTTGTTCTTTGAAGCAGCCAGGTCCTATATGCCGGATAATTCCACTATATTTCTGATAAAAGATTACATTCACACTCACTATCATAATGATTCTCTATCGGTTCGCGATATCGGCAATGAGGTTTTCTTATCTGCCTCTTATGTATGTACCTATTTTAAAAATGAAACCGGGCAGACCATCAATCAGTATCTTACGGAATACCGGCTGAAAAAAGCAAAGGAACTTTTGGCTGATCCTGGTTATCAGATTGCCGATATCTCTTTAAAAGTAGGTTACAGCAACGGAAATTATTTTAGTAAAAGTTTCAAAAAGCTGACTGGCTTATCACCATCTGATTACAGGGAGAAAATGCTGAAATGAGACATCTGATACGAAGGGCAAAGACTTATTACAACAATATGATGTTGCAAACAAAATTTACCATTACCCATCTGCTCATAACCACCATTCCCATGCTGGTTATGTTTCTCTTTTTTTACGGAAAACTCTACAATATGGTTTTAGCTTATACCGTCCGCTCAGAACAGACAGCCTCTGCTATGACCATACCACAGATCGATCTGCTCATTGATACTATTCTTACCGCACAAAAAGACCTGGAAGGGCATCCCTATTACCGAAATCTGTTTCATTCCAGGGACTACCAGAACGCTGACCCGCTCACAGATTCTGCTGATGCCATAGACTTTTGCAGACTGGCGAAAAAAACCATTGATGGAGAATACATAACCGACATTCGCATTTACATGGATCTGCCAGATTCCCAGCCCATCTTTTACAAGAAAGACACCAGACGAATCTTCCGTCCTATGAGCGAAGCCAGAGGTGCGTACTGGCATGGTATTTTTCAGGGAAACCGTACTTATAGCTCTCTTTTCTGCCCTGAGTTTTATTTAAGTCCCATAGAGGTAAAGGAATCCGGAGATATGGCCTTTATAACAAAAGCTTCCATTCCTTATAATGAGGAATTGCGAACCTGTTATATTGCCATTTACTATTCCAAGACCCCTTTTACAAGTCTTCTGAAAAACAATTTATCCAAGGATACCAGTGTAGCCTATATTATCAATGACCGGGACAGCACGGTGGCTACCTCCAATCATGGACTTGCCGGCATTTATCATTTCAGTTATGGCAAGGTCCGGGATTATTTTATGTCATCTGATAACTTTATCATGAAGAAGATTCTGGGAGAAGATGTTTATGCAGGTTTTTATCACATACAGAAAACAAACTGGTTTATGGTTGCCGTCATTCCTACCAAATCCATCATCCAGAAAAGTGTCCTTATTGTGATAGGTTTCTTCTTCATCTATCTGGTTTGTATCATAACTGCATTTTTAATTGCAACCAAACTATCCCATTCCATCACCAACCGTATTTCCTCCGTCATTCTTCAGATGTCCAGAGTCCGCTCCGGTCCTCCCACTCCTCTGCCTGATTCTGTGTATCACGATGAGATCGGTGGATTAATTGATACCTACAACTATATGACCAGAGCCATGAATCAATTGATTGCGGAACAGAACAAGGCCGCTGAAGATTTAAGGCTTGCCGAGTTTCACTCGCTCCAGGCTCAAATCAATCCCCATTTTCTCTATAACACCATGGACATGATCAACTGGCTGGCAAAACAGGGGCGAACCGATGAGGTATCGGAAGCAATTGTGGATCTTTCCCGTTTTTACAAACTGACGCTGAGCAGGAAAGAGACTCTTAGCACCATTGCAGATGAACTGGAGCATGCAAATATCTATGTCCGTCTCCAGAATATGCGGTATCATCAGGTCATTGATCTGGTCAACGATATGCCTGATTATATGATGGACTGCACCATTCCAAAGCTGACCTTTCAGCCAGTGGTGGAAAATGCAATTCTCCACGGCCTTTTGGAAAAAGTTCCAAAAGGAGGAACCATTGTTATCACCGGATGGCTGGAAGAGAATGCAGCTGTAATCCTGATTTCCGATGACGGGGTGGGAATCCCTGAGGATATGCTTTCCGGCCTTTTATCCGGAAAGGGGACCAGTAAAACCGGAACAAACATCGCCGTCTTTAACACCCACCGCCGTCTTCAGATCCTTTACGGTCCGGAGTATGGCCTAACCTATCATAGTGTGCCTGGAAAAGGGACGGAAGTGGAATTAAGGGTCCGTGCTGCCGGAATTCCATAAAGCTGTGAATCACTGGCGATTACCTTGACCGGACTTTCACCGGCAAGCTGATGATAGCTTTCAAAAAACACGACTCCCCCTCCTTAGAGCGCGCCCATGGCGCAAAAACCTTAAGATGTCAGGCTTGAGTATACAAGCCTGACATCTTCTCATCATATAAATCATAATAAATATGTAATAGTCCTTTACTTCAATATCAGATTTTGCCAGCTAATATTTGAACACAGATCAAAAAAATCTTTTATATATTTCTAATAAGGCAAATGAAGTTACTATAAAAATATCTTTAAAAGCAATTAATCGCCATGCGTTTTTCTTATCTCCAGGAAAAAAGTTTCTTGGTTCATTCTCATCATATTGAATATTTTTTTCCTGATCAATCTGTAATAGACCATCTTTTTTCTCATATAAATTAAATTCTACTTCGTAAACAATTCCATTCACAATATATCGATAAGTAGGATAATACTCCATATCTTTTAAGAAATAACCTCGTTTGTGATATTCCCTTATACTAACGATTGTACCTGTCGTTTCACCTTTATATTTTTTATAATTATAATGTTTCATAATAGCTCTTGTAAGATCCGCACAACCAACAATAACTATAATTAATATTAATACTGTTCGCATAAATTCATTCCTTCCTTAAAAAAAAATTTAGATATCTATTACCTGGCTGTCTTTCTTTTAACAATATGTTAACATTTTTTACTTAAAATACAATACAAGTGCTAAAATTGTACATGTTAGCTTCCAAAATTTGACAAAAACAGATTAGCATCGCTTTGTGGAATTGCACAAGAGCCTTAATATTGTTTTAACTGGCTTTAACTGTAACAATACCATTTTTCCTGAATGCATAAAAAACAGACACCTTTCGATGCCTGTTTTCCGCTATCTCATATATAGCAATAATTGAATTTCCAATTCTCCTATATCACATAATTATTCATATAATCATTCTTATGAATCAAATCTGCAATGGTTATCCCGTCAAAGTAATCATTAATCAGCTTATTAAGTCCTTCCCACATCTCCAGAGTCTGGCACTGACCCGCTCTGTTGCAGTTATTGGTCTCCCCTTCCAGGCAGGATACAGGCGCAAGTGATCCTTCCGTTAACCGTAAAATGCTCCCCACGGTATAAAGCTCCGGATCCTTGGCAAGCTTATAGCCGCCGCCTTTTCCCCGTAAAGAGATAAGGAGATTATTCTTACTTAAAATAGAGACTATGGATTCCAAATACTTCTCTGATATCTCCTGCCTTTGGGCAATGTCCATCAGCGTGATAAATTCTCCGTTATTGTGCTCTGCCAGATCAATCATGAGTCTGATAGCATAACGGCCTTTCGTTGAAATTTTCATATGCATAACCTCCTATTCATAATTTACCACAAGGTTAATATGTTTTTCAAGCCTAATTCTAATATTCTTGTTGATTTTCTTTTTTATCAGTCTTTTTCTCATCATAGTCATCCAGGAAATGATGAACAGCCCCATCCTTTTTATAAGCAATAATGGTGCTTAAATTTACATTCTCCACGCTTTTAAATAAATTGCCTTCAATGTAGGGGTTGGTCTCCTTCAGCTGACTGATCAGATTCTTAATCTCCACCCGCTTGGAACCGGTATTTCCATCTGTCCTGCAAGTGGTGCAGGTATCAGTAAACCGGCATGCGCACTGGATAAAATGAAGGTCATTGTAATCCCGCCACCGTTTGATGTCATCTTCTCTGATGAGATAAAGCGGGCGAATGAGCTCCATACCTTCAAAATTGGTACTGTGCAGCTTTGGCATCATAGTCTGGATCTGACCTCCGTACATCATTCCCATGAGAATGGTCTCAATCACATCATCATAGTGATGACCAAGTGCAATCTTATTGCAGCCCAGTTCCTTCGCCTTGCTGTATAAATGCCCCCTTCTCATTCTTGCACACAGATAGCAGGGGGATTTCTCCACTTCATAGACTGCATCAAAAATCTGTGTTTCAAATACGGTAATGGGAATATTTAAAAGTCTGGCATTGTTTTCAATTACCTGACGGTTTGTTTCATGATACCCCGGATCCATAACAAGAAATACCAGTTCAAAAGGAAACTTGTTGTGGCGCCGGATCTCCTGAAACAGCTTCGCCATCAGCATGGAGTCCTTGCCTCCTGAGATACACACGGCTATCTTGTCATTTTCCTTTACAAGCTCGTATTCATTGATTGCTTTGGCAAATTTACTGAATAGTTCCTTGTGAAATTTCTTTCTGATACTCTTTTCAATCTCTTCCAGCCTGCCCTGACCCTGCTCTTCTTTCTTCATGGTCTGAATGAGCCATGCTCCATAGCCTCCTGCCAGACTGTAGGCCTTATATCCTTTTTCTCTTAAAGTCTCTGCCGCTTGCTCGCTGATTACACCCTTTAAGCAATACAAAACAATCTTTTTCCCTTTAGGAAGGGTGCAATCTTCTACTGAGACTGCTTCCATATCCATGTGAATGGCACCTGGAATAAATCCGTGCTGATAGGCTCTTTCCTCTCTGATATCCACCAGAACATATTCTGACTGATCCATCTGTTCCAGCTGTTGTAATGACAGACTGCATCCACAATTATCCATGTATTCTGAATCCATATCCTTATCTCCTATTCCTTTTACGCTTTCTGCTGCCCGCCTGCAAGGTCTTTAATGACCTCTCCAGCGATGATCAGACCTGCAACAGACGGCACAAATGCCAGACTTCCGGGAATATCCCTTCTCTCTGTGCACTTATGGGCAGCTCCGGGAGGGCAGATACAGTTTGTCCGGCAGCTGATGGACATATCCTCGATGGGCCTGGTTGGGATTTCCTTTGAATAAACCACCTTAAGCTTTTTCACTCCCCGCTTCTTTAACTCTCTTCTCATAACCTTTGCAAGGGGACAAACCGATGTTTTATAAATGTCAGCGACCTCAAACTTGGTGGGGTCTAATTTGTTTCCTGCTCCCATGCAGCTGATGACTGGAACGCCCGCCTCTTTTGCCTGCATCACAAGCTGAAGCTTGGCTGTTACCGTGTCCACCGCATCCACTACATAATCATAGTCCTGAAAGGAAAAATCTCCTGCATTCTCCGGTAAAAAGAAGCATTTATGCATCTCCACCTCAGCATCAGGATTGATCTCTAAGATCCGCTCTTTCATTACTTCTACCTTATATTTGCCAACCGTTTTTCTGGTGGCTATAATCTGCCTGTTAATATTGGTCAGACATACCTTATCATCATCAACAAGAACAAAGGAACGGACTCCGCTTCTTACCAGAGCTTCCACAACATATCCGCCCACTCCGCCAATCCCAAATACTGCAACTTTCGCTTCTGACAGACGCTTCATAGCGTCTTCCCCCAGTAACAGCTGGGTTCTGGAAAACTGATTTAACAAATGAATCTACCTCTTTCTACATTTTCTGCCTGTTGGTATAAAAAAACACACTTCAAGTAATTATACTTCGAAAAGTGTGTTTGGGCAATTCATTTTTACTGGATAAGGTTTCCTGTAGAAAGGAATTTGTTTATTTAATGAAACGGTCAATTGCCTTGTTCAAATCCTCAATTGCCTGCTTGTCTCCTGATTCCACCGCGTCCACAATACAATGTTCAATATGATCCTTGATAATCACCTTTCCAGTCTGATTTAACGCTGATATAACAGCTGATAACTGGATCAGTACCTCACTGCAGTCCCGTTCCTCACTGACCATACGTTTCACAGATTCCAAATGTCCGATCGCACGGGACAGCCGGTTCATAACCACCTTTGTATTGGTATGCTTATGAGGGTGTCCGGGTAAATGGGAATGGGTGTATTCCGTTCCATCCTCTGCCTTATGTGTGTGAAAATCCATGTTCTCGTTCATATTTGCTACTCTCCTCCATACTTTTCTATTGTACTCTAAATTTTTTATTTTCACAATATGGAAGGGGAATTCTTGTAAAGATTATACAGTTGTATTATTTTCTTCTATTAATAATTTAAGATATCAGGTCCTCTTTTAAATTTTATATCAGGTCCTCTTTTAAATTTTATTGACATGTCCTCCCAAGCATGCTATACTTTTACTCCAATTTTTTAATACAACAGGAGGAAAACATGTCAACATTTTATGAAACCCAACGGCTTTTACTAAGAACACCGGAACTGTCATTTGCCCCCATGATCACGGACTATTATATAAAAAACCGGGAATTTTTATCGGAATGGGAACCTGTAAGACCCGAGGAATATTACACCACGGAATATCAGGAGAAACAGCTGGAAAACCAAATTGCAGACAGCAATGCATTAAAACTGTGGATCTCCAAAAAAGGCGAAGAAGACAAGGTGATCGGCGCCCTGACATTCAGCAATATTGTAAAAGGAGTATTCCTCTCCTGCTTTCTTGGATATAACCTGGATAAAGATGAAATAAATATGGGCTATATGACAGAAGCTGTGAAAAAAGGAATTGAAATAATGTTTCAGGACTACGGTCTTCACCGGATTGAAGCCAGTATTATGCCACGGAATATCAGATCCCTGAAGGTGACACAAAAGCTTGGCTTCCAGGAAGAAGGTCTTTCCCCACAGTACTTAAAAATTAACGGAAAATGGGAAGATCACCTTCATATGGTATTATTAAACCATGATATGAATGAATAAAGGGGCGTTAGCAAAATGGCTGACTTTCAGTCATTGGGAAGCGCAGATGGAAACCGCCGAAAGCAATGCCTGGGGCGGTTTCTTGTTAAATATAAGATCAAATCATTAGTTGGCTCTTAACAACCTTGAGCTCTTTGCTAGTTATGAGTGACTGCTTATAGCATTTTCAAATCCATAAGTGCATTTCTTCACCATATAATATATTGTTAACATTATTGACTGCTTTAAATACTGCAATGAGTAAGTCTGTATGGTTACATTGAATCGTTTGTTATATCAGTTCCTTATATCTGAAATTAATACAACGAATTGTTACCAATAGGTAGTAATCGGTGTATTCTTAATTAATAGATTAGTATTGGAAGAGGAGATATTTATATAAAATGAACAAAAGTTTTCTTCATCATATTTGTATTCAAACTAACCACTATGAGCAGTCTTTGAATTTTTATTGTAAGATGCTGATATGGAAATAATAGGTGATCGGTGCCCTGGCATTCAGTAATATTGTAAAAAGAGTATTCCTTTCCTGCTATCTCGGGTATAACCTGGTTAAAGATGAAATAAATATGGGTTATATGACACAAGCTGTGAAACAAAGAATTGAAATTATGTTTCGGGATTACGGCTTTTACCGGATTGAAGCCAATATTATGCCACGAAATATCATGTCTCTGAAGGTATTAAAAAATTATATGAAAATGGCCGCCAAGAGATTATTCCCAAGGCGGCTGTAGTTTTAAATCAGATAGGATTTCGCTGTTTACAAAATAATAATACCGTTTAATAAGTTGTATTAATTGCTGCCTCCACTACATTTAAGTCTTCAATTATGCTATCAATATCTTTACTTTTGTAAGAGTAGTCAATAATATATCCATTCCAATCAGCTGTATACGACACTTTACCACTATCTACCAATTCCTTGACTTTACCCATAGCATATGAATATTTAGCAATTACAGCTACTCTATTACTTGCAATCAAATAATTCCCTATAAGACTATTAACCAAATTATTCATTGTGCAATCTTTCTTATCAACAAACTGTTTCGCTACATCAATCAAGGTAATAGCATTAGAGATGATAGATGCTTTTTTGCCAATCGATACTCCTAATTCTTTAAGATTCCCTGGTAATTTGCTAATATTACCTAACTTTTCAGCCTGAGATAAAATTTCTGAAGCAAGTGAAAGCTTATCTTTTACATTTCCATAGAGATCATCCTTTGTAATAGTCTCAAATTTAAATGTATTATGAATTTTTTCTACAACACTTCCACCAATAAAAGGTATAAGTCCGCCAGCGACAACATCTAATTCATTTTCAAGTACACTGTCAGGATAAAAACCATATAAATTATCACTATATTTAATTGTACACGGGGCATGTCCATCTGGGTCATAAAAGTTAACAGGATTGTTATAACAATAGGTGTACAAATTCAAACTTAGCGGATCTCTAATGTCTCCTTTATAACTATCCTCAGTTAACATGCGAGAAGAATCTGGATCATAATTTCTTGCCCGTAAGTAGTATATTTTCATCTCTAAATCATAGTATTCGCCACAATACCGGAACGGATTTTGGTCCTCATCATCTGGTTTTCTCTCAATTCCAAAAGCATCATACTCATACGAAGCCCTACAAGTTCCATTTTGTTTCCACAGTTGGATTACATCCCCATGTTCATTAAATACATAGTAGTATACAACACGATCAATTTCTCTGGCAATCAAATTGATTCCCCTTAAATAAGTTTTAATCTTTCCGCCATCTGCCTGTTCTGCCACAATATTACTCCCATCCCAGCAATACGAATTTGTTTTCCCTTGGCTTTCGGTTAATCTCCTTACCTGAATGCTGTAACGCAGGCCATCTACACGATACTGATATATAATCTCTTTGTCATCCTGATTGATCTGTATCAATTGGTTGAACCCATCATAATGTCTCCACTCATAAACAGTCGGAGTCTCCTTTTGATAGGTACCTGATAGCTTGACATTTCCCGGGTAATCAGGTGTTGGCGCCGTTTTCTCCCAAATCCGAAAGGTTTCATTCCCGTTATCATCATAGCGGTAGCGATAAATTTCAGTTGTATTTCCCTGCTTTCTTGTCTCCTTTTCCAATCGGTTGTTCAAACCATACTCATAGCTAGTAACACTTACCAACTCATCCTTAGTTCTTCCTTCTACCATCATTTTTATACGGTTGGAATAGGAGTCATAAGTATAAAGTGTCCGCTTCCATCCGGAATAGTCTTCTTCTGTAAGACGACCCAGACGGTCATAACAATAGGAAACTGTAACTGGGATAGAGCCGACTTTATTAATCTTAGTTAATATATTACCGTCTACATCATAGCTATATTCCCATGCAGAAATCACGGTTCCCTGTCGTTTGTTTTCCAAGACCGTAACCCGATTGTCATCATTATACTGATAACTTGTTTCCATACCAGTCTGCGGATAACGGAGAGTTTTACGGTTGCCTTTTACGTCATATTCATATTCCGCCAGTACTATTCCTGTTGCACTCTCTTTTCTAACTTTCTTTAAACGATATAAGTCATCATACAGATAATACAAACTGATATTTGCTTTTCCTTGGCAGGTCAGTTTAAAAGATTGACGATTTCCATATATATCATAAGTATAATCCTTCACCGTATTACCCGGATCTTCCTGGTGGATAAGCTGGCCTTTATTGTTATAGCGGTACGTTGTCTCAAGGAGACTGATTTGCTTTCCTTCTACATTTTCCCTAATAGATTCCCGGATTTTTCCTCCATTTTTGCCATAGACATATTCCCGTTGGCTGACTAACAGTCCATCAGGAGTTCTTTTTTGTACAGTTTCTTTTATCACACGTTCCAGTGCATCATGCTGATAAATGGTCTGGTCTTTGTTCCTGTCTATTTTCTTCTGCAGCCTTCCAGCCTTGTCATACTCATAATATTCTGTAAAGCCGCGGGCATCCGTCATTGTCTTAACATTTCCAAAGCGATCATAGGTGTGTGTTATCACCTCTCGCCCTTTGCCCAACGGGGTATCACCGGTTCTCCTTTGAATGACTTGATTCATCGCATCATACTGGCAAGTTGTCTTAATCCAGTTGCCTGGGCCTAAATACTGATAAATGTCGGTTAATCGATTCCTGGCATCAAAAACATACTGTACTTCCTGCCACCCATCTTTTTGTGCTTTCTTTTCCCCTATGATATTACCCGCTCCATCATAGAAATATTTCATAATCTGACTGCGGTAATCAAATGGGGCTGTTACTTTAACCAAACGTCCTGCCTTATCGTATTGGAATTCGGTTCTTTTTCCTGCTTCATCCCATTGGAACCGTTTATTGCCTAACCCATCATATTGAATGCTTGCAATTCGTTCCTGACCAGAATCCATGCGTATGGATTTGACTATACGGCCAGCATAATCATACTCCCAGCGTTCTGCTTTATTACCGGAATCAATTTTTCGGATCTTGTTGCCTGCATTGTCATTTTCGTAGGTGAACACCCTTTCTCCCGCTAAAATCTCCTTCCGAACCTGACCTTTTTGATCTTTATAACATTCCGTCACAATATCAGGAGTATAGGCATCTCCTATGATTATTTTCATTTCCCGATCGTATTTTCTTCCATCCGCCGGATCGGTAAAAACCTCATAGTATTCATACTTCTCCTCGTAGCCTACTTGGGCAATTCCACGAGACAGTACCCTGCCAAAAGAGTCGTAGGTATAACGTTCCGTCTTTCTTATATGGTCCGCAGACCGACCGTTCCCATCATAATTGATCGCTTCTGTCAGCTCTCCCCATGTATTATACTTAAAATCCTGAAGCACAATATCGCCAGCAGCCGGTTCATTAGATATAGCCAGGCATACCTGCCTGATCTGTCCAAAGGGTGTGTATTGAATTCTTTTCTTATTGTGGTTTGCATCTGCTGTTGTGATAAAATTTAAACGGTCATTATAATAGGTTGCATTAATTGCCGGCTGTCCATCTACCGAAGGTAGCGTTTCTGTTATAATGCGTCCAATCTCGTCATAGCGATAGGTAGTAACCTGATTTCTGGAATCCTTTTTGGAAATGAGCCGTCCCCAATTATCATATTGGAATTCTTCCCGGATTGAATTGCAGAGATTGCCGTCTGCATCCAAAATACCAATCTGTTCTTTTAATATAACGTTATGTGTATAACTGCTGGTAATACTGGAAAAAGAGCTGTATTTATAAATGATTTCTGCGTACTCACCTGACTGCTTCAAGTTCCCACCATCTGCAAGGAAATACTTTTTTTCGTTAGTCACACAGTAGGGATTCTCCCCATCCTTATAATCATATCCAGTCTTTTCTTTTAAAACTCCATTTAAGTATATGCGACGAAACTTAATTACTTTATTACCCAATTCCTTGTAAAGTTCATTTGTTTCTCTTATCTGATCAGAACCTTTTTTTCTTTCTGTTTCAAGAATGATGCTGTAGTCACCATAGCTTGTATGAATCTCCTGATTACAGGAAGGATCAGCCGGATATTCTTCAATAAACTGAATAACATTAGCCTTTTGATCTGAGGAATATATCCAAGAACTCTTCTTTTCCAGGAAGATAGATTCATTTTTCCTATCAAATTTCTGCTCAACGGCTGACACCATTAGTTCATTGTTATATCGGTAAACACCTTTTGAAATAAGAGATTTTTGAAGCCGGACCTCCTTAACTAATAGCTGGCCTTCTTTATTAAACTGATGGTTTTCCAGAATGTCCTGGTGATTTGTTACTTCTGCATATTTGATATATTCACCATTACTGGCATATTCCGGTTCAAGTGTGTATTTGTATTCCCCCCGGTTGTATTCGACTTCTTCAAAAATATCCCTTTTCATTGTTAACGCAAAATGGGTAATATATCCACCAGCATTATTTTCAATGCTAATACTCCTATCATATGTAAACTGTGTAAAGGAATTATTAGGATACGTAACATTCTTTAGCAACAAATACTTACGCGCTTGAGTTTTAGTGTTATTTCCTGCTACTCCCGGGGAAGCGCATTTCATAGAACCGTTGTAATCTTCAGGATTATAGTAGTTATACTGAGTCACACAGCCTACAGAGTTTGTGACTGCATTGAGTTTATGAGTACTGCGCCTATCAATATTGTAGGAAATTTCGCATACTTTTCCATCTGTACTTTCTGGTAGTTTCCAGACAAGTCCATAATCGGTCTTCTCTAGATTTATTACACGTCCCCAGGTGTCCACAATACTCATCCCACCGTTTTTCCTTAGATCATAGAAGATAGTATTACCAAATTTATCCTGGCGGGCTACCAGTGTGAAATCGATAGGATACGGCATATCCCGATCGTCATCATCTTCATATGAGCTTTGAAAATAGTTCTTATTTCCATTCTTGTATTCAATTATGATGTTATATCGTTTTGTGATATTCCCTGCATAGGGGTGCTGAATCGTACCCGATCTGGTGACAATGCCCACATCTTTTAAGCTATAGTCCTCAAATCTGTCTGAGATTCGGCTTATTTGTAAATTTCTACCATCTTCAAGATGCAGTATATAATCATAACTGCGGGTTCCGACTAAATATGGTCGCCAGGCCCATCTAAGGTTCTGCACAGTCTCAATGGACGGTAAAACAAATGACCACCCATGCCCCAGTCCATAAGTCCTTGTATAAAAACTATTATCTATAGAACCTGTTAATAGCATTGAATTTATTACATATGGAGCCATGTCCACTAAATTAGCACAGCCAGAATCATAGCGTCTGGCAATGATTAGATCAAAACCATCTCTACCAGGCAGGACAGAATCTGTTGTCTCATATTGGACATTGCCGGTGTTTAACTGAACATTTACCCGATTTGATTCAAAGTAGGTAAATGGGGATTCCGGATACTGTTTAATATTGGTAAAACCGTCCTCCTCTGATGACAGCATTGTCCGACTCAACTGTGTTTTCAGAATTTTTTCTTCACTTTCTTCTGCATTTGTTACTTCCTCACCCGTATCTGTATCGAGTGTATAACTTTCATCTTTCTCTAGATTTTCCTTTATAATTTTTTTATCGTCCATCTATTCCCTTCTCATCTTTAATGTAATGATACTTCTGCGCTTCCGGTTTCTTTGGCGACAAATTCTACCAGTGCAATGGAACCGCTAAAGCATTCATTCTTACTCAGCTGTCTGGTTGACTGAAACCACAGTTTTCCCGGAATACTGGAATATATTTTTAAATTTTCTTCTGGATAATTTCCTGGTTCTGTTATCCTTTTTACACTGCCGGCTGCGAAACTGGCTAATTCGAGTAAATATGGATTATACCGGAGATTCATGCAGATTTTTTCCAGATTGCTGACCTCATGGGCTTTTAGCAGTACTACATAGCGTTTACCAGCCTTAACAGGATATTTCATTGTACTACTGCGGTAAAAAATAGGAATAACTGGCAATTGTCCGGTTAATAAATAATCAGACTCATCACCTTTTATGTCATATGCTTTGATCCTATACGTTGCATTAGACACCCCCATTGGAATAGAATCTGTCATTCCTCGGTGTTCTTGTATCTGTTTCTGTGTATCCAATTCACGGAAGGTACACCCTTTTTCTTCCCATTCGTTAAATGTCAGCCATCTGGAATCAATACTCTCCCAAGAAATACCAGGCAGCGTCATATTCTCCCATTCCTCACATGTATATTCAGTATTTTCCAAGCTGGTCCAATCTTTGTTCAACTCGTCCAATTCCAGCCACGTACTACCCAGTTCAATTCCGTAGCATTTGTCACCGAGACCTTTAAATATTTCAAAACTGATTTCCATGCTTTCTAACTGCTGCCAGGTATATGAATGATTCTCTAGCTGTAACCAGTTTAATTGTTCATAATCAAGGCGTTCCCAGTTCTGACCTTTACCTTTTCTGGTCTCGAGTTGATGCCAGTTTAGATCAAGCTGATCGTTTCTGCTCCATAGTTCATTGGTACTGTCAAAATTGTCCCAAGTGAATTCGGACAGTGCTTGTAAAAAAGATTCATTAAATACTCGTTCCACAATATAATTTGTATCTTCGTTTACCAATTCCCAACTTATTTGTGCTTGTTCACCCTCGTGAAGGGTGGGTATATGTAAACATTCCGGTCGGTTCATAATTATAGGTTTCTCCTTTCATTATTATTGATTATCTTGATTTTTATTAATTGATTGTATTAAGTGTTCTTCATCTGTTGCTTTCACCTGAATCATGTCACAATTATGATGTATCCCATTTTTGTAATATGTAATTACTTACCGTATTTCTCTAACCGGTAGTAAACTTTATGATAATAGAATAATTTATTATGCTGATACTCACTCTGCGATATTAAATATAAGAAGGAGTATCAGCGATTCCATAAACTTAAGTAAATAGCAATTTAAACAAGATAAAATCTGCTTATACTGTGAGGAAAACAATAACATCCAATAAAATATTTAATACTACCAATTGGGAGCCAATAACTGAGCTGAGCTATACAGTACCTCAAAAATCTATTGTAGTAGCATTAGGATCTATGGAATTTTCCAGAAATACAAACGGGGCTGTTGAGTTTTTCTTTGATAACTGTCATTTTGCTTTCGTGGATTTAGTTTCAGATGTCCGTCGTCTGTTTACTCCACAGTTGGTAAAAATTGCCGATGCAGGTAAACAATTTACCGTCACGGTGGGATCAAATAGCAACTGGACTACGACGATACACGCTAGTTCTGACAACAGATACGCTTACATAGATTACTTAGTTATTCCACTTGAATAAATGATCATTTTAAAGTTTAAACACTTGTCATACTTAAACTATACCAAGAACTCCAAACCCAACCATTAGAATAATAACGGCATCTTGTATAAATATTTATATCATAGCCTCCGATATAAATTTGTCTTGTATAATTTATAATTTCATTTTCAATAACAAGGAGTTTTCCTCCTGTTAGTGTTGGTGGCGCATTACTGCAAGTAGCACCTATAGAATAAACTCCTCCATTTATGTAATCGTTCAAATTTACATTTGATAGTTGAGTTGTTGGTTGCTTTAAAATTTGTGAATAAAAATCTAAGTCACTACTTATGTTGCTTAAATTGCTATTTACGTTATTTAAACTGCTACTTACATTATTTATATTGCTATTTAACTGTGTTATCTTCTCATCAATAATAGTATTATCATTGACAAAATCTTGTCTCACCGGCTTATCCGATGCCTCCCACATATTTAATCCTAATGATGTTTTGTTTGTACTTGACATATTATTTCTCCTCTTTTAATTTTATTTTGCTTGAAATTAATTCTAATCATTTAAACATGACATACACATTGCCACAGATTAATCTCTTTTTTCGAACACATGTTCTGTTTGTCGACACAAAGATCATAATACACTATATTCCTATTGTCAATGTTTTTTTCGAACATATGTTCTGTTTTAATATAAAATCTATTAAGAAAAGCATAAATTCTAATCAATAAACTGACAAATAAATAAATGTTTAAATTCCGTTAATTTTATAATCAAAAAATTAATATTGATTGTTAGCAAACAGGGTGGTATTTTAAAAGAAGTGATTTTATTATAAGATGAGGTAAAAAATGCATAGTATAACAAAAGATATTAGTGATTTTATATTTGTTGAAGATAAGCCAGAGAAAGCAGATGCAATAATGGTAGTGGGAGGTTCTTTTCCAGAATCGGGGGAATTAGCTTCTTATTTATGGAAAAATGAGTATGCACCTTATATTTTTATTGGAGGTGGCGTAAGTATAAAAACAGGAAAATTTCTTGGTCCTCGAACTAAAGGAGAAATATATAATAAAAAATACCCAACCGAATATGACTTTTATAAAGATGTATTGCTATCAAATGAGGTGCCAGAAGATGCAATTTTGGGAGAAAATCGTTCTTCTTATACCCGTGAAAATGCTTTATTTGCAAAACAAGTAGCAGATGAAAATAAAATTAAATTAGAAAAGGTTTTATTAATTTGTAAAGCTTTTCATGCAAGGAGATGTTTAATGTTTTATCAATCTGCTTTTCCACAGGTTGAATTTTTGGTGGTTCCATTTGAAGGCTATGATATATTAAAATCAAACTGGTTTCAATCAGAATATGGAATTAAAAGAGTGCTAGGCGAATTAAAAAGGTGCGGGGATCAATTTACACTAGATGATATAAATAACTACGAAAAATAAGCACGCTTCAAGGCTATCAAAAATAATATGTTGCTAAATTTTTGAGAAATACTTAGTTTAACACTGATAGTTAGTAATTTTTGCGAATTCAATTTTTTGTTCTTGTAACGATCATAATAAACAATTCGCTTTGTCAATATAGGTGTCTAGTAAATCAAATATCCAATTATTCAAAGATGAAAAGTGATATCCTAAATGATTTGCTTTGTCAGTGTTTATACTGTGTTTATTTTCACCGTTATATGGTGCTTCATCCCCAGAATTATTAACAATTAACACTTTTCCTGTTTGATCATAGACATAATCAGCAATTTGCCTAATTGATATCGTTCCAACACTTGCTCCATTGATTGCTCCAGTAAATTTATTTTGCGCTAAAAATGCAAGAAACTCTCCAGCTTCGTCAGCACGTATAAAAGCCAGTTGCTCTTCATAATTATCTATAAACATTGGTTTTTGTTTCATAATATGCTCAACATAAAAATACAATCTGTTTGTGTAATCATCATTTCCAATGACAAAAGGAAATCTTGCCGCCACAATATTTTTTTGAGGAAAAGCTTGTACAGATGCCCTTTCTGCTTGTCGCTTAGTTTCGTCATAGGGATAATCCTGCCTATTACACCAAATCAATGCTCCCACATATGGGTTAAACTCTTCTTCTTTTATGTTCATATGTTTCCTATAAACTGCTGTACTAGAAATAAATATGTATCGCTCACAGGAAACATTATTCAATAGTATTCTTACATCATTTGAACAGTATGCTAAGCTGTCAAAAATCATATCAAACGATAGTGAAGACAATTTCTCCTTTATGCTACTTTCAATTGTTCTTTCAAAAATGATCCTATTCACTCTATTTCCGAACTTGTCTGCAGCTTGACCTCTTGTTGCAATTGTCACTTTATGATGGTTTGAGAGTAAATTTTCAACCAAATGTACTCCTATAAAACGTGTACCACCTATAATTAATATGTTCATTAGAGATTCTCCTCCATAGTTGAAAATAATCATAATCTATTTACTCAAAATCTTTCCAACTATCACTGATAAGTTTACAATGTGCAGTAATCCATAAAATGCGAATGTTAGCTATTCTAATTATCCTCTTCAATCCTGTCCATTCCCAACACTTATGCTAATATACTTCTTTAAAGTATCTATATGCATTGGATAAAAAATTTCTGGTGAATCTTCTAATAATCTCCTTATTACAGATACAGGTGTCCATTTGTAATTTTTTGACTCATCTGAAAAAGGAAGCATCTCTCCCTCTGCCTTACAAATAAACACAAAGACCATTATAGGATAGTTTCCAACTAAATTCTGAGAGCAAGAAAAAGGCATAAAATTTATGACCATATATGAATTGCTTTTATAGACTGTCGATAAATTTTCCCCTTGTATTTCAGTAATATCAAGCCCTGTTTCTTCTTTAACCTCTCTTCTCAGCGTATCAAAAATGCTCTCAAAAGCCCGTATTTTTCCGGCGGGTATTTCTATAAGCCCATCTTCATATAAAGCCTCTGGTTTGACACGAGTTTGCATAAGTATATTATCTTCACCATTAATCTCTCTAACTATTATCCCGCCTGCTCCAGGAATAGAAAATTGTTCCATGAAAAGCACCCCCATTATTATTAATCTACAAATACATTTTTTCGATAAACTCTATTTAATAATACACCGAACATTACTAACTATCAATAATTTGTTCTCAATGTAAACTGCAACCGCATATTATTTGAAATAAAAAATGAATAAAATAGTTGCTTCCATTTCATTATAACAATGTCAGCTCTATTTCATCTATCAATATTAAGTTTTTGATGTTTTAAAATTCGTTAAATACTGATTGTAAAAGAATCTTAATACTTGACCTGCTATTATTTTAAACAATTTGTTATATAATTAAAAAAAGGAGACTTTAAAATGTATAACTTATTCGATATAGTCATAGATATAATTGGCTTTTTTGTCGATCTCTGGATAATACTCGTACCTCCAAAGAAAAAATAAATAAATTGTACTATTTAGTCAGCCTAATCTGCTACACCGGTACGTTACGAATTCTTTTTATATTAATTTTTAACGCTTTTATAGCTAGGAATAAAGCATATATCCCTACTCCTATAAAGATTAATATTAAAGATCTATATAATGGAGGCGTTTATGAAAAGATCACAATCTGGCAGTATTACACTTATTGGGGAAGGAATCCTTCCAGTAAAGGTATGCGACATCAAAAACGGTAAACCTATAGTGAAACAAATTGAAACAGACAAATATTTCGAATTTATTCTTACCTACTCACTATTTCACAAGGTTCATAAAAAATACGATAAAATTACATTCAAAGAGATATTTTAATGTCTACCTCTATGCTCCAGATTGATATGGTTGAAATTGTTGTATTCTATATATATATAACAAATTGGAGAAGTATTTATGAAAAAAATGAAGGGTATAATGAGAAATAGAGTATTTACGCTATTGTTTTGTATAGTGTTACTTTTATCAGGGTGTAGTAAACATAATAAGACGTCTACAAATTATAAAACTGAAATGGAAATTTTAGAAGACTACGATGATACAGATCCTTTTATTGATGAACGATTATTTTATGTAACGGATAACACTGACATTCTAAAACTGGATATTTCTTTTCAAATAGAAGGTGAAAGTAGCGTTTTAGAAATACTTGACAATGAAACTGATGCAGTTCTTTGGAGGGAAGAATTGCAGCAGAATGAAACTGATAAGGTTATAGTTTCTCTAAAGTCTCTCAAGAAAGATAAAGAATATATTATAAAGTTTACTGGTACTAAAATTGAATTTGCAAAAATTATTATTTCATCAGATAATAAACTAATAAAAGAAAGAGTTAAACCAGAAGCAAAAAATAAATAATTTTTAATTTATATATATAAGAGCGATAAACTAACTATGAAAATATTAAGTTAGTAGTTTTTTATTGCAGTTTAACTGACATTTACCAAATAAATCTACATTTATAAAAATAGAGCGTTGCACAATGACTAAAAAACAGTCATTGGGCAACAGCAACCTTCTATCCTTAGTATACTCCGGTTTATTGAAATAAATTTTAAAAGCTGTTCGTTAAATAAATTAAGACCACCTGCAAACAGAGGTTTCCCCATTGATTCAGGAAACCTCTGTCTGCAGATAATCTTTCTTCGTTCTTTTTTACTTATATACAGCCGTAAAATCCACCAGCTCCACATCATGATCCCTCAGCCACTGTCTCACAGCAGGATCACAGGCTGTCTCTAAATCCCTGCATCTTGCTGTTGTCAGGGAAGAATGATCCAGAATGTATGCATCCACATATCCCGGGTGGAGATGAATAATATTAAATTCAAAGGGGCTGGTCAGAATCCCAAACCGGTCTTCAATAAAATCCTGGGGCGTACAGCCTCTGTTTAAAATTTCCATAGCCATAGGATTGCCCGTCATAATCTCATGAACCGGATACCACCGGTCTGTCTCCACCTCCGGTTCTGTCATGCAATGGATCTGAAACTCTTCGGCCGCCTGATGAAATCCCTTGCAGACGTTTTTATTAATGACTGAATGACCTTCAAAATGATTGGGCAGATGTCCGGTCAGTTCTTTAAACCGTCTTATCTGGGCAGCTGTTTCCTTATAACAATCCTCTGCGGTTACCACAATATCTCCCACACATTTCTGGTCTGATTCATCCTCCCCTTTCCATTTGTAGGAGCGGTAAAACTCCCCGTTTTGATCCACAAGTGATGGAATCAAATCCGGATTACTCACCGGCTTTCCCTGAACAAAATTGGTATGGACAACCAGATTTGCCTCCGGTACCTCCTTCTTTGCAAGTTCCACTCCGTGAGGAGCTGCTTCCATATTGCTCATAAGAGAGAGTACCGTAACGATCCCTTCCCGGTAAGCATTCACTGCCCCGTAGTTATAGCCTTTGCTGAAGCCGAAATCATCGGCAGATACAATCAGTTTTTTACTCATGCGGTATCTCCTCCCGTCCCCATTCCTTTAAGAAATCCGGATTAAAAACAGGCCCTTCAGCCATATCGTATACCTTTCTGCCCATGACAAATGTTGCAGCAGCCCGGTAATCATCGGTTATGACTGTAAAATCTGCATCTTTCCCTGCTCGTATGGAACCTTTCTCTTTGTCAAAGCCATACTTTCTGCAGGGATTTAAGGAAAACATGGGCCAAACGGTTTCCATAGGCATCCCCAATTTTTCTGTCAGCACACTCACCCCGTAGAGCACAGGCTGGCTGGAACCCATCAGACGTCCGCTATCGGTTAACACAAACCCATCTTTTGATACATTGATCGTCATCCCTTGTTCCAATCCACGATAACTACCTTCCGGAGCACCGGAAAACGGCGTACAGTCCGATATCATCATGAAATGTTCCGGTTTCTTAATCCTGAAATAAATCTGAAGCATCTCCGGACAGATATGCATTCCGTCACAGATCACCTCGCTTGACACCTCATTATCCAAAAGCGCCGCTCCCAGCCCTCCCACATCTCTGTGGTGCATGCCAGTCATTACATTACCCGTATGAGTCGATACGGAAAATCCCTTTTTATATGCCCTTTTTGCCTCTTCATAATTGGCGTCACTATGTGCAAGAGCAAGGGTAATTCCTTCTGATAAAAAATATTCGATCACCGGCTCAATTCCTGGAATCTCGGGAGCCAGGGCCACCAGCTTTAACAGTCCCTTTCCATCAGAAACCATCTTCTTTGCAGTATCAATTGACACCTCCGGCCATCCTGTCTTTATCCCCTTTTCTCCCGTGCGGTTTAACCACGGTCCTTCACTGTGTATCCCCAGTATCTGTGCTCCTTCTAAATTCTCTGCCGCCGCATCGGCGACAGCAGAGATCATGGAAAGACCGGCGGTGGGGAATACACCGGTGATACCCTGGGAGGCACAGCCTTTTAAATATCCGGCTATTGTTTCCCTTGTTCCTTTATCCATCAGCCCGTAGCCACAGGTTCCGTGATTGTGGGTGTCAAAAATCCCCGGTATAATCCTCATGTTACCATAATCAATCACGTCCTCTGCGTCAGTGCTTTTTATAAATTCTTTTATTTTTCCTTCCTCAATTACAAGGAAGCCATCTTTTAAGCCATCCTCCATATAGATTCGTTTTGATTTAATTATCATTGGCTGTCCTTTCTGGATTAGAAAATCCCAATAAAGGCTCCGATAAAAGCAATGGCGAAGATTCCAACGATCAACTGTACCGGACGTCTTCCCTTTTTAATGAGACTCATCAAAAACAGTACCAGAATGATGCTTAAAATACCTGGAAAGATGGAGTTTAACACATCTGCCACCACTACGGAAGTCTGGCCCATGTGAATCGTCCAGTTAAGTGGAACATTGACAATTCCCGCTGTCATGGCTCCGACCATCATGACTCCTAAAATAGAAGCTGACTTTCTAAGAGCCGGCATTAATCCGGAGCTGAAAACCTTGTCTATAAATGAGGTTCCATAGATATATCCGAATTTCACACAGAAATATTTTAATACAGACTGGGTCACTCCATAAAGGAGAATGAAAATCGGAACTCCCAGGAAATTCCCCTGTGAACAAAGTCCAATGGCTACTCCGGCTGCAATAATTCTAAGACAGTTAAAAAACAGGGAATCGAACATACCAGCCGTTGGTCCCATCAAAGCCGCCTTGATGCTTTCAATGGTTTTACCGTCAACGGAACTCTTTTCTTTGTGCTCTTTCTCCATGGCATAGGATAATCCTGCGATAAAGGAGAACGGAACTGCGTGGGTGTTAAAAAAGTTCTGATGGCGTGCATATGCCTCTTTTTTCCCATCCGGATCGTCCTTATAAACCTCTTCAATGGCTGGCTGCATGGTGGTCGTAAAGCCATTGGCCTCCATCTTTGTCATATTGAAAGACAGGAAGGTTAAGTGAGAACGGATAAACATGGATTTTAATACTTTCTTTTCTGTATTGTCCAATAATCTCTTTTCCATTAGAAGAAATCCTCCTCTTCCTCAGATGGCTTCTGTTCGGCAGCCACCCTCATATTTTTCATATCGATCAGCTGCTTTTCATAGAAGAACATGGTGATTGCGATGGCAGCTCCGATAATGGCAATTGATAAGGAATCCATTTTTAAAATTTTCGCCATAATATATCCTACAAAGAAGAAGCTGGCTACCTCTTTTGACCAGATCATGGAAATCAGGATTGCAAATCCCACTGCAACCATCATACTGGAGGCAGCTGTAAGGCCTGTCATAAAGAATGCAGGAAGTGCATTTAAAGCCTGGTTTAAACCGGTTACTCCATAAGCAATGCCAAGGAAAATGATGATGACATTGGGCAGCGGATAAATAAGTCCGGAAAATACAAGGTTCTGGGCAAGAAACTTGCCTGGTTTCCCGGATACTGCAAGTCTTTCCCAATATGGTGCCAATGCGGAACTGACAGATAGGAAAATACTTGATAAGGAAGCCATAACAGTTCCGATGGGGAGGGCAATAGCAAGTCCTGTTTCCACATCAGAGCCGGTTAATACGGTATAGCAAACGGCAACAATACTGGCGGACAGCGCATCTGCCGGAACGGAACCTCCGATGGCTGAGATCCCCATAAATATAGACTCTAAGGATGCCCCCATGATAATGCCGGTATGAAAATCACCCAGTAAAAGTCCCAGGATCGGAGCCACCACAATGGGACGGTTCAAACACTGCCATGATAAAATATAAGGATCCATAACATAGAAAAACCAATACGTAAGAGTACCAATGATTGCAACTGTCATAACGGACATAATACTTCCCTCCTTAGCTGATTACTTTTGATAGTTCCTCCGGAGTGTCATCCGGAACTGTCTGGTAATTACATTTGATGCCTGTTTCCACCACCTTCTTTAAATCCATAATCTCATTGTCATATGCATATAAATTCTTCCGGTAGGTTTTCCTCTGCTCTCCGTCCGCTTTCGGTGCAACCCTTCCGTAATTTCCTACATTTACAAGGGGAATATCAGCAACCTGTGCCACTACTTTCAGAAGTGCCGAGGGATTGCTTACAATTACAAGAATCTTATGATCTGCTGCCTTGGGATTCTTTAACAGTTCTATGGCTGCATCCACATCCTTAATTGCGGTTTTCGCTGTGGGCGGAGCCGCCATCATCAGGGATTTTTGAATCAGGGGATTGGCTGCTGCCTCATCGTCCGCCACCACAATCCTGTCCACTCCCGTATGCTGGGACCATTTAATTGCTACCTGTCCATGAATCAGTCTCTCATCCAGTCTAATCATTACGATCATAATTTCACGCTCCTTTTAAAAAAAATCTTCCTCCTGGGAAATCGTTTCTTTTTCCAGATCTACAATACAAAGCATTTCTCTGCTCTGTGTTATCAATTCATTCAGTTCTTCTCTTGAAATACACTCTCTGCCAGCCAGCCCGATCATCAGCGCCAGATTTGCGCCGGCGATTAACGTGGTATCCGGCCGGTCAAGGAACAGGCTCATGGCCTGGTTCACACTGCTTCCGTAAAGATCAGAGATAAGTAAAACCTGTTCTCCTTCATTAACCGTTTCAAAAAACTTCTCCAGTTGTTCCTGAACGGAACGTTCATCCACATATGCGTCAAAAACAGTAATGTTGTCACATCTGCCATACAATATCTCCATGGAACTTTTTAAACCGCTAGCCAGATGACCATGTGACGATACGAATAGTTTCATCTTCTCTCTCCTCCTTTGATAGCTTTATTATAATACTTAAACTTCCTTTTTTCTATGCTCACATTTGTCCTTAATAAGTGAAAAGCACTAATTCCGGATTAGAATTAGTGCAATTTTCAGCATGGATTTGTCATTCATATTTGATGCATTTTTCAATCATCTCAAACAATACAGGCCTTCCCCGTTCAGAAAAGGCTTTCATATTAGATTTCTCAGAAAACAGCTTTCTAAAACTGTTCTCATACGCCTTCACTCTCTTCCAGTCACCCTTCCAGTCTGCAGAAAGAAACAGCAGATACTCCACTTCTTTTCCTCTCCAGGTACCCGATTCAGTCAGACAGTACAGTTCCATACACTCTTTTTCACATAGGGAGGAAGGAAGATAAAGCATCACAGACTTTGCCGATATATATCCAGTATCGTAAAGGCTTGCTTTTTCTAAATATTCCTGAATCCTCTCCCGATCCAAAACAGTTTTTCCATGGCGGAATGCAAGAAACTGAAGGAACTGCAATTCATCGGTATAACGGTAATTTTTGTTGATTTCAATTTGCTTTTCAGGCGGAATCAGTGCTTCTGTCTGGTATGCCCTGATTAACTGCCGGTTAAAGAGCAGATCCATTTCCTTTTCGCTGCTTAAGGTATGGATGACACAGCAGGGAAGATCATAGTGATAGGCTATCTCGCTGGTATCCGTTAATACAGCATCATACTCCTCCTGATTCATCCCACGTATCTCATAGAGTTCTGCGATTGTAAAGGACTCTACCAGATGCTGGTATCTTTTTACGATTCTTTTTTGAATAATTTCATTCAGGCCTAATCCATTGGAATTGACTAAAAGCAGTCTCTGGGGTCTTATGTCATATTCGGTGAGAGATGCCATTTTAAATATCAGGGAAGCCATCTGGGAATAAAATGATACCGAAATAGTAACATTCAGACGATCCTGCAAAAAACCTGCTGCTGTATAGGCCAGTGCGGCTGATACAGGGCTGTTAAACGCCTGATTTTCGTAATCATACCAGAAACGGTACTGCCCCTCCAGACCAAAGTGTATATTGATGAAAAGGGAAATCAAAAGGTTTAACAGTTCTTTTTCTGCCCAGGGAAAATGAAGAAGATCAATTCCGCAGGTATGCTTCATATAATCCTCAAGTTCTGTCATCGTATTCAGAGCATCTTCATAAAAGAGGGCGTATTCCTCCCGGGGCTGCTTAACATTCCACATATCCCTGCAGGACATCAGATATATTGCCAGAAATACAGTCTCTTCTTCCGGTAAATCAAAACCTGGAAAGCTGCTTTTTAATTTGTTGTATATCTCACTGGCTACTGCAAACTCGTCTGATCCTTTCACCTCTTCTTTCCAGACATCCGGCAGCTTTAAACGGTAACCCGCATTGCAGCGGTTCCTGACAATAATAAAATAAATGGCGAGACGCTGGGTGTTGGTGTCTGTCACTTTGATCCGGGACTCTCTTAATACTTTAAGAAAAACATGCCGGATATCCTGCCGTTCCTCGTATCCGCATTCCGTCCACTTGGCATACTCCATTCCAGCATTGTCTAACAATACCTTATGAAAATGGACAGCAAACAGCTCTGTCATGGCAATCCGCATGTGATATTCTGTACCAAAAGCACGTATTCCAAGGCCAGGCTTGCTTTCCGTCTCAAGGTGATAGCTTTTCAGAAAATTCATTACATTGTTAACCGCTTCTCTTATGGCACTTCTTGATAAATAAAGCTCATCTGCAATGTCCTCAAGCTTTGCAAAGCGGGAGGAAGAAACCAGCTTTCTTGCAATATAAAGAAATCTTGCATTGTCATCGGAACCGAAGTTATTGGTCAGACTGGACTGAAGCGAGAGAGGTTCAAAATACCGGTCAAACAATTCCCGGTCCTTCACCAGAATGGAATATCCTTCATTGCGCTTGGCAAAAAGTTCTGCTCCATACTTTGGCAAAATGGATTTTACTTCTATCATCTCATACTTTACAGTGCGGGCACTGACAGACAGTCTTTTGGCCAGTTCATCCGTGGTTAACGGACCTTCACTGACTGCCAGCTGGTAGATGATGCTTTCCTGTCTCCGTTTCATTTCGTTACCTCCTGTATCAATCCATTATATCAAAAATAATCCATTGCAGCATGAATTTTTAAACACAAAAAAGGAATGGAGTAAAACAACTGATCCCAGTTATTTTACCCCACTCCGCTTTTTATACCAGCCGGTACAGATCTTTTTCTTCTTTCTCCATACGCTGCTCGATGGACTGTATGATTCCTTTTGAATCATTTAAAAATCGATCTTTGTCAGATAGTATTTTTATTTTTGTATTAAAGCTGTTTTTAAAATCTGTGAAAACAGCCAGAAGATTTCCCATTTCATTTTGGTATTCATGGGCTTTTCTTACCAATACTTCATCGCTTCCCCGGAAAAAGGAAGGGTATAGATACTGATCTTCGGAAGTCAGATGAATATTTAACTTACCGGCAAGGCCACTGATGTGGAATGCCAGCTCTGTGGCATTCTGCTCCAGATCCTGCTTTGCCAGAAGTTTTTTCAGTTCTGCCAGCTCTTCTCTGATTCTGTCATGCTGCTCTAAATAATGCTTTAATTCCATGGGTAACATTCCCCTCTTTTGTATGATAGAAGCCGGGTACTATTATGCCAGCTTGCTGCGAAGCCAGTTCTCGTAGTGGTCCTGTACTCCGTCTTTTCTGGCCTGAATTTCAAAGTTCTCTGTCTCTATATCCACATCATTCATTTTATCTGCGGGAAGAGCGCGGGCAGCAAAGGCATAGGCAGCCTGATCTTCTTTTTCTATATGACGCTGTAACAATGCGCCGTATCCTACAGCATTGGAAATGATATCCAGCTTATGGTCTGTGACGGGATCTTTTTCATATTCTTCGATTGCCGCTTCCAGCTGGGTAAGATGCAGTCTGCCCAGATCGTGTTCCACCAGCATTCCGTTACGGATCAGCTTATCGGCAACAGGACCCATATTCTCCATCATAATACGGAACAGGATCTTTTCTTCCTTTCCATGATGATGCTTGTCTGCATAATTTCTGCCAAAGTCGATGCATTCTCTAAGCAGAGCTCCGTCTACTTCTCCGCCCTCTACAATACCTGCACAGATCTTTCTTAAAAAACCGTTGAAAGCCAGAATATTTTCATGTTCCTTCATTAAAATATCAATTCCATTCATTAGCGGCTCCTTAATTCATACTCCTTATTTCCAGTATGATGAAATTGTACACTTGAACCTTCAAACATTCCCTGGATCAGGGCTTCTCTCAGTTCATAGTAGTTGCTTACATCTCCGTGGATCATATCCCAGTATGGCTGGTGTATTTCCACTGCCTGACGATAGGTCAGAAGATCCGGTTCTTCCTTTACAAGCTGATTCACTCTGTCACAGGGCATACCGTTTAATAACGTATTTTCCAGATGATCATAGGCCTGTTTTACAGATAAATTTCCACTTGCGCTGTGGTTCTTTCCGAATTCCTTTACTGCCTGTTTTATTTCATCAAGACGTGTGGAATCTTCTTCTAAAAGAGTTGTAACAGCATAAGCAAGGCGGTTTTCCACCAGGCTTACCCGCTCCTGAAGCCAACCGTGAATGTTATCTGTATTGATGTTATCCTCTAAATTACCTGTTTCCAGAGTTCCGTATCTGGAAGCCAGCTTCTCGTTTAATCCCTTTGTCCAGCCCTTTTCTTCTGCGTAAGCGGCTATAGCATCGGTCATTGCATTCTGAAGCAGGATTTTATTATATAACCAGATGTGAATCGGTCCTAAAAATGCACTCATTTTATTCCTCTTTTCTCTATTTGTTTAATTGTTCCAGCACTTCGTCCGCATCAAGTCCGTGAACCATGCAGGCATCCTCTAAGGATTCCATCTGGGAAGACGGGCAGCCAAGGCAGTGCATTCCGCAACCCATTAAAATTTCTGCTGCTTCCGGTTTGCTTCTTAAAATTTCTCCAATATACATTTCTTTCGTTATCATTATTTCTTCCTCCTGTTAATTGAATGTGGTTAATTTCTCAGTTATTTTTCTTAAATCTTCCTCTGGCATGGGAATCAGGGAAATTTTATGATCTTCTCCCAGGATTGCCAGTATATCAGGTGTAATAAGCTTCATCATGGATTCATAATCCGGTATTATAATAAAAGGACTTTCGGTGCTTATATCTGCTTCTTTACAGATCAGATTCATCTCTGCCGCTTCCTCCGCAACCGGAAGAAGATCTTCCATTGTTAAGTCATAGCTTATGATAGACAAAGCTTTGTAAAAGAATTCATTTATTTTTTCATTTTGATCACCCTTTACCAAGGCAGGAAGGGCATAAACTGCAATTCCTTTGATAGAGGATAAAATCAGGTGCTTTAAAAAACGAATGTCTTCATCAGCTGCCCAGATATTATTTATGTTATAATCAGAAGTATTACCGCAGACACTCTTACAAACGGCACAGCCAGGTGCAATCCTGTCTTTTTCCCTTCTGACCCTTAAAAGCATGTCTGACAGGGCCTGATCATCAAAGCCTGCATTGGCAATTGTTGTGATTAAACCTTCCATCAGAAGTCTGGTTACGGCTGTCTGGCGGATATTCATCTTACACGCTTTCGCCAGACCAATGAGCGATCCAGTCAGCTCATCTGATACATCGGACATTTGATTTTCCATTTCTTTGTACTGCCTTTCCTTAAAATATAACTACCAAAGACATCTTAAAACTTTCCTGCCCATACACAGCATGAGGCTTTTTCGCCGGCATGACCAGGGTTTCCCCTTCGTTTAAAATAAACTCAGTTCCGTCTACCGTAAACTTTCCTGTTCCTTCCAAGACTGTAACCATGGCATCTCCATTGGATTCATGGGTACTGATCTCTTCCCCTTTATCAAAGGCAAACAAGGTGACGCTGACTGACTGATTCTGTACCAGAGTCTTACTTACAATCTGGCCCGTTTGAATCTCAACTAAATCTGCTAACTTTAGAACTTCTTCCTGTGCTATATTTTTTAAGAGTTTCTCTGACATTTGTCTCCCTCCTTATTTTGTTCTTGTCTTTCTATAGCGATTATAATATAATATTATCATCATTTCCGTTGTTTTAACAACATTTTGAAGATATTATTTAAAAATGGAAAAATGGATATATGGAAAATACCATTCACATACTTAGGAGGGACAATCATATGGAAGAATTTCTGCCTGTTTTAAAAAAATCAAGCTTGTTTTCAGGTGTCTCGCCTGATGAAATCAGAAGCATGTTAAAATGCTTATCTGCACGAATGAAGTGTTATAAAAAAGATGAATTTATTATAAGAAGCGGTGATTACATTCATTCCGTGGGAATGGTTCTTTCCGGAACCGCTCTTATTATACAGGAAGATTTCTGGGGAAAGAGAAGTATTATCTCAGAAGTGATGCCTGGAACGCTTTTTGCAGAAACCTATGCCTGCATCTCATCCGTTCCCATAGAAATGAGCGTAGTTGCAGATTCTGACTGTGAGATTATGTTTCTGGATTTTAATAAGATTTTGACTGTATGCACCTCTGCCTGCGGTTTTCACACCCGGCTGATCCAGAACTTTTTATCGGCGATTGCCGGCAGAAATCTGGTTCTGACGAAAAAGATGCAGCACATGTCAAAAAAGACAATCAGGGAAAAATTGCTCTCCTACCTCTCCGCAGAGTCTTTAAAGAGCAATTCTTCCACATTTGATATTCCGTTTAACAGACAACAGCTGGCTGATTATCTTTCCGTAGACCGGAGTGCCCTGTCCAATGAGCTGAGTAAACTCCAGGCAGAAGAAATACTGAATTTTAATAAGAACCGGTTTACTTTAAAAGAACAGGGACCGGAAGGATATTTATAGACTATGATCCTGACTTAGGAATCGAGACTGTAAAACAGCTTCCCGATTCCTCTTTACTATCTGCCACTATGGTACCGCCATGGGCTTCCACAATGGATTTGACAATGGTCAGACCGATTCCGGCACCTCCGGTTTTCCGGTTTCTGGATTGATCCGTCCGGTAAAAGCGTTCAAAGATAAGAGGAAGCTCTTCTTTCCTGATTCCGATTCCTGTATCCTCTATGGTTACGACTCCACTCTCCTTTGTTTCAGATACGCCAATCCGGATACTGCCGCCTTCCGGCGTGTATTTGACGGCATTGGAAATTAAGTTGGAAAATACCTGTCCCATTCGGTTTTTATCTCCATCCACAAAAACCGGTTCTCCTTTTATACTGAGAGCCAGCTTTTTCTTGTTGATTTCTCCCGTCATATTCTCTGCTGCCTGACAGACTGCCGTATACAAATCCATGGAACCTTTCTTCAGACAAAAGCTATCCCCTTCGATCCTTGCCAGCTGTTCTAAATCAGCTACCAGAGTTCCAAGCCGTTTTACCTCTTCAAGACAGCTTTTTAAGCGTTCCGGTGTGGCATCCCACAGCCCCTCTGTCATCGCTTCCAGATGAGAACCAAGTGCAGTGAGAGGAGTCCGCAGTTCATGGGCTACATCGGCAGTGAGCCGTTTGCGCAGCCGCTCCTGCTCACTTAATGCTCCGGATAAATGGTTTATGGCTATGCCCAGATCATCAAGCTCTTTTATCCTGGTACCTGGTTCAAATTTAAGTTCGTAATTTCCTGTGGAAATCTGCTTGGCAATATAGGCAGTTTTGGTGACTGGGCGGGATATCCTGCTTCCTAATACACAGCCAACCACAACAGCACAGATGCTGGATAAAACTCCAATGACAAGCAAAACGATGTTCATCACACGGATAAAATTAAAATCGGCTTCATTCATGAAAAAGGGTCCGTAATATTTAATGGAAACGGAACCAGTCTTTTTCCCATTCTGAGTCAGCTCATAGGTGTGATCCACAAAACCGCCTTTTGCCCCCCGTTCTTTCATGCGTGCGGAAATATCATTCATGATCTGCCCGCAAAGCCTCATATCGTGATTCTCTGCATCCCACACCATGTTCCCATCTGCATCATAAAGCTTTATGATATATCCGTCATATAAGGAATTCATTCCAATTGCATGCACGTAATCCAGTTTCCAGCTTCTTTTGAACTCATCATACTGGCTTTCCAGTTCATCTGCAATATTATCCCGCCGCTCCTGGCCGGTTTTAGCAATGTATTTTTCAAATTCCCGGTTAATGAGCAGGTTGGAGGCAAGTCCGATTAATGCAATGGTAATGAGGAGGGTTAAAAGTATGGTCAGGGAAAGCTGTTTTCTTAAGGTCTTCATATGCATCAGCCTCCGAACTTATAGCCCAGCCCGGGAATCGTTAAGACATAGTCGGGATTTTTAGGATCATCCTCTATTTTCTTTCTGATATTTTTAATGTGGCTGTCAATGGCTCTGTCATAACCGGCAAAGTCCCTGCCAAGAGCAGTATCAATCAGTTCCTCCCTGGTAAATACCTTACCGGGATATTTAATGAGGGCAGATAATATCTTCAGTTCGCTTGGTGTGAGTGTCAGACCTGATCCTTTTTTTCTTACCTCATTTTTTTCAAAATCAACTACCAGATCTCCGTCTCTCCAAGAATTTCGTTTAACAAGAGGTACCAGATCCCCTTCTGTGCGTCTTAATACCGCTTCCACTCTGGCATACAGTTCCTTTAAACCAAAGGGTTTCATGATATAGTCGTCGGCTCCCAGCTCCAGCCCGCTTACCACATCCTCTTCCTCTACTCTGGCAGTCAGCATAATAACTGGAATCCGTGATTTTTTACGGATGGCGGAGCAGACCTCTTCTCCTGAGATATCAGGCAGCATTAAATCCAGTATGACAAGGGAGAGATTCTCCGTGTCAAATATTTCCAGTGCCTTCTTCCCAGTTTCGGCGGGGAATGTCTTAAATCCTTTGCTTTCCATGAGCATGCATACTACTTCCAGAATTTTAGGCTCATCATCCACTACCAGCACTTGCCTGCAGTTATTGTTCATTTCCTGTCACCTCAACTTTAAAAACTTTCAGTATGAAAAGAGGGAACCGGTCAGATTCCGGTTCCCGTCTTTCTTTATTCTACTACATCATATCCCTGGTCTTCAATCTCAGCTTTGATTTTTTCTACCGATGCTTCATCGGGATTGTGATCCACAGTTACAGTTTTTGCAGCTAAATCAACCGCTACTCCTGATACGCCGGATAACCCGCTTACTGCTCCTGTTATTGCTTTTACACAATGCTCACATGCCATTCCATCTACGTTTATTACTGTCTTTGCCATTTCAATTTCCTCCATGATTATAATTATTTAATATTAAAAGGCTTTAAAAACTTATTGACCTGCATTTTCTTTCCGTTTTCCATGACAGGAACCGGTGCGTAGAGCCAGCCTTCCACTTTTTCAGGGTCAACGCCAGCCGCAATCAACGGTTCTGGCGACAGAACAAACACAATATCCTTATCCTGTACCTGTTTTGTTGCGGCACTGATCTCTAAGTCTTTTGCCCATTCAAACATATTTCCGCCGCCCAGCTTTACTCCAAAATGATCCATATCCATATGGTAATTAATCAGGTTACGGCCATTTTTCACCAGTCCCTCATAGGAGGAAAGGGCGGATTCTTCTGTACCAGTGAAGCTTCCATCATTGAGCTTCACACCTACAGTTATAACATTGTCGTTTATCTCATAATTCTCAGGAAGCTTTCCGGTATCCAGACCTGCCTGGATAAATGGAGCTGCATCTGCCTGAAGCTTTACGTCAAAACGGGCACTTTCATTCGTTTCTCCGCTCCAGATAAAACGGGCTCCCCCGTCAGGAGCAGTCAGGGAAAAGCCTTTGCCCCCATCTTCCTTACTCACCTGATCAGGAATGGCATTTAATACCATATCAAAGGACTGTACCGACTTTTTACCAACTACATCAAGGGTACCTCCGGCACTTTCTACTGTCAGAAATATAATTGCTGCAACCACCAGTACACCGGCGGTAATTGCGGTTATTGTTTTCTTGTTCTTTAACATGGATCTGTCACCTCTTTCCTGTGTCTGGCCTAAACCTCTTTAACCGCAGCGCATTGGTCAGCACCGATACAGAGCTTAAACTCATGGCAGCTGCTGCAAACATAGGGTTTAAAAGAGGGCCGTTAAATAGTAAATGTAACACACCTGCTGCAATGGGAATTCCGATTACATTATAACCGAATGCCCAGAAAAGGTTTTGTTTAATATTACGAATGGTATGCTTGCTTAAATCAATGGCTGCCGGCACATCCATCAGGTCAGACCGCATTAATACGATATCTGCTGATTCCATTGCCACATCCGTACCGGAACCGATGGCGATTCCGATATCTGCCTGAGCCAGCGCAGGTGCATCGTTGATTCCGTCTCCCACCATGGCTACTTTCCGGTTCTCTGACTGAAGCTTTTTCACTTCATTGGACTTATCCTGGGGAAGAACCTCAGCAAGAACCCGGTCAATTCCTACCTGTTTTGCAATGGCTGCAGCCGTCTTTTTGTTATCACCGGTAATCATGGCGACTTCGATTCCCATCTTATGAAGCCGCTCAATGGCTGCACGGCTGGATTCCTTCACAACATCGGCAACCGCTACAATTCCTGCCAGTTCCCCATTGATTGCTACATACATAGGAGTTTTGCCTTCTTCTGCCAGCCTGTCTGAAATCTCTTCCATACCTGCAAGGGAGATGTTCTGTTCATCCATCAGTTTTCTGTTTCCTGCAAGGATATCTTCTCCCTCCAGACGAGCCTTAATTCCACGTCCGGTCAGTGAATCAAACTGCTCCGCATCCAAAAGGGTAAGTCCTGATTCCTTAGCTCCAAGGACAATTGCCTGACCAAGGGGATGCTCCGAACCTCTCTCAGCCGATGCGGTAAGCTGTAAGAGACGGTCTTTTGAAACACTGCCTGCCACAAGTACATCTGTCACTTTTGGTTTACCTTCTGTAATGGTTCCTGTCTTATCAAATACAATGGTATTTATTTTGTGAGCGGTCTCCAAAGCTTCTCCGCCCTTAATTAAGATTCCGTTCTCCGCTCCTTTTCCCGTACCTACCATGATGGCAGTGGGTGTAGCAAGACCCAGTGCACAGGGACATGCAATAACCAGTACGGAAATAAAGATGGTAAGTGCAAATTTTAAATCTCCTGCTGTACCGAAGTACCAGCCAATTCCTGCAAGCAGGGCAATGACACAGACAACTGGTACAAAGTATCCGGAAACGATATCTGCCATCTGGGCAATGGGTGCTTTTGACCCCTGGGCATCTTCTACCAGTTTAATAATCTGGGCAAGGGCTGTATCACTTCCGATTTTTTCAGCTTTAAACTGGATCACACCGGTAGTGTTTAAGGAAGCGGCGTAAACCGGATCTCCTTCTTTTTTGTCTACCGGCATACTTTCTCCGGTGAGCATGGATTCATCAATGGAAGTGTGTCCGCCTGTAACAGTTCCGTCTACCGGAATCTTATCACCTGGCTTTACCAGAATTACATCGCCGATTTCCACTTCGTCAATGGGGATTTCCTTTTCCTGCCCATTTTCCAGAATTACGGCTGTTTTTGGTGCAAGACCCATAAGCTTTTTAATGGCTTCACTGGTTCTTCCTTTGGATACAGCCTCTAAGGATTTGCCCAGTAAAATCAGAGTAATAATTACACCGGCTGATTCAAAATAAAGAGCATCTACTGCCATAAAATGTCCGGCAGCGATCTGGAATGTATTATAAATGCTGTATAAAACAGCTGCTGTTGTTCCGATTGCAATGAGTGAATCCATATTAGGACTTCTCTGAAAAAGTGCTTTAAAACCAATGGTGTAAAATTTATATCCAACCCCAATGACAGGGGCTGTTAATACCAGTTCCGTCAGAGCATAGGCAAGGGGATAGTTCATAGGGTCAATGGCTGATGGGAACGGAAGGCGGATAAAGCTGATCATGGGTGCCATCGCAATATATAATAATGGAAGGGAGAATACTGCTGAAGTAATAAACTTCGTCCACAGTGTTTTGATCTCCTGCTGCTTTCTTAATCGGTCTTCGTCCGCAGCATCTGCTTTGTTCACTTCCAGTGCCTGATATCCTGCCTTTTCAATGGCTGCCTTAATGGCGGATAATCTTACTTTCCGGGGATCATAGGCGATGGTTGCTTTCTCTGTTGCAAAATTGACTGAGGAGCTTTCCACACCCTCCAGCTTTCCGACTGCTTTTTCCACCCGTCTGGCACAGGCCGCACAGGTCATTCCGCCAATGGGAATGGTTACGTCCGAATATTCCGTTTTTTCTGCTGCTTCATATCCAATCTTCGAAACGGCGGCTTTAATATCAGATAAATCCAGGCTGCTGTCATATTCTACAAAAAGCTTTTCACTTGCAAGGTTCACCGATGCCTGACTGATTCCCGGAAGCTTCTTTACTGTTTTTTCAATTCTCTGGGCACAGGCCGCGCAGGTCATGCCTCTTATATCTAAAGTTTTATTTTCCATATATTTCACCTCTTTTAATTGGCTGATGCCTCTTGAAGTTTTTGAGTACTCATGATATTATTATGGCAGATATCGCAATTATTGCAAGTATGCACTTTTTAGTGATATAGTACCCAAAAAGATACTAAAGGAGGATTCACTATGCCCCCAATTGATTGTGCCGGCTACAACTGTCCGGTGGATGCAACCCTGGATATGATCGGAGGAAAATACAAAGCCCTGATTCTCTGGCATCTGATCGACAACACCTTACGATTTGGAGAACTGAGAAAACTGATTCCCCAGGCCACACCCAAGATGCTGACCCAGCAGTTAAGAGAGCTGGAAGAGAATAATTTGATTATAAGGACCGTTTATCCAGTTGTCCCTCCAAAGGTGGAATACACTCTTTCCGATCTGGGAATCAGCATACGCCCCATTCTTGAGGCCATGTATAAATGGGGAGCAGATTACTTAACACAAAATGGTGTTACCGTAAACTGCTCCATGAAATGTCCTGATTAATTTAATATGTTCTTTTCCAGTTAGCAAATATCTGTTTGGATTCCTTTAAAAAGTCAGAAGAGATCGTGATTGATTCATCCGTCACGGTCTTATTCTGATCGAATATAGGCCATGGATTACAGCCTCCGGCTTCCACTTCCACCCGGCTCATAGGGAACCTGTTACCACAATTCTGGCACACCAGCTCATTTCCATCCTGCTTATAGTATCCCCGCCCGGAATCGTAACATACCTGACAGGTATTAAATGCAGTTCGTATGGTACCGTCAGGCGCTTTTACTGCCAGAACCTCCATCTTGGTTCCATCTGCTTCTACCGGATAAAAGCTCACCTTTTCTGAGATATCTGAAACCGGAATTACAAGATCTGTGTCTGTCTGTGCACTTTTACTGTTGTTTTCCGATTTTAAAGCTGTGGTTTCCTGTGTTTTGGTTGCAGCATTGGAGCTGCAGCCAGTAAGTACCAGCAATGACATTGCAGCCACCATCGCTGTTTTAAGTATTGATATTCCTTTGGCCTTCATCGTTATTCTCCTTGTTATTCACTTTTATTTTCATTTCTTCTCATAAAAAATAATCCTGCGATCAGAGCCGCTGCCGGCAGTATGCAGTGCCAGTGACTGTATAATAATCCCATAAATCAATCTCCTTTCCATTCCTGTCAGAACCTGATTATTCATAGCATGATTATCCGCAGCATGATCCTCCGGACCCCTGAAACGTGTCCTCAGGCCATATCATAGTCTGAAATTTACTCACTTCATCCTTTACTGCATTTAGATCTACGTTCTCCAAATCATCTACCACCTTTATATATCCATAAAAGGAATTGTCCCCGGTAGAGAAGTCAAAGCTTTTATCTGGTACAAAATAAAGGGTGTTTTCTCCCTTTTCAAGGTAAAGCTCCGTAGCAAAATAAGGGATCAGAAGATTGGTTCCATAGTCCATATCCTGACGGTTATCAATAAATGTCCACTCCGTATCCACTCCGGCTTTTACCACCGCAACCGCCGGCTTAAATCCCTGACTGGTGAGTTCAAGAGTGATTTTTTGTACAGGTTTTCCATTCTCGTCCGTAGATTCCTGAGCAACAACCACATCATCAACTGGTATTTTATAACCGGCTGGAACCGGTTTTTGAGGTGTATATTCTTTTAATACTCCCTGACTTTCTGATTGCTGTCCGCCATCAGTCTCTCCCTCTTTTGAAACATTTATAGAACCACGTATCATACCCATCCAGCAGCTATATGGGATTTTTCCGGTTTTATCCGGCGTAAATTCCACCACGTTTTCTCCTGTATGAAAGGAATATTCGATGCCGTATTCCCTTATAATCATCCGGTTATTGCAGCCGTTTATACTTCCTGCAGGCGCATCTATAATCCACTTTACAGGAATTCCTGCCTGGACCTTAATATTTGGATACCGCCCTGGACTTAAGGTGCTGTTAATCACCTGCACACCGTCTTCTATTTTTATCTGGTCTGAACTTTCCTGCTGATTTCCACTGATGCCTTCCAGCCCGGGTAAGATTGCAGATGGACTGATTCCTGCCAGACTGACTCCCTGTGTAAACATGGACAGCCCCAGTACCACCACTAAAACTGCACCAGCAGTCATAACTCTGTTTGAAAATTTCTTTGAAAGAACCGTTGATAAAGCTCCCAGAAAAAACATCAGGGGAACGGTGCCAAGGCTGAATAAGAACATGGAAAGTGCACCGGAAAACGGATTTCCGGTTGACAGTGCATAGATCTGCATGGCCTGAAGTGGTCCGCAGGGCATCAGTCCATTTAACAGGCCTACCAAAAACGGACTGCTGCTTTTTGCTTTTTGTTTCTGGATTCTTACTGCAATAAACTTTGGCATTCTGGGATTTAGTCTTCGAAGCCAGGGAAAGATTCCCAGCATGTTGATGCCCATAATTACCATAAATATCCCTGCTGCCAGTTTTAAAACACCCTGAAAGGTGTTAGAAAAGGTTACGGCTGCTCCCAGACCTCCTGCCAGGAAACCCACGGCTGTATAAGAAATAACACGCCCGAGGTTGTAAAGAAATGCAGGCCGAAACGCTGCAAGCCGTCCCTGGCTTAATTCTTCCTGTCCGCTTTTCGGAATACACTGGGAAAGGTTAATGCCGCCGCACATTGCAACACAGTGAACGGATGTAATAAGGCCAATTAAAAAGAGCATTCCGTATCCCATTGTCTTATCCGCCAGCTGGCTGGGTACCAGGAGATTTAACAGACCGGATTGTTCTAAAAAAAGATACAGGGAAGCAATAATCATTAAAATACCTACAGTCCTGGATGTATCTTTTCTTTCCTGCCCCTGATCCGTTATTACGCTATACCCTAAATTTTCAATGATTCCCGTTATGCTCTGATAGGAAATAATATCCGTATCAAACGTAACCAGAGCGGTTCCGGCGTTATAGCTCACCTCCGCTTTTTCGATTCCAGCTGTATTACGTAATTTTTTTTCAATTTTATTCTGGCAGCTGATACAGGTCATCCCGCCGATACGCAATTTTTTCGTTCTGATTGCATTTCCCATTACGCATCCTCCTTTTTCATTTCTGATAGAAGAATAACAGGAGCATATGTAGAAGTTGTGTAGATGGTTTTTGGACACAAAAAAAACACGTATATCTCATTGGTTCAGTGAGATACACGTGCAGAATATGCAGTGATTCATTATTTAGCCGGTTTTAGTCTGATATCTCCTACTTTGTTTCCAGTTTCATCAGTGACTGGATAAGTTCCTCACAGATATCTACAATATCTTTTCCGTCTGTTTCTATTATTATATCAGCCGCGCTCTGGTAGAGGCTGGCCCGTCTCTCCATCAGTCCCTTGATATACTCAACATTCATATTTCCATTTAAAATAGGGCGCTCATCACTATCCTTCACTCTTTCCAGGATCGTCTCCGGACTGGCAGTTAAAAGCACGATTCTGCTGTTTTTCTTTAGGTTCTTCACATTCTCTTCTCTGATTACCGCACCGCCGCCGCAGGAAATAATCGTCTGCTGACAGTCCTTTAAACTAATGATGGCGTTGCTCTCACAGTTACGAAAATACTCTTCTCCGTACTTTGCAAAAATATCCTTTATAGGCATCTTCTGATCTTCCACGATTTTTGTATCTACATCCACTTCATTCATAGCCAGCATGTCTTTTAAATATTTGGACACTGTACTTTTGCCCGCTCCCATAAAACCAATGAGGGCGATGTTATAATGAAACAGACTCTTACTCTGCACACTTTTACTTTCTTCCACAATCTGACGGAAAATTCCAAGGAGCTCCTCTTTATAACCATGTTCACCAATAGCCCGGATAAGAGTCTCCTGCTGAACCTCTTCCTGTTCCGGCTGAAAAATGGGAAGGCCGTATGCTTTCTTGTACTCTATGATCTCCTCGATGCAGGAAAGCCGATTCATTAAAAGTTCCAGAATCTGAAGGTCACATTGATTTAAATCGTTTCTAATTTCTTTCAGTTCTCTCATTTTGCTTCTCCCTAAAATATCCGTTAGTATAATTTTTTACATTATACATACAGCTAAGGGTGATTGTAAAGCAATTCTTACGCCTTTTCTTTTATAAATTCAATATATTCATCTCCCCATTCTCCCAGTGCCAGAAGAACTTTATCAAATTTATTGCCGATTTCACTTAAAAAGTATTCTACCTTTGGGGGAATCTGGGAATACTCTTTTCTGACAATCAGTCCCTCTTCTTCCAGGGATTTTAACTGTCTGGAAAGAGTTGTATGGGTAATCTCCTCTGGCATCATTCGCTTCAGTTCATTAAAACGCACCGGTCCATCCTTTAATAAATAGAGAAGATAAATGGACCATTTTCCAGAGAGGATCTTCTGAGAAGTTACGTAAGGACACAGTCCAAATAAGTCTTTTTTATCCATATAGGTATCCTCCTTGATACTAGGTATCATAAAATATCGTAGTTTACAAAAATCTCATACTCGATATAATAATCTCGTAAACAAATTATATCATGGTCACACGAAAGGAGCAAGAGCGATGAACGAAATCCTCAATTACTTAAAAGAATGCGGAACATTTTACCTGGCAACCACAGAGGGAGATCAGCCCCGTGTTCGTCCCTTTGGTGCTGTATGCGAATTTGAAGGCAGACTTTACATCACAACCAACAATCAGAAAAAAGTTTTTGATCAGATGCAGAAAAATCCTAAAATTGAAATTTCCGCTATGAATAAGGGAACATGGATCAGACTGGAAGCTGAAGCAGTATGGGACGACCGCAGAGAAGCAAGAGCTGCCATGATGGAGGACAATGAGGCTGCACTCAGCCGCATGTATTCCGTAGACGATGGAATCTTTGCTGTTTTATATTTGAAAAATGCAACTGCTACCATTTGTTCTTTCACTTCTGAGCCAAAAGTTGTTACGTTCTAAACCATAACGGAAAACGGCAGCTGTTAAACTGCCGTTTCCTAAAAAAATTTTTCTGCTACTGTAACCGGAATTTCTCCACTTCCTGGGTAAGTAAGTGAGCCTGTGCCGCCAGTTCCTCGCTGGAAGAAGAACTTTCCTCCGCAGTTGCTGCATTGGTCTGAATGACAGCAGATACCTGGGACAGTCCCTGGTTAATTTCATCAATCATCAGTGCCTGTTTGGCTGAAGCTCGCTCAATTTCTCCAACAGAACGTCCTACAAGTTCTGATTTTTCTCCCACTCCAAGAAGCAGTCTGGCTGTTTCTTCTGCCAGTTTTTCTCCCTCTGATACGATTCTCACAGAATTTTGAATTAATTCTGCAGTCTGCTTTGCAGCCTCTGCTGATTTGCCTGCCAGGTTTCTTACCTCATCAGCTACAACGGCAAAGCCCTTTCCTGCCTCTCCTGCCCGGGCTGATTCCACTGCCGCATTTAACGCCAGAATATTAGTCTGGAATGCAATATCTTCAATGACTTTCGTGATACTGGATATCTTTTCTGAAGAAGTTCCGATATCTTTCATTGCAGAGTTTAACTTCTGCATGTATACATTTCCTTCTTTTAGACCTTCTCCGGTATCTGCAATATGAATCGTAGCTTTCTTTACATTCTCTGCATTCTGTTCTGCTTCCTTTGCTATGCTGTTTACTGATGCGCTTAATTCTTCTACCGTAGCGGCCTGTTCCGTGGTTCCTGATGCAAGTGCCTGAGCTGCAGATGCCACCTGGGCAGAACCTTCATTTACCTGGTCTGCTGCCACACTGATGGAAAGCAGCGTCCGGCTTAAATCCTTTCTTATTTTCTGTAATGCAAGGCCAAGAACGTCTTTATCAGAACGAAGAGGAACTTCTATGGTGAAGTCACCATTGCTGATGTCTTCTGCTGCATTAACCTGTTTTTTAATACTTCCTGTCATCTTTGTAAATGCATCTGCAAGCTGCCCGGTCTCATCTTTTGAATCGATATTTCCCAGATCAACATCGATATGACCGAGTGCAATACGCCCCGCCGCTTCCACAACCTGGGTGATGGGACGGCTGATCATTGCCGAGATTCTGTTTCCTAAAAACATTCCGAAGCCTGCACCAAATATAACGGTAAGGATCAAAACCACAATTAGCACATCAGCAGTTACACGATTGTCATTGTTTGTTTTATGTGCTTCTGCCATGCGGTTATCAATGAGTAAATCAAAATTATCAAACATTTTCTGGATATTGTCGGTTTCCTTTAAAAGTTCGGCATATGCTTCCTTACTATTTCCATTTCTTGCTTCTTTCAGGCAATTCTGGATAGCCGGCTCAAAAGAATTATTAAAAAGATCTACTGATTCATCAAGAAGTGCAAAAGATGCCGGATTGGTAATTGTCTTCCTGTACTCTTTTATATTTGTCAGAAATTTTTCCTTATCGCTATTAAATTCCTGTTCCAGCTTGTCCAGTTCCCCATTGTCACCTGCTACAATAACCATGGTTCTTGAATCAATTCGAAACTGATACAGTCCCTCTACGGCTTCCATCAGGTTCTCAATTGGCGCCGTCTGCTTTTCATACAAATATGTATCCATTGCGCTGATTCTGAAAAGTCCGGCAACTCCCGCCCCTCCCACAATAAGCATAATCAGAGTCAGACATAAAAAACCGGTCCGCAGTTTTCGGGAAATGCTGTAATCCTTAAAATTCTTCATTTAATTTCCTCCCTGTTTTATCTTTTGCAGCTAGTACCAGACTACTGATCGCAGTATATTTGGTACTGCGGTTTTCTATGGAAATTACAGAGTATACATACATTTAGCAGCTTGATGACGGATATAGAGACGGCGATCCCTCCAAATGATCCTTGAATCCCCGCACGTCAGAAGCTTAATTAGAGAGATGGGAGGCAGTTTTTTATAATTTTTTATGACGTAATTTATGACGGCTTTCTTATGTATATTAGCTAAATTAAAGAACGATTATTTTGTCAATTATTTTACATTATATTCTTAAATATTTAATTTATAAAATTACATCCTATTTGACAAACAATATATATTAGTTATATAATATATATTGTCGAAAAATACATATTTTTGTAACCGCAGTACCAAATATACTGTGGCATTTTTTCCTAATTAATTGATAAAAGAGCACAAGCATCTCGCAATTTTCATATGAAATATGGCCTGTACTCTTTTATTTTTATCATTTATTCAGACATCAATCTTTTCTCTCCCGTAATTTTCTGAATTTGGTCAATATCCTGAGTGACTTCCGCTACTCCAAGATATTCACCATCTATACTGCGAACCGCATAATAACGAATCAGGATATATTTTTCTCCCATTCTGATCCAGAAATCCTCCTGATCCTTCACCCCATTTTTAAAATCTTCTACGATTTTTTCAACAATGTGGACACTTGCAGGCGGGTGGCAGTTGGATACATTTCTTCCAATAATTGTTCTGGTTCTTGGAAATGCCCTGTCCTTTCCTTCCGAAAAATACTTCACTTTGTCCTCTTTATCAACAAATGTGATATCAAAAGGAAGTGTGTTAAGCAAAGCAGTCAGCTCTTGGGTGTTCATTTCCCCGGAAGGCAGCTTTACGATTCCATCTTCGCTAGAGACAGATACTTTTTCTTCCTTTTTCACTTCACCTGGCTCCCACTTTGGCACATGTTCAATTATATAGCCGATTTCTCCGCTTCCATCTGCTATGGTTTTCCACTCTTCCTGTGTAAGGGTCTCCATTAGCATGGGGATCATGATATTTTCTTCTTTAAATATCATCTCTTCAATCTTATCAGCCATATCCTGTGCTTTTTGTATCAGAGTTTCTTTTTGTATGGAATCATTGTTAAGAAGGGCTGAAACTTCTTTCACCTGGGCTCTGATTTCGTCATCCACTCCCCACATGACTTTGGGAGGCGCTGTAATTCCATATTTCTCCATATAGGGAAAGTAAAGATTCTCCTTCTTTTTGTAGTGGACATCCAAATCCTTCAGCTGTTCCACGCCTGCCTTTAACTGGTCTGCTGCTCCTGATCCCTCCAGTGCTGTCAGGGACAGATATGGCCGGACTTCCTTTTCCAGTATATGAGAGATTTTCTTGTTTTCCCGGACCAGTACCTGGAGAGGGTGACCGGGAATCAGTACCGGCTCTTCTGGTTGATGAATTTCCTCAATCGATCCCTTAAATACTGCCGCATGGACATCGCATAGTTTTTGCACTTCTTCCACGGGAAGCCCCTCCGCAATTAAAGCCCCCTCCGCTTCCGAAATCTCTGTGGCAGATACTCCATGAAATACGTGTTCAAACTGGGATTTCACCTGATCTACAGTCTTTCCCTCATGAAGCTGCCGGATAATGTCTTTGATTGTCTTTTGTCTCATCTGGCGGTTATTAATGTATTCACTCATTGCAGTTCTCCTTTTCATTTTATAATAGAGTAATAAAAACACCTCAGTCTGATTCTTTGCATCGTTTCAGAGAGAGGTGCCTTCAGTGATTATTCTTCTACTTTAATTACAGAGACCGGACAGCCTTCCTGTGCCTCAACCGCCGATGATTCTGATGACTCTGGGACGGTATCAACGTATACCTCTGCCGGACCATCATCACCCATACGAAATACTTCCGGACATACGGAAGCACAGAGCCCGCATTCGATGCAGCCCTCTCTATCTACTTCTGCTACCATTTTTATAACTCCTTTCTGTTCTGTCCCGGGGACAGCTTTCATTCTTTGACCCTGAATGCACTTTTATTGTTGGTAATTTTTATCGAAAATATTCAAATAAAAAGAAGATCCAAAGCCAGCCCTTTACTTGTGGGACTGACTGAGGATCTTCTTTTTAATCTATCTGATTTTTTAATTTCTTTTCGCCAGATATTCCTGACCAAGTACATCGGCAGCAATGAGAGCATCATAAAGCTGCCCAGGAGTTACATCTCCGATCATATTATGAATGCTTTCGCCTTGGGCACATGCATTTTTAGCAGCGATGTGAACTCTCTCTTTATCTGTTACACCAATTTCTTTTAAGGTCACCGGAAGACCTACACTGACACAAAATTCCAGCACCTGATCAAACTCTGCTTTCGGGGCATCTTCCAGCACCAGCTGAGCCAGCGTACCGAACGCTACCACACTGCCGTGCATTGTGGCTTCACATTCCTCCAATGCTGTAAATCCATTGTATACGGAATGAGATACTGCCAGACCGCCATTATCTGCGCCTACACCACTTAAATAAGTGTTGGCCTCAATAATTGCTTCCAGAGCAGGTGTTACAATCTGATTTTCACACGCCTTCAGTGCCTTATATCCGTCTTCTAAAAGAGTCTCATAACAAAGTTTGCAAAGAGCCATGGCGGATTTTGTAATTCCCCCATTTTCCAGGCTGGGTGCTTTTGCCTTCTCACAGGCTCTTGCTTCAAAATAAGTTCCCAGTGCATCTCCCATTCCTGCAACCAGGAATTTAACAGGTGCATGCGCAATAATATCAGAATCTACAATTACTGCATCAGGATTTTTGGGATAAAATATGTAATGGGAAAAGCTTCCGTCATTGTTATAGATTACGGACAAACCGGTACAGGGTGCATCTGTTGCTACCACGGTAGGTATGATTACTACCGGTAGCTTCTCATAATGAGCCGTTGCTTTTGCGGTATCAATGGCAGAACCGCCTCCAACTGCAACCACACAGTCAATCTGATTTTCTCTGACTATTTTTTGCATCCGCTCTACTTCGCCGATGGAACTGATTCCGCCGAATATCTCAAATTTCAATTCAGCTTCTTTTCCCTCAAAGCTTTTTTCAATTTTTTCATGGCAGTTTTTATATCCGCTGTTGCTGCAGATAAACAGAAATGATGTTCCAAGGTTCTTTGTTTCTTCATAAACCGCTGACAAAGCCCCCTGTCCCTGTACGTATTTTAAAGGTGATCTCATTAATTTCAGCATAGTAGTCTCCTCTCATCAATCAGTAAAATTTTATCGTTTATGCTACGTCAAATATACGCCTGTCGCAACGAAATGTCAATATTTTAACAAGGTATAAATTCCGATACAATCTTACTGATGTGAACCATATGGAGTTAAAATGCCACAATCTCCTTTATCAGAAATTCCCTTCCTTCTAACAGTTCCCAGGAAAAACTCTGGCAAAATGGACACTTGAAATAACCTTCTGTAACATGAAACATTTTATGGCACTCATTGCATCTGCCACTGGCAGGGAGAATTTCAATGTCAAGACGGGTGTTTTCAAGTATCGTCCCATTTACAGCGGCAGGATAACACTGTTCTACATAATAGGGGATCACAGAAGCCATCTCGCCAATTTGCAGCACAAGGCTTTCAACCTGTGTCAGCTTCTGCTCCCTGACTACATTTTCCACTATCCGGACCACTTCCGTCATGACTCCCAGTTCATGCATGCCAATCCTCCCGCCAGATTCTGTTATATGGTTGCTTTCGTTTCCGCTAACGCTTTCACTTCCTGATACGATTTCAAATCTGTATAAAGCTCAGGTCCATAAGGGCTTCGGTGCTTTTTCCAGATATTAATTCCCATATAAACTGCCACTGCTGCATTGCTTAACAACGCAATCAGGCTGACTGCAAAGTAGATACCTGGTTTATAAGATGAGTCCACCCGGAATTGTCCCACATCCTGAAATCCTGGGAAGGTCTGAGCAAACATACACCAAAGTGCAAGAGTCTGGGCACGATGCTGCAGCCATGCTCCCTTTCCCACCGTAAAAGCACAGAGAGTGGGTGCCAGTAAAAGTGCCAGACCGCAGTACCAGGCATGGTGAGGCAGACAGTTATAGGTATAAGCAAAGTTCCAGATATCGTAGGCCGCGATCCAGAACCAGAGCATGTCAGGCCAAAGCATATCCTTACTCTTATCTTTCTCAGTCACTTTCCTGAGACAGATACCAAACCAACCGGTTATGGTAATGATATTTAAGATTCCTGCCGCTGCATTCATAAAATTCCAGGGGCCTCCCATTAAAAGCACGGAGACATCCGCTGTTGCATCCTGGGCTATGGTACGGTATGTCATTCCAACTTCTATATCTCTTGTCACTGCCTCCATAATATTAACCGCAAGGATTAACGGAGGAAAACAAAGAGCAATCCGGCTGTCACACAGGCGGAATACGGTTTTGTCTTTTCTTGTTTTTTCATAATGCCTGATTAACCAGAAACCAATGCAGCCTGCCGTAGCAGAATAGACCTTTGCAAGATGAAACCAGTCCGTATATGTACTCTTTTTCAGCACTGTAAACCAGAGGACGGATAATACGGCGGGCATGACGAAAAAGAAAAGCAGGCCAATCATTTTATAACGCCGTGACACCTCATTTAATAAGAATAGCGAAGCAAATACCAAAAACCACATGAGAAGATAAGTGACAGGGATTCCACCCTTCGCTGATTGAAATACAAACATGTTTCTACCCCCAATTAATTTTATTTCTTTGTTACTATTTTAACACTTTATTTTATCTTTTGTCAAAATCTTCCTAATATTTAACTGAAAACTAGAGGTTTTCACAGTAATTTTCATTGCTTTTTATACAAAATTGCCATATAATTAGAATTGTGGTTACTGGCTGAACCAGGAACAATCACATACAAACAGGGGGAACTATGATATGGAATTTAAAAAGCTGAATGCGCCTACATTAAAAGAACTGTTCGTAAAGGAACTGGAATCTCAAATCCTGTCCGGACAGCTTCCAATTGGAACCAGATTGCCTCCGGAACGGGAGCTGGCGGCCTCCATGCAGATCAGCAGATCCGTAGTCAACGAAGGAGTAATCGCTTTGGCAGAAAAAGGGTTTCTTGACATTCGCCAGAGACAGGGGATTTTTATAGCGGACTACCGAAAAGAAGGAACTATGGATACCTTTCTTTCTATTGTCAATTACAATGGAGGGGTACTGCGAAAAGAAGAAATCCGGTCTATTTTAGAGCTTAGAATTGCCCTTGATACCCTTGCTATCGATCTTGGGTCAAAAGACATCACAGATGCAGAGCTTTCAGAGCTGCGGAGTCTCACGGAAGCCATTGGCAGAGCCTCCTGCGCACAGGACGCGGCAGAATCCGCATTTGACTTTCATCATCATCTGGCACTGTTTTCCGGGAATACTCTTCTTCCATTGATAATCCGCTCATTCAAATCCCTGACCTGCACGCTCTGGCTTCGTTTCTGTGCCTTATATGGAATTCCAGCTCTTTATGAAAACACAAATGAGCTGTGTACCATGATAGAGGAACGGAACTTTAAAGGGGCTGAGGACTATTTAAAACGTTCCCTGTCAGAAAGCATAGATGGTCATCGGGAAATTTATTACTGAATATGTACAGAAAATGCCGGTTACATCAGCTTTCCTAAGAACTAATATAACCGGCTTTTCAGTCTGATTCCTTTCACCTTTCATCCATATAGATCTTTATGAATTCTGCCATAAGCATGACATAACTGAAGACGAATACAAAACCCGCCGCTGCAAGAGGCCACTTCCTCTTTTTTTCCGGAATGGAAAGACCAATTATTATGCCCACTGCACAAAGACAAATTTTTAATAATGCAAAATCCCTGATTCTGCACTGCCTGATATACTGGTCTGCACAGTCAATTAACTGTTTCATCTTTTTTGCCTCCTTTTTTCTTACTCGTTTGTACTTAGTATATACTTATTACTTATTTTTATTTAGATGGATCAGGAAAGGTTAAAATCTGTTTTACATCAACACCCATTTCCCGGAAGCCAGACCACAAAAATTCAATCTTTCTTATTTTAATTTTTACTAAATGAAGAGAGGAAGGAAGTTTCATCACATTTTCATACTTTAACTTTCTCATCGTGAGAAAATCACAGTACTCTTCGCTTCCCGTTTCTATTATTTCCGCCGTGCCTTTGATTTGCATCCCTCTTAACTGGTTCATTCCCTGAAACTCATTAAAAACTGCCACAGAGACATTGGGACTTAAAAGGATATTAGCAAACTTTTCTCCGCCCTCACTTAAAATATATAAAAATCCATTTTTATACCGATACTCGATGGGTGTAGCGCGAACCCTTTTCCCATATCCGGTTGATAATGAGCAGGTATTATGATTTAACAGGAATTCTTCACAGAATTCAAGAATTTTTTTTTCATCCATTGGCTCTGTGGGATTGTCCTTCCACTCCTTTATGCCAAGCAGTGTATCAACATACCAGTTCTGATCAAAGCAAAGATAATCCTGCTCTTTAAGTCCTGCAGTTTTAAAAAATGATGCAGTCCGGACCCGATCTTCCTGATCCAGCTGTTTCAAAATCAGATTCCCTGGGATTCCTTCCTGAAATACAACGCTGCTTCCAAGGAGGTCGCTCACCGGCTGCAGATATTTTTTTGCATATTCTTTCACCAGACAGGTACAAAAAAGTACTATTTTTCCTCTTTTTAGCCGGTCAAGATTGTTTTTTATGCTTTCTACTGCTTCCTCATCCAGTTTTTCATAATAGACCGGAATCAGTAAAACAACAAGATCCCATTCCTGTTTATTATTGCTAAATTCAGAAAACCGCATACATTTCCCGGGACCCAGTACCAGAGCCGCCTGCCAGGCGGCCATTTTGGTAAATCCATATTTGCTTTCATATAGAACTAAAGTATTTTTCATTACTCCACCTCCCCTTCTCCATTCATATGCGTGAACTTGAAATTTTAGAATTTAAGAACTTCTTATTAACATACATCCAGTTGCTTTTTATAATAAAACATATTAAAATTGGTTTAGTTAAACTAGAATGGAGGCAGCAGCTATGATACTGGATATCCCTACGATCGCCATTGTTTATTTTTATATCAGCTTCATACAAGTTCTGATTATGCTGTTTGTTTTCCGCATTATTAAAATTTACCCCGGAATGAATTACTTACTTTTCAGCTGTATTTTTTCAGCCGTCTGCGGACTGCTTTATGCATACCAGTACGTTTCCCACTATGGAAATTTATTGGTATTCTTTTCCAATATTTCTTTCTATTTTTCCATATTATCATTGAACATTGGCTTTTCCAGATTTTTAGATTTACCTGTAGCAAGAAAGAAACTGCTGTTAATTTCGATTTTATTTTTTGCTGGTTATTTCTGCTTTTCCTTTCTCTATGAAAATAAAAGCTATCGGATGGTTGTATTTTGCCTCACTTTCGCTATTGTTTCCTTTCATAATGGGAAGATATTAAGCAGTCATGCCATTGATCCTGTCCGTCCTGCCACCAGTCTTATCGCAGCAGCATGTGTTCCTTATGGTACCTTTTTTGTCATCCGCGCTTTTCTTACCTTTTTTAATGAGACAAGAAACTATAACTTCTCTTCCTTCTTTTCCTTTATGAGCTACTTTCTTTCGATTGCCGGTATCCTTTTATGGACTTATTGCTTTATTGTCATGACTGTCCAGAGGGAACATGCAGACAGGACGTATGCAGAGGAACGTTTTGAACTTATATTTAAAACAATTCCTGATACCGTATTTATTTCTGAGCTTCCCACCGGAAAAATAATCGATGTAAATGAAACCTATACATTATTAACTGGATATACGAAAGAGGAGTCTTTGGGAAAAACGACACTTGATTTAAAATTCTGGAAAACCCTTAGCGACAGAGACCGCTTTTTTGATATCATTAATAAGAATGGCAGCTGTAAGAACCTGGAGATTACAATTATTACTAAAGAAAGAAAAGAATTAAATGCACTGATTTCATCACAGATTGCCAGATTTCAAAATAGTACATACATCATCAGTGTGATCCGTGATATCACCTCTAATAAAGAATTAAGACAGAAGCTAAAAAAAAGTGAGGATACGTTTCAGGCAATTATGGAACAGAGTCCCATGTCTTTTATTCTTACCAATACATCAGGTAAAATTGAATATGCAAATCCGACTTTTTTACGGCTTATGGGATATGAGTTAGAGGAAGTTTTAGGGAAAAACCCGAGAATCTTGAAATCCGGGTATCACAACCGGGAGTTTTATCATAATTTATGGAATACAATTCTTTCAGGGAAACAATGGAGCAGTGAAATTGTAAATAAGAAAAAGAATGGGGAATTTATCTGGGAAAATATAATTCTTACTCCTATTCTAAATGAAGACGGAGAAATCGTTCAGTTTCTTTCCACTTTAGAAGATATCTCCGATCGCAAAAGAACGGAACAGGAACTTAAAATTCAGGCAAGAACCGATATGTTAACGGGTATTATGAACCGAAGGAGCTTTCTGGAGACAGCCCATAAAAGGCTTTTAACGATCAAAGAACACGGTCAGAAAGCTGCATTTCTCATGATCGACATCGACCGTTTTAAATCCATTAACGACTCTTTTGGACATAACGTAGGGGACCGGGCAATCTGCATGGTAACAGAAGAATGCCAAAAACTTATGAAAGGGCAGGATTTACTGGGACGGATTGGCGGAGAGGAATTTGCCGCACTGGTTCTTGGCTTCAGTGACAGGGATATTGTGCTGGCAGCTGAACTATTATGCAAACGAATTGAAGAGCTGGAATTTTATACGGATAATCAGGAACGGATTCCTCTTCGTATCAGTGTAGGCGTCACTTTTTTCCATATGGATACCGATACCCTGGAGAGTCTGATGGAACGTTCCGACGTTGCCCTTTATCAGGCAAAGAATGCAGGAAGAAATCAGATATCCGTGATTTACTGAATAAAAAACATGCCTGGGCTCAGATCAGTTTCTGCCCAGGCATGTTTTTTACTCTAATGAAGTACCGTTTGTTTCAATTACTTTCTGATACCAGTAAAATGATTTTTTTCTGCTGCGTTTTAAGGTTCCCTTCCCCTCATTGTCTTTATCTACGTAGATAAATCCATACCGCTTTTTCATCTCTCCCGTAGACGCACTTACCAGATCAATGCACCCCCATGGAGTATATCCCAGTAAATCCACTCCATCTATATCCACCGCATCCATCATGGCTTTTATGTGCTCCCGCAAATAATCAATGCGGTAATCATCCGACACACTGCCGTCCGCTTCCACCAGATCAGCCGCGCCAAGTCCGTTCTCCACGATAAAAAGTGGTTTCTGATAACGGTCATACAGCGTATTTAAGGTAATACGAAGTCCCAGGGGATCGATCTGCCACCCCCAGTCAGATGCTTTCAGATAGGGGTTCTTAATACTCTTCATTACATTTCCTGCTGTGGACTTTTTAAGGACTTCAGGGTCTGCTGAGGCACAGCGGGAAGAATAGTAGCTAAATGAGATATAATCAACGGTATTTTCTCTTAGTATCCGGTAATCTTCCTCCTCTGCATTCAGGGTAATTCCTTCTCTTTCAAAAAATTTCATAGCATAGGCAGGATACTGGCCTCTGGCCTGAACATCGATAAAGAAATAATTATCCCGGTCCTTTTCCATGGCCTTCCACACATCATCCGGATTGCAGCTGTAGGGATAAAAATTTCCTGCTGCCAGCATACAGCCAACCTTACACTCCGGATCAATCTCATGAGCAAGTCTGGTTGCCATAGCCGATGCCACCAATTCGTTATGAGCCGCCTGATATTTGACCTGGTTTATATTCTCCCCTTCCTCAAAGAGTATTCCCGCGCCCATAAATGGCAGGTGCAAAAGCATATTAATCTCATTGAAGGTGATCCAGTATTTGACTTTCCCTTTGAATCTGCGGAAAATCGCATCACAGTAATGAACAAAACAGTCGATCAGTTTTCGATTTTTCCAGGAGCCATATTTATCTGCCAAAGCTAAGGGCACATCAAAATGACAGATGGTGATAACCGGCTCGATGTTATATTTTAACAGCTCATCAATTACTTCCTCATAAAATTTAAGACCTTCCTCATTTGGCATTTCCTCTTCCCCAGTGGGGAAAATTCTGGACCAGGAAAGAGAAAAACGATAACATTTAAAGCCCATCTCTGCAAAAAGCGCAATGTCTTCCTTATAGTGATGATACATGTCAATGGCTTCTCTCGATGGATAATAGGAGTCGTCAGGAAGATCCTTATAATTCATCTCACCTAACATAATGGGAAAACGGTTTTCACCCCATGGCACAACGTCCACTGTACCCATACCTTTTCCACCTTCCAAATAACCGCCCTCACACTGGTTGGCTGCGGTTGCGCCTCCCCACAAAAAATCTTTTCTCATCGTTTTTATCTTTCCTTTCTTTCTGTTATATTACGGAACTCAGTTAGAAACCTTCTTTGTATCTTCATCCCGGTATAGAATGTAACAAGCTGCAAATGCAATCACCATTGCAACGACTACACCAGCTGCTACCCAGGGTATACTGGATGTATCATTGTTTGCAGGATTGATATAAGCAGGAAAGCCAAAAATTCCCAAAGCACCAGACATATACTTTTTAACATTCCCGGCTCCGATAATTGCACCGCCAATGGAAGCTGCCACGCAGGAAATAATAAATGGCTTTTTCTTTGGCAGAGAGATTCCATAAATAGCAGGCTCCGTCACACCGAAAATACCGGAAATTGTTGCCGGAATACAAAGACTCTTTAAATTCTTATCCTTTGTTTTAAACATAACTGCCATTACTACTGCTGTCTGTGCAAAGGAAGCTGCAAAATAGGGCTGCATAAAGCTGTCAAATCCCTGTGTATTAAGATTCATAATATAGACAGGAACCAGTCCCCAGTGAAGTCCGAAAATTACCAGTACCTGCCAGAACGCACCTACAATGGCACCTTCTAAAACAGGGCTTGCATTGTAAGCAGCCTGGGTCAGATAACCAATGACTGCTGCAATGGAATTTGCAAGAGGTCCAACCACAACAAAGGTTAAAGGTGCTGCGACCATCAAAGTCAGAGTTGGAACCAGGAAGTTCTTAACTACATCCGGAATCACCCGTTTCCAGAACTTTTCAATCTTAGAAGCTACATATACAGCAAGAATGATCGGTACTACGGAAGACGGATAACCGCTTTTTGGCATAATCACAGGAATCTTCATAAATGTAGCATAAATATTGGATTCAAACATGGATCCGGCAAACAATACTTCCATTACATCCTTGGAAGTAAGTGCCACTACCTTAGGATAAACCAGGGCACAGCCAAGTGCAATCCCTGTAAATGGATTTAAACCGAATTTTTTTGAAGCGGTATATCCCAGAATTACCGGAAGGTAATAAAAGAAGCCGTCTGCTACTGCATAAAGGAGCTGATACGTTCCGCTTTCTGCTGTGAGCACTCCGGTAAAGGTTAGTATTGCCAGAATACCCTTAATAAGTCCGGTTGCGCAGAACACGCCCAGGATTGGCTGAAATACTCCTGATATGGTATCAATCAGGGCAGAAAACAGCTTCTGGTGCTTTTCCGGTTTCTCTTCGTCTGATCCCTGGGAGTCTTCCCCAAACCCGCCGATTTTGCAGACTACCTCATAAACATCTGGCACATGATTGCCGATGACAACCTGATACTGTCCCCCGCTTTTCATGACTGTAACAATTCCATCGGTGTTTTTTAGGATCTCCGTGTTTGCTTTTGACTCATCCTTTAGTTTGAAACGCAGTCTGGTAATGCAATGGGTCAGACTGATTACATTGGACTTTCCTCCAACGTTCTGAATAATGATTCTTGCTAATCCATCGTACTTGCTTGCCATATTTTCCTTCTCCTTTTTATAGTTAGTAAGGTTTCATCCTTACTACTTTTTCTGCTTGTAAACCCAGTCCATGATTTCTCTGCTTTTTAATGCAGGTACCCAGGAACTATGGTATATCATCTGCCCCGCCTGTTTCATTTCTTCATCACTGTACATGGTAATTCTATTATTTTGGGCTCCTTTATCCTTTAATACCTGATACAAAATTTTGGAAGTATAGCTGGTGCATACCGGATCATTTTCCGCCTGTACAAACCACATGGGAACATTGGTTATATCAGAATGGCTCATTAGATCAGAGATATCCTGATAGCATTTCTGATAATCCTGCTCCGTAAGTGCCAGACTGCCTTCAAACTTATATGCAAGGCCATAGGGCCTGGATATAGGTATTAAGGTATCCTTTGCACAAATGGGAAGGGCTGCTGCGAAAAAGTCAGGATACTGCATAAGAAAACGCAAAACTGCACCACCTCCCGACGAGGCTCCGCTGATATAAATCCGGTTAGAGTCAATCTTTCCCTTCTTGATCAGATCCTGAATAAACTCGTGTATCACATCATTATAATCCTGCATTTTCTTAAGCTGGTCTGGTTCTTCTGAGATCCCAAAACTGTAGTTTTCCGGAAACTGAAAGGAAAGAACCGCTGTCTGGTATCTGTCCTCTATCCAGGAAACAGCTCCCCTGTTATTTAAAATATTAGCTCCTTCAAAGGAGGATGAAAGGACTTCCCCACCCCCATGTTCCCACAGCATAAGCGGCACTTTTGAAGAGCCGGCAGGCATATAAAGCCAATATGGAAGTTCCACTCCGTTGCTGCCTTTAAAGGTTCCTTTCACAAAATCATCTGCTGTTCTTGTTTTAATCTGAAAGGAATCTCCCTTTTTTAAGTCCAGCCCATCAATGGTACTGTTAATGGAAAAGTCATAATGGGTCGGCTGCATTTTTTCATCGTATACCGTTTTACCAAGATACCGGAACGGATCCACGTAAAGTTTTACATTGTTACCCATTATCTTAATATCATTGACCTGATAGCGTTCACTCCCAATTGTTATGTTAAAATCATCGGGTGCAATGCTGCCTAACGCCGAAATATCCCTGAGCTGATAGGTAATGGACTGTACCTCCTGACCATCATCTCCCACATATGTATGGAGAGTGACATTCTCCACCGTAACTGCCTTATCAGATGCACTTGCAACAGTTATAAATGCAGTACTACTCAGCATCAGCACCATAGATAAAAGCAGACATCTTCTGGTGAACTTGATCTTTTTCATTTATTTCCTCCTTTTAAAATCTGTTTATACTCATTACGGGATTGGCCTTCTCCCCAATGGTTCCTTGTTTAATAACCCATAAAAATAAAAAAACTGATCATACTTACACGTTGCCAAAGCAAACATGTAAATATCACCAGTCATGCCTGTATCTGCTGATACAGTAACACCTAGTTATTAATTTGTTTTTACATCAATACAATCTTTATTTATTAAGTGAATATTACCATATATATCCAATTATGTAAATACTTTTTGTGTATTTTTATATTTTAAATCCTGACTCAGGAAGAAATGCCCGGTTTTGTCAATTTTATGTTATAATTTCATTAATATTACTATTTTGAGACACGGGCCGGCAATGGCCAGAAAAGGAATTACGGATGCCATGAACCTTTATCATTTACGCTATTTTGTTACACTTGCCCACCTGGAACACTATACAAAGGCTGCTGCACAGCTAAACACCACCCAGCCCAACTTAAGCTATGCCATTTCATCATTGGAAGCCGAACTTGGGGTTTCTCTCTTTGAGAAAGACGGACGCAATATTGTCCTTACCAAATGCGGAAAGGATTTTTTATCTGATGTGGAACACTCCTTATCCATTCTGGATTCCGGAGTATTAAAAATGCAGCTGATCGGACGGGGAGAGGGTCTGATTGAGATCGGATTTTTAAGAACTCTGGGAATCAATTACATTCCCCTTACCCTTTCCAGCTACTTAAAAACGGAGGATGGGAAAAATGCCGCCTTTCATTTTCATGACGGCATCACTGCAGATTTAATCCCCATGCTGAAAGATAAAACCTGTGATGTGGTTTTTTGTTCTTATGCCAAGGATGAACCGGATATTGAATTTGTTCCAGTGGCTGCCCAGGATCTGGTTCTTATCGTTCCCACAGACCACCCGCTGGCAGACCGAACGGAAGCAGATCTTTCTGAAACACTGCCCTATCCTCAGATTTTTTTCCACTCAAGAAGCGGACTTCGTTCTATTGTGGACAACCTGTTTCAAAAAATAGACGCCACACCCAATATTGCATTGGAGATTGAGGAAGATCAGGTAATTGCAGGTTTTGTTGCTGCAGGATTTGGAATTGCCATTGTCCCGGATATGTTTGAATTAAACCAGTTGTCTGTTAAAAAAATATCCATTAAAAATCCCAGTTGGGAACGCCGCTTTTATATGGCTTATTTAAAAAATCAGTATCAGACACCAGTTGTCTCCCGCTTTATCCAATTTATAAAGGAAAACAGAGAAAATTCTATCAGGAATCCATAAATATTTTTTATATATACTCACAAATTCATCAATTAGTTTTTTCATTCCCCAGCGCTTATAATAGAAGGAGAATCTAAAATCACTTTTATTTATATGAAAAGGGAGAAATTATATGAAATCAAAATATTCACAGCTTTTTAGTCCTTTAACTGTTAAAAATATGACAATCAGAAACCGAATTGCCATGATGCCCATGGGAACCAACTATGGCGAGCAGAATGGAGAAATGAGTTTTCTGCATATTAATTACTACAGGCAGAGAGCAATGGGCGGAACAGGGTTGATTATCGTGGAAAATGCCAACGTAGATTACCCGTCAGGCTCCAATGGAACCACCCAGATCCGGATTGATCATGACAATTATATTCCCCGTTATTATAAGCTCTGTGAAGAACTTCATAAGCAGGGAGCCTGTGCTGCCATACAGATCAATCATGCGGGAGCTTCCGCACAGTCTGCAAGAACCAGCATGCAGCCAGTGTCTGCATCTGATATCCCTTCTAAGACAGGTGGTGAATTACCACGCCCCCTAAGCAGGGAAGAGATTAATGATATCGTGATCAAATTCGGACAGGCAGCCAGACGGGCTCAGATTGCCGGATTTGATGCGGTTGAAATTCATGCAGGCCACTCCTACTTACTCAGTCAGTTTCTCTCCCCTCTCACCAATAACCGGACAGATGAATTCGGCGGCTCTGCAGAAAACCGGGCACGCCTTCCACGGATGGTATTTGAGGAAGTCCGCAGACAAGTGGGATCTATGTATCCCATCTTCGCAAGAATCAGTGCTGATGAACTTTTAGAGGGCGGAAATACGTTGGAAGACACACTGGATTACTTACAGTACTTTGATGAATTTGTAGACGTATATGATGTATCCTGCGGATTAAACGGTTCCATTCAGTTTCAGATTGATGCCAATTACCTAAAGGATGGGTGGCGCTCCTATATGTCAAGAGCAGTAAAGGACCGGTATCACAAGCCGTGTATTACCATGGGAAACATACGAAATCCCCAGATTGCTGAAGAAATCCTTCTAAAAGGAGATGCCGATTTAATTGGAATTGGAAGAGGTCTGATTGCTGATCCCTCCTGGGCAAACAAAGCCTATGCCGGCAGAGAAGAGTTTATTAATAAGTGTATCTCCTGTAACATCGGCTGTGCAGGAAACCGTATCGGCATCAACCGCCCCATCCGCTGTACTGTTAATCCCAGTGTGAATGAAGGGGAATCCTATGAGAAAAACAAAGTAAAGAAACCCTGCAATGTGGTTGTTATCGGAGGTGGAACGGCAGGTCTTGAGGCCGCCTGCACTGCAGCAGAGGTGGGCTGTAATGTGTTTCTTATTGAAAAAAAGGATTATCTGGGTGGACTGGCAGCCGAAATCTCCAGAATTCCTGATAAAGTGAGATTAAATGATTTCCCAACTTACTTAATTAACCGTGCAAAAAATCTTCATAACCTGTATCTTTTTACTGGAGAAGATGCTGTAGTGGATCGGGTGAAGCGTCTGAATCCGGACATTATCGTAAACGCCACCGGCTCCAACCCTCTTCTTCCACCCATTAAGGGACTCTTTGATTACATAGACAAAGAGGACAGCCGCATTTCTTCCATAACCGGTATGATCGGACACATTCCTGATTATCCCAATGATCTGACTGGAAAACAGGTAGTGGTGGTGGGCGGAGGTGCCGTTGGTCTTGATGTGGTGGAATATATGGCACCAAGAGGTGCAAAGGTGTCCATCGTGGAAATGATGCCGGATATCGGAAAAGACTTAGATCCCGTTTCCAAAAGCGGAATCAATGCAATGATGAAAAAATATGAAGTGGCCCAGTTAACAGGAGCTACACTGACTGAAGTCAGAGAGTCTTCTTTCCTCATCAGCCAGAATGGGACTGAAACAGAGCTTCCCTTTGACTATGGCTTTGTTTGCCTTGGCATGAGAGCCAATACTCCAGTTATCAATGATCTGCATCAGGCCTTTGATGATACCGATGCAGAGATCATCAACATTGGAGACAGCGTCCGGGCGCGAAGAATCATAGACGGAATTCAGGAAGGACGCAATTTATTAAACACACTGGAGCGCAAAGAGTTCCTGTAAAAAACGAAGATGCCGGTTGGGGAAAACCAACCGGCATCTTCGTTTATCTATTCAATTACCGTTCTTTTTTTCACTCCCGGAATGCTCCAGTTGCTCAGGACAATGTTCAGCCCAAATCCCACCAAAAGCGCCCAGGCAGAACCCTGCATGGCGAGAACCACTGCCATGATGGCTGCGATGCTTTTATCAAGATCTGTCTCACAGTATTCCATTCCAATTCTTCCGCAGACAAATGCCTGAAAGATCAGAGTGATTCCTGCACCAACCGGAAATACCGGTTTTAACAGTGTAACTACAGGAATGCAGATAACACTGATTAACGTTCCAAGGCGGAAGGAGCCCATTGCACCAAGAAGTGATTTCATTGCCTCTTTTCCCTCCTTATAACGGATACTTACAGAAACGGTCATTCCCACCCACAAAGGTCCTGCCAGCGGAGGGAAGGGAGCAAAGATAGCAAGAATTATATTTCTGATTCCGCTGATTAAATTGGATCTGCTGGAATTAAAATCGATGATTTCATCGTCCCGTTCTGCCTTTGCCTCTTGAATCAGACTCTCAGACGTTACAAAATCTCCGAACGCGATTACATAGCAGATCAGTGCAAGAGGAAGTGCACTTAGAAACATCCGGATTCCCGGAAAACCTACTCCAAACACCCCTACCTGTTGAAGCATTTCCTTAAACATGGGTATTTTGATAAATGTGCCGATTTCCACATGAGGCATGGCAAGCTCACCTGCTACGATTCCGATTACCATGGCTATCAGATAGGGAAATAAGTTTCCGTACTGGGCAATGATATCAAGGACTTTGTATTTTTTCCGTTTCTCCTGATAAGAGGAGGAGAAGCTAATGATTGCAAGAAGTAAAGCACCCGCCCCAACTGCTATTGGAAAATTTCTAAGCTGCCCATTAGGAGATAGCTGCCCCTGTAAAACTGTGATGGGAGTTGCCATTAAGATTCCCCCTTTGATAGACGGAGGAATGTTTTTAATAAAGCCTTCAGCCAGTTTTGTCACTCCCATAAATATAAATACCAGCCCAACCAGCAGCTGCAGGGCAATCATTGCCTGAATCCTCTCCGCCCCCATTTCGTATGAAGTTAAATAAGCCAGTGTCAGAGGCAACGTTGCTGTTATCCAGCCAGGAATCACAGGATCGCCCAGGTTTGCATGGAGTATGTATAAAAATGCCTCCAAAATAATGCAGCTCCACGCCAGTTCATATGGAAGCCCTAAATATTCTGTCATATATGGTATCGCGCTGAGAGCGGTTGCACCTACAATCAGTCCCTGAATAAATTCTACCTTTTCCAGTTTATAATGGATAAAAGGAATTCTGAGTTTAAAAATCCCCATTGGAATAAATGCCAGTTCTTTCTTCTCCGAATTCATATTACCTCCTGTATTTTGTTATTTTTTTAACATTTAAGATTAAAAAAAGAATGTGTCTGAGATTGACCACATACTTTTCATTTTTCAGGTTCTGTCAGGAACTGCTATCCTGCTGTTCCTGACAGAGTCTTTATTATTACTATCTTGCTTTTTGTTTTTTCTCCATTACCTTTACAAAAACCGCAAGCATAACGCCCAGGAATGTAACACCTGCATTCAGAAGAAGAATCATTCTGGGTCCTTCGCTTCCTCCGATTCTAGTCAGATATCCTGCCAGAGACAAGATGGTGTAATTAGCCACGGAAGAGGCAATCATCACAAAGGAGGTTGCAGTTGCCTTGTTCTCAGGGAAGAACTGAATGGTAGTTGCCACAGCCAGCTGAAGAACACCGCCTGCTCCTGCATATCCGATTACAAAGCCTCCGATAATACAAATCTGAGGTGTTCTGATCCAATAGCATAAAAGCAGCATGACGGTTGAAACAGCCGGATATAGAATCAGAACCGTTTTCTCGCCTAACCCCTTTTTAATCAGAAATGCAGTTACAATAATTGCTACAGCTGTACCAGCCGCATAATAGGACTGAATCAGAGATGGATTGGTCATTCCATACAGCTGCCCCAGCTCTTTATTGCAGTTTAACCACAGCATAAATGTGGAGGAGCTGGTAAAGCCGATTAAGATTGCAGCTATGGAAACGGGCGTAAATTTCATCCGCTCCTTCCTGGTCTTTACACCATTTACCGCTTTCTTATCCCTTTCCGGGAATGGGAGTAACAGGATTAAGAATCCGTCTGCCAGAATCGCCGCGCCGCAGATGATAAACAGAGTCGTGTATGGCAGTCCTGCATTTCCTACAAAAAGAATAAAAAAAGGAAGGAGAAACTGGCTGACACACATAGAAAATTTTGTAAACATATTGGCTATGGAACCGTTATTTACAAAGATCTCCATACAGGTTGGGCTGACGCAGGTATCTAAAAATGAATTTGCTGCTCCTCCCAGAACAGCGAAGCAGTAGGCTGCTGCCATATTAGGTGACAGAATAATTCCTGCAAAGAATATGACATATAATCCCACCCCGATCAGTCCGCTTAACTTTCTTCCATACCGGTCTGAAAATGGTCCGGCCACAAAATGTGCCATCAGCCTTCCAAGACCAAGAGCTGCAATAACGGTCACAACCGTGCTTACATCATAGCTTCCGTCAGCCAGCTGCCTGGCACCCCAGGCTTTGGCAAAATTCGTCTTATACTGGCTCAGTATGGAAGCCCCGATTCCATGGATGAAAAAAGAAAAGTATAAGGCAAATGCAGTCGGATAATATCTTTTGTTATTCATTTATAACTCTCTTTCTGTCAGCGAAAGAGCAGATCCTTTACACCTTCCACAGGCATTTCCTGTCCTGTATAAAGCTTAAAGGCTGCCGCCCCCTGCCAGACAAGCATTCCCTGTCCGTCAATGCAGGTACAGCCTGCTTCTTTGGCTTCTCTAAGCATTTTCGTTTCTTTTGGATTATAAACCGCATCTGTCACTACCAGACCCGGGTAAAACATGGTTACATCCTTTACCACGCTCTCATTATCCATAGGCTTCATACCTACAATCGTCGCATTGGCAAAAATGTCACTGGTTTTCATTTCTTCTCTCATGGTTTCCATATCAGCTATGTCAAATACGTTGACTGTACAGCCAGGTCTTTCCTGTCTGATTTTTTCTGCTGTTTCCAGAGTTCTCTCAAAAAATGCATCCTTAATATTAAAAATGGAGATTTCCCTTGCTCCTTCTAAGGCACACTGCACCTGTATGGCAGTGGCAGCGCCACCGCCTCCGCATATGGTAATCTTCTTATCTTTTATTTCAACGCCGTGATCTCTTAAATTATCTACAAATCCCTGTCCGTCTGTTATATGCCCGATCAGCTTTCCGTCTTCATTTACGATGGTGTTGACAGCGCCGATAATACGGGCTGCATCAGACAGCTCATCCATGTATTTTAATGCTTCCGTTTTGCAGGGCATGGTCACGTTACAGCCTCTCATTTTTAAGGTTTTTACGGCCTCAACTGCCTTTTCTACCTCTTCTACCTTGATGTCAAAAGCAAGATATGCATAGTCCAGTCCCAGCTTTTCAAAGCTGTAATTGTACATAGCGGGGGAACCGGAATGTCCTACCGGTGAGCCAATTAATCCCATTAAACCTGTTCTTCCAGAAATTCTCTTTTCCATATTTGCTCTCCTTATTATCAGATATTTTTTGCTGCCTCGTATGCTTCTCTTGTTGCATCCAGCGCTCTTCTTGCTTTCACTGCATCACCGATAACATACACTTCTTTTGCCAGCTTGTCAACATCTTCTCCAAATGGATTATAATTCCGGTATCCCATGGCAAGAACCACTGAGTCAAATCCGTTTATGCAATTCTGGGTGCCGTCTTCTAGTGTATAGGACACTCCGTCTTTATGAAATTCACTGACTTTTGCACCAGTTATGGTAGTAATATTGTAATCACTGAAATCCTTCATTAGATATTTCCGGTGTTCACTGATTACATCTGCTCCTATCTTATCCCTCAGTTCAATTACAGTGACCTCATGCTCTGCCTCTCCAAGGAACGCTGCCAGCTCTGATCCTACCATTCCGCCGCCTACCACCAGTACCTTTTGGCCGCACTGCGCTTCCCCTGAAAGCACATCATCTCCTGAGAGAATGGAAAGATCCCTGATTCCTGGTATGGGAAGAATAAGAGGGCTGGCACCGGTTGCAACAATGACAGCGTCTGGAGCATTTTCTTCTATATACTCCTTTGTCACCTCTATACCGGTTAAAAGTTTAACATTTGCCTTTTGACAGAGTACGATGTAATTTCGCACCATACCCACGATGTCACCTTTTCCAGGAGGATAGGCTGCAAGGCGCATATTGCCTCCTAACACTTCTTTCTTTTCGCAGAGAGTCACCTCATGGCCTCTTAGTGCGGCAATGTATGCAGCATAAAGCCCACCAACTCCTCCGCCGATTACCAGAACCTTTTTCTTAACCTCCGCAGCTTCCAGCTCTGATTCTCTGCCTGTTCTGGGATTTACCAGACATTCGATGGGTTTTCCCTGAAACATATTGGCAACACAGCCCTGAAGACAGGCAATACACGGTGTCAGACTTTCCATTTCTCCCTTAAATGCTTTTACCGGCAGCTCCGGATCAGCAATACTCTGACGTCCGAATGCCACAAGGTCGGTCCTTCCCTCTTTCACCATAAGTTCTGCATAGTAAGGCTCTGTAAAACGTCCTACCATAATAACCGGAATCTGAACTGCCTTTTTAATTTCAGTAACATATTCCGCATTAAAGCCTCCATGGATACAGGTTGGTGCCCACATAAACTCATCACGGATATGGACTGCTCTGGATACATGAATGGCATCAGCGCCACAGTTTTCTAAATATGAAGCTACTGTTGCCGCATCCTGTAAGGATATTCCGCCAAGTGTATCATCACTGCAGTTAATTCTGCAGATAATGCCCAGGCTGTCCCCTGTTTTTTTCCTGATATTTTCCAAAATCAGCCGGGACAGACGCATGCGGTTTTCAAAGTTTCCACCGAATTCATCCACCCGTTTATTGGTTCTCTGGGATATAAAGCTGCTGACCAGATAGCCATGTGCCATATGTACTTCCACGCAGTCAAAGCCTGCCGTTTTAGCCCGAAGCGCAGCATCTCCGTACTCCTCAATGAGAGCGTAGATTTCCTTAGCTGTTATCTCTTTTGGAACATCTTTTCCTGTATGGCTGGCAATGGCGGTTGGTGCTTTTATGGGATATCCTGCCAGCTTTGCATTCCCTTCCGGACCTGCGTGCTGAAGCTGAACGGATATCTTTGCCCCCCAGGCGTGAACGGCATCTGCCACCAGTTTAAAACTGGGTATTACACTGTCATCATAGAGACAGGGCTTTCTTGGTCCCCCTTTTGCCGTCTTATCAATAACGGTTGCCTCTACGGTAACAAGACCAAACCCTCCTTTTGCACGGGCTTCATAATAATCTCTGGAGCGGTCACTGAGAGTTCCGTCCCCATTTGCAAAATTATTTCCCATGGGCGGGACCACAAAACGGTTTTTAACCGTAACAGGACCGATGGTAACCGGTGTGAACATATTTTCAAATTTCACTGTATCTCTCCCCTTTAGTTGTCAAGTAGTTCAGGCCATACCTCTTTTAAGACATTGACTGCGCCGGTATATGTCTCCTCAGCAGCAGCTTTTGCCCCCTTTGCAATATAGAAATCTGAAATAACTTCTACACCAACAGCCTTTGGCAGTACGCCGGCATCCTTTACCATCTTTACAAAACCGGCTGTATCGCCAAAACCGGTTCCGGGTGCCAGTCTGTCATGCATGGATTCGTCCCTTAAGATGGAAGGAGCATATGCTCTGTCATGAACATCATTAATCTGAATGGATACAATGGCATCCCCTGGAACGCCGCAAAGATCAAAGGGCTGGTTTGCCCTCACCCAGTGCCAGGTGTCCAGTATGATTTTAGCGTTATCACAACCGCACATCTTAACCACTGCCCAGGCCTTTTTCAAATCAGGAATCCCGCTGTAAGGCATAGGTTCCACGCCGATGATCCGTTCCCCTGCCCTCTGGCAAAGTTCTTTTAACTTCTGTGCGGTATGTTCCACAGAGTAATTCTCCATGAGACCGCAGTTAATATGACTGACCTGAAATAAATCACACATGTGGAAACAGATCTGCTCCTTATACATCTGCTCGTAGCTTCTGTTTTCTTCCGCCCACAAGGTAATGTATTCCACTTCCGTACAGGCAATCTGATACTTTTTAAGAATTCCCAGGATGTCCTTGTCGTGCAATCCCTCTGCCAATGCATCCACATAGGTTTCTGCCCGAAGTCCAATTCCTTCATACCCCGCCTCTTTGGCAGCTTTCACACGTTCTTCAAACGAAATCTGATCTCCTAATGTCCAGGAACTGATTGTTATTGGGTGTTTCGCTGACATGATCCGCTCTCCTTTTACATTTCAAAATGATTGTTAATTTCATAACATATTTTCATTATATATTGTTTTCTATTAGAAAACAAATTGATTGTTTTGCCTGAATCTATAAATATTTTATATGGATTACGCAATAAAAAAGGATCCGTGCATCGTTCGCATTGATCCTTTCCTTTTTACATTGCTGCCAGTTTATCAATTCCCTTTTGCAGATCTGAAACAAAGCAAAAATCTGAACCGTGATTGCTTTCATAGATAAAATCCTTAAGAGGCTTGCTGGTATAACCGGAAAAATCCCCGATCACTGCCATCTTCACACCGTAATTTACAAACTTCTGTAAGACCTCTCCGGCAAGCCGGGTACTAAGGCAAAAGAAATCTTCTGTAATGGCTTCCTTTGAAATCACGAATCTGCTGCTTCCGGACTCATATTTTACCTGCGCCATTAAATCAAGGGCTGAACCAACATCTTGAATTAACAGCTCTTCACCTGAAATCACTGCAATGGGAATTCCATTCTGGGTAACGATATCAATCTTCATAACTCTTAATCTCCTTTTAAAAAACTCATGATCTCCGGGGATAACCTGGTAATAGAATGACCCTCCATGGGTAAAACGTTAATTTGTGAATGGGGAAGCAGTTTATGAAGCCTGTCCGCAGTTTTATAAGAAGGAAGCATGATGTCTTTTCCTCCCACAAATAAAGCTACAGGCATGGATAATCTCTTAATTTCATCATCACGAAAAATCGGAATCTCTTCCTTTCGATAGCGGAAGCCTTTCTTTATTAACTTCTGAAGTGCCAGCATTCTCTCAGGCAGTTTCCTGCCTCCGTTTATTTTTATATAAAGTTTCTCTGTTCCTTTTTCTCCAAAGAATCCATAATACAGGGCAGTAAAGAGAAAGGATTTTTTAGCCGGACTAATTCCGGACGGAGCGATTAAAACAAGCTTATCCACATATTCGGGGTAATGAATGGAAAACTTCACCGCCAGCCAGGCTCCCAGTGAGATACCGATTAAAATTACCTTCTCTATCTGAAGGGAGTCTAAAACATCAGAAAGCCAGAGCGCATAGGCCTTGCCCTTCAGCGACTGCTGTCTCTCATCACTTTTACCCGGTTCTCCTGGAATATCTGCGGCATATACCCGATATTCCTTTGCATAGCTTTTTATTTCTTCCAGCCACATTGCCGAATTCATCCCTGTACCATGAAGCAGAATCAAAGGCGGACATTCCTTATCACCTGCTGTAATAAGATGAGTCTTACCAAAACGGGTCTCTACGACCTGCTCTTCATGGGGAAATTTCCACTGTTCTATAAAAGAATCATATAAATCTAAAATCTCTTTCTTCCCCTCCTGGTTACGAAATCCGCTTTTCGCTTTCATATTATTCACCGTTCCCTTTCTCCTCCTCAGTCAGCATACCCACTGTATTCAACATCTCTTGCATAAACTTCAGACCACCCCAGAGAAATATCCTCATTCTCTGCTCTTCTTCGTAATATTTCATATTAATGGTGGCGTCCTGAAAATCCGGATCCCTGCCGTTCATAACTGCCAAAAGTAAATTTGATATTCTCATATACTGATTCTTTGCAATCGCATCCAAATCGATAACAGAGGATACACGGCATCTGCCCCCTCTTAAAATCTCCGGCTGCTTAAGTACTGTAAAAGAATCCGATGATTCATTCTGCTCTGTTGATTCCCTGCTCTGTACAAATGAATCAAGATCCTCCTGTGTTACCCTATATTGCTTTCCCACTCTCGTTGCATTCAGTCTGCCGCTGCTTATAAAAGTCCGTATGGTTTTATGATGCAGATTCAGCTTTTCTGCCACCTGGGCGATGGTATAATATCTCTCTTCCATGGTATCTTCCTCTTTCATGAAATACTTATTGCATAAACATTTTCTTCATTATACTTTATTGAATTTTATTGTACTTTGTTATAATTTACTTTACTTTATTGTATTTTATTATAATGTATTTGTCAATACACCTGGAACAGATAGCAATGGAAATTTGTTCCTTCCATAAAAAAGTGTTCCCAGAAAGAAAAATGAAAATCCGTTATGCAACAAAAAAAGCAGTCGTCACCGGAATAAACCGGCAATGACTGCGTTCATGAATCATTTTAATATATTTTATAATCTTCTAATTTTCCATTGCTCCATTTGATATCTACTGTCTTACCATTTTTGATTCTGAGGCCTCTTACGTAGCCATTCTCAAACTCAGCAGGAAGAGCCGGAAGTATTTTTACCTTGCCGCCCCGCTCCTGTACCAGCATGTTGGCGATTCCGGCAGTACCTCCGAAATTACCATCAATCTGGAATGGCGGATGAGCACACCAGAGATTGTCATAAGAAGATCTGGTCAGAAGAGTCTTTAAATACTCATAGGCATGTTCGGAATCTTCCAGTGCAGCGAAGAGGTTGATAATCCAGGCACAACTCCAGCCGGTATATCCGCCGCCGTTTGCCAGACGCAGGAGCAGAGAGGTTTTACATGCCTCTGTCAATTCCTCGTCTCCTTCAAACAGCTCAGACGGAAACAATCCATACAAATGGGAAACATGACGGTGGCCGGGCTCTGGCTCCTCAAATTCCTTATGCCACTCTAAAAGCTGGCCTTTGCTTCCGATCTTAAAAGGAGTGAGCTTGCTTAGTCTTTCTGCAATTTCCGGTAATACTTCATCGTCTAATCCTAAAATCTCACAGGTTTTTTCAAAGTTTCCAAAGACTTCCCTGATAATTTCCAGATCCATTGCTGTTGACATTGCCACTGCCACTGTGCTGTCTTCGCTGCCTGGAACTTTATATTTATTCTCAGGCGATGTGGATGGACAGGTTACATACTGATCGTTATACAGATACAGCCAGTCAACTAGGAACAGAGCCGCTTCTTTTAAAATTGGATACACTGTCTCCTTAAGGAATTCACCATCCGGATTGTATTCATAATGCTTAAACAGCTCATTGGTTAACCATGCGCCGCCCATGGGCCACATAGACCAGGTAACGCTTTCCGGTTCTCCCTCTTTTTCTCCATGAGCCATTCCTACAGGGTTGGTGTTGCACCAGTAATCAGCGTTATGGTGATGCACAAAACCGCGGCACTGATAATGGACTTTGGCTGTTTTCTTTCCTTCCTCACAAATCCGTTTTACAAATTCAAAATAAGGCTGCAGGCACTCCTGTAAATTACAGCTTTGTGCAAGCCAGTAATTCATCTGCGCGTTGATGTTGGTCGTCCAGTTACAGCTCCAGGGAGCTCTTAACTGCCAGCTCCAGATTCCCTGCAGGTTAGCGGGAAGACTGCCCTCTCTGGAGGAACTGATCAGTAAGTATCTTCCATATTGGAAATAGAGACTGTAAAGTGCATTGTCCTTTTCCCCGTCACGAAGCCGTTTCAGTCTTTCATTGGTGGGAACCTCTAACTGCTCTCCAAGGTAGAGCTCTGCTTTATCATAAATGGATTTATAATCACTGACATGCTGCTCTTTTAAGGTTTCATATGATGCCAAATGGTCGAATGCAGGCTCTTTCACTGCATAAAGTGCCAGTATTACCGTAGAAGCGCCCTTAATGCGAAGCCCTTCTTTTTCACCGGATACTTCTCCGTCACAGGAAAGAAGATGTAAGCCAGCATGAAACTCCATTCCTTTTTCTCCCTGGATTACAGGATTTTTGCTGTAATCGATATAGGAAGGGTCTACATGCTCCGGACATTTTCCGCTGATTTTAATTCCCTCTTTCTCATAATCCGCTTTAAATGGTACCTGGGATTCGAAAGAAATCAGCGTATTTATTGCCTTTTTGTCACAATCAAGCTTTATAAACACAGCTTTGGCAGGATAGCTTGCAAAGTATTCTCTGGAATAACTTGCTCCGTTTGCCTTGTAACTTACATTGCTTACTGATTGATCCAGATTCAGAACACGATTGTAGTCCGAAGTCTCCCCATCATGATCAAAGTCCATGTACAGATTTCCCAGAGGAAGATAGGATTCATTATATTCTCCCAGCATATGACTGCGGATTAATTCCTCTGCCTGTACGTACTCCTCCTGCTCCACCAGTCTGCGGCACTGTTCCAGATAAGGAAATGCATTATGATTGTTTTTGTCATGGCGGTAACCTGACCAGAGACTCTCCTCATTGAGCCCAAGACACTCTCTCTTAATACTTCCCCAAATCATGGCACCCAGACTTCCGTTGCCGATTGGTAGGGTTTCTTCCCACTTAGTCGCCGGTTCAGCGTAGAATAGCTTCATATTAAATTTCCCCTTTTCCAGTTTTACCCTGTTACTTCACAGTCAATATACTGATTTTTTCTCCATCTGTCAATGGTTTACTGCTCTGTAAAATAACAAGGTCACCGGTGGAAAGTCCCTGGGTCACTTCTATATATGCATTCTTTTTCTTTCCCAGTGTAACCGGAACTTTCACCGCACTGGTGTCTTCCGCCTTATACACATAGGTTCCCGAATCATCGGACTGAACGGACTTAGCTGGAATATAGACGGAATTTTCTTCCTTATTATCGGAAAGCCGGATATCTGCCATAAGACCGATTGCGCTGTTTGTACTCTCCTCCCCCAAAGTGACCGTCACAAGAAACATCCCGGTGCTGGAATCACTGACTGCAGAGATATCGCTGATACTGCCCTTTAAATTCTCCCCAAGAGTCTGAAGATTTACCTGTACCTCTGTTCCTGTTTTAATCTGGTCAATATCCATGTCAGCAACTTTTATTACCACTTTTTTACCGCTGTCATCGATAACAGTGGCGGCCTTGATCTGAGGTGAAACCGTCTGGCCTGCTTCCACGTTTATTTTTGTCACAAGGCCTTTTATTGGTGATGATACCATACAGTCATCATATCTTTTCTGGGCAATATTAAGGGTTGCCCTGGCACTTTCAAGCTGGGCTTTTGTCACCTCAGTGGTGGTCGTCTGGCTGTTCTGTGCTGCCTGAAGCTGAACCTGAGCCACATCCACCTGGGCCTTAGCTGCCTCATAGTCTGCCTGGGACACGTCACCGCTTTCATAAAGGACTTTTATCCGGTTAAAATTATTACTTGCTGTGGTGAATGTGATCTGGGCCGGCTTAACCACACTGTTTAACTGATTTGCTTTTTGTGCGCTGTCATAAGAAGCCTGGGCTGACTGGAAGCTGGCTTTTGCCTGCTCTAACTGCAGACTGGCATCCTGATTGTCGATCTGAAACAAGGGAGCACCCGCTTCCACATGGTCGCCTTCTTTGGCTAAGATCTGGGTCACCTTACCGCTTGCAACGGGAATGATATCAACGCTGCTTAAAGCCTCTACTGTTCCCTGCCATACCATAGCAGATAAATCTTTTCCTTCTTTTGCTGCAGCAACCGTTACTTCTGTCTGTTTTCCAGCTCCCGCACAGCCTGCAAGAGCCGACGAAAGCATTGCTGTTACCATTAAAACTGCTGTTATCTTCTTCATCCGTTTTCTCCTTCTCAGACTTTTATTTTAAATGAATTTTCACAGAAGCATTCATTCCAAAAACAAGAGGAAGATTCTGCTGATTTTCAATCGCTACCTTAATCGGTATCAGCTGTGTCACCTTTGTATAGTCGCCACTGGTGGTAAAACTGGTTCCTCCTGAAAAATAAGTCTGGGTTGCAGGATCGATCTCGATTACCTGCCCCTTAAACAGTTTTCCGGGATAGGCATCCAGCTTAATATCCACTTTCTGTCCCAGCTTTATCTTCATAATGTCTGTCTCTTCTACATTTACCCCGATATAAAGATCTGAGGTGTCTGCCACCACTGCCAGTTCAGAGCCCATGGCAACTGCCTGATTGGCAGCTCCCTCATTTTTTACTACGGTTCCGGTTATGGGGGATGTGATATAAGGAAGGGTTTCCTCACGTCCAAGTACCTGATCCTGTTCCACCAGATCTCCATTTTCTACTTCCCAGGATAAAAGCTTTCCATTTGCTACGGCTTTTACCGAATACAGCTTTGCTGTCACTCTGGCATTGTCAGTTTTAAAATAATTTGTGCTTACGTAATAGAAATATCCTGCAGCTGCTCCTCCCAAAAGAATGACTGCCAGCAAAAGCGGGATGAGTACTTTTTTCAGTTTTCCTGTTCCCTTACTGATCTCCTGATCTTCAATATTGATGTGTTTGTTTTCCTGCATATCATTATCCTCCGCTATGATTGTTCTGCAAACTGGCTGTGATACAGATCGGAATAGAATCCTTTCTTTTCAAGCAATGTTTCGTGATTTCCCTGTTCTATGATATCGCCATCCTTCATAACCAGAATCATATCCGCATCCCGGATGGTGGAAAGACGATGGGCAATGACAAAGCTGGTTCTGTTATTCATTAATTTATCCATGGCTCTCTGGATAAAGACCTCGGTCCTTGTATCAATGGAACTGGTTGCTTCATCAAGAATCAGGATTTTGGGGTCTGCCAGAATGGTTCTTGCAATGGTTAGCAGCTGTTTCTGCCCCTGGGATAAGTTACTGGATTCTTCATTAATCACCATATGATAACCTCCCGGCAGAGTTCGTATAAATTCATCGCAATGAGCCGCTTTTGCCGCCGCTATCACTTCTTCATCTGTCTTATCAAAATTTCCGTAGCGGATGTTATCCATTACCGTGGCGTTGTAAAGCCAGGTATCCTGAAGCACCATGCCGAACATGGCACGTAAATCTCTTCTGGTAAATGTAAGACTGTCATGGCCGTCAATCAGGATCTGACCGGAATTAAGCTCGTAAAAGCGCATGAGAAGCTTGACTATGGTAGTTTTTCCGGCTCCTGTAGGACCTACAATGGCAACCGTCTGCCCTGCCTCTACATTGGAAGAAAAATGATTGATAATCATGGTGTCCGGCTGATAACCAAAACAGACATTTTTAAATTCCACATTTCCATGAACCTCAGACAGTACGATAGGGCTTTCTGTCTCACTGACTTCATCTTCTTCATCTAAGAACTCAAATACACGCTCTGCCGCCGCAGCTGTTGACTGCAGAGTATTGGAAACGTTGGCAATCTGGGAGATTGGCTGCATGAAGGATCTCATGTACTGGATAAACGCCTGAACATCACCGATCTCAATTACCTTTTTCACCGTTAAATATCCGCCTAACAGACAGACACACACAAATCCAAGATTACCCACAAAAGACATGATGGGCATCATCATTCCCGATAAAAACTGGGATTTCCACGCAGATCCATAGAGTTTATCGTTGATCAGCCGGAATTTCTCAATGGCTTCTTTCTCTCCGTTAAAAATCTGGACCACGTTATGACCTGCATATATTTCTTCAATATGACCATTTAAATTTCCAAGGCTTTTCTGCTGCTGGGAAAAATATTTCTGGGACTTTTTCACTACGGTAACGATTAATCCCATGGATATAAACAATACCAAAACTGCCACCAGAGTCATTCGTACGCTGATGGAAAGCATCATGGCTACGATACCGATTAAGGTGGTCACCGATGTAATCATCTGGGTCAGAGACTGATTTAATGTCTGGCTTACCGTATCCACATCGTTGGTAATTCTTGAAAGAATCTCTCCATGAGTTCTGGTATCGTAATAATTTAACGGAAGGCGGTTCATCTTTTCCGATATGTTTTTTCTCAGCTCATAGGTGATCTTCATACTGACCCCTGACATAATGTAACTCTGCAGATAAGAAAAGAGAGCCGATACAAGATACAGGACAACTAAGAGCAGCAGCCGGTTTCTGATATAACGGAAATCTGTAAGTAATCCGGTTCCCATGGCCCATGCCATCAGGCCTTCAAACAGCTTGGTGGTCGCTTTTCCTAATACCTTAGGTCCTACAATGGAAAATATAGAGGAACAGCACGCAAACAGGATTACAACAATGACGGAAACCTTGTAGTGTTTCAGATACCCGGCAAGGTGGAGCATAGTGCCTTTAAAATTCTTTGCTTTTTCAGTCTTCTGGCCAAGTCCGCCGCCCCGGCCCATGGGTCCGCCTGAGGATTTTTCTTCACTCATTTCAGTTCCTCCTCACTCAGCTGTGACAGCGCGATTTCCCGGTATACTTCACAGGTTTTCATCAGCTCCCGGTGTGGCCCTTTTCCGGCAATTCTGCCCTGATCCAGAACAATAATCTGATCCGCATTCATAATGGTACTGATTCGCTGTGCCACTAAAATGGTGACGCTGTCTTTTGTTTTATCTTTCAGCGCAGCCCGGAGCTTTGCATCTGTCTTAAAGTCCAGAGCGGAAAAGCTGTCGTCAAATACATTAACCGGCGCTCGTTTAACCAGTGCTCTTGCAATGGAAAGACGCTGCTTCTGACCGCCTGATACGTTCTGGCCTCCCTGGGCAATTTCTGTTAAAAAGCCCTCGGGCTTGGAGTCTATAAATTCCTCTGCCTGAGCAGTTTTGGCGGCTTCCTCCACCACTTCTTTGCTGGCCTCTCTGTCACCATATTTTAAATTGCTCTCGATTGTTCCGGAAAATAAGATTCCCTTCTGAGGCACAAATCCAATCATGTCTCTCAGCTTTTTTAACGGCCAGTTTCTGATATCAATGCCGTCAATTAAGATTTCTCCCCCTGTCACATCGTAAAAACGGGGAAGTAAGTTGACCAGTGTGCTTTTTCCGCTTCCGGTTGCTCCGATAAAAGCAGTTGTCTGACCTGGCAGTGCCGTAAACGTAATATCGTGAAGAACCGCTTCATCGGCATCGGGATACTGAAAGGATACTCCCCGGTATTCCACAGTCCCTTTGGGTGTTTCTAAGATAACTGCAGCTTCCTTGGGATCTGTGATGGTTGAATCAGTCGTCAGTATTTCAACCACTCTCTTTATGGATACAATGGCTCTTGGAATCATGATAAACATCATTGCCATCATTAAAAAAGCCATAATGATCTGCATGGCATACTGCATATATGCCATCATGTCTCCTACCTTCATCTTAAAGCTGGATACTGCCTTTGATCCAACCCAGACGATTAATAAGTTGGTCAGATTCATGATAAGCATCATGGCCGGCATCATGCCAGAGGTGACTCTGTTAACAAATAAATTTGTGTCTGTCAGCCTGGCATTTACCTTATCAAACCGCTTTTCCTCAAATCTCTGGGTATTAAATGCACGAATGACCAGAGTTCCGTCAAGGCTTTCCCTGACTACGAGGTTCAGCCGGTCGATTAACTTCTGAACATACTGAAACCTGGGCATCACCACCATCATCATGGAAAAAATCATCACAAGCAGTAATCCCACAGATAAGGCGATAATCCAGGACATTGATTTATCCTTTTCCAGGGCATGAATGACACCACCGACTCCAAGTATGGGTGCATAAAACACGATACGGATCAGCATAACAATCAGCTGCTGGATCTGGGTAATATCATTGGTGGTTCTGGTGATTAACGAAGAAGTGGAATATTTCTCCATCTCCGCACTGGAAAAACTCTCAATTCTGGTAAATACATCCTGCCTTAAATTACGGCAGATGCCTGCTGCCATTCTCGCACCGATCAGTCCCACGATTACGGTGCAGAACGCGCTTAAAAAGGCGATTCCCATCATTTGAAATCCGGCTTTGACTATGTACATCGTGTCTCCCGAAGTGATACCTTTGTTTACGATATCAGACATATAATCCGGAAGGGATAAATCACAGGCAGCCTGCCCGAATAGCAGCAGCATGACCGCTGCTAAGGATATCAGATGGGGTTTGAAATATCGGAAAAATACCTTCAAGTCAGTTCCCTCTTTTCTGTTTCATCAATCTGTCGTTTCGTCAATTTCTTCCGTCATATCATTCACTGCACGTTCCATCTGATCAATAAAGCGGTTCCACAATGTGATCAGCTGATCCATATCTTCCATTCCCATGCCTTCCACAACTCTTCCCACCAGCAGATTCACTTTCTCCAGGCACTTTTTTCTTACGATATATCCCTTTTCCGTAAGCATGACACAAATATTCCTTCTGTTATCGGGATCAATCTCCCTGGATATCAGTCCCCGCTTTTCCAGAGAATTTAAAGTACGTGATGCGGAAGGTAAGACAATATCCATTTTTTTAGCCAGTGCCGATACATAAATGCCCTTTTGTTCCTGATCTGTGTTAGTTGCTTCATATATCTGCTGAATCGCAAACAGTTCAAGACGGGTCAGTCCCTGGGACAGCAGGATTTTATCCACTTTTCTCCCTTTCCCCATCATGACAGCCAGGTGGGTTTTTACCTTTTTTATGTATTTTTCTTTTTCATCCAACAAAATTTTCTATCCCCTTTTAATTACTTAATACTATTAACATTTACCAACGTTCATCATTCTACTCTTCTATAGTTCCTGTGTCAATATGTATTTTGTTTCCTTTCAGATTTTTAACACCCAAACGAAAAAAGGTCCAAGCCCCCATGAGGACTGAACCTTTTTTCTAACTTTCATTTAATTTTTTACAGATGGCAGATTACTTAAATTATTATTCTCTGTTCCGTCAGGAAGTGATTTTAAATACTCGTTACCGTTTCTGGAAGCCACACCGACACCCTTTATCTCACCCTGTCTGGCAAGCATGACACCTTCTTCTTTATTCAGTGTTCTGCCATCAGATAACTGGTATCCGGTTACCCGGCCGCTTTCTTTTACCAGCGCAACAATTTCCTTTGCATCTGCCTTGGGTGATGGGATATCATCAAGAGCCATCATGGCCAGATCAGCTCCAGCACCTTTTGTCTTATTTTCTAACATTGTTATTCGCCTCCTTCTAAACATGACCGTTCGTTTTTAGTGTTTCAATATTCTCCCGGATTATTCAGTACTAATTAGCCTTTCACAGCTCCGGAGGTCATGCCTGGTATAATATATTTTTGAAGAAGTAAATAAACTGCTGCCACAGGAAGGGTGGATAACACTACATTCGCAAAGACCAGCTGCCAGTCTGAACTGTGATTTCCAAAGAAATTATAAACGGTTAAAGGCAATGTGTAATTTTTTGCACTATTTAAGAAGTAAATGGATATTCCAAAATCATTCCACACAGCCATAAAATTAATGATGACTGCCGTAATGGTAACAGGCTGAAGCAGTGGAAATATAATTCTGAAAAAAAGCTCTGTCTGACCTGCTCCGTCGATCCAGGCAGATTCATCAATCTCCTGTGGAATACTTTTTATAAACCCTGTGTATAAAAAAACAGTAAAAGACATATTGGCTGCAATCAGTACAAAGACTGCTGCTGTCTCGTGTGTCAGGTGAAGAAAATTACAAACAAAATAAGTAGGTATGATCTGAAGAGGGAGTACCAGCCCGAAAATCACCGTCATATTCACCATGCGTGATAATACTGTTTTTCTTCTCTCCAATACAAATGCCATCGTAGAGCATATAAAGATCAGAAATAAAACACAGATTACGGTTATCACGGTGCTGTTGACAAATCCCCGCAATATTCCTCCCTCTTTTATCATGTCGTGATAGTTTTTTAAAATCTGCCACTGGGTGGGAAGCATCATATTCATCTTAGCCGCTTCTGACTGATTTTTAAAGGAATTCATAATCACCATGTATACCGGAATCAGAATGAGAAATGCACACAGCCACAGCACCAGATTGAGAATACTTGTAAACAATCTGTTTTTTTTCACATCTCCACCTCCTTACCCGCTATATAACGGTAAGTTGGAAGTGCAATTCCTGCTATCACCAAAGCCAGAATCATACTGGCTGCACACCCTTCTCCAAATCTTCCCGCACCAAAGGACTTATAGATCAGGGTTCCAAATACTTCCGTTGCTGAGCCAGGGCCTCCCTGAGTGGTTGCCTGAATCAGATCAAACACTTTTAAGCCTCCGATAATACTTAAGATCAGAGCGTTGTTAAATGCCGGTAAGAGAAGAGGAAAGGTGATATAACGAAATTTAGTGAACTCTCCAGCTCCATCAATCTCAGCCGCCTCGTAAAAATCCTTTCCTATGGTCTGCATACCTGAGAGCAGTATCACCATGGTGAAGCCGGACCATTTCCATATCTCAATAGCGCATACAGAAAAGATTGCAATATGTGGGTCTGCCAGCCAGGATTTTGTTAAGGCAGAAAGACCGGCGGCACGAAGGGAGGCGTTAATTAGACCATTTGACGGATGCATCAGAGAGGAAAAAATCAGTCCTACTGCAACCGTGTTAATCACAGCCGGTAAGAAAAATATGGTTCTCAGTGCATTGGTAAACGCCAGCCTGCGGTTTAATGCGACTGCAAGTGACAATCCGATTCCCATTTTAAAAACAGTAGTAATTACTGCAAAAATAAACGAATTTGCAATTGCCCTTCTCATATTGGGCTGGGTAAAAACATCAATATAATTTTCCAGTCCGCCGAAACGGGCTGAGGACAAATCAAATCCCAGTATTCTGACAAACGACAGAACAAGGCCCAGTACGGCGGGAATAATAAAGAAGATCAGATAAAGGACCAGTCCCGGAATCGCCAGGGTATAGGAGTATCTCCTGCATTTTAATGAATTCATAATTTCATCCTTATTTCCAGTTGGCATCACCCTGTGCCTTTGCGTTACGCTCTGTCTCAGCATCAAGGGCCTTTGCCACATCCTTAGCTTCTTTTAATGTACCGGTATAGTAATTTAACAGTGGTTCACTTAAATTTCCGTAGGAATACTGATTAATTTCTTCCCAGTCCGTCATGGATTTTCCACTGTCCATAATCTTTTTTAAGTCTGCTGTTGCCTTAGGTATCTCACTGGTTACGTTTTTATTTAAATAAACGCCAGGCTGTGCATCGGCATAAATCTGCTGTGCCTGTTTGGAAGCAATGAAATTTAAGGCTTTCTTTCCCAACTCCTGATCCTTGCAGTTGGTTGTCAGGGCAAGGGAATAGGGAGTAAACATATTGATGTAGTTGTCTCCGGTTGGTGTGGGAATTGCAAATGCTCCGATGTCATCAATTTTGTCAGCAAACTTCTTATTAATGTTATCTGCACACCAGGTTCCGTTGATGTACATACCGCACTCCCCGTTTGCCAGTGCCTGATGGGCATTGTCAACGGTATCTGATAAATAGGTTTCATTCACGTATCCAAGATCAATTAAGTCTTTTGTCCGCTGAATGGACGCAACAAAGTTCTCACAGTCGGCAAATTTCAGTTTATTTGTATTGATCTGCTCCATTAAACCAAACGTATCGGTTCCCTGTTTTGCTGCATCATTTAAGATTCCGCTGATTGCAGGCGGCTGGACACTCCACGCATCTTTTGCGGAATAATAAACCGGAGTGATTCCTGCTTTTTTCAGCTTTTCACATACGGCAAGAAACTCATCCCAGGTCTTTGGAATTTCTGCTCCTGCTTTCTCAAATGCTTTTTTATTGTAAAAGATTCCGGATAATACCACCGAATCAATGGGAACCGCATATAATTTGCCGTCGTAGACAAATGTTCCGTTTAAAGCTGCCTGATCGTATTCCGATACACATTCCAGTCCGGTTAAATCCACCAGCTTATCAAGACCGTTGGCGTAGGATTTTACCCACTGGGGTTTATATACCTGAATGAGATCAGGAAGATCATTGGTGGCAAATTTAGTCTGTAAAACCTGGTCTCCCTGAGATCCTCCCTGAATCTTTGATATCTCCAGCTTAAATCCCAGTTCCGCAGAATTGTCATTGATGTACTGCTCCAGTGCCTGCCAGCCCGCCTTGTACCAGTCTGTGTACATTAAAACAGTGAGGGTTTTCACATCTCCACCCGTCTTAGCCGCTTGTTTACTGGAGACAGAATCCGTATTGGTTTTGGCGCACCCTGCCATACTGGCAGTCAGCAGAATGGAAAGTCCCATGGCAATCCATCTTTTACTCTTTTTCATATTATATATCCTTCCTCTCATTTTCACTTGAATTAACCGGTTATTTCTTATCCTTATCATACCATTAATCTCCAGGTAACGGCATTGGACTTTTTTCCACTTCATATGATTTTTTTACACTTTTTCTATATAACTTGACATATATTCCCTGAAAAACTATGATGATTTTATCACAGATTACCAAATACGGAGGCATCATGAAGAAACGGTTTCGAAGTATCCGATATAAATTTATTTTATCCATGACAGCTGTCTTTTTGCTTTTTTCCTTCCTTGTACTGGGAATCTGGTATCAGGCGTTAAAGCAGGAGGCGGCTTCCACTGCCATACACAATTCCGAACACCTGTTAGAAGTTTCCAATACTATATTTGAAAACCAGGTACAGGATATTATTAATGTGGCCGCCTTAACTTCAGTCCGTTCCAGCAACTCCCTTTCCGCCAATATCCTGACCATATTATCAAGAAACGATTTGACGGGAGCAGAGATTGTCAGCTATCGGAAAATCGCTTCTGATTATTTAATCAGCTTATGCAGCTTCAAAAGTAATTTAAATGGTCTGATGCTCAGTGATTTCAACGGAAATACCATTACTTACGGTATTCCCACTTCCTATGAAACCATGGCCCGGAACAACTGGATCTCTTTAATCAAAGACAGCCAAGAATCTCTTGTACTGATACCGCCCCATTTCCCAAGCCAATGGTATAACACCCAGAAGGACATGGCTTTTTCGGTTTTGAAACCGGTTTTCGATTATAACAATAAGAAAATTGGGTTTGTGATTGCGGACATCAACTCCGATTTGTTTCAGGAGTGCTTTGATACCAGTTCTCCATCCCCCTCGTCCTTGTATGTAATCAACCGAAATGACGGCAGGGTGCTTTTTTGTCCCTCTTTTAATCTGCTGAATATGGAACTGAACAAAGAGGTTCTTCCTGAAATTACTAATCATATCTCGTCTTCGTCAGGCCATTTTCTTATGATGAGCCCGGAACAGGAAAAGATGCTTGTGGTGTACCACACCTCCTCCCTGACAAACTGGACCACATTAAGTGTGATTCCGGAAAAGGAGATCGTTACCGCATTTACCAGTACTCTGCACAATATAATCCTGATTACACTGATTCTTCTATTCCTGTTAATCGGAACCGTTTTTTTCATTACCACCTTACTCACCAGGCAGATCCGTATTCTTGCCAACGCCGTAAAGCAGATTGATGGGGATTATCTGGATTTTAATGTTTCCATTCAGACGAAAGATGAAATCGGCGCACTGTCCAGTCAGTTCCAGGCTATGCTTAAGCGGATAAAGCTTCTGCTTCTGGAGGTGAAAAAGGAGGAAGAAGGCAAACGCAGGGCAGAGATTTCGGCACTTCAGTTCCAGATGAATCCTCATTTCCTGTATAACACGTTAAACACCATCAAATTTCTTTCCTCTCTTCAGGGAGCAGAAAACATAGGAAACGTTGCACAGTCCCTGTCATCTCTCATGCATATTAACATGGATGGACGTTCTTTTCTGAAAGCAGAGGAAGATGGGGAATTTGTAACATCCTATCTGGAAATACAAAATTATCGTTATACCAATGCGTTTCAATCCCGCATCCGTGTTTCAGAAGAAGCCAGAAGCTGTATGGTCCCAAAACTGCTGGTTCAGCCGCTGGTTGAGAATTCCTTAAAGCATGGTTTAAAAGATAAGGCATCCGGCGGAATTCTGCTTGTAGATTATTTGCTTGATGAGGAGTTTTTGAAGATTATTGTAGAGGACAACGGTCTTGGAATGGATGATGAACGAATTCATGAAATCATGAATCACAACCAGAACGAGAATGCAGGACATATTGGAATCCACAACATCAGAGAACGCTTACATATGTACTTCGGCAATAATTATGAAATGGAAATTATCAGTCAGCCGGGAGTTTTTACCCGGTTTGAAATACTGCTCCCCATTATTACAGAAAATGAGGTATCCCACTATGTTCCGAATTTTAATCGTTGATGATGAACTGCTGGTACGCAACCATTTAAAGCTGCTGTTTACAGATTTATCCAGTGATTTTACCATATGCGCAGAAGCCGGGGATGGCATAACTGCTCTCGATAAAATCCATGAGACGAAACCCCACATTATTATTTCAGATATGAAAATGCCGGATATGGATGGACTGATGCTATGCCAACGGGTGAGGGAACAGTATCCGGACATTATCTTCATAGCACTGAGTAATTATGACGATTATACCTATGTGCGTGGCGCTTTAAAAAATGGAGCCCTGGATTATATGCTAAAACATAAGCTGAGCAAAGAATCACTTTTGTCTCTGTTGGAAGATTTAAAGAAAACTCTCAATATAAAAAATGATACAAAGGCATTTCCTGACCGCAGCTTATCTGCTTTAAGAGAAAAGTTTGTGGCAGATTTACTGGGTCAGCTTTTCCTGTCGGAAGAAGAAATTGAAGCCAATTTAAAAATCCTTGGTATCCGCCTGGATATGACGCAGGTCATTCCCATTATTCTTTCCATTGATGATTATGTGAAACTGGAACAGGAAAGCAATATGAAGAAACGAAACATTTTAAGTTTTTCCATCTGTAACATCGGCAATGAAATTTTAAGTAACTACCCAACAGGTATCCTCACTCATATGGAACAGGGAATCTACTGCATTCTCCTTTCCTTTGCCCACGAAGCAAGCGAGGCAAAGAGACAGGAAACCATTCATAGCCTTCTGCATCAGCTTTCATCCAATTACAAAAACTATTTAAACATTTCCGTTAGTTTCTGTGTAGGGGAACTTTCCCCCCAGATTTCGGGAATCGGACATTCCTATGCAAAAGCACTGGAGACTACAGAGCTTATTTTCTACTCCGGAAATCAGTCCATTCTTCATTCCAGTCACTTGATTCCCCAGCCATCAGAATTAACCGGGCTTGATTATTCTATGGAAAAGACTCTCCTTACCCTGGTTTTAAAGGGAGAGACTATAAAAACGGAGACACTTATTAAAGATTTGTTTCAAACTATGATTGACCAGAAAGAGACCCGCTCCAACGTGCAGATGAAATGCACGGATCTGCTCAGCATTATCACCCGGATTTCCAAAAAGAATCAACTGGATCTGGGAAAAATCATTGCCGGAAAAGCAGCTCCTGATCAGATTTTTATTCAGCTTAATACTCTGCCCCAGCTTTGTCAGTGGTTCCTTGACTGCTTTATAAACATGTGCGGGGAACTTAAGCGTCAGATGCCAGGTGATTCCTCCTATGTAAAAGCTGCAATCGGATACATCAACCGGGATTATGGGGGATCTGTCTCATTGCAAAGTGTGGCAGAGGAAATCGGAATCAGTGCCGGATATTTAAGCACTATATTTAAAAACGAAACAGGTCAGGGTTTTACTGAATATTTAAACTCCATCCGGATCGCATCCGCCGTAGATATGCTGGAGCTTGGCGAACGGGACTTTCATAAAATCGCAGCGGAATCCGGTTTCTGGGATTACGCATATTTCTTTAAAGTATTCAAAAAACGAATGGGCACTACGCCGAAAACCTATTTAGAAACGGTAATCGGACGGCGGTGACAGGCTGGAACATACTCCTCTATCCAGATCAGGGAAAATGTGGTACAATCTAAGTCAAAAAAGGAGGAAATGCTTTGACTTACATAGAACGAACAATCCGTTATTTTTTCCTCATGCTTTTATATAATCTGGTGCTGCTGTCTCCCATGATGCCAGACAAACAGATACGTGTACTCTCCTGTACTGGTTTGATGTTTTTTTATCTTTACTGCCATATTATACCTGCGAATGCCAGCTGCAAGGGGCAAAAACTTAGAATTCTCCATGGCGGTTATGAGCTGGTGCTTGCATCAATCGTGACTTTTGTGATTGAAACAGCAATTTATCTATTTCTGATTTTTAGGACAGCTACACCGGCACGCCTTCTTATTATGAATGGAATCATATGCGCCATTCTACTTTATTTATTGTTTATGAATGGTATTATACGAATCTTTACCTGTTCCGGACAGCTTGGATTTTTCAAAAGGATTGCACTCTTGCTGTTTTGGTGGGTTCCGGGATTGAATCTGTTTCTGCTTCACAGTTTCATAGAAGTATCGCGGAAAGAATATGATTTCTCAATGGAAAAGCAGCAGTTCTACGAAAAATGGAAAGATGAAGAATTATGCAAAACCAAATACCCCATATTAATGGTTCACGGTATATTTTTCAGAGACTGGAAAAACTTTAACTATTGGGGACGAATTCCTGACGAACTAATCCGGCACGGTGCCACCATATTTTACAGCAACCATCAGTCTTCCGCTTCTGTGGAACAATGTGCAGCAGAAATCAAAGCCTGCATTTTAAAGATTGTTAAAGATACTGGCTGTGAGAAAGTAAATATTATCGCCCATTCAAAAGGAGGGCTGGACAGCCGGTATGCCGTCAGCTGTCTTGGCATGGACCGGTATGTCGCATCCATCACAACCATCAATACCCCTCACTACGGCTGCAATTATGTATGCCGGATTCTTGACCGTATCTCTCCTGAATTTGTTAAATTCATCGGGAAAAAATATGAATCCCTGTTTACTCTTCTTGGTGATGACAATCCAGACTTTTTAAGCGGATTAAGAGATTTAACTGACAGGGAATGTGCCCGGCTTAACAGGATTATGACTGATGCTCCCGGTGTATACTGTCAAAGTACAGGATCACAGATGGGTTCTGCAAAAAGTGCCATGTTTCCTTTGAATCTGGGTTATCTGATCATCCGGATTCTTGGGGGCGGTAAAAACGACGGCCTGGTTTCTACCAGTTCCATGGTTTGGGGAAAGGATTTAGGTGTACTGAAACCAAAAGGAAAACAAGGAATCTCTCATGGAGATGTCATTGACTTAACACGTAAGAACATAGAAGGCTTTGATGTGATGGGATTCTATACAGATCTGATACATAAGCTGAAAGAACGGGGATATTAACGGAAGGAATCCAGAAAGGAGGAGCCATGAAAAAGGATACCATTATAAAAAGTTTAAAAATTGCAGTAGCCGCCGTGCTCTCCATCGCGATTGCCGGAGAACTGGGGCTTCGTTATTCCGCTACTGCCGGAATCATTACAGTACTCAGCATTCAGAATACAAAGAAAGAAACCATAAAAAGTGCCAGAAACCGGACACTGGCTTTTGTGTGTGCTCTCCTGATCGCCCGTTTCCTTTTTGGAATTCTGGGCTTCACCCTTCCTGCATTTGCGGGATATTTATTTCTCTTCGCTCTTTTGTGCTTCTATGCGGACTGGGGCGAAGCAATAGCCATGGATTCCGTACTCATCACACATTTTCTCACTGAGCGGTCTATGACTGCTGCACTGGTCGCCAACGAGGCAGCTCTCTTTCTGATCGGTACAACAGTTGGAATTTTAGTGAATCTGCACCTGCGAAGAAGGAAAGATGAATTTAAAAGACTTTCTGACGAAGTGGATACCCGCATAAAAGATACCTTAAGCCAGATGTCCTGTTTTCTTGATACGGAGGACAAAGACAGCTGCAGACCGGCGGACCTTCTGTCTCTGCAAAAGGCCCTCCGCTCAGCCAAAGCCTGTGCCTTAACGAATTATAACAATGCTCTGTTCAAAAAAGATACCTATGAAGTTGATTATATTGAAATGCGCAGGCAGCAAAGCCTCCTGCTTTATGAAATTTATGAAAATATCCGGTCAATTTCCTGTCTTCCAAAAGAAGCAATGGAGATTTCTGAGCTGTTAGCAAGAATCGAGCAGGGCTACCACAGAGATAACACCGTGGAGGGACTGTTAAAGGATTTAAATCTACTACTGCTGGAATTAAAAGATCATGAGCTCCCCATAAGCAGAGAAGAATTTGAAGCAAGAGCCATACTCTTTTACATCTTAAAGCAATTGCACAGACTCCTTTTAATCAAACGGGAATTTATCTTAAACCACAGCAGTTAATCCTATCGGTTGTCCACCCGTTCCGGATAAAGATCGTGGGACTTAAGCCGCTCCCATGCCACCTCTTCCCATCTGGTTCCCGGCTTTCCATAGTTACAATAGGGATCAATGGAAATGCCGCCTCTGGGAGTGAATTTTCCCCACACTTCAATATATTTGGGGTGCATTAATGCAATCAAATCTTTCATAATGATATTCATACAGTCCTCATGGAAATCTCCGTGATTTCTGAAGCTGAATAAATAAAGTTTTAAGGACTTACTCTCCACCATCTGTTCCCCTGGAACGTAAGAGATGGTTATGGAGGCGAAATCCGGCTGTCCGGTAATAGGGCAAAGGCTGGTAAATTCCGGACAGTTGAATTTTACAAAGTAATCGTTATTGGGGTGCTTGTTTAAAAAGGTCTCTAAAACGCCTTTATTATAATCCGTTTCATAAACAGTTCCCTGGCTTCCCAAATGGGTCAGTCCCTTAGTTTCTTCTGAATTTCTTCCTGACATCTTATTCTCCTCTCTTTAAAGCAGGATCTTTCATTCCATTCTTTGCAAAGGCCTCTGCACGGTCTATGCAGGTACCGCATTTTCCGCATGGTTCCTCTCCGCCTTCATAGCAGCTCCATGTCAGTTCATAAGGAACATGAAGCATCAATCCCCGCTCCACAACTTCTGCTTTGGTCCATAACACAAAAGGTGCTTTTATGGTAAGCTGATTTCCGCTTCCAATGTAGACGGCGCGGCTCATTGCTTTCTGAAAAGAACTGCTGCAGTCCGGATAGGCATTCCCTGCCGCATCATCGCTATGAGCTCCGTAATAGATCACGCTGCAGCCTTTTGACAGGGCGATACTGGCTGCTGAGGAAAGAAACAATCCGTTGCGGAAGGGAACGTAGGTAGATACCGGTTTTCCTTCGCTGCTTTCAAGCTGCTTTGCATAGCTTTCTCTTGGTATCTCTTGTTGAGACTGGGTTAATAAGGAACAGTCACTGTAAGCAAATATTGTGCTTAAATCCAGACTTATAAATTCTATCTCATAATAATCTGCAATCTTTTTTGCCGCTTCCAGCTCTTTTGCATGCTTTTGCCCGTAGGAAATGGACAAACCACATACATTCTTTCTGCCATATTCTTCAATTGCCATACCAAGGCAGGTGGCGCTGTCAACGCCCCCGCTTAATAATACCAGTGCTTTCATGATTCTCTCCGTTTCTTTTTTCTTATACAATTTTCATATCCGTAATTCCGGCTCCGTCTTAAAACGTCCTCTTAACGTGACTGTTTTCGTCCTGGCCGAAGAACTTTTAATTCCTCTGGCAGTCATACAGCTGTGGCTGCCTTCTATCACAACTTCTATATCCTCTGAGCCGGTAACTTCTGCCATGATTTCTGCTATATCTGAACCAATTCTCTCCTGAAGCTGAAGTCTCCTGGCTGCCATATCGGCAATTCTGGCAATTTTACTTAATCCAATCACTTTCCCATTTGGTATATAGGCCACAGCAACTTTCATATCGTACATCAGCGCCATATGGTGTTCACAGTAACTGAACACTTCTATGTCCTTTACTACCACCATGTCATCTCCTACACCGTTTGTATCCATATCCTCTTCAAAGGTTTTTCCAAACATCAGTGCAATTTCATGGTTGGAATAATTGATGCCTTCAAAAACTTCCCCGTACATCTTCGCAACCCTGGACGGCGTTTCTTTTAAGCCTTCCCTGTCCGGGTCCTCGCCCAATGCCTTTAATATTCCTCTCACATGGGTCTGAATTGCGTCTGTATCAATCGCCACTGCACATCTCTCCCTTCTGATTAAACGCCCACTGCATCGGATCCCCAGATGATTTTATGCATCTGCAGCTGAAGAGTCACATCATTTAACTGGTTCTGTTTCATAAATTCCACTACATCAGGCAATGAAAGGCTGCCAAAAACAGTGCTAAAATACAGATGACACCGGCCGGAAAGCTGATAGCGGTCTATCACCTCCACAGCTCTTCTCAGATCCGTTATACTTTCTGCAACAAATTTTACCGTATCCTTCTGTTTTAAATAATCAAAGTTAGAAAGCTTCATAGCAGTTTCCATTCCGCTTCCCGGAAGTTTATAATCCATGGTAAAGGTAAGTGCATTTGTTTCTCTCTGATAGGTTGAAATGTCTGCACTTCCGTTTGTTTCAACCTCCACACGAAGTTTTTCGTCTAATAAAAGAAGAGAAAGAAGATCTCCGATGCCAGGCTGGATCAGGGGCTCGCCTCCCGTGAGAGTTACATTTTTTATACCCGTTTCTTTTATGTATTCATAAATATCAAGCTCACTCATTATTTTTCCAGGTGTCACGGCTTCTTTGGCCCAGGCGGTATCGCAATAAGAGCAGGAAAGATTGCATCCATAAAAACGGATAAATACAGCCAGCTGACCGGCATATACCCCCTCTCCGTTGATGCTTACAAAGGTTTCTGCTACATTATAATCTGCCATGGCTATCCTCCCCATAAGAAGCACAGTTTGCAGGAGTCTCATACACTTTGGCAGATTTCACGTCATAACCTCTCTGGCTCATTCTTTCATAAAAGTATCTTGAAAATTCTTCTGCTGTGGGGCGAAAATTCACTTCCACCAGTAAAAATCCCTCTTCTTTAAGAGCCGTAAGTGTATCAGGCTTTAACGAGCCTGTTTCCATGATCAGAGAATGGTCAAAATAATCGGTTTCTTCTTTCAAACCCTGCTTCAGCCTGGAGAAATCAACGATCATCCCCTGTGTCTGTCCTTCTTTTTGAAGTGTGGGGCTTTTAATTTCAATTACAACCCGCCATCTGTGACCGTGGATATTTTTGCATTTTCCATCATAGCCCTTTAAAAAATGAGCGGAGTCAAAACTTTGTTCTGTTTCCAGATAATACATTGTCTCTTTGTCCTTTCGAAATTCAGAGGCAGAATTTTAACTTTGCCGTATTATTGCAAAAAAAGCAGACATATGACTATGTCTGCTTTCTCTATCTGCACGAAAAAAAAGCTATAATAACTGCAATAACTTTTCGTTCTAACAATATTAAAATCAGCCCTAGTTTTGTTTATAGACAGGATGGTACTAATGAACTGTCTTCTATGCGGTTAAAAGTATAACACCGTTTTCTACTTGCGTCAAGTTAAGGAGCGTGTTACATGTTTGACCGTGATCGAGGGAGATTTTAAAGACTTATATAAAGTTTTTTTCCTACACCTGCCCCAGTTCTCTAATTCTATGATTTCTTTAATACCATTTGAGGCATGGCAGCTGATTGCGCTTCGCCTTTACCCCGCCGTTTTGCATTTGCGTGGCATAGATAAGTCTTTTTCCTACACCTGCCCCAGTTCTACAATTCTATGATTCATTTTTATACCATTTGAGGCATGGTAGCTGATTGCGCTTCGCCTTTGCCCCGCCGTTTCGCATTTGCGTGGCACAGATTAAATCTTTTCCCTACACCTGTCTCATTTCTTCAATTTCATAATTCCTTCCATAACATTTGAGGCATAGCCAAAGATAGCTCTTTACCTATGCCTCAAATAAAAACACCCAAGTCCAAAGCTACCCTGTAACAGCAAAAATCCTTACCCCTTTACCTGCTACCGGATCGCCTGAGGAAAACTGAATACATGAAGAGGATCATACCGACTCTCTGTCTGTCTTAATCTGCAGACATTCTCGCCGTAATACTCCTCTTCATAATCCGGCAGCCGGTTATAGGGGAAATTGACATAGGATCCCTCTGTCAATCCCTTTATATATTGAAACCTGGGATAAAGCCACTGCCTGTTAATCTCTCCATAGCAATCATCTTCCCACACGGACTGAATGCCCATGATATAAGACGCATCCCTGAAAAAATAAGCGGTGCTGACAGGGCTTACCTCCCGGATCTTACCGCCAAGTGCATAGACGGTAACTGCCGCATAAACCGAGCCTTCCGCCCGTTCTGCTATCAGACCCGCAATCTGCATCCGCTCTTTTGCCCCGTACATTCTTTGAACAAAACGTCCAGTGGACTGAAACTTTTCAGAATCCGGATAGGAAGACTGTATTTTTTCCATAGCCTGAAAAAACGACAATTCCTCATAAGATAAAACCGCTCCGTCCCTTTCAAAAGGGTTCAATAGGAACGCGGCTTCCTCCGCTGATCCATAAAACAAACCTCTCCCGAAAATCCCAAGTCCGTCTTGGGGCGAATTATACATACTGATATTTATGGTAATCCGTGGATCTAAACCCACCAGCCATTTCTGCCAGACTCCTAAAAATCCGGCCATTTCTTCAAGTCCGGGGCTGATATACTCAAGATCCACCAGAGTTACTGCTGTTATTCTTGGTGGCAGCTTATACTTTAAAGAGGTAACAACACCAAAATTTCCTCCGCCTGCTCCTCTTAAAGCCCAGAACAGATCTGGGTTACAGGTTTCATCCGCAGTTAAGACCTTACCTTCATAATTAACTATTTCTGCAGCTTTTAAGCTGTCACAGCCAAGCCCCAGGAAACGGCTTGAATATCCCCAGCCGCCTCCCAGCGTATAACCAGCTGCTCCCACAGTAGGGCAGGTCCCTCCCGGAAATGGATATCCCTTTTCTCCTACAAAATTGTACACTTCCCGGTTTTGAACACCACTTTCCATGACAATACACTGCCCGGAACCAGAAAGACGGATGCCCTTCATCGGACTCACATCAATCACCAGTACCCCATTTCCGGTGGAATAACCCTGATAATGATGACCGCCTGACCGGATTCGTATTCCCATCTCATTCCGTCTTGCATAATGTACTGCATTTTGTATATCAGAAACCTGGCTGCAATAAACAATTACCTCCGGGAATTTCTGAACTGCCCGGTTCCACTCCTGCCTTGCTTTTTCATATTCTTTCTGACAGGGAGTAATAATTACTCCCGTTAAACCATCTTTATACAGACTCACTTTTATCACCAGCATTTCTCAATTAATCAGATTCATACTGTATGATATGAGTTTGTCTATCAACAGGGTACTCTGTCTGTCCCGCTGATTATTTCCCTTCTGCTTCTAACTGGGCAATCTTTTCCTGAAACTGGGGAAGATGCTTTTTGTGAGCCACTAGAAGTTCATCAAGGATAGTTCCCGCGATCTTACCGCTGGGTACCAGTGGATTTAAGGTAAATGCCTGCTGTGCAGTTCCGTAATCACCAGTTACCGCTGCTTTTATGGTAGTCAGTTCCATGTCCTTCATCAGCTGCAGCAGCCCTCTGGTGGAAGAATCGAAGCTCCCCCATGAGATGGGAACCGGACCGCCTGCTGTAATAATGCTGCTGACTTCAACAACCACGTCATCTGGCAGATCGGAGATTGCGCCGTTGTTTCTGGTGCTGACAACCATGGTGGTCTTCTTGTCATTATAAATGGATGCGATCAACTCACAGGCAGCATCGGAATAGAACGCTCCGCCTCGCTTTTCCAGCTGAACGGGCTTAATATTTAAATCAGGATCCTTATAAAGTTCAAATAGCTCTGCTTCCGTCTTCTTTACAAGCTCTGCTCTTGTTTCCCCTTTTGCATACGCCTCCAGTTCTTCCTTCAGCATATCATCCGTAATGTAGTAATACCGGTGATACATACATGGAATGATTCCAAGATCTCTGATCTGATCAGCTAAAAAGGCAATATTGGGAATGTTTTGAACTCCGGAACTTTTCAGCCCCTGCATGGCATTTTTAAGGCCATCCGGTTTTGTATATACCAACTCAAGAACTTCTCCTGTTTTTTCCACGCCCTCATGATTCCATACTCTGTGCCAGTGGAAATGGTTTAAGCCGCCGAAACGAAAAAACAAATCCTCTTCCTTTTCCTGTAAGGCTCCTGCCACAATCTTTCTGCACATAATGGGAACGTTGCACAGCCCCACTACCTTATCCCATTTGCCGTAACGCATCACTGCTTCTGTTACCATGCCGGAGGGGTTTGTAAAGTTTACAAGCCATGCATCCGGACAGAGTTCCTTCATATCCTCCACAATTTCCAGAATGACTGGAACTGTACGAAACGCCTTAAACATGCCGCCTGCACCGTTGGTCTCCTGCCCGATTACACCGTGTGACAATGGAATCCGTTCGTCCTTAATCCGTGCATCCAAAAGTCCTACCCGAAACTGGGTGGAAACAAAATCCGCATCCTTTAAAGCCGCTCTCCGATCCAGAGTTAAATGAACCTCCCAGTCAAGACCTGCTGCTTTCACCATACGTTTTGCAAGGTTCCCTACAATTTCCAGCTTTTCTTTTCCCTCTTCAATATCCACCAGCCAGATTTCTCCAATGGGAAGTTCTTCTTTCCGTTTGATAAAGCCTTCTATCAGTTCGGGAGTATAACTGGACCCGCCTCCAATGGTTACTATTTTAATTTTCCCTTTCATCTGCTTACCTCCTGGTATTTGATAAAAAAAGCATACTCCAAAAATCTGGGAAAGGGAACGGATTTGCCTTCTTTGGGAACAAGCATGGGCGTTTTGGCATTTGTTCCACAAAAAAAACAGGGTGTTTTATCCCTGTTTCTTTTCCATGGTCAGCCTTGCCAGGGCTTCTACAATATAAACTGCCGGTATCTGAGAAGTGATATCCACCTTCATCTCTTCCAACTCTTTTCTTTCTTTTTGAATGTAATAGGAGATGTTGTAATCGGAGATTCTTGCCAGAGTGCTGTTCCTGCTGTTTGTAATGGATACCAGAGTGCTGCTCTCCTTCAATATAGAAGAATTCTCTATAATAATATTGGTCTCCCCTTCCACAGACAAAACAATAATGATACTTTCCTCTGGAAACTCCAGATTAATGGGAAACATGGGACCGTTAATCCCGGTTGAAAATATTCCGATATTGCAAAAATACCGGCTTGCATATTCAGCCATGATTCCCGAATTACCGGTTCCAATGAAAATAATCTGCCGTTTTCCTGCAATCACTCCGGCGATTGTATCCAGCTGTTTTTGAAACGCATCTGAGTTGACCCGCTCAAAAAAATCTGTGATGGAGGATAGATCAAACCGTTTCTTCACAGATCCCTTCTTTTCCTTTTCCAGCTTAAACCGCACCTTAAATTCAGAAAAACCGCTACACATGGCTTTCCTGCAAAACCGGGTAATGGTAGTGGTAGACACATGAGCTTCCTTCGCCACCTCCCGGATTGTCATATACGGTATTTTCTCACTGTTTTTTAATATATAATTGTAAACCTCGTAGTCCAGTTCCCCAAATTGCTCCATCACCTGACGGGAAAACAATGTCATTGCCAGTCACCTCTTACTAATCCTGCTTCATCTGTTTTTCTGGTACCAGGTAAAAATCTCATGAATATCCGCTGGCGTAGTCCGGCAGCATCCGCCGATCAGACCTGCGCCTGCCTCATACCACTTTGCTGCCCACTGTCCGTACTGCCCCGGCTCCTTCACTCCATGCCAGGTCTTACAGCAGGCATCATAAGTCTCACCGCTGTTTGGATATGCAACAATGGGAAGGCTTGTATGTGATTGATATGTCTTTATAATATCTGTCACCAGATGGGGCTGGGTGCAGTTAACGCCAATCGCCTTTAGATGTTTGAATCCCCCTAAAGCCTTCACGCACGATTCAATGGTATCTCCCCCATTGATCTGATTGCTGTTTTTAAATGAAAAGCTGATGTAATAATCGGCGTTTAACTGTTCCATAATTCTGGCGCAGACAACTGCCTCATAAAGACACGGGAATGTCTCCAGTGCAAACAGCTCTGCCCCTGCCTCTTTTAATATGTCCATCCGGTCTTTGTGAAATGCTTCCAGTTCCGCCTCTGATACCTGATAATTGCCGGTGTATTCCGATCCGTCCGCCAGATAAGCGCCGTAAGGACCGATTGACCCCACAGCAAGAGGCAGACATCTTCCCGTACTTCTGCCCTCTTCCTCCCACCAGCGGCTTCTGGTTTCAAGAAGAAGTTCCATGGAGCGGGCGATAAAATCTTTTGCTTCCTGCTCCGAATAGCCTTTCTTTAAAAACCCGGCTATACTTGCCTGATAGCTGGCAGAGGTTCCTGCATCTGCTCCATTTTTAAAATAATCATAATGGACATCATTGATTGCCTGTGGCTGGCTCTCCAGCACTTTTGCACTCCAAAGCTCATCGTTTAAATCAAGCCCTTTCTTTTCAAGCTCTGTAGCCATGGCTCCGTCCAGAATAATTAAATCTTTCTCTTTTCTTATTTCATCAAAACTTGTTCTCATCTATTCTTCTCCTCCTTTTAAAACCACCGGCGGCGGATTTTCTCCCCTGTTTTTAGCTGGTAAAAACCGGTACCAGAAATCATCAAACAACCTGAAAATTTCTTTCTGCTTTGCATAAATAAAGATCAGCGTGATTACTACATAGGATGCCGTTAAAATGTCAGTAAATGCCCATAATACATCGGCTTTGATATTATAAAAAATCAGGCATGGAATCAGATAGTAAACCATATATACGGGCATGGCAAGCTTATTAAGCTTAGTGTCTCCCAGAGCGTAGTTTACAGACTTTTCACAGGCATAATACATACCGATAATGGTTGTCCATGCAAAAACGGCAATTGCGAGAGAAATGATCACTCCGCCTCCGCTTCCGTATGCCTTCTTAAAGGCTATGGTGGTAAGCGCACCAGAAGTTGCATCTGCCGTAATATAGGCATCTGTGGATAGTATGGAAAATGCCGTGATGCTGCAGATTACAATGGTATCTAAAAAAATCTCGCCCCAGCCCCAGGAAGACTGTCTTACGGGATCATCCGTCTTTGCAGATGCGTGGGCAATAATCCCGTAACCGGTTCCTGCATCGTTGGAATACAGCCCTCTTGCCACACCGTATTGAATGGCGTCCCGGACAGTCGCCCCGGCAAATCCACCGGCAGCCGCTGTGGGAGTAAATGCAGAACGGAAAACAAGCAGAACGATCTCTGGAACTCTCTGATAATTTAAAATCATAATGCCAATTCCGGCCGCCACATAAAAAAGAGCCATGATGGGAATCACTTTTTCCATAAAGCTGGATATTCTCTTTAACCCACCGGCGATTGTGACAAAGCAGGTAATGCCAATGAGTATTACTGTGATCCATGGGGCGATTCCCAGCCCTTCTTTTATGGAGCTGGTGACTGCCTCTGTCTGAACACAGCAGGTCCATGGTCCGAACACCAGGCAGAACACGGCCAGTATAACGGCGCCTTTCTTCCAGCCAAATGCATTCTTCATAACAAAGGAACGGTCGCATACATATTCATCCATGGATTTCTCATATTTCTGGCGGTACCTTTGACCAATCATAATTTCACTTGCCTTAATTGACATTCCAAAAAAGGCGGAAACCCACATCCAGAACAGTGCTCCCGGTCCGCCGCTGACGATGGCAGTGGCCACACCGCTGATATTGCCTGTACCTATGGTGTTGGCAAGTGCCGTACATGCAGCTGCAAAGCCGGAAACCGTTCCCTCTCCTTCCGCTTTATGAAACATCTTTCCGTAGGTGTTTTTAAAATGAAAAAGCACTTTTCTCTGGTAAATGAAACGGAAACGAACCGTTAAATAGATCCCGGTTCCCACCAGGATAAGAATCATTGGCAGTCCCCAGATCAGATCATCCAGCCAGTATAGTATATCTGACAGCGATTTCATGACGATGGTCCTCTCTCTTCTTTTGTTTATTGACTCATTTGCAGTTAATATCAGTATTATAAGTCACATTCCCTGGATTGAGCAACCTGTTTTGTATTTTCACAACAATTCCATGAAAAAATGCTTTCTTTGAAGAATTTACCTCAAAGAAAGCATCACTTAAAAGCTTTTCTGACCTATGCAAATCCAAAATACCGTAAAAGCCCCAGATAGATTCCGTAAGCAAATCCATACTGATCGTTACGAAGCTTTTCTGCATCCGATGGATTGCTTATATATCCCAGTTCTACTAAATTAGCGGGCATATCTGCATTCCTAAGTACGTACAAAGAAGGGTTTTCCCGGATTCCGTTGTTTTTGGTACCAACCATATCGTTAATTCCGCCCATAATCTGTTCCGCCAGCCACTGTCCCTGAGTAAAATACTGATAAATGTATACTTCCGTTCCGTTTATTTCGGGATTAGGATTTAAATTGCAGTGGATGCTGATAAAATAATCTGCCGGCCACTGGTTTGCCATGGCAACCCTGGCAGCCAGGCTGGTAGTATTGTTGGTACCCAGAACGGTATCCGGCTGTGGCCTTGAGACTCTTGCCTCAAACCGGGGGTCACTGTTTAAGAGGTTTTGAAGGTAAATTCCCACCTGGTAATTAATTTCTGATTCCTGTAATCCATTGGCCTCTGCACCGCTGTTAAAATATCCGCTGGGATTATGCCCCTGATCAATAAATATTTTAATTGCCATCTCGCATTTCCTTTCCTGCTTCACTATAATAAATATATTCAGGGAAATGGTAAATGCTACATATTTTGGACTTTTTTGTATATTTTTGAATGTATCTTATTTGATTTGTGAATAAAGAACCTTTTCCCCATGCCTTCCAAGCCAGTATGGCAAACCGGGATATTTAATGGTTATATAATCTTCAAAACGGTCGGGGTCCTCCTGATTGCTGGAAAACATCTCATAATGACCGGGAACCGTAAGCCCCGGTTTCATTGCTCCTGCCAGATCCACTGCTTCCTGATACGTCATGTTTCCGATGATACTGGAGCGGTAGCGTACCCCATCCCTTCCATTAATAGGAAGAAACATCACATCCATATCTCCAAAACTTCTTAATTTGCCGTACAGTCCTTCATAAATACAGGTATCTCCTGAATGATACAGCTTAACGCCCATCCCTTCTATCACAACTCCTGTGTAAGGATATTGGCCAGTTACCGGATCCTGATCCAGAAACTCGTGAGCAGATGCAATCCCTGTTATTTTAATACCACCTTTTAATATCTGGGTTTTTCCATCATTAAGCCCCAGAAAGCGGCTTTTATCAATCATAAGATCCTCACTGAGTACAGGGATCAGCTTCTCCGGCACAAGAAACAATGCATTTGGCGAGCTGACTGAAAGCCGATGCCAGACATTCCGGTCAATGTGATCCAAATGATCATGAGTTCCTATTATGTAATCTGCATTGGTTATTTCACTGGGATCAAAGAGCGGTGCGATTCTTCTGTCAGGACGTTCCGAGAGAAATGCATCGATATAGATTGTAACTGTGCCCAGCTTCGCGGCATACCCCAGCTGCCCAAGCCACCAGAACGCGGCTTGTCCTTCCCCTGGTATTGTCTCATTTATTTCTGCAATTAAGTCTTTCCCGCTTTTCGCGGTTTCCATGTACTGCTGTTTCATTTTAAATCCGCCTCCGGTTCCATGTTTTTTACTTTCATGATTTATCATACCACAGATTCTTTTGGATGCAACCTGCCCATATCAGAAAACTGCCGGGCTGAATCATACAGCCCGGCAGTACTATGTGCATGCTTAAGATAAATTTCTGGCTTCTGCAAAAACCTTCGTCAGCATATTTATAACTTTGCTATATTAATTGTTCTGAAATACCTCTTCTCATATTTTATCCTATGTATCATAGCTTTTCCCCGTGATGAAAAAACTTATTTTTACTAATCTTTTCCCTTTTTTCTTATTACATAAAGCAATTCTGACGACATTCTAAGGAGTAATAATAAAAGGAGAAAACATATGATAACCTACAAAAATCTTTATGACAACGGGAACATGCTTAAGATTAATGAACGTGGCTGTGTTAAGGTATTTGAGCATCAAAAAGATTTAAGTGTTGAAGCCGGCTCTGCCATCGCTTCCTATTATGCATCCAAGATGAATATCCGTAAAAGGCAGGTTTTAATTGAACTCAATGGCAATTCCTTTACCGTCCAGGCTGGTGCCATGCAGTGGACTTCCGGCTCCGTTGCCATGACTTCCGGAATAAAGGGTGTAGGCGATTTTCTAGGTAAGGCACTTGCTTCCAAGGTGACAAAAGAATCATCTGCAAAGCCGGAATTTAAAGGCAGCGGCCTTTTAATGCTGGAACCCACTTACAGGCACATTCTTCTGGAGGAGGTCTCCGAATGGGGAAGCATGGTGCTGGAAGACGGATTATTCCTGGCCTGTGATTCCGACATCAAACAGAATGTAGTTGCAAGAACCACACTGACCTCAGCAGTTGCCGGTAAGGAAGGGTTCTTTAACCTATGCCTGACCGGACAGGGAATTGCTGTTTTAGAAAGCCCGGTACCCAGAGAAGAGCTAATTGAATTTGAATTAAAAGACGATGAAATTAAAATTGACGGAAACATGGCAATCGCCTGGTCTAATTCCTTAAAATTCACGGTAGAACGTTCCTCCAAATCCCTAATTGGTTCCGCAGTTTCAGGGGAAGGTCTTGTCAATGTTTACCGGGGAACTGGAAAGATTCTCATGGCGCCAGTGGGTTAATCATCCTGTTAATCAGTACTCCCAAAGCGGATATGTCACATAACCAATGACATATCCGGTTTTTTTAATTATAAATGTCTAAATAATTCTTAAAACAATTACGGAAATAATGTCTCACTATTTCTTAATAATTCTTAAATCAGGCTATATTGCCTTGTTATTGCATCTATTAGTGATATAATTCACTTGATTAAACAATCAAGGAGGCATCTGTCCATGAGTTCCACACAGCAGATATTGGTGGTAGATGACGACGCAGATATCCGTGAAGTAATCCGTATACAGCTGGAGAACAAAGGCTATCTCGTTTTAGAAGCCGCAAACGGAAACGATGCGGTAAAAGCAGTTAGAGAAAATTCTGATATCGACCTGATTATACTGGATATCATGATGCCAGGTATGTCCGGGATTGAAGCATGTTCACAAATCAGAACCTTTCATTCCGCACCGGTATTATTTTTAACTGCCAAATCAAAAGAGACAGATAAAAACGATGCTTACGAAAACGGCGGCGATGATTATCTGGTGAAACCATTTTCCCAGGCAGAACTTTTTATGAAAATCCAGTCTCTCTTAAGAAGATACGTTGTCTACAAAGGGAAATCGGAATCTTCTGTTAATCTTTCAGAAGTCCATGTTCAGGATATTGTGATTGATACGGTAAACCACTGGGTATACCGGGAAAATCAGAAAATAGAGCTTACCGATACGGAATATCTGGTTTTAATGTATCTGGTAAAAAACAAAGGAACCGCAAAAGATGCTCAGGCCATCTATGAGGGGGTATGGAATGAAAAGTTTCTTCCTTCCTCCACCAATACCATTATGGTTCATATCTTAAAGCTGAGAAAGAAACTGGAACTGGATTTTAATAATCCACTAATTATCCGAACCGTCTGGGGAAAGGGCTATCAGATTGATGAAGGGTAAAACATTATCCTCACTGCGTTATAAGCAGATACTTGTACTCCTGCTTGGAGCATTTTTAAGCTTCACCGTATATCTGATTGTGGATAACCTGGGAGATTACATGGTTTCAAAGAAGCACATGGATGAAGACTCGGTACAGAATCGGTTAAACATCTATCAGGATTCCTTTGAAAATTACGTAAGAAAAAATAAAGTATCGGTAAAAAATGTAAGAGCTATCTCCAGATGGGTCAAGAATCATAAATATGTCTATCTGACCATATATAACGGAGACGAAATTCTATATGAATCCGGTTACTGGAATGATTCTTATTCCTCCTATGAGACTGCAACAACCATTGTGGAAAGCTGCAACCAGCAGGAACGTGATATTGTATTTTCAGACGGTACCTACTCCGTTTCCATCATCGATTCTTCCCAGATTAAATGGCTGGATGTAGTGCTTTACTGTTCCTGGATTATGTTCTTTATTGTATTTTTTATTGTTATTATCCTTTATAACCGACGGATCATTGACCGGATTGTTCTTTTGTCAAAAGAAGTATCTTTAATTGAACAGGGTAATTTGGAACAGCCGATTTTTCATAAAGGAAATGATGAAATTTCACTTCTGGCTAAAAACGCAGACAATATGCGTAATTCCATTATCACAAGATATAAAAGTGAAAAGGATGCCTGGGAAGCAAACAGCGAGCTGATTACCTCCATGTCCCACGATATCCGCACACCCTTAACTTCATTAATCGGATATCTTGAGATTTTAGATTCCAAAGACTACCATTCTGAAGAGCAACTGGAGAAATACATTAAAAACTGTAAGGAAAAATCAATTCAGCTGAAAGATTTATCTGATAAACTGTTTCAGTACTTCCTTGTATTTGGTAAGGATACCATCCTTATGAATATGGAAACCTTTGATGCAAGAATTCTGCTTCAACAGCTGTTAAGCGAGCATGTATTTAACTTAAACAGCCTTGGTTTTGAAGTACAGACTGAATTTATGAATGAACCCTGCAGCATTTTAATTGATATTCAGTATTTAAAACGCCTCTTTGATAACCTTTTTTCCAACGTGAGAAAATATGCTGGTCACGGCACTCCTGTTGTCGTAAAAGGTGGCAGAGACGGTGACAATTTAATCATCAGCATTACCAATGAAATCCGGACTGACCTGGTCTTTCAGGAAAGTACGAATATCGGATTGAAAACATGCAGAAAAATTGCCCAGCAGATGGATGGGAGTTTAGAAATTCTCACTACGGAAACACTTTTTACAGCCTGCGCCACTTTTCCCATTAAACCGGCAGGAAAGGAAACACAAACATGAATAATATTTTAGAATATCTGGAACATTCTGCAAAAGAATTTCCTCAAAAAAAGGCAGTTATTGATCCGGAAACCAGCTGTACCTACGAAGAGCTCTATGACCGGGCAAAACGAATCGGCAGTTTTTTATCCGAGCATACTAAAACAGGAAAGCCTGTTGTGGTCTTTATGGATAAATGTGTGGAAGCGGTGACCTCATTTATGGGAATCGTCTATGCCGGCTGTTTTTATACCTTCATAAGTCCCGACCAGCCAGTTGCACGTATCGGCCAGATTCTTGATGTACTAAAAACAGACTGCATTATCACTCTTTCGGAGACAGACGAAAAACTGAAACAGATTTCTTTTAAAGGCACCATTTTGGAATACCATAAACTTATTTCTGCCCCCGCTGATCCGGAACGATTAAAAGCGGTCAGGGAGAAATCACTGGATACTCAGCCATTGTATTGTAACTTTACTTCCGGATCTACCGGAGTTCCAAAGGGCGTTTTAGTAAGCCACCGTTCTGTGATTGATTTTATGGAATATTTCCCTGATCTGTTTGGGATTACAACAGATGATATACTTGGCAATCAGGCGCCTCTGGACTTTGACGTATCGGTAAAAGACCTCTATTCTGCCTTTAAAACCGGCGCTTCCATTGTTCTGATACCAAAAAAATATTTTTCTATTCCCACCATGCTTTTGGATTGCCTTTGCGAGTATCAGATTACAACACTGATCTGGGCTGTGTCAGCTCTTTGTATGGTGACTCAGTTAAAAGGCTTCACTTACAAAGTGCCAGACCATGTAAATAAGGTTTTATTCAGCGGTGAGGCCATGCCTGCAAGCCACCTGGCTATCTGGCAAAAGAACCTTCCAAATGCCAGATTCGTTAATCTTTACGGGCCTACTGAAATCACCTGCAACTGTACGTATTATCCTGTTTTAAGAGTATTTGAACCGGAAGAGAAAATACCCATTGGAACGTCATTTCCCAATGAACATGTATTTCTCCTGGGATCAGATGATGAACTTATTACATCCGAAGGGGAAATCGGAGAAATCTGCGTGGCAGGAACCGCTCTTGCCCTGGGTTATTATAACAATCCGGAGCAGACAAAAAAAGCATTTGTTCAAAATCCCTTGAATGATCTCTATCCTGAGACCATTTACCGGACTGGAGATCTTGCTTTTTATAATAGTCACGGTGAACTTTGTTTCTCCGGACGCAAGGATTTTCAGATTAAGCACATGGGACACCGGATTGAACTGGAGGAGATTGAACTGATTTTGAACAGCTATCCGGAAATCAGCCGCGCCTGCTGTGCATTTGACAGTGAAAAAAACCGCCTTGCTGCATTTTACTGCGGGGATTTAGATAAAAAGGAATTGCTAAAACGCATGCGGGAAACACTCCCTTCCTATATGATTCCCAACCTGTGCATTCCCGTACTTCACATCCCCGTTACTGCAAACGGTAAGATGGACAGAAAAAAATTATTGGAGATGTGTTTATGAAATCAGAAGTAAATGAATCAAAACTCAAGACTGCACTTAAAAATTATAAAACACCATTTTATCTGTTTGACACAGACATTCTTGCAGACAGAATAGCGGACATACGATCAGCACTCCCGCCCAAAACCCAGATCTGTTTTGCTATGAAGGCAAATCCGTTTTTAGTAAAGGATATGGAGATGCATGTGGATTATTTTGAAGTTTGCTCTCCAGGAGAATTTCACATCTGTGAACGGGCCGGGATTGATGAAAAACGGATTGTGATGTCAGGTGTATATAAGAAACAGGAGGATATGGAATATGCCATATCCAAATATAAAGATATCATCTTTACCGTGGAATCCAGGGAACACTGGAAGATTCTTACCTCCTGTGCTCTGAAAGAAAAACGAAAAATCAGGGTGCTTTTACGTCTCACCAGCGGAAATCAGTTTGGAATGGATGAGTCATCCATACGCCGCATTATTATGGAAAATACCTGTGAGTACGTGGAGATTTTAGGTCTCCAGTATTTTTCAGGCACCCAGAAAAAATCAGGTGCAAAGCTTGAAAGTGAATTAATGATGCTGGACCAGCTTTGTGCAGATTTACAGAATCAGTATCAGTTTACAGTACAAAAACTGGAATACGGACCCGGCCTTCCGGTGTGCTACTTTGAAGGGGAAAAAGATGAGGAAGAAGCCATGCTTTTAGCCCTGTCAAAAGCCATAGGGCATCTGTCCTTCCAAGGGCAGGTTACACTGGAAATGGGGCGTTTCATCGCCGCATCCTGCGGCGTTTATGCAACCAGCGTAGTAGACTTAAAAACTAACAATGACCAGTCTTACTGCATCGTTGACGGAGGTATTCATCAACTGAACTATTACGGACAGATGCTGGCTATGAAAAAACCTTTTATTAAACATTACGGCAGCCAGGATGGTGAAGTGGGAGAATGGACCGTCTGTGGTTCTCTCTGCACTTCCAGTGATGTACTGGTTAGGCAGTACCCGTTTAAAAGCTTAAAACAGGGTGACCACCTGATTTTTGGAAAAACAGGTGCTTACTCCGCTACGGAAGGAATGTCCATGTTCTTAAGCCGTGATCTTCCTTTGGTACTTCTTTATTCAGAACATGAGCAGTACCGGATTGCAAGAGATTCTTTTGCAACCGACCAGTTAAATTTTTTTCATTCAGAAAGGGGATAAATATATGAACAAATTATTAGAGATTTTAAATGAGATTAACCCGGGGATTGACTATGAGACAGAAACAAGACTGATTGACGATGCACTTTTGGATTCTTTTTCCATTCTCTCACTGATTCCTGAGCTTGAGGATGCATTTGACATTTCCATTACTCCGGCTGATATGATACCTGTTAACTTTAATTCAGCAAATGCGATTTGGAGCATGATTAACCGGCTGAAAGAGGATTAATCTATGACCTATACATCTATCCTTTACCTGTTCATCTTTCTTCCCGGTGTCATGCTTCTTTACCAGCTAGCACCGGGACGCCACCGGTATAAAGTTTTACTGGCGGCCAGCTGGCTGTTTTTCCTTTCCCTTAGCGGAAAATTAATTGTTTACCTCCTGATCTCCACTGTTTCCATTCATCATATTGGTCTGTGGCTTTCTTCCTGTAAAAGGGATCTGGATTTAACAGGAGTAACTGGGGAAGAGAAAAAATCTCTGAAAGCAGCCTGTGCCGTCAAACGGCGGAGAATCTTGTGGCTGGGTTTGGGAATTCAGCTTGGCATGCTGGTAATCCTGAAATACTCCGGATTTTTCAGTGATAATGTCAATCATCTGTTAAAGGCAGTCTCTTATCCTAACCTGCTGCCTGCCATGAAGTTTGCTCTACCCATAGGAATATCCTTCTATACCTTACAGGCTGTTTCCTATCTGGCAGATGTATATTATGAAAAAATTCCGGCTGACGACCATCTGGGCCGACTGGCTCTTTATCTGACCTTCTTTCCAATATTAATGGAAGGTCCTATATGCCGCTATTCCCAGACAGCAAACGCTCTGACTGAGGGTAAACCTCTGGAATATAAAAATGTTACTTACGGCTTTCAGAGAATATTATGGGGACTGTTCAAAAAAATGATTATTGCAGACCGGTTGAATCTGCTTGTAGAGACAGTCTTTGGATCTTATAAACAATACGGAGGCATTGTGGTAATTCTCAGTGCCATCCTCTATACCTTTCAGCTTTACGCAGATTTCTCCGGCTGTATTGACATGACCATCGGAACCGGGGAAATCTTTGGAATTAAGATTCCGGAAAATTTCAGGCAGCCATTTTTTTCCAAAAGCCCTTCCGAATTCTGGAGGCGCTGGCATATTACACTTGGTACCTGGCTGAAAGACTATATCTTTTATCCCATATCTTTAACCGCTCCGGTAAAGAAATTCGGAAAAAATTCCAGAGCAAAATTAGGAAAGCATATGGGTCAGGTGGTTGCTTCCGCTCCGGCACTTTTTGGTGTATGGATCTGCAATGGTTTCTGGCATGGCACAGGCTGGCATTATCTGTTTTTCGGTATGTATTACTTTGTTCTGATTTTACTGGAAAACCTTTCGGAACCTTATGTAATAAAAGCCGCTGAACGCTTAAAGATCAACCGGAATAATCTGTTATACCGGATTTTCCAGTCTGTGAAGCTTTTAATCATCGTCTTCATCGGTGAGTTGTTTTTCCGGGCGGAAACCATGACCGCCGGTTTATCCATGTTTCAGTCTATATTTACTGACTTTAACACAAAGGTACTGACCAACGGCTCTCTGTTGCAGCTTGGGCTTTCTTTAGCAGATTATACAGCCGTATTTTTAGGCTTTCTGGCAGTACTGACAGTTGGTATCATTCACGAACGTGGAATTTCCATAAGAGATAAAATATCCGGATATAAAATTCCGGTACGATGGACTCTGTATTATGGTGCGATTCTACTTGTAATCGTCCTCGGTGCATACGGCGACGGATATATACCGGCAAAACTGATCTATGCCGGATTTTAAGAGGTGACGGAATGCATGCAGGAAACAAAATAAGAACATTAGCCTTTATTACCGGACTTACGCTTCTTTTATATATCATGTCCTTTCTGTTCCTTCCAGCAAACACCGGAGCAGGAGGACTTTATAAAAAAGCCGGAGGAATCTATAAAGAACCCAAAAATACCATCGGATACTTATCCATCGGAGACAGTGAAAGTTCCACCAGCATCTCTCCTTTGGAGATCTGGAATACTTACGGATATACTGGTTTTAACTTAGGCGTACCCGCACAAAGACTTCAGGATACCTATTATCTTCTGGAAAAGGTGTTAAATAAACAGTCTCCAAAGGTTGTGCTGTTGGAGACCAATGCCTGTTTTCGGGATTTTAAATACATCAATGCTCTGGAAACAATTGTTGATGATAAAACGAAAAAGATATTCCCTATTTACCAGTATCATAATAACTGGAGATATTTCCATTTCTATATGTTAAAAAATTTAAGCGCTGATATGGCAGAAAAACCATCTCCTGCATATAAGGGCTATCAATATAATAGTAACAGCAAACCTTATATAGGAGGTCCTTATACAGAAGAGACGGATGAGGTTGAGGTAATACAGGATCAGCCCTATCTGTATCTGACAAAAATCAGCCAGTTATGTAAGGAAAAAGGAATCCGGCTGGTCTTATACAGCTCTCCTTCTCCAAAATGCTGGACTTATGCAAAACATAATGCAGTGAAACAATTTGCTGATAAAAATGACCTGGATTATATCGATCTTAACCTGTCTTTAGACCAGTTATCCATTGACTGGAACACGGATACCAGAGACGGCGGAGATCATATCAACTATTACGGAGCAAAAAAAGTTTCTGCCTATATGGGCAGTTACTTATCTGGTTTAAACCTCCTGACCGATCACCGCCAGGATCCCCGGTTTGTGTCCTGGAATAATGAGTTTAAAACCTATGAGACACAGACCATGAGAAGTTCTAAGTAAATACCGGTCCTGCAGGCTAAGATGCTGCAGGACCTTTTTCTATTCCTATTGCTGTCTGTAATAAGTAAGAAAATCCATTAATCTGCTGCATGCAGATTTTAACTGTTCCATCTCCGGCAGATAAACTACCCTGAAATGATCTGGTTTCTCCCAGTGGAAGCCGCCGCCGTGGGTAAGAAGAATCTTTTTATCTCTTAAGAAATCCAGAACAAACTTTTCATCATCATAAATTCCAAACCGTTTTATATCAATCTTAGGAAATACATAAAAAGCCGCTTTGGGTTTCGTTGCTGAAATACCTGGAATCTGGTTTAATGCCTCATATATGTATTCTCTCTGCTCGTAAATACGGCCGCCGGGAACCAGAAGTTTCTTTGTCTCCTCTTCCATCTCAAGAGCTGTAGCTATAACAGACTGGGCTGGAACATTGGAACACAGCCTCATGGAAGACAGCAGATTGATTCCCTCCACATATCCCCTTGCAGAAGATTTGTCGCCGCAAAGACTCATCCAGCCGCAGCGGTATCCAGCGATTAAATGGGACTTGGACAGACCGTTAAACGTAATCGTAAGGAGATCCGGAGCAAGTGAAGCAATGGATGTATGGACAAGGCCGTCAAGAACCAGTCTGTCATAGATCTCATCCGCGAAAATTATGAGACCATTTTCCCGGCAGAGCTTAACGATTTCTTCCAGCAGTTCTTTGGAATAAAGGGTTCCTGTAGGATTATTGGGATTAATTACAACAATTCCCTTTGTTCGTTCTGTGATCTTACTTTTAATATCATTGATATCCGGATACCAGTCTGCCGCTTCATCGCAGATGTAATGAACTGCTGTACCTCCTGCCAGTGTAACGGAGGCGGTCCACAGGGGGTAATCCGGTGAAGGTACCAGGATTTCATCACCAGAGTCCAAAAGGCCCTGCATGGAAAGTGTAATTAATTCACTGACCCCATTTCCTGTATAAACATCATCTGTTCCCACTTCCTCAATTCCTTTTTTCCTGCAATACTTTACTATTGCTTCTCTGGCAGAGAGTAACCCTCTTGAATCGGAGTAGCCCTCTGTATGGACCAGATTACTGTTCATTTTCATTAAAAGCTCTTCTGGGGCGCGAAAACCAAATGGAGCAGGATTTCCTATATTCAGCTTTAAGATCTCGACTCCCTGGGCGATCATTCGGTTTGCTTCGTCCATAACCGGTCCCCTGATGTCGTAACACACATAATCCAGTTTTTTTGATTTTTCAAATTTCCTCATGATAATTTCCTTCTTTCTTGATTTTTGCATAAAAAAAGGCCCCAAGCGTTCATACGCTTAGGGCGAATATACAATCCGTGTTACCACCTAAATTCAGAGAATCCTCTGCACTCCATACGGTACTGACATACCGCGTCCCTGTAACGTGGGAATTCCGTTGAAGCCTACTAGGGAATCCTCCCGTTGGGTTCAAAGCTCCGAGACTGCTTCCATATACTTCAATAAAGGTTCACACCAGCCACCTTCTCTCTGAAATTCTCCGTATACGTACTATTCCTCTTCATTGCCTTTTCACTATTTCCGAAATAATAACACAACAAAATTAAGTTGTCAATACTATTTGCAATAACTGATACATTTATCAATCCAGGCTATAATATTCTCCTGCCTCATGATTGCGCCCTGAAGCACAAGAAAATCCCCGAACCTGTCTGATTCACAAGGCGGAACTTCGGTGTAGGGTTCGTTTTTCTTTTTTAATGTATTTAATCGTTTCACATGCTGGGTTCGCTGACTCTCCAAAAGACGGACTCTTGTTTCCACATTCATATTACCTGAAAAATACATCCGGAGGCGAAATATATCTTTGGGAGTCTTTTGCATCTTTTCATCCTTATTCAGCCAGTTTGTAAAATCATCGTAACCATCTTCTGTTATGGTATAACGTTTCGCCTCCAGGATTTCTCCGCTTATTTCAATGTCATAGCTGACAAGTCCCTCATCATTTAACCTTTTCAGCTCCGGATAAATCTGGCTATGATTGGCATACCAAAATTCTGCCAGCTCATTATTAAATTCTTTTGCTATTTCATAACCAGTCATAGGGTGGCGGCATAATAGCCCTAATATGGCATATTTCAAACTTCTCATTTCATTTTCCCCGATTTTCTTAATTTCTTGTTATAACTATAGCAAATATGGAAAATATGTCAATATAACAGTATTGTATAAAATAATAGAATGATATACATGTTTATATTGACATGTTTCATTGATCATGATATAAACATTGTTATAATAATAACAATTAGGAGGAGTAGCATGAACTACAACAAGAAAAGATGGTTGATTCTCATCGCCAGCTGTCTCATTAACCTATGCATCGGTTCCTTATATGCATGGAGCGTTCTTTCTGTACCAATGGCAGAGCATCTGGGCCAGATCACGGGAATGAAACTGACCGCCAGAGACTTATCCATTGTATTCGTCATTGCCAATGCAGTAGGTCCTATTACCATGATTACCGGAGGTACCATCAACGACACTCTGGGCCCGAAATTAGCAGTCTTAATCGGAGGTATCATGTTTGGCGGCGGTATGTTTCTGTCCGGTTATGCCAACAGCGTTAACTTTTTAATCGGAACATACAGTATTTTACTGGGGTTAGGTCTTGGAATGGTTTACGGTGCCACCATCAGTACATCCATTAAGTTTTTCCCTGACAAGAGAGGTCTTGTAGGAGGACTTACCACAGCAACGTTTGGAATCAGCTCTGTTATTATTCCACCCATTGCTGCCATGATTATATCAACAACAGGTGTTACTTCTGCGTTTAAAATTATTGGTGCTGTTTTTACAGTGATTATCTGTCTTGGCGCTTTCTTTATGGAAAAATGCCCTGCCGACTTCGTTCCGGAAGGATATACACCTCCTTCTGCCGGAAAACAGGCTGCCATGAATAAAAACTGGAAAGAGATGTTACAGACACCAGTTTTCTACGTTATGATTGTACTGCTTACCTGCGGTGCATTTGCTGCCCTGATGTTTATTCCAATGGCTTCCCCTCTGGCACAGAACATCGTGGGAATGTCTGTTGTTTCAGCAACGGCCGCCGTTTCTACCCTTGCCTTATTTAATGTACTTGGCAGAATCCTGGCCGGATCTATCTCCGACAAAATCGGACGGATCAACACCCTGGCACTTGCCTGTGTAATGTCTGTCATCGGTCTGATCATGCTTTATTTCTGCAACAAGGGAGATGTGGTTTTATTCTATATTGCCATCTCTGTCATTGGAATCTGTTTCGGTGCTTTCATGGGTGTTTTCCCAGGCTTTACTGCGGATCAGTTCGGACCGAAAAACAACAGTGTCAATTACGGAATCATGTTTATCGGATTCGCTCTGGCTGGTACCGTAGGACCAATTATTTTAAACAAAATTTTTGCTGCTACCGGAAGCTATAAAAATGCATTCCTGACAGCCATGGTCATCTCTTTAGTCGGACTTGGACTCACATTCGTCTATAGAAGCATTCACAAATCAAAAGCAGCATAAATTGGGGAACACAAAATAAATAAAACGCGTCTTCACCAGGTAACTTAACGGAACCTGACAGACGCGTTTTTTTATACTCATAATTACTGCACTTCTTGTCCATCTGCCGGAAATACAATTCCGGCCATTCTCCTTGCCTGAGTCAGAATTTCGCATACGCAAAGAGTATGATCCAGATAGCGGTAACAGGTGGTAAGATCACCGGAAAGAATCATTTTTTCAAATTCCAGGAACTCGCTGATCATTCGATGACTGCAGGAATGACTCGTTACTGTCTCTTCCGATCCGTCATTTAAAATCACACGGCCCCCCTCACAGATATTGGCCGGACTGTCCTGTATCAGATAACCTTTGTCCCCCTGAATAATACAGGAATTTGGCGCACTGCAGTCCTTGGCTCCGGTCAGGGTGCAAAGAAAGGTTCCGTAATCCAGTAAAAGCACTCCGGAGGTATCAATTCCCCTTTCTATATTCGCAAAATAATGAACCGATTCAGGCATTCCAAAAAGACCCGCAGCATAATGGAGGTTATAAATATTAATATCCATCAAAGCACCTCCGGCGCACCCAGGATCAAAGGCAGGAAGCACCTCCCCATTTTTAAAGCTGTCATACCGCCTGGAATATTGGGAATAGCTGCACCGGACCAGTCTGACGCTTCCAAGAGAAGGAATCAGTTCCTTTACTCTCCTGTAATCCGGCTGGTATAAAGTGGTTACAGCTTCAAACAGAAATAATTGTTTCTCTCTGGCTGTCCGGCTTAAAACCGTGGCCTGCTCTATGGTAGGAGTAAATGGCTTTTCCACAATTACATTTTTTCCTGCCAGCAATGCCTGATATGCGTAGGTAAAATGAAGATGATTGGGTAATCCCAAATATACCGTATCCGCTTCGCTCCTTAAAAAATCTTCATAATCCGTAAATACCTGCCCGATTAAATAATCCTTTGCAAGGGCTCTGGCATCCGCTTCGCTCCTTTTGGTGCAACAAAGAGATAAAACTGAGGTATGCTTCAGATGATGGGAAATGGATAAAAAATCTTTTACAATGATTCCTGAACCGACAATTCCAAGCTTCATAGGCCCTTCTCCTCAACTTGACTTAACTCACCTGTAACAGAATCAATCACAAGTCCATAGACCCGGATCTCTTCCGGAACCAATGGATGGTTTCGGATCAGTTCCACTGATTTTTTAATGGATTGGTCTAAGTCTTTAAATCCACCCAGCCAGGATTCAAAATCAATTCCATAATACTTAATTAAATCAATATCCTTCTGCCTGATTCCCCGTTCCTTCATCAGCTCTATCAATTTGCTGCTGTCTGTATATCTGGCTCCGCAGTCCGTATGGCCTATTACCAGAATTTCCCTGACATCCAGCTCATAGATCCCAATCAGCAGGCTTCTCATCACGCTTCCAAAGGGATGGGAAATAACCCCTCCTGCGTTTTTAATGATCTTTGCATCTCCATTTTTAAAACCAAGTGCAGCCGGAAGCAGCTCTGTCAGCCTTGTATCCATACAGGACACGATTGCCGTTTTCTTTTCCGGATATTTATTAGTGATATATTTTTCATAATTTTTATTTTTAACAAATTCTTTATTATATTCCAGTATCTCTTCTAACATATTTTGTCCTTCTCCTTACATGAGTCATTCATCATTGGTACGAAAGATTCTCCAGATCACACCTGTTCCGGGAACAAAGAGATTAGGGTCGCCTTCGATATTTAGACCCATATCAACGATATACATGGATTCATTGGGTCCAAACATCAGATAACTTGGCCTCTCAAGTCCGCCTCCCTTGGAAAGAGACGCAGGAAATCCACTCATATTGATGGCAAATGTACTGATGGTTCTTGCCCTCATATCAATTTTGGATATCCGGTGACCGGCACCGGCATAGGATAATCCGTCACCAACTGCCGTTTTTATGGTACTGCCATACTCTGCCACATAAACATCTCCGTATGCTCCGAATTTCTGATTATAATTAAAATCAAAACTCATCAGAGTGGAATTAGGAGGAAAGGTTACATAGGGTCTTGGAGGAATGTTTGGCTGATTTTTTAACAGCAGCGTAGGCTGATAACCGCCTGTAGGTGTAAATCTTGGAGAATTTACCGGTTCTCCTCCTGAATAATCAGGCCAGCCATACCATACATCCGGGGTTATGTAATAGAAATCATCGGTTGCATTCTCTATGGGTCTGCTTCCTACGGGATTAAACCCGTTATTCACAGCATACAACTGACCGCTGTTATTAAACTTTAAAAACGTGGGATTACGAAATCCCCAGGCTACCTGCTCCAAATTAGAACCGTCAAGGTTTGCCCGTAAGATACTCCCCGACGCTTTGATATATCTTTTTCTTATTTCAAACTCAATATTAGGAATCCCATAGGGAGAAAAGGCACCAGTATAGGCAGGATCATCGGTAACTGCTTCCGTAAGAATATTATCTGTTGTAAAATTCTGACCATTCAGTATGACATAATCTCCAGTGTAATCACATAGCAATGGAGAAACCGGTACCCACTCGTTATCATTCCCTACAACGCCACTATTGGTAACGGTTCCCTGCCCAAAATAGATCTTATAGTCCGGCGAAAAAGCAACCGGGCCATTGTAATGATCACCGTTGCTTGGCAGACCCATAATAATGTTCTGTCTTTTCCCATCCCGGAATATTCTGGTGACGAAACCTCTGTGGGATACATAAAGAACACCATTTAAATAATTAATTCCCGAAATAGGAGTAACAAAATCTTCCGCTATCAATTCAAGCTCCCCATTCACCAGCTTCAAAACCTGGGGAATGCCTGTAGACAGGCCGGAGTCAGCAATATAAAGACTTCCCTCCTCGTCAAAAACAATGCCTGCCGGTGAATTGAGATTTTCTAAAAACACTTCTATCCCATACCCTTTTACAATATAAATATCAGCAGGGTTTAAATAACGTCTGGGAGCAGGATCGACGTCGTTACAAGTGTGAATCCTGCTGCCGTTATTCTCACGAAACATTCACTTCACCTGGTATTTTTTACTATTATATTCACCGCACCGGAAAATATCAATCCTGATTGGCTGCATCTGTATGGAGTAATGGCAGATATGCTTCGTAGCCTTCCGTTTTCATCTGCTCTTTGGGAATAAATCTCAAAGCTGCACTGTTGATGCAATAGCGCAGTCCACCCATCTCTTTCGGACCATCTGTAAAAACATGACCAAGATGGGCATCCCCTAATGTGCTTCGCACTTCTGTGCGGTGTCTGCCAAGAGTGTTATCATCAAGCTCCTGCAGCAGATCCTGTGTCAGCGGCCTGGAAAAGCTTGGCCAGCCGCAGCCGGATTCAAATTTATCACAGGATAAGAAAAGAGGCTCTCCGGTTGTCACATCCACATAGATTCCCTCTCTGAATTCATCAAAGTACTCATTCTGAAAAGGAGCTTCTGTTGCATTGTTCTGGGTGACCTGATACTGAGTTGTAGTAAGTTCATTTTTAAGTTCATCCTGGGATTTTGGCGGAAATTTTTTGCTTTTATCCACTGCCAGCTTTGCCTTTTCAAATTTATCCCCGGATATATGGCAGTAGCCCTGGGGATTCTTATTCAGATACTTCTGGTGATACTCTTCTGCTCTGTAGTAGTTGGTAAGAGGCAGCCGCTCAATTGCAATCTTCTCTTTGTAATTCCTTTGAAGTTCTTCCACTGATTTTTCAATTACCGGCTTATCCCCTTCGTTGGTATAATAAATGCCGGTTCTGTACTGTATACCGGTATCACCGCCCTGACGGTTTACACTGACTGGATTGATGACATCGTAATAGAGGTTGAGAATATAGGGAAGACCTATGACTGTATCCTCGTATTCCACTTTAACGGTTTCCGCATGACCGGTATTGTTATGACATACCTCCTCGTAAGTGGGATTTTTCGTTGTTCCGTTGGCGTATCCCACTTCTGTACTTAAAATTCCAGGAATATTTTCCAGATATTTTTCTGTTCCCCAAAAACAGCCGCCTGCTAAATAAATCTCTTTTTTCATAGTATCACCTTTCTTCTTTCATAGAATCAAATAAATGATATTGCTTCATCAGTTCCAGACAGGACTGAAGAATCTGTGCCGTCATCCCCCAGATCACCCAGTTCTCATACCGGTAAAACAAAATATCCCTGGTTCCCTTCGTCCATGAATACTGATTGCCTCCTGGAATCCATTCATAGGGAAAATCTTCAGGAGGCTCCGTAATCAGCATGCTTTCGTATGTTTCCGGTGTTATGCTTTTTAAATAATCAAGAGGCACCTTTATGATTTCTTCCACTTCATCGGTGCTGAAGGTATCATTATAATCTCTAAGTTCACCAATATAGGAGTGAATAATCAGCCGGAAGGGAGAAATATAGATATCTCCAGGCCCAAGCACCTTAATCTGCCTGGAAGTGATGTTTAACTCCTCCATGGTTTCCCTGACTGCACATTTTTTCAATGTCTCTCCCGGCTCCAGCTTCCCTCCTGGAAAGCAAATCTCCCCGGGCTGATGCTTTAAGTTGCTGGAGCGTTTTTCAAACAAAAGATACTTTTCTCCATCAATTGTCAGAACGGGGATTAAAACCGCATACTTCCTGTATTTTTCTTCCTCAACCATTCCGGGTTTTCTGCGGGAAAATGTCTGCCTGTCCAAAACGCCACCTCCTTTTTGCTATGAGCAATTATAGCATTTTTTTTTGCGTCTCACAATATGAGGAATGGATATGGACGAATAGTTCTTATCCAGTAAGCATAGAATGCAGTAATTTAAAATAATGGAGCAACCCTTATGATCTCGAAAGAATCCTATATACAATGCTCACTCCAGTACCATCTTTTCTGGATCCGCATATTAAAAGAGCATGCCATATTTATTGAGGCTACTATGCCCCCGCCTGGAAAAGAATATGCAGATCAGGCAGATACATACAAACAGCAATATGACCAGCTGTTAGAAGTAGCCATTAAGCTGTCAAACGGAGTCATCCCTTTAAGTGTTCTTGAATCCGGCCAGTTTTATACCCAGTATACGGAAGAAGCAGAGAGACTTGCACAGCTTAACACCGGAATCACAATCAATTCCCAGCTGACCCGCATGGCTTATGACATTGTCCCCTGCACCGCTGACTATACCGCAACCAATAAAAACGAACAGGATGTATTCATGTTGAACCAGAATCTTTTAAACCTGACTACTTCCTTCGTCCAGTTTCAGGCAGATCTCTTAAACAAACGTGTATCCTGCGGTCTTTTCACCATGATGTATACAGCAGACATCTTACATATTCTCATGGAAGCCAAACGTTACCTTGAAATTCTCAAACGGCTTCAAAACCGGGATGATTCACTCCTGTCTGATTATAAATCTTTCTGGTCACAGAATATGGCTGATCATGCAAAGGTAATGCGCGGACAGTTAGATCCTACGGAAACTTCATATTTTAATGCTGCCAATCAGTTTGCCAATACCTTTGATCTGCTCAGCACAGCCGAAATGAATCCGGATACATTCCCTTCTGACCGGGAAATTCTTTCCGATGCCATTGCGATCAGTGATTTTAAGTCAGATACCACGAACGGACTGATTACCTGCAAAATTCAGGCAATCATGCTAGCACTTTATACCGATCACCTTCTGAGGGAGGCAAATCATTTTATCTATCTGATGTATGCAGGAAGCTGAGTAAAACCATAAAAATGCGCCTTGGTCTAAGGCGCATTTTTATGGTTCTTCAGACTTTCTTTGCTGATGGAAAATATTTCTCCGCAATTTTTTCTGCAGTCCTTACAGCAAGAGCCTGGGTGGTAAGGGTAGGATTTGGACCGCCCAGTCCGTTGCATAGTACACTGTTATCTGCTATAAACAGCCTCTTTACCTGGAATGCTTCGCAATTTTTATCTGTAACAAACCCAATCCTCATGGTGCTCATAATATGAGCGCACACATCTGGGGGCCAGTTAGCCCGGCTGACGGTCTTCGCTCCTGCTTTCTTTAACAGTTCCGCCGCAAGTCCCACAAGCTGATCTCTTCTCTCTCTGTCAGCATCACTGATCTCATAGCTGATCACCGGTATATAGCCATTTTCATCCTTGCGCTCCGGATCCAGTGTGACCCCGTTTTTCTGACTTACATCGTCGTCGGAAAACACTACAATACTAAGAGTTTTGTTATAATTTCGCATAAATTGTTTTAAAAGTTCTCCTGCAATAATGCCTTCTCTGTCCCAGGGTTCTTCTTCCCTGGTCTGATTCTGGAAATAGTACCCCTTCTGGCTTGTTCCGTATATCATGGTGGAATTGATACCGGGACTGGTTCCAAAGGGTTCAAAAGCTCCAAGTCCGGGATAATCCATTCTGGCAGCCGAATTCTGTCCTACATAAGGCTTTACTTCAGACATTCCCAGAATATTCATCAAATCCTCTTCTTCAAAAATTCCAGATACACAGTCAATCATATGAGTGGTCAGTCCTTTTCCCACCCATTCATTTTCAGGAAGACCGGAATTTAACCAAAGTCTGGGGGATTCGATGGAACCGGCAGACAAAACAATCACTTTGGCCTTAAACTCCCTGGTTTCTCCAGTCCATGTATTTCTAACCGTTACGCTGTTGGCAAACAAGCCTTCTTCTTCATTTTGGCCGGTGTGAATAGCAGTCACAAATGAATTTGGCATAATGTCTACATTTCCCGTCGCCAACGCATAGGGGATATAGCTGACAAGGGTGGAACGCTTTGCCACACTTTCCACATTTGGCCCAATGCAGCAGCCGTTAACACAGTGGCCGCGAAGAGTACAGCCCACCGCCTGATTGTTTTCCAGATCGAAATCCGGATTATTTAGCATGGGATTAATACCAAGAATTCCATTGGGCTGAAGGCGAAATCCGGGTTTGGTTAAATTTATTTCATTGGTATAGGCAAATCCCATCTTTCTGGCGCCATAGAGAAAAAGATCTTCTTTTGACGTTGCTGTGGCTTCACGGACTGGAAGAGTCTGCTCCACCTCTTCATAATAGGGAATCATTTCCTCATAACTGATTGGCCAGTCACGTTCAAATGCAGCAGGGTAAGCACGAGGGCAGTTGGCAAAATACAAAAGTGTGGTTCCTCCCACTCCTGCACTCTGCCAGACAAAACCGCCCTTCTCCATGATTCTGCGCCACGGACTTGTATTCCTGTCCGCTGGTCCCCATCTGAATTTTCCTGTAATGAGATCATTCATGTCATCCTCTAAATCAGTAAAGTTAGTTTTAAGCAGCTGTATATCCAGATCTTCGTTGCTTGAACTTTCCTGTGCACCTGCACTGGTGTTGGGCTCCGGCCACTTCCGGTTGCCATACCAGGGTCCGGCCTCAAGAATCAGCACCTTTAATCCCTTTTCCCCCAGCTCTTTTGCTGCAACCGCGCCTCCGCCACCTGCACCTATCACAATTACATCCGCATCAAATCCGTTATCCATACGCACCTCCAGTCAATATTGATTCCTCACTTTTTCTGTGCAAAATTAAATGCTCCTGCTATCCGGTATCCCTTAGAGGGTCCCGGATACCCCACCTGTTCCCATCCGATTGGCCGATATTCCAGCATTCGTTTATCCGGAGACATAAATCTTGTGGATCCGTATCCGGACCACTCAGAATAATATCCCATCATAGTAAGCCGGTTTAATGCCGACATGACTGGAACGATGTCTTCCTGTTTCATGGTAAGGCCTGCAGGGATATAAATGATGCCACCAGGGCTGCTGACCCGGTCAACAATTTTCAGCCTGTCTTCCTGAGATAATTTAGAGAAATAAAGCCCTCCTGAATCTTTTGGCACATCCGGGTCCTCTCCCTTTTCCATCAGATACTGTTTTGCTGCCATATTTAATAGTTCCGCTGCAGCAACTGCAAACGGCGTAGGATAGCTGTCAAGAGACATGATTAAATACTCCGCCGTATAGGATTCCACTGCTCCGTAAAACTGAATCCTTCCATATAGCTCCGCCAGATCCGGTGAATGGGGCACCATGGAATCTGCATAGGCTTTCATTGTATTAACCACATAATCGTAAACTGAATTCTCATCCCATAATCCATCTTTTAAAACATCACTGTTTTCAGCCAATGTTCCACCTGATTCCTTCCAAAATGCATGTTCATAAAATACTATGAATACCTTTGAAAAAGTATCACATATCCTTTCATCCTTTTTGGTACAAAAAAACCGGCCTATGCCGGTTTTTTATTAGCCTGGAGCTTATTAGCAGTATTACAGCTTTAGCCACAGAGCGGGACGAACGCCGCCTCTGCATTCGCCATCGCTTAAATTTCCAATTAATATATTGTTGCCCTGAATCCCTATATTACCATCACCATGGATATATACTGCCTTAACACCAATACGGCCTGGAGAACGCAGCCACCACCAGTCACTGCCCTTTTCCCCCTCACGTCTGGCAATTCTCCTACTGTTGTTCTTATCTTTTCGTTCAAACCAATACCTTTGGTTTCTTCCAGGATTATAAAGCTTTAAGCTGCTGTCGCCGAAATACCGGCACGCTGCTTCTTCCATGCTTAATAAAAAGATGGTATCCTGAGTTTCGTCTCCGCCTTTGCAGCCATACCACTCATTATCAGGATTTTTATTTAGGACAGGAATCATCCTTGATTGTTCATCCACACTGAATCTGTCATGGAATTCCCCATTCAAATACGCTCTTATTGCGCAGTCAGCCCATGTTGTCTCTTTATAAACATTATGGTAAGGACGTCGTTCTATGATGTATTCGGTTATAATCAAAGCCCTGTCTTCCAGTAGTTCCAGTACCCGCCATTGGTAGTTCCCAAAGGAAATTTTATCTCCAGTCTGCATGTTACCCCCTGTACAAATCTTATTTGCATAATTTTGCAATCTTTATCTGCATTGTAACATGACTTATTTTAAAAGGCAATCATCCTGCTTTTGCTGTCTTTTTCTGTGAGACAAAAATACTGGCTATAATAATTGCAACACCTACAAGCTGAATGGGGCTGATGCTTTGCCCCAACACCACATAGCCTAAAATAAATGCAGTTAAGGGATTCACAGGACTTAAGAGTGATACCCGGACAGGAGAAAGGATTTCGATTCCCCGAAACCATAAATAATAGGCAAGTCCGGTATTAACCACTCCAAGTATGGCAAGTCCTGCAATATTAACAGGAGTGAGGGGGGGTATGCTGCCCTCCATAATAAACACAGCCGGAATCAGAATCAAACTGCCAAAAAACAACTGCCAGGAAGTAAACACCATCTGGCTGATTCCTTCCGGTTTCCCCCAGTACTTGGTCAGTACCACGCCGAGAGCCATTACCACTGCACCGCATAAAGCAGCTAACACGCCCCATACGTCAATTGCCATCTGCTGCTTAAACAGAAGTAAAATGACTCCCGTCACCATCATGACAATTGCAGCATAAGACCGCATGGTTGGTTTTTCTTTTAAAAGAACCCAGCTGAAAAATATTACAAATACCGGTTGTACGCTTCCTATGATCGATGCGATTCCTCCAGGCAGCCGGTAAGCCGCAATAAACAAAAACAGAAAGAATATTCCGATGTTCAAACTTCCAAGTATCAATGATTTTAAAATCCAGATTCCCTTGGGCAGTTTCCTGTACCATAAAAGCAAAATGAGTCCTATGGGAAATGCTCTCATAAATGCAACAAACACCGGGCGCTGTATGGGGATCAATACAGAGGCAATGATATATGTGGATCCCCATAACATGGGGGTCAGCATTGTAAGTAATGTATCTTTCGTCTGCTTCATTTTTTTATCCTCTTTTCCTTATTTTTTATCTCACGTTTAAGTATCTTAACTTTAAGATATATTAAGTGTATCGCTTGTTGTCTTGGTTGTCAAGTATTTTAATGTTAAGATATTTAATACTAAGAAACTTCACATTAAAATTACCTTGTACTTTTTGATTACAGGTGTTACACTAAAAATATGAAAAAAGATAATGTTGATAAAATAATCGATCAATGGGCACATGAGCTTCCGGATCTTGATGCGTCACCGATGGCGGTTTGGGGAAGACTTAAAAGAACTGTCAAGCATTCAGAAAGGAGATTGGCAGAGAATTTCTCCCTCTATCAGTTAAACAGCGGTGAATTTGACGTGTTGGCAACACTGCGTCGTTCCGGTGGAGAATTCAAATTAAAACCCACGGATCTGTATCAGTCACTTATGATCACTTCGGGAGCCATCACAAACCGGATTGATACACTGGAGAAAAAAGATTTGGTTAAAAGAGTTCATGACAATGAAGACAGAAGAACGATCTACGTTCAGCTGACCAACGCAGGTTATGAATTAATATCCCAGGCAGTCATATCCCATACCCAGACAGAAGAATCCCTGTTAAAAGGGCTGACAAAAGAAGAACTGGCCCAGCTGGACCAGTTATTGAAGAAACTTCTTTCATCCTTGGAAGAACAGTAAGACCGGCAATGTCAGATTATGACTTTAGCCGGTCATATTTCTGATGAATCCTCATACAGTCATCAAGCAGTTCAAGGAGAGTATAAAGCTGGGAAAGCTTTTTTCTCCCTTGGGTAAAGCCCTGAGTATCCTCTGCTTTCCTTAATGCTTTTTTGTTTTCCGTAGTCAGCCTGTTAATTGCAGTTCTTACCCCTTCTGCGGCAGACCGGGATACCTCTTTAAAGACATTAAATATCTGGATCGCTGTTTTCTGCACTGCCTCCATATAGGCATTCAACTCTTTTTCGCTAGCTGTGAGATTCTTCTTTCTGATAACCAGCGCCTTGCCTTTCTCCGATAATTGTGTGGATTGCTTCAGATCTGCAGCTTCCCCTATTTTTTTTAACTCTTCTGCATCTCTTTGAAAGCTTTTGATTTCATCTTCCAGTTTCGACTTCTTTTCTTTTTGATTCCTGATCTCAGGGACCATGGTAAGCAGTGTCTGCTCTAAGTTAAATATGCTGCTTTGCAGAATCTCTGACTGAAGAACAAGCTGTGATTCCAGCTGCAGGGCTTCTTTTTCCCCAAGCACCTGAGTGATGGCATGGTGCATCCGGGGAATCTCCTCCACCGCTTTTGAATGGACAAACGTATCGATGTCCGTCACCTCATCCTGGTAGGAATAATCCCAGGTCAATTCATTTAGAATTTCATTCCATAAGTTAAGATTTGCCTGTACTCGTTTCGCCTTTTCTGTGACAACCACAAAGGTTTCCACTTCATCTTTCAGTTGATCAATCTCGGTTCTTACTAAGACAGCCAGTTCAGCAATATCCTTTAAATTAAGATTGCTCTTAGAGGCAAGAGCTGTCAGCTCTTGCGCATATGGAGGTACTTCTCCGGCAGGTATGTATTCTTCTACAATTTTATCCAGGGTAAAATGAAGCGGCTTTTTTAAGCTGCCTTTTTCAAGCAGTCTGACCAGAAATCCCATTTTAACATCCCTTCAGGAATATGCACGCGGCGGCATCTTACCTTACTTTATGCATCCTGGGTCTTATTATTGCAAAGTACACTGACTAAGAACCCGCGGGGGCAGTTTAGCCAATCAGATATGGTTTTGCCAAATCCTCAAACTCTTCCTGGTATTCCTTCAGATATTCCATAAAATACATTCCTTTTGTATCTAATACCTGGGACAGCTTCACCATAAAATCCGGAATATCTTCCTTTCTTAATGCACCCATGCAGTTCCCCATATGGGTGCCATCTTTCTCCACTGCTCCACCTACATGAAGTTCAAAGGCCTCTGCCGGAGCATCGGAAATACGTTTTTTGCAGCCAGCAAATCCAAGTTCGCTTACCTGGTGCCTGGAACAGGAATTAAAACATCCTGATATAGAAACACAAGGCAGATAATCCGTGTTTATATTATTTTCCATCAGTGCCCTGCTTATTTCTTTTAATAATGTCTGGCTCTCTAAAACGCCTATCTGGCAGGTCGGCACTCCCACACAGCTCACACTCATGCCAATTCTGGTAACCTGATTAATCTCTGCCATTCTTGTAAGAAGCTTTTCTCCTTCTTCTCTTGACAGGTTGCGGATGTACATGCTTTCCGTCATACTAAGGCGAATGTCCTGCTGTTTATCCATCAAAAATGAAATGATTTCTTCAAGGGCTTTTACAGGCAGCTGTCCGCATAGGGGATGAATGACAGTTGTATAAAATCCCGGTTGTTTTTGGGCGATCAGATTGCTGCTGCCTGTATGAATGTCTGCAGACTGCTGCTTATCTGCTGTTTTACATATTTCGGCTGCCTCTACATTAATAGTTAAGTCCATGGATTCCTTCGTCTGGGCGAGATGCTTTTTGTAACACTCCATGAACGCCTCTTCTCCCATCCTTTTTGGGATGTATCTCAGTCTTGCTTTTCCCTTGTTCTCATAATCTCCTTCTGCCGCAAATATTCTTGTAACAGCTTCCACATGATACAGAACCTGATTTGGGGGAATCAATTCATCATATGGTAAAGCTACTGCAGGATTATTGCCTAATCCACCTGCCAGGTACATTTTAAAGTAAGGGGTTCCCTGATCCATGACTGCCATAAAGCCCAGATCATTGATGGTACAGTTGGCTGTATCCGCTTCATTGTTGGAAAATGCTATTTTCAGTTTACGAGGCAAATGATATTCCATAATCCGCTCCATGACGTACCGGTTCACCTGCAACGCATAGGGAGTGGGATCAAAAGCTTCCGTTTTATCCACACCAGACAGGGGAGACAAGGCGACATTACGGGGATAATTGCCGCCGCCTCCTCTTGTGTACAAACCATGGTCAATAGCCGTCTCCATGATATCACAGACAGAATCAATATCCAGATCATGAAGTTGAATAGCCTGCCTGGTTGTAAGATGAATTCTCTCTAAACCATATTGCACGGCAAATTTATGGATTAATTGCAAATGGGAAAATGATAAGATCCCGCAGGGTATCCTCAAACGAATCATAAAAGCTTTGCCGCCCCTTTGTGCATAAACACCCATGCCTCCGGATTTTCCCTTAAATTCAGCGGCCGTAATTTCCTTATTCACGAACTTATGACCGGCTTCTCTGAATTCCGCTATTTCCTCTTTTAGTTTTTCATTGTATTCCTTCAATGTTTTTCTCCTATTAACCTATATGATTTAATAGTTTTATATTACCATAAAACAGGAATAGAATAAAATATTTTTTTTATTTTGTTTCACAAATCTGTTTTAATTTTTTATTCATCGCTTCAAATCCCGCTTTTGTTCCATTATCCAAAGACTTTTTTAGCATAGGCAATAAGATACCATTGAATTTCTCTCTTTGGATGAATGTGGTGGTGCCATCCGAATTCTCGATTAATTCTAATATATGCTCGCCATCAAATAATCCCGGAAAACCGGTATGCCCAAGCCAGCGAAATTCTTTGTCTCTTTGAAATTTTAGGACTGTTGGTTTAAAAACCATCCCTTTTGAACCCGGCGGAACCATCTTAACTTCTATTCTCTCACCTATTGCCGGTTTTCCCTTTAAATATACCATAAATGGATTCCAGTCGGGAAAAGCACGAAAATCAGTTAAAACATTCCATACTACACTTGCAGATGCATTAATTCGTATCTCTGTTCTTATTTCTTTCATTAGCATTTCCTCCTGAGATCTGACTATTGTTTTTACAAGTTTCCCTCTTCAATGTTTTCACTGAACATACGGTGAATTAATTTATTTATTGAATACCTGGAATCTATATTACTATAGTTCCCAGGTTAAAAGTGTGTATTCAACGACCTGAATCAAATAGTGTTCCCGGTCACTGTGATAAAAGCTGTGATTACCAAAAAACACATCCTGTAAAATGTAGGAATAAATCGCGCTCCAAAACTGATTAACCATCATAAAGATATCAAAAGAACGAATTTCTTTTCTGTCAACAAATACCTGAACCCGCTTCATGGTTTGTCCCAGAAGTAAACTCACATGCTGGCTGAAACGCTCTGTATATTCATCTGAGAATACGCTTTTTTCTTTTAAAAGAATTTGAAGAACATATTTATCCTTTGCAATATAAGCAAAGAATATATTCCCAAGTGAAATCAGCAGTTCCTTAAGTGACAGCGTATCTTCTAATCCGGCAATCTCTGCTTCAACTAATAAATAACGGTCATCTAAAAACTCCTTCAGGATGATGTCTAACATCTGCTTCTTTCCTTCCGGAAAATAATGATAGATTAATCCGTCTGCCATTCCAATGTTTCTTGTAATCTCTCTGGTTGTAGTCGCGTGGAAGCCCTTTAATGCAAATAATTCTTTTGCTGACTCCAAAAGCTGTTCTCTTCTCTCAATTGCCTGAAGATCGCGGCTGGTAAGACTTGTTGCATCTTTTATTGATTTCATTTCATTCACCACCTGTTCAATGAACATTATATACTTATCTTTTAAAAAATGCAATGATAATTTCTGTTTTTTACTTTTTTCCTAAATTTGAGGAATTCATCTATTTGGGACATAGGGTAGACAGGTTTTGCCTATGCCCCCAAATAAGGATACACAAAATCAGTATTCACCTGGTGTTAACCATATGTACATAGTATCCTGTCTGATACCAGATTCATATATTGCTGCACTGCCATTTTTATACGTCACCTGACTTCCGTTATGAACAAATCCATAACGTGTTTCATCTGCACCGCCATCTAATAAGTCTCCAGTAAGCTGCCATAATGACTTTCCCATGTCTTCTCCGCACATGAAAGTGAAAAATGTTAATACGGCTTTCATATATTTACTTTCATCCGAATCTGGATTATAGTCAAATTTCCAGGTAGATGTATCAATCCCCACTCTCTTATCTTTTAAAACAATTGTCCAGTCAGACGGCTCTCCCTTTTCATAGTCTTCTAAAGCTGATATTTTGAAGCTCTTTCCATATTTTTTTTCCAGCACGGTATTCAGAATACGAATATTTTCTTCTAATTCTTTTGTTTTGTCATAATACAATTGTTCGCCATTACCTGCATCATTTTCAGTTTGCTCCATATTATTGATCACTAATACACCGGTGTTATCCCCATTATCAGAGCTTGATCCATTTGATTCTGTATGCCTGCTGTTACATGCAAATGTATTAATTATAATCATTACTAAAACAACTGTTGCCAAACCCTTTTTTAAATATTTTATCATCTCGTCTCCTTTTAATTTATCTGCAATGAAATTTGCTTTTCTATTCTTTTATGATAAAATATTTTTATACTTCTGAAAATATAAAGTTATTAGGGTTTTTGTTCATTTAAAATGAATAATAGGAGAACATATGGAATTAAAACAGCTTCAAACTATTAAAAATATACTGAATGAGGGAAGTTACTTAAAAGCGGCAGAAAAGATGGGATATGTGCCCTCCACCGTTACGCTTCATATTCAGCAGCTGGAGGAAGAGTTGGGGATTAAATTATTTGAAAAAAGAGGCCGGAGAATGATTCTTTCAAAAGAAGGGGATTTCTTTTGGGCCAATGCCAAACCTCTTCTTGAACACGCAGACTTTTTTAAACAGACAATGAACAATTTTGTTACTGGTCAGATGGGGCATATCCGATTGGGGACAATCAGTACCATTGGAAGATCTCTGTTAATCCCAAAAGTAATTACTTTCTGCAAGAAGTACCCCGATATGAAGCTGACCTTTGAACTTAACAGTTCGGAAATCATTACACAAAAAATAGTCAATAACCAACTGGATATTGCAATAGGATTTGCTCCTCCATCTAACCTTAACCTTTACTTTGAACCCATTTGCCTGGAACCAATGGATTTGCTGCTGCCTGTTGGACATCCACTTGCCAATCAGGAAGAGATCACCCTTAAGGATTTAAGTAATGTAAATTTACTTCTTACCGAATCTTACTGTTCTTATCGGAATGAAGTAGATAAGCAGTTCAGCGCTTTTGGAATACCGCTTAAATCCATGATACAAATAAACGATGGAAAAACAATTATTCAGTTCGTTCAGGCTGGTGTTGGCTGTTCAATCTTACCAGTTGCCGCTATAGATCCAGTACCAGATCTGACTGTCAGGCGAAAACTATCAAATATAGAATTCGGACTGATGATTGGTGTTATACGAAGAAAGGAACAACTGGAAAAAGCATCGGAAAGGCTTTATAATGAGCTTCTTTATGATTTAAAAAAACAGGGAACAAGATCATGACTTAAGTAACAAAATTTTCTCAGTTTGCAAACTTCCCTCTGCACTTTTTCGTTCTAATAATGCACATAAATGACGAAAGAATTCTCTTGCATCCTGAAAATCCTCGTGACACATACGAAGCATGACGCGTCCGTGACATGTTAAGAGTTTTTGTTTATTAAATTCTTCCAATATTTTTACCGGCACTCCAGTCATCAATAAATTCCAGCCATTCCGTATAGTTTCCGGTAAAGTGTCTAAGTAGTCCCGGATTCATTCTGCCGCCAAACAACCGCCATTTATCAGTCAAAAGTCTTACGGCCTCTTCATCAGAATTACAGGGTTTTTCCAAATAATATTCTTCCATCAAATCTTTTCTCCAAGTTTACGTGCCTCCAAAAGTGCCGCATGTCCTAAAACATCTCCCTTTCCGGCTACGCCCGGAACTGTGATTACTCCCCCATTTTCCAGTGAAAAATAGCTTAGTACAGAATGATACATCGTGATCAGAGAATCAAAAACACTTGGTATTTCATCTGCACAAACAGCTAACAACACAAGCTTTTTCACCCTAAACGTATTGCGTATAGGATTATGCAGCCGATCAATCATACACTTTAATTGGGAACTGACACCGTAAAAATAAACGGGAGTCGCTATTACAATAACATCCGCATCAGCAAGTCTCTCGTAGATTTCCTGCATATCATCTTTTTGTACGCAATTATGACTGCCGTCTCTGTAGCAAAAATCGCAGCCTGTGCATCCGTTAACCTTTTTTCCAATTACAGAAACAACTTCTACGCTGTTCTCCTGTTTATTAATTCCATCAATAAACGTATTTGCAAGAATTTCTGTATTACCATTTTTTCTTGGACTGCCTATTAATACTGCAATCTTTGCCATCTTAGTACCTCCATTATTAAATCTGTACCGCTTACTGGAAACTTATCTATATTTAATTACGAAATGTCGTTTTTTTGCCAGCACCACTTTTAAAGTATATAAAGAGAACAATCAAAAATGAAAGAGTCTGAGCAACGGAAATGCGAATTCCCTGTAATTGATCTGCACCTGATATTGTAGTGATATGTAAAAGATTAATGATGGTATTATTAAAAAAATGATCTGCCATGGACATCCAAAGCGACCCGGTAATTTTAGTCAGCAAACAAAATTTTGCGCCAGTGATTCCTGTGGTTAGAACAAGAATAATGGCAGTCAGCAGCATCCCCTTGGGGCTTATTTCTCCATCCAGCAAACTCCGCACAGGTGCTGCAATATGCCAGAAGCCAAAGAGGACAGAAGAAACTACCATTGCTTTTATAAACGAGTTCTTTGCTTCCAGAAGTCTGACGAACAGTCCACGGAAGATTCCCTCTTCCATAACCACATTTATAATGTTCCCAACAATGCAAAACAGGAAAAACAGGATACCGGTCTGCATACCCTGATTACCATCAATAGCATAGCTGGTCACATATATTTTCAAAGAAGGATTGCCATTTCTACATATTTGCATAAAAAATTCGGTACCATAGGCGATGAGATACACAGTCGCTCCAAGCAGTAACCCATAGAGTATGTTTTTTACAACCGCATGTTTTGTGAATCCAATTTCTGACCATTTAAATGATACATATTGTAATGCTATCCCAAGCACAAGAATCCCCAGCAGTTTATGGATAAATGCTTCTCCAAACATTGACTGGTCCGTTCGGAAAAGCAGATATTCAAGAGCCCTGAACGAGAAGCATATTAAATAAATAATTAAAACAAATAACACAGGATGAATATAATTATCTTTCTTCATGTAAATCCTCCAATAATGAAATGTTTGGGTCAAAATCCTAGTCTGCTAAATAGATGCCATAATCCAATATTATATTTCCCTCAGCATCTTGTTCTGTAAAACGTGGACAATTATATCGTTCAAAGAAACTGGCTCTGTTTTCATAATCACTTCTGAAGTAGCCCATACCTTCCTCCTGGAATTTGGATATACAATCCCCATGCATATCGTAGATTCCGTCATTTTCCTTACCGCTTATCCAGCAAACGGCAACATCACTTTCCGGGAGGTCTATAAAAGCAAATCCATCTGGGGCTTCTGTGTTTAACGGGAGGAACATACCAATCCAGTATTCAAAAGTATCTTCAATACTGGAAAAGTTGCAGCGCATGAAACCAATATAACCATTTTCAATATCTTTAAGTTCCCCCAGCTTCTCAAGGGAAGCAAACCAGCCATTTTCAAACCATTCACCCCATTTGTGTCCGAATCCACCGATTCTGTCCGCACTTGTATATCGCTTTCCGATAAAACGAAGGGATGGTAAGTGCTCCTTGGCAACCTTTGTTATTTTTGCTGACATATTTTGTTCCTCCTTCATATGCTCTTTTATTATTCGCTCCTAAGATGATATCTGCTTAACTGTTTGCTTATCTAATATAAAAATATCACCCAGAAGTTCAACATCTCCATCTTTACATATTATTGCCGCATCATCACATAATCCATAAATACAATAGTCATTAGATAGTTCTAGTAATTCATCAGTTACATGAATACAATCAAAATGCGGCTCTACTGAAATATCCACAAGACCTAGTGCTCTATATTTTTTCTGCTCGTGATGTTCACAGGTAACGGTACAAATAGCAATTTTAGCCATGTTAATTGCACCTGCACTCATACCTATAATTACCCCATTGTGATTAGTAAGGACCTTGTCCAACCCATATTCTTTAAGATATTTGAACTGAGTCGGTGTGTCTCCACCGGAAATCCAAATAACATCCCCAGCTTTAACCGCTTGCTGTGATTCCTCTTTTGTCATTCTGTCATCAACAATACAGCAGTCAGTAAACCTTATACCTGCATTATGAAACTTACTTAAAAACATCTTGAAATATCTATCATTAATCTCCTGAAAATCATTAAATTCAGATGCGATAAATACAAAATTCTTCCGATTCACAATAATTTCATTTAGACGCTCTGCAAACTTTATGGGAAAATCATTATGGAACATACTTGTCAAAATACTGATTGCCATAAACGTACCACTTACCTCTCTACTCTATTTTGAAAGAGCTCGGTAATAATTAATTTGAGGAAAAAGCTCACTACGTACCTTTTTCCGATATTCCATCTCTTCTGATGTGCGACCACTTACTAAAGATTTGTTGACCACAGTATTGTCTGAAACACTAAAGAGCGCTGCCATTGGTATGTTTCGTTGACCCATACCTTTCCATACTTCCTATTAAATCCTGATAATTCATATGTACTCTCCCCGTTCCAAAGATTGTCTCTCACGACCTTCCAGGTAATCAATATTCTTACCTTGACTTTTTGCATATTCAATTTCGGATTCTGTACTTTTACCAATATATCCATCTTTATTAATCACAAAAATAGTATCTGCCATATCAATTTTTCTTTTATGCATATCATCAAGCAATTCTTTTGTTTCCTTTGTCATAACCTCATCTTTTTCACTGAATTCAAAGAATCCCACAGAAATCACGATACACCCTTTTAAGGTAAGTTCCTTCTGTATTTTTTGAAATTCATCTTTAAACTTTGTACTTCCACAAAGAGTTACTACTTTGTATTTCCCTACCATATTCCCCCCTAAACTTATTTTTTATTTCCCTTATCCTCTGTTATAGTTTTCTAAAAACATAAATTTCCTATCCAGAATAAAGCCACAATATGGATTGGATAGAATAAATAGAACAGATATTTATACCCCTTCCCTTTTTTACCATTATACAAGTACATGAATGGTAGAGTTCCAATCATCATCCATTGATAATTTTCATAAAATAATCCTTCGATACTAAAGTTATTTAATGATGTCAATGCAAAAAAGATTAAACAAAATATTATGTAAGCAGTTGCCAGACTCTTTTTATTTTCTTTCGTGAAATACATTAATACACCCAGAAATACAAACAAAATACTTCCTTCCGTAAAAATGATATTTCCCATTAAAGCCCCTGCCAGTTCAAAAGCTCCATAACCACCTATGATCTGTTTTGTAAGAATACAGATTATCGTACTAAAAATCTGATACAGGCAAAAGAAAATTATGTACCTATTTCCTTTCTTTTTATCATTCTTACGAATTTCTAATATCCATGAAATAACACCGATCAAAAATAAAGTGACAAATATATTATTACTTATATAGCAATAAGGATCCTGATATATATTATTACATATGTAATTTATTAACGCCATTATAGCTCCAAATCCGTACATTCTGGATAAATAGACTCTCCTGTTAGAAGTATAGTAAAATCCCCATGCCATGCAAAAAAAGAAAATTGGGGCAGAGATCCTTCCTATCCAGTGTAACCAGATTGGAGCTCCCGGAATGAATTCCGCAACATGATCCAAAAACATAAATAGGAGTGCCAGTATTTTTAGCATTGTACTTGTCATGAGTTTATTCTTCTTTCATTTATTTTAATAATATCTGTTTTTCTTTTTCATAATCTAATTTTTTAAAAGAAAGAAATGTAAAATAATCCAAAGTATTAAGTATTTCCGCGCATTGATATTCATGACTATCTATTTGCACTGGACAAATAATTTCCTGATTGTAAAAACAATCCGTTCCATAGAGGAAGCCACCATTCAGGCGAAAATACCCCATATATTCTGGTGTAAATAAAGAACTTCCAAAATCAAAAATACCCTTTATCTGCCTGGTGCTTTTGTCAATAAAAATATTATTCCAATGTAAATCGAGGTGTGCAAACACTGCAGTAGTTTGCTTTTTCTGGTTTAAGTTTTTGCAATTTTCGTTCACTTTATCCGTTATGGCTCTGCGTTCAATCTCTGTTATGCTTCCATAACGGCAACAGTCACCCAATGCCGTTTCTACTATATTCTTGTAAGAATCGGTCCAATGACTAAACTGTTTTATCCTGCCATTCTTATATATTCCTCCAAATGAATCAGACTTTATGTGATTCATCTTTTCAAGCATACGCAACGCCTGTTTTTTTATATCCTTGCGCTCGACATCATCTAAGAATCTCCATAAGTCTCCCAATAACTTGTAATCCATAAATTCTGTTATTATAAATTTCTCTTCCAGATTATAATCAAAGACCCGTGGACAGGGGAGCCCCTTCTTTTCACATAAGGCAGTACCTATGATCTCCCGTTCTATCTGATTTTCATACAGTTCCGGAAGATTTTTCTTGTTCTGAATTTTAATGAAATATTTTTGTTCTTTGTAGCTTGCTATGTAAGATGAGTTAACATCTCCTTTACTGCAAAGGTTCATACTTATATTTTTAATGTTTGTATGAAATAATTTTTCCAGGGATCTATTTAGCAATTCCATTTGTTGATACCTTATCTTTCTTTACTGTCTTAATGAAAAATGCATCAAAAAACTACTAACAAAATTGATAGTTAGTAGTTTAGATCAACATTATTAATTGAATTTGGAGGAGTTTGACTTAATTTGACCTAAGACTTTTATGTTCCCTCCATCCTTAAACACACCGGAACAATTATACTTCCAAACTCCCTTTTCCAAGGCTATCTCTTTTGTTATATTAGATGAGCCGATAGTGATTTTCTGTTCTTTACCATTTGGGTCAAATAAGAATAAATCTACCAATCCACCTTTAATATCGGAGGTAATATTTATGGTTAATGTTTGATTATTTTCCGCGCGGAATGCGCCAGATTCAGCTATGTTTGTCTGATTAGCATTATTGGTAAAATTCATAGCGACATTTCCCTCCGTAACGATGTCACCAATAATTTCTTGTGAACGTTTTTTATCGAGTATTAAATTAACCGAATTATTCGCGCCGTCATAATTAACGGTATATCCAAGTTTTTCAAATAATTCATTTGCCGGTATATATAAACTCTCGTTTTGTTCATTGTCCATTGTTACTGAGATTAGTGACTTACTAAGCGGCAACGATTCCCCGTTCAGCGTAATTTTTATATTGCTTAAAGCCGCTGACTTAATACCCGTCGCAGCATAAACCGTTGTTATACCCAGGGTTCCAATAATTATCCCTGCTACTAAACTTTTTACATCAAACTTTTTCATATATACTTCTCCTCATTTTTAGAAGTTAAAATGCTCCTGGGCGACTATAACCAATACCCTGGCGGCATATTCATATTCTTATCCCCTGGCAAAACCCATGCAAATCTTATAATTTAATCTTACACCGGTAACTACTTAATATCAATATCAAGTTGTCAATTTGCGTCAATTCATCAAATTCTATTTTAGCTGATACTGATCCAATATCTTTGCTCCATAATACCCTCAACCAAAATTTCATTTTCAAGTACACCACCATTGTTCACTATACTTTTTGCAGAACCTATATTCTTTTTATCACATACCATTAAAACTTTATCCAGTCCAATTTTTTTGCACTCTTCAAGGGCAAGAGCAATCATCCTGGTAGCAACTCCTTTTCTTCTTTCCGAAGGCCGTACTCCATCCCCGATGTGTCCACCATTTAGTAACAAAGATTCATTTAAATAATGCCTGATATTAACTGATCCAACAAACAAATCTCTTTCTTCGTCCAGGCAAAACAACGTAGAATATGGTACATATCCATCTTTCTCTGCATTATTATCTAAACAGTTAATATAATTATCAAAATCTTGATAATCATATCTTGCAATTGCACTAGGAACGATTTTTTCACCTGAAGCATACCATTCTTCCATCATATCATTTAAATGCAATTTGTAGCTCTCATTTAATTTTACTAATCGCAATCTCATTTTCAAAACCTCTCATTTTAAATTTTCAAATAATAATACATCAAAATCTGCTTAACAGCAATATCATTGTAATAAAACATTAATAATCGATCTACTATGATTGTGAAACAAAGTATTTTATACTTATTTTAAAAAAGGAGGTTTCTGTAAAGATGATTAACTACTTTCGTTGGTCTTCATTGACGTGTGTATATACTACAGATGATAAAAATCGGATTCAGGAAACGCTTTACGAAAACAAGATTCCCTTTAAATTAAGTGTAAAGGACTTATCCATTAGAAATAAGTTCGATCTACCTTATGGGAGTATCGGTACTAACAGACTAAAATTATCCTATGAATTTTATGTAAAGAAAAAAGATATTGAATTTGCACTGCACCTGATAAAGTAATTTTTATTTATGAACCTTCTGGCTCATTATAGGCATACCAATCCGATTCCGGCAAGCCCAATTCACGCAAAATGCCATTCAGGTAGCCAATATTATACATGATATGTCTTATTTGCCCAATAATTACATCTGCATAGGTGTATTGCGGGTTGTTGCCAAAAACGGAAGTCCCTAATTTTTCATCATTCAGATGATCAAATACTCCTGTGGATTTTATTTGAATTGCATCAAGATACTGTCGCATTTTTTCTTTTGATATAAACAATCCATCATAACTGGCTGCGTATAAGTCTGTCGTGTAGGCATCATCAAAAACCATTGTACGCCATTCACTGTCGTCATACTCCTCACGCATCCAGAAATCAATATAATAAACATAATGAAAAACCTGCTGCCAAAAGGGCACTTCATTATATGATGAAGCCCATATTTTTTCCGGACAAATGTCCACAAGAATAACAGCCATATGAAATGTTGAATCGAACTGATTTCGCAAAGCCTCTGTTATTAACTTACTCATTGTATTCCCCCCTATATGATATATATAATAGATTACCTTTTTAGGCACGTGACAACATTGGAAACATCACCTGATTGTCCCTAAATATATTCTCTTTACCATTTAGCACAAATAAGTGATTGTCTTCCTCTTGTGATTCTTCAATTGTATACCCATGTTTTAATTCCGGTGTAAATCCCAGACACACATGATCTGTATCATCATTAGCCACAATACCTAAAATATCATCCAGCCGGTTATTGGCATCGGTAAAAATATCATAACAAATGATCTTGTTCTTCTCATGTTTAACCACTGCAACAGCATCATATTGTGGGATATAATAAATATCATTCTCCCTAAATTGTATACAATGAAATACAAACTGACTCAGATTATCCACTTTTAGTTCGGAATATGGATTTCCTTTCCCATAACTTTTAATTAATAATTCCCAGTCTTTCGGATCTTCTATATTAAGCTTTCTATATGTCCCCTCTGATTTTAAAATGGGCTTGCTATATTCAAATTCTTTGTATTCCTCAAAATTAAACTTAGGATAAAAATCAACAACGGAATCATTTGATAGTAAATAAACTGCATCGCATTTATTCACCCAATCGGCTAAAACGTTTTCCATCAGATAGCGATTTAATCCTTTTTTTCTATACTCAGGCAGAGTCATAACAGTGCTGATTTGTACATATCTCTTTTGTTGGCCTTTCCAGTTTATATCATTCACACATACTGCAACACTTGAAACTGCCGTATCCCCATGCATAATAACATAGGGGATATAACGGTTATCCATATAACCGGATTGATACCACTTTTCATATTTTAGTTTGTATATATCTTTTGAAAGCTGAAAGTAACGGTTCCTTGTAAATTCATCTTCCATAACACGATCAATATAATTATATGCTTGTCCTTTTATAATACATTGCATTACCAATCCTCCCCCGCATCACTGTATTACTCCTTAAATGGATTCTCACTATCCGTTACCTCTTGTATAATCACAATAGGATCAGATATTAATCCATATTTGTCATCCTCTGGATAAGTGACAGCAATTCTGGGATTATCTCCAGCAAATGCGATCATGCTATCCATTGAATCCCATTTAGTACACAAGAAAAAATGAGCATATTGATCCTGTTCAATTATCTCTAAATAGGCTCCCTGATTGCCTTTTATCGCAAGAGATTCTTTTACACCTGTTTCGTATTCATATTTTTCAAATTCATCTTTCATGTTTAAAGGAACCATTCCATGCCAAGTTCTTGAAATCATGGTTTATATCACTCCTAACCTATTTTATCTTCACCTTTTATTATGAAAGGCATATGGTAATTGTTGTTATCTACCAATATATCACAATTTTCTTTTGGTTTACACTGTTCCAGGTACTTCTTTTGAATAGGAATATACTTATTTATATATCGATTGAGAAATTCTGGTCCATATTTTGGTATATCCCTTATTTGGGCTCTTTTAAGCACCTCATCAAAATTTATATCTATAAATATTTTCAGATCAAAATAAGACAGTAATGGTTCCCGAAACAATAATACTCCCTCCAGGATTACAACGGTATCTTTGTCAATGGAATAAGTGATCTCATTTATGTATTCATCTTTGTCCAAATCCAGACATTGCACTGTTTTATTTATATGCCCAAATTGTTTTAGTGGAAAAAGTACTTCAGAAAGTAACTGGTCATAATTGAACGCGTTATAATAATAAGCGTCTATATCGTTTTCCCCCGCACTTCTCACTGCTCTTGTATTATGGAAATCATCAATGTGAATTACTGTATTCTTAATCCCAACGGCTTGCAGATATGTTGATAGTTCTTTTGAAAAACTCGTTTTTCCTGACGTATCAACGCCATTTACACCGATAATTCTTATTAGTTCCCTTTGTATATTCTTTTTAATAGTTTCGTATATTCGGCATCTGTGAACAATAAGCAGTATATCTGCTGGCCTGTCTGCAGTAAAATAGATCTCATTCCATGTACCTTCTGCACCATATCCATATCTGCAAAATATAAATGATGACCTGACCTGTTTGGAAGCAGCATAATCCGTTTCTGTATCACCAACAACAATAACAGAATCTTCATCTTCATTTATTTTCCTTATTGCCTCGGCCTTACCCGAATAGGTTCTGGAACTGAACTTTTTTTCAAAGAAATGATCTATGCCTAACGTTTCTGTCACTACATTAATATATTCCAGACTGCCCGATGAACAAATATATAGTTTATCTCCTTCTGCTCTCAGTGTGCTCAATAGCTCTTTTATCCCTTCATAACACACCCCGTCACTTTTCACAGCTTCCCGTTCACATTTTCTAAAATACTCCAGTATTTCAACCGTCGTCTGCACACCAAATACTGACTGTAAAAACTGTTCAGACGGCAGACCAATCATATGCATTATGTCTTCCCTGTTTCTATATGACAATCCGAATCTGGCAGAAGTTTTTTTCACGGCAACAAGGATAGATTTTTCTGTCATATATAAAGTACCATCTAAATCAAAAATGACTTTCACTTTATTTATGCAACCTCCATGACTTTTTATATATGGGATTCACCGGTATAAAATTCTGTTCTGGTAATGGAATATACGCTTGTTTTTATGTTAATCTGATCGGTATATTCCTCACGTAATGACATCCCCATCTTTTCCGCTACTTTTCTTGATGGAATATTGGTCGACTTCTGATACGAGAAGACCTCGTTAAAATTAGTGTTCTTAAAAACATACCCCAAACATGCTCTTGATGCCTGGGAAGCATATCCTTTATTCCAAAAATTCTTATTAATATGATAGCCGATTTCTGGAAACAAATTTCCATCACCATAGATATTTTGCATGGTAATACCGCAATCACCAATAAATTCATTGGTCTCCTTTAAAATAACCGCCCATAATCCAAAACCGTATTTGTTATAATTATCAAGATTCCAGTTGATCCACCTTCTTGTCTGGTCCTCATCAAATTCACTTGTATAATACTGCATGGTCTCTTTATCGGATAATATCTGATGCCAGGCATCAAAGTCAGCCATTGTCAGCTCTCTTAATGCAATCTGATCTGTTTCTATAATATATTTCGTCACCCTGTTTTGCTTATTAATCGCTATATATTCCATAAAAATCACCGCCTTGCTACCAGTGTAAATTCTCCTGGTACACTTTTATTTTTCCATGCAGGGTGCTCATCAAATCGGGACAACGTGAATCCTGTCGTTATAACTGAATTAATTATTTCACTGATCGTGTATTTTCTATAACTGCATAAAGGCATCTGTTTCCGAATTTCATCTGGGAAAAATCTTGCATGAGCCATCTCACCTTCAAATACATCACCTGAAAAATAATTCATTGCGGGCAGCTCTAGCCCTAACATATCCGCTATCTTTTGAAAAGGGTGGAAATCACTGCATATAAGCCTTCCATTTGGCTTAAGGAGCTGATACATTACTTTCATAAATTGGTCAAGATCATGAAAATAGTGAAGGATTCCGCCCTCCATGAATACCACATCAAAAGAATCTCCGTATTTCTTCATGTCAATTTCCAAAACATCCCCAACAACAAAATCAATTTTTACATTTGCAGCATCTGCTACCTCAAGTGCGTATCTTTTATTGTCTTCTGATATATCAAAAATTGTTACTTCTGAGCCCAGAATTGCAAGAGGGATTGCTTTCTTCCCACATGACCCACATATATTGGCCACTTTTATATCTTTATAAGTTTCAAAATAATCCGCATACCGTTTCAGCATACCCCTTGGGTCTTCCAAGTCCTTTTTTGCCCTGTCTTTCGGTTCACCTGAATTATTTATCCAAAAATCATATGCATTATATTCCCATGCTTTCTTATTTTGTTGACAATAATCTTCCATGTAACCCTTTCCCGTCTCCTCTTCGTTTAATTAATTTAAGGTTCAATCCTGAATTCCGTTTAAATAATTTTGTAACGAATCCACCAATTTCCCAATATGTATTCCGTCTACAAATGAGTGATGAACCTGAACAGAAAAGGGAAGTATCTTTTTTCCATCTCTGTCAAAATATTTTCCCCAATCAAACAATGGAGTGGCATTATCCTTTTTACCGGAGTTTGTATGTGAAATATGAGTGTACGATACCCATGGCATTGGAGAAAACTGAAATACATCATTTCCAAGGGGTCCGGTGAAATAGTCCTTCTGATCTTCAGCTTTCCTGGCTGCTACTGAATTATATTGTTCCAGTGTGTCCTGCATCTCAACATTGACAACTTTAAATAGCTCTGTTTCTTTATTCAAATAGGTAAAGGCTGTGTTAATTTTGTCATATAGCACTATTTTGCCATCAAGAAAGCGATATCGAAATTCTACAATGTCATTTGCACATCTAGAAACGATATAGATGAGGGATAGGGTAAAGGATAGATCTTCTTTCCGAACTTTCTTTAAGAAATTTGTAATATCCAATTCACAGGTGACACAATACGATGGTTCTATACTGTTTCTAAATACCTGGCAATGGAAAGCTCTTTTCCAATTGGTTTCATCAATAATCTTATATGGATTTGACATAATATCTATACCCCTTTCTTTTTACCTATTATATAATTGTTTGGTTTTTCAAGAAATCAGAGGATACTATTCTTCCAATGCGTCCATACAATTCCGTCAGAGTAACCAATTTTCTTATAAAATTTGTTCCCTCCGCCAGTCATATGAGTTGCACCAAGCTTCTTCATTCTTTCATAATGTTTCGATAATGCAACCGCTGCCAATCCCCTGTTTCTATATTCTGGTATAGTGCATAAGGGCTCCATATAAGCCAGTTTATTTTCCTTAACCCACCACATTCCAGAGTAACAAACATATTCTTCTTCCTCGTTCGCAATAATTATATCAAATTGGGGAGTTGCATGAGGCGCCGGACACATGACACCTTTCCTCACACCATTATATCCCTTCTGTGGATTCCAGCTGGTTCCGCAATCAGCCTCTTCCCAATTTTCAAACGGACCTTTATCCTGCTCATGGTCAAATCCTTTCCAGCAACACCTTGCCAGTTTTACGGGATCAACCTCACTCTCCTTTACGAAATGGAAACCTTCCGGCAGCTGATAGGAAAGTTCATTTTGAAAGTCGAAAATAAAGTCGTGCTCTTCATGAACCTTATGATATCCTCTCTTTGCCACTGCATCAATCAGAGATTCCTGTCCTTTAAATAAAATGAATTGTCTCTGATTATCAAAATTCGGCATATATTCTTCAGCGTAATCTAATAGTTCTTCCACTAATTCTTCATAGCCCGGACGAAGATTAAAAAATATATTAGTAACAGGCGATTCTGTGAAAACAAATGCTACAACTTTGTCTCCATCAAACCAGATACGATTTAAGTACTGATATGAAATGTCCATCCATGTTGATGTGATGGCATATTCATAAAAAGGAGCTGCCACACCATTGCTGAAATTGCGTCCATAGATTTCCACCATGAAATCCCAAATTATATTAATGTCTGTTAATATCTGAAATTGTTTTGTCTTTATATTTCTATTATATTCTTCCATACCTGCTTTCTCCTGTACAATATTATATTTTCACGATTCACTCCCATAATATTACTTATTATTGTATCAGATCAGTTACCCATATTAATGCATCATTACTTGCGTTAAAAACGAGTTCCTGCCAGATCCCTTGATAATATAAACCATTTGTTTTTGAAGAATTTTTTCTTTTGCTGCCAATTATATGTTGTGGTTGCAGAAAAGCTTTGTCCTGCCAATCCGCTGCAGTAGTTCCATCTTTTGTTAGAACTCTTTTATTGCTATAATTCAAAACACCATACCCCTTCTTTTCTGGTATTAATGACAAGTTTTTGGTAGGTAAGTATAGTGCATTATTTGGATTACCAATCCTTTGGCTACATGCATGTGGATGCCAATAATAACTTTTAATTTGGTCACTACTATTTAATATCTCACCAACTTGCATATACCCAAATATAACATGAAGTATACTGCCCTGATAAAAATTAACCTTATTTTTCTTCTCATATTTAAATTTACCATCGGACAAATTGACACTACGGAACCGTCCAAAGAATAGAAAAATATCCCCTATCTCCACTTTTGAATTTCTTAAATAGCCCTGTGAAGCATCTATTTGTCCAAAAGCCGGCTTCCAATCCTTCACCTCTCCTCCTCTAACATATTCCCTAATATCAGGATCTACATGGCATGAATTTACTCCCTTATAGCCCAGATCATTTAATATCTTTTTATATGTATAATTATTATATATTAATCCATCATATGTATCTGAATCATCTGATGGTATCGGTAATGATAATAATGTTCCATCTGGCATTATAGGACTTGGGATTCCACCATTGCTTCCATCGAAACCTTTTCTAGATAATATAAATTTCATAATATTCCTTTCTTCTGAACTGACTCATAAAACTTTACTGCTAAATTCTTTGCTAACTTCCTAAATTTTGCATTTTTGATATATTCTCTCTATAATCGAATTTTTATATTGAATATAGCCTTCAATATCATCTGGATACAACGCTGCTCCTTCACGCTTAACTTTACTATATTCCTGAACAGCATCATAATGCATACGAAGATAATCCCGGAAAGCAAGATGCCGTTTTAGTTCTTTTGAATTTTGTGGACAAACATACAGATGATGAAGCATGAATTCTGGTTTATTTTCATAACGAAAAGCCTCTCGCCCTTCAATACCAAGGTTTCCTTCATATTTATAGCCTATATTCTCCAGTTTATTGATGACTTGAGGCAGGAGTTTATTATCGGAAATAACAACATCAATATCAATAATAGGTTTTGCCCATAATCCTTGTACCGAGGTACTTCCTACATGTTCAACTGATACTGTCAGTTGACCTAAGACCTGGATAATTTCCGTTTTGATTTTTTCAAATTCTTTTGGCCATTCTTCATTATAGGGAATAACTAAAACTTTTTTTGTTTTCATATTTAATCTCCGTTTATAACTGTTTCTTTAATGTATAAAGTCTGATATCATCCGGAAAACCGTCGACTTCCCCACAAATAACATATCCTTGCTTTTGATAAAAAAGTGGAGCTTGAAAAGAGTATGTTGTCAGATGGGCAATCTGGCATCCAGCGGCTATTGCTTGATGTTCAATCTCTTCCAATAAACGTGATGCTATTTTTTGACCTCTATATGATTCCTGCACCCAAAGAACTTCTATTTCTAAGGAGGATAGATAAGTAGATCCGGATACACCTCCCACAATAACTCCCTTTTCATTTCGTGCTATATTCGTAAACTCTAAATCTGGTACTTTTAATTTACCGTTTGTTCTTTTCATATTGTGCTCAAGCAAACCATTTATACGAACTGAATCTAAAAACTCCTGTTCATCACAATTATTGTAAATAGTTATAGACATTTTCGTCACCTCCATTATACCTATGTAATACATCAAATCTGCGCCTCACTGATAAAACTCTGGTAATAGCACCTTATTTTATAATCAAATTCAATCACGCCATTCAAGAATATCATCTAACCTTTTTCTGGGTCTCGCATGAGGATCTTCATCTGCATATCCTACTGTCATTGCAGCAAAAAGCTCTCCTTCAACATTTAGCCAATCGCTTATTTCCTTGTATGCAAAATATGTATCGCAAATCCATAAGCTCCCCAGTCCAAGTTCAGAAGCTGTGAGCGCCATATTCTCAACTGCTGCACCGATCGACTGAGCATTACAGATTTCGTAAATACGTTCTTCAGGTTTTAATGAAGAATAAATATCTAAACCAAGCGAATTAATAATAAAAATGACAACAGGTGCCTGTTCCATTATTTTCAAAGTATATTCTGCACTATTGAGATACTGCGCGCTTTCTGGAAGTAGGGGAAACTCCTTCTCTCTTATTAATCCTTTCCCCATAGCTGCAAGCATATCCTTCTTGGCATTGCCAGTTACTACAATAAATTTCCATGGCTGTCGGTTTTTAGACGATGGTGCAAGGATCCCTGACTGTAAAATTTCCTCTATCATGTGTCTGGGTACATCTACTCTTTTATAATTTCGTATACTACGTCTGTTTATAATAGCTGATAACATTTAACGCTCCCTCTTAAGATAAACCATATCAACCAGTTGTTTTCCATCTTCAAACATTGGGTGATCGTAGTTATCTACAAAAAAGTTTATTATTCGGTGTGATTCTGTAAAGCCACATTTTTTATAAAAAGTAAGCGAAGAGGGAACATCTCCTGTCCCAACAAGCATCATGTTACAATCCGTATAAGCGGAAAACAGGAACTCTATCAGACTTTTTCCATAGCCTTTTCGTTGACAATCAGGTGAAACAGCTATGTTTTTAAGCTCATAAACACCATCATCTTCTTTTGTAATCACACATTCAGCTTTTATGCCATTATCCTCCAAAACGAACATTTCACCACGCTCAAGATATTTATCTATCATATCTTCCTGCTCGTCGGCCAGCAATAACAAGTCTATATATTCCTTTTTGTTGTTTGTAATTTTCCTTATCCTTCTATTGTCAGTATAAATTTCTGCGTGATCCCATGCCATATTAAGCTCCTCCTCAATTTCTTATTCATTTCTTTTGTAAGCATGACACTTCTTTATCAAACCATGTTACAATGTCATTTCGCAACGATAGAACAGAATCATTTAGCGATATGGGAATACCACGACAACCTCCGTCACAATGACCGATAATTTCTCTTTTTCTGCCGCAGCCATACCCCTTTGCAATCAGTTCCTGCAATATTGGAGAAAATGTTTTTATGGTGTCTGTGTATTCATCTGTCTTTGTGGGTTTCACATTAATATGATATCCGTTGTTCAGAGAAGCGTTGATCCCCCATAAATCTTTGCGTTTATAACAATACTTTATGTAGATATGAAACCCTTTTATTTCCACAATGCAGGTAAATCCTTTATCTATATAACGCTGATGCAATTGCAGAATAAAATCCCGTACATCTGCGGATAAAGGCTTTATCGTATCCTGCACGATGGTAAGCTCATTAGTTTCTTCTTTTTTCAATATTCTGTAATCACAGCGTAAAAAAATATCCTGATTTACAAGAGTGCCGTAGTCAGTTTCGGCAATTGCCATAACCTTTAGGCCTGTCAGCATAAGGGGATCTTTTGGATATGTAATCTTTATAGTTTTGATGTTTGAGATGTTCTGTTTTTTATTGTTTAAATCTATACCGTTAATACAAATACCACAATCAGTAAGAAAGCGAAGACATTCAAAGTTTTTGGTAACGGACAGTTTATCAACTAATATGTTGTTTTCACAAATAAGGGAATTGGAGCTATCAACTGACTTGCCATAATAACCTATGTTCATAAGTATAGTTCTTACATCGTGCAAAAATGGATAATACACGGAGAGAGTAGTTCGATTTTCATATTCATGGGCAACTTTTTTGCTATTGTCATAATCATTGCCTTTGACGTATAAAGAATCGTAAAGCTGCACCAAAAAGGCTCTAAACGCGAGAACCCCTTCATATAGGTTTTCATCCATTGTAACATTTTTAAACACAGGATTAATCGCATATGCTTCGTTGGTTCCAGGCACCATTATTTCTTTTAAATAGTTTGCCACATCCGGAAGCGTTTTTCTCATGTGGTTACCTCATAATCGTAATTCCTTGTATTTTTAAATAATGATTCTATATACTACCTAAATTTGTAAATAATTCTGGTACTCTGTCTTCCCAATATCCAATGGTCTTTTTACCACATTCTTTTAGATCAATTTCTACAATAATATTTCCAGGAAGATTTTTCTTTTGACTAATGCACTGCCCTGACGGAGAAAATGCAAATGCTAATGGAATTTGTCCACAAAAATGGGAGCACCCTAATACAAATGTTTCATTCTCAATTGCTCTTGTTTTTGCAATTGTAACCCACTGTTCATATTGTAGCTCATTATACATACCGGTTCCAATTATGTTTAATAGAAATAATGGTTTATCAATCATCATCACTCTTGAAACTTCGGGGAAATGTATTTCATAACAAATGGGAATTCCAATTACACCAAATTTTGTTTTTACACAATGTATGCTGGCACCACGTACTTTTCCTTTTTGTTTTTCACCTTTTGTAAGGATACATTTAGTATATGTATCAGTAATAACACCACCTTCAATTACAAGTGCCTTTTGCTGCCCATTTTTATGATTGTCCTTAAATCCTGTGATCACACAGCTATGGGTATCTTTAAACATATTCAATGCGGCATAAATTGTATCGTTATTAAGAAATCCTTCAGGAAATACATAGAGGTCAGCATCACTTTTTAGCATTTTCGAAATTTGACTTAAAGTATTTTCTTTCTCAGGAAGAGCTAACATTATTCGCATATGAATCCTTTACAGATTAAGTTTTATTTATTCAATTATTAGTTTTATGTATCCATCAGTTTCGCATTTGAATCTATCCACTCTATAATAAAATCGAAACGCTCTTTCGTCAATTCATGACCACCTGGATATCTCTTGTGATACAGGTTTTTTAAAGCATCATATTCTAAATAGGCTTGGCTGGCTTTTTCAACAATATACGACGCATCTTTTGAATATTTATCATCTTCCGCCGAAACAATCAGCAATTGTCTTGGTGCAATACAAGATACTAAATCATATATATCATATTTACCATGAAAGTTCGGAATTACGCTTGCCATTTCAATTCCAATATTATTAATCATGCGATACTCATAAGTACAAGCACTACCACTTGCACAACTATAAGCAATTCGTTCATCTAACGCAGAAAGAAATAAGACAGTATTACCCCCGTAAGAATGTCCCAGAGTGCCAATTTTTTTGTTATTAACATATGTAAGATTAGAGAGCAATGTAATCCCATTCATGGCATCATTCAGCACTTTTTTTATCAAACATTCGCCTTTTATTATACGATAGCACATTTCATTAAAATGCTGCCAAAAGTCAAACCCCTCCACTTCTGGATCCTGACGTCTATCCTCAAAACATATCGAGTCAGGAGCTAACACAACAAATCCCTTTTTTGCCAATTCTGGTCCAAAAGCTTGCAAAGGATTTCCGGCCAGTCCACAAACTTCACTCTTTCCCAAATGATGTTCCCTGTTATGCTGGTGATTAATGAGAATAGCTGGATTTTTTTCAATTATTTCCGGAATTAAAAGAAAAGCAATGACTTTGTCTCCGAAAGAATCATACTCAATCAATTGTCTTGTATATCCATCTGCCTTAGTGGAATCCAACAGTTTATACTCAACACGAGGTATTGTAGTTGGAAATGAGATACCAATTGATTTTGCTATTTCATTTTTCAAATTTACCATATTACTTACCTCACTTATTAGGGCTCCACTCAATTTCCATTAGGATTTATCAGCTCGCTTTTTTCCTTTAAAATCTTTATGAATATAAATATGCTCTTTTAAATTAATAAGTTCCATTTTATCAAATTGAAGTTCAATAATGTATGGCATCCAATCAATTATTCGGAGAAAATCATCACAACCAAACTTTGGGTTGTAATAATTAAGAATTGAGCTAAGTGCTGTGCCATGAGTTCCAACCACAATAGTCTTACCCTCATTTTTACTGATTATCTCTTCTAATGCCGATATATTTCTTATCTGTACCATATTGATGGATTCCCCACCATCTTCGTGGAAATCCTTGTCAAGCCAACGTTTCTGAAACATTCCATAATTGTTACCGTCAATGCCTTTTTTTCTTTCACGAAGCCGTTCATCCAATATAATCTCTTTTTTGTGAAACGCTGCTGATTCTTTAATAGTTTCAACACTTCTTTTATATGGACTACAGTAAAAGACATTTATATTCTTTTCTTTTAAAAACTCATATACAATTTCTGAATCTTGCTGACCTTCTATTGTCAAAGGTCTGGTGCTGTCACCATCATTCCAGGTATGGTCTGGTTGCGCATGTCGTACAAAATAAACAATTGTCATAATTACCTTGTATGATAATTAGGAAGTTAATTATCACACGTTCCTTTCTTTTTAATATCGTGGTTATAATACATTCAGATACTGTGGACTTTTGATTTTTTCCTGTAGCTTTGACTACTCAACTGGAGTGTATTGCCGCTACCTTTATCTGAATTGTTTATATGCTGGATGTACCGGAGCACTTTGTTCCAATGAGTACTTATTTCAATCAAGTCTACGATGATAATCGCTGGTGGATATCACGGTATCAGATCTTACGAAAGGGAGGTACAACCTCATGATTTACGTTGGTATTGATATTGCCAAACTTAACCATTTCGCCGCTGCCGTTTCTTCGGAGGGCGAGATACTCATTGAGCCGTTCAAATTCACAAATGACGCTGATGGCTTCCAACTGCTGATTTCCAAAATCGAATCATTCGATAAGGACAGCACCATCATCGGTCTTGAGTCGACGGCACACTACGGTGACAACCTTGTTCGATACCTTGTTGCCAGTCTTTACAGAGTGTGTGTTCTCAACCCTATTAAGACGTCTCAGATGCGAAAGAACAACATTCGCAAAACTAAGACAGATAAGGTCGACACTTACGTTATTGCTAAAACTCTAATGATGCAGGATTCCTTACGGTTCGTCAGCTTCTATGATCTTGATCTGATGGACTTAAAAGCTCTTGGGCGCTTTCGCCAGAAAACGATAAAACAGCGAACCCGCCTTAAAATCCAACTGACGACCTATGTTGATCAGGTCTTCCCCGAATTGCAATACTTCTTTAAATCCGGTCTGCATCAGAATGCTGTCTATGCCCTTCTTAATGAAGCACCTTCTCCTAACGAGATTGCTTCCATGCATATGACTCATCTGGCAAATCTGCTCAAAGTGAAGTCTCATGGTCACTTTACAAAGGAGCAGGCCAAAGAATTAAGAGTTCTGGCACAGAAGTCTGTCGGTGCAAACGACAGCGCTATATCTATTCAGATAACCCAGACCATTCAACAAATCGAGTTACTGGATAGCCAATTAAATAAGATTGAAGCAGAAATGACGGACATCATGAATTTCAATGAATCAGTCATCATGACCATTCCTGGTATCGGATACATAAATGGCGGAATGATTCTTGGTGAAATAGGTGATATTCACCGTTTCTTAAGTCCTAACAAGCTGCTTGCTTTTGCTGGTTTAGATCCGTCCGTATATCAGTCTGGTAATTTTCAGGCTAAACGAACTCGTATGTCCAAACGTGGCTCTCGTGTACTGCGATATGCCCTAGTAAATGCAGCTTGGAACGTTGTAAGAAACAACGACACCTTCAAGGCTTATTATGATGCCAAGAGGGCAGAAGGCCGAACTCACTATAATGCCCTTGGGCACTGTTCCGGCAAGTTAGTCAGAATCATCTGGAAGATGCTTACTGACGAAGTTGAATTTAACCTCGAATAAGAGGTCTGTATACCAATATCGATAGATTTTGAAAAAGCACCCTCAGGGAGCTCTATTAAAGTTACCCTATTTTACCATCGATACGAAAAAGAAATTTTTTGCTGATTTATGATTGACTTTTCATAGCTGGTCTCCAATTCAAGAATATAATTTTAAGGCAGTTTCTGTTCCGTTTTTATATCGTAATATAATTCTATTGCATATTGCATATAACGTACCTCCATAAATTATCGAGATCACTTATATCTATTTTTAACTATTAATACTATCTGTTATTTTCTTCAGATTGTGTATCACAGATAATGTTCCATCAATTACAATGACAGGACAACCAAGCTTCATTGCAAAATCTTCAACTTCTTTTGAATCGCGATTTTTTACCATTTCCACAAATTCCATTTGCTTTGCGTTCATATCACCACCATCAAGGACTCTTGTTCCGAACCTTCTTTCTTCCCTGGTCTGAATTCTCTTTAATCTTTCTTCAAGTGGTGTTTGAATCCAGAAAGCAATATCAATGCGAGAAAGAATTTCATCACACCAATTTATTGTAACTCCAGAAATAATAAACCTTGGATGAGTCTTTATATTCTCCATAATTGCAGTTTGTACTTCATTCTTTGTTCTAGGGTTAGAAAAAGGCAATTCATCTAACTGGTCATTCTCAATTACATTGTTATTTTCTAACGCCAATCTTCTTGAATCTCTTTGCTGAGGAAAATAATAATCTTCCACATCCATCTCAAAATAACCTGTCTGTTTTGATAATGCATGTGTCAGAGTAGACTTTCCGCTCCCATTCAGCCCGAAAATAGCAATCCCTTTAACCATCCTTTTCCCCCCTCACACACATACCTGGGAAATAAAAACTTTAAAGATAAACGCTTATTTACTAAAATCCAGGTAAACTATTTCCCAATTACTATTAAGTTTTTTTTCCAATTTTATATGAACATGAGCAGTGTTCTCACTGCCTATGACCTTAATCGAGTAAATCGCTTTTCCGTAATCTCCGGAATAAGTAAGACTTCCACTAGGCATATAACCATAGCCTTCAATGTTTCCGACTATATTTGTAACTTCGGGACTTGCTTCTATGTAGCTTACTGCCGTTTTATAAGAGTCGTCATTTTTAAATATTGATGATATTCCAATTAAAAGTGAAGTTGCGAAAATTATTATGGTCAAAACCACTGGGACAACAATAATAACTATTTGGGGTTTCTTAGATACCCTGTAAACATTTGTACCGACTATCTGGTCGCCTAGTTTCGTTTTCTTCGCACCGCATACAAGAACCAGAAATTCAATAGGCCATGCAAACGTAAGAATATTTCTCAAAAAAAGCTTTGAAACAGATGGTATATCCGATGTATCCACATTACTTCTTACCGCCAATCCCAATGCACGTTTTCCAAGGCTTCTCCCTTTAATAATATCTTTTATACAGTAAACTAAAAATGCCATTAACATTAAAATCGGAAACATAGTCCATTCTTTTGCAGGATCGCTTTGAATATGGCTAAACACAAATAATATTAATGGATACACTAAAACCCCAACTATTATTAGATGATCAATTATAAATGCACCAATCCTTATTCCAATACCTGCTATTTCAAGCTCTACTTGACCAGATTCATAATTATTTGTCTCTATTTGATTGAAATTACTCATAAACATTTTTCTCCAATTCGTAATCTGACAATAAAAAATCCTTAACTAGTTTAGATTTCAATTGTTTTCAAATACCTATTCCCATTTTATGACAAATGGTAAGATAATTCAATCAACTAATATAATTTTATTTAAATTGATACAACATGCAAGAATCTTAATCACTTTTCTCCGTTAAACGCAATTATTTATCATTAACTCCTCCAATCAAAACTATGAGAAAAAAATGCCATTAACCAATCTTGACACCCCAATATTTCCCATGATATAGTTCGTGTTGATTAGTTTTCGCTAACCTCCGTGCAGCCATTTGCACCCACCTCCAACACTACCAAGAAAGGTTAAACGGCACATTTACATGATTTTCTTAATTGCGTTACTGGAAGCCATCTTATTTGTATTCTTTTTCAAAAATGCCATTCGCAAACACCCGGCAGTATTCTATGTACTATCTGTAGCAGTCATTGGATTTATCGTATGTTATACGAAACTTAACTTATACGAAGTCTTTCCGGAATGGACCTACCTCTATATCATTTCTGTCTTTTACAGAGGTGCCTTCTCCACTGCACTATTCGTCATTGTTATGTATATTGGCGCTTTAAATCCAAAAGGAAAAATAGTACGGACGCTGATGCCCATCAGAGGTTATTTGTCCATTATCGCCTGCCTGATTACATTAGCACATTCCTTTGCTTACGGGATCTATTACATAGCAGCTATTTTCAAAACCCCAGAAGAACTGGATTTTAGACAGATCCTTGCATTAATTCTGACAGTACCGCTCTTTTTAATTATGATTGTTTTAATGGTCACATCTTTTAAGGCAGTTAGAAAAAAGATGAAACCCAGGGTTTGGAAAAATGTACAGCGACTTTCCTACCCCTGGTTTGCCATCCTTTACGTTTACTTGATGGTGCTATTAATTCCAGGCATGCTGGAATCCCTGAACCCCGCTTCTGGTGTGGAAATGCTCTATCAGGTGAACTATGTTTTATCCGTATTGGTATACACGGTTGTGTTTGGTGCATATCTGATTCTAAGAATTAGGAAATATAAAAAAGACCAGCTTAGACGAAGACAGAATCTGCAAAAGTCTGCAGCTGCTGTCTGATCAGACTCCTAAAACTCCTTCCAAGCCTTTACCACCTCATCCTCCAGCCGGTTTGCAGTATCCCGGTTTAAGGGCATCACTCTGCCATGGTACTGATAGTAAAGGAGGTTTGACCAGAGAACTTCAAACCCACCCTTGTCATATTCAGTAGCTGTCGGTAGATAACTGGAACATCCATTTGTATAACCATTGAAAAATAACATGGGATTATTGCTTTTCTTCCAGATATTAACTGCAATATCAGACATGGCTTCATTTGGAACACCGCAGAGGCAGCCGTCATTGACTGGGAAAAACTGTATTTCAATTTCGGCCCTCTGCTTTTTCTCTCCCTTGTTCAGTAATCTCTCCACTTCCATTAACCACCCTTTACCATTAATCCTTCCCATTTCCCATGCTTCGGCAGCGATTTCCCCTGCCCTTTTCAATTCCGGAACATCAGCACAAAAAGAGGATTTTACCGAAAACATGGATATTCTGGAGACAGGCTCTGGTTTTATCAGGTTTACCACTGGATGAAGAGATTCACAGATGGCTTCTGCCATATCCTTCAATGCCTTCTGGCTCTGTGCTACAGATCTTTCTTTCATCTGAACACTGTTGTTCATTAAATGTTCCTCTGCTGGATGGATTTCCAAATAATCTGCATTTTCCTGACGGTATCTGGGTCTTACATCTCCGGAAGCCCCCTGCACCATTATTACATTACAGCCATAACTTCTCTCCAGAGCTTCTCTTGCCTCTCCAAAATAATCCGGTGAAATCAGGTAATTATCAGGCATTAGAACATTACAATGAGCAGTTACCCTGACTACAAGAACTTTTATTTTTTCCTGATTCTCTTCGCATATCTTTAGGATTCCAATTCGTGGATCAATTGGCTGATCACTCTCTCTTCGGTTAGTTCCAACCGTGTTTTCTGCTACTCCCCATCCTGCGTATACAGGCACCATGGATTCATCCGCTTTCTTAACCCCTGAAAGAACTGACTGGCACACAAAATCATAATATTCTTTTTCCACTGCAGCATTGGGAGCAGCGTGTGTATGGGAAAAACAAATCATGACCTGCTCCATTTTAGCTGACAGAATCTCTGCTGCCTTTATTCTTAAAAAACTGGTCAGCTCAACGGTAAAACCCAGGCTGTCAATTGTTATAAGGCAGAATCGTTCCTCATTTTTTTTAATTACAAGAATCTGGGCCTTTAAATCCTTCAAAACTCCCCTTGAGCAGTTGTCAATCCGTGCGTCATATCCTGCCATCTGTACCGGTTTTTCCGGCGTTATGATTCGTTCTTCATATCCCATATATGTCGGATCCATTTTTATTTCCTCCCCTTACGGCTTTTAGAGTTATTTTATCCCCGTCTTCTGAAAAATTCAATGTACCGTTTGTTTCTGTATTATTCTATATAAATAATTGTCTTCAACCAATAGCAAACAACGGCAGCCAGATTTCAACAAAAAACAATATTTGTAGTAATTACTACAGGCTTGCCTATCTGTTTCTTGATTTTATTTTCTTTATCAAATAAGATATGTTCATAGTCAAGCGCTTACTAAATAAAGAAACAAATGAGAGGAAGAGCCAAATGGATCATACAACAAAACAATCTCTTATAGAAAATATGCAGAAACCTACAAAAGGATTAACTCCACTGGTCAATCCAGTAAAAGATCTTATCTATAAAAAGGAGTACAATGTCAACTCCTGGTTTGCAATCGGACATTTTGAAACAGAGGGACATAAAATAAATTACCTTTTTCATTTGATGACACTTGAAAATACCGGATCTGAACCAATTATCGCGTCTATTATCTCATTCACAGATGAGACTACTGGCTGGTATTACGGAGAAGATAAAGTGTATCCGCTTTACTCTGTTACAATATCAGAATCAGAATTTAATATTGAGGTTCCCAATGGGTTTATGCGCGGTAATTTAGAAGAAATGCAGATTTATGCCACAGCTCCCAACATGGAACTGAATGTGAAACTAAAGCCGGTTGGATTCCCGATTTACAATGGCGGCACAGGCTGTTTCCCACTGAATGATATGACTGTATATCAATACTCCATTCCTACGATGGATACTGACGGAACCCTGACTATTGAAGGTAAAACCTACCATCTTGACGGTCTTACCTGGTTTGACCGCCAATGGGAAATGATGCAGAATAATAATAACAGCAATATTAAATGGAGCTGGATGGACTTAAATTTAAGCAACGGCGAGATCATCAGCCTGTGGTGTGCAGTTAACAACGGAGTTGAAACTTCATGGGCAACTGTCATGCATCCAGACGGAACCCAGACTGTTACCTATGCTGAGCCATTCTCCAAAGGAGAATCCGATTATTGGCTGAGTGAGAAATCCGGGCAATATTACCCCACGAAGTGGGTCATTGAACTGCCGGAATTTGAGGCACGCCTGGAAGTGACGCCTTCTCCAAGGCATCAGGAGATCGTATCTGTGATTCCGGCACTGCACAAATATGAGGGTGCAAGCGCAGTCACAGGCAGCTATCGCAAAGAAGAAGTAACAGGATATGGATATGTTGAACTTGTAGGAAACTGGTCAAAATAATAGATTAAGAAAGCAGCACCACCAATTCCTGATGAATTGGCAATGCTGCTTTTCTTAATTTGTCACCTCAATTGATACAACTCTTTTTTATTAACTGTATAATCTCATCAACCTGGCTTTTTAATTCTTCTTCACTCATTTCCCGGTTGCTGACCCACCAGAATAGTAATTGGGATAAGCCGGCGCAATAGAATTTAGCTATCACATGAATGGGAATCTTCAAAGAATAGGCTTCTTTTGCTGCTGCTATTGTTTTATATAAATATTTCTCAAATGCATTATCTGTTATTGTAAATAATTCATCTTTAAATCCTGTTTTTGTTATATTTGCAAGTACATTTCGATACCTGCTAATATAATGAATAATATTAGCAGACATGGCATCTGTATTAAAATCAAGAATATCATCCGGAATTAATCCTGAAACCATCTGCTCTGTGCCATAGCCCAATAAATCATAAATATCATAAAAATGATTATAGAAAGTAGTTCTGTGCACCTTCGCTATATCACAGATATTCTGTATGGAAATTTTTTCTATTGGTTTGTTTTCCAATAAAAAAACAAGTGCATTCCATATTTGATCTCTTTTTAATTGTTGATTATGCTTTCTTTTCACTGAACTGTCTTCTTTTGGCATAAATTATCCCATCCATCGTTTATTAATAAAATGAGTTTCTCAAATACTATAATTAAGATAATACCAGCAAGGATTGAAACTGTTGCTGCCTGAACCCTGGAAAAATCCATTATATCTCCATGTAATTATTTGGAAATAGCAGTAAATCAAAGAGATTGAGGCAACTTATATACCTCAATCTCTTTTCTGGCAGAAACAATTTCAATCCTCTCCACAAAGGTCTCCAATGGTTTCCACATCACATACATGGTTAATAGAACTTCCTTTATAAGTTCCCATGGCCTGGAACAGGCACTGGCATCCGGAAAGACCTTTATTTTCGCCTTCAACCACAAATTCAACATCCTCTGTACCCAGACTGGTTAAGGTTACATTAAAGTCTTCTTCCGGGACATTGATAACAATAGTACCGGGATATGAGAATCCGGTTTTCTTACTGGTCCAAATATTATCGTAGGTAATGTCAGCCTCAACATTTGCCTCTGTGCCATCCTCATGCAAAAATGTCGCAAAGCAGATACGCTCGCCTGGATTGTAAATATCTCCAAAAGAAGCGGCACCACGACCGTTCTTCAGATTGTCAATACCCAGCCACAACCAGGAAGCCCTTCCCGGAAGGAACTTAGGCGGTTCATCCTTTTTGTTAATATGACCATACTGACGGTCAAACCATGCATGACCATCTGTAATTTCATATGATGTATTATCGATTGTTACAATACCCTCCACCTGCATGTTCACAAATCCATATTCATACGATTGTATTGAACCAAAATCCAGAAGACCAGTAACACCCTGATGTTCGATTTCACCACTTGGTGTACAATGAACATCTATCTTCTGACCTTCGAATTCAAACTTCAAATCCATTCCTGTGTGATCACCTTTTATACCTCCATAGGGTGTATAAACATGAAATTTATCAGTATCTGCACCAGCAGTCTCAGAAAGCGGCAGCATAACATTCTTATGGATCCATTTGTTATCTGTTGCGTTCATAAATAAACTCTCCAGACTGTTCATATAAGTACCATCCGGCATTAAATTGATCATCTGATGCCATGTAAAACCAAGCTGTTTGTCTCCTGACTGAAACTCACATTTCAAATACCATGAATCATTGACCGACCATTCAATTCTGACAAGATCCTTTGTCGGATCAACTGCTTTGGGAAATCCACTGTTTATTAACAAATTTTTCCTCATATTATTGACCTCTTTCTGCAGACTCTGTTAGATATGCTATATTACAAGATTAATATTATGTTAATGTCAGTTTATAATATAGCAAAAAACGATGTTTAGCAATCTTCAATTATAGATATTTTGTCGTATTTTCACTTATTCGTGCTACATCACATTGCCTCTTAAAAAAAAAACAGGAGCCGGACTTCGAAAAGCCCTTCTCCTGTTGTAAAATAGATATACCCCGTCCATTTATTTATTATATATAATTTTTCTGATTGCGGAAAGAGAAAGGCAGTACTGCATTGCCAGGACTTCCATGGAACTGCCCGTCTGGTACTGGATCCTGATTTCACTATTTCTCTGTTTTAACTCGTTTCTGTATCCGGTCTTCTCTCCCCATTGTTTTCTCTCTTCACAAAGAGCAGGGATATAGAGATACTCTCCCTGAATATACTGCTGCAATTCCCTGACCAGTTTGTCGGGGAGAATTGTTTTTGCATTGATATATTTCATGCTGGCTTCCTCCTATTTTTTAAGTCAGAAGGCAAAACCGGCATTGTTTCAGTGACGGAACTCTCTCCATGCAATTGTCACTGAAACTGCCGTTTTTGCATGGAGCCAACCATCGTTTTTTCTTTTCTTATTGATACACATAAATTCTCCTTCAAAATATAATCAATTACTTTTTATTCATAAAATAGTAATTAATATACTAAATTTTTTTACATTTATTTCCTATAGATGAAACATATGATATAATTAGGATCAGTTAAATGAATATGTTAAAAGAAAGGAGGAATTATGAAAATCAATTACTGCCCTGTGATTTTCATAATTACTTTACTATGGGGAAAGTTCCGGCTTATATGGTTGTTCATGATTTAATTAAATTGAAGATTAAAGATGGAACCTATCCTGTTTCAGAATTCCTTCCTACAGAACCAGAGCTTGAAAAGATATACAAAGTGAGCCGCACTACTATTAGAACTGCCATGGAAATCCTGAAGGATGAAGGTCTTGTTGAAATCAGGCAGGGGAGAGGTACAATCGTACTGGACTCCAGAGCTATTCAATCTTTAAACAAAGTCACCTCAGTTACTGAATGTCTTCGCAACAGGGGATTTGATGTCCGAACCAAAAGCATGTATATTGATATTATTCACGCCACAGAAAGGCTGGGGAAGGAGCTTAATCAGCCTATTGGTACCCCCATAGCCAGAATACAGCGAATTCAACTGATTAATGAAAAACCAATAGCCATCATTAAAGATTACTTACCCTATGCTCTTGTTCCCAATATAGAGCAGTTTACAAACAAATTCAACGGTCTCTATGAATTTCTGGAGCATCAATATCATCTTGAGATCGAATCTGCCGACGACAAAATCTTTGCAAAATCTGCCGACTTTGCAGAATCAGAGATGCTGGCGGTCTTGCCGGGAACTGCTCTTTTGTGCATCCAGCGGATCTGCTACAAGGGAGCGGAACCAATCTTTTCTGATGATGTATGCATTCTGGGCGATCAATATGAACTTTCCATTTCATCCAAAGGTCGAAATAAATGAATTTCTTTGGGTCCTTTCTGCAACAATCAATTTATCATCTGCAGAAGGGACCTATGAAATTACGATTCTTCACTGCCCGCTTCTTTTAACTGTTCTTTTGTTTCATCTGACAAGGAATCAAGCAGATAATTACGCTGACTTGGTCTGGAATCCTGAAATTCTTCTGCCACTCTCTTATTTGCCGCTTCCATCTCAATCTTTAATTCTCTGGCAGATAGCAGGGCACACCCGGCTCCCCTTACGATCATCTGTTGCAGACCATCGGAAGTGGCTACCGTGATCCGGTATTTTCCATTGTTATCATGAGCAAATCTTTCAATATAATGATCGGCTGTCTGTGCCTCTTTCGTATACACCAGATGGATATTGTGATAGGCAATCATTTCTTCCCTGTGTTCTTTTACCCGGTATGCATCAAATACGGCTATGATTCGGCATTTTCGGATCGCCTGATAATTACACAGCTGATCCAGAAGCTTCATTCTTGCACCATCCATATTATCGTTTGCCAGTTCAGCAAGTTCCGGCCAGGCAAATACAATGTTATAACCATCTACAAGGAGGTATTCTTCCCGATGCTCTGCCTGCCTTGGTTCATGATAGACAGGCTCCCGGCGCACCTCATACACAGGCCTTTTTCTCTTCCATTCTGTCCGCTTCCCTTTGTTTGCATAGAAGGTGCTTTCAATAATCCGATCGATTTCTTCCAGACTCATAAGTGGTGCTTCCCGTCTGGCTGTATGACTGTCTCTTGTCTCCTCATTCACAGCTGACTGGGTCAGTTTTAAAAATGGTTCCAGATGCATGTGGTTTTTCACCTGATCCCAGGGAACTACAAATCCAGCACCGTGGGAGCAGAATACGGACCCTGTGGGATTGTCCGGATCGGTTTCTGAATTATAACCGGATTCCTTTATTACAGTTTCCGGATTATGACATGGCTCATAGCCTTTTAACGTACAAAACAGCCTTCCCATACCTCTGGAATATGCAGATACCTCTTTCTGGTAGTTTCTCATGGTAAATACCGGAGCACTGCCGGTAAGAACTGCGGTTACACCGTCTGTATGGGTGATCTCACAGGTTCCTGACATCTTTTCGATGTCTGTCATGGCTCTTCCAACCAGATTTTCCGGTAGTTCCAGGTTAAAACCATAATAGGGCTCCAGCAGTACTGACTGTGCTTCTTTTAAGCCCTGCCGCACCGCCCGGTATGTGGCTTCCCTGAAATCTCCGCCTTCTGTATGTTTTTGGTGGGCTTTCCCTGACACAAGGGTAATTCGTATATCTGTAATTGCAGATCCGGTGAGAACTCCTTTATGACTTTTTTCCTCCAGATGTGTCAGTACAAGTTTCTGGTAGTTTTTGGCCAGCAGATCCTCACTGCAGGCTAAACAAAACTCCATACCACTGCCTTGTTCCCCAGGTTCAAGTAAAAGATGAACCTCTGCATAATGTCTCAGGGGTTCAAAATGTCCCACACCTTCCACAGGGTTTTCAATGGTCTCTTTGTATACAATCCTTCCCGTGTCAAAGGAAACCTCCACTCCGAACCGTTCTAAGATCAGGGTTTTTAATATCTCAATCTGTATTTCCCCCATGATCTGTGCCTGAATCTCCTGTACGTGTTCATCCCATACAATATGAAGCTCCGGCTCCTCTTCTTCCAACTGGCGAAGCTTTGGAAGCATCTGTCTTGGGTCACAGCCTTCTGGTAATGCAATCTGATAAGACAGAACCGGTTCCAACACCGGTGATTCATAAGCTGCTTCAAAACCAAGCCCCTCGCCTGGTCTGGTCTGGGTAAGTCCGGTTACTGTGCAGATACTGCCGGGAGTAACTTCATTCACTGCCTCATATTTTTCTCCGGAATAAATGCGGATCTGGTTGATTTTTTCCTCCCAGACTCCATTGGTCAGAGTATTCTTTACACAGAGGGATCCGCCGGTAAGCTTTAAGTGCGTCAGCCGGTTTCCCTGGTCATCTCTTGTTATTTTAAATATTTTTGCTCCGAAATCCGGGGGATACTCCGGTATCAGGGCGTAATCGCTGATTCCTTTCAGCAGTGCTTCTATTCCCTGTAATTTGAGAGCAGAACCGAAAAAGCAGGGAAATATAGTCCGGCTTTTAATTCCTTGCCGGATCTGCTCCCCGCTTACCAGACCGGTCTCTAAATATTCATCCATCATGCTTTCACTGCACATGGCAAGCTGATCATAAAAGCCATCTGTATCATACAGAGAAAAATCGATACAGCTGTCATGAAGCTGCTTTTTGACCTCACTCATCAATCTGTCCCGATCGGCAGCTGCCTGATCCATCTTATTAATAAAAAGGTAAACAGGAATCTGGTACATGGATAAAAGACGCCATAAAGTTCTGGTGTGTCCCTGTACCCCGTCTGCGCCACTGATTACCAGTATGGCATAGTCCAGCACGCGAAGGGTCCGCTCCATCTCCGCACTGAAATCCACATGCCCCGGAGTATCTAAAAGGGTGATTTTAAGATCTCCCATTTCAAAAACTGCCTGTTTGGAAAATATGGTGATCCCTCTTGCTTTTTCCAGCTCGTAGGTATCTAAAAATGTATCTTTATTGTCAACTCTTCCTGGCTTTCCGATCTTCCCGCTTGCATAAAGTATTCCTTCTGAAAGCGTGGTCTTGCCTGCATCGACATGAGCCAGTATTCCTATGGTTAATTGTTTCATAATATTTTACGAATCCTTTGTGCCATTTATTTCTTGTCTGATTTGTCTTTCTTATCATACCAGTTTCCCATAATTTTGTATACGGGAAGATCATAATTCAATCAGACTATGACACATAGTTTTTTATCAGCCATGTCTTAAACAGCTTCCACTGCTACACTTCCACCTCTGACAATTTCAAACGTATTATCCAGCTTTTTGTATAATAACTGCAGCATACAATTATTTTCTTCTTCCGCTTTTATGCTTTCCATCAATACAGAATCTTTGTTAAAATCAAGAATTCTGGTTCCATATATTTCAGAAAACTGAAAGAGGAAAGCGCGGTCATGTTCTGTGCATTTCAAGATTTTTAAAAACATAATCTCTTTTCTGAAAATATCAATATCCGTATAATCGATTACTTTAATCACTTCCACCATGCGGTTTAACTGTTTTTTTATTTGTTCGAATATCTGATCATCACTAAACAGGCTGATGGTTATCCGAGACACCGTCTCATCCTGTGTAGTCCCTACCGTAAGACTATTAAGATTATAAGCTTTCCCAGAAAAAAGCCCGGTAATTCTTGCCAATACGCCCACTTCATTTTCTACAAACAGACAAAGCCATCTTTTTTTCATACCTTTACCTTCCTTATTTAGTATTCCATAATCATTTCACTTAACTGGCTTCCAGGCGGAACAATAGGAAGAACGTTTTCTTCCGGTTCAATAATAAACTCTATTAATGTTGGAGCAAGTTCATTTTGGGCGGCATAATGAAATGCTGCCTCAACTTCTTCCCTGCTGGTGACACGAATCCCCAGTGCCCCATAGCTTTCCGCCAGCTTCACAAAATCCGGAATATAGGCAGGGCACGTTTTTCCAGGACCGGCGCAGCCCTTCTTGCACCGTTTTCTATACTTCAGGCAGGTGGAAGAATACCGGTTATTATAAAACATCTGCTGCCACTGCCTTACATTACCAAGATATCCATTATTCAGAACACAGACAATTACTGGCAGTTCCTGTACGACTGCTGTTGCCAGCTCCTGAATATTCATCTGAATCCCGCCATCTCCACAGATAGCAACTACGTATTTCTCCGGATTGCCAAGCTTTGCCCCCAGTGCAGCGGGGAGACCATATCCCATGGTTCCAAGACCACCTGATGTGAGCAGTTGTTTCTCTTTATTTAACTCCAGAAACTGTGTCGTCCAAAGCTGATTCTGCCCCACGTCCGTCACTACAATAAGTTTGTCAAACATTTTATTAATCTTTTCAATGATATACTGGGGTGTCAGACCGGTCTGCTTCATTGCAAGAGGATACGACTTTTTTAAATCATCCAGCTGTTTTTTCCAGTCATGGCAATTACAGGACTCTGTCTTTTCAAGCAGACAACAGATTGCTTTTTTTGCATCTGCCACAATGGGGATATCAACTGCGATATTCCTTGATATGGAAGCCGGGTCTATATCAATATGGATCAGTATTGCCTTACTGGCAAAAGTGCCCGCTTTTCCTGTTATTCGATCGTTAAACCTTGTTCCAATGGAACAAAGTACATCGCATTCACTGATCGCCTTATTGGCTGCATAACTGGCATGGATTCCTATGTTTCCTATGTAAAGTGGATGACTTGTAGGTATCGCACCTTTCCCCATTATAGTTGATACAACCGGAATACCGGTAATATCCACAAGCTTTTCCATTTCTTTCCCTGCTCCTGCTGCCAGTACACCTCCCCCTGCCAGGAACAAAGGTTTTTCTGCCTGTTTTAGCGCAGCCAGAGCTTTTTTAATCTGTCCCTCATGGACTGATACACTGGGTTTATATCCCCTGATTTCCACTGTATCCGGATACGTGTCATTGCCATATTCCTGCTGAATATCTTTTGGAATATCCACCACTACTACTCCGGGTTTTCCGGTGGCAGCGATATAAAATGCTTTCTTTATAATTGATCCAAGTTCCTGCCTGCTTCTGACTGTCACCGCATATTTACAGATATTTCTTGTGATACCTACGATATCGACTTCCTGAAATGCATCATTACCAATGAGATGGGTGGGCACCTGTCCGGTAAAACAAACAAGCGGAACACTGTCATAATTGGCGGTTGCTATGCCTGTTACCAGATTGGTTGCACCAGGTCCGCTGGTCACCAGGCAGACCCCGGTCTTTTTTAATGACCGTGCGTATCCATCTGCAGCGTGTATTAATCCCTGTTCATGGCGGGGTAAAATTACCTCAATATCACTCTGACCATACAACGCATCAAAAAGGTCAATTGCCTGACCTCCAGGGTATCCAAACAGAATATCTACTCCTTCCTTTCTTAAGGCTTTAACAAAAAGCTGGGCACCTGTTATCTCCATAACTGAACCTCCTTTTTATGCAAGTATTCACTTGCATATTGTTTATTATAAATGGCATCACCAATCAATGATGATACCATCTAATCTGTCATCGCTGCTCAATTCCTTTCACAAACAAAGACACGCTGTTTTTAATATATTCTTCCTGCCTGACCGTTGTAAGCTGGTCATCAAAAGAAGCTTTTAAAAAGGTAAAACCAAATGTTGAGGAAAAAACAGTCATTGCCAGGCATTCGTAATCCAGAAGTGGCAGTTTACCCATCTCATGCATTTTCTCAAAATACTGGATTAAGGTCTCAAGAAATACTTTTGGTATTTTTAATATCTGAGGTCTGGTATCCTGGTAAATCTGGGGCGCACGCAGACCAATCGACAATTTAACAAAATCTGGCGTGATACGGTCCAGATAATTGCGCATAAACATCTCCAGATCCGGTTGAAGCTGCCATGTTATATTTTGAAAAATGGCTGGCGATATATTTCCCCGCCACTTTTCCTGCTCCATTCCTGTAAGAACAATCTCTTTTTTTCCCTTAAATTTTCGAAATATGGTACACTCATTGATATTGGCCCGGCCTGCTATGTCTTTCGTGGTAGTAGCAACATACCCCTTCTCTTTAATCAGTTCCATGGCAGCATCAATGATTTTCTGACTTGTCTCGTCCAATCAGGATTCCTCCATATGCAAGTATATGCTTGCATTCTAACGTATCAGACCGTTTTTGTCAACAGGTCCTGTTCCAGACCATCTCATACTCCACTTCCCCGTTCTCTCTGTCCTCTTGTTTTTCAGTCACAAGAAAACCTTCTCTTAAATAAAAATTCACTGCACGTTGATTTTTCTCATAAACCTTTAACGATAATTCATTGTGATTTCCTTTTACATGATGAAGCAGCTGCCTTCCAATTCCCCTGGACTGGTTGTCCTTTGAAATAAAAATACCAGCAATGTAATTGTTCATCAGACCAATAAATCCCTCTATGATTCCATTGTCTTCATACACATAAACAGAAGCGTTTGGGAGTATCTCCTTTACTTCATCAAAATGATCCTGCCAATAGCTTTTTTTAATAAAATCATGGGCCTGAATGTTTGTCTCAAGCCATAATTCCATAATCCGGTTTAAATCTTCCGCCTGAAAGTCTCTTACCATTTTCCTGACTCCTTTGTTCTCCGATTTATTTAAAAAAACAGATAACTCTGATGTGTGTCTCACAAAGAGCTATCTGTTTTTCATTACTTATTCAAAGTTATACCTTAAATTTCATCCATTGTCAAGAGAACCTCCAGCTGAGGATCTCCCTGAAGCAGGCCGACTGCATAAATTGTATTAAGACTGTTTTCCGTTAATGGGACATTGGGGATTTCCAACACTATGTCTGATGCCCCTGCCGGTCTGACCTGCAAAGTAAGTTCCATAGGATCTGCAGCGATGTAGGGGGTGATCTGTTTAAATGCGACATTGGGGAAGATTACAGTTCCGTCCTGGAGTGTGATATCTACGGCTGGCGCATCTGGAGAAAGATGTATAAAACGTACCATGGCTTTTCCTGGAATGATATCAGTGCCCCCATCTGTGATAGAAAGCAGGCTGATATTGTCAGGAGTTCCCACTGCTGCCACAGTGAGCATGACGTCCGGCTCTACAGGAAGCATATTGGCGATAATTGGATTATCCTGAGTTCCCGCCACATAAAGAGTGACTTTATAGGTTCCTTCCTGTACGGTTAAGTAATCTGTAAAATCTCCATAAGCAAGATTATCAATTATCATCTCATCATCCACGTATATGTCAACATTGGGTGCATTAGGAACTGTGTGCATGACGCGCACATAGCCTACTTGTACTTCATCTGACGGTCTGGTTGTGTACTGATCCATATGATACCTCTCAATTTATATATACGGTATAATATATGCTCACAGGAGAGGAAGTGACCGGATTTTCCTTTTTATTCCATTCGGTAAAAATATGTTTCTGTTCCCTTCTGTTGCTTTGCCGCATACATGGCGGCATCCGCTTTTACAAGCAGCTGGTCTATGGTTTCTGCATCAATTGGATAAAAGCTGATTCCTCCGCTTATGGACAGAGAGATGGTTATGTTCTGGATCTTTACCGGTTTTTTGGTAAATTTCACAATTCTGGAAGCAACAACTTTGTAATTGTCAACATCTTTCATTTCAGGCAGAAGAATAACAAATTCATCTCCCCCATACCGGCATACCATATCACTTTCTCGTGCCGATTTTTCAAGCAGCTGGGAAATATGAATCAGTACCTTATCCCCAAACTCATGACCATAGGTATCATTAATGGATTTAAATTTATTGACATCACAAAAAATCAGCCCTAAAAGAGTCTTATTCCTTTTGGCCTGGAGAAGCAGGCTGGATGAGACTTCATAGAATAAACTGCGGTTTGCAGCGCCCGTTAACTTATCATGATATGCCAGCTTTTGTATTATCTTTTCTTTTTCCTTCAGTTCCCTGTTAGTATCCCATAATTTGTTTACGTAGGATTTTAACTGTTTAATCTGATTAAACTGGCTGGTAACATTCATAAATTCCAACTGTATAAAATGTTTATCTTCATTTTCAATTCTGCTCATTTTTAAATTAAAATGATCGGAATTATTTAACATCTGCTTATGGATTGCACCGGAAAAGAATCGGATCGTTCCCTGTTCAATCACATCATAAAAAGCATCCAGATAATAACTCATACTAAAATTAGGCAGGATATCAACAATTGGCTGATTGAGAATATCATACCGTTTTAGATTTGTAATATCTTCCATGTAATAATTCCAGTAAATAATCTGTAATTCCTCATTTAACAGAACAATCCCCTCATTAAGGTTGTCCAGTACCTGATATAATAATTTATTCATATAGTGATTCCTCTAGCTTGTGAATCCTCGTTAATAAATCATTGATTGAATGAAGGGATAAATCAACGATAATAGCTCCTTCAATCTCTGTATCCCCAATAACAAAGGTTATATATAAAATCAGCACATATACATTGTCTGTATTTTGATAGTCATACTTAAAATCCATGGCATTAAAAAGCCTGACCTCCGGCAGAGTATATTTAAAGCTGATATTTAAAAGATTTCCCGTCTCTCCTATAATACAGTTTAATATAATATTGCCAATTTCTTTAATAATATCAAAATCAACATCATTAAAATCCATATCGTCACTGTTGCTTTGCTCTTCCTGCAGGCAGAGACTGATAAATGTTTTCATTTTTTCCGCAGAAAAAATAAGGCTTGCTTTTCCTGTATAATTTTCTTTAAATGAAAGAGTGGATACCATAAGTGTACCGTTTTTCTTCATGGAAATATACTCGTCAATTGCATAGGATTCGGAAGAAGCTTTCAAAATTTTAACATTAGGTACGTTTAGATGTATTTTTTGTCCGACTATATCCGATAAAATACCAGCTGCACGACCGACACTGATGTTAAACAGCTCCTTTAAAATATCCTGTGTCATATCACTGCTACCCATTGTCCTTCTCCTTCATTATATTGCAGATAATCCGGGCTTTTTCATCTGTAAATGGTTTATTAATAAATGACATGATATGAAGATTTTCAATTTCTTCCCTGACATGATTCTGAACATCAGCGGTAACTACAATGATATTTGCAGTGGAATCAGACTCTTTAATCAGTTTGATCAGGCTCTGCCCATCCAGTCCAGGCATCAGAAGATCCACAAAAACATAATCTGGCTTCAGCTCCTGATACTTCTTAAGTCCCTCCCAGCCGTCAGCAGAAAAATAGATCTCAGACTGTTCTACGTGCTTTCTTAAAATATTGGCAGTGATTTTCTGTGAAAAAACAGAATCATCTACAATTAGTATTTTAATCATATAATCCCTTCTTTCCAGACAAACTGGTTTTGACAGCGTGTCCCATTCGTACTTTGTACAGATTTATGTATTTTGTACTCAATACTATTTTTTCTCCTTCCATTTTAATAAATGAATGCAACAATTACAAGGAATTCTTTTAAAAAATAAAAAGGTGTAATCGTTATTGATTTCAAACCGGCAAAAACCCCTGACACAATGCCAGGGGCTGCAGAAAATATATACTAATTAGTTAATATATTATTTATTTTAGGAAGAAATAAAGAAGAACTACCATACCCATTATAATGCGATACCACCCAAAAGCTTTAAAATCATGTTTCTTTATATAACTCATCAGAAATTTTATAACAAGTATGGAAACGGCAAACGCAACAACCATTCCTGTTACCAGAATAAATAGTTCTTCCCCGGAAAAGGTCAATCCGAATTTGAGTATCTTAATCGCACTTAAGCCAAACATCACAGGAACTGCCATAAAAAACGTAAACTCAGCTGCGGCCGTTCGGGATACTCCGATGAGCAAAGCACCGATTATGGTTGCCCCGGAACGTGAGGTGCCAGGAACAATGGAAAGCACCTGAAATAAACCAATAATAAATGCTGTCTGGTAAGTAATATCTGCTATTTTAGTTATCGCTGGTGTTCGTCTTTTATTCCAGTTTTCAATCAGGATAAAAGCAACTCCATAAAAAATCAAAGCTGCTGCAATTACCTGTGGTGTCTGAAACCGGGCGTCAATATAATCATCGAAAAGAATGGTTACAATTGCTCCCGGCACACAGGCAATTACTACCTTAATCCAGATAAAAAATGTTTCTTTTATAAGAAAAGGGCTGTTTTTATCACTCCACTGAAATGGAAACATTTTATTCCAGAACAGGATCACTACAGCAAGGATTGCCCCCAGCTGAATTACAACAAAAAACATTTCCTTAAACCCCTCACTCCCACCGATCTGCAAAAACTGATCCACAAGGAGCATATGTCCGGTACTGCTGATCGGCAGCCATTCCGTAATTCCTTCTACAATTCCCAAAAATACAACCTTTAAAAACTCTGTTACTATGGAACCCATTGGTTTCATTCCTCCTGCTTTACCTTTTTTATTTCTATCACCAATCTTCCTCTTTTATGCAGAAAAAAGCAAGACACCTGACGTAACTGAAAAGAAAAAGCCTGTGACACGAATGGTGTCACAGGCCTGAAACCTCGTATAAACTACTTTATCTCGTAGGACCTTTTATTAACAGCACCACTTTCCCCATGAGTAAGAGGAAGAGAAATGCCGCTACATAAAGCTGGCGGAATGCGATAAAAAAGAGAACTGCCATGGAATGGACCAACAGGGAAAACTGGTTCATCCTCTTTCTTAATGTCTCGTGGTCCTTCATCTGTACAATCAGTTCTATCACGCCAATCAATGTCAGGCATAGAATAAAACCGCCAGACAGCAATATCCCCCATATAGGTTTATCTGTAAATTTAAAGAATGGCACTGAGAGAAAATGTCCCCCCTCTTCCTGGGTAAAAAGTGGAAGTACCAGGAAAGACACTGCTATGAAATCAAAAATTCCATAGGCCAGATTAAAAATCTGCTCCAGATTTCTGCGGTTCTCATCCTCAGCAAGGATAATGAGCTCCTCTCCCATTAACAGCTCATCAATGGATACACCAAACAGTTTCGATATGCATTTAAGGGAGTCAATATTGGGATAGCCCTTGCCGCTTTCCCATTTTGATACCGCAGTCCTTGAAACATACAGCTGGGCTGCAAGCTGTTCCTGGGTCAGATTGTTCTGTTTTCTCAGTAACTGCAGTTTTTCACCAAACTCCAAACCCTTACCCCCTGATCATTTTATTTATTTCTCCTGGCCAATTTAAATTTGGAAACCAGACTGGTCATAATTAAGGATTGCCCGGACAGCTCCTGTGCATACGCTGCACTTTCTTCTGCTGTGGCAGCATTGGACTGAACCACTCCGGAAACCTGCTCTATGCCAATTTTTAATTGGGAGACGGCTTCCGACTGCTCTAAGGAACGATTGGAGATCTGGTTGACCAACTGGGAAACCTCTCTTGTGCTTGTCACAATCTGTTCCAGAGAACGGGATGTTTCTATGGCAATTTCATTTCCGTTTTTCACCGCCTCAATGGATTTTTGTATCAAAGCAGCCGTATCCCTGGCTGCATCTGCACTTTTTCCGGCCAGATTGCGTACTTCGTCTGCCACTACAGCAAACCCTTTTCCGGCCTCACCAACTCTTGCAGCTTCCACAGCTGCATTCAGTGCCAGAATATTGGTCTGAAAAGCAATGTCTTCCACAACTTTTATAATCTTTCCGATTTCCGTTGATGTTTCATTGATCTCATTCATTGCGCTTACCAGTTTATCCATCTCCTGCTGCCCGCTGCTGACCTGATCTACCGCCTGCAGGGATTTGGTTCCGGCCAGTTCCGCATTGTCGGCATTGGAACTGATGTGATGTGAAATATCGGAGATGGTTGCTGCTATTTCTTCCACAGAACTTGCCTGCCTTGTAGCGCCCTGGGATAACTGCTGGGAGGATTCCGCTACCTGTTCTGAACTGCTGTTTACCTGTCTGGCTGAGATTATAATTTCACCAAATGCTTTGTTTAACTGATCTGTGATCTGGTTTAATGATGTCTGTATTTCTATAAATTCGCCCTTATATTCAATATCCGATGACACACTTAAGTTCCCTGCCGATACTTGCTGCAAGATATAGGCAATATCCTGAATATAGGATTTAAGGGAACTTACCATATCAGCAATACTTCTTGTCAATATACCAATCTCATCCTTGCTGTTATGGATATAAACTTCACTTTCCAAATCTCCGTCAGCCAGAAGTTCCATACGTCTGGTGATTTTCTTAATTGGGTTCGACAGGCGGTTTGCCAGCATAAAGCTTGCAGCAATACCAATAATGATTAATACACAAGAGGAAACCAGGAGCAATACAATTGTGTATATAATGGAGGAAGTCATTTCCTTAACAGGCGCCACCACTCCGTAGGACCAGCCATCGGAATTACTCACAGGGCCAAAGGCACAGATTCTGGCACCTGTCTCATATTCATATCTGTCTACTCCCTTTTCCCCTTTTATCATCTTGCCATATACCTTTGACGCATTTACAAGGGAAGGATCTGTTTTCGCTTTTTCAATAAAGTTCTGTCGTTCTTCCACCAGATTGGGTCTCTTGTTGGCTACGAAGGTACCGGTACTGTCAAGCATAAATACATTGCCTGTCTTACCAATTACAATCTTTTCAATAATCCTGCTGAAGTAAAGGCTGTCCAGAACACCGATCACCACACCTGATTGAGAAGGCAGAGGAGAACAGACATAAAATACCATCTGATTGTCCAATGCTTCCGTTGAGGAGATTGTAGTATTTCCTTTTAAGCTGTCTGAGAAGAACGTTTTGGTTGAAAAATCCTGCCCATTAAGGGCCTGATCCGTACTGGACAGCTTTCCGTCCGGACCAGCAACTGCCAGTGCTTTAAATTTCGTATTTTTCATTGCCACATCCAGAGCATTCAGCTTCTTACCCATATCACCTGACTGCATCGTTCCCAGCTGACTGGCAAGACTTTCTGCCTGTTCCTTTAACAGACTGATCTCCGCAGCCAATGCGGTGTTGGCAATCTCTCCCATAGCATTCATATCACTTTTGGTGTTCTCGGTAATACTGTAATAACTGGCGCTGATACCTGTAATCACGTTGACCGCTGAGGTCGTAAATAACAAAAGAAATATAACAAAAAACAGTTTGCTTTTTATTGTCTTCATAAAAACATATCCCCCTTGTCATAGTAGTTAATTCTATTATACATTGGGATTGTTTATTTTACAAATATCTATTTCAAAAATCGACTAAATTTTACAATTTATTCCATAATGAAACTCATAACATCTCTTCTCATGGAATTTGGAGCAGATGTTTCCGGTTTCCCAATTCGTAAAAGCATCTGTATGGTCTGGCCCTGGCCGGCATAATCGTTTCTGAAACTATCATAGGGCTGTTTCATCTCCGGATATTCCTCCAGCACCTGGCTGAGAGGCTGCATGGCAAGACCCATGGTATGACCCGTAAGAATCATCCTGCTGTATAGCATACCGCTGAGCACCTGATCTGTCCGTGAGTTGGCGCTGGTTGTTATGACTGCATAGGCGGCAGTATGATCGACTGCTGTTTTCGTATAATGAATGAAGTTTTCAGATGCACCTTTTCCTTCATTAATAGATGGAAACATGGTGATTAATCCCTGGAGCAGATACCGTTTAAAGCCGGAAGCTCCCTGTCCTTCCACCGAATATCCCCATCGGTATTTGTTTTTTTCCTTTTCGTTTGCACGGAAGATTGCATTGGATTCCTCCATTGCCCTGGTAACCCCGGCTTCGATTGTTGCACTTTCCATAACGTAATTGCCGATTTTATTAAGATCAGCCTGATCGGTATAAATCTTTATGGACAGACTGTCCCGATCCGGTAATTTTAATAATTGGGAGATCTGGGAAGAATCAGGAGCTTCCATCTTATAATTTCCCCGGTTTGTATCTGCCAGATATATCCCACTGTAAAGAGGACTTTCTTCCTGCTTGGAAGGTATAAGAGTAATCTTAGCTACCGGTTTTTTATCCATGCTGCCTAAAATATCATTTTCCTCATATTCACCCTCTGGAAAGATGGCAATCTCAGTTTGAAATCCTTCCTTTTCTCCGGCCACTCTTACATACTCTAAGAATGTCCCCTGAGTAATCATCAGCTGCCGGTAAAGAGGATCTACCTCATTGGTAGTCCTCAGGCTGTCCGCATATAAGTAAAATACCATGGAATCTTCTTTGTCCAGTTTCACTTTCCACGGCTGCATATTGTGGTTGTTTGCTGCCAGCAGTCCGACCGCAGTCAGACGCACCCGGGGATCTGCAAACTTTGATGCATAATTTTTATTCCACGGTTCTAGATATGACTGCTTCATAAATCCTCCGCCCAGTATAAATAATACAAAAAACAGGAAAATAATGGAACTGGCCATACAGGCAATTATCTTTAAAAATACTTTCATACATCAGTCTCCTATGCCAAAACCAGCTGTATCATCAACTGAAAGGACTCCTCTAAGAAATCCTCCACGGAAGTATGGTGATAATTATCCAGATATTCCTTTTTCCTTCCACCTGCATTAAAAACTCCGATTGTAAATGCCCATAAAATCAGCGCAGTTTTCTCACAGTTCATATCCCGTTTAAAGCTTCCATCGTTTTTCCCTTTTTTCAGCGCCTCTAACAGAAAAGAAAGAACTTCCTCCCCCAGGCGGTAACACTCTTCTTTCGAGTCATCTGTGACGCCGCATTGATACCCATCATCCTTGGTTTCATACTCCATGATTGCCTTGAAGTAATCTGTATACTTCTGACGAAAAGAGAATAAGGTGAAAAAAATGCAGTGAAGCTCATCCAGCGCACTGGCTGGTTTTTCTTTTCCAAACCCTTCCTCCATCATTCTTAACAGCTGTCTGTAACCTCTGATCATAATTTCAAAATAGATCTGTTCCTTACTGTTAAAATATACATAAACGGTTCGTTTGCTGAATTCTGCTTTTTTTGCAACAGCATCCATGGAAGAATTCTCATAACCGTTTGCAAAGAATACTTTTTCCGCTGCGTCAATGATATCCTTTCTCTTAATTTCCTTTTCCTGTTGTTTCCGTTCTTCCGCTCCCAATAGTAATACCTCCTGTGTCCCATCATTTTAATAAGTAAACTGGTAGTTTACTTATTTTATAACAGTTTACAGATTATGTCAATCCCCACATATGATTTAATGGACCGCTGCCTTTCCCGATGTTTAACTGGTCATTTAAAGCTCCTGTAATATACGCTTTGGCATTTTTTACGCTCTCTTCCAGTGTGCAGCCGTTGGCAAGACTGCAGGCAATGGCAGAGGACAGCGTACAGCCGGTTCCATGGGTATTTGGATTGTCAATGCGTTTTCCTGTAATCCATACCATGTTTTCTTTGGTATAAAGTAAATCGTCAGATGTCTCCGTCAGGTGACCTCCTTTGATTAAAACTGCGCAGCCTAACTTTTGAAAGATTGCCTCTGCCGCTTTTTCCATGTGGTCTTTGCTGGTGATTTTTATATTGCAAAGGGACTCTGCTTCCGGAATATTGGGCGTGGCAAGAAGTGCTGCAGGCAGCAGTCTGCCAATCAGCGCATCCATTGCTGTTTCAGAAAGCAGCTTAGAACCGCTGGTTGATATCATAACCGGATCGACAACCAGATTTTTCACCTTATATTCTTTCAGTTTCGTGGCAATCATCTCGATAATTCCGCTGTTTGATACCATGCCGATTTTCACCGCATCAGGATAAATGTCGGTAAAAATACAATCCATCTGCTGTCCTACAAATTCAGGTGTCACATCCATAATCGATGTGACACCTGTGGTATTCTGGGCTGTAAGAGCTGTAATTACACTCATTCCATATACCTTGTGTGCAGTCATTGTCTTCAAATCTGCCTGAATACCAGCGCCGCCGCTGCAATCAGAGCCTGCAATCGTCAATACTTTTTTCATGAAACCGCCTCCTTCACCAATGATAAAAGAGTTTTTACTGCTTTTTCCTTCTCTTTGGCAGCAAAAACTGCAGAAATAACTGCTACTCCGTCAATACCGCTTCCTTTTAGTTTTAAAATATTGTTCTCATTGATTCCGCCTATGGCTATTACAGGAATGGATACGCAGTTACAGATTTCTTTTAAAGTCTCAAAGGTAACAGGATTGGCATCGGTTTTGGTGGAGGTCTCAAAGACTGCACCCACCCCGATATAATCTGCTCCGTTTTTCTCAGCCAGAAGTGCCTGCTCTTTCGTCTGAGCTGATACTCCCAGTATTTTGTCTTCTCCGATCAGCTCCCTGCATTTTTTTGCCTCCAGGTCTTTCTGCCCTACGTGAACACCATCTGCCCCTACCGCAAGAGCCACCTGAATATTATCGTTTATCACAAAAGGTATTTTATATTTTTCAGTGATTCTTCTAATCTCTTTTCCCTCTGCAACAAAGCTGTCATAATCAAGATTTTTTTCCCGAAGCTGAACAAACGAAGCCCCTGATTTAATAATTTCCTCCACCTGTTCGTGAAGTTTGTTCCCGTCAAGCCAGGTCCGGTCGGTCACCACATATAAAAGCATATTTTCTTTAGATACATTCATATTTTCCACCTTCTTCCAGCATCTGTTCATTCAGTCTGCTCATCTCATCAATCAGCAGCATACGGTATGTACCGGTGCCTCCGTGAAGCTGGCAAAGCTTTTCATATGCTAATTCCCCACACAGTCCCATCCCGCATACGGCAGCTGCAGAGGCCTTTAAAATACTGCCTGGATTGGCTCCCACAAAGCTTCCGGTAACAGCAGCAAGCATGCAACCGGTTCCAGTGATACTGCTCATCATGAAATGACCGTTTCTGATTGCATAAACATGATTTTCATCAGCAACCACATCAATGGCTCCTGTAATTGCGATGACGGAACCGGTTCTTTTTGAGAACTCTTTTGCAAAGTCTGCCACACTTTTTAAATTGTCCTCCGTCACTTTATCCCCTTCACAGGCATCCACACCTGACGTTCTTCCTTCTCCTGCTGCCAGAAATTTAATTTCCGATATATTACCTTTTATAACGGAAAACTGGATCTCTTCCAAAAGCTGATATGCTATTTTTTTCCGAAATGCCGATGCACCGGCTCCCACAGGATCAAAAACAACTGGCAGACCGCACTGATTTGCCTTCCTTCCTGCTGCCAGCATGGATATGGCGGTACGTTCATTCAGGGTTCCCATATTAAGTACAAGAGCGGAAGAAATAGCGGTGATATCGGTAACTTCATTGATATCATCTGCCATAATGGGAGATCCTCCACTTGCTAAAATGATGTTGGCGCAGTCGTTTACAGTTACATAATTTGTAATTGCATGAACCATTGGAACATTGTTTCTTACATTGGTAATAATTTGTTCAAACATTTTCCTTACTCCTTTTCCTGTTTTGAGGGAAAAAAATGAGATATGCCAATAAAGACATATCTCATGATAGTTAGTAAGAGTGGCTGTCCCTACGTTGGCATTACCCAAATCAGGTTATAAGGGTCGAAGTTCTTTACTTCCTCTCAGCCGGGTCACCAGCTCCCCAAAACATATTGAATTTTCTCGATTTTAACACAAGGGACAGATGCTGTCAATTCAATCCCTTCATATGGTTCACAAAAAACTCAACCAGCTCCGGATCAAACTGTTTACCTGAACCCTTAATCAGCTCGCTTTTTGCATAGGAGGCAGGCAGTGCCTTCCGGTAGCTTCTGTCACTTGTCATGGCGTCGTATGCATCAGCTATGGTGATGATTCTTGCAAACAGCGGAATATCTGTTTTGCTTCTTCCTTTGGGATACCCCTTGCCATCCCACCGCTCATGATGGCATAAAACAATCTCCGCTATCTCCGACATATTAGGGGAAGTATTTAGGATACGGTATCCGATCTCTGAATGTTTTTTGACCTCCTGATATTCATCCTCTGTTAAAATTCCGGGTTTATTTAAAACCTCTTCCTGAATTCCGATTTTCCCAATATCATGAAGGAGACCGGCCGCCTTAATCTTATTTATATCACTGTCAGGCAACCCCATCTGTTTTGCCATTGTCTCACAAATTTCTGCCACTCTCTGGGAATGCTGCTCCTCTCTTGGATTCTTTTCATGAAGGGTGTTTAATATAATATCAATGGTTTTGCTTCTTCTGCTACTGGCCTCATATAATTTATTCTGATACATCTCATCTTCTGCCAGCTTTACCGCTTTTTGAATCGACATCCCGAATTCCTCAATAATGTGATATCCGAACGAAACCGAAAGTTCGATTCCGTTGATGGTCTCCCTTGCACATTTTTCTTTTAATTCTCGGATATACCGGTCTGTCTCCCCTCTTTCTGTCCTTCTTAGAATAATCGCAAACTCGTCTCCGCCTACACGGCTGATTAATTCCCCTTTCTTTCCTGAATCCGCCAGGATTTCGGCGAAACGCTTCAGCATATAATCTCCATATTTGTGACCGAAGGAATCGTTTACCATCTTTAGTCCATTGAGATCTGCAAAAATAACACTGATGGGATGATTTTCGGAAAGATTCAGTTCCTTTGATGCCTGGTCAAAATACCTTCTGTTGTGCAGTCCTGTTATATGATCATGATAACTGATCTCTTCGATTTCTTTAATATAATTATGGGTTTCTGTAATGTTTCTGGCAATTGCAATGGCTTTGTCATCAAACCATTTTACAATCCGCAGTTCATGATATTCTGTAATCCGTGCAGTAGTCCACTCATACTCAATTTTCTGGTTTTCTCCAGTGAGAAAAACCTGATCGATCAGCTCCCTGCCTTTTGCAGCAATGGATTGTGGCATTACATCTGTAATATTTTTACCAATAAAACGCTCTCTCTTAAAAAACAGATGATCCAGATCTCCAATACAGTCTAAAAATACACCTTCCTGGGAAATGACAAATACGGTGTCAGGAATCGCTTCCATCAGCGAGTGGGCATATTTAAGGCTGTGATACATCTGTGTTTCCCGCTCAGTTAAAATCTGATTCTGCAAGATTAATTGTTTCTGGGATTCCACATTCTCTTTGAGAGAATGCTCCAGCTTCTCATTGCTTTGTTTTAACTGCTGCTTCATTTCATCGAGAGATTTTCCAATTAATCCAAATTCATCGGTTCTTTTTACCAGTTCCCTGCTGACTTCCTGATCAAAGCTGCGATCTCCTATCTCTTTTATTTCTCTTAAAATAGCTTTAACCGGATGGTCAATGATCCTGCCGGTGAGAATAAAAACGGTGAGGGACATAAACATAAGGGAAAGTCCGAATATCCATATGAATGTATTAGACAGCTGCACTATGGGTTTATTAATGGAGCTCTCCGGTACTTCGAAGACAATTTTCCAGCCCAGATCATTCAGTGTCTTATAAAACACAGTGATCTCCTGTTTATTTTTAATATAAGATGTTCTTCCATTCTCATTTGAAATAACTTCTGAAACAGCAGCAAGATAGGACTGATTATTGGAATCGTATACACTGCCTTTTGCTTTCACCGCAGCTTCACTTTCTGCAGCAAGATAGGCTCCTTCCCTATTTATAATATAGGTTGTGCCATCATGACTGGCAATGTAATCGGAGATAAATTTCTGCATGGAAGACAGTCCTACGTCCACAGTTACGCAACCTATAAATTTACCGTTACCATCATAGGCAGGCTGGGAACATGTAATCATATACAGATTACTGGTCTGATCATAGTACATATCCGTCCAAACAATGTTATTTGTTTTCTTCGCAAGAGCATAGTAATCCTGGGAAAAGTAATCATAGTCAGCGTTACTGTAATCAAATGTTGGTATGATCCGGTCGCCATCCCGGTACACATAGGGTCCCATATATTTTTGAGACTTGTCATATGCATATGGTTCATACCAGAACCCAGCCCCCAGTATAAACTGATTATCCTGGACAATGGGTTTCAAAATATTAATAAAATAATCGGGTGAATAATCTTTACAGCCATTTCCTGCAAATACAGCCAGAGCCTTGGATATTTCAGCTGCATCATTCATGTTCTTTTCGATGATGTTTTTCTGTATCTCTTTCTCTGCAGATATTCGTTCGCTGGTTTCATGATCAACCAGCGTTTTTGCTGTCTTTACACTGGCATTATAACTCAGCATGAGGACCACACATAATACGGGAATAACGATCAGAAGCATTTTCATTCGAATATGGCTAAGCATACCATCACCTCTATCATACGTATTCTTTCATTGAACTATTTCAAATAGTTTAATTATATTATCGACAGATTGTCAAGCTGAATTAAAGTTGTGTGCAATAAAAAAAAGTAAGGCATAAATGATGGTTCTTCATCTATGGCTTACTTTTAACAGGAATCAGACTATATGCTGAACCCTGACTGATTTATTTATCAAATCTCATAACCTTTTTAATCAGGAACCGCAGCGGTTTGTAGCTGACCCCTTCCAGGGACTTTGCTACCCGGGTCATCTCCTCGCTGATCTTAATATGCTGGGGACAATGGGATTCGCACTTTTTACACTTTACACAAAGCGATGCGTTGCGGGGTTCATTCTTAATGCTGGTCTGCATGATGTATTTGGCTTTGGAAGCTAATTTTCCCTCTATCTCCATGTCATTAAAACAGGAAAAACAGGTTGGGATATCCACTCCCATAGGACACGGCATACAATAATTACAACCGGTGCATGGAACCTTTATGGTCTGGTCAAGAATTTCCTTAACCCGTTTAAATAAATGAAAGTCCTCATCAGTAAAAGCGTTAACCTCCGTTTCAGAAGCCACTCTGATATTTTCCTTTAACATCTCCATAGAATTCATTCCGGAAAGCACAACCGTTACCTCTGGCTGATTCCAAAGCCATTTAAATGCCCACTCTGCAGGGGAACGCTTCACAGGAGCGTTGTCCCAGATGGACTTCACCTCTTTTGGGAGATTTGTCACCAGCTTTCCGCCCCGCAGTGGTTCCATAACCATGACTGGGAGGCCTTTACTGGAAGCATACCGGATTCCCTCTATGCCAGCCTGTTTGTTCTCATCTAAATAGTTATACTGAAGCAGACAGAATTCCCATGGATAAATGTCTACCAGCCGGAAAAACTCATCTCTCCCTCCGTGGTAGGAAAAACCAATGTTCCTAATCTGACCTTTATTCTTCTTTTCCTCGATCCATTCATGAATCCCCAGCTTTATCAGCCGGTTCCACACCGTTATATCAGGCAGCATATGGATTAAGTAATAGTCGATATAATCGGTCTGAAGCCGCTCTAATTCAGTTAAAAAGATCCGGTCAAAGTCCTCGTATTTTTTAATGGTGTGAGGAGGCATTTTAGTAGCTATCTTCACCCGTTCTCTGTATCCCTTAGAAAGCACCCTTCCTAAAACCACTTCGCTGTTTGGATAGATATATGCAGTATCAAAATAATTAACGCCATGCTCGATGGCATAAATGATCTGCTTTTCCACTTCCTTTTCATCCCTGCTAAACCTCATACAGCCAAAACCCAGGGTGGAAAGTTCGTCCTGATTTTTGGGATTGATCCGATATCTCATGCCTCATCCTCCTGAATTGGGATTTTTATTCTTATTATAACCGTTTCTGTTGTAATAGCAAATGGTTATCTTCCACAGATTTATACGACCCATATTCTCCATATTCACAGCCTGCATTTTTTATTTCAATCTGATCAATCAAATGCCTCCAGTATGGCCTGATTTCCACCTATAAGTGGGTTGCATATGAAATATTCAATAAAGAAAGACCTTTGCTCTCCTGTAATCCGGTGGTAACCGGTAAAGCTATGCCACCACCAGTCGTAACCGTTTTTCCCCAGGTAACCGTTCAGCATATAACTGTCCCTGTTCAAATCACTTTTGTTCATAGATTTAAGCTCCTTTTGTCATTTATCCATAGTCTTACCAGACCTTTAACAATCATGTAATTGCGGTTATCATAACAAAATTATCCCATGAACAAAAGAAACCGAACGGAAAAAGTACAGGAGATATTATTTTACTACTCCCTTTTTTAAAATAATATTTGCATACAGTTCTTTTTCTCCCGTCATGATAACGACAGATGAGTGATTCTTTGTCCGGTCATAAAATTCCCACTTGTCAATTTCTTCAAAGCAGGCAGCCCCTCTCTCATCATGCTTTGCCACAATTTCCTTATATTTGTCCCAGATGGGAGTCTTAACGTCATCCCCTGGAACCACTCCCATCAGCGTAACCGGATGATCCACATAGGTATCAAGGGGAAACAGCTGTAAAATTGCGTCCAGTATTTCCGGCACACCGTGCCCATCCAGACGGATCACCTTTTTGCCGTAAGTATGGCCCGGAAAGTTCCCGTCTCCAATGGTAAGCTCATCGGTATGACCCATTTCGCATAAAATCTTTAATAACTCGGGGCTGATAATTGATGGAATTCCTTTTAACATAATATTTTTCTCCTTTTCTCAAAGAGCGCTCTCCTGTCAAGGAGAGCGCTTCATAATTAATCGTATAAGTTTTGTGAAATATCATTGCTGTCCATATTGTCTTTGTTGTACCACTGGCTTCCTGTATCAACATCTGCAACGGATTCTCCCTTTGCAGCTGCAACTGCCAGTTTTACGGTCTGATAACCAATTTCTACTGGAGCCTGGGTAACAGCGCCTGCCAGTTTTCCTGATTTGATTGCATCTTTAATCATGGTTCCTGAATCAAATGCAACTCCGATCACATCTTTTCCTAATCTTCCTAAATTTTCGTCACCGGTAATCAGACCTTCACCAGTCTTTTGGTTAGAAGCAAAGATACAGATGGTATCTTCCTTGTTTAAAATGGTCTGTGCATCGGTAGTCATTAAAGACGCTTCTACCTTTGAAGGAACGGCAACATCAAGTATGACATCTGCTGAGTTTCCTTTGTCTGTCTTAGAATCCGTTACGAACTTGTCATTGCCGGTGATACATACGGTTTTTCCGTCTGCCTTGATTAATTCTGTTATTTTATCAATAAATCCAAGACCACGGCTGATAATAGACTCAGAGGTTGCATCCTGGTTCAGTACGCCGATGCGGACGCTTTTTGATGACTTGGCTATTAAATCTTTAATGAGCGGATAGGTGTTTTCTGCCGCAACTTCACCTGCCTTGTAATTATCTGTAGCTGCATTGGCAACAACAGCACCTTTTGGTGCATCCGGAACACCGGAGTCAAATCCGATAATCGGTATTTTTGCATCCTGGGAAGATTTAATGCTGTCGTTAAGGGCTGAAACATCAAGAGCTGCCAGTCCGATTGCCGCCGGTTTCATCTGAACTGCATTGTTCATCATCTGAACCTGTTGTGCTATATCTGATTCGGAATCCGGTCCCTGAAACTCCAGATGAACGCCCAGTTCCCCAGATGCCTTCTGTGCTCCCTTATAAACCGCCTGCCAGTACTGGGACTGAAAGCCCTTTGCCACCATGTAAACGGTCATGTCTTCCTTGCCTTTTGCTGCTTCAGCAGCCGCCTGGGTACCTGCCTCTTTTGTTTTGCTTTCTGCCGCTGCTGTGGTTTTCACATCTTTGGTAGAAGAATTGCTTGCGCAGCCGGCAGTCAGTGATGCCATCATAGCTGCTGTGATTAAAACGCCCCATACATTTTTCTTCATTGTTTGCTTCCTCCTGGTTTTTTTATGTAAATTCTTGCGAATTACACTGCGCTCAGCTCTTTCTCCTGTTACGATACACATCGGCAAATACAGCAACGATGATGACCAGACCTGTGGCAACCTGCTGGTAGTGGGTCTGAAGTCCCACAAAGGGCAGCCCTGTCTTTAATACAGAAATAATAAATACACCGATCATGGTTCCGGCTATGGTTCCGATTCCGCCTGACATGGAAGTTCCGCCAATTACCACACCGGCTATGGCATCCATTTCAAATCCGGCTCCGCCTCCTGGCAGCAGCGTGGAATAAATGGTGGAATAGGCTAAACCTGCAATTCCTGCAAAGGTACCGCTGATGATATAGGCAATGATTAAATACTTATCCACATTGACTCCGGATAACCGGGTTGCTTCTTTGTTGCTTCCAAGGGATAAGATATAGCGTCCTGCTTTGGTTTTGTTCATTACCACTGCCATGACAATGGCAGCTGCAATCAGGAATAAAAATCCGGTTGGAATTAAGAGTCCGCTCTCTGTTTTAATTTTAAATATGGCGCGGTACCAGCCTTCCGGATCAGAACCTGATTTCCAGGTGACCGACTGGGCTCCTGTGATAATGGAGCCGATTCCTTTTGAAAGCATCATGGTTCCAAGGGTTGCAATAAAGGGCGGAAGACCCATTTTTGCCACCAGCAGGCCATTTACAACACCAAAGGCAGTTCCGATTAAAATACAGATAATAATCACCAGCCATATGGGAAATCCCATATTTACGCTTAAGTATCCTGCCACCAGACCGGACATGGTAAGCACGGTTCCGATGGACAAATCGATTCCGCCGGTTGCAATAACAAAACAGATGCCGATTGCCATAAATCCAATATAATAGGAGGCATCAAAAATGTTTACCATGGTGTTATAGGTTGCAAATCTGGGATTCATAATTCCGAATGCCAGGTAGATTACGATGAGCGCCAGCAATGCTACCAGCCTCTGGGTTCCTATCGCCTTGATTAGCGGGTTATTTTTCAGTTTTTCCATTGCTGACCTCCTGATTTCTCATGGTTGCAGAAGCCATGATCCGCTCCTGCGACACCTCCTCGATTGGGATTTCATCGGTAATGCGTCCTTCACACATAACGATAACCCTGTCACTCATACGCAAAATTTCAGTCATTTCCGACGAAATCATAATGATGGATTTCCCCTGCTTTACCAGTTCATTCATCAGTTGATAGATCTCGCTTTTTGCTCCGACGTCAATTCCTCTTGTGGGTTCGTCAAAAATAAGAATATCGCAGTTTTTAATCAGCCATTTGGCAATTACCACCTTCTGCTGGTTTCCTCCCGACAGATTTACCACCATCTGGTCTACGCTTGGAGTCCTGGTATTTAACAAGTGTACATAATGCTCTGCCTGCTGATGCTCTTTCTTCTTATCGATGAATGCGCCTTTCATGAATGACGAGAGGGAAGCCATGGTGGAGTTTTCCGCAACGGATTTAAATACCACAAGTCCAAAGCGCTTCCGGTCCTCTGACAGATATCCGATTCCCTGATTGACCGCATCCTCTGTAGTCTTTATTTCTGCTTTTCTGCCATTGATGAAGATCTCTCCCCCATCTTTTCTATCCGCTCCGAAAATAGCTCTGGCTGTTTCTGTTCTGCCCGCTCCCATTAATCCGGAAAAGCCCAGGATTTCACCTTTTCTCAGTTCAAAGCTCACATCTTTCACCATTTTACCTGCGCTTAGATGTTCCACTTTTAAAACCACCGGGGCATCCCCTTTTACACTGCCAGCCTGTTTCGGCTCTTCGTAAATCACCCGGCCTACCATCATATTGATGATGTCATCCTTGGTACAGTCTTTTGTTGTCAATGTGCCCACATAGGTTCCGTCACGCATGACAGTCACCCGGTCTGTAATTACTTTAATTTCATCCATTCGGTGGGATATGTAGATGATTCCCATCCCCTTGGACCGCAGATCCCGGATGATTTTAAACAGCTCTTCTATCTCTGTTTCCGTCAGCGCTGCGGACGGCTCGTCAAATACAATCAACCTGGCATCTCTGGAAATTGCTTTCGCTATTTCACACATCTGCTGCCGCCCTACGGTTAAATTCCCCATTACCTCAGAGGGGTCGATCTCAATATTGAGACGCCCAAATAACTTCTTTGCTTCTTTATTCATCATGGAATCGCTGATAAATCCACTTTTCATTATTTCCCGGCCAATAAACAGATTCTGGGCCACTGTTAAGTGATTCATCATATTCAGTTCCTGATGGACGATGGCAATTCCGGCTTCCTGGGCCTTGGCTGGAGTGGTAAAATTCACTTCCTGGCCCTCAAATTCAATGGTACCGGAATCTTTCGAATAGATGCCTGTAAGGATTTTCATCAGAGTGGATTTTCCTGCTCCGTTCTCCCCCATCAGTGCATGAACCTCTCCTGCTTCTACCTCCAGATCTACGTGATCCAAAGCATGTACCCCTGGAAAGGACTTGTCAATCCCCTTCATTCTCAGCATAACCCTGCCCACATTCTCACTCTCCGCTTCTTTTTGTCTGGAACACTTTGTTTTGTTCTCATGAGTCCATTATATCGGAATAGAAATTTTCTAATATAGAGGATCTTACAAAAAAAGAAGAAGATTTTACTTTCTTAAAATGGGAAGAGCAGCTTCTGGTTCTCATCGGTATAAATGTTGTCTGCAGTAATCACCTCCGTATCGCAGTATATATTTTTATCAGGCTTTTTCCCCCGCACGGATTCTACCGCAGTCTGAATCCCGATATATCCCATATTAAAGGGCTTTTGCACAATCAGGGTATCAATGATCCCCTCTTCTAAATACTGAATTCCTTCAATATCATTATCGAAGCCTACTACATGCACCTTCCTGCTTAAATTCATCTCCCGGATGGCTCTTGCAACTCCAACTGTAGAGTACAGGTTAAGCCCGGCGATCAGCGTAATGTCCGGATTTGTCTTCATCAGTTCCCTTGTTTTTTCATATGCCTGGTTGTAGTCGGAATTGCTGTACAGGACCATTTTGATCTTGCTCTGATCCTCTCCCAGCCCTTCCCGTAGCCCTTCCTCTCGTTCTATGGCTGTGGAAGAACCTTTTACATGGGAAACAACGGCGATTTTTGTATCCGGTCCCACATAATCCCGCATCTTCTGCCCCATTTGTAGACCTGCGTTACGATTGTCTGTACCAATATAGGTTTCCTCAAGATTCTGATCCAGTTTGGAATCGATAAGAATCAGTTTAATTCCCGCATCTGTCACCTGTTTTACACAGTCCGTCATCTCCGAATACCGTATGGGAGCAAGTGCGATGGCATCGGGCTTCATCTTCACAGCCTCTTCAATATACCTTTTCTGGGTTTCATAATCATTTTCCTCATCTGGAGCCAGAATCACCAGATTGGCCTGATATTCCTTTCCTGCACTTTTTGCACCGGAAATCATGGACATCCAGAAGTCATTTGTCTTGTCCTGGACCTTGGGTATAAAGACGATTTTAACCGTTTTCTTTTCACCGTACTCATCCAGTAAAAAAACGCCAGAAAGGAAGGAAACAGCCAGAGTTAAGAACAGAATTCCTAATAATGCATTTTTATGTTTCTTCATTCACATCCTCCATCCGCTGGTAAGGGATGGTGATGGTCACAGTCGTTCCCTCTCCTTCCCTGCTGTCCACGCTTAAACCATATCCGGGCCCATAATACATGTTAAGGCGATCCTGAATATTTTTCATTCCCACACCATTATGCTTCTGATCTGTTTTCTTTTGAAAAATGCAGTTGAGAGCATCTTTTGTCATACCGACCCCATCATCCATAACCTTTAAAATTACAGTTTCATCCTGCCTGTATCCGAAGATGAGAATATTGCCCTGCTCTGTTTTGTACTTCAATCCATGGTACAGGGCGTTTTCTACCAGTGGCTGTAAAACCAGCTTGACGATGGCGCACTCCATAACCTCTGTGTCAACCCGGATATCAAAAGCCACTTTATCCTTGTATCTCATCTGCTGGATCAGCAGATAATTTCTGGTATATTCAAGCTCCTGCCACACCGTCACATAGATGTTGGAATTGCCGATTGCCTGACGGAAAAATCTGGCAAGAACAGAGGTCATATTGATCGCCTGCTCCGAATCCTCCGTTTCGATCAGCCAGATAATGGAATCTAATGTATTGTAGAGGAAATGGGGATTGATCTGAGACTGCAGCGCTTTTAATTCGCTCTTTCTTTTTTCTGCCTGCTCCTTGCTGTTTTTCTTCATCAGCTCATCGATCCGTTCCGTCATGCTGTTAAAGGAATGGGTCAGACTGGAGATCTCATCCTCTCCTGCCGTTTCGATACTCACCGGTTGGAATTTTCCTTCCTGCACCTCCTTCATGGCTGCCTGAAGCTGTTTGATGGGCTTCGTTATTTTGGCCGACAGAAAGACTGCAAACAGACATGCCAGCAATATCAGCAGAAATGCGGCTCCCGTATACATGGTTCTCATGGCCACTTCGTTGCCTGCCAGCTCTGAGGTGTAATTAACACCCACGATGGTCCAGCCTGTTTTCTTCGAATGAAACGGGGTATAAATCTTATTCTCCCCGTTTTCATCAATGTGGGTAAGACTGGTTTTGCTGGCCGATACTTCTTTTAAAAGTTCTTTTTTCACCCCGCTTAGAATCAGCTGCTGCTGAGGGTGATAGACGATTTCACCTTTCCTGTCGAGAATATACACATACCCCTTATTACCCAGGCTGATGGACTCGCATAAATCATTGATTACGTCATAATTTAAATCAATCACCAGCAATCCTTCCACACGTCCCGTAGCGGGATTGGTTATCCCCCGGCTTAGGGTTACCACCCATTTATAATCGTTCTTTACCAGATTCTGCACATGTGAGGAGGAAATAAGGATTTTGCTTTCCGCCATTTTGGCATCCTGATACCACTCTTTGTCCTTAAGCCGTGCCCGTAAGTTTAAACTGTCACTTCCATTGTTGATAAAATATTTCCCATTGTCCCCAAGGACAGCAATGTTATAGATGTCTGTCCTGGCATGGAGAATGGTCTGAAAGGCTTCTTTTAAGTCTTCTCCTGTTTCTGTCCCGTCATCGAACAAATATCCGGTTATATCCCGGTTGTTCATAATCACCTGGGAGATGTTTTCCATGTAATCAATGTAGTTTTCAATGTTAAAGTTCACCTGTTCAATCAGCTGCCTGCTGTTTTTTTCCGAATTATCCATCAGATTGCTTTTGGTAAACCGTATGGAGAAGAACAGGAATACCGTTACGGTTAAAAGAACCAGAAGAGAGAAATAAATGATCATATTGGTCCGTATACTTTTAAACCTGACTTCAAATCTCATAGCTGCCTTTCCGGTTCCTTCTTAAGCCCGCATATTCTTTCGGTGTCTTTTCCGTTGCCTTTTTAAAAATGGCACTGAAATAATTGGCATCGTTGTATCCGCATTTTTCCGCAACCTCGTAAGTCTTTAAGGATGTATTTTCCAAAAGCTCCATGGCTTTTTCCATCCGCTTCTTTGTCAATGCTTCCACAAAGGTCATCCCAGTATAATTTTTAAAGGCGGAGCTGAAATAGCTGACACTGATGGCCAGTTTTTCACATATCTCCTGGAGAGACAGGCTGCAGTCCGAATAATGGCTGTTGATGTATTCCAGCGCGGCTACCGCCTGATGATCCCCGTAATTTCCCCGGTTGCTGTTTACAATCTCCAGTGCTGTATGAAAAAAGTCCAGCACTTTTTCTTCCATCTGGGAAATATAAGTGCATCCAAACAAGCCGGATATAATCTCCTGCTCTTTTAAGAAGAATTGGTCTTCCACAAGATTGAGCCGCTCCAGAAAATTCATGACTGCAAGGATCAGACTCTGGTAGATCACTACAACTTTATTTCTGGTAACCCAGTTGACCTGGCATTCCGTTCTGATCTGTGCAATCTCCATTTTAATTTCTTCTTCCAGATTGCTTCTGACTGCAAGTACAATCTGTTTTTCCCGTTCTCCTTCACTTAGTAACCCCTGGGCGCTGAGCCTGTACTTTTGAAACCTGTCCCATTCATAGATTCCCGGATCCCGTTCCAGATAAAGATACTCTTTCATCTCCATGGCCTTTTCATAAGAAAAGCTGAGTCCGCTTAAATTAAATACACACGTTCCCACCAGGCAGTAAACCGTTTTTCCCATTTTCTTAAAAATGAGGTCTGCAGATTCAGTTAAGATCACTGCAATCTCCTTTTTCATCTGGGAGCTGTTTTTCTTCTTCACATAAAGAAGAAGCTGACCGTCGTCATCTTCGGTCACCAGTACATCTTCATTCCATTTTTCCCGGACCAGGTCCGCCATCTGGGAAATTTCCTTTTTTTCTGCCTGATCCCTGGGACAAAGGAGCGCTGCACAGTAACATTCACCGGTAAAATCAATATGAAATTCTTTGAGTTTTTCCCCGATCTGATCCTCATGAATCCGTCCCTGCCCAAGCTGAAGCAGAAACTGGTTTTTTAAAAGGGGGTAACTCCCTTCATAATAGGTCCTGACCTGAAGATTCTCCGCTTCTCCATCCAGAATCTTTTTTGCTTCCTTCAGCTTTTCAATCAGCTCCCCTGCAGTAACCGGCTTTAACACATAGGAAAGTACATGGTATTCCACCGCTCTTTTGGCATATTCAAATTCGTCGTATCCGGTTATAATTACCGCTTTTGTACATTTCCTGCTTTCATATAAATACTTCGCAAGTTCAAGACCATCTACATAAGGCATGCAGATATCCGTGAGCACAAGGTCCACCGGTTCTTTCTCCATAAAGCCGATGGCTTCTTTTCCGTTTTCGCAGGTTCCTGCCAGTTCAAACCCCAGTGATCCCCATGGTATTCTCTGTGAAATCCGTTCTCTTATCAAAATTTCATCGTCAACCAACAATACCTTATACATATAACTATCCCCTCATATCTCCAATAAGCACTACAGTCAGTATGCGCAGTTTCCAGAAAAGAAAATAGCAATAAGGCCGGAATTTCTGAAGTTATTTGCCTGTGCTTCAAAAATTCCGGCTGTTTCATAAGTACCCGGTTATTTTACAATAAACCCATCCTCGTCCCAGAGATCATGCCAGTCATTTGCGCCTTCCCAAAGGAATACCTGACCTTTTACCAGACGGTTATTTCTCTCTAAGGTTGCGATCCGGCTCATTTCCTCTTCTGTAAGCGGATCTTCTGTCATTGCCTTTAAGTTGCTTACGTATTCCATTTCATGAATGGAGAAAGGAATGGGGATCTGTCCTCTCTGACGGGCCCATTTAAGAGCGATAACTGCAGGGTGAACGCCGTGAGCCGCTGCGATTTCCTTCATTTCAGGCGTCTGTAAATCTGCCACATCCTCCGGACACATATCTCTTTCCGGTCTCTGGGGTGAGCCTAATGGCATGAAACCGATTGGCTGAATATTGTGGGCAACCAGATAATCAAACAGCTCCTGCTGCTGGAAACATGGGTGAAGCTCCATCTCACAGGCAGCCGGCTTTATGTTCATATGAGGCAGAACTGCTTCCAGCTTTGGAATGGTCATATTGGAAATACCGATGTTGCGGATCAGTCCTTTTTCCACCAGTCCCTCGCACTGACGGTATGTTTTTAAAAATTCTTCCGGAGAAAATGGTCTGGAATCCGGATTGCGGGAATCTACATCGCAGTGAGGTGCATGGTAATTTGGAAATGGCCAGTGAATGAAGAACATATCCATATATTCGCACTGTAAGTCAGCAATGCTCTTTTGGCAGGATTCCTCTACTCTGTCATGCATGTCATTCCATACCTTTGTCATGATGAAAAGGTCTTTCCGCTCTACGACTCCTTCTTCAAATGCATGATGGAATACTTCTCCGATCTGATCCTCATTACCATAGCAGGCCGCACAGTCGAACATGCGGTATCCACAGCGGATTGCACCTCCTACAGCAGCCGATACTTCATCAGGAGTAAAGCGGTCGGAACCAAAGGTTCCCATGCCCACACAGGGAATTTCCTCTCCTGTGTATAATTTCACTTTTGGCACCAATGCCGGATTTACAAATTCATTCATTGTCATATTCTCCTTCTCTTTTTATAGGATTGTGATTTGATAGCTCAGCCGTTTTTCTTCCCCAGGCTTTACAATTGCTGCATTTCGTTTCTCTTCAAATATATCGTTCTCATCGCTGCAGGTGGACAGCCCGGTCCATGGCTCCAAAGCAAGAAATGGTCCGTCATTGGCCGCTGACCAGATGACAAGATAGGGAAATGATCCCATCTCCAGTTCTACTCCGTGTTCCGTTTCTTTGTGGCAGAGTGTTACCTTTTTTGATCTCAGCCGGTCGAAGATAATTCCGTCTTGATAAAACAGGGAGTGGGCAAGGGGTAAAACAGTACCTTCCAGTGAATTTTCTTTCCGGTGTTCCATATCCACCAGTCCTGTTTTCAGATCCGGTGTGGGCGCAGTTTTTTCTTCTTCTGCATCAAAGATAACCTGATAATCTTCAAAGTTCTCTGCTGGTAAAAGTGGACACCGAAACGCCGGATGACCTCCTATGAAGAAAGGCATATCCTCTGTGCCTGTATTTTTAACTCCATAAGTTACAAGAATGCTGTTCTCTTTCAGGCTGTATTCCATGGTGAGGGTAAATGGATAAGGATATTTTCCCATCATCTCTTCATTTTCAGAAATGGAAAAACAGATGCTGTCCTCTTTTTCTGACTCCAGCTTAAATTCTTCCTTTCGGACAATCCCATGTCTTGGCATCTGGATCTGCTTTCCATCTTTTGTCACAGCCTTGTTGTTCCTTAAACTTCCGCAGATGGGGAACAGAACAGGTGCCTGCCCGCTCCAGTACTCAGGATCTCCCTGCCATAGATATTCCGTACCAGCTTCATTTTTTATGGATGTGAGAGCGCCGCCAAGGGAGGTAAACCCCACTTCCATCCGGTCATTCTTTAATAAATAGTTCATGTTCAACCCCCGATTCTTGTGATTTCTATCTGCGGCTGCAGTCTTTGCATGTCTTCCATCAGGAAAAAGCCTGTTTCCTCTCTTAATGCGGAAGCTGCTGAGACAGCACTTGCATTTCTTAATATTTCTTCCATGGGAAGCTGTCTGGAAAGGCCAAGAGCAAAACCAGCTATCATGGAGTCACCGCATCCTACTGTGTTCACTGCATCTATTTTAGGTACTCTGGCTCTGTAAATACCGGAGCTGCATACCGCGAAGGAACCTTCTGAACCAAGGGAAACTGCTACGATCTCCACACCCCGTTTATGAATGTCCTCTGCGGCTTCGATCATCTCTTCCAGGCTGTCGCAGCTTTTTCCTGTCAGCATACGGATCTCATCTAAATTAGGCTTAATCATGGAAGGAGCGGCTTCGATGCCCATCTTAAGCAGATTACCGCTGGTGTCTAAAATCACCTTTTTCCCTGCTTCCTTTCCGATCTTCACCATTCTCTGGTAAGCTGTTCCATCAAGTCCCCTTGGCACGCTTCCTGATATGGCAATGACTTCTGCCTCATTTGCAAGCTTTTTATAATGTTCCAGGAACGAAAGAAAGTCTTCTTCCCCTACTTCAAAGCCAGGTTCCAGGAATTCTGTCTGGATCTTATTTTTTTCATCCCAGATATTAATGCAGGAACGGCTCTCTCCTTTTAAATAGTAAAATGCGCTGGTGATCCCAAAGGTGCTTAAGGCTTCTTCAATATAATTACCTGCGTGGCCTCCCACAAAACCGGTTGCCACTACGCTGCCTCCTGCAATGACTGCTGGCTTTGAGACATTTAACCCTTTTCCGCCCGGCGTATAGGAACATGATTTCACACGGTTAACTTCTCCCTGTGAAAACCCATCTACTACATACCGTTTGTCAATGGCAGCATTTAATGTTACGGTCAGTATCATAGGTACCTCCTATTCGTTTACCAAAAGGATCTTTCCCTTTACCAGCCCCGGTGTCTTAAACAGCTGGAACGCCTCCTGCGCCTGGCTCATGGGCATCTTTTTATAGACGAATCCGGGATCAAATTTCAGCTGTCCTGTTGCAAAGTAATGGGCGGTCAGTTTCCATTCTTTTCCCGGAAATGGGGAACTGTAAGACATCCAGGATCCGGTTAACTTAAATTCTTTCCGGTTCATATTTTCCCACATGGAAGGGGTAAAGGATAAATCAACATGGGGAGTTCCGATAAAGCAGACGCTGGCTTTATTGGCTGCCAGTTCAAATGCCATCTGCATGGTCGGCACCTGTCCCGCTGTCTCAAATACATAGGAAAAGCCTTTTCCTTCTGTCAGAGCCATTGCTTTTTCCTGAAAGCCTTCCTCGGTGGTATTAATGGCTTCATCTGCGCCCAGACGTTTTGCCAGCTCCAGACGTTCTTCGCTGATATCAAATACAACCACTTTTTTTGCTCCGAAGATCTTCGCCCACTGCATGGTGAACATGCCGATGGTTCCGCCTCCTAAAACTGCTGTATACTCACCGCCCCGGTAGTCATTCTGGAACAGACCGTGAAGAGCAACGGTAGAAGGTTCAAACATAGCACCCTGCTCGTAGGAAATGCTTTTATCAAATACAACCGCATTCTGCTCCGGAATCACTACATAGTCTGCGTTGCTTCCCTGCTGCCTGGAACCGATAAAGCTATAGTGTCTGCAAAGAGAAAAGTTTCCATTCTGACAGTCATCGCATTTCATACATGGGATCAAAGGTGCTCCGGAAACCCGGTCTCCCGGTTTTACTGAAGTAACTCCCTCTCCCACTTCCACTACATCTCCGGAAAATTCATGTCCCAGTACAATGGGATAAAAATGTACTCCGTTATGCAGTACTCTTGGAATATCAGATCCGCATATACCAGATGCCTTTACTCTGATTTTCACCAGTCCGGGACCTGCTTTCGGCTCCTCATAATCCATATACCTTACGTCCTCATTTGCACAAACAACTGCTGCTTTCATGACTCATTTTCTCCTTCCTGAACCATCATATCTTTCAAATGCTCATATAAGCTTAAATATTTCCGGTAATTCCGGTCATAGATGTTACGGTCTGCCTGATTGGGAACGTGATACCGCTTATTTTCCACAGTCAGTTTAACTGCCTCTTCAAAATCTTCATAAATGCCAACTCCCACTCCTGCAAGAATTGCTGCGCCTAAGGTTGTGGCTGTATCGGAAGATGGAACGATCACGGGCTTACCTGTCACATCGGATTTAATCTGGGTCCATAAAAGAGAATTTGCAGATCCTCCCATGGCCCTTAACACATCCACGGATGCGCCTGCCTCTGCCGCCACTTCCAGATTATGCCTTAAAGACATGGCAACCCCCTCCATGGCCGCACGTATGAAATGACCTTTGGTCTTTCCAAAATCCATTCCGTAATATACGCCTTTGGCATAGGGATTCCATAAAGGAGAACGCTCCCCTGCCATGTAGGGAAGGAAGATCAGTCCGTCACTGCCTGGAGCAACGCTCCCAGCCTCTTCATTGAACAGATCCAGGGAGCTTTTCCCGGTTCTTCTGCCTTCTTCTCTTTCAAATGCGCCAAACTCCTTCTCAAGCCACCTCATGGCTCCGCCGCCTCCGGTAGTTCCGCCTTGTAAAAGCCATTTGCCAGGTACTACATGACAGCTTAAAATCAGCCTTGGATCGGCTTTGTAGCTGTCAATGCAGATACTCATTCCGCCAGCCTGACCGCCCTGCTCCTGGGTTTCCCCGGCATGGATTACTCCGGCGCCAAGTGTCCCGCAGGCTGCGTCAAGACCACCGGCTACTACAGGGGTTCCCTCAGCCAGTCCGGACTGGGCAGCTGCCGCTTTCGTCACTGTGCCAATCACTTCATGACAGGGGTGAATATCCGGAAGAATGTGGGCTGGAATTCCAAGCGCTTCGCACATCGCCTGATCCCAGGTTCCGGTATGCATGTCAAAGCAATGAAAACCATATCCCTGGGAAAGATCCTGGGTCATCTGACCGGTAAGTCTGTACGCAATGTAGCTGTTGGATTGCAGTACCTTATCAATATTCTCATACACCTGGGGCATATTTCTTTGATACCAGATGATCTTAGCCGTGCTGTAGGAGGGCTGCAGGGAATTGCCTGCCACTTCAAATATCCTCTGTTCTCCCACTTTCTCACTGAGTTCTCTGCAAATGTCATCGGCTCTGGTATCCATCCAGATGGGCGTGTTGGTTAACACGCTGCCCTCTTTGTCTACCGCTATGGCAGACCAGCTCTGTCCGTCGATTCCGATTCCTGCGATTTCTTCCGGCTTTATCTGGGATTTGGAAAATATGTATTTCATGGTGCTGCAGATCACCCGCCACCACTCGTTCGGATCCTGCTCTGCCCAGCCTGTCTGGGGATAATAAACCTCATATTCCCCGGTTGCAGTCTCTAATACGGTTCCATTTCTATCAAAAACGGCGATCTTACAGGCGCTGGTCCCTACGTCAATCCCTAATAAATATGGTTTCATGTTTTCCTCCTGAACCAATCAGTCCGCTTTATGGTCACATCCGCAGACCAGAATACGGTTCTTAACGAACTGCTTCACTGCTTCCATTCCCACTGTGCCTAATTTCTTTGGATCAAAGGTGTCCGGATGATCTTTTAAAAGCTTTTTTCCTGCATCGGTATAAGCTACTCTTAACTCTGTCGCAAAATTAACCTTACACATTCCTCTGCTTACACATTCTCTTACATCTTCGTCGCTTAAACCGGAAGCGCCGTGAAGAACAAGGGGTGCTGACACCAGCTTTTTGACTTCGCTGATCCGCTCTTTGTCTAAAACAGGAGTGGTTGCATAAAAGCCGTGAGCAGTTCCGATTCCGATTGCCAGGGAGTGAACTCCTGTCCGTTCTACGAATTCCTTTGCCTGCATGGGATCTGTGTTGTTGTCCGCTTCTGCTTCCAGATCATCTTCTTTGCCGCCAACCTTACCAAGCTCGCCTTCTACTGTGATATTGCAGGCTCTTGCCGCATCTGCAGCCCGTTTGGTCAATGCGATGTTACTTTCAAAGTCTAAGTGGGAGCCATCAATCATTACAGATGTATATCCAGCACGGATTGCCTGGAGAACAAGCTCGTAGCTGCTGCCGTGATCTAAGTGGAGACATACCGGTACGGTTGCTTTCTCAGCCTCGGCTGCTGCCATGGCGTAATATGTTTCCAGTGTTCCGTATTTTACCGTTGACGGTGTGGTCTGAAGCATAACCGGAGCCCGAAGCTCCTCAGCTGCAGCCACCACAGCCTTCAGCATTTCCATATTTTCAACATTAAAAGCTCCTACTGCGTATCCGCCTTTTTGAGCATCCAAAAGCATTTGTTCCGATGTAACCAGTGACATAATAGTTTCCTCCTAACAATTTTACGATCATTTGGTTCTTTACACTTACCATTATACCGTTTCTGTTTCGGAAAATTAGAGGGGAACCAGACAGAAGCCAGGGCTGTATGTCGTGTTATCGAACATTCCTTGACTTGCATCAATTATGCTGATAAAGTAAAATATAGGATAGAGATTGGAGGGGAAATCATGAGGACGGGATATAAAGATTTAAATATAAAAATAGGGATCGATGATACCACGTTTTTGGTCTTAAATATCGTATTTGAGCGGTTTCTCCGTTCCATGCCAAGACACAGCCACGGGAATAACAGTTATGAAATCCACTATATTCCCTACGGTCATGGCAAAGTAAATATTGATGACCAGATTTATAATATTACTCCCAATACCCTGTACATGACAGGCCCTCATGTGGAGCATGAACAGATACCTTTAAAGAATGATCCCATGGCGGAATATTGTATTTATTTTAAGCTGCAAAAAAATAATACTCACCTCCAGCCTGAGGTGGATACGGTGGCTTATAAGTTCGAGAAAACCCATTTCTGGTTCGGACAGGATACCCAGGAGCTGTATCCGCTGATGCAGCAGATCTTTTTTGAACTGGAACACCGCTATACGGGATACATGATTTTAGTGGAGGCCCTTCTCCAGCAATGTGTAGTTAAAATTGTACGGAATTACGAATATAAGGCTCAGTCCAAGGTTCATTTTTCGCCATCCAATCTGGTGGATAGTAAATACATCATCGTGGAAGAGTGCTTTCTTTATGAATATGAAACCATTACACTGGAAAATCTGGCGGAGAGGCTTGGTTTAAGTGTACGACAGACGGAACGGTTTTTAAAGGATTATTACGGCAGAACCTTTCTTCAGAAAAAAACAGAGGCCAAGATGTCTATGGCGAAGATTTATTTAAATGATGAAACGATTAATATATCGGAGATTTCTGACAGGCTGAACTACTCTTCCATTCAGCACTTTTCCTATGCATTTAAGCAGTATTACGGGATCTCGCCGAGTAATTATAGGAAGAAGAATATGATATTAGAAAAATAAGGTAGAAAACAAGAATCTGGGGAATCGGGAGTGGAATTCACGAACATAAAGAACATTTATTCAAAAAAAACATAAAATATGTTATATTAGATTTATAAAGAGCAACCGCCACACAAGGTGGAAACTCCCATGATTGACTAAATGCTCATGGACTCATGAGCATGCCTATCCTTTTCGCTGCAGGGTAGGCTATTTTTTTAACTTATGCCCGATGAAGCGGGGCACGCTGTCTATGTAAGTCAGCAATACCAAGATAAAAGTTGCAAATAGAAGCACGTCTGCAACCAATTGGTACGGTCAAGCATACCCCTTTTGCTTCACATATGGATTTTAGTTTTTTTCATCACGCAATGTTTGTATAAGTTCCTGTGTCTTCACCTGTTTGCCATAACCGAGTTTATTATAATAATCAACATGCTGTTGACATGCGTCAAGTGCCTTAAAAAACGACTCTTTGCCGTAATCCGCCTTGATTGATTTCAAAAAGTACTCCGTAGCATATAAATTTAAAGTCCGAGTATATCTTTCACCGTTCATCATTGCTAAGAAGTCAGTGATATAATCCTGTGCTGACCCTGCAACCATGCCAGTTTTCTCTGCTATAAGTAATTTACCTTTTGTCCTGCTTGTTTTTCCATGATAGACCATTTTACTGATTTCATATGCTTCCTTACACATATCAGCGGTAATAGTCCTTCTTGCATTGTCTTGGTGTTCATTATTATCCATCAAAGTCATAGTCCCATCCCCCTTAAACCTCTCTACATACTCATTTAGTACAGTTTCAACTTCCGACCATATCCTCACTTCATCATTTTCAACCACAAATACCTTACCATGCGAGTTGCCTGCATCCGTTTTCATCTGTGCAAAGTTACCCTTAAAGTCAGTTACAAATGTGTCAGGGTAATTTTCTTTGTCCGTACACCTGATAATTAGTTCTTCAAGCGGTACTTTACCCTGTTCCTCCTGAATAAGCAGGAATGCTTTTATCAGCCTATGATTGTTCTGCTTTGGCTTAAATGCCCATGTTGGGATTTTTCTGATAGCCTTACCAAAGTCAATATTATTCATATATTCCATCTGTATTGGTTCTTTTTTAACCACAAGTGACTTTGCTGCCTTTGAAAAAGTGTCGCTTGCATATTCAGATAGAAGTTTCTCTACTACTTCGTTTTCGCTCTCATTACCTAATTGAACAGCCAGCATGAATTTTTTATAAATATCATCGTCTATGTAGAAATTGAATGTCATACAACGGCCTCCTTGTTTTTTTTAAGTATAACAGACTGTTAAGAGTATGTAAATACATATTTTCTAATTTTCTAACTTGCATAATAGAGTAGAGAAAGAGCAACCTTACCCACCTCATCACCTTATCAAGTTTCTGTTCGTAGTATCAAGAACTTTGCTATGCGCTTCCTTAATCTATGCCATTACTGACACCAACTTGCACTCCACTACACTTGGCGGTAAATACCCGTGGTCAGACTTTCACTGACTAGATTAGTGCCATGCTTGGCACACTCAAAAGGGCAGTACCACAACCGATACTGCCCTTCATAATCATATGCAATTGATAGCCTACAGCGGCGTTTCTCTTAGCAATTCCTTGATCTTATCAATTACTACCCGTTTATTCTTTTTTTCATTGGCACTCTCAACATCTTTTGACAATACCCAATGTAATAGTTTTGTAAGCATTTCTTCGTCAGACATATCTTCTTCATAATAAAGAACTAGAAGAAATAATGATGGAGATTCATTTATGGATTTATGTAATAGAGAAATTTTAAGCTATTGCATTTTACCAAAGCCATCTACAAAAAACACAATAGATCCTCTGAACGCTGCAATAGAAATCACATCTGATTGCCCGTATCGCAGAACATTTCATTCAGATTAAGGTTGGGACTATCAGATGAAGGCATATGTTTATGCATTGCAAGAGCATTGAATCTTTCAAAGTATGTCTCGAAAAGGGAATTATCATAATAATTCAGTGATGGAAAACTTCTTTAGGATAATGAAACAAGAAATGTACTATGGAAAGTTTACTATAGCTATGATGAACTGAAAAAAGCGATAGAAAAATACATAAAGTATTACAATGAACAAAGGATAAAAAAAACTAGGCTGGATGAGCACTGTTGAATACAGACTCAGCCTGTTGGCAGCGTAAAGAAAAAGGCGAAGTGGAAAAATCCACTCCGCCATAAAGTGTAACTTTTAGGGGTCAGTTCAATAGGGTGCTTTTTTATATAAATGTATCTTCAAATCTATCAAATATGTTTACTAAGCCAATGTAAAATATCCGCAATAATCTCATCTCTGCAAGGCTCATTTAAAATTTCATGAAAGAGATTTGCATAGACATGCAGGCTCTTATCCTTTGAACTAATCTCTTCAAAGAGATCCAAGGAATCTTTTGCTGCCACCAGACCATCATCAGCTCCATGAAGAATCAGAACCGGATCGGAGAAGCTTTTTATATTGGCCTTCAGCCACTGTACGCCAGCATATATCTGGTTGATCAGGCCGGTGCTGATCTCCTTTTCCACCAGCGGATCCGAAACATACGCTTCAATCACCTTTTTATCGCTACACACTCCATCTCCAAGTTCATTTGGCAGATAAGTATCATCCGGTGCCTCAATTGGGAACTGATCTCCCATAACGGGATGATTGTAATGAGTCAGCGCACCAGAAGTAATTATTCCATCTGCCATTCCAGGATTCTTTGCACCAAACAGTGTTACTGTCTCCCCGCCCATGCTGTGCCCGAACAGGAAAACTTTTTTCCCTTCGCTCTCCTCTCTGGCAAGAGCAAGAACCTGTTCCAGATCGTCAGGCATCTCATTAAAATCTTTAAAATAAATCTTTTTCCCCTCTGATTTCCCATGCCCCCTCTGATCATACCGGTAAACGCTGTAGCCATTCTCGTTAAGCTTTTCCGTGAAATAATCGTACCGGTTTAAATGCTCACACAAACCGTGGGCAATGACGATCAGTGCTTTTGGATTTTCCACTGCATCTTTTTTAAATCTCAGTTTCGTGCCGTCGAAGGAAATAATCATTCTTTCCTCCTGCATTCTGTTTTCCCCATTCATAATACCTTCTCCTTTCAAATTTCCATGAATTTTGACGGTTGTATATCAGTAATTTCATCATACTACAAGGTCTTCTTCATGGCAAGATCATTCGATTTTACCCTTCCAGCCCCGTGAATTTTATATCACTAAAACAGGTTCGTCCATAGCTCAGAGAGCCAAATCCAAACATTCCCGATTCAAAAGAGGAATCCTCTGCTTCCAGTATCCTTACACCATTTACGGATAAAATTATGTTTTGTCCTCTTACTTCTATTACAAATAAATAGGTGCTTTCCATATCCCATGGGTAGTCAGTTTCCGCCAAAATATAATATCCATACTCATTTTTATAAAGTGCCAGTCTGTTCTGCCCGGAAAAACCCGCCGCATAACCAAGCATCGCACCTTTTGCACGGACTGTCATTAAGTGGTTTTCTCCAAACAATGGTTTTACAAGAGCACTCACCCGGTAGTCTTTGCTGTAATAATTCCCTGTATAAGCAAATGCTGGTTCGGCACGGTGGAAATGAAGAAATTCTCCCTGTATCGTCCAGTTCCCTCCGTCTGTGGAAAATGGAGTAACGGTTCCAAATTCTTCTTTCTGCTTCGCTATATCAATTTCATAATCTGCAAGTCCTGTTACCTGGAATCTTTTCATACGAATATAACCGGTTGTAGTTCCTTCCGGAAAACTGCTTCCTCTGACAATAAATCCAACTTCCTCTACAAGATCCCCTTTTGTATCAGGTATTGTAAATTCCACCTGAAACCATTCATTTTCAGGATAGTCAGCAAAACTAATTTCTACGATATCCTGCTTCCCAAACGTCTTTATATATGGCACCAGATCCAGCTTCTGCCCTTTCAGCCATTGTACAGACAGTTCCATGGTGACCTTCTGCCCTGAATAAACCTTTGGGGAGAAAACCGGAGAATAGCGCTCATCAGAAAAATCTTCTCTTCCATAAAAACTTTTATAATAAATTCGGCAGGAATCATATCCAATATCATCTATGAGAATGCACACTCCATTGCCTTCCGCATGACTTTCACTTCCAGAAGGATTGATCGTACCATAGAAGGGATTGGATACTCTCATGTTGTGTGTCATGCCAGGAAGAAGAAAGTCAAAGTTTATTTCTTCCGGATTCATTCGAAGTTCATCTTCCAACTCCTCTCCCATTCCAGCATATCCATGTGCAGCGATCTCCTTGGCGTAGGTCGGAATGTCAAGAATATTGAGATAGCCGGATATTCCTGATAAAACCACCGAATCGTTGATGGGTCTGCGGTATTTGTCCGGAATCTGGGAAAGACCGCAATAAACGCCCGCTATTGTTCCCACATTGCCTGCGTTGCAATCCGTATCCCAGCCGCACATACAGGCGATTTCCACTGTCCTGGAAAAATCACCATTTCCATAAAATAATGCAAGGGCGCACACACCTGCATTGGGAATAATATGGCATGCACCAGGGTATTTGTCATATCCCCAGTCCTGTTCCAGCATATGAAAACACCCTCTGAAATCACCGGGATTACTGCGGTAGAATCTTTCCACGCTTTTAACCACCTGATAATAAAGGCTTTCTTCCGGTATCTGATTTAAACCCGCCTCCACACTCTCATCTATTGATTGTGCCGTAAATGCCTGTGCAATACAGGCGCAGATAAATCTGGCTCCGTTTACCCCCTCCCCGTCATGGGAAACACTGGCTGCCGCCGCTCCGTCATCTGCTGCTTTTTTCGGATCCCCGGGATGAATCAGCCCCCAGGTATCAATAAAGATCTGTCCGCCAATCTGCTCCGCCACCGTACTTCCGTTACATTCAACAGACCCTGATAAAGGCGCCGGTATTCCCATCTTTAAATTCATATAGGCCGTATGTTCAGTGCTGACTCCATATCCGCCCCACCAGAACATCCCCTTTAAATACCTGGTATAATTTAACCATGCTTTTGCCACATCTTCCGGAGTTACCGGTGTCCCCGTCTCCTTCCTGTCATCCAGTGCTCTTAAGAAATAAACCGGGCCGTTTACATCATCATCTGCAGCAAAATTAATATAATCTTTCACATAACCGTTTAAATCACCGTAAGTCTGAAATATCCGTTCCTCTGTCCAGACATCCGGCTCTATGGGCGCACCTAATCGGATTCCGATATTCATGCCTAAAAATCCCGCATATACTTTTTCATAATAGCGTTCCACCATACCAATAACCTGCTTTCTGCATATTTTATTCCAACTGATATGCTATTTCAGGCGGCGAAGAACATATACTTCGCCGCCTGAATCATTATCTCTTTTTCAGCTTTAAATACTCTTTATAGGAAAATGCAAACAGTCCGATGAGTGTTGAAACATAAGGAATTGTCTGCACCAGACTGGATGCCCAGCCCACCGTGGAGGCCGCTGTGGCAATGGCATTGAAAAAACCAAAGGCAATGGATGCCGCTGCTGTCCCAATGGGATTGGACCGTCCGATGGCTTCCGCTGCCACTGCAATCCATCCTCTTCCCGATACCATATCTCTTGTAAACGATGACAGATAGCCCATTGACATAAAAGCACCTCCGCATGCACAGAGTAAACCACTTAAAAGGAGGGCGATCGTCTGGGTAAGCTTCACATTAATTCCTACGGATTCTGCTGCTTTTAAGTTTTCCCCAACTGCCCTGATATGATAACCCAGCGTGGTTTTTCCCAGAAAAACAGCCACAACTAAAATCATGATAAATGCCAGATAAGTCATGACATTCTGTCCGGAAAGAATATCACCCAGAAACGGAATATCCTTTAACACGGGAATTGCAATCTCCGGCAGTGTTTTACTGGCAACAGAGGTGGAACTTCCTTTATCTCCGGTAAACAGGTAAAGCAAAAATACCGTACCTCCTGATGCTAAGGAGTTAATTGCAATACCGCCTAAAATAACATTAGCCCGGTAATATAAAGTAAATAACGCCAGTATTCCGGAACAGATTAACCCGGATAAAAGAGCGATCAGAAATCCGCCCAGAGCACTTCCCGTTGCTGCACTTCCAAATACCCCAAAGAAAGCTGATATCAGCATAATTCCTTCCAGAGCAATGTTGGCCACACCTGCACGGTTAGCGATCACTGCCCCAAGGGACGCGAACAGGATGGGAGTTGTCACCCGGAATACGGAATGCAGGAATTGTGCTGTGAAAATGATATTTATCAATTCTCTCATTTGGCAATCCCCCTTTCCATCCACCGCTGCTTAAAGGAATGAAGGAAACGTTCCGAAGCGATCAGCAGAATAATCAGACTCTGAAGGATGGTTGACATCTCAGCTGGAACATCAGATAGCCTTGCGACGATATCCGCTCCTGTAGATAAATACGCCACAAACAGGGCTGCATAGATCACGCTTACCGGATTATTATTGGCCAGCATGGCAATTAACGCACCTGTGAATCCATATCCCGGAAGACCATTCCATTCAAAGCGGGTATGCATGGCAATGGATTCCACCGAACCGCCGATACCTGCAATTGCTCCTGATACCAGATGAGCGATAATAATGGTTTTAACAATATTGATTCCGGAATAGGATGCAAACTTGGCATTAATACCTACCATGCGAATCTCATATCCCCATTTGGTCTTATATAGAAAAACAGAGACTGCCGCAACACAAAGCAGTGCGATAAACAGTCCATAATGTACTTTAAATGCCGGTATGATCACCGGTATTTTGGCTGTGTCCAGATAGGGATAGGAACCATTTGATGCCATGGGATCCTGAAGCACCCTGGTCATAAGATAGGAACCAAGCCCCAGCAAAATGCTGTTCATCATCAGGGAGGTAACAAGTTCGCTGGCTCCGTACTTTGCTTTTAAATATCCTGGAATCAGCATGATTAAGGCACCGATTACAGCAGCAGCAAGAATGATGACCACCTGGTGAACACCAGCGGGGAGGGGGACCCAGATCGCAATCAGGGAAATAACAGCTCCGCTGAAATAAAAGATACCTTCCGCTCCCATATTAAACTGGCTGGCCTGGAAAACAACTGCCATGGACAGACCTGAAAATATAAGGGGAATTGCCGTATTAATTATGTTTCCAATATATCTTGGTTTACTGAAAGGACCCAGTATAAATAAACGTATGGACTCTATGGGTGTTTTGCTTACCATAAAGATGACTGCAAAGGCTGCAAGCATTGCAATGACCAGAGCCACAGTTGTTCTTAAGACATGAAAGGATTTTTCCCTACTCATAGCGCATCCTCCTGATCTGACTCTCATCCTGCTTTTTAATACCCAGCATATAAAGTCCAAGTTCTTCTTCGGTAATATCAGACAGATTCTCATAATAAGCCACAAACCTGCCTTCATACATGACTGCCAGCACATCTGACAGCTTAATCAGTTCTGCCATATCTGCCGAAAAAAGCAATACGGCACAGCCATTATCACGTAGCTTTACAATGTTCTGATGAATGATATGGGCTGCTCCGATGTCAACACCTCTGGTAGGCTGCTCGGCAATCAACACCTTTGTCTCTTCCATACATTCTCTTGCTACAACTACTTTTTGCATATTTCCGCCGGACAGGCCGTCGATTCTGCCGTTTTCTCCCGAACATTTCACGGAATATTCTGCAATCATCTGTCTGGCATACTCACTGATTTTTTTCTTTTTCAGAATTCCCTTATTGCAGAATTCTTCCGTATCATATTTATTGGAGATCAGATTTTCATTGACAGCGGCAGTCAGGGCCACGCCCTGACGCTGTCTGTCTTCCGGGATATAGCCAAACCCTTTGTCCCGCATCTCCTTAATGGTCATGGACTGAATATCAGCCTGGTTAATCTCAACGCTGCCTGATTCCACACGTCTGCTTTTGGTTAAAATCTCAGCCAGTTCTACCTGCCCATTGCCCTGGACACCGGCAATTCCCATAATCATACCGGATTTTACCTGGAAGTTTATATCCTGTAAAATGGGAACTTTCTCTCCTCCATAGTAGGACAGACCGGTTACACTGATTCTGGCTTCACCAAAGGCATGCTCCTTTTTATGAATGGAGGTATCAATTTTCCAGCCTACAATTTTATTGGATATCTCCTGTTCCGAGATTTCACTGGTATTAAAAACTCCTTCGGAGCAGCCCGCCCGCATTATAGTCACTCTGTCGCTGATCGCCTTAATCTCTTTAATTTTGTGAGAAATAAAAACAATGGTATAACCCTGTTTTTTCAGCTTCACAAGTTCCTCAAATAACTGTTCTGTTTCCTGAGGAGTCAGTACGGCAGTGGGCTCATCTAAAATCAGAATTTTTGCTCCTCTGGCCAGTGCTTTTAATATCTCAATCTTCTGCTTGATTCCTACAGGCAGAGTACCGGTAACTGCTCTTGGATCTACTGCAAAATTATATTGACTGCTTAATTGCTCGGTAAATGCAACCGCAGCATTTTCATCCACAAAATGATGGTTTGCAGGCTCGATCCCCAGCGTAATATTCTGAGCTACAGTAAAGGAATCTAACAGCATGAAATGCTGATGCACCATACCGATCCCATGCTTTATGGCATCGTTGGAGGAATTGATATCCAATTCCTTGTCCCTTAGATACAGTTTGCCTGAAGAGGGTTTTTCCATGCCGAAGAGAATTTTCATCAGGGTCGTTTTTCCCGCTCCGTTTTCTCCCACTAAGGCATGGATTTCCCCTTCTTTTAAGGAAAAGCTGACATCCTTATTTGCCACAATACCATTGCCGTATATTTTGGAAACATTCTCCATTCTCAAAAGGTATTCCATTGTTATCCTCCAGGCATTAAGCTTTTACATACTAGTTTGGAGCAGCTTTACTTCTGATTGCAGCAATGTCATCGGTAGACATAGACTGTACATCGGATAATTTCACTTCACCAGATATGATTTTCTGCTCTAACTCCTTAACGCTATTCTTTTGTTCATCAGACATCAAAGCATCATAATATTTGTTTTCTGCCAGGCCAACTCCACCGTCTTTCAGTCCGAGAGCAAGAGATTTACCGCCGAAGGTAAGAGTTCCATCTGCATACTGGTTTACTAAATCTACTGCGTAAACGGATACCTTTTTCATTGCCGAAGTAATAATGTGCTTTGCCTGATCGGGGTTACTGGCTTCCAGACTTGCAGCCTGGTCTGAATCAACACCTATGGCTAGCTTATCAAGACTTGTGGCTGCTTCAAACACACCTAAACCAGCACCGCCTGCTGCCTGATAAATAATGGGAACTCCGGAGTTGTACATAATCAGTGCCAGTTCCTTTGCGGTTGCACTGTCTGTAAAATCACCGACATAGGAAGCCTTAACTTTCACATCAGGATTTACACTCTGAGCGCCTTCAATATATCCAACGAGGAAATAGTTGATACCTGGTATATCCATACCTCCAATAAAACCAATGGTATTGCTTCCTGCCTCTTTTGCCTTTAAAGCTGCCACTGCACCTGCCAGAGCGCTCATTTCATTGCTCTTTGTAACTACGGCAAGAACATTGTCCCCAAAACCAACGCTGTCTGTATCCAGGTTAATAAACTTCTGATCCGGATACTGTGCGGAAACCTGTTTTAATACATCATCGCCGGCTGTGGAAACAGTCATGATTAAATCATAGCCGTCTTCGCAGTAATCTTCATAAGTTGCAAGATATTTGGTGGTATCAGTTCCCATCTCTACAACATCTGTCTGGGCACCCAGTTTTTCCTTAATGGTATCCATAGCAGCTTTGGAACCGTCAAAAAATGATTTGTCTCCTAAATTACCTGGAATTAATAAAGCTATTTTTAATTTCTTAGCTTCTGCTTTTGTTTCACCAGTTGTTGTTGCTGCCGCACTGCCGGCAGTTGTTTCTTTCCCTGCGTTGCCACCACTTTTTCCGCATCCAGCCACACTGACAGCCAGCAGACAGCATGCGAACAATACGCTTGTGATTCTTTTAATTTTTTTCATTTGATCTCCTCCTAAAAATAAATGATGTGTATTTATGCCAATCACAATGTCTGATTAAAAGACATTGAATAATTGCCCTGCTTCTGTGCTACTAACGGAAAACCCGTTCCATCACTATATTCTTAAACCTCTGTAAATCTAAATCAACTGCGTAATAAAAATCTTTCTCTGTTTCACATACTGCATCGTAATAATTGGTTTTGTGAACAATGGTTCCTCTTGTCAGCTCACCTTTTAATTCAACTGTATAATCACCCTTTTTCAGTGTTACGGTTTCCCTGTCAATCAGGCTGGCAATCAGAAGCGCATCGTGAAGGGTGATGGGAAATCCTGTTTTATCCATGAATATCTCCATGCCTTTATAAAGATATTGAACGGCAGGATTAACGGAGTTTTTAACAACCTCCATCTCTTGTGTGGTAAGCTTTGTATACTTTGTAACATCCAGTCCCAACATGGTTAAGTTTTCAGCAAAATCAGTAACGATCCGGGCAGCTTCCGGATCACAGATGATATTCCATTCCGGATAAGAGTTTAAAAAAGCTCCGCCCATACCGATGATTTCTACCCGTTTCATAATCTCAGGTGCCTTTAAAAATGCCAGTCCCAGGTTGGTCAGAGGCCCCATGGCAACGATACAGACATTATCATTTTCCGCTGCTGTCTTAATCATAAAATCAACCGCATTAAGGCTCTGTTCTGGCTCATATTCATTTCTTAAAATGCTGTACTGAATGGGTTTTTCCATCTTTGGCCGTTCTATTACCGGCAGCCCCTGTCCGATATAAACAGGAATCCTGCCCATCTGGTAAAATTCCAGCAGATCCTTCACCATCTCTGCCCGTGCTTTCGTATCTTTAAATACGGTGGTAATCCCTGCCACTTCGATTTCTGGAGATAAAACTGCAAGAGCTATGGCAACGGCATCATCCACGTCATCACCCAGGTCTGTATCAATGATTACTTTCTTTGGTTTCATGTCATTCCTCCTGCATCAGACTTAAGACTTCCTCTTTGAGAGGCATAGACGCCTGGGCGCCTTTTCGTGTAACGCTGACGGCTGCCGCTGCATTGGCAAAACCAATGGCTTCTTCCATGGATTTTCCCTCTGCCAGCTTTACAGCCAGTGCTCCGTTAAAGCAGTCTCCTGCACCGGTAGTATCCAGTGCATCCACCCTGGTTCCTTCAAACATGCGACAGCCTTCCTGACTGACCCATAAGGCTCCCTTGTCTCCCATTGTCACAATGACATGTCCCACTCCCTGGGACAACAGCTTTCCAGCACCTTCCATAATTCCGTCCAGGCTGTCAGTCTTATGGCGGCTCAGTCTTGCCAGTTCACTTTCATTGGGAGTTATAATATCAATTTTCCTCATGATCTCTTCCGGCAGACCATCTGGAGCCGGTGCCGGGTTACATATAATGGTTCTTCCCGCTTCCTTTGCATGGTCAATGGCATAAAAAACTGCATCTGCAGGAATCTCCATCTGTACAAGCAGATATTCATAATCCATGATTTGGGGCTCTGTCTTCTCTAAATATGGAATATCACAGCTTCCATTGGCTCCTGCAATGGTCACTATGCTGTTATTTGCCAGAGAATCAACTAAAATCACTGCTGTTCCCGTATCCTTACCTTCACGTGCAGAAATATAATCCGTACAGACACCGTTATCCTTTAACCCCCGGATCAAAGTTCTTCCAAACTCATCTTGTCCTACACAGCCAAGCATAACCACGTCTGCGCCCAGCCTTCCTGCTGCAAATGCCTGATTGGCTCCCTTTCCGCCGCAGTTGTAGGAGTAATCCGTTCCAAGTACAGTTTCTCCCACACCCGGCAGACGGTCTGCAGTCACCTGTATATCCATGTTTAAACTTCCGATTACCAGTATTTTTTTCATATCTCTTCCCTTACCTGTTTTTTTCTGGTGCTCTCTCTGATCATCAGATCTGTCTCCAGATACTGATCTGCCTGATGTATGGTTTTATCCTGTATGGACGCCAGCAGCATTCTGGCCGCCTGATAGCCCATATCATACATAGGCTGAGATACTGTGGTGATAGGCGGTACCATCTCTCCGCTCATGGTGATGTTATCAAACCCCAGCAGCTGGATATCGTCTGGAACCTTTTTGTTTAATTCTCTCAAAGCCTTTAAAACACCAATTGCTATGGTATCGCATCCGGCAAAGATCCCGTCTATTTCCGGATTGTCAGAAAGCATCTCCCTGGTTCTTTCGTATCCGGAGTGTATATTGTAACCGCCATAGCTTAAATATCGTTTGTTTATTATAATGCCCGCATCTTCAAGGGCCATGCAATAACCCTTCAGCCGTTCTTCCACTGTATAAACGTCTTTTACACCAGCAATATATGCGATATTGGAAGCGCCATTCTCAATGAGATAAGACACTCCTTCTCTGGCGGCCCTGGCATTATCAACATAGACGCCGGGATACCTTGACAGTTCTTTTATTTTTCGGTCCAGTATGACAATGGGGATATTGCTTTTGTGTATCAGTGCAGTCAGCTTTTTGTCATTTAAATCGCCGCTGGTATTGATGATAATTCCGTCCACTCTTTTTTCTAAAAAGGTATATAAATACTTCTGCTCTTTTTTTATATCTGAATCTGAATTACACAAAAATACTGTATATCCATTTTCCATGGCACAATCCTCTACCCCTCTGATTACCTGGGGGAAAAAAGGATTCTGGACATCGGGTATTATGAGACCAATGGTCTTTGTCTCAGCAACCGTTATGCTCCTTGCCATCTTATTTGGTACGTAACCTACCTCATCAATCAGCTTCAGAATCTTCTCTCTCGTTTCTTCTGAAACACCTTCCGGATTGTTATTGATGACTCTTGAAACAGTCCCTTTTGATACTCCTGCCATACTGGCGATATCCTTAATTGTCAGTGCCATAAATGTCCCCCACGTTTACTAAACCGGTTTAGTATTGTTGATAATAATGCTATCACACGTAAGTTTTTTTGTCAATAAAATAAGCCCTGATAAAACTGGTAATTTTACCGGTTTTTCAGAGCTATTTCATGTTTAAAACTTAACAAAAAAAGTTGTTACTTCATTTCTGCTTTCCACACGGATCTGCGCATGATGCCTGTCTGCTATCTGCTTTGCTATTGCCAGCCCAAGCCCTGTGCCGGAACGGTTTTGAAGGCTGTTTGTTTTATAAAACCGGTCAAAAAGATGAGGTATTGTTTCAGCCGGAATCTCCTCACCGTCATTGGTTACCATGATCAGGCAGCCTTCCTTTTTCTTTTCAAGAGTAAGTTCCACAGTTCCCTGCTGTTTGCAGAATTTAACAGCATTATCAAGAAGGATTAAAATAAGCTGGCGGAGGCGTCCGTAATCTCCGTTCACAATGCATTCCTCTCCGGGACAGTTTACCAGAAGCTGAAGTCCTTTTTCTTTCGCAGAGCGGCGGATTGATCGCTGTGTATCCCGTAATACATCGCAGAGATTTACCTCGTCCATATTCAGGGAAAACTGGTCATCCTGAAGACGGGATAAATCCAGAAGATCATTTACCAGCCGTTCCAAATGTCTGCTTTCTGCTAACATCTGATCATAATACTCTCTTATTTCTTCCGGAGTATTGATGGTTTCATCCCGTAGCACTTCTAACGAACCACGCAAAACTGCCACCGGGGTACGAAGTTCGTGAGAAACATTGGCCACAAAATCCTGTTTCATCTTATCAAGTGCCTCCTGCTGCTTTCTGGCTTCCCACAGGCGTTCAGAAAGCAAATCGATGGTCTGGGCAAGCTGGCCAAACTCGTCAGCCTGGTTCACACCGGTTTTAGCCGTATAATCGCCCTCAGCCAGGCATCCCGCTGTATTATTCATGCGACGCAGGGGATTGGTAAAACGGTAAGACAGCCACACGGCTGCCATACCTGCAAGAACAAGAGCTATGATTGCACCTGCTCCCAGAGCGAGCAATCCCTGAAGCACTGCTTCGTTTACGCCGCTGACCGGAGAATGAAGAAGTACTGCACCAGAAATTCCGTCTGCTGTGCGGATGGGGACGCCAACGGTCAGTGTGGGTGCATTTAATAATCCGGAAAATTCCTCTCCGTAAGTAATTTCGCCATCCAGAACCCGACTTATGATTTTCTCAGCAGTTTCAGGCAGTTTCCCTCCAGAAGTAATCCCATCATGACTGGCTGATATTAAATTCCTGTCATTATCTACAATCCAGACCGTTGCCATAGCCACCTGATCCAAAAAACGGAGATATGCCCCATAACCTCCCATCCCGTGGTGACCCATTCCCATTCCCATACCAAACTGCTGGGCTGTCCCTTCTCCGTTTTCATAGAGTGCCAGGGTTTCTGCTATGGAAACTGCCCGGGTTTCCATGGAAGAACGGTTGATCGCAATGGTATGCTTACGGAACATAGACACAAATACAGTGCCCAATATGGCAGTAAATAACAGGAGCACTGCGGCGAAAGAGGCAACCAGTTTCCAGACAATTTTTTTATTCATGATAGCACCTCGAATTTATAGCCCACATTCCGAATAGTGCGGATCTCCCAGGCAGGGTGAGGCTCCTGTTCAAGCTTGGCTCTCAGCCGTTTCATATGGGAATCCACAGTGCGGGGATCGCCGTAATAATCATACCCCCACAAAAGATCCAGAAGCATCTCACGGGTATAGGCCCGGTTCTTTCCACTTGCAAGTGTCCACAACATATCTGTTTCCCGCTTTGTCAAAAGTATGGGTCTGCCATCAACCGTGACGCTGTAATTCTCCAGGTTTATGACCAGATTTTCAATAGAAAGTAGTTTCCCCGTATCTCCGGTACCTTTATCAATACGCCGCAGCACAGCTCTCACCCGTGCCATTACTTCTCCTGGTGAAAATGGTTTCACGATATAATCATCTGCACCAATGTCCAGTCCCATGATTTTTTCAAAATCCTCTCCTCTTGCCGTCACCATGATAACCGGAACATCGGACTGTCTGCGAATCTCCCGGCACACCTGGAAACCGTCCAGTTTGGGCATCATCACATCAAGCAGTACGACCTGGGGTTTCTTTGAATAAAATTCCTCTAACGCCTGCTGCCCATCCTGAGCAAGTACCGTTTCAAAGCCTTCTTTCCTGGCAGCGCTGTTTAAGATATTTAATAACTGGGGACTGTCGTCCGCAATCAGCATAATAGACATATGACATACCTCCTGTGATTTTATTATAAATATAACAGGGAAATAAGGCAACTTTATGGCACAAAAAATAAAATGACAAATGAAAAAACCATTTCTGACACATTCGTGCCATATTGAAACGTTATTATGAACTTACCGAAAGGAAAATAATAGAAACGAAAAGGAGATAATAAACTATGATGAACAAGAAAAAAGTAATGACAGGATGTGCCCTTGCACTTGCACTTTCAGCTGCAACCATGACCTCATTTGCAGCTGCCGCTTACAAGACACCTGCGGAAGCAGTATCAGGGCTTACAGGGAAAACATTAGATGAGGTAACAGCAGAACGAAAATCTGGAAAAAGTTATGGATCAATTGCATCTGAAGCAGGAAAATTAAATGAATTCCAGCAGGCAGTGGCTGATATTCATGAAGACAGGCTGAATGAGGCAGTGGCTGACGGAACCCTGACCCAGGAACAGGCAGATGCTCAGCTTGCCGCAATCCGTGAAAGACAGGCTGCATGTGATGGTAACGGCAGCGGTGACAACGCAGGTACAGGTTGTGGTGCAGGCGGCTGCAACGGAACCGGGATGGGGTATCACCACAGAGGTAACGGGTATGGACTTGGGTACAGGAACAACTAGCCAGACAATTTCAGATATCTAAACAGCCGCCCCCTGTCGGATTCAATCCGGCATGGGGCGGCTGTGCTTCCTTTTAACACTGATTGTCTTCTCTGACCCACACACGCATTTCATTTTCACCTCTGTTGGCCCAGCTGTAATAAGGAATCCATTTTATTTTCGTCTTTATTTTCTTTTCTGTGGCAGTATTCTTTCTGTAAAGCCATTCTGCCCCACTGTCTGCTTCTGTCTTCCAACCCGAGGCAGTAATTACTCCCACCCCTCCAAGCATGGCTTCGTCAAATTCGTACTTAAGCTCCTCCTGTTTTTCCACTGACAAAAGATGCAGATTCTTTCCATTATCCACTTCTTCCAGACAATACACAAGGGAACCTCTGGAAACTGCAAATTTCCCCAGATCGTTTTCCACCAGGGGATTGGAATACCAGCGCTTTGCCTGCATATCCAGTTTCAGCCGTATTGTATCATCAGAAAAGACCTGATTCACATAGATAAATCCGTCTTTTTCCTCAAAATCTGCACGTTCCTGATTAAGCTCCACATCAAAGGTATCGGACCATGACGGTATGCGGATTCCCAGACAGACACTGGCGGTTCCGTTGTAATTTAACTTTATGTCCACACAGCCAGCCCATGGATATCCGGTCTTTAATTCTATCTCCAGAATGCCATCCCCTATTTCAAATTTTCCCTTGCATTCCACAAAGAGATTGACTAAAAGCTTATCCTTCTTTTGTACAAACACATACTGCTCCACAGAAGCTAACAGTCTTGCTAGATTGGGAGGACAGCACGCACAGCCAAGCCACTGGGGGCGAACGCATTTAACATGGCTCTTTCCAGGATCCTTTGATGATTTACCAGGAACCACCTCTAAAGGATTCACGTAAAAGAAATGTTTTCCATCAAGAGCCACTCCGCCCAGCACTGTATTATAAAGTGCACGCTCCATCACATCACCGTATTCTCCCTTTTCTTCTGACATCAGCATCCGGTATGCAAAGAACACCAGACCTACTGACGCACAGGTTTCACAGTACATGGTATCATTGGGCAAATCGTAATCCAGCGTAAATGCTTCTCCTGAAACAGTGGAACCGATTCCCCCTGTAATATACATACGCCGCGTTACAATACTCTTCCATAACCGCCTGCACGCCAAAAGAAGCTTTTCATCTCCTGTCTCGCCAGCAGCATCCGCCATTGCAGTGCAAAGATAGACCAGCCTTACTGCGTGTCCCTCAGCAGTATCCTGCTTAAGCACAGGAAGATGAGCCTGATAATAGGTCAGAGGGAGATGTTTGGAATTCATCCCTTCACATTCTGTCCCCCGCACCAGTAAAAAGTACTGAGCCAGTTTTAGATATCTTTCATTTTGTGTCAGCCTGTATAACCGCATCAGACCAATCTCAACCTCTTCATGACCGTCATACCCATGAATCTTTCCTTCCTCATCTCCAAATACAGCATCGATGTGGTCAGCCAGTTTACATGCGGTTTCTAAAACTTTTTTATTTCCCACTGCTTCATAATAAGCCACAGCTGCCTCCATAAAATGTCCGGCACAATATAACTCGTGGCTCTCCCACAGGCGCTTGTATTTCTGATCATGCTCCTCGATGGTGAAGTATGTATCCAGATATCCGTCTTCTTCCTGGGCATCACTGATTAAGTCCACAACATCATCAGCCAGACATTTTAATTCTTTATCCATCTTCTCCCGTAAGCAATAGGCAGCCGCCTCCAGCCATTTATAAAGATCGCTGTCCTGAAATACCCAGCCATAGTGATTTCCTTTTTTTCTTCCGGCCGCAATCCGGAAATTTTCAATCACATGGCTCTTTTCATTGGGAATGGAATCGTCGTTGCGCTCCCGCTCAATGTTGATTTCAATTTCATCATTTAAAACACTCCATTGATACGGGATCATCTCTGTTCTGATTAATTCTTTGTATCTGCTGAAAAATCTGTCCTGAATTTCTACCTGATTCATACTGCACCTCCTGATTTACCCTGCAAAGTGACGTCGGCATTGTCAGCCGGCGCCACTTCTTTTTATTATATGTATTTTTATTTTTTAATAATACCATCAATCACAGCCTGGGCTTTTGCTGCTGCTTCCTCTGGCGTACTTGTATCTGTCATCACCTCATTAAATGCCAGGGATATGGCATCCGAGATATCCGGCCACTCCGGTAACGGCCCCCTTGCATTTGCATACTGCATTTCTTCAACAAAAGCGTCATATACCGGATCTCCCTTAAACTGCTTTTTAGCAATAACGGAATCAGAAGAGATATATCCCATTGCATTCATCATATAGAGGCAGGTCTCTTCGCTAGTTGCATATTTGAGGAACTTAACAGCGCCTTCTTCATTGCCGCCTTTAATTACTGCGTAGTTTTCTCCGCCCAGACCGGAAGCCTGTTTTTTATCCATTGGGATCGGAGCAACGTTCCATTTCAGATCAGGAGCTTCCTGCCGCATGGTAGGAACCTGCCAGGTTCCGTTAATCATCATGGCTAAGTTTCCGGAGATAAACTGATTCATGGTATCTCCCTGTGTCCAGTTGATGGCTTCCTTTGTCATGGCCCCGGAATCAACCAGTTTTTTCACCATGGTCAGTGCTTTGATTCCGCCTTCTGAGTTGATTTCGTAGGATGTTGCACCGGTTGACCATACCCAGGGAAGGAAGTTAAAGGTTCCCTCCTCGTTTTGCAGGCTGCAGTGTGCAAATCCGGAAACCTGGCCGGTTGTGCAGGCTTTTGCCGTGGTTAGCAGTTCATCCCATGTGGTGGGAACCTTGCAGCCTGCTGCCTTTAACATATCCTCATTATAGAAAAGGAGCAGACAGTTGCTTCCGAAGGGAACTCCATACAATTTGCCGTCTAACGTACAGGAATTGACAGGACCGGGATAATAGGTACTTACATCAAATCTTCCGGTTAAATCTGCAAAGATCCCCATGGCTGCATAAGAAGCGTGATCCGGATTATCAAGAATTACCAGATCCGGAAGTTCATCAGCCGATGCACCGATGGATAGCTGCTTTTTAAAATCGGCAAATGGGACGTACTTTGCCTGTACCTTGACTTCTTTTTGTGATCCGTTAAATTCTTCAATGATATGATTCAGTGCTTTTTGATGGCCTTCTGTCTCCCAGTAGTACCAGATTGTCACATCACCTGCTGCTTCGCTCTTTTCTGTCTCCGAAGCTTTTTCACTTGCAGTTGTTGCCGCTTTCTCACTGCTTTTTGCTGTTTCCGTTTTGCTTTCTGTCGCTGACACCGCTCCGCTGCCAGAACTGCATCCCGTCACCGCTCCCCCAAGCATCGCCGCAAAAAGTAAGGCTGTCATTAACTTTTTCATGTTTTTCCTCCTTTTATTTTTTTGTTTCAACGACTTCATTATAACGGCAATGAAACCGGGAAAAAACTCAACAAATCTTAGAAAGGGTAAATTTTCTTAAGTAGGAATTCGTAAAACAACTTCAGTTCCTAAACCTTCGGTGCTGTTAATCTCAATTTTCACATCATCTCCGTAATACATCTGAAGTCTGGTAATTGCATTTTCCATACCAATGTGAGACGCTGCATCTGACTCCCCAAAGATCCCCCTTCTGATTAGTTCCAGTTTATGACGTTCCATACCTTTTCCATTGTCACGAATGAGAATCCGTAATTCTTTCCCCTCCCTGCACATACTTACCTCCAGAACGTGATTGTTTTTTGTTCCTTCAAAGCCATGAAGAATGGAGTTTTCAACAAATGGCTGAAGCAACAGTTTGTGAATCCGCAGATCCATCACATCAGGATCTACATTGATGCTGCAGGTAAAATTATTTTTAAGCCGGAACTGCTGTAAATAAATGTACTTTTTCAGCCAGTCAATCTCATCCCGCACAAAAACCTCCCCGCTGCTGTCCGCAATGGCGTAGCGGAGTATGGTAGCGAGGGAGTTAATGGCATTGCTGATATCGAATTCATCCTGATCGATTGCCATCCAGTTGATGGTGTCCAGTGTGTTATAGAGAAAATGAGGATTAATCTGCGCTTCCATTGCCTTAAGTTCCGCCTGGCGCTGCATCTGCCCTGCCTTCTTTTCTTTTTTAAGTGCAGTTTCCAGCTTCTCCAGCATGTCATTAAACTGAACCGCTATGGTTTCGATTTCCACAGGCATTTTTTTGTCTGTTTCCACCCGGACCTTTAAATCTCCCTCCCGTGCTTTCTGCATAGAGGCGACCACCATCTTCACTGAGTCCACCAGGCGGTCCAGTACCCCCAGTGTCAGCAGCACAGTGACCATAAGAAGGAGAAGACTTAAGGCTATAATCAGATAAATCTGATTGTTTAAGTTCTTCATTAAGCTGCTCTGATCCATCACATTCACCAGATCCCAGCCCAGGGAATCATCGTGGTAAAGCCAGACCGAGGTATATCGTTCCTCGTATAAGTTCTCTTCCCGGATAAACTCTTTGCAGGCTTCCACTTTTGTCTCCAAGGACGTCCCCTTCCCATAAAGAACTTTTCCTATCTTTTCTGGCTGGCGGTAAGCAATAATACGCCCCGCCTCATCAATGATGAAATTAAAACTTTTCTCCTGATCCTGTGCCTGGACTTTGCATACGCTTTGAAGAAATTCCTTATCAAGACTGACAATCACAATTCCATTTTCTTTATTTAAATTTCTGTAATCGATAATCCGGTGAGCCAGATGCAGGAGATAGTAATCCTCATTTGCAAATCTGGTTCCGTATTCCGTGGGGAAAATATGGGTCTGATTATCCGAAGAGACCTTCCCATACAGTTCCTCCTGGGAAAGACTGAAGCTGTTCATCCACGAATTCTCATAAGTAGATGCAGACAGCTGGTTGTAAGTAATGCTAAGTCCCTTAGGGGTAATGATTGTTATGGACTTTATGTACTCTTTTGTATTGAGAAGTCCCCTTAAATATCTTCGAAGCTGGTTTTTTGCCACCGATGCATTCTGTTTCTGATCCAGCCGGTCCACCCATGCCACCACATCATCATTGGTATAAATCTGGAACAACAGATCCTCATAGGATTTCAGCCTGATGGTCAGATTATTATCCATCTGCATCAGGCTTACACTGGTCAGCTCCTGGGTATTCTTCTTTAAAGTAACTGAGATGTTGTAAAAATAGTAAAAACTTAATACAAGAATGGGGATTGTAGAGGTCGCCCAGAAAAGACGGATTAATTTTTTCTTCAGACTCACTTTTTTCATAAGGCTCCCTCTCAATAAAAAACAGATTATCCCTTCACTGCACCGCTTGTCATTCCCGATATAATGTACTTTTGCATAAACAAAAAAATCAGTGCCACGGGTATAATCGTAACGATGGCAAAGGCTGTTAAATAGCTCCACTTTGTGCCGTACTGTCCCATAAAATTAAAGATTCCCGCTGTGATGGGCCGTTTCTTCTGATCCAGAATAAATGTCATTCCATAGGCTAAATCCCCCCAGCCGTACAGGAACGAAAAGATGGCACAAACCACCACTCCGGGCTTGGCAACCGGAAGCAGAATTCTTAAAAACGCCAGAAAACGGGTGCATCCATCTATGTAGGCGGCTTCCTCCAGATCTCTTGGAACGGAAGCAAAATAATTTTTCAAAATAAGAACGGAAAATGGGATGCCAAGGGTTGCATCGGATAAAATGGCAGACACCCTGGTATTGTATATATGCATTCCCTTAAACATAATAAACATAGGTGTTAAGAGGACGGAAACCGGAAGCATCTGGGTAACCAGAAAGCATAAAAGCATACCGTTTCTCCCTTTAAAACGATACCTGGCTACTGCATAGGAAGCCGGAACAGCCAGAATTACTGCGATTGCCATTGCGCCGGCGGAGATAAGCAGGCTGTTTGCAAAGGAACGGAACATATTAAAATCTCCGTTTCCAACCTGGGCGGCATAGGATTTTGTATTTAAAACATGAGGATAAAAGGTGGGTGGAATCTGAAAGATTTCCTTTTCCGTTTTCAATGAGGTGATAAAAATCCAGAAAAGAGGAAACAGAAGCAGACACAGGATCACCACCGATACCAGACATAACAGGAATTCCTTTTTTCCCTTTTTATTTCCTTTCTCCATCACTCCATCTCCCCTTTCATCGTAATTTTCAAATAGACTACGCCTACCAGAAGTAAAATAACAAGCAGTACATTGGCAGCGGAAGATCCAAGGCTGTACTGGAACATCTCAAAGGATAACTTATAGGAATAGGTGGACAGTAAATGAGTGGAATTTACCGGTCCTCCCCCAGTCATTACATAGACCATATCATACACCTTAAAGGTATAGATAAATCCTAGAACAAGAAGTGACTCAATGGTTGTTCTCATCAAAGGAAGAGTGATTTTAAAGAATTTCTGCCTTCCGTTTGCACCGTCCATGGCTGCGCTTTCATAAAGCTCCAGGGGAATGGTGGTAAGTCCTGTTGAAATCAGAATTGTATTAAATGGAATTCCAATCCAGATATTGGCTGTAATCACTGCGGTCATCGCAGTTGACGGGCTGGTAAGCCACTGAATATTCTCTGTAATCAATCCTGCGCTTTTCAGGAAATAATTAATAATTCCCACATCAGTGGAAAACATGAACTTAAAAATCAAAGCAGTCACTGTCATGGGAATCATCCACGGTATCATAAGAAGTCCTCTTACCGGTCTGGCAAAGGAAAAATCTTTTTGAAACAGAAGTGCCAGGGCAAAGCCAATGACAAATTGAACAACCAGGCAGCTGACTGTAAACAGCATCGTGTTGAACATTGCCCTTAGAAATACGGGATCGTGCATCAGTTTTATGTAATTATCAAAACCAATAAAGTCTCTGGATCCACGGACCAGATTCCTGACCGTAACATTCTGAAGACTTAAAATAAGATTGCTGACAATGGGATATCCCACAAAAAACAGCATATAAAGAAACGCCGGAAGCGCATACAGCAGCCCGATATTCTCATATCGGAAAAAGCTTTTGATTTGTTTCACTGAAAATAGTCCTCCTTTTATTTATTTCCACTGAAATTATCTTACACTGTATCACCGCTTCTCAAAATACGGGAAACCTTGAAAAGGAGGAAAAACCTAAACGCTTTCCCTATTTTAAAGTCTTCCTGTAATCTGCCGGAAGCTGGCCTGTCATCTCCTTAAATACCTTGCTAAAGTATTTTGGATCGGAATAGCCTACCTTCGCTGCTATTTCATACAGCTTCATATGGGTCCCGCAAAGCAGTTCCTTGGCTTTATTAATTCTGAAATTTTTCATATATGTACTGAAGGTCAGTCCCATCTCTTTATGAAACTGGGTTCCCAGATACTCAGGAGTGACATTGAGCTTGGACGCAATCTCATCCAGTGTAATACCGCTTTGATAGAATTCCCGGATCATGCTTCTGACCCGCCGTACAGTCAGATGTGTAACCTCTTTTTCTTCCTCCCGTGGTTTTATATAGTCAAACAGGAAATCCGCCGCTCCCTCCAGCTCTTCTCTCCTCTTTGCCTCCATAATCATCTCCAGGAGCTTTTGCTGCTTCAATGACTCAAAATTAATACAGCCCAGTTCCTTGGCAATCCCCATGACCGCCCATAAAAAGCGGACATAACATTCCTTAATCTCCTTGGGGGCATAAATCTTACCGTCAAGAAAACTGTTATGAAATTCTGCCATAAGGGCTTTTGCCTTATCCCAGTTATCAGAACAGATCGCAACTTTTATTCTTGTTTCCAATTCAATCGGATAGATGCAGGGCACCGTCTGAACATGGGTAATCTTCGGGTATGAAATGAGTATTTCCTCATCAAAGGACAGATTCCAGTCCATGTAGGGGTTCAGACTGTCGAGCCCTTTTTTTAATTGTGCCACTCCCCCAACCTCTGTCCAGCCAAAGGTCATATACCTGGGTCTTTGTTTTAAAATCTGCTGCTGCAGCCACCGCTCCAGGTCATGGGCATCCTTGTAATGATAAAGAACCACAACCAGGGATTTTCTGTATACCAGATCAAGAATGCAAAATGACAGATCCGGATACATGGAGAAAACATGCCGTAACTGTTTCACCGCGCTTTCCCGCTCTTTTTCATAGCGACTCCCCAGATACACATAAATTAAAATCAGCTTCTCAGTTTCTTCCATCTGATAACTGCGTTGCAGATAAGTGTTGATATCTGCGTCCATCTCCATGCGTCCGTTCATAAAATCATAAAGTATCTGCTCCAGTGTTCCGATCTTTGCCGGCTTTTCCTGCCTGTCCTTTTCCACCTGCAGTTCCACATGCTCCAGTGCCTGTGAGAAATCATTGAGGGATATGGGTTTTAGCAAATATTCTGTCACTCCAAGCTTCATCGCCTGACGGGCATATTCAAACTCGGAGTAGGCGCTTAAAACAATGGCTTTTGAAGTGATTCCCTCTTTCACCGCATTGGTCATCATTTCCAGACCATCCATCTTTGGCATTCTGATATCTGTTATTACAATATCAGGCTTTAACTCTTTTAACAGCCGAAGTCCTTCTTCTCCGTTCTCCGCTTCTCCCACGATTTCGTAATCCTGTCTCATTTTACCCAGAAGCTTCTGAATTCCTTCTCTGATCCTTATCTCATCCTCAACAATCAGTAACCTCATGCTTCATTCCCCTTTTTAAAACTGCTTCCAGTTTTTCCCATTAATCTTCTGTTTTCATATTACTTTAATCCAATAAAACTGTCAATCCTCCCCCTTTTCTGTAATGCTTTTTAATGCAGAATATCCGATCTGCTTGATATTTTGTGTATCTCCCGTATCCAGAACGGAATACAGTGCATTGACAAAATGATAGGCCGATTATTTCATTAGTATTTGTCTCTGTTTCCATTTTATGCTTGTAACTCTACGAAGCGTTTATTGAAAAGATGATAACCAGGAGCTACAATGATGTGGAAAAAGCATCTGGCAGCCTGACACAAAAAGGAGGTGAGTAAAATGGAGAGTTCAGCGAAAAAAGCATTAAAAGACCAGTACAAAAACAGAATTATGACTGGAGGAATCTACCGCATACAATGCAGCAAAGACGGGTCCTACTGGTTACGAACCAGTTTAGATATGCAGGGTTCAAAAAACCGGTTTGCGTTTTCCAAGTCAACCGATTCCTGTCCCGAAATATGTATGCTAAAAACCTGGAAGCAATATGGGGCAGATTCCTTTTCCTTTGAAATCGTGGAGGAAATTGAGAAAAAAGAGACGCAGACACAACGACAGTTTTCAGATGATTTAAACACACTACTGGAGCTGTGGAATGAAAAGAGAATGGAAGGAGAACAAGGAACATGAAAGAAAAAACAGATATCAGCAACTTTCTTGATGATTCCGGAAAGATAACCAGGCTGTCCCAAAAGAATCGCTTAAGAACGGAAATCCTTCGATATCTGGCGGGAAAATTCCTAAATGACCGCAGCTATACAGAAAAAGAAGTAAACTCCATCTGTGAGGAATGGCATACGTTTGGAGATTACTTCCTGCTTCGAAGAGAACTGATTGACAGCGGCTTTCTATGCCGGGAACCAGATGGTTCAAGGTATTGGAAGCCCGAATCAGAATAAAACAAAGGAGATTACAAATGTCAGACATAAACACTGCCTTTACTCCCATTGATTTCGACAGCTGGGACAGAAAACAGTATTTTTACTATTTTACAAAAATGCTGCCTACCGGATTTTCCATTACCATTGAGGCAGACATTACCAATACCTACAACATGGTAAAAGAGCAAAACAAAAAGTTTTTCCCTGCTTATTTGTATCTGGCTTCTAAGCTGATAACAGAGCAGCAGGAGTTTCGGGTTGCCTCCATAGACGGAACGCTTGGTTGTTATGAGGTCTTACACCCTTCTTATGCATGCTTCCATCCAGATGACAAGACCATGTCTAATATGTGGACGGAGTATGATTCTGATTTTCATACTTTTTATAATAATTACATTGCAGACCAGGATCGTTTTGCCCATAACCATGGGATCTTAGCAAAGCCGGATATGCCTCCTCAGAACAGTTTTATGATAGGAATGCTTCCATGGATCGAGTTTACAAGTTATACACCGGTTCCTTATGGAAACAGCAGCTTTTTTTTCCCGGTTCTGGAAGCAGGGAAATTTATTGACAGAGACGGCAGAAAACGTATGCCGCTATCCATTACCGTTCACCATGCTGTGGCAGATGGGTATCATGTGGGCTTATTTCTGGATAAATTTCAATCAGGTATGGCTGCCCCTGAAAAGTGGATGGATTAACTGGAAGCTTCCTTCTCAGATATTTTGATTAAGTATTGCTCCAGTTCCTTGTTCCACTCACTGTAGTTCTTATCATTTCGATGGTCTGTAAGTGGATAGTGGGCAGCCAGATAAGTGCCTAAATACTTGCTTAACTTTTCGGCTCCGCTTGTATTTAAGTGATCACCTCCGTCTCTGCTGTCCTTATTCCAGTCTATCTTTATGTCCTTGGTAAAGAGATTTAAATCAAGAAACGGAACGTTATTTTTTACGGCATAATCATTGACTGTATTATGGCGGCTATAGTCCCAGTTTTTCGGGGAAGTGACCCCTACTAACAGTAAACTGATGTTTTTTTCTCTGCACAGATTTACAATTCTATCTGTCCAAAATGTCACGGTCTGGTCTACTGACTCCCGCCCCTCTGATTGATTCATATATTCACCGCCCTGATAAGGCGTTACTTTCTTACTATGATAATACCCTTTCATAACATCTTTTTGGTCAAAATCCTGCTTCGGACTGAAGTCACGTGCTGTAAGTGATTTCCACCTGTCATGATATTTAAAAACTGGCAGATAATACTGTGACATATATTCTAATGCGTGATTAATTTCCGTTGGAACGTTCCGGTTGTGATAAAATAAATCTGTTTCCAAAATTACAAGCTTGGGATTTTGCCGTTTTAACGCCTTCTTAAGCATATAATAGGCTTCCGCAGAACGCTGCCCGGACTGGCTGCAGACAAAGGATGTAATTCCACGCTCTTTCCACATTACCATGGGCGAGATCCCGGAATATCCCTCACTATCGCCCACAACAATCACATCCAGCGAATTTGCAGGTTCTGCCAGGACACCATATGCATGACTATCCCTGTTTGCAATTCCATCTTTCACTGTATTTCGCTTCGGTACAAACAAAATTGAACACAAAATTAATAGTAGGAGAAGAATCCCCAAGAATCCCACAATTTTTCCAAAGTTTCTCATTTTGACTCCACTTTTCTATAACGTCTTAAACAGGCAGCTCCCTCTATCAGAATTCTGCCTGTTTAAAATCTCTTAATATTTTTATTTATTTCTTTTTAGCAGCGCTTGTGCTCTCCTGGCTTTTGCTGTCTGTTTTCTTATTATCTGCGCTTTTTGCCGCCTCTGTCTTTTTAACCGCCTGTGTTGTTTCCTGCTCTTTCTTCACTGCAGCTGTTGTTGTTTCCTTTTTCTGTTCGGGAGCCTTTTTCTTCTCTTTTGTAACCTTTGAAGAAACGGTCGTCTCAGTCTGCTGTTTTGCGTCAGCTTTCTTATCCTTGTTACCACATGCAGCTACTGATACCGACATCACAGCCACCATCATAAAAACTGTCATCTTTGTTAATAATTGTTTCATTGTTATCCTCCTGATTATATGCTTTTTCAAAGTTGTTTTGCTTTGATAATACATATTCTAACAGCCCTTCCTTAAATATTTATGATTCATATCTTAACATTTCTGAACCTGTCTTCGAAATAACATGACTTTAAACTCGACTAGGTTTGAATTGGAAATAAAAGCTGAAGCCTGTATATCTCTTCATCTATATCTTCCCGGCATTCTCCGTTCATTGCTTCCATCATATAGCGTACATTTTCCATGCCGATTTTCGAAGTTTCCATAGGTTCTTCCTGATGCCGTATTTTGTTACAAATTTCTATTCCAATTGCAGTATCTTCATATACAGTGCGGATTCTGATCATCTCTTCCCGTTTGGCATACCGTACAAGATTCACGCTTAGATTATCTATAATCCGCGCTATATAATCCATTCTGATTACAACAGAGGCTACCTTCCAATCCAGCTCGGTCACGATATGTAATCCCTGGCTTTCCAGAAACAAAACCATCTCTGATAAGTAATCACTGAATACACTTTGAAATGTCCTGGTTTCTTCCAGATTTTCTTCTTTGTTTTTATCCATGACCTGACAGTATTCAAACAGGCGGTCTGATAATTCCTTCATCTGCACGGCTTTCAGCATGACTTTATCCAGATAATACTGATTCATTTTTTTATCCTTACTAACCTCTGACATAAGAATCTGCACATACATAGTCAACGCAGTAAGGGGGGTTCTTAAATCATGGGCAACGCCTATAATCAGATTCTGATTCGCCTGCCGCAGTTCATTCTCTCTCTCAAAATTATACTTAAGAGAACACCGAAGTTGATTTAAATCTTCTGCCAATTCTGCTAATTCATCTTTTCCTGTCACAGTAACTGGATGTTCCAGATATCCCCCCTGCATGATCCCAACTTCATTCTGCAGGCTTTGTATATATCGAATCCGTTTTCTGACTCCGCTGGTAAACAATATCATAAATGCAAGGAAACTGATTAAAAGTTCCGTGACAAGAGCATACATATGATACCGATAAGCAAATGCGCCCTGCAGAAATACTTCAGCCTTACCATCTGCAAAGATAAGCTGATAATAACTATCTCTATAATAAGGGACTTCCATTTCATTATACTCATCTTCGTCATTGACCAGGTCTGACACGTACAGCAAAGAATCATTACGGTATATCTCCAGATAAATAACGGATTGATTTTTTACCCATTCCGACAATTTGCGGCTGTCAGAAGGACTAATATTATTTTGTGTTACATAATCCTGCAATTTCTGAACTGTTTTTTCTTCAACCTTTTCCAGATAAGATGTTCTGGTAAAAAAAGAATTAATTCCTGCTCCCACAGCTATATTCAGTATAAAAAAAAGGAAACATGCAACAACTGCACTTGAAAAAAGCAGAAGAATCAGTTCTCCGACGAGGCTCCTCACAAAACAGCCCATTTTATCTTTTGCGAATATTAAAATATTACCCAATCCGATACCCCTTTCCCCACACGGTACAAATTCGTTTTGGTTCCTGAGGATTTTTCTCGATTTTCAGTCTTAGTTTTCGAATATGAACCATAATCGTATTGTTAGAGCCATAAAAATACGGTTCCTTCCAAACGCTCTCATATATATTCTGGGTAGAGAATATTTTGTTGGGATACTGTACCAAAAGTTTTAGAATTTGATATTCAATCTCAGACAGTTCCACATTTTGCCCTTCAATCAATACTTCATTATAAGCAAGATATACACGTATTCCCTTCCATTCCGCAAAAGATTCTTCTTCCATCTTTTCATGGTTTTTCCCCTGATATACATGATACCTGCGCAGCAATGCCTTAACTCTTCCCAAAAGTTCTGCATAAGAAAATGGTTTAGGCAGATAATCGTCTCCTCCTGCCATTAATCCCAGCAATTTATCTGATTCTCTGGCTTTTGCTGTTAAGAAAAGTATGGGAACATTGGAAATTTTACGTATTTCCTCGCATGTCCGGATACCAGATATCCCCGGCATCATAATATCTAAAATAACCAGATCATAGTCCTCATTAAGCATATCCAATGCTATGTTTCCTGATTCCGCTTCCGTAACCACATATCCTTCACTGCCCAGTAATACCCTTACTCCTTCTCTGATATCTGAATCATCTTCTACCATTAATATATTTCCGCTATTCATATTTTTCACCACCACCTGCATTATACTTTTTTTTGCCACAAAAATCTGCTAAATAATTCTTAAAATTTCTGAAGATCCTGCATTTTACTTTTCACATTTGGATGCGCTTCAGAATTGTTAAGAATTATTTCAGAATGGATTAATATATCAATGTGATAATTTTTACAGTGGAGAGGAAATAAATTCTGTTGGAGGTACCTGGATGAAAGAATCATTTTACATAAGATTTCTTTATAAGACGGCATTAGGACGCAGCATTCTCAAATGGCTGACACAGCCTGGTTTTTCCAGACTGGCAGCTAGATATTTAAATTCACCAGCATCAGGATGGCTGATTCCACTGTATATCAAAAAGTATCATATAACAGCAGAAGCCTGTGTAAACCAAAATTATCCCAGCTTTAACAGTTTTTTTACCAGAGAGAGAAACATTGTTCCACAGGACATTGAGCAGGCGTCGTCCCGGCTTGTAAGCCCCTGCGATGGCTTCCTGAGTGTTAATTCTATACAAACCGGGATCACATTCCGGATTAAGAATATATCCTATTCAATCGAACAATTACTTCAGAATCAGAAATTAGCCGCTGAATACCAAAATGGGATCTGTCTGATTTTTCGCCTGGCTCCTCAAAACTATCATAGATACTGCTTTGTAGATAATGGTCTGGCAGTGAAGCAGGTATCCATACCTGGTATTCTTCACTGCATGCACCCCATAGCTCTGAATACCTACCCTGTATATATTGAGAATTCCAGGGAGTATACAATTATTAATACCAGGAACTTTGATACTATTGTACAAATGGAAATCGGAGCGCTTATTGTGGGGAAGATTCACAATCACAATAACCACATCTATACGGAACGTGGTGCCGAAAAAGGATATTTTGAATTTGGTGGCTCAACAATTATTCTTCTTATTAAAAACGACATTGTTCAAATGGAAGAATATATTATTGACAACATGCAAAAAGGAATAGAAACAGCGGTAAAATACGGTGAGTTCATTGCATTGAGGCAACAATAAATCTATTATGCAGTTCTCATTATTGGCCGGCAAACTGGCTGTTATACAGCTGTTCATAGAACCCTCTTTTTAATAACAATTCTTCATGAGTCCCCTGTTCAATTATTGTTCCCTCATTCATTACCAGTATACAGTCTGCATCCCGAATTGTGGAAAGCCGGTGTGCAATGATAAAACTGGTTCTTCCTCTCATCAGATGATCCATTGCTTTTTGTATCTCCAGTTCTGTCAGGGTATCAACACTGGAAGTGGCTTCATCCAGGATAAGAAGTGGGGGATTGGCCAGAATCACTCTGGCTATGGTTAAAAGCTGTCTCTGCCCCTGAGATAAATTACTTCCCTCTTCTTCCAGAATCGTATCATATCCCTCCGGCATAGTCCGGATAAAATGATCCACTCTGGCCGCTTTGGCAGCAGCGATTATTTCTTCTTTATCAGCATCAAGAACACTGTAGGCAATGTTATCCCTGATTGTACCGCCAAACAGCCAGGTATCCTGAAGCACCATACCGAACTGTTTTCTTAATTCTGAACGGTTTAAGTCCTTTATATTGATCCCATCCAGTGTGATCGAACCGCCATTGGTCTCATAGAAACGCATGAGAAGATTGACCAGAGTCGTCTTACCCGCACCAGTCGGGCCCACAATTGCCACCTTATCTCCCGCCTTTAAGTGAAGATTTACATCCTGCATCAGAATTGAATCTTCCTGATAGCCGAATCTCACATGGTTAAAATCAATGTCACCCTTAATATTCTCTGTTTTTTCCTGTCCTGCTTTATCAGGAATTTCTTCTTCCATGTCCATGATCTCAAAAAAACGTTCTGAGGAAGCAATGGCGGACTGCATCACATTCATGATATGGGCACATTCAATAATGGGCTCAGAGGAACGATCAAAATACTGGACAAATGCCTGTACAGTACCAATGGAAAGCTTTCCCTGAATAATATACAGGCCACTCATTACCGCAATGAAAATATATCCGAAGCTGCTGATAAAACGTACCACAGGTGCCACAATATAGGTGGATACCTGAGCCTTATGACTATCCTCACACAATTCGCTGTTTATGATATCAAAATCCCCAATTGCTGTTTTCTCATGTCCAAACGCCTTAATAACCAGCTGACCTGTAAAAGACTCTTCTATGTTGGCGTTCATATGCCCAAGTGATGCCTGATATTTTGAAAAATTATTTCTGGATCTGGTAGTGATCCAGGATGTCAGAATTGCTGCAGCTCCTGCAACGGCAAGGGAGACAACGGTAAGCAGAGGACTGATCAGAAGCATCATAATCACTGCACCTGCGACGGTCAAAAGCGCGGTGATTAACTGCCCGGCTCCCTCCCTGAGTACTTCCACCACCTTTTCAATATCATTGGTCGTCCGGCTTAGCACCTCTCCCTTTTCGGTGGCATCATAAAACCCCAGAGGAACACGGCCAAGCTTTCTGCTTAAATCATTTCTCATCTGAAGTCCTGCAGTCTCAGATACGGAGGACATAATGTACTGCTCCACATATTTCAATATAAAATTTATGAGATAAAGAACCATTAAACAGCCAACATAACTGCCCACTGTCTGAACATTGACGTGAAATCGTGTTCCATGTGCAGCCGCTTCCTGGATACCCATAAAAATATGGTCAATTGCTTTTGCCAGCACAAACGGTGCAGCCAGGGCGGCCAGCGTACTGAGAAGGATGGAAGCCAGTACAGCACTCATTCTTCCTTTCTGTCCCCCAAATAAATACAATATCAACCGTTTTCCAGTATTCTTTTTCATAATTATACCACTTCCTTTTTAAGCTGCGACTCACTTAACTGGGATGCCGCAATCTGTTTATATGCAAGGCATTTCTTCATCAGCTCCTGATGGGTACCAATTCCTGCAATTTCTCCCTGATCAAGAACAATAATTCTGTCTGCATCAAGAATGGTGCTGATCCGTTGTGCAACAATGATAAGTGAAGCCTCTTTATTTTTAATTTCCTGCCGCAGAGCTTTCCTGAGTAATGCATCCGTTTTATAGTCAAGAGCAGAAAAACTGTCGTCAAACACATAAATTTCCGGCTTTCGTACCAGCGCTCTGGCAATTGCAATACGCTGCTTCTGGCCTCCTGAGAGGTTGGTTCCTCCCTGGGCTACGAAAGAATCATATCCCTTTTCCATGGAAGATATGAAGGTATGAGCCTGGGCTGTTTTTGCAGCCTGAATTATTTCCGTATCAGAGGCATCTTCTTTTCCGTAACGGATATTACTTGCAATTGTTCCACGGAAAAGAAAGGTTTTCTGAGGAATAAAACCAATCCTGGATCTTAACTCCTTTTGAGACAGGTTTCTGATATCAACACCGTCAATTAAGATCTCACCCTCCTCTACATCAAAAAACCGGGGAATTAAATTTGCAATGGTGGATTTTCCCGATCCTGTGCCTCCGATAATGGCAGTGGTTTCTCCTGCCTTTGAGGCAAAGGAAATCTTATTTAATACAGCCTCTTCTGCATTGGCGTAACGAAATGATACATTACGGAATTCAAGCTGTGCACGAATGGGAGTCTGGGCACTACCTTGCGCCAAAGCGTTCTCCTTATCCTGTATCTCCGGTTCTAAATCCAATACTTCACTAAGTCTTTCTCCACAGGACTGTGCCCGCGGTATTTCCATAAATACCAGTATTGCCATTGTCACTGTAAACAGAATGATGGTGAGATATTCAATCAGCGCGAAAATACTGCCGATTTGCATCATCCCCTCAGAGACCTTCACTCCTCCGAATAACAGAATACAGATAATCCCAAGGTTTGTTAACAATGTAAGTGTGGGTAAAAGAACAGCAAAAATTTTATTGGTCTCAATTGCAATATCACAATACTCCTTACAGGAACTGCCAAAACGATCTTCTTCATATTTCTCCCTGTGGAATGCCCGAATCACCCGGACACCAGAAATTATTTCCCGAAGAATCCTTGTCAGATTATCCATTTTTACCTGCAGCTGGCGAAACAGAGGGATCGCCTTACTTCCTATGGAAAAAGCAATTCCGCCTGTTATTCCAATGATTGCCGCCATTACCAATCCCATAGTTGCATTGGTGCGAAACGCCAGTACCAGACCTACCACAGCCATGATGGGAGCAGGAAGAAGCATCTGCAATATCATCATGAAAGACCGCTGAATTATGGTAATATCGTTGGTACAGCGGGTGATCAGGGAAGCTGATCCAAATTTCTGATAATCGCTCATGGAATACTCCTGGGCCTTTACAAAAACTGCCCGGCGTAAGTCTCTGGCAAAACTTGAGGCAACTTTTGATGCAAATACCGCCGATGCAATATAAGTCACACCACTTAAGACGGCAATTAGCAGCATCAGCCCTCCCATTTTGTAAACATAGGGCATATCACCCTTTAAAGCTCCCTTATTTATAATCTTTGCAAATACTCCCGGCAGATACAATACACAGATATTGTTCATTAACGTAAAAAGTACAGCACACACCGCTATCCACTTATAAGGCTTCATCAAATGTAATAATTTTTTCATATAAACTCCTGCTTTCCCTTAAACTTTCATCATCTAACGCTCACGTCATTGACAAATTCCTTATCGTGTGACATTATAACGTATAGTGTAACCCGATAGTCAAGAGGAGAAATAAAAATGATTCATGAGCAATATCTTACGACCAGTGAATTCGCCAAAGCCTGCGGAGTAACGAAACATACGCTGTTTCACTATGATGAAATCGGCATTTTGAAACCGGAATATGTAAATGAGAAAGGCTACCGTTTCTATTCTTTAAAACAATTTGCAACATTTGACATTATTGAAGTACTGCAAAAAGCAGGGACGCCCCTGAGCGAAATTAAAGAATATTTAGAACATAAAAGTCCGGCACGGTTTCTTTCGGTTGTGGAAGAAAAAAGGAAACAACTGATACTTGAACAAAAGAAGCTGAAAAGAATGGAGAAGCTGCTTCAAACCACCTACGATATGACGAAAAATGCGTTAAGTGTTATCTGCAATGTTCCTTATACGGAAAACCAGGAAGAGGATTATTATATTGTAGCACCTTTGTCCAGTAACGGTGCCGAAAATGAAGATGTGAAAAAAATGGGAGAGCATTATGATTATTGCGCCGCTCATCAGATTGAGCTCACTTATCCATTTGGTACAATTACCGTAAAATCTGATTTAGAAAAACAGATATATGACAGGCCCGCATACTTTTATAACAAATTAGGGAAAAAATGTACCGGAGAAAAAGTACACATAAAACCCAGAGGCAAATATGCTGTTATTAATCATAAGGGCCCATATGACACGCTGCCTAAATCCTATGAAACTCTGGCAGACTATATTAACAATTCGAATCTGCAGATTGCAGGAAATGCCTACGAACAGGAAATACTCAGTTATCTGGCTGCGGAAGATCCTTCCGAATATATCATACAGATTGCCATTGAAGTTATATCACAGGACTAAAAGGAAAGGTGCCGCTCAATTGTTATTTTTGCGGCACCACCTTCTTTAATTATTCCCTCTGTGTAACAATCACTTATTTTATTAACTGATATTTTCAATCATATGAATCATATCCGTTTTATCAATACCGTTTTCTCCAGGAGTTACCGTAATGGAAAATATAAAATCCCCGTTGGTCCAGAGTGCATTGCTTACCTTGCCACCATTTCCCTTAATTACAACCTCCAGGTCTCCAATCATGATTGTGTCTTTTTCGTCGTATACGTTGTAGTCACCGCTGATGTCTTCGATTTTTTTGCCTTTCTTCGCCTGTCGGAAGGTTATTTCATTCTCACCATTCTTATATATAATCTGAACCAGATCGCCCTGAATCGCCTGAATCACGCTCTCTGTATAGCCTTCTGGAATTTTATCCGGTGCTGTGACTTTAAATCCTGCAATTTTTTCTGCATCTTTTAATGTTTTGCAATCCAAAAAGGGATTCGGGATCTGGGTGTTATCAGATTGCCTGGAACACCCGGTAAAAGACAAAACCATAATTGCACAAAACATAATAGCACATAACTTTTTCATAATAGATTCTTCCTTTCTTGTCCGGGACACTCGTCCTCACAGTAAAAATAAATTTCAGCAAAATATTCGTGTTCCATATCTTTATGAAGCAAGGCAAATTTATATTTGATATGAATAACAGTATCACTCAGATGAAAATGGCTGCAGAGCAAGGGTGCAAGCCAGGCCGGCTGGGCAATTCCCACTGCCGATCATTCCATGCTGAGAGCTCCACTGGTTCATTCAGAGTCTCTGACTGTTTTAACTGCGCTCTTCGCTCCAAGAAAGCTTGCGGATAAAGAATATTATGAAGAAATACGACAATTTCTAAAAACAATCAATTAATCAATGAGAGAATAGATTTGGATACTTGCCACTTTTTTATTCTTAATATGAAAGTTCATTACATTTGCGTAATCTTCTTCCTCAAAGCGGAAATCGTCTTCCTCATTGCTTAATTCACCGCCTATTAAATTGCCTTCCGGATAAGCTTCTTTCAACGTTTCAAAGCTGTCTCCCACCTTTACGTTTCTCACGGTCGAATATTGGGAGCCGATTATTTCAATCTGATAAATATATGACTTGTTATTTTCTCCTGCATCAATGGTTTTAATTACAAGACCTGGATAAAGGTACTGCTTCTCTGTCTTACCTGTTAGTTGATCCATATTTAATCCATCTGAAGAAGAATACGTATGGGTTTTTGTGTCTTCCGCTTTTCCAAGTATGGCTTCCATCTTTTGGTCATCTGTAAAGTCCAGAAGGGTAATTGTTTTTCCATTGTAAATGAAACCAAGCTCCTTTAACGATTCTTTTGTTTCATTTTCAGAATCACTGATAACAGTGGATTGGGCTGCTGTGGAGGGAGCTTTTGTGGTTTCGATTTCGTTTTCGGTACTAACTGATACTTTTGCGGGAGCAGTTGTCTCATCTGGTGATTTTACTCTGTTCTTTCCGCAGCCGCCCAATGCACCCACACATAATACCAAAAAACCGGTAACAATGGCTATTTTTATTAATGATTTCATCCCTACTCCTTTCAATCAGTTAAGTTCTTTTTCCACTTATTGTACCCGTTATTCCTACTAATTAACAAAGTTTTTATGAACAGCTTTATAGAAAAAAAACTGCTGCAGTTAAGAATCGTTCTGCAGCAATTTTTGTTATTTAATTAATGATTTAAATCACTCTAATGAGAAGGATAATAAACTTGCATTTCCACTTCCTCTGTAAGTCAGATAAATTGCCTGTTTCCCTTCTTCCAGTTCTAAATCAGCAGAGTAGTCTTCCCACACATTGGTATACTTTATCTGTATCGTGGCAAGAATTTTTCCATCCCATGCATGTTTCACTTCGAAATACCCGGCTGCATAACCTCTCGTTGTAATGGTGATACGCTTACTATCCCCACATTCAAAATATTTAAATCCCGCCGTGACACCATCTGTTATATTGGCAATGTATCCTGGCTCTTCGTCTCCATCTCTGCCATCCTGCATGATCTTCGGAATTGGAACTTCCGATTTTTGCTCCGTCTGAAATAAATTACACGCCAGATAGGCACCATATGTTCCTTTCCCCGGCAGAACACCTCCCATACCGCTGGTTGTGATCTCCACCTGGGGGATCTTTCCGTCTTCCAGAATCGTAACAGGCTCTGCGCAGCCCTGGCGGCTGTACCAGGTTCCATTGGTATGCCTGTGATAAAAAATATACCATTTCCCCAGAATTTCTACCATGCTTCCGTGATTATTGGCTGCAAAAGCTGTGTGCATCCTGGCTGGTTTATATGTATCAATTCCCTCATCACAATTGCTGACAATCACTCCACCATAAGTAAATCCACCTACCGGGCTGTCACTGACAGCGTAGCAAAGTTCATGCATAGCTATTGAAGAATAGATAAAATAATAGGTATTGCCTTTTTTCCTGATGGAAGGTGCTTCAAAGAATTCATGCCCCTCAAAACCAGTACCTGCACTATATGGCTTACTTGGTGCAATCACAACAGGTTCTTCTAAAATGGTTACCATATCATCTGCAAGCACCGTCACCATAGCGCCATATCTGGTGTCATCCTGGGGGCCGCAGAAACCGCAGTAGAGATAGATTTTATTATCTTCTCTTAATACTCCAGGGTCGAACTGGGGCTGGTCACCCGGCCGCTCTCCCAGACGCCCTCCACTGTGATCCTTTACATATCCGTAAAACTCATATCTGCCTGCCGGAGTATCACAAACTGCAACCGATACCACCGGGACCTTGTCAAGGACGTAGTAAAGATAATATCTGCCGTCGGATCCCATGACCACATCCGGCGCATAAAGACACATCTTTCCCTCTTTGTTCATGGGATCACTTGTTTTTGGATAAATCACGCCTTCATACCGCCAGTTTCCAAGATCATCCACTGGTGCTGACCAGCAGACGTAATCTCCCAGGCAGAAAACGTAACCATTAAAAAAATCATGGGAACCATAGACATACACTCTGTCCCCAAACACATATGGTTCCCCGTCTGGAATATATTCCCATGAGGGCAAATAGGGATTCACTGCATTTTTTTTCATCTTATCTCCATTTCTGCAATCACCTGTTGCTATACGAATTTTTCCTTCAGCCTGTCTAATAAAAATTTCATCAGTTCCTGCTCATTCTGCTGATTCATAGCAATTTTTTCTGTGGAAAACAAAATTCCATCCGGATTTTCATTTGTAAACGGCTGCCATACCGGCATTGGTGTTCCATCTGCATCATCTCCGTTTGGATCGCCTGTCTTAACAAAATTCGTCCAGTAATTTGCCATGCATCTGGCCAGATCGTAATGCTTTCCTTTAAAAGGCCTCCAGCATTTTGCAAGTGTTTCAAAAAAGAACCATAAATCCACGGAATGAAAGTTCCCCGGTTGATCCCAGCCTGGAATATCTGCATCAAAGGTATAATAATAGCAATTAACCGGATTGCCACTTTGGGCATTTTTATGAAATAATCCCCTTACGGCAAACTCTATGCTGCTTACGGAACCGGAATTTCCTTCTTCATCCCTCTTTTCGCTTCCCAGTAGACGAAGAAATTCCTCTTCCCGCCCAGGAAACAGCGTCTTTATCTTATCCATTAACTCCTCATGGGAATCTGAATGGATGGAATCAAAAAATTCATCCGAAGTATTACCCGCCATAACGGGAACCATGGCTCTCTTATTTTCCATAAAGCGTTGAAAAGAATTACCAAAACAAAACACTTTGTCTATGACAGTTCCCATAAAGCCGCCAAACTGCTCATATTTTTCATGCAGCAGCTTTCCGTCCATGGCTCTTGCCTGAGCCAGATCTTTTGCGCCGATAAATTCAAAGAATTTCTCACCTGTTTTTTCTGCATCCGCAAGTATATGGCTGAATGGATCGGAATTTTGGTCGTATGGGCGGCAGAAAACTCCGCTTAACACGATTGCTTTTTGAAACAGACCCTCACTTTTTGGCGTGGTCAGATGGGTCATTACACTGCCGCCCCCCGCTGACTGCCCTGCAATGGTTATATTTTTAGGATCGCCTCCAAATGCCTCTATATTTCTCACAACCCATTTTAATCCCTCCAGCTGATCCAGATGGCCAAAATTAGACGGAGCCTCAGGCTGTGTGGCAGTCAGTTCCGGATGGGACAGAAATCCAAACAAATTCACCCGGTAATTAACGGAAACCACAATGACCCCTCTCCTGGCCAACCGCTCTCCGTCAAATTCCATCTCGGCAGTATATCCACATTGCAGTCCGCCTCCAAAATACCATACCAGAACAGGCAGTTTCTCATCCGCTTTCTTTGCTCCGGTCCAGATATTCAGATAAAGACAGTCTTCACTCATTGCTATCTCCGGATCCACATGCCATTCCCTGTCATAGATATTATCACTCAGCCCCGGCACTCCCTGCATGGATATGGGCGCAAACCGGAAACAGTCCCGGACTCCCTCCCAGTTCTCACATGGCTTAGGCTCCCGCCATCTGTTTTCTCCTACCGGCGGTGCTGCAAATGGAATTCCTTTAAATGCAGTGATTCTGGGATCTGCGGCCTCAATTCCTCTTACCAGACCATTTTCCGTCTCTGCTATACGAATCATAATAGCCCCCCTTTCTTACTTTACAGTTTTCTTGGATCAATGTGATAGATCTTTTCAGGTGCCAGATCTCCAAAGGGACCAGGATTGCATTGATCACCCTCCAGCAGCATTCCGAAGAAATCACTGGAAACCTGGGGATCTTTTTTCACCGTTTTAACATCCTCTATTTTCATCACGTACTGATGCCGTTGTCTTCCCCTCATAGTATCCCATGGATACTTATCTGCAGAATGGAACTGAAGTGTATACTGCTTCGTATCCACATCGATCTGAAAGATTCCCTCCTGCCCCTCTTTATCAAACCCATAAAAATCCTGCCATGCAGGAAGGTCAAGACAGCAGGGAGGAGCCGGATATAGAATTCTTAAATACCCCCCATTCATGGAAACATAGAGATTTCCCTCCGCCTCATTCTTTTCCGTGGGCATTTTTATAGCTGCTTCTCCGCATTCATAAAAGATGTTATTTATGAAATGAGCGTCTCTTGACGTACCTCCCCTGAGATTGCCATGCATGCGAAAGGCAACTGCCTTGGCAAAATATCCGGCACTCCGGCATTTCCCGATTAAATTGTTGGCAATGTATAAATGATCCGTTCCCTCGGCGTAAATTGCATATCCATTCACAATTCCGTCTTCTTCCATCTTATACCATCCCGAAGAACCAGCCTCTTCCTGGACTTTCCCCGCATCAAACCTGCCTTCTACGTTCCAGAATATATTATTATCAATTAAATTAACGCCGTCTCTGGTGCACTCTATAAAAACAGCTTCCCGCTGTTCAATTCCGTCCAAGAATAAATTTTGTGTAATCCGGTTGTTTTCATTGTTACAGTCCAGCCACAAATGATCTGCCCGAAATGTCCTGGTGAAAATGTTTCTTCTGATCAGACTGTTGGTACAATTATGTATTTTCATGCCTCCGGCTTCCCAGGACAGCTCCATCTTCTGCCATCCTGTTCCTTCAATCACATTGTCTTCGATCAGAAGATTCTGGGCAAATAATCCGGCAATGCCGCATACGCCTGCATCTTTAATCCTGCAGCGGCGTATGATGGTGTTTCCGATGATCTGATCTTCTGGCACACAGTGATGCCAGCATTCATTTCCCATGTCAATTCCCACACCATTAGCCCAGTCCACTTCGCAGTCTTCAATGATCCAGTGATGCCCTCTGAAACAGGAGATCGAACCTCTCTGGGGAACCGGCGCACCGCCAGCTGCATGTGCACAGGTAATTCCCTTCACCTTTATATAGGATAAAAATGGAATCTCTGGTGCAAAACACTGCTCCCGGCATGTGATCTCTATCAGATGTTTACCCGGATCCTGGTCACCACTTAACCGGAAATGAACAGTCTGGCCATTGGCCTCCACCCAATACCCATTCTCCTGTGTTCCCAGCTGGCCATAAAGCTGCACCTGTAACAGAGGCTTTCCGTCACAAAATACCATTCCCCGCCTGTTTAAATACGTGGTCATATCGGTTTTATCATATTCCAGAAACAGTCTGTCATGAAGAATATTTACTGCACAGAACGGATTGTATCCCTTAAAATCCTCGGGATTCAGTTTTAACTCCCAGATGGCAATCCCTTCCGCTAATGCATCCGTGGAAAAATGGTTTAGTCTCCAGCCCTGGCTCCGGGTAAAATCCCTTACCTCCACAGAAGCTTTAATCCATACCGGTTCCTTCTGCCACGCCTCGTAGCAGATCATCTGATCCGGCCCGGTTCCGCCCATGGCAGGGTGTACACATTCTCTGTACACACCGCCATGAATCCATACCCTGGTTCCCGGAACCGCAACAGATGCCGCTTCATTTATGGTCAGAAAGGGTTTCTGGATACTTCCGTCACGTTCCCCCGACTCCCCAGCCTGATTGCAGTCGACATGCAGCTCCTGCTCATATCTTTGTTCCTGCTCCCAGAACGCGAAGCTATTGCCCTCCGGAAGTATTGACGTAATATCCATAATTTCTCCTCTTTCATGAGTCTTTATTTTTTATTGACTGCCAGTTTAGCGTCTAACTCAATCTGGTACTTATCTTTGTCAAACTTAGACAGTTCCTGGAATCCCATTCCGTCCATCTGGGTACACATCTCACTCCACAGGGAATCAAACTCTCCATCATCCTTTGCATAAATCATTCTCCAGGAATAATCACTGAATACATCGCTGCACTGTTTGCGGATAATCGATATATCAGCCGAATCACTTGGAAGGGATACGCTGACATTGGGGCTGATTAACAGAATATTATTCTTCTTCATATAATCAACAGGTTCTGCTGCACCGAATTTAGCTGCCCAGTCTTTCTTCATCTGCGTCATTGTGGCTGCCTTATAGGTACTCCAGTAATCTTTGTTATAGGGTTCTCCTGTAGCCGGATTTGTACTGATGGCATCCACCATCCACTGATTAATTGCATTATTTCCGTCGTTGAATCCGCCGCCGCCGAATTCGTCTGGTACGGTGACATTATCCATTAACGCATTGTCATTGATGTATGTATATTTTCCGTCACCGCCTACCGTATAGTTAAATCCTTTCAGGCCAATGTGCTGATAATTTAATCCCTCCGGACTGGCATACCAATTGAGGAAATCCATAATTCTCTGATACTTGGCATCATCCACCTGGGAACCGACGGCAAAAACACGTCCGCTGCCGTAATAGGTATCTGCATCTGCATAATAGATCTGATCCTTAATGGGTGTATAAATAAATGCTGTGCCATCCTTTAACCGGTCCTGTGTATTCCAGAATCCAACCTGCCAGTTATACCACATGAGATAAACTCTTCCGGTCTTCATCTTATCGCAGGCCGTATTCCAGTCCTGGGTACCGGAATCAGGATCTACGATACCTCTTCTGTTCGCGTCATTTAAGAAATGAAGCATTTTATAATAGGCACCATCTTTGCTGTTTACAGGGATAAATGTATTATCTGGTTTTAAAATATTGGAGCCTTTTATTATTTCTCCATACCAGGTTGTCAGCTGTGCAACATTGGCGATTCCCAGCATCCCGTCTCCGCCATCCCAGTCTTTCCACAAAGACAGGGGATAGGCCGGATCTCCGGCACTGTTGGTGGGGTGAGCCTTCATCATCTTTTCCAGGATATCTAAGAGATCATCCGTATTCTTTATATCCGGGCGCCCCAGTTCTGAGTAAAGATCCCATCTTAAAAGGGGGCTTGATTTAATTACATCCTGAGAATAGGAAGTGGGGGATGTATTGGTCATCTGGCATGGAATTCCATAAATTTTACCATCTTTATTTTCCGGCAGAGCCTTATTTAATACAGTAATCTGATCGTTATATGTCATTAAATCAGGATAATTTTTGATATCTGCCGAGATATCTTTAATTAATCCTGCTTTTACACAGTCTGTAAAATCCGTGCGTTCCAGCACAACAATATCACCTAAATTTCCCGTACTGCAGCGGGTCTGGTAAATTCCGTTACCGGCCACCTGAGGCGATATCATATTCAGTTCGATGTTAAACTTATCCTTTACTACCTTTGCAAACCACCCAGCCTGGGTTCCCTGATAATTTGCAGCAACATCATAAAAATCAAATGTCATTGGTTCATCATAGTTCCCCGCTGCTGTTTTTGTTGCCTCCGTTGCTGTCTGCCCCGCACATCCTGCCACCATAACTGCCGCCATAGCTGCTGACAGCACCTGAAACGCCCTCTTTTTTACTCTCATACACTGCTCCCTTCTTTTATTTGCATTGTTATTATCCTTTTACAGCTCCGATCATAATTCCTTTTACAAAAAATTTCTGGAAAATTGGATAAATTAATATAATCGGTGCCACTACTACAATTGTAACGGTCATACGAATGGAGGTTGAAGTCTGGGAGTGAGCCAGGCTTGCCGCCATCTGTGCCGAGGAAGCATTACTATTGGCAAGTGACTTCAAAGAACTTGCCTGATTAATGTACTGGTAAAGGGTAAACTGAAGCGTATACAGGCGTTTATCCGTTACCAGAAGCAGTGTATCCTGAAATGCATTCCATTGGTTAACTGCGGTAAAGATTGCCACGGTTGCAAGAATGGGTTTTATTAATGGGGTAATAATCTGGAAGAATATTTTAAGTGTGCCAGCCCCGTCTATCTCCGCCGCATCCTGCAATTCCCCGGGTATGGATTCCACAAAGGTCTTGCATAAGACAATGTAAAAGGGTGATACTGCAAGCGGCAGAATATAACCCCAGAAATTATTGGTTAAGTGAAGATTCCGCATCGTAATATACCAGGGGATAATACCTGCATTAAAATACATGGTTGCTACCACAAAGCGATACCAGAATTTCCTTTTCCACATGGATTCCTTTGTAAACATATATCCCAGAAAAGCTGCGATAAATACGGTGACAATTGTCCCAATCACCGTCCTGGCAACGGAAATCTTAAGAGCCGAAAACAAACCGGGAATCTTAAGAACAGAAATATAATTGTTAAAATGAATTCCAATGGGCCAGAAAAGTACCTTCCCTCTTTCGCTTAAATTATTGGCACTGATGGTATTAATGAATATGTAGTAAAAGGGATAAACGCATATAAATGTAAAAAATAAATAGACAATACAGGTAATGGTATCAATCACATAATCTTCTAAACTTCGTTTTCTTTTATGCTTTTTAACGATTTCTCTCATTTCTTCCCCTTTCTGCTTCATTAAACAAACCCTTCCCCTCTTACCATCTTGGAAATCTGGTTTGTCGCACACAGCAGCAATACACTTACAATACTTTTAAACATGCTGATGGCAGTTGACAGGGAATAACCCCCGCTTCCCATCGCAATATTGTAAACATACAAATCCAATACCTGAATGTAATCTTTATTAAAGGCATTTTGAAAAACGAAGTACTGTTCCAATCCATTTGTCAGAAAATTAGCGAGATTAAGCATCACAAGCACAAAAAATGTGGGAATTAAACCAGGGATTGTGATATGCCAGATCACCTGCATTCTGCTGGCTCCATCTACTCTGGCAGCTTCCTTCAGCTGTTCATCGATTCCGGATATGGCTGCAATGTACATAATCGCTGCCCACCCTGCGTTTTTCCAGGTAAGCCACAGCCACATTTTAAACCAGATATGATTTGCAGACTGGAGAAACAGCTGGGGCGTCTCTAATATTCCCAGATTCAACAGCAGGCTGTTTATAACACCGGTACTGCTAAATACGCAGTATGCAATGGAATACACCAGAACCCAGCTGATGAAATTGGGCAATGTCGTCGCAGTCTGGACAAATACTTTAAATGGCTTCCATTTAATTTCATTGAGAAAGACTGCAAAAATCATGGGGAACCAGGAAAACAAAAGGCTGAGTCCGCTGATGGCAAAGGTGTTTCTTAAAACAGCCAGCAGCTGTTTTAGCTTAACGTCATTGGTTAAAAGAGACGTAAACCATTTGAAGCCCACAAACTGTTTCATACTAAGAGGAAATGGCGGCTTATAATCAAAAAATGCATAGATCCAGCCATATAACGGATAATACGAAAACACAGCAACTAAAATAAGAAACGGTAACACGTACATAAACTCTCTGAATGCCCTTGCTTTCTTCCTGTCATTAAACATTCTCATGAAATCATCCTTTCCTGTTCTTACAGTTTCTTAACATGTTAAGGATTTGTATCCCCCTTTGTAAAACGTTTTACCTATTGAATAAAATTATATTCCAACCTATGTATATAGTCAACTAATATTGTTTTTATTTTGTATCATTTGTATGTTTTAAACAACTATTAATTCATATAATTATACTTAATTACTATGTTTTTTCTTTTTTATTTATGTATAAAACGTTTTACATTAAACCAAAAAAGCAGATGCCGTCTGAGTGTCATGGCATCTGCTTTTTATCTGTGCTGCTGTTGATCTCTTATATTAATTTTTTTACTGATTTTCGGAGAACCATAGTACATGGCAGCGCTATCTGATTCATCTGCTGCTCTACCTCTCCCTCTTCTTTGTCTAATGTCCGGATTAATAACTCCGCCGCCTTTTTCCCAATCTCTTTTAAGGGAAGGGCCGCCGTGGTCAGCGAAGGGCGGAAATATTCGGCTATCACCTGATCATCAAATCCAACCACGGATACATCCTCCGGTGCTTCCAGTCCATTCTCTTCCAGATAATCATAGACTCCGCCTGCGATCACATCCGAAAAGCAGAATATGGCTGTAACGTTCTTCCTGATCAGTGTGTCAGCTCCTTCATAACCACTCTCCCGGTCCCAGTTTCCATAGCATACAAGATCTGGATTGTAAAATATTTTTCTGTCATACAAGGCTCTCTGGTATCCAAGAAGCCGTTTATCCATATGGATGTTATCTTTTCTTCCACCGATCACTCCGATCTTTTCGTGGCCCATTTTCAGAAGATAATCTGTCATATCATATCCACCCTTCTCATCGTCAATTACCACGGAAGGGAACTGGGGCGTATGGGGATACCCGTAGGTCATGACTACCGGAATACTAAAATCGTCATCAAAACATCGCATATTTCTAGCGTGCCCCGGTACATAAATAATCCCATCCACTTTAATCGACAAAAGCTCCTGAATCGCTGGATTTAAGACAGAATAATATTCCTCTTCATCCTGATACCATTGTTCATTCCATCTGGCATACAGACGAAGATTCACCATAATTGTTCTGTAATTTTTAGTTTCACAATAAGACATGATGCTTTCAATGATAATAGGAGCAGAAAAAAGCGAGATATCTTCGGCAATGATCCCAATTAATTTGGTCTTTTTCTTTCGCAGACCCTGAGCAATATAGTTGGGTTGATAACCGGTTTCCTTTATCACCTGTAATACTCTCTGCCTTGTATCCTCACTTACTTTTGGTATCCCATTTAAAATGTTGGATACCGTGGATACGGATACGCCACATCTTTTTGCTATTTCCTTTAATGTCACCATGGCATTTTACCTTCTATTATTACTTCCTGGAGCGTTCTGCAAGACCCTTTAAGAAAACTCTGACATAACGGTCCCCACAAACCTTATAATTGCGTTGGCCTTCTCTCCTTAACAGAGCGCTTAATTCTCCGTTTGACAGTTCTGCTCCCCCGGCTTTAAAAATTGCAAGCATATCATCGCCGGTCAAAGCCAGAGCTATTTTAACCTTCTTCAGAAAAATATTGTTTACATTTCTATAATCATTGATCATGAAATTCTTATTATCCCCGGATTCCCCTGGCTTTTCTTCCTTTGCTCCCCGTTTAAAGATAATGAAGCCATTTAAAAATGATTCCAGCATACGATAATTACATATCTGATTATTCCCATCACTGCCCTCATTGGCTTTCAGCATATCCTGTACATTGGTTTTTGTAAGAACTACTCCGCCCAGTTTGAAAATTTCCACCATATCACTATCCTTGATATCCAGTGCATATCTTAATCTCTTCAATATATCAATATTTTCCATAGGAACCCCTTTTGTGTTTGATTTTATATTTTAGCTTTACTATAACACGCTGCTAATATTTATCCAATGCTTTTGTTACCTTTAATTGTTTCCCATTGATCGGGGTGTGACTCATAATTTCCAGCACCATAGGGCCTTTTCCATTTAATATCTCCACATAGGTAAGGGTATCCTGAATTGTTATGATTCCGATATCTTCCGCCGACATGTTTTCTAAATTGGACAGTACTCCTACGAAGTTGGTTGCCCTTAATTTCTTTTTCTTCCCACCATTAAACCTCAGTTTCATAATGCCTTTGTTTAACTGATCGCTTTTTAACTGTTTTATCTCAGGAGCTGCTTTTAATTTTTTATCAAAATTAAGCCTTGCCTGGGATACCTCTGCTTTTTCATATCCTGCCCGCTGCCGAATGGGAAATCCGATGAATTCTTCAATCTGCCGTACGAAACGCGCCTGTGAGGAAGTCGCCAGCGAAACCGCGTTTCCTTTCCGCCCAGCCCGGCCTGTTCTCCCTGTCCGGTGAACATAGGTTTCTGCTTCCAAAGGAATATCATAGTTAATTACAAGGGAGATGTCATCCACATCAATCCCCCTGGCTGCAACATCCGTAGCCACCAGATACCGGTACTGCCCTCTTTTAAACCGCTTTATTGCAGAGATCCGGTCTGCCTGTTCCATGCCGCCGTGAAGCTTCTGGGGGTGGTAATTCATCTGTTTTAGCCGTTCCCATACAAGATCTACCCGGTCTTTTGTGCTGCAAAAGATGATACAGCTATCCGGATTTTCCATAATTGTAATATCCGTAAGCAGTTCAAACTTTTCTTCCTCAGACGTCAGAAAAAGAGAATGATCGATATCTGCTGCCCCGTTACTGTCCTCGTGAATATCGATCTGAACCGGCACCTTGTGCTCACTTAGTGATAACTCTTTTATCTTCTGAGGCATTGTGGCTGAAAACAGCATGGTCACTCTGTCTTTAGGCAGTTCATTTATAATTTCTTCCACCTGATCGATGAATCCCATATCTAACATCCGGTCAGCCTCATCGATGACCAGACAGCTGATCTGGCTTAATGGCAGAGTCCCTTTTCTGATGTGATCCATCACCCGGCCGGGAGTTCCCACTGCCACGTGGGTCTTCTGCTTTAATTCTGTCTTTTCAATGGAAATTGGGTGACCGCCATAAATTGCTGCTGCCTTTATTCGTTTAAACCTGCCAATATTAGTAAAATCCTCCTTCACCTGAACCGCCAGCTCCCTGGTAGGTGTGAGAATCAGTGCCTGGGGTTTATTTTCCAGCCAGTCAATCATCTCACAGATGGGAATTGCATAGGCAGCGGTTTTCCCGCTGCCTGTCTTTGCTTTCACAATAAGGTCTTTTTTTTCTAATGCCTGTGGAATCACACGTTCCTGAACTTCTGTGGGTATTTTATAATCCAAAACGCAAAGTGCCTTTTGAATATCGTCGCTCAAAGAAAAACTGCTGAAATTGTTATGAATCATTATTGTTCCTCTCATTTCATTCATACGGTGCAGTCACATAGTTTTAGTACCGCATGTAACATTCTATCATTTCACAGGGAAACTAACAACTGTAACTTAAGCCTTTATAAAAAATCTGTATTTACAGCCTTTTATATGGTACAATTCCTATAGAATAAAAATGAAAGCAGGAATCTAAATTTGAAATCATATAAAAAGATGTTTATTATTGTACCTTTGTTGGTTTTATGTCTTATTTGCGCCAGTTACGTCGTAACAACAAAATTTATAACTTCCAATAATCATACTGTACCTGCAGAAGAATCTGTCAGCACAACAACGAAACAAGAAGAGGTTTCTACTGCTCCTGTATCCACTACTGGAACACCTGTAAATTCTACCGAAGAAACCACTGGCGATGCGTCAAAGATTCAAGATATCATTAGTGACCAGACTACAAGCGTATTTGACGGAGCGGTTGGCGAACGCAATATTGGGATGGCAATCTATAGAAGCGGCAGTGAATTAACAGCTTCTTTGTTTACAGCGAATGAAAAAGATCCTGAAACCAAATTACTTGGTACACTGAATAAGGATACTTCCTCTTTTGTATTGACCAGCGAGGATGGCAGTATCACGTTTGAAGGGACTTTAAGCCCAGATACGTCAAACGGCGACCGATTGACAGGAACATTTAAAAATACTAAGGATCAATCAGAAACTGAATTCCATTTAACCCTGTCTCATTCAGTTGGCAGCCCCCTGGAGGGACGTTATCCCCTGGTTGATGCAGATGCAGCAGACGTTGAAAATTTTGCAAGACAAATAAAGTTAAACATTATGGAAGATAAAAGACAGGAGTTTGCAGATCTCATTAATTATCCAATCAACGTAACCATAAATAATAAGAAGATAAGCATTCAATCTTCTGAGGAATTTATTCAACACTATAACGATATTATTACATCCGATTTTAAAAACAAGTTATCAGACAGCTATACGAAATATCTTTTTAGCAATAGTATGGGAGTAATGCTTGGAGATGGTGAAATATGGTTTGATAAGTTTCATGATCAGGGATTTAGAATTTATGCCATCAATAATTAAATAGGAACGCCATAAGAAATGAGCACCCTGCCATCATCTGGAACAGGGTGCTTATTAAATTTGTCTCTTATGGAGCTGTAATCTGCCACTGCTGATTATACCCGTTGTTGCTGCTCCACTGAATTACATTTCCACCATCATCTACAGAGCCCTTCTCCACATCCAGAAGCTTTCCGCTGTTAATATTTACAACATTGTAATAGCCATTTCCCAGATCGATTAAATTCCATCTCTGGTTATTCTGCCCGTTATCCGTCCACTGGATCACGTCTGCTCCGTCTGCAGTAGAACTCTTATAAACGTCCAGTACTTTACTGCTCTTAGCATTGCTCAGCTTATATCCATTTCCTGTATTGGTTATAAGCCATTTCTGATTACTCTGACCGCTATAACCCCACTGAATCACATCTGCTCCGTCAGCGGTTGATCCGTTGGTCACATCCAGGGCTTTCCCGCTGCCCCTGTTGACCAGTTTATAAGTCTCACCGGAAACTATTCCAGTATTGGCTCCAGTGCCAGGAGTAATAAAGATCCGATAACCCGAGCTATTGTTACAGCCAGATACAGTAACGGAAATCTGCCCGTTTACTACCGGATAATTGGTTGTAGACACAACCACCGGTCCTCTGGATACAGTATCTTTGCTCACCCAGTCGATCTTCTCTACTTTTACAGATGCAGTGGAACCGATAAAGGAAGGAATGTTTTTAAAGGTTGTATTAACGGTTCCGTCATTAGGACCTCCAAAAATAAAGCTTACGTATTTTCCATTAGAATCAACGCAGGCTGCTCCATCCACCAGATCGCTGTCATCATTTGGGGGCGTAACAGAAACAATGTTTCCGGTCATATCCCCGTACCATTTATAAAAATACCAGCCCGCTCCTTTTTCCGTATTGGTCGCAAGAAGACTGCCAAGTCTTCCGGGAGTGGGTACAAACCACCAGGTAATACAGGCACTTTCAATCTTATGACGCTCGAATTTTGCGATAAAACGGGCAGAAGAACCCGGCTGACCTTCCAGATTATGATCCGGATCGCAGTATTCATTAATGCTGATTGGCAGCGGCGCGATACCAAGGGAAGACTCTAATGCCCGGTATGTTCTGATATTGGGTGCAATTGTCTTCGGTCCACCAGACAGTTCATGCCAGCTCATAATATCCGGAATACAATTATTTGCTTTACAGTAGGTCAGGAACTCTTTCATGCGGGTATTGTTGTAATAACTCTCGCAGGGGCCTATAATTTTGGCGCCTGGATCATTGGCACGGATTACATCATAGGTCTGCTTCCACATGTCGTTAAAACTGCCGTTAGACGAATTCCAGGTTCCTCCCGGCTCATTCCAGATTTCATAACCATAATAATTATTGCGGCCAGATGCTTTCTTATCCTTAATAAATGATTTCACCTGATTGAGCCAGCTGGTCATTCCCGGCCACTGGTAAGGCCAGCCCGGAAGCATGTCTGCCAGATCAATGGATACTCTGGCGCTGGGCACAGATGAAAGCTTCTGGGAAACCAGAATTGCATCTCCAAAGGGATGCTGGTTCCCGTTTCCGCCTCTGGCGGGATTTCGTAAAACATAGGGATTTAATGGTGCTACAAGACCATTTACATCTGCTGGAATACTCTCTGTCATCCCATACAGAGAGCCATTGGCACAATGAGTTACTTCTCTGAGTACATTGGCACAGTCTACTGTCATTGAATTTGCTGCCAATGCCGGTATTTCCAGCATCATGGATAATACCAGCATAACACTGAGTACAAAGGCCAACACTCTTTTCATTTTCAACATAAATACTCCTCCTTCATTTTCTGCTTGAATGCATTCGCTCTATAGAAAGTGAAATAAGTTGAAAATGTAAACTGAAATTATTTTTTTACATACCATCTCCATAAATAACTGTTTTGTTCTTACCGGTAGACTTGGCCTGATACATTGCCTGGTCAGCGATATGAAATAAATCTCTGGGCTGGCATTCGCGCTGAGATGTCTCTGCAATGCCACAGCTAAACGTAATGCTTCCATGTTCAAAAAACTCAAACTGATGGGTTTCGAATATACGCTGTATATCCTCCACTAAAAGCTTGGCCTCATTCGATGATTTATTTGGAAAAATAATAGAAAATTCCTCTCCGCCATAGCGGCATACCTGTCCCATGGCCGAGCAGTGAGACCGAAGAAGCTGGGATAAATAAATCAGTACTATATTTCCATTGTCATGCCCCCAGGTGTCATTGACCCTTTTGAAATTATCAATATCAATCACTGCCACTGCCAGTGGAAATTGTTCTTTTTCGATTGCCATAGATAAGAGATTGAAAAAAGTACTCATGTTATATAAATTTGTCAACGGATCATATTTTAACTGTTCCTCAAGCTGGGACTGTTTGATAAAACTTTCTTTTATCAGCATGTTTTTTTCATATTCCAGCCGGAAGAGATATCTTGCTATAAAATAAGAGCTTATTAGCAGATCCAGGGTGATGAATAAATCAACATATAGCAGTTTATCATCTGCTCTGCCGTCGATAGAGCCGAAATAAGTACTGATGCATATGAGGAAAAAAGATATGATCGTAATATTTCTTGTCATTTTTTTATCCGAAAACATGATGGTTATGTAAACAGGGAAACAAAGACTGCAGGAAAGAACTGCGTAAACATTATGCACACTGGACATGACAAAGCAAATTCCAGTAAGCGTCAAAACAGAAATATAGTTTTTAGACTGTTCCGAAATATGATCGGATTCTACTTTTAATTTGCCAAATATACATATGGCAAAGTTCAGGGAAGAGGGCAATACAATATACAGCAGCAGGTATGGTACAGAATCCAGTTTTATCATTCCTGGATACTTTATCATAAGTAGATACGACATAACGATTTCTATTACCAGATTTACAAAAGTAATAAAAAAAGCTATCTGAATAAATGACTTTCTCCATTTTTCATACAATGTGCCAAATTTGTCCATAAGTGTTCCCCTCAGATGTTTTGCTTATTATTGTATGTCGGCAACGGAAATGTTTCAACATAAATTTCTAAAATATGACCATTTTCGTAAAATATTTTCGTAATAAATAAAAGACAGGAAAAAAACGTATGCTGCCATACGCTTTTTCCTGTCTTTTATTTGTACAACTTAATTGTATTAGTATCATTTAAATGGCAAAGCAGAGAAAAAAATACAGGAAAGCTGATCATTCCTACAATACCAAAAAGCTGCGCACCTACGAACATGCTTACCAGGTCAACAATTGGGTGCAAACCAATTTGACTGCCCACAATCTTAGGTTCCAGAATGTTACGGATCACTGTAATAAACAGATACACCAGGAGCAGCCCCAGGGCTAACGGACCATTTCCCTGAATAGCTTCGATCACCATCCATGGAAGCATAATCCCGCCGGTTCCAAGCACTGGAAGAATATCAAAAACAGAGATAGCGATAGCAATTAATATTGCATTTGACACACCGATGATGGTAAGCCCAACGGACAACTCCACAAATGTAATAGTCATAATAAGGGCGTAGGATCTGATATATACAAACAGGATATCTACCACATATTCCTTTATTTGCAACAACAATCCGACTGCCTTATCAGATAACTGGCGGGCCATAAATTCAACCATAAGATCGTAATCTCCTGCAATAAAGAAGGTTGAAATAATCATCAGCAGGATTTTGACAAGTATTCCAGGCAGCAGGGAGGCGTATCCGGTAAGTGTCTCCACAATCCGGACAGATAAGCTGGTAACAAGTTCGCCCACAGACTGAACAAACTGGGCAAACAAGTCATTAAGAGTTTTTACAAGAGCAACATCCATACGGGAAACCGTATGCTCAATCCCTTTAAAAAGGTAACCAAGAGCAGGTTCCATCTGGTTCGTATAGATGGACGGCAATGCCATAACCATATCTACTGTGACCGAAACCAGCTTAATTCCAACCAGAGCGATCAGGATACCTGCCGTGCTGTAAAATACCAGAACCAAAACCATGGCAATCAGCTTATAAGGAAGCTTTGTTTTCCCAGCAATCCATTTTGCCGGTATTTTTAAGATATAAGCGATTAAAAATGCTGCTAAAAATGGAGAAACCAGCCCCAATGCATATCGGATGGTAATGGTCACTAACAAAATAATCAATCCACAGTAAATCAGGTTCACTATAAATCGTTTTTGTTTTTCGTAGTCCATATGTTTCCTTTTCCCATTGCATTAATTAATTATAGTTACCATTCAATTTCAGAACAACCTTATCAAGAAAAGAAGATATCATATCCCGGTCAGCCTGGGAACCAAAAAGATTGACACTCAGAACAGGATTATTATCAAACGTAGATACCGCAAGCTGAAAATAGGGGCTGTATTTAATGGAGCCGGTCATATAAGCTTTTGTAATCTGCAGCTCATCAAAATAAAACTGTGATTTATCAATGATTCCAATATTTGTAAAGGCAATCAACGCATTATCAAAGCTTTTATTTACAATGCTTTCTGCCAGCTTATAGGGCAATACATCATATACTTTTTCCATCACCAGCATACTTTTTATACAGGCGATACTGGATTTTTCTTTTTTCATACTATCTCTGACTTTTAAAAGAGTATCTTCAAAAGATGTTCCTATATCAGACCCGATGTCGCAGGTAAGATTGGTACAGAGATTACAAATACTTTCTGCTTTATGATCAGGTAAATATTTTCTTAAGTCAACCGTACTGGGTATTGCAAATACATAACCAAATGTTTCATATAGAGTGTGGATATATGCTGTAAGTATCATATCATTTATGGTAGCAACATGCTTCCTGGCATATTCTTTCAGGCTTAGAAAGACTTCTTCAGGGATGCTTCTGATTTCAATAAAGGGGGTGCTTAAATCTCCCTCCAGTTTTAACTTGGCGGGATCATGAGTGGACATGTCGTTCTTACTCAATAAAATTTTTATTTTGTCTTTCCATGAAAACCTAACAGTGATCTGTGATAATCTTCTGCTTCCCAATGCAGATGGATGATAATCTGCATTTTCCCTGATTTTGTTGTAAATGCTGCTTAGCAGATACAGATAGTCTTTAAATCCTGCCGCATCACACAGCATGTGGTTCATTATTATGATAAGGGTATCCGCGTTTGTATCTCGGATCACCTTCAGCTTTATCTGAGGTCCTGTTGGTGTAATAATTTCTGAAACAAGGAACTGATTCACGGCCGTCTCAACGTCTTCTGTTTCAATCAAAGTCAGCATTTCAGTGGTGGTATTGCTGCAATACTCCCAATATGGACGTTCTTTGCCCTCATTAAAACCACATTTGAGCAAAGGGTACGCTTCTGCTGACAGATCAACCGATTTTTGCAGCCGGATCATATCTAATTTACCATCAAATGATGCAAGGAAATGTAAGGTATGATCATTTATCTCTTTAATCTGAAACAGATGCTGTAAGCTGTCCCACGCTTCCACTTTATACCGGACATGCGATTCCCTCATTGTCGTCACCTTATAATTTTCCTTCCATCGGACTTCCTATATTTGTATATGCTCTTTTTCCTGATTATACCACGTAATTTGAGTTCTGCCCCTATATTCTTACATTTCTTCGGGACATGCCATACCAAGCAGACCGCAGGCATCCAAAATGACCTTTTGAGCCAGATCTGTCAGAACAATCCTTGCCTGCTTTGTGCTCTCTTCCGCCTGTAAAATTGGGCATTCGTGATAAAACTTATTAAATGCTACAGCGACAGTTACTAAAAACCTCGCAATAACAGAAGGTTCATAGCGCTCAGCCGCCTTCTTTACGGCTTCCTCATAACCGGAAAGCGCTTTGATCAGTGCGTACCCCATATCTTCCGTCAATGCATGAAAATCAATGTTTTCATAATCAGCTTCCTTACTATTCTTTCTCATTATGCTTTTGGCACGTGCATAGGTATACTGAACGTAAGGGCCGGTAGTTCCATCAAAGCTTAATACAGCTTCCCAGCAAAAATCCACGTTTTTAATTCTCTGATTAAACAAATCATGAAAAATAACTGCGCCAATTCCTATTTTTTCAGCCGTCTGTTCTTTCTCTTTTAAATCCGGATTTTTATCCTGAATTGCTTGAAATGCACGTTCAATAGATTCATTTAGGATATCCTCTGCATAAATTATATTGCCGCTGCGGGTAGACAATTTCGCTCCTTCCAGGCTTACTAAGCCATAAGGAACATGAATCAGAGTATCCGCCCAGTTGTATCCCATTACTTCAATTGCTTTAAATACCTGTTTAAAATGTAAACTCTGCTCCAATCCTGTTACATAGATACAACGATCAAAGTGATACGTTTCCTTCCGATATAAAACTGCAGCTATATCCCTGGAATGATAGATGGAACTGCCATCGCTTTTGGTGATAAGACATGGCGGCATATCATATTCTGACAAATCAACAATATCTGCTCCCTGGCTCTTCTTTAACAACCCTTTGCTTTTCAGTTCTTCTACTAAAGCAGGTACTTTATCCCGATAAAAGCTTTCGCCGGCATAAGAATCAAAGGTGATCCCCAGCAGATCGTACACACGGGAATATTCCTTTAAACTAATCTCCTTAAACCAGTTCCATATCTCAATGGCCTCCTCATCGTTTTGCTCCATCTTTACAAACCAGTTTCTAGCCTGGCAAAGCAATTCAGGATCTTTTTCTGCCTCTGTATTAAATTTTACATAAATCCTAAGTAATTCCTCTATTCCCTTTTCTTTTACGGCGTCTTCACCACTCCATTTTTTATATGCCACAATCAGCTTTCCAAACTGGGTACCCCAATCGCCCAAATGATTGATGCGTACAACATGAAATCCCAGTTTTTCATAGATGTGGTACAGGGAATTGCCAATGACTGTAGTACGTAAATGTCCCACATGAAAATTTTTTGCAATATTAGGGGAAGAATAATCCATACAGATGGTTTTACCTGTTCCAGTCTTTTTAAGCCCAAAATCAGGACTATTGATTTTTTTAATCCAGTACTCCACGTATTTATCACGTTTCATAAAGATATTCAAATACCCATTCACCGCCTCTGATTTTTCAATTCCCAGTTCTTCCTGTACTTCCTTCAAAGAAGCGTTCAGTTCTTGTGCAATTCCGGCAGGATTCTTATGCAATACTTTTGCAAAAGAAAAACATGGAAGTGCGAAATCCCCCATATCGTCCGTCCGGAGGAATTTCCATAACCGTTATCACATCCTGTTCACTTACATTTACCAGTTTTTTTGCAATCCATTTACAAATTTCTTCCTTCATATCTGACCTCCATTTTTTCATTTTCTATAAAAGAATAAAAAAAGAACCGCAAAAGATCAGCGAATGCTGAAACAATTACGGTTCTGCTATAAACTATGAACCGCACAGAAACAAGACGTATCAATCCTGCAACCGTGCGAATGTACTTTGCATCAGTTACAAGAGTTTACGTCTATCTCTGCGTCTTAAGCTGTTCATGTAAAATGGTTTCATAGTTTAATTCCTCTCAAAAATGTTGTTTTCATTCTACTTTAAAAAAACTGTTTTTGCAAGTACTAATATAGCGATTATAAAAGTCCGTCTTTCCTAGCCTTTTCTACAGCCATCATACGGGAGGAAACACCAAGCTTTCCAAAGATACTAAGTACATGGGTCTTCACCGTGGCCTGGGATATACAGAGATTCTCTGCAATTTCCCGGTTTGTAATGCCAAGAGACAGCTGGCTTAATACTTCCTGTTCACGGGCTGACAGCATCTCTATACTGTTTTCCTTAACTGTCTGACCCCCGCAGATCATTATAATGTCACTTAAAAATGAGATTTCCTCTGAACTCATTAATTGTTTGCCAGATGATTTCTGATATAATTCCTTCAGGAAAGGCAACAGAGTGACACGGTCAAGATAAAACGGCATAAGTATCCGGTCTTTGTATGAGTAATGAATTGCTTCAACCAGCAGATTGGTGATCTCCCGCTGACTCCCCCCTCCTGGCATATGGGAAAGCATCACTATTTTAAGAATACCAGCTTCTGTCAGACGAAGCATATTATGATGCAGACGGGAAGCAGCCAGTATGTCCTCGGTTTCTTTCAAGGCCTCTTCTGCCTTACCCCGCTGAAACAGAATTCGGGCACGAAGGAGTTTCATAAACGGCTGCTGCTTATATTTGGCTGCAGTTTTAAGCTCATTCAAAAAGCGTTCTGACAGGCTCTCTGACAGCCTGTTAATACAGGCAAGCTCATAGAGCAGACGTCCCAGCGAGAGTACACTGTAATTGGGATACTCCGATAAAATCCCCTCTACATAAGAAACCGCTGTATCATTCTCACCGCTTAGAAACTTCATTTCAGCCAGATGATAGGCTAATGTCATGTCCGTAATATCTGCATGAATATGACGCTCAGTAAGCATCTGCCTGGTTTGTTCCAATACGCCCTTTGCCTGATCCAGTTCCATTCTGCGCATATAAACTCCTGCTAAACCAAAATAATAGTTGGTATCGATACCCATCAATCCGCTGACTGTTTTCAGTATCTCTTTCGATTTGGTGTAGCAGGAAAAGCAGTCAGTTAGCCGTCCCATTTCTTCGTAAACCTGGCTCAGCTGATTATAAGCGAAAAAGCCGATAAACGAATTTAATCCGGAAGCAATCTTAATTCCTTTTAAGATACAGGCTTCCGCTTCCTCATAATTCATTCGATCTAACAAAGCCCCGGCATTTTCAATGAGCAGTACCGCTTTCATAACGGGTCCAAACGGAATTTGTTCCATTTGCTCATCCGTCAGTGCAGGACATTGAGGCAATATCCCATCTTTGCTGGTAAAATAGATTTGAGCGAAGTCAACAAAACGAAATAAATCAGTGTCCTGATATAGTTCTTTGAATTTTTCGTAAATAACATGGCATCGTTCTGTGTTTATATTGCCCAGATTATAAAGAAAGCACTGGGCAGCAAGATCCGCATCCTGGAATAAAAGCTCTATGGGAACCCGGTCAAGATAGTTCCAGGCTTCTATTCTGCCTTCCATTAATTTGGTGATACGCAAAACCTCATTATAATTACCGGCCTCACAATGTTCCTGTAAAGCTTCCTCATAATCACCTTTATTCTCAAATGCCTCTGCTGTTATTTTGTAACATTCTGATTTTTCCTCATCCGGAAGGCATAGAAACTGCTGTTTTAAATATTCGGATAAAATGTTATGGTAGCGATAGATTCCGTTCTGCTCGTCCAGACAGATAATGAACAGATTTTTCTCCATAAATCGTTCCATCATCTGGTTAAAATCCTGTTTTGTTAAGCTATGAAACAGGTTTTGGCAGATCTCCCCATCAAAATAAGAAAGATATCCGGTTTTAATCAAAAAATCCTGCTCCGGTTCAGTCAGAGCATCGATAATCTCACGGGTGAGATACTGGGACGCAATCCCCCCTCCAGCACGCAGCAGCTGACCGGAATATTTACCCGCTGCTTTTGCTGCTGCCGCAAGCTGCAGGCCTCCGATCCAGCCTTCCGCATAATCATTTAACTGATAGAGTTCCTCTTCACTTCCCACCAGCTTCATCGTATCTTTTAAAAAAGCAATTCCTTCTTCCGTGGTCAGCTGCATTTGTTTTCCATCAATAAACATCAAGCGGCCGGATACTGCCATTGGTCCCAAATATACAGGCGGGTCTTCCCGTGACAGCATGAAAAAATGAAAATTAGAAGGCATTGCTTCAATGAAAAACTCAAAGGTTCTGACAAGGGCTTCATCACGAATACATTGAACATCATCCAGTACCATGTAATATTCCTCGTCTCCCCACAGCTGGTTAATCAGGGTGATCAGCAAATTCTCCATGTGTTTGGTATCCGGATTTGTTCTTAGCAGATTAAAAAGACTGCCCTCATCCTTCAAAAAAGGACTGACTGCTGCTGTAAAATAAAGCCAGAAGGAATACACATTGGTGTTGGAAGAATCCAGAGACAGCCAGCATACATTTTTCAGTTCCTTCTTCTGGATAAATGATGAGAGCAGGGTTGTTTTGCCGGTGCCGGCACCGCCGCTTAAAAATATTATACTCATATCCCCACACTTAGTAAGCTGTTCAAATAACCCCTGACGCACAATATAATTTTTCCTGGGTGCCGGTATTTTTAATTTTGTTGTAAGAAGTAATATGTCTGAGGAGTGCTCCATTGTTCATTCACCTGTCATGTATTTGTCCCTATTTATTTCTATCATTGTAATCCAGTTCATTCGCTTTGACAAGAAATGTCTCATTTTTAAACCCTTTTTATATATTTCCTCTGTAAGCAGGCACAGGAAATCACAAATAAAACCATAGAAAAAGCAATTACATATACAATGCTAAAACTATGATGCCATGCCTCTCCCCGTTCTAAATATTCCACAAAATCCATCAGCTGCTTTTGAGGAAGTATTTTAATCACTGTATCCAACACAATGTTTCCTTTACTAAATAAATAAAAAGTTCCCGCAAGCATGGAAGATAAAACAATAATGGACCTGCCAAGCATGGATGCATTATCCGGTTTACTGATTAATGTATTTAATAGCAGGGCAAAAGAAATGCCAAAAAAGCCCATTACTAAAATCAGACCAGCATACTGTAAAAGGGTAAAGCCTATGTTAAATCCCAAGAATTTTAATAAAACAAGCAACATATATTCGGGCAAAAACATGGACAGGCAGAAAATACAGTGAGCGGCCAGATAAGCGCTAAATGAAACCGGCGCTACTGTAATACGCCTCAATAGTCCCTGCTCTTTATCATCTGCAAAAGCAAACAGATTGGCAAAAACCTCCATCAAAAGAAACATCATCATAAATCCAATCATATTTGAACCGACCCCACGGGCATTTTTACGATCCTTAAGGACAGCATCGGGATTACGAAGCATTGTATCAACCATGTTTTTATAATCATCACTGCGAAGTGTTTCGATCTGATAATCACCATCTTTGCCAATTGTCACATAAGCATCATATTTCTTCTCTACCAAGGCAGAAACCGGCGGCTTTACTGTTGAAACAACAATATCAAATTCTTTGGAATTGTAAGGTAATATCCCCTCAGATTTGTCCGTTACCAGAACTATATGGCCTCTCACCTGTTGTACATCTGTCAAATGAACAGCCAGAACCATGGAGGTAAGGGTGAATGCTGTTAATAAAATAAACATAGACAGGCGTGGGATTGTCCGCTCATAGATATTTTTTATAATCGTTAAAAAGGTTCTCATAAATAATCCTCCGTTCTGAAATAAAACCCGCATCCCAATGTCAGCAGGACAGAAAGCACCAACGCAGTAGTAAATACCGGCCAGAAATATCTCAGACTGTCATCACAGGATAAGGTAAAGAAGGCTTCATTAAGCCATCTCACAGGTGATATTTTTGTAATCAGAGACATCAGGCTTCCCATTCCATCAAGAGAGAAAAACGTACCTCCCAAAAAGCAAAGCAGATTAATTACTGTATTTAACAATGTACTGGTTGTTTCTTCACAATGGAACACACAGCAAAAAAAGATTCCAAAAGCAGATGCCACTAATTCTACCGGAGCCATTAAGAGAATAAAAAATACCGGATTACTTCCAAGGCTTACATGGAGAAGCGGGCACAAAATAAGCAGCAGCATTGTATGCAGAATATAATTAAAAAGAAAGGAGGCTGCCAACTTAGAAAAATAAACAAAGAAGCTTCCAACAGGGGAATAAATAATACGAAGGTTAGCCCTTTTGATATCCCGTTCCATAAAACAGTTAGAGGCGGTCATCGCCCCATTTAACATTCCATATACAATAAGAGAAACTGTATAATACTGATATGCGGTGTTACTGTCAGCATAATCCCCTCCGCATAAATAACCCAGAATCAATATTAACAAACCTGCAAATGCAGTATTATACCCTACCAAAACCGGGTTTTTAAATAAATTGACCAGATCCATTTTTAAAATTACCATAAAACGACGCATAAATATCTCCCTTTCTCAGTCACGCAGTTTGCGTCCTGTCAGCTTTAAGAAAACTGTCTCAAGACTTGCTGCTTCGCTTGTAATATTGCGTATTTTTTCGCCATGATCACTTAACAAGGCGATGATCCGGTCAAGATTTTCCACCCCTTTCAGAGACGTGATTTCAAAGGTATTACCATCTATTTTTACAGATTTAACACCTTCCACAGCAAAAAACTCATCATGCCCAATTGTCCCATTTTCCTCAACTTCTATGATATACCTTTTTTCGTTCTCAATATCCTCTTTCAGACTCTCTTTGGTTCCTTCTGCCAGAATTGTTCCATGATCCATTATGATAATACGTGACGAGATTACTTCCACTTCTTCCATGTAATGAGTCGTATAAATAACTGTCATTCCCTGATTCTGAAGCTTTTTAATGGAGGAAAGAATATGATTTCGGCTTTGGGGATCGATTCCAACTGTAGGCTCATCCATAATCACCAGTTCCGGGTGGTGGGCAATGGCGCATGCAATATTAAGCCGCCGCTTCATTCCGCCTGAAAAGGTCTTAACTTTATCCTTTCTGCGGTCTTGTAATCCAGCAAAGATAAGTGCCTCCTCTACCGCGTCATCCAGTCGGCTGCCGTAAAGTCCATAAAGAGAAGCAAAAAACCTCAAATTGCTTTCTGCGCTTAACTCTTCGTAAAGGGCTATATCCTGTGGTACAATTCCAATCGACTGTTTGTAGCTGCGCAGTCTTTCACTGATTTTATTACCTTTGAAGCGAATCTCTCCTTCGTCACTTCCAAGTACAGCGGTGAGAATATTAATGGTAGTACTTTTGCCCGCTCCGTTAGGTCCTAAAAAACACAGTACCTCTCCCTTTCGGATCTCAAAGCTGATTCCCTTCAGAACAATATTTTCTTTAAAACTCTTTTTTAGATTACTGACTGTCATTAGATTATCCATGGCAATTGTCTCCTTTTCGTTTACTATGGATATCATACGGTATTACAGAAATAAAAAAATCAACCGTTTGGCTGATTGTAACGGTTGATTTATTTTTTATCTAATCCACATCATAGAAATTTGCTGGATTTTCTGTCATGATGTGAATTATTTCCTGCCTGCTTATTCCGTTGGCAGAACAATAAGGAATAAATTCGTCAAATATGGTTGTACAGGGATGATCAGCCATGGATTCTTTCCCCTCTGAATAGAAGTCGTAATCCTGGGATAGCAGTACCTTATGGCCGTAATTAAGTGAAATAATATAGTTCAGCAGTTCAAACTCCCAGGCACTTTTCCCCTTCCTTATGGTATCAATACCAATCCACATCCCCTTTTTCGCTGCCAGTTCTACCGTATCCCTGTTAGCCTCGTGATCTGCGTGGGCCCAAAGAAATTTGTTATAGTCTGCATTAACCCCATCCAGTACCTGTATCACTTCATGAACCATTTCTGCCTCTATGATATGGCAATGCACAGGGATACCTGTCTCTTTGCTGGCTCTCACCGCCGCAATCAGCATAGCCTTATCTACGCCTGACAGTCTGCCCTTGTCAAGCAGCAGTTTGATATGTCCCGGCCGAATAACAATGCCATCAATTGTGTCCAGACCTTCTTTAAAATCCTTTATCCAGCGGTTTGCCAGCTGTTCTTCAAAATGATCGGGAAATACGTCGTAAAGCTGTTTTGTCATGTTCCAGCCAGTGCAGGCAATGATATGCAGATCTGTCTGTTCTGATAAAGCTTTTAACATTCTGACGTTTTGCCCACCCATTGGAGGCGACGCTTCTACTATACTCTTTCCGCCTCTTTCCTTTATATCAAGCATGACCGGTATAATATAGTTCATGTCGGACTCCAGGTTTTTCAACTGATACTTTTTGTCAAAATACATGCTGTTTGCTATATATTCATCTGTCTCCCACTTAATATGCTCATGGCCTAACGTAATTCCAAGTTCTTCTTTATGAATAGTTCCTCTCACCGTATAAATCATATGGATTCCTCCCACTTGCCTGTATTGGCATTTTTTAATAACATCAGCATAACAAATAAACTCTGACATAAGAATGTCAGAGTTTAGAGTGTAATTTATTTTTATATCTGCGTTAATTCTTTAAATTTGCTGAAATAAATTCTTTTGCCAGTTCAGCTATTTTATCCGCATTCGTCCAGTGCAGATAATGCTCCCCCGCAAGCGTTTCAACTTTTTGGATGGAAGGGTTGGTTATTAACTGTTGGTGAAGGGGTAACCAGTAATTATCGGTATCTACTGAATCCTTAGCTAAAATTGCAAGAACAGGGAGATTATCGGGATATTTCACATCATATAATTCTTCTGTATTTTTATTTACCGTGTTAAATTCATTGATTACTGATTTATTCAGACTGTTCCATGCTGTAGCCATTTTTTTAACCTTAATCTGCTCTTGCGTATAATTATTATTTTCGTTCTTACTATCCCAGGCATCCGGCAAAAGATATGAGACATCTCTTATGATCCCCAATGTGTTAAGCAACGTTAAGCCGTGAGACATATCAGGATCTTTACTGATTTTTGTCTGATTGGGCACTGATTCATCAATTCCGATGATTGCTTCCACTTCATCCGGGTATTTCATTGCATAATACAGGGAATATACCCCGGATATTGAATGAGGCATTAAAATATACGGTCCCTTTATTTCTAACTGGTTCAGTGCGGTTCGTATTTCATTTACTATATTTTCATTGGAGCGCTCTGCATTTGTTGTATCGCTGAAACCATAACCAAAGGACTCAAGAATAACAACTTTATAATCTGCACTTAATTGATCTGCCAGGGGCATGAAATCTGTTATTGGTGATGCGGTTCCTAAGCCGCTCAATAAAACAATTGTCTTCTCTCCCTGCCCGGTCACATATGCCTGCATTTGCTTTCCATTAATATCGATGGTTTTTCCGATTTTATATTTGTTTTTTTCCATTGACGTAAGAATTTTGTGAGCCAATGCTGAGATTATTAAAAGAACAACGATTATCACAAAGAACCAAAGTATTATTTTCCCGATTATTCTAATTACTTTTTTCATCTGCTAAGCTCCCTGGTGTTATAGTTTGATATTTCCCGGATAGTGTATTACTTAACTGTTTTATTTCTTCCAAAAATTCTTCCGGCTTTAAAGCGGTCACCTTTTCCGGATGGCATAATACCAGTTTACATATTTCATCCTTATAAGGAGTCCTGACAGTAAGATGTATTTTATTGTCTATGGATCGGGTCACGGCATTTTGGAGATATACATCATCCTTGATAATCCTGTATAGAGACGGATCTAACATCAGTTCATAAGTATTCCACCGAAACTTATCATGCTCTGCCACAGGCAATTCCCTGTTTATAAAATGATTTTTTTCATCCAGACATGTAACTGACTCAATCCGGTCAAGGCGGAATGTTCGCTTTTCTTTCCTCAAATGACAGTATCCACTGATATACCAGCCTCCATCTCCGAACTGTAGCTCTAAGGGAGAAAAACGCCTGATTTCTGTGTCATTCCGCTCTGGGTGGTAATAACTAATCTGCAAATCCCAGGATTTCCACAGTGCCTCTAATATTGGTTTTAAAACATCCTCCGCGTAACCCATGGGTATTATCCGCAATATGTCAAAATTTATGTGTGACAAGACCTGGGATGCCTTTTGTCTTTCTTCATCCGGTAAAACATTAAGCAGTTTGCTGCTTAGAAGGTTATAATCGGCTGCCATGTTTGGGATGCGAAATTCTTCTCCTGCTTTTAACACCATTAAAAGCATTAATATTTCCTGCTCACTCAGTTTAATGCTTGGCATAAAATAGGAGGAATCTATTTCGTACCCCCCTCCCAGTCCCTCATAGGAAATAATGGGAACACGAAGCTGACTGAGTGCATCAATATCTCTGTAAATAGTCCGCTCACTCACCTCAAAATAATCAGCCAGCTCTTTGGCCGTCATTTTTCTACGTATTCGTAACAAATGAATGATTCCATTCTGTCTTTCCGTTTTTTTCATTCCATTTACTCTCTATTCATTTTCATTTGATATACAATCAATATCATACCATTCCAATGAAATAATTGAAATAATTATTAAAAGATGGTATGCTACCAGAGGTAATCTCGAAAACTGTTATTAGTGGAAACAACATTGACAATACAGTGATGGGATGCCGCATATTACATGGAGGACTTACATGATAAAATTTGATAACCTGTCTTACTCATTTCCGCAGAAGGATTTATATCATAACATTTCGTTCACTTTAGAAGACGGCCAGCACTGCGCCTTTATAGGAACCAGCGGAAGCGGAAAAAGTACGCTGATTCATATCCTTATGGATCCCGATAAATATATGTTTGATGGAAAACTGGAGATATCCCCTAATTGCAGAATTGGATATGTAAGCCAGTTCTATGAGCGAGACGACGCAGAAGATATAACGGTTGCCCAATATATCGGTGCAGAATTTACAAAGCTGCAAAACGAAATAACATCCATCTGTACTGAGATGGAAACTTCATCAGACATTGATAATCTCCTGGAAAAATACCAGCAGGCTCTGGATGCATTCCAGGCAATTGACGGAGATAATTTTGAAACCAACATGAATAAACAGTTAGGTCTGGCAGACCTTGGAAAGCTGGAAAATCTTCCTGTCTCCCAGCTCAGTGGCGGCGAGTTCAAGCTGGTCCAGGTAATCAAGGAGATGCTGACCCAGCCTAATTTAATTATTATGGATGAACCTGATGTCTTTCTGGATTTCGAGAATTTAAATTCTCTTAAAAACCTGATTAATTCACATAAGGGCACGATGCTGGTTATTACACATAACCGGTATTTATTAAATCATTGTTTTAACAAAATTATTCATCTGGAAAATAAACTGCTTCAGGAGTTTGATGGACGGTATATTGATTATAACTTCACTTTGCTGCAAAAGAAAATCGAATTACAGGAACTGGCTGTTGCTGACACAGAAGAAATCCAGAGAAATCAGATGATCATTAACAATTTAAGATCACTGGCTACCACGCATACAGAAGCGGCCAGAGGAAAATCATTAAAAGCGAGAAAGAAAATCCAGGAACGGTTAATCGCCCGAAGAATTCAGGCACCATTTGTGGAAATCAAACAGCCGGATATTCACTTTACCGTTGCCAATGAGTTGGAAGATACTATCGTATTAACTGTCAAAGATTACAGTGCGGCATTTGATGAAATACTTTTAAATGATGTTAACTTTGAAATAAAATCCACAGATAAAGTTGCCCTGATCGGCCCCAACGGAACCGGTAAAACTACATTACTCCGTGATATCTATAAAAACAGCAAAGATTCCATAGAGATCAATGAAACCATTCAGACAGCCTTTTTATCCCAGCTTCAGGGTGAAATGCTTGATGAGTCTGAAACAGTATTGGATTATTTCTTCCGCCTTGGGTTTCAAACATACGATGAAATCAGCTCCTATCTTTCCAGCTATACCTTTGATGAATCGGTTCTTCATCAAAAAATAGGAGCCCTGTCCGGCGGCGAAAAAAATATACTTCAATTAGCCAAAATTTCTGCTGGTAAAGCAGACCTGCTGCTGCTTGATGAGCCTACCAGCCATCTGGACACCTACTCACAGATCGCATTGGAACAAGCCATTGCAAACTACAAGGGTGCAGTTTTAATGATCTCCCACGATTTTTATACCATCGTAAACTGTGCGGACTATGTCTTAATCATTGATGATAAGACAATCCGGAAAATGAGCATGCGTAAATTCAGACAAATGATTTATGCCAGACATTTTGATAAAGACTATTTAGAATTAGAGCAAAAGAAAAAGGCAGTGGAAACAAAAATCGAACTGGCCTTAAAAAACACCGATTTTGAACTTGCGAAGGGCTTATCCGAAGAATTGGAAGCTATCATTGAGCTCCTTTAAATTACTGTCATACATTCTCCACACGGAGCGGTACTTCGTTGTATTGCTCCCTGTGGATTTAACTGCCAGATTACAGTTCTTTTAACATCCACTCATCCCCCCTGCTAACAAAAAAGTTAGTATCTAACAACAATGTTCATACTTCTCCTGTTGATTATAAGGATATATAATGGATCTATAAAATCATGCAGGAGGATATCACTATGAAAGTAATCGCAATCAACGGAAGTCCCCGGAAAAATCACAATACGGCTGTTCTTTTAAAAAAAGCTCTGGAGGGTGCCCAGGAACATGGTGCCGAAACGGAGCTCATCCATTTGTACGATCTTGACTATAAGGGCTGTACCAGCTGTTTTGCCTGTAAGAGAAAAGATGGGCCATGCTATGGAACCTGTGCCTGGAAGGATGATTTAAGTCCCATTCTTTCAAAAATCAAAGAGGCTGACGCCACTATTCTGGGTTCCCCCATCTATTTATGTGATGTTACCGGACAAATGCATGCTTTTCTGGAACGCCTGATTTTCCCTTATGTTACATACACAGAGGGATACAAAAGCCTCTTTGAGCGAAAGATTAAAACCGGTTTTATTTATACCATGAATGTGACTGCCCAACAGATGGAGGAACGGGGCTTTCGTTCAACATTAGGCGGAATCGAAAGTTTCCTTGAAAGGACCTTTGGGTATAGTGAAGCACTGTTCTCCTATGATACTTATCAGTTTGATAATTATGAAAAATATGTTGTGACCGTATTTGATGAGCACCATAAAGCTCTGGTCAGGGAAAAACAATTTCCAAAGGACTGTCTCATGGCTTATGATATGGGAACACGTTTTACCATGCAGTAAAAATTGGGTGATCTCTTAGATATTTAGACAATACATTGACTTTATTTCGTAATGGGAGTATTCTATTATTAGACAGTATATTGTCTTTTTATCATAAGGAGGATTTATCATGAAAGTAGAAGTAGAGAATCAGGAAGCATTGGCAGATGAAAAAATCAGAATCAGAATTTTCGATTTACTCCCATACAGTCAGTTACGGGTAAGTTTAAAAATGGAACTCCCCTGGTGCAGTGGGGAAGGATTTTCTTCTTATGCTGTTTTTATTGCTGGCGAATCCGGAGAAATTGACCTGGATACTGCGATTCCTATAGAAGGAACCTACAAGACAGCAGACAGTATGGGACTTATCTATTCATTAGAACAAACTAAATCCGAAGGGAAGAATATTGGTGAACATATCTCGGTAGACAATCCCATTCTTATGAACCTGCTATTTGAAACTTCTGATGACAAGAAAGAGGTACAGTTAAAAAGGTGTTTTAAAACCGACGATATTCAGATTAAACCGATTCATGGCGATTTTACCGGTCAGCTTTTTTATAAAAAGGACTCGGGAAATAAAACTATTTTAATGCTTGGCGGATCTGACGGGCATATGGAAAGCCTGTTTCTTATGGCGGCACCCCTTGCCTCAAGAGGATTTAATGTACTGACTGTATCCTATTTTAATTCTGAGGGACTGCCGGAAAAGCTGGAGGAAATTCCGCTGGAATATTTCGAGAAGATTTTTAACTGGTTAGAGACCAGTAAAATTACTGATACAAAAGATATTTATATTCACGGTACTTCCAAGGGAGGAGAACTGGCTCTTCTATTGGCTTCCAGATATAAACAGATTAAGAAAGTGGTTGCTGTGGAACCACACACCTATTGTTTCCAGGCTCTTGACGGTTTAACGAACGGAAAAAATGTATCTTCCTGGTCCTACCACGGAAAATCAATTCCATTTATTCAGGTAGATAATAATATTTTCTTTGAGGACCGAAAAAAGCACATGGAAAAAGGAGTTCCGTTCGGTTTTACCAGCACTTACAGAAAAAGTATTGAAAATGCAAAAAACCGATGGGAAGCACGTATTAAAGTGGAAAATTCACAGGCAGATATTCTTTTGATCTGCGGAGAAAAAGATAATATCTGGAACAGCCATGAAGCATGCAGGGAAATTATCAATCATTTAGAAAGCTGTGATTACTCTCATCATTACGAAATAATGTCCTTTGAGAATATGGGGCATCCTCTGCCCATCCCTTATATCATTCCATTAAACTTCACTTTAAATATACCAATGGATGACGGTGTTTTTACTTCTGGCGGAACTCTCGAAGGAAATGCCAAAGGCCAATATGAGTCCTTTCAAAGAACAATTGAGTTCTTTCAACAGAATTCTTGACCGCTGTCTCCCATGGCTATATAATAATAGACAACATATTGATTATATACCATAAAAAATGTTAGTGAGGTTATGATAACTGCCATGGATTACGATAAAGAATTCAATCTATTATATCTGATGGAACAGGTTTATTCCTGTTTGATTTCTGTTTCAAACAAGCTGCAGACAACCGGTGATAAATATTGCGAGCCGCTAACATCCAGACAATATATGACTGCGCTTGCTATCCTTCATTTGCCGGAGGATGAAACAACAATCAATAATATTGCCGGTAAATTAGGGGCGACCAAACAAAATATGACCCAGCTGGTAAACAGCCTTTGTAAAAAGGGCTTTGCTGAGATTATCCCCAGTCCCAAAGACAAAAGAGCCGTGAACGTACATTTAACTGAATCAGGCCTCAAAACCTTAACAGACTGTGGCGTCAGTGTATCCATTGATTTTATGGCAGACACGTTTAAAGCTTTTGATGAAGAAGAACTTAAGACCCTATGGAAGCTGCTGAAAAAATTATACCGTTTTGACGGCGTGGAACTTGATGGGCTGGAAGAGAATGTAAATGTACCAAATGCGTTTAGCGATGAGGAGATAAAAGCCGCAATAAGCAGATTCTCAAACAGAAGAAATACTCTTTAATACACGGAGATTTCCTCCAACACCATTTTGTCCCTGTTTCATATACTATATTGAGGCTTGTTTATTTATGAGCAGGCCCATTCGTATTTTTAAATAAATGCTCACATCATCGCGTCGAATCCGCCTACCCTCCTTAACTCCAAAAGCATCTACCCCCTCATCACCCACAGGACATGCAAATTGGAGAACAAGGGTTTCGTATGCTTCACTGTAAAAGCTGTCTCAGAATAAGAAAAGCTCTCCTGATTGGTGATCTGTATCAGGAAGAGCTTTTTCGCTACTAATATTTTAATCCATAACCCACTGGATACAGAACCTGATCTGTTCTGATATCCTCGACCCTTGAGTAGTAAGGCATTGGGAGAGTCCCTTTAAAGGTTTTCTTTCCTGTCAGCACATTAGCAATACCATCTCCTTCACTTCCCGGAAGATAACACATAACGATACCGTCCCACTGGTTCATATAGTCGCTGATTATAACATTTCTACCGGACACAATTAACGCTATTGTGGGATTCCCCAGACTTTTGGCCTGGTCAATTGCTTTTTTATTGCCGGTGAGGGCGAGGCTGCCGGTTATATTGATATCTGCACTGTCACCCTTCCATTCTGTATAGGTCTTTTCTCCCAGACACAATAAGGTCAGATCGGCTTCAGCCGCTTTCGCCGGATCGGTGATAATCGTCAGATTATATTCACCTGCAAGTTGTTTCAGCCCATCCATTATGGTTTTTCCTTCCGGGATCCATTTGCGTCCATGATTGTCTGCATCTGTACTTCCCAGCCAGGTAAACGTCCAGCCACCGCACTGAGCTCCTACATCATTTGCGGCAGGCCCCGTAACATATATTTTGGTTCCCTTCTTAATTGGAAGTATGTTATTGTCATTTTTTATTAATACAAGACTCTCTTCTACCAATGTTCTGGCTAAATCTCTGTATTCTTGTGATCCCAAACTGCTCTCTTTCGTAGTTACCTTCTCCATCATAGGATCATCTATAATTCCCATTTCCTTTTTAACCGTAAGAATCCGGCTGACTGCATCATTTACACGGTCCATTGAAATTTTGCCTTCATTGACTGCTTCAACAATATATTTCCGGCAATTTTCAAAATTGGAGTCTTCCATCAGCATATCGATCCCTGCATTGACTGCTGTAATTGTCTGATCTTTTAAGTTGTCACCCGGTATGTTATGTATGGAATTCCAATCGCTTACTATGAAACCCTGAAAGCCCATATCTTTTTTTAGTATGGATATGTATTTTTCATTGGCATGCATTTTTATACCATTCAAGCTGCTGTGACTGATCATAATCGTCTTAACACCAGCATCGATTTGTGCCTGATAAACTTTTAATAAATCTTGAATTTCTGCCTCTGAAAGCCTGGCATCACCACGGTCAATCAACCGCTTTTCTCCCTCTGAATTTTCACCTGTTCCGTATAGAACATTACCGTCTGCAAAAAAATGCTTTGCACAAGGGAGAAGCCCTCCATCAATCAATCCCCTGGTATACGATGCTCCCAGTTCTGCAACCATACCTGTTTCAGAGGAAAAGCTCTCATAGGTACGTCCCCATCTGGGATCCTGTGCTGCAGATAAACACGGAGAAAAGCTCCAAAGCATCCCTGTGAATTTTGCTTCGTCTGCCACTGCCAATCCCATCTGATAAGTCAGCTCTTTATCATTGGCGGCTCCGATTCCTATATTATGGGGAAATATCACGGCACCTCTACAGCCGGCAAGACCATGAACCTGATCATTTCCATAGATATAGGGCACGCCTGCCTCAGAACTTATGGCTTCCTTCTGGTATTTCAGGATCATATTCTTCCACTGTGATGCACTTAAGAAATTCTCACCAAATGTGGATAGAATGCTTCCGTAGCATTTCTCCTTCATCAGATTATCCGGCATATTATATACTGCTCCCTGTACCATCTGAGCCGCCTTTTGATCAAGTGTCAGTCTGGCCATAATGTTCTCCACTGATGTACTGTCAGTCTTGTGTTCCGTTTCAGCAGTAGTACTTACTTCCGTTCGACATACGTTACTCGTCTGAGTACCCGCGCATCCTGATAATACCATCATGAAAACCAGACATGCCCCTGTCACGCTACTTCTCATCACTAAATCCCCCTTATAATAAATTTGCATACCGTTATCAACAAGTTTACTCTTGTTAATTACGATATGCAATATTTATCTATCCCCGGGGCATAGAACTTACTTTTTCAAATTGGCCCTTTCGCTGACATAAGTAATCAGCTTCCGAAAGGATTCTTCAAAATGTTTGTCATCTTCTTTTGTTCTTTTTGAAGGTCCACTAAGATGATTTTTTGCCTTCGCTCTCCTTGCTTCTTTTGCAATATGCCGTTCCATCAGGAGCTGATCAATATTATCATTGGTATACCACTTTCCTGACTGATGAATTCCATATGCACCTTTTGAAAGTGCCATAGCCGCCACTCCATAATCCTGCGTTACCACAATATCACCGGCTTTGCACAGGTTTATTAACGCAAAATCCACGGCATCCGCTCCTGCGCCAATGATCCTGATCTCACTGTAATCAGACTGTAATACATGATTGGTATCACAGAGGAGGCAAACAGCTGTTTTATTATCTTTGGCTGTTTTTTCCACAATCCGAACCACCGGGCAGGCATCTGCATCTACATAAATTGTCATCGGTTTCTACCTCATTTTTTGATAGGTATTTAGTAACTCATCGTTAATTATATATGCCTTACCATCTGCAGTCAATTTGGAATCTTCGTCTAATACCCGTGCCCCATAGGTCCAGCCAGCAGGAAGATCCAGTTTATCACCTAAGGTTTCCAGATCAGCCATAGTTAAGCCTGGATCGATCTGTTGGGAATAGGACTGCATTCTGTACACATCACCAGTGGGGGAGGTTAATTCATATACCATATTTCCTTTCAGATAATAGTAAGTTGTTTCTCTGTTTACTACATTCTCGGTGTATTTTTTATCTCCAAGGTTACCATGAAATATTGTTGTATGAAGCTTTGCCCTCTGAGTCATCTCAATACCACCAAAGTTTGCAATTTTCCCATCCTTTGACATGGAACCCGCCTCTATCTTATTTACCACCCAATACCTTGGTCCATTTGCCAGTACTGCCATTGCACCATACTCTTTTGCCAGGGCATCCGTATCAATCTTCTCCCATAGATCCTGGGGAAGTTCATTGGAATTGACGGTATTGTACACTTCCATAGAAAGCTTGGCCCCTTTTCGGTAAACAGCTATAATTTCCCCGTAGCGGAGATTTCTCCAATCATCACCATGATCAATGAACTGTGTTTTTTCCACAGAAGGTATTCTGTTCTCAAATTCCTTCATGTTGCCGCAAAACAAGTAAATCAATACAATGGCAATTATAAGTAATATTAATGTTAATATTTTCCATATCTTTGATTGTATCATTATTTTTCCTCCTTTTAGGATACATTATTTTTATAAATTTATTTTAATATACATTTGTATCGTAATTAATTATATGATATAATCAAATGAAAGTAAATAATGTTCAGAGATAAGAGACAGGAGGCCTGATTTTGTATCATATAAAAGAAGACAAACGTTCCAAACAATCATCAAACCTGATTTTCAATGCATTTCAATCTTTGCTTTATGAAAAAAACTACTCCGATATTAAAATAACAGAGGTTATAGAGCGGGCTCAAGTCAGCCGGGCTACCTTTTACAGAAATTACGATACACTGGAGGATATTTTAAGATACGAATGTGATCAAAGGTTTATTGCATTAAAAGAATATATTGCTGGATATTATCTTAATCAAAATTCGGAAAGAAATACCCATCCACTGGACCTGCTAAAACCCTTTTTAAGATTCTGGTATTTGGATTCAGGTATCATTGAATTATTAATCAGGATCAATAATAAAGAAATATTATATAGTAATATATCAGACATGGTTAAGAAATTAATAGACAGAGTAAAATCCAGTCCTGACAAAGACCCATTTTATGAATACAGTTTAACCATACGTTCCAATATCATTATGGGAATCCTGGAGGTCTGGATATTAAACAATAAAAATATGGCTCCCGATACATTAAGCATTCAGGTAATGAAGCATCTTTCAGAGTCTTTGAAATACAAAGTTGATATCAGCAACGGTGATAATTAGCACTGATCAGACAAAAAATGAGGCGGCTGTTTTTCTTAGAAATATAAGAAAAATCAACCGCCTGTTTTTGATTAACCTCTACAACCATTTTTGGTATAAAGATAATTATATAAAATCCCATGTCTGAGTTCATCTGTTATGATTTCAATCATCATATTAATATGCTCACGAAATTCCATAGCATAGAGAATGTTACGATATCTTATCACAGCATTCTGCTCTCCTAAAAGAGCACGTGATAACCCCGCACAATAGCTTTCCGGTGTAACGAACTGCTCTCCCTGAACCTGTCGAGGCATTACTCCGGTAATTTCGTTATATAGCTGCTTAAACAAAGCATAATGACCAATCTCATTATCACGAATTCCAGATATAATTTGTTTGTCTTCATCCGATGGCGCATTTTCTATTAACCAAGAATAAAATAGTCTGTCTTCGGTTTCACCTGCAAGTGCCTGCTGAATCAAATCCAGTGCGTTGGGCAGGTTTTGGGGAAATGTAAATATATCAGCAGTTTGTTGTCCTCCCTGCATGTTTGATGCGTTCATTACGGACGTATATGGAGTTGCATAACCATAATTATAGGGAACGTAGCCGCCGTATTCATAATTACTCATTAATTCTCTCCTGAGAATATACTCTGAATAGTATATGAAGTATTACGAAACTGGTGTTTGTACTCTGTCTATTTTTAATTATAAAGGTAATACTGTCTTTTTAAATTCCTGGTTCAAGACCTGTCCCACTGAATTATAGATAGCAGATATACCACAGAAAATCCCCACGTATCCGGCAATTGTATGTATGGATTCCGCTCCTGTAAAGTTAGCCAGTGACAGCAGGAAGAATAAAACGGTAAGAGAGCCAAAAACAACCTGGCTGGCGCGGTTATGTTTTAACGTTCCGATAAACATAAAAAGTGTGAACACGCACCATAAGCCTAAATAAAATCCCATGCTTTTGGGATCAGCAGCTTCGATTCCTTTAAACGGGTTAATCCAGATTAAAATCAAGGACCACCAAAAGAAACCATAGGCTGTAAATGCTGTTGCACCAAACGTGTTATTTTTCTTGAATTCCATGATACCAGCTATGATCTGAGCGGCACCACCTAATCCAAATCCCATTGCTACAATCACAATGGATAAAGGAATCAATCCTGCATTATGGATATTTAGCAGGCAGGTAGTCATTCCAAATCCTAAAAGTCCAAGAGGAGCTGGATTGGCAATGGAAGGAGTGGATGGGGCTGTTGGTGTTGATTGAGTTACTGAAGCTGTGTTGGTTGACATTAGTTGAAAATCCTTTCGTTATTGTATATGCGAAAACGCACCTGGCATATAATATCATCTATTTTAGAAAAACACAACATAAATCTTTTCTTCCGTTTACAAAATGGAGGAATATCACTTTTTTATATTCAGAGGCGCACATAAGGTGGCCGCGGAATCTTGTAAACGCCTCAAAAATATAAGAAAGAAGGATGAAATATGGCAGTGAAAACCTATTCGCTTTCCAAAGACGGCGAGACTCGTCTGAGCACCAATTTTAAGGTTAAGGAATTTGCATGTAAGGATGGAAGTGATAAAATTCTGATTGACGGAGATTTGGTTGCTTATTTACAGAAGATCAGAGACTGGGCCGGAGCAGCAGTAACAATTAACAGCGGCTACCGGACAAAAAGTTACAACGAATCCATTGGCGGAGCAACCAATTCTTATCATGTGAAAGGACAGGCTGCTGATATTGTAGTCAGCGGTAAAACCACTTTAAATGTAGCCAGAAAAGCAGAAGATCTTGGTATGAAGGGAATCATGCAGTATATTACAAGCGGTTTTGTGCATGTAGATACAAGAACATCGAAATATTTTGCTAAAGTAGAAAACGGGAAAACCACTTCTGTATCCACCTTTGATTAAGATTGATACAAACACAATTAAAGCGCCCTGTTTCATATTCCTGAACCAGGGCGCTATATAACGTAAAGTACTGTCAGATTACATCAGCCGGTAAATTCAATGGATGATATAATTGAATTTAATATGCTTTCATAATCATTGCTTGAATCGGATTTATAGGTGCAGTTGAATTGAAAAGAAACAGGACCAACTACCGTTTCATACTGTGTCATAGTATATTCCACATCATCGGCCTTATATTGAAATACAAGCTTAATCGCTTCATTGCCATCAATGGTTGTTTTTGTTAAATCTGTTATAACCACGTCTGAATAGCTTTCTGACAAAAGTGCTTTGTAATCTTCCTTTGTTCGATTGAAATCAGTGAGCCAGGCTTCCCCTCTGGAATACCAAAAAACAGGGTTACTCCCTGATTTTGAATCAAAAAAATTAACATAAGATATATCTTCCCCAGGGTTTTCCTCAGATGTCCAATCTGCCGGATAATTGAATTTTATTACTTTATTGGAATAACTGTTTATCTGGGGTAATGACTGTGCTGTTGCAGATGAGGATGTTTCTGCTTGTATTGATGTCTCATTTGCTGGAGATGACGATTCTGCTTTCAGATATTCTGACTGTGTTTTATTTTGACAGGCGGATAACAATAACATTGTTCCTGCTGCAAGTGCAAATAAACACGAAGTTTTCTTATGCTTCTCTTTTAGAATATTCATTCTTATAAATCTCTTTAACACAATTCACCATTTTCTTTCTATTTTATTCCTGACTATATACATGCTCCATAAATTTAAAAATCCGTAACGTTTCTGCCACTGCTTCCTGATTTGCCTGCTGCTGCCAGAACGCGATAAATAAAAGTTCAATACACTGCATCATAAGGGGCAGCGCTTTCCTTTCATTATTTTCTAAAACAATCATAGATTCATAACCGCTTAGAAACTGACTGATAAACCTGATCCACTTATGTTTAATTGCCATAAGATCTTTGGTACCCAGTAATTGCCCTGACAGAAAATAAGCGATGTCAAATAAGCGGGCATCCTGTTTACCTAAGTCAAAATCCAGTACACCGGTTAATGATGTTCCTTCAAACAGTAAATTACCGTAATGCAGATCCCGGTGAATCTGCTGTCTGGGTAGCTGCGGATAAATACTGCATAGTGCTTCCATTGGTCCTGACCATTCTTCCTTTGTCAACAGGCTGCTGCTGGAAAGCTCCCTGCTGATCCAGCCCATGAGTTCCTGATGAAAGGGAGTAACTCCAGTCTTATTATCTGATACTGTCATAAAGGCACAATGAATTTTTCCAATGACAATGCCCGTTTCATAGGCTATTGCTTCATAGTCCTGTTCAAACACCTCTTTTATATGACTGCCTGCAAGTTTTTCCAGAAGCAGATAACACCCCTCTTCTGTCACTATATAATCCCTGCCATCTGTAGCTTTCATAATATGAGGCACTGGAACCCCATGGGAGCGAAGGGCTGCAGTCAGCCTTATATTATTAAGTGCAGCATTTTCTGTACTGACCGACTTTAAAATATACTTTCCCGCTACTTCCCAGGTTGTGGGCGTAGTGGCAACTGGCTTTTCATTAATCCCCCAATATGCAGTTATACCTGCCGTCATACATACACCTCTGTATTTTTTAACCTGTAACATCAATGGCAGATGAAGTTCCTGCATTTACTGCCCCTTGATTTCCCTTGCTGGCTCTTGCCGCGCTGTTCCATGCCTGATTGTATATTCCCCACAGCTGGGATTCTCTGGCATCTTCCGCCTTCGTTCCATAGGAGATCCATCTGCCATTGGAAAAAGAAGCCACCATCTCTCCATTGCTGTCGTAAAATTCAGCATAAGATACATCATCTGCTTCCTTGCTATATTTCACAGAACCAAACATATAATCCAACAGATTAAAGGTTTTGGGTTCCTGTCTGGTATTTTTATAAATCGCTCTTAAGCCCTGTGAAATAATATTTTTCCTGTCAGGGGAGACCGCAGAAACATAACTTTTTACCAGACTTCTAAATCCGGCTGAATCGGATTGAAATTTACCGGCCGCCTGATCTTTTTTTGCCTGCTCGATGATAGCTGTCTTATACTTTTCATCACTCATCGCCGGCGCTGTCTTTGTATTAAAATGAAAATCGGTATAATCCGGGGAAGGTACACTTCCCCGTTTTTGTGTACCGGAAAGCTGGTGGCTTTGCACCAGTGATTTATCATTTCCTACGCGCATTTTTTGCTCCTTATCTTTTTCAGGAAAGACTTCCATATGGGCTGGTCATATGAAAATCTATCCCGTAATTTATACTTCGATATCTGGTTAGAAATTAAAAGGAGTCATCCCAATAAATCGTAATATAAGGATTAGAATATGTCTTAGATCCAATGTCTAATATCATACCATGGGAAATCGCGCCGCTGATGCAGGTAGCGTTAAAGGAAATTGTATACGTTCCATTGGCTTTGGAAGCCAAAAAACCGCTTGTTCTCAAAGTTGTATTTTCCTTACCGTTCCAAGTCACTTTCTCTGCTGAACTTCTGTTACTGCTGGCCACTGTCAGGTAATTGGTAAGTACAGCTCCTGAATAGTTTTTAAGCGAACCCGGATTTACCTCAAGCTTTGTAATAACAGCATTGGCCGGAAGACCGGAAACACGGAATGTAACTTCACTGGAATTGCCGGTTTGACCCTTTTTTAAGGCAAGACTCATGGTACCGGAGGAAGTCACTTTCTTGGTTCCTGTTGCAGCATATGCTGAAGTTGTTGCTGTAAATGCCATCGTTATAATTAATAAAGCACTGAAAAGTAATTTTAAAAACTTATTTCTACTCATAAAAATGCCCCCTGTTCTAAATTAGTAAGAGAATCCCAGCAACCAGCCTGCCGCATCCCTTATTATACTTATCGGTTTCTTTGGGGCATTTCTAAGATTTTACTCATGATTTGATATTCCATTTCAGCATAACTGTCAATATAGCCTTATTCTCTTATATTGAGAAATGCATCTTCCAGTACTTTACCATCACAAGGTCCGAAGTCAACCCCAAGAATGGAAGCTATGGTTGGAGCAATATCTACCATATGGATTTCTTCCAGCTGATATCCTTTTTTAATCCCTTTTCCTGATAAGACAAAGCAGCAGCCATATTCTGGTTTCTCCGGAGAATATCCATGGGTTGCATACGTTTTATTCTCTTTTTTTAAATCCGTTACAAGGGGACCCGTAATTCTGTCCTCAAAGCTATAACCCGGTTTTGCTTCCAGCATACAACCAGAAACCGGGAAGGCATGGAATCGTTCCAGTTCTTCCCCCGTATAGATTTTCTCTATACCTAAGGTTTCCTCTTCTGCCGCTTTTTGAAGAATCTGCAGAGCGCGCTGCTTCGCTTCGTCATCATTTTCCTTTACGTGCAAATAAGCCGACCCGCCTGTGGACTGCAGATATGCCCTCCAATGCATGCTCCCATTTTCTTCATAAATAAGACCGTCTTCTTTTAGCAGTTGATTCAGCCTCACCTTATATCTTACATTTTTCTGACCATGATCACCCAGTACCATGAAGACCGTTTCCTCTGAAATACCTGCCAAAGCAACCGCCTCCATCATCTTTCCGATTCGTTCATCCATGCGAAGGAGAACCTGGTCAACCTCACTACTGTCTGTCCCATAATGATGTTTTGCATCGTCCAGATCAATGAAATGTATCATTAAAAGCTCCGGTTTCTTTGATAATATCGTGTCTGTGCCGCACATAACCGTAAAATCATCCAGGTAGGGCTGATCAATTCCTTTTCTTATTTTTCCGTATTTTCTCTCAAGCCCCATACAATAAAGAGGATTTCCGTTTTTTAGTATTTTAAGAGCCTGATTTTCACGTCCGATTGCTTTTATCTCAGGCATATTATAACGAATGGAAGCCTTTCCTGTGACAGGCCATAAAATAGCAGCTGATTTCATCCTGTGCTTTTTTAATGCTTCATACACGGTGGGTACCCTGATATCTTTTCTGAACCAGAACCATGCCTGCTCTTCTTCTTCAACAAAAGGCTGGAGCGGGTTATTATGATAAATTCCATGTTTATTCGGATAAACTCCGGTCATCATAGTGGTATGGACAACATAGGTAAGAGTCGGATACACACTTTTTAATTTTGTACTAAAAACCCCGTTTTCTATTAAACGGGAAAGATTGGGAAGCCGGCTTGCTTTCTCCCAGTTATCTTCAGAAAATGCATCATAAGAGATTACGATCAGATGCTTTGCTTTTCCACTGCTCATTTTCATCCCATCCTTTATCTTATTTTTCTTCCACAGGAAGCCTGATAAATATAATAAATCCCACTAAAAAGAGGGGTATAATTCCAATAATACTCCATCTTGCATTGCCTGTAACTGCTGTTGTAAGGGACATCAGCGTGGGGCCCATTATCGCTGAAAATTTACCAAAAATATTATAAAACCCAAAGAATTCGTTGGATTTTTCCTTTGGAATAATTTTAGCAAAATAAGATCGGCTCAGTGCCTGAATTCCTCCTTGGGCAGAACCAATCATTGCACCAAGAATGAAGATGTGCCAGACGGAAGATATAAAAAATGCAGCAATGCAGGAAATAATATAAGTGAATATTCCTATGATAATCATGGTTCTGGCAGAGAAACGTTTTGCCATATTTCCATAAAATATTGCACATGGAAAAGCAATGATCTGAATAATCAGCAGAATCGCCAGCAGGGAGAAGGTATCCAGTGCATCGTTTCCCATAACTGCGGTGGCATAAGGAATTACCATCTTAATAATGGTATCCACACCATCAATATAAAAGAAATAGGCACCAAGAAAAATAAATACAGTCTGATACTGTTTCATTTGTTTAAATGTTTCTGCCAGCCTTTTAAAACTATTCTTTATGGTATCCTTACCGGGTTCCACATAATGAATCTGTTTTACATCTCTTATCATGGGAACGGTAAATAGTCCCCACCATAAAGCTGTAATAATAAATCCAATCTGATATCCGATGGATTTTTCCATTCCAAGAAGAAAGATCAGTATCAGACTAATACCAAAAGGGATGACACTGGATATGTAGCCGAATGCAAAACCAAGGGAGGATATCTTATCCATTCTTTCATCACTGGTGACATCAACAATAAATGCATCGTAAAAAATATTAGATCCTGCAAAGCCAATTGCTGACAGAATAAAAAACAGAATTAAAAGCTGCCATTGCCCGCTGGAAGGAGGGATAAACGCCAGTGATGCAGTTGACAGGACTCCCAGACAGGTGAAGAATACAAAAAAACGCTTCTTTTTGTCCTTATAATCGGCTGCAGCGCCTAAAATGGGACTTAAAGCCGCAACCAGGATACTGGCAATGGAGTTAAAATATCCCAGATCCATGCTGCGTTTCACATTATCAAACATTCCGAACATAATCGGCAGCAGCGCGGTTGTTACAGCCATGGAATAAGCTGAATTACCGCAGTCAACCAGTATCCATGATTTCTCTTCCCTGCTTAAATTCATGATTGAATCCTCCTGTTACTGGTCCACGCCTCCCTGCACTCTCCCTACAATTCCACCTTCCAGCATTACTTTAATGCCTCTTGGATGATTGGGAGAATTGGTCAGTATTCTCTGGACCACACCCTCTGTGAGTTTGCCTGTTCTCTGATCCTGTTTTTGCACCACCATAACGCGGTCCCCAATTTTAATGTTTTTTCTTACTGTTCCGTCCATTTCATTCCTTTCATTCTCTAAATACGCCGGTACTCCCCACACCTTAATATTTAATATTTACATAATTATTATAAATCAATCAATACTAACAGAAACTGAATAATCCTGAGAGGAGATAAAGTATGGATTACAGCTTAATATGGAAAACAATTATTATATTTTTTGCAGGTAAACTTATTCTGCGATTGGGGGGCCGTAAATCAATCTCGCAGATGACAATTACGCAAACCATTGTCATGGTTGGCATTGGCTCCCTTTTAATCCAACCGATCGCTGAAAAAGGAATCTGGGGCACACTGCTGATTGCATTTCTATTCACTATGCTTATGGTATTGTCGGAGTATCTGGAAATAAAGTTTGATCTCCTTGAATCTCTCTTTTCGGGCAAAGCAGTGGTTGTCATAGAAAATGGAGAGATTATTTTGAAAAATCTAAAAAAATTACGGCTTACAGTTGACCGACTGGAAACTCGTCTGCGCCAAAACGGTGTGAGTTCAATAAAAGATGTAAAAACAGCTACCATAGAGGTAAGCGGCCAAATAGGCTATGAACTAAAAGATGATAAAAAACCGCTGACAAAAGAAGATTTTATTACCATAATGGCGGAAATATCACAGCATAATCAATTAATGGCAGGTTACCAGAAGACACAAAAAAGCAATTCAGACAGTATATTCCAGGAGGTTATTCTTAAAAACAAAGAAGGGAAAAACGAGCCTTAGTTTTTTAAATTCTAACGTAATTAAGTATTACTTCCTTTTCTGCTGCTACCTTTAAAACCAGATTTTTCCGCTCCTCTCCAAACGTAAACGTAAGCTTTGTATTTAATGGTGTCTCATAATGCCAGATACAGGCTTTAAACTCATCCTGTTTCCACTCTCCGTAGCAGACAGCCCTGTAAAAGGATTGGTTTTCCCAGAATGGCTTAGCAGTCTCCACCCATTTTTTCTCTATGAAACGGATCACATATAAGGGCTGCGAGTTTTCACCGTTATAAAGAGCAAGCAGACATTCACCGTTTTCGAAATCAAATCTTATCTTTTTTATATTAAGCTCTATCTCTACTTCCGAATCAGAAGAAAGCTGGTAGGAAGCCCGGAATACAGGATAAGGATCTGCATTTTCATTCACCTTCAGATGTGTCTGGTTTGCCCCAAACTCAACCAGTTTACTGTAATCATCACTTTGGGGCAGAACCCCTTCCCCTCCAAGTGCCGGAAGAAGGTCACTCCAGATCAATTTCATAAATTTACCCATGTCTGCATTACTTGTTACAGCGATAACGCAGTTATATTCAGGCATAACGATACAGTATTGTCCATACATACCATCTCCGCGGTACACTCCTTCGGGGACACATCTCCAGAACTGGTATCCATAACCCTGAGCCCAGTCATTATCAGCTTCGTCGCCGTTGTTAATCTGTTTGGATGTTGCCTCCTCTATCCATGCTGCAGGTACCAGCTGCCGCCCATTGTATTCACCTTTTTGCAGAAGCATCTGTCCAAACACGGCGATATCCTCTGTTTTGATATTCAACCCAAAGCCGCCAAAACTGATCCCTAAATTATCTTCCTCCCAGACCGGATCAATTCCCAGCGGCTCAAACAGCCTGGGCATAAGATAGTCCACAAGCTTCTGCCCGGTTAATCTTGTAATAATTGCAGAACACATATAGGTAGCCATGGTATTATAAAAAAATGCGCTTCCAGGCTCATTCTTCACATGGGAGCTTAAGAATCCCAGAATGTTATTAAAGTTCTCATCATCCCAGTTCCAGTTCTCATATGTCATTCCCGTTCCCATTGTGAGGAGATTTTTTACCGTCATTTTTTTAATTTTCTCGTCAGTCTTTTCCCCCAGTTCTTTCATTTCAGCTGCAAAAATATCAGCAATCAGCGTATCTGTTGTTAACAGACCCTCGTCTACTGCCAGTCCAATTGCGATTGAAGTAAAGCTTTTGCTTAAGGAAAACAACTGATGTCTGTACTGGGGCGCATACGGCTTCCACCAGCAATCAGCAATATTTTTACCGTTCTTAAGCAGCATAAATGAATGAAGCTCAAATCCCTGTTCGTTTACCTTGTTTAAAAAATCCAGTATCGCCAGGGATGAGACTCCCTGTGATTCTGGTGTCGCTTTTTCAAGTCTCATACACTACCTCCCAATTTATAATCATATCTATTTGCATTTAACATCATTGTATGACAAATTGTAAGATAATACAATTAAATCATTGCTAAACTGGAGCCAAAATGCGTTAAGTCCCTGCATAAGTCTTCTCTATCATTTATGAAACCGCTACGCAAATCAGTAACAACAGGGACCTCTTTTACATCAAAATCCAGAGTTCTAAACATTTGGCTGGTATAATTTATATAGGGCTTAAATAAATCTGCATCGGGGTTTCCCTGGTTAAAGGAAAGAACCATTTGTTTCTTAACAGTATTGTCTTTAAAGAATGGAGAGAACCGTGGTGAAAAACGTGCAAACAGCCTGTCTGTGAATATCTTTCCCTGAGCGCTCATCTGACCCATATAGATTGGCAAACCTAAAATGATAACATCTGTAGATTCCAATGTATCATAAATTTTCTGCATATCATCGTTGATCACGCAGCCCTGATCCCCCTTATGGCAAGCCCAACAGCCCCTGCACGGTTTAATATCAAGGTCGCTGAAACTAAATGACTGGGTGTTGGCACCCTGTTCCCTTGCTCCTTCCAGCAATTTGTTTACTATAAAAGCAGTATTGCCTTCTCTTCGCTGACTTGCGATAATTCCAATTATATTCATTTGTCTTCCTCCTCTTGAGTTTGTAATATATTTTTTTATTTTTTTGTGTCCCGGGACCCATATTGGTATGATAATACTTTTTTGAGTCTTTGTCAACAATAATTGCATTGCAAAAAGCAGCCCACTCTTTCAGAATTTGGGCTGCCTCTCCATCTGTTATAATTTATCACACCAACCAGACGTAATATCTACACCCAGCTTTTTTATCTCTGCATCTAAATGTTGATTAAACTTTTTCGCAAAACCAAGCATACTATCATACTGTTCTTCTGTTATTCCATCAAATACAATTTTATCCCGCTCTTTATATTCTTTATGCAACTCCTCATGAACTTTGTATATCTTATCTCCCTGTTTTGTAAGTCTAAAATATACCTCTTTCCTGTTTTCTGGTTTCTGATAACTTTCAATAAGGCCTTTCCCAATGAGCTTCTTTGTCAGCTTACTGATCGCGCTTCTTGTCATATAAAACGACTCAGCAAGTTTTGTGACATTGGAATCTTCGTTTTCACCAATGTATTCGATACAATGTACTTCTGAAGGATTATACTCCTTAAGCCTTGTTTTCATTTTAAAGCTGTCAAGCCACATCTTCTTATTAAATAAATCCCAAAGTTCTGACATGACCTGTTCTTCTTTCTTCACGGTCTGCCCTCCGATTTCTCTAATTTTCCCGATTGTCATAGGGAATTATCACCTTTTCATATTGATACTGCCCTGCCTCCACAGTCATTCGGCTCATCGTGATCTCTAAATGAAAGCGCCGCTTACCGCAGCTGCCAGGATTAAGATACAATATTCCATCTATAACTTCAGAGGAGTATTTGTGAGAATGCCCATAGATCACTACATCCACGTCCGGCAAGCGTTTGGGAACATCTTTCCTGTTATGAACAATAAAAAATCTCACACCTTCAATGGTGACAGCAATACTGGCGGGCAGATCTTTGGCCCAATCCATGTCGTTATTGCCCCGCACCATATAAGTCTCCCCTGACTGCCGCACATAGTCAGCGATGTAAGGGGTGTTAATGTCTCCTGCGTGTATGATACAATCTGCTGCATCCAGTTCAGCCATGACCTGCTCTCTCAGAAGACCATGGGTATCTGATATGATTGCAATATGTTTCATTGGTTTCACTCACCTCATCAGACCAGCAAAGCGTGTTATATTCTCCTCAGCGATTCGAGACTGACTCTGATCAGAGCCAGTTATCTTTTTCATGATAAATTTCTCTATGAAATTCATTTTGTCATAATTGCATTCCCCGCCAAAAAATCCCTTTGCGGCGGCGGTAGCCAATAGTTCCTTTGGAAAAGAGGATTCAAGCTGCTTTTGTGCATCATCTTCTTTTGCCATTCCGCAGATAAAGAACCCTGTTTTTTTATCTTTCAGGGTGTTTTGATTGTCTGAACAGAAACTCATAACTGGCTTTCTGATTTTCCCGGCATAGATTGAACCGCCAATGATGACTTTATCATATTTTGTCAGATCGGGGTGATTGCTTCTTAAATCACAGATATCCACCTTTCCCTCAAGCTTTTTCCCAAGAATCTCTGCGCACGTTTTCGTAAATCCGTATTTAGATGCAAATGCGATTAATGTACTCATATTAATACCTCCCATAGATTTATTTCGTCAGCATGTTTCATTTACTTTCATTCTTCCCTTCCTCTTTGGATACCGCCGTCAGGCCTTTCATTGTAAATTCTATGAGATAATCCAATACCTGAGGAAAATACGGAAGGCCGATTTCCTCTTTATGGGTCTCAACTGTAATGATTGCTGTGAATATAGCCATGATCATTTCACTGTCAATATCATTCCTCAGCCTTCCGTCCGCCTGCCATTTTTTAATGACATTAAAAAGATCCTGATACATGAAGTCAAGGCGATTAAGCCCCTTCTGTTCGCGGAAATACTGCTCCATTTTGTAAGACACGTCCTTATTATACCACTCTTTCAGGATTGGATTTGACTTCATGCCTTTTAGATTTATTAACATCAATTCTTTAACCAGACTTAGCGGTTCCTGATCCATGTCGATTGATTTCAGTATTTTTTTCTTCAGCTTTTCGTTTTCTTCCAGATATATTACCATGAAAAGCTCCTCTTTTGAGGTATAGTAATTATAAAATGTACCTGTTCCAATATTTGCAGCTTTCGTAATATCTGACACACTGGTATCCTTAAACCCATTCCGGCTGAACAGTTCCTTTCCACATTTAAATAATATTGTTTTCGTATCTTTCAATGTGTAGTCCTCCAACATATTTTATATATCAGACATCGACAAATTCCTACTTCTGCTTCGCCAGCCGATGTCCTGTCAAATCAAAAATCCACCCCATCAGCTTTTTAAACGGTTTTAAGGTAACATCGTAATAATAATCCGATTCAAACCATCCCTTTGACTTGTAATACCGATAGTCATAATATTCATCGCTAAGCATATCCTTCATTCTTGTTCTTGAAATTCGAAACATCATCAAGCGGAACAAAGACGGGGACTGAGCCCCTTGACGCATAAGCACACGATAAAACCTTGCAGCAGCCTTTTTTATTTCCAGTGAGTTATTTTCCTGTGCAGATTTTGTCTTCGGCTCCAGGGTATTTAATACACAGCCTTTTGTAACACGATACCCCAAATTTTCTCCCATATCGCCAAGATACTTGATAATAGAGTTTCCCCCGAACATACCCTGAGTAACAATAGATGTAAACGCTTTTCCAAAAAAGCACGGCCGATGTAATAAAAATGCTGTCCGGTCCAATAAATTTTTCATGGGTGCTGAGACATGAAAGGAATAATTAGGGGTGGCAAATATAACACCGTCTGAATTATTCATCTTATCAATCAGCAAATCCCGATCGTCCAGTAAGGGACAGAGTTCTTCTCCTTTATTGAAACACAGCTTGCAGCCCCTGCAAAACTCAATTCGATAATCCTTTAAGAAAACATATTCAAACTCAATTTCAGGATACGATTTTAAATTACTCTCAAATTCACGAACTGCTTCGTATGTTGCCTTCTTCTGGGCACTTCCTATAAAAGCGGTGACTTTTTTCATTTAATACCTTTCTGCAAAAGCGCTATTATGTGAATGAATTAAATATTATTCATTCACATAATAGCGCTTTTTTAGTTACACGTCAAGTACAAAGTAGTGATGTTCAATCTGCAGGATAAACTGCACCTCCCAGGTTTTCATCTATGAGACTGTTTGTTTTCGTATAATAATGTATCAATCTTTTTTTGAAATTCTTCTAATTTTAAATGTGAATGGTAGTCATATATTGCATACCCCATACTAAAGTCGATTTTATAGGGCAGATTGCTGACGGCATTATATCTTTTCGTGCTTTCATTCACTCTGCGTATAATCTCTTCCAGATCAGCTCTGTCAGATGTCTCCAAAACAATACAAAACTCATCCCCGCCATAGCGGGCAATAAAATCATTGGAACTGATACAGTTTTTAAGAATTGTTGAAATATTTTGCAATGCCCTGTCACCTTCGTCATGACCATAGTTATCGTTAATATTTTTAAAGTTATCCAAATCTATCATAATAGCCGAAAAAGTCTTTTCTCCGGTACTTTCACTGATTTTTTTCATTAAATGGAGATCAAGCATCTTGCGATTGTTAACCCCGGTAAGATAATCTATATAAATATCCCGATTTTGAATATTTATAAAAATTACCAGCTGGGATAATACAACACTATTGAGCATCAGTGATACCCCATAAAAGAATACTTGTAAAATGATACACATAAGAGGAGGTACACAAAAAAACATAAGTGAAAAAAAATGTTTTTTCTTGATTTTCCTGGGATTAGCGATAATTATAATTAATGCAATTAGAATCAAGACAACGGTAAAGGACCCCGCAAGAAGAAAAAGGGGACCTCTATGGTAAATATTATTGGAATCAATATAATAATACCAGTCATAAAATTGCGATAATACTACCAAAGCTGCATTAACAGCATTATAAACAAATAGAGGAAATACTAACCGTCTTGTTTTTTTCTCATCCTGAAATATATTGACATGGACATATAGTAACCAAAGGGAGGGTAGTATTGGATTCAGGAAGAAAACCAGGAAATTTCCCAAATAATTTATTACTGCATACATTGTATCTGACTTACCATCAAATCTGCTGAATATATCTACAACCAGCATAAAAATGGTGATTTTCAGCATCATCGTATAAAGCTTATACTGCAAAGATTCTTTTTCTTTCTCTCTGGAAGAATGATAGCAGATTACAACCAGCAATGATACCGAATAAATATTTAATATTATAACGTTCACTAACCCCATGCTCTACCTCTTATTTAAGCAGCCATTTAGCGATTTCTGCGATCAAAGTCAGCGGAAGCTGCTTTTCATATGGCAGCTGTATTGCGCCTTTACTTGTTTTGTATTCTGTCAGCCGATTTGCGAAATGCACCATTGCAGCCTCACCGGGATACACCCCTATATGTTTTTTAAATGCGGCAAAATGAATGATGTTATGTCCGTTCCAGTAAGTCGGCATCTTCCACGAAATGCGTTCCTCTGCGCCCGGCAATGCAGTTCGGAGCGTATTGCGAACCTGATGTAAAAGCGGCTGAATCTCCTTATCCTGAGCTTCAATATAGGCATCGATTGTATTCGGTGCCTCACTGCAAAAATGATTTTGATCCTGATTTTTAAATTCCCGTCCACATTTTGGGCATTGCCACATATCAGATACACCTTGTCCTTTCCAAATTCACCCGAATCTTATCCTTCCATACCAAGTATCACAATACCAATAGCTGCTATGGCAATGACAAGATACTGTTTCCATGATAGCTTTTCTTTCAATACAATTCTTGCCCAGACAAGGGAAAAAATGCAGTAAGACGAAATCATTGGTGCTGCAACAATTGGGTTATCTCCCAATGCATAAATATAAGCAAATTGTCCTGCAGTCTCAAATACACCTGCAAGTACCTTTGGTTTTTCTGCGGAGAGTCTGATTTTCTGCTTTTTAACAATCACCACATAGATAAAAGCAAAAACAGCCATCAGCAAAAATGTAAATTCGTATGCAATATTGGCTGATCCCTCTCCAATATACCGGTCTAGAACCAACGCATCTGCAAACGTACCAAGTCCGTCAATGATACAGTAAAAGATCGGAAAAAAAACAGCAATAAAGCTGTGGGTATATTTCCGATCCGGAACTATACCGGCCTGCATACGCTCTGCATCCTCCTGTCTTTTCTCAAAAACAGAAAGAAAGAAAATACCGATACATACCAATGCGACTGCAAAAAACTGTAACCAGCTCATTTTCTCTTTCAAAATAAAGAAACACAAAAGAGCCGCAACTGCACCTGATGAATTACAAATCGGTGTGGAGACTGAAAGGACTACATACCGCAGACCCACATAACCAAGTATCATTGCGAGAATATATAGAAATGATACAGGCAAATAGGTGAGAATATCTGATATCTGAAACTCTGCACCTCTGCATAGTTCAATCACAGCGTGTATTCCCATGACCGTACCAACTGCCATAATCATTTTCCAATGACTGTATTTATCATCTGGCCTGGAACCTATTTTTGAAAAAAGGTCAGAACCACTCCAGAATAATATTGCTATCAGTGAAAGTATAAACCACATTTTATTTCTCCTGTCTTTACCACTTATTTACTTTATCATTAATCCCATAACTACAGAATCAAAATAAACTCCATCAATAAACGTTTCATTTTTCAAGATACCTTCTGTTTCAAAACCAAACTTTTCATATAATGCAATTGCTCTGGGATTATCTTTTCTTACGGTCAAGCTTATTTTAGCAGTTTCTCCGTTGTTTTTACACCATTTAATTAAATAATCCATCATGATAGTTCCAAGGCCTGCATTACAATATTCTTCACTTATAACAATCCCCAGCACTCCAACGTGCTTGATTTTTATCCGTTTATTATTTGATGATATGGTTCCAATCCCTGCTATTTTAGAATTTATCATTGCAAGTATCATCATATTATTTCCTGATGCATTGATTTCTTTAATAATCGCTGACTGCTGATCTTCTGATACCTGGTATTCTCCATCACTGAATCCCAGATATGTTGTTTCTTTTCCAACCTGCTTATAAAACTCTATTATTTCTTTCGCGTCTGCCTCCTGGGGAAGTTTTAGCATTACCTCGATTCCATTCTTTGTCTTATCAATTGTCATTTTCTTTTCCTTTCATTATCCAGAATAAGATATCTGATATTATACCAGATGCTTTAAGAAGTGGATATGGTTTCTTTCGGTATTCTGCCAAAATAAAACTCAGGGTGCCTGGCCCACGTTCCGCCTGACACACTGAGTATTTTAACTGTTTATTTGTTGACGCTGGGGTTCCATTGTGGCGTAGATGCTATAAAATCATTCAAATAAATAGCTTGTCATGGATAAGGAACCAAGCATGCAGCTGTTGTTATATACGGTTATCTTATCTTCTTCATCCGATGCTCCCAGTAAATATAAGATTGGATTAAAGTGGTCCGGCGCAGGTACCGACAATTTAGCCGCCTCACCCTGACTCATATAGTGAATGATATTTTCGTGATTTTTATTACCAATATTTTCTTTCACATAATCATCAAACTTATAAGCCCATTCAAAACCATCGTCTTCCATCCCCCAGTCAAGCATTCGCAGGTTATGGACGATATTCCCGGTACCAAACAAAAGAACCCCCTGATTTCTTAAGGCCTTTAACTCTTTGCCTATCTGATAATGAACCTGCGGCGGTGCAAAGGCATCGATACTGACCTGGAAAACGGGAATATCCCTTTCCGGGTACATATGAGTCAGAACTGACCAGGTGCCATGATCAATGCCCCAGGTATTATCATATACACTGGGTTTGCTGATTAAATTTTTTACAGTACCTGCAAGCTCCGGATTGCCCGGAGCATTATATACAACCTTATATAAGTCTTCGGGAAATCCGTACATATCATATACTGTCTTTGGATTTTCCTCATTCATAATCTTTGTACCCTGGGTGTACCAATGTGCCGAGATTGATACGATTGATTCAGGTCTGGGGATTTTCTTTCCCATCTCCTTCCAGCCTCTTGTGTATCGGTTATCTTCAATTGCATTCATTGGTGAACCATGGCCTGCAAATATCATGGGCATTTTAGACATATCATTTACTCCTCCTTTATATTTATTGACTACCATTTGTTTTACGGCTCTATTTTAATTAATACCCAGTAATTTCTTCACGCATTTGACTGATTGCCAGTTTAAATGCATTATTCATATAAATAAGCCTTGAACTGCGGAACCATCTTGCCATGTAGGGGAGTCTATATATTTTATCACTATCAGGTTCTCCTGCTGTAAGCACCATTTTATAGATATTATTTACTTTCATGTAACGAACCGTATCACTTGCATTTAAAAACATCCCACATGCATGGGCATGTCCATCTATAATTTTCATAGTCCTTCCTGTTCTCTAACACTGATATATTATTATTTGCCATAATCTTCTTATGTTTTAATATATCCAGTCGATCCCAGATAGTCAAGCATTATTCTCTCGGTATTTTCCAATCAGACTTGGTATCCGCGGTATTCTTTGGGCGACATACCTGTCACCTTCTTAAACTGTGCATAAAATGTGGAAAGATTATCAAAACCACTCTGCAGGGAAATTTGCAATATACTATTTTGTGTATGGGAAAGCAGTTCTATTGCACGGTCAATGCGTAGCTGGTTTAAGTATTCCGATGGTGTTTTCTTATATTCCTCTTTAAAAAGCTGTATCATACGATTCTTACTCAAACCAAGCCCCATGAGTTCTTCATTCAAACGGTTGCGATCAGCGAAATACAAATCACAGACAGCCTTGATTTTATCTGCCGATTCCTTAAGTGGCTGAAATTCCAGAAGATCCGGCCGGCAGCGTTTGCATGGACGCAGACCGCTATCCTCTGCCTGTCTCGCTGTGTCAAAAAAGACAACGTTTTCCCGTTTCGGACTTTTCGACTTGCAGGAGGGACGGCAGAAAATTCCGGTTGTTTTCACACCATAAAAAAATCTTCCGTCATAATCGGAATTGCAGGAACAAGAAGCCTGCCATTTTTCTTCATCAGTTATTTTCATATCAGACACGCTATTACCTCCTGCTTCTGCAATTGTCTGCATTGGTATTGAGGAAATCGCCCATAAATAAATGGAAGCAACGGATCCATAGGGCGAATATCTGTTTTTATATGATTCAAATTGTTTCTTCGTCAGATTGGGAGTGCCATAGAGTTTTTCCATTCCACGGCGGATCGCAATATCACCCCAGCTGACTATGTCAGGGCGTTCCATATTAATAAGAAGCATTTCTGCAGTCCACTGTCCTATACCCCTGAAAGAGGTCAGGCGGCGGATAATCTCTATGTCAGGCAGTTTTCCCAAACTGTCCAGGGATAAATCACCTCCAACGATCGCTTTTGCCAGATCACTGATACAGATGGCTTTTTTCATCGTCATTCCACATTGCTTCACATCATCAGGAGTGAAATCCCAAAAATTTTCCGGGGTAATTTCACCGATTTTCTCCTGCAAACGTTTCCATACTGTATTTGCAGAGTTGGTTGAAATCAGTTGGCCGATAATGGCATATACCAGCGCTGAAAACGGGTCAGGTATCACCTCTCGCTCTACCCGCCCAAGCCGGGCTATCACATCACCCAATACAGGATCTGCCAGGGAAAGATACTCCATTTCTTTCGTACCGTAATCAAAAAACTTATATTTGACATCACACATAATTTTTTTCCAGCTCCAACAGTCTTTTCTTTCTTTCCAAACCACCTGCATACCCCACTAATTTGCCATCTGTACCGAGGATACGGTGACAGGGCGTCAAAATAAGGATTGGGTTTTTGCTGTTGGCCATACCCACGGCGCGAGAGGCCTCCGGTCTGCCAATTATTTCTGCAACTTGTTTATAGCTGCGTGTTTCTCCATATGGGATCCTATGCAAGGTGCTCCAGACTGTCTTCTGGAATTCCGTTCCTTGGGGGGCAATCTTTAAATCAAAGGTTTTTCGGATACCTGACAGATATTCTAAAAGCTGTTTTTCAGCTTCTTTTAACAAGGGTGTTATCCGGTTAACGGCATTTAGCTGTGTATCCTCAGCAAAGAAAAGTTCCGTGATGAAACCATCTTGTTCCGATATAATAACCGGACCAAGGAATGTCTGTACAATAGCTGTATTTTTCATAAATTTAACCTCCTTTGTTCTTATGGTTCCAGTTTACTATATTTTTTTCATTCTATCATCCGATTTTGCACCATGTAATTTTCAGAATCTCATATGAAAAAGCAGGTATGAAAAAAACACTGCTTTCTCATACCTGTTTCATTCTATTTTAACATAATTCAATTCTGCAAACTGCCCGTATTGTTTCACTTCTTTCAAATGAAACCGCTTTAATCCTTCTTTCTGGGTAAACAACGGGATTCCTTCTCCCAATAACACCGGGGCAATCTGTATGATCATATTATCAATCATGTCATTATCTAACAGAGGAGCCACGATTGTGTTACCCCCAACAATCCAGATATTTTTATCCGTTTCAATCTGTTTAACAAATTCAACTACATCACAACTTACAGGAATAAATTCCCTGGATGATAAGCTTTCTGCATGGGTAATCACGTAGTTTTCAGTTGTGGGATAGATACTGTCTATGTTATCCAGTTTTTCTATTTCATTAAATGTCCGTTTGCCCATAATCGTCACATCCATGCGATTGTAGAAACTTTCATATTCTGTTTCTTCTGCATCTCCAGTCTGATAAAGCCAGTCCAGATTGTGGTTTTTATCAGCCAGAAAGCCATCCAAAGTGATACAGCCATAAAAAAATACACTCATTTTAGCTCCTCCATAATTAATTAAATTGATATAGATTTTACTATATGAAACCTGGTTTTACAATCTGATCACTATATATCCACCTCAGTTAAAACCAGATTCTTCGCATTGCCTCCGACCTTGACCTCATAGATTGCATCTTCTTTTACTGACAGCGATACCAGGATTTCAGAGGGCCGGTTCATGGAATACCCCTGTTCGAATACCAGGTCCGTTTTCTGTCCGCTACCCGTTTTTTTGTAGTTATAAAGATAGCAGGCAAGTGCACCATTGGAAGTCCCTGTCGCTGCTTCTTCCGGGATATCATACAATGGAGCGAAATTTCTGCAGTTGGCATTTGCACCATATAAGGATTCCAGCGTAAACACATGATACCCCACTACATGATGTTTCTGGCTGATCGCTTTTATCTTTTCCATGTCAGGTTTCATTCCATTGAGTATTTCCATACTTTTTACAGGAATCATAATATCCCGAAGTCCTGTTGATACTATCTGAGCTGGCAAATCTTCCGGCATTTGAGTAACCGAAATATTCAGCGAATCAGCAAGCTCCTTTTTTTCTATTATATCTGAAAATACCGGAATCGTCTGATTCATCATAACAGAATTATCTTCCTTTATTTCAATACCGAGAATACCAGCATTTGTCTCCTGCTTATACATGCCTGGATTTAACAATCCCAATTGTCCCATGGTATGAAAAGCTGCGATTGTTGCATGACCGCATAAATCAACTTCATCCTTTGGTGTAAAAAATCTTACTCTGAAATCTGCCACGCTGGAAGGTAATATAAACGCAGTTTCACTAAATCCCAGTACGGCAGCTACTTTTCTCATCTCTTTTTCCGTTAATAAATCTGCATCAATTACAACACCAGCCGGATTACCACCTCCATTTGTTTTGGCAAATGAATTTAATTGATATACGTTTACTTTCATAATTGTATCTCCTGTTTTTCTTCCCTTTCATACCACTGTGCCTGCGCCGCCCACATATCTGCGTATTTGCCTGGGCGGGAAAGCAGCTCGTCATGTGTCCCCATGTCTACAATCTCTCCAGACTCCAGCACTACGACGCGGTCAGCCAGCTTTGCAGAACCGAGACGGTGGGTCACCACGACAGCGCATTTACCTTCTGCCAGCCGTTGAAATTGTTTGTAAATTCTGGTCTCCTCAATTGGATCAATGGCGGAGGTGGGTTCATCCAGTACAATAAAGTCATTCACCCGGTATAACCCTCTGGCAATGGCAATCCTCTGCCATTGTCCACCTGATAGATCAATGCCGCCAAACTCTGGTGAAAGCATATCCTCCATCCGGATACCGCCCTTTTCAAAACCCGATTCACGAAGGGCCGATTCCGCCTGATCCAAACCGGCGTTGGCCAGACTGTCACTGATTGTAACATTCTCTATTAGTGTCATTTTGTACCGCTGATATTTCTGAAATACGCCAGACATTCCCTTATATAAAGAGGAAGGAGCAATGTTTGCGGTATCAAGGCCGCCGATGATAACCCTGCCTTCCAACGGGCGGTAAATCCCGGTCAGCAAACGTACAAGGGTACTCTTCCCCGCGCCGTTTTCCCCCACAATGGCAATGGTCTCCCCCTCTGCCAGGTTCAGTGATATGTTTTTCACCGCCGGATTCTCCCTTCCTGGATAGGTATAACTGATTCCGTAAGCTGCCACTCCTTTGGTAAAATCCGGTGTGCTTAAAGAACCGGTGCGATCCGGCATGTCAAGCAAATGCAGGAAGTTGTTAATCTTGCCGATATCCCTGTTCATACTGCCTATGTGTTTGCTTACTATTTCATTCATAATATCGAATATCTGCCCCAGAGCCGCAAACACAGCGGCAAACATACCAACCGTAATTTCCCCATTCATGGTTGCAGTAAAGAGCAGATAAGCCGATGTTCCCATGCCTGCAAATGTGGTTATATTTAATACCAGCTGCAGCAGTGCAATTTTCCGCTCTGCCCTCCATATCTTACTGGTAAGCAGCTCCAATGTGTCTGTAAAGAGCTGATTGAAAAATGAAAATGCTCCCAGTATACGGGTTTCTTTAAAATACTCTCTGTCACAGATTGCCTTCTGGTAATATTCATGCTCCCTGCGCAATGGTGCGCTCTGTTCTTCCAGCCTTGTGAACACCCGGATATTTATGGTCTGTGCCATTATCGCAGGTATAAAAGCTAACAGAAGTGTAATTAACAACATGGGCTTTAATGTAAACAGATAGGTTCCGATTGACAGGAAATACACTCCATAAAAAGAGACACACAAAAACAAAACCATGCAGCATAAAGGAATCGCCTGGATTCCCTCCCTTGCTTTATTCAGATCATCTAAAAAATCTGTGTTTTCAAATTGGGCAGGATCGATATCTTTTAATTTCCTGTGAAGCAAAAAAGTCAGTTTTCCTGATGATTTAGGAAATAGAATGCCGGTACCGTGAAAGTTATGAATCCCGTTTAAAAGCTGCTGCCCGAACGTTGCTCCAGTTAATAAGAACAGAGAAACCATACAATCCGAAAAGCCCCCTTCGCTGGCAGATGCTTTGGAAATCGTATCAAAAAGATGCTGGGTTGCCACAACTGTCAGGGAAAATGACAGCCCGTGTATGACAGCCAGTATATTTTCAAGGATACAATTAAATGGTGCTGCCTGAAACTGCATTGGTATAATACGGGTAATGACTTGAAAAAACGTATCATTCTTCTTTTCTGTGTTCATAGATACCACCCCCTCTGAGCCTCAAACATCCCTGCATACGTCCCGTTTGCTGCCATCAGCTCATCATGGGTTCCTCGCTCTATAATCCTCCCGCTGCCAATGACCAGTATTTCGTCGGCCAGCTTCGTAGAACCAAGACGGTGACTGACAAATACTGTAGTCTTGCCCAGCATTAGTCTCTCAAAATCTCTGTATAACAGACTCTCGCTGATGGGATCAAGCGCAGAGGTGGGTTCATCCAGGATTTTAACGGGAGCACGGCTGTTCAGTGAACGGGCAATGGCCACTCTCTGCCACTGACCGCCGGAAAGATCCTGTCCGCCTGCCATAATTTTCCCCAGCGGCGTATCCAGTCCATGGTTCAGACTGTTCACCGTTTCATCTAACCCAGCCAGATGCGCTGCCTCCATCTCATTCCCTTTTCTATGTAAATCCCCAAGAGCTATGTTATCCTTCAATCGTATATAATACCTGGCAAAATCCTGATATACCACAGAAAACAAAGCCTTGACCGCACTGGCAGAATATTCCCTTAGTTCCTTCCCATTGATCAGTATCTCACCCTGGTATTGTGGGAACAAACCTGTTAACAACTTGGTAATTGTTGTTTTGCCTGCACCATTTTTACCAACAAAGGCATAATGACGCCCTGCCTCCATCTTAAAAGACATTCCATCCAATACCAGCCGTTCACTTCCCGGATATCGAAAGCAGACATTGCGAAATTCCAGTGATTTAAATTCCATAGGTACGGCATCCGGCTCAGTTAATGAGTCTTTCGTCTGACTCATTGCCGCAAATGCAGTTAAATCCTTCATATACTCCCCGACACGTGATATGCTTTCAAGGGAGCGGGACATCTGGAAGCCAAGTTTCTGAATCATTCCAAATACTGCGCTTACGATACCCATAAACCAACCCGCTGTCATCTGACCAGTTAACACAGGTCCGATCAGTGTCAATGCCACCAACAGAGAAATCAGAACCAGAAGCAGACTGGACCCCTTAATAAAAAGGAACATTCTGGCCGTCACCCTGAGCTGTAATTTCCGCCCGGCTTCATACTGATTCTGCCATTTACCATTGATCTCATCGCTATAGCCGAACAGAGTACGCTCGTCCACATTATCCCGCCCCGTCAGCACTTCTCCCAGATACTCCGTTCGCCGGTTGAATTTCTCAGCTTCACGCCCAGCCTGGTAGACCTTTCTCCCTGCTCGCACCGACAGCCAGAACATGGGAGCTGAGAAAATTAAGATAATTATTGCTGCCCACCACACCCGGGTTACAATCAATATCAGAACGGAAGCCAGGGATATGATAATCTTCAAAGACTGAATATACGCCTCCACACCTTCCATAATGGAATTAACCGGGTCTCTGGATACCCGTGAGATCAACTCCCAACTGGTATTATTTTCTATGTGCCTGTAGTCCAATGCTGCATAAATCTTAACCACAGACGGGATCAGTCTGCGTTTAAGATTTAAACGGATACGAGAGCTGGCAAGCTGGATCAGCGCACCAATGATGGTAGTCACCCCTAGCGTCACTAACAGCAGTACCAATGGCAGATAAATATCATTACGTGGACGGACGCCCTTTAATATAGCAGATGCCGTGTCCACAAAATCAGCTGTGACCAGAGCCAGAGCCCCCGTCTGCATAATGGATTGGGTAACAGACAAGAGTATATCTGTAACCATACAGACAGGAGAAGCTGCCAATGCCAGCTTCAGTGCGTCAAATGAACGATAATTTTTATTGATTTCAATCATACCCAACTCCCCCAGTTTCAGATCAAATCTTTACTTCATCACTACGATACCTTTCACCATGTTCTTCCATAAAAAAATGAATACCCGTCAGATTTTCCAAGTTGTTTATTCGGCGTTTTATCCACCATGATTGTTGCTTTTAACAGTGATTTTACCTGTTCCCTCATTAAGCTGACGTTAAACTTGTCTATCTCTCTGTCCTTGCTGTTCGCCATCAGATAATCCGGCATCTGGATCAGTCCAATGACCGGAATTCCTGCTTCAAACAGAGGCTGGCTTTCCCCAAATTCAAACTTGTTGTGGCCTCTGAGTGTGACAGTACGGGTTAATCTTCTGTCTTTGACCGCCTTTTCCCAGATCTTTCCCAGCCGGGCATTTCCCACATATGTGTACTCTGTCTGGATGTTTCCAGTTGCCTTATATTGTCCCTCCTCATTCTCTTTCCACTCCATGCTGCCCAGATGTTCTACCGTAATTCCTGCAACGGCTTTTTTATTACCGTTTTTCCCATCCCATAGTTCCCGGTGACCCATTAACCAGGTTGAGGTGGCCTGTGAGGTTCCTTTAAATACCGGTAAACGAAAATGTCCGGTAACAAACGAAAATACCATGGTACGATTCAGCTGTTTGTTTTTAAGATACCGGATCATGGAAAGCATACCAATTGCACCATTCTCCTCCACCACATTAATTCCGTCCGTATGTGTATTAATGAGAATGGTCTCATCTTTATTTTTCCCTTCCAGTATTACATGAAAGCTTTCGGTTGGAGCATTGACCTGTTTGTCTGCTTCTAATATCACAGTTCCCTGTTCCTGTCTTTTCGCAGCCGCAATTACCTTTTTCCCCTCCGTCTCATTCACCCAAACGGCCGGAATTCCCATATATTCATCGGTAAATGGCAGATACTGATCTTTCACCTTTTCATCTGCCACTCCCTTCCAGATTAATATAACCGCTTTAGCTCCCTTCTCCTTTGCCTTCTTTAAACCGGGATTTCTTAACACAGAGGTAAGTACCAGATCACCGTCACCTGAGGCAATCCTGGTGCCGTCCGGAAATGCCTTCCGTTTGTTCATAATCAGACCAAGAGGAAGTTTTTTAATCATTTTAATTTCCACAACCGCAATTTTACCTTTTGCCTTGCTGTAATCACCGCTTTTTACATGAATCAGTTCTGCTGTTATTCCATTTTCATCTGTTTCTCCAGAATATGGATAGGCTGAGGATACAGGAATATCTTCCTGGTTTACTTTTAAAGCACTTCTCTTTTCTTCCCATCGCTCAAACGTATAGGTGTCGCTATCAATCGGAAGCCCCATCTCTTCCAGCTGCTGCTTTAACCATGTAATAAACTCCTGATGACCTTTTGAGCCGGTTGCCCGGCTGCCAAACCCATTCATTATTTCTATTTCTTTCCTCATAATTTCTTCTGAATCTAATCTGCTCTTTTGTATCATGGCTTGCTCCTTATATAATAGCTTTTATCTCAACATCATTTTCTGAAATTTACTTACTATTTCCTTTTCATAATCCGGATCACTATTTCCCCTGCCAATGCGGTCACAAAGCCCCAGCAGGGCAACTTCATTGACATCCGTCTCCTGTTTCATTCTGCCGGCATCTCCAAATGGAAGTTTCTCCGTAATATACAAAATGTGCATATGATACCTGACCAGTTTAGCCACGGACTTAATCCAGGAAACATCACCGGTAAAACAGGATAAAAAATCTTCTGTCAGCTGTTCTCCCTCAAAATCATGATTATAGGAGGTGATTTTTTCTTTCTTTATTTTTGTGGTCCCCGGTTTGCCAATATCATGAAGCAGCGCTGCCCACATCAGGGTTCGTTCCGATTGACTCTCCCGTTTCCGCTTTGCCGCCTCATCTACCACCATCATCGTATGAGCCCAGACACTGCCTTCCGGATGGTAACGTTTTGACTGAGGTGTATCCTTTAGTTTTAACAGCATGGAAAAAGGATACTCAGAAAACCACGGCTCCCCGCTGATTTGTTCCAGATATTCGGATGGACAGTTATCATGGAGCAGGTGATCGTCTATTTTAAGAAACTGCTCTTTCCCATATTCTTTGTCTGACATAAAATTTGCCTTTCTTTCTATTAACTGCCTTTCTAATCATACCATAATATGATGCTTTTCTCCATCATCTTCCAGTATAATTCTGTTCCCCTGAATCGGCTTATGGTCTAAAATAATGGATTCCGTTGTCATTTTCCCCTTACTTCTGCTCTCAACCCTGATCTCATAATAAGAACTGCCATACTTATATTCAATGGTAAAATCCCCAAAATCTGCAGGCGTTGCCGGATCAATCACCAGTTCATTCCCTTCTTTGCGTATTCCCAGAAACCAGTTTAACAGCCCCTGATACATCCAGCCTGCGGAACCGGTATACCAGCTCCACCCGCCCCTTCCAGTATAAGGGGGGCTTAATGATATATCAGCTGTCATCACGTAAGGTTCTTTTTCGTAACGAAGAACCTCTTTCTTTTTTTGTGTAATATAAATGGGGTTAAGAATGGTGAACAGGGTCTGTGCCATGTCATAATCGTGCTCCATAGCTGTTGCAATCGCAAGCCACACCGCTGCATGAGTATACTGGCCTCCATTTTCCCGGATGCCTGGAATATAATTTTTGATATAGCCAGGATTTTTATTTGTTTTATGAAAAGGAGGTGCAAGAAGTAAGGAAAGGGCATCCTCCTCCCGTACCAGATAACGCCATGCTGACTGCATTGCGGTGCTGGCACGGTCTTTGCGGGCTCCTTTTGAGATTACGCTCCAGGACTGGCTGATGGAATCAATTCTGCATTCATCATTTTCCTTTGATCCAAGCTTGGAACCATCGTCATAAAAGGCCCGCAGATACCATTCCCCATCCCAGGCATGTTCTTCGATGCTTTGCAGCAGAGTTTCCCGTTTCTGTTCCAGTTCCTGTCCGTATGCCTCTTCCCCTTCCTGTTTGCATAAAGGAATGAAATCCCCTAATACGGTATACAAAAACCAGGCAAGCCATACACTTTCACCCTTCCCCTGTATTCCCACCTCATTCATACCGTCATTCCAGTCGCCTCCGCCCATAAGAGGAAGTCCATGCTCTCCGAAAAATGTTCGGTCAATGGTTTTTTTGCAATGTTCATAAACGCTTCCTGATTGCTGGGATACTTCAGGAGTAAACATTACATCATGTTGTCCCTCCTTTAGTACCGGACCTTTAATGTAAGGCACTGATTCCTTTAAAATTGAATAATCTCCAGTGTTTTGAATATAGGCAGCGGTACAATAAGGCAGCCAGAGCAAATCATCGGAGATTCGTGTCCTCACCCCGATTCCCATGGGAGGATGCCACCAATGCTGGACATCTCCTTCCTCAAACTGTCTGCTGCAGGCAGTGAGTATCTGACTGCGCAAAATACCCGGATCGGTAAAAAGCAGAGAAAGAGTATCCTGAAGCTGATCCCGGTAGCCATAAGCTCCCCCGCATTGATAAAATCCGGCTCTTGCCTGAATCCGGCAGGATAATGTCTGATAGAGAAGCCAGCCATTAACCAGAATATCAACTGCCCGGTCCTTTGTTTTTACCTGAATGGTTCCTAATAATTTGTCCCAGTGGGCTGTGACCTCTTCCAGTTCTTTTTCTGACGCAGTCACATCTCTGAATCTGTTTCTGATCTGATTGATCTCATTTAAGCTGCTGCTCTGTCCCAGTCCAAATACCACCGTTTTACTTTCCTGAGGCTGAATTGCTATGGATACCTGTATTGCGCCGCAGGAGTCATAGCACACTCCTGTATTGCAGGTGAGCTTGACTTCCGCCCCTCTGGGTTCTCTGATACTGCCTTTTTGTCCCAGAAACTCCTGTCTGTCTCCGGTGTAACCCACAATTGTCTCATTGGAAAACAGGTAGGCATAGTTGTTTTGAAAGTTCATGGTGTAAATATTTTTTGCGTACAAATATTCATGTTCATTATCATAGGAAGTGAGAATATAGGGATCGGTCTGCTCTCTCTGGGTTCCCAGCACCCATTCCACATAATAGGTCAGGCTTAGATACTTCACTTTATCTGACTGATTCTTAAGGGTTAAGTTCCATAGTTTTAATGATTCATGGAGAGGGCAAAACACAGTCAGCTCCTGCTCAAGCATTGATTCCTCATGAAGGAACCGGCTGTATCCAAACCCATGCCTTACCCGGTATATGCCTTTGTCAGATCTGCCCAGAGACATGGGTGTCATTACCTCTCCGGTTATTTCATCCAGAATATAGATTGCCTCCCCCGCCCTGTCACTGACCGGGTCGTTCGGACCAGGGGGTAAGCTTATTCTCCCGGCTGTTAATGCTCCAGGTAAAGCCTGCCCCCGACTCTGATATCTGGAAACCAAAGTCCTTGTTTGAAATCACATTAATCCAGGGTGCCGGCGGCCTGTTATTTCCGTCCAGCAGAATTTCATATTCTCTGCCATCACAGACAAATCCTCCAAAGCCATTAAAAAACTCATAATTCTCCATAAGTCCTAATATTCCTCCAGCAGCTCCAATTGATTTTCTTTCCGTTTTGTAAAATAAATACCTGTTTTCTCCGAAAACACCACCCGTGCAACCGTATACAGCAAATCAATCTCTGCCGGCAGAAGCTCATACGTATGCAGGGTAAAGAAGCTGGTCTTACCGCTTCCGGAATCATAGATACGCAGAGAACTGGTCAGATCATTGATTAATTGATCCACCTCCTGAAGATAACCATATTTGGAATCCACCAGGATAACCAGATCTACCATTACAAGATTTACTCTTAAATATTCGTAAGCCTTTAATACATCCTTGATTATTCGCTCTTCTTCAATGGACCGGACGACAAAAAGCAGAATGGGATTATCTCCGGAAATACCGAATTTCCACAAGAAACTCTGATTCTTAAAATTTCTCCGGATATTCTCATGAGGTCCCCGGAAAATACCGCAAGGATAAAATATGGGACTGATCATATCCTGAAAGGAGTTAAGCTGTGTTTTGGTAATCTCAAGGTACTTTAACTCCAGATTGCTTTGTAGCCGGAACTTCTCCAGAAGATCATCAATCCGGTAACTTACATTTAATTCCTCCGCAATTTTTACTGCCTCTTCTCTCCCGCTGCATACACCGGTAATAAAAGTCAAACTGGCTGATTCACCTGCACCGATACATATCTGTACCCGAATGCTCATAATGGGATCGTTGCAAAAACCAGGATCATTAAAAAAGGCAATGCTGTTTACCACACAATCCGGATTTTCCAGCGTATTGTTTCTGCCGATAAATCGTTTTCTGTCATTTTCAAATTCAACCTTTTTGCACCGTTTTTCATCGGTTTTTACCATATGCATGACGTATGGATTGTCGGACTCATTCTTTTGACGTCTTTTCGCCAGGAAGATATTCTGTTCTTTTACATACTCGCTTTCAAGAAAGAGTTTATTAAACGCCGGATGGCTGATTTCTGCCATATGAGTATCGTCTACTACTTCCATATAACTGGTCACCTCCAGCTGCTTTTCCTCATTTCCATGATTGGTCAGTATGACCTTGCGAATCTCAAAATTGCGATCTGCATTCAGGCTGACTATCATATGAGTGGAAATGTCCCCGTCCTTTCGTTTAAATTCCGCCTGGTGGGGGCTGAAAATCACATGATACTCTTCCGGCTCCATCCGGGTGGGGTGATAGGCAGCACTCCAGTATTTTCCCTGCTTCTTGTCCTTGATATAGATATAGTTCCCTGTATTTGCATAGACATCGGATCTCCAGCGGTAAAGCATGCGGTCCTCATATTGACTGAACCCATCCCCGTCTGAGGTAATCATCAGAGAATACTTCCCATTTGATAAATAATTTACAATGGGTGTGGTTAAACCTGTACGATTGATATACCGGTTATTGTAACGATCTTCTGTAAAAAGTGGTTTTCCGATTTTTATGGTATACCCCTGTTTAGCAATGGAGATCAAATATGACTGGCGTTTTTCTTCCAGCAAAACTTCCGTTGCCTTTATCATCATTTCCGCGTGAAACCGTTCTTTCAGAATTCCTTCGTTCAGGTAATTATTAATTGCGGCCAGATTCATCCCCTGATGATGTGCCATATAGGATTTCACAATGCAATAAGGTTTTAAATCCACGGAACTGGGCACATCAAAATCAATGGATTCATAGAAACCATATTTACCGTAAGCACCTAATTCTTTCAGCCTCTTTAAATTGCTGATACATTCCTTTTCCGCTGTATTTAGTGCCAGTATTGTCGCATATGGTGCCACTACCAGAGAATCCTTACGGACTGGCTGAAGCCTTATCTTTGGAACTCCAAATGCCTTATACTGGTAATTGGCATTTAAATCAAAACGGTAATATTGGGATTCTGATATTCCCCATGGGATGTCTGCTTCTTTTGCATACTTCATCTGCTGGAGCACTGCTGCTTTAGAGGTCTGTTCATAGACTGAGCCTTCATATTCCTTCAGTACAAGATTGGGCATCAGATACTCAAACATGGTACCGCTCCAGGATACGAAACATGGAATACCCTTTACTACGGTTAACGGCCTTCCCAGTTTATACCAGTGTTTTAATGGTACTTCTCCCATGGCCACGGCAAGCAGACTTGTAAGTGATGATTCTGATGCCATCAGGTCGTAGCAGCCATCGTCTAACGTATGGGAGGATACATGATATCCGATATGAAACAGCATTCTCTTTTTATCAAATAAAAATCGAAAATCAACATCTGCCAACATGTTGTCTATTTTACTGCATAGGGTTCTGATTCTGGCTGTCAGCATTTCATCCGGGCTTACCGGCTTGTCAAGCTGCTCTAACAGACCATTTTTCAGTGCGATCATATGCCCCCAGAAATTACCGCTGTCTACCGTTGATATATAGGCAGGGTTAAGCACCTCCAAGGTTTCAATGTGATACCAGTTATAGAGGTGTCCCTTCCATTTCTCCATTTTCTGCACTGTCTCCATCAGGTTTTCGATTGCTCCCACTGTGGAGTTTAACGTCTCAAATCCAAGATCCATGGCTGAAAGAATTGACAGAAACTGAAGCCCGATATTGGTGGGAGATGTTTTATCACTGATTCTTTCAGCTTTTGAGGCTTTATAGTTATCCGGACAGAGCCAGTTGGTCTCCTTTGTGGAAAAATCCTTAAAAAACTGCCAGGTTCTGCGTGCAGTATCCATGAGAAGTTCCTGATTCTCCGCCTGATCTTTTTGATGGTGTATGATTTTTTGCTGGCTGATCCGATAAGCAGTTTCAAAAGCCAGAAACCAGTCTGCCATGACAATTGCTGCCAGACATATTCCTGCCAGGGACAGATTGCCAGATAACAAAAGTAATAAAAGGCAAAATGCCGGGAGAAGAGAACTCCACATTGTAAGAAAATATCCTTTTCTGGTATTGATCACGGAGGCATCCACGGATTCAGCCGTATTCCAGCGGAGCAGATTTTTCTTACTGATCATCAACCGGTACAGGGTTCTGACAATTGCATCCAGCGCCACATAAGCGCGGTAAGGCATAATTGTAAATTCAAGAAATGCTCTGACAAACATCACAGACAGTTCTTTTAAAAATCCTTTATACACAAACGCAAGCTTTGGCCGGATGAGCTTTTGAGTGATCACAGCCAATAATAAAATGATCAGATTAAACAGATCATTGAAGAAAACAAGGGGCAGCCAAAGATAATAGGCTTCTGGCAGCCACAAAAAGTTCAGAAGTATAAACAAGGTTTTACTAAAGGGAACCAGACTTCTTCTTAAGTTGTCAAAAATTTTCCACCTGGATAGAGGGCTTAAGCTTCTGCCATCCGCGGTTTTACTAATAAACAGCCAAGGCACCAGCTGCCAGTCTCCCCTCAGCCATCGGTGTTCTCTTTTTGTAAATGATAAAACGCTGTTTGGAAAATTATCCATAATCCTGGCTGTACTGGAAAAAGCTGTTCTAGCATAACAGCTTTCAAAAAGGTCATGGCTGAGAATCCTGTTCTCCGGTACCTTGTTATGAAGTACCGTACGGAAGGCTTTTCTGTCATAGATCCCTTTCCCGATATAGATTCCCTGGTTGAAGATATCCTGATAGATATCTGATATCACAGTTCCGTAATGAGCAAGTCCGGTTTCTCCGCCGAATATTTTTGTAAACCAGCTGGCATTCTTATCCGCAATATGGTTTCTGACGGAGGGCTGAATGATGACATAGCCTTCCTCTACCTTCCTACCTGACGAGTCAAGAACCGGTCTGTTTAACGGATGATCAATCAAACCCACCAGTTTTGCCGCATTGTCACGAATCAGATTGGTATCTGCATCCAGTGTAATCACATATTGAAAGGTGGTGAGTAGATTTTCATCACAATAAACGTCTGTAAATGTGGTACTGTCTTTTCCAGCCCCGTCTAAAAGGTTATTAAACTCTTCCAGTTTTCCTCGTTTTCGCTCCCAGCCCATATAGCAGTTCTCTGCCTGATTCCATTTACGGCACCGGAAAAACAGGGAAAAGCGCTGGTCCTTTGACGGGTAGAGCTCATTTAACTCTTTCATTCGCTCCACAAGGGCACTTCGGATTGTGTCATCCTTTGGCAAGGACTGATCCTTAGAGTCTTCAAAATCAAGGAGTAACGCAAAAAAAAGATTTGGCTGCCGGTTTGCAAGATAATGCTTCTGCAGACGTTCCATATATTGAATTCCCTGCTCCTTTGAGGATACAATAACCGGCATGACTACAAAGGTTCTTGCATCTTCCGGAATTTCTTCCAGATAATCAAGAGCAGGTATCTTTCTCACCGTTATTCTTCTGGTGAATATAAAATTAATAATTTCCATGGAGATGCCCATTAACAGTGGCATAGCCGTCAAAGCGATAATCAGAGACCTTCCGGCAGACCGGATACCGCTAATATTACTGAACAGATACAGCAAACAGGCTTCCAGTCCCAAAAACAGAAGAATCAGGCATAAGAAATAAAGAAACCCTACTGCATTCCATTTTTTCCTGATCTTTCGCGGAATTGGTTTTCCCAATGCCTTTGCTTTTAAAAGGGGATACCCTTTCCCCAGGAGATAGGCCCCCACGTGATGAGAACAATGGAGACCCTCCTGCCCCCGAACAGCCAGCTCCAGACAGTCTTTTGCAATCTTTTCTTCCAGAAGCCGGTAACGGAGAGATAATTTAACGATTATCCCGCGGTACATTCCTCTTGACTCCAGATCCATTTTTGAATAAACACCTGCCGGATCCTGGGATAAAATCTGTTCCAGAGCAGAATAGGTTTCAAAAAACTTTTCCTCATCAACTTCATTGATATCTCGTAAGCTGACGATTAAGGTCCTTATATTTGTTTCAAGAAAGGATTGTATTCTTCCTTCTTCCTGGTATACAGAAGAAGTCTTCATCTGTTTGTCCTTTGAAGCAAAATGGTATTTTAAATATTTTTGAATGGAAACCTCATCAAAGGACATATTTTTCATCAGATAGATCACGTGAGCATGAAATGAATAGTTATGCTTTAAGTTATCCTCTGTTTTGCAAAGCAGTGCTGATAAATCGTCGGATCCCCGTTTGCGTTCCAGCTTTTCAGTGAGAAATTTTTCTGCCTTTGATTTTACATCAATCATATGGAGAATTTCATCCGCAACTGCAATGATTTCTTCCAGAATGCAAAAGCCCAGCATTTCCGGTAAAACCCAGATCTCTTTATCCGTAAGCGCAATCTTTTGCTGATAGGCATTTAACATGACTGAAATGTTCTCTTCGCTTAGATGCCCGCCGGAAAGAGCAACCATCTTTTTTGCTACAATATAGATCCTTGGAAAGTTATGGTATTCTTTTGCCCTCAGAATTGGCAGCACGGCATAGCTGGTTCCGGAAGTACGTACTTTTTTCATCTCCCTGTACATCAGCTGGAAATTGTCATACAGCCAGCGTGCAGCTGGAATGAGGGAAATGATACCTGGAGACAAGGCAGAAATACTGTCTCTGATCCCATTCAGTTTTTTATAGGCGGTCTGATTATAATCATTAAGAACAAAGCTGTTTCCGGTGAGTCGGACCTGGCTGTGACCATCTGCCAGTTCAAGCATCTGTTTTTCCCATTCCCCGGGTCCCGGCTTATCTTCTGTTAATTGAAAACAGGACGGAAAACGTACATTTTTATCAAAGTGATAGAACTGGTAATATAACATAAATAGAATCAGGCAGATTAATAAACTCAGTATTACTAAAGCCACCGGAAGAAACGGTGAATTTATATTAAAAATATTTTTTTCCAATAAGATCTGCAATAGAAGCGTTCCTCCTTATTTAAGAATCCTTCCCAAAGATAACATTTCTTTTTACATAGTTTGCCTGTTTTTACAAAAAAAATGTCACATTATAATATTGTGACATTTTTTACGGATTTTATAATAATCTTAGGATTATATTTATTTGAAATTTTACCTGAGGATAAAATGTAAGCGCCCTGCTTTTACTTAGAGTGCCTTATTTCCACGGATCAGCGTTCCCTGTTACCGTCTCTATATGAAAAACTCCTGATAGACAATAAAATAATTAAAAGCGCAAGTAAAAATAGTAATATAAATGCATTATGACTGCCCGACCCGGTAGCTGCGGCTATGTTATCAGGCATTTTTGCCTGTGCAGTCGATACGATCGTCGATACAATGGATGTTGCGATTGCACCTGCCAGCTGCTGTAAGGTAGTAAACACCGCATTACCATCGGAATTTAACTTTTCCGGTAATTGCTTTAATCCATTTGTCATTGTGTTTCCTGATGAGAAGCTTTGTCCGGCTCCGAAAAACAGATAGAACACAGCAAAGTAAAGTGAGGTTACGTTTTCAGCAAAAATACTGAAACATAAAGTCGATACTATAATCAAAATATTTCCTGCAATAATTGGCTTTTTTGCTCCGAGTTTATCGAACAGGCGCCCACTGAAAGGGGTAAAGACCGCTCCCAAAATACAGCCAGGTAATAAAACACAGCCAGCAATCAATGCACTTTCACCAGATACAATCTGTGAATAGTTAGGAATCAGGAAACCTAAGCCCAAACAAATAAATTGAATTAACAGGAATGCAGCAACACTATATGAAAAAGGTTTATAATTGAATACCTTTAGATTGATCACTGGTGCATCGATATTTATGGAATGCCTGCAAAAAATGATCAGTGTAACAACACTCAATATAAATAAACCAACAACCGGTATGCTGATCCACCCTGCAGTTCCGGCTAAGCTTGTAGCAAAAATGAAACTCACAAAGCATAAAACTAAAAATAGATATCCAAACAAGTCAAATTTTACCGTTTCAATTGGTTTCACTTGTCTGATGGAAAACAGTCCCGCAAAAAAGGACAAAATTAAAACTGGCAATAAAACCACAAATATCATCCGCCATCCAAAAGAATTAACTATGGCTCCCCCCAATGAGGGACCTACTGCCGGAGCAATAGCAGTAATTACGGTAGCGATTCCCATCATAAGACCTAACTTATCCAATGGGGATTGTTCTAATACAATATTAAACATAAGCGGCAATGCGATTCCTGTACCGATTCCCTGTAATAGTCGTCCTGCCAGCAATAGTTGAAACGACGGCGCCACCGCACAGAGTACCGTCCCTGCAAAAAAGACAAGATTGGCAAATAAAAATAAACTTTTTGTCTTAAACCGTTTCTTTAAGAATGATGATACCGGAATCACAACTGCCAAAACTAATAAATAGCCCGTAGTAATCCACTGTACAGCTGAAATTCCTATTTGAAATTCCTGCATTAATGTAGGAAAGGTAATGTTCATAGCTGTTTCAACAACAACACCTGTAAATGACATTAAACCTGTTGCCAGAATCGATAATATTAATTTTAAATCTATGTTTCTCTCATATTCAATTTCCATCTTTGATGTCCCTTTTTAATTATTCTATAATATAAATTTTTCGCTTTCTTTTTTATGAGACTCCATAATCCTGTAAGCTTTGCTTATGGTCTGTATTGTTATTAAAAGATCCTCTTCATCAATATCTGCAAACTGCTCTGCCAGCCAATTATGATACTTATCCACATAAATCTCATAGTATCTCTCACCTAACGGTGTCAGCTTCAGAACAATAATACGCTTATCAAATGGAATAGAATTCTTAACAATTATATCCAGACTTTCTAATTCATTAATTAACTTTGTAATACTTGGCTTCGTTACCCGTAAAGTTTCACTCACATCACTTACTCTTACAAACTCCTTTTGCATACTAAGACAATGCACTGTATCAATGACCTGAATATGCTTCGGTTTCATTCCTTCTGGTAACTGGAGCAAAAGCTCAACTACCTTTTTCGCCTCATGGCAGGTCTCTAAAAATTGTTTGGTTAATTCTACATTCATAGCTCCTCCTTGGTTACTATTAGTAATTACTATTAGTAACTACTTTTAGTAAGTATATTGCCGTACAAACTATTTGTCAAGCGGAAAGCATTGAAAAACACTTATAAAATGAGCAGGCAAAACCTTATAACAGAAATAAGGTTCAACCTGCTCATTCTTTTAACTCTCTATGAATGGATTAGAAACCAGCTTTCCGGTAGTCCATTCAATCTTCCCATTATTACGTAAATAGGGCTTAAGCCTTCGCTGTAAGGAAGTATTTTCCGGCAATTCTTCTAAGGGAATATCTCTGCTTCCATATACCCAATCCATGAATCCCAGACTATCCTTGTCCATATCCTGAATTTCAAACGCTTTCTGAAAGTTCAATATTCTGGAGTTCTCAGGCAAAACGTTTTTTAAAGATGGTGCAAGCAGCCATGAGCTGCACACCATATCAGCTCTAGAAAATTCAGGATAATATTTTTCAAAAAATTCTTTCGCTTGCAGGTAGGATTCCCTTAAACTGCTTCTTTCCATATCAGCATCTGCCGGAATATGTATATCAATTAAATTCTTATCATTATCCACTCTCATCTCATATTCAAGCACGCCAATTCGATATTCCACCATTGAAATCTGACGAACTGCCCACCATGACCAAATATAACGATAGCTTCCGTTTCTATCCTTATAATCCTGCAAAAATCTAGTGAAAAATTTCATAGTATCAATAAAAATTTTTTTAGATATTCCAAGCTTTATGTACTCATCATAAACATCACACACACATTGGAGTTGACAGGTTAAAATTTTCAATCCATCTTCATCAGGATCCAGCATGTTTTTTAAATCCCGAAGTCCACTTTCCCAAGATTCCTTATGCTTCATCTGCTCTGTAACCTGTTTTATAGCATTCTGATCGATCTCTTTCTCAAACTCAATTAATTTTTCCTGTACCTCATTTTGTATCTCCAAAATGCTGCATAGTTCAAGTAAGTCCATTTATTCTCCTTCCTTTTATGGGGATATTTGCCAAACTCAACTGCTTTTTTAGGGAAAGACCAAAAGAATGATCTTTCCCCACGGAAACCAAACACACGCTTCTAATTTATTTCCTTTAACTCACCTGTAATCATATATATGGTTCTTTCACAGATATTGGTGGAATGATCTGCGATTCTCTCAAGATAACGTCCTAAGAACAAAAGTTTCGTTCCCTGTTTTGTAAGTTCCCTTTTTTCTGTAATAATATTTAAGATATCATTGATCACGGATTCATAGAGGCTGTCAACTTCTTCGTCTCTCTCAGCCGCCTTCTGAGCCAGGGAAATATCCTCATTTACAAATGCATCAAGACTCATCTTAAGCATGTTTCTTCCTATTTCTGCCATCCTTGGAATATCAATAATGGATTGAATGATTGGTTCTTTTCCTATCTCAAGTGTGACCTTTGCAATATTTACTGCGTTGTCGCCCATTCTTTCCAGATCCGTTATAATCTTTAAAACCGATGCAATTGTTCTTAAATCCTTGGCAAGAGGCTGCTGAAGGGCAAGAAGCATAATACATTCCTTTTCAATTTCCATTTCTAACTGATCGATTTCATCATCCTGTTCATTCACTTTCCTTGCAAGCTCAAGATCCTGTGTCTGTATGGAAGTCACTGCCGAATCAATAATATTATCAACGAGAGCTCCCATTGCTAATACTTTTTGCTTCACTTCGGTCATCTTCTGTGTAAAATGTTCTCTAACCAAAATTTTCGTCTCCTTTTTAACCGAATCTACCGGTGAGGTAGTCGTTAGTTCTCTTATCCTTAGGGAATGAAAAAACTTCCTGGGTGTAACCTTGTTCTATTAAATCACCCATCAGCATAAACCCTACCCGGTCTGCTATACGTCCCGCCTGCTGAACCGTGTGGGGAGCAATGACAATGGTGTACTGCTCTTTCAGCTGGACTAAAGATTCTTCGATCTTGGCTGTTGATATGGGGTCAAGAGCCGAACATGGCCGGTCAAGTAAAATTACCTCTGGTTCAAGTGCCAGAACTCTGGCAATGCACAGACGCTGCTGCTGACCGCCGGATAATCTGGCTGCAGGCGTATCCAGTCTGTCTTTTACATCATCCCATAAAGCCGACATCCGAAGTGACGTTTCCACCTTTTCTTCCAGATCTGTCCTGGATTTCATTCCTCCCATACGGGGTCCCAAAGCCACATTGTCAAAAATGGACATAGGCAGAGGTGTTGGAACATCAAATACCATACCTACCCTGCGGCGCAGTTCTGTCACATTCACATCTGTATCAAAGATATTCTTCCCGTCTAACAGAATTTCACCCTCCTGACGGGCTCCTGCAGTTAAATCACTGAGACGGTTTAATGTGCGAAGCAGTGTAGTAATACCACTGCCTGCCGGACCGAAAACACCCAGAATCCGGTTTTCAGGAATTTCTAAGTTTAATTCTTTAATGACCTGTTTTTGTTCAAAAAAGAAATTTAATCCCTTTATATCTATTTTAGCTTTCTGCGTCATTTTTCACCTCTTATCGGCCCTTCGCTATAAATCGATTGACCAGCATATTAAATCCTACATTAAGCAGAAGAATCAGAATAATGAGTAGCGCTGCTGTTCCGTAAGCGTTATCCATGGATATTCCCTCCCTCGCCAGTATATAAAAATGTACTGCCATCGTCCGGGTCGGTGAAAACAGTGATTCAGGCATACGAAGTGCGGAACCAGCCGTTAAAATGACAGCTGCTGTTTCAGCAACACATCTGCCGATACTTAATATTACTCCATTTACAATACCAGGAAGGGCTGATGGAAGTACCGTCCTGGTTATTGTCTGTAATTTCGTCAATCCCAGAGAGAAGCCTACCTCCCTGTATAACTGGGGAACCGTACGGATGGACTCTTCCGATGTACGTATAATCGTTGGCAGAATCATAATCGCCATAGTTAATCCACCTGACAAAATTGACCAGCCCATATTTAAGTATATCACAAAAAAGATAAATCCGAAAAGTCCATATACGATAGAAGGAATCCCCGCAAGAGATTCCGCGCTAAAACGGATAATACGGGTAATTCTTCCCTCTCTTGTGTATTCTGTAAGATAAATTGCTGTTCCAATTCCAAATGGTGTTGCCACAATCACTGCCACCGCAGTTACAACCAGTGTTCCCACAATGGAAGAGGAAATACCGCCGGAACGTCCCATGTCTCTGGGAATATCCGTCAAAAACTCCCAGCTGAGCATAGGGATGCCCTTTACCAGAATATATGCAATAATGGAAAAAAGAATGGCAATAACAAAAAGAGCTGCCGCCCAAATCGTAAACTTGGCTATCTTTTGAGAAGTGTTTGCATTCATTTTCATAGTGACCTCACCTCTTTCGTGTAATGTACTGGGCAGTGGCATTTAAAATCATGATAATAACAAATAATACAATACCCGTGGCAAAAAGCGCCTGCTGATGTTCCCCGGATGCATATCCCATTTCAATACCGATATTGGTAGTCAGTGTTCTGACCGGGTCAAGAACGGAATGGGGAAGTGCAACCGCATTGCCCAGAACCATTATTACTGCCATTGTTTCACCAATTGCTCTTCCTAAACCTAAAATAACAGCGGCCACTATACCAGACTTGGCTGCTGGCAGTAACAGGGATCGGATTGTCTGCCATTGTGTCAGTCCCAGTGCAAGGGCCCCGTCTTTATAATGGCGCGGCAGTGCAAGAAGGGATACTTCAGTAATGCTTATTATGGTGGGCAGAATCATAATGCCCAGAATGATGGAACCTGCCAGTATGCTAAGGCCCGGTCCTCCCAGATATTTACGGATCGCAGGCACAACGAATAAAACTCCCCAGAATCCATAAACAACGGAAGGAATGGCAGCCAGTAACTGAATGGCAGGCCGGAATACATTCCGAAGCTTTGCCGGAGCAAACTCAGCCAAAAATATACTGCAGCATATGGCGATGGGTACTCCTACAATGGCTGCTCCTATGGTAACTGATACTGATCCAACGATCATGGGGAAAATACCGTAGTAGCCCTGGCTGGGTGCCCATTTCATCCCAAAAACAAAGTTGATGATACCTACCTTGGCAATAATGGGCATACCTTTTATAAATATAAAAACAGTGATGAGCGCCAATACCGATAAAGTCGAAAGAGCGATTAAGAGAAACGCACGCTCCGTTAATTTTTCCTTAAAACTTTTCATTTTGATGCCCCCTCTGCTGACGGGATAAGTCCCTCTTTGCTCAGTAATTTCTGCCCTTCTAAAGAAAGGGTAAAATCAATAAAACTTTTTTGTATTCCTGTTGGCTCACCATCGGTGACAAACAAAAACTGTCTGGATAGTTTATAACTGTTATTCATGATGTTATCCCGTGTGGCTTCAACGCCGTCTAAGTTAAGCGCTTTTACTTCATTAGAAACCAGTCCTAAGGATATAAATCCTATGGCATTGGGGTCATCTGCAACCAATTGGCGTACTGCGCCATTGGAGTCCTGAACAATGGATTTGGGAGTTATCTCCTTCTTCCCCATCAGCAGTTCTGTAAACGCACTTCGTGTGCCGGATCCTTCTTCTCTTGCAATAATATTGATCTTGGCTTTTGTGCCACCCACCTGACTCCAGTCGGTAATTTCAGCTGCATAAATATCGCGGATCTGATCTGAAGTAAGGTTTTTTATGGGATTTTCCGGATTCACGATGATTGCCAGACCATCCTTGGCAATTTCCACGCTCCAAAGGTCTTTTTCACCCTCTTCCAGAGAACGGGAAGACATACCAATATCTGCACTATGAGTCTGGGTTGCCGTTATACCAGCGGAGGATCCGCCTCCCTGAATATCAATCACAGCCTCCGGATCTTTGGCCATAAATGCTTCAGCCAGAATTTCAGCATATGGCTGTACCGAAGTCGATCCTGCAACGATGGTGTCTGACTCCGTCTCCTGGGTGCAGCCAGACAGCAGACCCATAGAAAGGGTCAGCATCACTGCACAGGCAGATATTTTTATTCTTTTTAATAATTTGCTTGTATTAATCCTTTTTTTCATATCTTCGCAAAAATCAAACATTCAATTCCAATGCCTGATTTCCTCCATTTCTCTGAATATAGAAATAACCAGTTTTCAACCAAACCTGCCTGTAATATAATCTTCGGTGCGTTTATCCTTGGGATTTGCAAAAATCTGTTCTGTAGGAGCATATTCCACCAGGGTTCCTGCTCTGTCCTCGTCCATCATCATAAACGCAGTCATATGAGACACTCTCGCTGCCTGTTCCATGCTGTGAGTTACGATAAGAATTGTATATTTTTTAGCAAGCTCTTCCATTAATCCCTCAACCTGCATGGTGGATTCCGGATCCAGCGCACTGCATGACTCATCCATTAACAAAACTTCTGGCTCTACAGCCAGCGCACGGGCAATGCAAAGCCGCTGCTGCTGTCCTGGGGAGAGATCAAAAGCGGGTCCCTTCAGTTTGTCCTTCAGTTCGTCCCATAAAGCCACCTGACTTAAGTAGTTCTCCACAATCTCATCAAGACGGGCTTTTTGCTTTATCCCATGATGTCTGGGGCCAAAAACCATATTATCATAGACTGACATGGGAAATGGATTCGGCTTCTGGAAAACCATGCCCACTCTTTTTTTCAGCGCAACAACATCCATACTTTTATCATAGATTGAAGTATCATCAAGCAGAATTTTACCTTCTACCCTGACGCCCGGTATCGGGTCATTCATACGGTTAAACAGACGCAGAAGTGAAGATTTACCGCAGCCTGAAGGACCTATGATTGCTGTAATAGCGCATTCCTGAATATCCATTGTGACATTTTTAAGAGCCTGGAAGCTGCCATAAAAAAGGTTTACTGCATCTGTCTTTATCTTGGTTCTCTGCCCAGACTTTAATATAAGATCATCCATACGTTTGTCCTTTACTATACTTTGATTTTACAACTTCTTTACACCGATTATTAATTATACATGAATTAAGAAAAGTTAAAGCATTATCTATGTGAATTATACGTAAAATTTCTGTAAAATTTTTTCTGTATCAAAATACCATAAATTTACCAATAGAATGCCTACTGATGTATATACTGCCCAATTTCCTGATTTTTTTATGTTTTGCAATCCGTTTTTAGAGATTAAAATTCATTTTCTTAATTTTCTTTCGTTTTTTATAAAGTATGAAATGAGTAGAATGTAAAAAAAGAGAAGCATTGAGTGCCCCTCTTTCTTCATAATTAGTTTGTTGAATTATTTAACCTGTATTCCTGCAGGTAATATTGATTTCTAAAATGTCCATAGTAATATTCTTTCATTAAGTCCAAATCCATTTTGTATTTCTCAACCTCCATGGCACATACTCTCATCCATAGAAGCCTGTCTAAGGATACAACTAAAACATTTCCTTCATCTACAGCATCCTTAAGAAAAAAATCATAGTCAATCAGTGCAATGCTTCGCCAGATCTCAAATTTATTTATGATAAAGCCTAAATCACCATAAATATCTTTTTTGTTATCCGGATACTTTTTAGAAAGTACTCGATAATCATCTTGTGAAATGATTAAATCAATATCCCTGCCTGCCTTACGCATTCCATAATATTCCATAGCCATGCCGCCTATTATGATCGGTTTTTTTATAAAAGACAAAGGAATCTCATTCAGACTTTCATTTACCTCTATAATCACTTGATTCATCAATATTTTTCACCTCATATCCCACAATACTCCTGACCGACATTACTCTTTTCTTACACCGGTTACATTACCATCTTCGTCAGTGACATATCTACCCTTTGTCATGTCCAGTATCACATATTTGTTATCCCATTTATCAAGGATTACTGCACATCGTCCGATAGGAACGTCAAACGGGCCGTATTCCACTGTTCCGCCTGCTTCTTTGATTTTTTCTATGGATTCATCCACAGACTCCACTTTTATATCAACAAGAACCTGTTTTCTCTGGGATTGTAAAACGATCTCGGTAATATCATTCTCCATTCCCAGTCCGACCATATCCTCATTCCGCCAGAGAAGTTTTAACCCCATGCTGTCACAATAATACTGTATTCCTTCATTTAAATCAGAAACATAAAGCTCAATGCAGTCAATATTTTTAAATATCTTTGCCATGGCAACACTCTCCTTTCCATTTTTTATTACATAATTGGAATCAATAATCGAAACCTGTTCACATCCGGATCCTGAAAGATTCCATCATAAACCTCAATCATGTCGTTGTCTTCTAAGGTATATCCCAGACTTCTTGCGTAACCAATCGCACCAGCATAAGCATCCGGTGTGCTGATACGATCAGGAACACTTGCCTGAAAAAAGTTTTGGGGTGATATGAATTTCTTAGTCATACCAGGCGGTATATCAGTTCCAGAATCAATACCAATGGCAGCCATATAGGTAAAACCTCCATTCCTGCAGGTTTCATGTTCGCAAATACCATACATGGTCACTTTATCCTGTATCAGTTGGATTTTTTCCAGATATGCTAAAAATTCACTCCACAATCCGCCTATGGCTCCGTCACTATCCCACTGTACAGCCCTGCACTCCAGTCCGGCAACTACAAAGCCTTCGGTATGCAGCAGGCTGAACTTCATTTGATTTTCATCCTCCTCAGATGGATCGCGTATGGCTGTCAATCTTTTTAGAGGCACTAAAGTACTACTTTTACGGTACTTGCTTGGAGACATTCCATACACTCTTTTAAATGCCCTGGTAAATACATCGTGGGATTCGAAGCCATATTCTAATGCTATACTTACAATAGATTTATTACTGTCCACCAAATCATTTGCAGCCAGGGATATCCTTCGCCTTAATAGGTAAGCTCCCACGGTATCCCCCGTCAATCTTTTAAACAGCCGGTAAAAATGAGGTACTGAAATACCAACTTCCCGTGCTATATCATAGTAGCTGATATCTTTGGTTAAATTTTTCTCAATATAATCCATAGCTTTTTGAAGAGACTGTTCCTTTGGCATACTGACACCTCCTTTTATAATAATAGCATTTATTTGAATTTTTTCTCGACTATTCTTATCAATTTTTGTCCGCATGCACAGAACTGTACGTCCATATATTTAAAAAGGCAAAAACCGTCTTTCGTGGGTTTTTGCCTTTTATTATTTCAATTACTGTTTTTTCAGTATTCGTGCTAAGCTAGTCTCATCTAATAAGTTTACGGTCTGAAATTTACCTTTATAGAACACACCCCAGTTATTGAAAACGCAGGGCAGTTCTTTTGCTTTTTGCAGCGTATCCACCGGAATGAAAGAAACCGAAATTTCATTTATATCGCAATACTTCTTTACCGTCTCAAGATTTTGAAAGATATAGGGGCATTGCATATCATAATAAATGGTGAGCTCTTCCTTTTTAATTTCCTTGTTTTTTACACTTTGAGCAAACCTGGGAGATGTTCCGTCAAATGAAAGGGCAAGTAATTCATATCCCTGTTCAGTAGTATCAACAACTTCAAAACCAAACTTTTTCGCGAAGGTCTGGTCAGAAAGCCAGGCTTTCTGCTTATTTGCTCCAAGCATACAAATACCAGATTTTCCATTTTCCCTGGCATCTGCAATGCAATACTCCATCAGCGCTCTCCCATACCCCTTTCCTTTGCAGCTTCCTGATACCCATAAGCAATACACATAATAATAGTTGTCACCAGTTATGGGAACCCAGGCGGTTTCCAGAGGAGCGTATTCAATAAATACAGTTGCCTTTTCATTTAACTTTCTAAAAACGTGTCCTTCCTTTAGCCGTTCTGAAAGCCATTGCCTCTTTGCTTCAATTCCGGGATGTGTCTTTTTACTTCGGATAATGCAGCATAAATGCTCTTTTTCAAGGTTTTCTGCTGTCAGATTTACAAAATCATTGCTCATGTTTACCCTCCTTTAAAACCGCCTTTATTCTTCTTACGCCTGCCGAAGAAGCCTCTTCTTTAACAATTTTAAATAAGCCTAACTCCCCGGTATTGCCCGCGTGAGGACCACCACAGATTTCCAATGAATAACCAGGGATGGAGTACACTTTGACAGTTTCTTCGTATTTATTTGTGAATACTCCCACCGCATTTAATGCATAAGCTTCATTAAGATTCATTTCCTTCATGGATATTTCTATTTGTTTATCAATTGCTTCATTAACAATCTTTTCTACTTCACTCAGTTCTTCTGGTGTCACTTTCCGATGAAAAGAAAAATCAAACCGAAGTCGTTCAGGGGTTATATTACTGCCACGCTGGGAAACCTCATCACCAAGTACTTTTCTTAACGCAGCGTTCAACAAATGGGTTGCTGTATGAAGTCTGGCAGTTTCCATACTATGATCCGCCAGCCCTCCTTTGAATTTTTCTGCGGCCCCTTCTCTGGACTTGTTTTGATGGGCTGTAAACTTTTCCTGAAATGATTCCATATCAACTGAACGCCCTCTTTCCCGGGCTAATTCACAGGTAAACTCGATTGGAAAACCGTATGTGTCATATAACTTAAATGCTAACTCTCCGCTTAAAGCGGTGTTTTCATCTGTTTTTTCCAAATATTGATCCGCTTTTTTTAATCCCACATCCAGGGTTTTTAAAAACAAATCAGTTTCATTTTGTAATTGCTCTTTAATAAATGTTTCGTTATCGGATAATTCAGGATATGCATCCTGATATTGCCGGATAATCACTTCTGCCAGATCACATAAATAATTCTGATTAATTCCCGCTTTTTTAAACAGCCGGATCATTCTTCGGATCAGACGTCTTAGTATATAGCCCTGTTCTGTATTGGATGGGCATATCTTTTGAGGATCACCCAATATGAAACAGGCCGCTCTGATATGCTCGCAGATAATCCGTTTATCTCTTATAGACATTTTCGCATCTAATACTCCAATAATGTTGTTTAACTGCGTCATAACCGGAATAAACAGCTCTGTATCGTAAACATTGGTTTTTCCGTTAAATATTGTCAGGACCCGTTCCAGCCCCATGCCTGTATCCACGTTTTTCTGCTTAAGTTCTGTGAAACTTCCATCTGCCTCTTTATTAAATTTCATAAATACATTGTTCCATATCTCAACGTATTTTCCGCATTTGCATGCAGGTCCGCAATGATCACTGCATTTTGGTTTCCCCATATCATAAAATATTTCCGTATCGGGACCGCATGGTCCTGTCTGTCCAGGGGGCCCCCACCAGTTCTCTTCCCGGCCATAAGCGTATATCTGAGTCTGCTTTAATCCTTTGCTCTTCCAAATGTCTTCCGCTTCGTTATCCCGAGGCACTGTCATGTCTCCTTCGAATACAGTTACTGCAATTCTCTCAATAGGTATATTTAAACTATTTGTTAAAAAATCAAAGCTCATGGAGATTGCTTCCTCTTTAAAATAATCTCCAAGGGACCAATTTCCCATCATTTCAAAGAATGTTAAATGGGTATCATCACCCACCTCATCAATATCCCCTGTCCTCAAACATTTTTGAATGGCAGTAAGACGTCTTCCCTGTGGGTGGCTTTCCCCTAATAAATATGGTACCAGGGGATGCATTCCCGCTGTGGTAAATAAAACTGTCGGATCATTTTCTGGCAAAAGTGAAGCAGACGCGATTAATTTGTGCCCCTTTTCTTTAAAAAAATCCACATACATCTTCCTTAACTCACTTGCTGTCATAAATATTACTCCTTTCATTTATTTACCCAAAACAAAAAGCCCTAAGCCGACTTGTTGTCAACTTAGGGCGAACGATTATGTCCGTGTTACCACCTAATTTCAGATTTCTCTGCACTCTGTCAATACGGGTTATTTCCTATATTGCTTCCCAAATAACGGTGGAACTCCGTTGAAGCCTACTTAGGTCTTTCCGTTCGGTTCACAGCTCCGTGACTGCTTCCATATTAGATCAATGAAGATTCGCACCAACCATCTTCTCTCTGTAAGATCCCTAATACTTACTATTTCACATCATAGCCTTTTTGTTTTAAGTTTTATTAATGCTAACATACGGTGTCTGCAATGTCAACTAAAATAGTTAATTATCACTGATGCGCTCTTTTGGGATTGGAAAGTTTAATAAACTAAAATGCACTATATCCTCATATTCTCTTGCCTGTCTATTTATTAATTAAAAAAAAACCCATAATGTATAGAACAACACCCATTAACTTCTTTATTGTGATTCCCTCTTTAAATACTGATACACCAATAATCAGAAGAATGATTGCTATACACATGTTTGATATCAATGAACCTTTGCTGATTTCCCAACCACTGCGGTACATAAGAATATAACCGCCTTCAATACCAACTACAACCAGTCCTAATAGAATATTGGATATACTTACTTTTGTAACTTCCTCAATAAAACAGTTTTTTGAAGTAATAAAAAATGCAAGAGCACTTATTAAGCAAGCAACTCCATATGTTATAATCAGACCCATATATGTATTTGTAGTACTTGAAATATTCTTACTAATCAAGTGATAGCAAACATTACATATGATTACAACAAGAAGTGGCATGAGATAATTTATATTCATTTATCCATACCCCCCACATTCTTTTTCATCCAAATATGTGGACAATCCTCGTCCAAATAGGATTTTCCTTGCTTTTTGTACCCTTGCTTTTCATAGAATTCTGCAACTCGTACTTGTGCTGACAACATTGCACTTTTTCCACCATCTGTTTTTATATAATCTTCTGCAATATTTATTATATTAGTCCCAATGTTTTTCCCCCTCCATTCCTTTACGACAGCGATTCTTCCTATGACAAATGATTGTATTTCACTATTGAAGTAAATTCTGCATGTTGAGATTGGCTGTTCTTTTTCATACAAAACTATATGCTTGGCTATGCCGTCAATTTCATCAAACTCTTCAACAAATCCTTGCTCTTTTACAAACACTTCATTTCTTATTTTTATAGCTTCTTCTGGTAAGTAGTTATACTCTTTGATAATCATTTTGACCTCCTTAAAAATAAAAGACACCCAAAAGCTAACCTTATAGTGTGATAACACACCGTACCTACGGTTGGCTTTTGGATGCCTTATAATGCAATCATCCGGTGATGAAAGCATAAGCTCTTATTTATTTTTGTTAAATTATATCTAATAAAATATTAGAAGTCAACAATAAATTACGCGACTGCATACACAACTAAAATAATTAACAATATTAAATTTAACTCATCAGTTATTAGATACCAATTCATCAAAATCAGCATCTCTGGCTCTTTCCGCCATAATACGAAGCTTATTAAGTACAAAATCCCGAGTTTCTTTATCTATTCCATCTGAAATATAATCAATCCAGTTTTCTATCAGGCTAAAAATATACTCTTTGTGTTCCTTTCCTTTATCTGATATATAAAGGTTTTTAGCTCTTTTATCGGTTTCACAAGCTTTTCTGATTACAAAGCCTTTGTTCACCAGTGAATTGATCGTTTTTGCTGTAATCGATTTATCTATTAGAAGGTTGGAAGAAAGCTTCTCTTGATTAATTCCCTCGTTCTCATATAAATTTACAATTAGTATGCACTCCCAGTAATCTAAATCCAATGCTTTGAAAGCTACATTAATATAATTATGAAGTTGTCTGTTTATAATCCCGAAATATCTTACATCATGTCTTACATTCATATCTTTTTCATATAACCCAATGACCCATTTATAAGTTGACTGAATTATATATTCCTTTCTTTTTTACAATTTATACCGCTTAGTCTTATACTTCATTATAATTTATACTGATAAATATTAGCGAAACATGTAGTTTATTTTTTCAACTATATTATATGCATTGGAATCCGTATTGTCAACCTATTGTCGTAATATTAATTAATAATTTCCTAAGTATCCTCTAGTTTTATTGAATTATTTAATAAAACTTTAATTTAATTTCAAATTATAATAGTAGTATTTTTCAACTATTATTGTTATAATAGCATCAACCATTAATAATATAAGTTTATAACAAAGAAAGAAGGTTTTTAATTATGCCACTAAATTCAATATTTAAAAAATTATTGGAAACCGATTTTGAAAGTATTTATTCCCTTAGCCTTGAGGAGCTGAGAGACTATTACGAAAAAAGCTGGGATGATTTTAAAGGAGATATTATTGATGTAGGAACTGTAATCAATCGCACCCTTAAAACGGCTAAAAGAGATACTCCAATCAGAATTTATAATCCAAAAACCAAGGGAATCCACCCTGCATTTATATGGATACATGGAGGTGGATTTATTTTTGGAAGTATGGAAGTTTACGATTCTATATGCCGCAAAATAACAAATAATGTAAACTGCACTGTAATATCCATCGATTACGGTCTGTCTCCTGAGCACAAATTTCCCGATCCTGGGGAAGAATGTTATTCCGTAATTAAATGGGTATATGAAAATGCAAAGGAATTAAATATTCAGCCAGATAAACTTGCAGTTGGCGGTGACAGTGTCGGTGGAACTCTCACTGCAGCAGTTACTCAGATGGCAAGAGAAAGAAAAGAATTCTCAATTACATATCAGATATTAATTAATACCATGTTTGATTTACTTGGAGTAACAAAACCATTATCCAGAGTGGAAAACGCAAAGGGATATAGACTGGAAACACATGCAATTGAAGGATGGTATGTCCCTAAATATTTAAATAATTTAAATGAAGCTAAAAATCCCCTTGCTTCGCCCTTGCTCGCAGAGAATTTTAAAGATCTTCCGAATGCATGCATCATTACGTGCGAATATGATCCATTAAGAGATGAAGGGGAGCATTATGCAAAAAACTTATCAGAAGCTGGTGCTGACGTATGCCTTAAGAGGTATGATGGGATTATCCATGGCTTTTTCAATATGCAGGGAACGGTTGAGGAAGCCCGGGATGCTCTTGACCTTGTATGCACAAAATTAATTGAAGTCTTTGAATCTATATGATGAAAGGATCACACAGGTTGGCGGATACTTTTCAATTAATTATGCTCTTGGCTACATTGATTCATCTACCGTATCAATACTTACATTACTTCTACCCATACTTACTGCTGTATTTGCCATAATTGTACTGGGTGAGGCTTTTACTGTCCACCATAATATAGGACGATGATCTATAATAAAAAAGTGATACTTCCTTTATACTATGACATAAGGCTGTCATGTTTTATTTGATAGAATTGATTCATGAAAGAAAAATACTATTAATAGGACGGTTAAAAATGGAACAAAATGAAATTTTGAATTACTGCTTAAGTAATCTTGACGGAACAGTACTTGTAGAGAGTTGGGGTGAAAAAGGTATTTTCTATAATCCAGGGCATACCTTAAAACGTGGCGTATACACTCTCACAATTAAGGAAAAGGATGGTGAGAACGATAAAAGTTCAAATTTAAATCGAAAAGATGTTTATCGGGTGAATTTGGGAATAAGAAAAGATACTTTTAAAAGTATGTTTTCCTATATCCCCAAACGTCCGCCTGCTGGAGGGGTTATCCATATGGATTACGATTTTACCGCCCTTGATATCATCATGCCACACCCTGTTTATGGATGGATGGGATGGATTAGCGTGTTAAGTCCCACAGAGGAAACATTTGAAAAACTAAAGCCTCTGATTGAAGAATCCTATGATTTTGCAATTGAAAAATTCACTAAACGAAAATAACTTTTATATTTGCTCACCAGACATTACTATATCCTCTTCCCTGACACCGGAATATATGGCATCACAATGATTTAAGCAAGCCCAATAACAATCCCCATATGACCAGTGCCACCATTCGGTTGGGTAATTGATAAATCCTGCTTCCTCCATACATTTAATCAGAATATTACGATTCGCTTTTGCATCCTCGCTAATAAATTGAGAATATAAATAAGTTAAGTTTTCCGGTTCATAAGGAATATCATTAAACGCTGTTCCCATGTCCACTTCTATCCCATCTTTTAATAATGTTATATCGATTGCCCCTCCCGTAGGGTGCCCTGCCACTTCAATTGGAGCAACATATTGGCAGGTTAAACCATAGATTTCATCCTGGCTCTTTAATGGATATTCAGATTTATAGCCTTCAAACGCTTCTTCAAAAGACTTTTTTTGACGGGAAAGAGGCCTGTATGCCTCTTTCACCAAAAACTGATAACCGGCTGGTAAACTGTCAGCTGCCATTTTCAGTCTGTTTATTACTTCTTCCCGTGCATAGCAAAATAAGTCGGACTTGCTTGATATCTGACTTCTTGACTCATCAATGAATATATCTTTATGTATATTTCTCAGGGTAACCATTTCTTCTTTGTTGTCTACGCAGGTAACATTCATAACTCTTTCATCATTTAAAAGTATCATGGTCTCTATCCTTACTCCATCTTTTCTCTATATTTACAATTTCATTTATTACCATAATTTCATACATATATTATCACATTTTCTTCCATTTATTATTATTTATTTTTTATCTTTACAAAAAATAGAGGTACTCCCATCAGAGTACCTCAAAAATAAAATCACCCTTTCACTCCTCCTAACACAATACCTTTCACAAAGTATTTCTGCAGAAACGGATAAACCACTACAATGGGAAGGGAACCTAAAAATATCTGTGCAGATCGAAGCGTACGGTCTGATATTGCTGCCATCTGCTGAATTTCCTCTCTCGTCATCATACTGAAGGAACGCTGAACTGCAATGGTTTGTATATATGTCTGCAACGGATAATTATCTGGATTATTCATAAGAATCAAACCATCAAACCAATTGTTCCAATTTGTTACCAGGGAAAAAAGAAGCAGGGTTGCCAGAGCTGGTTTTGACAAAGGTACATAGATTGTTAGTAGCGTACGCCAATGCCCTGCACCGTCAATAAATGCCGCCTCTGCAAGTTCCTTGGGCACCTCACGGAAAAAGTTAAGTAAGAGTATCACACTGAAAACAGGTACCGCACCCGGAAGGATCAAAGCCCAGATACTGTCCAGCAGGCCAAATTGCCGGATTACCATATACCAGGGGATCATTCCTGCATTAAAAATCATTGTAATAAAGAAGAACCACGCATAAACAGTCCGAAACCGAAAACTTTCCTTTGGTTGTGACAACGGATACGCTGCCGTAATCGTAAGCAGGATGCTTAAACCACCGCCGAGGATAATTCGTATGATTGAGACCCTCATCGCACGCCAGAATGCAGGACGCTTCGCTACAAAGGCATAAGAATTTGTTGTAAATTCCTTGGGCCATAAGGAAACACTTCCTGCAGAAGCCGCCGCACTGGAGCTAAAGGAAACAGCAGCTACATGAATAAGCGGTATAATGCAGATCAATGCCAGCGTGAGCAGTATGGCAGTGTTGATTATTGGAAACCACTTGATTTTCTTATTCCTTTTCATATACAATTCCTTTCTTAAAACAACTGATAATCTGCGAATTTATATGCAAACCAGTAGGAGACTGAAATCAAGGTCAGGGAGATCACAGATTTAAACAGACCTACTGCAGTGGCAACTCCAAACTGAGCTTCTAACATACCAATCCGGTAAACAAACGTATCAATAATATCTCCGCTTGCATACACAGGTGGGCTGTATAAGTTAAATACCTGGTCAAATCCGGCATTTAATACATTTCCAAGACTTAATACCATTAACAGAACAATTACCATTCGCATCCCCGGAAGGGTAATATGCCATATCTGATTCCACCGGTTTGCCCCGTCAACCTGCGCAGCCTCATATAAGCTTAAATCAATGCCTGTGATTGCCGCTAAATACACAATTGTACCGTATCCAAAGGATTTCCAGCTTTCTGTTACGATTAAGGTTAGAGGAAACCATTTATTATCACCTAAAAAGAAAATGGGCTGACCCCCAAATGCTTTTATAATCTGATTAATCAATCCGTCGCCTGGAGCAAGTATATCGATAAAGATACCTCCTAATACTACCCAGGATAAAAAATGTGGCAGATAGATTGCTGTCTGAATGCTTCTCTTTAACCCACTGTTTCTCACTTCATTAATAAGAATCGCAACTACAATTGGGATTAAAAGTCCTAATATTATTTTCATGATTGCAATGAAAAGAGTATTCCAAAGAACACTTACGAAATTCGGCAGCTGAAACAGATAAATAAAATTATCAAAGCCAATCCATTTCTGTTTTCCAAATAATCCTTTTGCCGGTATAAACTTCTGAAACGCAATGATAATTCCTCCCATTGGTAAATAGCTAAAGCACAGCAGCAAGATCATGCTGGGCAAAATCATCAGATGCAATGGCAGTTCCCGCTTACGTCTATGTTTCATAAACAGACCCCTTTCTTCTATGAATAAAAATGAGAGGATTAGTTTCTGTCAAACCTCTCCTCTCATAAATCATTTTCTATTTTTTAACAGACTGATACCATTCGTTTACTTCCTTTGTCATCTGGGCTCCGCCTAAAGCATTCCAGTTATCAACGAACTTATCAAACTCATCTACGGGCACATCACCCATAATAATCCGCACGAACATCTCAAGCTCCATGGTGCGAAGAGAGGACTGTTTATCTACCATGGTAGGCGTAGGCGCACCTACAAATTCTTCTCTCATGACCTGACCATTTTCAATATATCCGTTTAAGGCATTGAAAACTCCATCAGGCCCGTATATCTTTTCCCAACCCCACTGCGTCGTGTCACCGGCATAAAACGCTTCCAGATTCTTTTGGATAATAGCCGGTTCTCCTTTTAAAATACTCATATCTCCCAGTTTTCGGGCTTTTTGTATTTCATTAAACGCCTCAAGGTTTTTATTGGTAGGAGCCGGGGTAACCGGTGAGAATTTCCACACACCTTTGCCTTCATTTTCAGCAGGCATATAATAATGATCAAATTCGTTGTTTTCACCCCAGTTTTTCTCCAGGTGAAGATTGATTAATTTAACCACGGCTTCGGGATTGGCATAATCTTTACGAACGGCATAATACCACTGTGTACGGAATTTCTGGGGAACTTTGGGTAATGTATCATCGGCAGATACAATCGGATAGCCTACCCAGTCAGCTGTGGGATCATTTTGATAATTACTGATGAGAGGATACATGGGATTCCACTGTTCACCAAAGTCGATTCCCAGTTTTCCTGCTGCAACCAGTTCTGCCATCTTGGCGCCGTCTTTAATTCCGAATTCCGGATCGATTTCCCCTGCTTTATACATTTCAGCCAGTGCGCGTAAGGCATCTTTTGTTTCTGGGAGTACACTGCCCCAGGCCAGAGTACCATCGTCCTTTTTCACCCACATATTGGGATAAGAATGGTATCCTGCGAAGAAACCTTCTACACCCATGGCTCCGTTATATAGATTTTTAGTAATCGCCATGGCATAAGTATCATTTTTGCCGTTTCCATCTGGATCAAGGGTAGTGAATGCAGTAGCTATTTTCCTTAAATCCTGCATTGTTTTAGGTGGTTCCAGCTTCAGTTTATCCAGCCAGTCCTTACGAAGCCACAGATACTGGGTGCTTTCAACCGATGCATCTGCATAAGGGACTGCCATTAAACGCCCGTCAAATGTAGCTGATTCCAGAATACCAGGGCCCTCAGAATTATAAACCTCCTTTGTAAGCTTACTGGCATATTGATCAAAATAATCTGTCATATCTACTATCATATCTGATTCAGCTAACTGCTTTAGCTGGGTACGGTTTACAATCAGTACGTCTGGCAAATCTCCAGAGGCAATTGTAACGTTTAACTTCTGTGTATAAGCATCGTCATTGAGTCCGCCCCTTACAGTCCAGGCATAGCTGATATCAATTCCTAAATCCTTTGAATACAAATCCAGCCACCGGTTTTTGTCAATTGTTTCACCCGGTGTTTTCGGCAGTATGTTGTCGTTTAAATCATTATCTACCGTTCGGGCAAACGTCATCTTAACAGATGGTTCGTATTTGCCGAATGGATCAGCATTTTCTGCCCCCGCAGAATTGCTTGTTTCAACAGCAGTGCCTTTTTCACCTGTACTGCTTACCGTTGATGACGAACCCCCTGTCTGACTGCTGCATGCAGTGAGCAGCAGGCCCCCAATCAGTATGGCAGATAAACCAGTGGGAATAATACGTTTTTCCATAAGATCCTCCTTGTTTTATGCTTTATAACCAACTCCTTCTCATATTATACCGGTGTTTTTCGTCATTTTCCATAAACATCTTTTGATTTTCTTGGCATTTATTTACCATTATCAAATACTGTCTTATCCTTTATTTACATTGACAGATCATGTATGACTAATCCGCCTTTTTTCAGCAATTGATACATCACGATATTCCTGGGGCGATATTCCCTCTGCTTTTTTAAAGAAACGGGTAAATGAGGCTGCTGTATCGTATCCTACCTTTTTTGCGATTTCATATATCTTTTCATTGGGATTTTCAAGTAGCTCCTTTGCTTTTCTGATTCTTGAACTCTCGATAAAACTGGAGAGCTTGTGTCCGGTGGTCTGATGATATAGCCTGGAAAGGTAGGAGGGGTTTAAATAAGTTTTTTCCGACAGACTGGTCAATGATAAATCCTCAGACAAATGAGTTTCAATATACTGCTGGACAAAATCGATGGTATCATTTGTCCTCTTGCTCTCTTCTTCTTTTTTTAATTCAATCAGCATCTGAGACAATTGGAACAGATGCCTGGCTGCCTCTTTCCAGGTACTGTAATTTCCGCTATGATACAGATCATTGATGTGATTGGATTGTGTAAACCTCCCCCTCAGCTGAAACCGGTTGATACAGGAAAGAAAAAAAGTAAGGACCGTCTGATATGCCTCCAAAGCAATTACATTGTTTTTGTCCTGTATCTCCCCAAGCGGATCCAGCCAGTCTTTCAGGGAATCATAAAAATCCTGCTCCTCTCCAGTCTCAATGGAATGCTGGAGATTGCTTAAATCCTTCCGGTACAGAAGTCCCTGCAATAAAGTAGTGGCATTGTCCGAACTAACGGCAGAAGACTGAATAAATGTCTGTCTTTGTTTCCGAAAATCTCTTTCATCAATAATTGTTTCCATGTCATTGCTGACATGATAATTGAGCAGATCGATGAGGGATACATACTTATCTGCAATTTCTCCCCAGCTACACGGTTTTTCTGCCAGAGCGAAACTGACTGGGGCCTGAAGTCTGTCCCGGCAGGCGGACTGAACGATTTCCAAAGTCCCTTTTAAAAATACATTCATGCTTCCATATGGATTTTCGGAATAAGTTTGTGTCTTTTGGGGTTGAACAAATACTGCCAGTCTTTCATCCTTAAGGGGAACCACCAGGCTATTGATATGAATTGCAAAATACCTGACGATCAGCTGCTTTATGGAATACATGATCTGATTCTTCTCCCAAAAATCCACTGACTTAGGCAAAATCAATATCTCACCTAAAATAAGCATCACCGGTTCATCTGCGTTTAAATGGATAAAAAGCCGTTCAAATTCTTCCCCATTTATTTTTAACGAATGGTCATTATTAAGCAGTGCATAGAAATATTTCTGGCAAAACAAATCCTGGGCAATATTAATCTGATTCTTGGCATTTTGTATTAATTCATTTGTCTGATTTTCATCCACCAGCTCCTGTATCACATTTTCAACTGATTTAATAATCTTACCGTATCCTTCTGTCTTCAATATGTATCTGACATTGCTAAACTGAATTGCTTTATATGCATAGTTAAACTCACTATGTCCTGTGAGGAAAATTACACGGCACCATGGCCATCGTTTTTTTATCTCCTCAAGCAGATACAGGCCATCTATTTCCGGCATATTAATATCAGTCAATACAATATCCATTCTTGTGCGCCCCAGCCACTGGATTGCCTCTTCTCCTGAATACGCTTTATACACATCCAGATCCAGATTCTCCATGCTGGAAAAAATATCATATAACCCATTTACGATGATCTCCTCATCATCAACAATTAAAAGTCGATACATATTACTCCCTTCTGGGGCCTAAAATCAGTTCAACCCCAAGTCCTCCCAACGGACTTCTATCTAGTACTACCCCGCTGTTCTCATCATATTGGAGCTTTAAACGTCTGTTGATATTAAGCAATGCTGTAACTTCTCCATCATCTGGCTGTGATACCAATGTTTTCTGCAGTTTAATCAGTTCCTCATCTGACAGGCTGGTTCCATTATCTTCAACTGTTATATGTAGTCTCTCCTCCTGTATTTCAAATGAAATGGAAATAATCCGGTCCTTCATCCTTTTTTCCGCTGCATGCTCAAACGCATTCTCAATTAAAGGCTGTATTATGAGCCGGGGAACGGGATATTGTTCATATTCCTTTGGGCAGGAACCAAATTCCACCGTCAGATTCTTAGTAAAACGCATGGATAAAATGCTGGTGTAAGTACGTGCGTGTTTAATTTCCTCGTGTAGAGGAATAATATCTGCAGCATTCCTGGTAAGGTAGCGGTAGTATTCACCCAAGTGATTAGTAAACTCGATTAAATTATCATCTCCTGTCTGTGCCATGGTATTAATGATAAAAAAGCTGTTATAAAGGAAATGAGGTTTAATTTGTGCCTGTAGTTGTTTAAGCTCTGCACGCTGAGTCAGGATCTTCTGTTTATAAGCCTGATCGATCAGCATATTCAGACTGTCAACCATTTTGTTGAATCTGGCATACAGATAGGCAAATTCTTTTGATTCTACGTCATCGGTGTTTAAACTAATCTGCAGATTTCCATTTTCCACCTGGCGGAAAACTTCAACCAGTTTTTTTATTGGTTTGTTTATAAATCGGTTCATGGTTAATGTAAAAATTGCAATTACCAGAATTGATACCATAACAAATATCCAGATCCAATTGGTAAAATTACGCATGGGGGTAAAGATCAGATTTTCCGGCAGATATCGGAGCAAAAGCATATTTAAATAGTCGGACCGGGCGTACACGGAGTAATAACGGAACGAATCTATTTTTCTCAAGCTGGTGCCGCTTTGTTGAGTGGTGCCGAAATCCTCCAAAATTGAATCGGACTGCAGAATTTTCCCTGTATTGGCCATTGCGATTTCTTTTCGGTTGGTTAAATCAATCAGGTAGGATCCGCTGTCCGGATAAATATTAAATTGTTCCATATCCTCATTAAATGCATCCTGATTTAACTCAATTTCTATGACATAGCTGCTGTTTAAGCCTGTTTTATCCGAAGGATAAACGGTCGTCAGATATAACTGATCTTTGTATCTGATAATCTGGGCACCTGTTAAGCCGGCTGCATCCTTAGTGCGCTCATAAGCCTTGGGATCCAATGGATCAACCCCTCTTGTAGAGGAAACTGTTTTATGAATGGAAAATATATGGGCGCTGACATTTTTGACATAGCTGCTGCTATAAGCAATTGTTATGAGACGAGACTGCAGCTGTTTTAAATTACTCACTATTTCATAATCACTCATGATACTATACTGGACTGCGAGACGGTTTAGAGATTCATCATTTAAGCATGTGTACTGCAATATTTTAAGACGTTCAATTTCCTTTTCCAGCTGGTTTAAGTAAAATTCAATCTGAGCAGTTGATGATTTCGACAGCTCTTCCCGTACTGTACTGGCTCCCCAGTTACGGATATAGATTCCAAGTATAAAAATGGGTGCTATGACGATTAAAAAAACACTGATTATTTTCTTGAACAGACTGATGTTCAGTTTATGAATTAATGAATACATACTTCCCCCCCTGATTTGTTATTACTTGTAATGAGTGCATAAGAAATTAAAAGAAGCGGTTAAATACAAAACAATTTGTTGCAGTAAATATCTGTCAGTTAGCAATTATGTGTGGGAATTGGAGGTTAGTTTCTCTAATTATTTATACTATTTTTTATAACACTTATCAAGTGAAACTGATTTACAATGCCAAAAAAATAGAGGCGCTCCTTATGGGAGCGCCTGGTAAATGTTATATTCCATATATTCTATTTTTTCTTCTTTACCGGAATCCAAATTTCACTTTTGTATTTGGGGTTCTCCGTATCCTTACTTTCATTCCATAGAATCTCCGGTCCCTCTACTGCTTCATAACCAGAAGACGGAAACCATTCTGAGTAAATCCTTCCCCACACATTTTGAAGTGTTTGGGGGAATGGTCCAACTGAATCAAAAATGGCCCAGGTGCCAGCGCCAACCCTTAATTCATCAAATCCGGTAGTTTCACTGCTTGTAGTTGCTACGCCAATATAATGATCTAGTTCTCCACTTTCTTCCATTCTTTCTTCGGAAAAATTTGTTGATGCACTGATAATACCTGCCGGATCAATATTTGACAGGGCCTTTAGCCGTTCTATCACTTCAGGTGTCATAAGCTGATACATTTTTGCGATCTCAGGATTTACACCATTGAAAATAATTGGAACTCTTTTCTTAAATCCCACTAATTGAAACGGTCCTTTCTCCACGATTCTATAATTCATCTCGCATCCTCCATTAATTGATAATTGAAAGGTCATTCTGGGATAAGCCTTTCGTTTTGTCTGCTCATCTCTTGCCTCAGAAGGCAGAATACCATGCATGTTTTGAAACGCGCGGGAGAAAGAATCAGCTGCATTATAACCGTATTTTACCGCAACATCAATGATTCTGGAGTTTTTATCCTTCAAATCAAGGGCAGCTAATGTTAATCTCCTTCTCCTGACATATTCTGATAAACTGATACCTGCCAGAAGTGAAAACATACGTTTAAAATGATATTCGGAACAGTGGGCAATTTTAGCTACCTCACCATAATCCATATCTTCTGTCAGGTGATCTTCCACATATGACAATGCTTCATTCATACTACTGATTGAATCCATAATACGACCTCCTTTCATCAAACATAATAACATAGGATACATTTATAGATCCGATAATCCGTGCATAATTTAGTCGTACGAAAACCCCCAGCGCACTGAGGGTTTTCAAAGTGATTAAACATTTGCATCTGTTGCAAATGCCTCGGAGCCCATGGGTGAAATCGTGACAAAAAGGCGTAAGACATCGCTGCCAATATTGATAACCTGTAAGCTTTCCTTCCCGTCAACCTGCATTAATTCACCAATCTGAAGCAGAGTCTCATTTCCATCCGTTACAACTTTCGCCTCCCCCTCTAAGACCTGTAGGAGAAGGGTTGATTCCATATGTGTATGCCCTGGCAGTATTTCCCCTTTTGCAATATTTAGAACAAAAGCAATTACATTATCACTTTTGAAAAGCATACGCTTCGCAATTTTTCCCTGAGGTACATGAAAATAGTCATTGAAAATAAATTTGTTCACAGATAAACGCTCCTTTCTTTATGCTTGAACTTAATATACCCCAATTGAGCCTCCTTACTACAAGCAGAATTCATATCTGATTCTTGACAAGCGATTCAGCCCCTGATATTATATGTATATACATATATACATTTTACAATCATTGCATCTTAATGAGAATTAATAGAAAATTCAGTGAATGGCGGCAAAGCAGTATCCACGCCGCGTGCAAAGACAAAAAATCCGAGGTATCGATATGATGAGTAAAAAAAGTGATTCAGACAATTCCATCGCTAAGCTGATCCAAAAAAAAGCACTTGATTTCGGTTATGAAAAATGCGGCATTATTCCCGTTGAAATGATGACCGGCTATGAGGAGAAATTTAATGAACGGACTCAAAAAGTACCGGAATCCCAGCCCTTTTATCAAAATCAGCAACGTCTTATCCGTTTCCAGGAAGATTTTGATTGGGCAAAGTCCATTGTAGTTTTGGTCAAGCGATATTCAAAGTACCATATTCCGGAATCATTAAAGGGGCACATTGCAAAGCATTATTTAACGGATTCCCGCACAAATGAAAATACGAAAGAATTTCAAAACAGTACCGCTCTGGAACAATATATGCAAGAGCTGGGTTTACGCACTGCGACCAATCGTAAGTTCGGAATTGTGGGAGTGCGCTGGGCTGCATTGCAGGCAGGTCTTGGCATAATAAGGCGGAACAACTTTTTTTATACAGAATCCGGTTCCTGGATCAGCCTGGAAGCATTTTTAACTGATTGTGAGATGGAATTGATAGAAAAACCAAATCTTTCTCCTTGTCCGCCTAATTGCAACCGCTGCATGAAAGCCTGTTCCACTGCTTCTCTGTCCGACGCTTATACCATGAACCCCCTTCGCTGCATTTCCTTTTTAACAACCTTTGGAGGACGAAACTTACCCAATGAACCTCTGGCTTCTGATTTCGGTGACTGGATTTATGGCTGCGATATGTGCCAGGATGCCTGTCCAATGAATCATAACAAATGGTCTGCACAGAACGAATTTCCTGGACTTTCAGAACTTGAACCTTACCTGACTATGGAGAATATTTTAGAAATGGATGAAGACTTTTATCATCAGAACATTCAGCCTAAATTTTTTTACCTGTCACCAGACGAATTATGGAAATGGCAGGTAAATGTATTAAACTTTATGGATAACCGGTATGAAGATCATTTCGCCCCATCTATTATAAAGGCTCAGGAAAGCAAATATGAACAGGTTCGTGAGATGGCAGACATAATCTCCACAAAACATGGTCTGGGATCCATATACTCAAATTAAATCCTGGCATACTTGACAAAGTTTCTTTTTACAACTATCTTATATGCATATACATCAGCATGGGAGAAATGAAAAATGGAACAACAAAACGAACAAAACTTAAATCTGTCAGTATGTGCATGCCGAAGTCTTCGAATGACCACCCGGGTAATCACACAGTATTACGATAAAGCCTTACGTATTTCCGGACTTAAATCCCCACAGTTTGCTCTGTTAACTGACATCTGCTCAAGGGAAAATGGAATCTCCGTTAATGAGCTGGCAAATCAGGCAATGATGGATCAGACAACGGTGACAAGAAATGTGGAGATTTTGCGCAAAAAAGGCTACGTCGATGTGAAAACGGAGGATGCCGATTCCAGAAAAAAGTGTATTACAGTCAGCGAAACAGGGAAGAAAAAACTTGCACTTGCCATGCCACATTGGCAGGAGGCACAATCCAAATTAGAACAGATTGTGGGGAAGGAGCAGTATGATGAACTCCTGAAAACACTTTCCGTCTTAAGGAGTATTGATTAAGTTAAAATACCAGGTTAGTGATAAATAGTAGCCGACTATCGGTGATATTCCATATCCCATCAGAGGAACCGGAAAATTCCCAAATAAAGTGGATAACAGTATGACTATATAGTAACAACCAATATATCTTGAAACTGACACTGCATTTTTCGGTGGAAGCAATATGAATGGAGCTGGTAATATTGCTAAAGAAATAATGCCCAGAACGAACCAAATCCCTCCCATATCTGCCACCATCATGAGAATTCTCTCTACATAATTAACTGGTGGCAAATGATCCAGACGTATCCATGATAAAACTATGAACAAAACAGATACGCCTGTAATTAAGAAACGTATCTTTTTACTACGCGTATTCTGGCTTAGCATAATCATCACAGGAATGGCAAATCCGGTTAATTGTGAGGCATCCGGCTGAAAAAACAGTACCAGTAATATGATGAATGCGCTGACACCTGCATACGTTAAGCCTCTGATTTTTAATACTTGATATAGTTCTAAAAGAATTATGGGCAGTACAATTATGGCAACATTTAATTTTACTGCCCCTATGGATATCCATCGGTGAACCCCCTCCATCCCCTGGTTTGCAAACGTAAGAATTAAAGCAATTATGGCGGCGGGTAATAATAATTGATTGTATCTGTTTTCTGTATTATTAAATTTGCGCGTAATCATGAGTAAGGAAATAACGCTCATTAAAACAAGACAACCAATATTCTGACCCCAGATAGCAAATGGAACATGGTTTTGGTACATTGCAAACACACCTATTGCAATGGAAGGTATCGTAAGTGTAAAGGTAATAAGTTTTCGAAGTGGCATTCATTTTCCTTTCTGATCATACTGCCATTGCCTCTGGCTATTCGATCGGTACATCAAATTTATTTTTTTTATAGTAATAACTTCTGTCTTCTTCTGTAATTTCTCTCACTATTTTACAGGGATTCCCCATTGCAATTACATGATCTGGTATATCCTTTGTCACAACACTGCCTGCACCAATAACAACATTATCCCCTATTTTTACACCAGGAAGAATTACCACATTACCCCCAATCCAGACATTGTCTCCTATCGTAATGGGAATCCCGTACTCATAGCCAGTATTTCTGGTATCCGGATGAATGGGATGGCCAGCTGTATAGATTGATACATTAGGAGCTATCTGAACATTTTTTCCGATCGTAACTTTTGCCACATCCAGAATCGTTAGATTATAATTAGCAAAGAAATTCTCTCCTACTTCTATATTCCAGCCGTAGTCACAATGAAAAGGGGCTTCAATCCAAATGTTTTCACCTGTTTTACCTAAAATATTTTTCAACAGGGAAGGGGCTGATTCATTTAAACTCGGTGAAAGATTATTAAAGTCATAGATTTTCTGCTTACACGCAAATCTTTCTTCTTCTAATCCATCTAGCCATGCTTTGTATGGTAATCCCGCTAACATTCGTTCCCTCTGGTTCATGATTTATTCTCCTTTTACAATTGATGGTAAATTAATTCGGTTTTTTATCATAATAACGCCTCCTTCCAGAATGTCAAGTAGAAGTGAGTTGGTTATATTAAAATTCCACATGCTGATGGTTCTGTTGAAGAATTTCAGTTAAGCAAATTCCCCGCCTTATCAGACGGGGAATTTGTTTATATTTCTTTTCTATACAATTAAGTCAGATGAATTAGAAAGATAATCTTTGGTCAGTGAACTCCATTCTTCTTCAGAAACTTCTTTATCTTCCATCATAAATACAAATTTACAAACTTAAATCTTTTCCTCTATTAAATCTATTAAATACCAGTAACGATATAACGGTCAGAGCAGTCAGTATGGTAGACAGCGCAGCGGCCGTTCCATAATTTCCTCTGACCACTTCTGTATATACTGCAACTGTTAATGTTTTTGTTTTCCCGGTATACAGAATTATTGCGGTAGACAATTCACTAATCATGGTCACCCAGCTTAAAATTGCTCCGGCTAGAATTCCTGCAGACATCATGGGAACTGTAATGCGGAAAAATGCCTTCATCTTAGAAGCACCAAGTGAAATGGCTGCCTCTTCAATGCTCATGGGTATCTGCTGCAAAATTGCAACGGATGAACGAATCGTATACGGAAGTCTTCGTATAATCAAAGCAATTACCATAATTAACATGGTCCCGCTGATTAACAAAGGCTTTTTATTAAATCCATTTAATAATGCAATACCAAGCACAGTACCTGGCACTATGTATGGGATCATGGATAAAATGTCAACTGCGTTTGTCAGAGTATTTCTTCTGCGTACCACCAGATATGCAATCACAACTGCCAGTATTACAATCACAATTAATGCAAGCACCGGGATAATAATCGTATTCTGAATACTTTTACCCAGTTTTCCAAATGCCGTCACATAGCTTTTTAAAGAATATCCCGATGTAAATACTTTTCCCTCCGTTTTCTTAAATGATGTATAAATTACATAACATTGGGGTAAAACAGCAATTCCAACAATCAGATAGGAAAATAAATGAATGATCCATGAAATACCCTTGGGTGCTTTCTTTTCTTCCATTGGGTGCAAAGCATTTAAAGAAAATGACTTCTTATTGGATACATACTTCTGTGCCAGAAATACGACAGTTGTAACTACAATGGCAATCACCGCAATTGCTGCTGCAAAACCATCATTTCCACTTACCTCATTGATGAACTCTGTGTATAGAACTACCGGGAACGTACGATACCCCTCTCCAATCAGCATTGGTGTACCAAAATCTGCAAAGGATCTCATAAATACCAAAAGTCCTGCTGCCAGTAATGTAGGTGTAATTAACGGCACTACAACCTTGAAGAAGCACCGAATGCCTGAGCATCCTAAATTTTCTGATGCTTCAATCAAAGAATTATCTATATTTTTCAAAGCTCCCTTGGCATATAAAAATACAAGTGGGAATAACTGCAATGTCATAACAAGCACAATACCTGTAAAACCATAAATAGGCGGTATGCTAATTCCTATGCCTTTGAAAAATTTTGTAACAACACCACTTCTTCCCAGCAACAAAATCCATGAATACGCGCCTATAAATGGTGCAGACATAGAAGCTACAATAATCAGAATATTTAATAATGATTTTCCTTTTATCTTAAATACGGAGAACAGATATGCCAGCGGTGTTCCAATTGCCAGCGATAATAATGTTGCAGCGATGGATACCTTAAAACTGTTAAACAGGGTATCAAAATAGTAACTCTTTGATACGAACTTTGCAAAATTAGCCATTGTAATGGCCCCTGTCTCACTGTCTATTACAGACTGTTTTATTAAGTAAGCCATAGGGTAAATCAGAAACAGCAGATACAATGCAATTGTAGCAAGCGTAATGAATCCCCATACATCCAAACGGAATTTGTTATTGTTCTTCATAAAGCCCGCTCCTTATCAGATTCGTATCACCTTGTTTATTAAATACATTGATTTTTTCTTTCTTCACCTGCAGCATCACCTTCTGACCCGGCTGCAGTTCTTCTTTTATGGAAGATTCCTCTACGATCTCCACCGTATCCCCGTCCTCCAGCTCAATGCTGTAATGTGTATTCAATCCTAAATAGGTGAATTCCTTAACCGTTCCTCTGATACCCATCTCATGATCTTTACAGATCACAAATTCTTCCGGTCGTATGGAACACAAAACCTCTTGATTTTCTTCATTTTTTAAACCAGGAAGTTCTACCTGATACCCATCCTTAAATACAATCTTACCGGCAGCTGCCTTTGCCTCTATAATATTTGTTCTTCCGATAAAGGTTGCCACAAAAACGTTACATGGTCTTTGATAGATGTCTCTGGGGGTTCCTATATGCTGAATCACCCCATCTTTCATAACAGCAATGGTATCACTGATCGCCATTGCTTCCTCCTGATCATGAGTTACATAAACGGTAGTAATCCCAACGTTTTTCTGTGTATGGCGAATGACGCTCCGCATCTCCAGACGCAGTTTTGCATCCAGATTTGATAAAGGCTCATCCATCAGTAATACGTCGGGGGATATAACCAGCGCTCTTGCAAGGGCAATACGCTGTTGCTGCCCGCCGGATAACTGATTTGGCATGCGGTTTGCATATTGCATAATCTGCATCAGGTTTAGATACTTATCTGTTTCTTTCTTTACTGTGTCTTTTTCCACTTTTCGGTTTTTTAATCCGAATGCTACATTATCCCGCACTGACAGATTGGGGAAGATGGCATAATTTTGAAACACCATACCAATATTTCTTTTACTTGGATCCATCTCATTGATACGGGTATCATTAAACAAAATATCTCCCCCCTCAATGGAATTAAATCCTGCAATCATTCTGAGTAATGTTGTCTTTCCACAACCAGAAGGACCAAGGAGCGTAAATAATTCCCCATCTTTTATCTCAGCATTCAGCTGGGGAATTACAGTAGTATCTCCATATTTTTTGACCGCATTTTTAATTGAAATTTTGCTCATTTATCCAACCTTACCCTCTCCAAAAAAGCTTTATTTACTCTGTAAATCAGTGAAAATTTCTGTATATCTGTCAACAATTTTCTGTTTGTTTCCGCTTACATATGGAATATCCTCTTCTATTACTTTTATTTCAGAAATAGGTTTCATAAAGTCACTTGTCTTTGCATCTTTGATAACCGGTCTGTTTGTTAAAGTACTTCCCCATATATTCTGTACTTCATTACTTAAGATAAAATCGATAAATAATTTGGCGTTATCCATGTTTTTTGCACCTTTGATGATAGTTGCTGATGCTGGAAGATATACGGTTCCCTCTTTTGGATATACGATTTTAACGGGTGCGCCATCTCTTACAAGCTGTGCACACGGATCTTCATAGGAAAGCCCCACTACATATTCACCATCTGCAACTCCTTTGTAAACTGCGGAGGAGCTTTCACAGATTTTTCCATCTACATTGGTAAACAGGTCTTCTACGTATTTCCACGCTGCATCATCCTCATAGCCTCCCATTGCCAGCAGCATATTGGTAAGCTGTGCGAAAGCGGAGGAGGAATTGGCCGGATCGGCGGTGGCAATCTTCCCTTTTAACTCAGGATTTAACAGGTCTTCGTAGCCATTGATTTCTATATCTCCAATCAGGTCTGTATTCACAATTAATACGCTGCCGTCTAATACGTTACCTGCTATAAAACCACAGGTATTTTTGTAGGCATCTATGACATTGTCATTATTGGAGGATACATATGGTTCCCAAAGATTCTTATTGTCATATGCCAGTGACCAGGAACCGCCAAAGAGGATATCTGCGTATGGATCGTTCATCTCTGACTGAATTCTCTTTACCAATTCACCGGTGCCAGCCTGGATTACTTCTACATTGACTCCATATTTTTCTTCAAACAGTGGAATGGTGGCGTTCATAAGTCCTTCGGAGTTAGGGGAATAAATAACCAGATTTCCGCCTCCCGGTGCCGCTTTTGCTGCGGTTGTTTCTTCTGCCGCTTTTGTTGTTTCAGTTTGTGCAGCAGTCGTTGAATCAGCCCCTGTGCTTGCGCAGCCTGTAAGAGAGACTGCCGTTATCAAACCCATTAGTAACCCAATACCTTTTTTCATTATTTTGTTCCTCCCATAAAATATTGTTTTTTAGATAGCTTTATCATATAAGATCTGCAACCTGTTTCACACTCTTTATCCCGAACAAATGGAAAAAATACCGAACAGTTTCGTCCGGTATTTTATAACACTCTATTCTGATATTCTTTGGCAGAGCACCCGATATATTTTTTAAATACGTGGTTAAAATATTTGTAGTCACCAATTCCACAGAGGAACCCCACCTCTGATATGACTGTATTCTTGTTTTTTAACATTGCCAGTGCTTTCTGTATCCGAAACCGGTTCAGGTATTCAATCACGGTTGTTCCTAACGCTTTTCGAAATTTCTGGTTAATGTATCGTTCTGAGTAATGAAGTACCTCTTCTAAATCAGATAATACAATTTTTTCCTGATAATGTTCTTCTATGTATTGTAAAATCTGCTGTATGACCGGATCCAGACTTGTCTTTTCTTCTATTAGAGAAATGCTCTCCAGTTCTTTTGTTTTTTCATTGCGCTCCCGTAAATAGTGTATATTTTTAGATTCTAACACTGCCTGCTCTAAAGCTTCCTTCATTTCCTCCATATTTAAGGGCTTTAAGACGTAAGTAGATACCCCATTCCGAATCGCCTCCTTGGCATACTCAAAATCTGAATAACCGGTAAGAATGATTGCAACATAATCAAACACAGTCTTTGTATTGGCAATCATCTGCAGGCCATCCATAACCGGCATATTAATATCTGTGATTACAATATCCGGTTTTAACTCTTCGATCAGCTTTTTCCCCTCTATTCCATTGGAAGCTTCCCCAACAACGTAGCTGTCACAGCTCTCCCATGGAACGGAAGCACGAATTCCTTTTCTGATAATGTCCTCATCTTCCACTAACAACACACTATACACAATTTTCTCCCATCCACAATTTTAATACTACCCGGAAATATTCATTTTCCTGACTCTCAATTATCATTCCGCTTTCTTTTCCATATTCCAGTGAAATTCTTCGGTTAATATTCTGTAAGCCATTATGTTTTGTATCTATTTTCTCTCTGTTTGTGATGCTTTTTAACATCTCCATCGTCGCTTTTGGCTGTCCAGCTCCATCGTCTTCTACCACCAGATACAGATATTCCTTCTGCATATAACCGCCTATCTTAATATGTATGTCTGTTTTCTTCTGGAACCCATATTTAATCGAATTTTCTAATAGTGGCTGTAGCAGGAGCTTGGGAATAAAGAACTGTTCACACTCATTTTCAATCTCTATTGTATAATCAAACCGGTTTCCGAAACGAATCTTTTGGATATACAGATAATCCTCAATATAAACCTTGTCCTCCTGAAGAAGTACCTTCTTTTTCGTATTGTTGATACTGTATCTTAAAATATGCGTAAAGCGTTCAATCATGTTCTCCGCTTTGACTGGATCTGACATAATCAGATATTTAATATTATCCAGAGTGTTATAGATAAAATGAGGATTCATTCTCTCTTGAAGATTCTGCATCTCCATTTGTCCGTTTATCTGTATTAATTCAACATTTTTATGATTCAATTCATTAATGCTCTTTACCATTTTATTAATCTGCTCTGCAATCTCTTCAAACTCATCGCCAGTGCGCAGTGTAATCTCATGATTGGTATCTTTTTTTCGAATAATGCGGATTTCTTTTACTAGAAGTTCAACCGATTCCGAAGTCTTCTTTGACATCACACCCAGCATATGAAAAAACATAATGGTCCAGACAGCACCTAATCCAAGGATTGTAATAACACCGATTAACAGATAAGCAGAATTTTCAGGTGAGTAAATAAAAGAATAAATACAAATATTCTCATTCTCCTGATTTTTGCTTCTTCTGAAATAACGATTTCCATTTATTGTTACATAGTTTCTGCCATCTGTTCCAATGTATTTATTTGCAGTGTTTTTTCCGATCAGACTGTTGTTGGAGCAATAGATAATATCACTCCTTTCATTGGTAATAATCGTATCATACTGCCCCTGTGACAGGCAATTATTCCAATCTGTATTTTTTAAGTACGCTGCCACTGTTCCGCGGTAGGTTTCCTGATCGTATATGGGCAGCATCATCAGATATTCTGATGCGTCAGCTTTGAAAAAATAAACTGTGGTATAGATACCGGTTCCATTTTCTCTTGCATTCTTAGCTGCAATCCGATTAAACTCTCTCCTGTGAAGATTCATTTCCTCTTCAGAAAAGTTCGTCATAACAACTTGATCTTCCTGATTAATCAGGATTAAATTAATACCTACCTTTGCCTCTACATTATATTTGCTGATTAAATAATTAATATCTCTTGGGTTTTTCTCTTTTTTAATACAATCCAGGAAGCTCTGCATATTTTCTTTCTCTTCTAAGAAATTCACAGTTGAATGATATACATCGAAAAAATTCGTGCTGATTTCCTCCAGATGTCTCTCACTATTCACTTCCTGACTCAAGGTATTAATGATTATGATAGCAACCGAAAAAAACAGACAGCCAATAAGAATGATAACGACAATTCTTGTTGATACCATTTTCTCCAGTTCTTTTTGAAATTTACTTTTTTCTGTTTTCATTGCTCTTTTATAATCCATGAGTTCTTCCTTAACATTTCTTCTGACAGGCAATATTACAATCTGCCCGTTTCTGATGATCCAATCATTGCATAATTATTTTATCATAACTTTAATGGAAAATAAATTAATTCTGCTGTGAGATTGATACTGTATTTATCGTTTTTCCGATACAGCCGCTGTCAAAAGTATCTCCCCTAATCATTAAAACAAAAAAACGGATAGAAAAAATGATTGCATTTTTTCTATCCGTTTTTTTGCCTGTACATTTCATGATCAGATTATCCAGATTCCTCAGGATACAACAATTAATCCTCCATCGGATTACTGAAATTCAAACTTTGTGATCGCAGCAAAACAAGCCTTTGCACCTGCGATTGTATCATCGATAATATCTATAACTGCTTTTTCTTCTTTGATAAGTGGTGCAATTTGTCCAGCCATAACTGCTCCATGTTCCATATCCCCCTCAGCCATTGCTCTCTTAAGAGAACTTTCTGCAACGGGGCGAAGTATTTCTGCCGCTGCGACTTTTGTATTCTCAGCCTCGATCTTCTCCATCTCATCAGAAAGTGCATTTTTAAACTGTCTGCAAGGCTCACCGGTTGAATATCCCGTAATTACTGTTGACATATCTCCAGCTTCTATCACACTTCTTTTTACATTAGGATGTACGGTTGTCTCCTTTGATGCCATAAAAACAGTTCCCATCTCAATTCCCTCTGCACCAAGAGCAATTGCTGCTGCCATCCCGCGGCCATCAGCAATTCCACCAGAAGCTACAACCGGAATAGAAAGTTTATCCGCTGCCTGAGGAACAAGTACAGTTGTTGCTTCAACAGTTGTATGTCCGCCGCCTTCCCAACCCTTTACGATTACAAGATCGGCTCCTCCTATCTCTGCATTCACTGCATCCGCTATATCAGAAGCCTTTACAATAATCTTGCATCCAGCTTCATGCCATTGTGAGAAATATTTCTTACAAAGATCCACATCCAGTCCAAGTAATGTATCTGCATAAACTACAGGTGGCTTTAGATTTTTAATATGTGTGGTCAGACGATCCAGATTTTCAGGAATCATAACTGTATTAATTCCAAATGGTTTATTCGTCAGTTTCTTTGTCTCCTCAACCTGTGAAATTAAAAACTCATCTGGCGCAAATCCGACACCTAATACTCCAAGTCCTCCTGCATTCGATACAGCCGCAACAAGTGGCGCTGTTGAAATCCATGCCATTGGTCCCTGAATGACCGGCTTTTCAATTCCTAAAACGTCGCAAACTCTGTTTCCCATCTGTAATATCCTCCTTTGGTATTGATTATTATTATTTTAACAAGCATAAACACAACCCAAAAGACAGAATTACAAAATGTGTCGACCTTTAAAATTTCTTATTTTCAAGTAAAGAAAGCAAACCTTTCTCCTGGCAGTCTTTGATTACTCCATATACGTAACTAATCGTGAAATCCTGATAATTATAGATCCACCATTTTACGGTTGCCATTACATTAGCTGCGTATAAATCTGCAAAAAAGTTTGTCTGACCACCATTTTTCATTTGAATATTCTCTTTTTCCAAAAAATGACAAACTGTCTTAGCAACAGATTTCTCCATAATTTTATAAGGATGAAACTTCTCCTCCTGGATATTCCATAATGCTTTTATCACTTTCTCATGTTTACTTAAGTTTTCGAACGCTTTCTGAAAACCCTTTACTTCGTCCTCTTTTCCATTTTTATCTAACGAATCCATAAAAATTTCAATATATTCATCTAAAAAAGTATCGCATATATCATATATCAATTCTTCCTTAGAACTATAGAACAGATAGAAAGTGGTCCGGTTTAAATCTGCTTCTTTTGCTATTCCTGCCACTGAAATTTTTTCATACTCCTGATTTTCCAATAGTCGAATCATCGCCTGATGCAGTTTCTGTACTGTTACAATTGAAGACTTTAATTTTCGTTCCATGACTGATTCCTCCTGTATCATATCATAACTGATCTGATCTCAAAAAGAAATTATCTTTTTCTGAACTCCCCTGGCAGCAGACCTGTGTTTTTATGGAACAGCTGCGCAAACCGTCCTGCATTGGAATAGCCAACAGTCCGAGCAATCTGCCCGATGGTCAGGTCTGTGTCAGACAGCAGTTGCTCCGCATGACTTATTCGCCGCTGCTGTTCCATAAGGTATCAATAAATGTACAAAAACCTCCTGTCTGCTATACTTTGAGCAAGCAAACAAGAGGTTTTAATCCTATTTTACATAAAGTTGCATTGGGTACGACAGGTATTCCAACTCATCTAATTTATCAACGGTAACATACCCGGTTGGGGCATTTAAAACACTGGGAATGCGATTTACAATCGTGGCACAGGTATGCTCAACAGTTGCGGGTTTTGATACATAGAATGTGGTATCCGGTTCCCCTATGATCTTCCAGTCACACATGTCGCCATCTTCTGGTCCGTATACTTTGCCAATACACTGTGTTTCGATCACAGGACCCTGAAATGTTTCTGTTGTTACTACAGCACTCATACCAATACAATGCCCCTTTGGAATGGTTCTTCCTAATGTTTCGGAATATAAGTCGGTGTCATAAAAATAAGGTACACATTTCTGTGATTGTGACTTAATGGTCCAGCCCATCTTGGAACAGAGAGCTTCATTGGAGTTCCATACATAGCTTGGTTCCAACGTTTCCGGATGTGCAATCTGCGCTTCAAATTCATCCGGTGTTAGTCCGGCTCCATGAGCTTTTGCAAGTGCAAGTCCATAATCTTCCACATTGTAGCTTACAGCTCCTTCAATCCGCTCAATATTATGTACACCACCAGCCACGCAGCCAATCATATTAATCCAATAAATATCCTGCATACCGGCACCTACTACTGTACAGTTGTGTTCTTTAGCCAGTTTATCTAATTTGTTAGTAAGGGCAGCCGATGTAGTCCATGGATAAATTGCTTCTTCACAGGTGGTGATTACATTTATACCACGTTTTACACATTTCTCAAAATATGGGTAGACATCTTTCATGAAACTGAATAATGTAACCACTGCAATATCAGCGTCACATTCATCCAGCACTGCGTCTGCATCGCTGCGAATGGGTACGCCAAGCTTAACACCCAGTCCGGCCCAATCACCTGCATCCATACCCACAACATCTGGATTTACATCAATTGCGCCCACAATTTCTGCACCCTTTTCGTACAAATACCGCAGGATGTACTTTGACATTTTTCCACAGCCATACTGAACAACACGAACTTTTTCATGATACATAATGATAACCTCTTTCCTATGATTTTTTGAGGATTATATGAATCCCATATCAAAAGTATAGAGGTTATAATTACTATAATGTCAAGAAGTAATTGACACTTTATTAACAAAATTTTATGGGGATCTGCAGTCGTAAATACATCCCTCTCTCATCATGGCTTATGATGGGAAGTTCCGTAATCACTTCACATAAATAATCACCGTTTATCTGGTAGCCTTTTGATTCAATCTGCTCTAAAAGACGCTTTGCATACTCTTTCTCTTTTTGAAAGGAATCGCAGTAAATACAAAGGTAATTATTAGCTGGGATTTTTGTAGTGAGTTCATCTGCCAAAACATCATGATCCACGAAGACAAATACCTCGGTTGAAATAAACCGGCTCTGAATCAGATTTTCCTGCCTTAATATTGTACCAGCATTACAGAAATAGATCTGAGGCAGGTGAACCGCAATAAGACTTTCTTTAAATTCCCGCAATATCTTTTCATATGTATCAATATCATAATCGTAGATATTTACTTTGGAATCAATAAAATACATGGTTCTGCTTCCGATATATTCTAAAAGTATGGTCCCATCCTTGGGAGCGCTTTCGTATCGCTCCAGGCTCTCGATGGTACGTTCCACCGCCCTCTTCTGATATTTAAGTTTTTCAGTTTCTTCCTCTATCTGGCGCTGTTTCTGTCTCAGAATATTCTTAATGTTTGGAATGTACAGGTTATCAAGCTGTTCCTTAATATCTTTCAGCTGCATCCCCAGTGATTTCATATATTGAATCATATCAAGCTGGGCACTTTGCTTAATATCATAAAATCGATAACCGTTTTCATCATCCCGGCTTACAGGAACCAAAAGCCCCATTTTATCGTATAGCCGAAGTGTCTGTTCTGTAACATTGTTTAGTTTTGCCATCTGTCCGATTGTTAGCTGCATGATTTACCTCCCCTCCATGAATTCAATTATATTTCAAAAACCTTATTGTAACAATAAACTTTTATGCTGTTTGGGTATAAATTTATTTTATATTATGGTACAGTTATTCTAAGATATTTTTATCGGAACCAATGTTTGGAAAAAAAGTCGGGTAATGTTCTTATCCAAAAGCTATAATACAAATATAACTTGCAAGTTATAGGAACAGGAGTAAACAGATATGAATTATTACCAAAGGATCCAAAAGGCAATTGACTTTATAGAAGATCATTTAGACCAGGCGATTACCATAGAATTATGTGCAAAGGAAGCATGCATGAGTATTTCAGGATTTTACCGCATGTTCCTGTCAGTGGTTGGCTACAATGCCAAAGAATATATTCGGATGCGAAGATTGACAGCTGCATATTACGACTTATTGCAGACAGAGGAAGGGGTTCTTTCAGTCGCCATTAAGTATGAATACAATTCTGCTGACAGCTTTACCAGAGCATTTAAAAAACAATTTGGAATGTTGCCTTCCAAGGTAAAATCTGTTTCTTCACAACATGGCATCAATGAATTTGTGAGGTTAAATATAATGGAGAAATATTTTGAGACAGGGAATAAAGAGTTAGAAGAAAAATATCCGGATATTAAGGTAATCAAAGAACTGGAAGATATGAATGTCGCTTGCTTTACTTATTACGGGAAAGATCCCGAACATCATGCGTTTGAGACAATGAAAAAATGGGCGAATGAAAATGATGTATACTTCCATGATGTGTCCTATCGAATCTTTGGATACAATCATCCAGATCCGTCTAATGTCGATGATTCTGAAGAGATATACGGCTATGAAGTCTGTGTGACCATATCGGAGGAACAGTTCTTAAAACTTAAGGATGTTCCTGCCGATTTTGTAAAGGGTACATATGATGAAGTAAAACGCCGGATATTACGGGGTGGTAAGTATGCTGTCATGTCAGTGAAGCGTGATGATACGGGTGATATTGGCAGTAATATTATTGCTGCCTGGAAACGGTTTGTTTTATGGATTGGGGAAAGCAAATATTTATGGGACGGAAGTCAGTATCTGGAAGAGCATCTTGGTTTTTCTGAAAAAGATGATCACATTGGCGGCGTAGATTTATATATTTCAATAAAAGATGCTCCAAAAGATAATAACTCAGAAAAGATCAAGGAGGTAATTCCTGCCTGCAGAGTTGCCGTTTTTCGATCAGATGGAACAGACAGCGAGAAAATTGCCCATGAATGTTGGGGAAAAGCATTATCTTTCGCCAATGAAAACCATTTAGATGATAATACATGTAAAATATATCAATACAACAAGGGTTTTGATAACCGACCGCCCTTTTTTCATATTATTATGATTACATTACCTGAAGATTTTGATGAAGTTAATTGCAGATCAGCGGATTCCGTTATATTTGATGTGTTTCCTGGGGGTGCTTATATGGCGACTGATACATCACTTGAACACCTTAGAGAAACCTGGATGCTGATGGAAAAATGGCGTAAAGAAACAAAAACAAAACCAGCGAAACATCAGTGGGTTGAGGAGTGGTATCTGGAGAATTGGAGTTTTCCTTATAAAAAAATAAAAGTACTTTACCCAATTCCTTAACAGATCCAGAAACAGGGGCGAACCGTTCGCCCCTGTCTCTAACTGCTTAATTAATTCCCCCGTTTTCCATATCAGTCTCATTAACAAAATCCATGTGGTATAATTTCTCCCAATGATTAATGTTTAATGTTCCCTTGGTGAGATGGATTGCTAAATAGCAGCAATTCTCGTCCTTTTCATTATTTGCCATGTCATACCACTCAGAAAAGGCCTTGCGTAATTTCGTTCTCAATTCAGCATTTTTCGGGTCAAGCACCCAGCCAAGGTTTTCAGCGACTCCATTGGCAGTAAACATCTCCAGGCATCCCGCAACCGAAACCTCCTGGTTTTCAGCGATCTGCTGCATTTTATGTGACTGTCCATTGGTAACAACATAGAATGTACGGTCTTCATAATAAGCGTCCACACTGCGGACAACAGGACGTGGTTTTCCATCAGCGCCAGGCTCCCGTGCAATGGTGGCCAGCGATATCACATTGTCTTTCCCGCTTCCAAATTTTTCTTCCAGCAGCTTTAGTCCTTCCTGGTACATACTCATTTTCTTTTCCTCCATAATAAAAAATTATATATCATCCTCGTTTTTTAAACGGAATCCATAACTCCGTATAAACGATATCAGATTTGCTTTTATAATACATTTCAGGAAAGAAACCATCGGCAGTTAAACCGTGCTTTTTCAGCCAGAACCGGGTGTATTTCATTGCTTTCCCCATATCAGCCACCATCTGATCCTTGTTTTCTGATTCAAATCCACATACCACATATTCCCGTGATGGAAGCTGCCAGCGAATAAAATTATGGTCGGTCTCTTCCTTATTAATTTCCGTACCTATGAAATAGCTGGAATAGCCTTCCGGCGCATCTCCCTTAAACGAAACACCAATGTGACGCCCCTCAGGGAGACGGGGAATATTGGAAAGTTCTTTGTAAAATCGGTGCCAAATATCGCCAACCATATCAACACCGGTCTTTTCGCCAAGCATTTTACCAGAACGAAATGCATAATAGCCTATTACTCCCAGAAAATCTATTGGTTGATCAAGAAATTTACGATTCATTTCAAGAACTAATCCATCGCTGATCAGCGGTACCCCTTCATTGATTACAAGATAACTAAGTAATAGATCAGGTTTTTCAAAGTTTTGCAGACTAATACGGTTGCTTCGATACTGGGATGGGGTAATCCCATAGGTCTTTGTAAAAGCACGGGTATAGGTTACATGACTTCCAAAACCGTAATACAACGCAATGTCTATAATGCGATTTTCCCTGCTGCGCAGCATCACTGTAGATTTTGCCAAACGGCGCAGCTTAATATAATCCCGAACCGAAGTTTTTACCAATCGTGTGAATAATCTCTGATAATAAAATGGTGACAGCCCGGCAATCTCAGCCAGAGTATCGATTTCAATTTCTTCCCCAAGATTTTCTTCAATATGATTCAGCGTTTTTTGAATGGATTCCCATGCGTGCATATTGATTACCTCTCTCCAAACAATTTACCACAGACTGAAAAAAATTGCTTAACCGTGTCTGCCCTTTTTTAAATGTTCTTAGTTTTACTTTTGATCTTTGATCCAGGCATCTGCCTTTTGTACCTTGGCAAACGTCCCGTCCAGTGCTGCCATATATGCACACTGAGCCAATTCTGCCGGTACTGTAGTTTCACGCCATACCAAATCTCTCGTTGCACAGGCATCTTCAATTAATTCAACAGAGTATCCGTAATTATTGGCAGATCTGACGGTTGTATCAATGCACATATGCGTCATCATACCGCACACAACCAACGTATCAATCCCTTTTTCCCCCAGCTTATCGTTAAGGCCCGTACCCTGGAAACTATCAGGTCTATGCTTAATTATGATTTCTTCTCCGCTCAATGGACTGCACTCTTTATAAAATTCAGTACCAGCAGTCTCTGGTATAAAAAATACTGCACCCGGGTTTATACTTATGTGTTTCACATGGTAAATCGGCAAATTGTGCTCTCTAAAAAATGTTAGAACTTTACTCGCCTGTAATGCCGCTTGTTCTGGGTTAACCAGTTCATACTTTCCACCCTTAAAATAATCATTTTGAATATCTACCAGAATCAGACCAACGTTCATAATAACTACCTCTTTTCTCATAATTATATAGTTTCTTACTGAAAGTTTACGGCTGATAAAATAAAAAGTAAATTACTTACTTTTTGGTAGGTATCTGATTAGCACAGATAATACCTTTTTGCTCAAGCTGCTCTGTCTGTCCGTGTTCTATCATATAAGCCACAACTCCTTCAATTGCTGAATTAACATTTTTTCTGAAATACCCTGGATTCCATGCTTTAATTCCGAAAATGTCTGTGTCCCTTTCCTTAGTTGAAATATTAATATGGTTTTCCATTTTCCTTTTACAAAATCATGGACTAACTCCAGTGGGCAAGTATAATTCTCCCTGATTTTCATACACGTTTCCTCATTTTATACACTTCAGATTTAACATATTGGAAATCACAGTAGTAACACCCGCAATCAAGCTTCCAATCCCCCATACACTGCCCCATAATGAACCTGCCATTCCAATCAGCACCAATCCAATACCTATAACAAAACCAATAACAGAACCTGCCTTTGCTACCCGTTTCGACGGATAGACTCCTCTCGCAGCATTTTTCGAAAACTCAAATACTTTCGCGTTATGTTCCTTTAAATTAAATTTTTTCATCGTATTCTCCTATTCAAATATATCGTCAATTAAATGATCCAGCATAAAATCAAAGACATCAAAATGATTGCATACCAGCTTATCCTTACCCGTAATTAAGAATAGCAATGAAGCCATGACAGACAAAGCTTTCTCTTCACTGATACGAAGTTTCAAAAAGGGCTTCTCAATCATTTGCTTCGCTCCATAAAGACTATCAAAAAATATACTTTGCTTTTCTTCCTCAGAAAGTTTGTTGATAAAACTTGTAAAGTCTGCTTGTGAAGTGTCATATAAAAAAGGGCTTTTATCATATTCCGCATAAACTGCTTTTAATGCCCTTGCTACTCCATATTTATTTTGTTCTTTTAATAAAATTGATTCAATCAGTTCATATAATTTATTTTGTATCGCACTTAAAGTTTCCAAAAAAAGAGCTTCCTTTGATCCAAAAAAGAGATAGAATGCACCTTTTGAGATACCGACTTTTAAACACAATTCATCAATGCTGGTTTTTTTATAGCCATACTTTTCCCAATTTTCTTTGCATGCCTCAATCAGCTTTTCACGTATATTATTTTTTTCCTGCTCACTAAATCCTTTTGGCATATTCCCTCCTTCTTGTGACTATATTTATTTTTATAGTCATATGTATTTATACCTGATATTAAATTATTTGTCAATGGGGCAAGTTGGCATTACGCTGTATAGGCACTGGAAATATACAGCAGACTATGGTATGCTGATATTTTATTAATACTATTTCTATCAAATACAGGAGGGTTTTTATATGCAGTATGGACCAGATCCCAATGCCATATATCCAAATGAGGCGATCAAGAGTGTCTGCTATATTAAAAATGTGGTTACACGCCCCAATATAATCATTGGAGATTACACATATTATGACGACAAAAACGGTGCTGAATCCTTTGAAGAACACGTGACTCACCACTATGATTTTATAGGAGACAAGCTCATCATCGGGAAATTTTGTGCCATAGCAAAGGGCATTGAATTTATAATGAATGGTGCGAATCACAGAATGAACAGCGTTACCACCTACCCCTTTAATATTATGGGAGGCGGCTGGGAAAAAGCAACCCCAGCACTGGCAGACCTGCCGTTAAAAGGCGATACTGTGATTGGCAATGATGTATGGATCGGACAGAATGTAACCATAATGCCTGGTATTCACATTGGAGACGGAGCAATTATCGGCGCTAATTCTGTTGTAACAAAAGATGTTCCTGCTTATCACATTGCAGGTGGAAACCCGTGTAAAATACTGAAAAAAAGGTTTGACGATGAACTTATTAAGCATCTTCTCACAATTAAATGGTGGGATTGGTCTGCGGAAAAAATATTTGAACATCTTGATGTTCTATGCAGCGGAGATCTGAAAAAGATTATGGAGATAAAACTTTAAACGTATGAGTATAACTATAAAACTTAAAGAAACAGCCTTATAAACCTGGGCTGTTTCTTTGAACTATTGCGTTCTTTTTAGATGCGCTTAATAAATTCACTTGAAAATTCAATCGTTTCAGCAGTCAATTTCTCACATGCATGGGGTGGATCATTTTCACTAAAGCCGTTGGGACGTAAATCGAAGCATTTCAGTGAATGATATCTATCTGTAAACTCTTCAGCAAATTGATAGCAAATCCCGGCTATCTCAGAATCAGATTTTCCGTTCTGACTGAAATAAATTCCTATAAACATCAAAGCACCTTCAACCAATCCGCATTGAGCTCTATAACCTCCAGCTCCATGCAATCCTATGGCAGCGTTTAACGTCTGTTTTTCCAGACTAACATGAAATAATTCACATAAGCAGGTTAAAGCCGTTCTTGCGCAGTTAATATCATATTTCCAATACAATTCATGTACCCTTTCCTTTATCGTTGCTTCCATTTAGCCACCTCGGGTTTTAATTTTTATCTAGTATACCACCAGATTAAGGATTTGTATTATATTAACGACTAAAAAGGAGGATTATTTTTTCTCTTAAGCCACCTGGCAGTACAATCAGCAAATTATAAATCTTCGGTACTGCTAGTGAAACGTTATTCACCGGATACTGTGATATTTAAGTTTTTAATTTTTCCATTATAAAGTGTAAAACAGAAATCTAAAGGAATGGGGCTTCCTGAAAAATCACCTGAAATGGCAGCAGTGACAACCGTTTCACCATTTTTTTCTGCATAATTGGTGACTTCGGTCATAACCTTTGCGTCCCTGTTTGCCTCCAGAATATGTCTGCTGACCGCTACTGGTCCATGATATGTCTCACCTTCATCTACCAGCATTGAATCCTCTGCAAAGCATCCGGCAAGCAGGTTTTCATCAAAAATATCTGAGGCATGATAATAGGCGGCAATCGGCTGCGGCAATGGAATTGCCCTGCTGTTAGAGGAAAGTACATTGCATAGCCGTGTGATTTTATCCCCTTCCATTGTAAAATGAAAATCAAGGAATAATGGATCAGGCAGACCAGCCTTGTTGTATTCACCATCACATTTTGCAGTAACAACAATTTCTTTGGCATCTTGAACGGCATTTATGACATCCAGTCTTAAATGTACACCAAAATAATCGTGGTCACTCCACTCTTTAATGTCTGGTTTTCCATGATATTCTTTTCCTGCGTCCATTACAACGGCATTCTCATCAAAAATAGAAAGAAAGGCGGCTGGGTCACCCGCGTTCGTTGCCTGAAAATGTGTCTCAACTGCTTTTGGTAATTGAAATTTATTGTTTGTCATAGTCATCCTTCTCCTTTATACTGTGCGGACAATTCCGCCATCAATTGTATGTTCTGCACCCACAATGTAGGACGCACGATCTGACACAAGAAACGCAGCAAGTTCAGCTACTTCCTCCGGACGTGCTGTTCGCCCTATGGGGATTCCTCCCAACGAATCCATTAAAATCTGCCTTGCATCATTATAATCACAGCTACGTTCCTGTGCCATTCGCTCAATGAGTCTTTCTGCTGCCTTTGTTTCCGTAAAACCTGGCGCTATGCTGTTAACACGGATTCCCTTTGGTGCAAGTTCTGTCGCAAGTGCCTTGCTGTAATTACCAAGCGCTGCTTTTGCTGCCGAGTACGCCATAGTGTTTTCACCTGGAAACCGACGCTGTATGGATGTGATATGAAGGATTACGCCACTACCTTGTTTCAGCATTGGCGGCAACAATCCGCGATCCAACCGAACCGCTGCAAAAAGATTGGTATCGAATGTGCGCTGCCAGTCCTCATCTGATTGCCTGAGCGCGCCGCCGGTGGGAGTGGAAGAACCGCCCACATTGTTGACGAGAATATCCACACCTCCAAAACGTTCCAGAATATATTCCACAATTTTTGCAGTGCCATCAGGTGTGCTGATATCAGCCTGTATAAATAACTCCGGTTTCTTTAATTCTTCCGGAGTGGTTCGCGCTGTTGTAATGACAATCGCCCCAGCTTTTGTAAGGCGTTTAACAATAGCCTCACCCATTCCGCCCTTCGTACCTCCAGTTACAAGAATGCGCTTTCCCTCAAGTTCTTTGGGATCAATTGATATATGGCTAAAACTCTCCATGAATGAACCTCCTTTGATTGATTTATAAGAATTTATCAACACTTTGATTATATAAAACATAACCTGACAGCACCGTGTCAGGTTATGTTTTATATTTCATGGTAATTTTATTTAATTCAAACTGAAGCATATCACGTATATACTGTGGGCTTTTTACTTCAGCTTCGGAGCCAAAAGACAGAATATACCGGATCAGCCAATCACTTTCAGGCAAAGTGGTCATAATGGTGAACGAGCCATCTGTATTTTTAGTAATTTCTTTCTCCTTAAATTCATCATATACGCGGTAGGCTCCATCAGCAGAAATATTGAAACATAGTTCAATCCACTTCTGAGTTTCCTGCTCCTGACCGCCGCCTGGCAATGGTTCGGGGATCATTTGGGTGAAAGGATCCTCTGTTATCCGGACATCTGCCATTCTTACTATTTTAAACATTCTTAATTCATTCCTAGTCAGGCAGAACGCCTGTAAATACCAGGCATTTATTTTAAATATGAGTTTCATTGGCTCAACTCTTCGGGCAGTTTTCTCACCTGATGAACCGAAATAATTAAATTCAATAATTTTATGACTCAGGATGGCATCCTTTATCAGCGTAAATTGACTAAATCCCTTATCATCACTTCCCCATGGACTAAAATCCACTTCAATCCAATTTGTTCTACTCTTCTTAAACAGACTGCTTAGTTTGGCAAGAACTTTATCTGCCTCAGGAACCTGTGTGACGTTCAGGCTTTGCAGCGCATATAATATCTCATTTTGTTCTCTCTCTGATAGAACCGATTTATCAAGAACATAGTGTTCAAGTAGGGAAATGCCTCCGCCCTTTCCCTGAAGAGCATAGATTGGTATCCCTGCTAAAGACAGCGTATCAATATCACGATATATAGTTCTGACGGATACCTCAAAATGCTCTGCCAGTTCATTGGCAGTCATAAACTTTTTGTTCAGTAAAAGATATATTATTTCGAAAAGTCTGTTTATCTGCATATTCCTTACTCCAATCTTACTTTATTATAGACGAATAACCCGACAACTGCATGTCAGGTTATTTAATAAATTTTATTGCTCAGTTGATAATTTCCCCTTTGCTTTTTTCTAAATTTTCACGCCATTTACTTAATTCCGTAGTAGTAATTTTGTTCCACTCGGTCTCCTCACCAATAATTTTCAAAGGTTCTTTTGAACGGTAGGAACGTGTTAAGTTACCCGGGAATTTTTTGTCAGTAACATTGGGGTCATTTTCAAATTCACCCGTTGGTTCTATCATATAAACCCGTTCTCTTCCTTCTCCTTTTGCCAATGCCGCTGCAAGTCCCGCACCATTGATATTAGCAGTAAAATATATATGATTCATTTGAAGCTCCGGCTTGTAATTTGATATTCCACCCGCTGTTAGCAAATCGCCAACTTTTAAATCTGCTCTAGTTCCATGATAAAATGGGCCTTTATCAGAAGGGGCTCCTTTACATGATTCACTTAATTCAGTATATTTTTTTGCATTATCAGAATCATGCAACTCCTCATAACACCCGGAAATATCTGAATATAATGTTGTGTATGCACTCTTTACATTCTCATCATCTATATTTCGTGCACACTGTAAGGATGTTTCCAGCCATTTCAATTTATCTGTGATATCCTTTTGCCGATGAGCAAAATGATACGCCGCAATAAATTTTTCATATTCATCTGAAGCCACTTCCCATGCTTGCAGAAACATCTTGTCAGCTTCTTCAATATTTCCACTATCTTCTATACTCATCCCTATTACACAGAGTTTAATGACGTTGTTGTTTGGATCAAATTTTATATTCATTTAATTTTACCTCCAAATTAATAATACTGCGGCATCATATTATTTCTGTCTGGGCATGTACAAGGCTGGTATACACGGAACCATTTTTCATCAGCTCCACATGTGATCCTGCTTCTGCCACCTTTCCATTCTCAAAAACATAGATCCTGTCTGCGTTCTGAACTGTGGACAGACGGTGGGCAATAATAATTGTGGTTTTCCCCTGGCGTAATTCGTCCATATTTCGTTGGATCTGTCGCTCTGTCTCAAGATCCAATGCAGATGTTGCCTCATCAAGAATTAATACATCGGGGTCTGCTGCCAGAGCTCTTGCAAGGGAAAGTCGCTGTTTCTGACCACCCGACAGGCTGATTCCCCGTTCCCCTATCATAGCATCATACCCAAACTCCAGGTTCATAATATCATCATGAATCTGTACCAGCTTACAGATTTTCATCATTTTTTCATCGGTAATCCCACTTCTTCCAAACAATATGTTGTTTCGAATGGTATCCGGAAAAAAGTAAGGCTCCTGAAAAGCGATATTGTAACAGGAATCGTAGTCATGTTCCTTTATCTCTTTCAATTCCAACCCATTGATTCGAATTGCTCCGTTTGAAGGCTCATAGAACCGAAGAAGCAGTCTTGCGACGGTTGACTTTCCACTTCCGCTGGACCCAACAATTGCGACTTTTTTACCAATTGGGATTGAGAATGTTAATTCATCCAGTACCTTTTGAGAACTTTCTGAATATTGAAAGGAAACTTTATCAAAGGCAATTTCATCAATCTGTTTCAGGCGTTTTTCTCCGGTCTCCTCTTTGGCACTTTCGATTACCGATCTGACACGCTCAATGCTGACTTCAAAAGAGGTCCAGCGAACATGAAATTCATAAACTGCCTGCAAAGAGGTGGTCATATTTAATGAATACTGATATAAAATCAAATATGTACCAAGAGTCATCTGATTATGCAATACCAGATATCCCCCGTATAACAATACTACAAGATTGGTTCCCCATCGCAGCGGAGCCGTCAGAAACAATTGCTCATTTATAATTCTTACTTCTTCCATTATTTTTGTATAATACTTTTTAAATAACCGATGGTAAATCTTCTCTTCCCATCCCATACGGTCATATGCAATTACTTCTCTTGTGGAAGAGATCCCTTCCTCAATATGAACCAGAAGATTGGTTCTGCTTTCTTTCACCTCTTTTGACTTGGACTTCATGCGCTCTTTGTAGCTTTTCCCTATGATAAAATATAAAATTATCATGACAGTCAGTATGATTAGTACCGAAGGACTTAAATATGCCATAACACCGATTAAAACAATTAGTTTAATCAGATCCTGAAGGGTAAGGGGCAAGCGGTAAACATTCTCGCCGATGGATTCCACATCATTTGTGAAGTAGTCTACATATCTTGTAATTCTCTCATTTTGGAACTGTGAAATGGGCATTCGGTACAATGCCTTCATTAATACTTCTCCAACATTAACCCTCACTCCATATCCGATCTTATGAAGTATCCACTCTGACCAATATGGAGTAACTGCTCCTAACAAATAGGCTATTGTAATAAATATAAGCAGCTTAGGAAGAAACTGATAATTTCCCTGAGTAAAAACCGAGTCGATTAACCATTTCTGAAGTCCGATCTTTGACATTTGAGCTATGATTTCTAAAACCATTATGATACAGGCACCCAGGAATGCCCACTTGCTTTTCTTAATAAATTTCCAGTACCAACGTATATGATTCATCAGCTGACTCCTTCTACGAGTTCGTAAAATAACCCTTTTCTATGTATCAGTTCTTCGTATGTGCCAATCTCAGCAGCTTTTCCATCCTGAACATAAACAATTTTATCATAATCCATAATCGTAGAAATACGATGGGCTATGGCTATGGTGGTCCTGTCTTTGCTTAACTGATCAAGGGCTTTCTTAATATAGGCTTCACTTACATTATCCAGTGCAGAAGTTGCTTCATCAAGCAGCAGAATGGCAGGATTTTTAATAAACATCCTTGCAATTGCAATTCTTTGTTTTTGTCCTCCGGATAATTTAATACCCCGCTCTCCCACAAGCGTTTCATACTGCTGTTCCGTTTCCATAATAAACTCATGGGCGTAAGCTGCTTTTGCTGCCTGAATCACCTCTTCATCCGTGGCATCAGGGTTGCCAAACCGAATATTTTCTTTAATGGAAGACCCAAACAGATACGTCTCCTGAAATACATACCCAATGCTGTTTCTAAGCTGGGATAAGGATAGATTTTTTAAGGAGACTCCCTCCAGAGTAATGTCCCCCTCCTGGGGATCATAAAACCGGTCCAGCAATTTTAATACCGTTGATTTTCCATTTCCGCTCGCTCCCACAAAAGCGACACGCTCTCCAGATTTTATTTCCAGATTAAACTCCTTTAACAGATCGGTTCGATCCTGATAATGAAACGAAACATTTTGCAAGGAGAAATTTCCAGATATCTGCGGAAGAATACATGGCTTTGCAGGTTCGGCTATATCTGGCTCAACTTTAATAAAGTCAAATAGTTTCTCTGCCTGTCCCAATAAATGCATCTGTTCCGTGAATACATAGGATAATCCATTGATCTGACGCATAACCATCATAAAATAAAAGATATATGCGCTAAATTCACCTACTGTCATTTCTCCATGCTTTACCAGATAAGAGCCATATACAAAAAAACCGATATTTCCAACACTGGTGGTAGCTACGCACAAGGCAGGCCGCAAAAGCCGAAAGAAAAGAGAACCAAGCCGGGCATCTTTGTAAGCCCTGAATGACTCTACAAACCTCCCTGTTTCCCACTCTCTTGCATGATACGCACGGACCTCCTGTATGGCACTTATGCTGTCATATGTCTTTTTATCCAGTGCCGTTTTTGTATCCGTCTGCTTTTTCAAAAATTCCACTACTTTTTTATCAATGTAAGGACCATAGGTAAAAAACAGCAGGTAGCTTCCTATGATAATCAAGGTAAAGCGATAGTCCTTAATGGAAATGACGGCTAAGGGAAAAATAATAGATAAAATCATATAAACCGTACCTGGAAAAAAGTCTCTGTAAATGCTTTGTACTGCAAGAACTTCTGTATTTAACAAGGATAAAGTCTCACCCACAGGTTTGCGTTCAAAATAGGAGAAACCAAGTTTTCGCAAATGGCGATACACCGAATACTGCAAATCTCTTGCCGTTTTTTCAGGCAAAGCCCTCTGCATTACATTGTTTATGGCAATAAACATAAGCATAACTACGATTGCAATAACCAGATATATAATTTGCCCGGTAAATGCCTCCGCATTTTGCTGCATTACCACCTTGTCAATAAAGACCTGGATAAAATATGGAATCGACATCTCACATAGGATGATTCCCGATCCTGATAGAATAAACAAAAACAAAAGCCCTGTATAAGGCTTAAAAAATGATAATACCCACAGATAGATTGAAAGTCTTTTTTTATTATGCTGCTTCATATTCCCCTCTCCATTTCTGTACCGGATTTTTCCTAAACATTTTAACAGAGATGTGAAAAAATTGCTTAACTCAGTCTGCTCTTTTTTCAATTTAAGTTACCCCTCATTCTATATTTCTTCTCTGCTTAATCTACCCGGTTATTAATTTCTATATAGTATACCATTAGTTTGATGAGCATACAATTATTATAAATAAGTGGAAGGAAGAAATATGGAGTCCTCAAAAAAATATAGATGTTATCTTAAAAAATTGCTTCTAATCATAACTTACAGCTTGTTATCCATCTCTATCATCAAAAGTATTTATAAAATCAACGCGGTTTCTTCCGTACAAACCGTTGATGGAATTATAGTTCCAATCATTATGTATCATCAGGTAAAAGACAGTGGTTTGGGCAATGATGTCATTAGTCCCTCTGAATTTAAAAGTGATTTAAAGTATTTAAAAGATAATAATTACAATACTATCACGATGGCACAATTAATTGATTATGTTTATAATAAGAAAGATTTACCCCAAAATCCAGTCATTCTGGCCTTTGATGATGGGTATCTTAGTACCTATTTAAATGTTTATCCACTGTTAAAAGAATACAATATGAAAATAGTTCTATCTATCATTGGAAAAAGTGTGGATGAGTTTTCGAAGGTAAAGGATGAAAATATTGAATATTCTCATGTTACATGGGATGAAGTAAAAGAAATGCAGGAATCCGGACTGGTTGAAATGCAAAACCACTCCTATGGTTTGCATAAAATTTCAAAAGCACGTTATGGATGCGGTCAAATGGCAAATGAAACTCAGGAGCACTATGAAGAATTTATAGCGAATGATCTGAATATGTTGCAGGAAAAGTTAATGGAAGTAACAGGAAGCTGTCCAACTACATTTACTTATCCATATGGCAAATATAACGATAATCTGGAAAATATAATGAAAAAACTTGGTTTTAAAGCAACTGTAACTTGTAAATTTGGAGTAAATATAATTAATAATAATCCCGATACGTTGTTCAGTCTGAAAAGAATACGCAGGGCACATAATCAAAGTATTGGAAAAATGTTAAAACAGGGAATGGCTACCGTGAAAATCCCTCATAACTAAAAATCCTCCTCCCTATAGCAGGAGGAGGATTTTTAGTGTCATATGTTATCATAATGTGTTGGATAACAGAAACCTTTGTCCATGATCAGGAGTCCTGCTCCTCTTTGGTCTCTTCCTCTGATGAAGCTAACACAGATTCCAGAGCTTGCTGGTATTCCTTTATTTTTGGCAATTGTTCCTTCAATATCCCCAGTACAAGCTCCTCTATCTGTTTCTGTTTTTCAGGATCAGCATACTTAGCTTCTGCTTGGGCAATCAGGTCTTTTTTTGCCTCAATCTCTTTTCTGATCAAATCAGCTATATAATCCATACTTGTGGCCACCTTTCCTAATTTTGTATCAATTGCGCCTATTTATTGCACACCAGGATGTTTCGATGTGCCAGATTGGAACTGACATCTGTATCGGTCCCCAGCCCATAGTTCTGGTTGTTCGATATCATTCAGGCGTATAACCATTATATGCTGGGGCTTATCCAACGGTGAAATGCAAGCTGTCTCATTGTTTGTACTTGTCAATTATGCTATAATCAAAAACAGATTTATAGGGGGTAAAAGAGGAGGAAGCTTATGAATTGGGAGCCGTGGACTGGTTGCTATAAAGCAAGTGAGGGTTGTACAAATTGTTATTTTTACGGACCGTATGGGAAACGCTATGGTCAAAATACCATACAAAAAACAGATGAATTCGATTGGCCCATAAGAAGAAATGCGAAAGGAGAATATAACATTAAAGGGGATAAAATCCTTGCAACCTGTTTTGCAACTGATTTTTTTCTTCCAGAAGCAGATGAATGGCGTAAAGCTGTTTGGGCTGTCATTAAAGAAAGAACTGATATAGAATTTTTAATTTTGACAAAGCGGATTGACCGTTTCCCTGTATCCCTTCCATCTGATTGGGGCACAGGGTATGATAATGTGAATATCGGTTGTACTGTGGAAAATCAGGAATTAGCCGATTACCGGCTTCCGTTATTTTTGTCCTTTCCGATAAAGCGGCGTTTTATCGCATGTGCTCCGCTTTTAGAACCCATAGATCTAACGCCGTATCTTCACGGAGTGGAGCATGTGACCGTTGGTGGTGAATCCGGGCGGGAAGCTCGTGAATGTGACTATGAATGGGTTCTTAATATCCGTGAACAATGCGTGAAAGCGAATAAAACATTTTGGTTCAAAAATACTGGCTCGCTTTTTAAGCGTGAGGGCATAGTAGAAAAAATAAATCCGTTTAAACAAACAGCGAAAGCGAAAGAATTTGGTATTAATATTTTAAATGGTCAAAAATTATTTTAACAGTAAAGATCGGCAGGTGGATTACCTGCCGATCTTTACCATTAAGCATCTGATTTATTGAATAAAATTTAACATACGGGAAAAGCTCATATTCCATATATAGAAATATCTATGTATCCTCCCTCAGATACTTCTACACCTTCCGATATAAGAAGTTCTCTTTGAATCGCTGCATATCTGGCATCCGTGATTGATATCCTGCCCTTGGAGTTAATAATCCGGTGCCATGGGAGATCATACTTCTCAGTCATAGAATGGAGTATCCTGGCTACCTGCCTGGCACCTCTATTATTTCCTGCAAATCTTGCGACCTGTCCATAACTCATGACTCTCCCGTATGGTATTCTCTTTATTATTACAAGAACTTCCTCAGTGAACTGTGTCATATCACTTCTCCTTAAAACTTATTCTATGTATGGTTTTGCGAATCTTTTTTCATAAGCTCCATTTTTCCTGAGATTTAGATCCCAATAAAAGTTTGTTAATCCGGTTAATGATAATATAGAATATAAGATTTGTATACCTTTAGACAGGTATTCCGATTTTTCATATTCTTTTTTCAAGCTTAAATCCATAATTCCTTTGCCAGCATACGTTCTCCCTATTTGCTCCATCTGATCAAATAACCTTTTATTGGCTTTTTCGGGTTTCATTTGAATACCTTCTACACCGCCTTTTATGATTGTTCCATCAAAGGATACTCCCAGCCTTTTTGTAATTAACTCAAGATAGGGTCTCAAATAGTACGACTGACTGGTCTCAGGAAATCCAGACTGAACGAAAAATGCCATATGTACTTCTTTGTTGTGAATTGGCTTCAGCAGTTCAAAAAATTTCATTACCGAACCTGGCATAGCATGAACATAGAGTGGGAAAACAAATAAATTATTTTCAGCAGAGCTAAAATTCTCTGCCCACATTTTATGCTCTTTTGTATTGATCAGGTTCCTTACCACGATATTTTCAACCCCTTGTTCTCTCATTCCCATTATTATCTTTTCTATGATCAACTTACTGTTGGAATGATTCCCTCTTGGAGAGCCGTTATAAATCACCCATTTACCGGTTGGCTTTCTTTCAATAACTTCCTTTGCCAGAACCTCATCTGTTGGTTTTGCAATTTCTACGTCAGCTGTTTTTATGCTGTTGCTTTCATATAACAATTCTTTACAGGGGCTTTGAAAATGGTATGCCATCCGAGCAAGATAATTATTAATGACCATTACTTCCTCTTTACTTAATCCTTCTTTTTCAAAATAGAAGTTAATAATTGGATATTTATCATATCTTTTTAAGTGTCCGCATTCACCATTTCTTAACTTGATGTAGGGTAAGTAATGTTGTATTAATCGATCCAGAAATGTTTTTCCTTTGCCGTTAATAAAACCATTCTCCGTATGAAAAAGAATGACCACTTCATCACTGTTTATATAGTCTTTATATAAATTATCAGCTCCATCGTTTAAAGCACATGTTCCGGGAGTCCTCCACCAACAGCTCCAGCAACCAATGCAATCCATTATTTCAGTATCCATTGAATCATGGACAACTATCTCCGCTTCATTTTTTGTTTCCATATAATATTTTTTAATTTCCTGAGCCAGTAATTCATTATTCTTACCTAACCCCAAATCAAATACAGATACCATTATGACTCCTCCTCAATTCTTTTGATGTAATCTTCAAACCACTTTGTAACAAAATCAGAATAAGCCAGACCGAACTCCAAAGCATCATTTTCATATTTAGACGGCTTATGGCTTTCTATCGTTAGCCCCATTCCTTCAAGCCGTAAATTCCCCTCATCTCTTATATTTACCAGGTCTCTACCCATATTCTTAAAGTTATTAATATGAATTTTTATGGATTCCAACCGTTCCTCTTTGGTTAACTCATGAAAGAAAAACATTTTTAATAATTGTGTGGACTTATACTTATCTGAACCCCAATCCTGCCTCATTAACATGCTAAATCGTTCTCTTCCGGAATCTGTAATGCTATATAACTTTTTTGTCCTGTTATTTTTGACTTCTTCCTTTGAAGATATATATCCATTCTTTTCAAGCTTCACTAATGCAGGATGGATTGCTCCCTGACTTGTGCTTGCGAAATATTCGGTGCTTCTTTCCATTCCCTTTTTTATGTCGTATAAGGTGAGAGGATGATAATTAGTTAAAAATCCTAATATGATCAGTTCTATCATGCAATTACTCCTTTGTTGGATCAAGTCTTATATGTCGTTTAGACATATATTATTTGTACAGTACTCTTATTTTAGTATTTTGTCAAGTTATTTTATTCATTACTTAAATATTATATATCATTAAATTACATGCGATATAAATCATGAAAATACAGATAGAAATAATGTGAATTAGAGTTATAAAACAATAAATCAGATAGTCCCTTTCATTGATAATAATGAACGACTATCTGATTCGTATTTAGAGTTAGATAGGTTATTAAGGGGCACTTTAACCAATACGCCTTTGTTCTTTCATCATTCTATGATGTGCAAAAGCATATACAACATAGCTGATTAATAGAGGAAAATAAAAATTAATAATTCTGCTTAAGATCATAGCAGAAGGGAGCTGATCCCCCTGATAAAACTGACCAAACACATTTAAATATGCTTTTTCCGCAATTCCTACTGAACCTGGAAGGGGGACTGCAGCAACTGCAATATTAATAAATGACTGACCTGCCATCAGATCAAAGCAATCATTCTTCCTGTAACCAAAGCTTAAGTATACCAGAAACGATACAAAACAGTATGCAATCCATTGAAATACTGTGATTATAAATACCTTTAAAAACAAATCCGGGTTTTTTATAATCAATCTGGACTTTTCACGGTAAGAAATAATTAAAAGATCAAACTTTTCTTTTATCTCCTTTGGTTTTTTAAACAGATGGAGTTTATTGCCAAGTTTTAAAACAAGATCAAAGAGAAAAGGGATAACAATTCTGGAAAACATCAATGCTGATAAAACCGCCGTCAGGGAAAGCATAACACCTGTTCCTGCAAGTAACAGCCAAAAAAACCAGCGTGCTGACTTCTCTAATATATTAAATCTCAGTAACGCAAACACTCCTCCCATTAAGACAATCACAATCTGGCTGACGAAAACCATTAAAAATATTGTGATGGCAGAGATATCAACATAAATTTTATCTTTATTCATGTAATACATCTGGGCGGGCTGCCCTCCGCACGCTCCAGGAGTTATTGCGCTAAAGTAATTTCCAATATACGAATAATCAATGCAATTTTTATAGGAGACCTCCTGTTTTAATCGATGCATAATCATATAGAAATTCGTAGCCTGACACCCTGCATAATAAAACATCAATGCAATTCCGGTAATAAGATATAAAAAATGCACACTTCCAGCCACTTTTACTAATTCTTTAATGGAATACTCTTTTAAAAGAACTGAAATAGTGACAGCCATTAAAGAGGTCATAACCAAGATACTTCTTATCTGGGTTTTTTTACTGATTATTTTATCCCGCATAATTAATTCCTCATGTTGAAGTTGATACTTTTTATTATTACCAGAGGTGGCTAATCCTATGTTAAATGTCTTAAATAGATTAATAACGGCTTTATTCCAAAAAACACCACAACAATACCAACCGCCACATTCATAACTTGTATGATAATCTGCGGTAAAAATCCGCCTAATACACTTCCCACTAACGCGACAGCTGTCAAAAAAATTATGGTAGCCATAATACAACCAGAAGCAAAGAAAAAAAGTTGTTTTTTATTCCACTGGTTTTCTACCATTTGTGCGGAAAACATTCCACTCCAAAAAATAATGGTCAATGGATTGGATGCCGTAAGCAGCAATCCCTGAACAAAGAGGTTCTCAACTGATACATTAAAAAAAAGTGGGATATGAGGCATAAAAGACAGATCAAATACACCTGCTATTGTGTTTACGCCAAATAAAACCAGCACCAGACATCCAATCACTTTTATAACTTCATTTATTTTCCCCTTTTTGATAATAGCACCAACTCCAACACAGGATAACGCTATATATAAAGCATCAATAAGAGCAATTGCAAGAACAAGGTGCAAGCCATAAATAGCCCCGTATGTTGTAGATGTGTGAAACACCATTAAACAGATTGGCCCAACGGCTAATTGCAATAACATACCAAATCTAAATCCTTTTAGAATCAAATCGCTACCTCTTTAAAAATTTATTTCTTCTTTCAGAGTGATAAGTGAAATAATAGTGTTGGAGCCTGAGACACCTTTTATTTTCTTAAGTATCTTTGATAAAAATTCTTCCAGCTCCTGCGTATCTTCAACAATAACTTTCAACAAATAATCATAATTGCCCGCAACGTGATGGCATTCTAAAACACAATTATATTGCACAATGGCATTTCTGAAGCTATCAATATTCTCTGTTTCATCTATATTAACAAAGATGAACGCTAAAAGACGTTTTTCTATTTTGTCTCTATTTATTTTAATCGTGTATTGCTGAATCACCTCTGCCTGTTCCAGTTTTCTAATTCGTTCGGCAACTGCTGGAATAGACAAATTCACTTTTCTACTGATCTCAGATGCAGAGGCCCTTCCGTTTTCTTTAAGCTCATTAAGTATGGCATAATCAATTCCATCCATTATTATTCCTCCTCCTTTAATTAATCTTATCATATTCTTTATTATCAGTAAATAAATGTCATAAATACGATAATATATTAAGTTTTAATCACATAAACTTAAAATTTCGAAATAAAACATTAACTTTTTTTACTCTCACTTACATATCTGCAATTTTACTTTTAATCTATAGAAAAAAGCGACCACTAGATTGTGATCGCTCTTCGTAAGAATCCGGAAGGTTTTTTTAAAGCTTATTCAAGATCTTCTCCATTGGATGCAATTACTTTTTTATACCAGTAAAAAGAATCTTTCCGCAATCGTTCAAGACTTCCATTGCCCTCGTTGTCTTTGTCAACATAGATAAAACCATATCTTTTCTTCATTTCTCCAGTTGAAATACTAACTAAATCAATACAGCCCCAGGGAGTGAATCCGATTAAGTCAACGCCATCCCTGATTGCCTCTTCCATCTGTCTGATGTGTTCTCTGAGATAATCGATTCGATAGGAATCATGAATGGTGTTGTCTTCTTCTAATACATCAACTGCACCCAGTCCGTTTTCAACTACCATCATGGGAATCTGATAGCGGCCATATAAATCATTAAGGAGGTAACGGAGACCCTGTGGGTCAATCTGCCAACCCCAGTCGCTTGCTTTTAAGTATGGGTTTTTTACCCCCATAATGACATTGCCTGATGTTTTCTTAGCTTCTTCATCTGCTGTTGTACAAGTACTCATATAATAACTAAAGCTATAAAAATCAACAGTTCCCTGTTTTAATACTTCTAGATCATTGTCTTTTATTTCAATTGAGATTCCCATTTCCTCAAATATACGATTTGTGTAATATGGGTATTCGCCTCTTACCTGCACATCACCGCAGAAGTAGTTCATTCTCATTTCCTTCTGGGCTAATACAACATCGTCCGGATTACAGGTATAGGGATAAATTGCTCCTCCTGCAACCATACAGCCGATTTTAAATGCAGGATTAATTTCATGACCTAGAATAACTGCCTTAGCACTGGCAACAAACTGATGATGAGTTGCCTGGAATCTTTTTTGCTTCTGTTCTTTTGTAGGAACAGCCGAAAAATCCTGCAATGGGCCGTCTTCGCTTTTGATTCCCCCGGACAGAATATCACCGACACCCATCATCATACAGTTTATTTCGTTAAAAGTAAGCCAGTACGTAACCAGATCCTTATATTCTTTAAATACTGTCTCGCAGAAATTCAGGTAAAAATCAATACAGTCACGGCTTAGCCAGCCACCATATCTGTCCATTAAATAATATGGTATTTCGTAATGAGAAATCGTTACCAATGGCTCTATTCCATATTTTTTGCATTCTTTAAAAACATCTCTGTAGAAATCCAGACCTTTTTGGTTTGGTTCTGCTTCATCACCTTTTGGAAAGATTCTGGTCCAGTTAAGAGATAATCGAAATACCCGAAAGCCCATTTCTGCAAATAATGCGATGTCTTCTTTATATCTATGATAAAAATCAATCGCCTCGTGAGAAGGATAATTGTTTTCGCTCTTAATTTCATTGGTGAAATAACGTGGTGTGCTTACAGTTCCTGCTGTAATATGGTCGCAAACGCTATCCCCTTTCCCATCTTCCAGCCAGCCTCCCTCAAACTGGTTAGCTGCCGTGGCTCCACCCCACAAAAAATTCTTTGGAAAACTCATTGTGATTCCTCCTAATTATTGATATATACTCTCGCCTTTATAAATAACAAGAGTAGTTACAAAAGTTACAATAATGCCCAGAATAATACTAATCACCATAAATATAAAGTTAGAGCTATTTGGTCCCACAAAGCCAGTGATACCAAGAATTCCTGCACTTCCGCCTAAACTGTACATATATACTTTCATTAAACCTGCAAAAGCTGCTGAACAAAAATTACCAAACATGGAAGCATATAACGGCTTCTTCAATTTCATATTAATACCAAACATAGCCGGTTCTGTTACACCGCCAAAAATTGCAGTGATTGCACTGGATCCTGCGGTTGATTTTGTTGATTTATCTTTACATTTAAATGCCACTGCGGCTGCGGCTGCACCCTGATTAATATTTGATAAAACATTTGCAGTCGCAACAATTGGTTCATAACCAAAGGTAACTAATGAATTGAACATATATGGAAATAATGCACCATGCATACCTGTAAGAATTAATAGTGGATAAATGGTTGCCAATACTGCCACACCAAAGAAACCGGTTGTTTTATACAGCCACATAATTGCTATTGCTAGATAATTTCCAAGGAAAGCACCAGCGGGGCCTATTAATCCTAAGGTTAATGGGAGCATAACTAATATGGTTCCAAGAGGTACGACAATTGCCTTTATAGATTCTGGTGCTATTTTTTTGAAAAACCGTTCCACATGGGACATTACATAGACTGCCATAATAATGGGGAAAATGGTGCTGGTATAGCTAGCTGCGTATACAGGAATTCCAAAAATGCTCATAGGTATGGAACCTGCTACATTTGCTACCATAGTAGGATGGATCATAATTGCTCCAAGAAGCATACCAAGTCCCATATTTGCTTTGAACTTATTAGCAGACGTTGCACCTAAAAATATGGGGAGGAAATAAAAACCTGCATCTGATGCAAAAGTAAGTACTGCATGAGTTGGCATATCCGCAGTTAATAATCCAGTCAGCTCACCTAAGATAATAACAACTTTCAGCATACCTGCACCAATAATGGCGGGAAGCAGAGGAATTAAACTGCCTGTAATTCCATCGATAATAGCAGCAAAGCTGATTTTTTTCTTCTTACCTTTATCTAAATTTTCATCAATGGCTTTTTCCGTCTGAAGGCCAGCTTTTGCAGCGACAATGCTGTAAACCTCACCAACAGATTGTCCGATAATAATCTGTAACTGCTCGTTTGACCACTGTGCCCCGACAACACCCTGAAGCTTTTGTATTTCAGACAGATTTATAATGCTTTTATCCTTTACTTGAAATCTAAGACGTGTCATACAATGTCCTAAATAGCTGATGTTATCCTTTCCACCAACTAACTCTAACACGTTTACAGCCAGTTCATCATATTTTTCTTTTTTTGACATATCCGTTCTCCTTTTTTTACAGTAATTTTTGTGTAATGTTTTACATGTTTCTTTACAAACTCCGAGGAAATAAAAAAACCGAGGGAACGCACAATATTAGTGCGTTTACCCTCGGTTATGCCTCCATTACGAGTGACAATCCTTAGATTAATCCATTATTTAATTAATACAGGTGTTCTTGTTACTATCTTGTGATTAGTATAGGGGAAAAGAGTTATTATGTCAATGTAATATATTTCATAAAATTACAAACACTTATTTGTACAATATATACAATTCTCAGAACAGTTTTCACTGCTGTAAAATTAAACTTCATTTACATCACATCTTCTTTTTCAACGTTATGGACAGTAAGAAATCCGCAAATCAGGGAGACACCAAATAAAAATACCGGAAGAATTATATTTGTCCTTAAAGTCAGATCTCCTATGTTTCCATTCATCACAGAAAACAATAAAAATGAAGTAATAATAACCGCTCTCGATGACATCATCAATTTCCCTATATATAAAGGAATAAACGCCAGAGTCACAGTAAGTACCGTCTTTAAAATAATCTGTAAGTAGAAATTTGCACTTAGCATATCATAGCCCAGCGGTAAGCCGGTTCCCACCTCAGAGGATAAGGCCAAAAGCAGGCAAATAAACAGTTTCCCAAGAAAAAGAGCCACCGTACAGAAAATCCATACTGCCATCATCTGAGATAGTATTATTTTTTTTCTGGAGATGGGATAGCAAAACATCAGACTCTGAGTTTTATTGTTATACGCCTTTATGATGAAGGAAGACAACATGGAAGAGGTAAAAACTAAAAACACGAGATTGGTAAGCAATTCAATTTGCTCTTTCATATTAGCAGCCTCAGGTGCAGATTCCGATATTCCTAATTCAGCATCAATGGGAACATAATAACACATTGCAAAGAAAAGAATTCCAAGGACTACAAATACAACTGCCTGTTTGATTATATATTTTTTTGTATGATACTTTTTCCATTCCAGTCTGATTAATTTCCACATTCGCTCTCACCTCCTGTGACTTTCAGGAAATACTCCTCCAGAGATTCTGTCTGGGAATGAAATCCCTGAATTTCTACCTGATTTTCCGTTAACGCCTTCATAATATCCCGTGACGTAGCTTCTTTTGTATAGACTCGGATCACATTGTTATTTAAAACTTTGAAATTGGAAATATTAAGGCACTCTGTAAATACGTAGGAGGCCCTGGTTATTTCCGATGTTTTGATTTCCAGATACTCAAGTCCCTTATCCGTAAGCTCTTTCATAGAAACTTCTTTTACCAGTCTGCCTTTATGAATGATACCTATGGTATGTGCAAGGCTTTCAATTTCAGAGAGCAGGTGACTTGAAATAAGAATAGTCATCTCATACTCTTTACACAGCATTCGGAACAGATCCCGGAACTGTTTCATACCTGCCGGATCCAGACCATTTGTTGGTTCATCTAACACCAAAAATTCCGGCTTTGTGAGTACAGCTCTTGCAATACCCAGCCGCTGCTTCATTCCCAGTGAAAATTCCTTTACTTTTTTTCCTCTGTTATCTGACAAAGACAGCAGGGACATTGCTTTTTCTACACTGTCAGGACTGTAATACCCCATGTATTCACAGTGCAGCTTTAAATTCTCTTCCGCCGTCAGTTCGTTGTAAAACACTGGAAACTCAATCATGCTGCCCATACGTTTTAAAAACAAATAGGAATCAGGGAGTAATTTCTCACCAAATAAAACAATATCACCTGAAGTTGGTTTCCATTGATTGGTGATCATCTTCATCACCGTAGTTTTTCCCGCACCGTTGGGTCCAAGAAAGCCATAAATTTCTCCTTTGGCAATATGCATGTTCAAGTCGGATACAATGGTCTCTGCGCCGATTTGTTTGGTTAAGTGATTGGTTGTTAAAATCGTCTGCATTTTGTCACTTCCTTTCATACCCATAATTCTAGCAAGTGATTTCTTCAAAACTCTTGAATAAATCTTACAAATTTCTTTCTTGAATTAATAATCCAGCTGCTGGAGTTTTAAAGTAAATACGGTTTCCTCATTGGGAATACTCCTTAATGTCAGGGTACCATTGATTTTTTCTGCCAGACTTTTTGCTATGGTAAGACCTAATCCATTGCCCTGGATCTCCCGGTTCCGGGAATCTTCTAACGTATAGAGACGGTCAAATACCCGGGGAATTTCCGTATAAGCAATTCCCTTTCCATGATCAACCACATCCACAAACACAAAGTTGTCTTCCCTGCGAAGGGTCAGTCCCAGGTAATGCCCTGCATCCCCATAACGGATTGCATTGCTGATCAGATTATTAAGAATGCGTCCCAACGCTTCCCGGTCTGCATAAACGAAAACAGAGGACTCAGGAATATCAATGTTCACATTAAATTCTTTCTCTGTTAAGATATTATAAAAATCAACAATGATCTCCCGGCAGAATTCATTTAAATCTATTTTGGACATCGTCAGCATTGTATCACCGGCTTCCAGCTTTGCCAGTGTGAAAAACTGGTCAATCTGCTCTTTTAATTCATTGGCTTTATGAGAAACCTTTTTTATCATACTCTTTTCAAGTGTCTCCTGCATTAAAAGCATTTCCAGATAACCGATAATAACAGTCAATGGTGTTTTCAGATCATGAGAAATATTGGATAGCATCCGTTTGATATTCAGTTCTGATCTGCGATAACCGGCATTTGCATTCTGCCTGTCTTCCAGGATACGGTTAATCTGTTCCAATAGATGTTTGATTTCCTTATCTTCTGTAAATAACATCACTTTTTCATTGGTATCCTCATCTAAAATACGTTCCAGTTCATCACTGACCGTCTGAATTTGTTTTAACGTTCTTCTATTTAACAGAGACATGGTTTTACTCCTTTGCACTTCCCAGCTTGTACCCGATTCCCCAAACGGTCAGGATATACTTCGGCTTGCGGGGATCATCCTCGATTTTTGTACGAAGGCGGCTGATGTGAACATTGACGGCGTTTTCATCACCTAAATAATCATCCTGCCATATAAAAGAATAAAGCTGTGCCTTAGTATAAACCTTTTTGGGATTAGAAAGAAGCAGACGAAGGATTTCATATTCCTTTGCTGTCAGATCCACTGCCAGCCCGTTTTTGTGCACCGTGTGATTTTCCAGATTCATTTCCAGATCTCCCAAGACCAAACAAGCCTGAGGGGTTTCCATTCCGGATGAATACTGGGTGGTACGCCGCAGATTTGCCTTCACTCTTGCAAGCACCTCGGTAAGGGAAAATGGTTTTGTAATATAATCATCCGCTCCCAGTCCCAATCCAAAAATCTTATCTGATTCGGTATCTTTAGCGGACAGAATTATAATAGGAACCACACTTTCCTTTCTAATCCGTTTCATAACCTCCAGTCCGCTGATTTTAGGCAGCATCAGATCTAAAATCACCAGATCATAGGAACCACTGAAAAATGTCTTTACCGCCTGTTCTCCATCAAAAGAGCCCTGGACTTCAAAGCCCTCCATCTGAAGAAAATCGTTAAGCATCTCACTGATTTCCTTGTCATCTTCTACCAATAATATCTTCATCTTTCAATTTTCCTCTCTTCATAGAGCAAAAAAGGTGTTCCCAATGTCCTCTACACCAACATCTTATCATAACTCTAATAGAAAGATAAATTAATTTTACAAAAAAGTGAATTTGAGTTTTACCCCATGACGTTATTTGATACTGGTACCCTGCCATTTTCCATCTCAGGCCATTTACGCCATACAATTAACAAGAGGATCAAGGAGGATGTGATCAGTATTGCCAGTAACCGAATCTCAAAAAGAAACATGGGTCCTCCATACAATATGCCAAAGTTGATTTGGGTATTGGGGTACATAGGGGTAAAATAGCTGATCACTTTAAATGGATCCGGCATGATCTGCAGTGGCATGGTTCCACCGCCCGCGATTGTCTGGGCAAGCACCAGTGGTATATTGATAAAGATACCGTTTTGCCCAAAGAATAATGAGAATATTAAAGTAAACTGGAACGCTGTTATCTGCATAAAAATCTGCTGTAAATATATGATTATCAACTTTTGAATAGAAATTAAAATTAAGATTCTTGCCATAAATAGGATTTTCCTGTTTCCAAGTTACTCACAAAATTTTCAGGGATAACAATAATCATTTGTATTTGCCGGCTATCCAGTTCCTCCTTGCTCTCGGTTAACTCCTTATCAGTAATCACTTTACTGAATGATTTGGACAAAGTGGGCACAAGTTCTTTTTCAATTGCTTCCCCTTTGTCACCATCTTGATTTACCACATTAATCGCAAGTTGTTTCACCCCATTTGGCAAAACGTGATAGCCGTAAATATAAAGTCCCACCATGACTATCTGATAAAAAACTGCCAGAATAATGGCATAGATAACACCTTTAGTTAACAAAAATTTAGTAAGCTTCATTTTAACCTCTCCTGTTTTCTTTTTTATATTTTCATACTATCACGTGACGTTACGTCGTCAGCAAGTATTTTTTTAACATTTTATAATTTTATTAAAAACCACCTTACACCCAATTGTATACTCGCAAACCTTGACATACATTGTCACGGTTTATATACTATAATCATGACATAGGAGGTGGTTGTTTGAAAGAAAGTCGACTGTTTAAGATTATCTACTTTATTTTAGAGAAAGGGCGGGTTACTGCTCCGGAACTGGCTGAAAAATTTGAGGTATCTGTCAGAACAATTTACCGTGATGTAGATGTGATTAGTAGTGCTGGTATACCCATTTATGTTACAACCGGCAGAAGTGGTGGAATACAAATTCTTGACAACTATGTTTTGGATAAAGCCTTTTTTTCGGATAAAGAAAAGCTCGATATTTTATCTGCCTTGCAAAGTTTGTCCGTTATTGACAACACCTATGAACAAGAGCTGTTGACGAAACTCTCTGCACTTTTTAACACTCAGCCAGAAAACTGGGTTGAAGTGGATTTTAGCCGCTGGGGCAGCAAAACCCAGGATAATGCTAAGTTTGAGCAATTGAAAAATGCAACGATCAACCACAAAGTCGCGACGATTGTTTATGTAAGCTCCTACTTCAAAAAAACAAGGAGAAATATCCATCCTCTAAAACTCTACTACAAATCAAAGGAATGGTATGTAAAAGCCTATTGTACAGAAAAAAACGATTTTCGTCTTTTTAAAATAAATCGTATTATCCACTGCGAAATTTTGGATGAGGATTTTATTCCTGTTGAATTTCCTGAATTACAAGATACAGAGCAGAATGGCTATAACAAAATTGTACTTCGCTTCCCAAAGGAAATGGCTTACCGTGTCTATGACGAATTTAATGAGGATGAAATTACAGAACAGGAAAACGGCGATTTTATTGCAGCTGCCTATATGCCGGAGGATACATGGCTGATTGGATATCTTCTTTCCTATGGTATGTATGTAGAAGTGATTGAGCCTGCTTATTTACGTAAGGTTTTGTCTGATGAAGCAAAGAAAATCTACGAAAAATATAAACCCTGACAGATGGTGTCAGAGTTTATGTGCTATTATTTGATTATAGCGATACAAACTATAATATTAGGAGGATTATTACATGGGCAGAGCAACAACAAAATCAGATATGATAACAGCAGCAACTAGCAATTTCGAAAAACTCAACATGCTTATTACCGGATTGACAGAGGAAGAATTGTCAACTCCATTTGATTTTACAGCAGACATTAAAAAGAAAGAAGCTCATTGGGGCAGGGATAAAAACCTTCGAGATGTTCTGATTCATCTCTATGAATGGCATCAGCTGCTGCTTAATTGGGTTAAGTCAAATAAAAACGGCGAGGACAAACCATTTATTCCAGAGCCTTATAACTGGAAGACTTACGGTATTATGAATGTGGAGTTTTGGAAAAAGCATCAAGATACATCATTAGACGATGCCAAGATTATGTTAAAAAAATCCCATGCCGAAGTGATGGAGTTAGCTGAAACATTTTCAAATGAAGAACTGTTTTCTAAAGATATTTATAAATGGGTTGGCGGAAGCACGTTAGGTTCGTATTTTGTCAGCGCTACAGCAAGTCATTACGATTGGGCCATGAAAAAACTTAAGGCGCATAAAAAAAGGTGTTTAGATCTATAGGGATTCGTAATTTCACTTCGTGACAGAGGCGCTTTAGGCCCCCATGTAAGCTGCCATCTGTCCGAAGTTAACACCCTTTATCACCATAGTTTTGGAATCAGGGGTATAGAGCCAGTTTTCTATAAAATAGTTCTGAAGATATTATAAGAATTATAAACATCCACAATTCCATAGCCCCAATTCTGATTGGGATATTGAAGTTTATTATTCCTTTTTGCTCCCCGCAGAAGAAATTTCTTAATCCCTATGGTATCCATATTGGGGTAATTATTATCTACGATCCCCCATTCAAATATCATGGCTGCGATACCAGCCATATGTGCAGCGGCCGCCCCCGTTCCCGTTACGGTAGTGAATTCGTTGTTTAATGTCGGGCATACTACGTCAACACCTGGAGCAGCCAGATCCGGGTTTATGATATTTGATGTTGAAAATCCTCTTCCTGAATCTGGATATAACGCTCCTGTTGCAGCATTATAAGCTGTGACGGTGATTGGTAATAAACCGTTCCCAGGTGATGTTATGGTAGTGTAGGAGTCTGAATTAAGAAAAAATGTATTATTGGAGATAAAATTACCAGAGGGTAGCCATATGTGAAAATCTCCAGGCAAATCACCGATTCCGGATACCTGAAACCTCCAGATACCCTGTGACGGATTTTTTAAACGCAGGACAATGACTTGTTTCCCGCTGTCCCGCTCGATCATGTTATAATCAATAGAAAGGATTGACTGGTCAAATACAAAACGTATCTGCTTTGTCTCAAACAACCCCCGGGAAATTGCAGGAACGTATTCACCGGAAGGTGATAAAATATCCATTACATAGATCATTGGAGGACTTCCCCAAAGCTCCATAGTAAAACCATATTCATCCTGTGCAACATTCAAATCTACCGTCACCTTTTCAGCTGGTCTGAGAATGCTGTAAAAATGTCTTCTGGCTTGAGCCTCATTTCCTGTAGCAACAGTAATTCCCACTCCGGGGCAGTCACCTACAATGGTTAATAAGGTGTTCAGCAGCCCATTATTTCCATGTGCACCCTGAGAAGTTCCTACCCCTATACAGACTATCAGCGGCCGTTTTAACTTATCTGCTGTATTGATCAGATACTGACCCCCCCAGTTTATATCAGTTTCCTGGTAACAGGTCACATCGGGAGGGATTAAAAAGTAATCGGTGAGATTTTTTTTTGCCTGTCTTAGTTTAACGATTAATAATTCTGCATCAGGAACAACGCCCATGAATTGATTACTCTTATTTTCCGAACCGGCTGCAATTCCAGCCAGCATTGTGCCATGACCATTTACATCCATGCTGGGAACAACCGACAGAGGATCTGTGCTTTTCAATGCCTGATTAATTTGTTCAGCCGTATATTCTGTTCCATAATATGCCGTATATCTTAATTCCGGGTACGGACCGCTATCTATGGTCTGGTCCCAGATTGCTGCTATTTTTGTTGTTCCGTCTTCTTTAAGAAAGGCAGGATTTCTATAATCAATGCCTGTATCAACGAACCCTACCAACACCCCATTTCCCCTCAAATTTAAGGCTGATGTACTCCGTAATACTGTAACTCCAGATGCAGCCAGACTTTCATAACTTAGTAAAGTGTAGCACTTGGGTATTCCTGAATAACCAAAATCCCTGATTAGCTGGGACGTGTCCTGGGAAACTGGATAATAAATACCTGCATAACCCGGATTCATAATATGCACAGAATATTTTTCATACCGCTTCAGTATATTAAGATTTCCGTTGTATTGAATAATTAAATCCATATAGTCATTGCTGGTTATCTTAAACCTGTCTTCTGGCATCATCCCCTTTACCTCCAATCACATCAGACAATAAGTGCACGGAAGATATTAAATACATCAAGTCTTCCATATCCCCATTCATAGTTGGGATATACCAGGTCCGCTTCTCTTTTGGCGCCGCGGATCATGAAGACTTTAAGATCCTCCGTGCTCATTTCTGGATAATTGCCTTTCACAATCCCCCATTCAAACATGAGGGCCGCCGCTCCTGCCGCGTGGGCTGCTGCTGCACTTGTTCCTGTCACTGAAACAAATCCATGGTTTAAGGAAGGACTTAATAGATCCACTCCCGGTGCCGCAATCTCCGGCTTTACTATATTAACGCGTGTGTACCCTCTACCGGAGTTTATATAAAGACTGTTATTAGCTGTATTATAAGCCGTTACGGATATAGGTGTAATGGCACAAGATAAGGAAAGAAGTGTGATATTGGGATCAGAATTGATAAAATACGTATCCGGTCCTATAAAATTGCCCATTGGAAGCCACATGTTAAAATTAATGGGGATAATTCCTTTGCTGTATACATTGAATTTCCATCTGCCCTGTGTAGGCTTTGTAAATCGAAGCAGGATCAGTTGATCCCCACTCTGGGATTCCACAAGCTGAGAATCTACAAAAATAGTTGTGGGCTCAAAAATAAACGAAATCTCTCTTGTTTCGTCAAACCGAAGATCAAGAATTGGTATATATTCGCCGGAAGGAGATGTAATATCAATAAAAAAAGTATTTGGTACTGTTCCCCATAATTCCAGGGAAAATCCGCTTTCATTCAGGCCAACATTCAATTCCACTGTTTTATGATTACTCTCTTCAGTAATAAATCCCCCAAAATGTCTCCTTGCAATTCCTTCATTTCCAACTGGAATTAATATACCCAGTCTCGGCCTGGTTGAATGAAACGACAGCCAGTTGCTTGTGCTGCCTCTTCCATCATGCGCATACTGTGCGGTATTCACAGCAATACACATAACAATTGGCTGATCTCTTAAGGCTGCATAATCCATTAAATACTGGATTCCATAAATAAGATCCGTTTCCTGATAGGCGATTGCATCCTCTGGTACCCGGAAAAATTCTTTTAAATAGGGTTTTGCTGGTTTCAGTTTTACAATCACTAATTCAGCTTCAGGAGCTACGCCCGAGAATCCGTTTTCTATATCTTCGTTACCTGCTGCAATACCAGCAATCATGGTACCGTGACCTATCTCATCCCTTGATGGTACAACCCTAAATGGATCATCGGTCTGCAGAGCTTCGTTGATCTGTTCTCTGGTATACTCAGTACCATAAGGCACATGCTCCTGGTTATTTTCCGTTATAATCGTCTGGTCCCAGATACTGGATATCCTTGTTGTTTTATCATTGTACTGAAAAACAGGATTTGTATAATCAATACCAGTATCCACAAAGCCAATCAATACTCCCCTTCCTCTTAAATTCAAATTGGGATTATTGCGGATAGCAGGTATTCCGGATGCCTCCAGGCTCGTCTGGCTGACTAAGCCAAATAAAGATGGTAAGGATGCATATCCCATTCTTGATATTACATTTTCTGTCATAATACTGACTGGAAGATGGGCAACCGCATAAAAATAATTTATTATGTTAACGGAACCTGTTTCGTATTGTTCCAGGATAGATACGTCAGAGCAAAAACTAATAAGAAAATCTGCATAATCATTGCTGTAAATTCTTTCAATATCTATAGAGTTCATGGTTTCTCTTATTTATTATCTTTTACTTATTATATTAATACCCTTTTAAATAATAGTACTGATTTGTAATCAGTAATAATATAGAATCAAAAATAATATCTTTGATATATACCATATACATGGCAAAGGAGTACAAATGGATTTTACAGAAAGCAGAACGTACAAAAATTTAGGTATTGCTTTTAATGCGGAAGCTATTGCCAGTACAAGAGACAGAATCTTTGCTGATGTGGCAAGACAGGAAGGCTATATAGAAATAGGAAATATCTATGAGATAAACGCTCAAAACAATCTGGAACATGCCAGAATCTGGTTCAGGCAGTTAAATCAAGGCATTCTTCCCAATACGGAGGAAGCACTTATGCAATCCAGAGATAATGAATTAAACCTGGCAAATAAACTATATCAGGATTTTGCGAGAACCGCACGAGAAGAGGGCTTTTTGGATATTGCAGCACTATTTGCAGGCATTGCCAATATTGATTATAATCAGGGTACAAGATTTTCCGGATTATTAAGAAACGTAGTACAGAAAGAAGTGTTTTGTAAACCGTCTGAAGCACTTTGGATCTGTATGCAGTGCGGTAATATCATGTCTGGAGAATGCGCACCTCTAATATGCCCTGTATGCGATTATCCTCAGGGATACTACCGCTTATATAATGATAACTTTTAACATTGCTCTATGATACAAGCCCCGCCCCCTTTAGCCACCTTTTCTACATCAAATATAGAATGAATCATCTTACTTGCAACCTTCACAATAATGTTATTATACGACTCATCAAAATGAGACTTTGAGGCTGTAACGGCAGTAATACAGCATTGCACTCTTACACGATTTTCAATGGTATTTTCCACATAGTTAACAGACATAAGTCTGTCTAAAAGTAATTCAGTTACATAATACGGTAAAAAAAGACTATGAGTTCCTTCATTAAAGAATGGAAAAGTTTTTTTGATATCATTTTCCCTGAAATCATGAAGAAATTTTTGTAAAAAACTTTCAGGTTCAGTAAAGAACTCTTCATAATAATTCAGGGAACCAATGGTGTTCTCAATAAAATCCGACACAAGTTCCTGATATAAATCGTAAATATCGGAGTAATGGTGGTAAAATGTTCCTTTGTTTATCAATGCATGGGAGGCAAGTTCCGTAACCGTAATTTTTTCTATGGGCTTCTTCTTAAGCAATTCCATCATAACACTTTTAATATTTCTTTTTGTCTTAACAACTCTCAAATCTTCTTTCATAAAAACCTCATCTTCTATTCAACAGATTCTTTTCCCATGAGTTAATCAACGAATTCTAAAAATCGTTTATTATTGAACCAAATATAATCATTGATGATTGACTAATCAACTATAGTTCAATAAAATAATACTCGCTCACAAAACAAAAGTAAAGGAGAAAGTAATATGATAAAAACCCTGATGAAGAGTATTAGAGAATATAAAAAAGCCTCTGTTTTAACTCCATTCTATATCACTTTGGAAATAATATTAGAATGCTTGTTACCATTGGTGATGGCTAATTTAATTGACAAAATGACCGGTTCATCATTAATACCTATCATACATTATGGAGTTCTATTAATTATTATGGCAATGTTATCCCTATTCTTTGGATATATGTCAGGAAGGATTGGTGCTACAGCATCCTGCGGGTTCGCCAAGAACTTAAGGCAGGATGTTTTTTATAAGATACAGAGTTTTTCTTTTGCTGATATCGATAAATTCTCCACATCATCTTTGGTCACAAGAATGACAACGGATGTGACCAATGTGCAGAATGCTTATCAAATGATTATCAGAATTGCAGTAAGAACACCACTTATGCTTATTTTTTCAGTCATTATAAGTCTGACCATCAGTGTGAAAATGTCCCTTATCTTTCTAATTATGATTCCTATTGTAGCAGCTGCATTATTCTCAATTGTATTTATAGTATCCCCTATATTTAAACGTATTTTTGAAAAATATGATGCTATGAACAATTCTGTTCAGGAAAATATACAAGGAATCCGTGTAGTGAAATCTTTCGTAAGAGAGGACTATGAACAGGAGAACTTTCATAAATCAGCCGCTGATGTGTGCAAAGAATTTACAAAAGCAGAGAAAATAATTGCTCTGAACAATCCAATCCTGATGTTTTGTATTTCCCTTGCAATCTTTCTTGTAAGCCTTATTGGAGCTAAGACAATTATTAACAGCGGTGCAACCGAATTAACTACGGGACAGCTATCTTCACTAATTAACTACGGGGTACAGATTCTTTCCTCTCTTATGATGTTGTCCATGGTTTTTGTTATTTGCTCCATGGCTACAGAATCTGCCAATCGTATCTGTGAGGTTTTAAATCATGAAAGTACGCTAACCTCCCCTGATAATGGTGTGACGGAAGTAAAAAACGGAAGCATACAGTTTGAAAATGTTTCATTCAGATACTCAAAGAAAAGTAAGAAACCCGCTTTGATGAATATCAATCTTGAAATAAAATCGGGGCAAACCATTGGTATTCTTGGTGGAACAGGTTCCTCGAAAACATCATTAATCCAGCTGATCTCCAGACTTTACGATGTAACAGAGGGAAAGGTGTCTGTCAGCGGAATAGATGTAAGAAATTATGATCTGGAATCCCTTCGCGATGAAGTCGCAGTCGTATTACAGAAAAATATCTTATTCTCCGGAACAATTAAGGACAATCTGCGCTGGGGGAAAAAAGACGCCAGTGATGAAGAGCTTGTGAGAGTGTGTAAGCTGGCTCAGGCAGATGAATTCATTCAGCAGTTCCCTGAGAAATATGATACCTATATAGAACAGGGCGGAACCAATGTTTCGGGAGGGCAAAAACAGAGGCTCTGTATTGCAAGAGCTCTGCTGAAAAAACCTAAGATTCTGATTCTGGACGATTCTACCTCAGCAGTGGATACAAAGACAGATGCCATGATTCGAAAGGCTCTTCGCGAGGAGATTCCAGATACAACTAAAATCATTATTGCACAGAGAACATCATCTTTGGAAGATGCAGATCAGATCATTGTATTAGATGGCGGCAGGATCACGGAGCAGGGAACTCATGAAGAATTGCTGGCTTACAACGGAATCTATCAGGAAGTTTATCAGTCACAGACTAATGGAAATAAGGAGGACTAACCCATGAATCAGAATAAACAACACAGCTTCGGCCGCCTGGTCCGCTATTTATTTTCACATTACAAAATCCAGTTAATTGTAACTTTAATCTGTATTGTGATCAGTTCATTCTCCTCTTCCATTGCAACGATTTTTATTCAAAGGTTAATTGATGAATGTATCACTCCTGGAGTGAATCAGGGATTTGAAGCGATAGCAGGCAAATTTACATCAATACTGTTAACCATGGGCTTCATCTATATCTGCGGTACAATTGCATCAATCATCTACAATCAGATCATGGCAATTGTCACACAGGGAACGCTAAAAAATTTAAGAAAAGATATGTTTGATAAAATGCAAACACTTCCAGTTAAGTATTTTGATACCCATGCACATGGAGATATCATGAGTACTTATACCAACGATACCGATGCCATAAGACAGCTCATCGGACAGAGCCTTCCAACACTTTTTCAGTCTGCTTTGACTATAACGGTAATGTTCCTTACCATGTTATACTACAGTATCTGGCTTACCCTGGTAGTGATGATCGTAGTCTTCCTGATGCTGAAAATTACAAAAAAACTGGGTAGTATCACTGCAACCTTCATGATTCAGCAACAAAAATCTTTAGCAAAAGAAGAAGGGTTTATCGAAGAAATGATGCAGGGTCAGAAAGTTGTTAAAGTATTCTGCCATGAAGAAGAGAATAAAGAAGCATTTAAAAAACTGAATGAACAGCTTTTTAAAGACGGAGAAAAAGCAAACCAGAACGGAAATGTTCTGATGCCGATTCTGGGTAATGTAGGAAACCTTATGTATGTTCTTCTTGCAGTCATTGGTGGACTTATGGTCTATTTAAAGGCACCGAACCTTAGTCTTACTGGTGTCAGCATTGTTTCAATTGGTATTATTGTTTCGTTTTTAGGCATGTCAAGACAGCTTTCCCAGACCATTGGTCAAGCATCTATGCAGGTCTCTATGATTGCAATGGGACTTGCCGGTGCAACCCGTGTATTTGAGTTAATGGATGAACAGCCCGAGGAGGACCATGGCTATGTGACTCTGGTAAATGTGAAAAAGGATGCCGAAGGCAACTTAATAGAGACGAAAGAAAACACAGAAATGTGGGCTTGGAAACATCCTCATGAGGATGGAACGATTACTCTTACTGAGCTTACTGGAGACGTCAGACTGGAAGATGTTGACTTCGGTTATGTGCCTGAAAAACTGGTACTAAACCATGTATCCCTGTTTGCAAAGCCAGGACAAAAAATTGCATTTGTGGGCGCAACCGGTGCTGGAAAAACTACCATTACAAATCTGATCAATCATTTCTACGATATTTCAGAAGGTAAGATTCGTTACGACGGAATTAATATTTCTAAAATCAAAAAACCAGCTCTTAGAAGCTCGCTGGGCGTAGTATTACAGGATGTGAATTTATTTACCGGTTCTGTTATGGATAACATTCGTTATGGCCGCCTGGATGCCACAGATGAGGAATGTATTGCTGCTGCAAAATTAGCAAATGCGGATGATTTTATAACAAGACTTCCCGACGGCTATGAAACAATTCTGACAGGTAATGGTTCCAGTCTCTCCCAGGGACAGAGACAGTTGATTTCCATTGCCCGTGCAGCCGTCGCTGATCCCCCAGCCATGATCTTAGATGAAGCAACTTCATCTATTGATACAAGAACAGAAGCCCTGGTTCAGGCAGGTATGGATAACCTGATGAAAGGAAGAACTGTATTTGTCATTGCACACAGGCTTTCAACTGTAAAAAATAGTGATGCGATTATGGTTCTGGATCATGGAAAAATAATTGAAAGGGGTTCCCATGAAAGCCTGATTGAACAAAAAGGAACCTATTACCAGCTTTATACGGGGGCGTTTGAACTGGAATAAAGTTTAAACTAGAATAAATACTAATAACAAAAAGCCTTGAACGAATGATCGCTCAAAGGCTTTATTGTTATCAACATACCACTGGTTTCTGGGGTGAACTGTTGAGGGAGAAATATTATTGAACAGGAAGAACATTATTGATATCAAAAAACTGCGGAACGCTGGAAAAAGTGTATCCTGCAATTTTAGAACTATTATACACTACCAGATCTTTTGAATATGAGACAGGCAGGTCAATCACGTTGTCATTTGATATGTTTAATGCTGTGGCAATGGAATCCTTAACTGCATTAAGATCCGCAGTTGTAGAAAACTGCTTAACTGCAGCAGAATAATCAGTAAAATCATCTAATGCCTGCAGAGAAACTGCATGAGGATCAGCGCCCAGAGTTTCCTGAAGGAATTTGTGGGGTTCCGTATAGGAACCTTCCGTGTTCCAAGTAGTAATGTCATAGTTGCCAGCAACACCTTCCGTCCACCAGGTCATCTGATCTTGTCCGGTGGTCACAACATTGATACCTGTTTTAGCAAGCTGGGTTTTGATTGCCAAAGCCATTTCCTGAGCCAGAGAGATGTCTGCCCAATAAGTGTAATTAAGCGTCAGCGCTTTCCCATCTTTCTCCCTGAACCCTGTTTTTTCGTTTAACACCCAGCCCGCTTCATCAAGCAGTGCATTTGCCTTGTCTAAATCAAATTTTCGTATGGTGTTGTAATTAATATCTGTATAAGGTGCGCCTTCACTGAATAAGGTTGTGGCCGGAGTTTCATATCCGTAAGTCAGTCCCTCAGTGATCTCCTGCTTATTAATTGCATACGCAATTGCTTCACGAACCTTAACATCACTCAACTCCTGACGGGCAGCATTTAGCACCAGATTGCGGGTCAGCGTATTGCCTTCATTTATTTCACCACGAATCCCTTTTAACGTAATTGCCTGATTATAATCATCGTATGTAATTAGTTCTGCACCATAAATCATATCTACTTCTCCCGTCTGTAATGCCTGTAGTCGGGAAGAAGCCTCCGGAATATATTTTACAATTACCTCATCATAATACGGTGCTTTCCCCCAATATTTTTCGTTGCGAACAAAGCGGGTGCAGTCTCCAGAAATCATCTCTTTTCTTACATAAGGGCCTGTTCCTACAACATTCTTAAATGTCTGGAAATTACCTGCTTCAAAGGCATTTGGTGACATCATGCCAGCAACATTCTGAAAGCAGAAATCATTTAAATAGGAGAAGCATGGAGCTTCATAATGAACAGCAACCGTATATTTATCAATTGCCTTAACACTCTGGATATTATAAATACCCTTAATGCCACTAAAATTGGAGTTAGAACGATCAAATTCCAAAATTGCTTTTACACTATCCGCATTAAATTCCGTTCCATCGGTAAAAGAGACTCCCTGTTGCAGATTGAATGTGAGTACCGTATTGGATTCGTCCCAGCTCCATTCTTTTGCCAGTTTGGGAACAATCTTACCGTTTTCATATGCCACCAGCGTTTCATATACGAGACCGCAGGCAATATTATTTTCTTTATTCATGGTTAGAGTTGTAAGGTTGTCCAGCTCCTTTGCGGTACAAATAGTTAATACCTTTGTGGATAATGACTGGCCTGCTTCAGGCGTTTTTGTATTTTGCCCGCAGCCAGCCAGGCAAAATGTGAGGAGAACGCCGCTTAAGATCGTCGAAAGTGTTTTTTTCCAAGTTTTTTTCATGTTATTTCTATCCTTTCTATGTTGAGGTTTCTTTTATCAGATGCCCTTGCTCCACAATCCTTCCTTTTTGCATAATTGCAATCTTATCAGAAATTCGCATAGCATCTTTCCGGCTATGCGTTACAAAAATGCAGGAACAGCGGTGCAGTTTTGAAGCGTTCTCTACTAAGGTAAGTACGGCATCGGTTGAAATCAAATCGAGACCGCTTGTCACTTCGTCCATAATTAAATAATCAGGCTCTATAGCCATAGCCCGAAGCAACGACAGGCGGCGCTGTTCTCCGCCTGAGAGACGTCGCACTGGGGTATCCAGCATCTTATGATCCATGTGGACAGCATCCATCAAATCATAGATACGTTGTTTTCGTTCTTTTCGGTTATAGGAGGTCAAATTAATCAGTGCTTCTTCAACATTAGAAAATGCTGATCTTGCTGGATTTAGTGTACCGGAAGAATCCTGAAATACGGCTTGTATCTTTTTACGATGGCTTTTCCATGTACGATAATTCCACTGTGTAATATCTTCACCATCTAATAAAATGGTTCCGGATGTGGGTTTTTCCATACCAACCAGCAATCTTGCCAACGTACTTTTACCAGAACCACTTTCCCCTTCTATTGCCAGATTTTCACCTTTTTCCAAGTGGATGTTAATATCACAAAGCGCATGAAACGTACCTTGTTTTTCACTGCGATAAATCTGATTGACATGTTGTATTACAATTTCTCCCACTCCCATCTACCTCTGCTTTCAATCCTGCTTAAACTAGCGAATCGGTTCATCCAATTCGTTTGCGGTTTCGTTAATAGTTGATCCATACTGCCTTGTTCGATTACCCTTCCTGCTCCAAGCACATAAACATTGTTACAAAATTTTTGGAGTGCGTCCACATCATGGGAAACAAACAGAATGCCCTGATCCTGCATTTTCTTTCCCAACACATCTAACAGCAGATTACGGTTTTCTTCATCCAGTGCAGCCGTTGGCTCGTCCGCAAGAATATAATTGGGTGACATTCCTAATAACATGGCTGCAGCCACTCGTTGCAGCATCCCTCCAGAAAGTTCACCAGGATATGCATTCAGCACTCTTTGTGTATCCTTTAAATTGACCAAATCCAGTTTTTCAATTGCCAGTGCAATTGCATTGGATTGATTCAATTCTAACCGTCTTTGAAAAGTCTCCTGAATTTGATAGCCTATTTTCAATCGGCTGTCAAAAGCAGTCATTGGGTTCTGGGGTATAAAACCAATCTTTTTCCCACACAAGCCACGATGCTCCCTGCGGGACAGGCAAAGTAAATCTGTGTCATCCATGAAAATTTTACCATCTTTTATTTGACAGTCCGAGTGCAGCATTCCAAATATACTTCGCAGCAATGTGGTTTTTCCTGAACCACTATGGCCGGTAAGTCCAATGATTCCCCCGGAAGGTATCTCCAATGACACTTGATCCAACAGGAGACGGCCTGATTTTTCCTTTACACTTAGTTGGTTGATTTTCAACATCATGTCACCTCCATTTCTGTCAAGCGCCTGCCCAGAATATTAAAACAAAGCGTGGATAAAATAACGGCACCGATCGGGTACAGAATCATGGCAGGATGGAGAACCAGTGCACCACGTGCATCCAGAATCATGCTGCCCCAATCTACAACACTATCTCCCAATCCTAATCCAATAAAGGAAAAAGCAGTAATTGCCAGTATCATATCTGCACAAGATAAACAGAGAAAGCGTATCATTTCTGCAATTAAATTAGGAAGGATATGAATCATCAATATTCGTAATTTTGAAGCTCCTGAAGCAATAGCACACATAACATAGGCTTTTCCTGTTTCCATATCAACGCGGGTTCGCACCAGTTTAATATAGCGAAGAATATAGGATACAGTCAGCGCAAATAACGTGGTTTTCGCTCCACTCCCCCATGCGCCTATAAATACAATCAGGTATGCAATCGGCGGTATTGCTGTGACTGCATTGATGAGTCCGTCAATTAAAGTATTGCCTTTCATTACTGCACGGCTTGTTGCCATACCGATGATTGTCCCCAGCAAAAAGACCATCATCGATCCGCCCAGCACGATTCCAAGTGTTGTCCATCCTCCATAAAGAATTCGTGAGAAAATACATCGTCCTAATTGATCGGTACCAAACGGGTACGTAATGGACGGTTTTTGAAATCTTGTCAAAAGATTAGATTCCATCGGATTATTAGGTGCAAATAGATATCCGATTAAAAATAACACAAGCACAAGCATGGGAATTAAAATGGAAAGACTGTGTGCTGCTCTCTTCTTTTTCACTTATGCCACCTCCTTTTTTCTTTGAATTGCCCACTGTATCAAATCTGCAACAATATTGCATAAGGCAATTGCCAGAGCAAGGAAAAACACCTCTGCATGAATCATAGGCGTATCTCGATCCAACACATGATTGACAATCAGATAACCAAATCCCGGTATGGAAAAAATCTGCTCAATTACAGTTGCATTTGCCAGCGCCAGACCTATACTCTGCAGGAAGTTAGGAATCAGCCCAACTGCGGCTCTGGGGAGAAAATGGTAAAATAAAAGTCTGCCCTCCGACAACCCACGGCAACGGGCATAGAATGCATAGTCTTCCCTGCTTTCATGCACCAGTGCATCCATTAACATTGGAGTATAGAAGGAAGCCCCAAATATCCCCATGCAAAGTGCCGGCGATATGTAACTGAGAAAACTGGTATTCCCTGTCACAGAAATCAGTGATTTTTTTACTGCAAAGAAATCCAAATATACCGTTGCCAGGTAAAAAGAAGGGACAGACACACCTAAAATACAAATGATCTGCAGGGCTTTTTGGGGAATCTTCCAGGGTAACAAATATGTGGTACAGCTCAACACAATAATAGTAATAATTTGAAATATGGATGCCAGGAAAACAATTCCAAGTGTTTTGGGAAAAGCTGTTGCAATATCCTTCCAGACCTCATGTCCATTTGCCAGTGATGTCCCAAGATCAAAGTGAAGTAAATCAATTACCCAGGATCCGTATTGAATCAGTAAAGGTTTATCAAATCCCAACTGTATCCGTATTGCTTCGATTTGTTCTGTTGTTGGGCTTCCTATCATTCGCTTCGCATATGCAGTTGCTGGATCAACGGATGAGAGGCGCATCAATAGAAACGAAAGCAGCGTCACAAAAAATAATGTAAATATCAACTCAATCAGTTTTTTTAGAATATATATTTTCATACTCTGTTTCATGTACATTCACCTCCTTCGCTTTAGTTAGGTTAAGCTAACCTGCATTCAAAAAAAGGAGCGCATTATAGCGCTCGAAAGTCATCCGCTCTCGCAGATAAAAGTTTAAACAATTATAGGTTAATTCGCCACTCTGAACGGACCATTATCCCACTATTTAGACAACTTCTTTCTATATTCGGACGGCAATTCTCCAAATTCTTTTTTAAACGCCTCTGAAAACTTACTTGGGTTATCATAGCCCATTTTCATGGCAATTTCTGTAATGCTTTGTGTGGTGCTGCGCAATAAAAGTATGCTCGCCTGCATACGATATGATTTCATATAAGAGTAGATAGAACACCCAAAAACACCTTTAAAACACACTTTCATGGAAGTAAGAGAAATATCAAATTTATTGGAAAGTTCTTTCAATGTGTAATGCCTATGTAAGTCCGAAATCATGTATGCTTGCATTTGTTTTATCACTTGTACCTGATTCTTTGAAAAATATCGACGTTCCTCCTCATATTCACAAACCTGGACATCATTCAAAAACATAAGCAGCTCTAATACTTTAACTTTCAAATAGTGGGCTATCATTTTTGGAGTTACTCGATAAAACTCAGAAAATATATGTTCAATATAGTTATGACTTCGCAAAACCATACAAGTATTTTTTTTACAAAGCCGCTCCCCGATCTGACACAAATCAATGTGCAGTCCACCCAGCACATTTTCAACCTGCTTTAATGTGGTTACTGCTTCATTCAAGTCAATTGTAATAGAAATTCCATGATAATGAGAGAATGGAAATGTGGTAGATATGGTTTCATTTGTCAGTCGATTGATTGCAAGGTCACCTGCTCCAACATATTGACAATCACCATTACTAAAAACACACTCAAATCTTCCTTCTCTGCAATGATTGATTTCAAGCACATCAGGGTGTGGAAGTTTATTTTCATTTTGTCCGTCTTTCATATGAAAATCATTATAGAATAGTTCAATGCCATGAAATATTTCGTATCGTGTAATTACGCCCTCACCAGTTTCATTTTGCATCTTATATACAGAACAGCCGTCTTCACGCACTGTCTTTTGTACCTCTGAATTAAAAAAATCCGTTATCTGTCTTTCATTCATCTTTTGCCTTATCCTTTAATAAAAATACAAAGTCCACTGATCATCATTACAAACAGGTGCACTCGTCCATAGCGACGTATGCACCTGTGTATTTATTACCTACTTTTTTCGTTCCAATACTCTTTCAATTTTTGAAAGCTATCATCACATAAAACATGTTCCATAAAGCAACCTTCTTTTTCAGCTATCTCTTGCTGCACCCCTGCTTCGATGAGTATTTTTTTAAAGAATTCATGACGTTCATAAATCTTTTCTGCCAGCACTCTTCCTTTTTCTGACAATTCAAGACTTGCATTCCTATTCATTTGCACGAATTCCTTCTTTCGAAGCTCTTTTATAGCATAGGACACACTTGGTCTGGAAAACTTCATAAAATCTGCTATATCAGAGCAATGTACTTCGCCTTTTCTCATTTTTAAAATCAGGATTGCTTCTAAATAGTCTTCTTGGGATCTGCCTAACTCCGCCACCATCACCTCATATCTTTATATTTATCTGAATGTAACTCTTTAAACACTCCAGGATACCGCTTCTTTTCTTTCCCCAACAAAGCGACTGTATATTCCATTCTGTTCAATTAGTTCCGCATGCTTTCCTTTTTGGACAATTCTTCCTCCATCTACTACAAGAATCTGATCTGCATGCCGGACTGTTTTTAATCGGTGTGCGATCATAATGATTGTTTTATTTCTGGTCAGTTCTTCAAAAGCTCTTTGTAAATGCGCTTCATTCTCCGGGTCTACATTGGCTGTCGCCTCATCGAAAATGATAATTGGGGCATCCTTTAAAATAGCTCTTGCTATAGATATTCTCTGCTTTTCTCCTCCGGAAAGTGCAAACCCCTTATCTCCGACTAACGTATCATACCCTTTGGGAAGACTGCTGATGAATTCATGACAGCACGCTTTTTTTGCTGCCTTTATAACCTCTTCCCTGGTTGCTTCTGGCCTTCCAAAGCGAATATTATTTTCAATGGTATCACCAAAAAGATATACATTTTGAAACACCATGCTGATTTGGTCCATTAAGGACTCCAAAGTATAATCCTTTATGTTTTTTCCGCCAATCATGATTTTTCCATTATCTACATCCCAAAATCTTGCAATTAAATTACAAATTGTAGATTTTCCAGAGCCACTTGGCCCAATGATGGCAGTCATTGTTTTGTTCTTAATCTGAAGATTCATATCTTTTAAAATCTGCCTCTTCTCATAGGAAAAATCTACATGTTCAAATGTGATTTCATGATTTTCCGGCTTTATGATTTCCCCTATTTCGTCCATTAATGGTACATCATCCATCTGATTTGCCTGCTCGATAGAACTGCCGCAAACACGTAGAATTGACACACCATGTCCTGCTGATTCTATCTGTTCAAAAATAATAAAAGAAACAACGATAAACATCAGGGAATAAGTAAGCTGCATGGTTCCATTAAAATAGAAATATAATGCTGCTGCCATCATGATCACGCTGAATATCCGTAATATCCCTTCCTGCATAATGGTATAAGGTATAATCAGCTGTTCCATAGCCAGATTGGTGTTTTTACTGTTTTCGATTGCTTTATCTACCTTCTTATCATCGATTTTACTAAGGTTGAAGGATTTTACGATTCCCATTCCCTGAATCGTTTCTAATATGTTTTCTACAAGTACCGCCTGCGCTTTTTGTCTTTTTGGTGCTGTATCTCTTGATTTTTTTTCCATAGCAGAAGTAATCATGCAGAACAAAAGAATACCCGCCGCTACAATCATTCCCATTCTCCAGTCAAAGACCAGCATGTAAATGGTAAATACAATGGTAGTGATAAACCCACCTAAAGTCAGAACCATGACCATTGGTGCAGTCGTTTCCACATCTCCCAAAACCGTAGTACTGATTCCTGTAATAATCCCAAGACTACTTTGGTTAAAAATTCCCATTGGTATTAATTTCATTCTGTTTCCAATGAATATTCTTTTATTAGCGGCCATAAAATATCCTGCATGTGTCTGTTGAAGCTGGGAAAAATAATTTGTGACAATTTTACCTGCAATACTAACAATCATAAGTCCCAGCACATACCATATGATAGTATTCTTTGTATCTTTTTCAACCAGTGCCTGAATGGTTAAAAAAATCGCTCCAATCTGTAACATATGAAAGATAGCATTTAAAAATCCCACAAGGATAGAGTTGCGAATATTTTTTTGCTCTTCGCCAGCAAACAGCCATATTTTACGAAAAATTTCTATCATACCAATTCACCATCCTTTGCTCCGATATGGGCATTCCACATCTTCTGATATAATTCTGATTTTTGTAGTAATTGTTGGTGGGTTCCCGTATCTTGTATTTTTCCCTGATCCACCAGAAGAATCTGATCTGCATCAACAATCGTCGATAATCGATGTGCAATCATAATCAATGTTTTTCCCTGTACCAACTTTGAGATTGCTTTTTGAAGAATAGCTTCATTCTCCGGGTCAATATAAGCAGTTGCTTCATCCAGTATGACAATAGGGGCATCTTTTAACATAGCTCTTGCAATGGCAATTCTTTGCCGTTCTCCACCGGAAAGATGGGCTCCACCACCACCAACTCTTGTTTCATACCCATGTTCAAGCCCTCGTATAAAAGCATCGCAACCTGCTTTTTTTGCCACCGCTTCCACTTCTTTATCCGTTGCATGTTCTTTCCCCATTCTGATATTTTCCCGGATGGTATCATCAAACAGGAAATTATCCTGAGATACATATGCAATCTGATCTGCAATCTGTGTCAGTGGAATTTCACTGATTTCTTTTCCACCAATTCGGATACTGCCTGTTTCAATATCCCAGAAACCAGCAATCAGCTTTGTAATCGTTGATTTTCCACTTCCGCTGGGCCCTACAAAAGCATTAACCGTTCCTTCGCGGATTTTTAAAGTAATATCAGTTAATATATTTCCCTGTTCTTTTTCGTAAGCAAAAGAAACATGATTCATTTCAATATCCATTCCTGCAAGTGCAGCAGGTTCCTTGGGGTGATGTTGTTCTGGTGCATTTAAAATAGTTTCAATGGACTCGATTATGGTACCGGCCTGTGCCAGGGAGTCGATAAAATTTGTAGCAGCAATAATCGGGCCAACAATTCCCATGGATAATATTATGACCATGATTAAATCAGTAGAGGTAATGTTTCCGCTTAAGTAAAACGCTAATCCCACAGGCAATACCCCGATCAAAACAGCAGGACTGAAGTTCCGATAGCACGCCATACCAAACTGTGTACTTTTCATCCAGTTATAAAAAAATGACGCATTTGCATTCACAGCTTCCTCATAACCAGCATACGCTTCATTCCCCTGATTATAAGCCTTGATTACCTCTATTCCATTGATATACTCTACAATGGAATCATTCATTTTCTTACCAATCTGAACTGATTCCCGATATTTTGCAGGATAAGTTTTCATCGTAGCCATCATAAATATCATGCCAATTGGAATCGTTGCAATCGATAGCAATGCCAGTCTCCAATCAACAAAGAACAGTGTAATGATTAGCAGTAACGGTGATAACACATTGGAAGTCATTTCTGGAAACAGATGTGCAAGTGTTGTTTCCATGCTCTCAATCTGGTCAACCAAAATACTTTTCCATCTTCCAACCGATTGATTCTGCAATGTTCCCATGGACAGTTTTGCCAGTTTATGTACGCAATTATTTCGTACTTCTGCCAGTACTGCAAAAGTCGCCTTATGAGACAAGGCAGTTGAAAATGTAGTAAGCAGTACTTTTCCTATGCTGCCAACTAAGGCGAGCGCAAGCCAGGGAATGCAGTCAGACATATTGGCAGTCTGATTAAGTAACTTGATAATAATCATTCCAGCACAAAAATAAGGAATAAAACCGGACAATACCCCTAAAACTGCCATGACAATTGCAAACTCAAGTTTTTTATGTTCTGTTTCTGCCAATGCCCATATTCGTCTTAGCGGGCTTTGATTTTTTTGTTCCATAAGTCCTCCTTTTGGTTAGTTTTATCTAACCTTATGTTTTAAAAAATTGCGGGTAACCCCGCATTTCAGGCATGGATTCACTTATTTCCAATTGTAAATTTTAGCAAACCCGGCATAATAAAATTCTCTTAGCTGTTTTGCATACCGCATGCCATCTTCTCGTTTCATATCATGACGCACCATTTCAAATATTCCAGAAAAATATGCACTTGTTACAATATGGAGAAATTCTGATGTAACCGTACCATTTTTGAGCGCATCATCCTTAGTGGCTTCCATGTATTTCTCGGTATACTCCATTTCAATTTCCACCAGTTGATTTAAAAAATCAGAAAATTCTGTTCCTTCCGCACATTCTAATAATAGTTTAAATTCATCATAGTGGTCATAAATATAAGCAACCAATGTTTCAGCTTCCATACTACTATAATGGAACATATTATTCTTCTGATACTGGGAATCCTTATTATGAAATGACTCCTGAACATCTAAGAACCATAATTTTAATTCATCCACAACCGTAAATACGATGGCGTGGAACAATCCTTCTTTATTATGAAAACGTGTATATATGGACCCTGTACTGGTACCCGCCTCCTGTGCAATGGTCCGAAGAGAGGCATCCTTGAATCCTTTGTTTAAGAATTCCTTCTTCGCACATTCATACACTTTTTCATAAACGCCTTCGATTTGCTTTGCCATTAATTATCCTCCTGTATTCAAAACAGTGTTTCATAACACCGTTATAAATATAGTGCTTTTATTCTTTATTGTCAAGTGAATTTTGTATATTCTCGTTGATTTCCAGAGATTTTTGGGCCAGCTCGTTGTCCTCCGCCAATGCATCAAGAAAGGAATATCCTCCGTCGATATGATGTGACAAACAAAAAGCCACCAAGATCAGAGTGACCTTTAGGTGACTTTCTATGTTTTTTATCAATCAGAGTCTTTCTATTGTTTTTGTTTTTCCCTGATTTGCTACCATCTTCATTTTTGCGGCTATCACATCAGGATTTCCTAAAAACTGCTTTCCTATAACCGAGAGAGTATCATCTAGACTATACACAAGTGGTATGCCCGTAGCCAGATTAAGTTCCACGATTTCCTGCTGGGAAAGATGCTCCAGATACATAACCAGCGCCCTCAGAGAATTTCCATGAGCTGTAATCAGTACCCTTTTTCCAGCCATAAGCTGTGGTCTGATCTGCTTCTCAAAGTAAGGAATAACCCGTGCGATGGTATCTTTCAGACTTTCTGCCAACGGTAATTGGTTTTCCGCCACATCTTGATATGCTTTCTGATGAGCCGGATTCCTTTCATCCTGCGGCTCTAAAGACGGGGGCTGTACATCAAAAGAACGCCGCCAGATTCTCACCTGTTCTTCTCCGTATTTTTCAGCCGTCTGGGACTTATTTAATCCCTGTAATGTCCCGTAATGGCGCTCATTAAGCTGCCACGCCTTTATTACAGGCAGCCATTCTGAATCCATTTCCTCTAAGGCAAAATTCAGCGTATGGATTGCACGTTTCAAATAGGAGGTATAGCAGACGTCAAACTCATATCCCTGCTCCTTAAACAACCGGCCAGCTTCTCTCGCTTCCTCTTTTCCGGCTTCTGATAAGTCAACATCCGTCCAGCCAGTAAACAGATTTTCTAAATTCCAGATACTTTCTCCATGACGGAGCAATACTAATTGATGGCTCATATTCGATCCCTCCCTATAAGGATGCTTCGTAAATTTCAGTAATTGCTTTCAATAATGCCACATCAAATTCCTGCTGTGTCTGCTTTACTGAAAGGTCAGATAGAAGTGCTCTGGAAAAGCTGGCTATCAGTTTTGGATTCTGCTTTAACAGTTCATCTGCCTCTTTGCGGCTGTAACCACCGGATAGTGCCACAATCCGCACAATCCCCGGATCACTCATTAGATCATTGTAAGCTCCAGCCACAGAAGGGATAGACACCTTCAGCATAATGTTCATTGAACCATCCAGTTTTTTCAGATGGCTTATAATTTCCTCAATCAGCATTTCCTCTGCTTCTTGTTTGCTGCTGCTATGAATATCTACCTCCGGTTCCACAATTGGTATAAATCCTGCATCATAAATTTTCTGACCTAATTCAAACTGTTGTTCTACAATCGCATGAATACCCGCCCTGTTCGCTTCATGAATAACGGAACGCATCTTTGTTCCAAAAATATTTCTGGCGGCCGCTCTATCTAAAAGCTCATACAGTTTAGGAATCGGCTTCATCAACTGAACCCCGTCCTTTTGTTCATCCAGTCCATTGTCAATTTTCAGAAATGGGACAATCCCTTTTTTCTCCCATAGATAATCTGCAGTATACAGGTTGTCAATTTTACGTTCCATTGTTTTTTCAAACAGGATTGACCCTAAAATATGATTGGACGAAAATGCCTTGCTTGCAATAATCCGGCTTCTCATCTGCTGAATCAGATCATACATCTCATCCTCTGTATGGTATTGTGACGACTCAATTCCATAATCTCTCAAAGCTTTCGGTGTACTTCCTCCGCTCTGATCCAATGCTGCAATGAATCCTGCACCATGCTTCATTCGTTCTAATTGTTCTGATTTCATGTTATACATAACCTCCTTTATCTTCTACGCCATCTACTTCTGACTGATACACTGTTTCGCTTCCTTTAACAGGTTAGTTTTTACTAACTTGATTTTATATATCAAGTATGCATCCTTTTTATTTGTATGTCAAGAATGCAGTTGAAATAATTTAAATAATCCCCAAACCAACTGGTTTGGGGATTTAATGAGCCGAATAGCAGAACACTCTATTAGAATTATACTGGAACTATACGGAAACGCCTGGTTCATTGCCAAATACTTTTACTCCTGCATCATATACCGGAATATATGGGGTTTTTACGGTATTTCCATAATTTACTCCTGAAAGATCCTTATAGGAAAAATCATTAGCATTGTTCCAGGTTACTCCTGCTGGGGCTGCAATCCGAAACTGTACTTCTTTTCTGTAAGCAGACTGTCCGCCTGGATAAATTCTGGTTCCGGTAAAATCTGCATTGACATAATAGATATTGGCCTCTTTATTCCAGGGCAGTAATTTGGATACAACAGCACCGTTATTGTAGTTGGTGGTTACTGTAATATCTGTAGCCTTATATCCTAACTTTGTTATTTCAGAAATATCGATGAAGTATTTAAAGGACAGCTTATCTCCCATTCTTGCCGGCCATCCGGATTGGTTGTTTAAGAGTGCCTTAATTTCTATAAAATTGCTGCCGGAAGCATTGATTCCAGCTTCAACAAAAAACTCATCATTGGTTACCGGTTCAATTGCTTTAAAATCAGCAATAGGCATTCCGCCGTACCTGCCATATAGCTTAGCAAGGGCACCTACAAATCCTGCATTGTAATCACAGGCAATTTCATTATTTACATAATTACCTATCTCATCGGTGTAGCTGTCATCTCTTCCTGGACCGCCAACTAAAGCACCGTAGATTGTGTGTCTGTGATAAGTGGGAACGGTCTGACTGTCAGCCCAGGAACTGTGAGCAGTTCTGTGGTGAGGTCTCTTTGGAGGATTCACTCCAAAGCCAACTACAAAACTGTGTCCTGCGCTGCCCAGTGCATAGTCCACCTGCTGCTTGGCAAAGGCAATATAAGCTGCTGCCCTGGAAGCTGTACAGCCGGACCAGTCTGCATAAACACTTGCTAAGAAGGCGGTGGTAGTGGCATATCGCAAAGCTCCCCAGGAATCCAGCCAGGCAAGACCTTTGGGCGTATAGGAAATACGTTCTCCGTTATAACCGGTGGACCAGTAATCCAAATGCATTTCTGCGGCAGTCTTATAGATTGCCTTGTTTGTGATTCTGGCAAGAAGGATTTCTGTACCATAATGTACATCGTCCCAGTTATGAGCCCATTTGTAAGCAATGGTATTGGTCTGGGATTGTGTCCCCCAGTTTCCCACATAGGATTCTGCTTTGTTTAAATAAGTGGTTTCACCTGTTGCAAGATAAAGCCAGGTGCCTGCCCAGCTAAGCTCATCATAAAAGCCGCTGTATGAGGTGTAAAAACCATTGGCTGCGGTATAACCTGCATCACTCTTGGTGGTATCTGCAAAAGTAAAAAGTTCTTTGGCATGACGGATGCATTCTGCGGCATAAGTTGGATTACTTTCTGCAAATATAGCTCCTGCTGCGGCTAAAGCTGCTGCTGCCCCGCCTGCTACGGAAGAACCAGGCCTTGATAAATCCACCTTAAAGGACGGGCGTACCATCTGCATCACCTCTGCAGGACCCCACCAGGAATGATCAGCATTGCCGTCACCTACCTGATAGTAGAATACATTGGCAGATGGATGGCATTTTATCAGATAGTCGGTTGCCCACTTAATCTCCTCTAACAAATAATCAAGCTGACCACTCTGCTCTAATGCATCCCTTGATTCATAAACACTCCAGGCTAGCATCGCCGCCGTGTACGCCATCGGCAGGTTGAATTTTGGGTGATCTCCTGCATCGTACCAGCCACCGGTCAGATCAAGTCCGGCGTCTGCACCGTCTGTCAGACCGGAATCCCCTCTCCAGTTGTTCCGGATGGTGTCTGGCAGTTTTCCTGAACGCTGGAACTCATAAAACATGATTGCTTTTTGTAATGCTTCTCCGTAGTTATAATTCGTCACATTCATTTTTATTTCCTCCTTGTTATAACTGAATTAATATGTTGCCGGCGTTTTATATTGTTTCGTTACATACTCTATAAAGGAATAAAAAATGATATTGTAAACTGACTTATAATTATGGCGGATATAAAAAAGCAGAAGTACCTTCATCATTTTGAAAATACTCCTGCAATCCATTATTTACCAGCTACAGTATTTAGCTCATTATCCCCCGCGCCACCGCCGCCTGGTATTTTCTTGTCCTGCATATCAGATATATTAATACTAGATGCATCAATCAGTGAAGTACGATCCATCTTCTGCCCTTCACTTGTTGAAGGTATGGTTCCATTCAACTGACCTTGAATACTTTTTACTCTTAAATTGCAAAAACTATTCAATACACGGACTGCTTTCTGATACTCTTCATAGGTACAAAACTTACTTGGGTCCTTTTCAACATAAGATTCTATGAGTTCTTTCGTGTCTTCAATTCTTTTTATGATGTCTGTAGAATCAAGAAATTCGTTGTAATACTTATGATATATTTTAGTATATTTTTCATTTTGAAAAATCCAGCTCTGCATAGGACGATTGTTCAGTGCATCATTTATTGGTGTATTAACAGCTGTCGTAGAGTCGCCCACATCAAATGTACCAAAGGACATATTATAGTCCCAGGGTATCATGGTTAATTTACCACCCTTTTCATAGAGATAATAATTGTGTGCAGATTCGCCTGTGTAGCTATCACCATTTACCACAAAATTATGAACAACAAAATAACGAATCACTTTTTCTACATCTATAACATTTTCCAGATTAGTTCCATTATTTAAATCCTTTATAGATGAAATAAATCGCTTCTTGTCTTTTGCCTTAATTTTCATTTTGGCATTGTTAAAAAAAAGAGAATAGCTGTCGGGATTTTCATCAATATATTGTAAATTAGCATCTGCAAAGTTACTTTCATCAGATTCATCCTGATTCACTGTATTTTCTGCATTTTCTACTTCAACAGCTGAACTTTCTGGCTTATAAAGATTACCATGATTACTTCCATAATTTCTCTTTAAAAATGATTTTTCCAAACCCTCAACAGCCAGATAAAACCCCCACTTTTTTCCATTAACTGTAATAGTAGTATAGCTGCACAAAGGACCGCTGACACCGAAATCCCTCATCATCTGATAGGTCAGGTAATCCATCATATAGGTGTTATCATAAATGATATTGTTCAATGATAATTTATCAAGGCCATAATAGTTTGTCGCCTTTTCATATTGATTGAATTTAATCTTAAAGCTATATCTGGAACTGCCTGTTTCCGTTACTCCTTCAAGAGAAGAGGAACCTTTTGCACGTATACCCACATTCGCATACTTCTTACCATCAATTACAGCAGTACAGGGGGAATATTTTTTATCTGTGCAGGATGTGATGAATTTATCCCAATCCTGCATAACAATATCAATATTGTGAACACGGGAATTATCAAACAGTCGGTCTTCATACCCCGATGTCTTTGTTGCTGATACAATTCCAATATTTTTCCCATTCATAAATATTACTGTAACAATCAGAGCAAGAAGTATAGCAGCAATACATATTTTATCCATCCACTTGTGGGTTGACATCTCTTTCCTCCTATCCCATGTAATCTCCATTATAGCTCACTAATACAGCACTATTAACACCTTCTATTTCCGATAATTCATTAATAAAGTCGGTATTATCATTTTTTAATCGGATTTCCATATTCAGATCAATCAACCCTTTACTGACCGATTTATTTTTCACAACACATCGTAATGCTTTTGCTTCCAGATATTCCTTTGCCTTAATTTCAACATTATGGCTATTACACTGAAGAATTACTATATACGGATTACTATAAGTTTTTCTATTAACAAAAACTAAGAGTGTAATACCTATCACAAGACAGCCAATGACCGCTAAAGGTATCATACCCGCAGCCAATATTATTCCTTCTGCAATCGACCAAAATAAAAATGCTATATCCAGTGGTTCCTTAATGGCCGTTCGAAAACGTACAATTGATAACGCACCTACCATACCAAGAGAAAGAACAACATTGGAGGTTACAGCCAGTATTACAATTGTAGTAATCATAGTCAATGCCAATAGGGACACCGAAAAACTGGAAGAATACATAACTCCATTATAAGTTTTTTTGTATATGTAGCAAATAAACAGTCCTAAACAAAAAGATAGCAGTAATGCCAGCATCATATCCAAAATACTTACACTGGTTACCCTCTCCAGAAAGCTTGATTTAAAAATATCATTAAATTTCATAATTTTTATTTCTCCTTAAAATATAATTTTATCCATAGATACGGCAAGCTGCATATTTAGAAAATGCTGTTACACGTCGTCCAGTAAGCTGAACCACATCTCGTATAATGGAAGGCAGGAATTCATCCCATTTAACCTCCATAATTATACCGGAATCTCCCGCAGGAATCATAAGACAGTCAGCGTTTAGAAAGTCTATGCATTGAAGACCCGTACGAATATCATAATCAAGTGTAACACGGACATTTCCCGGTTCATAGACAAAGGGTTCTCTTATGTAGTCCACAATGGTTTTTGGCCGTAAACCTTGCATTGTCATTTTCAGATATAATTCCTGTATCAATGCATCCTCTTTCATTTTCATCCATTGGGTTTGCCCCTCCACGATATACTGAGCTTCCTGAATAGAAAGGACTGTGCTTTTTTTATTACATAGCCCGTTAATTTTACTTTTCTTTTCAAGATGAATTAGCCCGGTATTGTCATTGTAATAGCGAATTCGAAATTTTTCTCTTCTGTCTACGCCATCAAGCTTTTCACGCAAAACCTTATCCGTCATATTATCAAAATATAAACTTCGGATTTTATATTTTCCTTCTACTGCATGAGAATCCTGCCTGGCAACAGCAATTAATCTTTGTCGAACCGTTATCATATCGCTGTAAGTTATTACATGTTTCCATTCATGACGAAATTTAATAAAAATCACCCCCCTAAATTTTTAATACAAAATAATTGTAATAAAGAGATCTTAACGGTTTCTTACCATATCTTAACAATTCTAAAACAGTTCGACATCAAGTCCTTCTGTTCTCCACAGTAAAAAAGCAGGAGTATCTTCATTTAGAAAATACTCCTGCTAAGTTTATTTGATATATATCTATAATATTTGCCTGCTGTAACTAGATATTTCATTATATTGAACCTGAATTCTGTCAAAACAATCTTGTATTGTATTTTTACTTAATCCAGATAATGCTGCTTCCACGTCACTGGCAAAATCTTTAGGGATAAATGCTTCTTTTTGCATTAGTAATCGCCCCAAACTTCCTTTCTCATTAATAATATACATCCCGTTTATGGCATACAGAACTTGCAGTAAGCTGATTGCACACCGAAACAATGAACCGGCAGCATATAGAACATCTCCTTTTCCGATTGCCTTCGTACCGCACTGTTTTGAAAACTCACATTCCCATAAGAATTTTTCTATTACTGCTTTCTGGTAGCTTTTAGGTAATTCTAACAGTCTTTTTTTCTGTTCTGAGATAAGGCTGTTATTGCTGCTCAAAATTTTGCAATATGCGACCTCTCCCATATAAATAGAACTCACAAACCCAAACGGATGACCGCATTGATAGTCAATGGAGATTTTTCCATCAATACAATCATCAATTACAGTAATCACTTTTCGGGTATTCCTGAAAAGAATATCTACAGCAATACCATCAATTTTCAACCAGCCTCCGCCGTTAATCCACGGGCCCCATAGGCCGGGATCGGTTATAATATTTATTCGGTGTTCATCATCAAGTGAGACTGCCTTTTGTCTGAATGATGTAAGGTCAAATGACGCCTCATCATAGTATATTCCTATATCTATATCAGAATCTTTATTTGCCGTACCCGTAGCCCGGGAACCACCCAAAACGATGGCATCAATCCCGGCAACTCCATCTAAGGCGTGTATGATCTGCGTTAATATGTTTTCTATTTTATTAGTCATATAAATTTCTCCAACTCTGTATTTTCTATCCCTAATTGAAAGCCGTTATTATGGATATAAAAATTCAGTGCCTTTACAAGGAAGTTTTTTATAGGCTCTTGAATATCCCTGGCTTCATATGGCCAGTTTGATATATCCAGACCTGCGTTGATCAGTGACATCAATAAATTAGTATCTCCAGATGAAAATTCATTCACCATGCTCCACCAGCGTTTTGCAAGTTCCTGGCCTTCTTCGCCTTTCGGATCAGCACCTTTTTCATAAAGCTCTTTCAATTTGTCAAATACTTCTTTTACTTTCATATTATCAGGTGTGGTAAATAGTTGAATTGCGAAGCTTTTCAGCTGATCATCATTAAAATATCGTATTACAAACGCATAAGGATTGCCACGTTTCATAGATTCCATAATCGTGATCAGACGATCCATATTGATCTCTTGATCGGTATTTGTTTCAGCTATGGCAGTATCAAGCATCCCTACGATATTATTTAGTTGTTCGATTTGTCCAGTGAGTGCATTTCGCTGCATTGTAAATATATTTTTCAAATCGGCTGATGTATTTAATATTTTTTCATTAATTTCTTCTAATGAAAATCCCAATGATTTAAGGAAAAGAATCTGTTCAAGGCGCAAAACATCTTCTCGGGTATACTTTCTTCTTCCGCCTTCGGTAATAATTGGTTTTAGCAAATGCTGTTCATCATAATACTGAAGTGTCCGTACAGTAACACCACCTATACGTGCTAATTCTCCGATTGTAAACAAATTTTCCTGATTCACCATGGGATTCCACCTTAATTTATGCCTCTCGGCGTTTTTAGTATAACTTCCCGAACTGGTATTGCCTGATGGCAATATGGGCACTCGCCGATCTTGCCAGCCTCAATATCTGAATCGTCTTCCTCAGAATCTCCATTTTCTATCTTGATACTAATAGAGTTAAAAGGAACACATTTGTGACAATTAGGGCAGAATCCGGGCTGTTCATTTCGGGGCCAGGTAATTTCAGCCTCTCCTTGTTTTGTCTTAATAACAAATTTATCTCTCATATAATGCACCTCCCTTTCATGTTATCCTAATTCTAATACATGACGTTACGTAACATGCAAGAGGTTTACTGATATTTCTCCCATTTATCATATACGCAATTCAGTTCATTTTCCATAGTTTCTTTTTTCAAAAATAGTTCCTGTAAATATGCAAAATTGGTACTATTATCATTTATTTCTTGTTCCAGCGATTTTAATGCGGCTTCTATGGCTTCAATTTCGCTCTCAAGAATATCTAACTTTTTCGTATTTAACTTTCTTGTTCTGTTTTCTGTTATGCTGTCTTGATTCACTGCAGTTCCTAAGGACGGTTTTTTTTCATTAGAGAATACTTTGGTCTTTTCGTTTGACAGGTCCACACATTTTCCCGCCTTTTGCAATTCTTCCTGATAATAAGTATAGTCACCCGGATAAGTGATAAGACGGTTATTTTCAAATGACATGATTTTACCTGCGACTTTATTGATAAAATACCGGTCATGGGATACAAATAACAGGGTACCTTCAAATGCGGATAAGGTTTCCTCCAGCACTTCTCTGGAATCAATATCCAGGTGATTGGTGGGCTCATCAAGAATCATAAAATTTACTTTTTCAAAGGTTAATGAACATAACCTTAACCTGCTCTTTTCCCCACCGGACAAGAATCTTATTTTCTTATGAACATCGTCTTTAAAGAATAATACTCTTGCCAGCTGGTTTCTTGCATCTTCATAAGTAATATTGTGAAATCCTGAAAAGTACTCGAGTATGGTCTGGTCCTCATCTTCAAAAACAACCTGTTGGGGCAGATAACCGATTTTTACCTGTGCGCCGATTTTTACTGTACCGTAATCTGGTTTTAATTCTCCTAATATCAGCTTAAGCAGAGTAGATTTGCCGCAACCATTTTTCCCAATAATGCAGGCGCTGTCCTGATAATAAACTTTCATATCAATATCTTTTAATAATACGATATCACTAAAGCTTTTACTTAAATGTTCGGTCTCTAATACCATTTTTCCGGAACGTTTCGCACTATCCTGATTAAGGCGCACCTTCCTGCTTTCAAGGACCGGTTTTTCCAACACTTCAATCTTTTCCAATCGTTTTTCCAATTCCTTTGCCCGCTTAAACATCGCTTCACTGTCTCTCATATTACCCCAGATACGGTATCGTTCAATCTGTTTTTCCATCTGTTCGATCTTTTTCTGCTGATTGATATAATTCCTGTAGTCAATTAAGAACCGTCTCTCTTTTTCCAGTACATAATAGCTATAATTTCCCAGATAAATATTGGCCCGGCTAAACTCTAACTCCACGATTTTCATAGCAACATGATCCAGAAAATACCTGTCATGGGATATAATCAGGACAGAACCTTTATAATCCTTTAAGAAATTTTCCAGCCATTCTGTGGTCTCTAAGTCCAGATGATTGGTCGGTTCATCAAGAAGCAAAATGTCTGGCTCCTCAAGAAGTATTTTCGCCAGAATCACTCTGGTTTTTTCTCCACCGCTTAAACTGTGAAATGGCAGCTGTTTCAAATTATCATTAATCTTAAGTCCTTCTGTTATCTTGTTTATCTTCGTCTCCAGCTCATATCCTCCGGCTATCTCATACTCCTGGGTGAGCCGTCCGTAACTTAACAGTGCTTTTTCAAGTTTCTCACCTGAAAAAGTCTGAAGCATTTCTTCAAGCGCTGACAACTGTCTCTTTAAATCAAAAACTTTTTGAAATGCCATGCGGATTACTTCAATCGCTTTGGTATCCTCACTGTAAACAGGTATCTGGTTTAAATACCCTACCTTAACCCCTTTACGAAGATTTACCTCACCAGCCTGATAATCTTCCAAAGCCTCCTCCCCGTACAAAGTTTCGCCGGCCTTCACCTGCTCCGTATCCTCAATTGATCCCTGGAAATTTAAGTTACTTTCCTTAAACTTACCCATAATAATCTTCATAATTGTGGTTTTCCCACACCCATTTTTGCCAATTAATCCAATCCTCTCCCCTGTTTTCACTTCAAAACTTATTGTTTCAAATATCTTATTTGCTCCATAAAATTTCGTTAAATTATTAATACTTAACTCTATCATGACTTTGCCTGACCTTTCTTTTAATTAAAACCGGTTTCTGCCTTTTCTTAAAAATGAACGCAAAAAACCCAAAGCCAATAAGCTTTGGGTCGCAATTCTTATAATTATCATCGTAATAACAAATGAAATTAATCTGAATACTCCAAAAATCTTATCTGGTTAACTTTAAATCTATTAAATTTGGACGCACTTCTAGCCTTAACCTGAAATAATGCGATCATAATAGATTCCAATTTTGCCCATTTAAGTATGGAGTTCATGTTTGTTATTACCTTTCCTCGTTTAGAAATACTATATTTCTTTTATAATAAGCCAGAAAATATATCCCGTCAAGTGTTTTGGGAATTTTAGCAGATATGGATTATTATAGGAAAGCCTAAGGGGAGGTCCTGATCTGTTGTAGGGAGATGTAACCTGGGCACAGCATGTCAAGCATACATACGTACCCATGATTGTAAAAGAGTTGCAAACTCTCTTGAACATCTATGCTCTAAGTTATCAAAATAATTATAAGAACAAGTACCAGAATATAATTGAGAAAAAGATTTTACAGCTTCAGCAGGACAGATATTATCTTTTCCACCTGCAGTTAGTAATACAGGACAATTTAATCTATTAACATGAGAGATGGTATCTACAAATCCCAAAGCTTGCCAGCCACCATCTATATTATCAATTGAACAAAGTGGTTCGTAATTATAAGTAATAGCTCCCACACACTTTGCCATAGGCAAATTAGTAAGGAAAGGTACATCTGCCGCTACACATCTTACTCCCTTATTTTTAAAAATGGAACCTAATAACAAAGAGCAGCCTCCGCCTTGACTTGTTCCAAAAAATGAAACTCTATTCTCTATTACTTCACTTTGCTCCATTGCCCACTTTATTGCCAAAATACAGTTAACAAGCCATAGTTTATATCCTTTTTCGGCATGGCTTGTTATTGTGTCAGCCAATACAGGCCATGTATGATCCCGTTGTTTGCTTTCATCTGGTCCATTTGGTGTGGCATATCCCAGTGGTGATATGTGAAGAACATTATATCCTTGTGACACAAGTTCTGGGTGAGTGCTGATTTCTGCACTATATCCAGGAGTATGGATCAGTAATGGTGCTGGTCCGGACATTGCTGGTTGCCAGTACCCATAAAACTCATCCATACCTTCTGGTTTGAATTTTACATATGTAAACTCATTTTTTACATGTCTGATTCCAAAACTAAAGGAAAATCCATTATCAGAAAGAATTTCAACATCACATTTTATTGAATTAGCCATTTTCCATATTGACTCTACCCATTTATCTACATCTTCAGATATTGGATATTTCTTAAATTCATTTAATTCTGAATACATCGTATATCTCTCCTTATTTCATTACTTTGCAATATTCAATCTATCACTTTCAGATTCATAATCTCTTAGAATATGAAGCGCATTTTTATTAAGGACGCCATATAAAACTGCAGCTTCAACCTGAGGATAGATATATTCTGCGTACGGTAGCATAATCCTGATTAATCTATAATCAAGTTCACCTTTAAGAATTTTTTGAAAAATAATAGAAATTGAATTGCTGTCAAGAAACGGAATTAATCGCTCAAGCAAATTTTCATTGATTGTGTCATACATTGCGTTTTCCAGCAGTTTAACAACTGCATCATCATTTATGTATTCCGCAAGCGATACAATGCTTGAAATATCGATTCCATGTTTTGCAAGACCTTTAGCCATTTTGTCAAGCAGACTTGGCTTTAACAATGGTGCAATATTAACAATGTCAGTTATGCATTGCTTATCCAATTCACAACATAAATCCTGCCCTTCCAGTGCACTTTCAAGAATGGCGACTTCCTTTTCAGTTGGATTGCCAGAGCTTATAAGTTCATCAAGAGTGATGTCGAAAACATTTGCAACTTCAATTAAAATAGATATATCGGGGAAACTATCTCCGCATTCATATTTTGATATTGCCTGACGTGTCAGGTTGAGTTGTTCCGCAAGTTCCGATTGTGTCATGTCTGCTTTCTTACGAAGCCTTGATATATATGCACCAAATTTTTTTATATCAAACATAAAAGATACCTCCTTTTATTCAGAATATCGTGAATGCAAAGGCAAATCAAGCAAAGGATAGTTGCTATTTATTATAAATACGGTACCGCTTCTGTGGCTTTATCAATAAAGGCGGCTATTTTACTTGGACTTTCCTTCATACCACTATTGACCCACTTTTCTATTATGGCTATACTGCCATATGCGGTAAATGTATACCAATCATCGAATAACTTTTGATCTATCTGTTTTGCTTCATTCTTCCATTTTTCAATATTAAAATCATGGCTGATATAAAGAATACGTTTTAATAAATCTTTATTCTCATTCTCTGAGAATAATACTTTGCAAATATTGCAATTTGCTTTTATATACTTGCAAATTTCATATGATAGTTTTCCAGAACCTTCCAGGTTCATAGTACGCCCCACTACCTGTCTGATATCTTCATATAACTCATCTTCAATACTTGATAAAAGCTCAAACTGATTTGCATAATGTGAGTAAAAAGTATTGCGGTTTATATCCGCTTTCCTGCATATATTTGTCACTGTAACTTTGCTGATAGGACGTTCTCTCATAAGTTCCAGTAAACTGTTTTTTATGACCATCCTTGTATATCTTACCCGTTGGTCCGCTTTTTCGTATGCCATAATATTCTCCTTAAATAAATCAGTAAACGAACAATAATTATAAAATTTGTAAGATATCGAACGCTTTGTTATTGTACTGACCGTTGATTAAGTAACACTGTATCAGTATAATATAATTGAACGTTCAACTCAAATATAATTTTAGCTGGAGGTAAAACAATGGGAAATATAACAATAGTTCCTGTATGGATAATTCAAGATATTTTAGTTTTAATTATTGCCACTTTAATGATTTTTTATATAATAGATAACGAAGAGCGCCCAAAGGTTGTGTTAATGCAATTTGTATGCTTTGTCTTTTTTTACGCCTCAGCCTTTGAAAATGTTGCTGTTTTTATGGGATCTATAGGAAAAGAAGGTTTTTACTCCTATGGGCGCAGTATCCTGATGATATTCAATGTCCCATTAACTGTTCCAATTATCGAGTTTCTAATCGTTTACTCAACGTTACGTGTTTTAAAAACCATAAATATACCGTCATGGACTAAACCATTCATTGCAGGACTTAGTGCTATGATTTTTGACTTTTCACTGGATCCGGTCGCAGTAAAACAGATTTTTCAAACTTCGGAAGGAATCATTGGCAGATGGAGTTATTACCCGCTCCCTGGGGAACCTGTCATATATGGGGAACCCGTAATGAATTTTACTGGATGGATCTATATAGCAGGATACTGGACTGCATTTATTTTAATCGGTGAATGGTTGCATAAAAAGAGTGGTTATAGTAAGCTGATTGGTTATATCTATCCGGTTTTGGCTTCCATTCTTTCTCTGGTATGTTTGGTTTCACCTATATCCAATTTCTTTAATTTTATGGGACCATTTTTCACCAGAACTTCTGATATGCAATGGGTGATGTTGATTGCTCTTTCAATAATTTCAGTAGGGATTTTGGTTTTAGCCTTAGTCAAGTACTGGGATGGCAGGTTTGTTGGCTCCTTAGATTACAGAAAGGATTTTCCTATCATGTTTACTTTCCTGGGTTTTCCTTTCGTTAATACCCTGTTTTGTATTATTGGTGGATACATGGAAATATTGTGGCTTGTTGTTCTGGCAGAATTGTTATTATTACTAGGCTGGATTGGAATTTATATTTTGAATAAAAAGTATGTAAACTAACCCCCTTTAACCATCAATAAGCCCTGGGCACAGCCCAGGGCTTATAATTTATAACATCAAATCAGGCACATCTTTCACTAGATGAGACCAGTGCTAAGCAGCACTCTCTTTTTTCTATACTGAGAGATACCAGTATACGCCGTACTTATCAACAACATCAGCACAGCAGGAACTCCATGGAAGGGACCCCAACTCTAATAGCACCGTTCCATCCTCCGATAACATCTCATATGCCCTTTTTACTTCTTCTTCACTCTCAAAGTTAATACCATAGCTCATAGTTGGGCGAGATCCTTCTAATGATGATGTGAGCATGATATTAACAAAGTTATCATTATGTGATTCACTGACAGCAAATATCTCTTGTCCGTTTCTAAGTAATGACGCATGCATAAATGTGCCATCCGGAAATTTCTCATGGTATCCCAAGGTTAGTCCAAATGCTTCTGTGTAAAGTGCTACAGCTTCAATGGTATTTTTTATATATAAGGTTGCTCCTAGTTTCATCCTGTACACCCCTTCAGTAATCAGATATATTTGTACAAGTTTATAAATCAAACCAATAAAAAGGTCTCTTTTTAAACAATTGAAAACCACACTTCTCTGCAATAACCTGCGACTTAACATTTGATTCAACGCAATCCCATTGCACAATGCATCCGATACGAGAACAAGCATTCACAAATTCAGCAGTAAGTGCGGTTGCAATTCCTTTATTTCTATGGTCTTCTAAAACTTCAATATCAACATCAATTATGTTTAAAAATCTTGCGGAACCAAAAATAATACCAACAATTTTTACCCCTTGAAGTGCAACAAAGCATTTACTATATTTTAAGTAATCCTCGTAGCAGTGCCATGAATTATGTAAACGTTCAAAGAGCATATCTTCATTTTCATAATTCTCTCTTTTTTCCAAAAAACTTCTATCTACTTCTAAAATTTTATACGATGGCAAAGTATAACTATAATTACATTTATCTAATTTCCTATATGAATATTCTTCTTCTGAATATAGTTTCTTATCTGAAAAAATATCCAACATTGCTACGCGTAATTCAACATCCTCTGTAGAAAATTCGAATTCAAAGATATTCTTTTTCTTTAATGAAGAAAACACTGTTTCAAAGAATATTCTTGCCTGTTTCTTTTTTTCATCAGGAATTCTACCAACAACTCCACAGCCCCCCACACAATAAGAGTACATTATATCCAAGGTCAGAAGTTCATCCTTAAAAGACCATGTTTCGCCTTTGCATATGCCGGCTAAAATACTATACATGCTAGGATTTTTATCATCTATCACAATTTGATTACCGTCATTCATTCTACATGCTCTCCACATATTCTAGTTTATATTATTGTACTTCTTTTCTTTTACTTTACCATATAAAGGATATAACGTACATAACTGTTTTCCAAATACCGGAGTGTATTCAATTGGCGCATCAACTGCTACCGTTATGCCGCCAGTATACTTTTCACCGGTAGAGGTCAAGATCCATTCACCGGCAGGGAGATATACGTCTCTCTTGAATTCATTTAGATGAAGAATCGGCGCTACAAGATATTTGTCACCAAACATATACTGATCCTGAAGTTCCCAACATTTTTCATCTTCCGGAAATTCATAGAACATAGTACGAATCAAGGGTGAGCCATTCCTATGAGCTTCTTCATAAAGTTTTTTGATATATTCATGCATACTGATACGGATATCGTAGTATTTCTTCATAATCTTATAATTATCTTCTCCATAACTCCAAAGCTCATTTGGCTGGCCTGTATGAAGGTAGCCGCCACCCCAGTCTCTGTTATCCAGCGGTGGAATGTTATAAGGGCCTCTGTCCCCGTGCATACGCAATACGGCTGAATATACAGCGAACTGATACCAACGTATCAGGAGATTTCTGAAATCAGGATCATTAACATCCTCTGTCATAAAACCGCCGATATCTGTCGTCCACCAGGGAATGCCTGCAAGTCCCATGTTCAGTCCGCACTGTAACTGGTCTGCAAAGGCCTCAAAAGTACTTGGCACGTCACCGGACCAAACCACATTGCCGTACTTTTGGGAGCCGGCCCATGCACAACGAAGCAGATTTACAACAGGCTTATTTTCCTTACTCATTTCGTCATAGAATAAACGGCTGTACATCTGCGGATACATATTACTGATACTAAGTGCAGGTCCATCACAATATCTGTAATTTTCAAAATCATATACACCATAATCCGGTTCGGAGTTATCCAGCCAGAAAGCATCAATACCAAAATCGTAGTAATTTTTCTTGCACACTTCCCATACATACCTACGTGTCTCGGGATTGAAAGGGTCTATTTCCACACAGTCTCCCTGATAATCATAGGTTTGAGCGGCCCCACGCTCTGTCTTAATCAGAAGTCCTCTCTCCATCATCGGACCAAAGTTTTCACTCTTGCGGTCCACAGAAGGCCATACAGATACGATAACCTTGATACCCATAGCATGAAGTTCATCTACCATAGCCTTAGGATTGGGCCAGTACTTCGTATCGAATTTCCAATCCCCCTGTACGGTCCAATGGAAAAAGTCAATGACAATCTGGTCAATCTTTATGCCTTCCTTCTGATACTGCCTGGCAACTGTAAGAACCTCATCCTGGGTTCTATAGCGCAGCTTGCATTGCCAAAGCCCCATCAGATCTTCCGGAAACATATCCGCATGGCCGGTAACTGCGGTATAGTTTGCCAGAATCTGCTTCGGTGTATCTGCTACAGTGATCCAGTAATCCATCTCCTTTGTAGAGCTGGCAATCCACTCGGTATAGTTCTTACCAAAGGTTACACGGCCAACAGCCGGATTGTTCCAAAGGAAGCCATAGCCTAAGGAAGATACAGCAAACGGAACCGAGATCTGGGAATTACGCTGTGCCAGTTCCAGGACACAGCCCTTTAAGTCCATATCATTTTGCTGATATTGGCCCATACCAAAGATTTTTTCACCTTTATTACTTTCAAATTTTACATTTAAGGAATAATCGGTTCCACCAATAATTCCCTTCCACTGGCGGTTAATCACCTTTAAGCAACGGCTCTCTTTGGAAATGGTTCCGTCATACATACGGAAATATTCACGAAGGAACAGCTTGTCGTCTTTATAAAAAGAAATGATGCCCACAAAATTCACAGCTACTTTAATATGACCATTGGTAATGGAAGCAAATTCCCTCTGATCGATCGTTCCATCTCCTACCCAATGATTTTCCTTTTCAATTTTTACACTGCTATGTACAGTCTCAGTATTTTCTGTCAATGCCCAGTTATTTCCATTAAACTTGCCAAGCATGGTGGTACGTATTCTGACAGAATCCATACCCCAGGCTTCAATTCGCCCCATTTCCCCATTATGGTAAAATACCAATGCCCCATTATCATCTAAAAATTTCATAGTACACCCTCCTGCAGATCAATTGATTTCTGGGATTACAATGATATAATACTCTATAGATGATTACATTTCTTCTGAAATACTACCTAATTTTGATACTATTCAACTACTTATTAAACCAGTACCGCAGGCAAGCCTGCGATATGCACGGGGTATAAATATGAAGTATAAAATTAAAGCATCTCAAGGTAATAAAGAACAGCGCCAGCACAGTTCGTCACTGATTCCCTACAGTATTTATGATTGCCTTATACCGGATTTTTTTCCTAACGTACCCATGCACTGGCACAACGAATTTGAAATTGATTATGTATTGCAAGGAAAGGGGGATTTTATCTGTGGAGACAAACACTTTTCTGTAAACTGCGGGGATGTGGTTATGATTTCTCCCAATATGCTGCATGCCGCCTATCCTTCTTCCAATATAAATCTGCATTATATTGCCTTTGTATTTCATGCCAGTATGCTTGGGCTGGAAAGCAATGATCGCAGCAGTACCCATTGTATACGACCGCTAATTACTGGACAACTGCAGGTAAATATGAAATATGACTTAAGCCACCCGGATTACTCGGTGATCCGTTCCCTGACAGAGTCCCTCATAAGTTGTGCAAACAAAAGCAATCCTTATGATGATCTTTTACTAAAAAGTAATTTATTGCAGCTTTACTGGTATTTCGAAAAAAAAGAAAATCTATCTTCCTCCCGGGATGATAACATGAGTTATTCCGCTCTAATCCGTCCCGCTCTGGAGTATATGACCTATTACTATATGAACTCCATTACGATTAATGAGCTCGCAGCTCAATGTGCTATTAGTTCAAGTCACTTCATGAACTCCTTTAAAAAAGCGGTTGGCTGCAGTGCAATTGAATTTCTGACCCATCTAAGGATTAAAGCTGCATGCACAGCACTTACAGAAACAGAAGATGACATATCAACAATCTCCTACAACTGCGGCTTTAACAACCTTTCTAATTTTAATAAGCAATTCAAGCAACTTACAGGATGTTCGCCTCGGGAATACCGTAAACGATAAAATTCCTCACCACACTTTTCACAAGCCCTAATTATACAAGAGCTCCACCGCCATCTACGATTATGAACTGGCCTTGTACATAACTGGAACTATCACTGGAAAGATAGAGAACTGTACCATTTAATTCCCCTTTTCTTCCCGGACGTCCTGCCGGATTCAATGTATTATATTGGTTGAGAAAATTCTCCGACTTAAATAAAGTTTCACTCGTCATTTCACTTTCAAAAAGAGCCGGTCCAATAGCATTCACAGTAATACCATATTTGGCATAAGAAGCTGCCATACCTCTTGTTAATCCAACCACCGCAGCTTTGGAAGAATTATAGGAATGTCTGATAAATACATCTAATTTATCTGCAACAACTGCATTTACGGATGCAATATTAACAATTTTACCATAACCTCTTTCCTTCATCTGTGGAAGTACATATTTGCTTGCTAAAAAGATTCCCTTCACATTCGTATCAAAGGATTTATCCCAATCTTCCACAGACATGCTGTCTACGCCGCCACCAACAGCAACTCCTGCATTATTTAACAAAATGTCTATGTACCCGAAGGTATCAAGCACAGATTGCATTGCTGTTTTTACACTTTCCTCATTTGCAACATCGCATCCAACGGCGATTGCCTTTCTGCCTGTTTTCTCAATTTCTGCTTTTACTACGTTTAATTTTTCAATTCGTCTTGCCAGTAATGCAACGTCCGCTCCTGCTTTTGCATAGGCTAATGCCGCATCTGCACCAAGACCTGAACTTGCTCCTGTTACTACAGCTACTTTTCCAGTTAAGTCAAAAAATTTTTCCATTTTAATTCATCCTTTCTTTTTCTATTCTAATATTTTGACTAAATTTATATTATGTAATAACAGACCTTTCTATGAATAAGCAAGGCGAAGAATAAGCTCTCCGCCTCGTTTACCAGTTACTCCCACCAATGTTTTATTTTTGCGATGCCAACATCCCATACTTTAGCGTTTCCAGTGACTATAATTTTCATTTCTTTTAATTCTGCATGATAAACTTTTCGTGTACCTTTAATTATAGCCACCTTACGGCGGCCATTAGAGCCTTTTCAAATGTTCATCAAACAATTCTTTGTTTAATAATATTGGTGTTATGGGTTCGCCATAAAAATCTTCTGTTTCTCCAATAACTTTACATCCAAATTTTAATAACATATTTACAGTTGCTTCTCTTGCTTCAATATATAACTCATCTGTATATTGTCTAAAAATTTCTTTTAATGATTGAATAGCCATTTTTTGACCGATACCTAAACCTCTCAGTCTTTTATCAATAGCAAATCTTCCCCATTTCCATTTATCTTTTTCTTTCCATGTTGCGACAACCCCAATAATATCTCCACCTACTCTTGCACACCACCAGATTGGTTTTAAATTAGCATCAATTGCAATTGATTCTGCCGGAATCCCCTGCTCATTAGCAAACACTTCTGTTGCTAATTTTATTGAATCCTCCATATAATTTTCTGTGATTTTTTCAATCAAAATTCTAGAATCATTCTTTCTAAGATTGTTTTTTAATGCAAGAATACGAAATACTCTAAATGCTCTAACAATATTGTCTGCGTCCTGGCTATCTCCTAAATCTAAAATTTCATTTATAAATATATTTGCTTTATGATCCCCATCATTAATAGTTGTCAGACCTAATGGTAAAAGGCAAATATCTTTCATTCTCTTATCATCTTCGGACTTTTTTAATTCTAAATATTTCTTTGCTTCCAAATTACTAACTATTCTACTAAGTGAAGCCTTATCAATACCCAGGTTTATCAACAATTCATTAAAAGGAGTCTTTCCGTTTTGCCTTAGGTAATTTAATATATGTGCTTGTGCAAGTGTCAAGCCTGAATTAAAGCAATTGTGATTTAATAAACCTAATTCCCTCACAATTAATCTTATCTCGCTTCTAATCATTTCCTCTTTATTCATACCACGCCTCCGAATTGATTGATATTATCAACCATATTATCTCATTCTTATTTTTTTGTCAAGGCGACTTACAAAAATGGGTATGCTCCTAGAAAGGGATGTTAAGATTATCAGATTGTAGGGGTGTCAAGGTAGCAGTTTCATTTAGCTTTACAATGGGCTTGAAACTCATGCAACCCAAAGCACATCGGGCAAGCAGTTCTGCAGCGATTGCACTCTACAGTATCAAAGCCACGTTTTGTCTTACCATAACTGTTCATTCGACACATTTTCTGCTCAACTCCACTTTCGTTGATTGCCCCTACCGGACAGTTTCGGATACATAAATCACAATGTTCAAGGCATATTCCGGAAGCAAATTCATCGGATTCTATTTCCAGATTGGTCAAAACACATCCGATAACCAGGCGGTTCCCATACTCACTGTTGAGCAGAAGCGTACTCTTGCCAAACGTACCGATTCCGGAAAGATATGCAACGTGCTTCATTGACAGCAAGCCACGACCTTCCATTTTTTCTTCATCCCAATAGTCATAAGGTCCATCACTGGGTAACGGCACTCCCAGTCCGTGATATGTATTTTCTAAAACAACTGCAGTATGATAAGCAATACTATCGACTTGTGGACAAGCAAAATTGTTAAAGTAGGAATATATCAGTCTGGAATCAGCTACATATATTCCTTTGGGAAGGGCTATTCCAAAAGCAACCACACTTTTGCAATCCGGAAATATGTCACATGGATGAAATCCTTTGGGTGCTCCCACAAATCGCTCTATTCCTGCAAATCCACAAAGATTCGCTCCTAAGCCGAGAACTTTTTCCCTCAATTCCTCTTTCATAGCAGTTACCCCCTATTTCCTCTTGCATCCATATCGGTCTTTTTGATCAAAATACGTCATATCGGCATATCCTGCAAATATCTTGCCTGAGTGCCTGACTCCTTTTGGAATAAAATATCGGTCGCCTTTCACGTACAAACGTTTCTCCCCATTGATTACCAACTCTATTTTACCCTCAAGAACGACACCCCATTGGCTTTCGTGCTCATGTTCTGGTAAGTCAGCATCTTGAGAAAATGCCATAAAAATGATTTGATGATTATCCGCCTGTGACAGGTAAGCCTTCACACCTTTTATCGGAATATCTGCCTCGGTCAGACTCAAGACCGGTTCTGGAAAAATATCTGCGTTCATATTTGCTCCTTAAACTCGAATTCAGTTAGACACTGGAATTATTTATTGCGCCTGCTGTATGTTTATGTTACTATACATTTATCAATCTGTAAAACTATACATTTCTATTATAATTATCGATTATTTCGATCGTTAAAGAAGGGAGTAAATTGTTGTGGATTTAAAGCAGCTGAAGACTTTTGTTGTTCTCTCAAAAAATAAAAACTATACCAAAACAGCCGATGAGCTGGGCTACGCACAATCCAGTATCTCTGCACAAATTCAGCAATTGGAGCAGGAACTGAACACAAAACTCCTTGATCGTATTGGAAAGAGGATTTTTCTTACCGCCAACGGAGAAATGTTATTGCCATGTGCAATAGAAATGTTGGCTCTTGCTTCAAATATCAAAGATAGAATCGACAGTAGCCTTTCATCTAGTGGACAGCTCATTATCGGGGTCTCTGAATCACTTTGTATTTTTAAGCTACCGGAAATCGTAGACATATTTAAAAAATCCCATCCGAACATTCTACTTCAGTTAAAACTAATTGAAAACGATCAGGTCGTGCAGCAGTTGACCGATAACACAATCGATATCGCTTTAACGATAGGAAACCCCATCGAGCATCCATCAATAACTTCTTTATTGAAAAAGCGGGAGGAAATACTGGTCCTTTCCGCACCAACACATCCGTTAGCATCAAAAAATGTGCTGGATATAAAGGATTTTACCGATCAAAGGTTGATACTGACAGGCTTAGGCTGCAATTACCGTACAGCGTTTGAATATGATTTAAAATCACATGGGATTCCTTATCAAATTGTTTTGGAAGCAGGAAGTGTTCAGGCAATAAAAGAAATGGCCGCGAGTGGTCTGGGCCTGTGTGTACTTCCTAATCTGGCGGTCAGGAAAGAACTATCCGCTAATTTATTAGGCGCTCTTCCGTATAAAAATGATTACAAAATATACATTCAGCTCTTCTGCCATAATTCAAAATGGATATCACCCTATTTAGTGGACTTTATTGAACTTGTTAAAAAATCAATTTAACGAAAATCAATGTTGAGATACACACAGCCTTGACAGACAGTGTTAGTTTAGATAAGGGAGGTAGTAAAATGCAATATAAATTATATACAGATGTGCATGAGTTTTATAAAGACACATATGAAGTTCTAATGCGTGATGAGACACAAAATATGATTCTTCTAGGCAATATTATAATTGGTAATGAAGGAAAAGATAAAACGGATTGGCGAGATCCTGCAAAGTGGTTAATGGCAACTGTTTCTGATATTAGCGGTATTTGCCTTATTGCTTTAATGACGCCTCCACATAATATCACACTTTATTCAATAGGAAATGTAATTAATCAACAAGCTATAAAATGTTTAATAGATGGGTTGGATGAATACAATATTCCGGGTGTAACAACCGAAAAAGAACTAGCCAACATATTTGCTAAAGAATATACGGCTCAAAAGGGTTTATCATTTAAGACAACAATGAGTCAGAGAATATATGAGCTTACTGCCGTAAATCCTGATATTCAGCAATTTGGAGTTGTTCGATTATTGGAAGAAAAAGATATGCATTTTTTCCCTTATTGGCTGGAAGCGTTTAATGCGGCAGCTGTATATGGAAATACTGAAATGTCTATTCCACAAGGTGCTAACCCCTATCATTACAGATTGTCGACAAAGAAACTATATGTTTTAGAAATTGATGGCTCACCGGTTTCTATGGCAGGATTTACGAGAGAGATGCAAACAGCTATTGGTGTAGCATTTGTATATACACCTCCATATTTTCGTGGCAAAGGATATGCCTCATCATGTGTGGCACAATTAAGTCAGATAGCATTAGATAAAGGTTTTACTAAATGTGTATTATACACGGATTTGTTGAATCCAACATCCAATAGTATATATCAGAAAATCGGATATAAACCGGTTTGTGATTCGCTTATGCTAAAATATGAGTAGCCTTGTACTGCCTGACTGTTTGCACTGGCTCAGTTACTCTATAGCAATATAACCAGAAAGAACATGTATTGAATTAAAAAAACAGAGCTAAATCGCTCTGTTTTTTATTCCTTAGACAAAGGGGAAAATTTGATGGAGATAAACTTCTTTTTTATAATCTCCTATTTTTAATTAACTTAACAAGTATTAACATTAGTCCTAAAGTAAATATAGTTAAAACAACTGCAATTATTATTTTTACAGGCGATATTTGCTCATTTACTTCATATCCATTTTTTACTATTTCCAATGAACTACTATGTAAATCAGTTTCACCGCCATGCTCTTTACAAGCTCTATTAAATATACCAGTTATTTTTACGGTATCACCTTTGCATTTATAATTTCCATAAAATAATATTTCTTTAGTAATGTCACTATCCAGCCAAATTCCAATTGCATTTGTTCCGTCATTTATATTGATCCATGAATAATTACCTCTCTTCATGCTTTCACCAATGACTTCTCCCTGAATCGTAACCTCCTCCCCGTTATACTCCTTTGCCTTCTCAATTAATTCATTTATATCTGTAAAAGACTGTGCATTTACCTGGAACGTTAGTGCGGAAGTGAAAAGTAATACCCATATTAATGTTTTAATATATTTTTGCATGCTTTTTTAACACCTCCTAAGAAATAACCGATTAATGCAAATACAGATAAAAATTCAAGTCTGCCTAAATACATTGCAATAATGTAAAACAATTTCATTGCTGTAGGCATGGAAGAGGTGGTTACTCCTATGGATAATCCTACATTACCAGTAACAGAAGCTGATTCAAATGCAGAAGCTGAGATCGGATATCCATAGAAAGTGCCAAGTATTGTGCCAGTAGCAAAGGTAACTATATAACAGATGATAATAATTGCAGATGATTTTATTACAGTATCATCTAATACCCGGTCTTTCAAATGATGATATTTATATACATTCATACTTCTTTCTGGCAAAAGCAGCTTTTTTACATCCATGATTAATCCTTTAAATACAATTCCAACTCTTAATCCTTTGAAACCTCCTGCTGTTGAACACGCAGAACCACCGATCAGCATAGCCACCACCATAATTAAGATGCCAAAATCTCCCCATTCCAAAGCAAACTGCCTTGCATAGATGCTTCCGAATCCTGTCGTTGTATGTGCTGAAATTACGTTAAAAATAACTCTTCTAAATCCGGCTATGGCATCCGGATATACGTTTAATTTTGCCAATCCGGCAAGTGCAAGCATACAGGCTACAAAGGATGTAACCAAAAAGCTCTGTATTTCTATATTTTTTACTATCTCTTTTCTTTTTCCCTGCCATATTGCATAATGAATTCCGAAATTCAGGGATCCAAGGATAAAGATGACCATGGAAACTGTTTCAAACATGATACTGTGATAATACATAATATTTTGTGAATTGGGTGCAAATCCTCCCGTACTCCATGAGGATGCAAAGATAAAGAGTGCATGCAAAAATGCAGATACCGGCTTTAATCCAATGGATATTCCCACAATCCATAATATAATTGTTCCAATAATAAGGTAAATCATGCTAATTTTCCAGATCTGTCTGGCAGTACCTTTTACATTGGGAACTAACTCGATATCTTTCCCTTCTCCAACATACATTTTGAATGCACCGCCCATTTCCTTACCTAAAAAGGTAAGCGTTAAAACAACCATTCCCTGACCACCAATAAAGGTTAAGATATGTCTCCACATATTTAAGCCAATGGAAATATGGTCCAAATCCTGAGTCAGGGCTAACCCAGTTGTAGTAAATCCACTCATTACATCAAAGCATGCATCCACAAAAGATAATGAATGACCACTTAGCATATATGGAATTGCGCATAATACAGTTAAAACAATCCATGACAGTGAAGCAATTACAAATCCATGTTTCCACTGTATATCATGATTCCTTTCCTTTGATCTCATTCCATACATGATCATTAATATTCCTAAAATAAAGGCTATTGCATCACTGATTATAAAATCCAGCATTGGATTCCATTCAAAAAAAAGAAGTGATGTTATGATAGGTATCGTCATTAAAGAAGCTACAATTAATACAATATATCCAGTATAATAGCTGATAATTTCAATACCATTTTGTCTATGTTTTAAACCAGCCATTTTTCACCTCATTATAATTACGGTTGCTGCAAATAATACTGCAACGTAAAATATTGTGAACAATGATTCATAAATCATTCCTTTTATTTCTTTTTTCCTAACATCCATTTTTTATTGCCTCCATCATATAATTCACAAACCAAGCTTGCTAAAACGGACTTATTTGTAATAACGATTACTTTATCACCCTCCAAAATCTGAATATTTCCTCTTGGATAAATAACCGTCTCTCCACGTATAATAGAAACCAAAACACATTCTTTTGGTAAAATTAAATCCTTTACAAATTGATTGCTCCAGATGTTATTTTCTCTGATTGATAATTCTGTAATTATCATTAACCCACGTTCTAATGTACTGATGACCCTGTAATCCTCCTGATCAAATGCATATTCAATTAAGTTAGCAATTACCTCTGTACTGCAAACCGCATTATCAATTCCTAACTTTTTAAACATAACGATGTTTTGTGGATTATTGATACGGGAAATTGTTCTCTTCGAATGAAAGCTTACTTTCGCAATTTGGCAAATCACTAAATTCACTTCATCCGACCCTGTTACAGCAGCTATAATTTCTGCCTCCTCAATACCTGCATCTTTTAAAACATCTAAATTAGTACCATCCCCCCATATAACATCACTAGTAAAATCTTCCGCTATTTTTTTGCAGGTTTCTTTATCTCTTTCAATCAGCGTAACTTCATAATCTCTTCCTTTTAACGTTTTTAAAAGGTTATATCCTACTTTTCCTCCGCCTACTATTATTGTTTTCATAAAAACATCTCCTTGCAAAAATAATTAATTAATCTTCCTTTATCATTGATATGTACCGTGCAAATCACTCTGTCTCCTTTATATATCTTTTCATTTCTTTTCATAAGTTTTACTGTCCCATCCTTCACAGTACCAGATATGATACAGTGAAATTTAGCTTCAATATCTCCTACCGTCATTGATTTTTCTTTACTAACAAGAAATTCAATTATTTCATGATTATTGTCCAACGTTGATATTACATCTAAACTATAGATAGGCAGCTTACTCTTTACTATTTCAATTTCATACTGTATTGGGTTAATTGTATTGATTCCAAGCGTATGATAAAAAGAATGCTTATCAGGATCATTTACCCTCGCAATAATTTTAGGTACGTTATATATTTTGCCTGCAATCAGTGATACCGTTATGTTGACGTTATCGTTTGCTGTAACTGCAACCAGGGCGTCTGCCTGTTCTATTCCTGCGTCGATAAGATTATCACTGTCATATTCTACTCCTTTTATTCGACGTCCATTAAAACCACTTCCTAAAGCATTTAATTTATCTGCATTGTTATCAATAATACTCACATCATTGCCATCATCTGATAATCCCTTAGCCAAATTACTGCCAAATCTACCGCAGCCAATAATGATTATAAACATAATTCCCCTCCAGCATATTTATTCTATGATTATCTTCTTTACTCATTTCATTGCTTTTCCTTCCTGATAATACGACCCAGTCCATTATTATCATACTCAACTTGATATTCTGTTTTTTCTATCAACGGCGGACAATCTGACTCATCAAAAGCGCCTCTTCCCTCTTGTACTATTGCACCAAAATTTTCAAGATTATATTTTGCTGGTAAATACGTTGGGTCAAGTGCCCATGCAGCCCGAAAGTGCTTCATTGCTAAAAGATGTTCCCCCTCTTTTTCTAAAATCAAACCAAACAGGTTGTGAGGTTCTGGTGCATGTGGGTATTCACTAATCATATTTTTAAGAAGTATTTTACTTTCTTCAGTATCATCGTTAATAACTAATACACGCACTTTATCGCAAATTAATGTCATATTTTGCTTATCATCATTAATTTCTTTCATACCATTGACCTCCTGTAGATCTCTCGTTGTATTAATTATTGTAATATAAATGATGTGAAGTTAGTGTGAGAATTGAAAGATGGGTGTGAGAATTCTGTGAGATATAGATTAACATATGAAAATCAGCACTGCCAAGGCAGAAGGAATATTTAGACCGCGGTGTAGCAGAAAACATTGCCGTACCCAGCAATTACTATTATAATCACTCTTTTTCAATTTTTCCTCATCTCATTCGTAGAAGAGCAAAAAAATGGGGCTAAAAATTGTATTTTTTAGTCCCATTTATGTGTTGATGCTGTATTGTATGGAGGATTAGTACAATGCCGGACGCCTCTATGGTAAATAACATGTTGGATGATGCAATTTGTATTCTGAGTGATAAGGAGCCTCCGTTGGCCCACACAGACCGAGGCTGCCATTATCGATGGTGTCCCTTTTCGATGCCCAGACTACAGTGCCTAACCAATAATAGTGATATGTATTATATTATAGCAAATGAATGCTCACTTTTTCAGCTTGTTTATGTAATCAAATAACATCTTTCTATTCCACACTTGTGCCTCAATATAGTGACAATCTGTTTTATATTTTGAGATTACTTGTTCAAGTTCATGATACAAATACATATCTGGAGTATTTGTTCTTTCCCCTCCCACAATACTTCCATTAGTATCTAGAACAAAACGATACATACTATCTGGAAATGTAAACGAAATTGCAGACAAATCCAAACAATTTAAAGGGATTTTTATTTCCTCTGCATTCTTTTGTATATCTTCACGTATATCAAATTCGCCAAGAGGAGATTCACCTAACGCCATATATATCGGAACTGTATTTTGCGGATTGCCACCTTTGGAAATCAGTTGGTTATAGAGCCATTTTTCGATTTCCTTTCTGTGAATTAAATAATCATCTTCGGCATAGAACCCGCCAATATTATTTCTTTTGCAGTGATTTTTCTTAATTTCGTTAGCCTCTTTAAATGGATAATCGTTTAGAGAAGTAAACGGATTTTCGCCATGTACATAATACCGAGTTAAAAAATCAGGAACAGTTTTCATCACATTTAATTTTAATATAGTTATCTTTAAAAAGTTGGTAGCTATATTATTTCCTCTCTTTATTTAATATGAGTCTTTTGTAATAAAATTCTATAGTAATTGAATCAAAGCGTCAACATCTTCTTTTGTAGCCCAGCTTATTGCAAACCTTACTACGGTTATGCCCGAAACCACAGAACTGGCGATAAACACCGCACAGGTCATTGACAGCTCCAAAGTCAGCGACCACCATGCCATTATCCTTACCAACAATCAGCCAACCGTGGCACAGCTTGAGGAAGAAGCCAAAAGCGGTACACCTATCTCTCTTATGGATTTGGATATTAAATCTAATTAATACTTTTCGCAAAATTCTATTCTAGTCATTGTAAAGAAATAAAAATGGTGATAAAATATAGTTAACCAACTCATATATTAACCATGTCACATAAATAAAAGCGAGGAAAAAAATGTCTGATAATTATATTCAGGTATCAGGTGCAAGGGAACGAAATCTAAAAAACATAAATGTTCTGATACCAAAAAAAAAAATTACGGTTTTTACAGGTGTTTCCGGTTCAGGAAAATCATCTTTGGTATTTGATACAATAGCGGCAGAATCGCAAAGACAATTAAATGAAACCTACACCAGTTTTATCCGCCACCGTATGCCACATTACGGAAAACCCGATGTGGACACCATTGAAAATTTGTCCGTAGCGTTTATTATCAATCAAAAACGATTAGGCGGTAATGCTCGTTCAACAGTTGGGACAATTACAGATATTTATTCTGTATTACGTTTATTGTTTTCCAGAATTGGAGAGCCATTTGTAGGTTATTCAGACGTTTTTTCATTCAACAATCCGGCTGGAATGTGTGAATATTGCGAGGGCTTGGGCAAAATTGAAACCATTGATATTGAAAGGCTGTTAGATAAAAATAAATCCTTAAATGAGGGGGCTATCCGTTTTCCAACTTTTGAACCCGGCGGTTGGCGATTAACCCGCTATATTCATTCAGGCTTTTTTGATAATGACAAAACAATTAAGGACTATTCTGCCGAAGAACTGGAGCTGTTACTTTACGCTGATGGAATTAAGGTTAAAAATCCTACCCCCGAATGGCATAAAACCTCATTGTATGAGGGTTTGATTCTACGTATTGAACGGAGTTTTCTTAAAAAAGAAGATGGCGAAAAGGTTAGATATGGAAAAGAAATTGAGCGGTTTGTTGTAAAACAGGATTGTCCCCACTGTCATGGAACACGCTTGAATGATAAGGTACTATCTTGCAAAGTGAACGAAAAAAATATTGCGGAATGCGCAGATATGCAAATAAATGAGCTTTTGGATTTTGTTCAATCTATTCATGCTCCCGTAGCCGCTACAATCGTTTCGGAACTTGTGAATCGGATTCAGCACATGATATCCATAGGACTGGGCTATTTAAGTTTAAGCAGAGAAACATCTACACTTTCAGGCGGCGAGTCTCAAAGAATTAAAATGGTTAGCCAGCTTGGCAGTAGCTTGACTGACCTTACTTACATATTTGACGAACCAAGTATAGGGCTTCACCCTCATGACATAAGCAAGATTAACGAACTTATGAGGTTATTGCGTGATAAAGGGAATACTGTTCTAATCGTAGAGCATGACCCTGACATGATAAAAATTGCAGACCATATTATTGATATGGGACCGGGTGCTGGAACCCACGGAGGGGAAGTTGTATATCAAGGAAATTTAGATGGGCTGAAAACAGCGGGTACTCTCACGGGAAAATACTTATCCTACTGCCCCAAACTAAAATCTGATATTCGTGCCCCAAAAGGTTGGCTTTCTATTCAAAATGCAACCATGCATAATTTGAAGAACATTTCGGTTAATATACCAAAAGGGGTAATGACTGTTGTCACCGGGGTTGCCGGTTCAGGAAAAAGTACGCTTATTAATGGGGTATTGCCTCGGTTATATCCAGAAACTGTTTTTATTAATCAGAAAGGGATTCAGGCATCAAAACGTTCCAACATTGCCACCTTTACAGGTATCTTTGACATTATCAGAAAATTATTTGCGAAAAGGAACGGTGTAAGCGCCTCCCTATTCAGTTTCAATTCCCAAGGTGCTTGTCCTGCCTGCAAAGGTCTAGGAGTTACTTATACAGATTTGGCGTTTATGGATACAATTGTTACGGTATGTGAGGAATGTCACGGAAACCGTTATTCGGACGAAGTACTTGCCTATCAGCTAAGAGGAAAAAGTATTGCCGATGTTCTTAAAATGACGGTCACAGAAGCCTTAGAATTTTTTCAGGAAAAAGAAATCGTAACGGTACTAAAACGGCTTTCAGACGTTGGTATCACTTATGTTTCTTTAGGACAACCATTAAGCACGCTTTCAGGTGGTGAATTACAGCGAATTAAACTTGCTTCCGAACTTGAAAACAATGGTCAGATTTATGTTTTGGACGAACCGTCAACAGGTTTGCATATGGCTGATATAAAACAATTGATTGGTGTAATGAATCGCCTTGTAGAACAAAATTCCACTCTTATTGTTATAGAACACAATTTGGATATTATTTGTCAAGCAGATTGGATTATTGACATAGGCCCCTATGCAGGACAGAATGGTGGTAAGATTATGTTTACAGGATTACCGAAAGATTTAATCAACTGTCCAGATTCTTTAACTGGAAAGCACCTGAAAAAGTATATTAATGAAAAATAGGAGGTTGACTTAATGGCTATAAAAGAATTAGAGGAAAGTTATGTTCCCTTTCAATGCATGATTGTATCAGATTCAAATCGGTTCAACGTTGAGGGTGTTTCAACGGCACAATACTATATACTCGATACATTGAATAAGCAGGGGGCGAAAACCACGAAAGAACTTGCTGAAATGAGAGGTATTTCACAATCTGGTATTTCAAAATTAACAAAGCGTTTGCTGGAAAAAAAGTATATTATTCAGGAAAGGCAGACGAATGACCGCCGCTCTTACAATATTGTTCTTACCAAAGAGGGGAAAGCTTTTTTAAATCGTGTTGAGGATTTTGGAAATGAAATTATGAACCTAATTGAAGAAGCATTAACAGAGGAAGAAGTACATGCTTTTTCAATGATGTGCAAAAGGATTACGAACTTATACGCAGAAAAGCAATAGACATACTTAGTCGAATACAAGAAATTATCTGCCCTACGGTAAATAAAAAAACCGTAGTTATGGCAGATGTTTCGTTGTGCTGTAATTGCATAAAGTAGCCAGACGGCTGTTTTGAGAGCCTTGAGTAGACAAAAATGATGTCGTAGGTAGCTGGTAGTTTCTTGGCGTAAAAGTAGTATTTTTACAAGCAGCAAAGCCAAGCCACCTTTTATCGTTTACCTGATGATAGATAATTAATTAAGTTGTTTTGAACTTACAATATCCACCACCACCTTACATGGCAATCCTGTGGCGACAGGATCATCAAACCAAAGAGTATAAACCTGAAAGACATCAGTGTTTCGTAATTGATTAAGATTACTAAGATTCTCAATAACAAAGATACCATTCTTCTCTAGCATTCTGTCGGCAGGCTCATGCTCTTTTCCGCGGCGTATTCCAGCGCAGTCAATTCCCAAAAAACAAAGTGGTTGATTAGAAAGCCACTGTATCAACTCGTTAGATAACTGCGGGTGCTCTCGAAAATAATCAACTGTACCGTACTTCTCTTTTTCACTTCGACCAGTATATATTAGAAGAAATGCATTTTCTGGTATGTATAAATTTTCAATATCTGAGAGAGAAATCTCACGGTTTTCTGCAATATTTGATACATCCCAAAGTATCCCTTGGCATATAATGTAATCTAATGGGATATCACTTTTTTCATAGGTATCTAAATGTGTACCCACATGTCCAGTAGCTAGATGGCGATTCTCTTTGGTAGAGAGCCATTGCTCCATTAAGCCCACATCCACTTGTGTTGTCAAGTCATATTTCATAGAGATTCCTCCTGTATTTTTGCTTGTAGATAGTTATTAAATTTTTGTAGAAATTCGAGTACTACTTGTTGTTCCTTTATTGGAACAGAGGATAAAAAAGCAATATCTCGTTCTTCCCATTTCGTATGAGCAACCTCATGTTCCTTAAACAGAACTTCGCCTATAGAGGTCAATCGATAGTAGATTTCTTTTTTATTATCAGAAAGAGTATAACGTTCTATAAGACCATCCTGTAGTAAGCGCTTAGCTAGCTTTGTAACTGCACCTCTAGTCATCGATAGAAGCGTAGCGAGTTGCACTCCATTTGGGCGTTCAAGCTTTCCGATCGCTTCAATACAGTGCAATTCTGAATTACTATATCGTGAATTTAAACCACTGTTTATAAGATTGCTAAGTATATCTTGATTGTTATAAAGCTGCGTAAACTGCCGAAGCATTTCTCGTTCCATTTTGCACCTCCTTATTGTTTCCCAGTAAACAATATTATAGTAGCATGTTTCATTATTGTTGTCAAGCAAACAAAAACGGGGCCGTCCACACCCGACCATAAAACTTTTACGCATATCCTCAAATACGCCAAAATGCCGAGCATTTTATTAATGCACGGCATAAATTTTTTATTATATATTTAGAACTACATTTTTACAATCTTAAAAGTCTCCAAATAACATGCATAACTGTTACCATCATCATCTTTAAAAAGAATAACCTCGTCAAAACTATTTTTATCTATATCGACCAGCTGAGCTCGTGATGCCACAGTTGACGATAAATCAAGTTCTGTTTCACTTAGTTTATCCTTAATTTCGTCAATGCTTGATTTTAGATCATAATAATATGGAGTTTCACTATATCTTATTTTCCCAAGACCTCCGTTATTTCTGCCATCATAACGTAACACCATATAATAATATTTGCCATTGTCGGCTGTAAAAGTGCAATAGAACAGGTCTTGACCTTCATATTTTGTAAAGCTTTCATAATTCCATACTGGATTTACAATATCATCATCTGTCCATTGATTTAGAAAACGTTTTAATGCATTAGATTTAATAAGCCTATAAGCATCTGTTTCATTGTAAGAATAATAAGATTTAAAAATAGATTCAAAATTGTCCTTTACTGATTTCATACTATCCTCCTCTGTTACTGGAAATTGATGGTTATCAAAACCACTTAAAAATTGCTGCCCTGCTGAAGCACACGCAGTGCATAATAGCATTATAACCAGACAAAGGATAGAAATTATTTTTTTAATGATACCAACTCCTTTATATTCTGAAAAGATTATCACTGATTAGATTCTCACGATTTTTGAAGTATCAAAATAGAATGCATATTTTTTGCCACTATTATCTTTAAAAATGATAACTTCAGCCCCCTTCAATTGCGCCCGATAGGCCACTGTTGATGATAAATCAAGCTGAGTTTCACTTAACTTAGCAGAAATCACATCAATGTTTGCTCGTAGATCATAATTATAAGAAGTCTCACCATATCTCACTTTCCCCAGACCACCGCCATCTGATGCATCATAACGTAATACCATATAATAGTTCCTACCATTGTCAGCAGTGAAGGTACAATAATATAGATTCTGACCTTCATATTTTGTAAAACTATTGTAATTCCATACTGGGTTTACAATAGAAGCGGCTGTCCATTGATTAAGAAAACGCTTTAATGCATTAGATTTAATGAGCCTATAAGCATCTGTTCCATTATAAGAGTAATATGAATTGAGAATTGATGTTACATTAACATGAGATGCTGCAAGAGAAGCTATATCAGCAGATGTAGCAGCAAGTATATCATAATCCTGAGCTGCTGCTGAAAAACTATTTGTGGAAATTAAAGTAAATATTCCCATAGTCGCAATAAATTTCTTCATAATATGTTTCATTTAATTTTTCCTTTCAGTTTTGTATGAATCACGATACTATACGAGCATTGACTAAAGTGCATAATTCACCATCTTGTTCTAGCAGTTCATCATATGACCCCATTTCAGCAATCGTACCATTTTTCATAACTACTATTTTGGATGCAAGGTTTAGAGTTGCTAAACGATGATCTATAACAATAGTCGTTCGCTGTTCAAATATAGTTTTCATATCATTAAGTATCCGTTGTTCAGTGCTTAAATCCAATGCCGATGTTGGTTCATCCATAATTACAATTTTATTTAGACCGCAGATTAGCATCCGGGTGATAGAGAGCCTTTGTTTTTCTCCTCCCGACAAGGTAATTCCTCTTTCACCTATAATAGTATCAATTTTATCAGGAAGGCTTTCGATATATTCTTTTAATTGTGTCATTTGTATAGCTTTATCAATCTGAGCATCTGTAATTGTTTCATTAGCGAGAAGGAGGTTATCTCTTAATGAACCTTTAATCAAATACATATCTTGTTGGAGAAAGCCGAAACAACTTCGCAGATCTGATATGTCATATTCATTAATGTTGACACCATTAATTAATATTTCACCACTATCAACGTCATATAAACGAACCAATAGTTTCAATAGCGTAGATTTTCCTGATCCTGTATGACCTACAATAGTAACAAACTCATTATTATGAATGGTTAGATTAATATCCTTAATAGAAAAGCCAGTATCTTGGTACTTAAAACAGACATTTTTAAATTCAATGCATATCTCTTTCTCGAAACTAAGTAATTTTTTTCCTCCTTGTTCTATAGGATGATCAAATATTTTTTGAATTCTATCCAAACTAGCAACTCCGCTTGCCATTTGAGATATAGCACTTATAAAAGTCAGAACATTCGGCACTAACACACCAACTAAATTGACAAACACCAGCATAATACCAATGCTAGGTTCATTATATTTTATATACCAGTAACCACCAATAAGATAAAATACGGCTTGATAAGGTGTTAATATACTCTCCCACAATGAATTATTAAATACCATACTCATTCGGAGTTTAATAATACTATTTGACAAGCTTTTACATAGTTTAGTGAGTCTTTTGGTGAAATAAGGATTACCAACTATTTTTATAATCTCAATTGATGATATTGCTTCTTGAAAAAAACCTGTTAATCGTCCAGTATCCTCTGCTGCTTTATGGCTTAATTTACTAATTTTTTTCCATAATGCTTTTGTGACACCACAAAAAATAGGAACGATTACCAAAAACAAAATTGCCAACTTCCAGTTAACAACTAATAACCACGTTGTAATTAATACTGATGTTATAAAGGATGTTATTAGTGATACTATATGATCTGAGAATGTATCCTGTGTGTTTTTTACATCATTAACTAATCTGTTAACAATTTCGCCATCTTCAGTTTTCACAAAAAAATCATACGGTAATTTCAAAATATGCTGAAACAAATCCATTCTAATATTGACGATTGACTTTTGTGATACATAATTAAAGCATAGTTCCTTTATAAAAGAAAAAATAGAACAGGTGACAACAAGCAAAAAAAATGTAACACAAAGTTTAAAGAGTAAATCAAAATTTTTGGGGAGTAATGCATTATCAATTAAATCTCGTATTAGCCAAGCATACCTAATTTGAAGAAAACTTGATACAATAGTAAACAAAATCCCTAAAGTCCAAATCCCAATATATGGTTTTGTGTATGAATAGATAAATTTTATATTACGCTTGTTCATGTTACACCTGCTCATTCTTTTCACTTAGTATCAAGGTAGACAGATACTGTGGCTTACTATTTGTGAGTAGCAATCAGCTATAAGCTTCGGCATACTCGTCCATAGCTTTATATATAAGGTCTTTATCCCAAAAACATGCTTTTCCTTTATTATCCATTCTGGTACGAACGCAGCCTCCCATACATACTGGTAACAATTTGCACTTAATGCATTCTTCAACACTTTCAGCATCATCCTCACCGTCACGCTCAAAAATACTTTTTCTCCAGCATTCAACTTTTTTATTCAATTCTATACTTCCATCTTCTTTTAGAATGCCTACAGCGTCTTTGCAATCTGTTATAAGGGTATCACAAATATATATTGAACCATCGTAACCAACTATATATGCATATTGCTGCACAGAATCGCACCATGAAATCAGTGGCTCTGGTAACGGGTTAGATATCTTGTACTCATGCTTAATATCTTGACCAGAACTGAACAGCAGATCATTTTGCATACTAACTCCTTCAGCCATATTATAATAATCAGATTCTGCAATATCTTCTGTATCATGGTCTGTCTCAAAATTATATACTGGTCTGAAATAAATATGGAACCTACTGTCATGTCCAAAATCTTTTTTAAATTTATCTAATAAGCGCCTACTACTAGGCACACTAGATTTCAAAAAGTTACATCTTATGGCAAAGCTAAAATCTTCATTCTCGGAAACATTTTGAAGTATCTCCAGGAGATTTGAATAGATTGTATCGAAAGTAGGTTTTTTATTTGGTAGCGTTCGCATTTTATCATGGTTTTCTGCATCACCATCAAGCGTTACCTGCAAGCTACGAACATTTACATCACATAACTTTTGAAATGTTGCGTAATTAAGTAGATATCCATTTGTTACAATGTTGCTATTCAAAGTTCCGTTTGGATAAACGCTTAAAAGTTTGTTGATTCTCGCCATAAAAGATAATATTTTATCACTTGCAATTAATGGTTCTCCACCATACCACACAATGTTCAAGAGGAATCCGTTTTCACTTTTGTTTTTTTCACAGAAATTTTTAACCAGTTTATAAAGAGCCTCCCATGTTTCCGCAACCATGTGATGATTGCGCAGCGTATATATGAAGCAATATGGACATGTAAAATTACATGTTTCTGTTGGTAATATAGTTAGCCTGAGTACATTTGACGGCATACTCGCCATTTTACTCAATTCTTTTAAATCATCAATCTCATTTTTTCCACTCTCAACAATATACCCCTCTTCAAGCATGCTATGAAACAACTCATCTGTTTCATTCTCGGATCCTGGGGCTTCGAGCATATCCATAAATTTACTGGATGATTGATTATCAATTATGCTAATCGAGCCAGTCTTTGTATTATAAATAATTTTGCTGCCCTTGTAATCTTTTACAAAATTATAATAACTTGGTTTGTAAGCCATCATTATCACCTTTCATATTATTTAGATAGATGAAAGCCAAACAAAAGTTCGGCCTTCATCTCGATCTTCAGTGTGTGGCACCAGAATTGCTGAGAACTGAGCATAACAGCCTTGTTTAGCCCTCCACATTCTTTAGTCATTAACTATTGCAGCAATGACCAGGATTACTCTTGTTACAACAAAATCCAACACCCTGTGGAGTTGCGACAAAATTGCCGCACTCAGTAGCCTTCTTCAACTCCTTTGTGATATCATGACCCTTACGTATGATTTTCATTTTATTATCCTCCTTTCTTCCGGTTTTTTATGTAAAAACCTCAATCGAGGAATACATAACTGATAATTCCTGAATAGCTTCCGTATCGTTCATTATTTAAGAATTACAACAATAACCTGTTTTTCCTTTGTTACAACACCAACCACTGCCAAAGTTTCCGCATTCACCAACTTTTTTAATCTGTTTTTTCAGATCAATTCCGTTGCGAATTTTTTTCATCTGCAAGTTATCATTCTTAACTTCCACCTTTCACCTCTCCTCTCGTATTTTCTAAAATTCAATATCCATGGTTGCCTGTTACTTATTGCAGCAATATCCAATTGGTTCTTTTACACAACACCAACCGCTACCGAAGTTGCCACATTCCACTGATTTCTTTATTTGTTTTGTCAGATCAATGCCTTTTCGTATGGTCTTCATATTATTACCCCCCCTCCTTTTATATAGATAAGAGCAGATTATTCAATATATTATTGATATATGTATCTGTCCAATGGCACGGGACTTTGCCAAATTCAATACGCTCTTTTGCACACCCCCCCATGCAAACAGGTAATTTTTTACACTTTAAACAAGAAGAAGATAGGTCTTTAAACGGACTACTATCCCACTGATTTACTGAATCTTCATTAATTGTCATCCTACCATCTGATTCAAGATATCCCACGCAGTGGTTGCTGTTGGTCATTGCTGAATTACAACAATATACACTACCATCATAATTAATAACATACCTGTATATTTCGCTTGATTTACACCAATGTGATACTGGCATGGGTAATAGTGTAAACATACGATTATTTTCATCTATATCTACATCTTGACTCTTCATGTAGTTAATCATACTTGCTTCCATCTTTCTAGCTTCAAATTTTGAAGCTACATCTTTTTTAAAATCTCCAGTAAAATCAAGAATTGGCCTAAAACATACCGAAAATCTTTTATCATCATTGAAATCTTTACTATATGATTCCAAAAGTGATTGCATTGATATTATATTATCTTTAAAGAAATTTGCTCTTATTTGTATCAGAAATTCATAATCTCGTGGCATCAATCGTTTTATAGCCAAAAGATTATTGTAAATTGTCTGGAATGTTTTTGTACCGTCAACTAAAACTCTATATCTATCATGATTATCTTCCTCACCGTCGAGTGTAATCTGGAATATACGCACATAACTTTTGTATAAACGTTCAAATACTTCAGGCGTTAATAAATATCCATTTGTTACAATAGTTGTTGTTGTAGTGAATCCTGTTGTATCGTCTGATAAAGTTGTTAGATTACTCATAAATTCTTCAATGAAATCCAATGATAATGTTGGTTCTCCACCAAACCAAGTCAATTGAATAGAATTAATAGGATTGTTAAGGCATTTTTCTCTAATGAACTTCAAAACCCCTTGAGTTAATTCACTTGTCATATAATAATTACTATGTGTGCCCTTTTGGTAGCAATAAGGACAAGCAAAATTACAGTCTAGAGTGGGTACTAATGTCACATGCAGAGTATGAATATCTTTGTTTTTGTTCAATTCTTTTAGTTGATACAATTCATTAGTATCTTCACTAACAATGAATCCATTTTGAAGAAAAAAAGGAAAAAATGTATGATCTACCAATTTATTAGCATCTTCATCAATGCATTTAGAATCAAATAATTTGGTTTCCCCAAAAGATACAGCACCCGATTTTGTGTTATAACAGACAAAATTATTGTCGTTGAAAACAAAATAATTGTAATTGCTCCATTTGTATCTCATTTTTACCCCCTATCTGTAATTTTTTAGCTATAGGATTTCCGTTTATATGAAGCATAATAATATTGACTAGGTACTTTTCATAAAGTTACTATGATACGAGAGAAAGGGGGTGTTCTTACCATGAAAAAAATGTTTAGAGTCTTTGCTGCTATGCTTATAAGTACTGTAATATCAGGAGGTATTGGAATACAGGCATATGCATATTTTCCAGTATCTAATGATTCAACTACCACAATCGTTTGGCCTCAATCTGATATAATTGAATGGAGATACAAAACAGAAAATGGAAAATTATATAAGCGGCAATATAATTGTACTAAGACCAAATGGATTGGAAGCTGGCAATTAGTTACTTAATAGAAAGGTCGATAGAATCACCTTTCCATGTATTAGAGGTAGGAACAATCACCTCCTTCTACATGGACATTGTAAGACTTATGTGACATGTCACATAAAGATGGCTATGTGCCAAAAATAATATGGGACAAAGTGGGATAGAGATGGTGTAGATACACGGATTTCTCAAAAACTTCGTCCCATATTTTATATAATATTAACTTCCATTACAATATAATAGGAGCTTTATAAAATGAATAAATGCTAATCAACATCAGAATACACAGCTTGCTGCATGGATCAAGCCTCCTATGGTTCTTTTCTTCAAAGCTATTTGAATTTCCATTGCTTTGCTCTTGTTTGCTCTTTCCACATATGATTGTAGATTCCGTTGTTATGAACAAGTTCTTCATGTCTCCCTCTTTCCATAATTCTGCCGTCTTCTAACACAATGATCTGATTAGCCTGTCGAATGGAATTTAATCTGTGTGCGATTACCACAATGGTTTTATTTTGAACTAAATTAGATAGTGCTCTTTGTACATAGACTTCATTTTCAGGGTCTAACGATGCCGTAGCCTCATCCAAAAGGATGATAGGAGCATCTTTTAAGATTGCCCTCGCTATGGAAATACGCTGCTTTTCACCTCCTGATAAGGTACTTCCTCTTTCACCAATTACGGTATCATACCCCTTTGGCATTTTCATAATAAAGTCGTGGCAGGCAGCAAGCTTAGCCGCACATATAATTTCCTCCATAGAAGCTTTAGGCTTTCCCATTGCTATATTTTCACGAACTGTGTCATGAAACAGATACACATCTTGAAAAACCATTGCAATAGAATCAAATATGTCCTCACTATTCATTTGGGAGATAGGCAGGTTTCCAATGAATATACTCCCCTTTGTAACATCCCAAAATCGTGCAATCAACTTTGTTATGGTTGATTTTCCACAACCCGAAGGTCCTACCAACGCTGTCATTGTGTGTTCTGGTACTTGAAAACTGATTCCATGTAGGACTGGTTCCTTTTGTTCCCCATAAGCAAATTCAACCCCCTCCAATGTCACTTCATGGTGTCCTAGCTTGGACTCTTTCATTGATTCTGGCAAAGGTTCTGTTTCTAACACCTTTTGAATCCGATCTGCTGATAGGTTATAGAAAGCAATTTCTGCAAGAAAGGAATATGCCATTAATAACGGATCTCCCATTCTCATTCCTAAAATGAGGAAAATCAGAAACTCCTCCACCGATATTCTTCCATTTATCAGATAATTACTTCCCACTAACATTATAACAGGCAATACTCCATGTAATACAATGGAAGAAAGTGAGATACTTGGACCTGACAGTGCCTCTTGCAATATACTTGCTTTGCGAAGCTTTTCAAAAGCCTCGGTTAACTTTTTAAATTGTTTTCCCCCCAGATTATAGGCTTTGATTTCCCGAATTCCTCCAATATACTCCAGCATACGAAAAGTCGCATCATTCATTGCTTTTGCCTGTACTCTCCCAAAGTAGCCTACCAGATACCTGGCAAGAAAGATAAAGGGGACGGACAACAGAAACGTCACTATCATAGCAAATGCCATGGGTGCATTTACAAAAACAAGAAATACAATACCAAGGATTGGGAATAGAAAACCTGCTACCATTTTAGGCAATAGCCTGGCAATCATTGTGTTTAGATTACTCGTATCATGTACAACCAGATTTGATAAATCCCCAGAATCTCTGGTGGCAAAAAAACCCATGGATAGCTTTTTCATATGTTGCACCAATTTATGCTGTGCCTCTCTTTGTACCCCACAGCCCACATCAGAGGCTACGGTATAAGCTTTTTTATTCACTAGATATAAAGCTCCTGTGGATAATATAATTCCGATACATTGTCCAACGAGAAGAGGAAGATTTAACGCTCTCTGCTCCTTTAATGCACCCATATACTCTAGGACAACCATAAGTGAAAATCCATATGGCATGGCCTCCAGTATTGTTGCTAAAATTTGCCACAATATAGGAGCTACTAATCTTTCCGACTCGCCTACTGCTATATTTTGTAACCATTTTTTCATATCTTTTCACCCATGCTCCCTTTTAGATTCCAGTTCTGTGCACCTGTATATGCTTCATACAAATGAGCGTACAACCCTTTTTGTTCCAATAGTTCCTTATGCGTTCCAACTTCTCTTAGATATCCCTCATCTAGGACAAATATTTTATCAGCACCTGTAATGGTTGAAAGACGATGTGCGATTACCAGTACTGTTTTATTTTGGGTGAGTTCTACAAAGGCATCCTGAATTTTTGATTCATTTTCTGCATCTGCATAAGCAGTTGCTTCATCTAGTATGACAATGGGGGCATTTTTCAGGATTGCTCTTGCAATGGATAAGCGTTGCTGCTCTCCCCCCGATAGAACAATCCCCTCCTCACCAAGTACGGTTTCATACCCCTTTGGAAGTTTACGAATAAATTCATCTGCCTGTGCTGCTTTTGCAGCATTTACCACTTCTTCGTAGGTGACATCTCTTCCCATCCTTATGTTGTTCTCTATGGTATCACAAAACATATATACTTCCTGAAACACAAAGGAAATACTTTCCATCAGTTCATGTATCGTAATATTCCTTATATCCACATCTCCAATTTGTATGCTCCCTTGGTTTACATCAAAGAATCGGGCTATAAGCTGAGCTATGGTACTCTTCCCGCCTCCAGAAGGGCCAACGATACCAACTGTCTCCCCGGGTTTTATGGTAAAGGAAATATCATGAAGAACGTCTTTCTCTTCATAAGCAAAGCTAACATGCTCAAAACAAATTCCATTATGGGCAGGTGTCTTAGGATTCCCTGGCTCTTCCATTTCCTCTATATAAAGCAGGTTATCAATATGCCGAATCCCCTCTGTGATTTTAGACATCATAGACACGAGAAATAGAAGTTTGCTAAGAGGTAAATTCATACTAACACCAACCAAAAGAAAGAAAAAAAACCTTGGCAAAAAAGTGGTTAAATCCGGTTCCAAAAGTGAGAGCAAAATTCCTATTGGCAAGATGAATGCCAGTGGAGAAGCAATTGCTGTTGAAAATCCAGCAATCGGCTTGGCAAAGGAGCGACTCCAGGATTTTAGTGCCCTTTCATGGCGAACAATCTGTTCTTCCAATCGTTTCAGTGATCTGCCTGTACCACCGAAGATCTTTAGTACTGGCATCCCATTTACATATTCCACGGTCGTCCCACTGATTTCAGTTATCTCCCTATAGTACTGCTCTGTTAATTGCTTATTTCCCTCCGTACTGTAACTTTTTATATAACTGATAATACCAAGCACAGTGGGAAGAAATGCCGCTATTGCAAGCCTCCAATCTACCATAATCATAGATACTGCGCTTATAAGCAGTACAGCAAAGGCAGATACCATATCTACCAGATGATGGGCAATGAACTTTTCTATATTTTCTACGTCGTCACTCATAACCTGTTTAATCTTACCTGATGATGTGTTCTGAAAATATCCCATACCAAGCCTCGATAGCTTCCTTGCGAGATTTAAGCGCAACGAATACAAAATGTCAAATGCTGCAATATGCGTACACATACTTGCCACATAAAATAGTAGACCATAGGTAAGAAAGCAGGTAAATGCCACCCATGCAAGCTTTTTAACATATATCACTTCTATGCCTGTGGCGGTTGATATAGAATTCATAACACTCATCATTGCAAGATAAGAAAGTATTGCGGGAATAAATTGTAATACGGTAGCTACCGCCCCTAACAAGCATCCTAATATCAGCAGATATTTTTTCTGCCCCGACAACTCTAAGAGTCTTGCAACACCATTTTTTCTTTTTTCTTTCACTTTATGCACCTCGATTCTAACTTGTATGTAGCAAAAAAATATGCTATAGTTAGCATTAGCTAACCTGAACATATCATATACAATAGAATCCTAACGGTCAATGTTCTCCTCTATCTTATGGAAAATAGCCTTATCTGTTTGGATTTTTGCATTAGAAATGGTGGTGATTTGATGATGAAACAAATTAAAAATCAGTTATTCACAAACCAATTATCAGGCTGTGGATTTTATCTGTCAGAGTGTATTGCCGGTCATAATATCTATGGACTTGATCCAGATCTTGGTGAAGGTTTCTATCAAGTTTTTGAAAACAAAAATAGATTTTTAATTACTAGCAAAAATTTTACTTATAAAAAGAATACGCAAATTAGCTGGAACGATTATGAATTTCTGCATGCCGATTGTTCTCTTTCTGAACAGATTCCATTACTTGGACATATTGGGCAATATGGGGAATATAAATTTGAAGTAATAAAAGATAAGCCTATTCGCTCGATTGGCATAACAATCATGCCAGGCTTTTACAATGAAATTCTAAGGACAATTCCTGATATCAATCAAGAATTCTTTTTTCATGCTTTCCAGAATCTAAGCAACTGTACGGCATTTATAGAAGGTGTAGCAATTATGCAGCAAATTGGAAATGTTTCTTTTTCCAGAACAAATACTCTTTATTATGAAGCAAAACTTAGGGAGTTTATATGTTATCTGATTGACTATCAGACACGAATTTTTTCTTATACCGAAGGTGGCAAACTATGTACTTCTGACTACGAATCCATTCAAGCTGTCATACAATATTTAAAGCAAAATTATAACAAGCCTCTCACCATATCTGTATGTGAAAAAACCGCTTGTATGAGTAAGAGTAAATTATCTGTATTATTTAAGCAAGTTACTGGTATGACCATGTCTACCTATTTAACAGCAATAAGAATGGAGCAGGCAAAGAACTTGCTGCTCCATTCAAATGATACGATACAAGAAATTGCACTTGAGGTAGGACTTGAAAACCATTCCAGCTTCACTGCTTTGTTTAAGTCTTATACCGGATATACACCAAAGGATTATCGAATGCATGGATAAACTTCATCGAAGAATGAAGCATCTGAAAAGTTCTCCAGAAAGAAAAAAAACGAAGCCGCCAATCGACCATTACTGTCGAAATCAATCCGTAAGTGGCCAAGCGACAACAGGAGGGGAAGGCTTCTATTAAACAAAACACTCATTAACGCTGAAAAAATTGTTATTGACACAGGAGAATCTATCATGTATAATCGCAGATAAATACAGTCTGTATTATCTTCAAGGAGGATCTACTATGAAGTATACGAAAGCAACAAATTATGCTTTGCATATAATGGCCTATTTCGTTAAGCAAGAGGGCAAAGACAATTTAAGTCTTCAGCCTTTAGCTAGTCACATGGATATATCACCTACCTACCTATCCAAGATACTAACTCAATTGGTCAAAGCAAACCTTATTCAGTCTACACCTGGAGTAAATGGAGGTTATAGTCTTAGGAAACCTAAGACTGACATAAGCTTTTATGACGTCATACAAGCCATTGAAGGCAGTGGAGCTCTTTTCACTTGTGAAATGGAAGATAATCGTGCTTGCCACATAGAAAAGGTTATGAGAGACGCCGAAGAGAAAATGGTTAATCACCTGAAAGAAAAACATATTTATGATATTGTGTAAAAAATAATTTTGAAAAATAAGCAGTTGCAACTGTTTATTTTTCGACTTAATTATAGATATTTACAGTCTGCATTATATTTTATAGGAGGTAATATTATGAATCACATGCATCATTACAACGATACAGATCAAAAATTTTTAAACAAAATTGCCTTTTTAGATAACAGGCAAAGGGAGCATCTCATTCCACCTGAAACACTTATTAGGCAAATGCCAATCCAAACAGAACATACTTTGCTGGATGTCGGAGCCGGCACTGGTTATTTTACAATTCCTATGGCAGAAAACACATCTAGCAAAGTGTACGCAATGGATCCTGACAGACGTATGCTCAGCGTTATAGAAGAAAAGGCTAAGGAAAAAGGACTTACTAATATTGAACTGATTCAAGATTATATTGAAAACTTAAGCATTCAAAATAACAGTATTGATTTTGTTATGGCATCCTTAATACTCCACGAAGTAAGTTCACTGACAAAAGCACTCTCTAATATATTTGAGGTACTAAAAACAGGAGGGCACTTGTTATGTCTGGAGTACGAAAAGGACGACAAGATAATAGAAGGTCCACCAATGTCCATTCGTATTGGATCAGAGGACCTAGAAAAAGCATTGGCATTAATTGGCTTTGAAATTGTGAAGTATACTAAAATTAATGATGCCATATATACTGTTTTAGCAATTAAGAAGGAGAAGTAAATTATGGAAGCAAATAAAGATACACTCATTACTATGCCCGTCAGTAGACTTTTACTTAAATTCTCACTTCCCGCTATTGCTGGTATGATTTTAAATTCCTTATATAATATGGTTGACAGAATATTTGTTGGCAGGATTGGTGGTCTTGCCATGACTGGAATAGGATTGAGTTTACCGTTTATGATGATGCTATCCGCCGTAAGTTCGTTGGTTGGAATAGGAGCCTCAGCACTCATTTCTATTAAGTTAGGAGAAAATAATAAGGATGAAGCCAAAGGGTTACTCGGTAATGCCATAACATTGCTTATTGGTTTAATGCTTATAATGACACTTCTAGGACTAATTTTTAGGACTCCTATACTTGAAGCATTTGGTGCCAGTGAAGCAACTATGCCTTATGCAAAGGATTATATGACTGTCATTCTTTATGGTTCTGTATTCCAGGGCATTGGAACAGGACTCGTAAATGTGGTAAGAGCTGCGGGACATCCTGTCAAATCAATGGTGATAGTATTTGTTGGAACACTCATTAATATTATTTTAGATCCAATCCTTATTTTCACATTTGATATGGGCATTTCCGGTGCAGCATGGGCAACAATTATCGCACAACTCGTAACATCCATCATGGTTATACAACACTTCCTCACTGAAAAGAGCCAAATAAAAATTGAAATGAATAAACTAAAGCTCCACTTAGTGACTATTAAGTCGATACTCAGCATTGGATTTGCAGCATTCGCAATGCAGTTATCTTCCGTTGTTGTCAGCATCATATCTAACAACGCACTTAAAACATACGGCGGAGACGTTGCTATAGGGGCAATGACTATAATCAACTCTGTGATGGTCCTATTTCTTATGTCTGCTATGGGAGTTACACAAGGTGCTGCACCGATTATAGGCTTTAATTTTGGTGCTAAACGCTTTGACAGAGTCCAACAGGTATTAAAACTTGAACTGGTTGCTGTTTCATCAATCTGCACAATAACATTTATACTTGTTCAAGCTTTTCCTGTAATACTTTCAAGTGTCTTTACCAGTGAACCAGATCTTATTTCTAAGGCAAGTACTGGAATGCGTCTGTTTTTACTAATGCTTCCTCTTATAAGTGCTCAAATAGTAGGAGCAAGCTACTTTCAAGCTATTGGTGAAGCAAGGAAGGCAACATTTTTAGGGCTTTTAAGACAAGTACTTTTACTGATACCTCTACTGCTTATTTTACCTGATTTCTTTGGATTAAATGGTGTATGGGGAGCAGGTGCTCTGTCTGACCTTATCTCTAGCCTTATTGCTATCATCTCTTTAAAATTGGCATTCAACACCTTGAAGAGACTCCAAAATGAGTATCGTTCAGAAGAAACAGAAAATTTATCATTTGTAGAAGAAGAAATTACTTCAAGGATTGATTCTTAACTTTTACATCAATATTTGTTAGTCCATCATCAGACTGATATATAAGAATTTCACCATAATTATCCACTATCTCGTTCTCCTCTGGTCTGATTATATTTCTTTTTATTCGCATTCTTCATATGCACATCGTATTCTCCACACATTATCCTTAAAGAATACATTGCAATACTCTAAATTAAACCGCTGAGGAAATGCTGCTTCTTCAATGCCGTTGCCTCCTGGGAGAGCAAGGGCATTGTAGCGGCAGGAAGCCGAAAATGACAGTCCGATTTCATATGATAATTATTAATCTGTTTTATTACTTTAGATACTCCCTTTTTCATTTTATATTCAAAGAAAATTTCACTGATATGCGCTTTCTAATTTACAAACCTCTAGATCATGTGTCGTAATAATCCCACTTTATAATAACATGGGCTTAAAGCACCGTTTGGGGATTTTGTCATCATTATATCACGCCTTTAAAATGATTTCCTCAAAACTAAACGAGCTGCCGTGGCCAGGATAAACAGTTTCTATAGTTAAGTTTTTTAGTCTATTGATACTATCGGCTAATTGTAGGAAATCGCTGGCGTTAGGGGATGGGCTTGGCTTATCGATATTTGCAAACGTGTCACCGGCAATCAATTCACCGTTTTTTGTAAGAATTGCAACAGACCCTTTAGTATGACCGGGTACATGGATAACCGTTGCGTCAAAACCATATGGCAACAAATCAAATCCATCTTCCAACAAAACGTCCGGGGAAAACCTTTCGAACTCGTCAAGCATTTTCTGTGTGACTTTTGTTATAACATCCTTGTATTGCAAAAACATTTGTCGCAATTCCAAAGAGTCATATTGATAACTCTCCATCCATTTTTGTAATGTCGGATTCTCAACCAATTCTCTGTCGCAATCGCTCATGGCGATTTTGGTTTTAAAATGTTCTCGTAGATATGCGGCATTACATGAATGGTCGATATCACCGTGAGTTAATACAATTAGGTTCAGATTGTCCTCTGTACACCCGGCGGCTTCAAGCTCTTTTAACAAAAGTTCGCGTCGGTTTGTGAACTGCTGATCCATGACGATATGGCCTCCAGTATCAAACAAAATAAAACTGTCCACACACCTGACAAGATAACTATTTACACCGTTCAAATCAATTCGGCTAATCTCTGACATCATTTATTCCTCCCCTTGAATCAGCTCTGATAATGGTTTTCCAGCCCGGATGTGTTGACACCATCGAATGGCCTCTTGTGTAACGCAAATACCGTAATATAACGTTGATAGTTTATAGTAAAAGCAATCTTTCCTTGTTTTGTTAAAATCTTTTTCAAGTGCTTGCAGCTTCCTACCATACCGAGAATAATATAGTTTAACATCAAATCTCTCCAATCAATATATCTATTCGATATATTGTACTGCTATATAATGAATTTGTAAAGTGTCTAACTGTGTACCTGACTTTTATATATTGCGATTAATATTGCTTTCCATGTTCATTTAAAATCCTTTTGCATCATTTTAGTCAAGGGAAAATAGTTTTTCATATCCGATTATTGAGGGTTACCATAAACACCAAATTACAGTGGTGGTATTTTATATTTCGTTTCCGGAGGTTGCCAGTCTTCTCCATATAACGCCCTGCACTGCCTTACCCAAAAGAGCAAAAAAGATGCCGCTTGAACCTGGTAGGACCTTGGCGGTAGAAATATTATTTTAAAAGTTATTTTGTTTCATATTATGAACGTACCTGTTTCTCACTGCCAGATCTACAAATGCTTTTGTAAATAAATGCTGTAAGCTTGAAGTTTTTAGTTCAGGTTGATTTGATTATCTTTTTTCTTTAATTGTTCTGCGAATTCTGCTAAGCGATACAGGTGTAATACCTAAATATGATGCTATATATGCCTGATTCACTTGTTTTTCCAGTTCGGGGTACATACGCTTGAAATCAATGTATCGCTCAGTAGCGCTTTCAGTTAAGAAACTGCTCTCTCTATATATTTTGTAACGCATGCTTTTTTGCAGCAATTGATTCCATATCTTTATCCAATAAATATCCTCGCTTGCGAACCTTTTGAATTTTTTCCATTCTACCGAGAAAAACTCGCAATCTTCTAATGCTTCAACCGCATAGGGTTGGCGTTCGTCCAATCCTATGCTGATATTCCCTTTCGTTCCGAAAAATCTTGTAATGTCATTTCCGTTTGCATCGATATAATATAATCTTAATATTCCGGAAATAAGCACATTCATATTACTGTTAATATCCCCTATCTGCGATACTATTTGATTTTTTTCTTTTTTGTAATAGGTCATTTGTTCGAATATTGGCTTAACTTTTTCTTTTAATAATTGTATTTTATTAGCACTTTGGACTATCTCTATTACTTCATCTAATGTTTGCATAAAACCTCATTATCGCTCCCATCCTGCTTTTGTATTTATTCCAGTTTTTTTTGCTTCCTGTTCCAATAATTCCATCTCTTCTTTTGTTAAATTAATTTCGTCAGCCTTGCTTATACTTTCAATCTGATAGACTTTAGTAGCTCCCACTAAAGGTACGGTCCCCTTTTTAATTGCCCAGGCTATTGCTATCTGTGACACGTCAGCATTGTAATTCTTAGCTATATCTTGCATACAGCTGACTAAAGGTTCTATTTTTTTAAGCACCTCAGCCGGATATGCATCAGACCTTCTTGTTCCAGAATTAAACGGATTGATAGCATTATATTTGCCTGTCAAGGTGCCTTGCTCCAAAACCATATAAGAAAAAAAACAAGTATGATTCCTTTTACACCAATCTAGTATGCCTTCCTCTTCAGACTTTCTATAAAGAAGGCTGTAGTGATTCTGAACTGCGTCTAAATGTATGCCGTATGATTCAAGGATTCCAGAGGCTTGCTGAACTTGTTTTAAATTATGATTCGATACACCAATATGCTTTACTTTACCGGATTTGAATAATTGAGCCGCTTGTTTTGTCCATTTTTCAATATTTGACGCATTATGTATCCAATAGATCGTAATACTTTCTCGGTTTAGCCGATCTATGCTTTTATTAAAAGATTTTATCATTTCTTTTTTGTTCTGTATACCAAACGGCGTAAATTTTGTTGAAACGTCAATATTTTTATATTGTTCAATACATTTTCCTAAAATCGTTTCAGATGCTCCCATACCGTATACTGCAGCCGTATCCCACAAGGTCAAACCTTTTTCTACACCGTTTTTGAAAACGGGATATAATTCATCAAAGCCATATGAATTACCGAAAACTTTATCCCCACCATTAATTCCCGTACCCCATGACCATGTTCCAATTGCTATGGGGGGTATTCTATCATTTCCTAATTCTACTGTTCTCATTTTAACAACCTCCTTTTCCACATTCTATCTTTTTTATAGGAGTTTGTAATTAACAAATGATAATTTACAACATTTCTCCTACATTCCAAGTATCTGCCAGGGTATCTTTACATATAGTAGGTAAAAAGTTTTTAGCAGAGTTATTCATTTTGAATTTAATTAAAAAACCGCCACAAAATATGTGACGGAATTGTAAATTTATTCTCTTTTTCTATACTTACTATACCACAAAATGGACAAAATTTCAAGTCTTGTACTTGGTGTGCCGAGGGTGTATTAAGTATATAGGAGGTGATTTATAATGGAACAAAAAAGTATGACTGCACTGGTAAGTGCATTTTCAAGAGCATATCATTCATTAAATAACGAGGTCACAATTTTTAATGACAGCGTTGCAAGGCAACTATTAACTGATGAGGAATACCGCCAAATAGCAAAAAATATGTCAGACGGCATTGGATTTTTTAATCCCTTATTCGTAGGAGAACCAGAGCAAGCACTGAGATATATTGTGGATAACCAATTATCCCCATCGCCACTTGGAAGGGCTGCTTTTGCAGAAAAGTCTCTTGAACAAGCTGTTCAAGTTGGTGCAAAGCAGTATATGATTTTTGGTGCTGGATATGATACCTTTGCGTATCGTCAGCCATCTTGGGCAGACACATTGGAAATTTTCGAAATAGACCAGCCAGCTACAGCAAGGGATAAACAAGAACGCTTGAAAAACGCCAATCTTGTAATTCCTAATAATGTCCACTATATTGAAGCGGATTTTACAAAAGAAGCATGGGAAGATGCATTGCTGAATCACGAGGCATTTGATAGTAATAAAATAAGCTGCAGCACAATTCTCGGAGTTACATATTATCTTTCAAAGCAAACTTTTGAGACTTTGATTTCTGCCATCAGTAATCTTTTCCCAAAAGGAAGCTCAATCATATTTGATTACCCGGACGAGAAGAATTATACCGAAAAAGCAGGAGAACGAGCAAAAAAACTATCCATGTTGGCAAGTGCTGCAAACGAAAAAATGTTGGCAAGCTATTCCCATTGTGATATGGAATTCTTACTTTCCGCCCATGATTTTCTGATATATGAACACTTAACTCCACAGGAAATGACGAAGGGATACTTTGAGACTTATAATAAGGCAAATTCATTGCATAGGATGACTGCTTTCGATAACGTCAATTATTGCCTTGCGATTAGGAAATGAGTACACCTTATACCAAAAACCTATTCCATCAACTATAGAAATTTTGACTTGTTACAAGATTGAGCCGTAGCATCACTTTCATGCCTGCGGCTTATAATTTAATGGAGATAATGGGACTCGAACCCACAACCTCTTGAAGCCATTCAAGCGCTCCCCCAACTGAACTATATCCCCATATGCCAGAAACCACTTTATCTATGCAGTTTTCTATTTTCTTCTTTTCTAAAACTTCTTCTTTTTCATGGGGGGGCGATTACCGGACAACTCACACTCCCATCTAAGTTATACCCTAGTCTTTTTTCCTCTTTTAATAGCAATCTATAAGGATTATACCTTTAACTCCCCTATGTCATCCGTGGAAGAGCCAAAAACCACTATATCTTGTGGTCTAACCCCTTCTTTTCTTGTCCAAACCACAATACGTCATCATTATCACCGCTTCAACATGGTTTGTCCAGGGAAACATATCCACTCCCCACGCCTTCTTCGCCTCATAACCCTTTTTCTTAAAATACTCCAAATCCCGAGCCAGTGTCTCCGGCCCGCAAGACACATACACCACTTTATCCGGCCGCATTTTAGATACAGCGTCAATAAACTCCTCAGTGCTTCCGCTTCTTGGGGGATCCATAAACACCACGTCCACATGCTCTCCGGATTCTGCCATATTGACCATGAATTTTCCTGCATCATTACAATAAAAGCTTGCATTCTTTATATGATTCAATTTTGCATTTTCAATTGCATCACGTACTGCATCTTTATTCAATTCCACGCCAATCACTTCTTTTACATGGCTGCTGGCAACAATTCCGATTGTACCGATTCCACAATAAGCATCAATAATTCTTTCTTTTCCAGTCAGCCCCGCCGCTTCAATGGCCTTCTTATAAAGAACCTCTGTCTGCACTGGATTTACCTGATAAAAGGATTTGGAGGATATGCGGAAACGGCATTCGCAGAGAACATCTTCTATATAGCCCTTGCCATAGAGTACATTCTCCTTATCTCCAAGCACCATGCTGGTTCCCCTGTTGTTTAAATTTTGTATCACTGTGGTAATTTCCGGATGGCGTTCTCTCAGTGCCTTAATAAAATTGTTTTTTGATGGAAATACCGGGGAAGCTGTTACAAGCACAACCATAATCTCACCAGTCGTAAAACCCCGGCGGATCAAAACATGGCGCAGCAGACCATATCCTGTATCCTCATCGTAAGTACGGATTTTAAAGGATTTGAGCATTCCCCTGATAGTTCCGATAATCTCATCTGATTTCTGATCCTCAATGAGGCAGCTTTCCACAGGAACAACAATATGAGAATTGGCTTCATAAACACCAGAAATAGGATTTCCCTTTCTGTCATGGTCAAATACGGCATGTACCTTATTGCGATAATGATAAGGATCACTCATCCCAATCATAGATTCCAGACGGCAGAAGGGCTTTAATAGCGTTTCAAGATCTTTTTGTTTCTGCTCCAGCTGTTTCTTATAAGGCAGATGAAGGAGCTGACAGCTTCCACATCTTCTATAAACAGGACACTGAGACGAATTTCCCTGGCCACGTTCTTTGTGGAATTTATTACCTGGTCTCTCATCATTTCTTATCTTATCATTTTGAGTCTTATCATTCCGAGTTTTATCATTTCGAGTCTTTCCATCTTGTCTCTTATCACTTTGTTGGGTTCTGGAAAATGTTTTTTCATTCTGCACTTTTCCATTCTGCCCCTTCCCATTCTCTCCCTTCCGGTTATACATCTTCTCACTCCGAGTCTCCACTCTTGGTTTCTTCCCGCTTATGGCTTTTCCTCCTTGTGTCCCCACTCTCCCCTTATTATCACTTGCAAACTCTTTCTTCTCGGTTTTTGCCGCAGGCTTTTTACCTTCTATACGAAACTTTTCTTTCTTCAAACGATTATCTATCATTTCATTAATCCGCCTTTTCTTCTCTGTTATCAAAAGCTATTATAGTATATTCTTCCCCATAAAACCACCGAATTCCGTTGTTTATTGAAAAACTATTGCATTTTTGCCATCGGCGTTTATAATAATTCAAAAAGAGAAAAGGAAGAATTGACAAATGACTGATGCAGACAACAGCTTCTATATAGATAAAACACTTTATAATGGACGTCCCGCATATTCTTTGGACCGATTGGAAAAGGAGACTCGCACCTATGATCTCTTAGACCGGCTTGAAATCCCTTATCAACGTCTTGACCACCAACCGCTTCCCACCATTGATGCCTGCCGAGAAGTCGATACCCTGTTAAACATTGATATCTGCAAAAACTTATTTCTCTGCAATGCAAAAAAAACGGAATTTTATTTGCTCCTGCTGCCAGGAAAAAAGAAATTCCGTACTGCCTGCCTTTCTAAACAAATCGGCTCTTCCAGGCTTTCATTCGCTGATCCGGAGTTTATGATTCAGTTTCTTGATATCACACCTGGCTCTGTTTCTGTTCTTGGACTCATGAATGATAAAGACAACAAAGTTCAGCTCCTTATTGACAAAGATGTGCTCTCCTTTGAGTTCTTCGGATGCCATCCCTGCATCAATACCAGCAGCCTGAAAATGAAAACAGCCGACTTAATTGACCGGATACTTCCTGCCATAAACCACAATTATATTCTGGTGGATCTTCCTGATGAACCGGATTCTACAACGCATTGAAAAACTAAAAAAGGGCAGGATTACTATCTCCTGCCTGATCTTTATTTATCTTAATATATCTTACTTTACCTGCCAGATATTGTCATGATAAGAGGCAATCCGGTTCTTGCCTGCCTGCTTGGCATAATACATGGCACGGTCCGCCTGTGAAAAAAGCCTCTGGTAGTTCTCTTCCTTCTTCCCAGTACTGGAAACGATTCCGATGCTGACGGAAAGGCGTCCTTCCCCTTCCGGTACCGATTTCTTTGCCCGCTTTAACAGCTTTTCCGCCCGCTTGTACACATCGGGTTCGGAAGTAAATACTACGAATTCATCGCCGCCGACCCGGCCTACCAGATCCGGCTCCGGGAAAAGATCACAGAGCATTCCGCCGACTTTCATAAGAATGCGGTCTCCTGTGGGGTGGCCGTAGGAATCGTTAATTTCTTTGAAATTATCAATGTCAATCATGCACAGCCAGCTTTCTGAGTCGCCTTTTAACAGCTCATCGACCCGGTATTCGAAAGCTGATTTGTTGTAAACTCCTGTCAATCCGTCTTTTAAAGACTTTAAAAGCAGTTGCTCTTCTCGCGCTTTTGATCCGCTGATATCCTGAAGCTTGCCGATCATCTTAAGCGGAGCCGTCTTTTTGTCTTCCCAGATAGCGGTTAAATTACAGCAGCACCAGTGAAATGGTTCCCCTTTCTTTGACATACTGAATTCGAAGGACCGCATCTCCCCTTCATTGGGTGCATTATCTCTGTGCTTAATAAAAAAGCGCTCAAATGCCTGTAAATTAATTTGGCCTTTTGCATTAGCTGAAAGATACAGCCGCTTCTCTGGATAGGAATACTCGAACAATACAGTGTCAGTAAAAAAACTCATGTTTCCGTACAGCTGCTCTGCCTGGCTGAAGCGGAAAGACTCCTGTATGATTCCCTTACTCTCACTTTCTAATTGTCTTTCTGAATTTCCTGTCATGATACTTCCCCCTGTACCTCACGGAATCCTTTATTACCCGTCTTTTCTATATGTATATCATACATGATAACGCTTTTTACCCGTATATGCAACTTGTTTTTGGAGCATTATTACGCATATAATACGTAATGTCTGGTTAAAATATCCTTTATGATAAACCAAGAGGTGATAATGTTGAATGAACAATTTGTCAGGAACCGAATCACAGAACTCCGCCTGAAGAAAAATATTTCGGAATATCAGATGAGCTTAGATCTGGGGAAGAATAAAAGCTATATTCAAGGTATTTCTTCAGGACGTTCTATGCCATCCATGAAACAGTTTTTCGAAATCTGTGATTATCTTGAACTTACTCCCATTGAGTTTTTTAATACAGAAAAAAAAGAGCAGACTCTTTACAGGGAGGCCGCCGCAATTTTAAATGAATTAAGCCTCGAAGATCTGGAAGCGGTTTTTCCAATTTTACTGCGGCTCAGGGCGAAGACGGACAGAGAAAAACAGGCAGAACCTTAAATCACTAAGGTCCTGCCTGTTTTTTATATTGCTCTGGTCTGCTCTTTCAGCCAGATAGCTTCTTCCTCTGTCAGATGAGGGGCTACCGCATTATAAACTTTTTTATGATAATCATTTAAAAGTGTTTTATCCCGTTCTGTCATCAGTGACGTATCTAGCGCCTCTAAGTCAATTGGTACCATAGTCAGAGGTTCAAATTCCATAAACTGACCGTATTCATTCAATTCTGCTTTTTTACATACAATCATGTTTTCGGTTCTTACTCCGTGGCTTCCCTCGATATAAACTCCAGGTTCATCAGAAGTAATCATACCTTCTTCCAGAACGCAGTTGTCCTGACGCTCGGCAACCATACGCCAGCGGAAACCATTGGGACGCTCATGAACATTGAGAAGATATCCAACTCCATGCCCTGTACCGTGGTCAAAGTTGATTCCACGGCTCCAGAATGGTTCTCTGGCAACATAGTCAAGTGTCAGACCTCTGCAACCATACAGGAACTTTACAGCTGCCAGACGGAGCATGCTGATGACTGTAAGGGTAAAATGCTCCCGTTCCCCATCGGTAAGGGGGCCTACCGCTATGGTTCTTGTTACGTCAGTGGTTCCCTCATAGTACTGACCGCCGGAATCCACCAGGTAAAGTCCTCTTGGTTCAATGGCAGCATTGCTTTCTGAGGTTGCCTTATAATGACACATGGCGGCATTGGATCCATAAGCTGAGATGGTGTCAAAGCTGATTCCTAAATTACCTTCCTGCTCAGAACGAAGCTTATCTAAGTATTCCTGAGCACTGATCTCGGTGATTTCCTGCTTACCAACATTCTGCTTCAGCCAGTAAATAAATTTCACCATGGCTGTTCCGTCTTTTATATGACCCTTTTTCATATTTTCCACTTCAACAGGGTTTTTAATTGCCTTCGCCAGTACAGAAGGATTCATACGATCAATGATCCGGTTGGAAGAATCAATTCCTTTTACAATGGCGTAATTGGTTCTGCCTGTCTCAAGGAGAATTCTCTGATCTCTTAACTGGCTGACAGAAGCATAGATGTCATTATAAGGACGCACCGTTACGGAAAGAACTTTTAAATATGCCTTTACCTGGTCATTTAAGGTTTCTTCATTTATAAACAGGTAGAAACGCTCCATTGTCACCATTGCATAGGAAAGAACAACCGGATTGCAGCTTACGTCATTTCCCCTGATATTCAAAAGCCATACAATATCATCCAGTGAGGTGAGAATATGAGCGGTTGCTTTTTCTTTTTTCATTTCTTCTCTTAAATCACTGATTTTTTCAGCTGCTGATTTACCGGCAAACTTTTCGTCAAGAATCCAGACCGGCTCTTTTGACAATTGGGGACGATGCTTCCAGATCTGATCCACAAGATCCTCTTCATATGCCAGCGTCACATGTTTATCTGCCAGCTTTTCTTCAAAATCCAGTCCCTGACGGCAATTTACAACCCGTCCGTCAAAGCCCAGCTTTCCGCCTTCTGGCAGAACTGCTTCTAAATATTCCAGAATTTCAGGTACTCCCGGATTACCCATCTTTCTCAGTTCTACACCAGTGCCGGAAAGCTGCTTTCCTGCCTGAACAAAATATCTGCCGTCTGTCCACAGACCTGCTTCATCTTTTGTGATTACAGCAGTTCCTGCGGAACCGGTAAAGCCTGTCATAAATTCTCTGGCTTTAAAATATTCACCTACGTATTCTGATTCATGAAAATCAGAGGTTGGAATCATATAAGCGTCCATATGGCGCTCTGCCATTAAGTCTCTTAACTGTTGCAGTCTTTCACTTATCATTGCTTTGCTTCTCCTTTGGTTTCAAAATAATTTTCTATTGCCTCCGTAATGCCCTCGCTATATGTGGGGTGGGCGCGCATGGCCAGCCGGAGCTGTTTGGCCGTTAACCCGTTTGCAATTGCGGTTGCCATCTCACTAATCATATCCGTTGCTCTGGGACAGACAATCTGGGCTCCCACCAGAGTTCCGGAGTATTCCTCAAATACCAGATGAATAAATCCGTTCTGCCTGCTGGTAATAATGGATTTTCCATTGGAACGCATGGAATAACGGCCACATCGCACATTCATATTGTTTGCAATGGCCAATTCTCTGGTAATTCCCACCGATGCGATCTCAGGCTCTGTATAAATGCAGCTGGGAACCACCGGAAGTTTCACAAACATTCCGTTTGGTACAACGCTAAGGCGGATGGTATGTTCGATCCCTGCGATCTTTTCCACTACATAAGTTCCCTGTGCAGCAGCAACGTGAGCCAGCAAAATATCTGATGCCACATCTCCGATGGCATAAATTCCGGGCTCACTGGTCTGAAATTCTGAATTTACTTTTAAACGGCCATTCTCCACCTCTAAGCTTACATCTTCTCCCAGAAGTTCGTCAATGCAGGGAATCCGCCCTGCTGCTATCAATATCTGGCTGGTACGAATGGTCTGTTCCTGCCCGTTCATTTCAAAGACACAGGCAAGTCCGTGTTCTTCCTCTTCTTTAATTTCCTTAACATTTGCCAGGCAGTGAACCGTAATTCCTCTCTGCTTCAGCTCTTCTTCCAGTGCCTGTGACACTTCTAAATCCATGGGTCCCAATAGATGGTCTTTCTGTTCAAGAATTGTTACATTGGAACAAAGCGCGCTGAAAATGGTGGCAAACTCCACTCCGATCACACCTCCCCCAATCACGAGAAGGCGGTCATAATTCCAGGTATCTGAAGCAAGCAGCCTCTCACTGGTTAACACTCCCGGCAAATCCACTCCCGGGATATCGGGTATGGCACATTTTGCTCCTGTGGCTATTATGAGATGATCTGCAGAATAAAAATCTTTTCCTTCCGGACCACTCACTTCCACCGTTTTATTTCTACGTATCACAGCCGTACCGGTGATGACTGTAATATTCTCAGCTTCAATCAAATCTGAAATGCCTCTTCGGTATGATTTCACCGAGTTTTTTTTGTAATGCTGCATCTTCTTAAAATCAAAGGAAATAAAATCCGTAGATACACCAAATTCATCGCAGTTTTGAAGCTCTTTAAATTTGCTGGCGGCATGGAGAAGGGATTTTGTTGGAATGCAACCTTTATTCACACAGGTTCCTCCAAGCTTTTCTTTTTCCACAATGGCCGTCTTTAACCCCAAAGAAGCAGCCTTTAACGCGGCAGTATAACCGCCCGGCCCTCCTCCAATGATAATGATGTCATAATGTATTGCCATGAAACCTCCTACTGCCGGATCAGTCCAAAATGAAGGCAGGCATTCTTAATTCCATCCTGATCGATGGCATCTGTAATATAATCTGCTGCCCGCTTCAGCTCATCCATGGCATTGCCCATTGCAATTCCGATTCCTGCAGCCTTCACAATATCATAATCATTCATGCTGTCCCCAAATGCAATCGTCTGGGAAAGAGGAATCTTATAAAAGTCGCAAAGTCTTGCAAGCCCTACCGCCTTAGATGCCTTTCGCTCTACTACATCTGCCCCTTTCTTGTCCGCAAACATATGAACGTGGATTTCCGGGAACTCCTCTTCCATGGTTCTTGCACCAGCTTCGTCTCCGATATAAGCCATGGTTCTTACATCAAGATGTACCAGCTTATCGGCATCTGCAAAATTTCTTCTGCATTCTCCCCATAGCTTCCTGTCATGCTCTGCAACTGTCTCCGGGTTTACATAATAGTCATATTCCCCTACCGTGGTGCCAACACTGTATGGTGTGGTCTTTGCATAGGCCAGAATCTGCTTTAAAAGATTTTTATCAAAGAAATGTTCATAAATTACGGTCTCTCCCACAGTGACCTTGGTTCCATTGAGGTGAATAATTGCATCCGGCCGAATCTGATCCCTTATTGCAGTACTGAATATGGAATCCATGTCTCTTCCAGTTGCCACCACTATGGTATAATTCTCCCTCAGTTTTTCGATTGTCTCCATCGCACTTGCCGGAATCGACCAGTCTTTATGATCAAGCAGCGTCATATCTATATCAAAGCTTACGATTGGTTTCATCTATTTTCACCTTTTTTTCTTCCTGATTAGTCTTGTCTATTCCATCATATATTAAATTTTGAAATATTTCAACAAATATACTTTACCAATTGGAAATTTTCTGCTATAATGTCTGAGTGTCAGGAAACGGAGTATGGCGTAGCTTGGTAGCGCGCTCGGCTGGGGGCCGAGAGGTCGCAGGTTCAAATCCTGTTACTCCGATTGACGATTGCAATATTAGTACCGGATTTCCCATTAGATAGGAAACCGGTGCTTTTGGTTTACCGATAAATGTATGGAGACATAGCTCAGCTGGGAGAGCATTTGCTTGACGTGTAAAGGGTCGCAGGTTCGAATCCTGTTGTCTCCATTAAATATGAACCCTGGTAAATACAAGGATTCCTTGTGTTTACTGGGGTTTTTGTGTTTTAAACCTTACAGTAAACTACCTAATAAAGCACGGATATACCCATAAATACAACACGATATCACACGAAATATCACACGAAATCACATTATGGAAATGATATAATTCACTACATTAAAGGCGGATCCATGTATTTGGATTTCCGCCTTTTGTAATGTAGAATCTCTCAGAGTCCTAAAAAGCCTAATTAACTTGGTAATATGTGGATTCGCTTGACATTTCGAACAAACGTTCTTATGATTATCTCCAGGATGTGATCATAAATGAAAGCAAAATGTGAGTTTGAACCAGTCTTAAATAAGTGTCCCTACTTTGTCCAGTGGAACAGGAGTGTAACTCTGATAATAGCTGTTGTGGGTTTTACAGAATACCCAGTACAGAAAGTATCCCTCAGTATTTTAGGCAGCCATGCTGGTACGAGCAATACTATAAAAAGCGATAATATAAGGCGGGTCCGGAATACCGGATACCCGCCTTATATTAACTATTCTCTTACTCTTACATATACACGGCCAATTATATTACCGTCTGTATCTTTTGCACTGATTAAAACCAATCCTTTGCTCAGTGCTGTGACTTTTCCTTTTGTAGTTACATTGGCTATTGATGAATCCATAGGAGCCCAAGTGATATTTGCTGTGTTAGTAAAATCATCTGCTGTTAGTCTAGCTGTCTCTCCAACTTTTAAATCAATTGCAAGTCTGTAATCGTCTGCGTTCTCTACAACTAATACGTTTATGTAGTCCGTGTAGGAGCCGTCCGCACTCTTAACTGTTATAATAGTATTACCAGGGGCCAGAGCTGTAACGATTCCCTTTTCATTTACTGTGGCAACCGTTGGTTCTGAAGAAGTCCAGGCCATCTGTGTATTAATATTTAAGTCATCATCTACACTTAATCGGAGTGCTTCGGATACCTCTAATACCACTTTTAATTTAGAGTCGGATGCAGGAGGTGTTTGAGATGCCTCTGGAGTAGCCGAGGCTTCATTAGAATTACCACTTTCCCTGCCATCGACGATTGCAGTTATAATATAATAGTATGTAGTTCCATTTGTGACATCAGTATCTGTATATGAAGTTTCTGTTATATCGGTTGCAATGGTTGTATATGGACCTCCGGCAGTTGTGGATCGCTTAACGGTATAACTTGTCGCGTCGGTTATTGCGTCCCAAACTAAGTTTACTTTGGAATCTCCACCGGTAGCCTTTAATTGGTTATCCGAACTAATAGTTACAGTATAGCCTTCCATTGAAGATGAATTTAAACCACCAATAGCGTAAATTTTTCCATTTATTTCTTCTGATTGGAAATAACTCCGTTCTGCAGCCATAGGTGCTAACGCCGTCCATGCATTAGTTGTTGGATCATATACCTCTGCTGAAGATAAATTTCCCCTGCCACTATTTCCACCAATTGCATATATTTTCCCATCAATTACCTCTGATTGTAAATAACCCCGTCCTGCAACCATAGGTGCTAATGTCGTCCATTTATTAGTTGTTGGATCATATACCTCTGCTGAAGATATACCATAATTGATTCTAATTCCACCAATTGCATATATCTTTCCATTAATTACTTCTGTTTGAAATAAAGCTCTGTATTCAGACATATTAGCTAATCTTGTCCATTTATTAGTTGTTGGATTATATACCTCTGCTGAATTGCTGCCATTACCATTACCTCCACCCATTGCATATAACTTCCCGTCAATTACCTCTGTTTGAAAATTTTTTCGGGCTTCAGACATAGGTGCTAATCTTGTCCATTTATTAGTTGTTGGATCATATACCTCTGCTGTCGATAGAACTCTATTATCATTATATCCACCAATTGCATATAACTTTCCGTCAATTACTTTTGTTTGAAAATCAATTCTGGCTTCAGACATATTAGCTAATGTCGTCCAACTATTAGTTGTTGGATCATATACCTCTGCTGAAGATAAATTTCCCCTGCCATTATTTCCACCAATTGCATATATCTTCCCGTCAATTACCTCTGTTTGAAAACGATACCTAGTTTCAGACATAGGTGCTAATGTTGTCCAACTATTAGTTGTTGGATCATATACCTCCGCTGTCGAACCGCCACCAGATCCACCAATTGCATAAATTTTTTCATCAATTACTTCTGTTTGAAAATAATACCTAGTTTTTGACATAGGAGCTAAGGTAGTCCATCCCATTTTAACATTATCAGTTTCTGGATTAACTTCATCAGCAAATACAGTAACCTGCCCTAAAAATAATACACAAAGTATAAAACAAATGCACGTTGCCAATCTTTGCAATACTTTCTTACTCATACATGTACCTCCAAAATTTATCTTTTGTAATTATTGTTGTTAAAAACATTCTAAATCAATAAATAAAGTTACAGAAAAGAAAGCCATCTGAGTTTAAATGATGGCCTATAAATTTTTAATATAATCGATTATAGTATTCTGGGATTTCAGCACTTGATTTATGTTTTAGAATGCATTTATATTATCATCTTGTATCGATCTGGGCAATTGGTAACCTTGCCAAACAAATATAGCACTATTTCACTAATCTCAAAATTTTCCAATGTACTGCACCCCTTCCAGATCGGATACATACAGTGCACCAGGATTGCAGTTGAACCAGTATTTTGATCCATCAACAGAGCAACGGCCGGTTGCCTGATTGACAAAGGATTCCGGCATCAGCGCTACTTCATCAAAGAAGACACCGGCCAGCGTGATACCCTGAATGAGATCCTGGGATCGTTCGTCCTTTCCACCAAATATATAAAAGTAGTTTGTAACCTTTCCCCTGCTGATCTCCACCAGGTTGTCAGATCTGTGATCCACCACGTGATATCCACGGCTCTTAAGCATCAGCTTTAACCAGAAGAGAACGTTTCTCCGGAAGGATCCAATCGTCTTACCGCACATGGCGAAGTTCTGACCTTTAAACCGCTGCATTGCCCACATGATGAAAGACAATGACATACAGACCGTCTTTCCTGATCGGATCGCACCGTCTGCTATGATCCCATCTTTATCCTTGACCGGAGAGGTATCGCACCACCATGTAAGAACCTTCTTCTGCTTGAGAGAAAACGGCTGAAACTTAAACACCTGCAGTTTAGTAGATAGGCTGCACTTTTGTTTTAGCTTCTCAATCCTGGCTTTAAGTGCCTGTATTCTTTCATTCATCAGTATCACCCCAAATCTCGGCAGCTACGCTGTTCATGGCATCCATATAGCCATCGTCTTCAAGATCCTGATCTGACGGATTCCGCTTCAAAGCTTCCAGTTCAACCTTCATGATCTCCAGTTCCAGACGGGCATCATCAAAGCCATACCGGTGCAGGGAGTCAATGGCTTTCTGCTTCCTGGCCTGGACCCTGGTGAGAGCATCTTCTACCGCTTGGATCTGTCCCAAGGCTCCAGTGTACTTGTGGAGTCTTCTTCTGTGCTGGACTTAAACTTAACAGCGGTCATGCCTGGAGCTTTACTTTCTACCTGATCGGCAGCTGACTGTTTTATATCCTCAATCCGTTTGAGCATTCTCCATTCACGGACTGTGAGAAGTTGGATCTCTTGCAGAAGAAGCTGCTCCTTGTCAAGCTGAACCAAACTTATAAACTTCTTCTCATCTTCCTCCAGGGCATCAAAAAAGAGAGTTTCGAACTCTCCCGTTTTAACCGAATTCTTATTCTCTTTTGGGGCTCCACCATCATTACCGAGGGCATTCTTATTTCTATTGGTTGTCCCTTCCTATGCGAACGCTCACTATTTTTATCCGAACGTTCGTTATCCCATTTATGAGTAGACTTCCAACGCCTGACAGTCCCCTCCGGGAGATTTAGTTGACTTGCAATCTTAACTAATTTCATACCTTTTAGATATAAGGCCTTTGCCTGTTTAATTCTTTCGTCTGGAGCTCTTGCCAAGCCTCACCACCTTACTTGTGTTGTTTTTATATTAAAAAAGAGACGGGGTTGGCCGCCTCTGAAGAGTGTCTATCTTTACTTAAACTATTTGACTTGTATCATAGCTTTTAATCTCAAATGCCTTTAACAAATCATTTATTTCAGAAACCATTCTATCATTCTCTAAACTCAACAACCTTTTGCTCTGTAGAATGATTACCCTGACCAGCTGCTTCCTCCGAAGTAGAGTTAATTTCATCCAATACAATACCATCAACTTCATGAACCCTTAATTCATGTCTAATCTCTCTTGAAATAAGCCTATCCGCTAGTTGTACTAAGTTGTATGATGAATCTTCCAAATCTTTTACTCTATTTGATATAATATTATCTGTTATTTCTCTATTTTGCGAATAAAAAACCTTATCCTCTTTTCTCTTTAAGGCGTATTATCTTTTCATAAATTGAGTTATAACGCTCATTTTCAGTTTTGTATTTTTTATTTTTGCTATACTTATCTGGATTCTTCCACTCATACATTTGTCGTAATTCTATCTTACATTTTTTAATATCTGTCATAATAAATCCCTCCTCTTTTATTTTATACTAAATTTTACCAAAAGAAAACACTCATCGTCCTAAAATCAACAGGCGTTTTCAAAAAGGAGAATACGCATAAATGGAAACCAATTGGAGCAAACGGGAATCGGAACCGTTATCTCCCTTTAAGTAGGGCGTTCTTCCAGTTGAACTATACTCCACCCATGATCAAGCTATTTTACTGCTAAATTACTTTAAATTTCTTGTGTTTACCAGGGTTTTTGTATTTTAAAGATTACGGACCCGTTAGACTTTATTAAACAAAAAAATAAATGAAAACGCTTGACTAATCGAACATACGTTCTTATAATTATCTCCAGGAGGTGATTATAGATGAAGGCAAAATGTGAACTTGAGCCAGTCTTGAACAAATGTCCCCATTTTGATCCAGTGGAGCAGGAATGTAACTCTGATAATAGCTGCTGCGGATTTTATAGGATTCCCAGCGCAGAAAGTATTCCTCAGTATTTTAGACAGCCACGGTGGTATGAACAGTACTATAAAAAACGATAGTACAATGCGGGCTCACAAAACCGGACTCGCCTTTAAATAATTATTTATACTCTGTGACGGAGGTTGTAATTATGAAAATAACACGTTTAGAAGTTATTTCCGAAGAGGTTATTAAACTCTTTTCCGATCAAGATGACTTTATGATGGACTTTCTCGGTACTGATGGTGCTTATTATACCCGTTATAGCAAAAATGAAAATATAAAAATTGTTTGGTTAGCCTACTTGGATGACTTACCAATAGGATGTGTTGCTTATCGAAAAAAATCTGATAATGTGGGTGAAGTTAAACGTATGTTTATAAAGAATGAATATCGCGGACGTGGAATTTCTAAATTATTGCTTAATATGGTAGAGCAATATGCAAAACAGTGTGGTGATAATAAACTACATCTAAGTACGCGTATTACACTTGAGCCAGCTGTTACATCATACAGACATTCTGGATTTTTTGAAACATTTCGCAATGGTCTTTATATAGAGATGGAAAAGAAACTGTGATTACAATTGTTGGAAACTTAATATTGATAGTTAGTAAGATGTGTAGTAGTCTATTCATTAAGATTATTTATATAATGGAACCCATTCCTGGAGCACATGAGATTGGAGAAATAGATATGAAAAAGCATTGGAAGGTTGGTATACTTCTTTTTAACGAGGTTGAATTGCTGGATTTTGCCGGGCCATATGAGGTTTTTTCAATTGCTTCATATCCAAATTGTAAACAGAAGCCTTTTACAGTAAAGACTGTCGCTCAAACAACAGATTTAATCAGCGCTCGAAATGGTCTAAAAGTTCAACCAGATTTTGATTTTAGTAATAGTCCTCATTTTGATATATTAATTGTACCCGGGGGGTATGGAGCAGAAGAAATAGAAATCCAAAATGAAGTTCTAAAAAAATGGATTAAGATCAGAGCGGGTGAATTCGATATTATCGCATCTGTGTGTACAGGCTCATTTTTATTGGCTGAGACTGGATTATTGGATGGGAAAAAAGCAACAACACACTGGCTGGATATAGATAGACTGGAAAGTGAGTATAAGGAAATAAAGGTTCAAAGAGGAGTTAAATATGTTGATGAAAACGATATAATCACATCTGGTGGTATTTCAGCCGGAATCGATATGTCTTTTTATCTTCTTAATAGACTTGTTGGAAGAGAAATTGCCATTACGACGGCTAAAAGAATGGAGTATGATATAGACCTCCATAATATTTAGGGATAATTTTAATTTATCAGTTCCTAATTTAAGACGTTCATAACTTGATCAAATTTGGCTTTGTATAATATTTTACTCTTGTCAGAGAGTTTTTCATAACTCCTTATCAATGTATTTATTACAAATTCGCTACCTTCATTAATATCCAGCTTCTTATTTACATAAGCTAAATATAATAAACTTGGGACATTATCAAAATGAGATATAGCATCTGCTTCTGTAACACATAATTCCTCCAGAGTAACTCTTGAATTCGATATACTCCCCTGTGATTTCTGATACATTGCTGTATAAGTTTAATTTTATCAGGGGAATAGTTAAATTTGTGCAGAATATCCTCAGCCATTTCTGCACCATGAATATGATGATCCTCGTAAAAGCCATAATCTGTTATAGAAGCAATATCATGTAACCATGCAGAAATTAATACAACTTCCTTATCCGCATTACAGCTATCGGCCAGAATTTCAGCATTTTTAACTACAGCCTGGATATGATAATAGCATCCCATTCCAAAATGATTAGTCGGTAATTTACACCTTTGTTCAACTTCTTCACATAAGTAATTTAAAATATCTTCTCGCATATTGACCTCACTTAATACAGCCATAAATTCTTGTATTATTCTCTCCATTTTCTGAAATCATATAGAAAACAATGGAATTCCTCTCAGCACAAGGTTTGCCGGTGTTTCTAGTGATACCTATCTTTTTATTGAATAATAAATACAATGCTGCAATCTATCCTGATAGACCAGATCTTCCTCCCGGTCAATTCGTTTCATACCACATTTCTCCATCACCCGGATACTTGCTTTATTTGTGTCAAAAGTAGCTGTGATAACTTCATTATATCCCCTTACAAATAAATCTTCTATAACCGCTTTTAATACCTCTGTTGCAAAACCATTATTATGATACTTGGGATTAATAACATAACCCAGTTCTATTGTATCCGTGTCCATAGATACATCATTAACCCAGCCGATTAATTGGTTATCCTTATAAATACCAAATTCGTAATGGTCATCTGAATAAGAAAACTTCTGAATTTTCTTAAACAGAGAATACGCTTCTTCTTTTGAATTAAAATCAGGAATAATATAGGTTTTTTTAACAATTTCATTCATTAACAATGCGGCCATATCCCCTTGGTCTCCATCAGAATAAGGTCTTATTACTAATCTTTTTGTTGTAATCATAAAATCCCCCTCAGTTTGCATTCTATTTTCTGATATCAATAGTTCACACCTTATCTACTTTTTTAAGCATCCTTTCATTACAGATTATAGAAATTAATACTAAGTGTCAATATCCAAATTCTAAAGTACGATAAATGCTAAATATTAATTTACTGGCTCAAAATCCAACCACAATAGCCCTGTTTCCCTTTTTTTAAAATCACTTGACCTAAAACATAAATAGTGGTAAATTATACACAATCGTTTATAATTATTCACGCAGACTTTGCCGCCGGGTAAAGTATCACACCAGCGTTCAGATTTCATACCATTAGGCCATTGAAGGTATGATATTCTGGACTTTTTTAATAGGAGGAAATGAAATGGATTTGCAGATTATTGACAGGAAGTTTTCAATATGTAAGCTGAAAGAAATTAGTACTGAGCTTTTAAATCATGACTTTACATTTATCAGTAAGACCGATAACGAATTATCGTTGATATGCGAAACCGATCATATGCCAGAAATAAATCTGACTGCAGAACATGGATGGCGCTGTTTTCGGATTGCAGAGGATGCGTCTTTTGAGAAGTATGGCATGATTGCGTTCTTATCTAAAATTATTGCTGATGAGAAGACCTGCATTTTAGTTGTGGCCACTTATGACACGGATTACATATTTTTAAAAGAAGATCGATTAGAAGACGTCAAAAAAGCCTTGCTGGCAAATGGGTGCCAATTTATCTAATTACCCAGTTCGCCCTACTTAGAAAGAATACATAACAGGCATCCGCATACTATATACCATAAGTAAAACAGATTGGATGCCGGTTATGCAAAAAATATTGGATGAGAATTATTACGATTTTATCATTGATAACTCCATGATACCCAGATATAGTGCCGGAGATAACATCACATTATTAAATGATGCTCATTCATTGCTGCATATCTCCAGAAGTGTGATGGACGTTTGCGATATTGGACGCACTCCCTATTACGCCTTCCCATCAGTTTATACCCTTGCCTCTTCTTCCAGCGATGAAAATTCCCCCAGTAAAACCGTGGAGTACAATACCAATTACAATCTCCTTGGGCAATGTACACTGGTTGGCATTGTAGACACGGGGATTGATTATCAGCATCCGGCTTTCCGAAATGCAGATGGTTCCACCCGCATCGTATCCCTATGGGATCAGACTGATCAGAGCGGGGTATCTCCAAAAGACTTTACCTTTGGTACAGAATACAGCAAGCAGCAGATCAATGCCGCACTGCTTACCAATAATACGCTGTCACTGGTCCCTACAGTTGATACGATCGGCCATGGAACCGCCATAGCCAGTATAATATCAGGCAGTATTGATACCAAAAATTCATTTAGTGGAATTGTTCCCTATAGCGAACTTGTTGTGGTGAAATTAAAAGAGGCAAAGAAAAATCTGAAAAATGTTTTTTTAATACCAGAGGATGAACTGTGTTTCCAGGAATCTGATATTATTCTTGGTATCCGTTATCTGGTTGAAGAAGCAAAAAAAATGGAACGCCCCCTTGTCATTTGTATTGCACTGGGAACCAGCCAGGGAATACATGACGGGCAGAGCGTAATGAGCCAGTATCTGGAAAATCTTCTGCTCTTATCAGGTGTTAATGCTTCCATTGCTGCAGGTGATGAAGGCAATCGTGGCCGACACTTTTTTGGAAACATTGATTCGGCACCCTATAGCACCGAATTTCAGTTAAACATAGGTAATGAAGATAAAAAATTATCCATGGAAATATGGCCCAACATTCCTGGCAGACCGACTATCCAGATTATTTCTCCGGATCGAATGATTACATATAAAATTGAACCTTCCTTTAACGAATGTATAAAATTTGCTTTTGGTCAGGGTCTGGTATGGGTCAATAACATTGTTTTTGAGGAAGAAACCGGGCTGCAGCTGATCTTAATACGCTTTGACCAGGCTGAACCAGGACTTTGGACTTTCCGCCTGGACAGCACAGAAAACCAGCCTTTTTATTTTAATTCCTGGCTTCCGTCTGGTAATCTCATATCGGATTATACCTACTTTATAAATGCAAGTCCTGATACTACCATAACCAATCCAGGAAATTCAATTAATACGCTGACTACCTCCGCCTACAACCAGATTGACGGCACAATATTAGATCAGTCCGGCAGAGGCTATACCAGCAACGGAATGGTTAAACCAGACATTGCAGCTCCCGGTTACCAGATCCCATGCGCACTTCCCCAAAACCGGTACGGAACTATGAGCGGGACAGGAGCTGCGGCTGCCCAGGCGGCAGGAGGAATTGCCATGGTCATGGAATGGACTCTGTGCAAAGGGAATTTTACCTCTATTACCGGAAAACAAATTAACCGCATGATTGCCCGTGGAGCAAAACGCAGCAGCTCCTATCTCTATCCCAATAATGTATGGGGTTACGGACAGTTAGATATTGATGGGTTAATTTCCCGACTGATTAATGTTTTATAACCAGCTTCTCAATAACAATGGTCAGATACCGGAAAAGAGACTCTGCAGCAAAGGAAAAAACAATCAATAATAACACACATATATTAGACATTTCACTTATGGCAAACAGCTGATGAAGAAAGATTCCGCAAAATACCAACCCCAGTATATTAAATATTATAATGCCGTTTTTCAAAGGATTGAGAGGCGCACTGATCTTCGTGAGTATCATAAAGCCAACCACAGACAATAGCATGGTAGACGCAGTAGCGATGTCATTCTTAGGAAGAGAAAATACTTCTCCACAAACAACCAGGGCTCCCACTGCCAGTACGTCTGTCAATCCAGCAGGAAGTGCTTTAATCAGCACATTTTTCAGGAAATGGCCTTTGATGCGGTTTTTATTTGGTTCCAAGGCAAGCAAAAATCCAGGAAAACCTATGGTAAACATACTGATCAGCGATATCTGGGAAGGTTCCAGTGGGTAGGTAAATGAAATTACCAGTGAAAGCAGGGCGAGCAATATGGAGAAGATGTTCTTCACCAAAAATAAGACCGCCGAACGCTGTACGTTATTTACTACTCGTCTACCTTCTATTACTACGCTTGGCATATGAGCAAAATCGGAATCCAGTAAAACCACCTGAGCCGCCTGTGCAGCAGCTTCACTTCCCGATGCCATTGCCACACTGCAATCTGCATCCTTCATTGCAAGAATATCATTTACTCCGTCTCCAGTCATAGCAACCGTATGACCGGCCTTTTGAAGTGCCTGTACCAGTTTTTGTTTCTGTTTTGGCGTAACACGCCCGAATACCGTATATTCTTCTAAAGCACTTGCAAGCTTACTGTCTGTATCCAGAGTCCCTGCATCTATAAACTGATCTGCATGCTCTATTCCTGCACGTCTGGCAACCTCCGATACTGTCTCTGGATTGTCTCCCGATATGACTTTGACGCATACCCCCTGCTCTTTGAAATAAGAAAAGGTCTCTCTTGCATTTTCCCGGATGGGATTTGTTAAAATAATATATCCCAACGGCACTACCTTTTCTGTCAGTCCAGCCTTCAGACTGCTTCCTTCATATTTCCCAAGCAAAAGGACTCTGTGACCATTTTTAATATAAGTGCTGATTTCAGGAAGAATAAGATGATACTCTTCCCCCATTATAAATTCAGGTGCTCCAAGTAAGAAGCTGCCATCTGAAAATGATACTCCGCTGTATTTTGTAGTAGATGAAAATGGAATCACCTCAATGCTTTCCCTTTTTTTTGAATTGGGATCGAATGCTGCGACATACTTCCGGATTGCATGCATTGTTGCATTATCATCGGGAATGGACATAGCATAATCCGTTAAAAGCAGCTCAAGTTCCTCTTTCGTCTTAATCATCTGGGAATTTACTTTGCTTGGGAGTATTTCTAAAACCTCCATACCCGGTTCCGTTATTGTCCCTGTCTTATCAACGCACAGTACGTCTACCCTCGCAAGGGCTTCGATACTTTTCATATCATGGAGAATGACCTGATTTTTTGCTAATCGCATGGTACTTAAAGCGAGGGCTATGGTAGTCAGTAAATAAAGTCCCTCCGGTATCATACCGATAATAGCGGCTACCATGGAAACAATGCTTTTTTGCATGGTTTCATGATTCAGATAATATCCCTGGGAAAATAAAAGGATACCGATGGGGATAATTCCTATACCAATCCATTTTACCAGCTGATTGATGGAGCGGATCATTTCTGACTGCTCTCCGCTTCCCATGGCTTTTGCTTCAGCCGTGAGTTTAGTTATATAGGAGTCATTTCCTACATGTTCCAGCTTTGCATAACATTGCCCGGAAACCACAAAACTTCCTGATAAAAGACTGCTTCCGCTTATCTTTTCAATTTCGTCTGCCTCACCTGTTAAAAGAGCTTCATTGACCTGTATATTACCCTCAATCACAATTGCATCTGCACAAATCTGATTTCCGGCTGACAGTAAGACTATATCGTCTTTTACTAATTGCTGGGACAGGATTTGCTTCTGTACTCCGTTTCTGAACACAATCGAATGGGGGGCGTTAATTAAATTCATCTTATCCAGTATTTGTTTGGCACGAAGTTCCTGTACAATTCCTATTATGATGTTTCCTATAATAACAGGTAAAAATGTCAGGTTGCGGTAGGAAACAACGTAAATCAGCAGTATGGCTATAATTAGAAATATCAGGTTAAAATAGGTCAGTATATTGGACAGAATTATATTTTTAACGGACTTTCCAGTTGAAATGTCGCTCTGATTTACCAGCCCCTGTTCTACTCTTTCATTTACCTCATCTTCCGTAAGTCCTCTCCAGCCAGTGTTTTGCGCATCATTTGTCATATCACTCATCTTACACCTCATAATCATTTTATAAGTTTCTATTGTAACAATAATATCTTAAACAACTGCTAAAACTTTATTAATTATTCTAAAGCAGAATGAAAATTTTTTATTACTATAATTTATATTGACTATTGTTATCTTCTGTGGTATATTAAATTAGTATTTTAATAAAGTTTTGATTTCGCATATATTTGTAAGTCATTATTCTATTGATGATTTACAAGTATATGCGATTTTTAGTTTTAAGCAGAATACACAATAATTTTAAGGAGGTATCTTTTCATGAAAAAAGGTACAGTAAAATGGTTTAATGCACAAAAGGGTTTTGGTTTCATCTGTGACGAAGAAGGCAACGATATTTTCGTTCATTTCTCCGGTCTTGCTATGGAAGGTTTCAAATCTTTAGAAGATGGCCAGTCTGTTGTTTTCGAAACAATCAACGGTAACCGTGGTCTTCAGGCAGTTAACGTTCACGTAGCATAATTTCATACAGATGTACGAATCACGTCTATTTATCCATTTTCTTCAAATACCCATTTGATAAAGTGAATTTGTTAAAGTGAAAATGTACCAACTATCTGTATTTTAAAAAGTCAGAGTAATTTTTATTTATTACAGCTAAGCCAGCAAGGTTTATTTTATATTCCCTGCTGGCTCAAACTAATTTAAATGGCGGGCACGATATAATTCGTATGCCCGCCATTTAAATTTACAGTATTAATCACAGCCACAGTCATCGTGATCGTCATGATGATGATGGCACCGAGGATCATTACAGCCTGCTCTATATCCAGCCCAGTAAGCTCTTCTAACTTCCTCTGAGCAGTCAACTTCATCATCGTCATTGCAGTTACAATTATTATTACAATTGCTATTACAATTGCTATTGCAATTTCTATTACAATTATTATTGCAACCATATCCACAACCCCAGAAGCATCCCATTGTTTACTACCCCCTTTTCGAATTATAATGTATTATATGGTTCTTAAAGACAACATGTGAATGGAGTAGCGCAGGCTTGTCCGGCTTGTTCACACAATAAAAGAACATGCATATATTATTATTACAGAACGAGATATCAAAACATTACCGGGGAGCACAAAAACGAGCGCAAGCCGCCGCAAATCCGCCTTACCAATGTAAAATAACTCATTTTCCGCGCTGTCAGACTTTGTATCTTCGGTTGATAATGAGTTCTGTAAACTGCCCGATCATAAGTATGAAACCTCAGCAGGGCGAAAACCAACGCATCCTGGTTTTCGCCCTTTTCTAATTAATCTGATCTTCGTTTGGTATTCGGTCCCATACCTTCTCTGCGGGAATTATGGGTATGGTTCTGATTCTCAACTTTCCCTTTTTCTTCCCTGTATTGATTGGCTGAATTTGTTTTCTTTGTATCATCCTTAGACATAATTATCACCTCATAATTAATATGTCTGCCAGTTCCATATTTTATGCAAATCTGGTTTTACGCATAAATTATTCCGCCTGGTGCATTCTAATTGTGAGGTGATAATTATGTCATATATAGCTCCTGCGGTCCAGGCAAAATTTGAAACGCTTTCCATTGATTTAAAAAATCAGATCCTGGAACGAAATGTGCAGATCAACAACATTTACGACCTGATCCGCGTTCTGGAAGATATCGTAAATGAGGGGAAATGATCCTTGTGTTAACAGCCATAGGTCTATGAAGACCTGTGGCTGTTTTCATCTGCCCCACAGGCCTAAAAAAGAAATAAGGGCCGAACCACTGAGGAACGACCCATGAAAAAATAAATATTCAATTATCTGCAGCTTCTTAAGAATGAGGAAAGCTGACGAGTATTGCAGGAACTTCCGGTATTGCAGGTCTTGCCTGTACAGGATGCACCTTTCTTGCCAGTTGAAGTATTGCAGTTAGAGCTGTTGGTGTTACATCCATACTTGCTTAACAGACTGTTTAAAGACTGTCCATTGCAGGATGAAGTATAGCAGTTAGAAGAAAAACAGTTAGGCACTGAACTGGAACAGGTTGCTGCCTGTGCTGTAATTGGTGTTCCTGCTACGGTTAATACAGCTGCTGCTGCTAATACAAATGCTGGTAATTTTCTCATGGTAATATCCTCCTTATTTGTTACACAAATGTTACATTTCCTTTACGAAACATATCATAACATACATAAAATGGAATTACACTAGGAGAAAAATGGCAATTAACCTATCTTTTCCAGTTGATATTCATCCACTGCCAGCTTCAGGGCACCCATGATCCCCTGGTTGTCGCTAAGGCTTGGTAAAACAATATAATGCTCCATATCTTCCAGTTCTTTTGTTTTGATATAACCGCCCAGCTGACGGGTTACTTCCTCTCTCACCAATGGAATCAAATGCTCCTGATGCATCACACCGCCTCCCAGAATAATACGCTGGGGAGAAAGTACCATAATATAATCAACAAGTGCCTGAGCGATATAATAAGCTTCCAGCTCCCAGACTTCTTTTCTGTCTGCCAGCTGTGCTCCCTTCATTCCCCAACGAGCCTCTATGGCAGGACCTGCTGCCATGCCTTCCAGGCAGTTTTTGTGGTATGGACACGCTCCCTCAAAGGAATCTTCGGGATGTCTGGATAAAAGCAGATGTCCGCCCTCCGGATGAAGCATTCCGTGAAGCAGCTTTCCATTGGTTATAATACCAGCTCCCACGCCAGTTCCAATGGTAATATACATACTGTTCTCAAGCCCCTTTGTAATCCCCCAGGTAGCCTCACCAAGGGCAGAGCCATTCACATCCGTATCAAACCCCACCGGTACTTTTAAAGCCTCTTTAAATGCTCCCACAATATCATAGTTCAGCCACGCAAGCTTGGGAGTGGTGGTAATATAGCCATACGTATCTGAATTCCTGTTAAGATCAATGGGACCGAAGCAACCGATTCCCAATGCTTCAATTTCCTTATCCAAAAAATATGCAATCAGTTTGGGCATGGTAATCTCCGGTGTCTCCGTCGGTATGGAAACCCGCTCTAAAATCTCGCCGTTCTCATTGCCTATGGCACAAACCATCTTTGTGCCTCCTGCTTCTAATGCTCCCAGTCTCATAACTTCTCCTCCTGCTTTATTCGGGATTGGAACAGATGACAGACATCTTCCCCTCAAATCTGCACTCTTTACTCTTTGCCGGTATAATAAAATTCTGACCTGCTTCCAATGGAATTCCATTAATGGAACCTTTTCCGCTTATCACGCTGACATTGGTAAAAAACTTAGAAAAATCTTTTGCAAATACCCCATCAATATCATACTTGTCCACGGAGTAGTACTTACAGGTGATTAAATGTGTATGCACAGCCCCGGATAGCTTCTCTGTTACAGCTGTTGCCTGATTTTCCTTAAATGGTGCTCTGATGGTGGCAATACTCTGTTCCACATGCAGCTGTCTTGGTTTTCCATCCGAAAGACGGTCATAGTCATAGACACGGTAAGTGATGTCACTGCTCTGCTGGGTCTCAAGAATTAAAGTTCCGCCCTTAATCGCATGGACGCAGCCCGGATTAATCTGGAAAAAATCTCCCTTCTTAACGGGAACAGTCCGTATAAATTCCTCCCACTGATGGTTTCGTATCATGAATTCCATCTCGTCCCGGTCTTTGGCATAATGACCGATTACAATTTCTGTATCCGGTTCACAGTCCAGAATGTACCAGCATTCTGTTTTTCCAAGAGAACCATTCTCATGAATCTTTGCGTAACTGTCGTCAGGATGTACCTGAATGCTTAAATCATTCTTTGCATCGATGATTTTAACCAGAAGAGGAAACTGGTCTCCGGGATAAAAACCAAATATCTCCGGTTTTTCCTTCCATAAACGGCTTAGAAGCTTTCCGTCATAAATTCCACCGGCAATCTGGCATTCCCCATTCTTATGAGCACTGATTGCCCAGCATTCCCCTGTAGTATCGCTTGGTATGTCATATCCAAATACTGTCCGAAGCTTATTGCCGCCCCAGATGGCTTCCTTAAAAACAGGTTCCAGAAATAAAAACTCCATCACTCTTCCTCCTTATGTGTCAACCCTGTATGCTTACTGCCTATATTTTACATGAATATCAGTAAAAGGAAAAGAGGTATTTCAAGTTAAAGAGAATCTTTTCCATATACTTCAATCTGAGTAAGGGCAGGGAACGGAGAAGGATCATCTGCTTTTATTAAATTACTCAGCTTTAACCAGGTAATCTTACTCTTTTTTATTGAGAATATATGAGGTTTTATGCTTTTTTCCATTTTCACAACCTGACTCGATCCATCTGAAAATGTAAAGGTTACTTCCACCCACCAGTTATCGTGGGGGAAATCGGCACGGGTATATAATACAATCTGGTCAAAATCCACTTCCCGTCCAAAATCCAGAGTGATTTCTGCATCATCCTGACGGTTAATTCCCCATGATTCATAGGGCCACTCACCATGGGATTCATTGGCAAGAACGCCATCGATGGCATTGCGTGCTGCAAATACAGCCTCACCTCTGGTTTCCACATTGGCAAATGCATGAGGGAAACAACCGGTATCACCATGCTGGTCCATTACATTGACTGCAAGATTGCGGTACTGTTTTACTTCTGTTTCCACAGCTTTCCGAATGGTAAGGTAATGCTTTGTTCCGGTAAATGCCTTGGGATTGTAGGATACTTTTTTATCTCCAAATGGTATGGTAAACATCACTTCCGGTTTTGTTATATAGACTAAGGATTCATCCATACAGTCATCAATCCGGATTACGTAATGTCCGCCGGGTTCATCTGTTTTGCATACAATGGCATCTCCTTCTTCATAACTGCCTTCATACACCAGGACTGCCTGCTCCTCTCCTGATGCAAACGCTTTTATGGTATCACTTAACCCCTTTACAGTAATTGATACACTGGTCATCATTCGTCCTCCCGCTCTTCCTGTTCAAAATAGTCTTTGTATTCTACCTCAATCTGGTGTTTCATACGTTTCATGCTGTAAGTCAAGTGTTCTCTAAGAGATTGTTCCAGACCTTCAATGTCCTTTTTTTCCAGCAATTCAAATAGCTCTGTATGCTCTCTGATGATTCTTGTAAAATCGGTTTCTGTTACAAAATCCAGCATTCTGAATCTGGTGTAATGAAGCTGCTGTGCCTGTATCATATCCCAGAGTTTCCGTTTACCCGTAGCACGATACCAGATGGCGTGCATCTGTGCGTCCATGCGGTAAAACTGCTCTGGTTCAAATCCTTTTTCCAGTATAAGCGCCTGCTGCCTGCGGATCATATACCGGACTTCCTCCATCCAGAGTGGAGTCGCCATATTGGCAAAATCACGCATAACCATGGTTTCCACGGCAACGCGCATGTAAATCATCTGTTTGATGGTATCCAGATTAAGAAGTGTCACCTGCGTACCGGAATAAGGTACGGATATGACGAATCCCTGCTCCTGCAGCTTTCTTACCGCTTCTCTTACAGGAGTCCGCGATACACCAAACCGTTCGCAAATCTCATTTTCACTTATGATCTGTCCGGGCTTTAATTCCAGATCCAGAATCTCCTGCTTTAAAGTTTCAAACACCAGGTCGCCACGGTTTTTATAGGTCTTGGTCTTTCCTTCCATTGAACCCTCTCCGTCCTTAAAATTAAACATAATAGTTAAATAAAATATGCCATGACTCCCGCCTGTTAAGGGCGGGCATCATGGCCATGTTTATCCCACTGGGGACTTCCCTGTAAGGGCATGCAATTACTGTGGCTGTTTACCGATGTAAGCTAAAATACCGCCGTCAACGTAAAGAATATGTCCATTGACAAAGTTAGAAGCATCAGAAGAGAGGAATACTGCAGGACCTGAAAGATCCTCAGCTTCACCCCAGCGTCCTGCCGGTGTCTTAGCAATGATAAACTGATCAAAGGGATGTCTGGAACCATCTGCCTGTACCTCACGTAAAGGTGCAGTCTGTGGTGTTGCAATGTAGCCAGGTCCGATACCGTTACACTGAATGTTGAATTCACCGTACTCAGAAGCAATGTTCTTTGTCAGCATCTTCAGTCCGCCCTTTGCAGCTGCATAAGCAGATACAGTCTCACGTCCAAGCTCAGACATCATGGAACAGATATTAATAATCTTTCCGTGACCTTTTTTAATCATTGACGGAATCACTGCCTTTGCTACGATAAACGGAGCATTTAAGTCAACATCAATTACCTGTCTGAACTGTTCTGCTGTCATATCGCACATAGGAATACGTTTGATAATACCTGCATTATTAAACAGGATATCGATTACGCCTACTTCTTTTTCTATCTGAGCAACCATGGCATTAACAGCCTCTTCGCTGGTAACATCGCAAACATATCCGTGAGCAGTAATGCCCTCTTCTTTGTATGCTGCAATTCCTTTGTCTACTAATTCCTGCTTAATATCGTTAAAAACAATGGTAGCGCCAGCTTCTGCAAGAGACTTAGCAATCGCAAAGCCAATACCATAAGATGCGCCTGTTACAAGTGCAACTTTTCCTTCAAGAGAAAACTGTTTTGTAAAGTTATCCATATTCGTGATTCTCCTTTGCTTTTATTCTGGTCAGTTATTTCGTCATTAGAAAATTAGTTTGTATTCAAATATTAAAGTTTGTATACAAATTCTATGACTTGTATTTATGCTAACACAATGCTAATCTTTTTTCAATATACATATTAGACAAAGTAGGCATTTTTTATTTAGTTAAAATTTTCCAAATTCTGAATCTGCCCAAAACAAAAAAGTTCCGGCATTCAAAATGAAAGTCGGAACTTTTTGTTCACCGAATTATTTGCATCCACATCCGGAATCCGTAGATCCCATTACTGACCCGCTGTAGGTTCTTCCACAGCCATTTGCGCTCCAGAATCCATCACGGAATCCGGTCTCATAACCATCTTTAAAGCCGCATGCATATCCCTGACGATAGCACATGTTCATGCTTCCGTTTCCAGTTGTTGCATCACTGACATCACTGCATTTGTCATTGCATTTGGTATTACAATTATTTGCATTGCTATTTCCGCTTGGGCAGTTGCAATTGCATCCGTTATTCCAATTATTACAACTCATTTTCATTTACTCCTGTTTAATCAGTTCGTAATATATCTTATGCCCAAGTCTTTCATATGTGAGTTAAAATGGTGAAATTTTTCACTCTAAAGTCATCATTTTTCTATTTTTAAACTCCTGAGCTTTTCCTTCATTCCAGTCATTTACAGGTCGGTAGTATCCCGCTATTCTGCTGTAAATATCCGTCTCTTTTCCGCACTTGGGACAGATCTTTTGCTCACCCGGCAGATAGCCGCAGCTCTGACAGACAGAGTATACTGGTGTAAATGTCAGGTAGGGAATCTCATACTGATTAGTCATGCGCCTTAAGGCATCTCTGACAGTCCGATAATCCTCTTCCTCCTTCTTCATGAATACAGAAAATACAGTACCTGCCGTATACAAAGGCTGAACGCGATTCTGAATCATCAATGCCTGAGAAAGGCTGCCTCCCCAGTCTGCCGCCAGCTTGGTGCTGTTGGTATAATAGGGTACAGGTGAATGATCACCTGCAGATCTTATGCCGGGATATTCTTCTCTGTCAATTAGTGCCAGCCGGTATGCCGCCGATTCAGCCGGAGTGGCCTCAAGGCTATACAGACTTTTATACTGTTGCTGATAAACAATGAGTTTCTTCTTCAAATGCTCCATCACATTAACTGCAAATGCCTGAGTATCTTCTGATTCCATTCCCCTTCCCAGCCATTTTGCATTCTTTCCGGCTTCATCCATACCCACAATACCAATTGATGAGAAATGATTGGAGAAATTCTCCAGATAGCAGGCTGTATAAGGGTAAAGTCCATTTTTCAAAAGTCTGGTTATTACGTTCCGCTTGATATCAAGAGATCTGGCGGCAAGATCTGCCACGTTGTCCAGACGTTCATAAAAGTCGGCTTCATCAGAGGCCAGAAATGCGATTCTCGGCAGATTAAGAGTTACCACACCGATGGAACCTGTATGTTCTCCATATCCGAAAAATCCCCCGGCTTTATGGCGCAGCTTTGTAAAATCAGGGATACTTTTGGGAGTAAATGCCCGTACATCTCCTGGAGTAAGACCGCTATTGATGTAATTGGAAAAGTAAGGAGTTCCGTAATGAGATGCCAGTGTAAACAACAGGCGGTTTCTCTCCGAATCGGACCAGTCAAATTCCTTTGTTATTCCAAATACCGGAATTGGATACTGAAATCCCATTCCTCCGGCATCTCCTTCCAGCATTGTCTCTAAAAAGGCACGGTTCACCATATCCATCTCTGCCTGACAGTCTCCGTAGGTAAAATCCATAAACTTCCCGCCTACAATGGCCCTTTGGGATTTCATATCCTCTGGTACCGTCAAATCAAGGGATATATGGGAAAATGGAGCCTGGGTTCCCCAGCGGCTTGGGGTATTTACTCCAAACACAAAGGCCTCCATGCATTTTTTCACTTTATCATAAGCCAGTCCATCTGCTTTGATAAAAGGCGCCAGATAGGTATCAAAGGATGAAAATGACTGGGAGGCAGCCCATTCATTTTGCATAATACCAAGAAAATTTACCATCTGATTGCACAATGTGGCCAGATGTTTTGCCGGTGAAGCGGTGATTTTTCCGCTGATTCCGCCCAGTCCGTCTAATAAAAGCTGCTTTAAAGACCAGCCGCAGCTGTATCCTGTCAGCATGGAAAGATCATGGATATGGATCTCTCCATGATTATGAGCGTCTGCGATCTCCCTGTCATAAATTTCAGACAGCCAGTAATTTGTAGTAACTGCCCCGGAGTTGTTAAGAATAAGACCTCCAACTGAATAGGTTACCGTAGAATTTTCTTTCACATGCCAGTCTTCAACTTTTACATACTGGTCTACCACATCTTTGTAATCCAGGGTGGTACTCCCTAAGTTTCTGATCTTTTCCCGCTGTTTCCGATAGAGAATATAAGCCTTTGCCACTTCCGTATAGCCGGTTTCTTCCAGAACCTTTTCCACACTGTCCTGAATATCTTCCACCGGAATACTCTCCGTATGAATCTTATTTTTAAAATCAGAAGCTACTCTTAATGCCAGAAGCTCAACAATACTGTCCGTATAATACTTACCCGTTGCCTCAAAGGCTTTCTTAACTGCTTCTTTGATCTTGGATAATTCAAATCCTGTGACTGTTCCATCCCTTTTTACTACATTCAACACGCCCATACGCACCCCTTTTTATTCATTTACCTGATAAATCATGATACGGTCTCTGCTTTTTAATTCCTGTTGAAAATAACTGCTTTCCCCGTTGACCTCCAATACTACTTTCCCGGTAAGATTTTTAAAATCAAGTCCGGAATATTCCAGCATGTCCATAAGATAATAAGGACGCTGATCCGGTTTAATAGGAAAAGTCATAGGTTTGTCATTTAAGAAAAATGTGATTTTTCCATCGCTTTTATGAAACGCTGCGTCGGAAGAAGCAGATGCATCCGTATGCCCTTCCAGTTTTAATCGCTGTTCTTTATCAATCTGTATGCCGGTAGACGTCATCTGTGCCGGAGGAGTCAAAATCCCCGGAATATTCTGAGGAGCAGAAACCGGTTCCTGATACGGGGCTTGTTCCTCTTCCTCTGCTTCCTCATACCAGTCTTCCTCTGGAAGAATTTCCTTTTCCCGTACTATTTCTATTACAATGCTGTCTCCGGTTTTTAAGGAAATATCTTCTTTTGCCTCTATTCCATTGACCAGAATCTTCTTTCCGGCTCCCGGCTTCTCAATATCCGAAAGCATGGCAGAAGCGCTCTTTCCGTGACTGGCAGATACAAATACGATCCAGTCCTCTGCGCTTACCTGATCAGAAAGCTGCGCTTCCTCTCCGTTCAGTGTGAGGACAGACGGTTCTGCCTTCTCACCATAAAAAACAGTCCGCTTACCGTTAACACTTACAACCAGATTCTGACCGGAACGCCCGATCATATCCTGATAGTTATATCCATTCATCATTAAAACGTCCATAACGGTAAAGGTTCCGCCTCGGAAAAGCTTTGCCGGGCGTTCGTTTAATATTACCCGGAAACCATCATTGACAATATTAAATCCGGCTGATATCACGATTCCAAGAGGAGTGGCATATTCCGGATTCTCCAGATCATATTCATCGGAATAAGCGTTAATCTTAAAATTATTTCCTGCAATTGCAACACGCTTGGAATCAATTTTTAAATGTTCTACAATTCCCTCTTTCAGTCCGGACAGCCTGCTGCCACCGCCTGCCAGAAAGACTGCTGACGGCATACCGCCATTCACCTCCAGTATTTTTTCAGAGATCTCCTGACAAAGCCTGGAAGATGCCTCTTTAATGCTGGAAAAAATGGCTTCCCTGGTGATTGTCTGCTCAAAACCAAGGATATCTGTAAAGTTAAGTTCCTCTGTTTCATCAATCTGAGATTTGATTTTTTCCGCAGTTTCAAAATCCACTAAATATTCCTTCATAATGGATTCCGTTATCTCATCTCCTGCAAGTATGGCCATGGTATAACCTGTCACACTTCCATCCCGGCATACAGCGATATCAGAGGTACCTGCACCGATATCCACCATGGCAAGGTTAAGAAGGCGGATATTCTGGGGGATGGCCGCATTGATGGCAGCAATCGGCTCCAAAGTCAGGCTTGCTACCTCAAGACCAATTTTATGCATGGCAGAGTATAAGCTTTCTACAACCTCGGTGGGAAGAAATGTGGCAATGATATCTGCCTTTAAAACCCGTCCATGATGATCAATTAAGTTGGAGATCATATAATTATCCAGGAAATATCTGCTTACGGTATAACCAACCAGATAAAACTGACGGTCAGTATCCCTTCCCTCCCGGTTCATAAACTGCTTCTCCGCTTCACTGATGGCTCCCGCTTCCAGTCTGCTGACGGATTCTGCATCAATCTTCTGAGCTCTGGCAAGCTCCATCTCATAGGTCACACTTTCTGTTCTCAATGCTCTTCCCGCGGCTGCTACACAAACCTTTTGCAGCTTGCAGCCCAGCTTTTTTTCCAGTCTCTCTTTCACCTGTCCGGCAATTTTGGCAACCTGATCAATATCCTCGATCTGTCCGTCAATCATCGCCCGCTTGGTGTGCTCGGCTCTCTCTATGGCAACGATATGTATTCTGTCCCCATCCGGCATTCCTACCATGCCAATGATGCTTCTGGTTCCAATATCCAGAGCGAAAATAGCCTGATCCGGGAGTGTATCTGTCAAAATGCTATTTCTGTTATCCATAAATAATGCCCCATCCTCTTTCATATTTGTCTTTATTTTACTAGTATCAGGGGTCTCCGTCAATCGAATAACGGAAACTTTTGTTGAAACAGAACGATTTTTGATACAAAAGAACTGGTTCATGTATTAAAAACATTAAGTTTGTCACCATAAACAACTTCCTTTTTCTGTATATGGGTTGTGATTTCTTTCCCGTAATATTAACGGTTCACCATCTCATATAACGGGTGAGACAACCCTGTCGGTATATAAAATTCTTTGCCAATGGATTGAAAGCCCAATTTCTTCAGCAACTTTTCTGATGCCTTGTTTTCAGGATGATGGCCTGCATATAGTTTATTAGCATTTAATATGTGAAAACTATAATCGATAGCGGCTTTCGCTGCCTCTAAGGCATACCCCTGTCCCCAGTATTTTTTCCGTAAATGAAAACCTAGCTCGTAAGAATGCTTTTCGCTTTTATAAGGGCGGAGCCCGCAGCATCCAATGAGTTCTTCTGTCGACAGTTCAAAAATCGGCCAGTATTGTATATGGTACAATTCATCATTACGAATTTCCGTATTCAGGCGGTTTGCAATCTCTTCCTTTGTAAACTTACCTGTGGAACAGATAAACCGGGTGACTTCCTCTTCTCCCCATAGCTGGGATGCAAGATTTAAATCAGCATTATTCCAATTGGAAAATCCAATTCTTTTTGTTTTGATAAAATATTCACGCATGTTAAATCCTCCTTTCTTTGGTAGTCTGTTTCCTTAAATCAACCCTTCAGCTCAGCCAGTTTCACAAACTCTTCACAAATCCTTCAAATTCCTGTCACACTTTCACAGTATATTAGTAAATGTAAAGAGGCCAATAACTTTTTAAATAAGACTTTTTTTCATACAGCCGACAGGATCCCCCATCTTGTCGGCTCCTCCCTTTTTGGGGGGTAAGCAGGGTGGATTACTAACATTTCCATACTATTTTATAAGAAAACTTCTAAATACAATTAAGTTATTATCAGGATCCAGAAAGCTCATGTTTTTTGCTCCCCACGGTCTTATTGTTGGAGGTTCCAGGATCTTGACACCAAGGGTTGTTAATCTTTCATACTGAAAATCCACATCATCTACTGTAAACGCTAAACAAATATTTTGAGCATTCATCTCACGCTCCACTCCATCATTATAAACACTCAAGGATGTTTCCTCGGAGATGATAAACTGATGAATATTATCATCACTTCCATTATCAATATCAAATATGGACTTATAGAAATTAGCTAATCGAACAACATCTTTTGTGAACAAACATACTTCTCCCACCTTCACTGATTCTCACCTCATTTTCTTATTATATATTCTGCCACTCTGATGTAACTTTTCACAATCTCTTCACAAATCTATCAATTTCCCGTCACATTTTTTCGCTATATTAATAATTGTAAAGAGGTCAATAACCTTTTAAATAAAACTTTTTTTCATACAGCCGACAGGATCCCCCCATCTTGTCGGCTTCCTCCAACTCTAAGGACGTAACTTTAAGTATAATTTTATCTCATATTTTTTCAGATTAAAAGATAATAATTGATATTTTCATAGTAATTATATATACTTATATAGTAATTATTAATATTTATATCAGTTTAGGGGGAAAAGATATGTACAATCATGCACCTACAGGCTATGTATGCCCTTTTTGCCTAATTGCTAAGGGAATTGAAAATGAAAATATAAGTACAAAGCAGAACGATATTATATTTCAAGATGATTATGTTACTGCATTTATATCATCTTGCTGGTGGAAAAATAATAAGGGTCACGTTATCATAATTCCTAATAAACATATTGAGAACTTATACGATTTACCATCTGAAATATCTTACCGAATTCATGATTTAGAAAAAGATATCGCAATAGCCTTAAAGGAAACTTACAGATGTGACGGAGTATCTTCCAGACAGCATAATGAACCATGTGGTAATCAAGATGTTTGGCATTATCATCTTCATATATTTCCAAGATATAAAAATGATCATCTGTATAATTCAGAAAGAGAAAACACCAAGCCAGAAGAGCGTTTAGAATATGCAATAAAGTTGAAGGATTATTTTGCCAAGATGAAGCATAATTAATTAGGACGTTGATTCACAAAAAACAAACCAACGTCCTGCTTTAATTATATTGCGCTTCACTTCATCATTATTTATTCGAATCTGATTCACTCTCTGCTTCAAGTTTTTGTACCCTTTTTTTATAAATAAATACAGAAAGCATTAATGCACCAAGGGTTAATATAAATACCTGTGCAAATATAAATCCCCCTGTGGCAACTGCACCTGCTAATTTACCATATTTATAATAAGATGTTGCAGAGAAAAGAATTCCACACAATACTCCTGAAATCAGACTGAGTATGACGTTTGTTTTAAAATTCGGTTTCAGTCTCCTGTCCCATATGCCATTAATCATGCATGCTATAAGCAGGTATATGGAAACAAGCATAAATACCACCCATTCACCAGCAATATTACGGAATAAGTTTTCGGAATCTGTAGACAAGGTTACCTGTAGCAGAATTGCAGCTAACAGTCCCCAATACACAATCCAGAATCCGTAGTGTTCGATCTTTAATAACTTTTGCTCCTGCATTTCATCCAGATTATTCTTTTTTCTATTCATTATTATCATCCTCCCAAAATAAATCATCAAGACTTTTTCCTAATACCCGGCAAATAGCCCGGCATAATTTTATCGTTGGGTTGTATTCACCTTGCTCTATGGCATTCATGGTCTGCCGTGAAATTCCCACTTTCTCAGCCAGCTCTTTTTGAGTCAGATCCAGTTGGGCACGGGCAACTTTTATTGGTATATTTCGACCCACTGCAATCACCTCCACATGACTATATTACTATATGATGTACTTAATGTCAAGTATATACGACATATAATATTCTATTTTAGACATAACAGATCAGTCTAATAGTCAATTGATCTGATTGCTTTTGAAAAAACATTAATCAACTATAAGCTCGTAAAATGTTTTTATTTTAATTCCAACAATTTCATAATATCATCTAAATGCTCTTTGTTTGTAATTCGGTAATGAATCCATCCGCCGCTGCCACAAGGATATTTGGCATCTATTTGCTCCTGTGTATACTGTGTAAGGGAAGGATATGCCTTTTGGAATGAATCATCGGATAACCTCAGCATAACATTAAAAGCTCCACATTCGGGAAAAATATCACAAAGCAGCTTTTTATTTCTACGGTAGGTAACGCACCAGCCATAGCTATTTCCATAAGGAAAACGTATCTCACTTTGAGCATGTTTCACCTCTTTCATGAACTGCTCTAATTCAATAAATAGTATTCCACTCGCTCCACACCATTCAATCATATTAGATATGTTAGGGCGAATTGACTTGTCAAGCAATCTCTCATACATAGATTTACCTCCATTCACTTTCAGCTTCTATTCCAGCTAATATTACATGATAATCATTAGACTTTAGATATTACCATATTTAACTATATCAACAATAACATATATAATGTGTACTATTAAAATAAGCAATGAAATAACTTTTTATGGGTTGGGGTAATATAAGACCCCTGATTGATAAAGTAGCATTTTACAAACAGAATACCATTGTATTTATAAATCATCAATGATTTCCTGTTAACTCTTCTCTCACAAAATCTTCACATACTCTACAACTTTTCTACATAACAAAAGAGTATAGTAACAATTGTTACAGGTAATATCCTTTACATTTATATAAGCCGGCAGGATCCTTTGATCTTACCGGCTCCTTCCTTTCGTCTGGGCAGTTTATTTCTGAACTAACGCTTCTGTGCGTTTGACAATGTCCATGTAAAATTTTTTAATGCTGATACAGGAAAGGCGATTTCGGTCACAAATTCTAAGGACATGAAAGAATGATTTTATACTCTAAGTAACTCAAAAAGGAATCAATGAAAGCGCCAACTCACACAACGTGAATCGGCGCTTATTATAGCCAGTGTAGGCCAAATGCAACTAATGTTATCTTTTATTTTTTCATAATTCCATATGCATTAAAATTATAAGTCACTCCATCTATCCGGCGTTCTCCCGTCACCATAACTCCTGTATCATCAGTATAGTACCAGTTGCTTCGTACTTGAATCCAACCTGTTTTCATATATCCGTTTTCATCAAAATAATAACGCTTTCCGTCAATTCTGACCCAACCATTTTTATAATAATTCCCATTTTCCAACTCATACCATTTTCCACTATCATTACTCTTCCAGCTTCCTGGCTTTGCTTTTACATAAATATCTTCATAGTAAGAATCCGTATTCTCATCATATTCTATAGATGGCTGATTAGATAAATAATTCCGTTCTGCCAAATCTGCATCCATATTTTGTATGTCTTCTTCTGTCAACGGTCCAATTTGAGTTTCTGGATTATAACGATTTGCAAATGATGTTATGGTAATACTAGCTGATAGTATTGCTGTCATATAGAATATTCTTCTTATTTGTTTCATACAATGCCCCTCCATGTAGTTTTTATTGTTATTAAATCCCATATTTTTCCAGCATACCACAAGAATTGATAAAAGAAAAGTCCCTCTTCTGGTTACTATTAAATATTAAATATTTCCATACATGGATAACGTAATAATGACTTTAATCTGTTAACTCTTCTCATTATAACAACAAAAAAACTACCAGCTCAATACTGTTAGTTGATAATTTAAAATATTTTTACTATATTAATTTTCAACCAATTCTCCATGTAGTATTACCCGTCCTCCATCTGGACATTTAATATCAAACTGAGTGTCTTTACCTTCACCATAATCTAATACAGCGCCATTTTGTAGTGCATATATCATAGGATATGCACTATTCCATAGCTCATGGCATATTGGTGGGCACAGATCTTTAACATAAAAACTTTCACCTGCTTTATGATATCCGCCACGACATTTACTTTCCATTATTGTTATTTTAATTTTAAGCATGTCTTCTCTCCTGACTTTACTTTTAATAATTTCATAATAACTAAAAGCCTACTAACTATCAATATTAATTTTTCAATGGCTGCTACCGATTTATAGAATTATAGAAAGAAAGCGCCGACCCACGAAAATTGAATCGGCACTCTCTTTCATTATGTCTGGGTAATCATTACCCCTATTTACATTTTGTTTTAACATCAAAGCTGGGATTAAATGCATAAAAGTTTTTGCTGTCCAGATTATCCTGGGTGATTCTAAGTGCCTCACCAAATCTCTGGAAATGGACAATTTCACGTTCCCTTAAAAACCGGATTGGATCACATATATCAGGATCAGTAATAACACGCAAAATGTTGTCGTAAGTACTCCTTGCTTTTTGTTCTGCTGCCATATCTTCTACCAAGTCAGTGATTGGGTCTCCTTTGGACTGGAATTCACATGCATTAAATGGAACTCCGCCCGCTGCCTGAGGCCAGATTCCAGTGGTATGGTCAATATAATATGGACCAAATCCGGATTCTACTACCTGCTCCGGGGTTAGGTTTCTGGTGAGCTGATGAACAATGGTTGCTACAATTTCAAGATGGGCCAGTTCGTCTGGACTTAGTGGGTATCTGTGATAGAATACTTCGTATCAGCCACGTTTTATGCATACAGATAATACCTTTGACATACAAAACCTTGTGATTTATAATAATTTAATCTAATAAAAAACAGTTTTATTACAGAATTGCTATAGGAAAGGAAAATTACAATGGGAAAATTCGAAAACGCATCAGCAATTGGATTAAGGAACAAAGAAACAGATAAATTAATCGCAGTATATCCTTTTAAAGCAGAAGGAAGCGATGAAGAAATTACAAAAAAAGTTACAGATTGGTATTATATGCAGGATTGCTCCGCAGAGGAAGAACTTAAAAATGCGTATGTAGATGTATTGACTGAAGCTGAAGCTAAATCTAGAAAATAGAGGATATCGAATGCAAAAGGCGGGGTCCGGAATACCGGATACCCGCCTTTAATCAAACTATTCTCTTACTCTTACATATACACGGCCAATAATATTTCCGTCTGCATCTTTTGCACTAATTAAAACCAATCCTTTGCTCAGTGCTGTGACTTTTCCTTTTGTAGTTACATTGGCTATTGATGAATCCATAGGTGCCCATGTCACATTTGCTGTGTTAGTAAAATCATCTGCTGTTAGTCGAGCTGTCTCTCCAACTCTTAAATCAATTGCAAGCCTGTAATCGTCTGCATTCTCTACTACTAATACATTTATGTAGTCCGTATAGGATCCGTCCGCACTCTTAACTGTTATAACTGTATTACCAGGAGCCAGAGCTGTCACGATTCCTTTTTCATTTACTGTAGCAACCGTAGGATCTGAAGAAGTCCAAGCCATTTGTGTATTAACATTTAAATCATCATCTACACTTAATCGGAGTGATTCGGCAACCTCTAAAACTACTTTTAATTTAGCTTCGGTTGTTGGAGGTGTTTGAGACTCAGTAGGCTGTGCCGATGCTTCGTTTGAATTGCCTATTTCGGTACCATTATTAGTGGCGATTACAACATAATAATACATAATTCCATTTGTTACATTAGTATCTGTATAGGAAGTTTCAGTTAAATCGGTTGCAACAGATGTATAAGGTCCTCCTGCAGTTGTGGAGCGCTTAACAGTATAGCTTGTAGCTTTGTCTATTGCGCCCCAAGTTAGGTCTACTTTGGAGTTTCCGCCGGTGGCTGATAGTTGATTTTCTAAATTGTTATTTATTGCATAAACTTCCAAGGTTGAATTATTACCCCCTATAGCATATATTTTCCCATCAATTACTTCTGATTGGAAATAGCTATGGTCATCAGACATAGGTGCTGACGTCGTCCATGTATTAGTAGTTGGATCGTATACCTCTGTTGTTTTTAACCATTTACCACCTAAAAATCCACCAATTGCATATAATTTTCCATCAATTACTTCTGATTGCAAATAACCCCGTCCTGCAGACATAGGTGCTAATGTTGTCCAACTATTAGTTGTTGGATCATATACCTCTGCTGAAGATATACAATAATTGATTTTATTTCCGCCAATTGCATATATCTTTCCATTAATTACTTCTGTTTGAAAATAAGCTCTGTATTCAGACATATTAGCTAATCTTGTCCATTTATTAGTTGTTGGATCATATACCTCTGCTGAAATACTGCCATTACCATTACCTCCACCCATTGCATATATCTTTCCGTCAATTACCTCTGTTTGAAAAACTTTTCGGGCTTCAGACATAGGTGCTAATGTTGTCCATTTATTAGTTGTTGGATCATATACCTCTGCTGTCGATAGAGCTCTAATATCATTATATCCACCAATTGCATATATCTTTCCGTCAATTACTTTAGTTTGAAAATCAATTCTGGCTTCAGACATATTAGCTAATGTCGTCCAACTATTAGTTGCTGGATTATATACCTCTGCTGAAGATAAATTCCCCTTGCCATTATTTCCACCAATTGCATATATCTTACCGTCAATTACCTCTGTTTGAAAACGATACCTAGTATCAGACATAGGTGCTAATGTCGTCCAACTATTAGTTGTTGGATCATATACCTCTGCTGTCGAAGCACCTCCTCCTCCTCCAATTGCATATAATTTTCCATCAATTACTTCTGTTTGGAAACAATCCCTAGATTTTGACATAGGAGCTAAGGTAGTCCATCCCATTTTAACATTATCAGTTTCCGGATTAACTTCATCAGCAAATACAGTAACCTGCCCTAAAAATAATACACAAAGCATAAAACAAATGTACGTTGCCAATCTTTTCAATGCTCTTTTACTCATACATGTACCTCCAAATTTATCTTTTGTAATTATTGTTGTTATAAACATTCTAAACCAATAAATAAAGCGCACAAAACAAAGCCATCTGAGTGTAACAAATGACATATAAATTTTTATTATAATCGATTATAGTATTCTGGGATTTCGGCATTTGATTTATGTTTTAGAATGCATTTATATTATCATCTTGCATCGATCTGGGCAATTGGTAACCTTGCCAAACAAATTTAGTACTATTTCACTAATCTCAAAACTCTCCAATGTGCTGCGCTCCATCCTGGTCGGATACGTATAGTGCGCACTCCAGATCATGCCCGGCTCTGGGCTCAAAGTAATACCATTTACCTTCTATCTCCTGCCAACCGGTAAGAGCATAACCATCTGAATTAAACCGGTACTTATGCCCATTGATAACCTGCCAGCAGGATTTATGGTAAGTGGTTTTCGTGTCTGCATACCACCAGCCATTTTCATCATGGTTCCAGCCCGGAGTATATTCCGGCTGCGTTACAATGCTCCAATCTGGTCGACCATATCCCATAATCCTCTCATAAGATAAGCTATATGACTTCTGGCAAACTCCCCCGCCATTTTCGATCACGCCACTTGCCCCGGAAGTGTTTCCCTCTATAGTCTTAACCTTGGTGCTCGTAACTTCTGTGACAATACCGGTATGATACGCCCTGGTGCCGTTTGTGAAGAAGATCACGTCTCCCGGCTCCGGCTTTGTGTGCCATCTGCCAGCCGCTTTAAACTGATTTACACCTGTAGGACAGTAATGGTACAACTTACCGGCCAGGAGCTTTTTGGCGACTTCCAAGCCAAACATCTGGACAAATACCTCCGATACGTACATAGCGCACCAGGCTTGCCCCTGCAGGTTATAACCGGTATGTACCTTGTAATCCCTGGCAAAGCAGGTAAAATTGTTATTTCCTGCATTGGCTGTAAAGTCATCCAGATTGGCGTTGCTTTTCTTTTCCAGATATCCGGTCCAGGTTTTTGCCTTGTTAATTAAATCATTCACTGCATTACTCATTATAATTTCCTCCAATCGAAAAGGACCCAGGATTATCCCAGGTCCATAAAGTTGTGACATTACAACTGTTGCGACGGTCGCAACAGCTTAAGTGTTATCCGGCAGCTCGTCCGTATACTGTGTAAGGAATTTCTTCACTGTCTCCCATAACCGCTTCACCGGCAGACCGCACAGAGTCATGTTTTTAAGAATACTCACCAGCTCATAGGCTATGTACAGAAGTCCGAAGAACTCCGCCACTCCAATGCCATTAACCGGCAGATATGACCGGATCGCTTCCGGAATGAAGCCGATTAGGTTTAAGTGTACGATCCGATCAAGTATCAGTAGAAACGCCAGGGACGCCACCATGGAGATTTTGCGGATCGCTCCATCAATACCGAAACAGCTGTTAAATTCATGCTCCTTAATTGCCCTGATGCAGCCGAAACAGGTATCCATCACTACTGCTAAAATAACCAGTTTAATAATCGGGCTTCCCCATGCCAGGGCAAGCAGTTCTGTAATCCTATCCATTTTCATTTTCCTCACTCTTTCTCATATTCTTTTCCGGTGATCTCTTGGTACTCAGCTGCCGTGATCCACCGGTCTACGGCATTACGTGTCATACCTAAAGTCCATAAACCTGCAACATAAAACAATTTTACCTTTTCATAGTTTTTACTCATAATCACACCTCTTCCGCTATGCCGGACATCATCTGTATGTAACCTACCTGGGCACTTAATACCTGAACCTGCTTTTGTGAATCTTCATACTGTTTCTGTATCAACATAAGAGTTTTATGATCTACAAAGGGATAACAGACATAGCCGTTAAAAATCTTGTCTCCATTCTCATCAAATCTGTAAAGCAGATCTCCTGTTTTTTCGTCTCTGGCATTACTCCCATCTTCGTTGAAAATTAATTCATACTGAGGTTCGTATTTATAGCCTTTTATAACTGCATCACACAAATTACCGAACATCTCAGATCTTGTTTGCTCTGTCACAAAAACATGCCCATAATCTTCCTGTACTGTATCTAAGGCAATAATTTCATAATTCTCATTTACATATATCTTCATATCAACCTTCCCTTTCACAATAACCAGATTCTGGTTATATAAGTTGTAACCGATCCTGCACCAGCATGACTTACTGATATAGTTGGAGTGCCTGTTACATTGGCATTAACCAACGGAATATATACTGTTGTAGTTCCAGTAAAAGGACCAACGGAACCGGAAAAGCCACTGACAGATAAACTAATACTTATTTGGCGTGCACCACTAGTACTTACAGTAATAGCAAGATTAGAATAACCTGTTAGATTATACGACCTGTTTGCTACAATGCTATTTGTAACAGTGTATCCATCACTATAACGCGCTATTCTAATTTGATTAGACTCAAATGCTGTTGTTCCATTACTGGTAGCAGCGGTAAAACCAGCGGGGTTCGCTCCGAGGTAATACCAATCGGTGGGGTTGGCAACATAACCCTCCCATGCACCAATCACTCCTCCAATGTTGACTCCTTTTTTAATATTACCAGCATAGAAATTGGGTATATTTCCCTGAATCCAGTTCACACCATTAAAATAGTGTGCATTCCTGACTCCCAGGCAAGCTACTCCTTCCCAGCATGAAACATTCGTGGCCCATGCTCTATCAGTACCAGAAACGTCTGCACCTTGTATGGGAATGTTTTGTGTAACCTTTCCTGATCCATTATGATACCCTTCAGGTATGGTATATGTGCCATTAACTCCTAAGGCCTGACTCACCGCACCTCGATTTACCATTGTTCCGGTCAATGGTTCACCATCTTTATCAACGATTACTTTTCCGGCCAGCACATCAGGCTTTCCCGCAGTCACCACATCCAAATCTGCTCCCCCGCCACCTCCAGGCATCCATATCTTTCCCATGTATTTACACCCCTTTCAGTCCAATTTTTATATCTGTGACTGGCTTTTTGTAGACTTTAAAAATAGCTGTCCCTTCACCTAAAGAAGCTGTCCCACTTGTCACAATACCAAAGGCTTTACTGTAGGACTTCTGGGCTGCCACTGCGGCTCCGTCTTCCAAGGCACTCACCACCATAGCTTCAATATCTGCTGTTGCTCCTAAAACTGCAATTGTTTGTGCGTAAGGAGCTGCGCTCCCGGTCCAGCCCGTAGCAGTTAAGGTAACCTCTGCCACATGATTGATTTGATTAACCGCTTTATTCGTGGCGTTTATATCATTGGCCCCAAACTTATCGCCTTTCTGGGTGTAAGTTGTTTCATCCGGGAGACTGTAAGTTCCGTCCTCATTTGGGATCAGGCGGTACCGGCGCTGGCCATCAAACATAGCATCCTTATAATCTGTTTTTAGTTCCATTTAAAAAGTACCTCCATTCAATGTAAAAGATAATATTTTTCTGCCGTGATATCGACTTTGTATATTGCTGTAGATCAACCGGCAGGCTTCCTCAATCCGGTTCAATTCCTTCCAGTCTATAAAAGGCTGATTATCATAGAAGGTCTGACGGTTTCCCACTTTAAACGGATACGTCCCTGCACAGATATGTTCCACATTAGCCTCAAACCTGTTGATCTCATCCGCATAGAACCCATGGTCCTGATAGGTTTTATCAGTTCCCATTTCCTCAAACTCGAAATCCGGCCAGAGCAGAAGCGCCTGTGACCGGATCTCGTTAATGTTTCCTTTTATGCGGTTGTAGTCCTCTATGTTAAAAAAGTCATTTTCCTTCCAGTTAGTCTTTGGCGGCTGCCACATTGCTCATATCCCTCCTTGCCTTTATAGTACCGCTTAAAGCTCCATTGAATTTTAAAATGTGTTCATATACTCGCAGGTGAAGATCAGGTACATACTTATTCTCCAGAAATGCGATATCGTTCGCTTCAATCCTGGGTTCTCCGCGATACTGAAGATCATACTGTCGATCCGACTTTAAATAGTCACCGATCCAGTCCGCAATATTGGCGGCATGAACCGCATCAGACACCAGAGGATTTTCCCATGTTTCCATACCGCCAGTTGGGTTTAACTGCCGGCTTACTTTAGTTTTAGCAGTTGTATACTCTCTACCAAATACGGAAACCTCAACAGTTCCCGTAACCCCTGTAAGTTCCACTGTGGCAAAATAATTACTGCTATCTATAATAGTTGCCGTCTGTCCCTCACCTGGCTCTATCAACGCACAGGTTAAGTCATACGATGGATTGGTAAAGTAAAAGGTATACCGGTTATCTGCAGCCGTTACTACAATCGTTTCTTTCGCCAGTTCCTTTTTCTCTCCTGCCTGAGTGTAAAGCGTTCTGATTACCTGCAACTCTCTAACCTTGGCAAGCTGTGTCCCCTTCGGCGTTTTAGTCAATTCATGACCGTACTCAAAAACATAATCGGTTCTGTCCCCAAAAGTGATATTATTTAAGACTATCCTGTTATTCGAATATCCCTTAGTAAACTCCAAGATCAGCCTGTCAAACTCCTCAAATTCATGACTAATGACCGTTGTTGCAGTCAAATTTGTTACGGTATAATCTTCTACCATTTTCCCATCATGATAGGCATGGAAGACCATTTCCAAAGGATTATTACTGCCAAACTCCAAAGTCAATCCAAAGCATTTGAATGAGGCTTCCAAGTTAATTTCTATAGTTGGATTGACTGCAAAGGATCCATCACTTCCTGCTACTGCTTCTGAGACATATCCGGCATTTATATAGATCGCCCCTTCTTTCTTCCTTGGCAGAAAATACTGCGTAGGTGTTACGCTTGTATAATTTTGTGTAGTCATTGCATACGGCTTCTTAGACGATTTATCTAGAACGGATCCTGCACGGCTGTAATAAGTCTGGTTATCTGAACTGGCTTCCATAGCTGGTATAAAGCTGGATTTCAGAAAGATGTTCCCCTCCCGGTCCTGGTAGAGAATACACCGGCCAGCATTAGCAATCAACTGCAGGGCTTCTTTGTGCGCAACAACCGGCATTGGATTTACCACTTTCACAGACTTTAAATAACTATCAATCCAATAAGTTCGATTATCAATTCCCGCATCGGAAAGCACGTCAAGTGCCAGGTCATACAGACTGATTCCGTCCGGGCGATACAAACCTCTATGATAAGTTCCGTCCATATAGTCAAACCGATCAGAGGCGGAAAAAGTCATTTCCTCATCGTCGGCAGACCATTCCTTTAATTGCACTTTTGCTCCTGGCAGCCACTCCACGGATCCGTCTTCAAGCTCCTGCCCGTATAGAACAGTTATATTCTGGCCAATCTCTAAGAAGTTTACGGAGCTTTCCTCATTCTCAATATCAAATGCTCTGTCTTTATTATTCACGGACAGATTAAAGTCAATGGTCGGCAGCTCCTCCATGATCGGACTGATATGCTCCTTTTTGGTAGCAGACAGGATCCGCTGATTATCAAAGTAGATTCCGATTCCCATTGTGATCTTATGGATCCGGAAGCGACTCTGACCAATTACCATGCGGGATGGCGTAAAGCGCAGGAATGTTGCACCTGCAAAAATCTCCTCTGTTACAAAATACCCGGCTGCGTTCCCAGTAATCTCCACCGAGTTATTATCCGATTCTATAATAAAATCCACCGGAAAGGCTTTCCCAAATTCTACAGTCAGACCCTTAATATCGTGCTGGACTGGGAACCGGATTTCCACCGGTCCCATAAGTTCCTTTGACACAATCCCTTGATTTAATACCACATCCGCCCTGGCTCTTGGAAGGAAGCACATGCTCCCATCTACAGGTGTATAGTCCTGATCGCAGGTGGCATAAAGCTCCTGGACCTCATAATTATCTAAAGGCATTTTAAAACTGCTGTAATAGGTATAGTTTTCTTTGTTGGGGACATAAGCGCTGGCCTGGGCTTGCTGGTTGATCAGACCAATGGTAACCCTGATATAGGTCTGGTTGCGCAGGCGGTCTTTTGACTTCATGTGGTCCTTATATTGGGTGCTCGCTGCCTGCATTACTCAATCACCCCGCAATCAATAATATTTACTTTGCAATCCTGATACATGGTGGGAAGCCCTTCCTTATCAAACTCTATTGGTGTGGCCGTCCGGTTACCTGGGTACATTCGAATTGTCATCATACGGTTATGTACCATATCTGGAATTCTGGCTGTGACCACAAACTTATCAAACTCCTGCAGCATAGCCGACCAGGTGGCAGCATCTAAAAACTTCCACTGTAATCCCTCAAATTTATGCTGATCCCTTCCCACTCTCTGGCCAATAAACTCGCCTTTTGCATTTTTACCATCACTTACATTTGTAGCAACAATTAAATTTCCACCAATGTCGGGAGACGGAAACTCCCGACCATTGATTGTTATTACTGCCATACAGTACCGCCTCCTTTACGTTGTTCTCATTGTAAAACCACTCCTCTTATCCAGATCGGCAAGTTTGCTTCTAATCTCTCGAATATCAATATTTACAGTCAGATCCATTGCTTCGATCAGCTCTATGATCTTGCGCAGTAATTCCACCATAAGGGACAGATAATGATCGGACATGGATTCTGTTGGCATTGACATGACCTGATTTGCCATATTCTGAACCTGATCTGCTGTTTCTGCACTGCGTCCTGTGGTTCCGATCAGGGATAGCTGCGGGGTGGCGTTGTTAACCATGGCACTTATGCTGGAGGTTAACGGAGCAATGGCAGATCTCATGCCATACTGCACTGCCCTTGTAATACCTTCTGTGATCTGCATGTTATTGGCAACGGCTGCTTTACCGCCCCAGTTACCAACCATTTCCGGATTACCGTTTTCATTGGCAACAAATAAACTGCCGGAAGTCGGGAATCCTCCGGTTGCATGACCTTTTACTCCGGGACCACTGCTTACATGACCTTTCGTACTACCTGGCCCAGAGGAATCTTTCTCCTCTTTCTCTTCTGCGTCGTCTTTAGCCTTACTAAATACGTTTTTCGCTCCATCAATAACTTTGTCGAAAGCATCGCCAACCGCTCGCGCGATTCCACCAAGCCAGTCGGTAATATCGTTCCATACTCCCTTCATTCCGTCCCAGAATTTATCCATCATGTTTTTGCCGATCTGTGTCATTTCATCAAGCTTAAATACATCTTTAATTTTCTGCCAGATCTGATCAAACCACTCTTTGATGGCACCCCATTTCTCTTCAATGGTACGTTTTACACTGTCCCAGATCTCTGATAATTTATCTCTTATGGCTTCAGAAACTCTTGTGACAATGTCCTGCATTAAGGTCCAGGTATTTGATAGAGACGTTTTAATTAGATTCCACTTAAGTTCCCATTCGGCTTTTATTGCATCGATAATGGTTTTAATAATAGATGCAATGGCATTAATTACAACCCATAACGCATCCTTCATCGAATCCCAGGTGCCTTTAAAGAATGTATGGATTCCTTCCCAGGCAAGTTCCCAATCACCTGTGAAAACTCCCACAATGAAATCCATAAAGCCGCCTAAAGCTGTTAAAATATCGCCTACAACTTTACTCACACCTTCAAAGAACCGAAAGAATCCGTCTATCACATTCTGGACAAATTCTGCGATAATTGGAGCTGCCGCCTCCATGAACCAAATAATAAAGGGCTTTAACACGTTTTCCCAGAGCACAGTTATTGAATCTGCCACTTTACCCGTAAACTCCATGAATTTATCAATCAGAGGGGATAAATATTCCTCTCGAAACGCCTGAAACTGTACGGATAGATTTGTGAGTATCGGAAGGAAATATGTATTGTAAAGCTCCAGGAACTTTGTTGCTATTTCTGTAAAACCCTGCTTAAACGAATCAAGCATTGGCTTGATATGAGTATCATAGGTTTCATTGATTTTTGTAAATGCTTCATCAACAATTGATTTTATTTCGGAGAAAATAGGCTCTACTGCAGAAAATGTATCTTCAAGAGTCTGTTTAATAAAATCCCTGTTTTGAATAAATGGGGCCGTTAAAGCATCCAAAACATCTCTTCCTATTTTTGTGGTCAGCTCCGTCACACCCATAAAGGCACTTGAAAAAATGCCTATAACATCCGCTGTGATCTGCTTTGCATTGTCACTACGAAAAGCGGAAAAAATCGTTGCAAATGCGACACTGAAATTACCCACAATGTCGGCAATCTCTGTGCTGATATCAAACATGGATACCAGATAATCTTTAATCCTCTGACCGTTTTGCTCTAAGAACTTATTAATTCCACCAAGCAAATTATCTGCAAGTGTAGCCCCTATAGAAGCCATGCTACCTGCAGCTTTTCCCAGATTTACTGCTATCTGGTTTCCCAATTCCTCAGCCGAAGCTAAAACCGCCGGATCCGTAAAGATCCCTTTGAGGTTCTGTCCGATACCTTGTATGGAATTCTGAATGCTGTCAATAACTGATGTGTCTCCAAAACCGATACTAAAACCGGTCTTAAATAGATCTTTCAGTTCTCGCGCTCTATCAATTAATACCTGGTACTTGTTACTGGCTTCCTCAACTCCGGAAGTATCCATTTCACCCATGTCAAACTCATCCGCAGCATAACCGCCAGCCCCTCCAGCGTCACCAGAGCTGTCGGATCCAGTATCCGGACTTATGACATTCAATTCATCAATACCGGTGGACATTCCCTTAATGTCCTTGGCCGCTTTCTTGGCAGCTGCACCGGTTCCGCTCACTGCACCAGAAGCGTTGTCTGCCGCATCCGCAACAGCTTGTACGCTGGCGGTTGTGTCACTCTTTTTCCCCGTAACCAGTTCAGTAAAGGATTTAAACGCATTGGCAAGGCTCATCAGCTTACCGATTATGGTATTGATCACCTGAATAACCGGAGTTAATACATTAATAAGTCCCTGACCTATGGTGGCTTTCAGGGAATCAAACTGCAAGCTTAAGATACGCACCTGATTGGCCCATTGGTCACTGGTTCGGCTAAAGTCACCCGTGGCAAGTGCCAGCTGATCCTGCACAAACTGATATCGCAAGGCTACCTTTTCAGCCTCGGACATTTTAGCCGTGACCTTGCCATATCCGTTTGCCATAGCGTAGGCATCAAGGGCATTCTGAGTCATTACAATACCCAGGTCCTTAAGTGTCTCTGTCTCACCAGTAAATACGGATTTTAGCTTTGTATAAGCCTCGTCCTGTGACAAATTGTAAAAGGATGCCACATCTCCGGCCAGACCGGTCAGAGTGGTTGACATATCATAAGCAGCGCCTTCTGAGAATCCGAAAGCTTTCGCCATGGCTCCAAAAGTACCCGTGAATTTCTTGGCCATTGTTTCAGAAAGACCAAAAGAAAGCGCTGCATTCTTGGCAAAGGCATCAATCTGTTTCGACATCTTAGGAAATGTCACATCAACAACGTTCTGAACCTCTGTAAGATCTGACCCCAGTTCAATTGCACTCTTACCAAAATCAATGATCTTTTTAACAGCAAAAGCGGCCGCCAGTGCCGCTCCTGCCTTTTTGGCCAGTCCCTGGATACCGGCCATCTGCCTATTGAAATTATTTTGATTAACGACAAGATCAAGCCCGATCTGCCCTACACTGTCAGCCAACTATACCACCTACCTTTATCTGCATCAGACAGACATCGGCACAGTGGCACTACTTGTCTTTGTTAATTATCAGTTCAAAATCTCTCTTACAGTGCCTTGCTTTGCACCGTATAAAAACACCTTTGCAGGATGCGTACTTTTTATCGTATAAGATATTTTGCTCGTATCCACAATGGGGACATTTTACTTTAGTCTTTTCAATTATAATCACCTCCCGCACAATTGCGAAAACATCTGCTCCAGAGCCTTCATTTCCTGATCATAGGTTTCCGGTGGCATTGTTTCTGCTTTTCGGTTTCTCCATGCATCATGTATGCGTTTCTGGTCTTTGTTAAAGTTCTTGATAACATTCTTGTCTGTCTCTGATCGGATCGCTACCATACGCCCCAGAGGGGTTTCCGGATCGATTCCGGAAAGAAGAGACTTAAATTCATCCCAACTTACAGACTCAAACTCTTTTGTGCGAATACGTAACCCGTACTGCGAAAGGAAACTGGAAATGATAAGATCCCAGTCCTCAAACAGATCGTAGTACGGGTCACTGCTCTCCCTGGCCGCTTACTCCTCCTACAATCAGACCAACGGCCTCTTGGACGACCACAATCAAATCGTTAAAACCAAGACCCAGTTTTTCGATTTCCTTTTTCGATTTTTCAGGAAACATCATGTCATAGGTCTTTAATATCTCACTTACTCCCGGATCATCAGACCCCATAAGTCCCATAACCTTTAACATGGTGGGCGCATCAGCGTTTACTTCCAGCTTTTTTCCTTTAATCAGTAAAGAGGGATTTCCCTCAAATGTAAGTTTCTCAGTAATATCAATCATTTTTGCCATAATCTTATCTCCTTTTAAAAAGAGCCAGGCTTATTCTCCTGGCTCTACATCTGGTTCTTTATTTTCTTCTGGTTCTTCTGGATCCGCGGGCGGCGCAGAATCTACGCCCCCGCCGGGGTAAAATTTGGCTTGCCCTTGCACTTCACTTCAAACTCCAGAGCATCAACCGCCGTGCTATCGCCGCCAGCCGGAGTGGTCACATTAATGATCGCATCGAAAGCCACCTTTGAACCAGAAGGCATATCCCACTCAAATGGAGCTACCACATCATTACCGGATTTCCATGCAAGACCGGCAACATAATCATTACCAGGATCTCCATAAGTACGCTTGCCCTGGAAAGAGAATGACAGTTTCTTGCTGGTCATCATAGCGTCTCCCCAACCTTCATGCTCCATTGCGTTCCACTCTTCCACGCCACCTTCAATGCTTGGGGCAAAGTTTGTCAGGTTGGCAATCATGGTCATTGTATCCTTAAGCCCATTTAAACCAACTTTAAATTTATTATTATTAACTGGGTATACCTTTGCGTCTCCCATTAATATCACCTGTCCTTTCATAAATAAAATCCAGCCATATCACATATTCATACACTCCGCTATCATCTGTCCCAATGTCCTGCGGTTCAGGAACCATCAGACGCAGATAATTGATCGGGGTATCTCCCATGGTAAGGCTGGTTACACTTCTTAGTTTCTCAAACAACTTAAAAGCCGCTCTCTCTGTCTCGTCCTTGCTTTTATTCCAATGGACCAGTAGAGAAACCGGCTTGGTATCATAGGTGGTGCATTCCAGTCCGCCAATGGCGATATTTGCAGGTCCGGACGACGGCCGGCTATAAACTCCAATGGATTTCTGACTTTTATTATCCAGCTTTCCCATATAGACGTTATCATCTTCTGCAATGCCTAGATCGGAAATATACTGACGTACATCTTTTAAGAATAGCATCACACACCACCTACTTTCTTATATAATTTCTTAAATTCCTTTGGCGCAAAATCTGCCTTGCTTCCTCCAGGTAACCAATCTTCGTACCATCGTCCTTTTGCATTTGGATTCTCATGAGTCTGGAAGTTATATTCTGGGTGGTAATAGAGTCGCCTCACATATGGGGTGCTGGTTACCAACTGTACTTTACCTTTTGAGGATTCCACGTAATCAGGGGCAAAACTCTCATTCTGCATATTACCAATTTTAAACGGCATAACCTGCGCCTGAACAACCTCCGTGTGTAATGCATCGGCGGTCATTTCTAATGCCGTTACGGCGGCCTGCGTTAGCTGCCGGATCCGTGGCATATTCATTTTCACTGTAGATTTGACCTGCATCAAATTACCTCCAAGGTGCAAAAATTCACTGTCCCGTCCGGATTCCGGTTCTTAGTTCCCTGCTCAATCCGCCTCTCTTCCCCAAATATAATAACGGTACCTCCGCTTAAGGTTGGGAAGTCTGGCGCTATATCACCAGGGAACATAGCCGTACCGGTTATCTGGATCAGCTTCTTTTCTGCTGTGAGAATGGTCTTTGCCCGATCCTGAAAGTTGCACTTCAAATCCAGATCAGCCTTGTATTTTGGCTCACCTAAATTGTTTGTTTCCTCACTTTCCAAGTGGACTTTGATATCTATCTTACAGAGCCTTTTCGGCACTAAACATGGGTATTTCATAGCCTCACCTCGCTAACCGGCAACACAGGTCCGTCTGAGATAGTAGAGCGTATACTTCACGCATCATGGCAATGCCTTTGTCAGTAAATACATTCCATGAACTACCAAAAGAAACCGATGCTCCATTAAGGCTGTAATTGGATAAGATCGTGCTGATCTCGTCAGCGTTTTCATATTCAAAGTCAGCCTGCAGGCATATCACTTCCTGAATGACTTCCTGCTGAAACTCGGTCAAATTGGAAAATCCCCGACCAACAATTCGATTGTAGGTCAGGGAATCAATATGACGGCTGGCTTGTCGGAGTGCTTTTTCCAGATCATCATCAGGAACCATGCTGCCTTTATATGTTTCTTTGTAGTATTCCGGTGTCACATAAGGAACATAAGGCATTTACTCACCACCTTTTGCCCCGAAATCCTTAAACTTCTTTAATATTCCAGATACGGTTGCCGCCTTTCCCAGATCAATGCCCTTTTCAGCCGCAATTTCTTTCAACATGTCAATGACTTCCTGATTATCTGCTTCTTCCACGCTATTTGCTTTTAGTTCTTCCAGTTCCTCTTTCACAGCCATGTAATCCCCGTAAGAGACTGTCTTTCCTCGTCCGTAAGCGATTACGCTCCCGTCATCGTCCTTGATATCAAAGCCGCCATCCTGATAGGCCTTCTGCTGGCTTTCATCAATGGTGTACTCTTTATTTCCTTTTGCTGCTTTCATGCTCCATTCCCTCCTTATACGGTTGCAATATTCATGGAACAGCCTTCTACCTTCTTTTCAAGCAGGAATAAGTCCCCGTAGTTACGATTCTGGTATAAGTATCCATCCGCCGTCCGGCTGTCAGTTCCCGGAGTAAACAGTTTAATATAGCTGTATTTATCTCTGGCTACCACACAGGAAGTATGAATCAGGATCCAGTTAATCTGCTTTGCATCAGAAGCGGGCACGCAACCATCTGTAAAATCATACTTGGTTTTCATTCTGGCAGCCGGTACCATCTTAATTGTGACATCATCAAGGGAATGCACCTTACGGTTAATGGTGGAAGGAGTAGTAACGGTCATCATACGCTGAATGCCTTCTGCTTCTTTCACGATCTTACGCATGGAAGGGGTCACATACAGGATTCTTCCTTCTTCCGGTACTCCGGCTTCGTCCATGATTGCCATTTCTGTGTCAAACGCCTCCAGGAAGTTTGCGGTTGTAATTACAGTTGTGTCAATACGTCCAGAGAGTGAAGTCAGCTCTGCATGGAGCTTAGAGTACCGATAGGAATCCTTTTCTGGGATAGCCTGCTCTGTCTCAAAGGTGTTCTGGATATTGGCTACCGATAAGGTCAGGTTTGTTTCGTCAATATCCATGGGATCTACGAAGAACTCAATATCGCGGTCATGCTCTAATTTCTTAGGTTCCCAGTCATTGGAAAGGGTACCGGAATTGAATCCTGCGCTCCTGGTGTGATCCTTATATCCAGATACGGTCATTCTGGGTAATTTAATTGTCTGTGCGTTTAAAAACTTTACCTGCGGATTGCTCTGCGTCAGTGCATCGGAACAAAGTTCTTTTGCATATTTCTGCTGAAGAAGATCCGTAAAGGTTGTTGCGTAATCATATACTGCCATGTGTTAATTCCTCTCTTTCTTAAAGTCCAAATGCTTTCTTTAAAGCATCATCAGTTGTGGTCTGCTGCTGTCCGGATCCGCCTGCTCCTACCTGAACAAACCCGGAAGCCTGCCCTTGCTGCGGTTTCAATGCTGGCACATCTTCCAACACTTTGTTTAAAGCATTTTTCATTGTTTCGTCATTGATCTTTCCATCTTGATTTAAGACCTGACTCAAGTCAGCCATTTTAAGAACGTACGGTATTGACTTAACATCAAGTCCTAGGCCGATTGCTGCCATAGTCGCTGCATTTTCAACCATTGCTTTCTGAGCTGCCGCCTGAGCCTGTGCAAGCTGTGTCTGCATAGCGCTTACGTCTGGTTGGGAAGCGGCTTTCTGCTGCTTGAATGTTGCAATTGCCTGATTCATTTCTTCCTGACTGAGTCCCTGCTGTTTGAAATAACCTTTCAGGACGCTGTCTTCCGTGGCTGTCTGCTTTCCGGATACCAGCTGAGCGATCTTGTCATAATCAATAGCCGGAGCTGCTGTCTGCTGAGCAGTACTGGTCTGCTGGGTCTGGCCTGCTCCTGTGGCAGCGCTTCCGGATCCTCCTTGACCTCCATCAGCTTCAAACATTGGTGTTAATCTTCCAAATCTCATAGTAAAATCTCCTTTCACAGTTGAATGGTGTCTCCATATCACAGTTTTTCATGTGCTGTCTGCACTGGACAGTTGGTAACAGTGTGTCTCACCGTAGTTTATAGCGCCTTCGGGCATAAAAATAAGACGCATAACCCTGCGCCCCAAAGGGAGATAATCGGATCACCGCCTTTCTATTGCGATATCGCAACTTTTGGATATAAAAATACCACCGGCCATTTTACTGACTGATGGTATTAGATCCTTCCTTGTTTTTTCAACTTTTCTATTTCTTCTTCTGTAAGTTTTCTTGGTTTTAATGGCTCTGTCATTTTTTCTTCCCAGTTTATTCTTTCTTCTTCATTCATTTTGTCCGGATGTGAACTCATGGCAATACCTCCAATTCAATTTTGTTATCTTGATTTAATATTACTCTGTATATACAGTCTTTGTCAAGGAGCAGCTCCCTTTGTTTGGGAAATTCACTGATTTTTTCAATATATGCTCCTGCTGTTCCTTTTGGCGCAAATATAGCAATTTGATACTTCTTTTTTAATGCCCTTCCCGGTATCACTGAAGTACTAACAAATTGTTGCCACGTAAATATATCTCCTGCTTTAAATTCCGTCAAAGGATTAATGTCCATGTTTCTATAGCAAATTACATCTTGTTTAAGTTTATGCTTCTTCAATGCTCTCGATATCACATCTGAGTACTTCATGATTTCATGATTTTTTTCCATATCTCCCCTTAGCATTGCATTAAGCTTTAAATAAAATTTGTTATCATCAGGCTCAAAGGAATTATAGGTATACTTACTTATTGCATGGGATTCCTCATCTGTAAGTAGTCTTATCCACTCGTCATATTCTTCTCTAAGTACCTTTACTACCTCCCGTTGTGGGACAGCCCTAAAATTAGCCAGCGGCTTCTTTGATTCCATATACGCATTACTATCTATATCCCCGGTTTTAAACCTGATATGATTCCACTGTTTAGCTTTTCTTTTATAGTGCTGCTGATTTACTTCATCTAAGGAATATTCCGCAAGCCTGCCATACTTATCCGCCTGTCTCTGATTGTATTGCTGATCCTGCTCCTGCTTATAAGATTTTTCAATTGATTTTAGTTCTTCTCTGGTCCAGGTGTCATCTGCTGTAGAAACGCCCGGGAAGTATGTACTGTGACTATCCTTGCACCTTGGGTGATATAAGCCTCTTGCAATAGCTGTACTCATAAGGGGATACGGGCCATCAGAAGCTTTGCCTCCACTCCACACATTATCAATCAAGACTTTTCCTACAAAGGGGAGGCACTTGGGACAGGGGTTTCCACGCTTACCCACTATAACGGTGCTGATTCCCCATTCCTGACGCTTCTCCCCTTCTCCCTGCAAATATGCCCGCTTACTGGCTGTCCTGATTGCCATGTCTGCATAATCTGACAGAGCATGGCGCGCACCATTCTTATACTCCACGCAGTTGAGTCCACGGGAAAGCATATTCTTTGTAGCCATATCCACTGCTTTTTCATAAGTACCGGCTCCGGAGTTGGCATATACTTGGGCATTAAAAATAGCCTTACGATACTGGTCATTGGCCATTCGTAAGACCGCTGTTTCTGCTTTCTGTATATCGTTACCGGTTGCCTTGATTAGAGCCTCCAGCTTCCGAGTATTCAGTTTAAAGAACTCTGCCTGCATAGCTGCCGAAGCAGGCTTATAGCCTTTAAAGCCATTCTTTATAGCCCGCAGGATCTGCGCCTCCTGCTTCATACCTCCCTGTTGTCTAGCCTGCCAGATAAGTTCTCCGATCTGGGCATTTATGTTTTTAAACTGCTTGCTGTACTTCTTCTGATTTTCCAGCTTATATTTCTCCAGAGCCTTAAGCTGCTCTACCTGCCACATTGACCAGTCGTAGCCTTCCTTAAGTTCCTCCGCTCTATGCCGATTCATATTCTGGATCATGGATGCGATAAGTTCCTGTTCGATAGCTTCAAACGCAGCAGAGATATCATACTCATTCATATGATCACCTGCCGTTTGCTAAAACTTTATATCCCTGTGCCTTAAACTGCCGGGTAAGATCTTTCAGCTGGGTAATGCTTATACAATTATCACACCGGAGCTCTGCATAATCCTTTTTTTCAACGGCGTAAATGCCAAACGGAACCTGCTCACTTGCTACTTTCAGGAGCCCCTGGTACTCCAGCTGGCTCATTTTGTAAAGCTGGTTCATTACCTTCACTTTCAAATATCTTCACCCCTTCCGTATTTAGTCCAGGCTCTTCTGTTTCCATGATACCAAGCTCAGCCTTTAACCGGCTAACCTCTTCGGCTTTCCATTTATCGTCCTTGCTATCCCCCCACATTTCTTCCACCTGCGCATCAATACTCATAACCGGTGATCCTGGCCGGGCTTTTGCAAGTGTCTCCACCTGACTTTCAAAGGACGGATTCGCATACTCTCCGAAAGGTATTTCTACTTTTACTTCTTCCACCGGCTGCTTAAGTAGAATGTGATACGCATTAATACACGCTGTAACAATATCCGGTAGAGTCTCCTGTAATGCTTCCACTACTGCATTTCTGGTGTAAAGGGTCGCCTTTTCTTTCTCCCTCTGAGCTTCGGCGTTATCCAGCTTCTTCACATCAATACCAAGAGTACTGGGAGAAATGATCCCCTGCAGACAGAGATCCAGAGCTGTCACATAACTGGCGATGTAGCTTTCATGGGGTATGGACGGCTGTTCTGTGTTAATCATGTTCTTTCCATCTTCGCCCATGTTATCATCACCGGAAATGAAACGATTATCAAATGGACTGGGTTTCATCAATTCACCTGTTTCTGGATTTCTTGGTATATATGACTCAGGTATAAATGTTCTAGCCCTACCCGCTCGAAGTGCGTCCATCCATTGACTCCAAGCCTCGTCAAAGGCATCGAAGCTGTCCAGTTTTCCATCAAAGATAGAACCTCCACGACCTTCCCACTTTGTACTTTCGTATACCTTCAGTGGGACGGCCAGAATAACTGACTTATCAAATACCCAATCCGAAATATTCTTAGTAGCTTCGATGGTTTCAATATCCACGGGAATTTCTCCACGGTACAGCTCGTTCTTTATGTACCCCTTGCCGTAATGCTCATATAACACATACTGCTGTCTGTGATCCATATAAGGTGTCTTGAATACCACTTCTTTAAGGCGGCCATGTTCTTCTATGACCTCGATCCGCTCCCCTGGATACCATTCCAAAATCGGATACTGACTTAAATCGGTATTGATCGTTACTTTGTAAGCCCCATCACCAATGTACAATACTTCTTTTAGGGACCTTTCCAGAGCCTTTCGGAATTTATTCTCCTTTTCGATCTCTTTCCATATCCCCTCCTGTGCCGGTACCGTAAATTCGAAGTCATTCATATCCGACAAGACTATACTAGAAAGAATGCGAACAATCAGCCCGGGCAGGCCAGTATGGATCTTCCTCATTTCCATTCCAGGTGTACACTTAGAAGCCCAGAATTTATGTTTGTCAGCGTATTCATTCACGCTATGATAGAGCTGTTCCAGTTCGTTACTATCTCCCCTATACCAGATACGGTTACGAATCGCATTTAATTCAAAGTCTATTGTTTCCTGGATCTGAATACTATAGGGACTTGATGGCTGGATCTGAAGCCAGCTGCGAATTCCCCGCTTTATATTGTCACTCAATGCTGTTACCCACCTCATTTCTTGCCTCCTTAATTGCTATTTTCTTCCAATTCTCCTATACTGTACTTACAGGCTCCCGACAGAGCTGAGTACGAAAGAAAGGAGTTTTTTATGCGCAGATATAAATCACCTTATAACGGGAATCAGTATGTACTTAACAAATCCACTGGTGAAATACATGATCTGGATAATGAAACTGATCGCTGCCAAATTGATGAAATAAAGTCAGAACATGTATTAAATTGTGCGAGCTACGAAGATGCTCAATTACGTGCAATTTTTCTAGGCACACCAAATCCAAATGGTTGTTTTTACTGCTTACGTTCTAAGGATAATGGATAACCTCTTTGGGCTATGGATTTCAACGTCTGTAGCCCCTCCTCTGTGATTTCTTCCGATAAAAATTCTTTAATTTCAGCAGATGTTCTTTTCTCTCCCAAAGCATCAATAATTAATTCTGAGAATTTTTCAATATCTGTAATTCCTTTTAATACTTCAAACTTTGTCATTTCTTCTCTTCCTCCTCAAATCCTATTAAATTCCGGTAAGGGATCCAGCCGTACTGGCTGGCATTGATCGTATGATCGTTTCGGTCCTCTGGCTCATCCTTATCCTCTTTCCATGAATACCGATCCAGTTCTCCCATGTGCTCTGCGCAGGTGTCGACAACCAGATAACAGCCCTGTGTGATCCAGCCCAGCATGAAGTTAATACGGTCTATGATCTCAACTTTCTTGTAAGAGTCATGGAAGTTATACAAGCAGCCTTTAAGCCGTTTATACTTTTTAAGCTCCGTTATGGTTGCCTGATCCGCACAGTCTATGAATACATCTTTTGCAAGACCCCACTCCCTCCGGTTTCTTTCCAGAAAGTCCATGAACTTTATTACTGTATCTGATGGAGCCAATGGCACGGAAAGATCAGCGTTACTATACACCTTCTCATCAAGGACGATCACCTTCCGATCCATAGTAATCAACTGATAGATCATTGCAATGGTATCCGGGCTTTTACTGGAATAAGAGGTGTCCAGGGCAGCTGAGAACTTTTTAACCTTTATCTTTCCGGAATCATTCTGTTGCTTTACCCAGGCCTTGCTGACCACATGCTTTTTCCGGTCAAAGTTTGGGAAGATCAGGCCGGTTGCCTTACCTCGTAACCCCTGGATCTTATTCTTCCAGATCTTCGTACCTTTTGGCGTATTCCGAATAATGTTTTCCAGCTTCTCCTTTGACAGACCCAAATTATGGGTAAAAGAAAAGAACCAATGCACCCAGCCGGGCTTTGGTTCCTCGCGTAATTCTTCCAGTATTTCTTTGGGTGTCTCTTCCTCCCAATCAGGAAGCGGACGGGAGCAGTTAATATACTCTTTATAGACCGGTAAGTTCGGATCATCAGGGTTAAGCGTCCCCATTAGGTAATCACACCGCATTGCTGACTCTCTTACAAACTCGATATCAGCTGTGTTGATCTCGTCGATGTATAAGCAGCCGTACTGACCGCCCAGGGCTTTCTGCCACTTCTTCTTGTCGCCGTATCCCAGGACGTATATGACCTTATCTCCTCCTGAAGTATGAAAGAGAATGTGCGGGATCTTATCGTCTTTGGTTCCGTTGCCGTTGTATTCAGTCAGGATCCCGAAGTCGTCTATAATCCCCAGATCCTTATTGATGATGTTCTTCTCAGCGGTACCAGTATCCTTTGCAGCTATGATGTGCAGCTTCTTGGGACTCTCTGCAACCTTAAGCATGAACTTAAAAAGACCGACCGTCGTCTTACCCGCAGCCGTTGTCCCTTCCAGAAATTCCACTGGAGCATCATGTTTAAGAAAGGCTTTGTACTTCTCTGACAGAAGCAGGCATTCATTGCTCATTATCCATCACCGCCACGCATTTGCTTGATCAGATCGTCAAGCTTTGTTTTCTCTGTTTCCAGAGTGCCGGAGACTTCCAGTTTATCCTTAAACATACCCAAATGCCTGCCGATCAGCTCCAGCGCCTTCCCCTTGTCGTTCAGCTTAATCTCAATGCCGTTTGCCCCTTCCTTAATTCCGGCAATGGCTCCAAGCTTATCTCCTGGCATTTCATCTGTGGTCTTAACCTGCACCGCTTTGTAGGTTCCTTTATCTTCAATCGATACGAAATCAGTCACATCCGCAAAGCCGATCTTCGCCAGCTCCTTTAAAACCATGTCCTGGGTGATCTCAGTGCGTTTTTCCCGGTCTTTCATGCGCTTTTTAATATAACTTGCAACGTTAGCATTTGTTAGCATTCGGCTGCTGTTCGCTCTGGCTGTTTCGTCCTTTTTGATCTTCGGATAAGCCACCTTGTAAGCTCTGGTAGCATTAAGATCAATCAGGTATTCATCTGCAAATATTCTCTGCTTGGCTGTTAATGCCATCAGTCTCACCTCACCTTCCAATCTGGCTAATTTTTATAACAAAAAAAGAGACGGGGTTGGCCGCCTCTTTTTTAAGCTGATTTATACTAACACAATCATTTTTCTATTATGGTTTCCAAAAAGAATAATATATATCTTTAACTGTAACTAACATTATTATTAATACGTGAACAAAAAATGCTATATCTATTGCTATAATAAATTTTATCAATATATCTGTAGATAGAAGTATTATAAATTTTTGAAAAAAAACAAATACCAGAAAAAAAATTTCAATTATTAAGGTATAAGTTATTTCGCAAATCAGGACGTGATATAAAGAACAATTTCTTTTATTCCTTTTAAATTCATAGGATTCAGAAATAGTTTTTTTTAAATTTTCAACGTTTACACTACTACTTGTTATTAATATAGATAAGTATGCCATACTAAAACTTATAAATAACGTTAACATTGTTATTATTTGATTTAACAAATCCTGTGTAAAATCATCTAAAGAGAATATTCTACATGTACTAAGTTTTGAATCCATTATCAGAAATAGTACCCCTAGTAAAGAAGGTAAAAGTAAAAAAATCCCAACCTCCAATCTACGTTTATATCTCATAAGATAGAAATCCTTTACTGGATCAAATATCTCTGTTAAATTGTTTAATTGTTTTCTTAATAGTAGCGACATAATGTGCGCATCTCCCTAAATATATCAAATGACTTTACTTCTCCATTTGATTCTTCTAAGACTTCAACGGGGTACTTTTGTTTCATTCTTTCAGTATCAAACACCAAAGGATCTTTTGTTTCACGATCTCCCTCAACAGTAATTCTCTTTATTTTAAGACTTTTATCATTATATTTGTTATAAAAATCTTTGACTGTATTTTGTCGAATACCTTTCCCTCGTCCAGTAGGCTTCAGCACTATATCTACATCACCAGATATATCATTTATTCCAGCAAATGCTTTAGTTTCTGAAACACCTACATCTTCTTGATCCATTGTCAATGTAACAACTTTTATTCGATCAAGCATCTCCAACGACTTTAAAAAATCTTCTGAAACCATATTTTTATGCTTTATTGTGTAATAATACATATCTTTTTTACTTTTATGGTATTTATCGACAAACATGTTTATATAATAAATAATTTTTCCCCAGCCAATACCATCTCTGTTTGATTCGACCAATCCCAATGCATGATTATCTTCTAAAAACTTAAGTGTAACATGGGTTTTTTCAAGATCTCCGTCGGGTCTGTTTTTTAAAGGGCCTCTATTGAAAAATGTTTTAGTATTCATAACACTTCTCACTAGACCATATCGTGCAGATATAAAAACCAATTCTAAAACCTTTTGTGTTTTATCATATGTTACATTATTGATATACATGATTTTTTTTTCCGCTAAAAAATCTTCTTTTTTCCGACTTTTTTTATACTTACACACCTGTTCCATTACATCTGCTAAATCATCTAAAAAATTAGTTGGTACTTTAACCCCTTTTCCTCTACTTGAATTGAATTCCACATCGTATGCGTATATCATTCTTTGCATTTTCATACTCTCCCATTCGACATTTTTCTTTATTATATCACATGTCTTATGGGTAAATATTCCAAAAATTTACAATTGGTTTTGTATATTCAGTATAGAACACTTGTTCGATTGTGTCAACAGGATTTTATAATAAATGGCCCTCAGCTATAACTAAGAGTTAACACCCGGAAAATGTCTTGGGAGAGTTTAAACCGGGTAAATTAGTCACCGGGCTGTTACACCCGGCAACCGTAGGGGGATTACCTAAATGAAGGGATGCAAGGCTTTCTCGTCTGGCTCCTGCATGGTATCATGCTAACATATTTTATTCCAACACGAACCTACATTTCTAAATTTCTCCAAAAAATCTTTTATTCCTCTGCCAGCAGCTATCTTCCGTAAACTTTACCCTCCGCTTTGGAAACATGCGATTCATGGACTGCGCTACCTTCCACCATGGAAGTCCATCTATGTAATACAGCCGAAACATCGTCCTTACCTCACTCTTGGGGATAGACTCAATATATTCCTCTGCCTGCGTCATAAATTCCAGTAACTCCGTCTCTTTAATATCCAGCACTTTCTGAAGTCTTTCGATAGCTGCCTTTTTCCGGTAATGTTCCGGTGCTGGATAACCTGTGATTCTGATACTGCCATAAGTTCCGTCAGATCTGGTCCCTTTCACGGAATCAGAAACGATACCCAGATTTCTGATCTGCTTTTCAAGCTGCTCCTTGCGCCGGCGAATATCTTTGATTTCCTCTCTCATCTCACAATACTGGACCAGTATTTCTTTGTCCAAATTCGGTCACCTCCCTGTTGTCAGTTTCTTCTTAGCTCTATTCTTTTTCTGCTTATACAGCTCTGCATAAGTCATGGTAGCGGTCTTACTCGGATCTGCAACACTTGCCACCTGAACAAGATGAAAAAACTTCCTGACCACAATCATCTTCTCCAATTCAATCTGGACTCCACGGACGAAGTCTTTCCGGTAACTCTTGTAAGTGAACTTGTCCCCGACTTTCACAGACCGCTTAAACTCTGTCAGCTCACGCATTGTAATGCCTGGATCTTTCTGATCTGACTCTGGCTTTTCAGATGTAATCGTTCCCACGATCTTGAATTTATACCGCTTTCCGTAGGTTCTTCCCTCACGGGCGTAATCTCTTATAGCCTGCCGTGGTATAGAAAGCAGTTTCTCCCACTCCTTAGAAGTATGTTCTCCTATCAGATTTCCTTTATCATATACTGCAAATATTATTTCAGGTGTCAACCACACCGCCTCCCTTCTTCGGCTGATAGTAAAGTCCTGTTCTGAATAAATGTCCCTTACTTTCACAATCGCAGGTCGTGCGCTTGCAATCAGACGACCAGTGTTTCCTACAAATAAGGCATATCATTTCGGTTGTTGCAGGCTGCATTCCTTCTGGGTGTTCCGGTTTCGCTCCTGGTCTTTTCCTTAACTTCGGATCCGGACACAGGCTTGTATATGTATAAGCTGGCATCTGTGCACTGAAGCTCAAAACCGGCGGCGCCTTTATAGCTGCATCCGCCTCGGCCTGTATGCGACTGTTTACACTGGCTCTGTCTGCTCTATAGTCTTTTGATGATTTTCTCAATGTATCCCTCCTTTTGGGCAATAAAAAACCAACTACCGAATATTGATAGTTGGTAAGCGATTTATATACCAAAATATTTTTTTGAAATTTGAGGATGTTTATTTAATAATGCCTTTATTTGATTTTTATCCCAAGTTTCTACTTTCTTTGATTTTCTGTATATTCTATCCAAAGTATCTGGTGAAAAAAGTCCTGTATAAAAAATCCCAAACATGTCAGCTTCAAACTCTTTTAAAAGATCATCTATTTCAGAGATATCTTTTCTATTAATCTGTGATTTTGTATGCTTGCACTGAAACAACCAACGCCTTTCTTCTCTTCTAAATATCGTTTCAAATTCCTCTAATGCCTCAATGTCAACACCTCCATCTGGAGCATTTGTATTACCTCTTAGTTTAACATTTTTGAAACCAATGCAAACAAGGATATCACAGCACATCTGCTCAAACTGTGAATATGTTATTTTAGTAAGATCAAATATATCAGTTTTATTATCTTCTGGCATTATATCTTTTAATTTATCCAAACAATATATTAATGCATCTCTTTCCTTTAACAGTTTCACATCTACATTTTCAATAGAATTTAAAACCACCCCCCAAATATCGCCGCATTGCACTATCCAGTTTCCGCTTTCATTTACGTAGTAGTCAATACCATAATATGATTCTGCATCTGTTTCATTAATAAGCGATAAAAACTCATTTAATAACAATTTATCACATAAATACACTTTATCATGGTTCCGACCAACACTATATAACATACCGGTATATACCCCATGCAAGTCCTGGAGTGACAAATCAATTAAATCACCTAATTTTTTTAGTGCCTTTTCACCAATACCGCAGATGATAGATAAATCCGTTTTTACATATATATTATCATCTGCTTCCAATATAAGATTCTGTGAAACCTTCGTAACTTTTTTAGCATCCACCCAACTCTCATCAAGATTATCTGTAAAATTCTCTATGAATAGATTTTTATAAAATTCAAAAGTTGAGTAAATCTCAGGATATTTTTCTCTTATTAAGCTATTATTTATATTATTAAAATCCATGTCCCCATCAATATCCAGAATATTAATTGCTCTAAAAACTAATTCTTCACTGCTGTCTATACCAAAATAGCCAAATTTTATTGTAGAATAATCATCTTTACAACTTGGTGCAATATCAATATCGGCTCTTTTTAAAACGCTATCTATATATGCCATTTTTATAAACCCAACTCCATATTCTGCAGTAGGATGATATACTTCTATGAGCAAGTCAGCATATATATTAAATTTACCATGATCATATTCAATTACAATATCCATACCTTCATCATATGATTTGAAAATTCTAATTGTATCTTCTGACTCTATTTCATACTCACAATATATTTCCTTGATTTTATTAGCTAATTCTTCAAATTTCACAAAATCTCTCCTTTATATTGGTATGAATATATAGTATACTGTTTATTTCCAACTATCAATATTTAATTTTCAATGTGCTATATTCATTAGCAACAAAATTATATATTTGGTCCTGCCCATTGTTCTGCCATAGCCTTGGCTATTCCTGGGAATGTTTTCGCTCTATTTTTAGCACGATCCATTCCACCCTTAACTTGCATTTCCCAACATGTATTTCTTGTTTTTCCGCTTCTTTGCATAAATGATTCATATTCTGGTTTTCCCACATCATCTGTTGGCTCCAAAAGCGGAACACCTTTTAACCATAAACATGTTTTTTTGGTAAACGGATGCCCAAATTCATATGGTTGTATTGTTTGCGTATATGCTGGCATCTCGAACACCGAACTTGCAACCGGATTTTCAATAGCTATTTTTTCGCAATCGGCATTGTAAAATTCCATAAAAAACGTTTTGCCATCAATCCCTTTTTGGTAACGTTCTTGATTTAGTTCACCGCCTGCATATAACCATCTCGCACCTGCATTTGTAAGGTAAGTGCATGGTGGAAAAGCTATAATCATATCCCATTTACCATGTATTTCATGAATTATGTAATCGCTTGTAAAAAATTCACAATTACCGCTTAACAAAGGTATAACGTTTTGCCTTATATGCCATTCCGGGTGTCTGCCTGAGCACGGCTCAATGTCGCAGCTATAGGCTTCATGCCCCAACTTCCTTAACTCTATTGTTACTGCTTGGCTTTCCTCGCAGGCTACTAATATTTTCATCTTTTTGAAAGGAGCCAGGATATCCTGTCACGGTGGCCACCGCTCCAGCCTCCTTTCAGTTGTTAATAACTATTCTTTATGCTATAATTCACTCATCATTTGTTTAGGCGGACAGGTGTCCGGGTGAGAGGAAAATGGTTGGCAGTCATAATACTTGTAATTAAAATCTTTGCAACCATTATTGATGTTTCGGAAGCAACGGAGGCATATATGACTAATACCCAACTTACATTTACACAAAACGAAACTACCCAGGTCGGCACTACTGCCGGCCACCCCTCTCCTTAAGCAAATGATACTCGTTTCTCTATCAAATACTCTCACATACTTCCAGCACTTCCATTCTCACCCCTCCGCATTCTCTGCCCAAGTTCTGCTATCATTTCAGCCACCACCTGCTCCATGAAAGGATACTTTTTCATGAGCACTACTGCCCAGGTATTCATCCGCTCCCATTCGTCTGATTGCTTCGGGAGAACCTTTCCACGATAATTGAGCCAGAACTTGTTATAAACCTCCTCAAAGCCTTTCTGTACGTCCTGATCTGTCATAAGCTTTCCACCTTCACATAAATCCCAGGAAGATCCGACCAGAACTTTTCCGTTATCTCGGACGCCACCTGCGCATCATCTTTCCAGAAGTGCAGCTCCGTCATAACGTCCTTAAGGAGCTTGACCAGATTGTCAGTATCGGGCTTGCTGGTCTTATACTCCCCGTTACTGTGTTTTCCCGAAACGGGGAAGCACCACTTTGTTATTAACCGCACCGGACCAATATACCTCTCTTTCGGTACGTGTTGCCCTAAGTGAGCCAACAGCTTCGCCCTGGCTGCCTTTAATTCTTCAGGTTCGTAAAAGACCGGCTTACCATTCACCACATGCACTTGCTTTTCCTGATGGGTTACGGTAGGGACCTTTTTCATTGGCATAAAGAATTCAGATACCATTCGATTCACCTCTCTAAATATTTAACGTGTAAAATTTTTCTTGCTTTTGAAATTCGCCCTGTCATGGGAAGGGGAAGGGAGGGGACGGGTGTCAACTTAGACCCGTCCTTTCCTACCCCATGACCACGTGCAACGGGGAAAAAATATATATTTATATATGTGTCTTCCCCGCACTAAGGGGATTCCTGATTTTAAGACTTCCCCGCACTCATACCACTTTGACGGGGAGGACTGTTTTCAAGTGTTCCCCGTAAATTACCGCCTGACGGGGATTCCTTATCATTCAGGCTTTCCCGTTCCTTGCTTATCATCATTTTTCAGAATAAAACCATCTTCAATTATGTAACCACCATGCTCTTTTACCCGATCCCGGATCGTTCTATCCGATACACCCAGGTACTCCGCTACATCATTTACAGTCGGTTTCTCTCCAAAATTGCTGCCCTCGATTGCCTCTTCCAGGGCTGTCTTACGGTCCATTTTTCGGCTCTTGGCATTCTTTTTATTCTTTGCACTGCCCCTTTGCCACGGCGCCTGCTCCGCTTCTGGCTGAATATCTCCCAGTACTCCGGACTGATCCACCACATGAATCGGATAATTAAACCATAGATTTTGCGGTTCAAACTTAGAAAACTCTCGCAAGGTTCCTTCAATTCTCCATGCCGTCATTGCTTTTACTTTTGCTTTGGCAGATTCGATATTACGCTCCAAGGCTATCATCTGCCACTTATCCAGTTTCTCTTTGCAGTAATTAAGTATCTGGAAGCTACTGCATAAATCGTCCTGAGAGAGATCATCTTCCCATTTAAAGTGCGCATCAAGGTACTGTATGCAGGCATCACACACCGCTTTATTTTCCTGCTGTTTCATCAGTTCTTCGGTTGTTTCAAGTTCTATTAAATCAATGAGTGCATCCGGATCCCTGGCAAATACTCCGGATCCACTGGCCCGGTCCATGGACTTCTTTCCACCCTGGCTTCCCTTGCTGTGATGGTGGCAATAGATCACCGCCACGCCCAGCTCCGTACACACCTTATCAAACTGATTACAGAAATTAGACATCTGGTCTGCGCTGTTTTCATCACCGGTAATGACCTTATAGATCGGATCAATGACAATGGCTATGTAATTCTTTTTCGCCGCCCTGCGGATCAGCATGGGCGCCAGTTTATCCATAGGACGAGACTTTCCTCTTAAGTTCCAGATATCTATGTTTTTTAGATTGTTTGGCTGCCACCCAAGAGCCTGATACACATCCTTAAAACGGTGGAGGCAGCTGGCGCGGTCAAGCTCTAAGTTTACATACATGATTTTTCCTTGCGTACAATCCCAGTTAAGCCACTTTTTTCCCTCAGCTATGGCGATACACATTTCTATCTGAAGAAAGGACTTACCTGCCTTTGACGGTCCTGCAATCAGCATCTTATGCCCCTGACGTAGCATTCCATCAATCAGGGTGGGTGCCAGCTCCGGAAGATTGTTCCATACATCGTCCAAGCTTTCCGGATCCGGCAGATCGTCATTGATAGACTCGATCCATTCCTTCCACTCTGCCCAGCTTTCTTTTCCTATGTTGGTATCAACAATAAATTGTTTCTGACCGCCACGCATAACGCCGGGCATTCTGGACAGTCTGGACGGGTTGCGGTTCTGCTGATCTATGGCAAGCCCGTTCTTTTTGCAGATATCGTATAGATAATCCACGCGCTTTCGATACTCACCGTAATCTGCAGCGTCGACCCTTACAATAGCATGGAGACTCTTTCCGCCGCTGTGTACAAGACAGGCAACCGGTAATTCGAGTTCCCGGATAATGGCGTGCTGCTTCTCAATCTCCATAGAGTCTGATTCCACCAGGGCGTATTTAAAATCAGTGACATTTTCATTCTTAGCGCCTTTTCCGTCCATCGGGTTAAAGCGAATCCAGGCACCACCCTCCGGATCATAGTCACCTAATACGCTGCCAATATCTCCATTACACTGTGTTAGAAGCTCAATTAACTGCCCTGCTGTCCTGCCGTAAGCTCCTTTATCTGCAGGAAGGTATTTCTCAACCTTCTTCCAGCTCTTTACTACATAACCGACATTTTCCCCAGCCTCAAACAGGGTTTCTAAATACTTGATAAGTTCCCCGGCTGGATCCCACTGCCTAGGCTCAATGACTTCCCTTTCCTCTACCCAGTTTTTATCAACAACAACTCCTTCTGCTGAAACGGTATCGTTCCAGTCAAGTGCTTTGCCGGGATCATAAGTTGGGGTCCACCCCTGATCCCTGGCATATTGGACAATGGTCCCACCTGTCACCGGAGTACCGGCCCCGTGGAAGCCCCGCCATTTCTTTTCACACTCCCCTGCGTGATACCGCTGGTCGTTCATGCTCCATCGGTCCCACACATCAACGGAATACCCTTCATGCTGCAGAGCCATGCCGACATTAATCCAGTCCTGGTAATTAAGCTCTGATGGGTCTATATGATTTAGGACCTCCATGAGGTCGTATGTACTATCCATGTTTCAAGTCTCCTTATTCCGGTATATACTCACGCGGATTTACGCCCGAAGGTGCACCCCGCCAGCCTGCCGCTGCAATGCGGTCAATCATGTTTTTAGCTGAGTCAAAGTTCCATGTTCCCACATGCTGAAAGCCATACTTTTCTAAGCAGCGGATCTGCTTTGGTGTAGCCAGATTAGCTTTTATTCTCTGATGAAGACTGTTCAAAAGCATATCAGCCTTACCAGTGGTTTCAATCTCACTGGGATCGATCTGCAGCTTTTCCAGTTCTTTCTTCTGTTTATCAGTAGGTGGGGACATTTCCCAACCAAAGGAAGGAACGTATCCGGATAAATCCTCCGCCTGAATACTCATTTCAAACTGCAAAGGATCCACCAGTGCTTTCTTACGCTTCTTCATTTCTTCCAGCTTCTTTGCAAGGGCTTCTTCCCTCTGTGCAACAACATCTTCTGCCGCTTGTTTTTCTGCTACTTCGATATCAACGGGGCAGCCTGCCTGCTCGATGTTCACCGTCATTTTCCGGGCTACTTCCTCATCCTGGCAGATCAGACTGGCAGGGTGGCAAAGCTCGTGTCGCTCGGTATGCCATAAGAAATCCAGTAAGAGTAAGTGGTCTTTTCCGGGGAACAAGCGCGTTCCACGTCCTACCATCTGGCTGTAAAGGCTACGCACCTTTGTGGGACGAAGCACCACAATACAGTCAACACTGGGGCAGTCCCATCCTTCCGTAAGCAACATAGAATTACACAGAACGTTATAATCTCCCCGCTCATAGGCTGCCAACACTTCTGCGCGGTCTTTACTGTCTCCGTTTACCTCTGCAGCCTTAAATCCTTTGCTATTTAGAATGTCTCGGAATTTCTGGCTTGTTTTGACAAGAGGAAGGAACACGACCGTTTTCCGATCCTTGCAGTGCTTTTCCATTTCATCGGCAATCTGATACAGATATGGATCCAGAGCGGTTGCGATATCTCCGGATTTAAAGTCTCCAGACTGCATTCCCACTGCTGATAAATCCAGCTTAAGGGGAAGGGTCAGGGCTTTGATCGGGGAAAGATAGCCGGCTTTAATTGCCTTTGGAAGTGTATACTCATAAGCCAGACTGTCAAAGCATTCCCCCAGGTTTCGCATATCACCACGATCCGGTGTCGCTGTTACGCCTAAAATATTGGCTTCTTTAAAATAATCTAAGATCTTTTGATAACTGTCAGATAGGCAGTGATGTGCTTCATCAATGATAATGGTGTCAAAGTAATCTACCGGGAACTGCTTTAATCGCTTTTCTCTTGTAAGGCTCTGAACAGATCCGACTACAACACGGAACCAGCTCCCCAGGCAGGTTTCTTCCGCCTTTTCCGTAGCGCACCCAAGCCCCGTGGCTTTCCCGATCTTATCGGCAGCCTGATCCAAGAGCTCCCCACGGTGCGCCATAATAAGCACCCTGTTTCCCCTACGTACACAATCCTCTGTTACTTTTGCAAATACAATCGTCTTACCACACCCCGTAGGGAGGACCAGGAGCGTACGCTTGACGCCCTTGTCCCATTCTTCAAAGATTGCAGCCTTTGCCTCTGACTGATATGGTCTAAGTTCCATAATTAAAACTTCCCTGCCTCAAATTTTTTCGGTTCATACGGAAGATACTTCTTCACATGATTAAACTTCTTATTTGGATCATCTCTTCCAGGCGTTACCTCGATTGTAGCTTTTCCCTTTGCTCCCGGGACTGCCGGCCAGTTCATTCTGACTTTGCCCTCAATTTCTTTTTCACCGATACATAGGAAGAACTGTGCAATTTTCCACTGCATCTTATCATAAAGAAGTAAGTTCTCTGTAAGGAGAGTGGTTCCCTCCTGGGTGTCGATTCTCAGCTTTAAGATTGCTTTGTTACACTCCGGAGATTTGTCACCGCCTGGGTGTCTGGCCCGTTCGAATGATTCCACTGTAAACTCATAATCTCCAGGAGGAAGGAGGACAAAGTCCCCGCCTCCTTCGCCTTTTTCTACTTCATCGTCCCATCCTAATTCTTTTGCTTCGTAATCTGCCATCTACTATATCCTCCTCTAATTAAATACCAAGCTGTCGGTCTTTTTCATTTCTTTAATTTCTGCATATACTTGATCCCATGCGGCCACCAAAACTCCGTCAGTAAAACCCGGATTAACCTCTTCATACTTCCAAACTGGAATATCTGCTGTGAGGTATCCTTTTGCAGCAACTGCATTCTGGATATCCCACTCATCCACCCCATTACGAATCATTAGATCGCGAAGGGCTTTCGGAATCCGTTCATCTACCTTCACTTCTGGTGGGTTCATAGGCTCTGACTTTGTATCCACCGGTGGAGCTGCTTTCTCTTCTTTTGGAGACTCTTCTCGGCTCTGATTGATACTCCCAGAGTCCTCCTGCTTCGGCTGAGTAACCGGTGGAGTGGTCTTCTTTTCTTCCGAAATGGGATTTCCCACAACGGAACTTTCTATGATGTGGCGAATCGAATCGTATTCAAATGGTACTTCGTCAGGAAGCCCATAGCGGTTTTTAGCATCCCAGCAGGAGTGATGGGTTGTGTACATAACTCGTCTGCCGCCCTGAGCTTTGTTCTTGCCCTTCTGAGCACCCTGACCGTCAACGTTAACAACCATCGTCTTATAGTTGCAGAACAGGACCATATCCGCCCATTCCTTCACCATAGGCGCTACACCTTTACTTAGCTTCATTTCCCACCGATCATAAGCTCCCATTTCATCCGGTTGTTCAAACTTCCGCATTTTTGCATGAGCTGTTAATACCACATTGATTCCGACTTTCGTCACATCGGTAAGAAGATTTAGAAGCTTTCCGAATTCCTCCTGAATATATGTATAACCTTTTCCATAGCCAAAATCTTCAATGCTGCTTTTCTGATTCTTCGTGCAAACACTGGTAGTGCAAAGCGTTTCCGCCCAGTCTGCCGTGTCGACGATTAAAGTTTTGCAGACATTGGGTGTCTTGATCACATCTGAAACCTGATTCAGAATCATGGTCCAGCTGCTAGGCTCCGGAAGCCTTGCTACATCCATATCCTTGGTACTTCCCTCAGTATCAATAAATACTGGGTCCGGGAACCGTGCTGCAAAAGTTGACTTTCCAATTCCCTCGGGACCGTACACAACGGTCTTCTTCGCCCCTGGCAGCTTTCCTTTAATAATTTGCATTAAAATACTCCTTCCTTCCATCCTGTCTTCTTATCTTCCATGAGTGGGTGCTCCTGACCCGCCACGTATCCATCTTCAATTACAATACTGCACTCTTCTCCGGTGCTTACCCTGGTTGCAATGGCCTGCAGTCCTTCTGCTTCTAGCCATTCACCAAACTCCTTAAGGACTTCTAAATCCATCTGCTCTAACTTGTCCAGGAGAACAAAACCACACTCCGGATTTAACTTCCGGACAATGGCGGTGGATACCTTAAGCCGATCGGAGCCTGACATGTTGTCCCACTGCTGACCTTTATAAACCAGCTCTCCTTCTTTAATAGAAAGTTCCGGAAGTGGAAGTTCAGCAGATTTAAGAAGCTCATTTTTAGCATCACGGGTTTCATCAAGCTGTTTCGAAAGCTGGTCATACTGCCTGCGGTATTCCCTGGCATCGTCTTCTGCTTTCTCTTTGTCAAGGTTCGCTCGCACCTTCCGATTAATCTCCTCAATATCAGAAATGCTGCGCTCCAGTTCTGCGGTGGACTGATCCTCCAGATCCTTCGCATTCATTCTGGCAATGGAAAGATCTGCCCGGACCGCCTCTTGTTTTTTTAGAAGTTCCTGGATCTGCTCCATGAGTCGCTGGTCTTCCTGTTCTAACTGGTGGAGTCGCTCACGCTTTCTTTGGTTCTCACCATTCTGTGCCAGGATATCCTGTTGCTTTTTAATGAGGTCAGAGGCAGATACTAATTCCACCGGAGCGTCATTATAAGCCGGTTGTTCCTTTGCATACTTTTCTTTTTGATCTGTAATACGCCCAATAGTAAGCCGCTCATTATATTTCTCCTGTTCTTCCCGTTCCAAAGTCAGGAGCTTGTCCCCTACGCCAATAATTTTAAGTAGGATCTGAGCCTTCTCTTTTGATGTTGATTCCATGAACTTCGGAAGGTTTAACGCGAACTGCTCCACAAAATCATTAAGAAGCTGCTGTCCGCCCTTCTCTCCGTTCGGATCCGTTACCTTCAGGGCGCTGTTCTTGCCTTTCCGTTCAACCACAAGACCGTTGCTCATGGTGATCTTAAGATTTGGCGGAATCACTGACTGGTCACGCTGGGCCTGTGAGGGGCGGAACTTGTCCCCACCAAGCACCCAGGCGATAGAATCCAGTACTGAGGTTTTTCCCTGGTTGTTTCTGCCTCCGATAATGGTCAGACCGTTTGCTGACGGTTCGATCTTTACGGCCTTAATTCTCTTTACATTCTCAATCTCCAATTGATTGATTTTCATAGACATTGTTGCAATCCTCCTGTTTCCTATGTATAATAGGAATGAATAGTATTTACGTGTTACCTTGATTCCCTGGGAGTTGCCGCTCCTGGGGTTTCTGTTTCTTGGGAAATGATTCCTCTATTCCCTCTCCATCATTAAGTCCTTTGGCTACCGCGTAGGCTGCATCTTGATTATAAATAATTTCGCCTGCATACTCCCGGTTGCCAGAATGATCTATCTTGCTAATATCTCGTAACCGGTAGACTTGAAATACCCTTTCATCATCTATAAACTGTGACGATACTTTCCACTTGCTGTGCATATATTCCACCTCCTTTCACAACACTTCCAGCGCACCGACTAATAAAAACATCAAAGCCATTGCACTGATGAAGATCACTGTTGGCGCGATCCTTTTCATAATTTGCTTTATTTTTGAAGGACCAGCGTCAGTGTAATCGGCTAATTTGTCATAGTATCTCATTCGTTCTCCTTTCCTTGTGGCTTGTCCATACCGACCGGCATCAGCCGGTTTCATCTTTCTTCTCTTTATCTCTGTAGATACTGGAGGCGATTCGGCCCACATTATCAAGAATCTCCTGTTTTTCTTCCTCAGTTTTAACAAAACAATCATCGTGAGCGCGAATAAGTGTATTACCGATTTTCATTTCCATGATTTGCATATGTAACACCTCTCTTTCTCTTAAGCCTATGCGTTATTGGTTGTACTTGTTGCGTACTTGTAACTCTTCTCTCATAATCTTTACAGGTATACCGTCGACTTTGATCTGGGCAGCGGTTACGATACTTACAGGACTTGCACGATAATTTGAATTCTATATGTATCACCAATCCTTTCTCTTCTCCTTTTATCCAGCTATTAACCTGTTTTTCTATCCAGTTCACTCTCAAAGAGATAGTCGAACTTGCTATCAAAGAGCCTACATAATAGCTTTATTTCAAATGTAGTAAATTTCCCGGTTTTTTTCTTATTTTCATAAGATGTCCTTGAAATTCCTAAATGAGTTGCAACATCCTGATTTGTAAAAGCATTTCTGGCCTGTTCTGCTTCTAAGTTTCTAAACATTAAATCACCTCTCTTTATTTTTGTTTGCTAAATGCAAACTTTAATTATACTATAATTGCATATAGCAAACTTGTCAAGCCCCTATTCTTTAAAATGTTTTCAAAATGCAAACTTTTCTATTGACAAACAACTTTGCGAATTTTATAATCAACATAATGGAGGTATCCAAATGGAAAATAGTTTTAACGGAAATTTAAAAGAAGCTCGCACGTCTAGAAAAATGACTCAGAAGGATGTTGCAGAAAAAATAGGTGTTGCTAAATCCACTTATTCTTTATATGAAAGTGGTAATCGAGAACCCGGAGTTGCAATAATAAAAAAAATTGCAAAAGTACTAAATGTAAGCGCTGATGAACTACTGGGTACAAACGAAAAAGAGGATCCCCAAAATCAATCGTTTATTACGGAACCAGAGCAGAATCTTTTAGATAAATATAATTTCATAGATGATAAAGGTAGACATACGGTAGATACGGTTCTAGAAATGGAATATAATCGCTGCAATACTTCAGATATATCGAAATTAATAAAGAAAAAGTCAGCAGGAGATAAGTCACATCTAATGTCAAATGCTGCCCACGAACGTACAGATATAGAAGTGACCGAAGAAATGAAACAATATGATGATGCTTTCTTTGATGAATAAATCATATGTAACGAAAGATTAAAATAGCCAATGGCTTTTTAATAAAAAAATCTTACGAAAAGAGGATATGAGTATGGGAAAAGAAAAACCAACAACAAAAATTTGCAAGCACTGCAAAACAGAAATTCCTTATGGAGCAAAGGTATGCCCTCAATGCCGTAAAAAACAGGGGGGTTCAGGATGCCTAACTGCCATTATTGTCTTCTTTGCACTTGGCTTACTTGGCTCTTGCCTAGGAAGCAAAAGCAGTGAAACCTCTACTTCTGGAAAGAAAGATTCTGCAAAAACAGCAGTGGAAACAACAACGGAAGCCCCGAAAACATACACAGCATATAATGTTGATGATATGATGAGTGATCTTAAAGCAAATGCTCTCAATGCAAGTGAGAAATACAAAGATCAATATGTGGAAATCACCGGGAAACTTAGTGTAATTGATTCTAGCGGTAAATATATATCATTAAATCCCATAAATGATGATTTTGCTATCATTGGAGTTCAGTGCTACATTAAAAATGATGATCAGAAAAATAAGATAATGGGGATGTCAAAAGGCAATACAGTTACACTCAAAGGAAAGATAACAAGAGTTGGTGAAGTTTTAGGCTACTCGCTTGATATTGATGAAATAAATTAATATAGAATACAAAAACCGTCCAGCACTCGCAATGCTGAACGGCTTCACATAGATTTTGTCTTGCCGGATTTCCGGAAAGATATATCCATCTAGACAATGGAATTATATCATTTTCGGAAACAGCTTGCAATAGCTGTTATTTTTGTACCCAAAATTAAGTAAACTATACAAGGAGATGATATAATGCTTGACCCATCAGGAATCTATTACATGTACTTACGTAAATCCAGAGAGGATCGGGAAGCCGAAGCCCATGGTGAAGGTGAGACTCTGGCCAGACACGAAAAGCGCCTTAACGAACTGGCCGAACAATTAAAAATCACAATCTCCCACATCTACCGGGAGGTAGTATCTGGAGAAACCATCGCCGCCCGGCCAGAAATGATGCGTATGCTTTCCGACATTGAAAACGAGCAGCCTGATGGTGTATTAGTAGTGGAGCTGGAACGTCTCGCCCGTGGAGATACCAGAGATCAGGGTCTGATCATGGAAACCTTTAAATATGGAAACACCAAGATCATCACCCCCATGAAAACCTATGACCCCAATGATGAATTTGACGAAGAATACGCCGAATTCGGGCTTTTCATGAGCAGACGAGAATACAAAATCATCAACCGCCGTCTACAAAACGGCCGGCGTGCTTCCACCAAGGAAGGAAAATGGATTTCCAACGTGGCTCCTTACGGATATGAACGGGAAAAACTGCCCCACGAAAAAGGATTCACCCTGACTCCACAGCCTGAAGAAGCAAAGATCGTTCAGTTCGTATTCCAGCTATTCACCGAAGGAACACCGGAATCTGACGGACTCCCCCTGGGTCCCACTCAGATCGCCCACCTCCTCGACGACATGAAAGTTTCCCCCCGCAAATCCGATCACTGGGAAACCGGAGTAATCAAAGGCATCCTAAAAAATTACGTATATATCGGAAAACTGGAGGTCGGCAAGCGCAAGCAGCTTAAAGTCATAGAAAACGGAACAGTCAAACGCTCCCGCCCCATCAACAATGACTCAGAGATCTTCGATGCCATTCACCCTCCGATCATCGACGAACATGTTTTTTACGCCGCCAGAAAAAAGCTGGAAGCAAACTTCCGCCCCACCAATTTCTCCACAATTAAATCCACACTGGCCGGGCTTTTATACTGTAGCGAATGCCAGAAAGCAATGTACCGCCGCCCCGCAGGTGCAAGGAACCCCAATGATACCGTATTATGTAAAACACACGGCTGCCCTACCGTTGGCTCTTTCTACTATCTGGTAGAAGAACGCCTGCTACAGTTCCTCGAAAAAACACTAAAAGAATATAAGATCCGGATCCAGGGAGAAAACACCGGTGACTGGACCGAAGTCCTCGAACGTAAAAAAGCCGTTCTAACAGAATACAAAAATGAAACGGATATTCTAAACAAGCAGCTCGAATCCGTATACGATTACTTTGAGCAACAAGTCTACTCCCTCGACCTCTTCCGCAAACGATCCGGAGACTTAAACAAAAAGCTGGAAGACAATGAAAAACTAATAAAAACCATAGAACGGGAAATGGAAGAAATCAAAGAACGCATCATCAGAAAAGAACAGTTCATCCCCTATTTTGAAAACGTCCTGAAATCCTATTCAAAAACAGACGACCCCCTACGCAAAAACGCCCTGTTAAAACAAATCGTCGATCACATTTACTACACCAAAACAAAAAAAGGCACACGCCTTGGGAGCGGAGTTGACTCCTTCACCCTCGACGTATACCTAAAACTCCCTTTCCGCGACTTATAACGCCCATTACCGATACCTATTAAGCGCCAGTTCTTCCGTTCCAATATCTGTCAAAATTGCTTTCCCCTCTTTATAAGGCATAGCATAACGCTGGGAAAGATAACGCATGGAAGCGCCCATTTCTCCATCTGGTCCGCCAAATTTCAAAAACATATAATCAATAACCACTCCCTAAAAAAGGAAGAGAAGTGTTTTATCACTCCTCTTCCTTTTTTTCATACACTTTAATGCTTTCCTCATGCCTCAACGTATTGGGACCTAAGAATTTGCCAGTCTCCCAATGATTCTGAAATGTTTCGGGCTTTTGGTTCTCATCCTTTGCACTGGAGCTGCAATTATCCTTGTTTTTATTTTTCATATTTGATCACCTCAAAGATAGTATGGTAAAAACGGTCCCGATTATACATATTGGATCTCAGATTCAGCCCGTTTCTCATTTTTCCGCAATAAACCTGCTGAGCATTCATATAATATAAAAAACTTTCTTTCCTGAGGTTCTCATGCAGACAATCACCCAAAAAACGAAGACAGATGTAATGAAACATAACAATGTTCCTGTCCTTACTTATACTATCAACTATCCTTATTTTACATCAACCTGCAGCACTGCCGCGGCAAACTCCATTAATCAGTTCTATGAAATTCAGTCCCAGCAGTCGGAAAAATACTGCCGCGAGGTTTTATACCCTCAGGCTGTGGAAGATGCCATGTATGCAAAAGACAATGAATTTCCCTTTCATAGCTATGAATTCCTTTCCAATTATGTAATCACCTATAATGAGGATTGCTTTACAAGCCTCTATACTGACCAATATTCTTATTTGGGCGGGGCTCACGGAAATACGTTGAGGCAGTCCCAGACCTGGAACTTCAAGACAGGAAAGCAGATGCATATAACCGACTTTTTTCTAGACGTAAAAGATGTAAATGATATTTTTAAAGTAATTGAAAATGAGATTGTTATCCGCCAGAAAGAAAATCCGGGCATCTACTTTGATGATTATGCAAATCTGATCCGGGGAAATTTTGATATGAACGCATTTTACTTAAAGCCCTGCGGCGTGGTCATCTACTATCAGCAATACGATATCGCTCCATATGCCTCCGGAATTCCGGAATTTTTCTTTCCCTTTAAAAACTACACGGATGATACAGATTGCCAATCCACATCACAGTCATAGAAAAAATGCCGGTCATCATGATAACAGATGACCGGCATTTTTTTTGTTTTCTGTCTTAATATAGCCTGCCTGCCTCATCATCAGATCAAGAATTTTTTCAGCGGTCTTCTTTTTTTCCTCTTCTGGCAGGGTGTCAAACAAAACCATTTCTCCAGTAAACTCTATGTAATTTACAATCTTGATTGTTTTACTCATAATTTTATACCCCTTCCTGTAAAATGTATGTGACACAGATTGTACCTGTTTCCAGGTATCTTCTCTTTTAATTATCGGAAAGAAGGGAACTCATTGATTAAAAATGAGACAAAACCCATTGGGGCGGCTTATGTACGGGTTAGTACAAACGATCAGACCGAGCTCTCTCCAGCTGCACAGCTTCGGGAGATTAAAAATTCGGCCAATGCCGACGGTGTGCTGATTCCGGACGAATACATTTTTATAGAAGAAAAGGGAGTAAGCGGGCGCAGAGCTGATAACCGGAAAGAATTTCAGCGGATGATCTCTATTGCTAAATCCCATCCCTCCCCTTTTCAGTATCTGTATTTATGGAAATTCTCCCGCTTTGCACGTAATCAGGAAGAAAGCATGTTTTATAAAAGCGTACTTCGAAAAAAATGCGGCGTTTCGATAAAAAGTGTTTCTGAACCAATTATGGAAGGCATGTTTGGACGGCTGATCGAAAGCATTATTGAATGGTTTGATGAATATTATTCCATTAACTTATCTGGTGAGGTTACACGGGGAATGACGGAAAAAGCCCTGAGAAACGGGTATCAGGCCGCTCCATGCCTGGGATACCGTGCTGTAGGTGAGGGAAAGCCTTTTGTTATAGAAGAAAAGGAATATGAGGCCGTGGTATTGATACATCAGTCCTTTTTTAATGGAATGGATCTTACATCAATTGCCAGAGATGCCAATAGCCAGGGATATTGTACCAAACGGGGGAATCCGTTTGACAGAAGATCGGTAGAGCGGATATTAAAAAACAGATTCTATGAAGGCACAGTTACGTGGAATAACATCTCCTTTCAAGGCTCACACGAAACAAGAAATGAGGTCACCTCTGTCTTTCAAGCCAACCAGCAGCGACTGAAACAGGAATACAGGCCTCGGAACAGAAGAGAAGTTTCCTCATGCAGACATTGGGCCAGCGGACTTTTGGTCTGCGGTTACTGCGGCGCCAGCCTGGGATATAACTCGGGAGGAAAATCGGGTCATCAGTCCGGCTATTTTCAATGCTGGCGCTATACCAAAGGACTTCATAAGGAATCCTGCTGTATTTCTGACAAAAAAGCGGAGTCTCTCATTATTGAATCCTTACAGCAGGTCACCGTAAATGCAGAGAAACATAATGATTACATCAAACAACCAGATTCAGGACGATTATTAGAAAAGCAGCGGTTAGAATCCGCATTGGAAAAGCTTGGTACAAAGAAAAATAAACTAAAATCAGCATATGTAAATGGAATTGACACTCTGGAAGAATACCGTGCCGGAAAAGAACGCCTTATGAAAGTTGAATCAGAACTGGAAAGCAAAATAAAATCCATAGAAGCCTGGGAACGTCATGAACATACCAAAGCTAAGGATCCATGTAACGATAAAATCAGAGGTGTCTGCGACATATTAACAAATCAATCAGTTAGTAGCGAAGTGAAAGGAAAAGCGCTGCGCAGTGTGGTGAAAAAAATAGTTTATGATAAAAAGTCAGGGGAAATGAAGTTTATTTATTATATGCATTTACAATAGGGTCCGCCATACTGGCTCATAATGAAGGTAGCGATTTTAGGATTGGGCGTTTTAATATTTACAGGATACTGCAACCTCTTTTCATATCTCCACATTAGCCGCACACTCCTTCCCATGGCCATGGATCATTTACCCAGGTCCAGTAGTTTTCGTCCATAACTCCATCTGCCATCAGTGGACCACAATATTGCTCATAGGTTTGCATAGCCTGATTACGCATATTTACTACATAATAGTAATAATTCAAAGCATCTTGGTCACATGGGTGGGTATCAAGATACAGGACTACATCGTCCATTGCGAAACTGGCTTTAAATATCTGCATTAATAACATATCGCAATCAACAACATTATTACAATTATTTCCCATTACTTGCACCCCCCCATCAAAAATGGTTTAAATAAATCTGGGAAAATCGTTCCCATTTCAATTGCAGTATCTACAGAATAAAGTTCCTGCCATCTCTGCCACGGAACATAGGCCATACCTACCGGATACCGGTCAATACATTCCGCACCGGAACAATCAGCTGGCTTGGCACCAGCACACATACCGGGGGCTACTCCCATTGGGGGCATATTGGGTCTCATGTGACATGGAGGCATATCCGGATACATCATTGGACATGGGGGCATTTCCGGACATTTTGTTACTGCAGGAGAGACTCCCTGTGACGGACATTTTGCTGGTTTGGGAGGCATTTCCGGACATCTCATGCGGCAAGGGGGCATCTCTGGACATTTTGTTACTGCTGGAGAAACTCCCTGAGACGGACATTTTGCTGGTTTGGGAGGCATTTCTGGACATCTCATGCGACACGGGGGCATCTCTGGACATTTTGTTACTGCTGGAGAAACTCCCTGAGGTGGACATTTTACCGGCATTGGACATGGGGGCATTTCCGGACATTTCATTACTGCTGGCGATACTCCCTGTGACGGACATTTCATTGGCATTGGGCATGGGGGCATTTCCGGACATTTCATTACTGCTGGCGATACTCCCTGTGACGGACATTTCATTGGCATTGGGCATGGGGGCATTTCCGGACATTTCATTACTGCTGGCGATACTCCCTGTGACGGACATTTCATTGGCATCGGGCACGGAGGCATTTCCCGACATTTCATTACTGCTGGCGATACTCCCTGTGACGGACATTTCATTGGCATCGGGCACAGGGGCATTTCCCGACATTTCATTACTGCTGGCGATACTCCCTGTGACGGACATTTCATTGGCATTGGGCACGGGGGCATTTCCGGACATTTCATCACTGCCGGGGACACTCCCTGGTCCGGACATTTCATTGGCTTGGGGGGCATTTCCGGACATTTCATGGATCCAAAGTAAGAGGGACATCTGGATAAATCCTGTTGTCTCATTGGAATGGGTGCTGACGGGTTTTTTAAGTTCTTTGCCGGACCGGATCCCAGAGGCATATCTGGACGAATCACTGTACCCGGACATACGGACATATCAAGTTCCATAGGCGAAGACCAGTCGGAACACCGTTGTTTCGTATTACCATCCATAGGATGTTTGACTCCTTTCATACTTGAAAAGTTTCTAATATCAATCTATGAATGGAATACTCTGTTGTGCAGGATTAGAAGATATTTTTCCGTTTATTTCAAAAGAAGATCCATGACATGGACATTCCCATCTCTTATCGTATCGGTTCCAGACCAGACGGCAGCCCAAATGAGGACAGTTGACAGCGCCTTTTAATACTCCGCCGGAAAGTCCCTTTACGGACTTAAGTCCATGGGAAACCAGAGTGCCGGCTCCCGCTCTTATATGATGCCTTCTGGGTGTAAATACCTCATCAAATGGTGTTTTCTTTCCCAGAATCTGCATGCTTAACATCTTAGCTGCAACCATGGACGTACTCATACCCCATTTGCCGAATCCTGTTGCCACATACCAGTCAGGTTTGAAGACAGAGTAAGTGCCGATATAAGGAATTCCGTCCAGCGTCATACAATCCTGTGCAGACCATTTACCAATCTCCTGTGCACCTGGAAACAGATGCTTTGCTGTCTGCTTCATAACTACATACGGGTTCTCTTTGGGAATGCTTCCCGTTCTGTGGCTTCCATATCCCATAAGCAGCTTGTCTCCTGCATTTCTGAAAGAATAGGCTTTGGAATCCACGCCCAGATACATTCCGTCAATGGAGGGAACGCCATCAAACTCTGTGACATAACTTTTTTCCTGATACATCTTTGCAAAATAGAATCCGGGAATATTGATAAATGGATAATGGGTTGCAAATACTACCTTCTCCGCTTTAATTACTCCCCGGTCCGTGATAACCTCATGCCCCTCTACTTTTAACACTCTGGTCCTTTCATAAATTGTCAGACCAGTGGAGATGTCTCTTAAAAATTCCAGAGGGTGAAACTGTGCCTGGCCGGAAAACCGGACTGCTCCGAAAATGGGAAAAGGAAGTTTAATCTCCCGCTCAAAAGAGGCCGGAAGACCAAGTCTTTTGGCACATTCTGCTTCTTTTAAAAGCTTTTCCGATTCCTGTACAGAATAAAGATAAGCATCTTTTTCTTCATAATGGCACCGGATCCCATATCGTCTGATCAGCTTTCCATATTCCTCTACTGCCAGCTGATTGGCTCTTCCGTACAGTCTGGCCGTATCCTCTCCTACGGATTTCGCCAGTTTATTATAGATTAAATTATGCTGGGACGTAATTTTTGCAGTGGTATATCCGGACTGACCGCTTCCGATCCGGTCTGCTTCCAATACCACCACATGAACACCGTGCCGCTGTAAATAAAAGGCAGTCAGTATTCCTGCCATTCCTGCCCCAATCACTACCACCTCTGTCCGCCTGTTTCCAGGAAGAGGGTTTCTACCCGGAATCCGGACTGTTTCTGTCCATATTGAATTCATTTATTTTCACCTCTGCTGTTTGTCTTTTTCGACGCTGTATTAATATGCATATTTCCTATTATTCTCACTTTTAACAGAAGTAATGCCTTTTTTACCGTTTCCAATTATTTCTTGCTTTCCTCTCTTTTCTATACTAAAATAAGAACAGACAACCAAGAACAGGAGGCAATCCCAATGCACTGGTTTCAAAAAAAAGAGAATCTTATTTCTGACGATAAACAGATAAGAGAAACCGAACAAGGCAGTGATTCTTCGGTTAAACTGGAACGTGATGCCTGCTTACATCATCTTACCCACGCACTCAGTTCCAATGAACGGGGCGTTGTTTTAAAACTATACATAGAGAATTTTAAGCAGCTCAATCAATTACTTGGTTACGAATACTGTGAAAATCTGCTGAGTCAGATCCTTGCCTATTTAAAGGAATCATGCGGAAACAATGTCTATCATTATATTGGTGTGGAATATATGATCTTTTTGGATCATTATACCCAGGGACAGGCCATGAATCTTGCAGATGAAATCGCCCAGAGATTTGACCATGCCTGGAAGATTGGCAGCACGGACTGCATCTGTTCTGTACAGATGGGGCTTTGTGCCTATCCCGGTCATGCTGAAACCACGGAACAGATGTTAAAATGCCTGGATCTGGCGGTGACCAGAGCGGGTGAGGGCGGCCCCAATCAGGCAGTCATGTTTGACAGTACTTTACAAAATCAGCTTAGGCGGCGGCAGACCATCGCCCTTTATTTAAAGACGGCTCTGGAAAAAGATGAAGTGGAGATTCTTTACCGTCCTTCCTATTGTGTTGAAACAGGGACATTTTTAAGAGCCGAATTATCCATGCGCATATTTATAAAAGGCCTGGGGTTAATGGGAGCTGGAGAATTCATGACTGTGGCAGAGGATTCCGGGCAGATCCGTGCATTGCTTTATTATGCTCTGGAAAAGGTCTGCCAGTGCATCAGACAGGCACTAGATGATGGCTGTGAATTCGAATCCATAGCACTTCCTGTTTCTCCTGTGCTATTTTTGCAGGAGGACTTTATTGACGAAGTTGCACGGGTTATGAAGGCATATGAGGTTCCACAGGGTAAGCTTGCACTGGAACTGAAAGAAAGTGCGCTGACTATGGGATATTTAAACTTTAACATCATTCTTCAAAAGCTTTCAGATATGGGAGTGGAACTGATACTCAATGAATTCGGCTCTGGTTATTCCAGTGTCTCTGCCAGCCTGGATCTTCCCGTTCACACTGTAAAGTTGGAACGGCTCTTTATCTGGCAGCTTGAGACCAATGAAAAATCCAGGTACATCATACAAGGTTTAATTTCCATGGCAAAGGATCTTCACCTGTCCATAATCGCAGAAGGCGTAGAAACAGAAAATCAGGTGTCCGTTTTAACAGAAGCAGGCTGCGGCTATCAGCAGGGATTTTATTATTCTACTCCCTTAAAGCAGGAGAATCTGTTGAAAATTTTAGGAAAGAACCGGGATGAATCCGCTTCCTATCTGTCTGAGGATTAAAAAATATGGGATGAAAAAAGCGCTTTCGGCTAAAAACCGAAAACGCTTTTCTATCTTCTTAATTACTTACAATTGTCCTGACCTTGATCTCGTCGGACTTTTTTACTTCCTGGGACTTCTTGTAAAAGTAGCGTATGATATCCTTACGGGTTACTAACCCGATGAAATTCTTCTGATCATCCACCACCGGTACAAAATTCTGGTTCAAAGCCATATCAACCAGGTCTTCCATTGTGGAATCTGCAAAAACGGGGCGGTTATCCGATCTTCTGTCAATGGCGGCTACCGTCACATTCTCCGCTTCCTTCAGACTTAAATTGAATTTATTCTTTATTCCCCAGAGCATGTCCCCTTCTGTTATTGTTCCAACATATTTGCCGTTCCTGTTAATGACAGGTATGGCGGAGTACTTATGATACTCCATCTTCTCCAGCGCCTGACGCAGAGAATCATCTTCATAAATATAAGCCACTTCATTCTTAGGTGTTAAAAAAAACAATATGTTCATAGCCACACTCCCCGTTTGATGTACGGACTAAGTATAGCAGATGAGTCTTAATCACGTATGAACAAATTATTATTTTTTTATAACTTTTTCCTAATATTTCCTGAGCCTGATTATTGCATATGGTCAAGAGGATCAATGGCTTTGTCTTCATGGGTCACTTCAAAGAATAGGTTGGCGCCTTCTACGGAATAATACTTTGTGGGTTCTGCAATATAACCCAGCACCTGGCCTTCCTTCACATATTCATTTGCTTTTACCTTCAGTTCTTTTAACTGACCGCAAACAGCCGTATACTTGTTGCCCATGTTTAAAACAACGTAGTTACCAATTTCTTCATTGGAACCGATTTCCTGTACTTTTGCATTGGCGGGTGCGACTACCGGAGTGCTCACATCTCCCTGAATTACCACGCCTGGATTGCATTTATACTGATCCAGGGTTGGGAAGTAGATGGTCTTATCCATACTGTAGTCCAAAATAACATTTCCGCGTACCGGCCAGGTCATTCTGGTGGAGTCGTTAAAATTAAGTACCAGTGACTTGGCGGCATTTTTGTCTGTTGCGGCTTTTGCTGCCTGTGTTTCTTTTTCGGCTGTGGCTTTGGCTGAATCAACAGCCTTCATTTCCTCTTCCGCATTTTTTGTTGCATTTGAATCTCCTGCAACAGCTACCTGCGTATTCTGGGGGACTGATTCTTCAACAATCATGTTGCTCTGATCCGGTACTTTCAGATAAGGGCTGTTTTCTCCACCATTTCCTCTTTGAACGGTAATGACTCCTGCTGCAGCTACTATAGTCAGCAGGCCTAGAACCAACAGGACAAGGAATACTTTATCCTTGAACAATTGACTTATTTTCTCCTTCACGTTTATCACCTCGATAATATTCTTACCAAGAGTGAAAGAGTTATTCAGATTTCAAAACAATATTTTTATAAAAATAAGCAAGAATTTTTTCTGCCGTCCATCCTTCCTCACTTTTGCATTTTGCACCGTACTGGCTAAAGCCATATCCATGTCCGATCCCCCGGCAGACAGCTCTCACACCGCCCTCATAATCCTCAAATTCAAAGGAAGGCGATGGCAGGGAAAGTGCATACTGAACCTGATCTCCTGTGAGGGTATGGGTACCGATCTGAATCTGTACCACGTAACCGGAATCATCCCGCTGAACAATCTGAATGCTTTGGGGGATCTGATCTGCCGTTACAGAACCATCGCCTGAGATCTTGTTGATCTTATCCGCAAAGTCATCTTTGCTGAACTGAAGAATTGTTAAAAAACCCTCTGCCTCCACATCCTTTTTGCATTCCACCGGCTGTAAGTATGGGTGGTTTGAATCTCCCGCTCTTGTCATTCCGTTGCTGGCACGATGAAACAACGGTTCAATTAAATTATCGTTACAGGTGATCACTGTACCTGTGGTAGAGCGTACCGCATCTTCAATTGCCTGATAGCTGGTGACAAAAGCCTCGCTTCCCCACATCTTTTCCATCTGCTTCTGCTCTAAATAATCCATATGGAGCTCCGATTCCTTTACTTCTTTCTGACCATTCATTTTACCATAAATATAGGTCCGGGCGATGATTGCCTGGGCCCGGAGCGCTTCTTTCCCGTAATCTGCCGGCATCTGCTTTGCTACCACTCCGGGAAGATATTCCTCCACATCCATGGAGGTTTCCCCGCCTTTTCTGTCTAAGATCACACGTTTTCCACTGAGTGTAATGGGCATATCTTTTTTCTCCTCAATTTTTCCGGTCCACGCCAGAGTTATAATATATGGAAACAAAAATGCCAGTATACATGCCATTAAAATCTTCTTCCCCATCTTCCCGCCGCCTTTCTTTCAGTCTGAACCCTTGTTCAATATATGCGAAAAAGCGCCCCGGAATCACTTCCGGAACGCTTTTTCAAAAACCTTCATATGGATCAGAGTTCTACATTTACCTTTTCCAAATGCCAGATGTCTCTGACATATTCAAGAATGGTACGGTCTGATGTAAATTTACCGCTGTTTGCTACATTTAAAATGGCAGCTTTCGCCCACCATGATTCATCTGCGTACGCCTGATCGATCCGCTTTTGTGCCTCCCCATAAGAAGGAAGATCCTTTAAAATAAAATACGTATCGGCCCTGTCACTGCTCAAGGTGTTAAGCAGGGAATTATAAATATCACGGAACAGCTCCGGATCCTGTGGGGAATAATAGCCATTAATCAGCTGCATCAAAACTCTGCGGATCTCATAATTATTGTTGAAAATCTCCATGGGATCGTATCCGCCTTCCCGCTCATAACGGATTACCTCATCGGATGTCAGGCCGAAAATAAATGCATTCTCTGCTCCCACTTCCTCTACGATCTCCACATTGGCACCATCCATGGTTCCAAGAGTCAGGGCACCGTTTAACATGAATTTCATATTTCCGGTTCCGGAAGCTTCCTTGCTGGCAGTGGATATCTGTTCACTGACATCTGCCGCAGCGAAAATGATTTCTGCATTAGACACTTTGTAGTCTTCAATAAATACAACTTTTATTTTACCGCCGATGCTTCTGTCGTTGTTTATCACCTCTGCCACAGAATTGATCAGCTTGATGGTAAGCTTCGCCCTGCGGTAACCAGCAGCAGCCTTGGCTCCGAAAATAAAGGTCCGTGGAACCATATCCAGATTAGGATTATCCTTCAGCTGGTTATACAGATACATTACATGAAGAATATTCATCAGCTGCCGTTTATACTCGTGAAGACGTTTTACCTGCACATCAAATATGGATCTGGGATCTACCTCTATGCCGTTATGTTCCTTAATATATCTTGCCAGCCGGACCTTGTTCTGGTATTTGATATCCATAAACTCCTGCTGACATTTGGGATCATCTGCGTAAACAGCCAGGCGGTGAATATGAGGCAGATTGGTAATCCATTCATTTCCGATTTTCTTCGTCACCCACTCAGATAAAAGAGGATTTCCATGTAAGAGAAAACGTCTCTGGGTGATGCCATTGGTTTTATTATTGAATTTTTCCGGCATCATCTCATAGAAATCTTTCAGCTCCTGATTCTTTAAAATCTCCGTATGAAGTCTGGCTACACCGTTAACGGAAAAGCCACCAACAATGGCAAGATTGGCCATTCGTACCTGACCGTCATAAACAATGGCCATTTTACGTACCTTATCCTGGTTTCCCGGATACATCTGGCTGATCTTCTGCTGAAAACGGCGGTTGATTTCTTCCACAATCTGATAAATTCTTGGAAGGAGTCTGGAAAACAGCTCAATGGGCCATTTTTCCAGCGCCTCTGACATAATGGTGTGGTTGGTATAGGCACAGGTTTTGGTAGTAATCTCCCATGCCTCATCCCAGCTCAATCCGTAGTCATCAAGTAGAATCCGCATCAGCTCCGGTACCGCCACTGTGGGGTGGGTATCGTTTAGCTGAAATACGTTCTTCTCGTAGAATTTATGGATATCATCATGGTTTTCCATATATTTTTTGACTGCTCTCTGCACGCTGGCAGAGATAAAGAAGTACTGCTGCTTTAAGCGCAGCTCCTTGCCTGCATAGTGGTTGTCATTGGGATAGAGGACTTCAACAATGGTTTTCGCCAGGTTCTCCTGCTCCACTGCCTTTTGGTAGTCCCCCTTGTCAAAGGAATCCAGGCTGAAGGTGTTAATGGCCTGGGCATCCCAGATACGCAGAGTATTTACTACGTTATTGCCATATCCTATGATGGGCATGTCGTAAGGAACCGCCAGGACGGACTGATAGCCCTCCTGAACAAACTGCTCCTTACCATTTTCCCGTACCACCTTTACATATCCCCCGAATTTAACTTCAGTAGCATATTCTGCCCTGCGGATCTCAAAGGGATATCCGTTTTTCAGCCAGTCATCCGGGATTTCCACCTGGTAACCGTTCTCGATTTTCTGTTTGAACATGCCGTAACGATATCGGATTCCGCAGCCGTAAGCCGGATATCCCAGTGTTGCCAGTGAATCAAGAAAGCATGCCGCAAGCCGGCCAAGCCCTCCGTTTCCAAGAGCCGGATCCGGCTCCTGGTCTTCAATTGCATTTAAGTCAAACCCAAGTTCCTCTAACACTTCCTTTACATCCGACTGTGCCATGAAACTTATGATGCTGTTGCCAAGAGCACGGCCCATTAAAAACTCCATGGACAGGTAATACAGGGTTTTTACATCCTGCTTTTCGTACTCTTTGTGGGTTGCGATCCATTCATCTATGATCACATCTTTTACTGCATAGGCGACTGCCTGGTACATCTGCTCTTTGGTTGCCTCATCTACTGTTTTACGAAACACGTTCTTCATATTAAACAAGACACTTTTTTTAAAGGTTTCCTTATCAAATCCCATGCTCATTCCACAAGACCTCCTGACTGTTTACTGGATCTTCTCCACGCCTAAGGTTACATTCTCGCCATTAATATTCCATTCCTTTACATAACCTGCAGCTTCATTTAATATGATATCGTCTGCAAGGACCTCGTTCTTAACGTCATTTTCATGAGCCTTTAAAATACTCTCGATTTTTTCATTGTCTTTGCTGTATACCCGGATGTGGTCTACCACCTCAAAACCAGCTTCTTTCCGCATCGTCTGGATCTTACTGATCAACTCACGTACAAATCCTTCTGCTAAAAGCTCCGGAGTTAAATTGGTATCCAGAACAACGGTAATGCCGTTGTCTCCCTCTGATACATATCCTTCCATCTGGGCGGTATCAATGAGTAAATCTTCTTTTGTAAGCACTACTTCCGTTCCATCAAAATCAAAGGTAAGAGCACCTTTTTCATTGAGGGTATCCATAGCCTCATTGCCGTTTATCTCTGTAAGCGCATTTTTAATGCTGCCTAACTGCTTGCCGTACTTTGGACCAACAGTCTTTAACTGTGGTTTAAAGCTGTAAGAAGTGAAGTCTCTTACATCATCTTTAAATACAACTGTTTTCACATTCAGCTCTTCTTCAATAATCTCCTGATAGAAGACAGGAAGTGTATGAGGCGCCTTTACAAACATCTGGCCAATCGGCTGACGATTTTTGATATTTGCAGTATTTCTGGCTGCACGGCCCAGAACTACAATTTTTAAAACCTCATCCATATTATCTTCCAGCTGTTTGTCGATGAAGTTTTCATTAGCTGCCGGATAATCGCATAAGTGAATACTTTCCGGAGCGGAACTGTCCACACTGCAAACCAGATTCTGATAAATCTGTTCTGTCATAAATGGAATAAGAGGAGCAGCAATCTTGCTCACGTCAACCAGGGCGGTATAAAGGGTCATATAGGCATTGATCTTATCCTGCTCCATACCCTTTGCCCAGAAACGCTCTCTGCTTCTGCGTACATACCAGTTACTCATATCATCCACAAATTCCTGCAGTGCTCTTGCTGATTCCGGAATCTGGTAATTGCCAAGGTAAGAATCTACCTGTTTGATTAAGGTATTTAACTTGGATAAAAGCCATTTATCCATAACCGGCAGCTTCTCATAATCCAGTTTGTATTTGGTAGGGTCAAATTCATCAATATTCCCGTAGAGCACAAAGAATGCATAGGTGTTCCACAAAGTTCCCATGAATTTACGCTGTCCTTCCATAACTGCTTTACCATGGAACCGGTTTGGAAGCCATGGTGCACTGTTTACATAGAAATACCAGCGGATTGCATCGGCTCCATAGGTCTCCAGTGCATCAAACGGATCTACCGCATTGCCCTTGGATTTACTCATCTTCTGACCGTTTTCATCCTGAACATGGCCAAGTACGATTACATTTTTATATGGTGCCTGATTGAAAATCAGGGTTGAGATGGCAAGAAGGGAGTAAAACCATCCTCTTGTCTGATCCACTGCTTCTGAAATGAAGTCTGCAGGGAACTGTTTCTCAAATAAATCCTTATTCTCAAATGGATAATGATGCTGTGCAAATGGCATGGAACCGGAATCGAACCAACAGTCAATTACCTCTGGCACACGCTTCATCTGCTTGCCGCACTGAGGACAGGTAATGGTAACCCCATCGATATATGGACGGTGAAGCTCGATCTCATCCGGGCAGTTGTCAGACATGCTCTTTAATTCCTCGATGCTGCCGATGGAATGCTGATGTCCGCACTCACATTCCCATACATTTAAAGGAGTTCCCCAATAACGGTTTCTGCTGACACCCCAGTCCTGAACATTCTCCAGCCAGTCACCGAAACGGCCTTTTCCAATGCTCTCAGGGATCCAGTTAATGGTATTGTTATTGCGGATTAAATCGTCTTTTACCGCTGTCATCTTAATAAACCAGGATTCTCTTGCATAGTAGATAAGAGGAGTGTCACATCTCCAGCAGTGTGGGTAGCTGTGCTCAAATACCGGAGCGTCAAATAAAAGACCTCTCTCTTCCAAATCTGTTAAAATAAGCGGATCCGCTTTCTTACAGAACGTGCCAGCCCATTTGGTTTCTTCTGTCATCTCTCCTGCACCATTTACCAGCTGCACGAAAGGAAGATCGTATTTTCTTCCAACCTTGGAATCGTCCTCACCGAAGGCAGGTGCAATATGAACCACACCGGTACCATCTGTTAAGGTAACGTAATTGTCACAGGTAACATAGAACGCCTTTTTGTTTGGTTTTACAAAATCAAAGAGCGGCTCATATTCCTTAAATTCCAGATCTTTACCTGTAAATTTCTCTAATACCTGAAACTCTTCTCCCAGTACCTTTTCACAGAGTGCCTCTGCCATATAATAGGTATAGTCACCGCTTTGTACCTTTACATAGGTCTCAGACGGATTCACACAAAGTCCCACGTTGGAAGGCAGGGTCCATGGAGTTGTGGTCCATGCAAGGATAAATGCATCCTCGTTTTTCACCTTAAATCTTACAATTGCAGAGCGCTCTTTTACATCTTTATAGCCCTGGGCAACCTCATGGCTGGATAAAGGAGTTCCACAGCGGGGGCAATAGGGAACGATCTTAAAGCCTTTATATAAAAGCCCTTTTTCCCAGATCTGTTTTAAAGCCCACCATTCAGATTCAATGAAATTATTATCATAGGTAACATAGGGATCGTCCATATCTGCCCAGAAACCCACAGTCTTTGAAAAATCTTCCCACATTCCTTTGTACTGCCATACACTTTCCTTGCAGTATTTGATAAATGGTTCCAGACCGTATTCCTCAATCTGCTCCTTGCCATCAAGTCCCAGCTTCTTCTCAACCTCAAGCTCTACCGGCAGTCCGTGAGTATCCCAGCCAGCTTTACGGGGAACGTCATATCCTTTCATGGTCCGGTATCTGGGGATCATATCCTTAATAACCCTGGTTAAAACGTGACCGATGTGGGGCTTTCCATTGGCAGTAGGCGGGCCATCATAGAAGGTATAAGTTTCTGCGTCCTTCCGGTTATCCATACTCTTCTGAAACACGTCATGTTCTTCCCAAAACTTTTCAATTTCCTTTTCTCTCTCCACAAAGTTTAAATCTGTAGGGACTTTTCTGTACATCTTTATAACCTCCATTATAATTTTTAATCAAAAAAACCTCCATCCTGTAATCAGGACGAAGGCTGCATTCATTCTTCGTTATACCACCTAATACCGCATACTGACATATGCTATTCTTTAACGCAGAAACTACGTCCTGACCTACTAAATGTATTCAGCCGGCAACTCCGGAGTGATGTTCGAATCCATAATACTCTCACCAGGTTTCCACCCTCCCCGGCTCTCTGTAGATTTCACACGGTTCTACTGTCTCCATCAAAGTCTTTCTATGTCTACTAATTATAGGGAGCGAAAAAAGAAATGTCAAGGTTATTTTTGTATTCAGCTGCTGCAGCTTAACAAAAAGGAGGGCATCCCCTCCCTTTTGCATCCTGCATTATGAAATTACCAGTAAAAATGCCGCTGCAGTGATACCGCATATGAAAAGATTTCCTGCATAGCAGAAATGAAACGCAGTCAGTACCAGACAGCCTGCATTGGCCAAGATCAGAATCAATCTTGCTTTTCTTCTGTAGTGTACCACTTCTTTCTCATCCAGTCTTTTATTCTCATTATCTGCCGGACTCTTAAAAAATATAACTGCATCAGACAGGACCAGTGCACCCCACCAGAGAACCTGATCGATTTGAGCGTTTGACAGAAAAAGAATTATGGCTATATAGCAACAGGAAAATATGTAACACCCCATTTTAGTCTTCGCATGATAACCGCCTGCATTTCTTCTAAGCGGTATAAGAACACACCCAATAACAATTAATTGCGGCACCATCTGAAAGCAGGCAGCAATGCATAAATAGGAAATACAATGGATGAGTTTTAAAACCAGACACTCTATTCCAAACTGATACAGATCTGCCTCTTTTTCGTTGATAATTTCATTGGATACCAGTTTTTCTACAACTGTTTCTTCCCATCTTATCATCTGGATTTTCATCCTAGAATTTTCTTAATTTTTTCGCGTTATCCGGTAATTTAGGCTGATAGCCGATAAAAAAGCAGGAACTGTTTACCTCTGTTTTTGCTGAATTTAAAATGGCTTTTGATGCAATTTTTAATGTTACTTTCTTTAATTCGGATTTCATAGGAATGCCTTCTTTCTACTTTTAATTTTTATTACTATATGACTTATTATCCTGTATTATACGGTTAATTGAACCATTACAGGATTTTATACATGAATCACCTTTAAATCCGGTGATACGTTAAGGTGGGCTTCTGTTGCATTCTGGACATCTTCCACAGTCAGACCCGGAGCAATTTCCTTTAACATAAGCCCCTTGTCCGGAACCACATCAATCACAGCCATATCAGTGACAATGGTCTTTACTACATTTACCGCAGTCAGAGGAAGCTTACATTTCTTCAGTATTTTCGGAGCCCCCTCTTTGCTTACATGCTCCATGGCTAAAATCACCTTTTTCGCTCCAACCACCAGGTCCATGGCGCCTCCCATTCCAGGTACTTTTTTGCCTGGAATCATCCAATTGGCCACGTTACCTTTTTCATCAACCTCCAGTGCCCCAAGGACTGTAACATCCACGTGGCCTCCGCGGATAATGCAAAATGAAAACGAACTGTCAAAATAGCTGGCCCCCTTTACGGTTGTTACGTAGTTTCCTCCTGCATCGATGCAGTCCAGAGTTTTATCCTCCTGATCTGCATTGGGGCCCACACCCAATATTCCATTTTCGGCCTGCAGCATAATATGTACATCGTCTGGTATGTAGTTTGCTACCATTGTCGGCATTCCCACTCCAAGGTTCACAACATCTCCGTCTTTTAGTTCTTTTGCAATTCTCCTTACAATCGATTCTCTTTTATTCATAATTTACTGGCCCACCTTTACAATATTATCTATAAAAATTCCGGGAACAGTTACATCATTGGGATCAATTTCCCCTGCTTTTACGTATTCATCCACCTCCGCCACCACATAATCCGCGGCAGTGGCCATAACAACATTAAAGTTGCGGGAGGAGCCGTTGATAATCAGATTTCCTGTCTCATCTGCCTTTTGGGCTTTAATAAATGCCACATTTGCCTTGAGCGGCATTTCAAGCAGATAATTTTTCTCTTCGATCTCTATTTTCCTCTTTCCTTCTTCTACAACTGTACCCAGCCCCACTGGTGTCAAAACTCCTCCCAGACCAGCTCCGCCTGCACGTATTTTTTCAGCAAGGGTCCCCTGGGGAAACAGCTGGACTTTGGCTTCTCCAGTCATAAGAAGTCTTCCGGTTTCCGGATTTGAGCCAATGTAGGAGGCAAAGATCCGCTTCACTCTTCCGCTTTTTATCAGTTGATAGATGGAAAGCTCCGTTGTTCCGGTATCATTGGATATAATGGCCAGGTCACTGGCTGTACTGGTATTTAAAAGTGCATTTACCAGTTTTTCAGGATGACCTCCTGCCAGAAATCCCCCGATCATAATGGCATCTCCATCTTTGACTTTTTTCACCGCTTCCCCGGCTGATATTAATTTGTTCATATAAAATGGCCTCCTTTTTTATTCACTTAGGTAATCATGGATCACGCGTCCATAAGGTAAGGTTAAATCTGACACGATATGCGTTCCGCCCATGCAGGCTTTTACAGGCAGATCTGCCACCGGCGCATTCACATGGGGAACTAAATGAAGTCTTGCAGGTCCGGACCATGCCTCCTTTATCTGAATATCTTCCAGATTGTAACCCACCAGCTGGGCAATCTTTGGACTTCCGTCTGCATCCGGAATCAGTTTTAAATTAACCTGCATTTTCCCAAGGTTCTTAGCAACTGCTTTTTTATCGAGAGTATGATATTTAAAAGGCATGGTTCCCATTGCCACAAGAATATTATTGTAAATCAAGGTACCGGTTAATGTCTCGGTATCTTCAACTCTAAGGTGGGGCTGTCCCCACTTCTTTGGAAATCCCCAGATTTCACGTCCTGCAAGAATGGCAGGACCATTATTTAAATACATTTGTGCTGTAAAATTACAGGCTTCTCCATGGTATGTACATGGAATTACAATTCCGCTTTCTTCGTAGGTTCCAAGACCTGAGGAATCTGGCATCTTGATCCATTCATACAAAACAAGATTGCTTCCATCCGGTTCCAGCGGTTCCGGAACCGCCTCTTTAATCAGATCCGGGTCTGATTCATAGCTGACTGTAAAATATTCCCTGTTTACAAAACGGCACGGAGGGCGTCCATAGCTGGCGCTTGCTGCAGGCATGGACTGCAGGGAGATAATTGTTTCTGATTTCATAAACATGTTCCTTTCTATGTAAAAGTTGTTTATAAGTTAGCATTTTCAACCAGCATGGCAATTCCCATTCCTCCGCCGATACATAATGATGCCACACCGTAACGGGCAGATCTGCGCACCATTTCATGCACCAGAGTAACCAGTATCCGGGCACCGCTTGCTCCAAGAGGGTGTCCGATTGCAATTGCCCCGCCGTTGACATTTACCTTTGACATGTCAACTCCAAGTTCCTTTGTTACTGCCACTGACTGTGCCGCAAATGCCTCATTTAACTCCAGTAAATCGATATCATGAATCGTTAATCCCTGTTTTTTCAAAAGTGTAGAAACTGCCTTTACCGGTCCGATGCCCATATATGCAGGGTCAACACCTACCAGCGAATAACCTTTGATATAAGCCATTGGTTTTAAATCATACTCTCTGCATTTATCTTCGGAAGCCACAAGCATGGCTGCTGCACCATCACTGATTGGGGAAGCATTTCCGGCTGTGACTGTCCCGTCGGTTTTAAATACAGTTCTTAATCCAGAAAGCTTTTCTAATGTGGTATCAGCTTTGATATGTTCATCTTCTGAGAAGCAGATTTCTTCTTTCTTCTTTTTTACCGTTATTGGGACAATCTGATTATCAAAGATCTTTGCTCCTCTTGCTATTGCTGCCTTCATATGGCTGTTATAGGAAAACTCATCCTGTTCTTTCCTGGTTACCTTATATTTTTCTGCAACATTTTCTGCTGTAATTCCCATATGATAATGATTTATGGCACAGGTAAGAGCATCGGTAACCAGACTGTCTACCAGTTCTCCATTTCCCAATCGGTAACCGTTTCTTGCTTTTTTCAAAAGATAAGGTGCATTTGACATGCTTTCCATTCCACCAGCCAGAATAATATTGTTTTGTTCCGCCAGTATTGAATCATAAGCCAGCGCAACTGTATGCAGCCCGGAGCCGCAGACCGTATTTACGGTGGAGGCAGGAATTTCAACTGGAATACCTGCATTTACTGCAGCCTGTCTGGCAGGGCTTTGACCAATTCCTGCCTGAAGCACATTTCCCAGATATACTGCATCAATAAGTGAATTTTCTAATTTACTTTGTTCCAGGCAGGACTGAATGACCGCGGTTCCCAGTTCTGATGCATTTAAGGTTGAAAGAGTACCGTTAAAGGAACCAACAGCAGTTCTTACGGGGCTTATTAAAGCTATTTTTTTCATTTTATTTGCTTGTATGATAATTAGGAAGTTAATTATCACACGTTCCTTTCTTTTTAATATCGTGGTTATAATACATTCAGATACTGTGGACTTTTGATTTTTTCCTGTAGCTTTGACTACTCAACTGGAGTGTATTGCCGCTACCTTTATCTGAATTGTTTATATGCTGGATGTACCGGAGCACTTTGTTCCAATGAGTACTTATTTCAATCAAGTCTACGATGATAATCGCTGGTGGATATCACGGTATCAGATCTTACGAAAGGGAGGTACAACCTCATGATTTACGTTGGTATTGATATTGCCAAACTTAACCATTTCGCCGCTGCCGTTTCTTCGGAGGGCGAGATACTCATTGAGCCGTTCAAATTCACAAATGACGCTGATGGCTTCCAACTGCTGATTTCCAAAATCGAATCATTCGATAAGGACAGCACCATCATCGGTCTTGAGTCGACGGCACACTACGGTGACAACCTTGTTCGATACCTTGTTGCCAGTCTTTACAAAGTGTGTGTTCTCAACCCTATTAAGACGTCTCAGATGCGAAAGAACAACATTCGCAAAACTAAGACAGATAAGGTCGACACTTACGTTATTGCTAAAACTCTAATGATGCAGGATTCCTTACGGTTCGTCAGCTTCTATGATCTTGATCTGATGGACTTAAAAGCTCTTGGGCGCTTTCGCCAGAAAACGATAAAACAGCGAACCCGCCTTAAAATCCAACTGACGACCTATGTTGATCAGGTCTTCCCCGAATTGCAATACTTCTTTAAATCCGGTCTGCATCAGAATGCTGTCTATGCCCTTCTTAATGAAGCACCTTCTCCTAACGAGATTGCTTCCATGCATATGACTCATCTGGCAAATCTGCTCAAAGTGAAGTCTCATGGTCACTTTACAAAGGAGCAGGCCAAAGAATTAAGAGTTCTGGCACAGAAGTCTGTCGGTGCAAACGACAGCGCTATATCTATTCAGATAACCCAGACCATTCAACAAATCGAGTTACTGGATAGCCAATTAAATAAGATTGAAGCAGAAATGACGGACATCATGAATTTCAATGAATCAGTCATCATGACCATTCCTGGTATCGGATACATAAATGGCGGAATGATTCTTGGTGAAATAGGTGATATTCACCGTTTCTTAAGTCCTAACAAGCTGCTTGCTTTTGCTGGTTTAGATCCGTCCGTATATCAGTCTGGTAATTTTCAGGCTAAACGAACTCGTATGTCCAAACGTGGCTCTCGTGTACTGCGATATGCCCTAGTAAATGCAGCTTGGAACGTTGTAAGAAACAACGACACCTTCAAGGCTTATTATGATGCCAAGAGGGCAGAAGGCCGAACTCACTATAATGCCCTTGGGCACTGTTCCGGCAAGTTAGTCAGAATCATCTGGAAGATGCTCACTGACGAAGTTGAATTTAACCTCGAATAAGAGGTCTGTATACCAATATCGATAGATTTTGAAAAAGCACCCTCAGGGAGCTCTATTAAAGTTACCCTATTTTACCATCGATACGAAAAAGAAATTTTTTGCTGATTTATGATTGACTTTTCATAGCTGGTCTCCTTTCTATTCTCATTTCTTGTTTACAGCCACATTCTCCTACTTCTTATTGTGGTTTTCAACAAAAGTCGTACAACTTACAGTTTTTATGTATAATCTACAACTTTTTGAATGTTTCAATCATGAAACATCTGGTGTAAATAATGATCAGAAAGCAAAAAGAGAGCACTCCGAACTTTTTTTATTCCAGTCCGTGTGCTCTCTTTTCAGCAAATGTTATATCTTAATTAAATATAATTTTACAGGAAAACACCCTGTTTTCTTCTTCCAAAACCATACTTCCATTATACTTTTTAATAATATTTTCCACATTCAAAAGACCTATTCCATGATTTTTCCCTTTCTTTGAAACTGGCTTGCCACGATGCCATTTTTCTATGGGAGCTGTGCTGTTGGTAATATTTATAACCGTAAAATCATTATATTTATCAAGCTTAACTTTGATAAATCTGTCCTGCGGCACCTGGTCACATGCATCAATTGCATTGTCCAGCAGATTTCCAAATATTGTTGTAACTTCAATTGGCTCCATAAAGGAAAGATCAACAATGCCTATTTCCAGATTGAACTTTATTTTATGAAAAATGGCAATTCGTTTCTTATCATTTAATATCACGTTTAAAATAGGATTATTGGTATAGTCCTCCAAAGACAGCGGAATTAGTAATCTTCCTATTTCTTTGGCATAAGTAAGCGCTGCCTTATGTTCATTTATCCGATACATCTCCTCGATCAGATTCAGACGTTTATATACATCATGTAGTATTATAATGGACTCATTATACTTTTCTTTCTGATCTTCATAAAATTCATACTGCAGTGAAGACTGCTGCTCCAACAATTTTAATTTCACTTTTAGCTGGTTGTTTTCTTCTACAAATCTTGCCAGATATAAAAAATAAAGATCAGCAAATAAGATGCATCCCATATTAATGAGGATCAGTATATATTCTGATATATTTGTAATTTTCGGAATAACCACAATGATTACGGCTATATTGGTCATACTGAACAATATAATTATAACTTGTATCAGGCATTGGGTAATTGTATACTTTACAGCGAAATCCTCCCGCCAGAGTCTGGTGATAATCAGATAATAAACAATAAGTACAACTAACTTGGAAAAAGTTAGTTCCATACTTTTGATCATAACAGGCTGAATCCCATGAATCTGAAATTTCACAAGTATGTATTCCAGTATTACCACGCCAACTGTTTCGCAGACAGTTAATATTAAAATCAAAACCGGGACTTCAAAGATCCGGTATATTAATTTTTTATTGGCATTGCCATAGAAAGTATTATTTATTAAACTAAAAAGCACAATCCAGATTACTATATTAAGGACTGGGTGTCCCAATTCGTTTATCATTACAACAATAAAAAATGCGACTGTTTTTAATAATATGTTAAAAAACCGGTTATTTGTTTTCCGTTCATTTCTTTCTTCTATGAATTGAAATAGAATAATGATATTAATCATACATGAAATGAAGGTTCCGAATGTAAGAATCATACAATTTTCCATTTTTTCTCCTATACATTACTCTGTATGAAATTATTTAGTTTTCTCCTGAAATCCGCTGATTTTTTCTGGGAAACAGGAAGCTTATCATTATTATTTAACAGAACCTCGTAACCTTTTATATTTTTAATATGTCTTAGATTTATCAGAATGCTTTGATGACAGGCTTCAAAATTGTACTTTTGCATCCTTTCTGTTAAATTTTTCATTTTATCTATAAAAAAATATTCTTCATTTTCAAGTTTAATTTTAATTTTTCTATTTATATATTCAAAGTAAAAAATATCTTTGACTTCAAAACTTTTTATTCTGCTTTCTAATTCACCAGCCTCTGTGACTTCTAAAATTTCAAAATTAACAATCTCTAATTTACCAGATTCTTCCTGAATGTAATTTATGATTTCCTGAAGCTGACGTTCCACATTGTTCTTTGCAACAGGTTTTTCCAAAAAGGCAAATGCATGGACATAATTGACAGCCTGTCTGCAAAATTGTTTATAACTGGTGGTATAGATGACTTTAACATTCCGGTTCATTTCCCATATTGTTTTACCAATCTGAATCCCATTCATTCCGGTTAAGGCAATATCAAGAAATATCAGATCAAACTTTCCATGAAACTCAAGCAGCTCTTCTCCTGACTTAAAAGTTATAATCTGAAATGGAACAGATACAGATTTCATATAACCTTTCACAAATTTTGCTATTCTGACTGAATCACTTTTGTTATCATCACAAATGGCAATAAGAAGCATTAATACCCTCCTCTTCTGATTTTTTATATTGTAGTAATAAAACGCTTACATTCTATATCCTTTTTATGTACATTTCAACCCAACCGCCAAAATTGTACATTTTGAGTGCTAATATTTACATATTTGCCTCTAAATTGTGATGACGTCTATGAAACAAAATCAGAGCGGGTACCGAATTCTTTCCTCAATTCGATACCCGCTCTACACGTTTTCATCCATCAGTTAATTCATGCCTCTCTTTAGATTTTTGATAATGCTTTTCTGGATGATTCTCTATATGAACTTGTTTTCGCTTCCCTTACTGATCCCTTATGCAATCTCAATTATTCTGCTTCTTATTTTCATTCTTCTATCTTGTCAGGGAACCATTGGGTTTGGATCGCTGGAAATCACCAGCGAAATTACTTTAATATAGTTCTGACCAATCATAGGCACGTCAATGAATTGCCGGACCCTTCTGCCATCTTCCATGTCAGCTTAACTGCTGGAATCCACTGGCTTTTATAAAGTGGGGAAACGTCTTATCTTTTGCCTGAGCACTTTGTCAGTCAACAGGCCTTACAACTGTTTTTGGTGGAATCGACCTCCTTTGGCTCTGTCTTATGAATTATTTAGAAAAAAGGGTGTAACTGTTAATCTTTTGTAGATGATATTATTATAATGCATAGCGTCTTATTTTGCAAGTTATTTTATAAAATTTTAATCATTTATTTTTCTATTTACTAATTGTGTATGTTTATTCTGATAATTAGTTTTATTTATACACTTTAATAGTTTATTTATACTTTATTAAGATTGTTACTTTTTTATCAATGTAATTGTTTTTTTGTAAACATATGGTATAATGTGCGAAAAGGATTTGTAAAAAGGAGAAAAACTATGAGCCAGCGCAATTTAACTTTATTAACAGATCTCTATGAGTTAACCATGATGCAGGGTTACTTCAAAGAGAAAGATGCCAACGAGACCGTAATATTCGATGCCTTTTACCGCAGCAACCCAGGCGGAAACGGGTACGCGATCTGCGCTGGTCTGGAACAGGCGATTGAATATATAAAAGAACTGGAATTTAACAGTGAGGATGTGGACTATTTAAGAACCACCGGACTGTTTGAGGAAGACTTTTTAGAATACCTGCTTCATTTTAAATTTTCCGGAGATATTTACGCCATACCGGAAGGAACCGTCATATTTCCCAGAGAACCTCTGGTAAAAGTAATCGCCCCCATTATGGAAGCCCAGCTGGTAGAGACCGCGCTGCTCACCATTATTAATCATCAAAGCCTGATTGCCACAAAGACCGCCCGTGTGGTATTTGCAGCGGAAGGTGACGGAGTAATGGAATTTGGTCTGCGCCGTGCCCAGGGACCTGATGCCGGTATCTACGGTGCACGCGCTGCCATGATCGGAGGCTGTGTGGGAACCTCCAATGTCCTGGCGGGAAAGATGTTTAACGTTCCGGTTAAGGGGACTCATGCACACAGCTGGATCATGAGCTTTCCTGACGAGCTTACTGCATTTCGCAGTTACGCAAAGCTTTATCCAAAAGCCTGCATTCTGCTGGTAGACACATACGATACGCTGAAATCTGGTGTTCCCAATGCTATTCAGGTTTTCAAGGAGATGAAAGAAGCGAATATTCCACTGACCAGTTATGGAATCCGGTTAGACAGCGGAGACCTTGCCTATCTTTCCAAAAAAGCCAAGAAAATGCTAACGGAAGCAGGATTTCCTGATGCCATTATTTCTGCCTCCAATGACCTTGATGAGACTCTGATCAACAGCTTAAAGATCCAGGGCGCAACCATAAACTCCTGGGGAGTTGGTACTAATTTAATCACCTCCAAGGATTGTCCTTCATTTGGAGGAGTGTATAAACTGGCAGCTGTTCTGGACCGGAAGACCGGAGAATTTAATCCCAAGATTAAGCTTTCAGAGAATGCAGAAAAGATCACCAATCCTGGCAATAAAGAGATCAAACGAATTTACAGCAGGGAAACCGGCAAGATTATTGCCGATTTAATATGTCTGGAAGGGGAAGTATATGACGAAAACCATTCACTCCTTCTCTTTGATCCAATTGAGACATGGAAAAAGACACATCTCGCCCCAAACACTTATACCATGAGGGATTTACTGATTCCTGTATTCCAGAAAGGCGAATGCGTTTATGAATCTCCTGCAGTAATGGATATCCAGGCTTATTGTAAAAAAGAGCTTGATACCCTGTGGGATGAGTCAAGGCGTCTTGTTAATCCTCATGAGGTTCACGTTGACCTGTCTAAGCCGCTTTGGAACATGAAAAACCAGCTGCTGGACAACTATCATTTTCAGGAATCCTGATTCTATTAAGGCACAAAAAACGGCAGTCCTTTTACAGGCTGCCGTTTTCCTGTTATTGTTCACATTCTGGTCACAATATTGTTACATGCCGGACAAACTCTCTTCATATTTTACTCATATACTTAAATCATCAGAAAAAGATGTTGCCAACATACTTTGAGATAAGAATTTTTTTCATAATTGCCGGTATTCCTCGTAGGGGATACCGGCTCCTCCCTTTTTATGGGGCTTTTTACATCTGCTTCTTTACAATTGAATAATCATCGCCGTATTTAAAGTGAGGGCAGCTTTGATGGGATTCACTTAAAAAACGCATCATCTCATCCTCATCTAAATTAATCCCGCACTCATAATATTCATAGTCTTCGTTGTATTGATAATACATACAATATTCACAACTGCTTTTCTTTGCCATTATTGTTCTCCTTTATCTGTCATTTCCCCGTTTCCATATCAGTTTCGGAATCCTTTTTAACAGTTTTATTACCGTTTCATCCAATAACCAGGCTATTACCAGAGAAATGAAAAATGTCAGTGCCGTCAGGCAGATAATTTTAGGAACGTAAAAATGTCTGATCCATGTTTTCTCTATGATTGCAGCGGAGAACTGTCCCAACACCAGATAATGGATTAAATACATACCGTAGCTGTGTCTGCTGATCAATCCGCATGCGTTTGTAAATACAGGAATTGATACCGTCCCATATCGTTCAAAAAACAAAAAGACAGCTGATGCCATGGCGATCATAGTGGGTGCCAGATCATGAATACCAGGCGTAAATCCAGGTGTAAAGAACTTCTGAATCATGGTCAGCGCAAAACCTCCAACTCCTGCTGCCAGGAAAGGAAAATAACTGGTATTTTGATATAAACGCTTTAATGTATAGCCAAGCACAAAGTAAATCAGCCAGCCTTTAAATATCATATATTGAAAAAACTCTCCTGGTAAAAAACCAAGTGGCTGAAGATAAACGAACAGTGTCTGAATAATAAGAATCATGGCCAGAAAAATCTTTAGCTCATGATCTGTCAAAGCCTTTAGCATTCGTGATAAAAAGGGCGCACACAAATACAACCCCAGAATCACATACATAAACCACATGTGTGGGGCCATGGGCGTAGTTTCTGTCAGCCACCCCAAAAGCCATGCTTTGATATGGAGGAAAAAACCAAGCTTATCCTGTCCCAGGTATACATCGTAATAGAAATAATAAATTCCGGTATAGATACCAAATGGGATCACAATGGTGTCAAACCGTTTTTTATAAAATGCCAGGATGTTCTCTGTACCATGATCAAGAATAAACAAACCACTGAGCATAAAATAGATTCCTACAAAAGACAAAAGCACAGGCATAAGCATTGCACTAAAAAGCTGCTGGGTATCATTGGCTGCCTTGGCAGGAATGGAATGCACCATAATAATTGCAATAACTGCAATTACCCGCAGATAATCATATTGAATTTCCCGATTTTTCCGTTCCATACGTTATCTTAAGCCTCCTTTTTTCTATTGCAAAGTATAACATAAAAAATCTGCTTTTGACAATTTTTTTATTTTTTTCAAAAAACAGTAGACAAACCAGAATACCTGTGATATTATAATGGAGCTGTCAGAGATGACAGGGAAACGGCCTATTGGTCAAGCGGTCAAGACGCCGCCCTCTCACGGCGGAAACCCGGGTTCGATTCCCGGATAGGTCATAGGTAAAAAACTGAGTTTTCAATTAGAAAACTCAGTTTTTTTATTGGGATATTACTATAATTTGCATAATAGAAAAGACATGGGCAGGACGTTAACGTCTTGTACCCATGTCTTTTCTATTATGCAAGTGCCTTTCCAAGCTCCACACACTGGGCTGCCCCATCATCGTCAGGTTCATTGTTACAAATCACACTGTCATGAACCAGAACTGCTCCAAGAGACTTCACGGAATCTTCCCAGTTGCGCATCCACTCACCGTCTCCCCAGCCATAAGAACCAAATAAAGCAATCTTCTTTCCACTGAGCTTTGCCTCACAGCTTTTAAACATCGGTTCAAATTCACCATCCTCTAATTCTTCACTTCCCATGGAAGGACAGCCAAAGGATACGGCATCGTAATCATCCATCTGATCCGCTCCAAAATCAGAAGCGGTAAACAAAGAAGCATCTGCACCTGCAGCTTTTGCACCTTCCAGTACTTTATTTGCCATAGCTTCCGTATTACCGGTTCCGCTCCAATATACAACTGCGACTTTACTCATCTTATCCTACCTCTTTCTTTCCTTTTTATATGCTTAAGCAGCTACTGTAAGCTGCCAGACTGATCTTCCATCTCTCCAGAGCCGGGAATAAATAGTTCTGCATTTTTGATATCTGGCAAAGGTTTTCACCGCTTCACATTCATTGCAATATACTTTCCAACAGCCTAAGCACTTACAGTTCTTTCCTGAATTTTTAATAAAACCTATTACGTCTCCCAGGGGATATCCTAAGAATAATCCGATCTCATGAGGAAAGCCACCCTCTTCTTTCAGGCGGATTCTTAATCTGTCCAGGGCATGATCCACATCCATTTCCTGGTAACCGTAATTTTTTAAAAATCTGCTTACTCCCGGCCTGTTTAGATCCTTCATTAAATGAGACTTGCGATATACATAAATCAGAGCCTTATTCCCGCGTCTGTATAATTCAATTAATGATATGCCTTTTTCTCCCAGCTGCAGGTTTAAATATTCCAGCTGGCAGCGCAGTTCTTCTTCCGAAGTAAAAGAATGATTAAACAGATTTGCGGTTTTCAAAGAAGCCAGGGTTGGGGAACAATATTCAATTAAATGCCTTTCCAGTAACATATTTATACCTCCATCATGAAATTTGTTTCCCATTTATCATTCAAAAACTGTAACAGCCTATTTTTATGGGTTGTCGTTTGGTTAGTTTTAACTAACAATATATAAATACCATATTTTTCATTGTCAGGCAATACTGTTTTTGCTTAATGGGAATTTTTCTACTATATGATAGTATCTGCAGAGAGGATTCTGTTACTGTACCAAATTCTGTCATAATTTCTTCATTGTTTTCATACTATTTTTAGATCCTGGTCAAAATTCCTTCACATTTTCCATGTATGATAATATCATAAACATGAAAGATCCCACAGAGTGGTCAGAGCGCTTTCATACATATGTTTTCTAAGTCGGCAGAGTTGCTCTGAAAAGCTTCTTTGCCGGCTCAACCTAAAAAATGTTGATAAATTTGTCAATATTGCATTCCTGAATCCAGGGATTTCATATATATATATAACAAAGAGGAAGCTGCAGCCGTTAACGGTCTGCAGCTTCCTCTTTATTATGTAATCACACTATTTTACAAGATATCCGCCATCTACCGGAATAGCAGTTCCGTTTAAATAATCAGATGCGGAAGATGCAAGGAAAAGTACCGGTCCCTTTAAATCTTCCGGCGTTCCCCATCTGCCGGCCGGTATTCTTACGGTACATTCATCTTTTCTCGCCTGGGTCATATTGGCACACATCTCAGTATCCATATAACCAGGACAGATACAGTTAATGTTAATGTTCCGTCCTGCACAGTCTACAGCAAGACTCTTTGTCAGCTGGGAGACAGCACCTTTTGTAGCAGTATAGGCAGGTACGGTAGTGCCACCAAACCAGGTGACCATGGAGCCAATGGTGATAATCTTACCGCCAGTTGACTGTGTAAGCATAACCTTTAACGCTTTCTGTATCATGATAAACACATGGTTTAAATTAATATTCAATACCAGATCCCATTCTTCCATGGGAAATTCCTCAGGCAGATGTCTTCTTTGAACTCCGGCAGCCGGAATCAACACATCAAGCTTTCCTTCTAAAATATCCATGGATTCTGCAAAGATTCGGTTTATATCCTGGCGGTCTGCTAAATTACCCGCTACGCCGTAGGCTTCATAACCTTTATCCTGGTATTCCTTTACCACCTGTTTCAGTTTTTCTTCCTGCACATCGACCAGCACTACTTTACATCCGGCTTCCAAAAGACCTTCGGCCATTCCTCTGGATAATCCCTGAGCGCCTCCTGTTACAATACAATGCTTTCCTGTCACATCAAATTTACTGGATATCATGTCTGTTCCTCCCTAGTCAAATAATATTACGGTTTTTTTCACTGCCGGATCCGGATTTTCCATGTTGTTAAATACCTGATCGATTTCACTGAATTTCACAAAAGTCGTGGCGAGACCTTCCAATTGGTATTTCCCCTCTGCCATGTTCTTTGCCACAGGCTGAAACTGATAGGCGCTCATTCTGCTTCCGATAATGTCAAGTTCCCGCTTGTTTATATCTGCCTGACTGAAACTCTCTGGTTTATCTGAAAATCCCATGGGAATCACTCTGCCTGCGTTGCATACGATTCCCGGTTGTAAGAGAAGTGTGAGACTTCCTGGAAAACATGCGGAGTCAAATGCAGCCGTACAGCCATGTCCGCCGGTAATCTGGGCTATCCTTTCAGCAATATCCTCTGTTTTGCTGTTTATTGTTTCATCTGCTCCAAAGGATTTTGCACGGATTAAAGAATCATCGTCAATATCACAGCAGATCACTTTTGCTCCAATTACTTTGCAGGCCTGAAGAATAATAGTTCCAATGGTTCCCGTTCCAAGAATAAATACCGTATCATCAGGTTGGATTCTGCCCCGTTTGGTACAGTGGGCTCCAATGGCAACCGGCTCGATTAGGGCAGCGTCTTTCCATGGAATGGAATCTTCTATCTTATATACATCATCTTCGGGTGCTGTGAAATATTCTCTCCACCCTCCGTCAGTACCGCTGCCTCTCACCAGCACATGTTCGCATACTTCTTCTCTTCCATGGGTGCACTGATAGCATTCACCGCAGGTGATGATTAAGTCCACTACTACGTGGTCTCCTACTTTGACATTTGTAACATTTTTACCTGTTTTTGCTACAATTCCAGCATTTTCATGACCAGGTACCAGAGGATAGGTGGAACAGGGATTTTCTCCTCTGTAGATATGTAAATCGCTGCCGCATACACCGGCTGATTTCATTTGAATTAACACTTCATTATCACCTGGCTCCGGTATGGGAATTTCACGGATCTCATAGTGAAACGGGCTGGTAATTACACAAGATTTCATTGTTGTTTCCTCCTTGTTTCTTCTACTATTATTTAAGGGGTCTGAAGCGCACCATCTCTGCGCCTGGTCTGAGTCCAGGTGACAACGGTATTTTCGCATGGATATTTTGCAGCTTCTTTTTCATTGATATCAACTCCAAGACCTGGCTTATCATTGGCATACACATAGCCATCAACAAATTCCGGAAGTCCGGGGAATACCTCTAAAAGCGCTCCTCTTGGACCTTTTAAATCCTGAATTACAAAGTTTGGCGGTTCAATTCCCGACCACTCCTGTACACCGAAATTTGGGGCGGAAAGATCTAAATGAATATTGGCTGCATGGGCAATGGGTGACATATCACCCGGTCCGTGCCACGCCGTTCTTACCCCATACTGCTCAGCAAAAATCTGAAGCTTTCTGGCCTGAGTAATGCCTCCGATCTGACTTAAATGAACCCGGATAAAGTCAATTAAGTGTTCTGCGATTATCTGCTTCCATTCCACAGAATTATTAAACAGTTCTCCCTCTGCAATGGGAATACTTGTCTGCTCCCGTAAATTTCTAAGCCAGGGAAGCTGCTCAATGGAAACCGGATCCTCCAGAAAGAATAAGTCATAAGGTTCCAGCGCTTTTGCCAGCTTAATGGCATCGACTGGAGCAATTCGTTCATGAACGTCGTGAACCAGATTCATATCGTATCCAATCTGATTCCTGATGTCTTCAAATAGTTTGACCGTATTGCGGATATAATCTCTGGAATCCAGATACACACCGCTTAAAGCTCCCTTAGGAGCGGTAGCCGGAACAGTTCCATAGCTGTCTCCTCCATAACCGCCGCACTGGCACCTGATATTGGTAATACCCATTTCTTTATAACGCAGGATATTTTCACAGACTTCCTGTGCATCCTTTCCGTCTGCATGACGGTAAACAGGAATTCCCTCCCTGCATTTCCCGCCAAACAGCTGGTATACAGGCATGCCCGCCATCTTTCCTTTAATATCCCATAATGCCATATCCACCCCGGAAATTGCATTGTTTTCTATTGGTCCGTTTCTCCAATATCCGTTCTGGTGCATGAGCTGCCAGATATCTTCAATCCGGTCCACCTCTCTGCCTGTAAGAAGGGGCTTTAGATACTCCTCCACTACCGTCTTTACTGCCAGATGGCGGTAGGCAAAAGTCCCACAGCCTAGCCCGTATAGCCCTGGCTGATTGGTTATTACCTTTACAACCACCAGATTAATTCCTTCCGGTGCCGTGAGTATTACCTGAATGTCACTGATTTTTGTATCCATCATTTCCTCCCTGCTTCCAGTTCTCTGGCTTTTTCCCTTGATTCTTCATAGAAATGACAGGCTGCATAGTGGCCTGGTTCCACTTCTTTTAAATCCGGCTTCTGGGCTTTACAGATATCTCTGCATAAAAAGCACCTGGGTGCAAATCTGCAGCCTTCTCCCGGATTAATGGGGCTGGGCACATCTCCGGTCAGTACAATCCTGTTTGTTTTCTCTTCAAAATTGATTTTTGGAACTGCTGACAGCAAGGCGATGGTATAGGGGTGAAGCGCATTGGCAAATATTTCGTCCGTCTGCGCCATCTCTATAATCTGCCCTAAATACATCACTGCCACTTTCTGGGAGATATGCCTTACCACACTTAAATCATGAGAAATAAACAGGAAGGATAAATTCATCTTTTTCTGCAGATCCATGAGCAGATTAATAATTGTAGCCTGAATTGATACATCCAGAGAGGAAACCGGTTCATCACAGACGATAAATTCCGGTCCTAAAGATAATGCTCTGGCGATCCCAACCAGCTGACGCTTTCCTCCATCCAGCTCATGGGGATATTTATCCAGTACGTATTTCTCCAGTCCGCAAAGCTCAATGATCTCTTCAATCTTCTGCCGCCGTTCATTTCCTGAACAGAGGTTATGGATCCGGTAGGACTCCTCCATAATACTTTGGATGGTTTTTTTGGGATTTAAAGAGGAATAGGGATCCTGGAAAATGATCTGGATTTTCTTTCTGAAATCCATGCTTTCGCTGCCTTTTGAGTCCAGGACACTGCTTCCCTTATAAAGGACCTCTCCGTCAGTTGCTTTATGAAGCCTCATAATTACATTTCCTACTGTCGACTTTCCGCAGCCGGATTCACCCACCAGTCCCAGAGTTTCTCCTGGCATGACTGAAAAGCTGATACCGTCAACAGCATGAAGGACTCCTTTGTTTTTAACTTTAAAATGTTTCTTTAAATTCCGGACTTCAATCACCGGAAGATTCTGCTTCTCCATTAATTTGCTTCCTCCCTCTCAAAACAGGCCACCAGATGACCTGACCCGTATTCCTGAAGCGGCGGCACTTCCTTCCTGCAGCGGTCAGTACAGGAGTCACAGCGGGGATGGAATTTACAGCCGTCAGGCAGTAAACAGGCATTTGCCACATTTCCCGGAATAAAAGCCAGACGGTTTCTGGGTCCGCTTAAGTTTGGAATGGCACCTAAAAGCCCTTTTGTATACCAATGCCTGGGGTTTGTAAAGACTTCTTCCACAGTGCCGTATTCGATAATGGTTCCGGCATAAATGACCGCAACCTTCTGGCAGAGTTCTGCAATAATTCCAAGATTATGGGTAATCATCAGCAGGGAGCTGGAACGTTTTCTCTGCAGTTCCTTCATCAGCTCTAAAATCTGTGCCTGTATGGTCACATCAAGGGCTGTGGTGGGTTCATCCGCAATCAGAAGCTCTGGATTACAGGCAAGAGCTGCTGCAATGCCCACTCTCTGTCTCATACCGCCGGAAAACTGATGGGGAAAATCATCTAAACGGTACTTTGCAATGCCCACCAGTTCTAAAAGCTCCTGGGCTCTTTTTGCGGCCTCTTTTTTACTAAGCTTTTCATGCTTTCTGATTACCATGGAAATCTGCTCTCCAACCGTAAATAATGGATTTAAGGAGCTTAGGGGATTCTGAAATATCATGGATATTTTATTTCCTCTCATTTCCTCTAAGCTTTTGTGATTCATATCCAGAACCGATTTTCCATCAAAAAGTATGGAACCCCCGGTTATGTTGCCCACTTCTCTTGGAAGAAGCTTTAAGGCGGATAAGGCGATGGTTGTCTTACCGGCTCCAGTCTCCCCCACAAGTCCCAGTGCTTCTCCCCGCTCAATGGTTAAATTAATTCCATTCAGCGCCTTTGCGGTTGCCCGCCCGGTTTTATATTCTACATGCAAATCTTTTATTTCCAACAATGGTGCCATGTTGTCGCCTCCAGCCTTAATCTTTGTTTTTGGGATCCAGTATGTCGCGTACTCCGTCACCAAGGAAGTTAAATGCCAGTACAATGATCATTAATGTGACTCCCGGAACAACTACCGTCCAGGGTGCAGTGGCAATATATTCTCTGCCATCTGCAATCATGGAGCCCAGAGACGGATTGGGAAGGGGAACTCCCATGCCCAGGAAGCTTAAATTTGCCTCCGTCAGAATGACAAATCCGATCTGCTGACTCATTAAGATAATGAGCGGAGTCAGTACACAGGGAAGAATCTGGGTGATCAGTATCCTGGCATTGGAAGCGCCAAGCACTCTTGATGCCTGGATAAATTCGCTGTTGCGGATTCCCATTACACTTCCCCGCACCACCCTTGTATAAGAGGTCCAGCCCACAATGGCAAGAACCAGTAAAAGATTGGGTACGCTGTTGCCGAAGATTGCCATTACGGTAATTGCCAGTACCATGGTGGGAATGGAGAGCTGTATATCACAGATACGCATGATAACATTGTCGATGGTGCCTCCGAAAAATCCGGCAATCGCTCCCAGCGCCGTTCCGATTAAAGCAGGAATCAGCACTCCTGCTGCTGCAATTAACAAAGAAATGCGGCAGCCTGTAACCAGCCTTGTAAAAATATCCTGTCCAAGGGCATCTGTGCCCAATATGTATCCGTTTATTCCGTTTGCAAGGAATTCCGGTGAAATCAAACGTTTCCTTAAATCCGACTGTATGGGATCATGAACCACAAACAGCGGAGAAGTGAAAGCTGCCAGAGTAACAAAAACTGCGATAACCAGCCCGATGACAAAGAACTTCGATTTTTTCATTCTTCGAAGCAATTCACTTTTTTTCATGTTGTTCCCTCCCTAATTCAGACTCATCCGCGGATCAACAGCCACGTAGATGATGTCCACTAAAATATTAATGATTACGAACAGGGAAGCCGTCACAAGCAAAATGGACTGAATCAGTGGAAAATCTCTCATGTTAATGGCCTTTACAGTCAGACTTCCAAGCCCCGGCCAGCCAAATACCTGTTCCACTATAATCGCCCCTGCAAGAAGCTGTCCGATCTGCATCCCAATGATGGTAATGGTAGGAAGCAGCGCATTTTTTAAAGCATATCTGGTATAGATCTTAAAATTACCGATTCCTCTTGCCTTTGTGGCCGTGATGTAATCCTCTTCCAGTACCTCATACATACCGGATCGGAGCATTCTTGTGACTAACGCAGCCAGGGGAAGCCCAAGGGTCAGTGCCGGAAGAATCAGATTCCGGAAGGAACCGTACCCCTGTGTGGGAAGCACTCCCATAAAAACTCCGAAAAACAGGATAAAGAGAAGCCCAAGCCAGACCTGGGACATGGACATTCCTAAAAGAGCAAATACCATGGAGAAAAAATCAATTGCTGATCCCTTCTTAATTCCCGATATAATACCCATGGGAAAACTGACTAAAATGGATACAACCACTGCAGCAAAGGTCAGTAAACCAGTTGCCGGAAGGCGTCCGAATATCAGTTCTCCGCAAGAACGGTTAAAAAAAATAGATGTACCCAGATTTCCGTGGAGAACATCCCCAATGTAGATTAAGTATTGCTGAATAAGCGGTTTATTCAATCCCATTTTCGCTTCTACGGCTGCAATCTGCTCCACTGTAGCATTATCCGGCAGCATAAGAGCTGCCGGATTGCCCGGGGCGAGACGCATAAGTCCAAAGGCTACAATGGATACGCCAAACAGCACGATAACCGCTGACAACAGTCTTTTTACCATAAACTGCATGAAATTCTGCATTTCATTACCCCCTGGTTATAGATTAGTTTTTCATGACTCTTGAAAGGTCAATAATAGTGTCGTTGTAAAGCCTGACTCCACTCAGCTTATTGGAATAGGCATTGATGGTGTCCAGATTGATGAAGTAGCACATACGGCCTCCGTCTTCCATCATTAATGTAAACGCCTGCTTTAACAACTCATCCTGCCTGTTTCTGTCAATGGTCTGTCTGGCCTCTGTTAACAGGGAAGTGATCTCAGGATTTTCAAGCTGGGTATTACAGGAATCGGACAGCCAGTGTGTTATCATATGTCTCCATGGAGAGCCGTTGTTGTAAAATACATTGGAGAATGCAATATCATAATCTCCGGCAGAACGCTTTGTTACAAACGTAGCACCTTCCATGATTTCCAGTTTTACATTAAATCCTGCTTCTGTCATCATGGACATGACTGCCTGAAGCACCTCTTTTGTACGGGGTACCTTTCCGTCAATAGCCATGAAATAGATTTCTTCTCCCTTGTAGCTGCTTTCTTTTAGAAGTTTCTTAGCAAGCTCTGGATCATACTGGTTGTATTTGCTTTCCAAATCCTTATCGTATCCCGTAACGCCTTCCATTACAGGCCAGTAAGCAGGAGAACCGGAACCAAGAATACTTTCCACAATTAATTTACGGTCAATGGCGTGGGTCAGAGCAAGGCGCACATTTTTATCTGCAAAGGGTTTACCCTGTCCGGACTGAAGAGCCATCCAGCTGATGGTTGTACCTGGCTTGGAATCCACCGTGACTCCATCTGTTCCGGAAAGTACATCTACCTGATCCGGGGGTATATTGGATATCAAATCAAATTCACCGGTTCTCATACTGGATACACGGGTGGTGTCTTCCGATATTGGCTTATAGATGATTTTATCCACATTGGATTTCTGATTGCCCCAATCCCAGTAATCATCGTTTCTTACGAATACGGCTTCATTACCCGGATCCCAGCTGACAAACTTCCATGGACCTGTACCAGGGCTTGTCTTAAACATATCCTCTCCCTGCTCTGCCAGAGCCTTTGCCGGCAGCATAGGCATATAGGTAAGCTGGTTCAGCATATCGCCGATTGGCTTCTTACAATGTACAACAGCTGTATATTCGTCTGTTGCTTCCACAGATTCAATATCAGACCAGAGGAAATTCATATTTAAGGTATTGTTAAACGCACCTCGTTCCAGAGTTGCCTTTACTGAGTCTGCATTGAAGTCTTCTCCATTATGGAATTTGACTCCCTGTCTTAATTTAAATGTCCAGTCCAGACCGTCATCGGATACACTCCATTCTGTGGCAAGACCTGGTTCATAATTACCTGCGTGGTCCGTACGAACCAGCATATCGTAAATCAGAAGCTGAATGCTGTAAAACGGAACAACTGGCTGTCCCATGGGATCCCATGTGTAGACATCTTCAGACATGGAAAATGTCACAACATTCTCTCCGCCTTCTTTTTTACCTGCAGAGGTTTCCGTACCGCCCGCCGCGTTCGTTCCCGGGGTACTGTTTTTTGTGCCGCCCCCGCAGCCTGACAGTGTGCCAATCCCCAGGACAGCCGCCAGCAGACAGCAAATAATTCTTTTTCTCATAATGTTCTTTCCCTTTCTCCATACAAATTCACACCAAACCGAGCTCGTTGCTGTATGGTGAGTATAGCCTACTGGTATGCAGACTGTAAATACAACATTCTTCAACTGGTTTCCATTATTTGCCCTGAAAAGATAATATTTGTTAATAGAACAAAATTTATCAAAAGATAGACTTCTTTCAGCACTTGTTATCAATCTTTAAATCTTATATACTTATTTTTGTTACATTTACATAATTTTCTACACCTGGGAGGGGCCATTAAACATGAATCATAATTTAAAAGACATCTTACGTAAATTCCGGAACAAAAAACTTCTGACACAGCTTTTTACTGTTATGGTTGCTTTCAGCGGAATTTTAATGGCAGTGGTATCCATGGTAGTCAACCACCAGACTACGGCCACCTTTCTGAAAAACAATAACCTGATCTACTCCAACACTCTGGAAGTCTCCATTAAGACACTGGATACGCTATTTTCCGGTTTTCACAACTCCCTGACTCATATTACCTATGATGCAAGCATTGTGGATTCCGTAGTGACGCCAAAGCCCTTAGACTCTGTAGCCAATTATCAGGTATGGTCAGTTTTAAACGGTTACTGCCAGGAAACAGAAGGAATGGAAGAAATTTATCTCTACATAAGAAAAACCGATCAGGTTCTTACATCTACCTATGAAAAATGTTCCCTTGACTTTTTTCGGGAGAGAGATCTGGTATACAGGCACTTTGCCTCCCGCCCCTCAACTGTTCTGCTAAAAAGCGGACGTACCACCTCCATTGAAATTTATAAGGACAAAGTTTATATGGTGAGGGACTTCCCCTTAAATGGGGAAAAAGGACTGGGAACTCTGTTTATGAAGATGAAATCTTCTGTTCTTTCTGATGCACTGGAAGCAGCCCAGACATCCTATAGCCACCTTCTTGCCTATGATAATAATTTTAATCCGCTCTTCCCCGGCATGCTGGATTATGGCAGGGTGCCAGAAGATTTGATTGATCTGATACCGGGGTATATAAAAGAGGGTAGAAATACCATATATTCCGACAATCAGCACTATTATTTCTGTCAGTCTGATCAGACCGGAATTAATCTGGTTCTGTTGGTTGATGATACGGCTTTCATGCCTTCCACACGCATGGTATTCATGAATTCTCTCCCTTATTTTGCCCTGATTTTAATTTTAAGCAGTCTTTTGTCGGTGTGCGTTCTTTACTTAAGCTATATGCCTGTTCAGAAATTAAAGAAAATGATCTCATTGGAGGAAAGCAGTGGTAACAATGCTGACAGCAAGAATGAATGGGACTATTTAACAGAAAGTTTTTTAAAGATCTCCAATCATAAATATCAGCTGGATTATATTTTAAGTAATATGATTCCAAAAATTTCCAAGGAATTTTATTTTGATCTGTTGAACGGAAAACCAATGGACCTCCCTTATATTAAAAGCATACTTACAAATATAGGCAGTCCTTTAAATACAGAGGATCCCTGCAAAGTGATTACAGTTACTTTTCTGGATTTTGTTGATCCAATTTCGAAAAACCATTTCACTGACAGTTTAAAGCAGATTCTTAAACGGAATTCAGATGGTATCTGCAGATATGTACTGCAGCAGATCGATGAATCCCTTTATGCAGTGATTATTCAGTTTATAGCAGACCTTGGATATAGTAAAATTACGGATTTTGAAATTAAGCTGGAGCAAGCCTTTTTTCAATCCAATAATGACTGGAGTAACGGTGTATTACTGGAAATCGGTCCGAAATGCAGTTCTATTCAGAATGTATCCTTTTCTTATCAGGAAAGCCTGGAAAGACTGGCCAGGCAGAAATACCCTTCCAAAAAAAACAATGAAAAAACTGTGCGCAGTGAGGAAGACTCTGTAAAGTTCAACCATCATTTCTTCCAGCTGCAGATGAAATCAATCTCAGAGTTAATTATGACAGGGGATACTGACACAGCTTTAAAAAAGGCACTCCATATCTGCCATACCCTAACTCACGACGGTAATCCCGAGGAGATATGCAAGGCTTATGAATTTTACCGTCTCGCTTTTTTAAATACACTTGCCTCCTATCGCATTACGGAAGCCGAAGAAAAAGAATACGCATTCCTCTTTGATCCGGACCCCTATTCCTCCCAATGCGCAGAAAATCCTGCCTGTATGCAGGAGTATATGGTTCCGTTTTGTACGGCTGCCGTAAACCTTCTGTCAGAAAAATATCGAAAGCAACAGCATAAGTATTTAATTCGGGCAAAACGCTGCATTGAAAAGAGTTATGCAGACCCAAATCTTTCCCTGAACCTGCTGGCAGAACAGTGCAAGACCACCACCAGTTATTTAAGCAGGCTTTTTAAAGAAAGCTTTGGAATTAATTTTGTGGACTATTTAAACCAGTACCGGATAGAAAAGGCCAAAGAACTGCTTATGACTACCAGTAAACCGGTAAAAGAGATTGCTTCCACTACAGGATTTAATTCCCAGCAGAACTTCATCCGGGTATTTAAAAAGCATGCAGGCATGACGCCTGGACAGTTTAAGTCTGAAAAAGAAAGTACGAAATAAAAGACTGGAAGCCTGCAGGGGGCGACAATTTCACCGTTTTGTAATTAGTACATACTATATATAAGAAATACGTATTTCTACAAAACAAAAGGGGGCGTTATCATGGCAAACTATAAACCTATTGGTAAGGTAATTGGCGCAGCATCCGCTGCCTCAGGTACTACTGTTCATGCAAAAATTTCAACAACAAGCTGGGGACTTATGTTAATTAGAGCTACTGCTACCTTTAGCAATACAATCTTAAAAAGTGCTGCTGTCGCTATCTGGACAGCTGCAGCTCTGACAACCGGGGTTCCAACCTATACAACATTTACAGACACAAGTGGAATTTACGGCATTTCAACCAAGGCCGGTGCTCAAATCAAACTCAAAGTCTACTCGAAGTAGTAGCACTCCGTGGGTGTCCTTAAATCTCTTCTTTTTGGGGACACCCTCAATAAAGGAGGCATGGTATGTTATCTAAATTATGTTTTACAGGCTGCCAGTTAATTTGCTCCGGAGTTGTGACTGCTGATGTGAATTTAACATGTGATTCATATCTTTTTCTAACAGGAACGGTATACACCCCTACCGGAGATACTTTGTCAAATGCTGCCATCGAAGTGCGCATCCTTGATGACGCTGACCCCTCCCAGGTAATAAGGAGTGGTGTCACGTTTTCTCTTGCAGATGGCACTTATGGGGTCTCTCTGCCCAAAATACCCGGCAGACAATATCAGCTGCTGGCATTTTCGCCTTTATAGACACTGGCTTAAGGCCACCATTCTTGTGGAGGAAGCTATGAAAATAATTAAAACTTCTGACGGATATAAAGTCTGCCGTATAAAAAAAAATAAGAAATATGAATATCTGGCAGACATTGCACATTACGACCAGGAGATTCGCAATCTTATAAATACTTTGGATGGATTAAAATTTGATTCTCTTGTTTTTATATTCGGCATTGACACAGGAGCTTATTTAGAGCAATTGAGAAAATGTCTCTGCAGCAAAAATAATGTCATTATCTTTGAACCAAACCCTTCCGTTTTCAAACAGTTTCCGGTGGCCTTAAGCGACAATATCCATCTGGTTTTTTATGAAGAAAAACTGGTGAAGCAGATATTTGAGCAGATCATTACTCTTAAGAATATCAATAATATCTATTTTCATGCTTTTGGAAATTATCAGAAAATCTATCAAAAAGAATATGACCGGCTTATCGAACACCTGGATTGGACTATTATGAACGCTGCCTCCCAGGTATATTTAGCAAAGCGATTTAAAACCGTTTTCATTCAAAACATGATTGCAAACATGAAAATAATTAATCAGGCTACTCCTGTCAATAACTATTTATTTTCCAATAAGGATGTTCCCGCCATTGTAGTATCTGGCGGATCTTCTCTTGATCAGAATATAAAAGATATGGTGAGGCTGAAAGACAGGCTGAAAGATTACTTTATCATCACAGGAAGCAGGACAGTAAAAGCACTTGTTCAGAACGGAATTGTTCCGGATATGGTTGTTTCCATTGATCCGGTAGATGTCAATTACGAAATGATGAAAGATTATCTGGATTTAGACGTGCCGCTGGTATTTTATGAATACAGCAACCGTTATCTTCTCAGGGATTATAAAGGCGGGAAAATTCTGATTTCTCTTCTGTTTTCACATACGATGAAAGGAATGGAACATCTAAAAGCGGTCTATTGCGGCGGATCTGTATCCCATGCCTGTATTGACATGGCCAACATGCTGGGCTGTTCTCCCATTCTTCTTACCGGTCAGGATTTTGCACTTACAAATAAAAAACATCATGCAGACAGCGCACTGTTTTCCTTTGACAGCAGTAGCCAGTATGATGCTCAGATCCTGATTAAAGATATATACGGGAATTTGACGGAAACAACTATAACCCTGGATTCCTTCAGACGAAATCTGGAATATTATATCAGCTGTTATAAAGATCAGCCCCGTGTCCAATTTATTAACTGTTCTTATGGCGCTGAAATTGAAGGTGCTCCACACAGGGAACTGAGTGAGATACTGGAAAAAGGTACCTTTTCCGGTCAAAAAACTCCCTGCAGACCAAATCCTGAGCTGAATCTGAATGCTGAAGAGACAATTAAAACCATATTGGAGTTTTTGGATAATTATCTGACTAAAACCAGTCAGGGATTGGATTTGTGCCAGATTATCCTATCTGAAAATAAGACTAAATCTCTTTTGGATGTTGATGAAGACGATATTGATCTTCAAAGAATCCTATATATCTTACAAATTGTAAATAGCTTTGAGAATGACCCATACAGCCAGTATTTAGGAGGATATTTTACAGAATTCCTCTATGATATGAAAGAAAGAAACAATAATATGCCAGCAAAAGATTTTGACAAGTTAACTTCCGACCTTCAATATCAGACACGTTTTTTTAAAGAATACTTAGAAAGCCTTATTAATATACTGGCAGAGGTTAAGGATACCATTGTCTCAACGGTATCAGAATTCTACCAATAGCATATATTTTAATAAATCCTATAAGAATTGAGGGTATGCATATGGATGACGACAAACAATTTGAATTAATTAAGAACAACTACAAGGAAATGAAAATTTCCAAAATGATTGTAAACGGGAAAGAACAGGAAGGAAATATTATCAGTTCTGAGGTTACGAAAGACAACCAGCAGTTAAATGTGACCGTTTTTACCGAAAATAAGTAAAAAAAAGAAAGGGGGCGAAACGAAACCATGGACTGTCATAAACATTCCTCTTTCACCATAAGAGGCTCCAGGCTTCTGCCCTGCAGAGAAAATCATTTTGATTTTCATCTTGGCCGAATCAACTTTCAAATTATTAAGGGAACTGTTTATTGCCTGAACCAGACCCCCAGCGCCGGAGCCGCCGTACAGATCACCCAAATTAATATGGTGAATCATACTTCAGCTGTACTTGGTTACACAATTACAGATGAAGCTGGGCGCTATGTCTTTTCCCTGGAGGCACATCCTGACATGAAATATGAGATTTCGGTCTTCGCCCCATTAATCACTGAGGGAAAGGGGGATTTTTGTTGAGCTGCTATACAGAACTTTTAATATCACCAAAGAATTTTAATAACAGAAATATAGCTTCGGCAGTCATTACCATGGATTACGTTCCTGAAGTACTGCTGACCGGAACCGTTTATAATAACCGGTGCGAAGCTGTGGAAGGCGCAGTCGTCCGTGTTATCGCTGTGGCCTCTCTTATTAAAAAGGATCTTGGTTATGTCATGACCAATCAATTCGGAGAGTTTGCCATTGTGGTAGAAAAGAATCCGCAAATCAACTACCAGTTCGATATCTACGAACCGGTCCTTACCAGTTAATTAAGGGGGAATGCCATGGCACGTGGATTAATCAGAGGGATGGTCCGCTACAAAAATCGTGTTCCAGTAAGAGGGGCCATCATTATTTTGGAACGAATGGTAAATGTATTTAATGAAGAACTGAAAGAAGAAGACTGGGAAGGTGTCTATCTGGGTTTCACTCAGACTAACATACATGGGGAGTTTTGCTTTTCTGTCCCGGACAATACTGTTACATACCGGGTAAAAGTATTTGACAATCGTCATGAGTGAGGAGGAACATCATGAAAAAGGTACTGGTCACAGGGGCAGACGGCTTTATTGGCAGCCATCTGACAGAGGAACTTGTCAATCGGGGATATCAGGTAAAAGCATTTGTCTACTATAACTCCTTTGGTACCTACGGCTGGCTTGATACCCTTCCCACACATATCAAGGATGAAATTGAAATACATAGCGGAGACATCCGGGATCCCAATGGAGTAAGGGCTGCTGTCTCCGGTGTGGATTCCATTTTTCACCTGGCAGCGTTGATTGCCATTCCATACAGCTATGAGTCTCCTGATTCTTATGTGGATACCAATATAAAAGGTACTCTGAATATCCTTCAGGCTGCAAGAGCCCTTAAAACCGGCAAAGTGTTAATTACATCCACTTCAGAAGTCTACGGCAGTGCCGACTATGTTCCCATTGATGAATCCCACCCGTTTAAAGCCCAGTCCCCTTATTCTGCCACAAAGATAGGCGGGGACCGGCTGGCAGAATCATTTTACAGGAGTTTTTCTCTTCCGGTTTCGATTGTACGGCCTTTTAATACGTATGGCCCAAGACAGTCTGCCAGGGCCGTCATTCCCACAATTATCAGTCAGCTTCTTGCCGGAAAGGAAGACATTCATCTGGGAAGTCTCACCCCTACCAGAGATTTTAATTATGTAAAGGATACCGTTAACGGCTTTATTGAAATCGAATCATCGGAACATACCGTAGGAGAAGAAATCAATATAGCCAGCGGAATAGAAATTTCTATCGGGGAACTTGCCAGGGAGCTGATCCGTCAGATTAATCCAAAGGCAGAAATCATCTGTGAAAATGAAAGACTGCGCCCGGAAAAAAGCGAAGTCACCAGACTTCTTGGATCAAATAAAAAGCTGAAAGCCCTGACAGACTGGAAACAGCAATATACCTTGTCTCAGGGTCTGGAAGAAACCATACACTGGATGGAAAACAATTTAAACCATTACCGGACAGACCGGTATAACATTTAATAGAAACTGCAGGAGGCATCCCATGATTCCCCTATCTGTGCCTGTAATCAAAGGCAATGAAAAAAAATATGTAGACGAGGCAATTTCAAATGGCTGGGTCTCTGCTTCGGGCAGTTATGTAACCAGATTTGAACATGAAATGGCTGATTATTTAAAGGTAAAGCAAACAGCTGCGGTCCAAAGCGGCACAGCTGCTCTTCATCTGTCTTATCTTCTTTCCGGGGTAAAACCAGGTCAGGAAGTAATCGTACCTGCACTGACTTTTATTGCCGCGGTGAATCCTGTAAAATATCTGGGTGCAGAGCCAGTCTTTATGGATTGTGATGATTCATTAAATTTGGACTGCCAGAAACTGGAAGATTTTCTAAAAAAGGAATGCACAAAAACCACTTTGGGTCTTAGAAATAACAAATCCAAACGGATTATCACGGCTATCACAGTGGTTCATATTTTTGGAAATATGGCAGATATGGAGACCCTTGTCCGTCTGGCTGATGAGTATGGCTTAAAACTGATTGAAGATGCCACGGAAGCACTTGGAACCAGATATACAGACGGGATATATAAGGGAAAATTTGCAGGTACCATGGGCGATTTCGGTGCCTATTCCTTTAACGGCAATAAAATTATCACAACCGGCGGCGGTGGAATGGTGACTGCAAAGAAAGCGGCTGATGTGGAACGGTGTGCCTATCTGGCAGCCCAGGCAAAGGATGATTTACTCTTTTATATCCACAATCACATTGGCTACAATTACCGGATGACCAATTTGCAGGCAGCCCTTGGTGTCGGGCAGCTGGAATGTCTGGAAGATTATATCCACATTAAGGAACAAAATTATAATTATTACAGGAAAGGGCTTGAGAATTTTGAGGATGTAAAGCTGATGCCATTTAACGAAAAAGCCAGAAGCAATCACTGGTTTTACTCTCTTCTTTTAAAGAACAAGGCCTTAAAAAGAGATTCTCTTATGAGACAGCTAAAAGAAGCAGGGATTGAGACCAGGCCCATCTGGAAACTCAATCACACCCAGACCATGTATCAGAGCTGCCAGGCCTATCATATTGAAAAAGCGCCTTACTATCAAAGCAGAATCATAAATCTTCCCTGCAGTGTGAATATAACGGAAGCAGACATAAACTATGTTATAGAAGCTTTAAGGAAAAGCTGACAACCGGAAGGAGGGATTGGCATGGACGTGGAAAAATTCTTTGTTACGCCGGACATTCCAATCAGAGATGCAATCCGGCAATTAGATGAGACGGCAAAGAAAATGCTGCTGGTTGTAAAAGATCATAAGCTGACAGGTGTTATAACAGATGGAGATATCCGACGGTGGATTCTGCAAAACAAGGATTTGTCCATGCCAGTATATCATATTATGAACCCCTCCCCCATTGCCATAAAAGAGGAGGAACTTTCTGAAGCACTGAATATCATGAAGGAAAAGCGAATTGAAGGGCTTCCTGTGGTAAATGACAACGGTCAGGTCCTTGATCTGGTCTTTTGGAATGAACTGCAGCACGAAAAAAAGCGGCCTGTAAGGAAAAGGAAAACTCCGGTAGTAATCATGGCAGGAGGGAAAGGTTCCAGGCTTTACCCTTATACAAAGATTATTCCAAAACCACTGATTCCCATCGGAGATACCCCAATTGTGGAACGAATCATGAATCAGATGATCTCCTATGGATTTACAGAGTTCTATTTAACAGTCAACTACAGAAAAGAGCTGATTAAAGCATATTTTAACGGGGATCGGCGTTATCATCTTCACTTTGTAGAGGAAAAGGAAGCCCTTGGAACAGCAGGATCCCTGACTCTTTTAAAGGATCAGATTCCGGGAAGTTTTTTTGTCAGCAACTGCGATATCCTGGTTGATATTAATTATGCAAAGCTCCTTCTTTATCATCAAAAAAGCAAAAATCGGATTACAGTTGTGACAGCCATGAAAAACTATGAGATTCCTTATGGAGTGATCTCCTTAGACCAAAATGGCTGTATTCAATCCATGAGTGAAAAACCAAAGTATGAATTTCTGGTTAGTACAGGGCTTTATGTACTGGAAAGTGATATTTTAAAATATATTCCCGTGAACACACCTTTTGACATGCCGGATTTAATCCGCCTGTGCATGAAGAATGACGAAAAAGTGGGCGCTTACCCGGTTATGGACAGCACATGGCTTGACATGGGGGAATTCAGTGAAATGAAAAAGATGGCTGAGAGAATGAAACTATGAAAAAGAAACTCATCCTCCTTGGCGGAGGGGGTCATGCGGAAAGTGTAATTGATACTATTCGTTCAAAAAAAGAATACCAGATTGAAGGGATCTTAGACAACGGCAAAAGCCGTGGAATAACAGTCTCCGGTATTATGGTGCTTGGGTCTGATGAACTTCTTGCAGATATTTACGGCAGAGGGATCCGATATGCGGTAATTGCAATCGGTAGCGTAGGAAATCCACAGACAAGAATCCGGCTTTTTGAAGAGTGTAAGGCGATCGGCTACCAACTCCCTTGCATTATTGATAAAAGTGCTGTACTATCCGCAGATCTTCATATGGGGGAAGGGATCTTTATAGGAAAAGGGGCAGTCATAGGAGCGGGCGTGAGCCTTGGTAATGGCTGTATCATTAACAGCGGCACGATTCTGGAACATGGCTGTACAGTTGGAAGTTTTGCTCACGCAGCACCTGGCTGTACACTCTGCGGCAACGTAAAAATAGGGGATAATACCCATATAGGTGCTGGAAGTACTGTAATCCAGAATCTGACCATTGGGAGTAATTCCATGATCGGTGCAGGCAGCCTGGTCCTGTCTGACATTTCCTCAAACAAGCTGGTATATGGGAGTCCTTCAAGGGAGGTTGGTCGTTTTGAGTAAAGTTATGATAATAGCCGAGGCTGGAGTTAACCATAATGGGGATTTAAACATCGCCAGGCAGTTAATTGATGCCGCTTGTGCAGCAGGCGCAGATGCGGTGAAATTCCAGACCTTCCGTACAGAGCTATTAGCTACTCCCAAAGCAAAAAAAGCTGATTATCAGTTTCATAATACAGGAACGGATAATTCTCAATTTGAAATGTTAAAGGATCTGGAATTATCCTGGAAGGATTTTAAGCTTCTCTCCGACTACTGCACGTTCCGTGGCATCCGGTTTCTGTCCTCTCCTTTTGATGAGGACAGCATGGAGTATCTGGACAGCATAGGTATGGAGATTATTAAAATTCCATCCGGAGAGATCACAAATTACTGCTATTTAAAAAAAGCAGCAACATTAAAAAAACCAATTATCCTTTCTACAGGAATGTCAACGCCCGCAGAAATCCGGGATGCTTTGAAACTTTTGGAACTGAGCGGACAGGATATCACACTTCTCCACTGTTCCAGTATTTATCCAACGCCCATGGAAGATGTAAATTTAAACGCCATGATTACCTTGAGAGAGACGTTTCATAAAAAAACAGGATATTCTGATCACACTGCCGGAATCGAGGTAGCGGTGGCTGCGGCTGCACTTGGAGCCTGCGTTATTGAAAAGCATATGACTCTTGATAAAACCATGCCCGGGCCAGATCACCGGATGAGTCTGGAACCAGACGAATTTAAGCACATGGCTGATAGTGTGCGAAATATTGAAAAAGCAATGGGAAACGGAATAAAAGCTCCTGCAGGAGACGAACTGAAAAACCGGGATCACGTAAGAAAGTTTCTGGTAGCTGCAAAGGACATTCAGATAGGAGAACCATTTACCATGGAAAATCTCTGTGCCAAACGCTGCTGTACCGGAATATCGCCTATGAAGCTTCCTCAGATTCTTGGTACTCTTGCAGACAGAAACTATGGAAAGGATGACAAAATAGGGGAATGATCAGACTATGTGTAGTAACTGGCAGCCGGGCAGAATACGGTCTGCTGACTCCATTAATCCGGAATATAATGAAAGACCAGGACTTGAAACTACAGCTTTTGGTTACAGGAACCCATCTGGATACCCGGTTCGGACTTGATTATCAGGAAATGGAACAGGACGGAATTGTGATTGACGAAATGGTGGAAATGAACCTGGCCAGTGACACTTCCTATGGCATCTGCAAATCCATGGGACTGGAGCTGATTGGTATCTCCGGGGCCTTTGAGCGGTTAACCCCCCATATGATACTGCTTCTTGGAGACCGTTATGAGATTTTTACGGCAGCAAGTGCCGCAGTGATCTGTAAAATTCCAATCGCCCATATACATGGAGGTGAGCTGACTCAGGGGGCTTATGACGACTGCATGCGTCATGGAATTACAAAGATGAGTTATCTTCATTTTACCAGCACGGAAGAATACAGAAAGCGGGTGATCCAGCTGGGAGAATCGCCTGACAGAGTTTTTAACGTAGGTGCACTGGGCATAGAACGGATTAAGGGTCTTACTCTTCTGACAAGAGAGCAGCTGGAAGAATCACTTGATACAGCTCTGCCCTCCCCTCTTTCCCTGGTCACATACCATCCGGCTACACTGGATCCTTACAGTGCAAAAAATCAGTTTCAGCCGCTTTTAGATGCTCTGGATTCCTTTCCAGAGCTATTTACGGTGTTTACGGGGAGCAACGCAGACACTGGTGGAAATCAGGTCAATGAAATGGCGTTATCCTATTCCAGACAACATCCGGAGCGGACGGTATACATTTCTTCTTTAGGTTCCCTTCGGTATTTAAGTCTGATGAGTCTGAGCCAGCTTGTAATCGGCAACTCTTCCAGCGGAATTCTGGAAGCTCCCGCCTTCCATATTCCCACAGTGGATATCGGGCTCCGGCAGCAAGGCAGAATAAAGCCGGATTCTGTTATCAGCTGCGGTACAACCTACGAAAACATACGTAATGCAATTACTCAGGCAATGAATCTGGATCTCAAGAACCATACTTTCGAAAATCCCTATGATTGTCCGGGAACCAGCAAAAAAATCCTGACATGCATAAAAGAGGCGTTTCACAAGGGAATTCATTTAGAAAAAGAATTTTATGATATTGATTGGAGACTGTAATGATTCAGAATAAAAGAGTTCTTGCAATAATACCAGCCAGAAGCGGCTCAAAGGGCATCAGGGATAAAAATATCAGAGAAATGAATGGGAAGCCATTAATGGGATATACCATTGATGCCTGTATAAAAGCAGGATTTTTTGACGATATCCTTGTATCTACCGATTCAAAGCTCTATCAGCAGACAGCGGTAGAACTTGGTGCCTCAGCTCCATTTCTAAGACCACCTCACCTCTCTGGTGATAAAGCAGCCTCTGGTGATGTGATTCTTCACGCAATAAATGAAATGAAAAAGCTTGGGAAGGAGTATGACTATTTTATGCTGCTTCAGCCTACCTCTCCCCTGAGAAATGAAGAACATATCCTGGAAAGTATGAATTTGCTGTTTGAAAAACATGCTGATTCCGTAATCAGTGTCTGTCCTTATGACTGTAAATGTTATCTGTCAGTGGAAATTGCTGAAACTGGTGAAATTAAAATGCCAGACTCTTTAAAAAAACAAATAAGGAGACAGGATGTAAAATCCGGCTTCCGGATCAACGGCGCCATCTATCTTACATCTGTCCCCAATTTTCTTAACTATGGCAATTTTTACAGCGGAAAAACTTATCCCTATTTTATGAATCCTTTAGACTCTGTCGACATCGATGACAGCGATCAGTTCTATCTGGCGAAACTCATACTTCATGACAGGGCTGGTACGTCATGAGGGCTGGTACGTCATAAGCCCCAGAGCCAGAAGAGCGCTTTTCTCCAACTGATCTGCTGTTGTGTATTCGCTTGTGGTATGCACTTCATTCATACCGCAGGCGACCACAATGCCCCTGATTCCATTGCGTACAAAATGGTTGTTATCGCTGCCGCCCAGTGTCTTGTGAGTGACTGCCTCTACGCCAATGTCATCGCAGACTCTTTTAAAGCGCTTTACCACTTCTTCATCCTCATGGATTTCATAGGCCTCAATCTGCTTTTCAAAGGAAAATTCTATGCTTCCCCCCCGGCAGCCCCCAGCTTCTTCAAAGACTTTTTTCAGTTTTTCCCATTCTTCCATAGCACGGTCATCCTTCAGGCTGCGTATCTCACCAATTAAAATACACTCATCAGATACAATATTTCCCTGCTTTCCTCCGCTTATCTTTCCGATGTTAACCGTAGTCTCTTCGTCAGCCCACCCCTGCCTGATGCGGGATATTGCGGTTGCTGCAATCTCTATGGCATTGATTCCAAGCTGGGGGCAGAAACCGGCGTGGGCGTTTTTCCCTTTTACTTTGATTTCAAAGGACAAAAGGGTGGGCGCTGCCAGTGCGGCATTACCAATCTCACCGCTTAAGTCAAATACATATGCCTGTTTGGAATGGATGGTAGAATAGTCTGCAAGCTGGCTGCCTTTTCCGTAATTTTCTTCTGCCACAGGGAACAAAACTTCAATATCCGGATGGGGAATATCTTGTTCCTTCATGCTGCGGACTGCCTCCAATATCGCTGCAATTCCGGAAAGATCGTCTGCTCCCAGAACCGTCTCTCCTTCAGAAGTAATCACACCGTTTTCATCCTCTGCGGCATGCTTCCCGATTCCGGGTCTCACCGTATCCATATGAGCGGATAAAAGAACTGGTTCTCCAGCAGTATTCCCTTTTAAATAACCGTAAAGATTACCTGTTGGGACTGCATCTCCATAACCTGCTATCCGTTCTTTCAGACGAATGCCAGCATCATCTTCTTTCACGGCAAACCCCAGCTGTTTCATCTCTTCAATCAGATAATCTGCAATTTCTCTCTCATGATACGTCTCTGAATCAAATTCCACCATTCGTTTAAACTGGCTGACCAGCCTGCTTCTGTTAATCATTCAATCACCTGCCTGGAATTATTTAGTCACTGATTCCTGTCTTTTAAACTTTTCTTCTGGAGTTTTACTTAACTGTTTTCTGTTTTGCGGGGCCGACCAGATGCCTTCGTAATCAATCTGATCCACAAAGCGGGTATTAAAATCCTGGAAAAGGGATTTGTTATCCGATCTCGATGCTGCAATATCGCGGAAATAGGTATTATTCCGAAATGCAGGAATCACATATAAATCTCTTAAGTATCCCCATATGTTTTCATAGTCCACCACTCTGCGTTTAATGGGACCAAGGTTTCTGTAGTAATGGGTATCAAACCTTGCCAGCGTTACAAAAAGTCTGACATCACTGTCTGTTACATAATCTCCGAATAAAAACCGGCTGGCAGACAGCCGTTCCTCAATCTGATCTAGGGCACGGTAAAAATCGTCAAAAGCCTCTTCATAGGCTGTGAGGGACTGAGCAAACATCATGCGGTAAGTAGCATTATTGACATTCGGAAACAGCCAGTCATTATAGGCATCGATCTCACTTCTTAACTCAACTGGATAAAGATCCGGTGCGTCAACCGCCTGAAACGGACGGAATGCTGTTTCGAAATAATTCGTCAGCCTGTGATAATCATTATTTACTACCTTTTTTGTGGTAATATCTACCAGAGCCGGAACGGTGCAGCGCCCTTTGTAATCAGGATCAGCATTGTAATAAAACTCGCTTAAAAACTGTGCTTTTAAAACAGGATCTTTTCTGTCCTCATTATACACGAATTCCCATCCATATGCACTATTTTCTTTGCTGTGTCCCACAAGATTAATCCCTATCGATTCTTCCAGCCCCAGCAGCTCTCTTACGATAGACGCCCGGTTAGACCAGTGGCACCCTTTTGCCCAAAACAGCCGGTACCGTCCCCTCGCTGCCTTTAACTCTCCTTCTGCCTCTCCAAATGGTGTTGTAAAGTGATTGGGCTGGCGGATAAAGGCTCCTCTTTCATCGATTTCATTCTCGATCTCTTTTGGCCGGGGACTTGGTGCTGTGGTGCTTCCTGTTTGAAATTGGATTTTGTCTCTTCCATGAGGCAAATTCCATGAGGTAAGATCCGGACCCTTTGGTACGATTTTATATGGATTACCAGCAACAGCACATAAATGATAATGCTTTTTAATTGCTTCAAAATCAGTAGTCTCCTTAAATTCAGGTAACGAATACAGATCTCTGACATAACCCCATAGATTTTTAAAATCAGTAATACGGTTACGGTTTAACTGAAAGCCATTAAAATAAGCACTGTCAAAGCGGGCCAGCGTTACGTAAAGGCGCACATCGGATTCTGTAATGCTGTCTCCAAAAAGATAACGGCTTTTACCAAGCCTTTCTTCCAGCCAGTCCAGGCGGGAAAATACCAGATTATAAGCCTCGTTATATGCTTCCTGACTTCTTGCAAAACCTGCCTTATAGACTCCGTTATTAATTTCATGGTATAGAATCTCATTTAATTCGTCGATTTCCCTGCGCAGATTTTCCGGATATAAATCAGGCGCACCTGATTTATGATACTTCTTCCATTCCACTTCCCAGTATTTTGTCAGGTTAAAATAATCGTTATTTACTACCTGTCTTGTTGTTAAATCAACCACTGCAGGTACGGTAAATCTTCCGCTGTAATTTTCATCCGCTTTTAAATAAGCCTCACTTAAATACTGAATTCCCAGCACCGGATCTATTCCATCCTCATCTAACGTAAACGCCCAGTCCGTTCTCCCTACATCCGGTCTGACCGGATCAAGGGTTCCAAGGCTTATGACATCTTCCAGTCCAAGAAGCCTTCTTACGATGACAGACCGGTGTGCCCATGGGCAGGCAGGAGACCAGATCAGACGGTATCGTCCCGCTTCCACCGGAAGATTTCCCTCCTCTGTACCAAATGGAGTTGTAAAACGATTTTTCTGGCGTTTAAATGTTCCATCCTGTTGGACTTCTTCTTTAATAAACTTTTCTGACATTCCGATTCCCTCTTTCTCTTATTCTTCCCTTAAATCCCATCAATCAGGATTTATTTATGTTTCATATCTTCTCTGCCATACTCATCTGCAAACCGGAATGTCTGAGGCAGCATAAATCCCTGATTTTCCATCCAGTTTAAAGAATCTTCGGTTCCGCTGAAGATGCACATCGCAGTCTTATTTCTTCTGAATCCCATTTTTTCATAAAGGGCTACTGTTCTTGGATGGGTATAGAGAATAATATTCTGACCCCTGACCTGATCAAGCAGCTTTGTAATCAGGGTTCTTCCTATTCCCTGTCCCTGGAACTCATTATCAAGTGCGATATTATAAATAGCTGCCTGACAGACACCGTCAGACAGCGCTCTTCCGACGCCTATTATCTTTTCTTCGTGATAGACAAAGACCACTGCATAGCTGTTTGTGAAAATAGTCTCCTGTTCCTCTGCGGTGTGATTGGATAAACCAGAACGGCGCAGAACATCGGATACCTCCTGCCAGTTGATATTTTCTTTTGTTGTTTTAAATGTAATCTCAGACATGCTGTCCGCCTCCTTATATTGCATATTCCGTGTTTTCCAGCATATGGATTTTCACCAGAAATTCCTTTAGCCGCTCATTGTCCGGATTGTCAAAAATCTGTTTTGGAGTGCCATCTGCCACAATTTTTCCGTTTTCTAAAAAGATAATACGGTTAGCCACATTCTTTACGAAATTCATTTCATGGGTTACTAAAAGAATGGTATTGCCTTCGTTGGCCGCCTTTTTAATTGTGACCAGAACTTCACTGACCAGCTCCGGATCTAATGCTGATGTAGGTTCATCCATCAAAAGCAGTTTTGGCTCCATAGCAAGAGCTCTTGCAATTGCCACCCGCTGTTGCTGACCCCCTGATAAATGCCTGGGATAATGGGAAAGCCGGTCGCCCATTCCCACTTTTTCAAGCTGTTTCTCAGCAATTCTCTTTGCTTCGCTCTTCTTTATCTTTTTTACCACAGTTAAGCCTTCCATCACATTTTCCAGTGCGGTCCTGTTTTTAAAAAGGTTGAACTGCTGAAACACCATCTCTGTATAACGCCTTAACTCCAGCTTTTCTTTGGCGGACCGGGTAGTTAAATTAATTTCTTTATTATTGATCCGTATCGTTCCCTCCTCCGGCTTCTCCAGCAGATTAATGGAGCGCAGAAGCGTGGATTTACCAGTTCCGGAAGGCCCGATAATTGCCACAACGTCACCTTCTTCAATATCCAGATCCACATGATCTAAAACCACATTGCTGCCATACTTTTTGCACAGTCCGCGAATTTCAACCACACTCATCTTCTATACCTCCTTTTTCTCTGCAATCTGTTCCGGAACACTCATCTTCTTTTCTATGTAAGTAAAGAGGCGTTCAATAAAAATGGTAATAACCCAGTAAATAATAGCGAGGGAACAGTATACTTCAAAGTAACGATAGCTGTTTCCTGCCAGGATTTTGCCTTGTGCCGTGATTTCCACCACCGAACAGGTAAAGGCCAGCGAAGTGCCCTTTACAAGTCCGATGAGGGAGTTCCCAAGAGAAGGGATTGCCACCGTCACAGCCTGAGGAAGCAGAACACGAAAGAAAATCTGCAGCCCATTCATTCCTAAAGACTTGGCTGCCTCCACCTGACCTTTTTCTACAGACTGTATGGCGGCACGAATGGTTTCTGAATCAAATGCTGACTGGTTTAACCCAAGTGCTACAATTGCAAAAATAATTGGCGGGATCCCATTGACGTTATAGGAAGTTCCATTATAGAAATTGTAGTATTTTAAGAAAATGGGAATTCCAAAGTACGTTAAGTACAGCTGAACGATAATAGGAGTTCCCCTGACCACTGAAACAAACAGGGTACATAGCTGCTGTAATACCGGTATGCGATGTATCTTTACAATTGCAATGAAGAGTCCTGCCACCCAGCCAATGATTAACGCAATCAGCGTCAGCTGTATGGTTACCGGTAAATATTTTAATAATAAGGGGATCTCTGTAAATACCAGCTGCCAATCAAATATTTTGCTCATCTTGTGCCTCCAGCCATCGATTTTTATTTATAAGAAGGAGAATAGTCGGAACCGAACCATTTTAAGTTGATTTCCTTAGAGGTACCGTCCTCAATCACTTCTTTTAATGCCTGATTAAGATCCTCAACCAGCTTTTCATTTCCTTTGCTCAGGATTAAGTAGCTGTAAGGCTCCTCCATTAAATCCTTTGCTACATCACTGCTGATGGATACGCCTGTCACATTAAAATTAAATTCTTTCTCGTAATATTCAAACATAGGTTTATCCATTAATACGAAATCATATTTTCCAGCTTCCACATCCTGAATCTGAAGGACCAGATCCTCTTCGCTATACTCAATGTTAATGGCTTTCTGAGGATTTGCTGCATTGTAGTTCTCCAAAGCAGTTGTAATGTTAATTCCGGATTGTGAAATGGTTTTTAATCCGGAAAGATCTTCCCAGGTGTTGATACTCTCTGCCTTTTTATTATCTTTTGCAAAAATCGCCACGTACTCATTAGCGAAAATAGGATCTGTAAATAAATATTTTTCTTTCCTCTTTTCATTTTTTGCAAAATTATTTACTCCGATCTGATAACGATCCGAATCAAGTCCTGCAAAAATCGATGGAAAATCCGTTACTTCTATTTCCAGTTTATACTGGGGAAGACGGTCAAATATAGCTTTAATCAGTTCAATGTTATGACCAGTCAGCTGATTACTGCTGTCTACAAAGGTAAATGGTTTAGGGGAGCCGCCTGTTGCCGCATAAATTGTGACAGGTTCTGCCACTGCAGTGGTTTCACTTCCTGACTGGGCAGCCACAGAACTGGTTTCCTCTTTGTTTGATTCTTCTGATGCTTTTGCCGTGGTGGTTTCAGCTGGTTTCTGTGAATTGCTGCTGCATCCAGATAATGCTCCTAATATGGTGGCTGCTCCCAATACTCCAACTATCGCCTTTTTTAATCGATCTCTTTTCATAATTTTTTCTCCTCTTTTTTAATTCTATTATTTACTTTGCTTTAAATTTTTCTTTCCTGTTATGAGGTTCATCCCAGATCGACACATCCGGTCCTAAGGGAAGAATACCATATGGGTTATGTGCATGATTTCCAAGTAAGTAGCCTTTTTTAATGGAATTAAAATCCGTGGCTTCCTTAAACGCTGGTATGGAATATAAATCCTTTGCATAATTCCACAGATTATCAAATTCTGATAACCGGTTTCTGTTGGTTTTAAATGCAAAATAGTAAGCTGTATCAAATCTGGCAAGTGTTACAAAAAGCCGGATATCGGAATCGGTAATCTGATCTCCAAATAAATATCTGCTTTTTGAGAGCCGCTCTTCCAGCCAGTCGAGTCTCTGAAACAAAACATCATACGCTTTTTCGTATTCCGTCTGGGACTTGGCGAACCCGGCTTTGTAAACTCCGTTATTAATTTCGTGAAATAGTATTACATTCAGTTCATCAATTTCTTTTCTTAAATGTTCGGGATAAAGATCTGGTGCGTTCTGCTTATGATACGGTTTCCACACAGTCTCCCAGTAATTAGTCAGATGGTGATAATCGTTGTTTACCACCTTCCGTGTTTTTAAATCTACAACTGCAGGAACGGTTGCTCTTCCTTCGTAGTCCGGATCGGTTGCTGCATAGATCTCAGGCAGATAACGAATTTTAAGCACTGGATCCACATTTTTCTCATCTAACGAAAATTCCCAACCGTTCTCTGTCCTGACCGGACTGACGGTACCAACACTGATTACATCTTCCAGACCCAAAAGTTTCAGTGCAATGATCTGTCTTGTGGCCCAGGGACAAAGGGGGGTCCAGATCAGCCGGTATCTGCCGGCCTCAACCGGAAGTTCACCCTCACCACTGCCAAAAGGAGTGATAAAATAATTATCCTGTCTTACAAAAGCTCCTGTTTCCGATACTTCATGTGCATCCTCACTGGTTGCTACCTTACCGAATTTATCTTCTATCGCCATACTTTTTCCCTCTTTCCATCTCTGTCTTGCTTTCGTGTTATTATCATACCACATACGTATGTTAATAGGTAATATGTATAAAAAACAACTGGCAATAAGAATATCTTATAACCAGCCGTTTTTTAATATAGTATTTTATTTAATTTTATGCGAATAATGGTGTTGATAAATACCGGTCACCGGAATCAGGAAGTAATACAACAATGGTCTTTCCCTTGTTTTCAGGTCTTTCTGCAACAAGCTTCGCTGCCTTTAATGCAGCTCCGGAGGAAATACCAACCAGAATTCCTTCTGTAACTGCAAATGATTTGCCTTCTTTAAATGCATCATCATTTTCAACAGTAATTACTTCATCATAGATTGCGGTATTTAATACCTCTGGTACAAATCCGGCACCAATTCCCTGAATTTTATGAGGACCTGGTTTGCCTCCGCTAAGCACCGGGCTGCTTGCCGGTTCCACGGCAACGATCTGCACATCAGGATTCTTTTCCTTTAAATATGCACCAACACCTGTTACAGTTCCGCCTGTTCCCACGCCTGCAACAAAGATATCAACGGTTCCGTCAGTCTGTTCCCAGATCTCCGGTCCGGTTGTCTCTTTATGCACTTTTGGGTTGGCTGGATTTACAAACTGTCCTAATATAACGGAGCCTTCAATGGTATCCTTTAATTCATCTGCTTTTTCTATAGCACCTCTCATACCCTTGGCACCTTCTGTGAGAACCAGCTCTGCGCCATAGGCCTTTAAGAGATTTCTTCGTTCCACGCTCATGGTATCAGGAAGAGTCAGGATTGTTTTGTATCCCTTTGCCGCTGCTACAGCTGCAAGACCGATTCCAGTGTTACCGGAAGTTGGTTCGATGATTGTCGCTCCTGGTTTTAAAATTCCTTTTTCCTCTGCATCTTCAATCATGGCTAAAGCGATACGATCCTTTACGGATCCGGCTGGATTTAAATATTCCAGCTTTGCCAGAAGCGTAACCCCTTCTACACCCTCTGCTGCACTGTAGCGGCTAATTTTCAGTATCGGTGTTCCTCCAATAAGTTCTACTGCGCTTTCTTTAATTGATCCCATATCCTTATCCTCCATATTATCATTTTATTGTTTCATTATTATTGTTTTTAAATTATAAAGAAGCAGCTGCTCCTAAGGCACCTGCTTTCATCTTTTATGGGATAAATAAATATCCCCATATCCGATGCTGCCAGGCATTAGAAAGAGCAATCCAATAAAACTGTTTTTTTTCTATGACAAACAGCCTGGCAACAACATATATACTGATTCCACTTACGGTTAATCTGATCTCTGTTATTTTTCATATTGAGCCGCCACCTTTCTACCTACAACATTAATATGTTTATATGTTATAATTATATTAATGCAGAATGCGAAATGTGTCAATACCTTTTTTCAGAGATTCTATAAATTTTTAACCGCTATTTTTAATTTATCCAATGCTTCCATGATAATCGATCTGGGACATGCTATGTTAATCCGTTCAAAACCTTCTCCTATGGAACCGAACATTGCGCCACTGTCCAACCACAAACCAGCCTTTTTCACAATCAGCTCTTCCCGTTCCTGTTCACTTAAGCCTAATGCCCTGAAATCCAGCCATATGAGATAAGTCCCGTCTGGTTCAATCAGTTTAATCTGCGGCAAATTGTCTTCTAAATAAGTACGGACAAACCGGATATTTTCTTTTAAATATTCCATCAGCTGGTCATGCCAGTCTTCTCCATACCGGTATGCGGCCTCGCAGGCAGTTAATCCTAATGCATTTAACTGGCTGTATCCGGCAGCTGCAATTTCTTTTTTGAACTTATGCTTTAGTTCCGGATTGGAAATAAAAATATTGGAAATCTGCAGCCCCGCCACATTAAACGTCTTACTGGGGGCGGTGCAGGTAATGGTTCTGTTCTTAAGCTTCTCATTAATCGCTGCAAACACCTGATGCTCACCCTTAAACACAAAGTCCTGATGTATCTCATCGCTTACAACAATGATATCAAGGCGCTCACAGATCTCACCAAGCTGAGTCAGCTCTTCTCTTGTCCATACTCTTCCCACCGGATTATGGGGACTGCAAAGGAAATACAGTTTTACCTGATTTTCCACCGCCTTTTTTTCAAAATCTTTAAGATCCATATGATAGATCCCGTCTTCACCTAGATATAAGGTATTATCAATGATCTTTCTGCCGTTATCTTCTATCACTTCACTAAAGGGATAATAAACAGGCTGCTGTATCATGACACCGTCTCCCGGTTTTGTGTATGCTTTCACTGCCATGGCAAGTGCGAAAACCACACCTGGTGTTTTTACCAGCCAGTTTCTCTCAACACTCCAGCCATGACGGCGTTTCATCCAGTCCTGTACTGCCTCAAAGTACTCCTCTTTCCCCTCACTGTAGCCGAAAATCCCATGTTCCACACGGTCTTTTAATGCATCAAGCACAGGCTGGGGTGCTTTGAAATCCATATCTGCTACCCAGAGCGGCAGGATTCCTTCTGGTTTACCCCTCTGAACTGCAAAGTCGTATTTGATACAGCTTGTATTTTTTCTGTCTATCCGTTCATCAAAATCAATTCGTTCTTTACTCATGAAATACCCGCTCCAATTCATTTATTAAATCCTGTACATCCTCTATTCCCACCGAAAGTCTTAAGATCCGGTCTGTGATTCCATTGGCAGCCAGTATATCTGCCGGCACATCTGCATGTGTCTGAGTAATAGGATATGTGATCAGAGTTTCCACACCTCCAAGGCTCTCTGCAAACCGGATCAGTCGTACATTCTTTAGTATACTATGGGCAAGCTCCTTTGATTCCACCTCAAAGGTCACCATACAGCCAAAGCCTCTCGCCTGCTTTTTACAGACTTCGTGTCCGGGATGATCTGTAAGACCAGGATAATAGATTTTCTTAACTTTTTTCTCATTCTTAAGCCAGTCCACCAGATTTTTGGCATTCTTCTCTGCCTGGTTCATACGAATCGCCAATGTCTTGATTCCCCGTAAAATGAGCCAGCTGTCGAAGGGAGCCAGACCTGAGCCCACTGTTTTTATGATAAACCGCAGTCTTTCTGCTATTTCCGCTGATGAAGTAACAAGAAATCCGGCTATGGTATCGTTATGTCCGCCCAGGTATTTGGTTCCGCTGTGTACCACCAGGTCTGCGCCCAGTTTTAACGGATTTTGGAAGTAGGGAGACATAAATGTATTATCCACAATCAGAAGAATCCCATGCTTTTTGGTAATTTTAGCAAGCTCTTCAATGTCGGTTACATTCATCATGGGATTGGTAGGGGTTTCAACAAAAACAGCTTTTGTGTTTTCCCTGATCAGTTCTTCTACTTTCTCATAGGAGGAACCGGAGCAATCTACGGAATCAATTAAGATACCGTTTTTCTTGCTGATATTGTCAAACAATCGGATGCTGCCTCCGTACAAATCGCAGTCTGTAATAATGTGGTCACCCGGTGCAAACAGTTCCATAAGTGCTGTAATTGCTGCCATTCCGCTGGAAAAAGCCAGAGCATCGACACCGCCTTCCAAAGAGGCTACTATATTTTCCAAATGCTCTCTGGTTGGGTTCTGCAGACGGCTGTAATCGTATCCGGTCCCTTCTCCTACTCCTTTATGGGCAAATGTGGCAGTCTGATAAATGGGGAAGCTGATCGCTCCTGATTGATCCACCGTAATTTCTTTCCCGTCACCATATAAACATTTTGTTGAAATTCCATATTCCATGTTAAGTCACCGCTTTCTATTCTTTATCGTGATTCTTATATAACAGTATATCAGCCCCACAGACAGTAGCGGTATGATTGAAAAACAATAGCCTGCTATTTATTATTTCTATAACAACAGCAAACTTATTTCTTATTCTTACAGAACCTGTTTCTCGAATTTTTTTAATTCCGCTATATATTTTTCTCCCAGAATACTGAGGGGCATTTTTCTCTTTTTAATGTAACCAATCCGCATCCGGTCGCTGGTATTAAGAGGAATAGCACAGTATTCATCTCCATTTAAATCCTCGCATATAATACCGGAACAAAGGGTATAGCCATTTAATCCCACCATTAAATTAAGCAGTGTAGCTCTGTCATCTGCCTTAATGATCTGCTTGTATTCATAGGTACTGAATACTTCTTCCGCAAGATAAAACGCATTGTTCGTTCCCTGTTCAAAAGAAAGACAGGGATAATTTTTTAAATCCTCAAATTCAATCAGATTCTTTTGTGCCAAAGGGCTTCCTTTCCACAGATATACATAAATCTTGCACTGGAACAGCTCTGTAAATTCAAGATCACTGTCATGAATCAGCTTTTCCATTGATTTCTGATTAAATTCATTGAGATAAAGAATCCCCAGTTCACTCTTCTGATTCTTCACATACTCAATTACGTCGTATGTTCTGGTTTCGTGAACCGCAAATTCATAATCATCCATTCCGAATTCTTTTGCCATATGAATAAATGCCTGCACTGCAAAGGTATAATGCTGCATGGAGACACTAAATTTTTTCTTGAATTTTTCTTTTTTCACAAACCGTTCTTCCATCTGACGGTACTGCTCCAGCATCTGTCTTGCATATCCTAAAAATTCTTCCCCTTCCGGCGTAATTACAATTCCCCGGTTAGACCGCAAAAACAGCTGAAGCCCTATTTCTTCTTCTAAATCCCTTATTGTACTGGATAGACTGGGCTGGGTAATAAATAACTCCGCCGCCGCTTTATTCATGGATTTCTGGTTTGCGATGCAGATGGCATAACGAAGCTGTTGTAATGTCATAAGTCCTCCTTTTATTCTGCCTGCACAAAAGCTGCCATAGAACCTATGGCAGCCTGCATATACTCTGATTCAGTTATTTAACCGCCTGAAATGCTTCTTCCAGATCTTCAATAATGTCAGATGCATGTTCTGTTCCGATAGAAAGACGGATGGTATTGGGCTTAATTCCGGAATTTTCAAGTTCCTCTTCTGTCATCTGTGAATGAGTGGTTGATGCAGGATGAATCACCAGAGACTTCACATCTGCAACATTGGCAAGAAGAGAGAATAATTCCAGCTGGTCAATAAAGTCCTTTGCTTTTCTTGCATCTCCCTTGATTTCGAAGGTGAAGATGGAACCACCTCCATTGGGGAAATATTTGGCATATAATTCCTTCTGACTCTCATCATCGGAAATAGATGGGTGATGAACCTTTTCAACCTGAGGGTGATTTTTCAAATATTCCACAACTTTCAGCGCATTTTCCACATGGCGCTCCACTCTTAAGGATAAGGTCTCAAGTCCCTGTAAGAAGACAAATGCATGAATTGGAGATAAGCATGCTCCTGTATCACGAAGTAAAATCGCCCGGATCTTTGTCACATAAGCCGCAGGACCGGCTGCCTTTGTGAAGCTGACCCCATGGTAACTTGGGTTTGGATCTGTGAGTGAAGGGAATTTTCCAGATGCCTCCCAGTCAAATTTACCGCCGTCAACAATTACACCGCCAATGCTGGTTCCATGTCCGCCAATGAATTTTGTAGCAGAATGTACCACAATATCAGCACCGTATTCGATGGGTCTTACCAGATAAGGGGTTGCAAATGTATTGTCTACAACAAGCGGAATTTTATGTGCGTGTGCAATCTTTGCAAACTGTTCAATATCAACCACATCGGAATTAGGATTACCCAGAGTTTCGATGAAAATCAGCTTGGTATTTTCCTGAATGGCATTCTCCACTTCTTCATAATTGAATGGATCCACAAAGGTAGTGGTAATTCCATAATCAGGAAGAGTATGCTCCAGCAGGTTGTAAGTGCCTCCATAGATATTCTTTGCTGCGACTACGTGATCTCCGTTCTTTGCAAGGTTTTCGATGGAATAAGTTACTGCTGCCGCTCCGGAAGCCGTAGCCAGTGCTGCCACACCGCCTTCTAATGCTGCAATTCTCCGTTCAAACACATCCTGGGTGGGATTGGTCAGTCTGCCATAAATATTTCCTGCATCTGTTAAATTAAACCTTGCAGCAGCATGATCGCTGTTATGGAACACATAGGAAGAACTCTGATAAATAGGTACTGCTCTGGCATCTGTCACGGAATCTGCCTGCTCCTGGCCAACGTGTAACTGCAATGTCTCAAATTTAAGATTTCTTTCTCCTCTGGTCTTCTTGCTCATATTCGTATCCTCCTGTGGGGTAAAATGCTGTTTCGCATGTTCTTGTTAAGTGGTATTATACCGGATTTTCTAATCCTGTGTTAATATTTATAACTATGATCTGGTTATAGGCAAAATCTATAACGGATTCTCAATGATAAGATTAGTCCTGTTGGGCCAGAAGTTTCTCCAGTTCCTCATTCAGTTTTTCTTTCATAAGGAAGAGAGTTTCATCTCCCGGCAGATACTTATCATTATAAAGTTCTTCCACTGGCAGCTTCCAGACAGGACCAGGAGATGGTGTATCACCAATGGTTCTGGGATAAAAATGCCAGTGCATATGTGTAAAATTACCGCTTCCCAATAATTCATAATTCAGTTTATCCGGTCCAAAAGCCCGGTAAACTGCCTCTGCAGTCAAAGCCATCTCCTGCAAAAACCGGTTTTTAAATTCCTTTTCCAGAAAATGAAGCTCCGACGCATGTTCCTTACATAAAAAAACAGTATAACCCTGAAATCTCTGGTGATCCCCCAGCACCACATATCCTGTCTCCAATTCCTTTACAAAATAAGGATTTCTGCCTTCTTTAATAAGCTGTATCCGGTCACACACTCCACACATAGCTGCACCTCTCCTTTTCCCACTTTTTCTGCTTCTCATCTTTTGTTATTATACAACAGATTTTCCACCTGCACACTATTTTTTTATTCCTTGCTTATCCATCATATCTCATTGGCTTTGGAATATATATATACAAAAATGCAAAAGGAAAAATCTGCCCATGAACGAACATTATCCATTTGTGAATCCACCGCTTCCCTATGCATACGACTCACTTGAACCTTATATCGACACTCAGACCATGTACATTCACCACGACAGGCAGCTTCAACGATATGTAGTGGAACTAAACACCATCCTGCGGGATTATCCGGAGCTGCAGAATCTTTCTTTGGAAGAGCTTCTTACAAATACGGAAAGCCTTCCCGAGGAGATCCGACAATCTATCATCAACTACGGCGGCGGCGTTTACAATCATATTATCTACTTTAATGGCATGATTAATTCCCAGGAGCGTTCACAGGCCGAAACACTATATCCCATTATATTAAGAGATTTTGGAACAATAGAGAATTTTTTTAATGAATATAAAAGAAAAGCACTTTCTGTTTTCGGATCGGGATATGCATGGCTGGTTGTTGACCAGAATGGAACACTATCAATCGTAACCACTCCCAACCAGAATACTCCTATCTCCTTTGGCTTTTGTGTGATCTCTGCCATGGACGTCTGGGAGCATGCTTATTTTCTGCAGCGTTATAATGACCGGGCTGCATACATCGAAGACTGGTTCCATGTGGTTAACTGGCAGGAGGCTGATGCACGGTATAAACGGTGTATGGGGATTGACGAGGAGCAATAAGTGTAAAAGGGAGAACCAGGTGATCACTTGGTTACTCCTTATAAATGCGCTCAAAACCTCACTGATGAGCCCTAAATGTCTTGTTTTTTTCCCATTAATGCACTAGAATAATATTAAAATAAATAATTACTGAGCATTACGATTGGGGAGAAAATGAATATGAAGATTTTGTGTAGAACTTTGGCTTACATTGAACTAATTTTTGGATCCATTGGAAGTATCATATTGGCATATTCACTAGGTGTAAAATTTGATTATCCAACTCTAGAATTGAAACGGGATGGTACCGCAACTTTTGCTATTTTTGCTACGGCAATACTTTGTGTTATAACTATATGGGCAATCTTGTATGCTATTTCTGAAATTTTAGAAAATCAAGAAAAAATAATCAAGATATTAGGAGAAAACAGCAATACAAATTTAAAGGATGGTAACACTCTTACCAGCCTTTCATTTACCCCACCTCACTCGCCATTACCTTTAACTCCAAAGATTAAGACTCCCATTACCATGCAGGAATCTATTAATATCAATGTTAACACTGAATCAGATGAATGGAATTTATACGATGCCTGGAAGTGTCCTATTTGCAAAAGAATAAATGAAGGTCATGAAAAGACATGTGTTTGCGGCTTAGAAAGAACCATATAATTAGTTTTACCATGAAAAAAACGCTCTCTATCGATCAGAGAGCGTTGTAATTTTGTGTTTATATTATCTTATTTTTCTGCTTTTTCATCTTTTACGAAATACATTTTAGTGCCTTCTAACTCGAAAAGCAGTTTTGAATCTGTGATCGGACATTCAATGACTTCTCCATCAGATTTTATAGTAATAACATTGTCTTTTTCTGACCAGGTACCCTCTCCATTCTCAGTACCAAAATTAAGTGTTACTTTTTTTGCGTCAAATTTAATGGTAGCTGCATCCATAGCACTGGCTAACAGTTCCCCTTCAAGTACGATTCCCTCAGCTTCCACTGAATTTAAAGTCCAGGTGGTTCCTACGTAGACAGAATCATTTTTTGCTCCACAGCCTACCAGCATAGCCCCAAGCATCATTAAAATTGCAAGTAAAATTGATAACCTCTTTTTCATAACTTCCACTCCCTTTTTTTTGTAATTAATTTGATTCACTCAGTACTACTTTTATATTAATACCGAGTCCTGGTAAAGTTTATTATAATATATAATTCCAGTCAATGGTTTTGTCGCATAATGCATGTTTATGGTGTAAAAATCAATAAAACATTTGCAATTCAACACGATTATGGTATATTTGTTACATCAGGGTAGAAAAATAGGGGATTATGATGAAACTTGTAATTTTAGATTCAAATACTACAGACAGAAATCAATTGATCGTTTCTTTAGAAAGATATTTTCAAAATCGACTGATTAATTTTTCACTAAGTGAGTTTTCATTTCATCAAAAAATGTTTGAACGTGTAAATTTCCAATGTGAAAAACTCCCATGTTGTTTTATTAACTTATCAGAAAGTGAGCAAAATGGTTTAGAAATAGGACTTAAAATTCGCGAAATGAATCGGGATAGTATTATATTTTTTACTTCCACCAGTCCCCAGTATGCAGCAGAAGCTTATAAAATGCAAGCGGATGGATATTTTCTTAAGCCTATTCAAACCAAAGAATTAGAAGCATCTCTTGATAAAAGTTTAAAAAATATAAATTATATTTACAAGAAAATTCAAATCCGTTCAGATTATATGACACTGAATATACCTCTTAAGGATATTATCTATATTGAAGTGTTTAATAAAACCTGTATTATTTATACAAGACAAAAAACAATTACAAGTTCAATATCATTAAGTGAATTGGAAGAGAGATTAAAAAAAGAAGGATTTATCCGGTGTCATAAAAGCTATCTGGTTAATATGAATTTTATCGAAGAGTATAACAATTTTGGTTTCTTTCTAACAACCAAACAATTTATTCCCATATCAAAGCGAGAACGTTTGAAGCATCGTGAAACACATCTAAATTGGTTAATGAAATCGATACCTGATTAATGACTGTTGCTCCCATATGTTATTGTAAAAATTTCTCATATACATTATACTACATATATAGGTTCAATCAGAGCCAAATACATTCAAAGGGGAACTGTTAGTATGTCAGAGACTAAATGTAGCAATTACAATTTATGCAAACAATATGGTACTTATGGTGAGAGTTGTGAAGAGGATCCTTATTCAGGCATCTACACCGATTGTGATAATAGTGAGAAGCAGATAATAAAAATTCTGGCAAGTATTGATCAGAAACTCTCAAAACTTCTGGATAAATAGATGCAAAAAGAGGAGCCGCCCAAAGCGATCTCCTCTTTTCTATATCAAATGGTATTTTCCCTTGAAAAATCAAGGTTTTATCATTAGAATTTACCTGCGTTAGCAGCCTCTTCAATACCAACAGCCACAGCCACGGTAGCTCCAACCATAGGGTTGTTACCCATACCGATCAGACCCATCATCTCTACATGAGCTGGAACGGAAGAAGAACCTGCGAACTGAGCGTCAGAGTGCATACGTCCCATAGTATCTGTCATACCATAGGAAGCTGGACCTGCTGCCATGTTATCTGGGTGAAGGGTACGTCCTGTACCGCCGCCGGAAGCGACTGAGAAGTACTTTTTGCCTTTTTCTGTACATTCCTTTTTGTAGGTTCCTGCTACTGGATGCTGGAATCTGGTTGGGTTGGTGGAGTTACCAGTGATGGAAACGTCAACGCCTTCCTTCCACATGATAGCAACGCCTTCTGTTACGTCGTTAGCGCCGTAGCAGTTAACTTTTGCTCTTAAACCTTCTGAATAGGATTTTCTGAACAGTTCTTTTACTTCGCCTGTGTAATAATCCATCTCAGTTTCTACATATGTAAATCCATTGATTCTGGAAATGATCTGAGCCGCGTCTTTTCCTAAACCGTTTAAGATTACTCTTAATGGTTTCTGACGTACTTTGTTTGCCTTCTCAGCAATACCGATAGCGCCTTCTGCTGCTGCAAAGGACTCGTGACCAGCAAGGAAACAGAAGCAGTCTGTGCCCTCTTCCAGAAGCATCTTTCCAAGATTACCATGACCGATACCAACATTACGCTGATCAGCTACGGAACCTGGAATACAGAAAGCCTGAAGACCTTCACCAATTGCTGCTGCTGCATCTGCTGCTTTTCTGCAACCTTTTTTGATTGCGATCGCTGCGCCTACTGTATAAGCCCAACAAGCATTTTCAAAACAGATAGGCTGGATCTTCTTCACCTGTTCGTAAACATCCAGACCTGCATCTTTTGTAATCTTTTCCGCTTCTTCAATAGAAGCGATGCCATAGCTGTTTAAAACAGAATTGATTTTGTCAATTCTTCTCTCATATGATTCAAATAAAGCCATTATCTTGTCCTCCTTATTATTGGCCAAATCTCTTCGCTTTCATAACCGGATACCGGCAGGCTTTCGCCGACCGATTATTCGTGTCTTGGGTCAATGATCTTTGCAGCTTCCGCTACACGGCCGTACTGTCCTTTTGCTTTCTCCCAAGCAGTGTTGGGATCATCACCCTTTTTGATGAAATCAGTCATCTTACCAAGACTTACGAACTGATATCCGATGATCTGATCTTCTGCATCAAGAGCAATGCCGGTTACATAGCCTTCAGCCATTTCCAAATAGCGAGGACCTTTCTTTAAGGTTCCATACATGGTTCCAACCTGAGAACGAAGACCTTTTCCTAAGTCTTCCAGTCCCGCACCAACTGGAAGTCCGTCTTCTGAGAATGCACTCTGAGTTCTTCCGTATGCGATCTGTAAGAATAATTCTCTCATCGCTGTATTGATGGCATCACAAACAAGGTCTGTATTCAATGCCTCTAAAACGGTTAATCCTGGCAGAATCTCAGCTGCCATAGCAGCGGAGTGTGTCATACCGGAGCATCCGATTGTTTCTACTAATGCTTCCTGAATAATACCCTCTTTTACGTTAAGAGTCAGCTTGCATGCGCCCTGCTGGGGAGCACACCAGCCAACACCATGTGTCAGACCGGAGATATCTTTAACTTCTTTTGATTTTACCCATTTTGCTTCTTCTGGGATTGGAGCAGCGCCGTGATGAACGCCCTGTGCTACTGTGCACATCTCTTCTACTTCATGTGAATAAATCATGTTAAAACTCCTTTCAAATAAGTAATCATCATGAAAAGTACTTTGTTAATTATATCACATCATACTTGATACCATTTTCTCATATTCTGTCGAATTCCGCAAGTCTTTTTTAGGGCTTGCAAAACAGCCGGAGGAAGAATCTGACCCTTTTCTTCTCTCCGGCCGGCTGTTGTACGCACTATTGTATCACTCTTCTGACCGACAAGATGGTACGATAAGTGGCTGTACCAACCTTGATACCGGTAGCTGGAGAGCTTGCATGAACAATCTGACCATTCCCGATGTAAATTCCAATATGACCTGCATAACAGATTAAATCTCCAGGCTGGGCATCGGAATAAGGGACTTCTGCTCCGACAGAACGCTGCTCGGAGGAACTTCTTGGCAGGGAATATCCAAAATGCCTGTATACGCCCTGTACAAATCCGGAGCAGTCCGTTCCGTTTGTCAGACTGGTTCCGCCAAACACATAGGGGTTCCCCACAAACTGCAGACCGTAATCCGCAACGGATCTTCCCTGAGCCGTTCCCCCTGTACTTTTCGATGCAGAAGGTCCGGAATACTTGTTATTATTATTGGTGCTTCGGCTGCCGGTGTTAGAGGCAGCTTTTTTCCTTGCATCCTCTTCCGCCTTTTTTCTTGCCTGCTCTGCTGCTTTTTTTCTGGCTTCTTCTTCCTTGGTCTTACGGATTTCCTCATTCTTTTTTGCTACCGTCTGAGCATAAAGATCCGCATCCTTCTTGGCCTGTGCCAGCTGGCTGTCAAAATTAGATACTTCTTTTTTCTTTGTTGCAATGAGAGTTTCCAGCTGTTTCTTCTGATCCTTATACTCCAGCTCCATTACTTCCATCTCATTCTTGTCTTCTTCCAGATCATCCTTATAATCAGCAACCTGCTGCTTGGTCTCCTGGAATTTTACAAGCATCTTCCGGTCATATGTATAGATTCCTTCCACATATTCCGCTTTATTAAGCAGATCCGACATATCCTTTACCTGAAGAAAAATATCCATGTATTCTGTATCACCCTTCTCATACATATACTGAATTCTTTTTTTCATGGCAAGATACTGCTTTTCTTCTTCTTTCTTCGCTTCCTGGTAATCCGATTCAGCCTGTTTAATTTCTTTTTCTTTATTGGCCATATCGTTTTCTAACACTTTAATATCTGATAAAAGAGCAGTTAAATCAGTGGTAAGCTTAGAGACCTGATTCTGAGCCGCATTTTTCTTGTTGGCAGCATCCTGTGCCTGTTTATTGGCCTCATTCAGTTTTTTCTGAGCTTCCTGCTTTTCTTTTTCCGCCTTGGAAGTCGCAAAGACCGGAACAGTCTGTGTGCAGACCATGGCACTTATCATGATACCGCAGAACAGTCTTCGAAATACCCCTGCATTTTTATGATACATAATCTGTACTTTTCGTTTCATCGTCAGTTCCTTTGCATTTTTTCTATCTTTATCCCTCCTATATGTTAACGTAAAACGAGGGTAAAATTCAAGTCCAAAATGAAATTTTATAAAAAAGTTTTCTCCTGCTGTCTCCCAATCTTTCTGGACACCACAATAAAACACAGGAAAAAGAGAATTCCCTTTATAATACTGGATATGGAAAAGGCCCACCAGATTCCGTCAAGTCCCAAAGAGGTACTTCCAAGGAACATGGCAAGAGGAATTCTTGCCGTGGTAAACACAATACTGATTACAGAACTGAGCAGGGTTTTTCCAAGCCCCGAGAGCGCACCTACCGTAGTAAGCTCCACACACATAAACATCTGGCTGACACCTAAAATAACAAGATAGCGCACGCCCATAGGAATTACATCTGCCTCATGTATGAATAGTCCGAATATCTGCTTCGGAAAAACAATCAGCAAAAAGGTACAGAATAATCCCCATAAAAACATAACTGCCACTGCCGTAAAATATCCTTTTTTTACTCTCCCATACTGCTTTGCTCCATAATTCTGACCCACAAAGGAGTTAATCGCAGCTGCAAAACCATCTGCAGTCATCCATGAGATGGATTCAATCTGCCCGCCTACCCGGAGTACAGCAACTGCTGTATCGCCAAATTCAGCTACAAACCGGGTTAAAATCATGGAAATACTGGTGTATATTAAATTCTGGACAGAAGCAGGGAATCCGATTCTGATCATAGAGCTCATATAGTCCCATGGAACTCTCTGGGTCAGCCGTACTTTATCAAATACCAGTTTGTCTTTACGAATTGCTATTATAAATACAAGTGTTACAACTGCCTGGGCAAATACCGTAGCTGCTGCTGCACCAGCCACGCCAAAACCTTTTACCGGCCCCACTCCGAAAATTAAGATGGGATCTAAAATCATATTTAAAACAAGTCCCACCACATTCGCCTTTAAAGGAGTTCTGCTGTCTCCCATGGCTGTGAGGATACCTGTCAGAATCACATTCATATAAGAAAATACAATCAGCCCGCAGGTTATTTTCAAATATATCTGGGCATTCTCCACGATTCCTTTGCTGCTCAGTCCGAAAAATCCAATCAGCGGCTTAGCCCCAAATATGCATAGAGCACCGTAAAGAATAGAAAACAGAATGCCAAGCTGAAGTGCCCCTGATGCATATTGAGCGGCTTCTTCTTTCCTGCCTCCCCCAAGAGCATGGGCAACTTTAACCTGTCCGCCCATTTTAGCCAGTGCAACAACTCCCTGGGAAAGCCACACATACATACCTCCTGCCCCCACCGCAGCAACCGATGAAGCGCCAGCAATACCGATCCACGCCATATCTGTCAAGTTATAAGCCATCTGGACCAGTGCGGTGACCATAATAGGAAGTGCCAGCTCTGTCAGCGAAGTAAAGATGTGTCCCTTTAGTAAATCTACTTTTTTATTCATAAAAAATTTTTCTCCGTTTCAAAAGGGCTGCCAAATTAGCGGCAGCCCTGATCTGTCCGGATTAATTCCTGGCAGAAAGATATTCGTCAATTCCTCTTGCGCCAGCACGTCCGGCTTCCATAGCCAGGATTACAGTTGCAGCACCTGTCACTGCATCTCCTCCGGCATATACGCCTTCCTTGCTTGTCTTTCCTGTAGATTCCTCTGCAATAATACATCTGCGCTTATTAATATCCAGTCCCTTGGTGGTATTGGATATTAAAGGATTGGGGGATGTTCCCAGTGACATGATGACAGTATCTACATCAATGACAAATTCAGATCCTTTGACCTCTACAGGTCTTCTTCTGCCGGAAGCATCCGGTTCTCCAAGTTCCATTCTGATACATTTCATTCCGTTAACCCAGCCCTTCTCATCGGTGAGAATTTCAATGGGGTTTGACAGAAGATCAAATATAATTCCTTCTTCTTTTGCATGATGGACTTCTTCCGCTCTTGCAGGAAGTTCCGCCTCGCTTCGTCTGTAAACAACATGCACCTCAGCACCAAGACGAAGAGCCGTTCTGGCTGCGTCCATGGCAACGTTGCCTCCGCCGACAACCGCTACCTTATTACCTGCTACAATCGGGGTATCGTAGTCGTCACGGAATGCTTTCATTAAATTACTTCTTGTTAAGTATTCATTGGCGGAGAATACACCGTTGGCATTCTCTCCCGGAATTCCCATAAACATCGGAAGTCCGGCTCCTGAACCGATGAATACAGCCTGGAACCCTTCTTCATCAAGAAGTTCATCAATGGTCACAGACTTTCCAACGATTACATTGGTCTCAATCTTAACGCCCAGCTTTCTGACATTGTCGATCTCCGGCTGTACGACACCGTCTTTTGGAAGACGGAACTCCGGAATACCATAAGTAAGTACACCGCCGGGCTCATGAAGTGCTTCAAATATTGTAACTTCGTATCCCAGCTTTGCAAGATCCCCTGCACAGGTAAGACCTGAAGGACCGGAACCGATGACTGCCACTTTCTTTCCATTGGTTTTTTCAGGTGCTTCCGGTACAATTCCATGCTCTCTGGACCAGTCTGCTACAAACCGCTCAAGCTTGCCGATAGAAACCGGCTCTCCCTTAATTCCGCGGATGCACTGACCTTCACACTGGCTCTCCTGAGGACATACACGTCCGCATACTGCCGGAAGTGCTGAGGATAGCGCGATCACTTTTGCAGCTTCCTCAATATTGCCCTCTTCCACCTCTTTAATAAAACCAGGTATATTAATAGATACAGGACAGCCCTTTACGCACTTGGGATTCTTGCACTGAATGCAGCGGCTGGCCTCTTCTCTTGCTTCTTCTTCATTATATCCAAGACATACTTCTTCAAAGTTTGTTGCTCTTACTTTTGGATCCTGTTCTCTGACTGGTACTTTCTTTAAAACGTCCATTAGTTGTCACCTCCACACTGTCCGCAGCCGCCATGATGAGTATCGCCTTCCCGGGTTTTTAAAATTGCACGCCCTTCTTCGCTCTTATACATCATCTGACGCTTCATGGCCTCGTCAAAATTCACTTTATGGCCGTCAAATTCCGGTCCATCCACGCAGGCAAATTTGACTTCGTCCCCAACAGTGATACGGCAGGCTCCGCACATTCCTGTACCGTCTACCATGACTGGGTTTAAGCTGACAACGGTTGGAATTCCTAATTCCTTTGTTAAAAGACAGGTAAACTTCATCATAATCATAGGGCCGATAGCAACACAAACATCGTACTGCTTTCCCTGATTATTTACAAGATCCTTAATTACTTCAGTAACCATTCCTTTTCTCTCATAGGAACCGTCATCTGTGGTAACATATAAGTTGCCGGCCTGTTCTCTCATGGCATCTTCTAAGATCAGCAGATCCTTTGTCTTTGCGCCTACGATTACATCAACCGATATTCCGTGCTCCCTCATCCATTTTACCTGAGGATAAACAGGAGCAGTTCCAACACCACCGGCTACAAATAAATATTTGCGTTTCTTTACTTCTTCTAAATCTTCTTCTACAAATTCAGATGCATTACCTAAAGGTCCTACTACATCCTCAAAGCTGTCCCCTGTTTTTAAATCAGCCATCTTTTCCGTGCTGGCGCCCACTGTCTGAAATACAATGGTAATTGTCCCTTTGTCACGGTTATAATCACAGATCGTGAGCGGAATACGCTCCCCTCTGTCATCCATCTTTACGATAACAAATTCTCCAGGCTGGCAGGCTTTGGCAATCCGGGGTGCTTCCACATCCATCAGATAGATCTTGTCAGCTAACATCTCTGCTTTTAAAATCCTGTACATCTTCATCCTCCTAATGTCTTCGTGAATATACCTTTGCACCGTTCCTGATAGCCATCCTGACAATCAGGTGAAATGGTACTCGTTCCATATTATCATTTTTAAATATCAAAGACAATACGAAATAAAAAATATCATTATTTTTTTATCGATTACCAGTCCTTTGGTACATGCGGAACGTATAGCACAAATTAAAGTATGTCTGTTCTTCACTTTCAGCACACATCTCCCATCCGGTATCCTGATCCAGATTTGGGAAATGGGTATCTGCACTGTATGCATAGTCTATATATGTCACATGAGCTGTATGGCAGTACGGAAGGAACTGTTCATAGATACTCTGTCCGCCTATAACAAAACACTCTTTACCAGGATGCTTTTCAAGCTCTTTCATCACTTCTTCTATACTATGGCAGATGGTAGCGCCTTTCACTTTATAATTGGTATTTCTGGTGAGCACAATATTGGTTCTTCCATATAATGGCTGTTTCCCCGGAAAACTCTCCAATGTCTTGCGGCCCATGATAATAACTTTTCCAAGAGTTTCCTCACGGAACATCCGCTTGTCCTCTGGTATGTTTACCAGAAGCTGTCCCTGATTCCCAATGGACCAGTTTTTATCCACTGCTACTATTAAATTCATAAGCATGTCCACCTTTTATTCTTCCTCTGCAAGAATCAGCTCCTTTGCATAAGGCAGGCTTTCGATCCAACTGCAGAATGTGTGCCATTCTTTTAATTTGTGGCTTTTTCTTGCAAAATAAATGTTGATTAAAGTTTCATAATTTAATGTACAGGTGCGCATCTGATTGTAGCTGGAAGGGAGAAGCTGGATCATATCATACCAGTCTTCCTTGTTCTTCGTTTCTATATAACGCAGACGAATCTTCTCTAATTCTTCCACAACACTTCCCATAAAGGCAAGGGTTTTCTCTGTCATATGATCATGGCTGAAATCGTCCATATCAAATGGTTTTGAATGCATCTTATGCATGGTACTTGTAGAATTCGCTACAGTAGATACCTTATAGGTATCGTATTCCTTCCACCAGTATATAGGAGCGGTCACATCCACTGAAACAAAAATCTGCCGGATAAATTTTCTATGATCACTGCCAGCTTTTCTTAACCGTCTGGCAAGTCCCAGATCATTTGGTCCCAGTATGTATTCCCCTTCCTCATTATACTGGCTGTCCATACGGTCCCAGCTGTTCATTGGGTTTCTTGCACCACGTATGGCGTTTTCTATGTTCATAACACTGGTTCTTTCACACTTTAACATGGTATCTTCCTTTCTAACTGCGGATTCTCTCTTGCATGATCCTATCCATTATAAAACAAAACATGTGTTACGTCTATTCCTTTATTACCCGATTTGTCCTTAATAAACATACATTATTTTTGCAAAAATTTACATAATAAAAAAAATAATATCTGTTTTCTATTGAATCATAGCCAATAGTCTTCTATAATTATAATATTAAGTTTTTGGAAGGAGAATGATACCAATGGATGAAAATTACATACCGTTAAGGCTGGCACAGCTTCGGACAAAAAAAGGCATATCTGCCAGAGAAATGAGTCTTTCACTGGGACAGGCGGAAGATTACATCAGCGATATAGAATCCAAAAACAACACACCATCAATGGACCACTTTTTATTGATTTGTGAATACTTAGGGATATCGCCAAGGGAATTTTTTGATGAAGAAAATCCAAATCCCATCCTGCTTCATGAACTGATCACAGAACTGGAACCACTAGGGGACCAGGACTTCGATAATCTGCTGAACCTGCTCTTTGAAGGCCAGAAAAAAATAAGAGAATAGCGAAAAATGCAAGCGGGAAAACTGACTTTTAAGTTCCCAGTCTCCCGCTTCCACCACTTATCAAAGGCAGGACAGGTGATCCAGTTCCCACCGGATTTTACTGCCGCTCTCATTTTTTAAAACAATCAGTTTCTTATCAATCTGTTCTTTTAATTCACTTACATGGGATATAATTCCTATGAGTCTGTGTTCTCCCGCAAGTTCCAAAAGGATCCGCACTGCTCTTAATCTGGATTCCTCATCTAAGGATCCGAAGCCTTCATCAATAAACATGGCATCCATCCGCACATTTCCTGCTGTCCTCTGAATAATATCTGCCATCCCAAGAGCCATGGCAAGTGCTGCCATGAAAGATTCTCCACCAGACAATGTTTTCACATCACGCAGCTGCCCGGTCGACAGACTGTAAACGTCAAGATCCAGTCCAACCTCTCCCTGTCTTCCCAGTGCATTTAAATCCCGGCACTGCAGTAAAAACTCACCATCAGACATAATCTTTAACCGCTTATTGGCGGCATGTACCATCTGATTAAAATACTGACGCTGTACATAAGTCTGAAAATCCAGACTGACGGAAAGCTTTCCATTGGCTGTCTGATTTAAACTGTGATACAGCTGGTATTGCTTTTCAAGTTCTTTCCGTTCCTTAAAAAGCTTTTTTAAATTACTCTCTGTCCGCTCTGTCCGGCTTTTGATCCCTGCTATTTCTGCCAATTTTAACTGGATTAGTTTTTGTTCTTCCCTTAAAACGGCAGCCTCTTCCTCCCAGTGTGATGTATCGATTCTTTCCCGGCCTTTTGTCTCTTCTTTGTACTGGTTATAAATCGTCCTGGCAGTGAGACACGCCTCCTCATAGCCGCGTATTTCCTGCTGCCAGGCTGTCCGCTGTTCCGATGACATCTTTGCCTTCTGATAGTCTGCTTCATCAGAAAATCCCAGTTCGCGAAGCATGGAATCATAAGCCTTTTTTGAACTCTCCTGCGCCCTTAGAAGGGTCTCTCTGTTCTCTTTTAATGAAGCAAGACGGCCTCTTTTCTCCTGTTCCTCTTCTGATAACAGAAGAAACTTTTCATTTGCCTGCTTCTCCTGGGATAGCAGGAGTTCTCTCCTGTTTTTTAATTGTTCCAGCTGAATTTTGGCCTGCTTCTCGTCTGGGTAAGGAAGATTCTTTTCTAATTGTTCCAGCTGTGCAAATAAAGCTGAATTCTCCACTTTCTTATCCTGCCACTCACTTCTAAGCTTCTCTCTTATCTGCTCCAGCTCTGCCATACGAAGCGCGTCTGTTTGCCTGTTTTCAATCAGTTCCTTTAAACCGGCTTCTGCTTCTTTTGCTTTCTTTTCTTCTTCCCATGCTTTCATTAACAGGTCTTTTGTTTCCTTCTCTTCCAAAAAGAAACGTTCCTCCATTAAATCCAGATCAATGCATGGATCAAACCATAAACTGGCTTCTTTCTTAATCCATTCTTCCTGGTGCCGGCAGCTTTCATATCTTCGTATCGTAAGAAGTGCCGCTTCAGATCGTCGTTCATTTGCCTGGTCTCTTTTAATCCTGGCTTCATCTACCATTTCAGCTGTGATGCTGTCATCATAGAACTTCGCTTTCTGTGGGTGGTGAACGGAACCGCATACAGGACACGCAGTCCCTTCATTTAAATCCTTTGCCAGAAGACCTGCCTGATGATCAAAAAAGCTTTGGTAGAGAATGGCATATCTGGACTGTGCTTCTTCGTATTCGGTCTGTGCCTCCTTCTCAGAAAGCCTTAATTGGGATACTTCCTGCTGAACCTCCCTGTACTGTTTTAATGCCTGCAGAAGGTTCTTTAAAGCTTCTTCCTTTCTCGTATACTGGCCCGTAAGCTCCTTTAAGTCAGAAAGTTTTGCAGCAGCTTCTGTCAGAGACTCCTGTCTTTTTTCATATTCTTTTAAACGCAGGCTGACCCTTTCCAGTTCTTTTTCTGCTTCCAAAAACCGTTTCCGGGATTCCTCCTCAACACTTTTTTTACTCCGGCACAGTTCTTCCATCCTCTTCCAGTCCTGATACAGAGGCATGGAAGAATTAAGCCTGTCTAATAAAATAGTAAGCTTTGGAACTTCTTTTTCTGAAGCTTCCTGGCTTTCCACTGCAGCTTTCTTTACTAAGGCAAGTTTTTCCCCTGTGTTTTTAAGCTCTTCTTCAAGCTCTGCTTCCCGTTTCCCGGCTGCTTCCCAGTCTTTTTTTCTGTCCTTATACTGCATCTCTGCTGTATATGCTTTCTCTGCCCGTTCCCCTATGGCAAGGCGTTCTTTTTTAAGCTCCCAGCCTTCACTCTGAAGTCTCAGTGCCTCCATGCGGTCAGCTGCCTCATTTAATTTATCAAACAGCCGGTTCTGTTCCATAGCCTGATTTCGTTTACGTTCCACGCTGGAAAGAGTTTCGCTGCTTTTTTCCCTCTCCTCAGAAAACTGCTTTTCTTTTCCGTAGATTTCATCAAGGATAACAGATACCTGGTTTATGATCTCCTCCATTTTCGTCTCTGGAAATTCCAGCAGCTGTAACCACTCTTCCTTATGTATGCTGTCATGCAAAAGCTCCAGATTTTCAGTCTCATGAGCGCAAAGCTTCCTGTTGTCCTCCAGCTTTCCTGCATAGAAATTATTTTTTTCCTTTAACTTATATTGAATCCGGCTGTAAATTCCAGTATTGAAAATTCTGGAAAAGATTTCTTTTCTTTCTTTGGAAGTGGCCAGAAGAAGCTTTAAATAGTCTCCCTGTGCTATCATTGCAATTTGGGAAAACTGACTTAAATCCACTCCTATAATCTCTTCTATCTTTTGGTTAATATCCCTGATATTTCCGGCAAATTCAAGTCCGGTAGGAAGAATCAGGGAAGCTTTTGCAGGAACTGAGATTTTTGTATATTCTCCGTCTTTGTTTTTCCTCTTACTGCTTCTTAAATAGGAAGGACTTCTTGTAATTTCATAGGTTTCCCCCTGTTCTAAAAAGCGGAAGGTAACGAAAGTCTCCCTGTCATCGTCTGCATACTGGCTGCGCATCATAGAGGGTTCTCGTCTCTGTCCGCTGGTTTCTCCAAAAAGAGCATAGGAAAGAGCATCAAAAATTGTAGTTTTTCCAGAGCCGGTGTCTCCCGTAATGAGAAAAATCCCATGACCTGCAATCTGAAAATCCACCGTTTCCAGATCTTTGTAGGAGCCGAATGCCGACATGGTCAGTTTCAGCGGTTTCATAATCCTTCCTCCTCCTTTGCTTCCTGCACAATTTTTTCCATGGCCTCATAAGCTTCCTTCGTCATCTCTTCCCCGCTTACAGCCTTATAAAACTGCTGGAAAGCTTCCAGTGGATTTAATACCGATACACGATCCTCTTCCTCCATCATCTTTTCCCTGGTGCGCACATTATCCACTTTCAGCTCCAGCAGATAATCATAAACTTCCTTTAACTGTTCCCTGATCCTGTATGGCTCATCCTCATCGGTCAGCGTAACACTGACAAAATCATGGCGGTTTTTTTCATCTGCACGGCTTAGAACCTCCTTCAGTGTTCCTCTCTCACGCCTTACATCCTGAATTCCGCCAAGAGGAAGAACTTCTAAAACAGGTAATTCCCCTTTTGCACCCATTTCTATGACAGTGATCCCTTTCCTGTGGTGTTCCTCACTGATGGAATATTTAAAAGGAGTCCCGCAGTAACGGATCCAGTCTGTTGAAACCTTTTGGGGACCGTGAAGATGTCCCAGTGCCACATAGTCAAAGGGAGGAAGCACGGAAACATTTACCCGGTCCAGACCGCCTGCAATTATGACCGCCTGTTCGGATTCACAGGTTTCCGGGTCTGTGCTTCCTCCAGTATAGAACTGATGGGACAAAAGAATATTCCGCTCCCTGGTGTCTATGGCTTCTCTTGCCAGAACCTCTTTAATGGCATTTTCATATCCTTCCGGCTGACTGTCGGGAAATAAATTTCTTACGTAACCGGGCTTTAGAAAAGGCAGAAGATAGAAATTAACCGGACCATATTGATCAGAAAGCACCACCTTTTTTAAGTATTCATCCTGATTTTGGGGCGGCATTACCGACAAATGAATGGAATGCTTCTCCAGAAAGGAACCTGCATAAGCAAGTCGTTCCGGAGAATCGTGGTTTCCTGCAATAATCAGAACGGAAGGCTGCGGCTGGATCATGGAAAGGGCATTTAAAAATCCCCCAAACAGGGTGTAAGCTTCTGCCGAAGGAGCTGTCTTATCATAGATATCACCGCAGATTAATATTACATCGGGTTTTTCGGTAACTGCGTAATTAACAATCTGGTTTAATACAGCCTCCTGATTTTCTTTCAGGCTGTAACCATTTAACTGTTTGCCAATATGTAAATCGGACAAATGAAAGAATTTCATCCTTCAGCCCCCTTTCTCTTTTTATCTATCATTCCATAAGGTCTACGAACTGATGCCTGCTTTATAACCTTTATGGGTTTAACGGTTCCATGGAAGACACACAGTAAACATTTACATTCTGATTCCAGCGGCTGTTAAAAAATATACGGTCACCAGAGTGACTGTATATCGGATGGGGATGGGCATCCTGCCCCAGCCAGTCACTTTCATGCTTACAAAGGGGAATCCATCTCAGTTCTCCATTATCCCAGTCGACCAGTACCCGGCAGATATATTCCGCATCTTTTTTGTGAGGATCCGGCCCGTTATCTGTACTGTTTTCTCTATTTTTTTTAACTTCCCAGGGATATTTGAAATATCCGTCACACACCAGATTTCCGGCATGATCCATGGTGAAATGTCCGTAAGCATTATAACTGTCAGGAAGGGCGATCTCCCAGTATTTCCCGGTACCTGGCTCATATTTGCCAACCATGGCGGGGCCACCTTCATAGCCTCCATGATAGATAATACTTGCCCCGTCATCACTCCACATCTCGTGGCAGACCCAGTCATTTCTGCTTCTTAAATAGCCTCCGGGCCTCCCCAGCGTATCATTTCCTTCCCTTCTGACAGGAGTCAGCGTGTCCCGGCTATGATCATAAATCCAGATCCTGCGGATTCCACAGTCAAAAGAGGCCCATTCGTGATTATACATAATCAGATCCGAATTTTGCGGGTGAAACTGTACATGGGTAATCCAGCACTTTTCTACCACTTTCTCATACACCATATCACCGGTATGAGTATCATAGACACATAAGTAACTATTTAAATTCTCTTCCTGAACGCGGCCGTCAATATCATAAACTGGTCTTTTGTCCAGTCCGGAGCCCTCTGTTTCCGGATCAAAATCCAGGCATCTGCCATCCGTCATGGGAACACAGAGATATTTTCCATCTGAACTGGCATGGGTAAATGCGGTCATTCTTCCTCCCGGCACCGTATTTAAAACAGTAACAGTACCGGTTAAATCTGCCTTGCAGATCTTATCATCCTGGATAAAGTAAACGATATCCCTTTTACTGTCCAGACAGACACTGGCTTTTCCCAGCCCCTGACCCGATGTGCCATCAAAATACACATAGCTCTTTAAAATTCCCTTTTTATTCTCCGTCAGAAACCGTTCCTCACCTGTCAGTAAATCTTTAACCATAACATTGGGGTTTCCTCCTTTGTCACAGATCATATAGATCCTCTCGTCATTCTCGCTGATGGACGATGAGGTGAAATACAAAAGCTGGGTATTATAAAGCTTCCTGTCTCCCGCACCTCCGGTCAGCATGCGGCCATTTAGCATTGATTGTTCCATCATGTTATTACAGTCCCTCCCTTTTATCTGTACCAAGTATAGCATAGCTTTTGTTATTTGTTCCAGATAAATAACATAAAATCAGGGTTAAAAACCACCAGTCGGTTTTCAGCCCTGATTCACTTCTCCGTTTATCTTTCTGCCAAAGCCAGTACTTCAAACTCTTCTTTACTAAGAAGCTTTTGAACATTTAAAAGAAAAATTATTTTTTCCACACTGCTTTCCGTTGGTACTTTTACAACTCCTGAGAAACAGCCGTTTAAAGATTGATTATTAAAATAGGGAACCGGTAAAATTTCTTCCTGCAGCACCTGGCATACCGTTTCAACTCCATCAACAATAAATCCATATAAACTGTTAAAGATCTTTATAATAATGATACAATTCCTGTCATTATACTCTTTTGCGTCTCCTCCAAGTTTTTGCCGTAAATCCACAACTGGAAAAACATCGCCTCTCAAACTAACCACGCCTTTTACGTAAGCGGGAGAGTCTGGAAAATGTGTAATCCTTTGTAATCCAACAATCTGCACAACAAAGGTAATGGAAAGACCGAGCAACCGGTTATCTGCCCAAAATGTCAGGTATCTGTCTTTTAAGGTATCCGGATTTTCCTGCTGGCGAATCCGCAATTCCTGCCTTTTCAACCTTCATTTCCCCCTTATTTCTCAAACATCAATACTTTACATGGGCACCTGCTGATACATGCCTGGTATCGTTAAAGATCCTTCCTGACTCTGCCCTGCCAAGACTGGTATATTCCTCATGCAGCTTGAATTTTCTTACTTCCTGCTGCAGTATTTCTGCCTGGGCAGCAAGTTCTTCACTGGCTGCAGAGCTTTCTTCCGCAGTAGCCGCATTGGTCTGAACAACTGCAGACACCTGGGACAGACCCTGATTGATCTGTTCAATTGCTCCTGCCTGTTCGGTGGACGCTGATTCAATTTCATTAATTGCCTGTTCCACCATCTGAGCCTTATCTTTCACCGTAAATAACAGCTTTAGTGTATCATCAGCCAGACGCTCCCCATGAGATACCATTGATACCGATTTTTGAATCAGATCAGCTGTCTGCTTTGCAGCATCCGCCGATTTCGCTGCTAAATTACGGACTTCATCAGCAACTACTGCAAAACCTTTTCCTGCATCACCGGCACGGGCAGCTTCTACAGCAGCATTGAGTGCAAGAATGTTGGTCTGAAATGCAATATCCTCCACAAGCTTGGTAATCTTTGATATTTCCTGGGAAGACTCCCCAATCTCTTTCATGGCAGTATTTAACTCCTGCATATATTGGTTGCTTTCCATAACACCCTGACCTGCCTGATTTACATAATCAGCTGCTTTCTCAACACTTCTGGCATTTTTTGTTGCCTGATCAGCTACATTTCCAATGGAAGCATTTAACTCTTCCAGAGTTGCTGCCTGTTCTGTTGTTCCGCTGGACAGAGCCTGGGCACCGTCTGAAACCTGCCCTGATCCGGAATTAACCTGTTCTGCTATGGTAGTAATGGAAGAAGCCAGATTGTGAAATTTTTCAACTAATTCTGCAAGCGCTTTCCCAAGAATATCCTCTTCGGATCGAATGGCCACAACAGTTGTTAAATCACCGTCTGCAATTGCCCTTGTCGTCCGGGCCAGTTCAATATTGTTAATAATCATCTTATCAAAGGCACTGGCGAGGCCGCCGACCTCATCTTTCCTGGAAGCCCAGCCTCTTTCTTTTTCCCCTGTGATTTTATCTACTCCAAAATCTCCCACAGCCACCATACTGGCAAATGACTCAAATATATAAAGGGGATAGGCAATAATATCTGACATATAACTGGAAAGATATAAGGAAAAAATCACAGAAACAATGGAAATTAATGCAATTACAATTATGATAGCTGCCACATTCCTGGTAAAATGCAGCAATGTAAAAATACCTGCACCTGCTGTAATCATAGTAAATGCAACAATTAGCAGATAGCTGATTAACAGTTTCTTTGCAACTTTCAAATCCTCAAACCACTTTTTCACTTTAACATTCCCTCTTTCATTTATTCCGGATGACTGGATCCGGTCTCCTCTTGTGTATCCGCCTGCATTAATTAATTATTATAGAACACCTCCTTTTCTCTGTCTTTTTAAGCCTTTACAGACTTGGAAACAATCTTCGCAGTATATCTCATACTGTGTCTCATGCCGAGAAACATAAGATTAATGGCAGTTTCCTGGGATACTGACGGTTTTAAAGACGGCGTATGGAATCTATGACTATTTAATTAATAAGGGAACAAAAAAGGAGGAGAAATCAACCCAAAAGCGATATTGAGCCATCCTGTGATAAAGTATGACGGGGTCTCTGACGGCGTTCTGCTATTATCAAAAAAATATTATGTAATATTTTAATTAAATTTTTAACATTTTCTTGCAATTATCGTTTATTTCACTGTATAAACTGTTGTTTGACAAAGAAAAGTAATTACTTTATAATGAGAAATGTCGAAATATATATAATTTTGCAACCGCAGTATGAGATATACTGCGCAATTTTTTATATTTATGCACTACTTTCTGAATATAATTTACAAAAAAGCCTTCGATGAAGATTGTCATTTCTCTTCATCGAAGGCTAATCTTATTTCTCTATCATTCTATTTAAAATAATATCTGAATCAGTAAACTGGCGACGATCAGGATAAGTGCACCGCAGATTCTGGTGGCAATCTGCGCAAATGGCAGAAGTTCCATTCTCTTTGCTGCTGAAAGAACTGCGATATCCCCTGTTCCGCCCATGTTGGTTGTGCAAAGTCCGGCAGTAATTGCAGACTCTACCGGGTAGAAGCCAACCAGATGACCACCGATTCCTGCACCTAAGGATACACTTCCAACTACTACAAATACAAGAAGCAGATACATAGGGCTTACTGCCTGGGCAACTGCACCTAAATCAATCATTGATATTCCAATTCCCACTAAAAGTGCGCTGGTCCAGTTTTTCATAACAAACTGGGACCACTGGCGGGCGGAATCTTCAAATTTTACCGGAATAATACCGCATGCCTTACTGACAGCCACAAGAATAATCATCCATGCATAGGAATGAACTGCAGGAACAAATTTACTAATAATAACACCCATTAAGAAGAAAAGCATAGCGGTAATCATACCGATTCCCAGTTCTTCCAGAGTGACAGATGAGTTGTTTTTTTCATTCATGTCAGAATTGTGGTTTCTCATAAGACGGCCATTGCCAGTCAGAGCAGGTTTTACTTCACCAAGCTTTGCCAGAAGACCAGCACCTACAATTGCCATGACATTACCAAGAGTGGAGGCTGGTATCATTCGTGATATAATAGCAGCTTTATCTGTCTGCAGCGCTTCTGCATACATACCGGATAAAGGAACGACTCCGGCACCCATTCCGCCTCCCATCATAGGTATTGCCACATACATGATGGCATCTACAAAACCATATCCAACCAATGCTCCCACTGCGCCAACACTTAAGATTGCCACAGTCATGGCGCAAAGTGCAACCGGGAGAAAACGTACAGCCGCTTTTAATAAAAGAGTGCGGTCCATACCAAGAATACTTCCAGTAATTAAGGCTGCTATGTAGAAATTTAAAAATCCAGTCTTATTCATAAACTGATCTACATTCTCCACTACATCCGTTGGAATCAGACCCGCATACACCAAAGCTGCAGAGGCAAAGATGCACACAATTGCACCGCCACCCAAAAAGGTTTTTACGATTGGAAGATTATTACCAATAATATTAAACAATCCACCAAAAACCATCATAACCAGTAAGGCGCCGATCATGCCGGAAGGAAGCCACTTCATGGCAATAGAAACTGCGGTAATAACGGTAAATCCCAGATAAATGGGTAGTGGTATGCCGGATATTTTAATGCTTTTTATTTTATCCATTTTATTTTACAACCCCCTGCTCCACTGCTTTTTGTTTCACCGCTTCAGCAACTTCTTTTGCAACACGTTCATCAAATGCACCTGGTATGATGTATTCCTCTGTCAGTTCTTCTTCCTTTATAATGTCTGCAATTGCATAAGCAGCCGCTATCTTCATCTCTTCCGTGATATCCGTTGCTTTTGCGTCGAGGGCTCCCCGGAATATTCCCGGAAATACCAGTACATTGTTGATCTGATTTGGAAAATCGGAACGTCCTGTTGCAATTATTCTTGCTCCGCCTTCCTTTGCCTCATCGGGCATGATCTCTGGTGTTGGATTTGCCATTGCAAATACAATTGCATCCTTTGCCATAGAAGCCACCATTTGTGTAGTCACGATTCCTGGAGCGGAAACACCGATAAAGATATCTCTTCCTTCCATAATATCTTTTAATTCACCATGTTTGTTTTCCGGATTGGTAACCTGAGCCATCATCTTCTGAGCGTCATTCATCCACTCTTCGCCTTCTGCCAGAGCACCCTTTTTATCAACCAGAATCACATCTTTCATTCCAATGGATAATAAGAGCTTGCAGATTGAAATACCGGCGGATCCTGCTCCGTTGATCACAGCTTTTACCTCATCGATTTTCTTTCCAACAACCTTTAATGCATTGATGATACCCGCAGATACCACAATGGCTGTTCCATGCTGATCGTCATGGAATACCGGAATATCCAGTTCTTCTTTTAAGCGGCGTTCTATCTCAAAACATCTGGGTGCGGAAATATCTTCTAAATTGATGCCACCAAAACCTGGCGCAAGATAGCGGACTGTTTTGATAATTTCCTCTGTATCTTTTGTATCAAGGCAGATAGGGAATGCATCCACTCCGCCAAATTCTTTAAAAAGAATGGATTTGCCTTCCATTACTGGCATTGCTGCTTCAGGGCCGATATCTCCAAGTCCCAGTACAGCCGTTCCGTCTGTAACCACAGCAACCAGATTTCCTTTTGCTGTATAGCGGTATACTTCTGATTTATCATCTCTTATTTTTCTGCATGGCTCTGCTACCCCTGGTGTATAAGCAGTGCTTAAATCTTCTCTGCATTTTACTGATACCTTTGATATTACTTCGATTTTTCCTTTGTTTTTTTCGTGGAGCTCCAGTGCAAGTTTGTTATAATCCATAACTTTTCACCCTTCCCTTTCGTTGACTTTATATTATAACCGTATGTTATCACCGATACTGGTCTTTTGAAATCTTGTGAACGTTATTAAAACCTTATGTAAGTAAAGAAAACCAACTTCATAATCCCGATAACCGTTGATTTTCCAGCCTGTTTCTAATACAATAGATTCATTGGAGGAAGTACTACATGAAAGAAAAACCATTGGAACACCAGATCTACGTCTCTCAGATTTTCAGCATAACGCTTGCTATTTTACTGACTTTAGGCGTGTCACTTCATTATAATCTGGTCACAAAAAGAAATTCTCTGGATATGAACATAAAAAATGCTGGTATTTTTATATCCGGTATGCCTGAAGTTGCTGATATATTAAAAAAGGGACAACCCTCTATGGCCTTTAATAAACGCATGGATCTGCTGGTTAAAGAACTGGACTATATTGATGTGGTTACCATCTGTAATAAAGACAGCATCCGCTTTTATCATAATAACAAGGCACTGATCGGAAAAACCTTTGTAGGAGATGACGAGGCTGCCATATTAAACGGCGCTGCCCCATACATCACAAACGGAAAAGGTACTTTAGGTAACCAGCGCCGTGCTTTTTTTTCCGTAAAAAATGAACAGGGTGAAATCATTGGTTTTGTTATGGTTTCTGTACTGACTGCCAGCATTTCCCAGCTGACCAGAAATATCCTGCTTGTTTTTCTGCTTCTGGCTCTGATGCTGCTTTCCATTGGCTTTATTGTTTCCGAGTTGCTGTATAGCCGTCTGAAAAAAATACTGCTGGGTTATAAACCAGAAGAATTCCGTAAAATTCATATTGAAAGGAAGGAAGTTCTGGATGCCCTGGAAGAGGGAATCTTTGCCATCAATACCGAAGGCGAACTGATCCTTATTAATGAATCTGCAAAGAAAATACTTGATCTTGACACTATGCCGGAGTACGGAACAAAGCTGACGGAGCTATATCCGGAAACAAAACTTCCCAATGTCCTGAAGACAGGCTTGCCAGAATATAATATCAGTCTTATGATAAATGGCAAACACATCATGTCAAACCGGATTCCCATTATGGAAAATGGAAAAACTGCCGGAGCTGTATCCATTTTCCGCAACAAGACGGAATACACCCGTCTGGCAGAAGAACTGACCGGAGCCCGTTACATGGTGGAGACACTCCGCGCTTTAAACCATGAATTTAAAAATAAGCTTCACATCATACTGGGTTTTATTGAGATGGGGCAGCCAAAAAAAGTGACGGATTTTATCATCAATACAAGCATGGCATCTACTCTGGCAGTCAGTGAGGTAACCAAGCAGATCCAGGTTTCCAGCATTGCAGCACTTTTAATTGGTAAGATTATCCGTGCAGGGGAACTTGGTATCCGTCTCACCATTAAACCAGACAGTTCCTGTGTGGAATCAGAGCTTCACCTGCCAGTAGATTTATACATTACCATTCTGGGTAATCTGATTGAAAATGCAATTGAAGAGTTAAATGACATAAGCTGTGATATTAAGGAAATTGAAGTAGGAATTAATATATGGCAATCGGGAAGTATCCTTTCAGTTGATGACACAGGAAGGGGAATCCCTGCCGATCTTCAGGATCATATATTTGAAAAAGGATTTTCCACCAAAGGAGACGGACGTGGGTCTGGTATGTTCCTGATTAAGGAACTGGTGGACCAGCATCACGGTATCATTGAGATGGAATCGGAAGAAAATACAGGTACTTCATTTACAATCACCTTTACAGAGGAGGAGCATCATGTATCAGGTAATAATTATAGAGGATGACCCCATGGTAGCTTCTATTAACAGACAATATGTAGAATTAAACAAATATCTAAAGGTAACCGGCCAGTTTTCCAACGGGAAAGATGCTCTTAATTATTTAAAGGACCATACCGCAGATCTGGCAATTATGGATGTCTACATGCCGGTTATGGGAGGAGTAGAACTTCTGACTGAGATACGAAAGCTGCATAAGCACATCGATGTCATCATGGTTACTGCTGCTACTGATGCTTCCCACGTAAAGAAGCTGCTGGGTCTTGGAGTCATTGATTATCTGGTGAAGCCTTTTGAATATGTTCGTTTTAATCACGCATTGGCACGTTTTATGGAACATCAGGAACTGCTTAAGCAGGAGACTTTCTCTCAGGAGCAGCTGGATTCCCTGTTTGAGGTTTCTGCAGGCACTGCTTCCCAGCAGGAGGTTCTTCGAAAGGGTCTTCAGGAAAAAACTCTGGATACCATTTTATCCTTTATGAGAGAACATCCTGCAGATTCACTCACCAGCGAAACCGTTGCAGAGGAGGTTCATTTATCAAGGGTAACCGTACGCAGATACATGAATTATTTATTGGACAAAAAGCAAATTGTCAGTGACATCGATTATACCACTGGTGGGCGGCCATCGATTATTTACCGGTATGTAAAAGAGTAACAGGTGAATTTTTTCACCTGTTACTCTTATTTCTGAATATCAATGATTTTATATAACCATTTTTCAAGCCCCGGTGTAAAGCTGACCCGGACGATTTCTTCATCTTTTCTGGCTTCCTCTTCTTCTTTCTGAGTCATGGGAATCACCGTTACTCCTTTATCCACCATCTCTTTTTTCAGTTTCTCTTCTACAGAAACAATTTCTTTCTTGTTCCATTCCGAAGCCATTTTACCGGCCTCCCTTAAGAGATTCTGGTCTTCTTTGCTTAATGTGTTCCATTTTCGTTCTGACATCATGATGATTCCAGGGCTGAAAACGTGTCCACTTAGAAGATAATAAGGTGCAACCTCATAAAAACGGTTGGATAGATACGCAGGAATGGGATTTTCAGCCCCTTCCACATCACCGTTTGCCAATGCATTATATAAATCTTCATAACGCATGGGAATGGGCTGTGCTCCCAGCGCAGAAATGGTGTCCATCATAAGAACGGATTCCGGCACTCTGATTCTTTTATTCTTCAAATCAGCAAGACCTTTAATGGGCTCCGTTGTAAAAATATTTCTGGCACCTTCATCTGTATAGAAAAGACCTACCATATTGGCGCCAATTTCCTGTCCTTCATTTAGAAATGCTCTGCCAAGCTCCTTATTGTCTAAAACCTTCCACATCCCTTCCCTGCTTTTGAAAATGTAGGGAAGACCAAACAGATTCAGCTTTTTAAACCCATACCCAGTCAGTACATTGGTATTAACACGGTATAAATCAAGCAAACCATTCCCAGTCTTTAATGAATTAAGAGACGTTTTCTCATCTCCCAGAACTGCCCCTGGAAATATATCAACTTTAATTCTTCCATCAGACAATTCATATACGTATTCTGCAAACTTTTCTGCAACCTTGGTATCAATATTCCCCTCAGGGTTTACTTCTCCATACTTTAAGATCAGTTCCGGCACTGATGGAGTTGCCCTCACTGCTTTTGTGGCTGCAGTGGATGTAGTGGCAGTGGCTGCCTTTGCTGTGGCCTGCGCTGCCTCTGCTTCTTCCGCCTTTGTTTCTGCGGAAGCTTTGCTGCTTTCTTTTACAGCGATACCGGAACCACAACCATACAGACACAGGATCATTGCAGTAATAAATAGGAAAGCCAGTGGTTTCTTCATAATCGCTCCTCCTGTTTGTTTCAAAAAACTTTTCTGTTTCATTATGCCCAGAAGTTTGTATTTCAATTAAAAAAATTCCGCCAGGAAGCAGATCAAATTGTTCCTGGCAGAATTTATTATTTTAAAATTTCTAAAAATCGTTCTCCATATTTGTCATATTTAAATGTTCCCACACCGGACACCAGAAGCATCTCTTCCCGGTTCTTTGGTTTTTGCACCGACATATGGATCAGGGTTTTATCAGAAAATACAATATAGGGCGGTACTTTTTCCTCTTTGGCTATTTTTAGCCGAAGTGTTCTTAATTTTTCAAACAGTTCTTCCTCTGCCTTAGAAAGATCCAGTGCCGATGAACTGCTCTTCTTTGTCTTACGGTTTTCTTTTGCCTCTGAAACAGCGGCTTCCTCTTTTGCCATCTTCATGAGAATAGTTTCTTCTTCATTTAAAACAGCAGCTGCCTTTTGTGTCAGCTTTACAATGGCATATTCATCGTTGGTAACAGACAGATACTCCTTTAAAAGAAGATGATTCATGACCTGCCTCAGCTTGTATACAGGAACTTTTGATAATACTGCATAATGGGGGTTTTCATTCATACCGTAATTCCTGATCTTAGCCGTATTGGCGCCATGCAAAGTATCCATAATTACGTTGGCACCATACCGCTGTCTGCTGGTTTCCGTACATCCAATCACGGCTTTTGCAATATCCGTCACATCTACAGTCTCAAATCCGGTTAAGCAGTTGGAACAATTCCCGCAGTAATTTTCCTTATACTCTCCAAAATAGCGAAGTATGTAATCCCTGAGGCAATCGTTGGTAAAACAGTAATAGGTCATTTTTTTCAGCCGTTCTCTGTCCCGTTCTTCCACAAGCTTTCGGGTGATGGGATCAAGCTCCTGATTATCCTGATTGCTTTCAATAAACATCTGATTGGTGATTACATCCTGACCACCATAAAGAAGCAGGCATTCTCCCGGTTCCCCGTCTCTGGAGCATCGTCCCACTTCCTGATAATAGGACTCCAGATTTTTTGGCATATTATAATGAATGACATAGCGGACATTGGACTTATCAATGCCCATTCCAAAGGCATTGGTAGCCACCATAATAAGGCTCTTGTCATAAATAAAATCATCCTGATTGGTTCTGCGTTCTGCATCACTTAGTCCTGCATGGTACCTGGTTGCAGAAAATCCCTCTTTGTTTAATTTCCCACAAACTTCCTCCACCATCTTTCTGGTGAGACAATAGATGATTCCACACTGCCCCGGATGTCTCTCCACAAAATTTATCATAGTGGCATACTTATCCTTCGGAGACTGCACACTTAAATAAAGATTCGGTCTGTCATAACCAGTTGATACAACAGCCGGATCCTGAAGCATTAAAATGTCAATAATATCTTCACGAACCTCCTTTGTGGCTGTAGCAGTAAAAGCACTGATAACCGGTCGTTTTGGAAGTTTTTCAATAAAATCAACAATCTTTAAATAGCTGGGTCTGAAGTCCTGTCCCCACTGGGATACACAATGAGCTTCGTCCACAGCCACCATGGAAATCTGGACGTTTAAGCAAAAATCTAAAAATTCTTCGGTCAAAAGCCGTTCCGGTGCAACGTAAATAATGGGATAGCGCCCTTCCCGTGCATAAGCGAGGGCTTTAATATACTGACTTGAACTTAAAGAGCTGTTAAGATATGCGGCGTGAATGCCTGCCTGATTGAGTGAAGCGACCTGATCTTTCATCAGGGAAATCAAAGGGGAAATAACTAAAGTAATTCCTTCTGTCATAAGAGCCGGAACCTGAAAGCAAAGAGACTTACCTGAACCAGTCGGCATAATCCCCATGGCATCTCTCCCTGCCAGAATGCTGTTAATCAGTATTTCCTGCCCTTCCCGGAAACTGTCGTAACCGAAATAGTGCCTGAGTACTTGATGTTTATCCATGTATCGTATTTTTGTGCTCCTTTTTCTATATTTGTTTCATTTTTTTCATTATAACATCATACGCCTGATTTTTCCAGTTAACAGGTTCTTAAATTTTAAATATTCCATATCTTCATAAGAAAAAAGCGGGGAAATCGTTCCGCCGCTTCTTTCTTTTGTGTTTTTCCGATCATTTATAATGATTGAAATCACAGTTTTTTCATACTTGTCTGATTGCATATGATATTGATATTCCAAAACTGAACTGTAAAAATTGTATCTTACACGAACAGCGCCAGTAATATGTAACCAAAACCAAAAATCAGAAAAAAGCCCCCTAAAACTTTAATCATTATTTTGGATTTGGCTGCCGGAAAAATTTTAAGAAATTTTTCATATGGCATAAATACCAGAAGCAACCCAATTACGATAAATGCAATTGCTGTAAAAATCGTATCTCCTCCCTTCCTGTTTCCATTGAGGTGATTATACTACAAAAGTCTGCATTTTTTTCGTTCATGTAATATTTAGCGCTCTACATGTAATTTTTGGTAAATAAAGGGCCTGTTTGGGGGCGGATTTGGGATGGATTGGGGGCGGATTGGAGGCAAGTTGACCGGATTTGGACCCGATTTATATTTTTCCAATCAATTCTTTATGACTTCCGGAACGAAGAAAAACAGGAATTTGATCAATACCGGCTGTCTGATGAACGATTTGTCCTCCCTCGTATTTTGTTCCATCATAAATCAGGGTCCAGCTTGCTCCATGAGGCAGATATACATCTCTTTCGTATGTATTCTCGTAAAGAATCGGTGCTACCAGAATATCAGAACCAAACATATACTGGTCGGTGAGATCCCAGCACGTCTCATCCTGGGGGAATTCATAGAACATGGTACGCATAACTGGTTTACCAAATTCATGAGCTTCATTCATTAGTTTCCGTAAATAAGGCCGCATTGCTTCTCTGAACCGTATGTATTTTTCTAAAATAGGTGTGTTTTCTTCTCCGTAGCTCCATATTTCATTATCTGCCCCAGTTGGCATTGATGGGGAACCGTCTGCGTGATTAACCGGCTTTGATGGACTCCGGTCACCATGAAGCCGCATAACCGGACAGAACGTTCCCCACTGGAACCAGCGAACGAACAGCTGTCTAAAGGAAGGATCTGTGGGATCTCCACCCATGAATCCTCCGATGTCAGTTGTCCACCAGGGAATTCCTGCTATTCCCATATTCAGACCGGCACAAAGCTGTTCTCTCAAGGTCTTCCAATCGCTGTGGATATCCCCGGACCATACCAGTGCGCCATAGCGCTGGCTGCCGGCCCAGGCACAGCGCAGCAGATTAACCGCTGTATCCATACCGGCAGAAATCTGACCGTCATAGAAGGTTTTTGCATAGAGCTGGGGATAGATGTTTCCAATCTGGTTAACCGGTCCCATATAGTAACGGTAATTGTCATACTCATATGTGGAAAATTCCGGCTCGGCCTCATCAAGCCAGAAGGTTTTAATCCCATAGTCATAATAATTCTTTCTGCATAACTTCCATACATATTCTCTGGCTTTTGGATTGGTCGCATCAAAGAATGCATTCTCCCCCTGGAACCGCATTGCAATGGGAACTCCACGTTCTGATTTTACAAGCAGCCCTTTCTGTTTCATTTCCTCATAATTTTCACTGGTCAGATTCACCTGTGGCCAGATGGAAACCATTAGTTCCATTCCATAACTGTTTAGTTCCTCTACCATCGCTTTGGGATCGGGGAAATCATTTTCATCAAAACGGTAGTCACCGCACTTCGGCCAGTGGTAGAAATCAACCACGATCACGTCTACCGGAATTCCTCTTTTATGATATTCTCTGGCAACGTTTAAAAGTTCTTCCTGATTCCAGTATCTTAACTTGCACTGCCAGAATCCAAGGCCATGTTCCGGCATGGGAGGAGGTGTTCCGGTGGCTTTGGCATAAGCTCCCACGATTTCTTCGGGGGTATCCCCTGCGGTGATCCAGTAATCCATCTGCCTGGTGCTTTCCCCATACCACTGAGTAATGTTCTTTCCAAAGGAAGCAGTTCCTACTGCAGGGTTATGCCAGAAAAAGCCATATCCTTTATTGGAAAGTACAAACGGAACAGAAGCCTGGGAGTTTCTATGGGCAAGCTCTAAAATGCAGTTCTTAACGTTTAAGACTTCCTGCTGATACTGCCCCATTCCGTACAGCCGTTCTGACTGATTGGAGGCAAATGTGACCGTCAACTCATAGTCACCTCCCAGTCTGGGTTTAAAATTTCTAGTCTTTTTATTAAGGGCTCCCCCCGCTTTTTCTTCCTCCAGAAGAAGTTCTCCCTTCTGGTTAAAAAAGCTTATCCTGCATCTTTTGTGCCAGTCGTCTACTGATAAAACTGCGGTGATTGTTCCGTTGGTAATTGAGCCGTTAAACTCATCTTTTATTATGGTTGAGGCTGTTGTAAATGGTGCTGGAAGAAGTGCGTAATCCGTATCTTTGATATCCCCCATCATCACGGCTCGCACTCGCAGGGAATTTGTTCCCCACGGCTCGATACGGAGGGTTTCCCCGTCATTTTCAAAAATAATAGCTCCCTGGTCTTCTCTAATATAATTCATGCCTTTTATACCCCTTTCTTTCGGATTCATACTATTATTTTAGTTGTATGCACATGAAGTTACCCTGTTTTTATTGACCTCTTTTATTAAAAAAGTGACTTTATAGGGGAGGGGATAAGAAAGGAGAGGGGCTCCGTAAATAATTGGGGCTCCTCTCCTTGTGGGATGGGTGCAGTGTGATTAAATATTGACTTCGTTCCGGTATTTTGTAGGAATCATATGATAATGCTTCTTAAAACTGACTGTAAAGTAATTGGAATTGGAAAAGCCCGTGCGGATTGCAATCTCTTCCATACCAAGGTGTGTGGTGCGAACCAGATTCTCAGCTTCCCGCAGCCGCACATGAGTCAGGTACTCATGAAAGGTCATGTGAAATGCATGTTTAAAGTAACGGCAAAAATATCCCTTGCTCATGGAAACGTGCTTTGCTGCGTCACTTAGTTCGATTCTGTTTGTGTAATTTTCTGTTATGTAATGATTGATGTTTTTCATAAACAGGCCGATTCCTGCATCAGTCTGTTCCTGGGTTTGTGTTATTTTTCCGCTTTTTACTACTTCATAGAAGAATTCCAGTACTTTGGCTTTTAAAAGCAGCTCAAATCCTTTTTGGCCATTTTCATATATGGCGTATGCTTCATTTAAAAGCTGGTACTGTCTTTCACTCTCCTGCTGCTCGGATGACAGAAAGATATAAGGTCCGGTTGTTACAGAAAATAGGGGATCAATGTAATTTTGCCTGATGACGTCATTTTCCATACTGCCTACAAACTCATAGCTGAATAAGATTGTCCGGTAGATGAGGTCTTCTTTTAGAAAATCATTGGAGCCGTGGATTCTGTCTGGGCGTATTAACAGAACGTCTCCTGCAGAGACTTGAATCTCTTCATTTTCTATGCTGATTCTGGCAGTTCCTTTGCATACCCAGAATAACTCCAGTTCCCTGTGACAGTGGAAATATAGGGGAGGCTCCTGACCTAAACCAACCAGACCTCCAAAGTTCTCTCCGTTCATAATATAGGTGTGAAAGGTTTTTCCTTCCATTAGCCTGATATCAGTTTCGTGGGTGCTGAATGGGAAGAAGGCGTTTCCGTGCTGAATTGGCTCTTTGTATTTTAATCTTCTGGTTGATTCCACTGGTTTTCAGGCCTCCTTTCATCTACATCAATTAACTGTTATTAACGGAATATAGTCCTTTTGATTTCACTTTTTCATCGACAATAATCGTGTAAGACATAAGCCTGTTTGTAATGCGAAAGCAAAGAATTGTTCATTATAAAACTAAATTAATTACTTAATAAATCTGCATAGCTTACTTTTTATCAAAAGGCAGGCAAGTATTGGACAAGGTAAATCAATCCACAAGTATTCGATGCCTTTCCTTCCTAATGCCTGCACTTTTTTCTCCTCCCTTTTGAATTTCTTCAATTATGCTGCGCATGGATCGGTAAATTAATTGATTATTTTCTTCTATCTCCATCCTTATTCCACTCCGCTTACTAATATAAGAGATTAATACATGAGCTGGAATTGTCCCAGGCTGTGCCAGGCAAAGATACGCAAATGATCGGTCCTCTAACTGGCTGTTTTCGCTTTCCAAAACAATTTTTGCAAAATATTTTATAATTGCAGGAGAAAGTGTTTTTCCACCTAAACCTCCCCAATCTGAATAAATGAGGCTGACTGTATCATATTCTGTTTCCATATCTCCAAAATCCCTGTATTGATCCCTGAGCCGTGCGCCGCTCCGCAAATGAAAGCGGCAAAGTTCAAATTCATACTCTTCCTTCTTTTCATCTGTTGTCACATAATACTCCATTTTGTAAGCAATATAATCCGGAGAAGTCCTGTCCACTTCCACTTTCATTCTTAAATACTGCAGTTGTTCCTTGGGTGAATAAGGTATCCGTTCCTCCTCTGTCTGAAGACATACAAAATTTCCATATTTAAAGATTCCGGGACCAATAACCAAATCATTTTCCCTGACCTTTATTTCATATCCCCTCAGAATGCCTTGGTCATATTCCTGATATTCCAGTTGAATATGGGCAAAGGAATAATCTCTTAATGACCATAGCAATTCCTTCTTTAATATTCGGTTTCGCTCAAATAACGGGTACAAATTCTGCATCTTATGATTCCTCCCTGATCTTGTATCTGCTTTCCCATTCTTCTAAATGCATTTTTTATTTCATTCCATCATTTCAATCCATCAAAAAAGCTTTGAACCCAACCGTCATTTTCAAAAGAAAAATTTTCCTCATTTCCAAGATACAGTTTTTTCTCCTTCCGGTACACCGGCACCACAGTAAAGGCCCCTTCCATAGGGCTGGCCCATACAAAAAACTTTACTTCCTGTTCAATGATATTATCTGTATCTGCCTGTAAAATGTGTTCTCCATACAGCTTTCGAATCTCCTCATATTCTTTCTCTTTAAAATCCCGAGGATTACTGTAAGATGTGTATTGATACCTTTCCTTTCCTGATAAATCTTTTAAATGAAGCTTCAGGGTTAAATCCTCCATATTCCTGGATATCATTCCACTGGGACTATTCCGCTTTAGGGGGTGGATTAACACCACCTCATCTCCATTGTGAGTAACAGCGGTGATCTGATACGGCAGTGCTGGCTCTTCTGTGCGGATGGTCACATCTGCAAATCCGTATTTTTTGTCCTTTAAATATTGCAGTGCTCCATCCACACACGCCATCTTCAGTTCGAAATCTTTAGTCATATCTCCGCTTCTGCGCTTAAACCGAATTGCCTTTCCAGGAACAAACTCCTTTAGGGCATCCCGGAAGAGTTCAATTTTGCAGGATTGTCCAGTAAGTCTGATAATGGAATAATCCTCTAACACATCTTCCTCATACATTCCTTCTACGAATTTACGGATAACTCCGTAAATATCCGCCTTTAATAACATTTCAATCTCATAGATACTGAAATAAACAACTGGAAATTCTTTTATAGTCTCAAGCCCTGATTGCTTCCGGCAGGACATCTTCCATTTGTCTGCGGGGATCCAGCGGGTAGCACTCTCCCTCACTTCCTGAGAAGACAATGCCACCCGGAGAATTCCCACATGATTATAAAACTCCTTTTTTACCACCTCTGCCAGATGATATAAAAAGTAGAAATTATTTTTTACCTTGTAATAATCTGCACGGCTCCGGTTCTCATACTCCCTGAAACGGGTGGGCAGAAATTCCTCCGCTTTATTGTACTCCAGTTCTAATTCACGGTATAATTCTGACGCCCCACTTTGATCCACACAGCGAAACACATCTACATCGTACCCTGCAAGAATCTGTTCTGTTGAAAGCAGAGTACCGGGAAATAACTGGTTTACTATGGAGATTTTTAGCAGCTGCATAATCCGGAAGGTTAAGTTATTTCCTCCAAAGTCCGTATCTCCATTTTCGTAGGAAGTGTCAATTTCAATCCGGTAGGATACACGATTGTCCCAAATACGGAAACGGCAGGAGCAAAGATCTGTGGTACCGCCACCGCAGTCTATAATAAGTGCCTTGTATTGTTCGCCTTCTTTTGCGGTCCCTCTCTGTATCATACCTGATATTGTACTGTATAGAACAGAGACACCTTCATCCAACATATCTCCCTTTTCTATTGCATATCCGGAAAGGATTTCGGAAAACAGTTTTTGGAACTGGGTTTTCTGCTTTACCGGGCAGGAGACGTGGACACTCTTAATGTCACATTTAAAACGGTTTTTGACCTGGTCTAAAACGAATTCAAAATATTCCCTAAGGATTTCCTTTCTTGAAATAAATCCCCGCCTTCCCTGGCGATCCGTTATTTCTTCCAGCTTTTCAAAATCTCCAACCCAGCGTTTCATATCATAGAACACGCAAAATCCCTCATCAATATAGCTGGAATCAGCCAGGCGAATAGCATCATAACCGAATAGAAACGCAGGTCTCCCGGATTCTACCGCCTGAACTCCTGCCACACTTGGAAACAAAGTTGTCTCTTCCCAGTCTGATGAAGTGTCGTAAAACAGTGCATAATTGACTTCGTTGGCCTTCAGGCCTTTTTCCCCATCATGAAGACCAGACTTTTCAAAGTAAAGACTGTCTAAATAAACGCCTGCGGTGGTATTGGATGTCCCAAAATCCATGGCGACTGGCATGGATAAGGGAACTGGCTTTCTGATCTCAAAGTCCAGAAGAGGCATCCGGTAGACGTTAAGATTTTCTGGTATGTAATCATATTTTCCATTATAGATCTGATATAAGAGCTCTGACTCTTTACGTCCCACGCAAAACAAGCTGTAATTTTTTATGCTGGACTCCCTACAGGAAATCTCAGCCGCCTTTGTCAGATATAAACAGTCCTTTTGCGACCCCATAGGCATAACATTTAGAATTGCGCACAAGGTCATGTCGCCCCCCACCACAAAGGCATTGGTTCCTGCCAGCCGTTCTTCATAGGGTATGGTAAGCCCGTCATAATAGCCAATGGCCAGTCCGTCATATGCTACAATTTTGGAGCCACACTGAAGGTTCATATCCTGCCGTTCCTGAAGTTTACTTCCTTTCAGTACATTTTCTATGGACTGGAAACCGGCTTCGTCCGGACTATCTATTAAAAAATACTCTTCCGCACCTTTGAAGCGGAGAATTACACGGATAAGTTCTTCCTTATCCATGGGATTGATAATACCATGAAGGATCTTTTCTTTCCTGCATATTTCACGCAGTTGGAAAGTAGTCATTAATTCTAAATCATTTTTGTGGTAACGATTGTCCGTGACCTTTTCTTCCTGACGCTTTAATACATACCCATACTTGTCCATTTCATTCCCCTTTATCTCTTGTCTGAATTATTACAATGTAAATGAGATTTTTATAAATCCCTTGTATGAAATATTTGGTAAATATCTTTATTTTGGAAATCCCACGATCCAATTATTAACTCCTGTGCAGCTAGATACATTCCTGAAATCCACATCTCATCTTCGTGTGATTTTGCCTCTTGTAAACACTTCTCCATAACGGATACAACATCTCTTTTATCAAAGGACATTAAGGCATGAATTACATTTTGATATACCGGCCAATTAACGTCCTTCAGCAATTCGAAAAGCCACGGCAGACATTTTAACTTTTGTGGATATTTCATTACATTAATGATAAGGATTGCATTCAACCAACAGAATTTAGTAGAAAATTTATTATAAGAGAAGTATTCAAGTATATCTATATCTTCTTTAGAAAAACATTCCGCTAACTGGCACAAATTGTCTGGATTTATGGATTCATTATTATATATGTCATATTCGTGTAATTTTAATAATCTATCAGCATCCGTGATGATCTCACCCACCTTATGTATTATATTAAGTGTTTTTATCCCTATCCTTATCCTTATTAGCTTCTCCTTTAATATACTATCCAATCAACAATTGCATACATAGCATTATCTGATAATATTAATAATAATATCTCACTTGTGACAACAGCAATCCCACGAAATACCACTATTTTTTCAGATGATGTCATCCAGGTAATTAAATTTACAGTACCTTTTCGATTATCTTTGATTCTCTTTTTTATACTTCTATATAAAAGTCTATCACCAAAGCATCCTAATAATATAAATTTTATGACCCAGAAGAAAAAGAAAATTTTTAATCCGCTTAAAACCACACTTACTGTATTATCCTTTTGAAATTGTAACAAGATTGACAGTAAAAGATTTAGAAAAAGACCTGAAAAACAAATAATCACCCAATCCAAAAACATAAAATGGTACGCCAGCCACAAGTGCTGAAAAAAAGCAGCCGAAAAGTTAAATCTGTTTTTTCCTTTTTCTATCTGGTCAAAACGTTCGAGGTAATCTTCCAAATTAGTAGATAGATTATAACTTATTTCCCTTACATCTGCACTGCTGACACCTTGATTATTTTGTTCCATTACAACCTCCTTTCAATTACTTCCCCATTGGTTTTCCAAATCATTTTTTGCTTTTTCAATTTTTTGTTTAAACCAAATATCATAACTTTCATTTTCAACATTTTGTCGTGTATATTCCTCCCTTAATTCACTTTCTATATCCTGATTTAGATCTGACCAGCCCTCAAGTTGCCAAAGGTAATACGCTTTAGCATATAAATCTGTAATTAAAGATGCATTTTCATAATAAAAATACGTCTTAGCTAGATTATAATATGATGCTGCTGCTAACTCATGATAGGGGGGACAATGATCCAAAACATACTGAAAATCTTTAATTGCTAAATCTCTATCCGGCAGAATCATATTCGTATAAAAGGTCCCTCTTATTTCATAAGAAGCCAATAAATCATAATGGTCTGGATTCTGCCAATCCTCTAAAAGGTCAATGGCTTTACTTATATAATCAATGGCTTTATCTGACCCATCCTTGAAATCCTCATACATTAATGCCATTCTTTTAAACAAATAGGCGTCTACGTAGACATACTGATATGTGTTTTTATTTAGAGCCACTGCTTTCTTTATGTAATATTCACATCTATTAATATTATTCTCGTAATAGCAAGCATAAGCTAATGTCTCATAATTGAAAATTCCCACAAACTGATTAGAGCCTAATAATTTTCTTTCTTTTTTTAATAATGCCTTAATCTTTGCTATCTCCTCAATAGGCTTTGTTTTATGAGATAAACTGATTGAAGTAAGATTTGATTCTAAAACCAGGTTTTTTAAAGGATTATCTTTACTTAATTTCAATGCTTCTTCAGTATAATTTTCTGCAGATACTGTATCATCTTCAAATAACATAACTTCAGCTAAATTAGTTATAATACACACCTTATCTTTATCACTTTCAGCCATGTTAAGAGCTTCTAAAAGTTCCTTTTCAGCTTCATTAGAATTCCTTAAACGTAAATATGCAACACCGAGAGCATTTTTTACAGCAGGAGTCTGCTCCATTTTTTTTAACATATTTATCGCTTCATCTAAAGTATCTCCATTCCCTTTTAACTTTACCATTAGATCTTTAAAAGAATCCTGCTCTGGCCTTTCGCAGAGCATTAAAATAGTATATTCACCTAATATATACCATGTATCATCTACCAATCTTCTGTTTTGTTTCTTGTATCCAATAATGATAACAATAGCAAAAGTAATTAATAGAAAATATATTGTAAAACGCATCCTGACTATTTTCTTCTTTTCATATTTCATTTGGCCCACTATTCCTACTTTAAATAAAAATCAAACTACTTACGACTTAACTTCAATTAACTCTTCATAATTAAAGGGCTTTGGCGCATTTTTTTTTCATTGAAAATGCATAATTGCTTCATTATAAGTACTCTCCCTGCCAGATTAATATCAAACATTTCTGAAATTTCTCTTGAAAATGGTACAAATGGTTTATTTCCACTCTTTTTTCTTCCAGGTACTTGCTGTTAATTGTCTCCAGTCCATCTGGTAAAATATTATCTCCCATATAATCTTCAAAAAATGCAATGGTATTAATACGATTTCCGGAAATTTCAATGACCTTATAAAAATCCTGTACTCGAAGAGGAACTCGATGCCATCATAACTTTCCCATTACCTAAAATTTCAGTATAGATATGATGCCCAAACGCTGGCCTTAGAATAATAAACTTACCGCAGATAATCTGATAAATAATATATTTTACCTGTATAGCTATTTTTCCACATTTGCTCTTTTTGATTTTCCTCAGTAAACCAGTCTGAATGTTGATAACGCTCCGAGTAAAAACTACCTTGTTCTGATCCATAGAATAAAATATATAAAGTTGTCCAATTTTTATATCTATTATTAGTACTACCCTTTAAATAACTTGACATAGGCTCAAGGTTGAATTCTTTTAACATTTCGATAAATATATCTTCTACTTTTTCATTATCAACCCCTTTTTCTATGTAAACATCTATTGTACAGGAATTTCGACCATGTCCAACTTGTAATTCTATATTTTTGATTTCTGGATGAATACTGCACATTTTATCTTTAAAATCATAAAATACTGAATTTATTATACGATCATGAATCTTAATACCTCCTATTATAACTAAGCTAATAGTTAGAAGTAAAATCCATCCTCCCTTAACTTTTTTTATAAATTTATATAATACATAGCAAATAACTAATAAAGTAATTAGCAATAAAAAAATTATAAAAGGGAGTCGATTAAAAGATTCCATAAATTCACCTCACTAACTTTATTAATATTGTCAATCAAAATAACGCAATCGTTGATAAAGCCATTCACCTTGAATGCACTCATCTAGATCTACTTCACCCCCCTTTTTTATGTAAACAACTATTGTATAGGAATTTCAACCTCCCCCAATTTATAACTCTATATTTTTAATTTCTGGTTGAATACTGCACATTTTATTTTTAAAATCATAATATACAGAATTTATTATATGATCTTAAATCTTAATACACCTATTATAAGCATGAACTTCATAGGTTTTCATTTCTAATATTTTCTATTTTATATAATCTGAATAACGGTATTTTTTACCTGTATCACTATTTTCCCAAGTCTGCTCCTGTTTATTACCATCTGTAAACCAGTCTGAATGTTGATAAGGTCCTGAAGAATATCTACTATACTTTTGTCCATAAAAAAAAATGTTTAAATTGACCCAGCTCTTATTTTTATAGTTTGAATCACCTTTCAAGTAACTAGACATTGGTTCATTATTAATTTTATTTAATATATCAAGGAAAATATTTTCTATAACTTTATCATCAGCCCCATTTTTCATATAAACATTTATTGATCCAGATCGTGTTCCATAGGACATATATAATTTTATTGTATCTATCTCTTGATATGATTCGCACATTTCTGCTTTAAAATCATAAAACGTCAGATTTACGATTCGATTATATATCTTAATACCTCCCATTATAATAATTAAAATAGTTAATATCCAAAGCCATCCCCATCTTAGCCTTTTTATAACAGTGAATAAAATAAAACAAGATAATATTAATACCAACAATAATATAATAATTATTAAAGGGATTAGATTAAACGATTCCATAGTTTATCCTCTTCCTATCTATAAAATATAAATTATTCGAAATACAATAACCCCTGATAAAGTGGTTCGTTTTGTATATAATCATCTAAATCAACTTCTCCCCAACCTCCCCAGGACGATACCTTTACTTTTTCATAATTTTGGGATTCATCTATTTCTAATTCTGTAATAGTTACCCAGTGTAGCTTAAATGAATTACCTGTAAACTCGTCTCCATTAGGTTTTGTGATGGTAACGTCACTACTTCCTCCTGTTCCTATTAGCATTGCAACAGGCAAATCTTTTTCTAAACCTTCTTTAATATAATCTATTATATTCTCACGATTAAATGATTTGAATTTTTTTACTGCATGCAGTTTAACTCCTTTATCTTTAGCAAATTTTTCTACTCCATTCTCTAATAAACTAACAGGCCACACACCCAAAGGTTGGTCTCCAAAATGACGAGGTGTGACATATTTAAACATTTCTTTCATATGTAATATAAAATTATGTTTTGTGTAATCTGGAAAAGTATAAAGTCCTGAATACCTTTTCTGATGCTTAGCCATATATGCCACTATATTTGCAGAGGCCACGGTACCACACCCCACTTTATTAGCAACATTTGTCCTTTCATCATCATCCTTCCATTCATACCATTCCTAATCTCCACCATAATACTTTGTACTTCCATCTTTAATCTCGACAAATCTCTTTGAGTCACTTAATGTAATCTTAATAACACCATTTTTTATCTCTCTACACACACCATTTTCATCTACTTTATAAGTTTTTTTAGTGGCTGGATCTATAATTGTTTCATTAACAGCCATAATACCATTCTCTTATTATCTAGTTTATATAATCTGAATAACGATATGTTTTTCCGGTATAGCTGTTTTTCCATGTTTGATCTTTTTTATTTTCATTGGTAAACCATTCATTATGTTGGTATCGTTCGGAATAAAAACTGCCTTGTTCTGAACCATAAAATAATATATACAATGATACCCAACTTTTATTTTTAAGATTAGTATCCCCTAATAAATAACTAGACATTGGTTCTTGATTGAATCCTTTCATCATTTCAATAAATATATCTTCTACTTTTTCATTGTCAATCTCTTTTTGTATATAAACTTCTATTATACAGGAAGTTCCACCGCTGCCAATTTGTAACTTTATTTTTTTGATCTCTGGATAGATATTACACATTTTATCTTTAAAATCATAAAATACAGAATTCACTACCCGATCATGTATCTTAATACCACCTACCATAATCATAATGATAGTTAAAAGCCAAATCCATCCTCTCTTTACCTTTTTTATAGATTTATATAATGCAAAACAAAGTATTAATAAAATAATTACAAATGCTAAAATAATTAAAGGGATCATATTAAAAGACTCCACAGATTTACCTCGCTAACTTTATTAATATTATCATTCAAAATAACGCAATCCTTGATAAAGCCATTCACCTTGAATATACTCATCTAAATCTACTTCACCCCAACCTCCCCATGAGGACACCTTTACTTTTGCTTTATCATTGGTTTCATCTAATTCTAACTCTGTTATTGTCACCCAGTGTAATTTAAATGAGTTACCGTCTGCTTCATCATCATTAGGATATGTTATAGTTACATTCCTGCTACCACCGGCTCCTATCAACATTGCCACAGGTGAGTCTTTTTCTAAACCTTCTTTGATATAATCAATAATATTTTCACGAGTAAAATAATCGTATTTTTTCACCGCATTAAGTTCTACTCCTTTGTCACTTGCAAATCTTTCAATCCCATCCACTAGAACGCTGACAGGCCACACACCAAAAGTTTTTTCTCCGATATGGTGTGGTGTAACATATTCATACATTTCTTTCATATGTAATAAAAAATTAGTTTTTTTATAATCCGGATACTTATATAAATCTGCATAACTTGATTTATGTTTAGCCAAATATGCCACTATATTAGCAGATGCTACCGTTCCACAGCCTCCATATTTGGCATTATTCCTCTTTTCATCATCTAGCCAGTCAAACCAAGATTGATCCCCACCATAAAACTTTGTACTTCCATCTGTAATTTCAACAAATCTCTTTGAGTCTCTTAATGTGATCTTAATAACGCCATTTTTTATCTCCCTACACACTCCATTTTCATCTACTTTATAAGTTTTTTTAGTATCTGGATCTATAATTGTTTCATTAACAGCCATAACGCCATTCTGTTTTAAAAAATATTTCTTACCTTTCCAATTTACTAATTTTGATGTAGCCATTTCTCCATTTGGATTAAAATAGTACCATTTCCCTTTATATTTCAACCATTTATCACTATACATATATCCATAGTCATTACCATTTGTGGCTTCTGCCTTACTTTTAAAATAGTACCATTTTCCATCAATTTCTCTCCAACCAGTTACCATATTACCAGCAAATTCTTCTTCATTAAAATAATACCATAATCCTTTAATTTTCTTCCAACCAAGCGTCATATGACCCGCTGTCTCGCGACCAGCTTCCGTATTTGACACAAAATAATACCATTGCTTTTTTATTTCTTTCCAGCCTGTCACCATATATTCATCAGATTCTAAATAATACCAGGCCTTATCTTTATCTATAAATACCCAGTCTTTTTTTACGTAATGTCCATTTTTGTAATATTTCCACCTGGCACCTTCCGGTGATCCATATGGTACCCATTGTTTTTGTATTCCCATTTCAACAGGTACTGCGTTGTTTATTATTTCAGAGTAGTACGGGTAAGCTCCATCTGTAAAATTTTTACTTGCCACATTAAATTGAACAACATAATTACCAGCTGCATCTTTTGTCATTATTGCTTGATTTACACTGGCGATTGATCCTATTATGGAATTCAAAATAGGATTTATGCTTGCCGGGTCCAATATCACAGGCATACTGCCTAACATTATTAGTGAATACTTACTAAAATCTTGCGAAAGCTGAACATTTTCCTGAGGTAGCGGAGGATTGATTCCACACTGGCTGGCTTTCAAATAAGTCATTCTACCATACCCATTAAATTCATTCCCTAAATGAAAAGAACTTTGATTTTTCCCCATTACTCTTCTCTCCCTTCCGTATTCACATGTCCGACTATTCTTAAATTGTCCATATAATCTCCACATAATAATAATATTTCGTCTGCTAAATGCAGCGAACTATCTAACAATATACTAATAGACAGATTTAACAAAGTCCTAAAACACTCCTGAAATAAAATCCAATCATCATTTAGTATTTTTTGCTTCAAAGTTAATAATTCAAACTTCTCCAGACGTACAAATTTTTTTCGTAATAATTTTTCTATTGAATCCATATCCCGTACTAAATTTTCATATATCAGTTCGGGGTACCAGTAAGCCTGACTTCTCTTTTCGTCAAGATATAACATAGTATTGCTGAATCCAAGTATTGCTTTATAGCTTTCAGTGTAGTCACTACTCTTTAAGTGGCATAGATAAATGTAATTTAATTTAGCTGCTGAATCGTCTTCTTGCCTATTCAGCTGTTTAGATATTAATAGATCGAGCTTTTTATGAAACTCTGGTTCTATCCTGCATATGTTATTTGTTAGATAGATTCTTTTTTGTTTCAACCTTTCATCTCTATATTCTTTTAAATATTCTTCTATATCCTTACTTCGATCCACCTTATCGTTCCCCCCTCGTTTTTTTATCTGATGAGCTAACTTACCATTAATGGCTTCAATAATGGTAAAAAATTACAGATATCCAATATGATATCATGACATAAAACAACATATAATAGTAATTAGTTGGTGTGACTGTTTTAATGAACAAAAATATTTAGTTATTTTAGATTCAGTTCGCTAATTGGTATTTTTAATATTAAAAATCCGTCCAGTGCATCATCGTACAATAAATTTATATACAGGTAATCTTTATCCATACCAAAATTATTTATATTTGTTACCCCCAGATCTACACCATATATCCATTCTTTATTGGCATATCTTTTCTTTGATTCTTGATAAGCAGCCAATATTTCTTTATTAAATTCATCTTTTTGATCTCTCATAAAATTAGCTAATTCGGAAGTTTCTCCAGATAGTATTTGATATTTGTAATTCTTTATAGCTAATTCAATATATTCCATGTCTACTATATCATTAAGCTTCTTAATGTCTCCTGAATTAGTATCTATTGTCATGACATATTCATCATAAAAAATATTTACTCCTTCATACCAATCTGTATATACGTGAACACTTATTTGCTTATTGTCCATACTTAAAATTTTGTATTTACCATTGACAGCAAGCATACTCTCACTACTTTTATTTATGTTCCAATCTATAATTGATTTATACTTTATTAAAATTTCTTCATAATCAGTAGATATTATATTTAAAGATAACATTTTTAATTTTTTATTTAGATTAGTTTCCACTCCTTTATCTTTTAACCCAACTACTTGAGGGTAATGCACATCTACATCTAAGAAATTTCTGATAGTATAGTTATTTTTCTTATAATTATCGCCATTAAATTGAATAGAATGGTGATAATCATATACTATTAAACCATCTTCTTTAAACGCTTCTTCTGAAGTGACTTTTAATTCTTTCAATTTACTTTCACTATCTAAATCTTTACTTGTATATATATATTCGTTTTGTTTATTTAAACTTGTCGATCCCTTAATAGCGTGACTATTATTATAGCTATCAGTTCTATACAAAAGCAGCAAAACCATTAATAATATAATAACGAATTTAAAAGAAATTATTTTTTTTAACAAACTAACCATATAGATTCCCCCAACTATTCTTAATCGTCCCATTTCTTTTGCTCTTCTCGGCGAATCATAATGTAAATTACCGAGTTAAGAGAATCTCTTAAATTATTGTTTGATTTCAAGAAATCATTCACTGCATTAACATAATCTTTCAATTAGTTATTATAAATTACTGTTTCTTCTTTAACTGGCATATAGGAAGAACCCTTTACTTTATATGATAGACCATTTGGTGGAATATAAGATGGTTTAAACGACGCCCCATAAGCATATTTATCTATTAGTTTCTTAGCTTCCTTATTAGTCTCATAGAAACTCTTACTAACATAATATCCATGCCCTAATGTAATACCCCCATCACTCACCCAATTCCCATTCACCAATTTAAATACATAATGTGGATAAATTCCTATCAAATTTCCTTGTTTATCAAATTCCCCTATACCTGTAGCTTTTGCTGTACCTATAGATAATTCAAAATTAGCTATCAATGTAATTCCCTTAGGACCTACATAAAAAATGGGAATTTCGAATTTATAGTCGGAATTTCTAGTGGTCTTTCAGGGTATCCTGACGGCGTAGGCTTATTACAGCCCCCAAAAGAATAGATATTATGATCTGTTTTACAATCAGAGCATATGCCAATTGGTCCACCCCCCAATTCCATTACCCCGTGATCTTTTAGAAGATCAAATTTAAGCTTCTTCCGTAACAGTAACTCCGTCTTTTACTTTTACTTCTTTACCAGCCATTATACTCCTCTCCTCCTTAGCTCAATATCACCAGATACTATTACAAAATCTCTTCAACTGCCAGGAATATTTTATTTACTATATCCAACCAGTGATCTTTGTCTTTTAACTTACAGCTAAATGTTCCATGTAACACTGTTTTTCTCAAACGAATCAGGTAACATCGGTTATAACTCTGTCCATCCAAATGATATCCTTTATACTCAAACCAACTCATTTCGTTACCCTGCTCTGTATTTGTATCCGTCTGGTTCTTAATTGCAATAGAGGGATTCATGTTTTGCAAGGCATTCTGGAATTGAACACTCATAGACCTGATTTCTTCATCGGCCAGCACCACAGGTAAAGAATTAAAGCAAATATTTACTGTGCTGCTTAAGTCTGTCAAAATAAGCGCAGGAGCATCTAAAGAAGGATACTTTGCAGTTTTCATATCCTCTGGCATAACTACCATCAGGTCCGGCAGGGGTAATTTTATTCCAAAGTCTACCAATGTTGTATATGTAAACGTAATCAACTCTTCTCCGGCATACATGCCAGTTTCTAATGATGTATGTTTTTGAAACTCCAGCTTTCTTTTCGTCTCCAACAGCTCTTCGTCAAAATATTCCATCGTATTCTCATTTCCTTTCTGCTACCCTTGACATATATTGAGTTCATCCTGTGTGCTTACAGTAATTCGTTTTGCTTTTAATCGTATCTTACCCTCTGCCACTATTTTTAGATCCTTTGATGTCTTTATGGTAACAGAATCATCATCAAGAGTTAGTCTATGTTTTTGACCTCTGCAGACGCTCACCACTTCTTTTGACAAGCTGAGGGAGTTTCCATCCTCTATATCCAGAGCTCTGTCTTTATAATATTGTTCCTCATTTTGATTCCCATTTAAACAGTGTATAACAGTTCCATTCCGCTCAGTCCCCCCAAAGAAATACAAAAGTGCTCTTGCTCCCTTTTCTGGCATTGCATAGAGAGAATTTCCCGTTTCAGGGCAATATGGGTAAAAATAATCTCCGGTATTTTTCCCATCATCAATATCAAGTGCCAGTTTCACAGTTTCCCCCTTAACATCCTGTACGGTTCCCCAAAGTCCCAGCCCGGCATGATTGCTCTCATAACGGGAACCCGGTTGATGGACAGACATATCCTCCAGTACATAAGTAAAAGCAAGTTCCCCACGTTCATATCGTCCTTGAACTTCTAGAATTGTTGTTTTCTGACCCAAATATGTCATCCGATCTCCAATTTTGTAAAAAGATCTTCCTTCCGCCTCTATAAATATTCCCGTCTTTCTGCCAATGGTACACATTTTCACATTATACTGATCTTCCTGAAGTGCTGGAACTTCTTTCCCTTTTCTCATTCCAAACCAGATATTGGGATTTCCAGTTTCTATATCCGGAATAATATAATTTCCCATAGGTCTACCAAGGCGTTTTGCAAATTCCCAGGCTGTCTCTTCATACCGAATGACTGGATTCTTAATCTCTTTATCATTTTCCCGATCACGTATTACCTGGCCGCCTTCAGTCTGAACCTCTTCTCTAACCACTTCTCCAAAGGTTCTGGCCGGATCCTGGAATGACGAGCTTAAAACACGCCTGTCCAACAGGCAGGAAGCGGACAAAGCCTCCAGGTTGATCTGACTTGTCCCTCCCATATTTTTTATCCCCACTTTCACAATATAACCATGATAAATAATCTGATCGCCTGTATTGTTTTCAACCCATATTTTTATACGGCTATTATAGGACTGCTCCGGATTCCACCTGATATTTCTGTCTAAATAACCTTCCAGCTTAAGTAAAGCATGGCAGTCTGGCTTCCATAAATAACAGAACTGTTCCACATGCAGAATAGGAATATTGGTTTCTATCTTTAAATTACCAGCAAGTTTTATCTCCATTTCTTACCCTCCTCACGATAAAAATTACAGCATGATTTTTGCTCCCTGCATACCAATGTCACCACCTAAATTCATTTCGGTATCCCCTTGCTTTAATCGGATTTTCTTTGGTGCACTCATTTCAATGGAAGAGTTAGAACTGGTTATGCTGAGACTCCCTCCAGACTTTACTGTCACGGAACTTTCGCTTACTATTTCAATACCATTTTCATCGGACAGTTCAATATAAGTACCATCATTATTTGTTAATAGAATACGTTCCGGGGACAGCTGGATTTCTTTGCCTTCTTTATTTCTCCAGAATTTACATTCCGGATGTTTCCTGAGTGCTGCGCCACTCTCGTGATACGCGCTGACCACATATGCCTCTTGTTCCTTTGATGTAGGGAAATAGAGTCTTACCGTATCTCCAATCTCCGGCATGCAATACCAACCCGTCCCATCTGCGGAAGAATATACAGTGGAGAAGGAGTACCAGCATGATCCCGAGTTTTCCATATTTTCATCATCAAATATTTTAATCTGAACCAACTCATTTTTAACCTTCGTTACACTTCCAGATAGGGAAACGCCTGTAATATGGTGATTTTTTACCGTCGGTACTTTTAAACCTGATTTGGATTTCATGTAACACGTATGGTATAATTCATTTCCCTTTAAATGGGATTCCAGCTTCCAAATGAACATTTCCTTTCCAGCAACTGTTCTTCTTTCCCCTAATTTATGTATTTCCCGACTTTCCCATATATAAGACATGGTATCTTCAGGCTGAACAGACAGACGAAGATTCTTCTTATGCCAGTATTCCTGCATATCATATTGAGACTGGTATTCGCTGGAGGTATCCTCTGAAACCGCCTCTCTCTCAGGTATTCCAAAATGATATTTTTCTCCCTTGGTGGAACAGTCCGCAAAAACTACCGTTTGATTCATGGCAGCAAGCCGTTTTATAAATTCCCAATCTGTTTCACCATATTGCATGATAAAATGACCGATGCTCTTTCCTTTTCCCTCTGTCATAATTTTGGCGGCGCCATCATACCCTTGATCACAAATATCCAAAAGGCTACTGAATGATAGATCTTTCTCTTGAAAACTTCTTATATGTTCCTGACAATCCATGAGCTGGGTACCGGAACGCAGACTTAAACTCACAATGCAGGTTCCATCTTTTATTTCCAGGTTAAGCTGACTGATTACTCCGTAAAACAGAATGGATTCTTCCTCCCCGGATATTGCAACTACCTGTGCCCACGTCTGGCGCTTTCCTACTTTCATATAGTCTTCTTTTCTGTCAAACGGAATACGGCCTCTTAATTCCGCCTGCGCGTGTTCATTTACTTTCTGGATTGACTCATATTCCAGAATCTGAAGATCTTCAAACGGACGAATAACCAGCTTTTCTTCTCTCATTGTTTTCTCTCCCTCTTAATTCTTACTGTATAGTAGTCTTGTATATTTATATTTCTAATCTAATCTTTTTAATAAATAAGTGATTATCCCATTAGAAGCATAAATAGTTTCATTGTCCTTTATATATAAATAACATAAATCATCAATTCTTATTTCATGTATATATTTTGCACTTTGGTCAACTTGATAATTATCAGGTAACAGAAAGTATACTATTGAATAATACTCACCTGTAATCCCTAAACTCTTAGCAAAATTATAGCCAATTTGTTCCTGTTCAGATTGTAAAGCATGCGTATAAGTTACCGGGCCATATGCAAATTGATACTTATTCCCCTGATATTCCGCGTAATCTTCTTCAAATGATAGTTCCTTACCTATTATCTTTGTGACATCCGGTCCTTTTAAATTCCCCGCTTCATCTAATCCCGAATAAGTGGACGGCAGTGATAAATCCGCAGGTATATAATCAACTATTTTCCATTTTCCATAAAATAATTGATTATATGAAATTGCATTCTTTAACTCATACGCATCTAATTTTTGATTTTTAGCTGTATTTAATCCGATATTATTCTCTTTTCGATTTTCATATTGTGAGATACCATAACCGGCAAATATGGATTTCCATATTATATTATCTTCCCTCATAGTACTTAACAAGTCGGCATAATCCGAAGCAAATCTATAATAATTGTCGATGGGTAAAATTATAATAAATTTATCTTTTGTAAAATAGAAATTATCATCACTATTATCGAAATCATTTTTATGATAATTAAATAATTCATCTAAAGCGGATTGTTCAGCATCTTGGGGATCTGTGTCTATACTTTTAAAGTGATTAAAATTTAATTTATCTTTGAATGTATTGTAAAAAATATCAGACATTGTTATTTTTTTTCCAGAAATAAGATTAATATTCGTAGAATAAATCCAATTAATTCCATTAGCATTATCTTGTACGTATAGGTATCCTTCAAAAATAATACTAATAACAGTATCCGTAACATATACAATATTATAGTCTACAGACCAACTGGTGCCTTTTGCTATTCCTTGATCATAATTCGAAATTTTATTATATGGATTTAATGCAGATTCTTTTATTAAATCATTAATATTTTGCTGCTTTGTCTTATCTGGAAAATTATTAAACTCAGGATATGAAATATCAATATTAATATGCTTTGTCTTATCATATTGACAATACTTTTTTGTTATAAACTTCAAGTCTTTTTCCTGTAAATTTTCATTTTTGTTATTTTGCATAATTGTTGTATTATTACTATAATTTATAAAAATACCGACAATACAAATAAAAAATAAAAATACAAAAATTAGTACTATGATATACTTATTTTTTTTCATATCTAGTCTCCATTATTTAATAAAAGTTTTAAAATTAAATCATTTTATATTTGGTACAACCTTGTTATAATAGATATCTGCTCTTTTCGGGAAAGAGTTTATATCATATTTATTCACAATCTGGGACAATTTATCAGGATTAACATCTTTATGACTTGCAACTTCATTTGCATTACTAAGTACACTCCAAAAATATGCTGCACTCTCCCATGCATATGTACTTGCTATACGTTTGGGACCCTCTGACATAATTAATGGATCATTAACATTTTTATTATTTTTTAGATAATCACTAAATTTTTTATAATTATACTCCCAAGTTAAATGTATATATCCAGCACCTATATATGGCCAATATTTCTTCCCTTCCAGATATGACTTTGAACCAATTTCAATCAAACCATCACCATATCCCTTATGATTCCAATCGTCTGATTCATGACTAGCTTGCGCAATGAAATGCCTTATACTGTTTATGTCTGTAATATCATATTCTTTTAAAACCCTATTTAATTCTTTAACCATTGCAGCAGTAACTACATCTTCTCTCCAACCAATTGCTATAAGTTGCTCGGCAGTAACATATTCTTTAACCAAATCATTATTTTCAGGCACCTCAACTACGCTAATAATACCTCCATAAAAACATGTAAGAAAATCTCCAGTCGAAATAGCTTCCTCATACTTACCAGTCGATTCATTCCATATTTTAATTTTAGAACTTTTTGTCTTGCTCCAGCTACTATTCAGCACAGGGATGCATTTTTGCATAGCAGTCTTCGGCTTTGATTTTACGGTTATAACTGGTCTATCCGGATACCCAACTGGTGCCGGCATTGCACAGCCTTCAAAAGAATATATATTTTCATTCGCTTTGCAATCACTGCAAATTCCTATTGGACTTCCATCCTTGTGCTTCACACCATGGTCTTTCAAAATATCAAATGCAGTCAATTTGCTTCCTCCACTACACCACAAAACAGATCCGCTTTTAACATATTTACTCTCTTTTTGAAATTGGCCATAAAAAGCATAATGCATTGCCATAAGTTCCTTGACCTTTTGCTCGTACCCTGACACATCACCATGACAGGCATCTTTCCATTCCTTATATTTTTTAATAAGATTACCCTGATAATTGAATTTAAAATCCCCTATAAACACGGCTTCACTGGTAACTTTGACTCCTGGTTTAACTTCCTTTTCATCACCCATAATTTTCTCCTTCTACTTTCCATCATTACTTTTGCAGTATAACTCCACCTCACATAGACCAAGTCCGGTTATTTCCCGTCGTATAAGACTCTCTGCCATATCCATCGATAAAATAATATGCCTTTTTCCAGAATCCCTTATCCAGAAAAGATTCCTGTTCAAATCAAGCACCTCTTCTTCTGACTCATCATTTCCAGAAATACAAACTCCATCTTTATATTCTTTTTTTCGCATTTGAATATTTGTCGCCTCATCGAGAACCGGCAAATAATACATTTTTGATTCTCTTTTAACCTGGTCTGTTAACAGGACATTGCAAAAAAAACAGCGTTCACGATATAGCTTAATAACATCCTTAAATATTGGAGACACCAACAAAAAAGGAAATAATATTACATCTGTAAATGTAGTATTATCTGATTGCTCAATAGCAAATTGCTGTATATTAGGCAATTTGGGAAAACCATCTAAACAGATATCTCTCACATCAAATTTTCCATACCAATTCTTTAATCTGGGCGCATATTTTAACTCTGGCGTATCCTGCATTACAAAATATTTCATCGCTACCTCCACCACTTAACAATTGTCTGTCGTCAAAACAAAACAACCTGATCAAACTCCATTGTCTCCTCCACATCAATAATACCAAAATGATGCTCCCAGAACAAAAACACCTGATAATTGATAGGAAGAAACATATCCTGCAAAAATTCCAGCCGCTCCCGTTCTGCTTCCGTCTCCTTAAGCCCTACATACACCAGCACCTGCCGTGCAGCTTCGTTATTGGCATAAACCATGGAATCCGGATACATGTACCGCATAACTTCCCGAAACAGATAGATCGAGCTTCCGCACTGATATAATTTTAAAATCAGTCTCAGCAGCTGCCGAAGTTTTTCCTTTTCAAACTGCTCAGCCACCCGGGCTGCCTGGCTTCCACAGACTCCCTCTAACAAATCCCGTAGCAGAAAGCGCAAGGCATATTCCTGTTTGGAAAGTCCCTGGCGTAAATCCAGTTGTACCAGGTATTGCATAGCAGCATCAAAAAAAATGTTTCTTGCCGTTTCAAAACCTGCCAGATTGATATCAAACATTTCTGAAAATTCTCTTGAAAATCGGTACAGAGGGTTTATTTCCACTCTTTTTTCTTCCAGGCACTTGCTGTTAATTGTCTCCAGCGTCACCTCTGTATACGGACTTCCGTTACTTACCGGTACATACCGGACATCTTCCCGCTTTATCCCTGCCCGATCTGCAGCAAGTGCGGCTTCCCATGCATAATTCATTCCATCACTCCCTCACAGCGGTATTCGCTGATTTCTAACTGAATCTGAGAGATTACAAACCGGACCATGCTGTCATTCAAATAATGTCCAGGTTCCTTTTCCTTAAATTTCAAGAGCAATACCTTCCGACTTTCCAAGGGAAAAAGTTCATCCCGTACAAACCAGTTCATGCCCTCCTTATTTGGAAAATCCTTTACATTGGAGCAGATTTCATAACCCACAACTTCAATGTAATCACGGATATCCAACTCCATGATCCTTCTAAAAAGATCTGTTTTCGTCATCAGCTGTGCCCGGCTGTTTTCTGCATAACGGCGGATAAATGAATCATTTTTATGGTTGGTTACAAAGGGTTCCTTGTAATCCAAAGAGCGTATTGTTTCCTTTTGTATAATATGAAGAGCTTTCCAATTTTCAAATGTTTCCATTTCAGACTTAATTACAATCTTATTTTTCTCATGCCGTATTTCCAGGATATCTTCACTGGATTCAATTAGGTATCCGTCTCCTTCCTCTTTGTCTTCCAGAGTGAATTCATGCTCATAATAGATTCCATTAACGCTGGGAACCATGAAGTCTGCACTGTCAAACTTTACCCATTCCATATTCCAGAGAGGAATCAGATCATAACAGACAAACTCCTTAAACTCTCCAAAGTCAATCTCTATATTTGAGGGAAAAATTGGAATATTTTCTTTTTCTAATCCTTCTACACAGATAAAAACGTCATAAAACTTATCTAAATATGCTGTATTGATGGTTTCCCATGGAATATGATTATCCTGAAATACCTGATATAACCGTTCCATAATATTTCGATAACGCTTAGCTGGCTGTATATAAAATCTGGCTTCTTCATTTGCGCCATCTTCATTTAAAATACCGGTAAAGATTTCAGAACCTTCAAATCTTCTTCGTTGCTGTTCGTTTATCTCTAAGTAAATACTCCCGATCCATACATAATTTTCATTGGAAAGGTCTTCAGATAGTTTGTCCTTTTTTAAGTCTGTTTCATCAACTGGATACAGGGTATTGTTTGTCGGATCATAATGATTCCGATTTACAATAGTCATAACCGTCTCATACTGGTTCGCTCCGATTTCCAGTTCTTCATAAATTCGTTTTTCCAGTTGAAGGTACTTGTCCTCTGTACAACGAATAAGTTTACCCAGCCCCTGGGCGAGTATTTTTTTTGCATATTGCCGCTCATCTAAATTATCAATTTCCCTTAGCCGTTCCTCTATGTACCTTTCAAAATCAAAGGGATATTCCAATATGGCGGATAAATTATTGTCTTTCCAGCGTTCCAAGAAATGCCTCCTCTACTCTCTTTTTTAGCAGAACTTTATCAATATATGCCCACCATAACCGCTCACAAACTAACCGCCCATAATATGGTGGGACACATTATATATTTATAAACCATATTAGTAGCTATCCCCCATAATACGGAGACGAAAATAGCACTCTTTATGGAAACCCCTGTCCACTCTTTCATTTTATCTATTTCTTCTTTACTGGCCGGCTCGTTACTGTCTTTCCGCCCAAAAGCAGTCAGTTCTCTTTTTAGCTTTTTCCAATATATTTGATCAGCTATAAATCCCTGAATGAAAAAGAAGATCATATATACCAGAGCCATGCCTATTATAATTAATTTCCGTATACTATCCGGATTCATCATTTTTTTTAATCCAAAAATTGTTAAGAGAGTACCGACGAACGTAGTTACCAACAAATCTAACCCCCAAAGTAATACTCCTTCTCTTAACATTAAACGGTAAACAAACCATTTGCTTCCGAAAAAGGCCGCGCTAAAGTTAAATTTCCTATGTGGCAGAATCATGAAGCGCTCTATGTAGTCATCCTGATTTTTTTCAAGGCATATTCGTATATCTCTCTTTATAAAACCATCGATTTTTTCGAAGTCCATTTTCCATTTTTCACACATATAATACCTCTTTTAATTAATTTTTTCCTTTGTGATTTCAATATTCTATACTTGCCATGATCCTATAAACCAAAATCAACTGGCAAGCTTGATAAAAGAATACCATCTATATTTCGTCTTAAAAGACTTTCTGCCACATCCAAGCGTACAACCAACGCTTCTTTTTGCTGCAATTTTACTCTCGCAATGCAATTTTCTCCTATCGTGTCCGTTGTATCTATAATAGGCGCATAATAAATGCCATAGTCACCAACTTTATTATTTAAAATGCAGAACTGTTTGTACTGAATATTCTTTGCATACATAGAGAAAACTTTTTTCATGTTTTTACTAATTAGAATAATTGGTGATTCCAAATAATCGATGAATTTTAAGTGATCCGGTGAATCTGAAAATACTACGTTTCTATCTGATATTTTATATGCACTCTCAGTTGTAAAATCCTTTTTATGAAATTTCTCATTAAAATCCTGTATATGCGGTACCGGATTATATCTAATGTCCTGTTTCATTATAAAGTATTCCATTGGCACCTCCGATAATTTCATCTGACTTATCTAAGAATTCTCCTATCATAATTACAGGCAATTTATCTTCCCATAAATATTCATCCTCTGCTAACTGTTTTATTGCATCAATAATAAATGGTTTAGCAATTTCATTCATTGTTTCTCCCAGTTCTATCAGTCTTTTATCTAATACGTATTCATTAATTTTCATCTGCTTTCGAAACCTTGTCTCAATATTTCTTTTTAAGTTGTAAAAACCTTGAAAAATCTCAATGCAATCCCATCTGCATACACACTCAACTGTACTGGAACGCCCCTTTCTATCATACACATTAAGCTGGTAGACATCGCTATTAGTCAAAATTGCAGAACGAAGAAAAGATAAATAAATAAATTCCATATCTCCAACCAAGTCCTGTTTTTGTAAATTTATGTATAATAAATTTAATTTAAAAAAAATGTTTTTCAAAGAGTTTTTCATACCATTTACAATATTTTTGTGATTACAGGTACATTCATACTCAAACTCACCAAATCCTGTTTCAATCTGTGCTTCCAATTCCTCCAAAAAATTCTCTGCTACTTTTCGCCCTATAAAAATCTGGCTCAATTCTTTTTCGTATATTAATTTCATTATTCCTCCACACAAAAACAGCATTCAGCCAGCATACTAATCCCTATTAATTTTTAGTCCTATCCTATTTGCCGTGTTTATATTTCTTTTTGAATATCCAATATCGGGAATAGATCCTAACATCTGACCTGATAATTCATCCATTTTTCCCCTTGTCATCATGCCACAAAAATCAGCATACAAATCTGGGAAAGATTCTTCAGTGATTTCATTGTTTAACAACACAACTTCCTTACTTTTATGTACTGAGGCGGAAGAAGTAAATCGTTCTGATTTAAGAATGATTTGTTCCCCGCAAATTTCAATGTAATTCTGTGTATTAGATTGTAATAATGTTATTAAGCTTTGTGCCTGTACCATACTTGAAAAGCCAGATTTGATATTTACTTTTTTTCCAGCCGCCAGCCGAACTGATTTTGTGGAAAAGAATTCAATTCCTTTATGATCTCCCATTTCCAAAAGTGCTTTTTCCTTATCATTTTCACTGATAACACGGAAGTAATTTGGAGTCATTTGAATCATTTTATTCTCTGGTGTTGAAAATTCTTTTATATGATAATTCCATTGTTTTCTATGTTCTTCACTATTATTCTCACAATGTGTCACAATTCCATTATCTTCCCTGTCGTCGGGAAAATAAAGAAAAGCAACACTCCCCGGCTCCGGCATTGCATACATAAGATTTCCAGTTTCCGGCAGGTATGGATACCAGACTGTATTATTATTCATTTTTTTATCATCTAAGTCCAACCTGATTTTTAAAAGCTCGTCATGGGCGTCCGTCACAACACCACGTATTGATATCCCGTGAATGAGCGGATTATTCTTTAATGGTACACACCAGCCATTTATCGTGCCCAATTGATACTCTGACTCCAGCCTTCCATTCTTAAAACATATACTTTTTTTAACAATGATCCACTTTTTGTCCTTGAACAGTATTTTGTCTCCCAGCTGCATATTGGCTGGTCCTTTAATTGTATAATCTGTCTCCATTATCTTTCCGGAACTTACCTGCAGATGTAACTGATATTCATCAGCGTCTGTTAAATTATATGTATTTCCATCAGGAACGCCAAAAGCAAGACTGATATTTCCTGATACACAATCTGGGATTACAACAGTATGAAAATGTCCTGCCATGCGGAGGATAAGCTCCCAATCCGTCTCCATATATTGCAGGACAAGACCATTAACCGTTTTATTTTTATCACACAAATATAATATGTTTCTGCCATCACCTACCACTCTTTTAAGAAGGTTTTTGTATGTCATAGAGGCACCCTGAAATGATCGTTTCTGCTTCTTATTGTCAAATTCCTTCGTAGCAGATATTCCATTTATATTGATATAGTAAATTCCATGATCAACACTTATTTCAATTTTAGTAATAAGGCCACAGCATAAAATATTTTCTTCTTCATTCGAGTATTCATATATGTGAATTTTCTCACCATTCATACATTTTCGCGAATAATACTCTGCGTCAGTTGAGCTAATGATGCCCCTGATTGAAAAAACAGCGTGCTCATTTACCTGAGCAGTCATAGAAAACTGTTCTATAGCCTTTAATTTCACAGGTCCGCTGATTTTTAATTCTGTCGTCTTATATGTATCAATCATTTATCTTTCCCCCTTGTTATAATTGATGAGTACACGTTAATCTACTGGTGTCATATTCAGTATACCTACTGACTATTGTCCACCCCCTCTAATCCATCAGACATTTTATCCTGGTACCATTTTTCAAAATTCTCCTCTGCTTTATCCTTTGTAAGCGCTTGATAATACGTTTTTAAGTTATGTTTATAATCCCTTTTATCTTTCTCAATCAGCTCATTATCTGCTGAAGTATTTTCAATGATTTTACAGGAAATTATTAATTTTTCTACAGCCATGTTTAAATTTCTATTCATTGCATAAGCATATCCCAAATTATTACAAACTTGTGCAACACTTAATTTATACTGTTCATCTGAACAAAAAACTTTTAATGCTTCCTCATATTCATTAATTGCATTTTCGTAATCTCCTTTTGTGACATACATTGATCCCTTTAATTTATTTAGATTTCCCTTTAAAAATATTTCCTTATTTTCTATAATTATTAATTCTGCCTTTTTATAGCTATCCTCAGCTTTCTCAAAATCATTTTCATGGGTATAAATTTGCCCAATTAGCAAATAAATCACAGCATCCTTCTGACCGTTTTTTTGATAAATATCTAGTGCATTCTCATAATTTTTTAATGCCTCCTCATATTTATTCATATTTTTATATATGTTTCCTTTATTAATTAAAACATCTGCCATTTCCAAAGTATACTTCCAAAAAAAGTTAGAATATATTGTCTCGGCGTCTTCTAGATATGACAGTCCCTCTTCAACATCCCCACCAATATAACTATAAATTTTCCCCTTTACCAGATAATTACCAGCTAATGATAATTGATCATTATAGTCAGTATTTATTTTAACTGCTTTATCTATATATTTTAGTGCTTCATTTTGATTTTCTTGGTAAATATAAATTTCTGCAATATAATTATAAATTTGCGCTGCTGCACTGCTGTTCTCTCCCTCTTTCTCTATTACCGGTTTTAGTAATAGTTTATAATAATCCAGTGCTTCATTATATTTTCCTTCTCTAACATATGATTCACCAATATTATTTTCCAAAGGTCCTGAATATATTGTAATATTGGATTTTTTTTGACAAGCACATAAATTAAATATTAGTAAAAATGCTAATATTGAAATTACAATTCTTATTTTTTCAAATTTATTAAAATTATTGGGTCTGATAATACTTTTTCTTTCTACCATAATTATCCTCTCTAATCCTAACATCAAAACTTTTATACTAATCAACTGGAATATTATCTGCAATAAAGTTATCATCGTTAATTTTTGAACTAATGTTCCCTTTATCCCCCATATGTTCTCTCCTCCCAGCATATGCCCCTGGATCCTCTTTCCACTGCAGCCCTCTCCCCTGACAATTAGTTATATAGTCCGCCTTACTATAAATATGAGCATCATTCAAGCCACTACGACATCGCCCTTCTTTATCCATATACTGTTCTTTAACATGTGCATGTGTATCTGTAAATACGGTAATTCTTACACACTCTATCCATGTTTCATAAGATGTATAAAGAGCACCTTCTATATTCGATATGTTTCCATATAGCTTATTTAAATTAGAAAGTCCCTTACCCCCATATGTTTCAATTATACCAAATATATCTAGCAGATCGGCATAAGCAGATATACCACTGGCAATATCCTTAGGACTTGAATTTTCTTCATTTAGCTCTTTGACGGTTATTGTTGAACATATCCACGTTATTGCACTACATTGGCTACTAAGTACTGCCACTGCAGTCAGTATCCGCTGCTTTATCTCATCATTATAAGAGTGTGAAATTAGTTCCATATAAATTGATACTTGTGGCGATTCTAACATCTCATCAGTAGGTGGCCCTACTATCTTTTCAAATATCTCCAATCCTTCTGCTGCATGTTTGTAGGATTCATATACATCATTTTCTATTTCCCTAATACAATAATCTGTCTGTCCTTTTACACAATGGTTTTTAAATCTTGTAACCGTATCAAGGATTGATTTGAGTAAAGTTTTTGCTCTCAGCATATGTTCCTGGCCAGATGTTAAAAATGAAATAATTCCACCACAACGGCAGACCAAAAAGGAATTGGTTAATATAAGATGATATTCTTTTTCCTTCCAGTCTATAAGTGTGCTTTTTATTTTTTTTGTTTTGCTGGCCAATTCCTGAAACTCCGTTTTTAGCGTTTTATATCCTTCCAGTTTAGAATAGATTTCATGAGCATCATCCATATCTTTTATTATTTTATTTATTTTATCTTCAATATTTCTCAGATTTTTAATTGTTCCATGAAATTTATTATCACCCATATCAATACTAATGGCAAACAAGTCAAACTCTGGATAGATTTTCTCCAGTTCCTCATTGATTTTCTTTAAGCTTTGCCAGTGATTCATGCATTCTTTATAAACTTCTGCTGGTAAAGTATATAATGCAATTGCATACAAATCATGTGTATTTTTAATTGCCTTATTTAAAGATTTATTCAGTTTTTTCTGAAGATCTTTTATATCTAATAATATTTCCCTTCCAAATTTCATTGAATCAGTTACAATATTTTTTTCATCAGCATCAAACCATCGATCTAAAAGCGCCAGTACACATGGTACTATTTTCTGGTCAAAATGTGTCTCATTGTATTTTATTGCATTTAATGCCTCATTATATCTTTTTTGTTCGTCCGCCGAAGCTTTAGGAAGAAGTGCCATTATTGCCTGCTTTGCATAAAGTGATTGGCAATAATGGAACGGTTTAATATTTTTAATAGGAATGCAGTCCTCATCATGAGCACAATTTCTTTCACCTTCCATAATTCCATGTCCATCAGGTATGTACAGATAATCGGGCGTTTTGTTTTTTCCAGCATAAGAACAAGTGATTTTCGCACCATGGACCACTATCTCATTCTTAGGTACGAGATAACGCATATTTTCCTTATCACCCTTTTGGATTTTATCGTTTCCCATGTGAGTCCTCCTATCTATGCTCAATATTCACAGCTTGTTCTTTGATTCCATCTCTTACCATTAGAAGATTTGGACCCTCCATGAAGTAAACCCCCTGTTTTCCCTCCATTACAACCTCCTCTCCTTTTACTTCAATACCTTCTTCTGAGAGTATATTTATATTTTTATTACTTTTTATAGTAATACCATTTCTATCATCTAACGTCATCGACATTCCTTTATGATTGGTAATAAGAATCTTCTCAGGAGTAAGGCGGATTTCCTTGTTGTATTTGGTTCTTATTGATTTCTCATCAGGATTATTTCTTAAGTTCTGCTCGTCATCCACATAAAAGGCGCTTATCACATACGCATGATCTTCTTTTTCATCTGGTATATACAACCGGATTCTATCACCTATTTCCGGCATACAATACCATCCCGTTCCATCCGGGGAAGCATAAACGGAGGAAAACGGAAACCAGATTGGATTCCCATAACTTTCATCAACTTCACAGGACAATGATACCTGTACACTAGTATCTTCCACATTAATTACAGTTCCTATAATGGATATGCCAGCAATTGCATTATGGCTATAAGGCTGAACCTGAAATCCAGATAATGGGCGCAGTATGTATTCAAAAACCATTTCTTCTTTACACATACTTCCAATGATTGAATAAACGTAATATTGACTTCCTTCAATCATTATACTCTCACATAACTTTAATATTTCTCTTGAATTTACTAGATATTCTACGGCTTGCCCCTTTACGCAATCCCTATACCACCTGATACCATACTTGGAGAAATCCAATTGAGTTTTCCCCTTTTTTTCAGGATTACCAACATAATAGCAAGTATGATCATTTGTGCAATCTGCAACAAGTACTGTATTCATCTGCGCTGAAAGACGTTTTAAAAACTCCCAGTCCGTCTCCATATACTGTACCACCAGACCGTTTGTAGTAATTCCTTTTCCTTTTGCATATATAACAGCCGTATTCTCATGATGGGATTTAATTCTATCCATAATCTGGCGGTATGTCTGCCCCACGCCCTGAAAAGTTCTTGTATGCTTTTCCTTATCAAGCTCTATTGTATTCGATACAGCCAGTATTTTTAATTTTCTTAATCCACCTTCTGTGCTTAAGTACATGTCCCGTATCTGACCACGGAATAAAGAGATCTCTTCCTGCTCATCTGTGATTACTTTAATGACAAACGGAGAATTTAACAGGCTGTATAATCTTTTTTCATCATCTTCTCCATAAATATAACCTGTAACAGATGCTGTAAAATGTTCATTCACCGTTTTATTTATGGTACATTCCTTGATATCCAATGTATTGTATGACTCTAGAAAAATATTAATTGGTCGCATTTTTATCCTCCTCGTTGTATATAACAATACCTCTTCTTATCTGATGAAGGCAATTAATCCATTCCATACGATTTTGGAATGGACAGTTAAACATAGCAAGCAACAGCCTGTCTCCAATTGAATATACGGTCAGCATATTGTAAAGATTCTCATCAATAGCAGTACTAATAAATTCCATCCATGCACAAGGAACAGGAATATCCTGATCAAATCCTGTCTCCAGGCATACACTCATAGGCTGAAGCCGCTTTAAGACACGATGAAAATCTTGTATAACTGCTTCCAGCTGGTCTTCTCCTACCTTTGTTTCAACCATACTGAATGAAAAATTAACAGATTCATCCCTATTGGTTTTTATTATTTGCGGACGCTGCTCGGAGAAATATTTTTTTCTGGCATTTTCCTGTGTCATATCCTGAAATAAAACAGGCAGCAAAATTCCAACTTTATTGTTAAATAGCATGGTTTCGTGAAACTGTATCAGTTCGCCTTCTACATAAATGCCCGTATTAACACTCGTATATTGACTAATTTCTTCTCGATACCTGGCTTCTATAATCCTCTCATCTTCAAACATGTGTTATACCTCATCAAATCTCTCACTTTCGTCTGATATAAATATTTCAAAATTGTATATCCATAACAGGTACAGCCAATAACCAAAACACCTGATATATAACACTGTATCCCCTCAACTATTGCTCTCCCGGCCCAACAGCCTTAGCTTCCTTATCCGCAATCTTCTCTTTTTCTGTATTCTCCTCTTCCGACTGCTTTTTCTGAGTTTTCTCCTCTTTAAGCTCTGCTTCCAGGCTTTCTTTTTCCGCTTTATCCTGATCCATTGCAGTCTCCAGAATCTCAATCAGACCGTCTACTTCCTCAACCTTATCATCCATTTTCAGTTCTTTATAAATACTCTTTGCAAACAGGTACTGTTTTTTTGCCTCCAGTCGGTTTCCAGCAGTTTCTTCCTCCCTGCCAGCATCCACATATTCCTGCGCCTGGGCCTTTTTCTGTTCATTTTCTTCTGCCTTGCTGTCACTGGAAGCGATCTTCACCTGTATTAATTCACCATGAACATCATCTTTCAACTGCTGATATTTCTCCAATGCCATAGCATAGTAAGCTTTTGCACCCTGGTAATCTCCGTCGGCAAATGCCTTATCACCCTCTGCAGCAAGCTGGGCAGCTCCGGTTTCATCCGAAGCTTTATCTTTTGCCTGTTTTGTATCTGCTTCCTCTGCCTTATCCCGTTTAGTGTACATAGCTTCCAGCGCATCCATGGCTTCCTTACGCCCTTTTTCGAAATAGGACCGTGTAGCCAGACTCTTTGCCTGTAAATATTTTTCTTCTGCCCTTTTATAATCTCCCTGGGAGACCAGAGTATCTCCTAATTGAATATAATCAAATACCGATAGATAATCCGTAATTCTTCCCAACTGTTTGTCTATGTACTCATCTGCTATCCTGTCTGCATACCTGGACCGCTCTTTTGCCTTTACATAGGCTGCCTGAGCATCCTCGTATTTCTCACCGCTGTAAGCGTCTTCCGCAGTGTTGATTGCTTCAATCAGCTTCTGATAATCAGTAAATTCCCGAACCTGCTTCTTATCCCGAAGCTTTTCTGCCAGTTTCACTGCCTCTTTACACTCTTCTTCTGCTTTTACAAAATTATTATCCTGTATGTATTCGATGGTATTCGTGTACCTTCGCTCCATATCTTCTTTATACTTCTGCTTCATATAATGAAACAGCCATAATGCCAGACTGATCACTAAAATAATAACAATGGATATAATTGCGATAGTTATAATCTTTTTTGTACGGCTTTTTTTATCAGGATCTAAAAATACCTTGTCTATAAAAATGGCAGCGAATGTATAGTTATCCAGATTCTCGGGCTGTCTGGACAGCAAAAGATCCTCTACATTGTTCAGGCACTCCTGCGGATCCCCTTTCGCCTCAGAGAATACGTCATCTAATTCACCGCTGTCTAGATTTTCCCAAATTCCTCTAGTATAGAATGCCAGGATATCTCCGTTAATCAACTTTTTCTTCTTTGATACAAATGATTTTAAACCTTTTCCAATTCCTAAATAGGAATATAAATTATTTCGTTCTTCATGACGGGAGAGAACATCCTCCGTAAGCTTCTTCTCCTTTACCAGCTCTGTACCCAGAGACATATCCTGGGTGGATTCAAGCACAGAACCATCCCGGTAAAGGCGCAGTCTGGTGTTGCCCACATGACCATAACGTACCTTTGCATAGTCGGTAACAATTACCGTAACAGAAGCTTTTAGACGCTCCCGGCAATCTGCCGTAAAGAGCGCCTGATTTGCTTCTTCCAGGTAGGATAGTACTGCTCGCTTTGTCATAGACGGGTGCGCCTGGAAAGCCAGGATAATGCTCTGTGTTGCCAGCCTGGCACTCTCTGCATCAGGCAGGTCATTCAATCCATCCGCTATCACATAACAGGCATACTGTTCCAGCTCCACAAAAGCGAAATAATCATTATTTTTTAATTCAGAACCCGCTTCTGATATAAATGCCGTCTTGAATGTACTGTTTTGTTTTCTCATCCCATAGTCTCCTTCTGGTCCTTTCTCCGTCAGCGTATCTGCAACACTACCACCGCTGCATTATCCTTATCTTCTTCCTGACTTTTATTAACCAGTTCAATTATTTTATAAGCTTTTTCCTGACAGCTTCCTCCCTGCTCCAGACAATCTTCGATATCTTTCCATCTGGCTGTTTCATAGAGACCATCTGTCATGAGAAGCACATATTCACCGCCGTAAAGGGTAATGGGCGTATCAAAAAATTCCACAGCCCGAAATCCATCCTGCCCCACGTAATTATACAGCCTGTGATGATCCAGAAGACTGACTGCTTCCTGCCTTGTCAGCTTACCTTCCTCGTACTTCTGCTTTGCCAGAACATTAATCGTATGTCCCGATGTCACAGGAACCAGCTCTTTGTTCCGATAAACCGCAGCTTTTACATTGCCAACAGCGGCATAATAAAGCTTACGCTCTTTTATCATGACTGCTGCCACAGAAGCGCAGCCCTGGTTTTCCTCTAATTGATTTAATATTTCGCGGTTAGCTCCATGAAATGCCTTGCGAAAGGAATACTGGGGATTATAGAAAGCATTTTTATCCTCAAACATATCCAAAAATGTCTGAACAGATGTCCGTGCGGCAATTTTGCCACCAAAATGTTTACCCATGCCGTCTGCAAGAACCGCCATGGACCCCTCTGTTGTTTCGGTCATTCCGTATTCATCTTCCTGTACCTCCCGGTCACCGATGGTTTTGGAAGCTCCGCTTTCACAGCTTAACCGCCTTCTTCCGGATCTGCTCCGGAAATTAATAACTTCCAGTCTGATGCGCAGAATTATTAGTACTGTTCCTGCAAGCCCCAGAAAAAGAAGAATTGATTCGGGAATTGTCATGATTTCCCTCCATTCTGTTATATTCAAATTCAGGAATCTTTTTCACCTGCACCCCTATTGCTTTGATTCCGGATTGCTTTCCTTATCTTCCCACATAAAGTTTTCTCCGCAGAATGGCTGGAATGCAAACTTGCTCTCTCCCATCTCAATTACGTCATAAGCACTTAGTACTGTCGGGGTATAAACTGCTGCATCATTATGATATACAAGGCCATTGCTATCACCTGGTAGTAATACCGTCTCTTTTTTCTTTGGATCAAAGACGATGACACCGTGATTACGCCGGGATATCTTGTTGTCTCCCAGCACCTGGATATCCATATCATCTGCACGTCCAACAAAATTTTTGCCAGATTTTATCTTATAATCCTTTCCCTGCCTTGGACCGGAAATACAGACCAGCCAGCCACATACAGGAGATGTTTCCTGTGCAAATAAAAGTTCCTCTAATTCTTCCTCATTTTTTCCGCCTGCCTCTTTTTTCTCCTTTGTAGCTGTTTCAATGTTGCAATAAGGACATACTGTCCCATATCTTCTAGATGAAAATAAATGCCCATTCTGGCACCGAATTAGATTACCGCTCATATTTTTAAGCTCCTTTTCTTCATATCGTATTATTTTAATAGAAAACCGGCCGAACCGTAATTGGATCGCCCACTATTACCTTAAAAGAAGTCTGTTTAACCCCACGTACAGATAATCTCCTTTTTCAATCCGGCAAGGAGTATCTGCAGAAAGCTTATAAACTCTCCCGTCTTCCGCCTTTTTTACGCTGATTCCATTTGCGCTTCCAAGATCTTCCACATACCAGTTTCCAGTGGAATAATTTAATACTGCATGTTCAATGTCTACCATACTGGCATAAGAACTCTTTCCAAGATCAATGTCTACCTGATTTTCTCTCACATCACGGCCAATAACCATGGCCATCTTTCCGTACAAATCCCATGCCATTAACTCTGTCTCTTCTTCACTGAGAAGCACAATTTCTGTAATTAATTCTGATTCTGTCGGCAGACCAAGCCTTAAATGTCCCACTGCATGCTTGTTTTCTTCTGTATCACTTACAGCCAGAACCAGAAATAAAATCAGCAAAATAACTGCTGCTGCCATAATGATTCCTCTTCCCCGTATCTGATCCGGATAGATTAAAACAATTCCCAGAACAGTCGTACAAACAGCGGCAATAATTAAATCAATTCCCCGCTTTTTCATTCTTTCATTCCCTCCCCTTCTATTTCTTAATACCCATATATCTTTCAAACATATCCGTCGCATCCAGCGGATTTGTCCTTTTTTTCTTATTTGGATTCATCTTATCTTCATCAACCTTCCCGTCCTTGGGATTAAAACCAAAAAATTGAGCAAACTGTTCCTCCATATTGGAAAAATTGATGTCAGCAGGAGATGCGGTATTTCCGCGTGAAGCTTTGTTTGCTTTTCCTGCTTTTTCTCCCTGAACATCTTTTTCAAGGGTTTTGTCATATGCTTTCCGTTTTTCCTGATCTTCCAGGGTGGCATATGCTTCCGATACCTCTATAAACCGTTCCTCTGCTTCTTTATTTCCCGGATTTGCATCCGGATGATATTTTTTAGACAATTTTCTATATGCTTTCTTTATCTCATCCTCTGACGCAGACTGGGAGACTCCCAGCACACTGTATAAATCCTTCATCTGCTCCGCCTTGTCTCCCGGCACAGTTAACGTTTACCGGGGGTGTTTTCTTTATTTTCTAGCTTTCCTCTTTATCTGGAAAAAGGGCGCGCCCGGATTTCTCCGGACACACCCTGCGCTCCTGCTTATGCGGCCGGATAGCCACCTTCCACTGTAATGAGGCCTAACTTATCTTTCTTCTGCTTAATCGTTAATGTGAATGTTCCTGTTCCTTCCACATCTCCGAATTCTTCCTTATAATCAATGACAAAGGAATTGGGGAAATAATATTTTCTTTCCATGATTCCAGCTGCTACATGCTCGATGGTTACCTTGCGGTAGCAATCTGCTTTCTCTGCCGGAACGGCTGACCATAAAGCCAGCTTTCTGGTACTGTCAAAGGGATCTCCGTCAACTGCGGTTAAGATCCTTCCGGTGATAACCAGGGTGCTTCCCACATCCTTGGTTCTTGCGTTGGAATCCAGCGGAATATCTGTGGTAAATTTCACGCTGCGTACGCATTCTTTTGCAATCTCAAAGCTTTCCATTCCTTCTACTGTTACTCTGTATGACATGTCTTAAATCCTCCTTTCATTCCTCCGTTATTCGCCGCCGAAGCCGCCTTCAATCTTAGTAACTGCGTTCTCATCCTTCTTCTGCTTCATGTGAATATAGAAGGTTCCTACGCCGCTCTCATCATCAACTTCCTCGCTGTACTCCATAACAAATGCATTGGGAAGGGTGAACTGGCGTACTACCTGACTGGCAGATACAACTGTAATCTCTGCACTACGGTAGCAGTCTGACTTCTCAGATGGTACCTGGGCCCACTGGGCAAGTCCTAAAGTCGGATCATTTCCTTCTCCTCCCAGTTTGTACAGCATCTTTCCCCATACCTTAACTGTAAGGCCATAATCTGTTGCTCTTGCGTTAGAGTCCGCTGAGGAAATGGAGTCAAAATCTACTTTTGAAATGCTCCGCTCGTCAAAAACGATATCCTCTGGTCCTCCGGTGATTTTCATACGAAATCCCATGCTTACTTCCTCCTTTTCTTTTGAAAAATATATGCTTCAAAGGCATTTATGCCTTATTCGCCGATAATCGGTTAATCTCTACTTCTAAGTTCTTCACATTACCATTGAAGGTAATGTCCAACGTACAGTAGCCTGTTTCTTCGTTAATACTGCAGCTGATGTCATCTCCTGCTCCGAGAACTCCGTTAAGATATTCTCTTCTGGACAGCCACTGACTCTTCTGGCTGTTTGGATTATTGGAAAAGAACTGGACAATAGAATCTTCTTTAAAGTCTCCTGTTCCGTGCCGCATAACCCGTTCGATATAGGTAGTAACCTGTGTTTTATAGATAGGCTCAAACATGGAACCATCAGACATTAAGTTCCTTGCTTTATAAACCATAATTTTTGTGATGTTAGTTCCTTTGTAAGAAGCATTTTCTGAACTGAAAATGAATCCAAAATTTTTCCGGTTGATATCATTCTTAATGGAATTGGTAAATCCGGTGATTTCCTTTGCCATGGTGGTGCAGGCAATCAGGGAATGGTCATCTGCTTCAATATCAAATCTGACTCCCGGCAGTTCCATATCTAATCTGACACTAGGTCCGAATTTTGATTTTAAATATTCCGGACACTGACAGGCAGCTACTACTCCTGCAGCTACATACGCTGCTCCAACGTAAACACCATCGATCCAAAGTTTCATGATGTCTTCTTTTTCCTTGGAAAGCTCTGCTGTCTGGTTTTCACTCACAACCATACGGCTGTCTAAAACAACCCCTGATTTGTCCTTGGGAATGATTGTGTAGTTTGGCAGACATGGGATTGCAAATTCACTGAATTCTTTTCCCATAAGTGCCGCACAGCGGTCCTCGTATCTGGTGATACCTTCCGTTGCCAAAGCATTAAACGTGGTGCTGTCATCTGCCTCGTAGGAGAAGAAGCACTGAACCTTATAATCCTTGAACACATCCAGCAGACGGATTAATGATTCCACACTGTTGGTATCATTCTTCTCTGCCTTGGAATTTCCTTTAAATCGTTCTCTGGTCAGCTTCATCTTACTGTTCTGATCCAGGGATACGTTTGGTACTACTGCGTACCAGACTGTATTGGTAAAGTCATTTTTTGCGTTAACAGTGGTTAAATAGGTAATCAGCCTTGGGATATTGCTGCTCTTTGCCAGCATCTCATTGGATACGTTGGTTACAAGCATGGAAGGACGCATTCCTTTTAACTTTTTGGGATACTGTTCGAAATAACACCAGATACCAAGCAGTCTTTCAATAAGAGGTTTTACCGTTTTGATAAAGGCATCCTTTGATTCCTTATAGAATTCCAGATAGGAATTGTAGTTGGAAACCTCTGTTGCTATGTCAATACTGCTCTCCATGGTAGAGGACAGCGGGCAGAAGGTTCTTGCAACAAGTGCACCAACATAATCATTGCTCTCCTCATTTAAAGCCTGGTAATCATCCTTTAACGCTTCGATCAGACCGGTATTTACATTGTCATCAATCGTGGTTAAAGCCGTTGTTTCAACCTTGGGAGCCTCCAAGACACGAAGTTCTCCCTGATCACCCATGCTTAATACACCTAATGCAAGAGGGGTATTGTCCTTTTTATCTCCTCCGTCTCCTAACAGGAGTCTGGTTTTGATATCTTCGATTGCCAGGGGGAGGAGCGCCATGACGTTGTTATAATTGGCGCTTGCCTCCTCAAACATAACATTTAATTTGTCGCCTAAATCTCTCTTCTTAGGATCCTCTTCATCCAGCTTTGCGTATTCCCCATATGTATACTGCAGTTCTTTTCGGTTCTGCTTGATTGCATCCATGACTTTTTTGGGAGAAATCATATCTGTAAGTTTCTCAAATTTGAAATCTACATTAATGGTCCCCTCGGAACGCTTTGTCTCCACCATAGACATAAGCATTCCCATAAATTCATTCTGGCGGTTTAACGGTATTTCTGTAAGCATTTCATCAGGCACCTGTTCCGGCTTATCCAGCTGATAAGCAACCCTCTGATTATTGGCATTGTAGTAACAATAGACTGTCGGTGCGAATTTTTCCAAAAGTTCATCGAAACTGCGGACCATTAAGTGATCGTTAATTTCCTTGATCTTGTCATCAGATAAACTCTCCACTCCCCTGACATCTCCAACAAGGGTTAACAAATCCAGTTTTTCCGGATTAATGACCTCCATTAACAGAGTCCGGTTGGTCTGCTTTATTACATTTCCCATATTGCTTATTCCTCCTTTGTTATCTATCTGAAAGGATGTTGCTATGATTTCCTCTCACTTGGCTTTAGGTTTTTATAATGAATTTCCATCTCAGTGGATTCATCTTCAAAAGTAATTGTGATTTTCTCGTTGTAAAACACAGGATATCCCATGCCCTTTTTTAAAATTTCCATTCCTCTCAGTACTGTGCACCGTTCGGACTGATCCATAATAATTACAGAATGATCGGGTCCTGGGTAGATAATGATGTCCTCTTCCCCGATTCTTCCAAGTTTTATTTTGCAGGAAGCAAGAATCTGTCCAAGTGTCATTCGGCCGCTGTTTCTTCCAAACAGATGATAAGTCTGAGGCGGTACATCTCGCCCGTCTGCAGTTCTTACCACGTAAATACTGAATTTACCGGAGTAGGTACAGGCCTTGGTCTTCATCTTGACTGGTTCTTTTGAAGAAGGGGACTGGGACACATAGATCACTGCTGCATTCTTTTTCCTGTACCACCAAAGCAGGATTAAAACGACTACCAGTGCAAGCGCTCCCAGTATTGCCCATAAAGGGCGGTAATCCGGTTCGGGCTCTGGTATGGGATCTGGTGGTGGCGCCAGCTGTTCCGTCAATGGTTGTTCCATCACATATCGCTCCGAAAACATACTGGTATCGACCTCAACTGATACTTCATTAATCCCATCAATAGGTAAAGAATAAGGTATAAGACCTCCGCTTATAGTACCGGTTTCCCAAACGCCATTGATACAAAAAGGTACCGACTGTCCTTCATAATAAGGAGTGTTCCAGAGGTTTTGATTTTTACCTCCAGTATCTGTAAGAGATAATTCTAAGTCTGCATAGTGCCTGTAGACCAGTGGTAATTTTGTTTTATTTTTCTCTTCGCTTGCTGCATCAGGTAAAACTTCTTCTCTTCTGTAATTAATATTGACCACTGGTCTGGCTGTGTATTCCACAGTCAGATAGGCTTCCACACCAGAAAGCTCCGGTGTCTGGAAACGGACATCAACCGCGTCAGATGCTGGTCTGGTCATCTCAATAACTGCAAAGTTCCGGCCGCTTGTAATCTGTCCTTGATCAGCCGTGTAATCTGCTGTCACGTTCTGAATTCCCTGTCCGGAGGTCAGCACTACTTTTACACGCTCTGCTCCCTGAGAAGGAAGTTCAACATGAAGGCTTCCGCCATTCCCATCTGTAACTCCTACCGACCTTTTTGGAAGATTCATTCGATCATAAAGGATACGGTTCATGATCTGTACCAGATTTCCGGATTGACCCTGCCAGTAAATGGCACCATCGGTCATCTCAGCGCCATCGAAAATATGCATATTGGGATCATTTAATTCACTGCCTACTGCAACAATATAAATCTTTATTCCCGCATCTTTTGCTTTTTTAATAGTTTCAGAATATAAGGCGCGTGATGATTCCTTTGCCTGTTTATCTGGCATATCGATTTCTCCGTCAGTCACCATGACAATACTGCGATCAACATTCTCCTCTGCGGAAAAGAGGCCTACTGCCTGATTCAGTCCTTCTCCTGCATTGGTATAGCCTTTATATATAACAGAGGAAAGCTGTGTACCCATGGGGTCTGCCCCACCACTTAAAGGAACAATCGTCTGAATTCCTGTATTGTAGGCTACAAGTCCAGACTTATAATTTGATGGAAGACTGCAGACTGCCTGACGTATTGCATCAATAGCAAAGCGGCTTTTATCATTAGAGTTCATAGAACCACTGGTATCCAGAAGAAATACTATTTCACCATTCTTTGCAGGCTGCCCATGGTATTCTTCAGCTGCCAGAGTATCCTGTCTGATCGGCAGCAACAGCATCATAACCCCGATAAACAGAAAAATCCTTTTTAAATTCTTCATCTCACCCCTCCTGACAAAGATTTGGTTAACATTTTGAACCTCCATACCTTTGTCTCATTTTTGTTAGTTACATTATAATACAAAAATCACCAAAAAAACCGTTCATGTAATTTTTAGCGCGCTACATGTAATATTTGGTAAAATGCTGTCGTATTTTTCCCTCGATTCGACATATTTCGACACGAATCACCTGGTCTTTCATCAACTCAGAGGCGAAATCAGACTATCAATATCTGGATTTTTCATATAATCAGCAGGCATGATTCCTGCACACCTGTAATCAAAACCAAGTAGCGAAGAAAGCTCACCGCCAAGCTCCCTGATAAACCATCTGTTCTCATATTTCACGGTATCAATACAAATAATATAGCGGGCACCATTTAGTTCAAACACAGCCGCGATGCTTTCTGTGTCATCTGCACCATAAGCTTTCATCCTCCTGCGTCTTATATCCTGAAAATTACTTGATCCATAAGTCTCTGATAATTTTTCCGGACTAATATATCCCAGAATTTTTAAGGAACTGGTATTCAAACGTTTCTGCAATTCTGACAACGCGAAAGATACATCCAAGTCTTCCTTCTGAACCAGATCAGCTGTATCTATTTCCGAAAAGACACCCAATGCATTGTATTGTTCTAATAAGTTCCACCGAATGTCATTTTTTCTGCTTTCAATATTCAAATCCCTGGTAAAATCAGTTACGGCTGGAAAATTGAATTCCTGCTGCATAAAAATATATCCCCCGCTGCTTTCCAGTCTGGTCCGAAAATCAAAATGATCCACGTAGCTCTCCACTGCAAATGTTCCAATCATCTTGTCCTGTTCATTGGCTGCAAGATATTCCAGGTATCTTCTGACCGCCATCTGAGACGAATCAAAGCCTCCGGCTTCCTCGTTAGTGACAGCAGACCCTAATGCCCCATGCTCCGTTTCTGCCTCTAATAAGTTTTTTGAAAAATCAGGCACCATTTGTTTCAGAATCTGCTCATCCGCTGTTTCTAACGAGAGTGTCCCTACCTCATTTCTATCCATTCCTGACATATTGGCAAAGATTCCGCCTAACTGGCGATTAAACCACCGGCCCTCCTTTCTTATTACATCAAAAATCAAAAGGAATTTTCTGCCGTCCACCTCAACAGCGGCAACACAGCTTACCATCTTATCCCCACCATACCGTTTCGCTATTTTGATTAAATTTTCCTGATGTTTTTGATTCGTGTAAGCATCATCTAAATCTCCGGGGTCAACAAATCCCGCCAGCTTCACTGATTTAAGATCCACAGCCTTTATACCGCTCTCCAGATTATCTACAAATACTTTTACCTCCGCTGGGTTTTTTAGACTCACAGGTCCTTCCTCACCCAAATCAAACCCGCAAAGAATTGCATATTGACGCATAATATCATCTATTTCCATACTTTCTGAAAAGGTATCTGTCATGTACTTTAAATTACTCTCCCTAAGCCCTGTTAAATAACCCTTTACTGCACCCTCCGGTGAATCAAATCCAGGCTGTACAGTTGCCTGGGATGTATTTGTAAACCCCCCCTGCAAAGGTAATTGAGGCTGCATCTGTGAAATAACCTTTTTCCCTTCTAAAAGCTCAGAACTCTCCTGCGTAGAACAGGCACACACAGATCCAGATACCAGTATTGCTGCTGCAACAGCTAAAACAAATCTGCCACGTTTAATTATTTTCATACGCCCCCCTTAAATTTATGACTTTCGGTTACATTATAATACATTAATTGACAAAAAAATCATTCATGTAATTTTTAGCGCCCTACATGTAATTTTTGGTAATTAAAGGGCCTGTTTTGAGTCGGATTAGGGTCGGTTTGAGTCTGATTAGGGTCGGATTAGGTCGGATTATAAGAATACAAAAATACAAAAAAAGAAAAGCAGCTATTAACTGCTCTTCTCTGCACTAGACCTTATCCTGCTTTCCATTCCACATAAACAATAACACGGCACAGATCCTGACCATATAAGGCACCATCCATTTATTAAAAATGGTAAATGCAGGTGTTGGTGCGGTCATCTGGCTGAAAAATCCATAGGAATCCATATCCGACATAAAGATTTGATAGCCCTGCCACTCTTTAAAAGAGTAAAAACCAGCTAAACCAATTGTTATGACCGCTCCTGCAGCAAAGTGCATGAAACTGCATTGATCTACGCATATAGCATGGTTTTTGTTTTTAACAGACATTCTCATTACAATTATTACCGTAGAAAATATGATAACTATTCTAATCGCCATTATCATCGTGATAGCTACGGGATATGATTCAATATAGGTTGAAAAAAGGATATTAAAAATATATATTATTATTTTCTCCAGAATGACTCCTATAATAAGATATAAATATAGAGCCTTTTTATATCCCTGCCACTCACCGTCTCTTTTTGATCTCCAGTCTGATAAAATTAATAACAGGATAAGCACTTCTCCATATATAACAGCTATCTACAAAAGAGACTGAATCAAATAGTGAACAGGGGGAGGAAGCGGCGGAAATAATATAATAACATCCCAAAATATGCGGCTAATAAACCTGCATTTTCCTTCCAACCAGACAATTCCCCCCATTAACATCATAATTAAGTAATATTTTAATCTTTTTGTCATCTTCCCCCCATTTACCTGGCAATTTTTAAACCTGACACCACCCCATGGTTTCAAACATAATCTCTTCCACTTCCTTACGCCTGCTGCGGCTGACTGGGAGACAGGTTCCATCCATTAATTCCACTACGTCATTGGAGATTCTGGCAATCTGGGTGAAACTCACCAGATAAGACTGGTGTATTCTGATAAAGCGAATCTTACGGTCTTTTAATTCGTGTTCAATCTCCTCCAGACTTTTGTATAGTCTGTGACGGCCCTCTTCACAGGCAATCTCAGTCAGTCGGAGCTTGCTTTCAAAATACAGTACTTTCTTTAAATATACCTGACTCTCTGTTCTGCCATATTTGAAGTGGTAATATAAGTCTTTTGTCTCAATCAGATTTAATATGTGGCTGAAATTATTATTGAATTCAGGATCCCTTACGGGCTTAACAAGGTATCCGATTGGCGCTGAGCGAAAGGCCTGATTGATGTACCTCTGATGAGATGTCATAAATACAATTTGTACCATGCGGTCGTATTCACGGATTCGTTCTGCTGCCATCAATCCATTCATACGTCTCATCTCAATATCCATATAAATGATGTCGAAACGCTTTCCTAAATAAACAGCTCTGACAATTTCATCACCGTCACAGAAGGTCTCCACATCCAGATTCATTTCTCTCTCAATCCCAATCCTGCGCAAACGCGTTTCTGCTTCCAACAGCAGCAGATGGTCATCATCACATACTCCTATTTTTAACATGGCCTCTCCTCCTATTATCCAGCAATCTCCGAAATTAGTTTTTCTACAGATTTGCTTCTTCATCAAATGTTAATGGTATGCTAATTATGTATCTTAACGGTCTCAGCATATAACTATTTTCGACAACTTTCAACCCAAGTGCCAAAATTATACACGTTGAGTTCCAAAATTGACACATTCTATTTTTAAAAAGTTACTTTTTTTACATCAAAACGATATTTTTTCATGAATTTATAATTGTAAATTTTAACATATTCTTTATAAAAAAGCAAAAAAAGAATGAGCGGTATGCTTCTAAAATAGAAGGATACTGCTCATTTCTGATAATTTTATAACAATCTAGGCACCGGTTCCGGATTTATTAATTACTTTATCAATGAATATAGATACATACTCTTTACAAAACTGGGTTCCTGCTCCCTTTAAAAGCTCACTGACTGCTATTTCCTTTGGCAGAGCGTGGCGGTAGCTTCGTTCACTGATCATGGCGTCATAAGCATCTGCTATGGCGATAATTCTGGACTGTATGGGAATCTCCTTTCCCTTCAGTCCTTTGGGGTATCCGCTTCCATCCCAGCGTTCATGATGAGCAAGCACGTAATCTGCCATTTCTGAAAGCTCATTCACTGTACTTAAAATACGGTATCCGATTTCGGGATGCTTTTTTATCTCTCCCCATTCATCTAAATCAAGCTTTCCGTTCTTATTAAGAATACCTTCTTCAATTGCTACCTTGCCAATATCGTGAAGAAGGCCAACTGTTTTTAATTCCTTGATGTCATCTTCCTGAAGTTCAAGTGCTTCCCCCATCTTTTCACATAATTCTGATACACGAAGGGAATGCTGTTCCTCTCGGAAGTTCTTTTCATGAAGTGCCGCCATGATGGTGTAAATGGTCTTACCCCTCATGCTGGGACTTTCCATCAGCTTTTTCCGATACATAAAATCTTCCGCTTTCTTTAAAACTTCAGTAATGGAATCATCACTGCTGCACTTTATGCTGTATCCGAAAGAGATGGAAAGCATGATTTTATTCACAGCCTGAACTTTTGCCATGTCACTCATGGATGAAATTATCTTTTTAATCTCTTTTTCACCTGTGCCAGGTGAAAAGATAACAAATTCATCTCCACCCAGCCGGCATATGATATCATGGCTGCGGGTGTTGTTCATGAGAACTGCTGCCGCTTTTCGTATGTATTCATCTCCTGCTGCATGACCAAAGGAATCATTGATCAGTTTCAGACCATTGATATCTGCCATGGTGATTACCAGCGGATAGTTAAACTCCTGGTCCAAAACCTTCAGCTGCTCTTCAAAATACCTTCTGTTGTACAAACCAGTAAGGGGATCATGAAAGCTTAAATAATTCAGTCTTTCCTGAGCCTGCCTGCGCTCGGTTATATTATTGACTATCAGAGCCAGCTGGTTTTTGCCAGGGCAGAAAACAATCACCTCATAATATGTGCTTGTCCTGTTCCGGAACCGTTCATAGCGGGCTGGCTCCCCTGTTCTCACAGTTTTTGCAAGCAGATCCCATATATCAGGATCCAGAGTGTCATGTATGTCACAAAAATATCCTCCCAGCACAGAAACTCCCTTGTCACAGGCCAGTTCCTCATAGCAGGGATTTACATCAATCAGCCTGTAGTGCCTGATGTCGGTTTCATTCTCTCCCTCAAACAGTGCCATCCCAAGCTGCATATGAGCTATAATTGTCCGGTATTTCTCTTCACTTTCCATAAGCATCTGATCATAAAGACCAATCTTTTTATACTGCATCTTCAGTTCTTTATAACTTTTGCTCAGTTCCTCTTCTGCGGCACCGGCTTTGTTAAGCAGCCTTAACATCACATAGTATAAAAATGCGGAAGTACAAAATACAAATAAGACTCCCTTCCCCATGCTAAAAAGCATGACTGAACGGGAATTACTGACAATGGCAGGAACCAATCTGTCAGAACACAAAATCCAGAACAAACCAAGCAGAAAATAAGCCACGCAGATCTTAAGTCCTTCCTGCTTTAATTCCTTTCTGCTCTTATTTAACATAAGGAAATGTTCCCTCAGCCTTTTCCACATACCGCCCCTCCTTTGATGTTTTTATTATACACGATTTTCATTCTTCTGAAAACCAATAAGTGATATTTTTCTATAGTTGGATAAAACTGGTAACAAAAAAACACGGTCTGAAAGTAGCCGTGTTTTTCTAACAATTTATTCTAATTGATCGGACATGTTGTCAATGTCCTTTAATTCAGCAGCGCTTTCTGCTTCTAAAAGAAAAACATCAGACGGGTGGGCTCTGATTATCTTCTTTCCGCCTTTGTCTCCTGTAAGCTCCATCAGCTCTTTTCTGTATCTGCCTGCAAATATGGCAGGATTGCCGGGCTCTCCTTTAAAACATAAACAGGCAAGTCCTTTTTTGCTTTCATAAAATCCTTTTACCAGCGCCTCTATGGTAGAAGATTTTAAGTAAGGCTGATCACAGACTGCAAATAAAAAATCCGTGTTTTCATGTTCCAATTCCTTTAATGCCAGATGAATGGAATGAGAAATCCCCAGTCTGCTGTCCCTGTTTACTATGATTTTATACCCGGAGTCTTTCATGTAATCCATAATCTCATCGTATTGGGTAACGATCAGTTTTCTGGAAAACAAATCTTTGGGAAGCTGGTCCGTTTCTTCTATAATATAACGGTACATAGGTTTTCCATTGATTTCATAAAGCAGTTTATTACCATTGAACCTTACGCTGTCCCCCGCTGCCAGAAGAATCAGTGTCATATTCATGTCGAAATCCTTTCCTTCTGCGCAAGATGCTTTTTTTGAAGACCTAATACAGCTTCCAGCACTCCCCCTCCAATGGCAGATGCCTTGTCTGAGATCGTATAGCAGTGCCCGGTCACTCCTCTGGGATCTATGTCTCCTGATTTCATTCCACAAAAAACAGTCACCCCATCCTGAAGCAGTCCTCTTACAACTCCCCCAACCTGAGCAAACACAGGGGCATCATTCACATACCCAACCACATCATTTAACTCCACAACTGTTCCTATGGTTACAGCCGGGTGAAATACGCCGTTATCCACAGCACGTATGATTCGTTCTTTATCATAGCCACCTATCATTCCTGGAACTCCTGTATTTGGGATGGCACTGCTGTTCCAGATGCACCGGCCCAGATCATGGCCCCGCTTTGTTTCCACCACGCAGTGGCAGTCCTTGCCTGCAGTAAAACCAGGTCCCACTCCAACTACAATGTCTGCATCCGTAATCCTGGTACCCAGATTCTTCTTTGCTATAATCGCATCTACAACTGCATCCGGATTCCACTTTTCACGAATGACACACTCCTCATCAACCACCACTGCCACCTGGTCTTTGGACAATGCTACCTCTACTTCTTCCATGCTGCGGCATAATACTCCGGTAATGTCCTCTACTTTTGTCCTGTTTTCATAAACAGCTCTTGAAAATGCCACAGTGCGCCTTACGGTAGTGGGTACGGGTATCTCAGTCATAACCACTAAAAAGCCGCATCGGTGAAGGCGGCAGGCAATTCCGGAGGCCAGATCACCTGCTCCTTTGATCAATATCTTCATCCTACCAGCCCTTTCCGAATCCGCAGTTTGGATAATGACATTCCTCACAGGAGAGGCACAGCCCCCCTTTTCCAAGCTTATCAAGTTCTTCTTTTGTTATTGGATCATCTGCCATCAGTCTTGGCAGCACTAAGTCAAATACCGTTCTTTTGGAATACATCACACAACCCGGAAGTCCAGCTACCGGAATGTTCTTTCCATCTTTCCGGTAATAAGATAGAAGAAACATGGCTCCCGGCAGAACCGGAGCGCCATAGGATACTACTTCGGCTCCCGTATTTCGGATTGCCAGCGGAGTTTTGTCATCCGGATCCACGCTCATGCCGCCGCTGACCAGTACCATGTCCGCTCCCTGTCTGATAAATTCAAGTATGGCCTCTGAGGTATGCTCCGGCTTATCATCGGTTACAGTCTGTCCCAGTATTTCTCCACCAAACTCTTCTGCCTTCGCTCTTAGAACCGGGCCGAATGCATCCTTGACCTTTCCACAATATACTTCACTTCCTGTTGTAACAATACCCACTTTTTTATTTTTATAAGGCAGTATGGAAAATATCCTTTTTCCACCGCAGAGTTTTTTTACTGCCTCCATCTTGTCCTTTTTAATTACGAGAGGAATAATCCTGGTTCCGCAAAGCTTATCACCTGGTTCTACAGGAGTATTGGGATGCCTGGAAGCAATCATCATATCTCCGGCACTGTTTATTATGTCAAGCAGACCGGTGTCTATTTTTAAAAGCCCGCGAATGGTGGATTTTAATTCTATTTTTCCTTCTTTTACATCGCCCCTGTCCATATGGTCGTTTCTGCATAATTCACAAAGTATTTCAGCAGCCTCATTCTCATGATACATGGTATCATCCTTTTCCCATATATACAGATGCTCTTTTCCCATTGAAAGCAGTACAGGGATATCTTCCTCTGTTACCACATGACCTTTTCGGAATCTTGCATCCTTTGAAACTCCAGGTATGATCTGGGTCATGTCATGGCAAAGAACATGACCTGCTGCGTCTTCCGTTCTGATCTCTTTCATTTTGGTGATCCCTTTCCCATGTTTCTAATCTGATCCTTTTCTATAAAACTGGTTACTGCTGTGTACTTCGCCCATTCTTTTCCAATCGCATCTGCTACTGCCTGGGCACTGGACAGCCGCCTTTTATCATCTGCTTTGTTTATTAAAATCCGGTATTCCAAGGATTCAGCTCCCTTACGGGTTCCATTGGTGCTAGTCAGTATCTTTGCTGCATCAGAAGGCGTAATTCGTCCGTTCTTTTTCTGACCGTCAAATACCTGTGGTGTCAGTTCATAACGAAAGCACATTTCTTCCCACGGCTCACCGATACAGTTAAGCCCCATACAGCCAATTACCGCATGAGTTCCGCCAGGTAAAACCGGTTCATTTATTTTAGGTATCTTCAATGGAAGGCGCTTTGCACCATCTGCTTCCACAAGAAGAACATCACATAGTTGCGTCAGCCGTTCCAGTTCAGAAAGTTCCATTCCCTTTAGCTTTCCCTCTTCGGCAGGCAGGCCGGTGACCAGCACCCAGCCTGCCAAAGGAAAAAGCTCCTTATGATTTGTTATAAAATGACTCACGGCTTTCCAGTCACCTGCCTCTGTGACAATTCTGTCAGCCGGCCGTAAAATATGGGTACTGGTAGTTACAATTACCCGCTTTCCCTGAGCTGCCAGCTCATCGGCCAGGCAGTACATGGAGGTTGTCTTACCGCCCCCGCCGGTAAAAGCCAAAATCATCGGTTCTTTTAAAGGAATACGAAGAGCCTCCCATAGAGAATCCTTTTCTTCCAGCTGTAACATTCCATCTGACACATCAATAGCATATGCGCTTTTTAATATCATCAGGAAATCACCATAGGCTTGTTTCTGGCTACATAGGTACCTGTCTTTTCCAATAAGACTTTACCATTTTCAGCCGCCAGTCTGCCCCCTAAAAATACAAGCTCCGCTTTTCCTTCAACGGAAATTCCTTCAAAGGGACAGTAATCTGCGCGGGCAACCTGGTTGTCAACAGACATGGTCCATTTTGAATCAGGGTTAAAAACCACAAGATCAGCGTCACTTCCAGGCGCTATTACGCCTTTTCTTGGATAAACTCCGTAAAGCTTTGCCGGATTTTCCGAGAGCAGCCGGCACATCTGTTCCACAGTCAGACCATTTTGTTTAACACCAAAGCTGTAAACCAGGGCAGGACGGGCTTCCACTCCGGGCATACCGTTTGGTATCTTCGTAAAATCTTCTCTGCCTGCTGCTTTCTGATCAGTAGTGAAACTACAGTGATCAGTGGATACTGTCTGAATCTGGTCCGTCTTTAAAAGCTCCCACAGCTTCTGTCTGTCTGATTCCTTCTTAATTGTAGGCGAGATTACATATTTACTTCCCTCAAAACCTGGGAGATCATAAACATCTTCATTGAAAATCAGATATTGGGGACAGGTTTCCACATATACTTCCTGCCCTCTTTCTCTTGCATAAGCAATCTCTTTATAACCGGCTTCCGAGCTTAGATGTACGATGATAACCGGGCAATCCGCTACCTGGGCTATCTTAAGAAGACGGCCTGCTGCCTCTGCCTCTACTGCCGCAGGTCTTGTCTTTTTATGGGCATTCACCGAAAAATTACCCTTTGCTTTTTCTTCCTCAATCAACGCCTCGATGATTCCCTTGTTTTCACAGTGTACACCTGCAATTCCTCCGGCTTCTTTTAAACGTTTTAAAATCTGGTATATCTTTTTGTCAGCCATATACATCTCATCATAAGTCATATACAGCTTAAAGGAAGTCACACCTTCTGAAACGATGGTGTCAAGCTCTTCGCTTACGGAATGATTCCAGTCTGAGACTGCCAGGTGAAAGCCATAATCACAGGATGCGTTGCCATCCGCTTTTTTATGCCAGTTATTCAGTGCCTGATGCAGACTCTCTCCCTGGTACTGGGTGGCAAAATCAATAATCATGGTGGTTCCTCCGGCTAAAGCTGCCTTGGTTCCTGACTCAAAATCATCTGCTGTTACGGTACCTGCCACATGAAGATCAAAATGAGTATGGGCATCAATAAATCCCGGGAACAAAAGTCTGCCGGTTACATCAATAACATCTGCTGTTTCCTCTTCAATTTCCGGTTTCACAGCCAGAATGGTTCCATTCTCCATGAGAACATCCGCTGCAACCGCCTTGGTTCCCGATACTACGGTTCCGCCTTTCAACAACGTCTTCACAGCAAATCCACTTCCTTTCTTCTAATCCGGTTTGCTTTTTGCATACCGGTCTATGTCATCTATTTTCCCTTTTTCATGGTTCTTTGTCAATCCTAAAAAGACGCAGAGAATGTTTTTTCTCCTGCGCCTTTTTCCGGTTATTTTTTCTTTTTCCGATAAGCCGTCTCTTCCAAAGGCAGGGAGGTGCGAAATACTCCGTCATACTTATAATAAGCGCCCTGCACGGCTGGTGCAGTAGGAATTGAGGTAATCTCTCCGATTCCAATTGCCCCGTAGGCCAGCGGATCGTGATTTCGTTCTACAATAATGCTCTCGACATCCGGTGTCTTATCTGCCCGGAATAATCCAAGCGTACCGAATTTTGCAAGTGGAACTCCCTGGTTTAAAGGAAATTCTTCCGTCAGGGCATATCCCAGTGACATGACCACACCGCCTTCAATCTGTCCTTCTACGGACAGAGGATTAATGGCCTTTCCTACATCGTGGGCAGCCAGTATCTTTTCCACGGTACCGTCTTCTTTTAAACAGGCTACCTGGGTGGCAAAGCCGTATGCCACATGAGAGACGGGATTTTTCTTCTCGCTTCCCATAGGATCAGTGGCAGCCAGATATTCTCCATAGTATTCTTTTCCATTAAGAGCTGACAGTTCTTTTTTACCATCTAAATCCTGAAGGATCTTTACACATGCCCTCCTTGCCGCTTCCCCTGTTACCAGAGTCTGGCGGGAGCCTGAGGTGGTACCGGAATCAGGCGCCAGATTGGTCTCTGCAGCAACGTAGACTACCTGATCACCTGTGATACCAAGGGTTTCGCATACAATCTGCTCCAGAACAGTCCCCAGCCCCTGACCAATGCAGGATGCACCAGATCTGATATGAACTTTTCCATCTTCCACCGTCAGCCTGCACCTTCCCCAGTCAGGAAGTCCCACTCCTACACCGGCATTTTTCATGGCACAGGCGATTCCTGCATAAGGGTGGCTTTCATAAATATCCTTTACTGCAAGCAGGGTTTCCACAAGGGCAGTTCCTTCTGCAGCAATCTGACCATTTGGAAGCTCCTGTCCCGGCCGGATGGCATTCCGAAAACGGATTTCCCATGGACTGATGCCAACTTTCTCTGCCAGCAGGTTTAAGTTGCACTCGATGGCGAAACAGCTTTGTGTGACACCGAATCCCCGAAAAGCGCCTGCAGGCGGATTGTTGGTGTATACGGCTGTTCCTTCAATGTCAATATTCTGATAGTTATAAGGTCCTGCTGCATGGGTACAAAGGCGCTGAAGTACAGGACCTCCCAGGGAAGCGTAAGCTCCTGTATCCGTAATTACAACAGCTGTCATGCCGGTAAGATAACCATTCTCATCGCAGGCAGTGGTAAAATCCATAGAGGCCGGATGGCGTTTGGGGTGAACCATAATGCTTTCTTTCCTGGTCAGCTTTACTTTGACTGGTTTACCGGTATGATAGGCTAAAAGTGCAGCGTGATGCTGAACAGACATATCCTCTTTTCCGCCGAATCCGCCTCCTACCAGCTTATTGATGACATGGACCTTTGAAAGCTCGAAGCCAAGCATTCCCGCACATTCCTTTTGGGTATCATAAGTTCCCTGGTCAGAGGAATAGATCACAGCGTCTTCCTTTTCCCGGTCTACTATGGCTATGGCGCACTCCGGTTCCAGAAATGCATGCTCTGTAAACGGAGTTTCATAGTGCATGGTTACCGAATAGGCAGAGTTTTCTATGGCTTTCTTTGCATCTCCCCTGATCAGATGCTCATGGGCTAAAATATTACCAGTATCATGAACAAGAGGTGCATCCGGCTGTAAGGCTTCCTGGGGTGAAAAGACTCCTTTTAACTCCTGATATTCAATCTCAATCAGCTTTTTCGCCTCTTCCAGAATCTCAGGAGTATCCGCTGCCACAAGACAGACGGCATCTCCCACATATCTGGTAATCTCACCTACCTCAATCATGGTATCCCAGTCTTTTTTTAAATGTCCCACTTTATTCTTACCCGGAACATCTTTAGCAGTTAAGACTGCACGGACTCCAGGAAGTGCTTTGGCTTTGGAATCATCAATGGACAGAACCCGTGCCCGGGGGTATTTACTACGTACTGCACTGCCATAGATTAAACCCTCCACTTCCATATCGTCTACGTATTCCCCGTAACCCAGCACTTTTTCCGGTACATCCAGGCGATGAACCCGCTGCCCCACAGACGTCACCTCTGGAACCTTTAAATCTCTGACATCTTCACGAAACAGTCTGGCTGCAAGAAGAATGGCATCAATGATTTTTTTATATCCGGTACAACGACAGACATTTCCCCGAACTGCAAATGCAGCCTCTTCCCTTGTAGGATCGGGGTTTTCATCAATAAGGGCTTTTGCACAGATTACCATACCCGGAATGCAAAAACCGCACTGAACAGCTCCCGCTTCCCCAAAGGCATAGACAAACACTTCTTTTTCCCTGTCAGACAGTCCCTCAACTGTCATGACAGATTTCCCTTCCATTCTGGCAGCTTTCTGAACACAGGCTTTTACAGCCTTTCCGTCTATCAGGACCGTACATGTTCCGCAGGCTCCTTCGCTGCATCCATCTTTCACAGACTTAAGCCCCAGATCGGTTCTTAAAACATCAATCAGCTTCCGTTCTTCCGGTACCGTAACAGTCTCCCCGTTTACCAGGAAACGAACCATTGCTCCACCCACTTTCTTATCCTAAAAGATAATCGTAGTCATTGATAACGGTTTCCACAATCTTTAAAAGCCCCTCCGGAACTGCGTCAACCGCTTCCCCTGCTTTTCCTGTATACAGACTTCCCATATACTTTAGAAGGAATGTACCATTTTTTCTGTCTGTCACAACAAAGCCCTGATTTTTACTGTTGTTTAAATCTGCTTCATTGGCAAATAATGTAAATTTATCTAAGTACGGAGCACTGTCATAGGGACAAAAACTTCGGCAGTTTCCGCATTCATTGCATAAATAATCCACATGAAGGATCTGATGCTTTGTGAAACCTGGAACAAAGAGTGCTAAATTTGCGCGGTTTGGACAGACCTCTGCGCAGTTTTCGCAGATACTTTTACAGCCAAGACATCTTGTACTTTCTTCCTGGTCACTCAGCGTTTCTTTTAAAATTCCTCTTCTGCCATATAGCTTTTGCGGATCGGATGATGTGATGTCAAAATCCCTGGCAGCTTTTCTGCCCAGAATTGATTCTGCCGCCATCCTGGCATCTCTTATGGCTTCAACCACAGTTCCGGGACCAAACAGACCGTCACCCACTGCATAAACTCCGGGCACACTTGTTTCCAAAGTTTCCTCATTAACAAGCACTCTTCCCCGGCTTGTCAGCTCAATGCCGTTCTTTCTATAAAACTCTTGGGGAATTCCTTCTCCAACTGCGGCTATAACCGTATCTGCAGGTATGGAAACGGTCTCCTCTGTTTCTGTAACAGCTCTTCTTCCGCTTTCATCTGCAGCGGCAAGCTTCATTACATTGCAGATTAACTGGCCATTCACCAGTTCTGCAGGAGATAAAAGTTCCATGAATTTAACGCCATCCTGCATGGCAAGCAGCAATTCTTCCTCATCTGCAGGCATGTATCGTTTTGTTCTGCGGTAAACGAGAGAAACCTCTTTTACACCGTTGGTTCTGACAGCTGCTCTTGCCGTATCCATGGCAGTATTTCCTCCGCCGATCACAACAACTGCCTTACCGACATTCACATTTTTATTCGTTTCCTTGTATTCATTTAGAAAATGAAGGGCATTCATGGTCTCGCCAGTTTTCAGATCTAAAATTCCGGGTTCACTTGCACCTGCCGCCAGAATAATAAATTCAAAACCTTCTTCTTTTAATGCAGCCAGATCCCTTATTTCCGTATTCAGCCTTACTTCTGCTCCGTAAGAAAGACATAAATCGATGTCATGACCAATCACGTCCTCTGAGATTCTGAAATCGGGAATAATGTTTTGAACCACGCCCCCAAGCTTACCGCTTTTTTCAAAAATAGTAGCTGGCATACCGCACTTTGTCAGGAAATACGCGGCAGAAAGACCAGCCGGTCCGCCTCCGATAATTGCTGTCTTTTTACCGGTCAGTTCCCCTTTTTCAATGGTTTTCCGATATTCCTCATAGCCTTTTTCTGCACAAAGAAGCTTTGCCCCCCGTATATTTACCGGAGATTCGTAATGATTTCTGGTGCACATGTTCATACAGTTATGGGCACATATGGAACCGGTTATAAAAGGAAGGGGGTTTTTCTCAGCAATCACTTCCATGGCTTCCTCATAGTTTCCCTGACCGGAGAGCTTTAAGTATGTGGTAATATCCTGATGAATGGGACAGGCTTCCTGACAGGGAGCCGTATAACAGTCAAGTAACGGAACTGTTTTCTTCATCTTTCTGTCCGGCAAAAGTTTTAATGCTTTTTTATAATGAGAATCTGAAATGGAGTCCTGGGCAAGGGTGAAAGCCTTATCTGCATCTACACTCTGAAAGGAGACACCAGTTTCCTTGGTCTTTTCTGCCATCTGAAGAAGTCTCTGATATCCGCCTGGCTTTAAAAGAGTAGTAGCAACAGTTACCGGCCAGATTCCTGCATCAGTAATGTCTTTGATGTTATGGTAATCAGCCCCGCCTGAGAATGAAATCCGAAGTGCTCCGTCAAATTCTTTGGAAAGTCTGGCTGCCAGTGCCATGGACAGGGGGAACAGCGATTTTCCAGACATGTACATCTCCTGGCTGGGGAGCTCTTTATTTTTCACATCAACCGGGAACGTGTTAGTAAGCTTCACACCGAACTCCAAACCGCGTTGGATTGCCACTGCCATCAGCCGTTTCAACATGGGGATGGCATCCTCATACTGAAGATCGTCAAGGAAATGGAACTCACCAAAGGAAATGTAATCATATCCCATCTGATCCAGCGTGTTTCTGGCAAATTCATAGCCAAGCAGTGTGGGGTTACATTTAATAAAGGTATTCAGACCCTTTTCTTCTATTAAATAGACTGCAATCCGCTCAATCTCCTGAGGCGGACATCCGTGTAAGGTGGAAAGAGTCACACTGTTGCAGATCCGGGACGAGATTGACTCAATATCCTCTTTTGTCACATTCTCAAACTGCTCCACATGCTCCAGAAGATACTGCCTGCAGGAATGAAACGTGTCCGTGTCTTTTGCATCCATCATGGAGTCGATGAATAAATTGACTTTAGGAGATTTAATTCCCTCCAGATCGTATCCCACACTCATGTTAAACTGAAACCCATCCATCTGACCTAATCCGTATTCCTTTGCCATAAAAGAAAGCAAAAACCATGCCTTAATATATTCTTCCTGGGCCTGGGGAACATAAAGCTCCGTAGACCACTCGCAGTTGTAGCACTCATCTTCTGCCCTGATACAGGGCTTTTCAACCGGCAGATCATCTCCATCCAAAATCTGTACGGTCTTCAGCTCAAAGAAACGGCTGCCTGCATAGTAAGCTGCCACAATGTTTTGCGCCAGCTGGGTATGAGGACCTGCCGCCGGTCCAATCGGAGTTTCTAACGTTCTTCCAAACAGCTCCCTGTTATGTGACTCATCCGCCCGGTAGGGACGGTATACTCCAAAAACTGATTCCTGTTTTCCCTGCTCTTTCCTTACCCAGTTCATTAATTGTGAAAAAGGCATCGGTGTCATTTTGTCTCCCATTGATATCCTCCTGCATCCGGGCTCTCCCTGTGTTTGTTAAGCCCTGTATGAATATTCTGATTTTTATCGTCCGTTAATTCTTGCAGCAAGCGCTCCCGCCGCTTCCCTGCAGTCTGCCATCAGCTTCTCTTCGTCAACTCCCATCAGGATTCTGTCTTTCATGAGAACCTTACCGTTGCAGACAGTTGTAACTACACTGCGGCCTGTCATTCCAAACAGAATGTGGCTGTTGGCATTATCCCCATTCATGGGGGTTAATGGATTGTAATCCGTAACAATCACATCTGCTGCTGCACCCTCTTTTAAAATTCCCAGAGGTTTCTTAAAATATCTGCCTGCAATTGCTGCATTCCCTTCAAAGAGCATCTTCGGAACCTCGCTCCATGCCGCATTGGGATCGCACAAATGATGTTTATGAAGAACGTTGGCTGTCTTATAGGATTCTAACATATCGTGGGTATAGCCGTCCGTTCCAAGACCGGTTAAAATCCCCCGCTTCACCAGTTCCATGGTGGGAGGACACCCACAGGCATTTCCCATATTGGACTGTGGATTGTGAACTACCATGGTGTTTGTATCAAGTATTAAGTCCATCTCATGAGGATTAATGTAGATACAGTGCCCAAGAAGCGTCTTTTCCCCAAGAATCTGAAAGTCCATCAGGCGGTCCACAATCCGCTTGCCGTACTTCTTAAGACAATCATGGAGATCTTCAATCCCTTCTGCTACATGAATGTGGTAGCCTGTTCCGTCAGGCTTATGAGCTGCTGCAAACTCCATGGTCCGATCCGATATGGTAAACTGGGCATGCATTCCCATCATTCCTGCAATCATATCGCTTTCATCGGAAAGAGCATGGCGGATAAATGCCTCATTTTCAAGAATTCCTTCCTTTGCCTTTTCCTCTCCCCCACGGTCGGAAACCTCATAGCATAAGCAGGTTCTCACCCCGGTTTTGCCAGCGGCTTCCTCAATCCTAAATAAAGAATCTGTAATCTGCCCAAAACTGGCATGGTGGTCAAAGACCGTTGTCACTCCGTTTTTAATGGAATCCACATAAGTAGCCATAGCACTTAAATAAACATCATTTAATGTGAGATTCTTATCGATGGTCCACCAAAGGCCGTCAAGAATCTCCAAAAAACCATGGGGATCATACCCGTCAATGGCCAGTCCTCTGGCAAAAGAGCTATAGATATGCTCATGGGTATTGATAAAGGCCGGCATGATTACCCCACCCCTGGCATCGATGTATTCCGCCTGCGGATATTCCTTTTTCATCTCAGCCGTGGTGCCAATCCTTTTTATGACCCCGTCTTCTATCCCGACTGCACCGTCATTAATAAACGGATTCTCCGGATCTCTGGTGATCATTCTTCCATTACCGATTATCAGCATGTCTCCATCTCCTTTTCATTTTTCTAAGATACGAAAGCAAATTGCTAATTTTCTTATGTATACAAACCTCACAGAAGTATTTTTATGGTCTTATACTTTATTTTTACAATTTGCTTACATTTCATCAGTTTCAATTCTATTTTTTATGCACATTATACCATGGTTCTCTGTTAAAAACAGTGTATCATTTCATTTTCAGAAAATCAAGCATGAATTACAAAAAAAATTAGTAAACCTAAAAATTTTTTAGAAAACCACTTGTAATTAAATTTTTTTATGCTATGATGAATTTATTAATGATCCTGCAAGGAGGATAAAAGAATGGATTCAAAGCTTCAGTTACTGACACAGATTGCACAGGGAGTCGCTGTTCACTTCGGCAGCCAATGTGAGGTGGTCATTCACGATCTTCGGGGCGAAAGCATGGAAAGTTCCATTGTTTTTATAGAAAACGGCCAGGTCAGCAACCGTAAAATCGGAGACGGACCTTCTGAAATTGTTCTGGAGACGTTAAAAAAGGATCCTGACCTTTTAAAGGACCGCCTTTCCTACCTGACAAGAACCGAGGATGGACGAATCTTAAAATCCAGTACCATGTATATCAGAGGCAACGATAATGCGGTTGACTACATCCTTGGCTTAAATTATGACATCACGGGACTTCTTACAATAGAAAATGCAGTAAAGTCTCTGATTTCCACCGGAGAGACTGCCACGGATCACAACAGGGAGCCCAAAAAAATCACGCATAACGTCAACGATCTGTTAGATACCTTAATCGAACAATCCGTCGCTTTAGTGGGAAAACCAGTTGCTTTAATGAGCAAGGATGACAAGGTTTTAGCGATCCAGTATTTAAATGACGCCGGTGCATTTCTCATTACCAAATCAGGCGACAAGGTCTCCAGTTATTTTGGTATCTCAAAGTTTACTTTATACAGCTATATGGATGCCAACAAAGAAAAGACTTAACATCTGGCAAATGATACCCGTTGATTTTAATTTATTATAAAGGAGAATGTGCAGACATGAAACCAATCGAATGGGCTGTAAACACCATGCCAAAGACCGATGACAGACATCTGCCTGTTATGTCACCAGAGGAGATAAAAAAGGCAAGAAGCTTTCACGAAAGCTTTCCCCAGTACAAAGAGACTCCTCTGACAAAACTACCCCATATGGCAGACCATCTGGGATTAGGTGAGATTTACATAAAGGATGAATCTTACCGGTTCGGCTTAAATGCATTTAAGGTTTTAGGCGGATCTTATGCCATGGCCAAGTATGTGGCGAAGCAGACAAAAAAGGAAGTCTCTGATCTTCCCTATCAGGTGCTGACCTCACAGGCTTTAAAGGAAGAATTCGGTCAGGCTACCTTTTTTACCGCCACCGACGGCAACCACGGAAGAGGCGTTGCCTGGGCTGCCAGACAGCTTGGACAAAAGGCTGTTGTCTTCATGCCAAAAGGCACTACATTAAACCGTTTTAATAATATTAAGGCGGAGGGAGCCGATGTAACCATTGAGGAATCCAATTACGATGAATGCGTCCGCATGGCCGCAGATGCCGCTTCCAAGGTAAAAAACGGCGTGGTGGTTCAGGATACAGCATGGGATGGATACGAGGAAATCCCGGCATGGATCATGCAGGGCTATGGTACCATGGTTATGGAAGCAGACGAACAGCTTAAGGAATATGGCTGCGAAAGACCTACCCATGTCTTTGTTCAGGCAGGTGTGGGATCTCTGGCCGGAGCAGTCATCGGTTATTTTAAAAACCGTTATCCTGAGAATCCGCCCGTCTGTGTGGTGGTAGAAGCAGATGTGGCAGCCTGTCTCTATGAAGGCGCAAAAGCCGGCGACGGCAACATCCGGATCGTGGATGGGGATATGCAGACCATTATGGCAGGCCTTGCCTGCGGAGAGCCCAATACCATATCCTGGGATATTTTAAAGAATCATACCGATACCTTTATTTCAGCACCTGACTGGGCAGCTGCCGAAGGCATGAGAATGCTGGCTGCACCCATAAAGGGAGATACACCTGTCACATCAGGGGAATCGGGAGCAGCACCCTTTGGAGTTTTAGCTTCTATCATGAAAGATGATTGCTGCCAGGCTTTAAGAGAGCATCTGGGACTTAATAAAGATTCCAAAGTTCTTCTTTTCTCAACAGAAGGAGATACCGATCCTGACCGCTATAAATCCATTGTATGGGAAGGGAAAGATCGTTAATCATTTCATAAAAACCGGAGGTAAAAAACATGGATTACGCGAAAATCAAAGAAGCAGCAAAAAGCTACGAAGCAGACATGACAAAATTTCTGCGTGACATCGTAAAATTTCCTGGGGAAAGTTGCGATGAAAAAGCTCATATTGACCGGATTGCACAGGAGATGCGGGCACTTGAGTTTGACAAGGTAGAGATTGATCCCATGGGCAATGTGCTCGGATTTATGGGAACTGGAAAAACTCTGATCGGCTTCGATGCCCACATTGATACCGTAGGAATCGGCAACAAATCCAACTGGAATTTTGACCCCTACGAAGGCTACGAAACCGATGTGGAAATTGGAGGAAGAGGTGTTTCCGACCAGTGCGGCGGTTTGGTGTCTGCTGTTTACGGTGCCAGAATCATGAAGGATTTAGGTCTCTTAAATGACAAGTACACCGTTCTGGTTACCGGTACTGTACAGGAGGAAGACTGCGACGGTCTTTGCTGGCAGTACATTATCAATGAAGATAAGATCCGCCCGGAATTTGTGGTCTCCACAGAGCCCACTGACGGAGGCATCTACCGCGGTCAGAGAGGCCGTATGGAAATCCGTGTAGACGTAAAGGGAGTTTCCTGCCACGGCTCTGCACCGGAACGTGGTGATAACGCAATCTATAAGATGGCTGATATTCTTCAGGATGTCCGCTCTCTTAATGAGAATGATGCAGCTGATGATAAGGAAATCAAAGGACTTGTAAAAATGCTTGATGAATCCCATAATCCGCAGTGGAAAGAAGCAAACTTTTTAGGAAAGGGTACCATTACCGTCTCAGAAATTTTCTTCACTTCACCAAGCCGCTGCGCCGTAGCTGATTCCTGTTCTGTATCCTTAGACCGCCGTATGACAGCAGGGGAAACCTGGGAAAGCTGTCTTGACGAGATCCGCAATCTGCCAAATGTTAAGAAATACGGAGATGATGTTATAGTTTCCATGTATGAGTATTCCCGTCCTTCCTATAAAGGCCTTACCTATCCTATCGAATGTTACTTCCCTACCTGGGTCATTCCTGAGGATCATAAAGTAACCAGATCATTAGAGGAAGCTTATAAATCCTTATACGGGGATACCAGAATCGGTGCCGAAGAGACTGTTTCCATGCGCCTTGCACGTCCTCTCACCGACAAATGGACCTTTTCCACCAACGGCGTATCCATTATGGGACGCAACCAGATCCCATGCATCGGCTTTGGACCGGGAGCAGAAGCCCAGGCTCATGCGCCAAACGAAAAGACCTGGAAACAGGATCTTGTTACCTGTGCTGCTGTATATGCCGCACTTCCCACTGTTTACTGCAAAGAATAAAACTAAAATCAGGAGGCTTACCACATTATGAAAACCTTACAGGATTATATTGACAAACTGAATTCCTTAAATTTTAAGGAGATGTATGAAAATGACTTCTTTTTAACCTGGGAAAAGACAGATGACGAGCTGGAAGCAGTATGGACCGTCGCAGACGCTCTCCGCTTCATGAGAGAAAACAACATCTCCACAAAGGTTTTTGAAAGCGGACTTGGAATTTCCTTATTCCGCGACAACTCCACCCGTACCCGTTTCTCCTTTGCTTCTGCCTGCAATCTTCTTGGACTGGAAGTACAGGACTTAGACGAAGGGAAATCTCAGATCGCCCACGGAGAGACTGTTCGTGAAACAGCCAATATGATCTCCTTCATGGCAGATGTCATCGGTATCCGTGACGATATGTATATCGGAAAAGGAAACACCTATATGCACCATGTATCCGATGCGGTTACAGAAGGATATAAGGATGGAATCCTGGAACAGAAGCCGGCTTTAGTAAACTTACAGTGTGATATCGACCACCCCACACAGACCATGGCTGACATGCTTCATATCATTCATGAAATGGGCGGCATGGAAAATTTAAAGGGCAAGAAGCTGGCCATGACCTGGGCTTACTCTCCTTCCTATGGAAAGCCTTTATCCGTTCCTCAGGGTGTTATCGGATTAATGACACGTATGGGAATGGAAGTAGTTCTGGCTCATCCGGAAGGTTACGAGGTAATGCCTGAGGTTTTAGAAGTAGCAAAGAACAATGCAGAAAAATCCGGCGGATCCTTCCGTGTATCCAATGATATGGCTGATGCATTTAAGGATGCCGACATCGTTTATCCTAAGAGCTGGGCACCATTTGCAGCCATGGAGAAAAGAACCGATCTTTACGGCAACGGTGATATGGAGGGAATCAGAGCCCTTGAGAAGGAACTTCTTGCTCAGAATGCCAATCATAAGGACTGGTGCTGTACAGAAGAACTGATGAAGACGACTAAGGATGGAAAAGCCCTCTATCTTCACTGTCTCCCGGCAGATATCAACGATATCAGCTGCAAGGATGGAGAAGTGGAAGCTTCCGTATTTGACCGTTACAGAAATCCGCTTTATAAAGAAGCCAGCTATAAGCCATATGTAATCGCCGCCATGATCTTTTTAAGCAAATTTGAAAATCCCCAGGAAGTCTTTAAAAAGCTGGAGGAGAAGAAAACACCTCGTAAGTTCTCAATCTAACCAAGGGGATCATTTATATGGAGAAAAAAAAGAGAATTGTAATTGCCCTGGGCGGAAACGCCCTCGGCAATACCCTGCCAGAGCAGATGGCCGCAGTTAAAATCACTTCAAAAGCGATTGTAGATCTGATTGAAGAAGGCTGTGAAGTGGTGGTCGCCCATGGTAACGGTCCCCAGGTGGGAATGATCAACAACGCTATGAGTGCATTATGCAGAGAAGATCCGAATCAGCCTAATACTCCTCTCTCCGTCTGCGTTGCCATGAGCCAGGCATATATTGGTTATGATTTACAAAATGCATTGAGAGAAGAACTGGTGAACCGGAATATGAGAAACATTCCGGTGACCACCATGATTACCCAGATCCGTGTGGACGAAAACGATCCCGCATTTTCAAATCCTTCCAAGCCCATTGGACATTTTATGACGGAAGAACAGGCAAAGGAAGCATCGGAAAAATACGGGTACTTAATGAAAGAGGATGCAGGCAGGGGATACCGGCGAATGGTTGCCTCTCCAAAACCTCAGGAAATCATCGAAATTGAAGCCATCCGTTCCCTGGTGGACAGCGGACAGCTGGTGATCGCCTGCGGTGGCGGTGGAATACCTGTGACCTTAAACGGAAATCACTTAAAGGGAGCCAGCGCAGTCATTGATAAAGACTTTGCCAGCGAACTCCTGGCTGAGGAACTGAACGCAGATCTTCTTATTATACTGACAGCCGTGGAAAAAATCGCCTTAAATTACGGCAGACCCAATGAAACATGGCTGAACGATATAACCGTAAAAGAGGCACGTCAGTATATCAATGAGGGACACTTTGCACCTGGTTCCATGCTTCCCAAGGTGGAAGCAGCCGTAAAATTCGCCGAATCCAGGAAAGGTCGGACGGCCCTTATCACTCTGTTAGAAAAAGCAAAAGAAGGAATACTTGGAAGTACGGGAACTCATATTCAACAGTAAAACATCTTAAAGGAGAACATTTTACTATGAGACAAACTGACAGGAAGTATGCATCTATTTTTGAACTCGATGGTATCCCCAGGTTTTCTCACGCACTCCCCCTTGCAATACAACATCTGGTTGCAATGATTGTCGGCTGCGTCACACCACCCATCATTGTATCCAATATCGTAGGACTGGAAGGTTCCGAACGGGTCATCCTCATACAGGCTGCCCTGGTGGTATCTGCCCTGTCCACCCTCCTCCAGCTTTTTCCCATTGGGAAAAAGAATGGATTCCACCTTGGAGCCTCCCTCCCTGTTATCCTGGGTATCAGTTTTGCATACGTCCCAAGTATGCAGTCCATTGCCGCGGATTATGGCATATCTGCCATTCTGGGAGCTCAGATCGTTGGCGGTATCGTGGCATTCCTGGTAGGTATCTCTGTTATGCGGATCCGGAAATTCTTCCCCCCATTAATTACCGGAACTGTAGTTTTTACCATAGGACTTTCTCTTTACCCAACTGCCATTAACTATATGGCAGGCGGTGTTTCAAATCCCTCATACGGATCGTGGCAGAACTGGACTGTTGCATTTATTACTCTGACAGTCGTCACAGTTCTCAATCATTTCGGTAAAGGAATTTATAAACTGGCTTCCATTCTCATCGGCATTATTGTGGGATATTTGACTGCATTATTTTTTGGAATGGTGAGTTTTTCCAATATCGCTGCTGCTTCCCTGTTTTCCATTCCAAGGCCCCTTCATTTTGGGATCGTATTTGAACCCTCTTCCTGTATTGCCATCGGACTCTTATTTGCCATTAACTCCGTTCAGGCAATCGGAGACTTTACCGCCACCACCAGCGGCTCCATTGACAGAGAGCCTACGGATAAGGAATTACAGGGCGGAATTATGGGTTACGGTGTAACAAATATCCTGGGAGCACTTTTGGGCGGTCTGCCGACCGCTACCTACAGCCAGAACGTAGGTATTGTGACCACGACTAAGGTGGTCAACCGCTGTGTAATGGGATTAACTGCAGTCTTTTTGCTGGCTGCCGGTCTGATTCCCAAGTTTTCTGCTTTGCTTACCACCATTCCCCAGTGTGTGTTAGGAGGTGCCACTGTATCTGTATTTGCCTCCATTGCCATGACGGGTATGAAACTGGTCACTTCCGAAGAGATGAACTATCGGAATTCTTCCATCGTAGGACTTGCTGCTGCACTTGGAATGGGAATATCCCAGGCTACAGCTGCTCTTTCTACATTTCCAGCCTGGGTAGTCACTATCTTTGGTCGTTCTCCTGTTGTTGTTGCAACATTAGTAGCAATCTTTTTAAATATTATTTTACCTAAAAACGGGAAATAATTAATATAATCGTGGAATAGATTATATTAATGATTGGAACAGGAGATTCCTATGAATGCAAATAGAAAAAAATTAATTTTTTTCCTGGTACTACCTCTGGCAGTTGGCGCATTGGCTGGATTTTTAACAAAAAACAGTATGATGGTATACAAAAATTTAAACCAGCCACCGCTTTCCCCTCCAGGGTGGATCTTCCCTATAGTGTGGACCATCTTGTATCTTCTTATGGGGTTTGGATCTTATTTAATTGCACAGTCATCCTCTCCGAAAAAAAAGGAAGCACTGCAGATTTATGGAATCCAGCTGGCACTTAATTTTATCTGGAGTATTGTTTTCTTTAACCTGCAGAATTATCTTCTGGCATTTCTGATTCTTCTGATTTTGTGGTACTTTATTATTCGTATGATCAGGGCTTTTGGGAGTGTGAATCAGACAGCTGCCCTTATGCAGATTCCTTATCTTTTATGGGTTACATTTGCTGGATATTTAAATCTGGCTATTGTTTTATTAAACTGATTTACACAAAAATAAAAATGGCGGTGACTATCATTCAATCAGGCTATATGCCTGGTGAACGACTTGTCACCGCCATTTTTATGAATCTATCAGATCAGTACATATTTTAACACGAATAATATGGCTAAAATATACATGAGCAAACTTATTTTCTTTTTCTTTGCATTGCCTGTAATAACGTTAATAAACACATATGAGATTACGCCCATGGCGATACCCTCAGAAATGCTGTACATAAACGGCATGGCAATAATTGCAATGTAACTTGGAAGCGCTTCCGTAAAGTCAGAAAAGTCAACCTTGGTAACAGATGTCATCATAAGAAATCCTACAACAACCAAAGCGGGCGCAGTTGCAAAAGATGGAATTGCAAGGAAAATCGGGGATAAAAACAGGGATAAGCCAAACAGTATGGCTGCTACCACTGCTGTTAATCCGGTTCTTCCGCCTTCTGCTACTCCTGCAGCACTTTCTACAAATGTTGTAGTTGTAGAAGTACCAAATATTGCACCTAATGAAGTTCCCACAGCATCGGCTAACAGTGCGCCCCTGATCTGTGGAAGCTTTCCATCTTTATCAAGCATATCTGCTTTTGAAGCTACTCCGATTAAGGTTCCCAGTGTATCAAACATATCAACAAAGAGAAATGCAAACATTACCACCAGGAAATCCACTGACAGAATTTTGGTAAAATCCAGTTTCAAAAAGGTTGGTGCCATGCTTGGAACTCCAAATCCTCTTGAAAAATCCGGGAATACACTATACATGCCAAGTTCCGGATTTGGCTGATATAAGCCCACAGCCTGACAAATCATGCCAAGTGCCCAGGTTGCCAGAATACCCCATAAAATATTACCTTTCACATTCTTTACAACCAGTACTGCTGTAAGAAGAATGCCGATTATTGCAAGTAAAACTGTAATTCCTACAGAATGGAACGTTCCATCAGCAAGAGAACCCTTAAAAGAATACATGGTTACGAGAGTCGCTCCGTCAACCACTACCTTTGCATTCTGAAGTCCGATAAATGCAATGAATAAACCGATACCAACGGATACCGCATGTTTTAAATTCATGGGAATTGCATTGAATATCGCCTCCCGGACACTGGTCAGGGAAAGAAGAATAAAGATAATACCTTCAATAAATACAGCTGCTAAAGCCATCTCCCAGGTATAACCCATATTCAGTACTACGGTATAGGCAAAGTAAGCATTAAGACCCATTCCCGGTGCGAGAACAAACGGGTAATTTGCCAGACCTGCCATTAAAAGAGTTGCAACTAAAGATGCCAGCGCTGTTGCGGTGAAAACTGCACCGCTGTCCATTCCTGCTGCTCCAAGAATACTTGGGTTCACTGCCAGAATGTAAGCCATCGTCATAAATGTGGTGATTCCGGCTACCACCTCTGTTTTCACATCTGTGTGATTCTTAGATAAATGAAAAACTTTTTCAAAAAATCCATCATTGGTGTTTCGTTCCATACTTCTACCTCCTTAGGTGCTCTAAAAAATTCGTTTCCCTTCCACATACTTCCCCGCGATGTGTCTGTCGTCAGACAGATAGATAAAACGTTCCAGCCTTTCCCTCGTATTAAGAGGCTGGGGATGACTTAAACTGCTGTCATCCAGAATCAGAGCATCAAACTCATAACCTTCCAGAAAGCTGCCTGCTTTTCCAAAGAAAGAGCCTCCTCCCATGGTACCTAAGTAGAATGCCTCCTCAATTGTAACAGGCTTTAATGAGGAATCCACAAGGCGCCACCGAAGCTTTGATACCGATATGGCATCTGCCATGGCACGGAATATGGACTCACTGCTCCCTCCCGCTACGTCGGTACCCAGGCCTGTCTTTAATCCCAGGTCCAGATAGGTACGGATCGGCGCAATGCCGGAAGCAAGATTGGTGTTGGACTGGGGACAATGTGCAACATAAACTCCCCGCTTTTTCATCAGTTCAATCTCCTGTTCAGACGAATAGACGCAATGTGCCATCACAGTCTTTTCCTCCCCACCGAACATGCCAAACTGATCATAAGCTTCGCCGTAACACCCGGTACTGGGACATAAGCTCTTCACCCATTCAATCTCACTTAAATTCTCCGACAAATGGGACTGAACCGGAAGTCTGTATTTCCTCTTAAGCCTTCCCAGCCGTTCCATGAGATCATCGGTGCAGGACGGAATAAATCTGGGTGTCAGAATAGGAGTTACATTCTTATACTTTTCTCTTGTATGGGTAAGCCATAAAAGAGTCTCCGCTTCTGACGCCTGTGCACTGGACTCACATAGATAATCCGGCGCATTCCGGTCCATATTGACCTTTCCAACCATCGTCTTTAAACCAGTATCTTCCATGAGATCCATTAACAGCTCTGTTGCCGGTCCATGAATGGTAGCAAAGATACAGGCTCTCGTAGTCCCGCTTTTCTTCATCGTTTCTGCAAAAATCTGGTAGGCCTTTTTTGCATATTCCAAATCGCCATATCTGGCTTCCTCTGGAAACGTATTGGTATTCAGCCAGTCTAACAACTCTAAATCCATGGACAGACCGCGGAATGAATATTGCGGCGCATGGATATGAAGATCAACTAGTCCCGGTATAATCAGCTTATCGTCACAGTCAATCAGCAAAAATTCCTGAAACTGTTCCGGTATGCAGTGAAATACTCCGGCTGACTTCCCATTCTGGCATATTAAAAAACCCTGTTCCACCGTTTTTAACGTGTGGACATCCTCACTGTAGCAAATGTTTCCTTTTAGTATAAAATTTCCATCACCGGTCATAGAACCTCCTGTTCCGCACAAACAAAAATACGGCAGCCAAATTGCAACGTTCCTAAAAACCAAGCAATAAAAAACTACCGTCTCATTCTGTCGTTCCAAACGTGAACACAAATAGCACAGCTAAATAAGCCGTCTTCCCATCACGAGGAAACTTATAGACAACTATTACGGTAGTTGGTAGAAACACTCATCCAATTATGAGCATATATAAGTTTCTTTGAATACTGATACTTAACAAATTTTTGTGACCTCTGACAGGTTGACTATAACATATTGTAAAACTATTTGTCAATGCCATTTTTGTTTTAAATCATTTGTCTTTAAATGCTGTCTTTTCTATATTAATACAGCATTTTTCCGACTATTTTTCTTCTGTTAATAGTATATCCAGAATTTCAAACTTTAAATAAAATACTCCCCAACAGATTCCCAGGAAAGATGGTTCTTTTCCATCCATTGGCTGATGTTTCCCACCCAATCAGCAGGCATTGCCCAGGAAAGTCCGCAGCCTGCCTTAATTTCTCTTGGTACCGGAATAATTCTTCCTGGAATCTCTTCTTTCATACACGCCTTCTCCATGGCAATCGCTTCCGTAACGGTATGAAATGTCACTACAGTCTTTAACTCTTTCTGCCTCATCCTGTCTCCTGTCAATGCCTGCTCAATTCTCTGACTGCTTTTACTGCCTGATCAATTTCTTCTTCTGTATTAAAGTGAGACATGGAAAACCGTACTGCCCCCTGCTTTTCGGTTCCCAGCGCCTGATGCATCAGAGGCGCACAATGTGCACCTGCCCTTGCATAGATCTCATAAGAAACTGCCAGTTCGTCTGCCACCTCTCCGGAATCGTAATCCCCTATATTTAAAGCGACAACAGGTGCCCGTTTATGAAGGCTCTCTAAGGAAAAATCCCCGTAAACCGTGACGCCCGGAATATCCTTCACCCCTTCATAAAACTGTCTCATCAGACACTGTTCCCGATTACGGATATACTCCATTCCCGTCTGCCCGATATAGAGAAGTGCTGCATGAAGCCCTGCCAGGCCATGACAGTTTAATGTACCTGCTTCCAGTCGCTCCGGCATCTGCTCCGGCTGTGTTCGAAGGAAGCTTTGCACTCCGCTTCCGCCAACAATCAGCGGTTGAATATCAAGCCCTTCCCGAACGCAGATTCCTCCAGTTCCCTGAGGACCTAATAATCCCTTATGTCCCGTAAAGCAAACAACATCAATTCCCATTTTTCCCATATCAATATCAAATACTCCGGCTGTCTGTGAAGCATCTAGAAGGAATAGGATTCCAAGCTTTTTACAAATTCTTCCAATCGTCTCCAGGTCATTGATGTTACCAGTTAAATTAGAAGCATGGGTACATATTACGGCTCTTGTATTACTCTTACATGCACTCTCAAAATCCTGGTAATTGATGCAGCCTTGTTTATCTGCAGGCAATATAGTAAGCTCCACCCCTTTTTCTTCCATACGGTATAGTGGACGAAGCACGGAATTGTGTTCCATCATGGTGGTAATCACATGATCTCCCGGACGGAAAATCCCTTCCACTGCCAGGTTCAGACTCTCTGTAGAATTTGCTGTAAATGCCACCTGGCTGGGGCTTTTTGCATGAAATAACCGGGATATCAGACTTCGGGTATCATAAATCATCCTGGCTGCATCAAGGGAAGCGCCGTGAATTCCTCTCCCCGGATTGCCCAAATGAATTATGGCGTCGGCTACTGCCTTTCCTACTTCCTCAGGCTTTTGCAGGGAAGTAGCTGCATTATCCAGATAAATCATAAATGGTTCCTCAGTTTTACTGATTTTTCCTGCTTCTTCGTAACTTCACCGATAATCCGGCACGTTGTCTCCATGTCCGCCTGTGCAAAATCTTTCATAATCTGCTCTCCGTCTTCCCTCGATACGCTGATCAAAAGCCCTCCCGAAGTCTGGGGATCGCAGAATATATCAATCATACATTCCTCTGTGTCTGCGTAATCCACATGGTCACTGGTATAGGTGCGGTTTTTATACGCCCCTTCCGGCACCAGTCCCATTCTTGCAAGTTCAAAGGCCTCCTTTTGTACAGGAAGATCTTTGACGGAAATAACCAGGGTCACCCCGCTGCCCTCAGCCATCTCAACGGCATGCCCAGCCAGTCCAAACCCCGTCACATCGGTGCAACTGTGTACATCATACCGTTCAATCACCTGCTTTGCCTTACGGTTTAAGGAAGTCATAACCTTTATCACTTCTTCTTTTGCCTCCTGTGAAGCAAAATCAGCTTTTACCGCAGTATTTACAATACCGGTACCAAGGGGTTTTGTAAGAATTAAAATGTCTCCCGGCCTGGCTTCACAGTTTTTAAAAACCTTATCCGGGTGGACAAATCCCGTCACACTAAGCCCATACTTTGGTTCATCATCCTGAATGGAATGACCTCCTGCCAGTACAGCACCTGCCTCTAAAACTTTTGATGCACCGCCTTCTAATATCCTCCCCAGAATTTCCGGATTTAAGCAGTTGGGCCACGCCACAATGTTTAAAGCAACTTTGGGTTCTCCCCCCATGGCATAAATATCACTGAGGGCATTGGCAGCGGCGATCTGGCCGAAGATATAGGGATCATCAACCACTGGTGTGAAAAAATCCAGGGTCTGAATCAGCGCCAGTTCCTCACTTACCTTATAAATTGCGCCATCGTCAGAGGTTTCAATTCCAACCAGAAGACTGGGGTCATGAAACTTGGGTAAATGTTCCAGAATTCCAGCCAGAGTTCCCGGGCCGATCTTCGCGGCACAACCGGCTGTTTTGGTCATCTGGGTTAATCTTACTTCACTGTCAGGTATCATATAGCACCATCTCCATTCTACTCATTTTGTGGTCAGTTTATGACAACTTCTTTCTTCAGCGCAAAGGAATAGATAATTCTCTCCTTCACCTTTTTGCCTGTAATCTGCTCCAGAGCCCGCCTGTAATATTCCATCTGGATTCCATAACGGTCAGAAAGAACGGATTCCTGCCCTTCTTTCAAAAAGTCTGTTTTATAATCCACTAAAACCAGCTGCCCCTCTTCTTCCATATAAGCGTCAATGATTCCCTGTATGAGGATACGTTCATCGGAATCGGCCACATCCATCTCCCGGGCCGGTATCCCGATTACAAACTGCTGCTCCCGCTTTAACAGACCTTTCTCCTGAGCTGCTGCCAGACGCTTTCCTAAGGTTGATTTTATAAATGCCAGGAGCTGGGAAATGGAAAGCAAAGTAAAGCTTTCTTCACTTAGCCGGCCATCGCTTTTCAGATTCTCCAATGCCTGGGTTAAGTCCTGTGCCGTCTTCACCTTTGAAAAATCCAGAAGTTCCAGAGCACGGTGATAGGCTGTACCCCGGCGGACGCCTCCCGTCTTTTCTTCTTCTATTCCCTCTCTTAAAAAGACAGGAATTGTTGGAAGAAAATCACTTTCTTCTTCGTCTAAGAACTGTCCCTGTTTTTTCAGTTCAGAAACAGTGAGCTTGGTATGGAGTCTTATGTCCTCTTCATAAGGATAAAAGTAGGAAAGCGCCTCCTTTAAGCCTGTTTCAAATTCCTGGTCATAGCTTATTTTTGTATCCAGTCTCAGGAAACTTTCTTTCGTCAGTTTCTTGCTTACCTGCCGGTTCATTTCCCCCATAACAAGACCGGAAACGGTCAGCTCCTTCATAATTAAATTCCCTGTATCCTGCCCGTCTTCAGACAAGATACCTGTAGGAGAATATTTACCAGACAGGCTCATTAAAAGCCAGTCTAAATAAGAATCCGCACCAGAGAGGAAGGAAAAGGGGATCTGCCCCTGAGCTCTCATTACGGTTGCATAACGCTCAAACTTTTTATCCAGATACCGGTCTAACCCAGTCATGATAAGCTTTTCCTTGGCCCTTGTCATGGCAACATAAAGGACTCGAAGTTCTTCTCCAAGTGCGCTTAGTTCCGTTTTTCTCTTTAAAACGTGCTTCTTTAAGGTAGGTGCCTTGATTCGTCTTTCCAGATCCATGTAATCGGTACCAATTCCCAGATCAGGATCGATGAGAAGCTTTCCATAAGCATCCTGTTTGTTGAATTTTTTCCCCATTCCCGCCAGAAATACAACTGGAAACTCCAGACCCTTGCTCTTATGAATACTCATGACACGAACCGTATTCTCTTCTCCCAGAAGAGAGGCTTCGCCAAAATCCGTATCATATTTTTTCAGATTTTCAATATACCGGATAAAGTGGAACAGCCCCCTGTAACTGGTCTGTTCATAGGCAGCCGCCTTTTCCACCAGCATGGCAAGGTTGGCTCTTCGCACCTCTCCCCCAGGCATGGCTGAAACGTAGTCGAAATAACCGGTTCCTTCATATATATCATAAAGCAGCTCATGTATGGACAGGTAGGCGGCTTTTTCCCTGTACTGAGAAAGCTCCCGGGTGAATCTTAGCAGCTTCTCATAAAGCTCAGGTGCACTTTCATCTTCCCTGTCTTCATACTCCTTTAAATAGTTCTGCCACGCTCCGTAAATTCCACGGTCCTGTCCCTTCTTTGCAGCATTTTTCCATACAGCCAGCAGATGGGCCATCTCCTGGTCGGCAATTCCTGCAATGGGAGATTTAAAGACTGCAGCCAGGGGAATATCCTGCATGGGATTATCAATAATATTCAGCATGGAAAGGACTGTCTCCACTTCTGACGCGGAAAAATATCCTGTTTTACGCTCTGCATGGGCAGGAATCCCCTCATTCATCAAAATATTGACAAATTCCTCTGCCCAGCCGCTTAAACTTCTTAATAAGATAACAATATCAGAGTATTGGCAGATCCGGTATCCTCCTGTCTGATCCAGATTTTTATCAAAGACAAGAAGTCCGCTGTCCGGATCTGTCAGTTCCCTGATTTTTGAAGCAATTACCTTTGCTTCTGCTTCCCTGGCAGTATAATCTGCACTATCTTCGTCAAGCTGTTTTAACTGTTCGGAAGAACCATGAATCAGAAGCAGCTCCGTCTTCTCTCCTGCGCGACCGTCTGTTTCCTGAAAAACAGCTCCAGGATGAAGTGCCGTCTCCTTCGTATAACGGATATTTCCCAGATTTTTCGTCATAATCTGATAAAATACCTCGTTGATGCTGGTAAGCACGGACTCTCTGCTTCGGAAATTCTGATGCAGCTCAATCTTCTGATAGCTTCCTTCCTCAATGGAATACCTCTGATACTTGTCTAAAAACAACTGTGGCCTTGCCAGACGGAACTGGTAGATACTCTGCTTCACATCTCCTACCATGAAAACATTGGGACTGCCAAACCGTTCTCTTGAAATGCTGTTAATCAGCGCTTCCTGTACCTCATTGCTGTCCTGATATTCATCTACCAGGATTTCCTCAAACTGGCGGCTGAATTCGTCAGCGGCTTCTGTGGGAACCCTGATTCCGTCTTCTTCCTTTAAAAGAATCTCCAGGGCATAATGTTCCAGATCATTGAAATCTACCAGGTTGCGTTCTTTCTTTTTCTCCTGGTACCTGCGGGAATATTCTTCTGCCAGATGAAGAAGCATGAAAACAGCTTCTTTGGTCCCTTCCATATCGGCTCCCACTTCTTCGGGTGATTCAAAGCAGTACAAATCGCAGAGCTTTCCAATCCCCTTTTTCACTCTGTCTCTGACTGCTGTTACAGCTGCCTTTTTTTCCTGATCGATATCCTTGCTTCGTATAGAGGCAAGTCTTACAAAGGCTACCTCTTTCAGCCGGCTGTTTAAACTCTCGTAATCCTCTGCTTCTCCAAGAGATTTAAGCATCGCTGCATCACTTGCCAGCATGGGAAGATATGCTTCCGGTCCATTTTCCTCCTGACAGATCTCCATAGCAGCCTCTGTCTGGATTAACAGCTCCTCAAGCAGCAGAGAAGCATCCTCCATCAGAAACCTCATCCAGGCGGTATCCTTCATGTGTTTCATATCACAGGCTGTAAGCTCCTGCCTGCAGTTATTAAGCCACTCCTCCGGCCAGGGATTACTTTGGGAAAAACGGTATACCTGCATGATAAAATCTTCAATTCCCCGATCTGTCTTACCGGAAGCATAGGTCTCTACAAAGCATTCAAAGGAAGGATCCTTTGCTTCGTAAAATTCCTCCAGCATCTCCTTCATTACATCTCCCCGAAGGAGAATCAGTTCTCCCTCATCTCCCACACGAAAAGCCGGGTCAATGTCTAACCGGCTGTAATGCTCTCTGATGATCCCCAGGCAGAAGCTGTCTATGGTGGTAATCTGTGCATATGGAATCATGGCTGCCTGCATCTGAAGGTGCTCGTTATCCGGCTGCTCCATCAGTTTTTCATCCACCGCCTTTAAGACACGCTCCCGCATCTCATCGGCTGCTGCTTTTGTAAATGTCATAACAAGAAGCTGATCGATTTTAAGGGGATTCTCTCCCTCCGTAATCATACGGATAATGCGTTCCACCAGAACAGCTGTTTTACCGCTGCCGGCCGCTGCCGATACCAGAAGATTTCTATTTCTGCTTTCAATGACTGCTTTCTGTTCCTCTGTCCAGGTGATTGCCATGTTCTTCTCCTTCCTCTGCTTCTCCTTCGATAACCGGCCATATTTCCTCGGATTTTAAAGCCTTAAATTTCCTGAAACCGTATCCCTGTGTCTTTAAATCAAACCCGCAGACTGCATGGTAGGGGCAGTAATCGCAAGCCGTTTTATTTCCCTGTTTATAGGGATTTACATCAATGACTCCCTCTAAAATCTCCCGGCCTTCCGTCTTTAGTGTCTCCTGAACGTACTGCCTCAAGGCTGAAAAACGGTTTCCTCCGGCTACCGAAGACCGTGCCTCCTGAATGATTCCATTCTTCATTGCAACCGGAATTACGTCAGATTCTGATTCAATCTCATGATCCAGATGAGCAATTGCATTTAAATCGGTGTTAACCAGACCATTCATGCGAAGCTGCTTTAAAATTCTGCCTGATATCTCTTCCTGTGTCATCTCACCGTCTTTATCCACAACAGGATCGTTGATGTTGTAATAAAAGATTCCGGCGGGAATCACCTGCTTATCCGGCCGTTTCCTCTCTTCCATCTCCAGAGCCGCATCCATATAGACCACAAGCTGAAGCTGAAGTCCATAATAAAGGGAAGTTAAATCAAAGGCTGTGCTTCCCGATTTGTAATCAATAATCTTTACGTAAACTGCCTCTTCATCCTCGCATAAGTCCATGCGGTCAATCCGTCCCCTTAAATGCACGGCCTCATCCCCTGACAAAGGCAGTCTCATGGCTTTTAAATGATCGTCTGCAGAAAAGGATACTTCAAATCCAACAGGAGTAAAATCCCCTTTTTTCAGCTGCTCGGACAGCGCCCACACCGTTCTGTCTGTGATCCGCTCCACCTTTCCTGCAAGGTACGCATTTCTTGCAGAACTTTTTAAAACGGTGTTTCCATATTCCTCTGTCACTTTGGTTACACATTCGTGTACCATGGTCTTTCGTTCTTCTTCTGTCAGTGTTTTAAAATCCCTGCCTTCTTCCTTCATCCGCGCAAACCACAAATCTATGGAATCATGAAAGAGATTACCGATATCCATGGCAGCCAGCTCATATTCCTGACGTTCCATCAGCTCCAGACCGTAACTTAGGAAATGGGCATATGCACAGGAAGCATACTGCTCCATTCTGGTCACACTTCCATTAATAACGGAGCCGTAAAGAGCCTTGGCAGCCGCTTTACCAATGCCTTTTTGCTGATATACATAAAAAGCCGCCTCCACCAGCTGTCTGGCTTCCTCCTTATGATCTGGCGAGGAAAGAAACGCTTTTAACAGTTCCAGAAGCCTTAAATCCCCTCCGTTTTTACCACATTCCCTCATACCATCTGCCAGCTGGCTCTTTGCCTCACGATAGTTTAAAGGAACACCAGCCTCCCCCGGCGCCTGTTCCTTTAATCCCGGAAACAGCTTCTTTAATTCTCCGATTAAGGTAGAAGGACGCATGCTCTTTCCGCCTCCGTCCATGGCTGCATAGGATAACACCAGCTCTTTCTCCGGCTTTGTCAGTGCCAGATAGAGATAAAACCTCTGCCGGAACCCTTCTTCCATGGAGGTGGGAGCCAGCTCTATCTCATGATCAGATAAAAATTCTCTCTCCCTGTCTGTAAATAAGCTGCCTTTCTCTTTTTTTACCGGAACCAGTCCATCATTAACTCCTACAAAATAAAGAACCTTAATATGATCCAGACGGGTTCTCGTAATATCTCCCACTACAACCCGGTCCACTGCAGCTGGAATTACGCCAACTTTAATCTCAGCAAAACCGGCATCTAAGATTTCCCCGTATTCTTTTCTGCTAACATGTTCGTCTCCTAACAGTCCCGCGAGGCGGTCAAATAAATCCATTACCAGCCCATAAACCTGACCGTATTCCTTGGCAAGGGCGAATTCCCCCATGTCCTGAAACTTTTTCTCAAAACCAAGCATCTTTTCTTCAATACCTGTCTCCATTAAAAGTGCAGTCACTGCTGCAGTCATGGTTTTGACTGTAGAATCTTCTCTTTTAAATTCTTCACGCAGATGGTGAAGAGGCTCCATCACTTCTGATTTAAACTGATTTAATTCCTGAAGATTTAACTCTCTGGCTCCCTTATACCAGCCCTCAAACTCAGCATTCCATTTTTTAAATCCTCTGATTCCCATGGCTATGACATAATTTTCCAGCCTGTCCGCCTGATCCATCTGATCCTGTGATACAACAAGACCGGTTCTTATGTAGCGAAACACGGATTCATAGGAGAAATCCTTTTGAACAATCTCGATGGCGGCACGAATCAGTTCCACCATGGGATTTTTTAATATACTCTTTTTATCATCCAGAAAAAATGGCACATGGTTTAACTGAAACTGATGAATCATCTCGTTTGCATAGCTGGATAAGCTTCCGGTTATAACCGCCATATCCCTGTATCGAAGCCCGTTTTTTCTAATGTTTTCTTCCATGGAGCGTATGACAAATGCAATCTCTTCCGAGGGATTGCGGGTCTGATACAAATGGATGGATTCCGGCTGACCTTCGAAAGATCTTCCCGTATAGCGATAGAGATTCTGTTCCAGAAAATCCAGACAACAGGGGGCGTTAATCCCGGCCGCTGAAAAACGAATCGCCGGATGATCCGTAAGCAGGATATCCTTATCCCGGCTTATTCCTGTCTCCATGGCCAGATCGTTTAGTTTTTTAATCATCTGGCGGCTCATGTAAAACAGCTCCTGAATCCCGGTCTTTCGGCTCATATTCACCGCCGGATCCATGGTCACTGTAATCATTACTTTCTTACTATAACGGAAAAACAGTTCTAAAATCCGATACTGGACAGGGGTGAATCCTGTATATCCATCTAAGGTGATCACACTGTTTTTGATCAGTTCAGACTTAGGAAGGATGTTGCAGAGAACGTCTAATATCTCTTCTGAAGTAATAAACTTACCTTCAATATAATCTTTAAATCCTTCATAAACGACAGTAATATCCGACAGTTTCTGAGCCAGTACAGGACTTAAATTTTCCGGAATCTTCTCCTTTAGCATATCGGGAGTAATTCCATACTGGTAAAGCTCGGAAAGCATGGACTTTAACTGGGATATAAACCCTGCTTTCGACAAATGCTCTTTATAAAATACAAGACTTTTTTTCTTGTCTGCGGCTACCTTTCGAAGCACCATTGATTTCCCCATATCATCAAGAACCTGGGGATTTACAACTGCCAGTTCCTCAAAGATGCGGTAGGCAAGACGTTTAAAGCTGACAATATCAATATTCATCACTCCGAAGCTTGGGTGCAGGGAGACAATCTCCTTCTGGGTCTGCATGGTAAACTGCTCCGGCACGATGGCAAAATACTGGGTATCCGGTTCATTCACCGACTGACGGATCAATTCCGTGTAAAGACGGCGGGTTTTGCCGGAACCGGATCCACCCAGAATAAATTGAAGGGACATACTTTTTCTTCCTTTCCCAAAACACATGTTTGTCTATTATCTTAGCACAGATTTCCTGTTACAACAATGAAATCTTAGGAATGAAATCCCCCAATCCGTTCATACATTATAACAAAACTATACGGAGGGCTTCTGTCTTATGAGCTCAAAAACAAAAATTGTTGTTTTACGAATGAAAGAGATCATCTATACTGCGATCTTCGTTGGCCTTGGAATCCTCCTCATTACCCTGTTTCTAGTCATGTTCCGCCCGAAAAAGGATACTGTTCCCACTTCCGGCGATGCTGTGGCCTATGTACCGGGTGTATATTCCTCTGCCATTACGCTGAATAGCCAGGATATCAATGTTGAGGTCACAGTTGATTCAAAGAAAATCACTTCTGTTACACTGGTTCCTTTAAGCGAGGCGGTTACCACCATGTATCCACTGATGCAGCCCGCCATGGATAATTTATCTCCGCAGATTTTAAAGAATCAGTCAACCAAAAACATTTCCTATCCGTCTGAGTCCCGCTACACCTCCAGTGTTCTGTTAAAAGCAGTGGATCAGGCACTTACCAAAGCTCAAAAAACCGACTGAGACAGGGGATTGTGTTTTTTATTTCCAGACGGTATAATGAAAAATGACTACATAATTACTTAAACGAGGAAATTTTATGAAAAAGAATACAAGAAATAAAGACGAAGGAACGTCGAATCAGATTACAGAGGGAGTGATATGGAAGCAGCTTCTTCTGTTTTTCTTTCCAATTTTATTCGGAACTTTTTTTCAGCAACTTTATAATACGGCCGATGCCGTCATAGTTGGCCGGTTCGTGGGAAAGGAAGCACTGGCTGCCGTTGGAGGCCCTACTGGAACCTTAATCAACCTTTTTATCGGTTTTTTTATTGGGCTTTCCTCCGGCGCAGGCGTAATCATATCCCAGTTTTTCGGGGCTGGTCAGAAAAAGCAGTTAAGCCAGGCGGTGCATACAGCCATGGCTTTTTCTGCTGTCTGCGGCTTTTTTATTATGATCATTGGAATCGTTCTTGCTCCATTTGCCCTGGAAGCCATGGATACTCCGGCGGATATTCTTCCCTACGGTGTTCTATACATGCGGATCTATTTTCTTGGGGTGATTCCAAATCTTATTTACAATATGGGAGCGGGGATTTTAAGGGCCGTGGGAGATTCCAGGCGTCCCCTTTATTTTCTGATTGCCAGCTGTTTTACCAATATCATTCTAGATATTATCTTCGTGGTTTTCTGGAATATGGGCGTCATGGGGGCAGCCGTTGCAACCATCCTGTCCCAGCTTCTCAGTGCCGTACTGGTTCTGATCGTTTTAATGCGTACCAGACAGCCATACCAGCTGATGCTATCTTCTTTAACGTTTCATAAGGACATGCTGGTGCGGATTATCAGGATCGGCTTTCCGGCAGGACTGCAATCAGTGATGTACACTTCGTCAAATATTATTATTCAGTCAAGCGTCAATGCACTTGGAACTGATACAGTGGCTGCCTGGACTGCATATGGCAAGATAGACACTCTGTTCTGGATGATGATCAGTGCCTTTGGAATCTCTATAACCACATTTGTGGGACAGAATTACGGTGCAAAGAAACTGGACAGGGTATACAAGGGCATACGGGTCTGCCTTTTTATGTGCTTTCTTTCAGCTATTGCATTAAGCTTCCTGCTTTACACATTCGGAAGTCTGGTATTCCTCCTGTTTACAACTGACGCAGCAGTTATTGACAAGGGTACACAGATTCTCCGGTATCTGGTTCCCACATTTTTCACTTACGTCTGTGTGGAAATTTATTCCGGGTCTCTGCGGGGAACCGGCGACTGCTGGATCCCCATGATCCTTACCAGCCTTGGAGTCTGCGTACTCAGGATCGTGTGGATCTGTACTGCAGTGCCAATTCATCCGGCTATTGAGACAGTGGTATTTTGTTACCCTCTGACGTGGACAGTTACATCCATTTTATTTCTTATTTATTTTCACTGTTTCAGCCGTCTGAAGAGAAAAAGACCTGTTCTGCTATAAATTATAATATCTACAACCGAAAATAGACGTATCTTCCTGACAGCCATTCGCATAATAACTGCTCCTGCTGGAAAATACGTCTATTTTTAATTAATAATTTTATTTACTGAATACATTATAAATTTTTTCTGCAAAATGCTTCTAATTTTATTGCAGCCATATCTTCATCTGTTCCTTCGATAATAAAAGTCACATTTTCCCCGCACCTTACCCCAAGCGCCATGATTGCCATAAGTCTTTTCCCATCAGCTTTCTTACCATTTCTTTCTATTGTAATCGAACTTTTATAAACAGAGACTTCCTTAACCAGTAAGCCTGCCGGTATCGCATGAATTCCAGCTGGTTCTGTTATAATATATTCAAATTTTTTCATCTCTATTTCCTTTCTAACTGAAACAGCTGATTACTGATTCTATAAAATCTATATAACCAGCGCTCTCCAATACTTTCACTGCATTTGGTTTATCAATCAGCAAGACGATTAAATTATCATATACATCATGAAAGATTGCTCTTTCCTCTCTGCTGATAGCAAACATCATCACAATACTGACAAAATTATCGTTCCAGTTTATGGGTTTTTTTTCATTTAATAACACAAACATTCCAGTTTTATTTGCATTCATGTACATAGAATGGGGAACCGCAATATGCTCAAATGCGGTGGAAGACTGTTTTTCCCGCTCAAAAATCTCTTGTTCAAAATTTGAATTTACATAGCCCTCTTTTTGCATAATATCGACCATAAAAGAAATTGCTTCTTCTTTTCCCTCAAATTCCTTATTCTTATAGAAAAACAATGGATTTGAGATTTGCATCAAATGCTGCTTTAATCTGGCTTTCTTTTTTCTTAAAATTATTTTCTCAATAACACCGCTAATATTTTTATAATCTTTTTCATTTAAGAAAGGGGTGACAATTACCGCTTCCATCCGTATAAGTTCCGTTATTGGAATGGTAGAAATAATCAAATCTGTCTTGTCCAGATTCTTAATCTCATTTAATGATGTAATAACTGTCTTTATTTCCAGTTGTTTTTGATAATGATTATTTATCTCTTCCATCATTTTATTAGAAAAATCATAATATTGTGGATACAGAATCACACAGCTGATTACTTTTCTTTTGGATTTCTGAGTTTCCAGATTACCTCCTATGTGTAATGCAATATAACCAATCTCATCCTCTGATAAATCAAAATCTGTCAGTTCATGAATTTTATTGGAAACTTCTACGGCACATTCAAAAATCAATGGGCATGTGTTTTTTATATGATTCACTAAAGGATTTTTTATACGATACCCATTTCGTAATCTGACTAACATATTTTTAATATGCAATGTAAATTTAATAATGAAATCCACATTGTCTATATCCACAAAATAAGTGTTTTTCAGTATATCGCTTAATTGTTTCACAATATTTACACATTCGCTTCCAACCATAAGTTCCAGATTTTCTTTGTTAATTGCATTAAAATCCATTTTCATCAAATGGCTTAGTAAAATTATAGTTAATTCTTCAAATTCTGTGATGCTGTAAGTGACGCCAAAATGATGTTCAATCTCTGTAGCAATATTTCTGGCAAGTTCCTGTTCACGAATACCAATACGCTTATCATCCTTTTTTTCTTTTTCAAAGGTCTTTTCCTTTTTCATACGGTCTATCCCGATAATAATATCCAGAATTAAATTAATAAGAGCATATTCATTAATGAAATAATGGTATTCCTCACATTTTGTTTCAATAATTTTCTGCAGTAATTCCAGATCATACAACGGATATATATTTTTAATAACATCAATACTCATAACATGATCCGTAAATTCTTCATAAAGTATACTGCTTAGTGCTTTTCTTTTATCTAATTCATTCCCTTCAACAGCCACAAACGAGTTTGTGGCTGTTAAGTATAAATCATGCTCCATAAATTTCTTACGTACTTTATACATATCTTTTTTTATGGTTTCAAAACTAACATATATTTCATCTGCAATACTATATAAATCCGTTTTACTCCCCTGATCTGTATCATTTGATAAAATGCGTATTATAATATAATTGATTCGTTCGTGAGCATTTTGCGGAATATTCCTCCCCTTACTTTGAATAAAAGCTTTTCCTCTTTTCGAATCAATCTGATATCCTTTCCTGGAGGAAAGAATCAAATCCTTCTCAAAGCTATTAATTTCTGAAATGTAATTTTTTATACTTCGTTCAGAGACTCCCATTACATTGGCCAAATAACCGGCATTGAACCATTCTTCATCTGACAGCATAATTTTAATAAGTCTCTTGCAATTGTCCTTCATTCTTATTACCTTTCTTCCATTAATTTTGCTTTATATTCAATATTCCAATGGCTACCAGAACACAGTCTATTGCAATTGGTGTCTTATGTGGATTAAAGGATCTCACCGTTAGATTCTATCACTCTTTGATACCACTCAAAGCTATCTTTTCTTATTCTCCTACCTGAGCCTTTCCCATAATCATCCAGATCAACATAGATGAATCCATATCGTTTGCTCATTTCCGAAGAGGAGCAGCTTACGATATCAAGGGGGCCCCACGCGTAATACCCTCTTAAGTCTACGCCGTCTTTAATCGCTTCCTTCATCTGCTCAATATGGGCTTTGTAATATTCCGTTCTATAGGAATCGTGAATCTGCCCATCTTCACCCAGCTCATCGTATAGTCCTATACCATTTTCTGTAATGTAAATTGGTTTTTGATAACGATCATAGAATTCGTTTAACAGAATCCTAAGACCAATCGGATCAATTGACCAACCCCAGGGATTGGCCGGTAATTCCGGATTTCGGTATACGCTATTCCCATTATCAAAACTCTCTTTGCTGCAAAGTCTTGTATAATAGTAGGAGAAAGAAAAGAAATCGCAGGTATTTTTTAATACATCTTCTTCATCCGCTGTCAGCTCAATATTGAGGTTTAAATCTGCAAAATATCGGATTGCATATCCTGGGATATGACCTCTTAACAGTACGTCACCATAAAAATATTCCATTTGATTATGCCGCATGGCTGCTAATACGTCTTCTGGTTTACATGTCGCAGCATATGCAGGCCCACCGCACAGCATCATACCAACCTGCACATCAGGATATTTTTCATGAGAATATTTTGTGATTTGCGCACAGGAAACCATCTCATTTATAACTGCCTGATATTTGGCTTCTGTAACATGGTCAACTGCATCTTCTGGTACTCCAAGATGGTTGAAGCTTTCGTGAAGAATTAAATTGATTTGGTTTACAATGATCCAGTATTTTACTTTTTCATGATATCGATCCAGGATTACTTTCCCATATCTTGTAAAGAAACCAATCACTTCTTTTGAATACCAGCCTTTGTAATGCTGGGTTAAGTACAATGGCATTTCGTAATGAGACATTGTTACCATAGGAACCATACCGTTTTTAATTACTTCATCAAATAAGGCTTCGTAAAATTCAAGTCCTGCTTCATTTGGTTGTGTTTCGTCACCATTTGGGAATATTCTCGCCCAGTTAATGGACGTGCGATATGTCTTCATCCCAAGACCATCTTTTCCTAATAATTTCAAATCTTCCTTATAGGTATGGTAAAAATCAATCCCTCTGCGTTTTGGAAAAATTCTGTTTTTGCTTTCCAGCGCTTCTTTAATATAGGCAGATGTTACCTCCTCGTTGTACTTCTTCTGTATATCAATATCGTTTCTAAATTCATTAATGTCTGCTACACATAATCCTTTTCCGTCTTCTAAATAGGCGCCTTCCATTTGATTTGCTGCAAATGCACCACCCCACAGAAAATTCTCGGGAAATACGTCAGCTACCTTTTTCATTTCATACTCCTTTATTTTCAAGTGCATCTAATCGTTTATTAACTGCCTCCATAACTTTAATCATTTGCTTTGCTATATTAATTTCGCTATAGATGGTCATGAGAGTATCCTGAGCATGAGCAAACAATAAGGTATATTCCGTCTTGTCTCCTCTTGTTTCGCCTTGTATCGCATCCGTCTGTACCTTATGTGCTTCTGTAATATACTTACTTGCTTCTTTCATAAGTTCTTTTGCTTTTTCCACATCGAATTCTGCCAAGGCATCCAGGGCTTTTTTATTACAGACTCTTGCATCTCCGGCATTCATAATAATTTTCATAGCATTTTCTAAAATCTGTTCATTCATGTTTTTGTTTATCTCCATTCATTATTCTACGCTATTTACTTCTGCTTCTGTCTCCTGCTTATCGTATGCCCGGAAGAATGGATACCAGATTAAAGATGCTGCAGCAACTGAAATAATAAAGAATATAATTGCCTTTAATGAGCCTGTTGATATCCATGTAGAAATCGGATATGGGCAATACCATAATTCAAATTGAATTCTTGGAATCGGTGCAAATGCAAGGACTTTTACGAAAAACCATGTTAACAGTGGAATTATAAGACCTATGATCCACATTGGAAGCATTAAAAGGGGGTTCCATGCAATACAACCGAATACAACCGGCTCATTGATATTGAAAATACCGGGCAGCAAACAAGCCTTTCCTAAAGCGCTTAGCCTTTTTGATTTTGCACGAATCAACATAATTACTAGGGGCAATGTACAGCCCACGCCGCCTACCCACATATAGGTACAATAAACTAATCCCTCTGTATAAATGTTCATGGATGAAACTGTTGCTGTTCCTGCTGCTACCATTGCCAGGTTAGCGGTAATACCAGCAAGCCTGACGGGTTGTCCTACTGGTGTTAATACCCATGTTGAAATACCCATTGAATAGATAAAGCAGCTTATGAAACACATGAAAGTAAAACCATACCAGGTGTTTAAAAAACCTTGCAGAGGCATAAATATATTTACAATAATCTGATACAGGTTAACATTTTTAGTTAACACTACGATCCAGCCAAAGCAGACTATAACTGCAATTGGTAACATCTGATCAAACCAAGTTCTTACAAAATCCGGTATAGCCGAATCCTGCTTAAAGAAACTTAATTTAGCGAATAGTGCAAAAACAAGTGATGTAATCACGCCTGTAATCATTGCCACAAACATGCCGCCTGCACCAAGTGCCGATGATCCAAAACCCACTGTTCCTTCCGCTTCAACTACCGGAGTCACACAGATCAAGAAGAAAATCAAACCTGTTAAACCAGCTATCAGCCTTTGTTTTCGCAGTTTCTTCTTCTCACAATAATTGAATGGTACTAAGAAAGCTACAAAGAGTGACAGTTTACTCATAGTCCAGCCAAATGGAGTCCAAAAACTGGGTAACCCGGGGATATAATCATTTAAAATTGCTAAACAGCAGAATACAGAACCAAGTAAGATAAATGGCAATGTCTGCATAATGGAATCTTTTAAAATAACAACCCAGCTGTTATGACTTATTTTGTTCATTTTAGGTGCAAAGCTGCTCTCCAGCCAATTAATTAACTTATCCATCATCCATTCCTCCGCTCATTTTATTCGTATAGTGATAAAATGTGTTCTATTGCTTTTGTACCGTCTAACCTGGAATAATATTCTGGTATCATCAGTGCAATTTTTACTGGATATTCATGAGTATATTCCTCCAGATCCTCCATAACATACTCAAGATGTGGTCCCACCATAATTAAGTCAACATCTTCAATATAATTATCAATTTCAGAATCACTTCTTGCCTGTACTTCCATTTCCACTCCCTTTTCTTTGGCAGCCTTTCTGATATTAGCTGCCATGAACCCACTGGAAGCGCCTGAACCACATACTAAAAGAACTCTTAATTTTTTCATTTCTTAATTCCTCCTTCCTGTAAATTAAGTTTATTATATCTGACTGCCCAACCAATTTCGAATAAATATTTGCACCCTGACTGTGCAAATATTTACTTGTTTTTCTGGCAGTAAACGGACAGTGCCGTTTTCCTGCTTCCTAAAGGTTACACATATAAATAGCGAGACTTTCATTGCATAACTATGTGCAATAAAAATCCCGCTATCTTTTTTAAAGAACTGCTAAAGCAATCTTACTCCATAGGAGCACGGTAAAATCTTCCGTAAAACTGCTGAGTCTTAAACATATTCACAATCACCTGATCATCGACTTCGTGGAACAGCGCAATAATATCCTCTACTTCATAAGAGGACACCACTGTGTGGAGAAGATACATCTTCTTCCTGCTATAACCGCCCACTGCATCCACACAGGAAATTCCGTGCCGGAAGTCTTCCACATACTTCCCTGCCAGCTCCGGTCCCTTTGCTGTTGTAATCTGAAGTGTCACACGTTCATATCGGTGATGGAAGGTAGATATGACTTTTGTGGACACAAATTGAAACAGAATGGAATAACCGGCGTAATCCCAGCCAAATATTGCCCCGAAAATACAGAGCAGGATTACATTTCCCACAAACACATGAGTCCAGATGGAGTTGCCGGTTTTATTGGAAACATAAAGGGCAATGAAATCTGTACCGCCTGTTGATGCATTCCCCCGAAGTGCCAGTACAATGGCAAATCCGTAAAGCACACCGCCATAAATCACATTTAATATACCGTCATCAAAGATGGGCGTAAAATGAAATACTCTTAAAAATGTACTGGCCAACAGTACCTGCAGCAGGGAAAAAAAAGTAAACCGTCTGCTGATACTCTTACTGCATGCCCATGCAACTGGAAGATTGAGTACAATCATACCCAGAGAGGTTGATATATTAAATCCAAACAGAGAGGTAATCCGGTCTATTAAAATAGCAATACCTGTAAATCCTCCCGACAATAATCCAGCAGGCCTGATAAAAGCCTGAATCACATACGTCTGTAATAATGCTGATCCTATGACTGCCAATGCTGTCATGATATTACGGACCCGCTTATCTCTCCTCAGTTCTTTCCACATAGTATTCCTCCTTATCACATCTCATATTATATGTAAAATTTTCCTGCCTATCAATGCAAATATAAAAAAATTAGAGGACTGCCCTTCCCCCACAGAAGGCAATCCTCCGTCACGATCTGAAACCGTCACACTATGTAGTTTTGTGCTTTGACATCCCCACATCAAAACACCGCACGCAAGGCACCCCTTGTGCTTCTCACATGGACGATAATACCATCTTTTGGCTCATAAGTCAATATTTTTAGTGTATTTTGCCAAAAAACAACAGGATTCGACCAAATACCACTGCATATTTTCCAATAAAATAGATAAAAAAAATCCTTTCTCACCATGCATAATTAATAAAACATATTTTTCATGAAAATGCACATACTTTCCATAACCAATGCAAGGAGATTATACCATGGAATTTACGACGAAACTTTCTGATACTATGAATTATTTAGATAAAAAGCTGGATGTTGCGGGAAACTTTGATCTGGTTTACCGAACGTTCTATGTGGCCGGCAAAGAAGCGTGTATTTATTATATTGAAGGCTTTACAAAAGGAGAGGTTTGGCAAAAATTAATGGAGGACTTTGCTTCCATTAAGCCCGAAGACCTGCCTCCTGACGCTCATGAATTTTCAAAAAAATATCTGCCATACAGTCAGGTAGGACTGGTGAAAGAGGAAGAAGCAATGATTAAGCAGCTTCTTGCCGGAATCTCCTGCCTGTTTATTGACGGATATGATAAATGCTTTACTCTGGATTGCAGAAGCTATCCTGTAAGAAGTGTTTCAGAACCGGAAAAAGATAAAGTTCTTCGGGGATCCAGAGACGGATTTGTTGAAACCCTTACGTTTAACACCGCTTTGATCCGAAGAAGAATCCGGGACCCCAAATTAACGATGGAAATCATGAATACGGGTGAAAGCTCCCATACAGACATAGCCATATGCTATTTTAAGGGACGGGTAGATGAAAAACTTCTTGCCACCATAAAGGAACGGATTACTAAGCTCCATGTGGATGCCCTGACCATGAACCAGGAAAGCCTGGCAGAATGTATCTATCCCTACAAATGGTTCAACCCCTTTCCAAAATTCAGATATTCGGAACGTCCGGATACTGCTGCTGCCTCCCTGCTGGAGGGAAATATTATTATTCTGGTTGATAACTCTCCTTCCGCCATGATTCTTCCCTCATCTGTTTTTGATATCATAGAGGAGGCCGATGATTATTATTTTCCTCCCATCACCGGAACTTACCTGCGGCTGTCACGGCTTATTATATCCATTTTCACATTGTATTTAACGCCCCTTTGGCTGCTGTTTATGCAAAATCCGGAAATGATACCCAATTGGCTGCGCTTCATCCGTTTATCGGAAGAACCTCAGGTCCCGCTTTTTTTCCAGCTTATGATTCTGGAATTTGCCATAGACGGACTGCGGCTGGCTGCTGTGAACACGCCCAGCATGCTGACCACTCCCTTAAGTGTGATCGCCGGTATTGTAATGGGAGAATACTCTGTTAAATCAGGGTGGTTTAACAGTGAAACCATGTTATATATGGCTTTTGTAACAGTGGCAAACTATTCCCAGTCAAGCTTTGAACTGGGCTACGCATTTAAGTTTATCCGTATGATGCTCTTAGTTTTAACCGCTCTTTTTAATGTGTGGGGCTTCATCACTGGCTTTATTTTGTCCATATGTGCCGTTGTATTTAATAAAACAATTGCAGGTAAGAGCTATATTTATCCCCTGATTCCACTTCACCTCAAAGAGCTGAAAAAAAGGTTATTCCGGGGGCGACTTCCTCATAAAGAAAAATAGAGTTAAAAAGAGCAGGCGGAACATGAATTCCGCCTGCTTTGTATTATTCGTCAATGCTGTAGTTTGGTGCTTCTTTTGTAATATGAATGTCATGAGGATGACTTTCCTTTAAGGAAGCAGCTGAGATCTTAACAAATCTGCCTGTTTCCTGAAGGGTTTTAATATCCTTTGCTCCGCAGTATCCCATACCGGAACGGAGACCGCCAAGCATCTGGAATACTGTATCCTCAACCATGCCTTTATATGCAACCCGGCCTTCCACGCCTTCCGGAACCAGCTTTTTCGCATCTGTCTGGAAATAACGATCCTTGCTTCCGTTCTCCATGGCAGCGATAGAGCCCATGCCACGGTAAACCTTATACTTTCTTCCCTGATACAGTTCGAATGTTCCCGGGCTTTCATCACAGCCAGCAAACATGCTTCCCATCATACATACGCTTCCGCCTGCTGCAATGGCCTTTGTTAAGTCTCCTGAGTATTTGATTCCTCCGTCTGCAATGATAGGAACCCCATGTTCCTTTGCTACGTTGTAGCAGTCCATAACTGCTGAAATCTGGGGTACACCGATTCCTGCAACCACACGGGTGGTACAGATGGAACCAGGTCCGATTCCCACCTTAACTGCATCAACTCCTGCTTCTATAAGAGCCTTAGTTGCTTCACCTGTCGCTACATTACCGGCAATGACGGAAAGGGCTGGATAGGCTTCCTTGATCATTCTGACGCAGTTGATTACATTCTCTGAATGTCCGTGGGCAGAGTCAAGAACCACAGCATCTACCTTCGCTTCCACAAGGGCTGCCACACGATCCAGAACGTTAGCGGTAATTCCAACAGCTGCTCCGCATAAAAGCCTTCCCTGTCCATCTTTTGCAGACAATGGATATTTGATCTGCTTTTCTATATCTTTGATGGTAATAAGACCTTTTAAGTTAAATTCTTCATCTACGATCGGCAGTTTCTCGACTCTTGCCTTTGCAAGAATCTTCTTCGCTTCCATAAGAGTAATTCCTTCTCTTGCTGTCACCAGATTCTCAGAAGTCATGCTTTCTTTGATTTTTCTGCTGAAGTCCTCTTCGAACTTTAAATCACGGTTGGTGATAATACCGACTAATTTTTTTCCCTCTGTGATCGGTACACCGGAAATACGGAACTTGGCCATCAGCTCGTCCGCATCTTTTAATGTATGTTCCGGGGAAAGATAGAATGGATCCGTTATGACGCCGTTTTCTGACCTCTTAACCTTATCAACCTCTTCTGCCTGCTCTTCAATCGACATGTTCTTGTGAATAATGCCGATTCCACCCTGTCTTGCCATGGCAATTGCCATGCGGTGTTCGGTAACGGTGTCCATTCCTGCACTCATAAGTGGAATGTTCAGCTTGATGGTTTTTGTAAGGTTGGTCGATAAATCAACCTGATTGGGTATTACGTTTGAATAAGCTGGAACTAACAGCACATCATCAAATGTAATGCCTTCGCCAATAATTGTACCCATTATTTTCCTCTCCTTCACTTAATTTTATACTTTTTAAAATAAACATTTTTGCTTATTAGTTAAATAGTTTAGCAAACTTTGCTTTGGTTGTCAACGGACATTTTCCTGTTTTTTTCCGCCCTCTGTGGACAGTAAAATGAACATTTCTAATAAATAATTACTTAACCAGGTCCACCGCTGCGGCTTTAAGCCTGGCAGTTTTCAGGCGCATAAAAAAAGACCGCAGGAATTCACTTCTTCTGATTAAAGCAATGAATTCTGTACGATCTTTTATTCATCGGCAGCCTGGGATCATCCTCTCCGGTACAGCATCAAGGCGCCGAAGGGGCTCAGCATCACACTGTCCTCATAGATTTTTACATTTTCATAATTAGACAGTAATACATTCCAGTCATCCAGTACCTCTTTTAGTTTCACTGTCTGCTCCTGCCCGGTGAAGTTGGCTAATACCAGCAGCTTTTCTTCATCCAAGGCCCTTTTATAGGACATGATGCCCTGATTATCCACAAAAACCGGTTCATAGCTCCCGTCGCTGATGATATCATACTGCTTTCTTAATTCCACCAGCTTCTGATAATAGGTAAAAATGGAATCAGGATCAGAAAGGCTCTCTTTTACATTGATCTCCCGGCAGTTTTTGTTGACAATCAGCCACGGCGTTCCGGATGTAAATCCGCCATGATCCTCTCCATTCCACTGCATAGGGGTCCTGGCATTATCCCTGGACCGTTCCTTAAGTATCCGGTAGATATCCTCTTCCTTTTGTCCCTGCTTCTTTAAAATATCAAAATAGTTCAGACTTTCCACATCCCGGTACTGGGAAATATCCGTGAAATAAGCATTTGTCATACCGATTTCCTCTCCCTGGTAAATAAAGGGCGTTCCTCTCATCCCGTGAATCACCGTAGCCAGCATCTTGGCGGACTGTTTCCTGTAGATACCGTCGTCACCGAACCGTGATACTGCTCTGGGCTGGTCATGGTTGCACCAGAATACCGCATTCCACCCGTTTCCCCCGGCGATTCCCTCCTGCCATGTGTGGAAGATCTTTTTCAGCCGCCCAAAGTCATAGGGCATTAAGGACCATTTATCCCCGTCCTTATAATCCACTTTCAAGTGATGGAAGTTAAAGCACATCTTCAGCTGCTTTTCTTCCGGGTTTGTATAACGAATACAATGATCTATGGTGGTGGAAGACATTTCCCCTACTGTGACCACATCTTCCCCATCAAGCCCTGTATCCTCCACGATTTCCCGCAGCAACTCATGAATCCGGGGACCATCGGTGTAGAAACGGCGTCCATCCCCCTCCTCGTCATCTTCAAAGACAGTTGGCTTGGAAACCAGATTGATGACATCAAACCGGAATCCACGGATCCCCTTCTCTTTCCAGAAGCGAATTACATTTTTTATTTCTTCCCGCACGTCCCGGTTCTCCCAGTTTAAATCCGCCTGGGTCACATCATATAAGTGCAGATAATACTTTCCAAGCTCTTTTACGTATTCCCATGCATTTCCCCCGAACTTGGACTGCCAGTTGGTGGGCGGACTGCCCGCCGTTCCATCCTGAAAGAAATAGTAATCCTGATATTTCTTCTCACCGGCAAGAGCCCTCTGAAACCACTCATGTCTCGTAGAAGTGTGGTTGAAAACCATGTCAAGCATGAGCCTCATGTCCCGGTCTTTTGCCTCGGATATCAGGCGATCCAGATCCTCCATGGTTCCGAATAAGGGATCGATCCGGCAGTAATCCTCAATATCATAGCCATTATCATTCTGAGGCGATAGGAAAAATGGAGTGAGCCAGAGGTAATCCACACCCAGCTTTTTTAGATAATCCAGCTTTTCGATAATGCCCTTTAAATCACCGATTCCGTCTCCATCTGTATCCATAAAGGATTTTGGATAAATCTGATAAACACATGATTTTTTAAAATTCTGCATTTACTAAATTCCTTTCTTTTTGCCCACAGCAACAGTCAGCCCAAAAGGTACTGCAATAGCAATCAGCATGCAGATGGCAAAGATTCCCATATACTGAGGCTGAATGGACAGAATTCCTGGAATACCGCCAACTCCGATGGAATTAGCCATAACATTCATTCCAACGGAAACGGTTGCCGCAATGGCAGAGCCGATCATAGCGGAAAGGAAAGGGAAACCTCTCTTTAAGTTCACACCGAACATAGCTGGCTCGGTCACCCCTAAATAACAGGAGATGCAGGCTGGAATGGAAATCTGCTTTGATTCCTCATCCTTTTTCTGTAAATAAATCATACCCAGTACTGCAGAGCCCTGGGCAATGTTGGACAAAGCAATCATTGGCCACAGCATGGTTCCGCCGAACTCCGCCATGAGCTGGAGATCGATGGCATTGGTCATATGGTGCAGCCCTGTGATGACAAGGGGCGCATATACAAAGCCGAATAAGGTGGCAAACAACCAGCGTAAGTTAGAAGTAAGCCCTGCATAAACCACCTTTGATATAGCGGAGCCAATGGCCCAGCCGATGGGTCCAACTACTGCATGGGCGGCAATCACTGCCAGAAGCAGGGAACAGAAAGGAACAACAATCATTGAAATAGCCTGAGGAGTGATCTTCTTAAAGAACCTCTCCAGATAAACCAGTACAAAGCCTGCTAAAATTGCTGGAATAACCTGGGCCTGATAACCAATCATTCTCATCTTTACAAAACCAAAATCCCAGACCGGTATCTCTACGCCCGGTGCCATGGCATAGGCATTTAAAAGCTGGGGAGATACTAAGGTCAGACCGAGAACGATTCCCAGGATCTGAGTGGTTCCCATCTTTCTAGTAACGGACCATGTAATCCCCACCGGGAGGAAATGGAAGATAGCCTCACCTAAGAGCCAGAGGAAGCTGTAAACGCCGGACCAGAACTGGGATACGGCCACCAAAGTCTCTGTCCCGCCGTTCATGAATTTAATTTCACCGATAATATTTCGAAAGCCCAGGATGAGACCGCCTACGATAATGGCGGGAATCAGGGGAGCAAATATTTCCGCTATATCTGCTACCGCTCTCTGCAGTGCGTTCATGTTGCCCTTTGCTTCCTTTTTCACTTCGTCCTTTGATACGCCTTCTATTCCTGAAATTGCTGCAAATTCATTGTAAAAAGTCTGTACGTCATTTCCAATGATGACCTGAAACTGTCCAGCCTGTGTAAAAGTGCCCTTAACGCTTTTCAATGCTTCGATCTTCTGCGGATCAGCCTTTGACGGATCTGACAGCACGAAACGCATTCTGGTCATACAGTGAGTCACAGCTCCTATATTCCCCTTACCTCCGACGAGGTCCAAAAGCTGCCTGGAATCATCTTCATATTTCCCCATATCCATACTCCTTTTCCATATGTTTTTAAAATAGTTGCAACTTATATGTTATTATTGTATTTTGAATATAACATATACGTATATCTTTGTCAACATATATGAAGAAATATATTACTGTCTCTGGATATATCTTCTTACAGCTTCCTTCGGGCGAAATCCACAAACTTGAACTTGTCCGGCCTGTGGCGGGATTCTGTAAACTGAAACAGGGTGGAATCCTCCAGATAAGTATAACTCTTCACCACCACGATCATATCGTAGCTTCCCATATCCAGCAGGCGGTAATCCTCATCTGTAGCCATGTGTACTGTGATTTCCTTCATGGCAAATCCGATTTTCAGGCCCAGCTCCTTTTCCAGATATTCGTAAACAGAATCCTGAGCCGCGCGGAGAGGCAGATTTTCCACCACCTTCCGTGAAAAATAATCCTTGTCAATGATGATCTTCTCTCCCTCGATCTCCCTGACTCGCTCAAGGGAAAATGCCTCATCCTCCGGTTCCGATCTGCAGAGCAGCCATCAGCTTTTTATCTCCCTTTACGATTTCTAAATTTTCCACAATCGTATTGGGCTTAGAATCAGAAAAACGGTAGATTTCCTTAAAGCTTGCGATTTCTGATACAGGGAAATTGAACTTGTTCTTGTCCAGGACCTCCGCCGCCTTTCCTCTGGCTTTTTGGATATAACCGTCCTGAACCAGAAGTTCCAGAGCCTTGCGCACCGTATCCCTGGAAGCACCGTAAGCCTCCATCAGCTCGCCCTCCGCCGGAAGCTTATCACCCGGCTCATATTCACGCCTGTCAATCTTATCTAAAAGCAGCTTATAAAGATGCCTGTATTTACTTTCCATAATTGTTTAACCTCCATTTTACAGGGTTTATTATTTATTTCTGATAAGTATTGATTTCATTGTAACATATACGTATATGTCAGTCAAATAAAACAATCTACTAAACAGGCACTATCCCATAAAGCAAAAAAAGAATCAGGCGGTCTGGTTAAACCGTCTGATTCCTGTTATTACATCTGAGTTACAACTTTGCGTGGTGCAGTCATCTTCATACAGCGGAGCAGCTTGTCGTTTGGTTCAAAAATAATCTTCGTCCGTTCTGAACCAGACTGGCTAATCAGTGTATAAGTCTTAGCATCAGGTGTTTTGGAAGAGAAATCCAGTACTTTCATGTTGCCTGATTCGTGATCTCTGGCTTCTGTAGAACCGGTAGGCGCTACAATCTGAATTTCCTCCATCGATCCTTCCCAGGCTTTCTTACGCTTGCTTTTGCCGTAAATTCTGTCTATGGACAAGGTATTGGTCACAAACAGATACTCATATTCCACATCACTGTTTCGGAATACGACGTAGGTTGCCGCTCCGGCAGCAAACAAAATTATCACTCCAAAGATACCGAAAACCGGAGAGATGGACAGGAAAAATGCGATTACACATAGAATTCCCATCACAATTTTCAGTAACATGGTATAAGCCGGAGACTTCCTCTTTACAAGCCATTCTGCATACATTTCATTCATAATAATACTGGATCCTTTCTCATACCTGCAAGGCGTCTCTTCTGTACAAATCTTACATCATATCCATTCCGCCGGGAGCTGGCATTGCGGGTGCTTTTTCCTTAATATTAGCAACAACAGACTCTGTTGTCAATAAGGTAGATGCAACACTGGTCGCATTCTGAAGTGCGCTTCTTGTTACCTTGGTAGGATCAAGAATACCTGCATCAACCATGTCTACATAAGCTTCTTTGTATGCATCAAAGCCAGTGCCTACTTTTGCTTCTTTGACTTTATTGATGATAACGCTTCCTTCCAGTCCTGCATTAGCTGCAATGTGGTATAACGGAGCTTCAAGAGCCTTTAAGATGATCTTTCCGCCGGTCTTCTCATCGCCTTCCAGACCATTTACAAGACCTTCAATTTCAGTGATTGCATGGATATAAGCAGAACCGCCGCCTGCGATTACGCCTTCCTCAACAGCTGCTCTGGCTGCAGATAAAGCATCTTCCATACGAAGCTTTGCTTCCTTCATCTCTGTCTCTGTTGCAGCACCAACACGGATTACTGCTACGCCGCCAGATAATTTTGCAAGTCTTTCCTGTAATTTTTCTTTATCAAATTCAGAAGTTGTTTCTTCGATCTGGCTCTTAATCTGACCAATTCTTGCATCAATGGCAGCTTTGTCACCATATCCGTCAACAACAACGGTATTCTCTTTCTGGATCTTCACTGATTTTGCACGGCCTAACATATCAAGAGTTGCGCTCTTTAATTCGTAACCCAGTTCTTCTGAAATAACTGTACCGCCTGTTAATACTGCGATATCCTGTAACATCTCTTTTCTTCTGTCGCCATAGCCTGGAGCCTTCACACCAACTACATTAAAGGTTCCTCTTAATTTATTAACAATCAGAGTTGTTAATGCTTCGCCTTCAATATCCTCTGCAATGATAAGAAGTCTTGCGCCGGACTGAACAACCTGCTCTAATAAAGGAAGAATCTCCTGAATGCTGGTAATCTTCTTGTCAGTAATAAGAATATATGGATCGTCAAGATTAGCTTCCATCTTCTCCATATCGGTGCACATGTAAGCGGAAATGTATCCTCTGTCGAACTGCATACCTTCTACAAGGTCCAGCTCTGTCTTCATGGTCTTGGATTCTTCAATGGTGATAACGCCGTTATTGGAAACCTTCTCCATAGCGTCAGCTACCATCTCGCCAACTTCATCATCTGCTGCAGAAATAGCTGCAACTCTTGCGATGGAGGCTTTTCCTTTGATCGGCTCGCTCATCTTTGCAATAGCATCAATGGCTGCCTGGGTAGCTTTTCTCATACCTTTTCTTAAAACGATTGGGTTGGCACCAGCTGCCAGGTTCTTCATACCTTCATTAATCATAGCCTGAGCCAGTACAGTTGCTGTTGTGGTACCGTCACCGGCAACATCATTGGTTTTGGTAGCAACTTCCTTTACAAGCTGTGCGCCCATGTTCTCAAATGCATCTTCCAGCTCAATCTCTTTTGCAATGGTAACACCATCGTTGGTGATTAACGGTGCTCCAAATGATTTATCAAGTACAACGTTTCTTCCTTTCGGACCTAAGGTTACACGAACGGTGTCTGCTAACTGATTCACTCCTGATTCAAGTGCTTTTCTGGCTTCTACGCCATATTTAATCTGCTTTGCCATGATTCATTCCTCCAGTTTAAAGTTTAATTTGTGATCTTATATAAGGAAATCACACCTTTTTATCAAAATCTGCTGTTACCTGCCGGTACTGCGTTTATTATTCAATTACTGCCAGAATATCGCTCTGTTTTACAATTACATACTTCTCGTCGTCTTCTCCGGTTTCGATCTCTGTTCCTGAGTATTTGGAGAAGATTACTTTATCGCCTGTTTTCACCTGCATGGAAACTTCCTTACCATCTACAAGACCGCCAGGTCCTACTGCGATGACTTCCGCCTGCTGTGGCTTTTCTTTTGCCTGACCCGGCAGAACAATACCGGACTTTGTTGTCTCCTCTGCAACCAATGGTTTTAACACAACTTTGTCAAATAATGGTACTAATTTCATTGCAATTCCTCCTCATAACCTTCTTATTATTTCTTTCTGATTGGCCTTTAGAAAGAAGTTATATTTTATTCACATAATATGTTATATCACTCATTATTAGCACTGTCAATAGTTGAGTGCTAACTTTATATTTTTTTTACAAATTTACCATATTTAAACGGATTGAGCCGTTACTTACATAGTTTATAGAAATTTTCTTATTATATACCTTTATTTTTTTCCGGGTAAGTATTACAATAGGTAAGAGAATGAAAGGAGTGTTTAAAATGGCAAAAAGAGGTAATGGTTTTGGGAAATTCGTGGCACTTGCCACTATCGCCGGTGCTGTTGCCGCCGGCATCTCTTATTTTACAAAATACAAATCCTTCCATAAGGAGCTGGAAGAAAACTTCCATGATTTTGAAGATGACGGGAATGATGACATTTCCAAAATTGACAGTACGATGAACCGCAACTATGTTTCCCTTCATGCAAACAAGGATGAGCTGAAGACAGCAGCCTCCGATATGGCAGATGCAGCAAAAGACGCAGCGAATGCGGCGAAAAACATGATGAAGGATGCGGCTACCATCGTCAGTGATACAGCGAAGGAAGCAGCTTCTGCAGTGGCTGACACAGCCAGGGATATGTTTGATTCTGCAATGGAAAAGGAAGATATGGAAGAGGATGATATGGATATTACTGAAGACGGCGGTCTTGACTATTCCGCTTCTGAATCCGGACAACCTGCTGCAGATGAGGCACCAGAAGATAACACAGATTCCAAAGCTTTAGAATCTTCAGATGATACCACCACCATTGTGGAAGAAGAATTACAATAAATATTCTGCAAAATGCAGGAAAGAGGAGCAGATCCCGGAAGATACGTTTCGGAATCAGCTCCTTTATTTGTATTTCTTACATAAACGTCAAGACTCAATACAATATTCAAACCCGGCTTCTTCAATCATTTTTATGGTGCTGTCAATGCTTTCTCCGCCTGCAGTAAGATACCCGGAAGCAAATACAGAATCAACCGCATGAAACATCCATTTTTCTTTTCCTTTTAAATAAAGTTCCCTTCCTGCTGCACACCGGATATCTGATTGGGGATTTAAAAGTCTGGCAAGACAAAGTATTTTCAAGCAGTATTCAGAGGTTAGAATGGCTGTACTCTGATGTTCCAGCGCCGTACCTTTTATGGGTATGAGAAAATTAATGGGGACTGCTTTTGGACTTAAATCCCGAATCTCAAACAGCATGTCCACCACATCTTCCGGCTTCTCTCCCAATCCCACGATTCCCCCGCAGCAAAGTTCAAATCCCATCTCTTTCAGCATCTGAATATTGGCAACCCGCTGCTCATAGGTGTGGGTTGTGCAGATATGGGGATAATAGTTTCTGCCTGTATTTAAATTATGATTGATTCTGTCCACACCGGCTTCTTTTAAGATCATCGCCTGCTCTTTTGTAAGAAATCCGATGGAACAGCAGACCGGAGTATCGCTTTCTTTCTTCAGTTTCTGAATCTCACTGGCAAATGCCTCAATCTCCTGATCCGAAAAACGGATACCGCTTAATCCGATGCAGTGTCTTGCCAGCTTCTTTTCTTTAATCAGATAACCGTCTTGTAAAAGCTTCTCACTGGTGATCAGTTCATAGGTAGCAATGTCCGTTTTCGCTTGTCCGGACTGGGCGCAGTAAGCGCAGTTCTGGGAACAGTTACCGCTGCGGGCATTGGTAAGCAGATGTATACTCACCATATTTCCTTTATGCTTCTTTCGTAATGTATATGCTGCTTCAAGAAGTTTGGGAAGTTCTTCATCCGGCATCAGAAGAATGGATCTGGCATCTTCCTTTGTAAGATTTATGTACGGATCTGTCATTTTCTGTCCTCCTCTTATTCTTCATTACCACTGCATAGTTCTTTGAAATACAGAATATAAACGTCGGACCAGAACGATGGTGATGCATGTCTTTAATAAATCACCCGGCAGAAACGGGATTACGCAAAGACTGAGCGCTGCTGTAAAAGAGGTGTGGGTAATATAGGAAAACCACAGGGTTCCAAATGTGTAAGTAACCAGCCAGCCGGCCAGAATGGACAAAGCAAGGGTTTTAACCGTGCGTTTCCCAAAACGCTCCAAAACCCATCCTGTCACATAAGCTGATACTACATAACCGATGATATAACCTCCCGTAGGACCCGCTATCCTGGTCAGCCCTCCGTTAAATCCGGAAAATACCGGAAGACCTGCTGCTCCCATCAAAACAAAGGTAAGCTGGCTTAATGCCCCCAGCCTTGATCCCAGTAACCCCGCCGCTAGAAAGGTAGAAAGATGAGCGAAATTAACGGGTACCGGTCCGATGGGGATGGTAATTTGAGACAGGATTGCAGTCAGAGATGCAAACAAAGCACATAACGTAATTTCTTTTGTTTTTAAATTTTTCATGAAAAATCCCCCTGTAGAATGATGTCATTTTTCATCATTATACAAAGGGATTTTTGCATTGTCAACCATATTATTATTTTAGGTTAACATTTCATTATTTTTCGTAAAGAAACTCTTCCGGAAGGGTAACTTTAAAATCACGGGCAAGATCTTTAAAGTTCTGTGGTGTGATTGTCTGCAGTTTATCCGGACGTATGGATAAAACCTTTACCAGAATCTCTGCCGATTTTTCAACCGTATGCATTAATCCAAAGGTCAGGTCAAAGTCTTCACCGGAAGCAAAGAGACCATGATGGGCCCATACTGCCACGTCATATTTCTTCATTAACTCACTGGTGGCAACTGCGATATCCCGTCCGCCTGGCACCATCCAGCCGACCACACCAACACCGCTTGGGAAAACAACGGGACATTCGGTAGCCATCTCCCATAACTCTCTTGTAAATACACGATCTTCCAAAGGCAGCACAAAGGTTAATGCAATTACATTAGCCGGATGAGCATGGTAAATAACCCGGTGCACACCATTGGTTGCAATCTTCTTCACTTCATGATTCATTAAATGGGAAGGCAGCTCACTGGTAGGGCGTCCTCCGTTTACAAGTCCCCAGCAGATCCGGTAATTTTCTCCGGATTCGTCGATTTCTATAATACAGGTGTTGGCAGCTGGATCTAAAATCACGTTGCGAAAATATTTTCCGCTTCCTGTCACCATAAAAAATTCTCCTGCCAGATCCTTAACCGTTGTACCAATGGGCTGCCAGGAAGTGTTTTGATCTAATTCTTCCTTTACAGACTCCACTTCTTCTGCCTTAATCCGGTAGCTTAAATTGCCTCCGTTTCTTTCATGCCAGTTCTGTTTAAAACCATCGTCACACATACGGATAAAGCCTTTTACAAATTCTGCATCTAATATCTTCATGTTTCTTCTCCTCTATTTGCGGTCTGCCAGCACTTCTTTTTCATATGCGGTAATCTGGCTGAACCAGTCTTCTTTTGCAGGTACTCCGTTTATCTCACAGAAATAATTCCATACATCACCGATTGGATAGAGTTTTAACTCTTCCTGAAGCATCATAAGCTCTGTGAAATTACGGGATTCCTGTAAAGCAGCCAGTTTCTCATTGGGAAGCAGAAGGGCGTTTAATAGAGCTTTCTGCATATTTCTCATTCCTACTACCCAGGCGCTTAAACGGTTGATGCTGGCATCAAAAAAGTCCAGTGCCAAAAGTACACGATCTGCTCCCCCACGTACAACCTCTTTTGCGATCTCTTTCGTCTCATCGTCAAACAGTACCACATGGTCACTGTCCCAGCGAACTGGTCTGGTTACATGAAGTGCTACTTTATCAAAAAACAGAAGCATGGAAGAGATCTTATCAGAAACTACCTCCGTCGGATGATAATGTCCGCTGTCTAACAGGCAGAGAATATCATTCTTTGATGCATAGTTCATATAAAATTCATGAGAGCCTACGGTACAGCTTTCCATACCAATGCCAAATACCTTTGATTCCACTGCAACGAATACCTTAGACTTATCGTAATCCACAGAAAGAATCTGGTCAAGGGAATCTTTTAATCTTGCTCTTGGTGAGGTACGGTCGGCGGGAATGTCCTTAAATCCGTCCGGAATCCAGATATTCATGGTACAGGGTGTACCTAACTCTTCGGCAAAATACTGGGAAATACGGATGCACGCCTGTACATGGCGGATCCAGAATGTCCTTATTTCAGGATCTTCGCTTGATAAGGTGGCATTCTCTGCCTTTGAATGGGAAAATAAAGTAGGATTAAAATCAATGCCGATTCCTCTCTCTTTCGCAAATTCCACCCATTTTGCAAAATGCTTTGGCTCCAGCTCATCCCGGTCAACCCATTCTCCCTTTTCAAAGACTGCGTAGCTTGCATGAAGATTGATTCTGTGTTTTCCAGGAATCAGGCTCAGCGCCTTATCCATATCTGCCATCAGTTCTTTGGGATTGCGTGCCCGTCCCGGATAATTTCCGGTGGTCTGGATTCCTCCTGATAACGCACCGGCTCCATCAAACCCAGTTACGTCATCTCCCTGCCAGCAGTGCATGGAGATCGGGATCTGTTTCAGTGCAAGAAGTACCTGGTCTGTATCAACGCCTACTGCTTTATATGATTCCCTTGCTGCTTCATATCTTTCTTTGATTGTCATATTTATTTCTTCCTTTCTTTTTTTCAATCTAAATGGAATACCGGTTTTAACCCGTCTGAAACAGGGCTGTTGTCAGGATTAGTTTTCATAATGTCCGCCATATAATCCCACCATTTCCGGTTAATAGGGGTATCTGCAGATTTCGCCCATTTCTCTTCCTCTTCTATTTCGATATATCCGTAAAGCACATTGGTTTCTTCATCTAAAAATATGGAATAATTATGTCCGCCGCATTCATGTATCATTTCTTTCATTTCCGGCCAAAGCAGATTGTGGCGTCTCTCATATTCCTCCGCCATTCCTTCATTTAAATACATTTTAAATGATTTTCTGATCATATCGTTCCTCTCCCATCCACAGCCGTTTACAGCGGCTTATATTCTTTTACAGCAAATGACTGGTATACTGATTCTCTTGCTGTTTTTAAATCTTTAAATTCTCCGTAAGAAATCATCTGAGCCAGCAGATTTCCAATTGCAGTGGCTTCTCCCGGTCCGGCATATACAGTTTTCCCCGTCTGTTTGGCAGTTAATTCATTTAGGTAAGCTGCATTGGAACCGCCTCCCACCACGTGAAGACTGGAATATGTTTTTCCTGTAATGGATTGAAGCTCTTTTGCTGTATCTCTATAGCATGCAGCAAGACTGTTATAAATCACTGCCGCAATTTCTCCTGCACTTTTTGGTACAGGCTGGTTATTTCTCTGACAGAACTCTGCAACCGCATTTATCATACTCTCTGGAGCCAGAAAACCGTTATCATTACAGTCAACCAGAGATGGGATATTTTCCTTTGATGCAAGCTCACACAGTTCTGCAAAGGAATAGATCTCGCCTCTCCCGGCCAGCTCTTTTTTCACTGACTGTATCATCCAAAGTCCCATAATATTTTTTAAATACCGATAACGGAAATCGTACCCGCCTTCGTTGGTAAAATTAGCTTCCATACTTTTGATGGAACAGTCGGCAACCGGAAGTTCGGTTCCCATAAGCGACCAGGTTCCTGAGCTGATGTATAGTATGTCCTCCTGAAGTTCTTCTTTTCCCGGAACTTTAGGAACAGCCATTACCGCAGAACCAGTATCATGAGTGGCAGGTAACACCACAGTACAGGAAAATCCTACCTCTTTTACGATTTCTTCAGTGAACTGGCCCACCTTTGTTCCAGGCATGGAAAGCGGTCTAAATAACTTCTCCGGATAGGAAAGCATACGAATCAGTTCATAATCCCAATCCTCAGTTACAGGGCTGACCAGCTGGGTAGTGGTAGCATTGGTATACTCCTGTTTCTTTTCTCCCGTAAGCAGAAAATGAAAGTAATCCGGTATCATAAGGAGCGATTCGGCTCTCTTAAGAAGATCTGGTTCTTTCTCTTTAACAGCCATCAGCTGATAAATCGTGTTAAAGATCTGTTTTTGAATTCCGGTTCTCTTATATAGATCATTCTGGGAAATGATTTCATATACCTTTTCATCCATTCCCGTTGTTCTGTCATCCCGGTATCCTGCTGCCCTTCCAAGAATTTTATTCTCCTCATCAAGAAGGACAAAGTCAACTGCCCAGGTGTCAATGCCCATGCTGACGGGTATCTTACCAAGTTTTTTACACTGCTTCAGTCCCTCTTTTATTTCAGCGAATAAGGACTCCACATCCCAGGATAAATGACCATTCTCCTGCTTCATGCCGTTGTCAAAACGGTAAATCTCTTCCAGAATTATCTTGTTGTCCTTCACAGTGCCGAGTATATGACGGCCACTGGAGGCTCCAATGTCAACGGCAAGATAATATTTTTCCATACGCACCACACTCTTTCATTATTATTGCCCATGCTCTCTGGGCATAAAGGGATACCCGCAGGGTGTTTCATTATTATTGCCCATGCTCTCTGGGCATAAAGGGATACCCGCAGGGTGTTTCATTATTATTGCCCACCCGCATTTCTATTTATATCATAACGGATATTTAAATAAAAAATAAGGACGCTGTTTATTTAAAACTGCGTCCTTATTTGCATTTTACTTTAAAGTCTTGTATTTACTGCATTTTATAAGATGCGTTTTTATTATAATTACCATTGCCCCATATTTGACCTATTAAAATATTCAGCTCAATCGACTTACAATCGATATATCTACTCCCCTACGTTCGCGGTACTCTGGAAAATATCAAATAGATTAATCCATAATATAGTCGTAAGTTTGGGTAAAATCGCCGTATACACCTCGTCTGTTATTGTGCTATAATATAAATATCAAACGTGTGGTTTGCTTTACGGGTACGTGAGTCCGGTTTTAGTGAACTGCACTTTTTATTTTATTAGAAAGAGGTGAAATATTATGAACATAGGTGATGTCTTTATATACGGAAGTCATGGTATTTGTGAGGTTACCGGATTACAGGATATGTGTATGGATGAAAAAATCCGCCAATATTATGTACTCAAACCTATTTACCATGCTACCGCTACAGTATACATTTCAGCTATAAGCAGCAGAAGAAAAACCGAAATTCGCCACATTCTCTCTGCCGATGAAATTTTCTCTCTACTAAAAAAAATGCCGGATAAAGATCACATCTGGAATAAAGATAATCGTAAGCGAAAAGAATTATATGGCCAGATTCTTGCAGATGGTAACCGTTTTGAACTTTTAAAAATGGTAAAAACTTTACGTTGGCACAAACAGGAGATAAAAAACACAAATAAAAATAATAAACTACAGATTTCTGATGAAGACTTTCTTAAGGATGCTGAAATAGCTCTTTGCGAGGAGTTTGCTTATGTATTGAACATTAAGCGTGAAGAGGTTATTCCGTTTATTTATGAACAGTGATGCCACGCAAAACGAACCTGAATTTATAGTAAAATATAAAAAGCTGAAATAATCACCAGTGAGAAGTCTCTTATAAGGTATTTAGTGGTTGGCTGAAACCTAACTAATCACTAGATTATCTTTTTGGCACTTGAACACCCATAAACTCCCGACTATACAATTTATTATTTATTCATTTTTTCTTGACATACTCAAATTATCGTGTTATACTACGGATAGTATTTTAATAAAGTCTTGATTTCGCATGTATACGTAAGTCATTATTCTATTGATGATTTACGCATATGTGCGATTTTTAGTTTTATCAAATATAATTTTAATTTAAGGAGGTATCTTTCATGAATAAAGGTACAGTAAAATGGTTTAATGCACAAAAGGGATTTGGTTTTATCAGCGACGAGAAGGGTAACGAAATTTTCGTTCATTTCTCAGGTCTCGCTATGGACGGTTATAAGTCATTAGATGACGGACAGTCTGTAACATTTGATGTTACAGAGGGTAATCGTGGGTTACAAGCTGTAAACGTTAACCTCGCATAAACATTAAAAAGACTGCTTTCGAGTGGTCTTTTTTTTTGCGCTTCAGATCCATCAACTATTCATTCGCACCACCTCCTATCTATGTAAAGATAGAAGGCCAACGCCCTTGCTGCCGTTTCTCAACTTCTTATCGGCTTCAATATCCACCATGCCCACACAAAGACAAATCTTAATAATCAACGTCAATTCAAAACGTCACGGCATACTGAAATTCAGTATTTCCGTGACGCTTGATTGTTATGTTGACACTTGAAATAATTTAATTAAAACTGCGTCCTTATTCGCATTCTCACCCAATTGCTTTTAATCTACCTACTCAGCCTTGGAAGAAATAAGTAATTCTTTTAAATCCATAATAGACATTTCGTGCTCGTCCAGTATTGTGGATACTTCCTTAAACTGTTCCAGCTTTATTTTATCCTGAATTTCTTTTTCCTTTTCATCCAGTGTAACAAGACTTTCCTTATACTGCTTGATGGATTCCTGCACTTCCGTTAACTCTTCCTGAAGTTTTTCAAGCGCTGTTTTTCTGACTCCTCTTGGCATATTGGTCCTCTCCTTTACAGATATTATTTAATTAACCATATATAACCAAGTATATGCAGAAATGATTTTCAATATTACAAAAATACAAGTTATTAATAAATTATATTTGTTTTCTTTTTTTCATTTTAAAGCATCACTTCCGTTTTTTCATCCGTTATAAAGAAGAGAAGAGATACTGCTTAATACTGTTATCTCTTCCCATCGGGGAATGGCAGCGTTACATTCTTATCCCTGTATTCTTTTGGAGACATGCCATAGTAATTCCGGAAAATACGATGAAAATAACTGGTATTGTCATATCCTACTGCAATCGATATATCCGTGATAGAAAGTCTGGTATTCAGAAGAAGAAAAGAAGCCTGATTCAGCCGCTTAATCTGAATGAGTTCCTTAAACGTCCGGCCGGTGAGACGTTTTACGGCTTTGCTCAGCCAGTAAATATTGTAGTTTAAGCTGGCTGCAAGTTCTGTCAGTTCCCCATCTTTATAATTTTCATCGATGAATTTTAAAACCTGAAAAGTCAGCTTCTGGTCAAAACTTTCTGTTGTATGGCTGATCTTATCGGTGTAGTGCATGAGTTGAAGAAATAAAAGCCCCATTGTAACCTGATTGATGCTTCTTTTATTTGGCTGGTCATTGAGCAGAGTCCATACCATATTTTCCACCAGATTCTGTACTGGAAGAACGTCAGCCACCTGAAAATGCAGGTAACTGGCATAGCGTGGATCAAAGCAAAGACTGCCTACCAGAAAATCTCTTAAAAGGTTCTTCTCCTCTCCCATCATCTGAAAAGCAGTATCAAAAAACTCCGGAAGAATGATAAAATTAACAGCAATATCTCCCTCACCTGCAGGAAGTATTTCCTGGGTTGCATGCTGATTTAAAAACAGCAGTTCCCCGGTTTTTAATACCACCTCTTCTCCGTCAATCCGATGGGTGGTCTCTCCCTGGCACATATAAATCACTTCTATATAATTATGTTTATGTCTTGGGAAATGGACAAATCTGGTATGAGGTCTGATGCGAATCATTTTACCATGCTCTAACATCTTTCTGCTGTCGATCACCAGCTCCTGCCCCTCTGTATACCGCTTCCGATCGATTTCCGTCCGGCCGTTTATGATCTCCCGTTCCTCATCGGTAATCACTGCAAGACGGTTTATAATCTCCTGATTCACTGACTGGTGCCTCCTCCTTCCATTTGGGAGAACAAAATTAAGTTTCTCCATCGATCCTCACCTATGGCCCGTTCACCAAGAGCATAGGCGTGGTCCTTTTCTCCATTGGCAAGGAGTTTATAAATCACTGCCCCCTTTGCATCTGTTTCCTTGATCCACCGGTCATTTAATACAATCACTCCGTCTTTCGTCTGAAACTGCCACACAGCGGTCTCTCCCTGCCTGTTGGTACTGGAATAGGTGATGTCTCCCTGCATGAGATCCTCCTGAAACATCCCGTTTTTAGAGGTTTTAACAGTAATATCCTGAGTCACTCCATCATAATAGCGGTAACCGCATTCACCGCTGCCGTTCATCTTTCCATTCTTCCAGCTTCCATAGGAATAATCATACCGTTTGCCTTCTTCCAGACTAAGGACTGAGATGGCCGAAACAGTTCCATCCGGCATTCCATTCTTAAAATCTCCATAAAATACAACAGTGGGCTTTAGAAATACGATTCCAGTTCCATCCTTGATTTCACGCTTTAACATCTCTTCTGAATACATACAGGGAAATTGGGCAATAGAATCACCATTTGCTTCTATTAACCTTGCAGCTCCTTCCAGATCCCCGTCTTTCAATCTGCCGCTCAGCCCTTCTAGAAATTCACGATTGGCCGCAGTGAGAGAAATTCCCGCATCCTTCATTTCTGTAACCGCCGTTTCTGGCGGTGGTACATCTTTTTCCTGAATCTGAGACAACTCTGACTTCTTAAGCTGTTTATCCTTATTCTGTACTTCCTTACTGTTTCTTATGGTTCCTGCCACACTTAAAAGAAGCATCAACAGAGATACCAGGGCAATGGTGACGCCAATTCTTATATTTTCTTCTCTTCTGGCTTTGTTTCCATCATAATTCACGAACTTCCCCCCTTACTGCCGTCAACCGACCAGGCTTCTTTTAAAAGAGCAATCCCTTTTTGTATTTCCGTCTCAGTCAAATTTGCAAATCCAAGAATGACCGTAGGTGGATATTTGTTATGTTCCTTATGAATAAAGGATCCGGACAAACCATATACTTTTACGTTTTTCTTCTCTGCCCTTAAAACCAGTTCTTCCTCGCTTCTTCCCTTCTGGTCTGTCAGCAGCAGATGAAGTCCTGCATGCTCTCCCCCAATTAAAAACTGATCTTCAAAGGACTTTAAACCGGCAGTTAACACATCATGCTTGGATTTATAAACGGCTCTCATTCGGTTTAAATGGCGCTCATAATGTCCCTCAGACAGGAACTGATACAATATGTTCTGATCAATTCTTGATACTGTGGAAGCATAGAAACTGATCTGTTTCTGATAAATCTGGTACAGGGGAATGGGTAATACCACGTAACTGACACGGATGGCTGGAGCAATGGATTTGGAAAAGGTTCCGCAGTAAATCACCCGCTCCCTGTCATCCATACCCTGCAGGGCAGGAATCGGCTTTCCCTTATAACGGAACTCACTGTCGTAATCATCCTCAATTAAATACCGGTTCTCCTGTTCATACGCCCATGCAAGCAGCTCCTGTCTTCGTTTTACCGGCATAATGATTCCAGTGGGATACTGATGAGAGGGCATGACATAGGCAATATCTGCACCGCTTTTTTCAAGCAGCGAGACATCCATTCCCGACTGATCCATATCAACAGGTACCACCTGATACTTAAGACTATCAAACACCCGGTATGCCTGTCTGTAAGTGGGATTTTCCATGGCGATGGTTCTGTCCCTTCCCAGAATCTGGGACAGGAGCATCAGAAGATATTCGCTTCCTGCACCTACAATGATCTGTTCCGGGAGACAGTTAACGCCTCTGGCAGAATGAAGATAGGAACGGATTGCTTCCCGAAACAGATATTCTCCCTGGGGATCTCCCGCTGCGAAGATCTCTCTGTTATCATCGATCAGCGTATTTTTTGATATCCGCCTCCATGTATTAAAGGGAAAATTACAAAGATCAATTCCTCTTGGGGAAAAATCCACAGCCCAGTTCTTTTTCTCCCCTTCCTCTTTTGCAGCAGTAAAAAAAGAGGGCTGGCTTTTTAAAGTCTCCTGTCCGGTATGAATGAGTCCGTCAATTTTCAATACAAAATAACCACGGCAGGGAACCGACTCAATATAGCCTTCTGATAAAAGCTGCTCGTAGGCCATCTGGGTAGTACTTCTGCTGACTTTTAAATGCTCCGCCAAAAGTCTGGTGGAGGGGAGGCGGACCGCAGGCTTTAGATTGCCTTTTACAATTTCATTCTTAATGTAACTGTAAATCTGGCTGTAATAAGGCCAGCCTGGCTGGTTCTTTAAAGGTATCATCAGTTCCATGGTAACAACAATCCTCCTTTACCGGATAGGAAAAAATGCCGCACGTCCCTTATCTTGCGGTCATGCGGCATTTTTGTTCAGCTGTACTATTTTCCAATTTTAAAAGAACTCTTTAAGGATACAATCCGGTTGAATACCAGATGCTCCGGTGTGCTGTCCTTGCAGTCAACACAGAAGAAGCCGTTTCTTACAAACTGGTAGCTGTCATATGCCCTGGCTCCTTCAAAGCTGGGCTCCACATAACAGTTCTTTAAAACAGTCAGGGAATTGGGATTTATGTTTAAGCTTCCGTCTTCGTTTAACTTTCCTTTTTCTTCGTCCACGATGTTCTCATATAAGCGGCACTCCACTTTCTGTGCAGTTGAAGCAGCTACCCAGTGAATGGTTCCTTTCACCTTTCTGCCCTCAAATCCGGAACCACTCTTTGTCTCCGGGTCATAAGTGCAGTGAACAACGGTTACATTGCCGTTCTCATCTTTTTCGCAGCCGGTACAGGTCACAAAATAAGCGTTCATGAGGCGGACTTCATTGCCTGGGAATAGACGGAAGTACTTTTTAATGGGCTCTTCCATAAAATCTTCCCGTTCGATGTAAAGTTCTTTTCCAAATGGAACTTTTCTCTCACCCAGTTCCGGATTCTCCAGGTTATTGGCTACATCAAGATACTCCGTGGTATCTTCCGGATAATTATCAATAACCAGCTTGATTGGGTCTAAAATCGCCATCATTCTGGGTCTTTTCAGTTTTAAATCTTCCCTGATGCAGTACTCTAACATCGCGTAGTCAACAGAGCTGTTTGCCTTGGAAACACCTACTAAATCAACAAACATACGAAGGGATTCCGGCGTATAGCCTCTTCTTCTTAATGCTGCGATGGATACCAGTCTTGGATCTTCCCAACCGTCAACGATGTTATCTTCAACAAGCTTTTTGATGTAACGCTTTCCAGTTACCACATTGGTCAGATAAAGCTTTGCAAATTCTATCTGTCGGGGAGGGTTTTCAAATTCACACTCTTTTACTACCCAGTCATAAAGCGGTCTGTGATCTTCAAATTCCAGTGTACAGATGGAGTGGGTAATATGTTCAATGGCATCTTCAATTGGATGTGCAAAATCATACATAGGGTAGATACACCATGTATCCCCGGTGTTATGATGGGTCATACGTGCCACACGGTAGATAACCGGATCACGCATGTTGATGTTGGGAGATGACATATCAATTCTGGCTCTTAAAACCTTTTCGCCGTCCTTGTATTTACCGTCCTTCATCTCTTCAAACATCTTTAAGTTCTCTTCCACACTCCGGTTTCTGTAAGGGCTCTCCTTACCAGGAGTTTTAAAATCTCCACGGTACTCCCTTATTTCATCTGCAGTTAAATCACAGACAAACGCCTTTCCCTTCTTAATTAAAAGAACGGCACAGTCGTACATCTCCTGAAAGTAGTTGGAAGCAAAGTAAAGTCTGTCATCAAATTCTGCTCCCAGCCATTTCACATCTTCAATAATAGATTCCACGAATTCCGTCTTTTCTTTTGTCGGGTTTGTATCATCAAAACGGAGGTTGAATTTTCCGCCATACTTTTTCGCCAGGCCATAGTTTAACAGGATGGATTTGGCATGTCCAATATGCAGATAACCGTTTGGCTCCGGTGGAAATCTGGTCTGCACATGGTTATAAACGCCTTCTGAAAGATCCTTGTCTATCTCCTGTTCAATAAAGTTTTTAGAAATTATTTCTTCTTTGTTATCTTCCATCTTTCTTCCTCCATATCAGTCACTTCAATAATACAATATCATATCATACTTCAAACGATTCGAAAAGGGGGAAAACGTCTTATCCTATAACAGATAGCCTTTCTTTTTCAGCTCCGCCTCAATAAAATCCAGATTCTTCTCCGAGTCTGCCTCTACCGTATGATAATGGCAGCCTCCTGTCAGTACATTTAAGGGCTGGTCTTTGGAGGAATTTAAATGCTGCATAAACTCCGCTGCATCCAGACGGTTGTTAATAATTAAATCCACTTCAATCTGTCCATATAACTGGTGTTCGATGAACACGTTCCTGATTCTCCCGCCATAATCAACAATGGTATTCAGTTCCTCCAGGGTATCTTCTGTCTTATGACTGGTTCTGAAAATCCTTACAAAAGAAGGTTCCTCTTCTCTCTTTTCCATATTAAGAAGGTAGCCTTTATTGGTGGACAGAATCATTTTATTCTCTGCACGCAACAGTGCAATATCCTGTACCACCACCTGTCTGCTGACGCCAAGTCTCTGGGCTAAATCTCCTCCGGATATGGGCTTTCCTTCTTCCATTAACAGTTCCACTATTTTCTTTCTTCTGCTGCTGCCTTCCACGTTTTATTACTCCTGCCTTATTTTTCTGATGTCCTCTGTTGTCAAAAATGTGCCTTCGTATCCAAGGATCTCACAAAGCCTTGTGATGTGAGGCGGTTCCAGCCGGGCTTTTGTAAGAGTGTCTTTCTCATAGAATATCTTCTCTCCCGGTCCGTCTGAAATCACCTTTCCTCCTGCCATAACAATAACCCGTTCAAAATACCGGGCAACGAAATCCATATCATGAAGAATTGCCAGTACGAATTTTCCTCTCTCTGTCATGGTACGAATCAGCTGCCCCAGTACCTCCCGCCCCCTGGCATCCTGGGCGATGGTGGGTTCATCTAATATCAGCACCTTAGGATCCATTGCCACCACAGATGCAATTGCTACCATCTTTCGTTCAGACAAATCCAGATCATAAGGGTTTTCTTTCTCAGCATGGAGGAGACCTACCATCTCAAGAGCTTCCCTGGCACGCTGTTCCCCTTCTTTTCTTGTCATACCGATGTTTAAGGGGCCTACCATCACCTCTTCTAAAACCTGATTCTTAAAAATCTGGTCATCGGGATTTTGAAATACATATCCCACTTTTTTTGCAAGCTGGGCTACGGTACGCCCGGATATATCCTCCCCTTCCAGAAGTACGGTTCCTGCCTTGGGTTTTAAAAGTCCCTTAAGCAGCTTAACCAGTGTGGTTTTTCCGGCACCGTTCTGACCAATCACTGCAGTTGGCCTTATATCCAGGGAAAGGGTGAGGTTTTCAATGATCGGAGCGCCGGGTATATAATGAAAGCCCAGATCCTTTATGGTAAATATATCCTGACCCAGTTTATCAAGAGATCCCTCTCTTCCTGATTTTGAAATAGTAACTGGAAACTGATCCTTGTGGTTTTGTATCTGTTTTAAGGTTACGGGATAAAGTAACTCATCTCCCTCTTTTCTGTATACGGAAAGAGCTTTCGAAACCTGAGTATAGACGGGAGGCTCCACTCCAAGCTCCCTTAAATCGTCTCTGGAAAAAATACGTTCCGGAACATCATAAGCCACCTGTACTCCCCGGTGCAGCAGGAGTATCTTATCACAATAAGCCGCCAGCTTTTCCATCTTCTGCTCTACCATAATAATGGTAATTCCTGTTTTCGCCAGTTTTTCAACCACCAGGAACACATCTTCGCTGCCTTGAGGATCCAGCTGGGATGTGGGCTCATCCAGGACTAAAACCTCAGGTTCCATGGCAAGAATACTGGCAATTGCCACTCTCTGAATCTGACCCCCTGATAAATCAAAGGGATTCCTGTCCTTATATTTAATAATATCCAGGAGCTTCAGCGATTTATCCACTCTTTTTCCGATCTCTTCTCTTGGAATTCCCAGATTCTGAAGTCCAAAGGCAATTTCCTCAAAAACCGTATCTTTCGCACCGGACAGCTGATTAAAGGGATTCTGAAACACAAGGCCCACTTTCTGGCAGAGAACTGCAATTGGTACCTTTGATGCTTCTGCACCGTCAATGATCACCTTTCCCCCATACGCCCCACGGAACATGGTTGGAACAAGCCCTGCAAATGCCTGGCAGAGTGTACTTTTCCCCGCCTGATTTTCACCGATAATGCCGATAAACTGTCCCTTATCCGCTTCAAAATTAATTCCATCAAGAACCAGCTTACTGGTATGGGGATACTTATATTTTAATCCTTTTACTTCAATGAATGCCATATACGATCCTCCAGACAGCCGAGGCAGCAATCAGAAGAGCCATAAGAATCATAAATCCTTTGTCCCCTCCTGATAGCCGGTGCTCTCTTAAAAATGTTTTTTTATTCTTAGAGCCAAACCCTCTGACCTCAAGAGCAATCGCCCGTTCTCTTGTATTGATGAGAGAACTACTGACCACTGGAGAAATGAGGGGAATAAATGCCTTAGCCCTGGTAAACAAACTTCCTTCGGTTTCCATTCCCCGGCTTCTCTGGGCATCTAAAATAGTATTCATGGTTCCCATCATCTGAGGAATGATTTGAAAAACAGAGGTGATCATATATCCGAATCTGGGAGAAAATCCCATCTGTTCCAAATCGTCTACCAGATCTGCCGGTCTGGTTGTAAGAACAAACGCAGCAAAAGCCAGAAGCATATTTAAAATATTCAGACCGATCCGGCATGCATAAAGAAGACCTTCCCGGTAAAATGTCAGGGCTCCCACTCGAAACAGAATGGTTTCATTCTCTTTATTAAACAGACCGTGGATCAAAAAAATAGTAATGAGAATGGTAAATGAAAATGCAATCAGCGGAAAAACCTTTTTAAGGATTCCTCCGCTGATCAAAAGGCCCAGACTGATCGCCAGAAACAGCCCATACATCCACAGCGCGCCTCCAATGAGAGGCACGCTAATGGCTGCCAGGATATACACCATCTTGGCAAAGGGGTGAAGTCTGGTTAAATAGCTGTCCTTATCTACGTAGAGACTGATGCTTTTCATAGGAATAAACCCTTTCTTAATCCAGACTTTCTACCTCGTCATTCACATCATAAAGAGAGGTGAGTTTTTTAGGAAGTCCCTTCATAATCGCAAAGACAATGAGGACTGTAATTAACTTGTCCGGCACATCGACAACCAGTTCATCCAGAAATGATCCAAAAAATACACGCAGTCCAGCAGACTGGGACCAGCCAAATAAAAGGTCTCCCCAAACGTTGCCGGTTGCCCCGCCCCAGAAGATTACATTTAGAGGAGTGGAGATAACAACTGCTGTCAGTCCTGCAGCCACTGCGGTAAGAATTGCTCCTGTAAGCTTTTCCATATGACCCAGCCTTGCCATAATACCCACTGCAGCTCCAATTAAAAGACTGGTGAGGGCATAGATCAAAGTAATGGAATCACCGGTGGTAAAGCCAAAAATCAGATTATTGGCTGCCCCGCAGACAGCTCCGATTATGGGACCCCCCAGCACACCTCCAATACAGGTACCGATGGAATCCAGCCAAAGGGGAAGTTTTAGAACAGATGCAAATAGTTTTCCTAAATAATTGATTCCGATACAAGCCGGTATCAAAACAAAAGTAGCCGCGTTTAACCTGGTTTTAAATAAATGATTCATCTTCAATCCTCCGTTCATAATTCTGACTGATCCATTCGAACAAACGCTTCCAGCGCAGTCAGGATCTCCATTTGTTCCCCTCTCATCATAGCAGATTCGCCGTCGGTATAGCTGTTAATCTGTTCCGTCAGCTCCTCCTGAAATTCCACCACCGTATTCAGTATGGAGGCAGTCTTTACTCCACGTAAGCCTCCGGTTACAAATACAGCCGCCGTTTCCATGTCTGATCCAAGAACCCCTTTTCCCGACCAGTAAGCGCAGATTTTTTCTTCCTCATCGATGTAGAAGCTGTCATGACTTCTGGCAATTCCCACGTGAGCCGTTGCCCCCAGTGCCTTTGCACTCTCCATACAGGCGATCAAAAGACCTGTATCCGGAATTGCAGGGTACTTGGAGTCAACGTAGGAGGACGATGCACCATCATCTCTGACAGCTCCATTTACCAGAATTAAATCTCCAAGGCGGATTCCTTTTTTAAGAGCTCCGCAGCTGCCGATTCGGATCATTCCACGTACCCCGATTCTGGATAGCTCTTCCACAGCGATTGCAGCAGAGGCTCCTCCTATTCCCGTAGAAACCGCCATCACAGGTACTCCTTGATAGAACCCTTTTATGCTTCGGTATTCCCTGTTGTAAGCAAGCTGCTCCACATTTGTAAGGTGGGAAGCAATCCGGTCTAATCGGGCAGGATCTCCCGGCAGCAGAGCATAGGGAGCTGCCTGACTGTCTGACAGCCTGATATGGGGCATAATTTCTGCCAAAACTACCATCTCCTTCCTTTTCTATTCTCTGAATTTAACACAAAGAAGCTGCCTTGTCAACCAATTGTCAGGTGACAAGACAGCTCTCTTTTCTATCCTTTTATAACTCTGTTTATTTTCTCTCTGCAGCGGCCCACAGATCCTGTTTCTCCACAAACTGTTGATTAATCCATTCCAGTGCCTGCTGCCTTCCTTCCTCTGAAAAAGGAAACACTGCTTTCGTCTTTTTTTCATCGGCAGTTGCTTCGTAACAGTATGGCTGGGGGTAAACGGTGGCTTCAAGTCCTTCTTCTTCCTTTTTAATCCGATACCGCATCCCATTCATGCTTCCCGTATATGCCTCTTTTTTAAAAAACTGGATTGGAACAAAGGTTTCTTTCTTTAGCATCGATCAATCATCTCCTTATTTAACGCCCGGACCTGTTTTTTTCTTTCCTGTGGAATTGGAAACACCTGGTCCCACTTCCTGTTGTGGATTGTTTGTAACAGGCGCTTCCTGAGTGGCTGGAGTGGTTACTGCTGGTGTGGTAGGTGCCGCTGTGGTAGGCGCTGGTGTAGTGGGCGCAGCCGTTGTTGCAGCTGTGGTAGGCGCTGCTGTTGTTGGAGCTGTTGTCGGTGTGGTTCCGGCGGTTTCCGTCTTTGTTGTTCCATTAGAAGTCGTCTTTGTTTCTGTACCAGGTAAGTTGTAGCAAAGCACCGGTACTTTAGATGGAATGTTTTCGAAGAGAGTTTTGGCCATTGCCGGGGGAAGGTTTACACAACCATGGGATCCGCTTGTTTTAAAAATACTGCCTCCAAACTGCTTCCGCCAGGTTGCATCATGAAACCCGATATTACCGTTAAATGGCATCCAGTAAGCAACCGGAGTTCTGTAATCCTCACCTTTTAAAGTTGCATCTTTCTGCTTATATGTAAGGGAGTAAACGCCAGCCGGCGTTGACCAGCCTTTGGATTCATTCCCTGATACAAAATCCGTATCCAGTACCAGTTTACCGTCTTTATAAAAATACAAATGCTGTGCGGTAAGGTTTACTTCCACATAGGTGTTGCCATAATCATTCTCTCCGTAGCTTGCCGCCTCCTGTTTATATTCAGGCACCCTTTCCTGACTTTCTCCGGATCGGATAATTTCTGCCAGCGCATCGGCTTCCGCACTCTGATTGATCTTCCACCCATAGCTTCCTCCGGTTATTTTTACCGGTTTTCCGTAAGAAGTATTAAGAGTCTTTGCCTTTGATACAGTGTCATACTTGGAGGCCAGACCTTTTACATAGGCAGTTACTTCAGAACTGCTTAAATATGCTTTTCCGTCTTCCCCGATTCCCACCCATTTGGAAATGGTATCACCGTTTAATACTTCTCTCTTATCTCCAAATTTATAGGTTACCTTTACGTTGGTATATCGGTTTAAGGTCTGGACCTGATTGATTAAATCCGGATTATCTGCCGTAATCTTTGGTTTTGTATAAACATCACCATCCTCTAAGGACACTTCTGTCTTAAAGTCCGAAACAGCTGCTGCAATCAGTGATTTTACCTTCTCCGGATCCGGGCGGTTTCCATCTACTGCTGCAACAATATGATATCCTTTTCCAGACTCATACTGAGAAATAGTGGCATCCTGGGGTTCTTTTATCTTATCTTCCTGAAAACAGGCCAGCTTTGAAACTACCTCATCAAACTGCTCCTGATTGTATTTTACCAGTGTTCCAATATCAAAATTCTGAAATTTGCTATTATGCTCTCCCCATTTCAGAGGATTCTGCTCTTCTAGAAGTTTTTCGACGCTTCCGTCAAACACTGCTTCCATACCGATATCAGTACCTTTTATGATCTCGGTATTATCCCCCCGTTCCTTAATTGTAATCTGGTAACCGTCAATACCGGCTGCTACCATCTTCTTAACCTCATCAATGGATTTTTTAGATGCATCCATACCGTTAATAATCGTGTTGGGGAAAAACACCTCTTTGTACTGTCTGCCCATCTGTAAATATGTAAGCGCCGCAATTAATGCGACTACGGCTACTGATCCGCCTCCGATTACAGCCAGACCCCCGATTCCCAATGACTTTTTCTTCCTGCTGTGGGGCATTTGCTTTTCCATTTATTTCCTACCTCTTTACTAGCCTTTTTATTCAGGTATAATTATATCGTAAAACAACGAAATATGTCTAAATATTTATGGTATATTTCTTGACTTTTTTATTACGATTTGACCTGATATCTCCAGAAAATTCATATTGACTTCCTGCCTTTCATAAGATATGGGTAAGAACAATCGGAAAGAACCAATTTATGGCTAATTATTCAACCGTATACGGAATTGTCGGTTCCGTTACTCCCTTTTACACCACGGTATCTGACCACAGCTGCTCCCTACTTATTTCTGTCAATACTCAAGGCATGGGGCAGATTAATTTTGTAGTTTCTCCCCAAACCTTTGTTTTGGAACAGCACACCTTTGGTCAGGGTGAGCCCATTATCGGCATATATGACACCAGTGTTCCGGTTCCTTTGATCTATCCTCCCCAGTACCAGGCTGTAGTTCTGGCACAAAACAGCTTCGGCTACCGGGCCGCACTGAATTATTTTGATGAAGATCTGCTAAGCGTGGATCAGACAATGAAACTAAACATTCCGTCAGATGGAAGCACTCAGGTCCTTCTGATCAATGGACAAAATTTTATTTATAATCCTGGAGATCACTATCTTTTTATTCTATACATGTCTGATTCCATGAATCCTTCCGTGGAAGTGACTCCCCAGAAGATTATCGTATTCTGTAATTCTGATGAGTAAATGCATGAAAAAAGCCGTCTTATCCGCCCATCTATCAGGCTGTAAGACAGCTTTTTTATTAATAATGGCAAATAACAGGGATTCCCGTATTAATTAACCCATAAAGAGCCTTTGCCTTCTGGGGCGGAAGGTTAATGCAGCCATGACTTCCAGCTGTCTGGTAAATGGTTCCTCCAAATTTGCTTCTCCAGCTGGCATCATGAAAACCGATACCTCCGTTAAAAGGCATCCAGTAATCCACATGGCTCTCATATTCGTAAGTGCCATCCGGCTTTTTATCTCCCCGCAGTACGCGGTCTGTCTGCTTATAAGCAAGAGTATAGATGCCTTCCGGTGTGGTAAGCTTCTTTGACACATTCCCTGTTACACAGGGAGAATCCCATACCACACTCCCATTCTGATACAGGTACACATGCTGGGCTGCCATATCCGCTTCCACATAAGTACTACCCCAGTCCACATTACGGTCAGCCGCTGCCAGACTGTACTGGGGCGTCCTCTCCTGGCTCTGGCCTGTTTTAATAATAGCCATAAGAGCCTGTGTCTCCGCTTCCTGGTTTATTCGCCATCCATATGCACCGGAAAGAGACAGATCTCTTCCATCGGTTGCTTTAAAGGCTCTGGCTTTTCCAGCCGTATCATATTTGCCAGCCAGTGATTGAATGTACTGCGCAGCTTTTGTTCCGTTTATATGGATTCCTGTCTGATCTGCACCATCGATCCAGGTACAAAGCTGTTCTCCGGTCAGTACTTCCGACTGACTGCCAAATAAATATGTGACTTTCATATCTCTGATCTGATTTAAGGCAGCGCATCTTGCCACCAGCTCTGAATCGGTGGATGTGACGGTCACCGTATCATAACAGTTTTTTTCTTCCAGACTAAGCTGTCTGTTCTCCTGAGTTAATGCAGCTTTCACCGCCTCATCAAGCTTCTGTCTGTTTACGCTGTTCCCCTGTACCTCAGCAATGACAGAGAAGGGCTGTCCCTCCTGCCAGGCTGAAATTCTTGCGTTCTGAGTAACCACAATATCCTTGCTGCTGACACAGGCAAGAGAATCCAGCCGTTCTTTCAGCTTCTCTTCCTGGTAGGTCACCGTACTTTTAAGGACACTGCTGTTGTCGATATCAGGACCTGCCACACGTCCGTTGCTATTTTGTTGCGCCAGTATATTCTGAAGTCCATCGGTAATCACCACCTGATACTGGATATCTGATCCCTTAATCACTTCAGAGGCTCCTCCTTTTGCCTTTATGGTAAGCTGATACTCTCTTCCATAAAAGCCTTCAATCTGTACCTTTGCCTCCTCTACAGTCATACCTCCCACCAAAACTCCGTTGATCTTTGTTCCGGGCACAAACTTAGAAGCATCATCTGCCAGTGCAACCACACTTCCTGCCAGCATAAAAACCGCTGTCAGAAAAGCAATTATCCCTACGGTACCTGCATGACTCTGTCTCCTGCTCATTCATTCAAATCCTTTGCTGATTAGTTATTATGGAAAAATATCCCACTTCCTCCTAGGTTAGCACGATTTTATCAGAATAACAAGTATCAAAATCCACAAATCATTCCGCCACATATTTCGTCAGATCAGCCCAATGTTCCAATGCAACAGCTCCGATTTCAGGATCGTATAGAATGCCCAGATTCCTTTTTATTTCTTCATAACAATACTTCAGCGAATATGCACCCCTGTATCCTCTGTCTGAGGTCATGGCATCAATGGAATCGCAGATTGAGATAATCCTGGAACCAACAGGAATTTCATTACCCCTCAGTCCGTAAGGATAACCCTTTCCATCATATCGTTCATGGTGGTGAAGAACAATGTCTTTCAACTCATTCAAATGACGGGATTTACTTAAAATCTGGGCACCGGTCTGAGGGTGTTTTTTCATGGCTGCCCATTCGTCCGGAGAAAGCCTGTCCGGTTTGTTTAATACTGCATCAGGAACTCCGATTTTACCAATATCATGAAGATGAGCGGCAATATGAATTCGCTCCGTCTCTTCCCGATCAAGCTTTAAAAACCCGGAAAGGGCCAGCGCCATATCGCTGACCCTTTGAGAATGCCCCGCCGTATAGGGATCTTTGGCATCTAATGCGCTGACGATGCATTCAATAATTTCATGATAATCAATGCCGTTCCTGCATAACTCAAATCCTGATTCATTTTTCATGCTCTTTTCTACCTGCCTTGCTGGTTAGCAATAGCTAACTTGTAATTAATAGCAACCGGCATTCTCACATCCGCAAGGTTTAATCGAAATTGAAGCGATCTTCTGATCTTCCAGATAGCCGCAAGCGGTTAAACCTGCCCTCACAACGGAATTCCAGTTTTTTGCAGAGAGATGATAAGTCGTTTCATCATCCAGCACTACCGTGCAGGCATCTTCCATGGAGCAGGTGTCAGAGTAAGCGATTTTATACATGTTCTTCCTGCTGATGGCTCCGATTTCCTCTAAAACATTAACCATACGATAAACAGTAGCAGCTCCGATGCTCTCATCCACCCTGGAAGCTTTGTAATAGATCTCTTTACAGCTGGAACATTCATGTTCCAGAATAATATCTAAAAGTGTGAGGCGCTGCTTTGTAATTCTGCACCCCTTACCCTTCAGCCGTTCAATAATAAGATCCTTCTGCATCCTGGTTCTATGATAACTTCTGGAATCAGCTACTTTTCTTTTTTCAATCATGTTTGTGTGCATTTCCATTTTGGCACCTCCATTAAGACGTATAATATAGTACGAAAAACAGATACCAGTCTCTTAGTGGCAATGTCCGCCACAATCCTTGCACTGTCCGCCGCACTGAATGGATTTTCCGTTTTTCTTATCCCGAATCATGCTTCTGATAATCAGTGCCACCACTCCGATGACAACTGCTGATACTGCTAATGTTCCCATATGATACCTCCTGATATCTTGAGCCTGCATAAACCATGCAGGCTCATATGATTACCGGATTATTTTGCTCCGGCTATACTTGTTAATTTTACTTTAGATTCACTTTTTGCTTTTTCAGGTCTGACAAGCAGATAGATAAAGCCTGCAATCAGTGCAAATGCCACTACAGTAAAGAATCCAAAGGATCCTGTGGTGATTAAAGTTCCCACCTGATAGACACAAAGCGCTACTATATATGCCAGAAGTGTCTGATATCCAACTGCAAACCAAAACCATCTGGTGTTATTCATCTCACGTTTAATGGCTCCCATTGCTGCAAAGCAAGGTGCGCAGAGAAGATTAAATACAAGGAAAGAATACGCAGCAACTGCTGTCATACTGCCTGCAAGAGTACCCCAGATCTCAGAACCATCTTCTGCAACTTCAGCAAAGCCGTAGAGAATACCAAAGGTTCCAACTACGTTTTCTTTTGCTACCAGTCCTGTGATGGCTGCTACTGCAGATTTCCAGTTTCCCCAGCCAAGAGGAACGAAGATCCAGCTGATTGTACTTCCCAGCTTAGCCAGGATGCTGTGGTCAAGTTCCATTGCTTCCAGCATTCTAAACTGACCGTCTACCCAGCCAAAATAGGAAGCAAACCATACAACGATAGTAGATAATAAAATGATTGTTCCTGCTTTCTTAATAAAGGACCAGCCGCGTTCCCACATACTTCTTAAAACATTTATAACTGTTGGCATATGGTAAGCGGGGAGCTCCATAACGAAAGGCGCCGGATCACCAGCAAACATTTTAGTCTTTTTTAAAATGATACCGGAACAGATAATTGCTGCAATTCCTACGAAATATGCACTTGGTGCAACCCAGGAAGCTCCATCAAAAAGTGCGCCAGCAATCAGTGCAATAATTGGAAGCTTGGCTCCACAGGGAATAAAGGTTGTTGTCATAATTGTCATCTTACGGTCACGATCATTTTCAATAGTACGTGATGCCATAATACCAGGTACGCCGCAGCCACTGCCGATCAGCATGGGAATAAAAGACTTACCGGAAAGACCGAATTTACGGAATACGCGGTCCATAATAAACGCAACGCGTGCCATATAACCGCAGCTCTCCAAAAATGCAAGGAAGATAAAAAGTACCAGCATCTGAGGTACAAAACCAAGAACTGCACCCACACCTGCAATAATTCCGTTTACTAACAGACCCTGGAGCCAGTCTGCGCAGCCAATTGCAGTTAAAAAGCTCTCAGCAATGACTGGTATGCCAGGAAGCTGAAGACCGAAAAGATTCATCTCGTCACCGAAAAGACTGTCATTCACCCAATCAGTTGCCCAGGAACCCACTGTTGTAACAGAAGCATAATAGACAATAAACATCACGGCTGCAAAGATGGGCAGAGCCAGAAACCGGTTAGTAACGATCCGGTCGATTTTATCGGAAATCGTTAGTTTATTTTTCATGCTTCTTGTTAAACACTGATCGATGATAGAAGAGATATATACATAACGCTCATTAGTAATAATACTCTCTGTATCGTCATCCAGTTCCCGTTCAATCTTTGTGATCTCTTCCGTTACATCAGGTACACGCTTCATCTGAGACTGGATCTTTTCATCCTTTTCCAGAAGCTTAATGGCAAAGAAACGTCTCTGTTCCTCGGGAACATCATTTCCAAGTTTGTCTTCGATGGAATCCAGAACTGACTCCACTTCTGCTGCAAATTTATGTACTGGTGGTCTGTTATTTTTCTGGTTAGCAATCGCTACTGCTTTTTCAGCAGCCTTCTGGATTCCAGTGCCCTTCAGTGCAGAAATTTCCACAACCTCACAGCCAAGCTTTTCGCTTAATTTATTTATATGAATTTTATCCCCGCTCTTTTCCACGATATCCATCATGTTTACTGCCATGATAACGGGAATTCCAAGTTCCATAAGCTGGGTGGATAAATATAAATTACGTTCTATGTTGGTACCGTCTACGATATTTAAAATCGCATCAGGCCGTTCTCCGATCAGATAATTTCTCGCTACCACTTCTTCCAGTGTGTAAGGAGAGAGGGAATAGATGCCTGGAAGGTCCATGATAATGACGTCTTTATGACCTTTTAACTTTCCTTCTTTTTTCTCTACGGTAACGCCTGGCCAGTTCCCCACAAACTGATTTGATCCCGTCAGTGCATTAAACAACGTCGTCTTTCCGCAGTTGGGATTACCTGCTAATGCAATTTTAATTGACATACTCTACCTCTTTCTGCCTGTCAGCAATTGATTTGTCTGGTATTAGTCTCACCTAACTAATATGTAAAAAAATTACTCCACAATGATCATTTCTGCATCCGCTTTTCGTAAAGACAGCTCATACCCTCTGACTGTTACTTCCACCGGATCTCCAAGAGGAGCTACTTTCCTCACAAAAATATCAACACCTTTTGTGATTCCCATATCCATAATCCTTCTCTTAACAGGACCTTCTCCGCTTAGCTTGGTTACCTTGACAGTTTTACCGCATGGAATTTCCTTTAATGTCATCGTCTTTTCTCCTTTTCTATCCCACCATGATTTTATTAGCCATATCTTTTCCTATGGCAACTCTGGAATCTTTTACATTCACGATCATGTTTCCGCTTATTTCAGAAACAACAGTCACAATTCCGCCGGTAACAAAACCCAGGTTTTCCAGAAAACGTCTTGTCTCTTCTTTGCCGCCGATTTTACGAATTACGTTAGGCTCTCCTGCTTTCACCATTGTTAAAGGCATCATTCATCATCTTCTTTCATTTTATTATTGATAATCATTCCCATTTCTCATCAGTTAGTATATTCTAACTTTCGTCAGTTGTCAATATTTTTATTGAAAAATTTTCTCATATTTGAAATGTATTTTTTTACATACACATTTCATCATAAAAAGCTGCGACATATAAAACCTGTTGCCGCAGCCTTTCTATCTTGTTTTTACCAGATTTTCACTCTTTTATCAGGAGCCACATACATAGCATCTCCTTCTTTTATATCAGGATAAGCCTTGTAAAATGCATCTGTGGCGCTAAGCACTCCATTGACTCTGACTTTAGCTGGGGAATGGGAATCCGTATTCAGACGGTCAATCATCGCTTCCGGAGTATACTTGGACGCCCAGATTATTGCATACTGGCGGAACAATAAATTTAAATCACTGTTCTTTTCACCTGCAATTGCTGTAATGCATGCCATGGACCCCAGATCTGCGATATTTTCATTCAATGTCTGCGCACCATTTACTTTTCTTCCCTGAAATCCATCCATTCCGCTGTAGTATTCTTCCACCTGTTTGGCCAGTTCATCAAATTTTTCCCGGTCTTCCTTTGTCCACCATACATGATAATTTCCATTTTCATCGTAAAGGGAACCGGAAGAATCAAATGCATGGCTCACCTCATGAGCCATTACCATTCCGATTCCGCCTAAATTAGAGGCAAAGTCTGCTTTTGGGTCATAAAACGGAGGCTGGAGAATTGCAGCCGGAAACACAATCTCATTGGCAGTGGGGTTATAATATGCGTTTACAGTCTGGGGAGTCATGCCCCACTCTCCTTTGTCCACAGGTTCCCTATATTTCTTTTTATTCACCTCATTGACTGCTTTCAGGAGAGAGAGGCTATTATCAATTAAGTTTCCCCCCTCTTCTGCTGATAACACCTTGGCATCTTTATAATCATTGGGCCATTTATCCGGATAACCCACCTTTAGATTCATATGCTCCAGCTTTCTTATGGCAGAAGCCTTGGTTTCATCACTCATCCAGGTGAGATTTTCAATCTGTTTTTTATAGGAGGCAAGAATCAGTCGGATCATGGACTCAATGTCCTTCTTATCCGACTTGGAAAAGCATTTTTCAACATAAAGCTTTCCGAATTCAAACCCCAGGGTGTTCTGTGTCAATTCACTTGCCAGTTTTTCGTCTGTTTTTCTTTCTTTGATTCCTTTTCTTAAATTATTCCATTCCAGATTGGTGTCTCTGATTTCGGGTGTCAGACTGGGAGCAAAATCATTTACCAGACAAAATAACGTATACTGTTTTAAAAGAGGGAGGGATTCCTGATTTAAATATCCGCCGATTTTTTTCATCTGATCTACCTGAACCACAATGTATTGATCCTGTTCATTTAAGTCTGCTGCTTTTAAAAAGGTCTCCATGGTTCCATCTGGAAACAGTTTCTTTAATTCGTCACCGGTATACGGATTATATATAACCTCAGGGTCTCCCTGTTTGCTAAGAGGAAGTGCACTTCCCGCCAGATCCTTCTGTAATTTTAAAATGCCATCTGCAGCCTGATCCGCTTCTTCTTTCTTCAGCCCTGTATATTCCATAATCCGGGATATATAATTGCGGTAATGGTTCATTAGTTCTTCCTGGTCGGAATCCTCTAAAGTCTCTTTTCCAGGTCCAAGATCTGCGCCGTCAAAATACAGGGCGTAGCGGGTAGAATTACTCATATCCTCAGACCACTGGGGCAGAATAATGCTGCTAACCCCCAGATCATTGTAGATTTTCCCTGCCTGTTCCAGATACTCCTCAATGGTGGAGGCACGGCTGATCCCGTCCATATATACAGCAAGTCCACCAAATCCGGCAGCCCTTCTCCCATCCATATCCATAGCGGTCAGATAGAGATCGGCAATTTTCTGTTCCAGAGATCCTTCTTTTTCATTTTTCCTGTTATTCACAGATTCACGGAGTACTTCATTTAGGATTTCATAAGCCTCTCTGTCCAGCTTGTAAAACTGGCTCCAGCCACTTGCATCTCCCGGAATCTCGGTATTATTAAGCATCTCCCCGTTGACAAAGTCATAATAATCATCTTCCAGGCGTATATGGTTTGCTTCCCCTGCAGAGGCCTTTCCCGCTCCACTGGCGGGCTTTGCCTGGGTCTGCTCTTCTTCCGGTTTCGGGTCTGTTTTACTTTTACATCCGGTAAACGCCAGTGTCATAATTATTATCGCCGATAGTATTGTGAAAAAAACTTTTTTCATGAAATCTACTTCTCCTTGCCATTACATAATATTTTTTGTACGAAAAAAGGAAGCGGATTTCTCCACTTCCCATCTGCTCATTCTTTATTATGCTTAAACTTCGTCAGAATATACAGGTGCATCTTCTGCAGCTGCTTCGTCCTGACCCTGAAGTGCTTTGATGCTTAAGCTGATCTTCTTGTCGTCTTCGTTAAAATCAACTACCTTTGCTTCAATTTCCTGTCCAATTGCCAGAACATCTGCAGGTTTTTCCACATGCTCTCTGGAAATCTGGGATACATGAAGCAGAGCATCAACGCCTGGCTCCAGCTCAACAAATGCGCCGAAATCAGTCATACGTGCTACTTTACCGATTACTACATTGCCCACTGCATACTTTTCAGATGCATCTTTCCATGGGTTTGTCTCTGGGAATTTTAAGCTGAGTGCAATCTTGTCGCCGTTGATATCTTTGATTAAAACTTTTACTTTCTCACCAGCTTTGAATGCTTTTTTCGGGCTTTCTACTCTGCCCCAGCTCATCTCTGATATATGAAGTAAACCATCGGCTCCGCCAAGGTCAATAAATGCACCGAAATCGGTTACGTTCTTAATTGTACCTTCAACAACATCGCCTGCATGGATCTTGTCAAATAATTCTTTCTGAAGCTCGGCTCTCTTAGCAACCATAATCTGCTTTCTGTCACCGATAATTCTTCTTCTCTTTGGATTGAATTCAGTAATGATGAATTCGATCTCCTTATCTGCATACTTGGTTAAATCCTTCTCATAAGTATCGGATACCAGGCTTGCAGGAATGAATACTCTTGCGCCTTCTACAACCACGCTTAAACCACCGTCAAGCACCTGTGCAACTTTTGCGGTAAGTACTTCGTGGTTTTCAAATGCTTCTTCTAACTTCTTATTGCCTCTGTCTGCTGCTAATCGCTTATAGGATAAAGCAACCTGACCCTCACCGTCATTAACCTTAGTGACTTTGGCTTCCATCTCTTCGCCAACCTGTACAACGGTTGTAAGATTTAAATTCTGGTCATCCGTGTACTCGCTACGCGGGATGATGCCGTCAGACTTGTACCCTATATTCAAGACGATTTCATCTTCTTTTACGTCGATGACTTTACCAGTGACGATCTCTCCTGTACGTATGGTTTTCAATGATTCCTCTAACATTTGTTCAAAACTTAACTCTGACATTAGTATGAACCTCCTCGATAATATGATTCGGGGTTGAAGCCCCGGCTGTAATACCTACGCTGCGCACAGAATTTACACAATCAGGATCTAAATCACCTAGTGTCTGGATATAGTAAGTATTCTTACATTCCCTTCGGCATATCTCGTACAGCTTCTGGGTATTGGAACTGCTTTTTCCGCCAATGACTATCATGGCATCCACTTCTGAAGCTATCCGCTTTGCTTCCACCTGTCTTTCCTGTGTTGCATTGCAAATCGTATTTAAAACAAGTATATCATACCGCGTTTCAGAAATTTTTTCAACTAAATCTTGAAATTTCTTGTAATTAAATGTCGTCTGTGATACAATACACAGCCTCTCTCCTTCTGTGAGCGGCAAAGTTTCCACTTGCTCGGGTGTTTCCACCACTAAAGTATTGTCATTTCCCCAGCCTTTAATACCTTCCACTTCCGGGTGTGAATCATTACCAATTATGATCAGGCGTCTGCCCTCTTTATTCTGCTCCTGCGCAATTTTATGGATCTTTCTTACATAAGGGCAGGTTGCATCAATAATCTCTATTCCGTTCTCTTCCATGATATCATAAACCCGTTTTCCGGCTCCATGGGAACGGATTACCACAACGGCGTCGTGAATCTTTTTTAATTCTTCTTCACTTTCAATTACTTTTACGCCTTTTTCCTCTAAATCTTTTACAACCTCTTCATTGTGGATGATGGGACCATACGTATAAATTGGCTTATCGTTTCGTTTCAGCTGTTCATATACCTGATCAACGGCACGTTTCACACCAAAGCAGAATCCGGCGGATTTTGCTACTACTACTTCCATACATTAGCTCCTCTCTTCCAGTTTTCTTTCCTCAAACAGCATTAAAATCCGTTCTATTACCTCTCTGGCACTCATCTCAGAAGAATCTAAAAGCACCGCATCCTCTGCCTGTTTTAAGGGAGAATGTTCCCGGTTCATATCCTGGTGGTCCCGTTTGATAATATCTTTTTCGATTTCTTCCAGGCTGCAGTCCTGTCCTTTTCCCTTCAGTTCCAGATACCTTCTTTCGGCACGAACCCGGCTGCTGGCGGTTAAATAGATCTTAAGATCGGCATCAGGAAGAACGCAGGTACCGATATCTCTGCCATCCATAATGACATTCTCCCGGGCTGCAAGACCTTTTTGCAGTTCTACCAGTTTTTCTCTCACAGGTAAGTGCACAGAAGTGGCAGAAGCCATGGCTCCCACTTCCTCAGAACGGATCAGTCCTGATACATTCTCTCCGTTTAAAATCACCTGCTGCACGCCGTTTTCATAGGCCAGGGTTACATCCGCAGTCTTAACAGCTTCCGAAATGGCGGCCTCATCCTGTGGAGAGATCCCTTTTCTTAAAAAATGCAATGCCATGGCACGGTACATGGCTCCAGTATCCACATAAACAAAATTAAGTTTACTGGCTGCTGCACGGGCAATGGTGCTTTTTCCCGCTCCAGCTGGTCCGTCAATTGCGATATTATAAACCTTTGTCATCTTTCGTCCTTCTCCTCTCCTGCCGCACTTCCTGCTGCGAAACCCGTGGACCAGGCAATCTGAAGATTAAAGCCCCCGGTCACCGCATCCAGATCCAGCACCTCTCCTGCAAAATACAGGCCGTTTACAAGTTTGGATTCCAGAGTGGAGGGATTTACCTCTTTTACAGAAACACCTCCCTGGGTGATAATGGCCTCATTGTATCCTCTCAGTGCAGTGAGAGTCATGGTAAATGACTTGGTTACGTGAATCAGCGCCTGACGTTCTTCTCTTGTAATCTCATTAACCTTCTTTTCCGGAGAAATTCCGCTTGCATCAATGATAACAGGAATCAGCTTGGCAGGATATAGATTGCCCAGAGCATTTTTAAACTGCTTATTCATGGATTCCTCAAAATCTCTTAGAATCCTGGCATCCAGCTGTTCTTCTGTCAAAGCAGGCTTCAAATCAATGGAAAGAGTAAGTGGACCTTTCTTTAGTTCCTTTGCCGCATAGCTGCTGGCACTTAAAAGAACTGGACCGCTGACTCCGTAGTGGGTAAAAAGCATCTCTCCGAATTCCCTGTAAATAACCTTGCTGCCTTTCATCACTGTCGCTTCTACGTTTCTAAGAGAAAGACCCTGCAGCTCCTTAATCATGGGCTCTTCCACAACGAAAGGAACCAGTGCCGGAGATAACGTGCTTACGGTGTGTCCGGCTTCTTTCGCCAGTTCATAGCCGTCTCCCGTGGAACCGGTAGTCTGATAGGAATAACCGCCGCAGGCAATGATTACGCTGTCTCCATAGAAAGATTTTTTTCCGGTACTGTCACTGACCACAATTCCTTTTACAGTACCATTTTCAATCATCAGCTTTTCTGCTTTTTTCCGGTAATGAATCATAACACCCAGTTCCAAAAGCCGGTTGTTCAGGGCCTTAATTACATCGGAAGCTTTATCCGAAGCCGGAAATACCCGGTTTCCCCGTTCCGTCTTTAACTGGCAGCCAAGGGTCTCTAAAAGTTCCATCATATCGAAATTGGTAAAACCGTAAAAGCTGCTGTATAAGAATTTGGAATTGGTTACAACATTCCCGAACAGCTCCTCCGTATCACAGGCATTGGTTACATTGCACCGTCCTTTTCCCGTAATATATACTTTTTTACCAAGCTTCTCGTTTTTCTCAAAAATGTGGACGGTACTGCCCTTCATGGCTGCTGCTATTCCAGCCAGCATCCCTGCAGCGCCCCCGCCCACGATTAAAACCGTATTCATGCCCTATCCTCCTGCCTTTGTTCACTTCCTCCTACTTTACACGAAAAGAGAGGAAAACACAAGTGGTCAGGGACGATTATTCACTTCTTTTATCTTGTTTTCCAGAGCTTCCACCACAGTTTTTAAGATCTTGATCCTTGCATAATACTTGCAGTTTCCTTCCACTACCACCCATGGTGCATAGGTTGTGGAGGTACGAACCAGCATCTCATTGACTGCCGATTCATACTGATCCCATTTTTCTCTGTTTCGCCAGTCTTCTTCTGTAATCTTCCACTGCTTTAAGGGATCTTCCTGCCGTTCTTTAAAGCGTTTTTCCTGTTCGTCTTTATCGATATGAAGCCAGAATTTAAGGACGACAGCACCGGCATTTGCCAGGTGGCTTTCCATCTCATTGATTTCCTGATAAGCCTGCTTCCACTGGCTTTCCCTGCAAAAGCCCTCTACCCGCTCTACAAGCACTCTCCCGTACCAGGTGCGGTCGAATATGGCGATATGGCCTGCTTTTGGCATATTGATCCAGAAACGCCAGAGATAGTGATGAACCCGTTCAAGATCGTTGGGGGCTGCAGTCGGGTATACCTTATACCCTCTTGGATCCAGGTGGCTGGTAAGCCGCTTGATGGCTCCGCCTTTTCCTGCTGCATCCCAGCCTTCAAATCCCAGTACAACCGGAATCCGCATGCGGTAAATCTGGCTGTGGAGGAATTCCAGCTTTTTCTGTAAACGGTCGATTTCCTTTTTGTAATCTTCCTTTGAAATGGACTTGGTTAAGTCCACTCCGGACAGAACACCTGATTTAAAGCTTTCTGAACGGACTGGCACTTCTTTCTCCTTGGGCACTCCGTTTAAGCTCTTTTTATTTAAGGCATCCGAAAGGCAGTCTGCCACACAGGACATGATCTTGGCTGCTGCATATTCTTTATCGTTTGCTTCGATTATGGTCCATGGGGCATAATCCATGTCCGTATTCTGAAGCATCTCTTCGCAAATTTGCAGAAAACGGTCATATTCGGTGTTCCTCTTCCAGTCGTCCTTTGTTACCCTCCAGCTGGTTTCCTTTGAACTTTCCAGCTTTTTAAACCGCTTCTTCTGTTCTTCTCTGGAAATATAAAGGAAAAGCTTGATGATAACCATTCCGTCATCGGTGAGCTGACGTTCAAAGGATTGTATGTCATGAAATGCTCCAGGCAGGTCTTCATCAGGAAGCTTTCCGGAAAAACGTTCCATAGTTACCTGGCGGTACCAGCTTCTGTCAAAAACAGCGATTCTTCCCTGGGCAGGCAGTTTTGTATAAAAACGCCACAGGAAGGGACGCATACGCTCTTCGTCTGTCGATTTATCATTGGCATAGACATCAAAGCCTCTGGGATCAAGGGCCTGAATCAGGTGATTGATCTGAGTGCCTTTTCCTGAGGCTCCCATTCCTTCAAATACGATCATAACCGGAACCCCGGCTTCCTTTAACTGGCGCTGCAAAAGCCCCAGCTTTTCACTTTGTTCTTTCTCTGTCTTTTTGTAAGTTTCCTTATCAATTTTCTTTGATAAATCAATTTTCTCCAGCATAAACAGTCCCTCCTTACTGGTTTCCGTTAAGCCTGTATCTTTTCAAACACCTTTGCTACCTCTGGCATAACCTGGCTGATTTTAATCATCTGAGGGCATTCCTTTTCACATCTGTGGCAGGTCTTGCAGCTGTCTGCTTTTATCGAAAGAGCCTCATACCCTGCTTTGGCTTCGCCCTCTTTGTGGGCTGCCGTCATATTATAGTAGGAGAATATCTCCGGGATCTCCAGTCCGAATGGGCAGGGAACACAGTAACGACAGCCGGTACAGCCAACCAGCGCCATGGAATCAAAAATTTCCTTTGCTTTCTTGTACATGGCATGTTCTTCTTCGGATACCATTCCAATATAGCTTCTGTCAGCATACAAAAGATTATCTTCCAGCTGCTGTTCATCACTCATACCGCTTAAAAGCAGGCTGACTTCCGGCTGATCCCATAAAAAGTCAAGGGCATATTCCACGCTGGATTTTTCACTTCCTAACGCTTCTTTTACATGAGCTGCAGGATTGGCCAGTCTTCCGCCTAATAACGGTTCCATAATGACTACGGCAAGTCCTTTTCCAGCAGCCTCTTTCAGTCCTTTTAAGCCTGCCTGATGTGTCAGATCCACATAGTTATACTGAATCTGGCAGAAATCCCATCCATCATAATAATCTAGGATATCCTGAAACACGTCATATGAATCATGGAAGGAAAAACCAATATACTTAATTTTTCCATCTGCTCTCGCTTTTTCCATCTTCTCTACCAGTTTCAGTTTTTTTATCTTCTCTTCAAACCGGTCTCTGCTTAAGGCATGGAGCAGATAAAAATCCACATGATCTGTTTTTAATTTTGTTAACTGTTCATCTAAAATTTCTTCAAAATCTTCTTCTTTTTCAAGCTTCCAAACAGGACATTTGGTAGCCAGATAAGTCTTCTCCCTGTAACCTTCCTGCAGCGCTTCCCCTACGATCCGCTCGCTTTCCCCCTCATGATAGGGATAAGCAGTGTCAATGTAGTTGACTCCCTGATCAATGGCATGACGGATCATGGCCACCGCCCTCTTCTCATCTACCTGATTTTCTCCCGAAAGAGGAAGCCGCATGGCTCCGAACCCGAGTGCTGAAACTTTTATTCCTGTCTTTCCAAAATCACGATATTGCATATTTTTCCTCCGCATGATAAGATTCGCAATTGAACTATAAGCTGCTTTAATCATTATTGTATCATATTTGTTTCCTGTCCAATAGTTTTTTTAAGATTGATTTAATAATTGCAGTGCTTCATTACAAGTCCCCTCTCTGCTATAATTGTATATATTTAAATTTAGGAGATGATGAAATGAATTTTGAAATGATACCGTTACGAGATAGTCATTTAGTAAATTTTAAAAAGGATATGCAAGCTGCTTTTCAACAAAGTGCGGATGCATTTGGAGACATGGAAGAAGAAATTCTTCCAGAAAGTCATATAGACCGTTCTCTTTCAGCAAAAGGTTCTATCGCTTATGAAGCGTTGGCAGATGGAGAAATGGTTGGAGGCGCTATCGTTGTGATTGACGAGAAAACACAGCATAATCATCTAGACTTCCTGTATGTGAAAAATGGAGTACATAACAAAGGTATCGGTCAGGCAATATGGAATCATATTGAAAGACTTCATCCGGAGACAAAGGTATGGGAAACCTGTACACCTTATTTTCAAAAACGAAACATCCACTTTTATATCAATCGCTGTGGATTTAGTGCGGTTGAATTCTATAATAAATATCATCCGGATCCCAATGAACCGGATTCTAATGAATGGAATTCTGATGATAAACCAGAAAAAGATTATCTTGAAGGAATGTTTAGATTTGAGAAAGTGATGAAATAGCAGGCACTTACATAAAAATCGACAGCTGCAAAACAGCAGCTGCCTTTATATTATACATTATCCATTGCCACTTTTCTCTGTTTGGCCATCTATAAATATTCCTAAGCTTTTAAACTTCGGTTGTTATAAAGATATCATATATCGCCTTAATCGCTTCTTCAAAATCACTGTTTCTAACACCAATTATAATATTTAATTCACTGGAGCCCTGATCAATCATTTTAACATTGACTCTGGAATGGGCGAGCGCGGAAAAAATCCTGCCGGCAGTCCCTCTGGTGGCCTTCATCCCTCTGCCTACAACCGCAACAAGCGCAAGATCAGATTCCATCTCCACAAAATCAGGCTCAACGGCTCTGTGAATTCCGGCAATGACAGACTGCTCATATTCCTCAAACTCTGACTGGTGAACAAATACCGTCATGGTATCGATTCCGGAAGGCATATGTTCAAAGGAGATTCCGTATTTTTCAAATACCTCCAGCACTTTTCTCCCAAAACCAACTTCAGCATTCATCATGGCTTTTTCAATATTAATGGAACAAAAGCCTTTCTTTCCTGCAATTCCCGTAATGGTATAGCGGGGCTGTCTGCAGGTGCTTTCCACAATTAAGGTTCCCTTGTCCTCAGGCTTATTGGTGTTACGGATATTAATGGGAATTCCCTCTTTTCTTACAGGGAAGATTGCATCCTCATGGAGTACGCTGGCACCCATATACGCCAGCTCTCTTAATTCTCTGTATGTAATGGTTTCAATGACTTCCGGATCTTTAATGATTCTGGGGTCTGCCACCAGAACACCGGAAACATCCGTCCAGTTTTCATACATATCTGCATGAATTGCTTTCGCCACTACGGAACCTGTCACATCGGAGCCGCCTCTTGAAAAAGTCTTAATGGTGCCATCGTGCTTTGAGCCATAAAATCCAGGAATAACTGCTGTTTCAGCCTTGCTTAAACGCTCAGATAGCACCTGATCTGTAAGATCTGCTTCAAAGTTGCCCTCTTCATCAAAAAAGATCACCTCAGCGGCATCAATAAATTCAAATCCCAGATACTCAGCCATGATCAGACTGTTTAAATATTCACCTCTGGAAGCAGCATAGTCCCTGCCTGCCTTTTCTAAGAAATTCTTTTCAATCACATTAAATTCCTCATCAAGACTCATGTTCAGTGAAAGTCCGCTGATAATTTCCATATAGCGCTCTTTGATTTTTTCCAGAATGCTTTTGTAGCTTTTTCCCGCTTCCGCCGCATCGTAACACTGATACAGCAGATCTGTTACTTTTTCATCCTTGTCATTACGCTTTCCCGGCGCGGATGGAACTACATATTTTCTGCTCTTGTCTGCGCGAATGATATTACCAACCTTTTCAAACTGCATGGCGCTGGCTAAAGAGCTTCCTCCGAATTTCACAACTTTTTTCATGGCGTCTTTCTCCTCTGATACAGGTTAATATCTACATATTTAACGGAAATAATATCTTAATTGTCACCAGCTGTCAAGTGGTTTTCTCTAATTATGTATAATTTTCCATCATCATGCATAAATTCTCTTTTCCAGGAACATGTTTAAGATCTTTTCATTTGCCAGGCTGTTTCGTTTATCCGATTCTTCAATCCGTCTGTTTCCTCCGCTGATGCTGTTATATTCCCCGCAGATATCAACTGCCAGAACTGGTTCCTTTTTGCAGATAATATCCCATGCCTTGGAAAGCTGGGCCAGTGTCATACTTCCCTGATCCCAGTCAGTAAGGAGTTCACTGGAAGAAAATACATCTTTATCCACAGATAAATACACCGGCTCCTTAAGCTGTCCGGCAAAATCCGAAACCCAGTCTTTCCCTGACAATTCCGATTCCGTATAAATTTTCACTCTGTCTTTAAAATCTTCCCTGACTGCACAGGCCAGCTCATCCGACACGCCAATTAAAATAACCCTCTTTAAAAACTTCTGCTCTTCCAAAATCTGGCGGATCCAGTTTCCACAGGAAAGGATTCCCTGAAAACTGGAAACCATAAGGTCTGCATGATGGTCAAATACAACCAGATCATAGGGCTCTTTGTAATCCTTTTGTAAAACATAACTGACATAATGAAAATTTCCACAGTCCAGGAACCGGAAGCTGCCCCCTGCCCTTTTTGCCCGCCGCTCAATCTCCGTTAAAGAAGCGCCATCGCAAAAACCATGGACACCGGTTAAATCTGTACAGTCAACCCAGTCATATGGGACCTTCCTGTAAAAATCCTGTCTTTTGTAGACATCTGTGAAATTAAATATGGTGACCGGTCTTATTTTCCTTTCAAAGCTTCCACCTCCTGATTTACGCTTTCCTCACAGGAACGCATGGCAAGTATGGTCTTTTCAAGCAGCTCTTCTAATGTCCAGCCCAGATTCCCGGCACCGGTGTCGATGATGTCCCTGGAACAGCCTGCTGCAAATTTTTTATCCTTATACTTTTTCTTTAAGCTGGATACTTCCATATCCATCACACTTTTGGAAGGACGCATTCTGGCAGCTGCACCGATTAATCCAGTCAGTTCATCTGAGGCAAAAAGGACCTTTTCCATCTCATGCTCTGGTTTTACCTCTGAGCAGATTCCATAGCCATGACTGCAAACGGCGTGAATCAGCTCCTCCTCTGCATGGATTTCTTTTAAAAGCTCCGGCGCCTTTGTACAATGTTCCTCTGGAAACTGCTCAAAATCCACATCATGGAGAAGTCCTGCCAATCCCCAGAAATCTTCTTCCGCTCCATAGCCAAGTTCTCTGGCATACCAGCGCATCACGCCTTCCACGGTCAGCCCGTGAAGGAGATGAAAGGGCTCCTGATTATATTTTATGAGTAGGTCAAGTGCCTGTTGTCTGGTTATCTCTGTTTTCATACTGATATTCTCCTTACTGTACTTAATTAATTGTCCGTTCCGGTTATGAGAGAATGAATTTTGCTTTCTCCAATCACTTCAATTCCGTTCTCTCTAAGCAAAGCCGCGGTGACACCGCTTCCAGGAATTTTATTTCCGGAAAATGTCCCGTCATAGATCATTCCATGGCCGCAGGAGGGACTGCGTTCCTTTAAGACAGCCTTTTTGCAGCCAAAGATTTTTGCCAGCTTTAAGGTCTCACTGGCACCTTTTTCAAAAAAGGCAGTAACATCCTGACCAGACTGGTTGATGACTGTATGTTCACCTCTACGCTCAGACGCAGATCTTGGTGTTTCCATTCCTCCCAGCTGTTCCGGACAGACTGGCACCACATGATACCCATCAAGCAGTGCCAGAACATCTTCATTTTCTCCATGATTGCCATCATATCGACAGTTCACACCCAAAAGACAGGCACTCACCAGAATTGTCTCTTTTTGATCCTTCATTCCTTTCGCCTCCTTTCATACGTCCTACTGTAGCAAAAAATGAAAAGGGGTTCAATCCCTTTTTCAGATTAACCCCTTAAACGTTCTCTATTTTCTTTTTTCCAGAATTGCATCTATGATTCCGTAATCCCTGGCTTCTGATGCTGTCATAAAATGATCCCTGTCCGTATCCCGTTCAATCTCTTCTTCGGAATGACCGGTATTTTCCCCCAGTATCCGGTTTAACCGCCTCTTATCCTTCTGAAGCTTTTCTGAGTAAATCCATATGTCAGCTGCCTTTCCCCCGATTCCTCCTGATACTCCGGGCTGATGAATCATAATTTCAGCATTGGGAAGGGCAAACCGCTTTCCTTTTGTTCCTCCTGCCAGAAGAAACGCCCCAAAACTGGCCGCAAAGCCAAGGCAGATGGTGGAAACATCGCAGCGGATGTACTTCATGGTATCATAAATCCCCAGTCCTGCAGTTATGGAACCGCCCGGGCTGTTAATGTAAAAGGATATGTCTTTCTCCGGATCCTGGGATTCCAGAAATAAAAGCTGTGCGATAATCAGCTTGGCAGACTCATCGCTTACCTCTTCCCCGAGAAAAATAATCCGGTCCTTTAACAGGCGTGAAAACAGATCATAGCTTCGTTCCCCTGATCCAGTCTGTTCAATCACATATGGTACCATATTCATGCCGCACACCTCCAGGCTTTGGAGTGGTTCACTATCACTTCTTTTCGCCTTAATTCTTTGTTAATTCTTGCTTTTCTGTATGTCATTGGCGTACAGCCATATACTTTTTTAAATTCCAGTGTAAATGCCTGCTGGGACTGATACAATGCATCCTGAGCAATTCTGGCGATGGATTCTTCTTCCATAATAAGCTTACCAGCCGCTTCACTGAGCCTGCGCTCCTTAATATAACGGTGGATGGTACAGCCTGTGACATCAGAAAACATCCGGTTGATATGAAATTTAGAATAACCGGCATGACGGGCGATCTCCTCCACATTCAGTCTTTCCGGCGCAGATAAATTTACTTCAATATAATCAATGATCTGACTAACTGTTTTTTTCTTTTCATCCATGCTTTCTACCTCCGTAATCTGACCTTATTATAGCAGGTTTCATTTTTCCCGTATTCATAAAAAGTGCGGTTTCAAAAAAATACCGAATTCCTACTATGTTTATAGAAAAAGGTCATGACATTTTGTTAAAAATATAGTATACTTTATACAAGATACTAGAACGAGCAATAGAAAGGAAGGCTGCAACATGTACTGTATCAAAAAAATAATAGATGATCTGTTCTGGGTTGGCGGAAGTGACCGCCGTCTGGCCCTGTTTGAAAATGCATACCCTATTCCCAGAGGAATTGCTTATAATTCCTACGTTTTGCTGGATGAAAAAACCGTACTGTTTGATACGGTTGACAGAGCCATCAGCGGGCAGTTTATCGAGAATGTGGAAGCAGTTTTAGGCGGACGGAATCTGGATTATATTTTTGTTAATCATATGGAACCAGATCACTGCGCAACGTTAGGAGAGATGGTAAGCAGATACCCTGATGTCAAAGTGGTTTGCAATGCAAAAACTGTTCCCATCATCAATCAGTTTTATGAATTTGGAGTGGATGACAGAGCTGTCATTGTAAAAGAAGGAGATACATTCTCAACCGGTAAGCACAATTTCTCCTTCTACATGGCTCCCATGGTACACTGGCCGGAAGTTATGGTAACCTATGATGCCACTGATAAGATTTTATTTTCCGCAGATGCATTTGGTACCTTTGGCGCCATGAACGGGAATATATTTGCTGATGAGCTGAATTTTGAGCGTGAATGGCTTGATGATTCCAGAAGATATTATTCTAACATCGTGGGCAAATACGGAGTCAACACCCAGGCTTTATTAAAAAAGGTAGCGGACTTAGACATACAGCTTCTCTGCCCGCTTCACGGACCGGTATGGCGTTCCAATATCTGCTGGTACATGGACAAGTACTGCACCTGGAGCAGTTACGAACCGGAAGAACAGGCTGTTATGATCGCCTACGGCTCCATATACGGCAACACAGAGAATGCTGCCAATATTCTAGCCTGCCGGCTTGCAGAACGAGGCATCCGCAATATAGTGATGTATGACGTATCCGTAACCCACCATTCCTACATTATCTCAGAGGCATTCCGATGCAGCCATCTGGTTTTTGCATCTGCTACCTATAATGCAGGAATCTTCAGCAATATGGAGCATTTACTCATGGATATGAAGGCTCACAACGTGCAGAACCGTACCGTTGCACTCATCGAGAACGGCTCCTGGGGCGTTATGGCAGCCAAAAAGATGACCGAAATCATCACAGGCATGAAAAACATGACCATTCTGGATCAGACCATTACAGTGAAATCATCCGTGAAAGAAGATCAGCTGTCTGAAATTGCTGCTTTGGCCAATACCATTGCGGATTCCATTTCCAAATAATAAAATAATCCCCCGGAAGAAACGGCGTACTTGATATGTACCGTTTTCCGGGGGTATTTTTTATCCCTCTGTCACTTAGAATCCCTTTATTACAATTCCTTCCTCCATAAGACCTTCCCGTATCTTTTTCACAAATGCCAGAGCTTTGGCTCCATCCCCATGAACACACACGGAATCCGCCTGTATGGTAATGTCCCGTCCGTCCACAGCTTCCACCTTCCGATCACGCACCATGCGGATCACCCGCCTTACCGCCTCTTCTTCATCCTTTATCAGTGCACCCTTCTGATTTCTGGGAACAAGGGTTCCGTCACTTTGGTATCCCCGGTCTGCAAATACCTCGCTCGCACAGAATACGCCGGTTGCTTTTGCTGCACGGATCATCTCACTGCCGCTTAGCCCAAGGAGCACCAGACTTTCATCCACCTCCTTCACAGCCAGGCAGACAGCCCTCGCCAGCTGATAATCCTCTGCTGCCATATTATAAAGGGCACCATGGGGTTTTACATGCCAGAGCCGTACTCCTGCTCCCGTACAAAATGCTTTTAACGCTCCTATCTGATATTTCACAGACGCCTTCACCTCATCCGGAGACAGCGCCATATTTCTTCTTCCGAATCCTGCCAGATCCGGAAATCCCGGATGAGCGCCGATTCTCACTCCATGCTCCTTACAAAGTGCTACTGTCCGCTCCATCACCAGGGGATCACCTCCGTGAAATCCACAGGCAATGTTTGCAGAAGTAACGTATGGAATCACTTCTTCATCCATTCCGATCTTATAAGCTCCGTAACTTTCCCCCAAATCACAGTTCAAATCAATGACCGCCATAATCACGCTTCCTTTCTCTAAAACCGTTTTCAGTATTTCAGCTTCGCATTCTTCATATCTGTAATAAACATATGACCGGGAGCATGGGTAATTACAAAGGGAGGACGGCTGTTCATCACCACTGCCTGGGGCGTGACTCCGCAGGGCCAGAAGACCGGGACTTCCCCTTCCTTTATGGTAACCCGGTCTCCGAAATCCGGGGTCTCAATATCCCTGATCCCGATTGCCTCCGGGTATCCGATCTGAACCGGAGCCCCGTGTACCCTGGGCATGGCTGCAGTGATAGCCGTTGCAGCTGGTACCAGGCTGTGAGGAATCGGTCTCATGCTTACTACCATGTTTCCGGAAAATATTCCTGCAGGGATGCAGGGAATGGTTGTCTGGTACATGGGAACATTAACGCCTTCTTCGATCTGCCTTACGGGAATACCAGCTTCCAGCAGCTCCGCTTCAAATGAAAAACTGCAGCCAATTAAAAAACTCACCAGCTTTCCCTTATGTAACTGATACTCCTCAAAAATATCGGTCACAGCCGTGTACTCCCCGGTACAGATGCCGTCTTTGTAAACCCGGTATTTTGGAAGATCCGTGGTAATATCACTGCCTGGTGCTGTAAAGGCAAATGTCCGGCTGCCTGCATCGGAAACTTCAAGAAGCGGGCAGGATTTGGGATTTCTCTGGCAGAATAAAAGGAAATCCCATGCAAGCTCCTGTGGGAGCATTACTAAATTTCCCTGGGCATAGCCTGCACACAGTCCGGCAGTGGGAGTATCAATCAGTCCCTTTCTGATCATGGTTCTTACTTCCACAGGCGTTAATCGGCTTAAATCAGTTCCCATTATTTTCCTTCTTTCCTGTTGATATTTTACCATTTTCCCATGGCAGTCTCAATTATTTTTTTCAGCTCCAGAAGCTTTTTATTCTCTTTCCTGGCAATCTTCACCGCTTCCATGGCAGTCACATACTGAAAAGTCGCCCACTCTCCCGGACGCAGCTGAGCAAGTGCAGGAATATCCGTGCTTATAACGGTGGCAAGCTTTGCATAACCTCCCGTTGTCTGATGATCTGCCAGCATGACAATGGGAAGTCCCGAAGAGGTGATCTGAACCGATCCCTCCATGACTGCATCGGAAATAATATCTGACCCCTTCCCAATCTCTATGGTAGGACCGTTAAGCCTGCATGCCATGCGGTCACAGTCTGCAGTCAGCTGATAAGGATTTCTGACAAAGGTATTTCTTCCTTCCTCTGTAAAAGCCTCTGCCTGGGGTCCGGGAACAGTACGAAGAAGCACATATCGTTTATCTGCGCTGTAACGGAATGGATTGGAGGGATTTATGAACCAGGGTTCATTTTCCCCAGCCAGGGATGTAAAATCCATTTCATACACCGCAGCTGCAAACCGCTTTATCTCTTCCCCGCTTTTACCTGTTTGGAGGAGATCACCAGCTTTTAACGACCTGCCATCAAGACCTCCCAAGCAGCTTTTTAAGTCAGTGGATCTGCTTCCAAGTACCGGTAAAACCGCTACTCCCCCGTATACTGCCAGATAGGTTCTAAGGCCCTTTGAGGCCATTCCAAGACTCAGACAGTCACCCTCCCTCATAACCACAGGACGATACATGGAAATGGGAACTCCGTTTTTCAGTGGCTTCATATCTGCACCAGCCAGGGCGATCACTTCATCGGAAGTAAAAGTAATCTCTCCCCCTTTTAAAGTAAACTCCAAAACTGCCAGTTCCGGCTCTGATAAATTACCCGCAAATAAATTGGCGACAGCCATGGAATATTTATCACAGGCTCCGCTTTCCATAAACCCCTGGCTTAAATATCCCCGCCTCCCTTTATCCTGAATAGATGTAAATGCACCCGGCAGTTTTATTTCCAGCCCCATACGGTCACCCCTTCTCCTGTTCCAGTCTGATTTTATGGTATTCCTCTAATGTGATGGGAATGAACCGTATGGTATCCCCAGCTTCATAGAGAGGATGCTCTGCCCGTTTTACATCAAAAAGTTTCAACGGAGTCCTTCCGATCAGCTGCCACCCACCAGGCGATTCCATGGGGTAAATTCCGGTCTGTTCTCCTCCGATTCCAACAGACCCTGGGGGTATCTTTGTTCTGGGTGTAGTAAGTCTGGGAGTATGAATTCTCTTATCCAGCCCTCCCAGGTAAGGAAAACCGGGTAGAAAACCAAGCATATAGATCCGGTAATCTCTGCTGCTGTGAATGCGGATCACCTCCCGCTCCTTCCTCCCTGCATGTTCTGCCACAAAGGATAGATCCGGCCCTGACTCTCCGCCATAGCACACCGGAATCTCTACAAGCCTCCCACCTGACTTTTTTCCCAGGGTAACCGTTTTTGACAATTTCTCCAGTCTGCTGCTTAGTAAAGCATAATCCGTGATCAGGGGATCATAGCATACCAGAACAGAACAAAAGGCAGGAACTGTCTCTGTAATTCCTTCTATTGAGGCAGCCATTATGCTCCGGTTCAGTTCCATAACCTGGCGGTTTACCGTTTCGTCAATGGTTTCTCCCAGTTCAAGCAGCACTCCCCGGTCACCCACAGCTTTGATTTTCAACTTCCTTCCCCCCTTTTTGGAAAAAGCCCTTCCCGATAACCGGTTCAAACCATTGATCTGAATTATGGGAATACCGGACTGCATATGCCGTGCACTGACGCATCAGGCTTACAATCCCCGTATTCATCCGGGTATTAAACCCATCAATACCAGGCAGCAGCGATCCAGTCATATCGATCAGCCCGCTTCTTGACGCCACGCGCATCACCTCTGCCTCCATCTCTTCCCTGTGAAGAATCTCCATATCCCGCTTTAAGTAGGCAAGTGCTGCCATAAGTCCATAGCAGCCCCAGTCGGAACAGGTGGCAGTAATAATATGATCTGCACTGCTGGCTGCCAGAGTGCCTCCTTTGCAGCCGCAGATACATTCTCCCGGTCCGGTAAAAGGGACATACTGTCTGATATGCATTCCTATGGTTCCCATCCCGATTTCATTTCCCAGATCGCCTATGGCAATGTTTAAAACGCCTTTCTGTTTTAAAAGTTCCCACAAAACATCACTTTTTGCTTCCAGCTCAGAAACATCCTTACCAACCGCATTGTGATAAACCCCCAGATGGTTGGCTCCCGGGGCTTCCACAGAAATTACTGCAGAAGGCAGGATATCTTTAATCAGCCATTCCGCTTCCATTGACGCTCTGTTGGAGTTCTTTGTAAATGCATGAACTCCCATGCTGTAGGGAAGCTCCTGTACGGTCTTTAAATCTTCGTAGATATGAAGACCAACTACGGATGCACACTTTTTTACAGCCTTCACGCAATCCTCCGGACAGATGATGACTGGTTTTGCACCAAAAGCCAGCACCAGAGATCTGGCTAAAAGCATGGAACTTACCATGCCATCCATCTCCGGTTTTCTGTGGGGCAGAAGGACAAAACCGGTGAGAATAAAGACCAGATCCTGTTCCTTTACCGTCCCGCACAATCTCTCGGCGGCTCTCATGGCTAACGGCTCTCCCATTGCCTTTCTGCTTCCTTCATAAAGAATCCGGCAGACGCCATAGCCCCTTGGATCCAGATTCATCAGCGCATCTAAATTTTCTCCTACGTTCCATTTTTCCAGCTCTCCCCGTTCCATTTCATACTCCCTTTTCAAACAGCTGTCCTGCATGTTCAGACTACATCATCAAACAAGCTACTCTTTCCTGTATATCTTAAATATTCTTCGATCACTTCCTTCTGAATCTGACTTAACCTCACCGGATCCTTCCCTCCTACTGGGATTCCATCGATCTCCTTTGCGTGAAGGCAGAAATTAGAAGAGGAGGTCACCAACACCTCATCCGCCTCCATCAGCTCCGTTAGGGTAAAGGGGCGTTCTAACACCTGGATACCAAGGCGGTAGCAGGCTTCAATCATATGAGTCTTGGATATCCCCCGCAGAATGTACTGATCATTGGGATGGGATAAAAAAATACCATTTTTCAGTATGGAAACGTTACTATGGGCGCACTCCGTTACGATATCCCCTCTGTGAAACACGGTTTCCTGTGCACCCAGCTGCTCTGCCTTCTGGGATGCCATGACGGAAGGCAGAAGATTTAAGGTTTTAATATTGCAGTGAAGGAAACGGGTATCCTCTGCTGTGACCAGACTGATGGGAACTTCGGGACTGCGCAGCCGGTTGGGGCGGATCATAACCCAGAGCTTACCGGTCATCTCACTGTCATATGCGTGGTTTCTTGGAGCTGCTCCTCTTGTGACCTGCCAATAGACAAAATGAGTCTCTCCCTCCACCTTTTTAAGAAGATCCGATAAAAGCTCTCCAAGCTCCTTCTTTTCCATGGGAATCCGGATATCCAGAGCATTTGCACTGGAATAGAAACGATCCAGATGATCTTCCAGTAGATAAACCCGGTGATTTCCACCCACTGACGCATCATAAACCCCGTCACCGAAAAAATGCACTCTGTCATTAAAAGGAATCATCAGCTCCTCTGGTGCAGCAATTGTTCCATCATAATAAGCAAGTTCTTTCATAACCTCTCCTTTTTTTTCGGGCAAATGCCAAATTTCATCCTGATATACTCTTTAATCAGTTCCGCGCAGTTATCAAGTCCCAGGCTTTCTGTATCCAGACACAGGTCATAATTTCGGGGGTTTTTCCACTGTCTTCCGGTATGATACAGGTAATAGGCATTGCGGTACCGGTCCAGCTGGTCGATGTAGCGCTGCGCTTCCCCTTCCCCAATTCCCTGCCGTTCCATTTCCCTTTTTACCCGAAACTCATAGGGTGCATCTAAATAGACTGACACCACATTGGGCTCCCCCTTTAATACAAAATCAGCAGCTCTTCCCACACACACATAGGATTCCTGGGTCAGCAGCTCTTTTAACACCTTTGCCTGATAATTAAATAAATTCTGGTCTGATAAGAAATTCCCGCTTTCTGGTGGGATGATCTCTCCATTATAAACCCTTTTAAATGCCCCATACAACAACGTCTTTTTTGTATTTTCATCTGCCTGTGCAAATATGGTTTCGTTAATTCCACTGTCCTCTGCTGCCAGCCGTAAAAGCTTCCTGTCATAATAGTCAATTTCGTAATCCGCAGCCAGTTTTTTCCCTATATGGCTTCCGCCTCCGCTTCCGCAGGTGCGGGTTATGGCAATTGCAAAAAATTGATTCTGTTTGTTCATGTGTCTTCCTCCTACTGTCCCAGATATGCCTTTCTTACACGGTCATCCCTTAATAATTCTCCGGCATCTCCGGATATAGTGATCTTCCCCGTTTCCATTACATAGGCACGGCTTGAAATCGACAAAGCCATTTTTGCATTCTGCTCCACTAAAAGGACGGTAATCCCTTTCCTGTTCACTTCTTTTATAATTGAAAATATCTCCTTTACCAATAGAGGGGACAACCCCATGGAGGGTTCATCCATCAGGATCATGCTGGGTTTTGCCATAAGAGCCCTTCCCACTGCAAGCATTTGCTGCTCTCCTCCTGACAAGGTACCTGCAAGCTGTCTGCGCCGTTCCTTTAGGCGCGAAAAGCGATCAAATACCTCTTCCATATTTGCTTCCAGATCCTTTTTATCGGTAAATGCCCCCATCTCCAAATTTTCTTCTACGGTCATCTGAGGAAAGATGTGCCTGCCTTCCGGTACATGAGCCAGCTTTAAGGTGATGATTTTGCTGGGCTCCATCTTTCTTAAATCAGTTCCGTTAAAAAGGATCTCACCGTCATCCGCCTTTTTTAAACCGGATATGGTTCTTAAAATAGTGGTTTTCCCAGCCCCGTTTGCCCCGATTAAGGACACCACCTCACCGTCATGAACTTCCATGGAAACACCGTGTATGGCTTTGATGGCTCCGTAAGAAACTGCCAGATTATTCACTTTTAGCATCCGCTTCCACCTCCTCATCTTCTTTCCCTAAGTATGCTTCAATGACCCTGGTGTCGTTTGCAATTACTTCCGGTGTTCCTATGGCAATTGTGGTTCCGAAATCCAGCACCAGAATCCGTTCGCAGATTTTCATAACCAGGCTCATATCATGCTCGATTAGAAGGACCGATATTTTAAATTCATTGCGTATGAAGTGTATGATTTCTAAAAGCTCTTCTGTTTCCGTTGGGTTCATTCCTGCTGCCGGTTCATCTAAAAGAAGCAGCTTCATATCTGTAGCCAGAGCCCTTGCAATTTCCAGACGGCGCTGCTGTCCATAGGGAAGATTCCCCGCCTCATAATCCTCCATTCCGCTTAAATGAACAATTTTAAGAAGCTCTTTTGCTCTTTCTGTTAATGCCTTTTCTTCCTTCCAGTAGACCGGCGTTCGGAAAACTGCGTGGAACAGCCCGTAGGACAGTTTGCTTTCCATTGCTGTCTTTACATTGTCAATGACGGACATTTTCTTAAACAGACGGATATTCTGAAAGGTTCTTGCAATTCCGGCATCTACAATCTGATGGGTTTTCTTCCCGTTCATCCGCTGTCCATTTAAGTAAAAAGAGCCTTCTGTAGGTTTATAGACACCGGTAATCAAATTAAATACCGTGGTTTTTCCTGCACCGTTTGGTCCAATCAGCCCCACAAGCTCAGATTCTCCGATCTCCATATTAAAGCTGTCAACCGCTTTTAAGCCTCCAAACTGAATTCCTAAATTCTGAACCTTTAATACCGGCTCTTTCTTTCCAGCTGTTTCCATGGTTGCACCCCTCCTTCTGCTTTCTCATGCCCCTTTTTTTCTGGCCTGTGTAATATTCTGACAAGGGAGAATTCCCAATTGCCGAAAATTCCGCCGGGTTTAAAGATCATAACAATAATAAGAACCACAGAATAAGCCAGCATGCGGTACTGAGAGAACTGACGCATCATCTCAGGAAGGGAAGAAAGAAAAGCAGCCCCGATAATGGAACCGGTTAAGGACCCGATTCCTCCAATGATTACTTCAGAAAGAAGCTCCGCAGAGTACATGAAATTAAAATTGGTGGGGATCATGGCAGTCATGTAATGGGCATAGATTCCACCACCTACACCTGCAAAAAAAGCGGCTACGGTAAAGGTCAGAACTTTATAATAGGTTACATTAATTCCAGAGGCTGAAGCCGCAATATAATCCTCCCGTATGGCCTTTACCGTTCTGCCGAAGCGGCTGCGGATATATAAATACATGACTGCCACGCAGGCTGCCATAATCCAATAGCACCAGTAAAAGTCTGACAGCTTTAAAATGCCGCTCATGGTCTTTCCGCCTCCGGTTATGGCGAAATTACAAAAGCAGACCCGGATAATTTCTGCAAATGCCACAGTTACAATGGCCAGATAATCCCCCCTCAAACGAAGAGCCGGAATTCCAACCATTACGCCTGTAATCCCAGCGGCGCCCCCGCCTGCCAGGAGGGCAATGAGAAAGAGTGCCAGATCAGGCAGACCCTTTCCAGTCAGAGCACCGGATACAATGGCAGATGCATAGGCACCGACCGAAACAAATCCTGCATGCCCCAAGGAAAATTCTCCCATACAGCCTACCACCAGGTTTAAGGAAGCTACCATTATAATTGTATAACAGGCCGTGGTACATATTCCTTTGATATACTGGGTGGCTGCTCCAAATATCCTTGACTCAAAAAGCAGAACAAAGAGAAGAAATACCGCTAAAACACCCAGGAAGTTAATCACATATGAAATCTTAACCCGTCTTTCCATGGTTCACCCCCTAAACTTTCTCGCCCGCATTCTTACCCAGAATGCCAGACGGTTTAACCAGCAGTATAATGATTAGAATGGCATAGGTAATGGCTTCATACCACCCTGGAGCAAACAGCTTTACAAATATTTCAATAAGACCGACTAAAATTCCTCCCAGCATGGCGCCGGGGATGACTCCGATTCCACCCAGTACAGCGGCAATAAAGGCTTTCAGTCCCATCATGGACCCCATGTCATTGGTTACACGGGGATATTTGGCGCAGTACATCAGGGCGGCAACTGCTGCCAGTCCGGAACCAATGGCAAAGGTGACGGTAATGACTTTATTGACATTAATTCCTGCAAGAACAGAGGCATCCCGGTCCTGGGGAACTGCCCGCATTGCTTTTCCCATTCTGGTTTTTTTGATAAAAAGCTGCAGCGCTGCCATCATAAATATACCAATACCAATGGTCAGCACAACATTCAAAGGGAGACTTGTTCCAAACACACTGACAGAAGGAAGGTCAAAAATTTTCTGTACATTTCGAGGCTTTGCTCCAAAAAGAACCATGGCAAGATTCTCCAGAAACAGGCTCATGGCAAGTGCCGTAATAAGTGCGGACATGGCGCCTGCTTTCCGTACCGGCTTATATGCCACAACCTCCACAACCACACCGGTTCCGGCACAGATTACAATGGCCAGAAATACGGACAGCCATGGGGGCATTCCGGCATTGATCATAAGGGGAATGGTATAAAACAGGGTATAGGAACCGATCATGATAAAATCTCCGTGGGCAAAATTAATCATACGGATAATTCCGTATACCATCGTATAGCCCAGCGCAATCAGGGCGTAAATCGCGCCCTGGTTCAGTCCGTTTATCAGGCTTTGAATAAATAATGAAAATGTCATAGGCCGTTTCCTTTCTCCTTCAAATGGAAAATGTGCACCAAAGACATTTTCATGCTTTCATGCACATCTCCTGATTGTCTTTTTAATACTATTTTTTTGTTCCTTCCGGTGACAAGGTCATCAGCCATTTTACCTTGCCGCCCTCAAAGGTATTGATGGCAACCGATTTTTCAGGATCCCCGTTTTCATCAAGAGTGAAGGTTCCCCCTACGCCGGTAAAGGTCATTTTCGTCATTCCCTTAATTAAGGAAGGGGTGTCTGTTGCCTTACCGTTTTTCGCCGCTTCGGCAATCATATAGACGGCGTCATAATAAAGCGCCGCACAGGCATTTAAGCTTTCTGTCCCGTATTTTTCCTTATATTTTGATACGAAATTAGAAACAGCAGGAGCGGTATCTTCCGATGAATAGTGGTTGGTGAAATAGCAGTTGTCAAACTTGTCTTCCACGCCTTTCGTATCTGCACCGTCCCAACCGTCACCCCCCATAATGGCACCGGTAAAGCCTGCATCTCTGGCTGCCCCTACTAACAGAGGAACCGTATCTAAGAAACAGGGATAAAACAGGAAGTCTGCTCCCTTTGCCACCACCTGGGAGGCCTGGGAGGAGAAGTCCGTATCTTTTGTGGTACATTCTCCAGTATAGACAACCTCAATTCCATTTGCTTTGGCATTCTCTATAAATGCATCTTTTAATCCATTGGAATAATCATCGTCCTTTGCATAGATAACTGCTGCTTTTTTCCAGCCCTTTTCTTTCGCAAACTGAGCTGCCATTTTTCCCTGATAGGGATCGATGAAGCAGTCGCGGAAGATGCTGGGACCTTTTAATGTAACATCTTTATTGGTAGCTCCAGTTGCAAGAAGGAGCATATTATCCTTGGAAGCCTGTTCTGCAATGGGGAGGGTTACTGATGAGAAAAAGCATCCTACTATGGCGTTTGGGCTTTCCTTCATCAGACTGTTATAGGCATTAATTGCCTGTTTTGCATCACTGGCATCATCCACTACTTTTCCGCCGTTTACAATCTCAATTTTGTATTCCGAATCGCTGGAATTGATTTCTTCTGCCGCCATGGTAATGGCATTCTGTGCCCCTTCTCCATAGATGGCGGAACCACCTGTCAGAGAGCAGATCGCACCGATTTTAATGGTTTTCGACCCATCGCCTGCTGCTTTTGTCTCCCCCGAAACCGCTTTTGTCCCTGCCCCTGCCGCACTTTGCTGTGCAGATGATCCGCACCCGTTCAGAAGACTGCTGGCCATAACCCCAATTAGCACAGCTGATAATAACTTTTTCCTCATAATCCGATCCTCCTCATGCTTTTTTTGTTATATAAAACGGTTTTTTGTCAAACAAAAAGAGGCTCTCCCGCTAAATACTGGGGAAAACCTCCTTGTTCTCCAAAAAGAAACTGGGATGCTTTAAGAGGACACCATGTCTCAAAAAGCAAAAGAAGCCGCAACTGCATTCCTGCAGTTGAGACTCCATTGTTCTCACGCTTTATATGTTGGGAGCATTATACCACTTGCAGGTAAAAAGCACAAGTGGTATTTTGGGTTTTAACTATTTTTTCCCGTGATGGCCATGCCCCTCTGATTTTAAAGTGTTATTGGGGTTTGTGTAGGAAACATTCAGTGCATTGGCTACTGATTCTATAATGCCATTACTGCTGAAGGTAGCACCAGAAACTGCATCTACCTCAGTGCTCTGACTGTTAATAATCTCAGCTGTCACCTTTTCAACTGCCCTGCTAAAATATGGCTTATCATCTTCATAGGACAAAACTGTTATGTCGGTAATATTTCCATTCTCCACGGTAACGCTTGTCTTTGTCTCTCCACGGAAGCCCTGCCCGGTTCCTGTATAAGTACCGTCTATATAGTTTCCGGTATTGGACTGAACCTGGACTGTTACCGGAGTCTGGCCGCTCACCATCTGAGCCTGGGTATTCCCGGCATAAACCAGCCCAAACATGGCTGCTGCCGAAACAGCTGAGACTGCCACTGGTGCTCCGTTGGCTCTGGCATTGTGTCTTGGACAAACCGATGTACACTCAAAACAGTCAATACATTCTCCTGATGTAACTGTATCGTACTGATAAAGAGGAATTCCCATACTGCACTTACTGGTACAAAGCCGGCAGCTTCCACATTTACTCCTCTCCTTTTTAATGCGGAACAGCCGGAATCTGGACAAAATAGCAAAAACTGCTCCAAGAGGGCATAAATAGCGGCAGAAAAATCGTTCTATGAGGAAAGAGCCGACAATAATAAGAAGCAGAAGGAAACCTCCAATGGTAAATAAATACCGGACGGAAGGCAAGCTTCCGATTTTAGAATACATGCCAAAAACTGCCCAGGGGCCCGTCATGCTGTCAAGATTTCCCAGATGAAATGTCCAAATTCCCAATATAATAAATACCAGAATCAGGTATTTTAAATTCTTCAGCCATGCATCAACCTTTTCATTTACCTTTAAACCCTTTTTCCCTGTTTTCTTTGTCAGGTACCACAAAAAGTCTCCCATTGCCCCGAAGCTGCATAAGAATCCACAGAAAAATCTGCCTGTAAGTATGGTAATAATCATGCTTCCTGAGAACAGAAGCAGCTGGGGAAACATTGCGGACAGGGAAAATGATCCTGCAATAACTGCACTGTAGATTTCTTTCATTGCATAGAAAATACTGGTGAACAGACCGGGCAGAGCCAGAAAAGATATGACCTGAATGATTCTTCTCCATACTCTCACTGAACCTGTTTTCTTTTTATTATCCATAGTAATTAATCTCCTTTTTACCCATGATGAATTTATCTTTCAATCCGGGGGTTACATAAGTAGCACCTGACCCCTCCATAAAAATCCCCTCTATACGATATTGGTTTAAAAGCCGCATCCCTGATTTCAGACCCATGACAAAAACAGCGGTAGATAACCCATCCAGTTCACATGCTAAATCACCAATCAAAGTCACTCCTGCTAATCCGCTGGTGGAAGGAAATCCGGTTGCAGGATCCAGAATATGATGATATCTCTGCCCGTCTTTCTCAAAATACCGTTCATAGTTTCCGGAAGTCACAACAGCCTGATTTGAGACTATTACAGTACCTGCTGACACTCCTGTTTTAGCAAATGGATTCTGAATCCCGATCTGTTTTGGGCTTCCAAATGCTATGACTGACCCTCCAAAGTTAATAAAGCCATCTGATATTCCCTCATCAAGTAACATCTGTTTTGCCACGTCCGCCGCATAACCTTTGGCGATTCCTCCCAGATCCAGCTCCTGACCTATTTGGGACAATCCCACCTTTTCGTGGTCAATTACAATATTTTTGTAGTTGATTAAATCCATGGTTCGTTTCAACTCTTCCATGCATGGCAGCCTGTTTTCCCTCTTAGCCTCTCTCCAGATTCTTAAAACACTTCCTGATGTAATATCAAAGGTACCCTGGGAATCTTTAGAAATCTCAACAGCCTTTTCAATCACATCGATTGTCTCTTTACTGACTGTTACCAGTTTTTTTCCTGCTGCACGGTTAATCTCAGCAATCTCACTATCCTCTCTAAAAGCGGAAAACATATGGTCAAAACGAAGGGTTTGCATCTTAATATGGTCCAGAACCTTTATAATTCGCTCCTCAGAAAGTTCCTGGTCAAAAACAGTCACAGTGTTGGCTGTACCCAGTGCAAAAAAAGTTTTCTGTATCTGTCTCATCTTTATGACTCCTTTCTTCTTCGTTTCTGCTGTTATCATAATCTGGAAAAATTAAAACCAGATTAAAAATAAGCGAAATTGTGTGAACTTCCTGTGAAATAAAAAAACTGCCCGGCTATATTTACAAACCGGGCAGTTTTTACTACATCCATATTCAATTTTAGAGAACTTAAGTTGATTCACAATTTATAAAGAATATAAAGTAACCGTTATGCTATCAAAAAAGGCAAGCCTTTAAAAATTCATGAACTAAAGGGTGTGGTACTTCAAACGTTGAATTTGTTTGCGGTACAAAAAGAGTAGCAATAAAGAATTTATTTTCTGGAATTTCGATGATTCGGATCTCATCATCTTGGTCTACGCCAGAAATTAGTAAACCTGGATGATTAAGTTCATTCCTAAATTGAGGGTTAATACCAAAATTACAATAATAATTCTCGGAAATCTCCTTTTGATTATAACACGAAAAGGCTTTTGAATTTTCTTGCAAGAATATTTTCATTTTTTTACCTGCTAATGAGCAAGTAAGTTTACTTATAAAGAGAGAAGATGCGTTTGCATCATATTCTTCATGTTGTGCTTCTTTAACACCGAGTACATTCCTGGCAAATTCAATAATCGTATGTTGAAAACCTCCACATGTCCCTAAGTGGGGGATATTATTAATACGAGCAAATCTGATTGCATACAATGATCCTTCAAGACTTAAAAATGGACTACCAGGTGCACTCCATATGCCACAATATTTTTTTAGCACTTTATCTTTATGTTGCGCAACCGTTAATGTATTAATCCATTCATAATCAAAATCGTATCCAAACTTTTCTTTCACATGCTCAAGAGAATCTTTCAATTTTTCATGTGTCTCATAACCCTCGCGATATTCTCCGACTATTGCAATTGTGTTCTTCATTTTACTAATCTCCTCCCTAACAATTCTTACTTATCAATATCACATTGTAGCTTTAGCCTGATGATTCATTAAGGGGAGGCAGGCAGATTTATAGTAAATACCGTCCCCTCACCGGGCTGGCTTTGTACCGTAATCACTCCTTTATGAGCAGACACAATCCATTTTACCATGGCAAGTCCAAGTCCTGTGTTACTTCGTCCGCTGCTTCTGGACGGATCAACCTGATAAAAGCGTTCCCATATACGCTTTAGATGTTCCGGTGCAATCCCGATGCCATTGTCTGCCACCATTAATTCCAGATGATCCTCTTTCTTTTCCAGGGAAACCTTTACCCAGCCTTCTTCTTTTCCATACTGGATCGCATTTTCAATTAAATTAATCAGCATCCTGATCATCATCGTCTCGTCTGCCATGAGAAAAACGTCTGACTGTACCTTAGTAATAACACGGATCTTCTTATCCCTTGCCATCTCATTTTGCTGTTCCCCGATAATTTCCACCAGTTCACTAAAATTAATCCGTTCCAGATTCTCCAGTTGAAACTGACCATTGTCCATTCGTGCAAGAGTAAGAAGATTGGAGATCAGGGCAGACATCTTTACTGCCTGCTGTCTGATTTTATAAAGGGACTCTTTTGTTTCTTCCATACTGGAAGCATGTTCCAGGCCATAATCACACTGAGCCAGAATGACAGCAGCCGGGGTCCTGAGCTCATGGGAAGCATCTGCAGTAAAACGCTTCTCATTTTCAAAATAGCCCTCCAGCTTGTCAAACATACCATTAAAGGTCTTGGCCAGGGTATGAATTTCATCTGTTCCCTCTTCCATCTGAATCCGCCGGGACAAATCTCCCGCCTCACCAATGGCGTTTGCCGTTTGAATCATATCCTGAATGGGACGAAGCCCTCTGTCAATGACCAGATACCCCATTAATGCAACTCCCAGAACCAGAAAGGGAAGTGCCAGCACTAGAAGACGAAGGAGTATGTCTTCTGAGTGAACGGTATCGTGAATCGGCAGGATACCTCGAATCCACAAATAAGTTCCATGTTCTTTTTTCATCGTGGTGTCATATAAAAACCATTCCTGACCGCCAGATTTCAGCTTTCTGGAAATGTCCTTTGCAAAGGCCTCCTTATTTTCACAATCAGTTGGTACAATTCCCGCCAGCCGTGATCCATCCATGTCATACACGGAGATATAGATATCATTTACAGGAACCGAGATCTTTTCCTCTAACTGATTCCGGTTTAGATCTTCGATTTCATCCACAGTTTCCATTAATTTTTTCTGTAAGGTGAGGCTGTTAAATTTTCTTTGTGAGAACACTAAAAAAACAGATACCACGAAAACCAGAAGCATCATAAATAAAGTAAACCACAGAGTTACCCGCATTTTAATGGAAAGTTTTTTCATCATTATCTCTTCCTGAAAAGTCTTCTGTACGCAGAACGTATCCTGCACCTCTGACTGTGTGAATCAGTTTCTCCGTATATCCTTCATCTATTTTTTTTCTTAAATACCGGATATATACATCAACCAGATTGGATTCTCCTTCATATTCGTAATTCCAGATATGCTGGCTGATTTTATCACGGGAAAGCACGATCCCGGCATTCCGGATTAAATATTCTAATATGGAAAATTCCTTTGAAGATAAGGGAATGTTTTTCTGATCCCTTGTCACTAACCTTGTATCGCAGTTCACTGTCAGATTCCCCAACTCAAAAATATTGCTGGTATTACCAGATGACCGTCTTAACATAACACGGATTCTTGCCAGAAGTTCCGTAAAAGCAAAGGGTTTTACCAGATAATCATCCGCTCCTGCATCAAGACCGGTCACCCGGTCCTCGATACTGTCCCTCGCTGTCAGCAAAAGCACCGGAGTCTTTTTTCCCAGTTTCCGAACTTTTTTTAATATTTCAAGGCCACTCATCCCGGGAATCATAATATCAAGAATCACCGCGTCATAATCAGTCATCTGGAAATACTCCAGACCATCCAGTCCATTAAAACAGCTGTCAACCGTATAATGTTCCAGCCGAAGTTTTTTTACAATCAGTTGATTCAAATCCGGCTCATCTTCCACCAATAAAATTCTCATTGCCTCTGTTTTTCCCTTTCCTTCTTTTTGTTTATTATATCACAAGAGTAAGGAATGAAACATAAAAATGTAATCAGCAGAAACAGCACAATAGCATAGACAGAGGAGAACAGAAAAATAATCGCAAGTAAAAACAGCAAAATACCGATTCCAATCCGTATCATAATATGAGGAATGAGTTTAAAACCACTTGCCAGTCCCAGAACGGCGTTTCCGATAAACATGGTATTTGCAATTCCTACAATGTTCTGAAATGACAGAATTCCAGAGGCATGGAGAAATAGAACCAAACAATTCACCGTCAGAAGCATCAGGGCTGTCAGCCATCTATAGTGAAATATTTTCGGTAATCCAACGTTTTTAAACCGAGTCGCAGTCTGGCGTACAACCGCCCCAGTAAAAGTTGACACTGTACAGATACAAAGACCTGCAGCCAGCCCGGAAAAGACTGCTCCTGAAAATCTGCCCGCCACTGGTATTAAAAGATCAGGCATGGAATGACTGGGGCTGTTTTGAAATGCGAAAGCTGTCAGCAGGTATACCAAAATAATTGCTGTCAGACTGATCTGCATGGCACGCATCATGGTACGTTTGGGATTTTCCACATCCTCCACATAATTTCCCAGTATCTCCCATCCCACAATCGCCCAGAATATAAGAAGAAGTGTCTGCCCCAGGACCTCCGGTGCCGGCAGGCTGTGGGGAATGGACAGATCCGGTAAACGAACCAGAGTCGCACCGCTTCCAGCAAGCAGCAGGCAGGCTGTGATACTGGATAATACCAGCATAAATTTCCCCATGAAGGAAACATCCGATATAACAATCATGGCACAAATAAAAAGTACCCCACCGGCTGTAACCCATGGACTCACGTGAAAGACAGAGGTAACTGCCGGCCCAATAAACTCTGCCGCAGTAATTGCCACTGCAACAGGACCAAAAAAGACCGCAACCGTAAGGTAATTGGCTGCAAGCGTTCCAAATCTGCTGCCAAACATATCCCCCACAATCGTACTGATTCCCCGGTTATCCGATGCAGTTATAGTCATCTTTGCAAAGACATAGGCAAATAAAATATTAAGTGCCATAATGATGATCCATGCAAAAATTGCATGCTCACCCAGCATTTCATAAGCCAGGGATGGCAGAAAGATAATACCGGAGCCCAGAATCGGCCCGGTCATCAGCCCACTTACCGTAAAAACATTTAATTTTTTCTTCATACAAACACATCTCCCTTCCATCACATTAATCATAATAAAAAATCAACCATTTGTATAATTGAAGTTATTAAAGATTGACTTCAGAATAATTGATGATAAAATAATGATAACAGGAATTTGAAATGAATCAGAACCGGAAGGGGTGAATGAGATATGATTGAGATACGTAATTTAAGAACCTTGGTTAAAATAGCAGAGCTGGGCAGTTACACAAAGGCGGCTCAGGCTCTGGGATATGCCCAGTCTACTCTGACCTTCCAGGTGGGTGCCATTGAATCCTACTATAATTGTCCTGTCTTTGACCGGACTGGTAAGACACTGAAGCTTACTGCATTTGGAGAGCAGTTGCTGGAATATTCTAATTCGGTGTTACGGGAGTACGATAATCTGGAACAGTTGGGAAAAAGCGATGCCATTCCCCAGGGCTGTTTACGGATCGGAGCCCCCGAATCCCTGACACTATATCGTTTGTACCCGCTTATCATTGCCTATAAATCGGCTTATCCACAGGTGGAGGTTCGTATGATCAACAGCCCCTGTGAGCTGCTGATAAAAGATTTATCTGCCGGACAGCTGGACATCAGCTTTGTACTTCAGCCCGAGTGTATGGATGAGAATCTGCATACAGAACTTCTTCTAGAGGAAAAAATGTGCCTTGTTGCACCCGCCGGGCATACACAGCCAGACTTTTTGCCCGAATCCGGGGAAATGGTGTTCTTTACAGAAAAGGAATGCAGCTATCGCCAGGAATTTGAACGATACCTGCAAAAGCACCACTATGTCCCTGCCAATGTACTGGAAACAGCCAATGTGGAGGCAATCAAAAAATATGTAACCAACGGTCTTGGAGTTTCCTATCTTCCCTATTACACCGTGAAATCAGAAAGTGAAAGCGGATTGCTCCGCACAAAATTCATTGAGACAGACCCTGTTTTTTTCACCCAGATTGTATATCATAAAAAGAAATGGATTTCTCCAGCCATAAAGGCACTGATAAATCTCAGCCGCGAATATGGCCGGAAATGGTCCGTCTGACTGTCATTGATTATTGAAACTCTTATAATTGAAACTCCGATCTCAAAATCCCATATTCATAAGTATCTTTCCATATGGGATTGCCGTCCTCATCGGTAAAAAAATATACATTTTTAAGCAGGGTCCCCTCTCTTCTCATCCCTACTCGCTCAAGCAGTTTCCAGGAATGAGGATTCTGGGGATCACACATTGCAATCATTCTTCTTACACCAAGCTCATGAAAACCATATTTCATCAGTGCCAGAAGTCCTTCTGTGGCATACCCCTTCCCCCAGTACTGATCATTGAAAACATAACCTACTTCCCATGTTTCAAATTCTTCTTTTGCAAAATAGAAGTTACCAATGAGTTTTCCGCTTTTTAAGCATACAGCAAGAAACCGCTCGTCATCAGCCCGCCTTTTTGCTTCTATAAAAGATTTTTCTCTTGAATATGGCTTGTATGGTTCAAATTCCAACACCTTGGGATTTGAAAAATACTCATACAAATCTTCCCCGTCATGTTCTGTAAACTTACGTATCACCAATCGGTCTGTTATTATTTCCTTCATATAAATCCCCCCTGTTTTTCAGTTAATGTTACAAATATATATTATACAACAACATTCCTGAAATTCAAAAGACTTTGTGGCATCGCTACGTACAATGGCACGTTTACCGGCGCATAAGATCTTTTACTTCAACATAAGGGTTCTTGTACCTTTGTTTTCCTTCCGACATGTTTCCATATTGAACCGCCTGCCTTGGGCATAGGTTTAAGCAGGAAAGACACATCTCACACTGATGATTCCAGGTCGGTATTCCATTCTTAATTTTAATGTTATGTACAGGGCAGACCTGGCTGCACAATCCGCAGCCAATGCACCCCTGATCTACCTTGAACTTATGGTCCATTAGCTTAATAAACGGCGAAACTGACCGATACAGCATACCGGTTCTTAAAATTCTGTCTTTCATGCTACCCATTTCTACTGTATGGTACTCTTGGGATTTAACTGCCGAGACGATCTCCCTGATTTTCTTCTCCATTGAGCTGAAAAGTTTTTTCTTTTTTTCCTCGTTTGTTTCATGCAATAATATCATGTTGGTCGGCATAATTACAGAATAACCTGCTGAAAGTTTAAGACCTCTTGTCTCCAGCATTCTGCGTGTAAGTACCAAAGCTCCGGCTACCCTGCCACCATTGGTAGCAACGGCAAAAAAATATTTCCCTTTATTATCAGATGACAGGTGTTTTATAAATTGCTTAACCACGTTTGGCAGGCCAAAAGCATATACAGGAAATACAAGACCGATATTGTCAGCTTTCAAAAGTGCAATGTTCTCACCTTCAGACTCAATGGGAACTATTGTGGTATCCCCAAGCAGATCTCCAATCCTTCTGGCACAATATAAAGAATTTCCTGTCCCTGTAAAATAGTAAATAATCGTTGACATTTAATCACTCTCCTTTTTCAAATCTGATATCCGTCCGCTTATTTCCCATCAGCCTGTAGATTTTCCAGCAATGCCGGTTCCGGTTTTTTATACACAGTCAGGAGCAGGGTAGGAATCACTGACAAGATTGTAAAGCCAACTGACCACCAAAAAGCAACATTGTACGCACTTATAACATTCTGTATTCCCGACGCAGAGTGACCGGCTAACTGATGCTCTACAATTGTTGCAAGGACTGCAGATCCGAACGCTCCTCCAATTGTCTGCAGTATTCTTGTGGCAATGCTGGCATGAGGAATCTGCTCACTGCTCAGTCCCACATAGGCAGAAACCATAAGCGGAATGAATACTCCGCCCAGGCCAGCCCCCCGTATCAGCAGTGCTGCACCTAACAAAATTGCATTTGTTCCGGAATCAGCAAAAGCAAATGGCAAAGTACCCACCGCTGTGATGATAAGACTTACCATAACAATGGGACGCGCTCCTATCCGGTCGGTCAGTTTCCCAATCTGGGTTCTTGTAAGCAGCATGCCAACTCCCTGAGGAATCAGCATAAGACCGGCGTAGAGAACACTTTCGCCACGCACCTGCTGATAAAATAACGGAAGAAGAAGCATACCGCCATTGGTGATAATGCCTGACATAAAAAGCAACACAGACGTAGCGGAAAAATTGCGTGATTGAAACAAATGCAGATCAAGAACTGGAGATATCCTTGTATTTAAGGCGTAGAAAATAAAAGCAGCCATTACAAGCAGCCCTGTTACTGTCGGGACAATAACTGCAGTGCTGTTTAATCCACCATGTGAAGCAATCTGCGCTATGCCATAAATGAGCAGGGCAAATGCAGGGGACAGCAGCAAAATACCAATGATATCAAGAGGCTGTTTTTCCTCTGCGGTACTGCCCTCAGGGATTCCCCAAAAAGCCAGTAATAAGGCGATGACGGTCACCGGAATGTTAACATAAAAGATCCAGCGCCAGCCCAGACTGTTGACTATAATTCCGCCAAGTACCGGTCCCAGAATTGGTGCTAACAGCATGGGCAGGCTGACAATTGACGCCATATGGCCTATATTTTGGCCTCCGGATATTTGAACCAGCATGTTTGTCATAGTTGGCATCAGTAAACCTGCGCCAATTCCCTGGAGGAGCCGAAACCCGATCAAAGTACCTATATTCCATGACAGTGATGATAGAACCGAGCCTGCAAAAAATAAAATCAGGGAAAATTCATACAGCCGTTTACCTCCAAAGCGATTAATCGCCCATCCGGAAACGGGAACCGCAATTGCCATTGCAAGCACATATCCCGTAATCACCCACTGTATAATGGAAACCGTACTATTAAATTCACCTGTAATTGTTTTTATGGCCACATTGACCATTGTAGAATCCAATAGTGGTGCAAGAGAACCAAATACCAGGATTATTGATACTTTTAGCATCATCGGATCAAGCGTTTCTTTTTGCTGCCCGAAATCATTTGCTATATTTTCTGCCATATTGAGACCTCCTTAAGATTAAAACTTTACTTTATCCAACAATCTGTTGTATTATCATATTGTAATGAGATCACGGTTCTTCATCAACCGACAATCATGATTTATTTGTTGGATTTAAAATGGAATGGAGGAATTCTTTTGATAAAGCAGCCTGAAATCACGATGCAGACCAGAAAAAACTTAGCAGATGCGTTCTGGCAGATCTACTGTGAAAAACGAATTGAAAAGATTACGGTTAAAGAAATTACAGCAAAGGCAGGTTATAACAGAAGCACATTTTATGAATATTATACGGATGTCTACGATGTGCTGGAGCAAATTGAAGCTTCTGTATTACCAGATATTGAAAAACACAAAAAAATGATACCCAATGGGAGCATGCAATTTCCACTGAAACACCTTGTGGAAGTGTACAATAAAAACAAACAATATTTTATTGTCCTCTTAGGAAAAAATGGGGATCCGGCCTTTCAGGAAAAGATGAAAAACACCTACAAAGACCTGGTACGTCCCATGGTACAATCGTATGAATCAGATAATTACAAATTAGAATGCAGTTTGGAATATGCCATGTCCGCTATTATTGGAGTGATGACGTATTGCTTTACAAGGGAAGAACAACCTGATATAGAAAAAACGGTTGTGCTTCTCAATGACTTTATGAACAATGGTGTAATAGGGCTGCTAAAGTGAATCAGAAAAATGGGCAAAACCAGTCCAAAAAACCCTGATCTCTGCCCATTTTTTATTTTCTCGCAACGCCTGGAGCCCTCAACACATAACCCACACCTCTGACCGTATGAATCAGCTTTACCGGATGGCTTTCATCGATTTTCTTTCTCAAATACCGAATGTACACATCAACCATATTGGATTCTCCTTCATAGTCGTAGTTCCATATATGCTTACTGATTTTTTCCCGGGTAAGCACCACGCCCGTATTACGGATTAAATACTCCAATATGGAGAATTCTTTGGAGGAAAGGGAAATGATTTTCTGATTTCTCATCACTCTCCGTGCATCACAGTTTACAATCAGATCGCCAACCTCAAAAATATTGCTGATATTGCCGTAATACCGCCTTAACATTGCCCTTACTTTTCTAAGAAGTTCTTGTAAGGCAAAGGGTTTCAGCAAATATTCGTCCACCTGTAATTCCGGATTGGTGCCACGGTCCAAAGTGGTGTCATCTGAAGTCATCAAAAGCACCGGAGTCTTCTTACCCTGACTTCGTACCTTTTTTAGCAGTTCTATCCCGCTGACCCCCGGAATCATAGTATCCAGAATGACAGCATCATAATATTCCGTTTCCAGATAATCCAATGCGTCAAGACCATTAAGACAGGAATCAACGGTATAATGTTCCAGTTTTAGTTTTCTTACGATCAGCCCATTTAAATCCGGTTCATCCTCCACCAATAAGATTCTCATTGTATGTGTCTTTCCTCTCATTCTTCTGTGCTTTCATTTATGTGTGTATCTTATAAATATTATATCACAAGATTAATGAAAGGAATATGAAGGAAATAACAAATAATCTGAAATAATAAAACATCCGGTGGGGTTGCTTGGATTTTGCCTTGTATCTACCCGAAGTGTAATGATTCTTGCTATGGTTCCCATTACGATCCCGCATAAAATGACTTTTTCCATATATTAAGCAGATTAATTTCAATCAGAACCTCCATCTGTTTATAGTTACTATCACCAATTTTTTCACATTATATTCTGACAAAGAGCCACAAAAACAGGGCAGAAATCAGACCAAAGTCTCTGATTTCTACCCTGTTTTATCTTTTTACAACTCCTTCTATCAGTTACTATCTTTTCTACCACAATACTAACACGGCAAGTGATAGAAAGCATTACCAGATGATAAATCGCGCCATGAGAATTAAAAAAATAAATAACCCTATGTTTTTATGATATTAAAATCCAATTCTTATCAATCCATCTCGCATATGTATATGACCAGCGCCTTTTATACAGTTTGCCATCTATAATTTTGTACTTATAACCAGTTTCTTCTGCCAGAATGTGTATTTCAGAATATTCAATATCCTGCAATTGTTCATTTGAGTACCCAGATGCATAAATGTTGGTTGGAAAAAATTCAAAAAACGTAGTCACTGCCAATAGGCAGGAAAGATTAATTATGGAAAACTTTTTCATGGTTTACCCCCTCGTTAATTATTTTCAGATGCTTTAAACTATCATCAATTACTGAAATAGTAGCTATTATCTCACCTTGCTCGTTGTAAAGATCATAACCTGAATCTGTCTTTACAAAATAATTTTCACTTGATATTTCAGTCATATTTCCGTAATTTTGTATACTTGGCTCGCTATAAGGTTGAATAACAAAGGAATATGACAGCATAAGCAAAAAAAATGTAATTGGAATAAGCATTTCACTTCTTTGTTTCTTAATTTTTGAATAATTACTTTCAAGTAACATTTTAAATCGTTGTTCTAAACGATCGCTTTTCGCTTCTTCAACTAAGCAACAAGTTAATATAGATTTCTTTTGATTTTTCTCCTGATTTTGAATGACTTTGATTATTGCATTTAAATAACACCTTTGTTGCTGCCTATTTAAGTAATAACTAACTTTTTCATCAGAATGCATTTCTAAAGTGTGTTCCACTTCTGTGTTAAAATATCTAAAAAACGGATTCCACCAAAATATGGTCTGAATAATATCACAAATGCTTTTGATTATTACATGTCTCTGATGGTAATGCTGCAACTCATGTAATAAAATTCCAAATAATTCGTCGTCAGTGAAATTTATATCTGGAAGAATTATAACTTGTGATTGAAAGCCGACTATTGCCGGTGTCCTTATGCTTTTATCCACTACTATTTTGATATCTTTTCTTATTCCAGTAAGGTTTTGTATTTTTTCTAAGGTTGATTTCACGCGTTGATCTTTACAAGCTGGAAAAATACTTAATATATTATTTAATCTTCTATACTCACTTATCTTAGTGTAGAATTTATATAATGCAATTCCCCCACTTACAAGAATAAGAATTGCTAATACATTAATAGTAATACCTTTAACGGGAATAAGAGGATAAGTTAGTACATATTGTAAAGAAGGCAATAAATTTTTAGATCTGATAATTTGAGTATAGAATAGTTCTGTTGGTAAAAAGAACCTTATTAAACATAAACAAATCAAAAAAAACAAAGGATAAATTGAGAAAGTTCTTAAAAGAATCATTTGCCTGCTTAATATTTTAATAACTATTGCAAATATACTTACCCAAATAAGTGAAGTCAAGAATGAGAACAAAGTTATGCCCATAAACTAGTCCTCCTTATATTGGTCTAATAGTTCCTGTAAAGCTTCTGCAATTTCCTTTTTACATTTTTTTTTGCCTAAAAGCGTAGATATAAAAGATAAACTATCTTTTTCATCTCCCTGATAATATCTATCAAACTGCATAACTGCATATTCATTGGCGGATATTGTTGGTCGAAATAGACGACCATAGGACTTTCCGATTTTAGTTATTTCAGCTACTTCGATAGCTTTCTTTTTTTCAAGCGTTCGCAAAGTACTTTGTATAGAACTTGAAGGCCAAGTTCTGTTAGGAATTCTTTCTGCAATTTCGGTAGCAGATAAAGGAGTATCTGATGTCCATAGTGCTTTCATAGCAGCTTCTTCTTTACCTGTAAGAAAAAAACATGGATTCATGCTGTTTCCGGCTTGCATCTTATTCACCTCATGTGATTTTTATAAAATTATAATTTAAAATTATAGAAAAGTCAATTAGTTTTAAAATGATAAATAATTTTAAAACGATTTTAATTATTAAAATCATTATTGACAAAATAAGTTTACCCTATTAATATATAAACTATAATATCATAAGTACTAAAACCATATGAAAGTTGGGGGATTTGAAGGCGAGTCTGGTTTTTAATTGATGTCCAAAACCGTGAGCGTAAAATAGTACTTAGATAGGGGGGGATTCCATTGTTTTTATAAGAATATTACTATAATGTAACTTTACATTTGGATTTAAGAAAAAAGGAGATTAAATTATAATGGGATTATTCATTTCAAAAAAGAAGTACACGACTTTAACTGCCATGCTTATGGCTTTTGCACTTATGTTTAGTTTTAATGTTAATGCCCAAACCACTACACAGAGGGATCAAGTTTGCGTAGAATCCCGTGATAACAAGGCGATCGCGAAGGCTTTAGGTCTTAATCCTGATGAAATTAAAAGTATAGAAATCTATGATATTGTTAATCCAGTTGAAATCGAGAAAATATCAGGTAATGGCAACCACTTAATGGCTTGGTATGATACCGGAGCAACTATAAAGCGTACAAACGGGCCACGGGAAAGTTGGAGTTCACTTCCTATGGCTTCTGACTATATCTCACCCGGAGGAAGTATCTCACATACTTATACAAAACAAGTTTCAAAATCAGCATCCTTCACGGTCGGGGTTGCACCAATAAAGGAAATATCAGCACAGTTAGGATATGGTTCAACAAATACTTCTACAGTCTCAAAAACTATATCTCAAAATAACAATACATCGAAAGGAATGTATGTCGATGTATATATCATTTATCAATCATATGATTATTCAGTATATGGCAAACCTTCTGGTGATTATTACGGAAAAGGAGGTTTTACTGTTGCTACAGGCCTGGGAGTAATAACCAGATAATGGAAGTAGGTAAATATGAATAAAATTCCTTTCTACTATATTATTACATTTATTTTTGAAGCAATTGGATTCACTTTAATATTAAACTGCTATAATATAGCAGAGTATAAGTTGGATTTAAAGATATTAACAATGCAGAAACTAGATATTCCACTTGAGTTTAATTATAATTATTTAAATATCATATCAAACAATTATAGAACAACAGGTATTTTGTTAGCGTTATTAGGAGGTATTTTTCTAATCAAGGCTCTCTTTAGTGGGAATAATCGAGTAGGAAGCGGTGACTAACCGCCGTCCTCTCACAGCATTGTGCGTACCGTTCGGTACACGGTGCTTTAAATAGTTGACGTGAACTGACTGATATGCATTGGCTAAATCATAGAAGCCACTGCATATCAGTCTTTCTTTTGTTAAAGCTATATTGACCCCCATTGTGTGTGTGTCACAAACCAATAACCTCTTCGGCTATTAGCTGTTACATATGCCAAATCTTTGGATACTCCTAGTTTTACAGGGTTTCTCATCTTTGTCTTAGGCTTCTTAAAAGCTATGCAAATACAGCCCAACTATGATATGATAAATAAATAATAATAACCACACTTCCTATCCCAAAACACACCCGCATAAACAAGGAGGCACTATTATGGACACCCGCTATCTGACCTACATCCTGACAATCGCCAAAAAAGAGAACATGACCAAAGCAGCAGAAGAACTTTTTGTCTCCCAATCCACCTTAAGCCAGTACCTTTCAAAGCTGGAAAGTGAACTGGGCACCCCATTGTTTTATCGGAGCAAAGGCAGGTTAACTCTCACACCGGCAGGCTCTCTTTATATAGAAGCTGCCGAAAAAGTCATGTCCATAAAAAATGTCCTCTATCAGAATATTCAGAACATTGAAAACCGCGGTCATATAACCGTAGGCGTGACCTCACAGTTCGGGCTTACCATGCTGACCGATATCATTCCGGCTTTCAAAGTCCAATACCCGGATATTATCATTGAAATTTCAGAAACCAATCTTCCCGGACTTACCAGATTGATATCAGAAGAAAGCATCGACTGTGGAATCATGGCGATCAATGAAATTGATCCTTTTTCTCCTGATCAGGTGACCATACTCCGGGAGGAAGAAGTTCTGTTTTCCATTCCTGTTAATCACCCATATCGGAAGAAAAATCCGGACAGACCGATCCGAATTGGGGAATTTGCAAAGAGTTTTGGGGAAGAAAATATTTTACTGTCTAAAAAAGGCTCTACTCTGCGCCGGCTCACCGATATGGTGCTGGAAAATGCCGGCTGGATCCCCAGTACTGTTTGTGAAACCAACAGCATATCCACAACCAGAAGTATGGTTGCCATGGGAATTGGAGTCACATTTATCAGCGATTCCTGTGCAGCGGACCGGGAACACGTGGCATATTATCATGTGGAGCCAAAGCTTACCAGACTAAACGCTTTGGTAACAAGAAAAAACTGGATTCAAAGCCAGGCGAGCCAATGCTTTTGTAATGCTATAAGGAACTATTTTAATTAATAACAGCCCTGGGTGCCATTTTGAAAACCGGCTTCCAGGGCTGTTAATTTCAATTAATTTAATTATTTTGCAAGATCATCAGCGATCTGTTTAATCTCATTGTAAATCTTTTCGTCATTGGCCTCAGAATCAACAGAACTTAAATAGTAAGGCATCATCTCAACTTTGGCAATTGCCTCTTTTACTTCCGGATCTTCGGTCATTTTCTTAACCAGCTGATCGTACCATGCAATCACATCATCAGATGTATCTTTGGGGAAATAAAAGGAAAACTCACAGTTTGGATATACTAAATCTACGCCCTGCTCGGTTAAAGTTGGAATATCCTTGATTAATTCATAGCGCTCTTTCGTTGGAGCTCCCAGGCATACAAATTGTCCTGCTTCCAGATAATCCTTACAGTTAATATAAGCACCTGGCATTAAATCCACCTGGCCGGAAAGCATGGCTGCTACCTTATCAGAGTTGGAACCTACGTCAACCAGGTCCAGATCAATTCCTGCTACCTTTTCAAATGCAAGCAGCTCATAGTAAGTATATGCTCCTACTTCGGTACATGCTTTTAACTTGCCTGGATTTGCTTTTGCTGCCTTAATGAAATCATCAAGTGTCTTATACTTTTCCGGATTTGCGTAGAACTGCTGTGCCGGATCAAGTGCAAATGTTGGTCCTAATTTAAAAGCGGTATAATTATAATCGGTTACACCAGCAATATTTGCCACATTTACCAGGTTGTGACCGTAAAGGAAGGTATGTCCGTCTGCTGCTGCGGAGCGTACCTGATTTGCTGCTACGGAACCTGCAGCCCCGTTGGCATTTACCACAATAAAATCAGCACCTGTCATTCTCTTTGCATACTCCGCAAATACACGGGCAGAAAGATCTGTGTTGCCGCCTGCTCCTGCTGGAACTACGATGGAAACAGTGGTGGTTGGCTTCCAGGTGGAGGCTGCTGCCTCAGTACCTGCTGCTTCTGATCCTTTTGTAGTGGCTGCCTCAGAACTGGCTGCCGCTTTTGTTGTTTCTGCTGCTGTTGTTGCCTGTGTCTGGCTGCTGCCACATGCTGTCATGCTAAGAACCAACCCCGCCGCCAATACTGTTGCTAATAATCTTTTTTTCATAGTTTTGCTCTCCTTTTTTATGATTGTTCAGATGCCTTCCCCGCTTTTTTGTTTATGTACATCTTGTATTCTTTATAAACTGACCAAACCACCACACCGATTGCCACAAAAAAGAATGCGTCAAAAATCGGTCTCTGGAAAAACGCTCCAAATGATTTGTACTGCATGATTCCTCTTCGGAGATATGTCTCCAGCATTTTTCCTATAAGGAAGCATAATACAAACGGTGTAGTTGGCAGTCTGAACTTATGATATAAGTATCCCACCAGTCCAAATAACAGTATGGACTGTACGTCGAAAATCCGGTTGTTGGTGGCATAAGCGCCCACGCAGCACAAAACCAGGATCAGAGGCATCAGGATGTGTTTCGGTATTTTTAAAAGCTGTACAAATGCTTTGATTCCAAAAAATTCAATTAACAGCATCATAGTAATACAGATCATACAGGCTGCAAAAATTCCATATACTACATCTGCATTTTTAACAAAGAGAAGGGGACCTGCCGATAAGCCGTGAATCAAAAATCCTCCAAGCATCATAGCCGTTACACCGTCCCCTGGTATTCCAAGAACCAGAAGCGGAATCATTGCTCCTCCGATGGTGGCGTTGTTAGCTGTTTCCGTGGCCACAATTCCATCAGGGCAGCCCTTTCCAAATTCTTCCGGATGTTTTGACATGTTTTTGGCAGTTACGTAGGCAAGCATTCCTGAAGTACTTCCACCGATTCCGGGTAAGATACCGATTCCGGTTCCGATAAGAGCAGAACGAATGGCATTTGGAATCTGATAAACAAATTCCTTCCAGGTAAAACCGAACCCTTTAATTGGTTTCATTTTGATCACATCCATCTTCCCATGTCCCATGGATTCCGCTGTTATAAGAATCTCTGAAATGGCGAAAATACCAATTAACGTGGGAAGTGTATCATATCCTGCCATCAATGAGCTGGATCCAAATGTAAAACGGGCTGTTCCGTCAATTGGAGCCATACCCACCAGGGAGAATATCAGTCCCAGCATACCCGCCAGGACACCTTTTAACATGGAACCGGACGCCAGTACTGCAACCATGGTTAATGCAAAAAAGGAAATTCCAAAGTTCTCAGCCGGAGTAAACTTAAGTGCAACATTAGCAAGTAACGGAGCACAAAACGTTAAAATAATAAAGGAAAAAATAGATCCTAAAAAGGAAAATACGATTCCATATCCTAGCGCTTTACCAGCGTCTCCATTTTTTGCCATTGGATAACCGTCAAAACAGGTTGCTATGGAAGATGCCGTACCCGGCATATTAAGAAGAATTGCAGAGATCAGACCACCTGAAATACCTCCGATGTAAACAGCAACCAGTACATTCATCCCCATAGATGGGGACATACTGAACGTAAGCGGCAAAAACAATGCTACTGCCATAGAAGCTGACAAACCTGGTATGGAACCAAATATAATTCCAACAACCACTCCTGCTGCCATAAGCAGAAGAGAAGACGGAGTAAAAATTCTTACATAAGCGTTACCTAACGAAATTAATGCATTCATAGCTTCTCCTCCTATAAATTAATGGTAAATATACCAGCAGGCAATATGATCTTAAATCCATACCGGAACAGAAAAAATACAACAAAGGTAAATATGACAGAAGTTACTGCCAGCTGTATGATATCCTTTTTCGTTTTTTTCTCATCGGGAGCCAGAACATACATCTGAAATGGCAAATAAAGAATTGTTGTTACAATAAAGCCAACGGGCTGAAGTAAGTAAACATAGACCAGGATCAGCATAAAGCTGGTAAGCATACGTTTGTAATCCAGATCTTCCTTTTCCATTTTTTCTGCTTCTGCCGTTCTCATTTTTAAATTTTTCAAATTTAAGAATGCCAGGGCTGCCGCCAGAACAAAGGTCACGATACCGATGCACATTGGCATGAAATCCGGACCGATATCCATAATTGTTGATTTTGGCAGCATCTTTGCCATTATCATCATTCCGGCGGATAAAATCATAAAAAATCCGCCGACAATCATATCCCCATATTTTTTAATAAACATTGACTGGCCTCCTCCTTTTATCTTACCAGTGCCGGCTTTTTACAGTCATATTTCCAGCCTGGTATTAAATACTGCATTGCAAGAGCATCGTCTCTGTCATGAGAGGTAAGGCTGTTATATAATGCATTGGCCTCCATAACCCGCTCCATATTAATGGTTACTCCAAGCCCGGGTCTGTCAGGTACCTCCAAATACCCGTTTTTAATAGACGGAGTATCGTTTAACAGATTCTGACCATCCTGCCAGATCCAGTGAGTGTCAAGTGCAGTTGGATTTCCCGGTGCTGCAGCTGCCACGTGGGCAAACGCGGTCAGGGTAATATCAAAATGATTGTTGGAATGACTCCCCCATGTCAGACCCCAGTCATTTAAAATCTGTGCCATTCTCACACTTCCTTCGAATCCCCAGAAATGAGGATCTGCCAGAACAATATCCACCGCTTTTAATGTTGCGGAATGATAAAACTGTCTCCAGTCTGTGGCAATCATGTTGGTTGCTACTGGCAGATTAACGGCATTTTTAAATTCTGCCATGATTTCTCTGCTGGAAAAACCGGATTCCGGACCGCAGGGATCTTCGATGTAAGATAAAATTCCCTCCATTGGCTTACAAAGGTCAATAGCTTCCTTTAAACTCCAGGCCCCGTTGGGATCTATATTAATACGGCCATTGGGAAATGCCTTCTTCAGTGCCCGAACCGCTTCCATCTCTTCGGAACCGGAAAGCACACCACCTTTTAATTTAAAGTTGTTAAATCCATATTTTTCATGAAGAACCTCTGCCTGTTCTACAATACGTTCCGGCGTAAGCATCTCCATGCGGCGAAGGCGAAACCAGGGATCCTCACTGCTGCTCTCATCCAGATACCCAAGCTTAAGGGCTTTTTCCTTTTCGCTGACGTAGAATAAATATCCCAGTGTTTCTACCTGATTTCTCTGCTTTCCCTCTCCTAACAGTTCACACATGGGAAGCCCTAAGTGCTGTCCCAGAAGATCAAGGAGTGCGCATTCTATCGCCCATTCTGCTTTCACAACAAATTTCAGTTTGCTGATATCAAGGGTCTGTATTCCCTCTCCATCATCTCCTTCTGCTCTCGTTCCCGCTCTATGGATTGAATTTAAAATTCCACGGTATTTTCCAATCTGCTGTCCTACCACCAGAGGAGTACAGCTTCTTAATGCTTCACAGGTGTAATCCCCTCCATGTATCTCGCCGATTCCGGTATTCCCCGCACTATCCTTTAAAATCACCAGATTTCTGGTAAACCACGGTGCATGAGCTCCGCTTAATGTCATAAGCATGCTGTCATAACCAGCAACTGGAATGACCTGCATTTCTGTTACCACCGGCGTTCCTGAGTGCTTCATATGTTTTATTTCCTTTCTTTGGTCAAATTGCACATTTTTTTATTTGTCAATTCTTGTTTTCACATGCATTATACCAACGAATTTTCCATAAATCCAATAATTAATACCGATTGCAGCAATAAGAAATGTTAATAATCCTTAAAATCAACGAACAAGACAGGGTTTTTTTGGATTAAATTTCCATCCTGGGATCAAATACTGCATACCCATGGCATCATCCCTGCCGCCCAGGCAGTAATCCAGATACAGCTGGTGAGCCTTTTTAATCTGATCCAGATCTGCCTCTATACCAAGTCCAGGCTTCTTTGGAACTTCCACACAGCCGTTTACGATTTGAAGGGGTTCTTTCGTCAGGCGCTCGATTCCCTCCTGCCAGATCCAGTGGGTATCTAGTGCATTGTACTCTCCTGGTACAGCAGCACCTACCTGGGTAAACATGGCAAGTGATATGTCAAAATGGTTGTTGGAATGAGAACCCCATGTATATCCAAAATCATGGCACATCTGTGCTACACGGACAGATCCGTTCATCGTCCAGAAATGGGGATCAGCCAGTATGATGTCCACAGCCTGGGATTCCAGGGAATGACCTACCTCTCTCCAATCGGTTGCAATCATATTAGTAGCCGTTGGAAAACCGGTACGACGGCGGAATTCGCTGACAATCTCTCTTCCGGAATAAACACCTTCTGCTCCGCAGGGATCTTCGCAGTACGTTAAAATCCCCTGCATTCCTTTGACATATTCCACAGCCTCTTCAAGAAGCCAGCCACCGTTAGGATCTAAATCAATCCGTGCATCAGGAAATGCTTTCTTTAATTCCCGGATTACATCCATCTCTTCATTTCCGGGAAGCACGCCGCCTTTCAGCTTAAAGTCCTGGAATCCGTATTTTTCTCTTGTAGCTTTTGCGAATGCCACGATCTGCTCCGCAGTAAGAGCTTCCTCGTGACGAATCCGGTACCAGTCACAGTCTGCATCTGGTTCAGAATCGTAGGGTAGATCTGTTTTGTTTCTGTCTCCCACAAAGAATAGATAACCCAGCATACGTACACTGTCTCTCTGTTTTCCTTCGCCTAACAGTTCACATACAGGAACCTCTAAATATTTTCCCAGAAGATCCAGACAGGGGGCTTCAATGGCGGTTATCACATGTACTCCTGTACGTAAATCAAACGTCTGGTTCCCTCTGACATCTGTTTCTCCTTTGGAATCCAGATATTCCTTCACCTTTAAAAGAGTGCTTTTGTATTCACTGATTTTAGTACCAGTTACAAGGGGAACGCACTCTAAAAGTGCATCGGTGATCTTTTTTCCTCCAGGTACTTCTCCTACTCCCATTTCGCCGTTATTCGCATACAGGATGACAATATTTCTTGTAAAAAACGGTGCATGAGCTCCGCTTAAATTTAATTCCATGCAATCTTTTCCTGCTACTGGATACACTTCCATTTCAGTAATCACTGGTGTCATGTTTAATCTCCTTTACCAAAAGCCATCATAGGCTTACATATTCTGATTATAACTTTCTTTTGTTTCTCATTCTATTGACAGACGCAACAAGCATTTTGTCTTTTTTTGTCATCTTTCTTATTCTTTCAAATAATGAAATGGGGATTGCAATTATTTGCAATCCCCTGCTTTTATATGTCATAGCTGTTTCCAATCCCGTAACGTTTCATCTTCCTCCACAGAGTGGTGGTACTGATCTTCATTGCTTTTGCCACCTCAGTTCTTCTTCCGTTAAAACGTTCCATCAGCATCTCAATACGGAGTGCTTCCGGATTCTGGTTTTTTACGATCTGCCCGCTTCCATTGTCTTCACTGGTAATTGGATAGAGCTGCTGTAACAGATTCTGTACCATCCCCTCTTCCACTTTTCTTCTATGGGCAGTGAGAACCAGCCGCTCGCAGAAGCTCTCCAGCTGCAACAGATTTCCTTCCCAGAAATACTCTTCCATCACACCCAGGGCAGCCTCACTGATTTCCACATATCTGGAATAGGCAGTATTGTATTTTTCAAGAAATATGCCGGTAAAACGGCGGATTTCTTCCGGCTCCTTCCTGATCGGGGGAAGGGAAATCTCTAAAGCAGAAAGATAGAAATATAAATCCTCCCGGAACTTACCTTGTTTTACAAGTACTGCCAGCTCTTTTCCGGCGCATGCAATAAGTCGTACCGGCAGAACACGCTTTACCATAGAATCACGGTCCCAGAAAAGCCTGTCGCGAACGGCTTTAAAAAGCAGGTACTGACATTCCAGAGACAACCGGTCCACCTCTTCTAAAAATACGGTTCCAAAAGCCGCGGCTTCCAGAGCACTGACCGGCTTTTTCCTGTTTTCCTCTCCAAAACCGAACAGAACCTGTTTCTGTTCCTCCGGCGAAAGTGTGCTGCAGTTGATATGAATAAACGGTCCTCCTTTTTGAGGGCTGTTATTGTGAATTGCTTCGGCAAAGATTTCTTTTTCCGTGCCAGTCTCTCCGTATATAAAAACCGGGTTTTTAGAAATTCCATACGCTCTTGCCAGCTTAATGCACCGTTTTATCTCCACGGACTCTCTGAGGATATGATGATAATTATGAACTGCAAGATGACTGCCTGCCAGCTTAGCCCCTGATTCTGACCCTTCCTCCCGCACTGCCATACGAACCTTATGGCAGGTCAATATGGCTCCGCTGTAATGTCCGTCGTACTGAATGGGGGCCCCGATTACCATCAGCAGCTGGCTTTTTATGGAAAAAGAGGTAGAATAAAGTTCTTCTCTTCCGCTTAAGATCCCATTGATACTTTCTGTATCGATTCCATCAAATACCTTGTCAATGGGAAAACCGATCACCTCACTGGTTGGTCTCCCCAACAACTGCTCAATGACCCGGTTTACTGCCACAATTTCCTGATAAGCATTTATTTTAATGATCCCGCTAAAGGATGTGTCAAGAAGGGTATCGATCTGCGCCTTATTGTGTTTTTCCTGCTCTGCCAGTTCAAGCATGTGAACAGCCAGTTGAAGTGCTTTCTTAATGGACTCTTCTCCCGTTTCCATAAACAAACTGGGAAAACCAATTTCAAATGCTATCTGATTGGTTTTTACTCCGCCGATAATTAAGTCCACACCGTCAATAATAGCCTGACTGACTAAGTTTCTCGTATCTTCCAGTTCATTCAGTTTATAAAAATGCAGTTCAAAACCAAACAGCTCGTCCAGTTCATCCAGACTTTCAAACATGTTTTCAAATGCCACAATCCCGATGGAAGGGTGATCCTTTTTCAGCATATTTTTTGCTTTTAAAATCATAAAACCAATTTCACGTACCGTTATGGGCATTTCCACAACCGGAATGTTTAAACTTTCTTTAATCAACGTAGCTTGCAGTCCTCTGGCTATGATAACCCGGGCGCCTGCCTGAACAGCCTCTTTCGCTTCCACGACTGCATTTGAATTATCCACTACCTTTAAAAGCTGAACTTCAGTTTTTTCTTTTTCCAGCACGTTCTGAGCATATTTTAAAATGGTCTGCCTTGGTAGAAGAATCGCTATCTGCTTCATATGTGTCCTCATTTCACAAAATTTCAATGTTGCATATTTTTATATTGATAAATCCTATCACTTTTATTATAATTGCATCATAAAATTATTTCAATTTATTGTTTTGTAACCTTTACTAATTTTTTCTAATAGATTCAGGAGGGTATCATGGACTTACGCCAGATTGATAACATCATTGCCATTGAACAGGAAAAAAGTATATCAAAAGCAGCACAAAAATTATTCCTCACCCAGTCAGCCTTAAATCAGCAGCTACTCCGTCTTGAAAAGGAGCTTGGCACCCAGCTGTTTGAGCGGAAAAGCCACTCCATGGTCCCAACTGTTGCAGGACGAATCTATTTAAACACAGCCCGACAGATGGTAGATTTAAAGCAGGAGACTTATAAAATCATCCATGATATCTCAGGCGAGCGGCGGGGGGAGATCTCCCTGGCCTATTCACCGGAACAGGGATCTCTTATGTTTTCCAATGTCTATCCCATCTTTCATGCTGCCTATCCGGAAATCACCTTCCGGATCGCAGAAGCACGGGTAAAAAAGATGGAACAGCTCCTTCTGCAAAAAGAGGTAACACTTGCATGCCTGGCATATTTTGGAAACCACAAAAATCCTGCCATTGAATATAACGAGATGGAGGAAGAATTTATTGTGCTTGGACTGCCCATCAGCCATCCTCTTGCCTGTCTTGCAGGAGAACGAAGTTATGATACTTTGCCGTCTATTGACTTAACTCTTTTAAAAGATGACAGCTTTGCATTGATTGCCCGCGACTCCAGAATGAGAGATCTGGTAGATGAGTTGTTTGAACGGGCAGGCTTCATTCCCAATATCCTGTTTGAATCCGCCTCTACCCAGACGGTTTATAACATGGTAAAGCAGCAGATCTGCCCCGCATTCTTCCCCCAGTCTTATGTGGACGCGAATGCCCCCATCGCCTACTTTACAGTTCCTCCAAGGTATACCTGGATGCGTACCATTGCATATTTAAAAGGCAGTTATTTAACAAAACCGGAAAAATATTTCATGTCTCTTGCAATTAATTATGTAAAAGGAACACTGGAAATTTAACTTCTGCCTCTATGTATGATCATAAGCTTTTAAAAGCAGTTTGATAAGATCTTTCACAGGCTTTGATAGAATACTGCTTTTACGGTAAGCAATTACCAGATAAAAAGCTGCCGGATGAGTTAAGGGCAGGCAGACGTAATTGCCTTCTCCTTTTCTCATGGACTCCGGTAAAAAGGCAATCCCCTTCCGGCAGCCCACCATATGTCTGGTTACTGTCAGATCATTGGATTCGCAAAGGATGGACGGAGTAAACTGCCAGCTGGAAAATATTTCATTTTCGCAAGTGCGGAAGGTGCTTTTAGCCGGGTTTAAAATAAATGAATCGTCGGAAAAAAAGGAAAAGTCTAATCCATTTTTATAAATCTGGTTCAGGCAATGGTGATTGTCCGGCACTGCCAGTACCAGATTTTCTCTCCGCAGGGGTATGTATTCCAGCATACTATGAGAAAGCTCCCTGGTCACCATGACTGCTAAATCTGCCATACCGTTAATCACATAATCCTTAGCAATATACCCGTCTGCATCTATGGTATCTATAAAGATATTCTCATGTAATTCAGCCAGTGAAGGAAGCACCTCCTTTGAAACTGCAGGAAGCAGATCATTGCGGTAAATGACTGTAAATTTCTTTTTTCCCGAACAATTTAAATTTTCAATTTCTTTTAATGCGCTGCTATAGAGACTGAGGATATATTGTGCTCCATTTACATAGATTCTCCCTGCATCTGTTAGGAGATAATCATTTTTATCTTTATAAAACAGCTTTGTCTGAAGCTCTTCTTCCAGTTTTTTTAACTGCTGGCTGATTGCCGGCTGGGTAACAAACAGCTTTTCTGCTGCTTTTGATAAATTCTTCTCCTCTGCAATTGCAATCACATATTCTAACTGCTGAGTATTCACGGGTTCTCCCTCCCATTCTCAAATTCATGGCAAATCTCTCTTATATACCCACTATATGCAGGAGTATAGGTTGGATTATTCATATCCTGTTTCATAACCAGATAAATAAAATACCGTTCCGCTTCTGACAAAGCTTTCCCCTTTTTAACAATCGCTCCAAGGCCCAGATAATATCTGGGTGAAAGCGAAAAATAAATAATCTTATGATCTGACGGTGCCATGGATGACCGGGGAATCAGCCCCACTCCTGCTCCCTGGCGTATCATATTGCTTAGTACCAGGTTATTATTGGTTTCAAAAACAACTGTAGGTTTCATTTTAGCAGTAAGAAAGATGCTGTCAGATATTGCCCTGATAGAGGTTCCCTGGCACATAAGGACAAAAGGCGAATCGGAAAACTGGCCGATTTCGATTTGAGTCAGCCTGTTGCCACATTTGCCTGCCAGACTGGCCAATTTATGAAAAGACGGTGCGCTTAAAATGACTTCCTCTTTATACATCATAACAAAATCCACATCTTCTTCTTCGCTATCATAACAAGAACCTAATGCAATATCCACATCTCCCGCTATCACATGCTTTCTCAAATCTTTCATATAACATTCTTTTATTTCTATTTTCACATTAGGAAATCGTTTGTTGAACTGAGTAAATATCTGTGCTACCAGAACAGCTCCCCGAAGGGGTGTGGCGCCTATGACAATTGTTTGATTTAATTCATGAGACAGAGTACGAATTGCCAGGTACGTCTGATCCTTTGCCTCAAGAATCTGGTTTGCAGTATCTATATAGATCTTTCCTGCGGGTGTGGGAATCAGCCACTTTTTATCCCTGATAAACAGATCTGTTCCAAGGCTTCTCTCCAGTCTTGATAAATAAACACTTAACGTAGGCTGGGAGATCCCCAGTTTTCTACCTGCTGCTGAAATGCTTTTCTCTTTTGCTAACGTCGTTATATAAAGCAGGCTTTTTGTATTCATCCTGATCAGCTCCTTAAAACTTCTATAGCTTTTACTTATAACTTTTATAGATATTACTGAATTGAACCTTATTAAATATTACTATATAATCCGATCTGTAGCCAACTTACAAAAGATAATATGCACAATCCAGGCGCCCATTTTCATGAAGGATACGGTACATTATACTTTTGCACAAAAGTATTGGAGGATTTTAGTAATGACGTATGAAATGATAGTTGTATTGTTAATTCTGGTATTTATGGTTGTTATGCTGCTGTCTCATGCAATTCCCTATGGCGTAACAGGAATGATCTGCTGCGTGGCTCTTGTACTGACAGGGGTCAGCGATATCCCCACTGCATTTTCCGGTTTTTCCAACAGCACAACCATTATGGTGGCAAATATGCTGGTAGTTGCCAGCGCCCTTGGAAAGACCAGCCTGATTCACAGACTTCGTCAGGCAATGAACCGTCTGCAGGGCAAAAGCGGTATTGTCCTGGTACTTGCAATACTTCTTATTACCATTGGCTTATCCCAGTTAATGGGACAGATGGCCTGCCTTTCCATGATGCTTCTGTTTGTTCAGACCCTTGACGACGATAGCGACATCTCTCCGGCCCGCATGCTTTTTATTGTCGCTTGTGTAAATACAATCTGGACCGCAAAAATTCCCATTGGTATGGGTGCAACCATGCCTGGAACCATTAACTCTTTTTATCAGGGCATGGTGGAAGCAAAAGACTTACTTGGCATCACGGATTATCTGAAAGCAGGATTTTTCCCCGCTATAGCAGGTACTATTTATTGTCTTTTTATGTATAAAATAATTCCCAACAGTAAAATTGACAGTTCTCAGGTCAGGGAAGTAAAAGAAACAGATACTATTTCTAAGAAACACGAAGCAATTATCTTCCTGGTATTTGCTGGCGTTATTATGGGATTTATGTTTGGCAACCAGTTGGGCAGCAATATCAGTAATATTTTACCGGCAGTTGGTGTGCTGATCTTAATTGTCACCGGAGTTCTTTCTGTAAAAGAAACTGTTACAACTCTTACCGGTGACATGATATGGATGATCGCAGGTATGTCAGTCATTTCTTCTGTACTTGGAAAAACCGGCGTGGGAGAACTGATTGGACAGACTGTCCTCAGCCTTCTTGGGGAAAATCCCAGCGGTATATACGTTACAATTGTTTTCTGTGTAGTCACAACCATTATGACAAACTTTCTTTCCAATCTTGGAACAATGGCTCTCATGTGCCCCATTGCGGCGGCTACAGCGTTAGCAGGAGGAATGAATGTAAAGGCAATTGTACTGGTTACGGCTGTATCCTGCTGGTTTGCAGTTGCTATGCCCACCGGCTGTTCTGCTGCCATGATGGCTTTCGGAATAGGAAACTTCAATGCATTTAAGCTGATGAAGTTCACTCTTCCCCTTGTACTTATTTTAATGGCAGCATTAATTTTAGGCGTCAATCTGTTTTTCCCAATCTTTGTCTAGAAAGGAATTATATCAAATGAAAAAATATATTAACCCTGGAAATCAACGAAAATCATTAACTTTGATTGATAACATCGTTTATTCACACCAGAAAGACTTACAGGTAAATTCAATGGAACTTAAGATGTCCATCCTGCTTCAAAACGGCAACAGTGAGATGAAACTTGCAGTCGGTGAAGATGACCCAAAAGAAAACCATGATCCAAAACCAGCCCTTCTGTGGATACCCGGAGGGGGCTGGAGAGGGGTGGATAAAAACCTGATGCTTGGTGAGATGAGTCAATTTACCGATGCCGGCTACGTAGTGGCATCCATGTATTACAGAAGCAGTGATGAGGCACATTTCCCAGCGCAGATAATCGATGTAAAAACTGCTATCCGTTTTCTTCGTGCAAATGCTTCAAAATATGAAATTGATCCTGATCGGATCGGCATACTGGGACGATCTGCAGGCGGACACCTTGCAGCTTTTGCAGCAATGAACACAGATACATTTGAAAGTGAAGAATGGTCCGGCTGGTCATCAAAAGTAAACGCCTGCTGCAATATGTTTGGTCCTACCGACGTAGTGGCACTCATGAGTGAGGAAGAAAAAAGTTTCAATAACCCCAGCAGCCGCTGGCACCGGATTGAGGATACCCATGGCGGAAAACTCATAGGCGGAGATCCTTCTACTATAATGGAACGTGCCAAATCAGCAAGTCCGGTTAATTATGTTAATCCTGACATGTGTCCAATGCTGATACTTCACGGCGACAATGATCCACTGGTTCCCCTGGAATTAAGCAGCGACATTCTATACAGCAGAATCAAAGAAGCCGGTATGGAAGAGAAAGCAGATTACTATATTCTGAAAGGAGCCGGACACGGTTCCAGAGAATTTTTCCAGGACGAGGTCAAACAGCTTATGATCTCATTCTTTGATCAGTATTTAAAATAACATGACAAAAATATGCTCCTTCTGAAACAGATAAAAAGAAGGAGCATATTTTTATTATACTATATCCAGAAAGGTCTTTCTTACCGGCGCAGGAAATGCCTGATTTATTTCCATAAGCTCGTCTGCCGTCAGCACTACTTCCCACGCCTTTGCATTGTCCAGTGCGTGATCCTTGTTTCCTGTGCGGGGGATTGCCACCACATTGTTATTTCGCATCACAAAAGCCAGAAGAACATTATAAACCGTACAATGATGGGCATCTGCAATGCGAACCAGCACAGGATTCTCATAGAGACCCTGTTTTAAACCACCCGCCTGTGCCAGAGGACAGTATGCCATGACAGGGACTTTGTGATCTTCCAGCCACGGGATTAAATCGTACTCAATTCCTCTGGAAGCCACGTGATAAAGAACCTGATTGATCTGGCAGTTACTTCCTCCTTTCACACTCCATAGTTCCTTCATATCGGCAGTATCAAAATTTGATACTCCCCAACGCCGTATTTTCCCTTCTTTTTTCAGCTGCTCCATACATTCCACCGTCTCACTTAAAGGAATACTCCCCCTCCAATGTAAAAGATACAAATCCAGATAGTCCGTATTCAGCCGTTCCAGAGTTTTGTCACAGCTTTTAAATATATTCTTTCTTCCGGCATTATGAGGATACACCTTAGATACCAGAAACAGGCTGCTGCGGTCAAAGCCCTGTATTGCCTCCGAAAGAAGCTCCTCTGCCCTTCCATCCCCATACATCTCAGCCGTGTCTAAAAGGGTCATCCCGGTAGAAATTCCAGCCCTTAAACTATCCAGTTCTTCTTTCCGCCTGTTTTTTTGTTCCCCAAGAAACCAGGTTCCCTGGCCCAGAGAAGGTACAGCTGTTCCATCGGGAAGTATTACACATTGACTCTTATTTTCCATTTTCTCCTCCTGTTCTTCTTCTCCAACCATGACAATTTATAATTATTTTATGAAAAGCCCATGGACCAGATAGGAATTGTAAGCATGGATAAAAGTGTGGATATCACCACACATTTGGTTGCAAATACATAATCACATTCATATTTCGCTGCAAGGATAGCTGATGTACTCCCGGCCGGCATTCCGGTCATCAGTACACAGATTGCCGTAAGATAGGTCTCCATCTTAAGTATTCTGCACAATGCCAGGGTTAAGACAGGCAGAACGATTAATCGCATAAGGGATATATAAAGAGCATCCCGGTGAAAGAGACTTTTTAAGCTCACCTCAGAAATCATCATACCGATTAAAAGCATTGTCAATGCCGTTGTACAGCTTCCTGCCGATCGGACTGCTCTGTCTAATGCCAGTCCCATTATGTTCAGTATGGTTTGGACAGCAAAAGGCAGATGAGACATAAAACCTGAATGTAAGGTTTCTATGGGTGCCTGAAACAATAGCAGAAACAGGCCGATATAAACGGCTACAATACAGGGATGAATTGCTATTTTTTTCACTACTGACTTAAAATCCGGACTTTCCGTAAAGCATGCAATTCCGGCTGACCACATCATGATCCGCATGGGAATAATGAATATAGAAGCATACATCATACCTTCCGCACCATAAATTCCTTCTGCAATAGGCAGGCCTAAGAACCCGGAGTTTGAGACTATGGTTGCGTACTGAAGAACCCGTTTTACTGCATGGGGCCTTTTATTATACAATACCCGGCTTAAAACATAACTTACGATCTGTACAAGAACAGACAGGAAAAGGACTGCCCCGAACCGGAGCAGTATTTTACTGTCAAATTTCATACGGAAAGAATTGATGATATTGCAGGGCAGAAAAAAATACAGCACGGCGTCTGTAAGCACCGTCTTACCTGATTCCTTTAAAATACCTTTTCTCTTTAATATGGCACCTGCCCCAGCCAGCAAAAACATCATGCACTGAAGAGACCATAATCCGGTTATATCCATTTTCTCCCCTTTTTACCCGTTCAGACTCATTCCGGCTCTCAGCATACGAAAGGTGCGCTGTGCCGCTCCCCGATATAGTTCTACCGACCGTTCCATTGCTTCCTCTATGGGCATTGCTCCCTGAATGGTTGTGGTAATACTTTCAATTCCGTATTCATAGATTTTTTCGGCCCCATCACCCATACCGCCTACGATAGCAACCGCTGAAATTCCTTTTTCCTTACACCGCATGCCGATTCCGCTTGGAACCTTTCCAAAGGCAGACTGCCAGTCCATTCTGCCTTCTCCTGTGACGACTAAATCCACTCCCTCCAGCAGAGTATCAAAGTGAATCAGATCAAGGACAGTTTCAATTCCTGATTTCATATTGGCATTTAAAAATACGTTTAAAGCAGCTCCAAGTCCTCCTGCTGCTCCTGTGCCCTTTATCTGGTCTACGTCAATACCTGTCAGCTCCAAAAGCTTTCCAGCATAGGATTTCATATTTTTTTCCAGCTGTTCCAGTATTTCCGGCGTCCCTCCTTTTTGTTTCCCAAAGGTATAGGTTGCACCGTTTTGTCCAGTCAGCGGATTGGTTACGTCACACATGACAGTAAACTCAGTCTCTTTTACCGCCGGATGAAGTCCGCTTACATCAATGCTGTCCACTTCTCCTAAGTCTTTTCCATAACCAGTCAGCTGATTTCCTGCTTTATCAAGGAATTTTACCCCAAGAGCAGTCATGGCTCCCATTCCGCCGTCATTGGTTGCGCTTCCGCCAATTGCAATGGCAATCTTTCGATAGCCTTCATCCAAAGCAGCTTTGATCAGTTCCCCTGTCCCATAGGTTGTGGTATAGAGAGGATTTCTCTTTTCTGCCGGAACCATGGGAAGCCCGGAAGCTTTTGCCATCTCAATAACCGCATGGCTGCCATGGAACACTCCATAATCTGCAGTTGTCTCTTCCATCAGCGGGCCGTGTACCAAAACCCTGCGGATCTGTCCATTCATAGCATCAATTACTGCCTCTATGGTTCCTTCCCCTCCGTCTGCCACAGATACTCCGTTGCACTCACAATCCGGAAAAATACGTTTTGCTTCTTCTGTCAGGATTCCTACTATCTCTACCGATGATAACGATCCTTTAAATGAATCAGATGCAAATAAAAATTTCATCGCCTGCCCCTTTCCTCTCACGCCTGAAACGAAAAACAGGCCGGCAGCCTATCAACAGCCACCAGCCTGCCCTCTTTCTACTTATTATATCAATCCAGCTGTTTCCATCTCTTTTCTGATCTGACTAAGAACAGGACCTTCCGGAGTGGCAACATTGGGTTTATAGGGAAGTCCAACGTCTCTTCCTCTTAAATTGGCCATATCCTTTGCAGCTACCGGGAAGCTTGCCGGATCCATGGAAAGACGGACCGGATTTAATTTAAACTGAGCTTCCAGAGAGCCTTGTAAATCACCTGCTACAAACTTATTGTAAACATCAGTAATCAGCTCAGGCATAAAGTTGGCAGCTGTGCAGACTCCGCCTACTGCGCCATGGCACATGGATGCATATAACAGCGTATCCTTTCCGCCGAATACTTTAAAGTCTGTTCCCCGGGTTCTGCGAATGAACTCTGCGGTCTGGGTGATATCACCGCTGGTATCCTTCATTCCCACAATGTTATCAAATTCCTTTGCCAGACGCTCAACCAGCCCCGCAGACATGGTATATCCCACACGTCCTGGATTGTTGTAAAGCAGCATTGGAGTTTCTGGTACAGATTCTGCAATAGTTTTAAAATGGTTATAAAGTTCTGTTTCTGTTGGCTTTAAAAACATAGGCTGAAGAACAGATATCCCTGCCGCCCCGTTCTCTACTGCCATTTTAGCCAGACGGCAGCATTTTTTCGTGCTGATGGCGCCGATCCCAAAGTAAACCGGAACTCTTTCAGCTGCCTGATCCACCATAATCTTTAATCCGCGCTCCATCTCTTCATCTTCCACTGCGTAGAACTCACCGTTGCTTCCAAATGCAAGAATTCCAAGAACGCCGCCGTTAATTACATAATCAACCTGATCTCTTAATTTTGCTTCATGGATCAGTTCATTTTCATCTATTGGCGTAAGGATTGGCACGATAACGCCTTTAATAAAATCTGTATTCATTATGATTGTCCTCTCCGCCCGGCTTATTTTAGTGGTTCTACCGTGGTATTAGCAATTTTCTCGTAATATTTCACGATGCTGGAATGATCCTCTTTATCAAAGCCGTCTGCTTTCAGTCCCTGCATAATCTCCATTAACTGACCTGTTAAAGGAACGGGAGAGCTTACATTATGAGCTGCATTCAGTGCATTATTTAAATCCTTGATGTGAAGTTCAATGCGGAAACCCGGTTTGAAGTTTCGATTCAGCATCATAGGAGCTTTTGCATCCATAACGGTAGAACCAGCGAGGCCTCCCCGGATCGCCTGATATACAAGCTCCGGATCTGTTCCTGCTTTTTTTGCAAAGGTAAGTGCTTCTGATACAGCTGCAATATTTACTGCAACAACAATCTGGTTTGCCAGCTTAGCCACATTTCCTGCGCCAAGCTCACCTACATAAACAACAGAGCCGGCCATGACCATAAGCATATCGTAATACTTGTCAAACAAATCTTTCTTACCGCCTACCATTACAGATAAGGTTCCGTCAATTGCCTTTGGCTCTCCGCCAGATACAGGAGCATCAAGCATATCAATACCAAGCTTTTCAAGCTCTGCACCGATGGCTCTGCTCTCGGTTGGATCAATGGAGCTCATATCAATGATTACAGTTCCTGGCTTAGCACCTTCTGCAACGCCGTTCTCGCCTAATACTGCGGCTCTTACATGAGGAGAGTTTGGCACCATGGTGATCACAACGTCACACTGGGAAGCTAATTCTTTACCAGTTTCAGCAGAAGCGGCACCGTTTGAAACCAGATCTGCAACCGCTTCTTTATTAAAATCAAATACAACTAATTCATGACCTGCTTTTAACAGGTTTTTTGCCATAGGTCTTCCCATGATTCCCAAACCGATAAATCCAATTTTCATATGCTTATCCTCACTTTTTCATTCTGTCTTCTGTGACCGATGGGTTCTTACCATCTCTGCTGTGATTATAGATAATTAATAGTGGTTTCGCTATGGGCGGAATCAACGAATGGGCAGGATACATTTATACAAACTCTCTATTGTTTCATTATCGTTTCATTTTTATATCATTATATTTTCATTTTTATTTCATTCCAGATGATATTTTTTCATCTTTCTCCATAATGTGGCCTTACTGATCCCCAGTTCTTTTGCAGTCTTTTCCCGGTTTCCCCCCTGCATGAAAAGAGTATCTTTTATTTTTACCGCTTCCATAGGGAATGGAATTTCTTCCTTTCCTGTGAAGGTAAGTTCTGATTCCTCCTCTTTTTCGCCCGGATACAGTCTGTCGAGAAGATTTTCCACCGCAGCTTCATCAAGACTCCTCTTTTCTGCTGTCAATATCAGGCGTTCGCAGAAATTCTCCACCTGAATTAAATTCCCTTTCCAGGGGAAATGAAGTAATACCTGATAAGCTCCTTTTGTCAGTACATGAAATCTGGAATAATGCTCACAGCAGTCTCTGATTGTTTCCCTGATCTTGAACTCTAAATCTTCTTTCCGGTCTTTTAAGGGTGGAATGGTAACTGCCAGTCCCTCAAGAAGATAGCAGAGTTCTTTGCGAAACCCGCCCTCTTTTAAAAGCCCGGTTAAAGAAACCATGGAAGTTACCATCACCCGCACCTCTGCTCCGGGATACCGCTGTCCTTCTCTTCCCATCCTGTGCTTATGCCTTATGAGCTGGTAAAGTCTGTACTGGTTTGCCTTTGTTAAAGCATGGACATCTTCAATGAGGAGAGATCCGCCTTTTGCCTGGGCGACTACACCCTTATCTCCAAATAACAGATCATACTGCGCCTCTTCCCCCAACCCGTCACAGGAAACATTAACAAAAGGGCCATCTTTATGAAGTCCTGCATTATGAATGCATTGTGCCAGAAGCTGCTTCTCCGTTCCCGGTTCTCCTGCTATGAATACTGCCTTTTCTGAGAGGGCATACAGCTTTGCAAGGCGTACACAGTCCTGCATACTCTTTGATTCCTGTAAAAGATCTCCAAATTCCCCCAGCGCCCCGACTCCCCGTAACGAACTTTTTCCTTTTAACTCCTGCCCCTTATGGTGTTTTCGTTTCATGCGGTGACAGGTAAGTATGGCTCCCTCCACCTTTTTCTCAATCACCACAGGCGCCACAATGGCAAATACAGAGGTGCGGTTAATCTCCATAAACAGAGAATAAGATTCTTTTCCGTATTCCAGTACCTGATTGAAAGACTCACCCAAAAGCTCAGGGAATACCTCTCCTGCCGCTTTTAAAAGTATTTCCTCCTTTTTCTTTTCCAGAATATCTTCCATGGTTGCGTTAATATCCACAATAATTCCACAGGCATCAAGCCTGGCCACACCGTTAAACGAATAATCTAAAAGCGTCTCAATCTGGGCAGCACTACGTTTCTCCACACCCATGGCATAATCAACGCTTTCCGCCATAGACAGGGCATTTCTCATGGAATCTTCCGTATTGGATAAAAACAGAGATGGGATACCTGCCTCTCCTGCAATCCCCACAGCCGTATCTCCTCCAATAATTAAATCCACTCCGTCACAAACTGCCTGTCTTGCCATATCCTCCAGAAGATCTCCCTTTTCTGCAAAATATGTCCGCATTTCAATTCCGTAAATAAGATCAAAATAAGACATGTCACAAAACATGTTTTTAAATCCCACGACTCCAAGAACCGGATTGTCTTTATTAAGAATCTGTTTTGCCTTACTGACTAACAGCGCCATTTCCTGGGCAGTTATAACGATTTCCACTACAGGAATGTCTGTGTACTGCTTAATGAGAGAAGCCTGGAGACCTCTTGCAATAATGATTGAGGCACCGTTTGCAATGGACTGGCGGGCTTCAGAAACAGTATCCTCTGTTTTAATTACCCGCATTTCCCCAATCTCATGTTTTTTCTCCTGAAGTATGTTATGTGCCTGATAGATCATCTCTTCTCTCGAAACAAGTAACGCAATCTTTCCCATATGGATTCCCTTCTTTCCGTTTATCCTGTCTGGTTCATTTTACTATAAGAAAAAGATGGTGTCCAGCATGTTAAAAGTGCGGCCTCCAACCTGGAAGCCGCACTTTTTAAACCATTTTATCCTTAGGAGATAGCAAAGTATCATTATTTTCTAGCCGTAAATGGGAAACATGAGGTTTGCTGCAACTGCCGATGAAATAATTCCAAGTATTATGTAAGGAATTGTAAATTTCATCACCCTGGCCGGATTGTAACCGCCTGCTGCAAAGCAGACTGCAGCCTCTCCTGAACCGGATGGGAATCCAATTGCCAGCATATTGGCAGTTCCGATTGCAAGTATGATTCCACGGGGATCCCATCCTCCTGCCAGAGCAACCGAAGCTGCAATGGGGATTAAAACTGTCTGGGTCGCCATATTGGACAGGAATGTAGTCATAATAACTGTAGCAGCAGAGAAAATCAGCATAACTGCTATGGAACTTGGGTTTTCACCCAGAATTGCAAGAATAAACTGGCCAATTAAGTTTCCTGCACCGGATTTCCCCAGTGCATCTGCAACAACAAGAACACCTGCAATCATCCATACCATATCTGATGTCATGTTTTTCACTACATCTTCCACTTTTGCAATCTTTGTATAGATCAGAACGAGGATGCCGATTCCAGGTGCCAGATATAATAGATTACCTGTCCACTGGTTTAAAAGCATCATCAGCATTACCATTGCAAAAACGCCGTATACAATCAATTCCTGATTACGGGATAACATTTCCACACCTTTTCCATGTTTAAACGCGGACTTGTCGATCTGGTCATCCTTTGGCATCAGTTTCCATGCAAACAGGCAGTAAATTGTAAGTACGATAGTTGGAATCAGGCTATATATAAATGGATCCAGCATTTTTAAAGCAAACTTTGGATCTGTGATAATTCCTTCATACATACCGTTTAAAGTTGCAAAGTTTGCTGCTCCGATTCCAATGGGAACACGAAATTTCCATGCACACAGAACTCCCAGCAGAGGAAGAAGCAGACGGTTTGCTGTAATATCTCCTGAATCATCCAGAGTAGATAAAAATACAATCAGGATGGTGATTGCTGCAGTGGAAGGAATGAACTGAACAAATACAGCGCCTACCAGAAAGAAAAATCCAACCAGAAGCATCCCTTTTTTACCCTTAAGGGTGTTTAAGGTTGTACTGATTTTAGCTATCATGCTGGTTCTTGGAAGTACTGCGCTGAGAGCCAGAATTGGCGCAATTAAAACCACGATCTTATTTCCGAAACCACTGAATGCTGTCTGTAAATCTACCACACCTGTTACTGCTAAAATTGCGCAGCAGGTCATGGTTGTTACTCCAAAAGGAACCTTATGAAGGACAAACGATACCATCATAAATAAAGTCACACCCAAAACAATGTACATTTCCATACGTTTTCTCCTGTCTAATCTAAATCTATTATTTCATCAGTGTCTTAACCTGCCGTACCCTTTCATGAATAAACTCGGCCCAAATGGTATCATCAAGATATGGCTGGCTTTCGTGAGTGTATTGTCCTGCACGATCAATAATTTCAATCTGGTTTGGATGACTTGGCAGTGCAATATCCACATGGATCTCTTTCAGCTTTTCCTCATCTGAAAAGAAACGCTCCCTAAGATCCGGAGTTAAATATTTACTTATGTTATAATAATCATCATTCATGGTATTAGCCCCCACTCCACCATGCATGGCAACCTGATAAGTTTCTCCATTGACCGGATTACGTTCTTCCCAGAAAAAACTGGTACATCCAATGGTATGTCCAGGTGTGAGCATTGTCCGTATGGATACATTGCCAAGAACGATTGGCTGGTCATCATCATAAAAACAATCTGCCTCAAACATCTGAGGATGGGAATCCGGATCCAGCACCATGGTCTCCTCGGGACAGGCTTTATAAAATTCATAATCCTCCCTGGAAATATAAAGCTCTGCCTTTGTGAGGGCTTTCATAGCTGCTGCAGCGCCGCAATGGTCAAAATGAGCATGACTGATCAGTATTTTTTTAATATCCTCTGGCTTATAACCCAGGCGATAGATGGAATCCACAAGCATATACATGCTTTCCGGAATTGCAGTGTCAATCAGAATCAGACCCTCACCCGTATCAATGAGGTAACATCCAACCCAGCTCTGACCTGCTACGAAATATGTCTGGGGTGATACCTGAAACGGTTTTACTTCCAATTTCCATGGCTCATAAGCCAGATCCTTAACAGGATGAGGAATTGGTTTCGTACAGCGTAATGGCATAGTCGTCTCTCCTTTGTGTAAATTAAATAATTTTTTGTTTGTAAATTTACTTTTTTTGTTCTTGTTGATTATATGAGATAACTTTACCCAGTTCAACTTATTAGATTTTATACAATAACTTAATATCTTTAAGTTTCGATTGGTCATTTTTGAAACATTTTCACTATTTTTGTGAAAAGAGCATAAAAAAAAGATGTCTTATCCGGCATATTGCTGCCAAAACTTAGACATCTTTTTTTCTTTTAACTGCTCATGAAACCTGTTATCGGACATCCTTCCTTATAATCACCGTTTCATAACCATCTATTTTACCATCTTCAAATATTTTTCCAGCCAAAATCGTACCTTCTTTTATACAGGAAATCGTCTTTTCTACCAGCTTTACCGCCTTTTTGCTGTAGTTCTGAATAAACAGGTATTCATAACGTTCTGATTCCCTGGAAGAAACCTCAAGTTCCTCCGGTAACCGCCCCTCAAGAAGCGGCTTTATCCCCGCTTCACTGGTCAGATTACGAAAGAAATCATCATAGAAATCCTGACCTGCGTCTGCACATACATAATAAGCCGTTCCTTTTCCATAAGAATTTTTTGTAAGTGCCGGATATCCCTTATAAAAATCCTTCTCATAAATAAGAAGGGGAGCAGCACCGGAAAGACTGACCAACTCGCAGAGATTTCTGCATTCAAACCGTTTTTCCTCACCAGTTCCATGCAACGAAACCATATAGTTACAGTCTCCGTCATAGAGACCATCAATCTCTGTACTGCGAAGCCCCAGCACATCCATCAGTCCATGGGGAACACCTCCCAGAAAGCACTTGTCCTCTTCATCCACAATTCCTGACCAGTAGGTGACCATCAGCTGGCCTCCGTCTTGAACAAATCTTTTTAATTTCTCATGAATATGACTTCTGTATAAGTAGATCATGGGAGCTGCTACCATCTGGTAACCACTTAAATCACTGTCCATGGTAACGACATCCACATTAAAACCCAGTTTTTTAATGGCGCTGTAGATTTTTACACAGGTTTCATGATAAAACAGCCCATTATTTCTTGGTCCCTGGGCATCTTCCATTGCCCACCTGTTTTCTACATCATAGATCACCGCTGCTTTTGACTTCACACCTGTACCAGCTAATTCCTCCAGACAGGAAAGTTCCTTTCCAATCTGGCTGATCTCTCCAAACACCCGTGTGTCGGATCCCCCATAATGATCAATCACTGCACCGTGAAATTTCTCTGAACAGCCTCTGCTCTGCCGTATCTGGAAATACAGAACGCTGTCCGAACCATGTGCCACTGCCTGCCAGGAAGCCAGCGAAAGAATACCAGGCTTCTTCAGCTTACTCACCCCCTGCCAGTTAGTGCTGCTGGGACAGGATTCCATGAGGAGAAACGGTTTCCGTTTTAAGCTTCTCATAAAATCATGCTGCATCCCATTGTCCCTTGCTGTCAGAACTTCTTTTTCTTTGTGCCACAACGGATAGGAATCCCATGATATCACATCCACGGTCTGGGCCAGTCTCTGGTAGTTAAGTCCCTTGAAATCATACATCAGATTTGTGGTAGTCGGCTGCAGGGCTCCTGCCGCTCTCAGAGAATTCACTTCCCACGTTGCAAAGTCAGCCGTCTGATCGGTTACAAATCGTTTCCAGTCCAGATTCAGACCATGTACCATGGTCTCACCAATGGAGGATGGGCTTTCAATCTGGTCAAAAGACTGGTAGATATGGCTCCAGAATGCCGTGCACCATCTGCGGTTTAAATCTTCTATGGAATCATATTTCTTTTTCAGCCAGAGACGAAAGGCCTTCTGACATAAGGAGCAGTGACACTCCCCCCCATACTCATTGGAAATATGCCACATAATAACGCCAGGGTGAGAAGCAAATTCCTCTGCTAATTTTTTATTGATTTTTTTCACTTTCTCCCTGTATACCGGAGAAGTAAAACAGTGATTATGTCTTCCCGAAAACAGCTGCCGCCGTCCCGTATCATCCACCCGAAGCACCTCGGGATATTTATCAGACAACCACTTTGGACGGGCTCCGGAAGGAGTGCCCATAATGGTATAAATCCCATTCTGATAAAGTTCATCTACCCGTTTCTTCAGCCAGCCAAGGTCATATCTCCCCTCTTCCGGTTCCAGAAACGACCAGGCGAACATTCCCATGGTTACTGTATTGATTCCTGCTTTTTTCATATAATCCATATCCTGCTTCAGTATGTCCGGATGATTTAGCCATTGCTCCGGATAATAATCTCCGCCATACCAGATACCAGCATGTTTCATATCCATCTGTTCCTTTCTTAAAAACAGGCGCAGCCACCGAATTTCCGTATCGGATTCCGGTCACTTCGCCTGTTTGTTTTCTATTACTTATTTTACAGCTCCCGTAATACCTTCTGCAAAGCTCTTTTGCAGGAGGAAGAAAACGATTACTGTAGGAATGGTACACAACAATACAGCCAGCATTAAGGTCCCATAATCGGTCACATAACCTGATTTTAAGTTAGCCACCATCATCGGCATGGTGATGCTGTTTGCATCAGACATGATTACCTTGGGCCATAAGTAACTGTTCCATGCATTCATAAAAGTAATCGTCATGGCTGCTGCATAAGTGGATCGCATGGTGGGTATGAACATCCGACAGAAAATCTGGAATTCATTTAAACCATCAAGCCTTGCTGCCTCCATAATGTCTACCGGAAACGATCTTGCACTCTGGCGGAACATCATGATTAAAAATGGGGTGGAAATACTGGGAAGGATAAATCCAAGTGTGCTGTTTAACAGATTCGCCTTTGAAAACATCTGATACAGCGGTATCATAATAGCTGCAAACGGAACCATCATCGCCAGTAATATTATACTCATCACCCGGTCTTTCGCCTTATCATGAAAGATTTCAAAACCGTATCCTGCTATGGAGCAGATAAACAGGGAAACCAGTGTCATCACAATGGAATATTTAAAGGAATTCCCAAGTGCTGCATAAACATTCTGGGAAGCAAACAGCTTTTTCGTATTGTTTAATAATTCCGTCCCAAACATCAGAGTTCCCCGTGATACAGCAACACTTTTGTTAGTAGCGGCCACCATCATCCAGTACAGCGGAAAAACAGAAAGCAGAGAGACAACCGTTAGAAAACTATATGCAAGAAACTTCTTTCCTTTAGTCACGTTTATCACCTACTTTCATCTGCAAAAATGCCAGAACTGCTACCAGGAACAGAATTAAGTAAGACATTGCTGCTGCATACCCAAAGTTGGGCACATATTTAAACGATACATTGTAAATATAATGTGACATGGTGATTGTAGCATTGGAAGGACCGCCATAAGTTAAGTTTACAGATTCATCAAACAGCTGAAGTGTACCATTGGTCGACATAATTGCTGTCAATAAAATCGTTGGCTTTAAAAGTGGTACGGTGATCCCCCAGAAAGACTGAATGGGAGAAGCTCCGTCAATCTTTGCTGATTCATAAATAGAATACTCAATATTTTGCAGACCGGACAGATAAAAGACCATGTTATAGCCGGTCCATCTCCAGATCAGTGCCAGAATAATGACAATTCTGGCACTGTTTGGATGTCCGAGAAAGTTATATCCTGTGGACAAAACTCCAAGTTTTATGAGGACAATATTAACAAGACCATCCACAGCAAACAGGGAACGGAAGATTACCGCATAGGATACCAGGGAAGTAGCACATGGCAGGAATATCGCCGTACGGAACAACCCCTTAAACCGCAGATCTTTATTATTGAGCAAAGAGGCCAGGATCAGGGCCAGAATCAGCATAATCGGAACCTGAATGATCAGATAAATAAAATTGTTTTTTAATGCCTGCATAAAGACAGGATCCTGAAACATTCTCACATAATTCGTCACACCGGTCCAGCTTAAATTGGCACCCTTTCCTGATTTAAAGGAAAGAAACAACGCCTGAATCATGGGCAGAAAGCTCATGACTGCGATAAATAAAACCGCCGGAGTTAAAAATGCCCAGCCTGCCAGGCTCTGCTTCTGGCCTAATGACAACTTTTTCTTTGAATTGTCCACTGGTAATTCCTCCTTACTGACTTACTATTTACCCATTGCGAAATTAACGGTATCCTCTGCTGTCTTAATCTCAGCATCAATATCTGCTCCGGCAACTACGTTGGTAATTGCAGTGGCAACTGCATCACGGGCTTCATAATAATAAACACCGGTGTTGTTGGAAGGAATCTTTGATGCAAAGTCGGTAATGGTAGCATAAACCGGAGCATCGCCGAAAAACTTCTGGGGCTCTGCATAAACCTTACTCTGTGCAGCCGGTAAATAGGTAGAAAGTGCACCGGACTTTGGAAGAATGGTCTCATAGAAGGAAGTGCTTCCTGCAAATGTTTTTGCCATGAAATCATAAGCCAGATCCGGATTCTTGCATGCAGAAGTAATTGCCCAGCTGGAACCACCATTGTTGGAATAGTTGGTTGCTCCATCAACACCCTCTAACTTAGGCATGTTGGTAATTGCCCATTTTCCGGACTGATCTTCAGCGGTCTGAATGCTTGCCATGATCCAGCAGCCGTTAATGGTTCCGCCTACTGTGCTGTTGGTAAGAGTTCCCACGTACTGATCCCAGTCATTCACTTCAATCAGAACACCGCTTTTTACAAGAGAAGCATAGGTTTCCATAACCTTTTTCAGTTTATCGTTTCCAACCATGCTTGGTTTTCCATCTTTATCAAACAAGCTGCCGCCTGCTGACTGAAGCATCATCATGATCAAATCTGATTCTCCTGCCTGACAGGATAAAAGTGGTTTTCCGGTTTTTGCCAGAATTTCTTCTCCCATCTGCTGATACTTGCTCCAGGTAATATCCTTAAAATCATCTGCCTTATAACCTGCCTGTTCCAGAATATCGGTTCGGTAGCAGGCAACAACGGCTCCGTTATCAAATGGTACTCCGTAATTTTTTCCGTTAACGACTGAATACGCTGTTTTTGCTTTTGCAAACTGGGTAAAGTCGATTCCGCTTGCTGTGATATCTTTAAATGCATCCGGATAAGTTAAAACATTCTTCTGAAATGCATTATCCTGCAAAAGGATAATATCAGGCAGAGTATCCAGCTTACCAGAGGTAGCAGCTGTGGTCAGCTTTGTCTGAACATCAGCCCAGGGTGTTTCCACTACGTTCAATTTAAAATCGGGGTGATCTTTCTGGTATACTTTAGCAGCCTCATTCATGGAATAAATATTAAATGCCGGGTCCCAGCACCAGACAGTCAGTTCATTCCCGCCTTTGGCTCCCCCATCTTTTCCTCCTGAAGCCTGTCCTCCTGAACCTGAATTTCCGCAAGCGGTTAAGGAAGCAACCATGGCTCCTGCAAGTAAGAGTGATACGATTTTTTTCTTCATAGCAAAACTCCTCCTCTTTCATTAAAAAATTGGCATATGAGATCAATTTCTTTTGAATATAATCCCATTATACCAATTCTTTTTTTGAAAACTTTTTATATTCAATTATAAAATGCGCAAATTCAATCATATCATACTGTTTTACCAACCTTTTTGCGCACTAATTCTGCAATACAGCAGCTTGCTCTCGTAATTTTCAGCCGATCGCTTCCATTGATAAGGAGAAATACTGAGTATTTTTTTAAAATTCCGGTTAAATGAAGAAATTGAGGAAAATCCCGAAGCGACAGCCACCTCTTCCATGGATTTTTCCGTCTTTTTTAACAGTTCGCAGGCGCACTGAATCCGGATTAAGTTGATATAATCAACCGGCTTCATATCCATGCTCTCTTCAAACACCCGGCGAAAATGGCTTTCACTCATACTGGAGGCCTCTGCCAGCTGACATATTTTAATCTCATGGGCATAGTGATCTGCCACATAGTCCAGTGCCCCCGATATCACCGCCCTGTGTGTCTTATTTCTCATGATCCGTTCTTCGTCATCAGACAGCCTTAAAAATTCTGCCAGACAGGCCCGAAGCAGGCCGCTGATACAGTCTTTGTAATAAGGTTTTTTCTGGCGTGCTTCCTCCATGACGCCTAAAATCAGTCTGGTAAGTCCTGGATTTTCCTCTCCTGGCAAAAGATATCCCACCCGCTGAATCCTTTTTAAAAGCCGTTTCTGAAACATGGGATCATAGCGGTTCAGCTCTGAAACAATCTTTTCCAGATCCACATACATCCACTCCCAGTAGCTTAGAGTCCCCTTTTCACTGTTGGTGGTATGGGGAAGCCTTGGAGGTACAATCATGATAGTCCCCGGTGAGTAGCAGACATGTTCCTGGCCAAGAATCACTTCACCAGTTCCCCAGTGGCAGTAACCGATTTCCATCAGATTGTGAAAGTGGAGGCACTTAATTTCCTTTCCATACTCCCGGATCCAGCCTTCCCCAAGGAGTGCTAAAACCGGCTCATCTTCCCCGATTTCATAGTAACGAAACTCTACCTTTTCCCTTTGTTTTGCCACTTGCTCATTCTCCCCTTTACTGAAACAAAAATGAAAAACAGCCCCTGCCGGAAAATATTACTTATTTCCCGGCAGAGACTGCTCTTTAATTAAATCCTGACGCCTTTTTAAGCGATATTAAATCACCAGTGTAGGCGGAGTATAGACTCTGGCTGCCAGCTCCGTATCCAGGAGATAAAGTCCCTTTGCATCATTACCGAACAAATCATATCTCTTAATGATCTCATCCGTATTCTTCTCTTCTTCACTCTGTTCCTTTACGAACCAGTCAAGAAACTGCATGGTACGGAAATCCTTTATTTCATAAGCAGCTCCGTAAATGTCATGAATGGAAGCTGTTACCTTGATCTCATGTTCATAGGCTTCCATAGCCGGCTGACGGAAATCAGTGAAATCGAAGGACGGAGCCTTAATATCCGAAAGAACAATCTTTTCTCCATTCTGAAGAAGGTAATCCATGAACAGCATTGCATGGTCCCGCTCCTCCTGAGTCTGTATTTTAAACCAGTTTGCAAACCCGTTTAAATTCTGGTCTGCATAATAGTTTGATATATCCAGATATACATATGCGGAGTAAAGTTCAAAATTAATCTGTTTGTTTATCTTAGCAACAATCTCTTTGTTAAGCATAATCGAATCCTCCTTTATAATATAAAAATCATTTTAATAAACAAGGTTGTCCAATATTTTATATTAATTTAGTTACTATCAAATATTTTAACTTGTTTATTGCTATATTCTAACATCTTTGATGAAATTTTTCAATATGATATACATAAAATATTGACGTGTTTTAAAGCTAAACATATTAATTACACTTTACAACTCTACCTCTAATGTGGTATATTTGAATTACAAAAGAGTAACCGCCACACAAGGTGGAAGCTCCCATGAATGACTAACTGCTCATGTAGCCATGAGCCAGCCTATCCTGGTCGCGTCAGGGTAGGCTATTTTTTTGCTATATATGTAAGCAATGCAATCAGGAATGTACCACCTAAAAACAATGTGCTTAAAGTCTGGTATATATCCATTTGCATCACCTCCCATCTTATTACGACATAAAGACATAAAATCTGGAAGGTTCCACCCTGTATTCGGTTACTCCTGATAGCATATTACCATACATTTCCAATACCTACAATATTTAATTATGATACAAAAAAACGCCAGAGATTAATAAGATATGAAAAAGAACGAAACTATCACAGTCCCGTTCTTTTTTCTAAGCTATTCTCCAAATACAGCCTTATAATCAGCAACAAATTTATCAATTCCCTGATCAGTCAGTGGATGGCGGATCATCTGTGCCAGTACACCGTAAGGTACCGTAGCAATATCCGCCCCTGCTTTTGCACAGTCAATCACATGAATGGGATTTCGGATACTTGCTGCAATAATCTCCGTCTCAATTCCATGCTGGGTGAAAATCTCCATAATGTCACGGATTAAATCAATGCCTGGCATGGAGATATCATCGAGGCGGCCTAAAAACGGCGATACATAGGTTGCTCCTGCACGGGCAGCCAGCAGAGCCTGGGCAGCCGAAAATACAAGAGTCACATTTGTTTTAATACCTTCTCCATTTAAAACCTTTACTGCTTTTAATCCCTCTGCTGTCATAGGGATTTTCACTACCATGTTGGGGTGAATGGAAGCAATTTCCCTTCCCTCGCTGATCATGTTACTCGCATCCGTTGTGGTTGCTTTTACTTCACCGCTTATGGGACCATCTACAATGGAAGCTATCTCTTTAATTACTTCTGAAAAATCTCTTCCTTCTTTGGCAATCAGAGACGGGTTGGTCGTTACTCCGCAGATAATTCCCATATCATTTGCCTTTTTTACATCTTCCGTATTTGCCGTATCAACAAAAAATCTCATGACAGTTCTCCTTTTCGCTCCGGTCTTCTCATCTATTCGTCAATTTTGCAAAATTCAATCTTTTCACCATTTGGGCCTTTAAAAAGGAAGAAACGGTTGGTTCGTGGAGCAAACATCTCATTGGATTCGATTCCATTTGAAATCATCTGGTGGCCCTGCGACAGAATTTCCTCATAGGCTTCGTCCAGATGTTCACAGGTCAGGGCGATGTGATCGATACAGCCAGCTGGTTTTTCCTCCTGACGTCTGGGATAATATTCAATCACACAGGTCTGACACTGAAGCATTCCTCTGACGCCATGGTCAACCAGTCGGATAAAGCCCAGATTTTCATAAAAGGAAACGGTTAATTCCGGATCATCGGTGGGAATTGCCACATGGGCAATTCCTGACGGTATATTCTTTATCATCACTCAGCTCCTAAGCAAGCAGACTTTTTACATATTCAAGTATTGATGCATCTTTGCAGTTTGCAAAAAACAGTTCTTTAAACTTCTCACCGCCCAGTGCACCCTTTACCAGATCCTGGTCCAGTCCTTTTAAGCAGGTAATAAGATCCTTTAAATTGTTCTCTCTCACTCCGTCCAAAATCTTTTTATTACGCTGTTCCGGAACTGCCCGCTCCCTTGGATAGCCCTGTCCGCTCTCTTCAGAGAACAGTTTTTCAAACGCGTATTCCAGATTCAGCTCTGCCCCCCAGCCAAAGCCCTTTGCAAATGGCATGGCAATGGCATTTCCATCATTGATCTGGGCAAACATGTAGCCGTCACTTGGATCCGTTACCAGACCGCAGATCACTCCCGGGAAACTGTTTAATGCCAGCATGGCTCCCTGTCCGGTTCCGCAGCCGGTCACTACGTAATCCGCTGCTTTGGAATTTAACAGGATTGCTGCCAGGATTCCGTTCTGCACATAGGTAAGGGAGCAGCCATCTTCAGGAGAATACATACCGTAGTTATCCACTTCATAGCCCTTTGTATCAGCCACTTTCTTTAAGCTGGCGTAAATGATTCCGTTTTTAGCAGCCTGGCTGTTTTCATTAATCAATGCAATTTTCATCTGTTTAACACTCCTTTTATCTGATTATATACCTGTTTTTCACTGAGTCCGTACTCTTCTAAGAGATCTTCCGGTTTTCCTGACTGTCCGAAGCGGTCCTCTACTCCGATCTTTTTAAAGGACACATTACACTTATTATTTAACAGAACTTCTCCTACTGCATCTCCCAGTCCGCCAATGGTGCTGTGCTCTTCTACTGTAATGACATGGTTGCAGCCGGAAGCATATTTTAAAATGCAGTCCTGATCAATTGGTTTGATGGTATGCATGTTAACTACTGTAATACTGATTCCTTCTGACTCCAGGCGTTTTGCACATTCAAGGGCAGTCGCTACCATAATTCCGCACGCAAATACAACTGCTTCCGTTCCTTCTTTCAACACATTTGCCTTACCGATTTCAAAAGGCATATCCTCTTCAAATACCGGACTTGGAAGTCTTGCCAGCCTTAAATATGCCGGGCCTTTCATATCAGCAACAGCCTTTACGGCACGACGAGTCTCATTGGCATCACAGGGAACCACTACGGTCATACCTGGAATTACACGCATCAGAGCCATATCTTCAATTGCCTGATGGCTTCCGCCATCCTCACCCAGAGTGATTCCAGAATGAGTCATACCAAGCTTTACGTTAAAATTAGGGTAAGCAACTCCGTTACGCACCTGCTCATAAGCACGTCCTGCCCCAAATATGGCAAAGGTACTGCAAAAAGGAATATATCCCATGGTAGACAGTCCTGCACTCATATCCACCATATTGGCTTCTGCAATTCCTGCATTGAAAAAACGCTCCGGAAATTTTGATCCAAAAGTTGCTGTCATGGTTGCATGAGCCAGATCCGCATCCAGTACAACCACCTTTTCATTTTCTTCTCCAAGACTGGCAAGGGCTTCGCCGTATGCCACTCTGATTGCTTTTAATTCACTCATGTCTATGCCTCCAGTTCCTTTAATGCCTGCTGTCTTTCTTCTTCATTTGGTGCTTTTCCATGCCAGCCAACCTGATTTTCCATAAAGGAAATGCCTTTTCCTTTAACCGTGTGAGCCAGAATGCATTTTGGTTTTCCTTCCATGGTACTGATGGAGTATGCTGCCAGTACCTCTTCTAAATTATTTCCATCTGGAAGCTCCAGTACCTGAAAACCAAATGCTTTGAATTTAGAAGATAAATCTCCCAAAGACATGACCTGATCATTGGCTCCGTCAATCTGAAGTCCGTTGTTATCAATAATAATGGTCAGATTGTCAAGATGATAGTTGGCAGCTGCCATACATGCCTCCCAAACCTGGCCTTCCTGCAACTCCCCGTCCCCTAAAAGGGCATAAACCTTAATATCCTTTTTCTGAGCCTTTGCGCCCAGAGCCATGCCCACTGCTATGGAAATTCCCTGTCCCAGGGAACCTGTGGAGGCGTCAATACCAGGTACTTTTTTCGCATCCGGATGACCCTGAAGAATGCTGTGAAGCTGGCGGAAGTTCTTAAACTCTGCCTTATCAAAAAATCCCATCTCTCCAAGCACTGCGTAATAGCAGGGTGCTGCATGACCCTTGCTTAACACAAACCGGTCACGATCTTCCATATCCGGGTTCTCAGGATCTACTTTCATCTGAGTATAAAAGAGCCCTGCCATCAATTCTACCGCAGATAAAGAGCCTCCCGGATGACCGCTGGCTGCATCGGCAGTCATATTAATAATATCCTTACGGATTTCCCTGCATATCTTCTTTAATTCATCTATGTCCATCATGTCCTTATGCCTCCGTCTTTTCTATGTAAATACTTATTTTCTCATAGAACCTTTCTTCTTTAAATAATCCACGTATACTGCACCCAGAATTACAAATCCTTTTACCACAAACTGCCAGTAGCTGTTGATTTTAAGAAGATTCATTCCATTGTTTAGAACACCAATGATGAGAACACCAACTACCGTACCCCCTAAGGTACCAATTCCTCCGTTAAAACTGGTTCCGCCAAGTACAGAAGCTGCTATGGCATCACGCTCAAATCCTTCTCCCACTGACGGCTGTCCGGAGTAAAGTCTTGCTGCCAGAACCACTCCGGCAAGTGCAGCCATAACCGCACTCATGACATAGACTCTTACCTGAATCCATCTGGTATCTACACCTGCATATTTGGCCGCCTCTTTGTTACCGCCTGTGGCATAGACATGGCGCCCAAAGGAGGTGCGGTTCATAATAAAATACAGAATTACAAAAGCTACACCTACAAAGATAACAGGGATGGGCACTCCCAGAAAGCTTCCAACTCCCATGTTGTTAAATGTTTCGTTATTGGACTGTGCAGGCTGTCCGCCGGTTAAAATATAGCTGACACCACGGACGATAATCTGCATGGACAGTGTGACAATAAAGGGAGGCAGTGTTGTATGGGATATTACAAATCCGTTCATAAAGCCGATAACTGCTCCAAATAACAGAGGAATTAAAAATACTGCGATCAGGGGAAGTCCTCCATTCCCGCATCGTACAGCGATTACTCCGGCTGCTGCCACAACAGAACCGACTGACAAATCAATGCCACCACAGATTAAGACACAGGTAATTCCAAAAGCGATAAAGCAGTTCACACACACCTGGCGTAAAACACTGAATAAATTATTTTTCACAAGAAAAGTATCGGTTGTGAATGATAATAAGACGCATAAGAAAACCAGGGCGATCATGGCTGCCATATTCCGTTTCAGCCAGATCAGAAAGGGATTGGTATTCCAGAGGCCCGGTGCTTTTAACTGGACTGTCTCCGGTTGATTCTTCTTGCTTAGCATGTTGTATGTTCTCCTCCCACTGCATATGACATGATCATTTCCTGCGAGCTTTCCGTTACTGTCTGATCGATGATTCCCGCCAGGCAGCCTTCCCTCATAACGGCGATTCGGCTGGAATTGTTAATAATTTCAGGAAGCTCCGAAGAAATCATAATGATGGAAACCCCTTCCTGAGCCAGGGTATGCATCAGTTTATAAATCTCAGCCTTTGCCCCCACATCAATTCCCCTTGTAGGCTCGTCCAGAATAAGGACCTTGGGCTTTGCAGCCAGCCACTTTGATATGACGATTTTTTGCTGGTTTCCGCCGGATAGTTCTCCCGCTGTCTGTTCAGTCGAAGCCATCTTAATAGAAAGCTTCTGTTTAAACTCATCAACAATACTCTTCTCTTTCTTCTTATCTACCTGTAACCGCTGTATATATTCAGAAAGTACCTGAAAAGTCAGGTTGGTTGCAATGCTGTGCCCCAGAAAAAGCCCCTGCTCCTTGCGCTCTTCCGGTACAAGGGCAATGCCTGCTGAAATGGCATCCTTCGGTTTTTTGATTGTAAGCTGTTTTCCCTCCAGCCAGACTTCGCCTGACTGTATGCTGTCAATTCCGAATATTGCCAGTGCCAGCTCTGTACGCCCAGCTCCCACCAGTCCGGAAAATCCAAGTATTTCCCCTTTTTTCAATGTAAAGCTGATATCAGTAACTTTATCGGTTGTCAAATGTTTTACTTCCAGGATTACATCGCCCCCAATGACGCGCTCATTCCCGTACATATTGTTAAACTCACGTCCGACCATCATGCTGATCAGTTCGTTTTCTGTTGTTTCACTGGTCTGCCTGGTTCCGATGAATTTACCATCCCGAAGCACAGTAACGGAATCACATACCTTAAAAGTTTCTTCCATACGGTGGGAAATGTAAATCATGGCAACTCCGGCCTTTTTTAAACGGGCAATCTGGGAAAACAGATTGTCAGTCTCACTTTTTGATAAAGAAGCAGTTGGTTCATCAAGAATTAAAATTTTCGCCCCTTCGCTGACAGCTCTTGCAATCTCTATCATCTGCTGCTGGGCTACGGACAAGCCACGAATGAGCATTCCGGAATCCAGTTTAAGCCCCAGGGCATCAAGAGCCTTTTGAGCCTCTTTTTTCATTTTCCGGTAATCCACCATTTTTAAATGATTTTTCGGTTCTCTACCAAGAAAAATATTCTCAGCAATGGTCATCTCCGGAATATTGGTGATCTCCTGATGGATAAAGCTGACGCCGAAGGCTCTGGCATCTTCTACATGCTTGATGGAAGCCTCTTTTCCGTTCATGAAAATCGTACCGGAATCTGCACTGATAATGCCGCCTAAAATTTTCATCAGAGTTGACTTTCCTGCACCATTCTCCCCCATAAGAGCCCGGACTTCTCCGGGCTTTATGGAAATACTGACTCCGTCAAGCACAACATTGCGGCCAAATGCTTTTGTAATATCTTTCATCTCAAAAACATATGCGTCTGACATGTTTTTCTACTCCTGTTCTGCATTCATCGCTTCGGGTCAAAAGTTTACGGATTACTTGCCAACGTTTTCTTCCGTAATAATAGACATAGGTACCACTACCTTCTCTTCGATTGTCTTACCAGACAGAAGTCTGTATGCACTTTCCATACAGGTAGCTCCGATTCCAGCAGGATCCTGTGCAGCAGATGCTACCATCTCACCAGACCGGATAAATCCTTTTCCTTCATCTGATCCATCCACAGATACAACTTTTGTCTTGTCCAGACGTCCAGCTTCTTTTAATGCTGCAATTGCTCCTCTGGCAGTGGGATCGTTGATTGTAAATACGCCGTCAATCACTGGATTGGCGTTGATAAAATCAACCATAATGGGCTGGGAATAATCGGACTTTGGTTTCTCTACGTCTTTTGTCTGAATGATTTCAATTCCAGGATAATTTTTCATTTCTTCTTCAAAACCCAACTGGCGGTTATAACAAACTTCTGTTGTACTGTATGTAATTTCAACTACTTTGCCTTTTCCATCTAATGCTTTAGCCAGTGCCTGTGCACAAAGCTTTCCTGCTTCCAGATTATCGGAAACAACGGTACACTGAACCAGTTCCGGATTTTTTACCGCGGTATTAAATGCAATTACCGGAATACCGGCTTCCTTACATGCTTCCAGTGTTGCCCTTACGCCTTCGGAGTTAATTGCTGAGATACAGATTACATCACACCCCTGATTGATCATATCCATAACGTCATTCATCTGCTTATTCTGATCTCCGCCTGCATCCTGTATGATGAGTTCATCTTCCGGATTCTGAAGGGATTTCTGCATTGCCTCTTTAATCTGAATGAAGAAAACATTGGTTAAATCCGGTGCAGAAACTCCGATTTTAACTGGTTTCTGCTTTTCTTCTGTTCCTTTTGCTTCCGTCCCCTTTGCTTCTGATGTTACAGCTGCAGTCGTCTGCGACTCACTTTGAGTCTGGGCTGTATTGTCTGCAGTCGAACTGCAGGCAGTCAAAGAGATTGCCATCATAGCTGATAATACAATTCCAATTACTTTTTTCATAATAATCCACCTCTCAACACGTTTAGTCGTTAAATTCCATACATTTTTTGTTACTTTTGTTGATAACATTGTATGATATCATTCTTTTAAGCTTCCCGGGCTCGCTTTTATTGTATGCTGTCATACAATATTGTAAATTCATAATACATCTTTACTCGAAATTTGTCAAGATTAATTTTAAAATTATGCAAAACAGACAAAAGGTAGTCATACACCATCATGCAATTTTGTCTTACAATCAAAAAAAAGGCCAGGCAGTCAAATTAACTGACTACCCGGCCTTCGCCTGATATCTTATTATTTACCTTTCTTTTTCTCCCACATTGCCCACAGGGTACCTGCCACACAAATTGATGAATAGCAGCCAGTCAGGATACCAAAGAACATAGGAAGTGAGAATTCCATGATGGACTCAATATGGAAATACACAGAAGCCACCATAAGAATTAATACGCAAATTCCAGTTGTTGCTGACGTATTAATGGATCTTCCCAGTGTCTGGGATGTACTTACGTTAACCAGAGTGTCCACCGGCATCTTGGAATCATGTTTTCTGTTTTCACGAATTCTGTCGTAAATTACGATAGTATCGTTAATGGAGTAACCGATGATCGTTAGTACTACCGCAACGAAAGCATCATTTAACGGAATCTGGAACAATACAAATGCAAAGAATACTACAAAAACATCATGAACCAGAGCAATCATCGCTGTTATTCCGGCAGAAAGACCAGATATAACGGAAAAACGGATCCAGACATATACAACAATAAAGATCAGTGACAGGATAATGGCAGCAGCGGCGTTTTTAAGCGCTTTTGCACCAATATATGGTTCTACGACAAATGTCTCAGACAGCTTTGCATCATTTTTGCCAATGGTACTGTTAATTGTATCCGTAATGGCTTTCTGTTCCTCTGGTGACATACCTGCATTTCCGGCAAGGGTAACAGACAGCCGCTTTAATCCGGTCATATTATCTTCTTTAATCTGAACGGTTACGGGACGCTTTGTCTCTTTTTCAATGGCTTCCTGTATTTTACCGGTATCTGCCTGTTCAGAAACGGAATAAGACAGAACTGCACCGCCTGTAAACTGGGTATCCAGTTTCACTCCATAGAAGAAGCAGCCCGCGATACCAGACAGGATAACAAATCCTGAAATAATGGCAAATATATATTTTTTCTGATAGAAAGGAATGATTTTTTTATCTTTTCTGATTCGGAACCGTTTTTCATTTCTCCAGAAATCAGACTGAATCAGTGACAGTATCAGGTGTTTGGATACAGATACACCAATCAGAAGATTTACCACCATACCAACCAGCAGGGTATAACCAAAACTCAGCATGGTTCCTGATCCAAAGATCATTAAGATCACTGCTACAATCGCAGTTGTCACATTACCGTCCAGTACCGATGAAAACGCATTCTTATAGCCGGAAACAACAGCTCCCTTTACCGATGAACCCTTCTTTAGTTCATCTGAAATACGCTCTGATATAATAATGTTGGTATCCACTGCCATACCAAGTGTCAGGATAATACCTGCAATTCCCGGAAGGGTCAGGGTATACTGGGGTATGGAAACTGCCAGCATCTGAATCACCATCTGTAAAAGCAGTGTAATACATGCAACGATACCCGGCATTTTATAGAACACGATCATAAAGAGACAGATCACGATGAATGCAGCCAGTCCGGCATAGACCATAATTGTCAGAGCATTGCTTCCCAGGGAGGGGCTAATGGTAGAGAAGTTGGTTGTTTTTAAGGAGAAAGGAAGAGCACCGGCATTAATTTTCTCAGCCAGAGCCTTGGCCTCCTCGTAATTCTTCATACCAGTGATTACCGCCTGTCCTCCTGATATCTGATTCTGCACCGTAGGATTGGAAATCAGATTATTATCCATATAAATTCCCATTCTTTTTCCAATCAGTTTTCCGGTGGCATCTTCAAACAGCTTTGATCCATTGCTGTTAAAGCTGAGAGCTACTACGTATGTCTTAATTCCATTGGATGTATTCGTCTGAGGAGTGGCCTTCTCAACATCTTTACCCTGAATTAAAACAGTTCCATCTGGATCCTTAAATGTCAGTTCTGCCATCTCACCTAACTCAGATATTGCATCTTCCGGGTTAAAATCTGTTTCCCCTGATTTCCATGGGAACTGTACTATGATATAACCAGCCTCTTTATCCACAGTTACTTCACGGTCAGCAATGTTCTGGCTGTCCATACGGCTTTCAATTACTCCCCTTGCCGATTCCAGTTCCTGAGGCGTAGGCTTACGGTCTAAATTCTGAGGCTCAAAAATAGCTTCTACGCCTCCTCGTATATCGATACCAAACCGCATATCGAAGATTCCTTTAACACTATCTCCTGCTCCAAATATTGCAATGCAAACAATGGCTGCAATTCCTAAAAATATCGCAGCAAGCATTTTCTTTCCTGGCTTCATAAGTTTTCCTCATTTTCTATATTAATTTTCAATCTGCCATAGCCTGCCTGCTGCTTCTTTTTCTCCGTCGGAATTATGAATATAACGTATCACAAACATCCGGCTTATATATCCCTCCCGCATAAGAACGGTGCGAAGTGACCATAACGCAAACGGTATAAATAAGAAGAATGTTTTTAAACATATATAATCAAGGATTACGCTCTTTAGATTTGAGCGGCTTACAATATTAAGAAATACATCACTTACCGCTTCCTCTTCCAGCACATCCTTTGATTCAATCATTGCATCATATCTTTTATGGCGCAGGTTATCACAAGAAAAACTGCTCACGGAAAAAAAGCCAGGATGTCCCAGGCTCTTGACCACATCAACCGTATTCAGTTGTGTCATTAATACTGCCATGCAAAAAAAACATGCCAGTATCAGACGATGTATCCCAGACTTTTTCCTCCTGGTGTCCAATGTAGGTCCTCCCGCTGCAGGTGTTTTTCCATCTCCTGCATACTTCTTTATACATGTTGCATTGTATCACATATTGATGAAAATGCAACGTTAATATACTGACAAAATTCCACAATTTTGGCAGGAATTTTGTCAGTTCTATTAGCGTTTTATAATTACATTCATATCTGTGTTAATCAATGAAATATGGCGTTTGGCATAAAGTTCTGCCACTTCTTCATCCCGTGCCTTTAACGCTTCCACAATGTTATGGTGTGCCCGGATTGCGTTCTGGGCATTCTGAGGAACCTGAAACGTTCTCAGCCGGAAATCACGAATGCACTCATCAATTTTTTTACTCATAAAAATGAGCATTTTGTTTTTACTGGCCTCCACAATCTGGCGGTGCAGCCGTTCATCATACTTTGCCATCCCCGCAAAATCATTCTCTTCCACAGCCCGGATAAACCGGAAATGGGTTCGTTCAATCTGCTCCAGTTCCCCATCCGTCGCCCGTTTGGCGATAATTCTGGCACACAGGGGCTCCACCGCACTTCTAACCTCAATATAATCTTTTAATTCAACTTCATTTTTAAGAAACCATTCAGCCAGTTCTTCCTGACCCAATTCCTTTTTGCTGACCAGAAATGCTCCCCGACCAGGCTTAATCTCTACCAGCCCCCTGGCCTCCAGAATGCGGAATGCTTCTCTGACTGTTCCTCTGCCAACGGTCAGTTTCTCACACCACTCCTTTTCTGTAGGCAATTTCTGCCCAACCAAAATTCCATCTGCTGCAATATAATCCTTCATGCTGTTTACTACCTGCTGTACAATGGGAATTCTGGAAAGTTCTTCCATTTAATTCACTCCTTTAATTTATGTTTTTAGTCTAAATCTTTCATGTTGTCATACAATCATTGTATCACATCTGATGAAAACTGCAAACATAAACGTGTTTTTTTACATTTCTTGTGCACATGTCGGACAATTATTGAATTAAATGGTGAAGTCTATATAGATTTTTTCTATGGTAATAATTTCCTTAATAATCCTTCCAGCTGGTCTCTTTCTTCTTTTTCCAGGCGGCTCAGCACCTCTTTGTCTCCACCCGTTATAAACTCTTCTGCCGCTTTTGTTCCTTTATCCGAAAGGGTATACTGACGTAATCCCTCTGGCTGGGTTTTCTTTTTCACATATTCCTTTTTTTCCAGTTTTTCCAGGCACTCCTTCAGCTTCTCATCTTTAATTCCCGTTTCTGATTCCAGTTCTGCTGCAGTCTTTCCATCTGTCTGGAACAATGCTCCCATTACCAGTGCTCTTAATTTCTTACCACTTAATTCTTTCTCCTTCTGACCAAACAATCGGTGAAATCCAAATTTATAATAAAGAAGAATTCTGTTAAATGAAGGTTCATAGTTTTCTGTTTGCTGTTTGCTGGTCTCTTCTTTCCGTTTTAATGATTTTGCATAGACCTTACCTTTGCTGCAGTGAAGATCATCAATGGGGCAGTGACGCTTGCAGCAGGGACAATGAAGATTATCCGTTTTTTTATCACTCATGATTATTTTCCTCCTTTGTCATAATATACAAAAGGGCATATACCAACGTATATACCCCTGAATTCATTATATTCCTCCATAGAATCCATGTCAACGTCCCTATGGAGAATATTTCTATTTTATTTTCTATCTTCCCCGCAATGCATGGATACCGGCAGATAAGCAATGCTCAACTCCCCTGTAATGGGATTGGTATAAATTTCGCACTCCACATCATAAACCTCTCCGATCAGCTGCCTGGTCAGTACCTCCATTGGAGTTCCATGTGAAATCACTTTTCCCTGCTTCATCACGTAAAGATAATCACAGTATTCAGCAGCCAGCTCCAGATCATGCAGAGCAGCCAGGGTGCCAACATTCATTCCCTTTACAATGGATAAAATCTGCAGCTGGTATTTAATGTCCAGATGATTGGTGGGCTCATCCATAACCAGGAAGGAGGGCTGCTGTGCCAGGGCACGTGCCAGTATGACTCGCTGTTTTTCACCTCCCGACAAGGTAAGGTAGCTGCGATTTTCATATCCGGACAAGCTGACCTGTTTCAGTGCAGCACTGACAATTTTATAATCCTCCTCCGAATCGCCCTCCATAAATTTTTTGTGGGGAGTCCTTCCCATAAGAACCATTTCCTGAACGGTAAAATCAAAGCTAAGATCATTAAACTGACCAACAACACCCATAATACGGGAAACCGACTTGGGATCTGATTTCACCACATCCAGATCACCCAGATAAATACTGCCCTGCCTGGGCTTTATCACCTTATAAATACTCTTAAGCAGCGTGGACTTTCCACAGCCATTAGGTCCTATTAATCCAACGAACTGTTTATCTTTTACTTTAATTGAAATATCCTTTACAATATCAGTATTGGATAACGTAACGATCATATTATTTGCCTGAAGATCCACCTTATTTTCCTCCAAATCCATAACCTTTTTTCATTAGCATATACATAAACATGGGAGCTCCGATCATGGAAGTAATAATGCCAATGGGCAATTCACTCTGATGGATCAAGGTACGTGAAAATACATCAGCCCAAATGAGAAAGGCAGCTCCAAACAAAGCAGAAGCCGGAATCAGTCTTTTATGATCTGTTCCCACCACCCCCCTGACAATATGAGGAATAATTAATCCAACAAAACCGATGGTTCCACAGCTGGAAACTATAATTCCCGTAACGAATGCACAAACCATCATATAAATGCGAAGATAACGGTTTAAGGAAATGCCCAGCGTGACAGCTGCTTCATTCCCTAATAGCATGGTGTTGAGCACCCGAAACTGGGTTAAGAAAAACACAACCGCAATTCCTATACTGATTGCTGCCAAAGGAAGCTTCTCCCATGTTGCTGACGCAATACTTCCCATGGTCCAGAAAGTTACTGTCTTAATTCCTTCTGCATTATTTGCAAAATAGATAATAAAATTGGAAAACGCACTGCACAGCGCATTGATTACCATGCCTGTTAGCACCAGCTTGGCAGAAGTAATCTTCCCTCCCATATGAGCAATAACCATCACCAGAACAGCAGCTCCAAATGCCCCTGCAAATGCCCAGGCGGCAACACCCATCTGCCCCAGCACTCCTGGAAAACCAAATCCCAGCAAAATAGCAAAGGTAGCTCCTAAGGCACCTCCTGAGGAAATGCCCAATATGTAAGGGTCTGCCAGCGGATTTTGTACGGTAGCCTGCATTACTGCACCGCATAGCGAAAGCCCGATTCCAACCAGCATCGACATCAGCGCCCTGGGCAGACGGATGTGCCATATAATATCCGCAAAAGAGGCCGTGGAAAGCCCTTCTAATGAGCCAAATCTCATTCCGGAAATCTTATAAAGCAGAATCTGAAACGTATCATCAAGAGAGATAGGCACTTGCCCGATGGACACCGAACAACCGACTGAAAATACAATAAAAACCATCAGGGCGAAAACCAACGGTACAAATGTCTTATGCTGGATGCTTTCTTTTTTTCTATTCTTTGCAGTTATGCTGCCTTGTGTCTTCATGCTGATGCTCCTTAGTAATTAACATATTAGTGTAAATGAACCCTTATGTTTCTATTAGTTAGTTGTTTCTAACCGCATTTCAATATATCATACCTCAATATAACTGTCAACACTATCGTCATTCATGAATCAGGTGAATATCGTCATTCATGAATCAGGTGAAACCTTATAAAACAGGTTGACAAATCCACTGTTTTTACAGTATACTCTTTTGAGTTAGCTTTCACTAACTAATAATTTAAAAAGGAGAAACACGTTTGAATATCACTTGGAAAAAGCATTTTGCCGGCGTATCGCTGTCAGTTCTTATGGTTGCAGGATTAGTTGGATGTACCTCCAGCTCTGCCTCTTCCACCCCTGAAAAGACAACTCAAAAAACGGAGACTGTGGATTCTCAGACTAACCAACAGTCCAGTTCCGTCTCCTATCCCTTAACCGTGTCCAATTACAGCATCAATGATGGCAATTGGACATCCAGGCAGCAGGTTTTTGAAGCAGCTCCCACACGTGTGGTCGCCAACAACCAGTCTACAGCGGAACTGCTGATTCGTTTGGGTCTGACAGACACCATGGCAGGTGTTGCCGCTCTTTATGGTGAGACCTCTGAAGATATTGCCGAAGAATTCTTAAAAATCCCCGTACTGGCCGAAGGTTATGTTGGAAAAGAAGTAGCTCTGGGAGCCAATCCCGATTTGATTATTGGTCGTGGTGACTTGTTTGCGGATGCAGAATGGGGTGTGGGAAGCGTTGATGAATTAAATTCTTTGGGCATTCGTACTTACATTTTTAACACCTGCAAACGAGGCGCAACCGTTGACGCTTTGTTTCAGGATATAGAAGAGCTTGGCAGAATATTTAGTGTACAGGATCATGCTTCCGCATTTTCGGACAGCCTTCATTCCAGGATTAATCACTTGACTGATACGCTCTCAGGAGTTGCACCGCAGCTTACTTATGCCTATGTATCCTACAGCGATGGAGACCTTTCCGTCTATTCCGCAACCTCTGATACCTTTCAGAATGATGCGTTGAATATGATAAATCTGGACAATGCTTTTAAAAATGCAGCCGGTGAGATCACATTGGAGCAGCTTGTCTCAACCAATCCTGATGTTCTATTGATATCTCGTTACGCAGGGGGCCCGGAGGCAGAAAAATCCGTTGAAGAAATTTATAAGATGCCTGCACTACAGTCACTTTCTGCTGTTCTGAATAAGCAGATATACATTATAGACTTTAGTCAGTTCTGGGGTTATAGTTATCAGATTCTGGACGGAGTGGAACAGCTTGCATCGGATATGTACCCGGATCTTATCAACTGACGCCTGTATGGCAGTCAGTTGATAAAAATCGGGGAGGTTCTAATTGGCTAAAATAACAGTACCAGCACCTGATATTCCTTTAGTAATAGCTTCTTCCCTTCTTCTCTTACCGTCTCGTAATTATTAAGCAAGATTTTCCGGTAGGGTTCCACCAGATCTATTTCCTGTTCTTCCATTTTAAAGTTTCCTATGACAAGAATCCTCTCATGTTCCCCGTTTCTATAGTAGGCCATCAGCCGTTTCATTTCTAAATATGCCGGTGTCAGCTGGCCGTAAACAAGGGTATCTTTATATTCCTCATTCTTTCTTAGGGCAATCAGCTTTTTATAAAAGTGAAAAACGGAATCAGGATCTGCAGACTGATGATCCAGATTAATGGAGGCGTAGTCCTTACTGACTGGAAGCCAGGCCGTTCCTGTGGTAAATCCGGCATTCTCACTATCGTCCCATTGGAAGGGTACCCTTGCATTATCCCGGCTGTAGCGTTTTACAGCCTCCAAAGCCTGTTCCTTTGACAAACCGTTTTCGATTGCCACCTGATATTCTTCTAATGTGGAAATGTCGTCATACTGGTCAATGCTTTCAAAGGCCACATTCTCCATACCTATTTCCTGCCCCTGATAGATGAAGGGCATTCCTTTTAACAGAAAATACAAAGCTGCCAGCATCTTTTTCGCAGCATCGGAGCACTCTCCCTCAGGAATATATCTGCTTACTCCCCTTGGTTCATCGTGATTTTCAATGATATTAGAAAGAAAACCGATCCCTTCCGCTCTTTCCTGGCTGTCAAAGCAGCACTTCCTGTAATCGTCGGGAGTAACAGGACCATTGTCATACCAGCCTTTTTCACTTGCCCCGAATACAGTCTGGCTGAAATCAAAGATGCTGGAAAAGCATCCGTCTTCCCCTATAAAATCACACAGCTCTTCCTTTTTCTCATTAAAAACTTCACCCACGGTAAAGGCATCATATTTATGAAAGGTGGCGTCCCGCATTTCCTTTAAAAAATCCATAATGCCCTCATTTTCTTTTAGCATTAGCCTGCAGTCCGCCAGTCCGTCTTCCCGGTCAGGCTCATAATTATGAAAAGGAAGGGCCTTTTTAATATTCATAATGGCATCAATCCGAAATCCTGCAATCCCTTTTTCCAGCCACCAGTTTATCATGTCGTAGATTTCTTTTCGCACTACCGGATTTTCCCAGTTTAAATCCGGCTGCTTTTTGTGGAAAAGGTGAAGGTAATAAAGGCCGGTATCCCCTATTTGTTCCCATGCACTTCCTCCGAAATAGGACCGGATATTGGAAGGCTCTTTCCCATCTCTTCCTTCCCTGATGTAAAAATAATCACCATATTCGCCTTTCGGATCTTTCAGGGCTTTCTGAAACCATTCATGTTCATCGGAGCAATGGTTCACCACTAAATCAAGAAGAACGTAGAGATTCCTTTTTTTTGCTTCATCAATCAGTTCCTGCAAATCCTCCATGGTGCCGAACCGGGGATCAATCTCATAGTAATTGGAAATATCATATCCCTGATCTGCAAAGGGAGACTGATAGATCGGTGATAGCCAGATAATATCGATACCAAGCTCCTTTAAGTAATCCAGTTTTGAAATTACGCCTCTTAAATCTCCTATACCATCTCCGTTGGTATCGCGAAAGCTTTTCGGATAGATCTGATAGGCAACCTTATCATGCCACCATTGTTTTTTCATTTAATTTCTCCATTCAGGTTATTTCTTTTGCAGGTAATAGGCTGCCGCTTCATAGGGTAGCAGCCGGCTATGTCTTTGTTGCAAAGAGTCATTGTAGTTATGGATCAGGCACGTTGCATCCTCTCTAAAAAATTCTTCGGGTAAGGATACGGCTGCCTCCTCATCAGAAAAATTACAAACCACCAGCAGTCGTTCATTTCCCATACTTCGCACATAGGCAAATACCCGGGTGTCCTCTTTCAGAATCAGCTCATAGTTTCCATAAACAATAATCTCATAATTCTTCCGAAGCTCAATCAGCTTCCTGTAATAATGAAACACAGAGTTTTCATCTGCCAGTTCTTTTTCCGCATTAATTTCTATATAATTAGGATTTACGGATATCCAGGGAACTGCATCGGTAAATCCAGCCTCCGGTCCATCATTCCACTGCATGGGAGTCCTTGCATGATCCCTGCTTTTGCACCGTAAATACCTCATCATGGTTTCATGGTTTACAAGGCCTTTTCCAGTAAGCTCTTTATAAGCATTGAGGCTCTCAATATCCCGAAACTGGGACAATTCTGTAAATGGATAATTGGTCATCCCCAATTCCTCTCCCTGATAAATATAAGGAGTCCCTCTCATCATATGAAGGCAGGTTGCCAGCATCTTGGCGGAAACCTCTCTGTAACGGCTGCTGTCGTCGCCAAATCGGGAAACGGCTCTTGGCTGGTCATGATTATCCCAGTATAAACTGTTCCAGGCATCGTCTCCCAGCTCCTCCTGCCATCTGGAGAGTATGCGTTTTAACCGCAGCAGATCCGGCTTTTTATCTGTCCACTTTAACAGTTCTCCGTCTCCCTCCACATGTTCAAAGTGGAAAACCATATTTAATTCCTGTTCACCGGAGCCTGCATATTTTCTGGCTTCCTCCACCGTAACCCCTGCAGTCTCACCCACTGTCATCAAATCGTATTTCGACAAAACCTTTTCATTCATTTCTTTCAGATAGGTATGAACCTTTGGTCCATGGACTGCGTAGGGTGAAAAATCCCCATAAAGCCCTCCCCTCACATCTCCGTCTGGAAACGAGGGAGTTTTGGATATCATACTGATTACATCCATTCGAAAACCATCAATCCCTTTTCTGCACCACCAGTCCATCATTTCAAAAACTTCATTTCTGACAGCCTCATTCTCCCAGTTTAAATCCGGCTGCTTTGGGGAAAACAAATGAAGGTAATACATGCCGGTTTTCTCATCCTTTTCCCACGCAGAGCCTCCAAAGCAGGAACCCCAGTTATTGGGAGGATCTTTCTCTCCTTTTCCCTCTCTCCAGATGTAATAATCCCGGTAAGGATTCTCCGTGCTGCTCCGGCTCTCCAGAAACCACGGGTGCTCATCAGAGGTATGATTTACAACCAGGTCCATAATAATTCTGATTCCGTTTTCATGGGCCTCTTTTAACAAATCATCAAAATCATTCATGGTTCCGAACTCATCCATAACCTTTTTGTAATCACTGATGTCATATCCATTATCATCGTTAGGGGATTGATAGACAGGTGACAGCCAGATTACATCAATTCCTAATAGTTTCAAATAGGAAAGCTTCTGCCTGATCCCGTTTAAGTCGCCAATCCCATCTCCGTTGCTGTCTTTAAAACTCCTGGGATAAATCTGATATACAATTGCCTCTTTCCACCATTTTCGTTCCATCTCAGTCTCCTTTCCATTATTTTATTGCCCCTTCTACCATTCCCTGTATAATCTGCCTCTGGGCACATAAAAACAGAATTACAATGGGAATCATGGCTAGAAATGCGGCTGCCAGGATTAAATCCCACTGTTTGACATAGGAACCTACAAAGCTGCTCACTGCAACAGGCAGGGTTTTAATTCTTCCATTGAGCCCCAGCATCAGGGAAGGAAGAAGGTAATCGTTCCAGATCCAGATTCCGTTTAGAATCAGCACAGTCATCTGCACAGGCTTTAACAGAGGAAAAACGATCTGGAAAAATGTATTTTCCGGGCTGCAGCCATCAATCCATGCTGCTTCTTCCAGTTCTTCTGGAATTCCCTTTATAAATCCATGAAGAATAAACACAGATAAAGAGCCACCAAATCCCAGATAGGCAGTAATGATACCGGTATAGCTGCTTAGCAAAGGAATTCCTGTAAATTCAGATACCCTGCGAAACGTAGACAAAAGAGGAAGCATGACTACCTGAAACGGGATAACCATGGATGCCACAAACATCATGAAAATCAACTGGGACCATTTTGTCTTATTCCGAACCAGTACCCACGCCGCCATGCTGGAAAATAAGGTCAGTAAAATAAGACTGACTGCAGTGATGTACAAGGAACTTCCAAAGGATTTCCAATAGCTGAAATTCTGGTTTCCAATGACATTTTTTAAGTTAATAAACAGTTGTCCCCAGTCAGATGGAGGTGCGATGGGACTGATTACAATATCTGCACTTTTTTTCGCTGCATTAAATACTACAAGAATGAAAGGAGACAGCACAGTCAGTGACAGTATGAGACCAATCAGCTCAGGAATCAAATGTTTTGACTGCCTTGCATCCCATGTCATTTTGTTCCTCCCGCTAATTTCTTTCATAGTTCCACCTCCCTTTTCTTACTGATGGAAACCTGGGTAAGAGATACGGCTGCCAGAATGAGAAAGAAAACCACTGCCTTTGTCTGCCCTTCCGCATATCTGTTTCTTGCAATTGCCGTATTATAAATATTAAGAGCCAGAAACTCTGTGGAAGCCACTGCCTTTGCTCCCAGAATCCGGCTGGGCGCACCGTTTGTAATGGCATAGTTTAAATCGAACTGCTTAAAGGAATTGACCAGGGTAAGAAAGATACAAACCGTAAAAGTATTGGCAATCATAGGCAGCTTAATATGTAAGAGCGTTTTTAACGCTCCTGCCCCGTCTACAGCCGACGCTTCCAGAATATCTCTTGGAACTCCCTGAAGACCGGTAACATAAATCATCATAATATAGCCGGCGTACTGCCATGTACTGACAATAAGAATTGCAAAAAATGCCAGATTGGGACTGGTCAGCATGGAAACACTTCCTGTCACCAGGCTTGTGAACACCTTATTAAAGATAAACTGCCATACATATCCCAGTACGATTCCTCCGATTAAATTAGGGAGAAAAAAGGAAGCTCTGTAGAAATTTCTTCCCTTTACCCCTGAGGTACATAAAATTGCCAGGAAAAACGCAGCTATATTGACAGATACCATATTAAAGACCGTAAATAAGAATGTAATTAACAGCGAATATAAATAATCAGGAGCATGAAACATCTGTCCATAATTCTTAAGACCAACAAACTGGGTAAACTTAATTCCATTCCAGTCCGTAAATGAATAAAAAATGCCAAATATAAAAGGGATCAGCACGGTTATGAAAAAAGCGCCTATGAGAGGCAGCAGAAATAAACCATTAACAATCACCCTGTGCTTTTTTCCAGGAACCAGATAGAGACTAATCACAAGCAGAAGCAGCCCGCCCGCAAGTAATGGACCCCTTCCCCAAAAATCCCTGTTGTAAAAATCAAAATACAGCCCGCAGCAGACCATTGCTGCACCTATCGCTGCCGGCAGATATGTCGTTATCTTTTTTGCTTTTCCCTCCATACGATTTCTCCTTTATCTCTGCTTTGACGTTACCATATGGATACGGGCGGCTTTTGGCCGCCCAACCCGGTTATTTTTTTACATAGTCTGCAATCGCCGTCTGCATCATGTTTACAAATCCGTCCTTGTCAATCTCTCCTTTTGCATACAGTTCAAACACTTTACCTGTGGCATTCATGGAGATTCCTTCCGGCATCTTCGTCCATTCCCAGGAATAGGTGTTTCCTGCATCCACATAGGTCTTTAAACTCATGGCCAAAGGTGTCTTAGGGCTCACTTTGCAGGTGGTATAAGGAGAAATCATACCGCAGTCGCTTACCAGACATTCCTGTCCTTCTTCTGTCAGGGCAAGTTCTTTTAAGAAAGCCTTGCATGCATCGATGTTCGTGCCTTTATTATAAACAGCCCACCAGGATGGACAGTCTGCAAGAACCCCCTTCATCTCTTCCTTTGTAAATGCCAGAGGAGCGATTCCACATTCAAACTTCACACTATAATCAGGAAGAGAGGGATCAATCCAGTTCCCCTGGGTGATAAATGCAGTTTTTCCCTGTGCCCACAAAGCCAGCTGATCGTCATATGTACCGGAAATCAGAGTATTCTTATCCGAATAATCAAACAGAAGCTTCATAAAATCTGCAAACTGTCCCAGTCGCTCTGTGTCCGTCTTCCCGGATTTTAACTGATCAATATAAGTGGTGTCCCCTCTCTTTAACCCGCCTGATAAATAGTAGCCAAACAGATGGTTTCCTGTTGACCAGTACATCTGTCCGGATTCAGCCGCAACCGAACATACAGCGGACAGTCCCAGTTCTCCCTTTTTTTGATCGATGGCCTCAAAAGCCTTCTTAAACCCATCATAATTGGTAAGAGAAGCCGGATCAATTCCTGCTGCTTTCAAAACGTCTTTATTATATGTAATGCCATACCCTTCTACTGCATAAGGAAATCCTACGGTTTTTCCATCCTCTGACTTAAAACCAAACTCTGTCTGGGAAGCCCACTCCTCCCCGCTTAAGTCGGTCATATAATCCTTCCAGGTCTGATAATCTCCTTCGCCGCCAAATACAAATAAGTCCGGCATATTGCCTGCAGCCAAGTATCCCTTCATGGTTCCATTGATGTCAACTCCGCCTCCAAGGGACTCAATTACAACCTCCTGACCGGTCTTCTCCTGATACTTTTTGGCAAACGCCTTTAAGGGCTCGTCAATTTCGATTTTTCCGTTTACAATCCGAATCGCCTGTCCCCCAGACTTAGCCTGGCTCTGGCTCTCGCTCTTGCTGTCTGCAGACTGGCTTCCAGCGGAGGAGGCCACAGTTCCACCTGACTGTGAGCTTGTTCCACAACCTGCAAGTGACAAAACTGCCGCTGCTCCCGCCATTGCCATAACCCATAAGTATTTCTTCATAATATACCCTCCATTATAAAATATGCTGTCAAAAAGTGATATTTTAATAATTATATTGTAACTTATGCGCATAAGTTCTATATAAAGTATATTATCACTTTATGGAGGATATAACAAGAGTTTTTTGATTCATTTTCCAAGTTATTTTTATAACAAAAAAAAAGCTGCTTTTGGCTGTACTCTATAAAAAAGATGTACAATACCAAGCACCTGAATAGAGAAAACGGCGATTTTAAAAACCGCCGTTCATTAATAATACATTACCCGGTTGACCCGGAGTTCAGTTCTTTTTAATTGCTATCTCATCACCGCTGACTGCAATCGCTTCATGATTGCTTATGGGAGACAGGTTTAATACAGATGAATAGGTGTCCACTATTTTCTGACCGATTTTCTTAAAAGGTGAATTGTTATAGTGGGGAACTGTATAAAAATCCACCAGGCCTAAAGCATCATAATTTTCTAAGTCAGGCGCTTTTTCTGCTGAATCCATACCTTTCGCATATTCAATGTTTGCAGATGCGACCATTGCCCCGGCAGATTCACCGATATACAGTTTTCCGGCATTCACTTCATCACTAATTATCTGATCTGCACCGCTTCTTTTCAATTCCTGCAACAAGAAAAATGTGTTGCCCCCTGTCACATAAATAAAATCGTTGTTTTTTATTTTGGCGCTAATTTCAGCAGTTGGAGTGGCTGATATATCCAACTCCTCAATAATCATCCCCAACTTTTCAAGGGCCTTTCTTCCTTCCTTCACATAAAATACAACCTTTTCCGTTTTGCTTGCTGTAGGAATAAAGGTGACGGTTTTTCCCTTTAAATCTTTCTCAAAATCTGCAAATATGTCAGCTACATCACTAAAGGATGACGACAAAAATAATTTTTTCATAAACCAATTAATCCTTTCTTTCTGTTCTTGAATCCAGTATAATCTATAATGGTGTCAATTAGTGAAACCATTTAATCGAGAAGAGGAAATGCCATGAATAAATCCCAGCGGCTTAATGATATGATGATATACCTCAATGATAAAAAGTCATTTAACCTCAAAAACATCATGGATCGATACTCTATATCCAAAAGTACAGCACTTCGGGATATTCAGTCCTTAGAAGAATTAGGTATGCCAATTTACTCCACATCTGGACGAAATGGCTACTATGGTATTCTTCCCAACCGTCTGCTATCGCCCATTGTCTTTACCATTGATGAGGTTCATGCCTTGTACTTTGCCATGCAGACTCTAAACGCTTATCAGTCCACCCCGTTTCACCTGAATGTAAAAAAACTAAAGCAAAAGTTTGAAGGGTGCATATCAGAAGAACGAATACAAAAGCTGCGAAGAATGGAATTGATTTTTAGCCTGGGAAGTTACCAAAACAAAAATGAATGCAGCTGTTTAGAGGACATTTTAAACATGGCCGTTGAGGAAAGAGTGTGCGAAGTAACCTACCAAAAGAAAGATATTATAAATCAGTATTACGTTCAGTTTTTTGACATAACATCTGCCTATGGACAATGGTATGCTACCGCCTACAATTTTCAGACAAAAAGACCGCAAGTATTCCGATGCGATAAAATTCATTCTGTAAATTCCTGTGATCGATATTTGCCCAAGCCGCTTTCCGAATTGCTTATTCCAGTGAAAGAGATGTTCAGAGAGAAAGGTGCTGTTGATTTTGAAGTTGGGATCTCTGCAAGAGGTACGGATATATTCTATAAGGAACATTATCCGTCTATGGAGCTGTTCCATGAAAATGGGAAGAATTATATAAGAGGCTTTTATAACAAAGGGGAAGAAACTTTTATCGCAAATTATTTGATTGCCTACGGTGAGAATATTTTATCGATTCAGCCAAATCACTTGAAGATGCTGGTTTTGGAACAATTGGAAACGATAAAAAGCCACCTGCAAAAGAATTCCCCTGAATAAGGCGTGAAAGAAAGAGGGATCGGTCAATTTGATCGATCCCCCTTATTCCACAGCTCAGCCTTTCAGTACTCATCTGTCAGATACATAAAACCCTACATTTTTCTCACAGAAGAACGCTCCACGATAAAGACAGGAAGCTGTTCTAAATTTGCTCCATAATCCTCTTCGTTAATGATATGAAACAGCTTTTCCACGGTAATCCGGCTTTTTTCCGTTACATCCTGATGAACGGTTGTCAGTGCAGGCCTTACCAGACGGCTGCAGACATTATCATCAAATCCCACGATAGAAAGCTCCTGGGGGATTTTCATCCCCCGGTCCTTTAAATCATTTAAAATAAAAGCAGCATAATAATCCGATGCGCAGATAAAGGCGGTAAAGTCCCTTGCCCTCTCATAAGCCTGGGATAAAATAAGGGACAAATCAGCACCGCTTGGTTTCAGCCTGATAAAATTGTCTTCCTTCCATGGAAGTCCGGCACTGGCCAGTGCATCCCGGTATCCCATAAACCGCTGATAGTCTACTCCCATACAGTTGTCCGCCAGAAATGCGATTTTCTGGTGGCCGGACTGTATGAGATATTCTGTAATCTCTCTGCCGCCTTTTCTGTCATCGATTCCAACATTTACGTACTCAAAAGGGACATCTTCAAAATAGGCATCGACGAAAACCATGGGCTTTTTCATCTTCTGATTTAACAGTTCCCCATCTTCTTTCTGCATTCCAAGAAGAATGAGACCATCTACATTCCAGCTGGATACCGAGCTGATAATCTCTCCTATATCGCTGGATACATAAAGCATGGTAAAATATCCCTTAGCGCGTACAAACCGTTCCACTGCTCCGATCAGTTCCCCTGCAAACGGATCCTTTACAAAGTTATCGTACTTATTTTCGCTGGCTTTCATTGCAAGCCCGATGATTCCGGACCGGTTACTGGCCAGATTTCTGGCATTTCTGTTTGGAACATAGTCGTATTCTTCAATCAGCTTCTTCACCTTTTCCACCATAACAGGAGATACTTCCCCCTCTTTTCCATGTATCACATTGGAAACGGTAGTTGTGCTGGTGCCGAGCAATTCCGCCATTTTTTTAATTGTAATCATTCCATGCACCTTCCTCTCCCTGCAAACCCAATAGAAATTCTCTTATCCATTCTATTACGGCTTGTTCATTTATGCAAGCAGGAAGGAGCATGATCAGACTGCCTATTTCAGTTTTATTTTCCAGGTTTTAATTTCATAAGGCTTTATAGTGTAGGATGGGATGGCGTCTGTAAATGGGATTTCCTGTTCCTCCTCCTCCAGCATGCTGCATTCCCAAATACCAAGAATCTCAGTTCCAAAGATCATCTTTCCCGTGGTTCGCTGGTTTGCAGTCTCATAGAAGCGGATGATCATGTCATCACCGTTTCGTTCTTCTTTTACCACTTCAATAATTACATTGTCTGCATCCGTTTTAACAAGAGAAAACACACCTGGCAGACTGCCTTCATCCGTTTCCTTTATTCTTGCAGTCATTGGATTATTAAGAAGATAAGCCCTCTTTGGAGTACCTGCCTCTTTCCAGTCCCCCTTATGTGGATAGATGGAAAATACAAAGCTGTGATGTTCCTTGTCTGCATCAGGATTTGGATATACCGCTGATTTTAACATGGAAATTCCAATCTCTCCATTGTGAACGTGACAGCCATACTTACAGTCATTTAATACACTGACTCCGTAATCACCCTCGGAAACATCAAGCCATTTATGCATGCAAACCTCAAATCTGGCATAATCCCACATGGTGTTATAATGGGTTTTCCGCTTTACATTTCCATACTGAATATCAAAGACAGCCTCGTCTGTATGGACGTCAACGGGTATGATGGATTTCATAAAGATATTTTTTTCTTTCCAGTCAATCTCATTGCGGATGAAAATTTCAGGGCTGTCAAAGTTAAGGGAAATAAACTGGCAGATAACAGAATCCAGGTATTTTCTCTTTACACAGACCGTGGCACGGACCGGGCCGTTTTCCACCAGTTCCATGGAGGAGACATCGGTAATTTCCCAGGATTTTTCCACGTAATAATTATTTACATCCCAGGCATCGTAATTGTGGGGACGGTCTTCATAGGTCATCAGCACATTGGCGCATTTCTGATCCGGAAGGACTTCACGTTCCATAACCTTATCAAAGATAGAGGATATCTGTCCTTTCTCATTTAAAATAACACGGAGGTATTGGTTCTCCAGACGCTTCACGTCTGCTGTGAGGGTGGTTTCAGCCCCATTTCCATTATCTTCAGTCAGAACAAAGGTGCGATAGCCCTTTGAGGGTACCCCGGATACACCAAATAGCAGAGTTCCATCTTCCGTGATCTGAACCGGCAGCCTGTTTTCTCCATCTGTGACTCCAGGGTTTTTCATGCCTTCCGGCAGCTTTACGGTTACCAGTCCTTCCCCTGAGACACTGTTGGGATTAAAGACAGCCAGAGTGTTTTTAGTCCCGGCTATCTGTTTCGTCACTTCAGCCAACGCCAGATCCACTAATTCTTTCCCGGTCTTTGTAATCTTCTCATACTCGTTTCTGGAATCCTCATATACCTCTTTGATGGATGAGCCTGGGAGAATATCGTGGAATTGATTTCTTAAAATAACTTCCCAGCTTTCATCTATGGTTTTTTTCGGATAGGAGCTGTTTGTCAGTATCCGGTTCAGCATTCCGAAGCATTCCGCATTTTCAAAAAGGAACTCAGACTTGCGGTTGTATTTTTTATTTCTCGCCATAGAGGTATAGGTTCCCCTGTGATATTCCAGGTAAAGCTCTCCTACCCAGGATGGCAGATACTTTTGTCCCTTTATGTCCTGTTCCAGATTTTCAAAAAATTGTCTTGAGGTTGTCATTTGGGTTTTGGGACAGCCTGGAATTCCTTTTTCGAGCCTTCTCTGGTTTTCCAGCATATCTTTTGTAGGACCACCGCCTCCGTCCCCATACCCAAAGGACATCAGCACTTCATCATTTAAGTATTTCTGACTATACCGTTCCCAGGCACCTTTTACATAGGTGGGATTTAAATACGCGTTATAGGTGGTAAAATGCTCTGTCTCCGTTCCCCCTGAAACTGCCGCCTTATTATATTCCCTGCTGGGGCTGAAATGAGTCAGGATTTTAGTTCCGTCAATTCCCTCCCAGTAGAAGGTGTCATAGGGCATTTTATTAAATTCATTCCAGCTGATTTTGGTTGTCATAAAATACCGGATTCCACATTTTTTCATAATCTGGGGCAGCGCTGCAGAATATCCGAATACATCTGGAAGCCACAAAATCACATTGTCTGTTCCAAACTCTTCCCGGAAGAATTCCTTCCCGTGAAGGAACTGCCTGACCAGTGATTCTCCAGAAGATAAATTGCAGTCCGCCTCCACAAACATGCCGCCCTCTGTTTCCCATCTTCCCTCTGCTACACGTTTCATAATCTCTTCATACACATCGGGAGCGTTCTTTTTCACATATTTGTAAAGCTGGGGCTGACTGGACATGAAAACATATTCCGGATACTGTCTCATCAGCTCCAGAACCGTTGAGAAGCTTCTCACTGCTTTATCCTCTGTAACAGCTAAAGTCCACAGCCACGCCACATCAATGTGGGTATGGCCCACGCAGCATATGGTTTTACTTTCACCGCCACAGTAGCGGTCATAAAATTCTTCCTTCATATATCTGGAAGCCTTTTTTAAACTCTCATAGTATTCAGGAGAATACTCTTTTCTTAAATCCAGCAGATTCAAAGATTCATTTGCTGCCGATAAGATGGTGATGCAGCTGCTGTCACCGTCAGGCAGCAGTTTTGCTGCTTCATAGGGAACGGATACATCATAAAAATACTGTTCCGTCTCCTGGTCGAGAATGCGGATTTTAGAATCCATCACCAGCTTAAAGTTCTGGTCTCCCGTGAAAGCAGACAAAATAATCCGGAAGGTTTCTCCTGCTTTTGCCTGTCTGGTTAAAAGCACTTCCCGATGATTTACATCAAGCCCCTGGCGCCTGATTCCGTTTACATAAATACTGAACTGAGGATTTGTGGCATCCCAGAAACCTTCCCGTCCTGTTCGCAGTTCATAAACCACACACTGGTCTTCCCATTCCTCTGGTATGGTAACTTCCGCTTCAAACCAGTAATACTCCCTGTGTCCACCCCAAAGTTCTTCCTTTGACAGCACCTCCCAAGACTTGGTATCCAGATCACTGATATGCTCAAACCGTTCTGCTGATTTGAGCATCCGGTACTCAGATACCGGAATGTCTTCTTTATAGATCAAAGACTGTAAATCACTTAACAGCTTGCCGATTCTCTCTTTTATTAAAATCACGTGAATTTCCTCCTTTTTTTATCAGCCCTTGGCTGCTCCGGCCATATTAAAGCCTTTTGACATGTAATTCTGAGACAGAACATAAAGGACAATGGAAGGAACTGCATAAACTGCGGAATACGCTGCCAACTGTCCATAGATCACCATTCCATGCTGTCCGAAAAACTGATAAAGTGTCACCGAAGCGGGAAACTTATCCAGGGTCTGCAGCAAAATATAAGGCACGAAGAAATTGCCCCAGCTTCCTGAAAAGGTGAAAATAAAAACCACACAAATCCCTGGAAACATGAGAGGTGCAATAATCTTTCTTAAGCTGTCAAAAGCAGAAGCCCCATCCACCCACGCAGCCTCTTCCAGCTCCACTGGCACATTATCCATAAAATTCTTCATCAGCCAGATTCCATACGGCATGGATGTTGCCGTAAGAAATAATATGAGCCCTCCAATCTTATCATACAATCCAACGGTCAGAAACATTTTATATACGGGAACCATCACAGCTGTAATGGGAAGTGAGGTCATAAATAAAATCGTATATAAAAACATGTTCTTATAACGAAGTTCGTATCTTGACAGAGGATAAGCCGCAAATCCTGCAATCAGCACCACCAGTACGGACTGCCCCAAGGAGATGAGAAGCCCATTTCCAAACGCTCTCTGATTTGCCTGATTAAGCAGTATGGTTTTATAATTCTCCATGGTCCACTGAGTTGGCATTTTCACTGCCTGGGAAGCATTGGCATCAAAGGAGGCAAGTAAAATCCAGAGAAGAGGCAGGGCAAATATTACAGCTAAAATTGTCAGTACCAGGTAAGGGATTGTTTTACGAAATTTCCAATACATGTGGTTGCCTCCTTAATCATTTCTCATAATTCTGGTATAAAATACGCTCAGAACAATTCCAATCACCAGGAGGATCATGGATATGGCAGTTCCATATCCCAGCTGCTGGGAAATAAATGCCTGTCTGTACATAAAGATGGGAAGAGTCAGGGTTTTTGTTCCCGGACCGCCGCCTGTCATCATATAAATCAATCCGAACACTCCAAGAGTGGACAGAGTATTTAGCATGGTATTGGTTGCAATGGTATTTTTAATGCATGGGAGGACAATCCGGATCATGGTCTGAAAAGGCCCGGCTCCGTCCACTCTTGCCGCTTCCTCAATATCTGCTGGAACCCCATCAAGGGCTGACTGGAAGTTCATCATGGAAAATGCTGTTCCGTGCCAGATATTTGCCAGTATTACCGTAAGCATGGGAACTGCAAATAAAAATTCCACTTGCGGCAGATGGAAAAAAGAAAAGATCTGGTTTAAGGTTCCGCTGTCTCCAAAAAACGTGCTGCAGCAAAGAGCTACTACTACCTCAGGCATAATCCAGCCTGCCAAAAAAATGGGACCTACAATCCCTCTGAAAACCCTGTTCTTATTTCTCATATTAAGAGCGATGATAAAACCTAATACCTGCTGCCCAATCAGACTTCCAAGCAGGAATACCAGAGTGTTAACAATGCTGATTCGGACAGTTCTGTCTTTAAACATGGTAAAATAATTACTCAGTCCGATGAATTTTAACTGCCTGGCATTCTCCCCTGACAAAGCCAGGTTTGTAAAGGAGTAATATACCGTTAGCAGAATGGGCGCGACAAAGAAAACTAGCAGAAGCAGGACTGACGGCATTAACAGCACCGATTTTTTCGCCTCTTCCAACAGACCGCTTTGTTTTTTATTCATAGTTGCCTCCTTATGGAATGCGGGTAAAGGGAAGGGCAGGTACTGAACTAACCTGCCCTCTCTGACCTCATTCTGACTTTACTTTTCCACTACATTTTCCGCGCCTACGCTGTTGGTCACATCTGACTGATACTGTGCCATTGCATCCTCCGGGCTGGTACCGGACACGACGGATTCCACCATCGTCTGAATGTGGGTGGTAACGGTGGTATACTGGCTGTTTCTAGGACGGTAGAACGCTCCTGAGAGGAAGCCGGTGCAGGTTTCCATAAACGGTTGGGAGGAATAGGAAGCATCTTTTGCAATGTCGGTTCTTGTGGCAATATTTCCCTGAGCAATAATGGTATCTAAGTAGACATCATAGCTCATGCAGTGTTTGATAAAATCCATGGCTGCATCTTTTTGATCCGACAGATTTGGTATGGATAATGCCCAGCCACCTGACATGGTAACACTGCCCGGCGCCTGTCCTTCACTGGTGGGCATCGCTGCAATTCCAAGCTTATCTTTATACTCCGGCCATGGTGCAGCTCCTGTCTCCTTGTAGTTTCCAGTCATCCAGTAACCGTCTAAAGAGATGGCTAACTTGCCTTTTGGTAAATACTCTCTGGACGCGATGTTGCCTGCCTCACCATTTAATACTTTTGATAAGGAAGGACCGTAACCATCTTTATAAATGGTGCTGACAAAATTCAGAGATTTTAAAATATTATCGCTTTTTACAATCCATTTGTTATTGTCAAGAAGCTGCTCTCCTGTTCCATAAAGAAGCATCTCATAGGTCTGCATGGAAGTTGCTTCGCCGGTTGCTACGCCGGAGTTGCACCAGAATGGAACTACATCCGGACATTTTTCTTTAATAACCTTGCATGTATCAAGGACATCCTGCCAGGTTTTTGGCTGCCAGTTGGTATCAAGTCCTGCTGCCGCAAATACATCCTTGTTATACCAAAGCCCTCTGGTATCTGTACAATAAGGAATTCCATATACGCTTCCGTCATCATAGGTAACGCCATCTACCAGCGCTCCGTAGAAGGTTCCGTCATTCCACTCCTTATAATCCTTTAAATAGCTGGAAAGATTGGTTAAATATCCGGCCGCCACATCTGAGGGCAGCTGAAAGGTATCTTCACATACGATATCCGGTGCCGTATCAGCAGACTGAAGAGCCAGAGCCACCTTTGCAAAATAATCTCCCTCTGATGCAGTAATCGGTGCAATATCCAGCTCAATGGAATCTTTCTTATCATAGGTTTCATAGGCGTGTTCAAACCACTTTTTCAGCACATCGCTTCCATCATTTCGATAGGTAATGCTGATCTTTGTCTTTCCCGCTGCCGCTGTTGTCTGACCAGCCGGTTTTTCCGTCTCCTTTTGTGTGGCTGCCGCTGTACTTCCTCCCTGGGTTTCTGACTTGCCTCCTGCCCCCTGACAAGCCGTTAAGGAAAGCGCCATAACTGAAGCAAGCGCTGCTGCCTGAATCCGTTTCATTTTTTTCATAATACCCTCTCCTTTTTATTTGTTAGATGAATCATAGCATATGACATTTCCCCGGTGTATTCCAAATTTTTAGAAAAGGGGTGTAATTTTAACCTCTGATTTACCGTTCCAGAATGGCGCTGCGGATTTCTCCCTGAAGCCTTGCCCCAACTGCCTGGGGCGTCATGGATTTGTCCCCGAAAAAGTCCGACATTGCCCCTGCAATGGAATCGGAAATAATAAACCATGTGGAATAGGTGCTTTTTAAAACACTCTGGTTTCGCTCCCGTTCTACAAACCCATCAGAAAGTCCCCGCATTTTCCCGGGATTGACACACACATCAGTTCTGACAGAAAGGCTATAGGTGTTTCTATAATAAGATTCAGAAACCTCCGGGGAAGTTATGTAATCCAGTAATTTTAATGCTTCCGTCTCATCTGCAGTCTCAGTAACCCCGATCATATCCCCCTGAAATAAAAAAGTCTGCTTTTGAATATAAGGAATTTCCGCTATCTCATAATTAATCTGGCTGGCGGAATGCTCTAATAGTGACATGGAGCTTAGCTTGGCAACCGCAATTTTTACATAGCCACTGGAAAATGCCTGCATAAGATCCTTCTGATTCCAGTTAATTACGTCCTGGGCAATGATTCCTTCATCCCTCATTTTCCCAAGTATCTCGTACAATTTTAAGCTGTTATCCGAATCCAAACCTCGAAGATTCCCCCCTGCTGAATAGACCAGCTGAAGAAAACTGGAAGCAATATCCTCCTTATTTTTCACTGCGATTCCAAAGTTGTAGGTCCCCAGACTTTTGGTCTCTCTGCAAAGATTATAAAAATCATCCATATTATCGGGGATCTCTTTTTTGTACCTGGCTAAATGATCTTTGTTATAAAACACCACATATGGATTGCTGGTAAAGGGAACACCATAGCAGATTCCATTTACCACACAGCTGCCATAGGCATGCTTTAAAAACCGGCTGGTTCTCTCCCCCGTCATATAATCAGACAGATCCTTAAGTATATCCATGGACTGAAGTGCAGGCGTCATCACACTGTCACAGATAATTAAGTCAGGAAGACTGTTCTGATCCTTATATAGACAGAGCTGCTTTTGAAATGCAGACTGAGCCACATACTCAGTAACCACCTTTGGATTACCGGGTATGGAAGAATATTCATCCAGTACTTTCTTTAAGTATTCATCACTTTTATCCTCTTTGTAAACTGCCATAATTACCAGCTTTTTTTCTGCATTTCCAGGGCGGTGTACCACATTGGTTTCCCTGCTGAAATTAACCAGAACCCCCATCAGCAAAAGAAATATAACGGTCCAGGCTAAAATCAGTAATTTACCAATTCTTCGGTTCAAGATCTATACCCCCTTTCTGTAATCCGACGGGCAGACTCCTGCAATGGAACGAAACACCTTGTTAAAATACTTGGTATCCTTATACCCCACAAGCTCCGCTACCTCATAGATTTTATATTTACCGGAGGCAAGAAGCTTTTTTGCCGCACTTATACGGAATTCCCCTAAAAATGCGGTAAAGTTGATTCCCATTTCCTTAGTAAACAGCTTGCTTAAGTATTCCGGCGTGATTCCTACCAGTTCCGCCGCATCAGTCAGGGATATTTCCCTGGCATAGTTCTGTCTTATAAATCCAATGACATTTAAAATCATTCCGTTGTCTGTCAGCGCCCCGCTGTCCCTTTTATCTGTCACCATACCAATAATCTTCCAGTAATTATTTAAAAATACCTCTCTGATTCCGGTTTTCATCATATCGTTTAAGAGATACTGGTATAATCCGTCTATATCTTTTTCCTTCATCAGTTCTCTTGCTGTATCAAGAATTGCCATGACAAAACGTACCGTATGGTTTTTTATGGTTTCAGGCCGCTCTCTGCGTAATATTACCTGTTCCTCAAATAGCCCCGCTATACGTCTGATACCGTCCTGATTTCCATTCTTTATTTCCCGCTTTACTCCATGCTCCAAATATTCCGGATAATCAATCCGCTCAAAAGCCAGCTTTTTTTTAAGCTCCTGATCAATAATACAGCTTTCAGAGAACAGGAAACTGTAAGATAAGCTGTCCTGCATCTGCCGGATGACATCCTTTAATTCTCCAATCCCATTGATGCTTTCAAAACTAATTAGAAATTCTCCCTTCTCCTTCAGTTCTTTTAAAATTCTGGTCTGAAACAGATTTTTTAAATAGCGTACACTTTGTCCGTCTAATATCATCACCAGTATCTGCCTTTCATAAGGCAGCAGAAAGGTATAAAAGCTGGTCAGGCAGTTTGTTTCCAGACGATCCTTTAACAGTTCCGCCATCTGCTTTGTGGTATCCTCCAGAATGCTTTCCGACTGTATTAAAAACAGAGAAATCTCCTGACCGTTCTGGTAACGGATTTCACCTGCAAACTGCCTCATGGCCTCTTCTTTTAACTCTCCTGTCAGCAGGGAAAACAGCAGCTGCTGGGGTGATACCGTCTTTGCCCTTGTCTTTGACAGCCTGTTTTCCACAGTCTCTAACACACTCATAATATCCTCTACGCTCAAAGGCTTTAAAAGATATTCCACCACAGACAGCTGAATTGCCTTCTGAGCATATTCAAATTCCGAATAGCCGGTCAGTACAACTGCAACGGCCTCACACCCCTCTTTTCTCATCCGTTCAATCATGACCAGGCCGTTCATCTGAGGCATATTAATATCTGTGATGACCACATCAGGCTGTAACCGCAAAGCCTCAGAAAGTCCCGTTTCACCATCACTTGCTCCACCCACCACCTGATGCCCGGTATAGGTCTCGATAATTTTAATAATTCCGTTTCTTGTATTGGGTTCATCTTCTACAACGAGAATTCTCATGCCTGTCCTGCCTCCTGCCTGCTATTCAAATAATATTTCTGCCCTCACTGTTGTCCCGTTTTCGTCTGACTCAATTTCAAAATGCCCCTCATCGCCATAGTAATACTTGATTCTCATGATCACATTTCTCACACCAATGCTTCCCTCCAGAGAGCTGGCGGAATAATCGTAATGATTGAGTTCATGGATTAATTCTAAATCCATTCCTTTTCCATTGTCTTTCACCTCAAACATCAGATGCCTCTCCCCTTTTTTTCTGATGGTTATGGTGATTAAATCCTCTCCTGACTTACCTGGGAAACCATGATTGATGGAATTCTCAATGAGAGGCTGAAATAAAAGCTTATGCATCTTAAGATCCATCACTTCCTCTTCAATATCCATAATGCAGTGGAAGGAAAAGGAAAAACGCTGCTGCTGGAGAAATATGTACTGCTTCAAATACTCTGTCTCGCTTCTTACAGTGACCACGCCATTGCTTTTATGGATACTGTACCGCAGAATATTGGCCAGGTTTTTTAACATCTTACTGATTAAAAACTGTTCATTTTCTATTGCAATCCAGTTAATGGCATCCAGGGTATTATAAAGAAAGTGTGGATTGATCTGCGCTTCCAGTGCCTTTAGCTCCGCATTCTTCTCTCTTAAAAGAGCTTCCTTTTCCATCCTGCCTGACTGGTCTATCTTTGTGACCATGTGGTTAAAATGCCTTGCAATGGTTCCGAATTCATCCTGCCAGGAATGGCTGATCTGGACCGTATAATCCCCTTTATAAGCCTTATCCATAGCTGATGTGATCTTCTCCACCCTGACCTGAAGGGACTGGGCAAACCGGAGCATGATCAGAATGCTTGTGATGATAATCAGGATTGTCAACAGGATAATAACTTCGAAAATGTATTTAAAATCCTTCAAAAGCTCTCTGTTATCCCGTATGGTAACCAGCGCATACTGACCATTTAAAACTGGTTTTGTGTAGATGCTGGAAAAACGCGCCTTAGTCGCCGGCTCAATTCTTGTTCCTATGAGCTCTGCCCGGTTACTGGAGATAATGATTCCATTGGTATCACAAAGAAAGGAGACGGTTCTGTCCTGCTTGTCTTCCTGAGAATACGTCTCCCTGATCCGTTCTTCATCCAGGCAGATTAAAATACTTCCTACCGTCCCCTGTCTGTAATTGTTAATATCTGCAATCCTGTGACCCAGGTAAATAATATTCCGGCTGGTTCCGTTATCTTCCTTCCGGTTAATCATGTCAGAATAAACTGTCCTGGTATTTAAAAACGTCTCATCTGCCACTTCCAGCCAGCTTTTATCCCCGTTTGGAAAGCAGAAGCTGTTCATGGTGCTGTTGGTAACAGAGTCATACCCGATACACTCTTTTTTCTGCGTTACCACCGCAATCCCCAGAATCTCCGGATGTAAGTAAGATATATTTTCCAGATCATCTTCCAGTTCCTTCTTTATGAGATAATAATTTCTGGAATCCCAGACATTTAATTTTTCAAGCTTCAGTGCGTATTGGTTTTCTGTATAGATGGACATGATAATGCTGTCATACTGGGAAAAATAATCCTCAAGTCCCTTCTGTGACAGCTTCATATTACTTTCCATCAAAATGTCTGTCTGACGTTTTAATGTGCTGGCCGCAATCATGCAGGTGATTGTCTCCATGATCATTAACGGTACAATGGAACCTGCCAGCAAAATAATTAGAGTTTTTTTTGCTATGCTATAACTTTTATATCTGTTAAGTAGTTTTCTGATCAAGTCCGGCTCCTTTTATTGTGTAATTCACATAATTTAATGAGATTTTATTTTGCTATTATAGCACATATTACCAATGACAGGCAATCCACACATACATAGATTGTTTTACGTAAAAAAAGGCAGCCCCTAAGGCTGCCTTAAATAATATTGTATTCTCTTTTTTACCCCCCCAGGGTCACATCCTGCCTGGAGTACCACTCCAGCGCATTGTAAACATGATCTGTTTTAAAATCCGGCCAGTAATCGTCTACCACATATAGATCCGAATAAACGGACTGAACCGGGAGAAAGCCGGAAAGTCTTCTCCTTCCCCCCCAACGGATGATTAAATCCATTCTGGATACATCAGAGGTTTTAAGCTCAGGACCTATGGTTCCGTCTGACAGTCCCAAATCCCATTCCCAGCTGTAATTGATGAGAAAGTTGATTTTCATTCCTCCTGTACCAAAGCACACCCTTTTGGTATATGGTTTAAGCTCGTCCGGAAACATGGCCGAAGAAGTTTTCCCAAGAACCAGAAGCTGGGCATTCTCTTTAGACAACACCTCCACAGCCTTTACGCAGGCCTTGGAAAATGCTTCTCTTTGTACAGACGGACGTTTGGTATTATCTGCGGTAAAGCCATAAAAGGTCATCTCTTCTACACCCAGATCCCTGCAAAGACGGTAAAGGGTCATACCAGGTGAGATACCTTTATCATACCCTTCTTCTTTTTTTATGCCATTCTCCACAGCCCAACGTCTGTTTCCATCAGGAATGATACCGATGTGTTTTGGAATTCTCATTATCTGCCCTCCATGATTGGTTCCCTTCGAGGAAGTCCTGTTAAAATTATAGCCAACTTTTTCAAAGGATATCATGTCCTGCAGAAAATTATGTAATTATAGTTGCCCTGGTGCTTATTTCTTAAATTTCTTAAGATCCGGCATCTTCGGCTGGTGATAGATATACATGCATCTGCTTTCAGATGCCAGCTCCACAGATTTTCTAGCTACCTGTTCCATGAATTTAGCTGCGATATTACTTTTACCCTTCATTCTTTCTACCTCCATTATTATAAAGACATTAAGATAATGCAATTATACATAAACAACAGCAATATAGAGACAAGTTGTAAAAATTACGGCTCTGCTCGTAACTATTCCCGATTTTGATACTCATGAATCCTCCCATTGTCACTTTTATAAAAAAACATGAACAGCACCAGAACGAGACACAGCAAAATGTTAACCAGATTTAGCAGGGATATAAAGCTTTCCCCCAAAAATGTGGCTCTCCTCTCAAACTGCATTTCACTCCACTCAATACAATTGGAAATGACAACAGCCGTCATCATATTTATTACATAAATTTTTCTGTTTGTTTTTCGATTATTATTTTTTTCCAGAATGAGATGAACTAAATTTACAACTAAAAACACGGTACAAAGAAAAATAATGAAAAGCAGATAGTGTTTCAATTTTGTTACCTCCGATATTAAAATGTGATATAATTTTTAGTGCAATAAGAAAATATTATATTTCCATTGAAAATATCACACCATGTTGAAATTTCGAGCCTGCAAGTAATTTTTAATTTATTCAATTAGACAAAATGCGACAAAAGCTCCTAATTCTCTCTTTTAATTAATGGGAGGTATCGTACGATATACAGATATAGATGTTTCATTTTTGCATAAATAAAGGAAAAAGTTTTAACGGGGAAGGGTACGTATGTTAAGAATAGCAATTTGTGATGATGACGTTCTGTTTACAGGAATGTTAGAAAATTTAATCAAAGAAGAAGCTTTGGCAAACGGTATTGAAATTGAAGTTGACGTATTTTTTGATGGATCCATGCTGACAAAATATGTACATCTTGGTAACTTATTTGACCTGATTTTTCTTGATATAGAAATGTCACAGCAAAACGGAATCGAGGCTGCACGCCACATCAGAGAGATTGATAAGACTGCATTATTAATTTATATTTCCGGATACGAACAGTATTTAAAAGAATTATTTGAGGTGGAGCCGTTTCGGTTTCTTTCCAAACCGCTTGATACGGCAAAGTTCTCCCGGTATTTCAAACAAGCATATGAGCGGATCAATGAAAATAATGTTTATTTCCAATTTAATTTTAATAAAGAAATTAAAAAGGTAGCCTTAAAGGATGTAGTCTACTTTGAAAGCCGCAACCGGGTTGTATACATTTATTTAAAAGATGGGAGAGAAGAATTTTTTTATGGAAAGCTTAACGATGTGGAAAATGAGTTGGCCGGAAACAAGCAGCGTTACCTGCGAATACACCAATCCTATCTTGTTAATTATGATTATGTCAGCACCATGAATTTTTCCAGTCTTGTAATTGAAAACGGAGGTAAGTCAACCACACTGCAAATCAGCGAAGACAGGCAAAAGAAAATCCGAAAACAGTTATGTGATCTGGCCAGTAAGAAAGCAGGGGGAAAATAGTATGAAAATTCTTTCAACAACCGTTGTCACTCCTTTTCTTTCACTTTTTTATATTTTAGTCATACGGAAATGCATCAACGCGTTTTTCGCGCCCTCATGGAGGAAAACCACAACATATATAATCTGGATCGCATATTATTTCTTCCAGTTGTTTCTGGGCATTGGAAGTGGGATTCCTCCGGCACTGACCCTTTTACTTAACATGGTCTTTGTCTTTCTGGTAACCAGTATTTCTTATTCAGAAAACTATAAAAAATGTGCCTTGTTCTCTTTTTTAATCTGTGCAATCTGGATGCTTGTGGAAATTATCATACATATGATCTTAAATATGATGAATTTAGATGATAAAGCCGGTCTCTCAGGAGCCATTATCTCTAAAATAGTAATGATGGTTTTTGCCATTGTCACCGGACACTGTCTTCAGCATAAAAGTACAGGAGATATTTCCTTACGGTATATGGCGATTTTACTAATGGTTCCTGCCGGCAGTATTTACATTATGCATAACATTTTTCTTATCAGCAGCACGGCTGAGGATGAAGTTCTTTTCTCCTTTATATCGGGTATTTTACTGCTGTTTATGAACTATATTATTTTCGAAGTATTTGAGTCTCTGGCAGCAAGTTCAGAGTATCAGAAAAAAACCCTCCTCTATGAACAGCAATTAGAACTTTGCAGCCGCCAGGCTGAGGAACGTGAGATCCAAAACACTGAAATACGCTTATTGCGCCATGACATGAAGCAGCACTTAGTCAGCATACTGGGCATGGTTAATTCCGGAAAAAATGAAGAGGCTGCCACATATCTCACTTCTTTTTTAGAAAAGGGAACCTCAAAAAAAATAAATGAAATATCCCACAGCGGTAATATAGTAGTGGATTCACTTGTGAATTATAAATCTTCCATTGCCCGAAAACAAAATATAGAATTCTGTACCAATATTTTTATTCCACCGGTAATGCCTTTTCAAAACGGAAATCTCACCATTATACTGGGAAACCTGCTGGAAAATGCCCTGGAGGCCTGCCGCCAGATGAATAGCGGACATCCAAAAATTGATCTGGAAATGTCTTATCAGAAGGGGATTCTTTCCATTGTTGTCTGGAATACCTTTGAAGGGGAGCGATACACAGACGGGCAGAAACATTTTCTTACCACTAAGAAAAATCCCTCCCATCATGGCCTGGGTCTGTTTTCCATTGAACAGGCGGTAGCCGCCTGTAACGGGGAAGCCATCACACAGGTTGAGGGAAACATATTTAAAGCGGTTGTGATCTTATATCAGGAGCCGGAAAAATAACAAATTACTGATCAGGGGGAGGGTAATATGGAACGATTATCCATTGTATTAACCAATTATATTTTAAAAAAAGATGTGATCTCTAAAGAAGATTATGAAGTTTATTTATATGGCTTTCAAAGCTTTCTGGAACTGTTTTTAAATCTGGTCTGCAGTCTTTGTATTGCATTTCTTATTCATATGGAAGTGGAATGCCTGCTCTTCTTTTTATTGTTTATTCCCCTTCGTTCCTTTAACGGAGGACTGCATTTGAAGTCTTATTTCTCATGTCTGGTTTTCTCCTGCGCCACCATGACTGTCATACTTCTGATTGTGAAATATTACAGTCTGAGCGCCCCGGTTTCGTTTCTGCTGTACCTTGTTTTTATGGTACTTATCAAAATCACGGGTGCAGTCGACCATCCCAACCGGCCGGTTGACACAGACGAAAACCAGACATTGACTCATAAAACTGACCGTACTCTGTTTATTAGTTTCCTTGCTGCATTGTGCTTTCTCTTTTTGAATTTAGAAAATTATATTTTTTTAGAGGCGCTGATTTATCTATTAGTATTTATCACACTGATATTATCCAAAATCAGGGGTTAGTCTTTATCTATATTCCCACGCAATTCCGTCAGGACTTTTTGTAAAAATTCCGGCATTCTGGCGCCCATTCGTCCTGCATTTTCTAAAATAGAGATTAACTCATTAATGATGAGCCAGACAGATACCAATAATCCAAAAATTGTTTTATGCTCAAATTTAATTCCAATCTCAGTAGAAAATTTATAGATCACATAATCCGTGCTGACAGCCGCCAGAATGATGAATATATAACTTGCCTTTTTATAAATTCCGATCCGGCTTTTCCTGCTGTTCCAACCATACTGATTATTATCTGGATTGTCCAGTGCTTCCTTTTTCGAAGCCAGCATCCCCGATATGTAGTCCGTGATCATAAGTATGGTTAATAACGATATGGCAGGAAATAAAAGTCCGAATTGATCCATAATCCAGGCACTGATGATTCCCATTGCGCTTTTTTCCAAATCCAATTTTTTTTCCATGGCTGCACCTCCTGTAAAGTCCTTCACTTATTTATAATAGTTCTCTTTTAAAAGATTGTAAAAATTTCTTCTGACCCGGTTCACGTATTGCCGGGACACAGAGTGGCGTTCTGCAATTACTGCATCTGACTCCTCATGAAAGACAATATCCCACAGAATAACCGCCTGTTTTCCTTCTGTCTTCAAGAGCATAGTTTTTAGATCTTCATAAAACAGCCAGTCATCGTAAACAGGCTGATCCATGCTGATCTCAGTAAAAAACTCATCCTCAACAGAAGCTTCCGCGTCAAAATGCTGCTTGCTTTTTTTATACTGTTCTAAGAACTTGTTTTTTAGGGCTCTGCTTAAAAAATAAACACATTGCCCATCTTCCTTATAATATTGCATTGAATTGATGGCCTCCAGCAAACTGAGCACAAATTCTGAATGCATGTCCTCTTTTTCATCTTTATATAACAGGCGGACATATTTATTAATCAGTGGAGTCATTTTATCTACTATCAGTAAGAATTTTTCTTTATTACCTTTTTTTATTTCCTCAATAATTACATGAACGCTTTCTCCCATTTTCTTACCTCCTAAAAGGCAAAAAGAAAAAAAGGGTAATATTGTAAACTAAATTCTTCTGAATCTTTATTTTTTTCGCATAACATGATTGTAGATAAAAAACTCACTATTTATCGGAACACGTAAAAAACGCTGAATAATAGGGAGAAATCTCCCTATTATTCAGCATTTTTCTATATAAACCTTATTTAGTTAAATTGTTTCTACCAAATTAGCATCGCCCAGTCTGGTATTATTTCTCCTCTTTCTTTGTTTCTCTTTATGAGAGACTTTCTGCTGTCCTCTCTCAGTTCCGTTATATGAAATACATTATTGAACTCTTTAAACCCGGAATCTTCTCCGCCTAAAACCGACTGATCCGGACTTAAATCATTATATTTACCAGTAAGATATGAGCCATCCCCATAAGTAAATCCAACATATCCGCATCCATCCGATCCATTGCTCACCAGAATCAGGCAATTGTTTTGAATGTATAATTCATGAATCATATACCAGCCCTCCGGTTCGTACAAATCGGCGACTTTCTCCAATCCATGGTTTAAGTAAGTATACACGCTTATGGAAATCCCGTCTCCCAGAATTAATTCAGGTATCCCATCTCCATTAAAATCGTGAATTCCCAGATAAAAAGATGAATTTAAACCATCTTCCCCTCTTAATTGATATGGATCTGGCAGATGGCCTCCACCCTGGTCGATTATCTCCCTATATGCAGTTTGCCAGTTAATTTCCTCTTCTGTCAAAGCAACTGGTTCCTGTACCATATTGCTGACCTGATTTTCGTCTGACTGCAAAACAGTTCCCCCCGTCATGTTGGAATCAGCGCAGCCGTTTAAAGATAAAATCAGAAAACAAAATAAGAATAAATGTTTATTCATTTGTCTTTCCCCTTTAAATTTTAAAACAAAATTGTTTTTGCTACTTCTGGGCATAATTATTTTATTCTACTATTATTACTGATTAAGGATTTTACCTCGTAGTAATTACGGGCCTGCACGTTGAAAAAGCCATAGTTATTTCACTATGGCTCATCAAAAAGGTTATCAAAAACTGTATTATACAATTAAACCGGTAAATATGTAATCACCATACCTCCTATGATCAGGCTCGCCATATTTGCCGTTATTACATATAACGCTACACGTCTTTTCCTGAATTCTTTCACAAAGGTTAGAAATGCAGTCAGTTCTGCTGCAAGCACCACAATCTCACAAAACAGATAACCAAATATCCAGTAATTACCTAAATCAGATCCTGTAAGCATTGCATTCAGCCCTGCCTGGGTAATCAGATTGACTGCGGTAAAAACCAGCCAGCTTCTTTTTTGCCTGAATCCAAAAAGCAGAAAAATAATTCCCTCAATAAGCATTGTCAGGAGAACCCGCATTACCACCAGAGCAGGAACCCGCAACGGAGCCTGACCTAATATAAGGGTCTCCGTTTCCATATCAAGTGTCAAAATATTACTATATCTTTCAAATGTTTCTTCAGGTAAAGCACATTGAAAACTTTTTTTATTACTTTGTACCACCAGCACTGCATCCTTTAAATCCTTAACCCGGGGTGATGAGTGGGTGTAATAGAGCCTGTAATACTTTTCCCAGCCTTTTCTTTCCCCTTCTACCACTCTTAAGTCTGTAACATCATGATTGGACATTTTTAAGGATAAAGATATCTTCTCTGGAGAGTTTAATACGATTATGGTAAAACCCGGCGGTTCCGCTGAGTTGGCAAACGCTGTTGAATAATAGCAGATACATAACAGGTGAACAATAAGAATGAGGAGGCAGATACTACTTCTATGACTGATACTCCTCCCTCTTATAAAAAAACCAGCCCCACCTTTATACACATTCATTTCTCTTTCCCCCTTCTATTTTGTTGTAATTATAACATACAAAGCTGGTATTATTATCCTTCTTCCTTATAAAATCCTTAAAATTAGCTGTTATCATAGCAATATATAGTCAAAAGGAGGTCCCTTATGGAGCGGAAATGTTACAAGACGGCTGCTGATTTTGAAAAGGAGGATGTTATGATGCACGAGTATATGTTAAAAACAAACCACATTTCAAAAAAATTCAAAAAAACATATGCAATTAATGATTTATCAATGTCTGTAAGAAAAAACTCTGTCTATGGATTATTAGGACCTAATGGTGCTGGTAAATCAACATTACTGAAGATGATTACAGGAATTATCACCCCCACTTCCGGGGAAATAATATTTGATAATCACCCCTGGAGCAGAAAAGATCTGTTAAGGATTGGTTCCCTCATTGAATCACCTCCTTTGTATGAAAACTTAACAGCATTTGAAAATTTAAAAGTTCGGGCAACTCTTTTAGGAATCTCATCCGATAAATGCATGGAAGTTTTGGAAAGAATGGACTTAATGGATACGGAAAACAAACAGATTTCCCAATTCTCCTTGGGAATGAAGCAAAGATTAGGTATCGCATTAGCGCTTTTAAATGACCCAGAATTGCTTGTCTTAGATGAGCCTACCAATGGGCTTGATCCGTTTGGAATGGAAGATTTAAGGAAAATGATCCGTACATTTGCGGTATCTGGGATATCCGTCATTGTATCCAGTCATATCTTAAGCGAGATACAGCAGGTTGCCGATGACATAGGCATCCTAAATAATGGGTCTCTTCTTTATCAGGATAAAATTGATGCCAATGAAAATCTGGAACAATTGTTTATGGATATTATAAGAAAGGAGCGTGCTTCCTGATGTTACAAACCTATCTGGTAGCCGAAAACTTAAAATTTAAACGAACCCTGTTTCGGAAACTTATTTTATACATTCCGGCAGCCTTAATTTTAATAGCAGTTATATTTTTATCTGTGGGGATTGGTTTAGGTGGTTTTTCAGCCTCCATCGTCTGTAATTGGTGTGTGCCCATTGCATCTTTATCCATTGTGATATTATGCCACTTAGTAAATAATAAGGAACAAAAACACAATTACCGGACTATATACAGCCTGCCTATAGACTTGAAAAATACATTTATTTCTAAAACAATTTTAATAGCACTTAATCTTTTGCTGATATCATTATTACTTTCATTGATATCTATTATTTCAGAGTACATGATGTCAGGTGTCTTAAGTGCATTTAAACATACCGGATCTTATGTTTTAGGATACTGCTTATTATGGGTAACTTTATTATGGCAGATCCCTTTCTGCCTGTTTTTGGATCAAAAGGCCGGATTCGTTGGTTCTATGATCATTAACCTGATTTTTACTGGACTTGGCGATTTGTTTCTTTCTCTTTCGCCTATATTCTGGTTTATTCCATATAGCTGGACCGCCAGATTTATGATTTCCTTATTCGGAGTATTGCCAAATGGATTATTAGTACAGGGAGGTTCAAGACAGATTCTGAGTTTGGGTCAGAGTTCACTGCTGGTGGTAGTAAGCATGCTCACTGCAGTCGTTCTTACATTTTTATTTGCACACTGGTACAGAGGGCGGGTGTATCGAAATTGACAATTGCAAGAGAGTTTTTCTCTAACTTTACAAAAATAAAACGAACTCCGCTTTTACTATTACATCTGCTGCCTCCTGTGATAATCACAACCTTATTTTTAGTTTATTACAATTCTGGTGGATACCGCCTTTTTTCTGATGTTCGGCTGTTTTTCATTTTGTTACAAATCTGCTATCCTATGTTTGTTAGTTTTGTTGTACCAATTTTTATTAATTTAGACCGAAATATCAGCAATGTTCAAAATGCTCTGGGGATTGTGGGATCAAGAAGAAGTGCTTATCTTGGTAAATTATTGTTTCTGCTGTTCCTGTCTGCCACAAGTATCATACTATACGAGCTATGCTTCTATATTGGAGTGAATTTTTTTCTAAATATGAACGTTATGGACTTTAATTCCTATTTTTTCGTATTCTGCTCGTTTTTATTAAGTAACTTGTTTTTATATTTTATACATGTACCCATTGCTTTTAAATTTGGTTTCAGTGTCTCCGTTTTATCAGGAATAGCAGGTACAATTTTAGCCGGTTACTATGAAAATTACATTGGTGATAAAATCTGGCCGGCCATTCCCTGGGAATGGGGTGTGCGGTTTTTAAAAGATTATTTTGGCCTGACCAGTGGAACGGTTATTCCTGGAGTGATTTCTCTGACTATTATTACTTCGGTTGTTCTGGTTCTCACAATATTATGGTATAGTAGATGGGAAGGCAGAGTTATACAAGAGTAAGATTAGGGGGATATTCTATGCCAAAACTATTAGTCATCGACGATGACCTGGATATGCTGGCTCTGGTACGCACTGCTCTGGAAAAAGATGGTTACCAGGTGGACACGGAAGCAAATGCTGCTTCCTTACAGCCTGCCAGATGCCGATTATACGATCTTTTGCTTCTTGATGTAATGATGCCCGGCGAGGATGGATTTTCTTTCTGCAGGCGGATCCGTACCGAAGTGGATTGCCCTATCCTGTTTTTAACCGCCAAGGCAGAAGATTCGGCTCTCGTCCAGGGCTTTGGCCTGGGAGCCGATGATTACATTAAAAAGCCTTTCAGTATTGCAGAGCTCCGTGCCCGGGTAGGCGCCCATCTTCGGAGAGAAGTGCGTCAGCCTACCCACATAATTAGACGAGGCAGCGTCCGTTTCGATATACAGGCAAAAACGGCATTTGCCGGTGAACACACACTTCCCTTTACCAAGGGTGAATATGCGATCTGTGAACATCTGGCACTTCATGCCGGACAAGTATTTACGAAAGAACAATTATACGAAGCCGTTTTCGGCTTTGACGCAGAGGGAGATCCGTCCGCTGTCGCGGAGCACATTAAAAATATCCGTGCTAAGCTGAAAGCCCACGGTATCAGTCCTATCGATACAATCTGGGGGGTAGGTTACAAATGGCGAAAAAACGAAGATCTGTAAGTTTATCCTATGTCCTTTTACGCTTTGTCATCATCATGGTTGGCTGCATGCTATTATGCTGCCTGTTATGGTATGGATTGTTTATCCGGCTTGTAAACGCCGGCTTTTTCTATAATGCTTATACTTCCAGCGAACAGATAGAAAAAATGCTGGCTGGTGACCCGGAAGCCTTCGTTTCTCCAGGTGATGATTTTTTGCCAGATTATGCTTTATTTGACCGGAACGGCAAAGTTCTGGAAAGCAACACCAAAGGTAAGAAACTGAAAATACTGACCAGTCTCTTATATGAAGACGCCTCTAATATGCGTGTTTCCAGACACACTTATGGAGATGGAAGCACGATAATCATTCGATATTATTTCAGATCAGAGTTTGCTAATCCTGTTCTGCGGAATACCCTTCCCCCCTTTGAATATATGTGGCTGTCATCACTGGGGGCAGCATTGGTGCTTTGTCTGCTGTTTAACACCCTGTGGCTTCGTAAGCGTCTTGCTGCCAAGCTGAAGCTGTTTGGCGAGGTTAGCCGGAAGGTAGGTGCACAGGAACTGGATTTTATAATTCCACACGCAGGAATTCGGGAATACGATCAGGCACTTGATGCAATGGAGCATATGAGAGATGCATTGTACAATTCCCTGTCTTCCCAGTGGGCGGCACAGCAGGAACGGGAAGCAGAGATAGCCGCGCTGGCCCATGATTTAAAAACTCCACTCACCCTGGTGGGAGGTAATGCTGAGTTGCTGCTTGATGAAGAACTCCCTGAAAGCAGTCGTAAGATGGTGGAAACAATTGCATCCAGTAATGAACGTGCCAGGCAGTATGTTACAAGTTTTCTTGAAGCCTCAGCAGGTGAGGAGGAGGCTTTCAAAAGCATCAGCCTGAGCGCTCTGTTTGAACAGCTGATCATTAACACTACGGCTATTGCAGAAGCAAGGGGCGTATGCATGAAAGTCCAGAACAGCCTTAACGGTTCAGCAACCGTTCAAAAAGATCGTCTGCTTCGTGCCCTTGTAAATGTAGTACAAAATGCCATAGAACATTCACCAGTTGGTGGAAACGTATATTTGACAGGCAATATGGCAGATGACGGCTGGCAGGTAACTGTTTGTGATGATGGCCCTGGATTTAGTAAGGCGGCTTTACAACATGCAACGGAACGACTGTGGCGTGGAGATACGGCCCGTGGTGCAGACGGCCATAATGGTCTCGGTCTCTGGTTTGCCGCACAGGTAGTCAAAACCCACGAAGGTCAGCTTTATCTAAGTAACAGTAAGTCCGGAGGGGTTGTTACAATTAAATTCTGAGAGGGTGGGAATCTCGATTAACCAAAGAATTCCATTTTCAACACATACCCCTAATTTCAGTAAAAAAGTAAAGCTATTGCTCCAATAAATTATTCATCTATTTTTGCAATAGCTCTCTTTTTTACAATTATGAAATTTTCTATAATAAAAATATGGAATCCCATTGAGTTTTAGCAGGTTGATAGCAAGATAAAATAGTCAGAATCACTCCACTGGTTCCTGTTAAGAGTCCTATTTCATCCTTATTTACGATATGCCCTTCCTCTATTTCTATATCTTTAAATCCAAACGGATATTGATCACTGTAGGATTCCAGTAAATGATCCAATATCTTCATATACACCTCGTAAAAGAATTCATCATCTGTGTATTCATAGAATTTTCTGGTCAGGCAGCACAAGCCAGAAAGACCGTGACAAAAAGTAGGTGAGATAACCTGCCGCATTCTTTTCAAAGATAATTTCATACTATCAATCGCAAGCTTACCCATTTTATCATTATTAAGGATTTTTGATGCAATCAATAATGAATACGCCACACCTGGAGTACCATAACACCATGCATCTCTGGATGGTACTGCTTTCTCCTGTTCCATCCCTAATATTTTTTGAGTTTCCCAAAATATATCATCACTGTCTTTTATACAGCTGTTAAAAATAAATTCTGACAGATATTTTATCGCTTCCAGCTGGTCTTGTACATATACTCCCGACTCATAGGACTTACATAATATTAAAAGTATGCCAGGTATCCCGTGTGCAACCCCTAAATTTATGTATCGTATCTCCGGACTATTTTCCAGAGGAAACAATTGACTCTCATCTGACCGGATGGCAAACCGGGGAATATTGTCGTCCCCTGCTTTACAAATATCCGTTAAATATTGCAAAATGTGCAACAAAGTCTCTTTCACATTGGGCTCGGATTTAAAATTCAACAGATAATTGGCTGTACCGGTTAATCCATACATAATATCATAAAATAGTTCGTTTAATGGAAGTTCTTTGTACTTCTGAATATTACTTTCTGCGATATCAACTATATACTCGTTTAGACTCTTAATAAATGATTGATATCGTTTCCCATGGTCTGACATACAATGTGCAGCAAATCCCACTCCGCATAGCCCATCAAACAGGGAGATATCATAGATGTTGTTTTTTCCCATATAGTCGTTTATGATCTCCAGATATTTATGGGCATAATTATCAAAACCATAATCTGGAAAATTTAATTGAAGTTCCGAAAATAATATACATAATGCGGGATACGATACTGCTACTGAAGTACATCGATACTCCGTGTTATTTGAAACAAATATCCCCTGAACATACTCTGCGTCGGATAATTTTTTTGATATATTTATTATGAAATTATCCAATTCGCGCTTTTTTTCATTCAGTAAATTCATAATCAGCCTCCATTTTGGGGTATATCGAATTCCAGATCATAAATTTCTTTGTAAGAAGGGCATGTTTTTAATAACTCTTCATGTGTGCCTTCAGCAACGATCTTTCCTTCGTCCAGATAAATTATTTTATCAGCTAACATGACATGAGCAATTTTATGAGAAATAAATACACCTATCTTGTTTTTTGTAAGTTCAAAAAATGTGTTCATTATTTTTTTCTCACCCATTTTATCCAGCGCAGCATTGGGCTCATCTAAAATATACATTTGTGCTTTTTTGAAAAAGCACCTGGCCAGAGCTACTCTCTGCCACTGCCCACCAGATAACTGTGTTCCATCTGAAAACCATTTTCCCAGCTGCTGATTTAAATCTGGTGGAAGAAAATCTATGCCAGCTTCTTTTAGTGACTCTCTTATCTGAGCCTCATTATCGATTTCATCAATGTTACCGAATCCTACATTATCCTTTACCGATAGTTCATACTTACAGTAATCTTGGAATAATATACCTGTTAATTTATGTAAGCTGTCAATATTGACTTTATTTAATGGGATTCCATTCATCTTAATCATATCGTCTTCCACTAAATAATATCCCAATAATAGTTTTATTAATGTACTTTTACCAGATCCATTTCTACCAAACAATGCAACCCTTTGGTTTTTATCAATTTTTATATTGATGTTCTGAAGAACTATTTTATCTGTTTCCGGATATGCAAATGTCAGATTATTTATCTCAATCTGATTTAAATCGTTTAGTTTGTATGTTTCTTCACTATTCCCATTTCCGGGCTTATTAAGAAAATTGATTAATTTTGACATATACAAACTGTTTTGATTTATGCTGTAAATAATATTCATAATACTGTTAAAGCTATCAAACATCATGTTAATAATTCTTAGAAGTGCAACGGCGTTACCAATTAAGATTTCACCTGCAATTACGGAGAATATGATTAATATCATGAGTACTGCCATACAGATCTGATCAACAAAATCAAATACAACAGAAATAATCAGCCGTACCTTGGTGTTGTATAAATTTTCTTTAATCACGCTTTGCTTCAAATCATTATGCCTTTTTATAATATGTCTGGCTAAATTAAAAATTTTAACTTCCTTAAATGATTGATCCTTTGTAAGTAAAAATTCGTAATACCATATACTTCTGGCTTTCTTTGCATTTCTTTCTTCTGTCTGGAACTCTCTTTTACTTATGGATAAGTAGAATATTGAAAAGGCAAACGCCGGAACAATAATCAAGAATACCGACAACGGCCGCCACATCAGCATGATATAAACAGATGAAAGTATGGTAGTAATGGACGTTACAAGTGTCAATGTGGTAGTAAAGATATTATAAGGCCTGAATCCCACCTGGGAAAGAATATGCTGCAGCTGATCCTGTATATCAGAATTTTCAAATTCTTCCAAAGACATAATGGCACATTTATCCAATAACCTGTTAATCAATTCATAATCCAACAAGAATTGAAATTTGGTAAATAAAAAAGTTTTAAAGCTTATAATCATACCTGACAAAAAACTTATCCCGATATAGATTGCTAAAATTCTAAGGGAAAGATTTAAGTCTTTGGCTGAAATGGCATTAATCAGGCTGCCAAAAATATTTACGGAAATTACAGGAACAATACCCCCGATAATATTAATAATAATGGTCAGTACAAATATCAGTTTGCTGGCCTGGAAGAATATTTTAATAGATTTGGGTATCACTTTTAGGGAAGAAAGCATTTCCTTTACTTCTGAAGTACTTAGTATTTTAAATTTCTGCATATTATTTACCACCCAATATACCTATTTTTTTTCTGCTGTAAACACAGTAATATGTATGACGCGCTAAAGTTCTCATCTTTTTTTCCAATTCCGTATTGGGACCAAACAAACGATTCATGTTCATATGCAGCAGACTATCCAGTATGCTTAATTTTACAGTTTTGTTATCTGGATAATTTTCTTCAATTCTATTTAAATATTCTTTCATTGATTCTTGTTTTACCGATAATATTTTCAAAATAAATTCAATATCTGGATCTAACGTTTCATGATACAAATACTTTATAACAAAATCAACGTAGGTTTCTTTATGTTCTTTAAATTCTTTCTGATAGCTCTTGGTAGGATTTTCACAATTAAGAAATACAAACATATCCTCAAAACTTAAATTAAATGTCTGCATGTGAAAGAAAATAATCACTGATGCTAAAAGTTCATCTGTCACTTTTATATTATGATTATTTTTTTCATAGATTATGGTTTGAATTGCTATGCTGTCTTTATAAAACACCTCATGTGCATAGTTCATTAAATCATATCCGCCATATCTCTCCAATTCAAGCTCATAACAATTAATACTATAGTTTGAGATAAGAGATTTTTTCATAAGCTGGCTTAATGTATCTAACATTTTAGGCAATACCATTATTAATCTGGTCTTATCAGCTTTTAATCTAAATCTCAGATGTAAATCGGGATCTTTATACTGAATGAAGAAATAGCTGTCTATTTCTTTATTATCAAGTAAATTCTGCAATGGAGCATACAACGCTTCACCTAACAGATAATCTGCGTATTCCTCAATACCGTATATTTTGAAATATAGCCACTCATCTAAGGGCTCTTTATATCTGACATTACCATAGTTCTTGGTTATATCAAAATTATTGGCCTTATGGGGAGTCGCATCCTGACCTAAAATTAATGGTATTACCAATTCACAGCAATAAGAGCTATCATTCAGTTTCACTGGATGTTCTGATTCTATATGATATCTTTCCACAACAGTTTCTGATTTTTCCAGTAATTTCTGCAACACAGATAAACATCTGTCATCTTTCAGATTTAACAGAAGTTTTTTGTCTGCATCTACGGCCTCCACCCAATGGGGTATATTTCTTGAATTTATGTATTCGGTAAACTTATTTTTAAACTCAGGAAAATCATAATGTTTTGTTAAACCCAGATCTCCTATTTTAATAATCCATTTTTCCTGTTCCAATACGAAGTTTTTATATCGTATTGTTGGAAGATAGGCAAATTTCTCCAGTAAGTATTGCCACGGTTTATTATAAAACCTGATTCCATCAGAAGATATTTCGTCAATTAATCTTAATATTCTGGGTTTTAACTGCGGATTAAACATATTGGTAGAGGTTGGGATGATTCTTTTATTGTTAACCGCAGACTTTAAATATAGTTTGTTGTTTTTAAATTCTACTAAAATCTCACTTAACTTAAGTTTAAATGCATGATCTTTGGAATTTGTAGTCCCGAAACTTGTTTCATAAGTGGAACCATGCATATTTCGGATTACGTTTGCGGAATATAAACTATCGGGTAAGTAGGTAAATTCACAGACCTGGCATTCATCACCATAATTTTTATTTATTTCTTCAAAGAATTGTTCCGGATTCTTCATCAGGTGAGAAAATCTTCCAAATGATTTCCCTGCATAAGTGGACCCAAAAATATTACTTAAATAGTAGACATCTCTTCCTTTTTCCTTTACATAATTAAAGTAGATTTCCATGGATTTTGGCAACTGATCCATATCAATATCTTCTGTTAAAAACATTCCCATATCTGCGTCAGTGATCTCAATTTCCTCACCAAGTCTTATGGAATCAACATATTTTCTTTCAAAGAATCGTATCCAGGGGTTGATATATTCTCCTAAATTATTCATGCCGGTTTTTCCATCATAATGGGCTGGAAAACCGATTCCTATATCAGGATCAATGAGTTCAGTTAAAGGAACGCACCTGGAAAAGCCATATTTTTCTAAAAATTTGTTCTTGTAATCATTCAAACTATTGAAAGGCTCTTTGATATTAAATTGTATAAATAAATTGAGAAGCTTATTTATTTTTTTAATTTCATTTTGATTTAAATTGCATTGGCTGTAAGAAATTGAAGAATCTATGGTCAGGTAGTTTTTGGAGTTGTAGATTCTCTTCATGTTTTTGAAAATATGTGTCAGGCTTTCGATGGTATTATTTATATAACCATTGGAATATTCCTGTATTTCATTTTTTATGTCAACTAAGGAATCTGTATTTATACCGTATTCCTGAAGTCTACAGATAAAGTATTCAAATTGGTCGACGATTGTTAATGGTGGACGAAGATCGGATATTAAATAACCTTCTTTTATGAGTGATTGGATATATGTATGAAATGTGTTTTCTTCCACATTCGGATATTCTTTTTTAAGGTTCTCTATAATATCAGAATAACCTACGTAATCACCTGATATTCTTAAAACTACTTCAAATGCATTGGAGTACTTTACAGATTTTTTATTTACTTTTCCCCCATCGCTGTCTTTTGTGCAGTTAAACAAGATTGCTTTGTTTCTCTGAATAGCAACACTTTCATTAATTGTGTATCGGAGGGTTTTTAAGTACTTGGATTCATACATAAAAACCACCTGGTATAACCACTCTGAATCAATCAGGGGTTTTCTTTTTAATTCTGCACTGCTTAATTCAAATGACGTTCTTTCAGATGTAATATTGCCAAAAGCAACTGTGGAGAATAATCCAAACGGAGTACACCTGGAACAGCTTCTGCTAAAATATTTATAGATTGAATTTAATAAATAATTTGTATCCCTTGCTGTGCCATCCTCTATATAGTGCTGCATGGATTCATATAAATCTTGGCTGGCCACAAATATAGCTTCATTAAACTGATCTTTGTATTGAGGAGAATCAAATAAAAACATAGTGTGATCTATGTTAGTTTCATTTTCTATATTATCTGTCAATAAATTGATTGGCAGACCCGGTGTTCTTATCATAAAGGAACCTATATCTTTGTATAAATCTTTCATATTTAACCGTATCCCCCTTACTTAACTCTTGTATGCCTAACCAAAATAGAAACTTCATTTGTACCAGTAAATTACTTCCACAAAATGTAAACGTACATGCATTTTGTGAATCTTCTAAATGCATGTACGTTTGCATCGGGTTTTGATTTACATGGAAATTAGTAGCATAACCATGTGTTTGTGCAGTTTCTTGTCAATCCACATTCACTTGTTCCACAGGTAGATCCTGTTAAACAACCAGGTGTGCAATAAGCAACACTAGCAACTTTTGATTCTCCTACATCTACTGAACCCTTGTCCATTTTAAGATCTAAATCAAAATCTTTATTCATGTACTCGTCCCCCTTTCTATGTAGTTATATAATCTGAATTTGATTATATATAGTAAACGTGAAATGAATCACATTACTACCAAGTTCATGTCTGTATTATATCAAAAAATATACTCTGTTTTGACTGCATGTAATTTTTACGACTTTACATGTAATTTTCAATGAGGTCCATTATGAAATGAGGGGAGGGAGGGGAAGTTTATAATATCTATAATGCAAGTGCGGGCAAAAAAAACTGCACATAGCTGATTAAAAAGCTGTGCGCAGAATATTGTTGAGTGATACTTCGTGTTGTTTGGGAATGTGAAAAGAGAACTAATATGTAAGAAAAAGAATATCCTGATTACATATACTAATTCGGATCTTTATCAGTCTATTTTTACAATATCAAATAGAAAGGGAAACTTTTCTGCAGTTTTATTTTCGAAGTTAACTTTGTACCCAGTTCCGTCTTTGTAAAATAACCCCTGGCTTAAATTCACTTTGATGTAACACATATTTTCATCATTTTCATTGTTATGGGCAAAATACCATGGCTCAAATACTTTAATCAGCTTTTCTCTGATTTTGAGATTTCCCTTTAATAATGGATGCCCAATATTTCGGGCAATTCCGGTAAAACGATACAGATCTTTACTTAATGAGACTACCGGATTATGTTTAATCTCTTTTACTTTATTAGACTTTCGGGAAGTTACAATGTAAAATGCTCCATTATCATAAAAGGTATCAATAAACCTTACGGCCGGAATGTTATTGTTTGATGTGGCCAGTGCAAATTGATAGTCTCTTGCAAATAATGTTTCTAAAACTCCCAGTCCTTCTTCATACGCATTCATTTCTCTTTTTCCCTATTTTCTTAGTATTTTTTCTATTGCTCTTCCTTTGGCAAGCTCATCTATTAATTTGTCCAGATATCGGATCTGCCTCATCAATTCATCTTCAATCTCTTCCACACGGTATCCGCAGATCACTCCTTTGATTAGTGACGCATTGGGATTCATCTGAGGAGCTTGGCGAAAAAAGACTTCCACACTTACTTCCTTTTCTATTTGCTGTTGTAATGAATTTGTGTTATAGCCTGTAAGCCAGAATATAATTTCATCTACTTCTTTTCTGGTTCTTCCTTTTTTCTCTGCTTTTTTTATATAAAGCGGATAAATGCTTGAAAAGGGCATGTGAAAGATTCGCGGTGTCTCCATCAGATGATCTCCTTTGGGTGATAGAATGATTGTTTTATTTGTTTTATATGAACCCTTTGGCTTCTTTCCAATCTATGAGAAGATTGTATCGGCTTGTGGTGAAACGTAAAACGCAGTAACTTGGATCATCCCATCCACTGAAATGATTCTCCAGTCCACGATACCACATCTCTCTTTTTATTTCAGGGTCTGTTATTACTTCTATTGTACCCACTAATGTGATATTATGATCAATTGAATTAAAACAAACACTGGCTTTGCTGCACCGATCGATTCGTTTGGTTCTATCACTTCCAAAACCGGTACAAAATGTCAACCAGTTGATGCCGTCAGCTTTTGATACGGATATGGTTGAGGTTGTTGGAAAGTCATCTGTGTCCATTAGTGTTAAGGCGCAGTATCCTTTTTCTTCACCTGCGGTGTTGGTGGCAATGATCTCTCCTGCTCTTGCAATGATTTCTTCGTTCATTTGATTTTCCTCCTGATTGGTTATGGATATAGTATAAGATAATAGATAGGACAACAGGGTGTCATGTTCAAAACGGGGGGTAAAAAAATTGGGTCCCTAACTCCGTCGCGCTAACCTCAATTCCGCTTACGCTCCATCTCGGTCACGGGCTTCGCCCTATAAAAATAAGTGCCATAAAGTCCGGTTGAGAGCAAGCTCTCCCCCGGACTTTTTGACACTTATTTTTGCACGACTCATTGCTATCGTGTACTCTATTTATTATTCAACGCCGCCTGTGCTGCTGCCAGTCTTGCGATCGGCACACGGAATGGGGAACAGGATACATAGTCAAGACCAATCTTATGGCAGAATTCTACGGAAGATGGATCTCCACCGTGCTCGCCACAGATACCAACATGCATGTCAGGACGAACTCCCTTGCCTAACTTGATAGCAGTCTCCATCAGCTTGCCTACACCAGTCTGATCCAGTTTTGCAAATGGATCATTTTCAAAGATCTTAGTATCATAGTAAGCATTTAAGAACTTTCCTGCATCATCACGGGAGAAACCATAGGTCATCTGAGTTAAGTCATTGGTACCGAAGCAGAAGAATTCTGCGTCTTTTGCGATATCATCGGCTGTCAGTGCTGCTCTCGGGATCTCAATCATGGTTCCTACCTGATAGGTTAAGCTGCTGCCTGCTGCTGCAATTTCTGCATCTGCAGTCTCAACAACAATCTTCTTTACAAATCTTAATTCCTTCTCATCACAGATCAGAGGAATCATGATTTCAGGACATACGTTCCAGTCTGCATGTGCTTTCTGAACGTTGATTGCAGCACGGATTACTGCTTTTGTCTGCATTCTTGCGATCTCCGGATAGGTGACGGCAAGACGGCAGCCTCTGTGTCCCATCATTGGGTTGAACTCGTGAAGGGAATCAATAATTGTCTTGATCTGCTCCACAGTCTTGCCCTGTGTATCAGCCAGCTTCTTGATATCATCTTCCTCTGTCGGAACAAACTCATGAAGAGGCGGATCTAAGAAACGAATGGTAACTGGATTTCCTTCCAGTGCCTCATAAAGAGCTTCGAAATCGCCCTGCTGTACTGGAAGAATCTTCTCCAGAGCTGCTTCTCTCTCCTCAACAGTATCAGAACAGATCATCTCACGGAATGCATCAATTCTGTCACCTTCAAAGAACATATGCTCGGTACGGCAAAGACCGATTCCTTCTGCACCAAGTTCTCTTGCTTTTCTTGCATCAGCAGGTGTATCTGCATTGGTTCTGACTTTCAGTTTTCTATACTTATCAGCCCATGCCATAATTCTTCCAAACTCACCGGCAACGGTTGCATCAACAGTGGGAATAATTCCGTCGTAGATTTTACCGGTTGATCCATCAAGAGAGATCCAGTCTCCTTCATGGTATTCCTTACCTGCAAGAACAAACTTCTTTGCTGCTTCATTCATGGCAATTTCAGAACAGCCGGATACACAGCAGGTTCCCATTCCTCTTGCAACTACAGCTGCGTGAGAAGTCATTCCTCCTCTTACAGTCAGAATACCCTGAGCTGCCTTCATTCCTTCAATATCTTCAGGAGAGGTTTCAAGACGTACTAAAACCACCTTTTCTCCTCTTTCTTTCCATGTCTTTGCATCATCAGCGGTGAAAACGATCTTACCACAGGCAGCTCCAGGAGAAGCAGCAAGTGCCTTTCCAACCGGTTCTGTCTTCTTTAATACTTCTGCATCAAACTGAGGATGAAGCAGAGTATCTAAGTTTCTTGGATCAATCATCTTAACTGCTTTTTCTTCTGTAATCATAAACTCGTCTACTAAGTCACAGGCAATCTTTAAAGCAGCTTTTGCTGTTCTCTTACCGTTACGGGTCTGAAGCATATAAAGCTTCTTGTCCTCAATGGTAAACTCCATATCCTGCATATCTTTGTAGTGATCTTCCAGGATACTGCAGATTCCTACAAATTTATGATAAACTTCAGGCATAACCTCTTTTAACTGTTCAATCTTCTGGGGAGTACGAACACCGGCAACTACATCTTCGCCCTGGGCATTCATTAAGAATTCACCCATTAAATGCTTTTCACCAGTTGCAGGATCACGGGTAAATGCAACACCTGTACCGGAAGTCTCACCCATGTTTCCAAATGCCATCATCTGAACGTTGACAGCGGTTCCCCATGAATAAGGTATATCGTTGTCACGGCGGTAAACATTAGCTCTTGGGTTGTCCCAGGAACGGAATACAGCTTTGATTGCCCCCATTAACTGCTCCTTGGGATCAGTTGGGAAATCAGAACCAATCTTTTCCTTATATTCTGCTTTGAACTGTCTTGCAAGCTCTTTCAAATCGTCGGCATTCAGATCCACATCCTCTGTAACACCCTTTTTTTCTTTCATTTCATCAATCAGTTCTTCGAAGTATTTTTTGCCTACTTCCATAACTACATCGGAGTACATCTGGATAAATCTTCTGTAGCAGTCATATGCCCAGCGTGGATTACCTGATTTTTCAGCAAGTACTTCCACTACGTTCTCATTCAGTCCCAGATTTAAAATCGTATCCATCATACCAGGCATGGAAGCTCTCGCTCCGGAACGAACAGAAACCAGAAGAGGATTTTCATTATCACCAAATTTCTTGCCGGTGATTTTTTCCATCTTTTCGATATGATCCATGATCTGCCCCATGATCTCGTCATTAATCGTTTCCCCATCTTCATAATACTGAGTACATGCCTCAGTCGTAATCGTAAATCCCTGAGGAACCGGCAGCCCTAAATTAGTCATCTCTGCCAGATTCGCCCCTTTACCACCTAACAGGTTTTTCATATCTGCACTACCCTCAGTGAACAAATAAACCCATTTTCTTGCCATAAGTAAAATCCTCCTCAAATGTGTAAATTATGCTGCTCCCCCGCGCTTTCCATTGCGGAAAAGCCCTGAAAGTATTATAGCACAATTAAAGGGGTAGTAAAGAGGTTTTCATAGATTATTTAAAGTAATTATCTCTTTTTTAAATACAATTGTATTGAAAGCACTTACAAAGTCTGTCTTTTTCCGATATGCGATTTGCGTTCGTATATACGAAATCATGTTCGACAAAAGCTCTGTTTCTTTAACATAATTCGACATGCAGCAAGGGTCAGTATCTCCGTCACAGGCATGACCGTCCAGATTCCGGTAACTCCCATAAAAATCGGAAGAATAAAGACCAGAATACTGTTTAAAATAATTCCCCGAAGCAGACAGATCTTTAATGCATTTCCCGGTTCCATCACGGATTGAAACCAGGTGGTATAAAGCACATTCAGTCCCATTGCTGCAAAAGACAGAAAATAGATCCGAATGGCTGGAACTGACATAGCCAGAATTTCCCTTTCAGGTCTGACAAATGCTTCTGTCACAAGAGCCGGAAACAAAAGTCCTGTTACAGCAAACAACACACCGGAAAAACAGGCGGTACGCTCTGCCAGATGTCTTACTTCCTTTAAACGGTCTTTTTTTCCTGCACCGTAATTAGTCGCCAGTATGGGCTGGACTGCCTGTGAAATACCGTTATTAACAGATGATGCGATATAAGCACTGTTGGAGATAATACCGTATACCACCACACCAAGTTCCCCTGCAATAGAAAGAATCTGGCGGTTAAATAAGAAGGTTACGATGCCATTGCACATATCCAGCAAAAAGCTGGAGAACCCATTCTTCACTACAGCCACAGCCTGACTGAGATGAAAGCCAGAAACAAATTTTAAAGTATTCCCTTTTGAAACCAGATGGGTCAGCAATATTAAGAGTGTTACACAGGTTCCGATGACAGTTGCCGCAGCAGCCCCTGCCATTCCCATTTTTAAGGGAAACATCAATATATAATCCAGAATAATATTTAAAACTCCTCCGCAAACCACCGCAGTCATAGCCAGGCGGGGAGCTTTATCATTTCGTACAAATACCTGATAAAAAGAAGCAAATAAAAAGGCGGGAGCCCCTGATATCAGGATTCTTCCATATTCTTCCACATAAGGTGTCATGTTTTCATTTCTTCCCAGGAACCCCGTAACAGGAAGGAAAAATGCATGTCCCAAAAATACATAAATCAAGCTCATTCCCGCAGCCATGATAAATGCCACAGTATAATACTGATTTGCTCCTGATTCATCTTTTTTTCCCTTACATACGGAAAGAAGTATACCGCCCCCTGCTCCAAACAGCATACCGGTTGCAAAAAAAAGGCTGAATAACGGCAGCAGTATATTTAAAGCCGCAATTCCAATTGCTCCAACTCCTCTTCCGATCATTAGAGTGTCTGCTAATATATAAATGGAGGTAACCATTGTTGCACTAATTGATGGAAGAAGATAACCTGCAAATAATTTTTTAACAGGATCTTCCAGTAAATTTACTTTTTTCATAATTAAGTCTCCTTTTGAAAGTCTTAAAATAGTTTACCATAATTTAATTAAATAACAAGGAAAAGAACGAAAGTGTGATTTAACATTTAAAAGTTGGGGCATATATATTAAAATGACAGAATTTTTTATCTTAGTTTTTATGCAAAATATCATGAATTAAGATTGTTTCCGACGCTGAAATATGATACATTAGAGTTATCTCTGAAAATATATTAATAACAGGAGGAAAGATCGTATTATGAAAAAAAGAGCTCTCGCATTAGCCATGGCAGTTATGATGGCCGCAACACTCAGCGCATGTGGTTCCGCTGGCAAAGGAACTGCAACAACTGCTGCTCCATCTGCAGAAGCCACAACTGCTGCAGAAAAACCAGCTGAAACGACAGGTGCTACATCCGTTAAGTCTGATTCTTCAACCGGATATGAACTGGCGCTGGTTACAGACCTTGGTACCATTGATGACAAATCCTTTAACCAGGGTGCATGGGAAGGTATGAAGAAGTACGCAGAAGAGAACAAGATCTCCTATAAGTACTATCAGCCACAGGAAGGTACTACTGATTCTTATTTAGAAACAATTGGACTTGCTATTGAAGGCGGTGCAAAATTAGTAGTATGTCCTGGCTTCTTATTTGAAGAGCCTGTATTCCTTGCTCAGGAGCAGTACAAAGACGTTCACTTCATTCTTCTTGACGGAGTTCCTCATAACGCAGACTACTCAGAATATAAGACAGAATCCAATGTTATGCCAATCCTGTTCCAGGAAGATGAGCCTGGATTCTTAGCAGGCTATGCAGCAGTAAAAGAAGATTACACAAAGCTTGGTTTCTTAGGTGGTATGGCTGTTCCTGCAGTTATCCGTTATGGTTACGGATTTGCTGAAGGTGCTGATTATGCAGCTAAGGAAATGGGCATCGACGGCGTTGAAATCATGTACAACTATACAGGTGCTTTCGCTGCAACTCCAGAGGCTCAGTCTATGGCTGCATCCTGGTATCAGAACGGAACTGACGTAATCTTTGGCTGCGGCGGTGCTGTTGGTAACTCTGTTATGGCTGCTGCTCAGGAAAAAGGCAAAAAGGTAATCGGTGTTGACGTTGACCAGAGCTATGAATCTGAGACAGTCATCACTTCTGCCATGAAACAGCTTTCCGTATCTGTATACGACGGCGTAAAAGCTTTCTATGACAACAAGTTCCCAGGCGGCGAGACAAGCATCTTCTCCGCTAAGAATAACGGTATCGGCCTTCCGATGGAAACATCCAAGTTCACCAAATTCACAAAAGAAGATTACGAAAAAATCTTCACTGAATTAAAGGATGGCAAAGTAACCCTGGTACAGCCTTCTCAGGATAACAACGATCCGAACAAAGACTTAAAGCTTGAAAAAACAAAGATTAACTTTGTAGAATAATCCGCGGGGATAGTGCCCTCCGGGCATACCACGATGTCAGAATTCTGACATAAAAAAGGAAAGGAGATGCCGTTTGATTCACCAGTCAGTAAAGATCTGGTCTCTTACGGCATCTTCTTTTTGCTTTATAACTTTATTAACCGGGTACCGGGCCCCATAGATAGGTACCGTAGTAAGGGGGATTTTATGGACTACATTATTGAGATGCTTCATATCACAAAAGAATTTCCCGGTATTATCGCCAATGATGACATTACACTACAGTTAAAAAAAGGCGAGATACACGCCCTCCTCGGAGAAAATGGAGCAGGCAAATCAACTCTTATGAGTGTATTATTCGGATTATATCAGCCGGAAAAAGGCTCAATCCGGGTTCGTGGTAATGAAGAAAAAATCACTGGTCCGCTGGATGCCAATGCACTTGGTATCGGCATGGTGCACCAGCATTTTAAGCTGGTAGAGAATTTCACAGTCCTGCAGAATATCGTACTGGGCATGGAGACGACAAGACGGGGCTTTTTGAAGATGGATGATGCCCGCAAAAAAGTAATGGAATTAAGTGAAAAATATAAATTGTTTGTAGACCCTGATGCGCTGATATCCGATATTACCGTAGGAATGCAGCAAAGGGTTGAAATTTTAAAAATGCTGTATCGTGATAATGAAATCATGATATTTGATGAACCTACCGCAGTCCTGACTCCTCAGGAAATTGATGAACTGATGCAGATCATGCGGGATCTGGTAAAGGAAGGGAAGTCCATACTGTTCATCACACACAAGCTCAATGAAATCAAGGCGGTAGCAGACCGCTGTTCCGTCCTGCGCCGCGGTAAATATATTGGAACCGTAGATGTTGCTGATACTACGCGGGAAGAGATGTCAGAGATGATGGTTGGCCGTAAGGTAAACTTAACCATTAGTAAAAAAGCGTCCGAGCCTGGTGAAGTAGTTCTGGAAGTAAAAGATTTATCTGTAGAAGCCAAACGGGAAGGACAAACCAAAAAGCTGGTTCATGATGTGTCATTTCAGGTAAGGAGAGGTGAGATTGTCTGTATCGCCGGTATTGACGGCAATGGACAGACAGAGCTGGTTCATGCAATCACCGGTATTTCGGATCCCAGCTCCGGTACTGTCACCATTAACGGGGAGGATATGACGAAAAAAAGTATCCGCTACAAAAATACCCATGGTCTCTCCCACATCCCCGAAGACCGTCATAAACATGGACTGGTACTGGAATACAATCTGGCATACAACCTGGTTCTCCAGCAGTATTTTGACAAAGAATTTCAGAGCGGCACATTTTTAAAGAATGACCAGATCTATGACTATGCACAAAAACTGATTGAAAATTATGATATTCGAAGCAGCGAAGGGGCATTTACCACGACCCGCAGCATGTCCGGCGGCAATCAGCAGAAAGCGATTGTAGCAAGAGAAATTTCCAAAGGTCCGGATATTCTCCTTGCAGTTCAGCCTACCAGAGGTCTGGATGTTGGTGCCATTGAATACATTCACAACCAGCTGGTAAAGCAGCGTGACGCAGGTGCCGCTATTTTACTGGTATCTCTGGAATTAGATGAAGTTATGAATTTAAGCGACCGGATTTTAGTCATGTTTGAAGGCGGAATCGTTGCCGACTTAGATCCTGAGAACATTACCGTTCAGGAATTAGGTCTTTATATGGCAGGCGCTAAGAAAGAAGGTGGCACACTATGAAACCGAAACAGATAAAAGATCATACAGGCATCCTCTCTTCCATATTCGCTATTATTCTGGGACTCATTGTAGGGCTGATTATCTTGTTTCTGTGTAATCCAGAGCAGGCACTTCCCGGATTTGCTACGATTTTAAGCGGAGCCTTCACCCACGAAGCCAAAGGTGTGGGTCAGGTATTTTATTATGCCACACCCATTATTCTTACCGGTCTTTCCGTTGGATTTGCATTTAAAACCGGACTTTTTAACATCGGTACTCCCGGCCAGTTTATTATAGGAGGCTTCGGTGCGGTTTATGTTGGAATTCTCTGGACCTCTCTCGGCCCGGCTCACTGGATTGTAGCTCTGGCAGCAAGTGTAATCCTTGGCGCCTTATGGGGGCTGGTACCAGGTATTTTAAAAGCGTACTACAACGTAAATGAGGTTATCGCCTCTATTATGATGAACTATATTGGTATGTATCTGGTAAACTGGATTACGAAAAGCTATAAGCCGCTGTTTAACAATTTAAGAAACGAATCCAAGAATGTGGCCAATACAGCTAATATCCCCAAGATGGGTCTGGATAAGATTTTCCCGGGTTCCAGTGTTAACGGGGGAATTATCATCGCGATTCTGGTGGTAATCCTTATATGGGTTATTTTAAATAAGACTACATTCGGATATGAATTAAAAGCAGTGGGCTTTAACCGTGATGCCAGCAAATATGCAGGAATCAATGAAAAGAAAAGCATCATTCTTTCCATGGTAATCGCCGGTGCTATTGCAGGACTTGCAGGAGGTCTTTTATTCCTTGCAGGAACCGGAAAGCATATTGAGATTAAAGACGTACTTCCTTCCGAAGGATTTACAGGTATTTCTGTTGCACTCCTTGGTTTAAACAACCCCATCGGCGTTCTGTTCTCTGGTATCTTCATTGCATACCTGACAGCCGGCGGCTTTTACTTACAGCTGTTTGAGTTCTCCACAGAAATTATCGATATCATCGTTGCAGTTATTATCTATTTCAGCGCATTTGCCCTGATGGTAAAAATCATTATGGCAAAGTTCGTTGGACAGAAAAATGGAAAAACTGACGAAACTGGGAAAGGAGGAAAGAAATCATGAGTGTCATTTATTTTATTTTTCAGCAGACCATGTATTTCATGATTCCTCTCATGATCGTTGCACTTGGAGCCATGTTTTCCGAGCGAAGCGGTATTATTAACATCGCTTTGGAAGGTATTATGACCATGGGAGCATTTACCGGAATCCTGTTTTTAAATTTTACAGGCAACAGTATGAGCGGCCAGCTTCAGCTGATTATGGCCATATTAATATCCATGGGCACTGGAATGATCTTCTCTTTGTTCCATGCTTATGCATCCATTAACATGAAATCAAACCAGGTTATCAGCGGTACTGCTCTTAATATGTTTGCTCCTGCTTTTGCAGTATTCGTAGCCCGTGTTATTCAGGGTGTTCAACAGGTTCCATTTAACAATACTTTCCGTATCACCTCGGTTCCTGTACTTGGCAGTATCCCATTTATCGGACCTCTTTTATTCCAGAACGCCTATATTACCACCTACGTGGGAATTTTAATCTTTGTATTATCTGCCGTTGTGCTTTACCGCACACGATTTGGTTTAAGGCTTCGGGCATGCGGAGAACACCCACAGGCAGCGGATTCTGCGGGAATTAACGTTTACCGTATGCAGTATGCAGGAGTATTAATCTCCGGTGCTCTGGGCGGTCTGGGAGGTCTGGTATTTGTAGTTCCTACTTCCACCAACTTTAATGCAGATGTGGCAGGATACGGTTTCCTGGCATTGGCGGTATTAATCTTTGGTCAGTGGAAACCAGTCAATATCATGCTGTGTTCCCTCTTCTTTGGACTGATGAAAGCGGTGGCTTCCTCTTATTCCGGAATTCCATTCTTAAGTGCTCTGGGAATTCCAAGTTACTTCTACAAAATGGTTCCTTATATCATTACATTAATCGTATTGGTATTTACCTCAAGAAATTCCCAGGCTCCAAAAGCGGAAGGAATTCCATACGACAAAGGTCAGAGATAACAAATATGCCGCAGGACTGGATAAATCTATTGGATTTACCGCCTGCGGCTTTTTTCTTTGTCTGATCCGGTGTCACTGAACGATCTCTGTACCATATAATACATTACTAAAATGAAAAGAGTGATGTTTCCATGTCCGACTGTAATTCTTTTTGTAACTCCACCTGTAATGAACGCTCCTATTATTCCTGGGATGCCAGCGACTACGGGCCTTCACCTCTCATTCTTAATATCAATCATGATACATTAAGAAATCCTTCCTTTCGAACAACAAGATGGACAGGAGAACATATGCAGCTTACTTTTATGAGTATTCCTGTGGGGTATGATATAGGTGCAGAAAGCCACCCAGGTCAGGATCAGTATTTTTGCGTTGTAGATGGAGATGGAATCATTTATATGGGGGATAGTCCATATGACCTGTTTTATTCCCAGCCTGTTGATAATGGCTGTGCGGTTTTAATTCCAGCCAATATCTGGCACAATCTGATCAATACCGGTGACCGGCCCCTGAAAATCTATTGTATCTATGCACCAATTGTCCATCTGCCGGAAACGGTACACTGGACCAAACGAGACTCTGATTTGGAAAAGTGAAGGCAAAAAATCCGGAAGAAAATCTTTAAAAAGATTCTCCTCCGGATTCTGTAATTAGAAATGGAACTTATCTTCAAAGTAGCTTTTAAGCTCTGCAATTGGAACTCTTACCTGATCCATGGTATCACGGTCACGAACGGTTACTGCGTGATCTTCTTCTGAATCAAAGTCATAGGTAATGCAGAATGGAGTACCGATCTCATCCTGTCTTCTATAACGTTTACCAATGTTTCCTCTGTCGTCAAATTCACAATTATAATATTTACGCAGTTCATCAAATACTTTTTCTGCACCTTCATTTAATTTCTTGGATAATGGAAGTACACCAATCTTAACCGGTGCGATTGCCGGATGGAAACGAAGCACGGTACGTACATCACCTTCGGCAATCTCTTCTTCATCGTAAGCTGCGCAAAGGAATGCCAGTGTTACACGGTCAGCTCCTAAAGAAGGCTCGATTACATATGGAATATAACGCTCTTTCTTCTCATCATCAAAATAGGTTAAGTCCTGACCGGAAGTGTTCTGATGCTGGGTTAAGTCGTAATCAGTTCTGTCTGCAATACCCCATAACTCGCCCCAGCCAAATGGGAATAAAAATTCGATATCAGAGGTAGCTTTGCTGTAGAAAGAAAGCTCTTCCTGCTCATGATCTCTGACACGCATCTCATCCTCTTTCATGCCTAAGTTCTTTAACCAGCTGACACAGAATTCTTTCCAATATGCAAACCACTCTAAATCTGTATCCGGTTCACAGAAGAACTCCAGCTCCATCTGCTCAAATTCTCTGGTACGGAATGTAAAGTTTCCAGGAGTGATCTCATTACGGAAGGATTTACCAATCTGTCCGATTCCGAAAGGAATCTTCTTACGGGAAGTTCTCTGTACATTCTTAAAGTTTACAAAAATACCCTGAGCAGTCTCTGGTCTTAAATAAACAGTATTCTTCGCATCTTCGGTAACTCCCTGAAAGGTCTTGAACATTAAGTTAAACTGACGAATATCGGTAAAATCATGTTTTCCACAGCTTGGGCAGCAGATATTTTTTTCATCGATGTACTGTTTCATCTCTTCCTGAGACCATGCGTCAACAGAACCTTCTATTGTGATTCCATGTTCGCCCATGTAATCCTCAATCAGTTTGTCTGCGCGGAAACGTTCCTTACATGCCTTGCAGTCCATGAGAGGGTCGGAAAAACCGCCTAAATGGCCGGAAGCGATCCAGGTCTGGGAATTCATCAGGATAGCACAGTCCACACCAACGTTATATGGACTTTCCTGTATGAACTTCTGCCACCAGGCTTTCTTAACATTGTTCTTTAATTCCACTCCCAGATTGCCGTAATCCCAGGTATTTGCAAGACCTCCGTATATTTCAGAACCTGGATATACGAATCCTCTTGACTTTGCCAGTCCCACTATCTTTTCCATTGTCTTTTCCATGATCTTAACCTCTCTTATTTAAAAATAATGTAGCTTTTTCCCTTTGTTGTCTGTACAGTATGACTGTCCTTTATCACCACATTGTCGGAAACAAACAGAATCTTACCCTGGGTCTGTATGGTAACGGGATTGGCTGATGTCACAACAACCGCCTGGCTCGTTCCTTTCTTGGATACTGCCTTATCATCCGCTTTTTTACCATCCGAAGCTTTTATAAAGGTTACTTTTTCTGATTGACTCTGACTATATACTTCAGACAGCTTATTTACCTCTATGGATTCTACCAGATTGGCTTTATCTTCATACTGGGTTGTAAATCCAATCAACGCATCAGCAGTAGCGTAATGAAACACCATCTTGGCTGTTCCCTTATCCAGTGTGCAGGAGTCTAAGGTGACCTGATTCTGCCCGTTGGCTCCGTTATACTGAGAAACTGCCTCTTCCAGAAATGCCTTCAGTTCATCCCCATTATAATAGTCCTGCTGCGCATAAGATTCCACCGTTGCAGTCTGAAGGGTTCCTTCTTCTGTTACAAAGATTCTGCTGCTCTCTGAATTTAAGGTGCTGCTGCCGCCATTACCAAGACAGCCTGTCAGCATGCCCGCAGTCAGCAAAACAGCAAGAACCGCTTTCCTTTTCTTCATCCAATTTCCTCCTGCATTGGCACATATGAGAGCATTATACCAAATGCTGCCTTTCATTTCAATACTTAACTCCCCATCATCGTCTGCAAAATATCCAGAGAATGAAACTCACGGTCAACGTACCGCTTTTTATTGATTTCCACACAGCGGGAGAACTCGATGAGCACCGATTCCGTCAGGGTAAAGGTATATAAATGCTCGATTGGGGAACCGATGACATACTCCCATGCATAGTTCGCCGAATCACTGACCTGACGCGGTGGTTTCTCTGTATATTCCCCGCTTAATACCATGGCCTTCAGCTCGAAAATCCGCAGAACCAGCTGGTTATCCAAAGCAGGCTTTAAAAGAGCCCGTACCGACTGGTATAAAAGCTTTAACAGTCCGGTCCCATCTATGTTTTCCCTGGAATAGTAATCGGTAAATTCCAGAAAGTAAGAGCCATAGCAGGTACATTCCATATCAGCTGACAGTTCATCAAAATAATTGGAAATTTCCGCAGACTGAAGTGTGTAGGAATCCCTGCCGGCGTAAAGGGAAAACTGGCCAAAGGCAAAGGGCCTGCTCACCGCCATAAACGGATTGCCCGGCCTCCTTGCACCTCTGGCAAATGCGGTAATTTTCCCTCTTTCCCTGGTCAGTATCACAAGACGCTTATCCATCTCTCCTACTGGAGAAACCTTTAATACCATTCCCGTCAGTTTCTCTGTTTCCCTCAATTTCTACCACCGTTTTTAAATATCCTTCTGGCTATACCCATAATTTTTCATATACAGTTCACTGTCACGCCACTCTTTGCGAACCTTGACCCACAGCTGTAAATTCACCTTCGTCTCCAGCTGGGATTCGATCTCTCTTCGTGCTGCGCTTCCAATTCTTTTTAACATGGCGCCGCCTTTTCCAATGATGATTCCCTTGTGGGATTCCCGTTCACAGATAATATTGGCTTCGATATCCATGATTCCGTTGTCCCGCTCCTTCATTTTCTCTACTGTTACTGCAATTCCGTGAGGAATCTCATCGTTTAAAAGCCTAAGCGCCTTTTCTCTTATCAGTTCTGCGCAGATCTGACGCATGGGCTGATCAGTCACCGTGTCTTCATCGTAATACTGTGGGCCTTCCGGAAGATACTTATAAATCAGCTCCAGCATTAAATCCGTATTCTTATCCTTTAATGCGGATACCGGAACGATTTCTGCAAACTTGCAGATATCTTTATAGGCGTTTATAAATGTGAGAATCTCTTCCTGGTTCTTCACGGTATCAATCTTGTTAATTACTAAGATTACCGGTGTCTTTACCTGGTTCAACTGCTCGGCGATATGCTGCTCTCCTGCACCGATAAAGGTGGAAGGCTCTACCAGCCACAGAACTACATCCACTTCCTTTAATGTATGTTCTGCAACATTCACCATATACTCTCCCAGCTTGTTTTTCGCCTTGTGGATTCCCGGAGTATCATGGAATATAATCTGCCCCCTGTCATCCGTATATACGGTCTGAATCTTGTTCCTTGTTGTCTGCGGCTTGTCGGAAGTAATAGCAATCTTCTGCCCGATTAAATGATTCATCAGAGTAGATTTTCCCACATTTGGGCGCCCGATTAAAGAAACGAAGCCAGATTTATAATTTTGATCCATATAGATTCTCCTTTGTGTTATGAGTGGAATAAGTTCTTTGTCTCTGCAAACATAGAGCTTTCCGCTGCGATTTTTTCTTCATTACCAATGACACAGAGACTGCCGGTGCTTAATACCGCTTTTACGATAGGAGCCAGTCTTCTGATATCTTCCTGTGATGCATTTAATACTTCTTTCCGCTCTTTTTCCATCATTTCACTGGTCACGCCTGATAAATAGGCGGACAGACCGCGGTTTCCCTTGGTAGACGGCGGATAGGGGACATCCATATCACTGATGGTTCCGATTACGTATTTGGTCATATCCCGATCTTCGACCTGGAAGTTTTCTAAATATTCCACCACACCTTCGTAGATCTGGTTTGTCTCTTTTAAGTTAGGATCCCGGTAAGAAGCAAAATAGCCTTCGCCGGAACGCCCGAATCCGCTCATGCAGCCGTAAGCGCCTCCCTTGACTCTCAAATTGATCCAAAGGTAGTCATAGCTTAAAATGACTTTTAAGATCTTCAATGCTCCCGTATACTCCATTCCAGTGCCTGCAAAGGTTCCGCATCTTGCCACATAGTTGACCTGGGAAGCGGTTGTGAAGCCTTCGTTTCTGTTGCCTGACGGGTAGAGGAATGAATACCGTTTTTCGTCTCCAGCAGGCAGCCCATCCGTCAGCTTTTTCATTGCATCAGGCAGAAGGGCATAACCTTCTTTATCTGCTGTATAGCTGACCAGCATATTGCCGGTTGTAAAAAGCTTTTTCACCACAGACTGAAATCTGGCTATAAATGTTTTCTTATCAGCCGGATATTCTTTATCCAGCTTTTCCAAAAATTCATAATAACCGATTCCGCCAGTTATATCATTAAAGTAGGAAGCTGAGGAAAAATAGGATGTAGCTCTCGCCACTGCCGCCGAATGGCAGGCACCCTCCAGCTTCATTCTTGCTCTGGATCTGGTTTCGCTGATTACCTCACCCACCCGCTTTTCATCATCTAAAAGAGAACGGGTCAGTATTTCATTTAAAATAGAAAATCCGAAATCAATTTTATCATAGAGCACTCTTGCACTTGCCATGAAGTAGCCTTTAAACTGACCTCTGTTTTGTAAATCAGGATAAGAGGTGACACTAAAGCTAACACCGCCGCTGTTTAAATGGATCTCACTGGCTAAATCTCCGTAAGTGTAATTCTCAGTATTTACATATCCAAGCAGGGATTTTAAAAATCCTACATAAGGTAAATCCTCCATCGGCAGAACCGATGTATCAAACAGTACTTTCAGGTAACCAATACCGGAGCTGAACATCTCATGATGAAGAACCTTAACTCCATGGACCTCCTTCTCTTCCCAGATAATCTCCTCCGGCTCCCTGCTGATATCTTCTCTGGCAAGCATGGGGATCTTTTCCAAATCCTCCTGGGGAGACGGGTTTTCCTGATATTCCCTTAACGCTTTTGTCTGAATAATTAACCGGTCAATCTTTTCTTCGGAAAGAGATGCCTTATATTCAGCAAGCTTTGCGGCTGTTTTTCTGTCTTCTTCCGCTGTTAAGTTCTTTTTCGGGCTGACGGTCAATACTGCCTCAAAGGGATTATCTAACAGATACTCTCTGATCAGCTGTTCAAAATAGCCGTCATCCACTACTTTCTTTAAATAATCAAAGGTGGCCTGATACTGTAAATGCATCATGGGATCACCATCATAAAGCCAGCTGTCCATACACTGAAGTCCATACATCAGCCCCTTTGGTGCGGAACCGTAATCTGCTTCCCGATAACGGAATTCATAGTAATTCATGCCTGCCTTTAAACTCTTTTTGTTAATGCCCTCATCTGCCAGCTTTCTTAAGGTTCCTTTGACAACTGCAAGGAATTCTCCCAGCTGTTCTTTGTTGGCATTCTTTGCAATCACCGTAAAATACGGCTGCAAAATTCCGCTGTCATATCCACCAAGAATATCCTGACCAATTCCTGCATCAATCAGTGCCTGCTTTAAAGGAGCACCTGGCGCATCAAGAAGGGTATATTCAAGAATCTGGAATGCCACATACAGTTTGGGGTCTAAATCGGTACCCACTACGGTATTGATGGAAAGATAGGTGGCGTTTTCTTCAGATTCCCCTTCTGTTATGGAATAGTATGTCTCTTCCTGTACCGGATGTTCAAACGGTTTCTGTCTCTCAATTCTGGAATCAACCTCTGCCTGATCATAGTGGCTTAAATACTCACGGTCCAGCCATGTAAGCTTCTCTTCCATATCCATATCGCCGTAAAGGTAAATATAACTGTTGGATGGGTGATAATACTTTCTGTGGAAATTTAAAAACTCCTCATATGTGAGATCCGGGATAAAGGATGGATCTCCGCCGGATTCCTGACCATAGCAGTTATCCGGGAAAAGTACCTTTCTGGTAAAACGGTCAAGAACTTCTTCCGGAGAGGAAAAAGCACCTTTCATTTCGTTGTAAACCACTCCGTTGTAGATTAAATCCGAGTCTTTCTCTTCCAGCTCATAATGCCAGCCTTCCTGCATAAAGATTTTCTCTTCTTTATAAATGTTGGGATGAAGTACTGCATCCATATAGACATTCATCAGGTTGTGAAAATCCTTTTCATTGCAGCTGGCAACCGGGTAAACAGTTTTATCCGGATAAGTCATGGCATTTAAGAAAGTATTAAGAGAACCTTTGACCAATTCCACAAACGGGTCTTTTACAGGGAACTGATCAGAACCACATAAAACGCTGTGTTCCAGAATGTGTGCCACTCCGGTGCTGTCCGCCGGAGGAGTCCTGAATCCAATGTTAAATACCTTATTATCATCGTCACACGGTATAATGAAAATTCTTGCTCCGCTTTTCTTATGATGGAGTACGCATCCTGTTGCGTTTAACTCCTCAATTTCTTTTTCCTCCACAACCTCATAGGCTGCAAGTTTTTTTAATTGATTCATATATGATTTCTTCCTCCTGCAAATTCTGTATTAATTACATATTGCCCACTAATTTGTCTTTTAATATAGCCGCGCATTCTCTGACGCAAAAATGTAGAAAAAGAACAGGATCGGATCCGCAGGATATTCCGTAAATATCAGGAATCCCCCATTTTTTAGCAATTTGCTGGGCGCGAAATACGTGAAAATCACTGGTCAGCACTCCCACTCTTATGGGTTTATCGGGCACCTCTTCAAATGCCCCCGGAACCACAATGCCCGGGCTGTTTAACCGGCTGGCCTTTTTCCTTGCCTGGTCCTCTTCAATGGCAACACGGCTGTACGCAATATTCTCAACCGTGCTGAAAGAACGGGTCTCTAAAATAAGCTGTTCTTCTCTAACACCATTATAAATCAGATAGTCTCTCATAGCCTCTGCCTCGGCAACCGGCTCATCTTCTCCTTTGGCACCGGATAAAACGAGAATGGTGCCTGGGTTCTTATCCACATACTCCACCGCCTTGTCCAGGCGTTTTTTTAAGGATTTTGTAATTCCTGTCTCCTTTACTTTCGCCCCCAGAACGATCACATAGTCCAGATTCGAGGTATCACGGACAGCCACACCTGTAAATACCAGAATTTCAACCACAGCAAACACTAAAATGCCGGTGCAGCACATGGTGGCAGCTGAAACCGGAACCCACAAAGGCACCTTATCCTTATGCTTTATATAAGTTTCCCATCCTCCTGCCAATAACATGCATATGGCGGCAAAAAACAGCCAGATCAGGGAAAATGATGTGGTTATACCGGAATAAACCACGATCACGATATAATAAATGACACATATAACTGCTGTCAGCCACAAAATCCATATCATACGTAAGCCTCCGCTCTGTCAGCTTCTATTTTAATTAAACTGATTTAGACATTCTATAGCATACCACAATATGGCAGTTTCTACAACAACCACCCGGTTTTGCTATAAAAGAAAAACACCATCCGGCAGTTAACCTGCCATGCCGGACAGTGCTTGAATTCTGTTTTATTGAAATTAGGTACGTCAAAACAAATCTGCATTTATTTAGCTAATTCCATAATTATTTCCGCAGCTTTTTCTATTCCATATCTGTCCGCCTTTAATGATAAATCATATGCATTCGCCAGTCCCCATTCTTTTTGCATGAAATGCCTGCAAAAATTTTTGCGTTCAGATTCTGCTTTTCTAATTTTCTTCTCAGCCTCTTTTTCTTTAAGGCTTTCGCGCATCATAACACGTTTTACTTTAGAAGCCATATCTGCGCAGATAAAGACATGAAATGTATTCTTTTGTTCTGCCAGGATAAAATTCGCAAGTCTTCCTATGATAACGCAGGATTCCTTTGTGGTGATTTCTTTGATTGTTTTTTCCTGCGCATGAAAAATTGCATCATATTTTCCATCTTCTCCATAGATATAAGCATAATTTTGCGTATATAGATCATAAAGAAAACTATGTGTCAATTTCTGATCGTTAATCAGAACAATTTCATCTGAATAACCCATTTCTTTTGCAACCTGACCGATGAGTTCATCGTCATAATAAGAAATCCCAAGCTTTTCTGCGATCAGTTTTCCAATTTCTCTGCCTCCGCTGCCATACTCCCGTGAGATGGTAATAACCAGTGGGTCCTGCTTTGGTCTCATAGGATTGCTTTCTGCATTTGTTTGTTCCAGAAATAACCAGTCTGTCAAAGGAGAAAGCATTCTTTTGAAAAACCTGGCAATGAGTCCTACAACGAAAGCTGCAATAATGGTTCCTTCCCGAACTCCCTGTATTTCACGAAATAAAAAGATGGAAACAATTCCAGCAATTACTGTCATGGATGTATCAAAACATACTTTTGTTATTCCAAACTCCACTTTAAATCTTTGTGATATCGCCTTAACAAAAGCTTCTCCCGAAAGCATCACCACATCTGCAATCACTTCCAGATAAACACCAAATCCTAATATGACACAGCCAATTATCAATGAGGCAATCTTTAAATAATATTGGTCTGGGTTAAGCCATGCCAATACTTTCATAGATGAATCAATGAAATATCCGAATGCAATTGAGACCGGTATCTGAAGTAACTGTACCTTCTGAAAATTTTTACCAAGTATTATAACCTGTAATACAATTAATAACAGACTAAATATGATTGTAAACTGTCCTAATGTAGGATTGAATCCAAGGCTTAAAACATATGGAATGCTCGAAATGGGTGATGTTCCCAGATTTGCCTTTGTGACGAAACTTACACCAAATGAATTGATGTACAATCCAATCAGAAATATAATATAACGTTTTGCTAATTCTCTTCTGTTCAAATTAACTCTTCCTTTAAATTCTTATTTACCCGTTTTAAATACTGGATAAATAGTTCTTTTTCTTTGTTTGTAAAATCCTTTAATGCAATTTCTTTCACAGTATCAAATGCTTTTTTTACATAAACGGCTTCCTCTCTTCCTTTTTCTGTTAAGTACACATACCAGAACCTGCGATTATTATTTTGCATTCTTCGCTCAATAATCTCACTTTTTTCCATTCTGGATAACAGACTGGTAACGGTAGCAGGCTCTATTTTGCATGCCTGCGCAATATCCTTTTGTACTGAGCCGTCATGTTCATAAAGATATTCTAAGATCTTTGGTTGTCCCGAAGATAGTTCTCTGCCTTCCAGCTGCTCAAATACCTGCTTTGTAAACATTGTCTGGTTTTCCAGCATTAACTTATGATACATAAATTTCCCCCATTTCTAATACAGATTGAATTCTAACAGTTAGAATTCTAATTGTCAAGTTATTAATATTTTTTTCAATGAAACTATTTTGTCATGTTATCTGAGCAATACGAAAAAGACAAGTAAGGAAGAAGACCGAAACCTTCATTTCCTTACTTGTCTTATTTATTTCAATTCACTTCTGCGAAGAATGTCATATGGTTCCATCTCCACGGTTAGTTCTACATAGAGAATTTGCTGGGGATGGGGAGCACTTTCCAGATTGTTTCCGTTTTCGTCGTAAATAGCTTTCACAACAGCCTCCAGATTTCTTCCGTCAGGTTTCATGACCTCAATGGTCTCTCCAACCGTGAATTTATTCTTCTGCTCGATTCGTGCATACCCTCTCTCATCAACTGCAAGGACCGTTCCTAAATAGGTGTAGTTTTTTACATAGGTATTGTTGTCGTAGATCTGGGTAGTCTCATCCGGTTTGCCAAAATAGAACCCGGTTGTGAACTCCCTGTAGGTGCATTTTCCGATTTCAGAACGATACCAGTCCATATTAGCTTTATAAAGCTCAGGATCTTTGTTGTAATCATCAATGGCTTTCCGGTAAGTTCTTGCTACCGTCGCCACATAAAGAGCCGTTTTCATACGCCCTTCAATCTTAAAGCTGTCGATCCCCGCATCCATCATCTCCGGTATATGTTCAATCATACACAGATCCTTGGAATTAAAGATATAGGTTCCACGCTCATTTTCATAAACCGGCATATACTCACCCGGTCGCTTTTCTTCCACAATGGAATATTTCCATCTGCAGGGATGGGTACAGGCTCCCTGGTTTGCATCTCTGCCCGTCATATAGTTGCTCAGTAAACAACGGCCGGAATAGGACATGCACATGGCTCCGTGTATAAAGCTTTCAATTTCTAAATCTTCCGGAATCTTTCCCCTGATTTCTTTAATCTCTGCAAGGGACAGTTCTCTGGCTGATACCACACGTTTTGCTCCCAGCTGATGCCAGAACAGATAAGTTCCGTAATTTGTATTGTTGGCCTGGGTGCTGATATGAAGCTCCATATCCGGAATCACCCGTTTTGCAATGGCAAAAACACCCGGATCGGAAATAATCACCGCATCTGGTTTTATTTCTTTTAATTCGTTAAAATATTCCTCTACTCCGGAAAGATCATCGTTGTGAGCCAGAATATTGGCTGTAATATAAACTTTTACCCCGTGTTCGTGGGCAAAGGCAATTCCTTCCCGGATATCATCATTTGTGAAGTTTTTTGCCTTGGCGCGCAGTCCAAAGGCTTCTCCTCCGATATAAACAGCATCTGCACCGTAAATAACTGCGGTTTTTAACACTTCCAGGCTGCCTGCCGGAATCAAAAGTTCGGTCTTTCTCATGAAACTCCTCTCTCGTACTTCTCTTTTAAAATGCTGACAGTAATTCCGTCTCCAATGGGAACCACCGATGTAATAAGCTGGTCACAATGCTTTAATTCAAACAGATATTCCCGCATCCGGGTATGAATGGTCCGGTTGCGCCGCTCTACTGCATAGCGGGATTCTATAATGTCTCCATCCTGAAGAACATTGTCTGAAATCAGCATTCCGCCTGGCCTTAAAAGTTCAAGAATTCTGGGAAGCCAGATTAAATACTGGCCTTTGGCGGCATCTAAAAAGACAAGGTCAAAGGGGCCGCTAAGCCCCTCTAATACCTCCTCGGCATCCCCTTCATACAGGGTAATTCGATCCTTTTCTCCGGCTTTTTCAAAGTTAGACTTGGCCTGGGGAATTCTCTTCTCGTATTTTTCTATGGTAGTGATATGGCAGTTACGGGGCATAACCTCCGCCATTAAAAGGGCAGAATAACCAACCGCTGTTCCCACCTCCAATATGGCCTGTGGCTGCATGGCGGCAGTCATTGTCTGTAAAAAAGCGGCGGTTTCTTCCCGGATCACCGGAACCCCTTCTAGTCTTGCCTTTTCTCCAATCTCTGTAAGAAGACCGCTGCGGTCTGTCTCCAGAGATTTAATATATTCCGTTATCCTGTCGTTAACAATCATTGTTTATCTTTCTTTTCCTCCGTATTATCATTCATCATCTGAAGGATCTCCTTGGAGGTCATGGAAGTATTAAAGGTATAGATACCCGGATTCACCTTATAATCAAAGAACTCTGCCTGTATGATAAAGGAATATTCATTGGCAATTAAGCCGCTTCCCTTTAAAAGTCTGGCTACCCGCGCAGCTGATGCACCCTTTTCCACAGTAATGTTCTTATCCTGGCCGGGTTTTTGTTCCACTGCGGAGGCATAGAATATCTCATGACCAAAATCATAGCCTCTGGTCACGCCTTCATATAGCAGCATTACGACCAGTGCAAAAATGATAAGTCTGGAGGATATGGCTATAATCGCTCCTGTTATTTTATTTATCTCATTCGTTGTCCGGCTCATAACGATCCATTCCTTTCGCCTTAAAGGCAGGAGTTTAATAAAACTCCTATACCTCCATAATGATCGGCAGAATCATGGGATTACGCTTCATACGCTTCCAAAGGAAATCGCTTAAGCTGTCCCGGATAATATTCTTGATTTTACCCCAGTCGTTGATTTTGCGTTCCAGGCAGTCCTGAACTGCATCATTTACAATGGCTCTTGCCTCTTCCATCAGATCCTCAGATTCTCTTACATATACAAATCCTCTGGACACAATGTCTGGTCCTGCAAGAAGCTGATTGGAATATTTTTCCAGAGTCAGCACAACCACAATAATTCCGTTCTGTGCCAGATTCTGTCTGTCTCTTAATACGATATTGCCTACATCACCAACTCCAAGTCCGTCTACCAGGATACCTCCGGACTGAACGTGATCTACAACTTTCCAGGATTCTGATCCCAGCTCCACTACGTCACCGGAGGACATGATAATTACGTTCTCCTTTGGAATACCCATGGACTGAACCACACTCTTTTGTGCAATTAAGTGGCGGTATTCTCCATGTACCGGAATGGCGTACTGAGGACGAACCAGTGCATACATAAGCTTAATTTCTTCCTGACATGCGTGTCCGGATACATGGGTATCTTCGCAGATTACCTCAGCACCCTTCATGGAAAGCTCGTTTACTACCTTGGAAACTGCTTTTTCATTGCCAGGAATCGGGTTGGAGCTTAATATAATTACATCATTTGGCTTAATGGAAATTTTCTTATGAGTACTTCCAGCCATACGGGAAAGAGCTGCCATGGATTCTCCCTGGCTTCCCGTAGTGATTAACACGGTCTGCTCATCGGGATAATTCTTCAGCTGATCAATGTCAATTAATGTGCCTTCCGGGATATCAATATAACCCAGTTCACTGGCTGTACCAATAACATTAACCATACTTCTTCCTTCTACTACAACTTTACGCCCGTTCTTGGCAGCGGAATTGATTACCTGCTGAACACGGTCCACATTGGATGCAAAAGTTGCCACTATGATACGGTTATTCTTATGGTCTGCAAATATATTATCAAAGGTCTTTCCAACCGTCTTTTCCGACTGGGTAAAGCCTGGTCTCATGGCATTGGTACTGTCACACATGAGGGCAAGCACGCCTTTTTTTCCAAGTTCTGCAAAACGCTCTAAATCTGCCGGTTCTCCAAATACGGGAGTATAATCAATCTTAAAGTCTCCTGTATGAAGAATTACACCTGCCGGTGAGAAAATAGCGAGGGCAGATGCATCGGCGATGCTGTGGTTTGTCTTGATGAATTCAATACGGAAGCAGCCTAAATTAATGGACTGTCCATGTTTAATCACCTTTCTCTTGGTGTTTTTCAAAAGATTATGTTCTTTTAATTTGTTCTCAATTAATGCAATGGTCAGTTTGGTACCATAAACCGGCACATTGATCTCTTTTAAGATATAAGGGAGTGCACCGATATGATCCTCGTGACCATGGGTGATAACAAATCCCTTTACTTTGTTAATATTTTGTTTCAAGTAGGAAACATCCGGGATTACCAGGTCGATTCCAAGCATATCATCTGTGGGAAATGCAAGTCCGCAGTCCACAACAATGATGCTGTCCTCGTATTCAAAAGCAGTGATATTCATACCAATCTGCTCCATTCCTCCTAATGGAATGATTTTTACTTTCGCGTTGCTGTCTTGTTTCTTCAATCTTTTACCTCCGTTTTATTATTTCCGTCCTGATCTTCTTCCATTTTTTCCCGGCATTCCCTGCAGTACCCGTGAAGTTTCACTTCATGATCTGTTACCATAAACCCCTCTGTATCAAGAAGTGCCTGTTCCAGAGTATCTAAAAGGTCGCCCTTAAAGGAAAATACTTTTTGGCATCGGCTGCAAATGGCGTGGTGGTGGTGGTGTCCGGACTCACGATTAAAGCCCCCCAGTTCGTAGCGGGCAAATCCATCATCAAAGCTGACCTTATCAATCACTGACAAATCCACCAGCACCTGCACAGTCCTGTAAATCGTGGCAAGTCCGATCTCCGGGCAGCTCTGTCTGGCCAGATCATAAATCTCCTCTGCAGTCAGATGTTCTCCCGGACGCTCAGCCATGAGTTCCAGCACCAGCATACGCTGATTGGTCACCTTGAGTCCTTTTTTTCGAAGCATGTCTTTAAAAACTTCCTGTTCCATACAACAGTCCCTCAATCACTTACCATCATTTTTCAATATCCACATCCGCTCCGTCAAGCAGTTCGGAAAATATTTTAAATAAATAATCTATCTCGTTATCATCCTCAACAAACTCATACAAAGCTTCCTCTTCATTCTGCTTTGACATGTCTTTTAAGATGTAACATTCTCCTTCTTCATCCTCATCTGTGGAATCAGTTACCAACAGATAATTCATACCATTAATTCTGGTTTCTTCTAACACATAAAAAATAATTTCTTCCCCTTCGTCATTGGTCAGGGTAATTTTTCTCTCTTCACTGTTCATTGCCTGTCTCCCGTTTTAAACTGTCTAAATATCCCTGCAGAATCAATCCTGCTGCTACCTTGTCAATGACTGCTTTCCGGTTTTCCCGTCTCACACCGCTCTCCATTAAAATTCTTTCAGAAGCGGCCGTAGTCAGTCTCTCATCCCATAAAACCACAGGAATTCCTGTCCGGCGTTCCAGCATATCTTTAAATTCCTCAGTCTTCTTAGCTCTGTCTCCAGCCGTGTTATTCATATTCTTAGGATAACCCAAAACAATGGTTTCAATCTCATAATCCTGAATCAGTTCCTCAATCCGGGCACAGGTTCTTCTCAGTTTATTTTCTTCTTCTCTCGTAATTGTCTCCACACCCTGGGCAGTTATACCCAGTAAGTCGGAAACTGCAACTCCCACAGTCTTAGAGCCGTAATCAAGTCCCATGATCCTCATATTTCCTCTTTCCTGTCCATGCTTTCTGGACATAAAGGTATGTTCGTTAGAACGCTCCTCTTTCCTGTCCATGCTTTCTGGACATAAAGGTATGTTCGTTAGAACGCTCCTCTTTCCTGTCCATGCTTTCTGGACATAAAGGTATGTTCGTTAGAACGCTCCTCTTTCCTGTCCATGCTTTTTGGACATAAAGGTATGTTCGTTAGAACGCTCCTCTTTCCTGTCCATGCTTTTTGGACAACAAAACAAAGCTGGTTCGCAGCCAACTAGATAAAAACAAACTGCCAGACTCCGCCTCTTACCACTTCATCTGACAGCTGTAACGCATTGCAAAGGTCTTATAGAGTTGAAACCTACCCGACAGACACCTAATGGCGTCATTACTTTAACTTCGTATCAATATATACCCGCATCAGTTCTTCCAGAATCTCGTCCCGTTCCACTTTCATGATCAGACTTCTGGCATTCTTATGGCTGGTGATATAGGTAGGGTCACCTGACATAATATACCCCACAATCTGGTTAACCGGATTATAGCCTTTTTCTGTGAGGGCAATATAAACCTGTTCCAGTACCTGACTTACGTCCAGCTTATTTTCCTGGACTGCTTTAAAAAATTGTGTATTATGAATATCGCCCATGTTTCTCACGTCCTTTAACTGTTCTCCTTTATTTTAAACCATAATCATGGATTCGGCAAGACAAAAATAATTTTTGTCTCTTAACATTTTAAAAATATGATTTCATCTGTCAGCATTTTCCATAAAGTTCCCTTTATCATCCTGCCTTTTATTCCTTCTTCAAAAGGCACTGCTGCTTTGATATATTCTTTTGTATGACCAATCACATAGCGCTTTCCATCTATCTCATATTCCTCTTCCATCAGCACTTCGGTCTGGCTTCCTAAATGAGATTCCCTGTAAGAAAGTGACATTTCCCGTTCCAGAGACAAAAGCTCACCGCTTCGTTTTGTTTTTACAGATTCAGGGATCTGATCCGGCATATCTGCCGCTCTGGTTCCGTTTCTGACCGAATATTTAAACACATGCATTTCGTAAAACTGAAGTTTCTTTAAATATTCTCTGGTGGTTTCAAATTCAGCGTCGGTTTCCCCAGGAAACCCTACTATGATATCGGTCGTTATGGCTGGATTCTTAAATGCGCTGCGAAGAAGCTCACAGCCTGTTAAGTATTCTTTGGTGTTATATCTCCGGTTCATACGCTTTAACGTGGCATCGCAGCCGCTTTGTAAAGACAGGTGGAAATGAGGACATATCTTTTCCATCCCGGCAAGAGCTGAAGCAAATTCTTCGGTTATAATCCTTGGTTCCAGAGATCCAAGACGAATTCGTTTAATTTCCGGTATTTCATGTACTTTTACAATTAATTCCAGCAGTCCGATTCTCTCCTCTGCCGGAAAATCCATGCCGTAAGAGCTTAAATGAATTCCTGTTAAAACAGCTTCCTCATATCCCAGAGCCGCCAGCCGTGTGATCTCTTCTACTACTTCCTGGGGTTTTCTGCTTCTGACCCGTCCTCTGGTATACGGGATGATGCAGTAACTGCAGAACTGATTGCAGCCGTCCTGTACCTTTACAAATGCTCTTGTATGATCACCGATTCTGCTGATGGAAAGGTTTTCATATTCAGCGGTATGGCTAATGTCAATTACTGTTTCTTCCTCTGTCACTTTATTTTGTGCAAAATAATCCTCCAGAATGGAAACCAGCTCTGTCTTCTTATTATTTCCTATCACCAGATCCACAGCTTCGTCTTTTTTCAGTTCTTCGCCTGCTGCCTGGACATAACATCCGGCTGCAATCACAACTGCACTGGGATTCATTTTCTTAGCACGGTGAAGCATCTGTCTGGATTTTCGGTCAGCAATGTTGGTTACTGAACAGGTGTTGATAATATAAACGTCTGCTCCCTCTGCAAATGGTACAATCTCATAGCCTGCGTTTTCCAAAAGCTGCTGCATCGCTTCTGTTTCATATGAATTTACCTTGCACCCAAGGTTATGCAGGGCTGCCTTTCTCATTTTATTTTCTCCTATCTAAATATTGCTTAAATTTTCAGTATTTTCATGTAAAATTACCATTGACTTTTATACAATAAATCAGTAGTATTGAAGTGAAAAAGGGGGCGGTTCCCTGATTAATAAAAGAGCTCACGCAAGGAGGTTTTTCACATGAAAACAGTTCGTATATCTTTAAATTCCATCGACAAAGTAAAATCTTTCGTAAATGACCTGACAAAATTTGATACAGACTTTGATCTTGTTTCCGGTAGATATGTGATCGATGCAAAATCCATTATGGGTATTTTCAGTCTGGATTTATCCAAGCCGATTGATTTAAATATTCATTCCGAAAGCGCTGTCGATGAAATCTTAAACATTTTATCTCCATATATTGTAGATTAACTTGATTAAGAGTTATTTGAGAAATGGGATCCGTCCTTTTAATAAGGAGCCGGACCCCATTTTTTCTTTAACACCAGACTTTTTCTACGGTACGAATGGCCGTCTCAACCAGCTCATCAATCTTTTCTTCCAGTTTTTCTTCTGAACGCTCAATCATTTTAATGCTTGGCTTTGTAACGGGATGCTTTGCAACAAAGATGGTGCAGCAGTCCTCAAAAGGAAGTACAGAAGTCTCATAAGTTCCGATCTTTTCTGATACGTCAACAATCTCCTGCTTATCAAAACCGATTACCGGACGAAATACCGGAATTGTACAGGCTGCATCTGTAGCTGCCAGTGACTGCATGGTCTGTGAAGCTACCTGTCCGATGCTCTCTCCTGTGATCAATGCCTGCGCTCCTGCTTCTCCTGCCAGATGCTCAGCAATCCGCATCATATAGCGTCTCATGATGATTGTAAGCTCCTCATGAGGGCATTTATCATAAATATAAAGCTGAATGTCAGTAAAATTCACGATATGAAGGTGAACTGGTCCGGAATATCTGGAAACCAGCTTTGCAAGGTCAATGACCTTTTCCTTTGCACGTTCGCTTGTATATGGCGGAGCATGGAAATAGACTGCGTCAATTTTAACTCCACGTTTTGCAATCATATAACCGGCTACCGGACTGTCGATTCCACCGGATAATAAAAGCATGGCTTTTCCGTTGGTTCCTACCGGCATTCCTCCTGGTCCCGGAATAATTTTAGAATAAATATTAATTTTATTTCTGACTTCTACATAAAGCATAACATCCGGCTTATGAACATCTACCTTTGTGTCAGGAAATGTATGAAGAATCACTTCTCCCAGATCCCGGTTAATCTGCTCTGAGTTAACTGGATACCGTTTGTTTCCTCTTCTTGCATACACTTTAAATGTAAAATGCTTATCGTCATAATACTGGTCCACATAAGTTAAAACCTGTTGTTTTAAATCCTCATAGCCATTGTCCTCCACCTGAACCATAGGGCAGATGGCTGCGATTCCAAATATGCGGCTTAATGATTCCACAACTTCATCAAAGTCGAATTCAGACTGGGCACTGGCATAGATACGTCCTGATTCCTTGGAAACGATAAAATCTCCGTCCAGCCTCTTTAATGCATGGCGGATGTGTGCTACAAGAGCATCCTCAAATAAGAAACGGTTTTTTCCTTTTACACCGATTTCTGCGTATTTAATTAAAAATGATTGATATTGCATCTGTTGTCCTTTCTTTTAAAAACCCGTCTAACCTCTCTGGTACCGCCTGAGTACAGGCAGCAGTTCTTTTAAGGTTTGTATGCAGTAGTCCACTTCTTCCCTTGTATTAAAAACTCCGAAACTAAATCTTAAGGTGGAATCCAAAAGTTCCGGTTTTATACCAATTCCTTTTAAGGTTCCACTGACAGCCGGATGATTGGAGGAACAGGCAGAACCTGAAGATACATAGATCTCTTTCTCCTCCAGCGCGTGAAGGAGTACTTCACTGCGGATTCCGGAAAAGCTGGCACTGACAATCTGTGGTGCCGACAATTCTCCTTTTTGGCTGTTTATGGTTACCCCGTCTATTTCTGACAGCCTGTCAATCAAATAATCCTTAATTTCTGTAATTGCACGGATCTTATCTCTGTGATTGGTATACATAAAGTTTGCGGCTGCAGCTAAACCTGCAACGCCCGGAACATTTTCCGTACCAGAACGCATACCTCTTTGCTGTCCTCCCCCATAAATCATGGGTCTTATTTTAACTCGTTTGTCAATGTAAAGAAAACCAACCCCTTTGGGCCCATGGATTTTATGGGCACTCACTGAGAGCAGATCAATTCCCTGGCTCTTTGGCCGGATCAAAAGCTTCCCATAAGCCTGTATGGCATCTACATGAAATAAAATGTTTGGATTTTTCTTTTTTATAATTTTAGAAATGGCTTCCACTGGTTCAATGGCGCCGATTTCATTGTTTACATACATGATGGAAACCAGAATCGTCTCAGGACAGATTGCTTCCTCCAATTCTTCCAGGCTAATATGGCCCTGCCCGTCAACGGAAAGATAGGTCACCCGGAATCCCTGCTCTTCCAGATAGGCAAGAGGATTGTATACGGAAGCATGTTCAATTCCAGTACTGATAATATGGTTTCCTGCCCGTTTATTGGCCATGGCAGTCTCAATAATAGCCATGTTGTTTGACTCGGAACCGCCGGATGTAAATACGATTTCCTTTGCAGCCACCTTTAAAGTTCCTGCAATGGTTTCGGCAGCTTCTTTGATATACCGTTCCGCATCCAGTCCTTTTTTATGCCTGGCTGATGGATTTCCATAATCCTCCATCATAGTTTTTATTACAATTTCTTTCACCGGCTCCAGAACTTTGGTCGTTGCCGAATTATCAAAATATGCTTCCATTTATGTTATCTCCCTAAACACTTTCCAACTGAAAACCAAGTACAGAAAGAACGAAAAGTCCTGCTGTTTCCGTGCGTAAAATACGTTTTCCCAGTGTAATTGTATGTGCGCCGTATGATTCTCCAAGTTCCACTTCCCCGTCCTCAAAGCCGCCTTCCGGTCCGATGAAAATTCCAACTTTCATACCCGGTTTTATGCGGGAAACAATCTCTCTTGTGTGAATCATTCCTTCGGCATGTTCAAAAGGAAGCAAAAGAATGTCAAATTCCTTTGCATATTCAAAGGCTTCCCGAAGAGTCTTCACACCGGTTACTTCCGGAATCAAAAGCCGTTTGGACTGCTTGGCCGCACTTTCGGAAACAGCCGCCCAGCGTTTGATTTTTGACTCTTCTTTCTTTTTATCAAGCTTCACCACAGCGCGCTTCGTTTCAACCGGGATGATCTTAAAGACTCCTAGTTCAACTGCCTTTTGTATGATCAGTTCCATCTTGTCGCTTTTGGGAAGTCCCTGAAATAAATATATCTCCACAGGCAGCTCTGTGCCGCCTTCCCGGATCTCTAATATCTTTGCTATAACCTCATCAGAAGAAATAGACAGAATTTCACACAAATAATCCTTATCCACTCCATTGCTAAGCAAAATTTCTTCTCCAGGTCCCATGCGAAGAACATTTTTTATATGGTTCACATCCGTTCCGGCAATCCGGACCGTGGTCTCCCCGATCTGGTCCTGCTGCACAAAAAAATGATACATTTTTTCCTCTTTCCTGTCCATGTTCTTTGGACATAAAGGTATGTCCGCAGGACGCGCTCCTATTTCTTTCTGACTGTCACAGAAACCCATTCTCCCTGATAGGTAATCTCCACCAGTTCAAAGGCATCATTGGCAGCAAATGCCTGCTTTACAGCTTCTTCCTTCATATTAATGATACCGGAAGTAATAAAGACAGTTCCTTTCTTCATATGAACCGGGATTTCCTTCTGTAAAGGGATAATGACATCAGCCAGAATATTGGCGACTACTACATCATATTTTTCAAAGCCTGCGGCTTCTTTTACATCTTTATCATCAATAATATTGCCTTTTAATACCTTAAATTTCTCCGGATCAATATGATTGGATTCCATATTTTCCATAACGGCAGTGATGGCATTTTCATCTAAGTCTGTCCCGAATACTTCCCCGGCTCCAAGCTTAAGTGCTGTAATTCCAAGAATACCGCTGCCGGTACCCACATCAAGAACAAGGTCACCCGGTTTTACATATTTCTTTAACTGACGGATGCAAAGCTGTGTGGTCTCATGCTGTCCTGTACCAAAAGCAGTACCTGGATCAATTTCGATCAGAAGCTTTTCTTTATGTTCTTCCGGAATCTCCTCCCAGGTAGGTTTAATTAAAATATCGTCAACAGTAAATGGTTTAAAATACTGTTTCCAGTTATTAATCCAGTCTTTGTCCTCAGTCTCGCTGGTTTCAATGGTACGGGCTCCCAGGTCCGTAAACATGGAAAGCTCGTCAAGTCCCTCTTCCACCTTTATTAACATCTCTTCTATATTGGTATCAGAGTCCGGATCTAAGTAAAAGCTGACTCTTGCCACTCCCTCATCAGGGGGCAGTTCCGGAAGAATGTCAATGAACATCCCTTTTGTTTCCGCTTCTGTAAGAGGAATATTATCTTCAATTTCAATTCCTTCAATTCCAATTTCATCAAACATGCTGCTGACTAAATCAACAGCCTCCGTTGTTGTAGTAAGAGTAAATTTTTTCCATTTCATATCAATTCCCTATCCTTTTATAATTTTCACAAAGAGACACAACAAAACCACAAGTACAACAGGGCGTACAATCTTCAGCCCGTTTTTCACCACAAGTCCGGAACCGATGTAATGTCCTGCAATACAGAATACACCAGCTGCCAGACCAAGTGGAATTAAAACTTTACCATTTATTAAAAATGTTGTCAGAGCCGCAATGTTGGAAGATAAATTAATCACCTTGGTGGTTCCGGAAGCACTTCTGATATCCATTCCTGCAAGGCCGGTCAGTACTAGAAGCAAAAAAGTTCCCGTCCCAGGTCCGTAAAAGCCGTCATAGCAGCCAATCACAAGGGCAGCCCCTATGGTGATCAGAATCATTTTTCTCTCAGATACTTCCTTATTTTCTTCCTGCTCTCCCAAATCTTTATTCTTTAATACATAAAATGCAACAACCGGTAGTGCCACTAACATCATGGTTTTTAACACGGTCTCACTTGCAAGCATGGATAAATGGGCTCCAATGACAGAACCTCCTATTGCCAGAAGTGCTGCGCACAAAGACAGCTTCACTTTTATATAACCATTTTTTGCAAACCGTGCCGTAGAAACCACAGTCCCCATGGCAGATCCCATCTTATTGGTACCAATTGCAAGATGGGGCGGTATTCCCGCAGCAAGATAAGCAGGCAGTGAAATAAGTCCACCTCCGCCGGCAATGGAATCTATCAGTCCAGCCAGAAATACAAGAGGACACACAATTAAGTATTGATTCATCTTCTGTTTCCTTTCTTTCGTCGAATCCTATTGAAATAAAAATCCTTCACAAGGAAAACCACATGATATCATAACATACAATGATATGGGTTGCAAGCGCAGAAAATCGGGCTTTCTCCGGTACATTCCGGAAAAAATATATTTTTTTTAATTTTTTTTAAAAAGAATGCAATAAAATTTCCACTTGGTGCATTAACTAATTGAACGGATGAAAAAGACTTTTGTTCCGTAGCAGATATAAGGGCAAAAAAACATATCAAGTAAACGAAATTCCTTGATGCATTACACCCCATCACACCCGCCTGAGTGTCTGTGACCGGAACAGAATCTTTTTTACAAAATTACAATCTAAAGGCAATTAGAATTTGTAATGAAAAACAGGAGAAATTTGGAACGGCTGATTATTCAGTCATCTCAAATGTCTCCTGTTTTTCGTTTATACAAAAAAGTCCTTACGGAACCCATGCCCCGTCAGCCCCTACCTTATAACCATCCGGCGTGACTGTATTCAAAAGAAGTCTGCCCTGTGTTCCGTCAGACATGGTGTTAAAATAATATGCCTTTTTGTCAATCAGCTGCCAGCCAGTTCTCATGGCACCAAGCATTCCATCATCAACTGGATTTAAATAATACTTTGCGCCATTCTGATCTGAATACCAGCCTGTGACCATGTGTCCCCCCTGATCAAAGCGGTACCATCTGCCGTTTATAAATTTCCAGCTGTTAGAAGGCCATGTGCCGTCACTGTACTGAAACCACCAGCCTGCAGGACTGTAATACCATCCTCTTCCAGTACTGCGGTTTCCTGGACCATCGTCGTCGTCATCCTCATCATCCCAGAAGTCAAAATAATCATCTGAATTACCTGGTCCGCCAATTTTGGTGCCGGAACCATTCCAGCCCGGAAAATCTCTGGCAGTCTGGCTATTATCCGCCCATGCATTCATGGACAGCAGGATTATCATTCCTGACAATACTGCTGCCCATATTGTTTTTTTTCTTACCCCTTTCATACCTTCTCCCTTCTCCGTAACATGTACTTTCAAAGGCTTTATTTAAAAAGTCCCTTCTTTTTATGTTTATCACTGTCCGGGTTCCCGTTCATGGCTTCATCGAAATTCTTTAAAGCTTCTTTTTGCGCCTCAGTCAGACGTTCCGGTACGGAAACAACCAACGTAACATAGTGATCGCCTCTGACAGCACGGTTACGTAAAGTAGGAACGCCTTTTCCTTTTAAGCGTACCTTGGTATCTGTCTGTGTTCCTGATTTAACTTCATATTCTACATCGCCGTCTACGGTCTTTATCAGTATAGTGCCGCCAAGTGCTGCTTTTGCAAAGGAAATGGGTACCGTGGAGAAAATGCTGGTATCCTGGCGTTTAAATATGGGGTGATTTGAAACCACTGCTTCAACCAGAAGGTCTCCCCTCTCTCCGCCATTGGTGCCAGGCTCTCCGGCTCCAGCCAGTCTTACGGACTGTCCGTTGTCAATTCCGGCAGGAATGGTGACTTTGATCTTCTTTCTCTTTGTGATATATCCTGTACCATAGCAGTCCGGACATTTTTCCTTAATCACCTTACCGGTTCCGCCGCAGTCCGGGCAGGTCTGTACGTTCTGGATCTGACCAAAGAAGGACTGCTGGGTGTACATAATCTTGCCTTTCCCGTTACACTTGGGACAGGTCACCGGTGATGTACCCGCTTTTGCACCGCTTCCATGGCAGGAAGCACACTCTTCCTTAAAATTGATCTCGATCTCCCGTTCGCAGCCGAAAATCGCTTCTTCAAAGCTGATGCGGATGCTGGTTCTGATATTTGCTCCCTTTAACGGGCCGTTATACTGGGCGCTTCTTCTTCCGCCACCAAAGATATCTCCAAAAATATCTCCGAAAATATCTCCCATATCGGAGCCGCTAAAATCAAAGCCGCCAAAACCGCCTGCTCCGCCGCTTCCATCAAATGCAGCTGAACCAAACTGGTCATACTGACGTCTTTTATCCGGATCGCTTAATACGCTGTAAGCTTCCGAAGCCTGTTTGAATTTCTCTGCAGCAGCAGTATCTCCAGGGTTCGTGTCCGGATGGTATTTTTTAGCCAATGCGCGATAGGCCTTCTTAAGTGCTGCATCATCTGCATCTTTGGAAACGCCAAGGATTTCATAATAATCTTTTTTACTTTCTGCCATCTTAGGTCTACCTCTCATAATTGTAAGGAATTTATTCCTGCGGAAAAAGTGCTGTATTCCTACAACACTTTCCCCAAAGCCCTGTCAAACGACTTAATATTAAACTTCTTTGTAATCTCCGTCAACAACATCGCTGTCCTGGTAAGAAGCACCTGCTGCTCCCATGTCAGGACCTGCGCCTGCGCCTGCCTGAGACTGTGCCTGCTCATAAACCTTTGCAAACAATGCCTGAGCGCTGTTCATCAGTTTTTCGCGGCCTGCCTTAATATCTTCAACCTGAGCATCAGTCATATCTTCTAATGGTGCTCTGTTAATTGCTTCTTTTAATGCATTTAAATCAGCTTCAACAGTTGCTTTGTCTGTATCTGCGATCTTATCTCCAACTTCCTGAAGTGCTTTTTCTGTCTGGAATACCATGGAATCTGCATCGTTTCTTGCATCAATGGCATCCTTGCGTTTCTTATCCTGAGCCTCGTATTCAGCTGCTTCTTTTACAGCCTTATCGATATCGGAATCGGACATGTTGGATCCGGAAGTGATGGTGATATGCTGCTCTTTTCCTGTTCCTAAATCTTTCGCGGAAACGTTAACGATACCGTTGGCATCAATATCAAAGGTAACTTCGATCTGAGGAACACCTCTTCTTGCTGGTGGAATTCCATCCAGACGGAACTGTCCGAGAGTCTTGTTGTCTCTTGCGAACTGTCTCTCACCCTGTACTACATGAATGTCAACTGCTGTCTGGTTATCTGCTGCAGTAGAGAAAACCTGGCTCTTCTTTGTAGGAATAGTAGTATTTCTCTCGATCAGTCTGGTAGCCACGCCGCCCATTGTCTCGATAGATAAGGAAAGCGGAGTTACGTCAAGAAGAAGAATATCGCCTGCACCTGCATCGCCTGCAAGCTTACCACCCTGGATACATGCACCAATTGCTACGCACTCATCTGGGTTTAAAGACTTGGAAGGCTCTTTGCCTGTCAGCTGTTTTACTTTCTCCTGAGCTGCCAGCATACGGGTAGATCCACCAACTAAAAGTACTTTTCCAAGCTCTGCTGCTGTCATTCCTGCATCTTTTAATGCACTCTGTACCGGAATGGCAGTACGCTCGATTAAATCAAGTGTCAGTTCGTCAAATTTAGCTCTGGATAAGTTCATGTCCAGATGCTTAGGACCTTCTGCTGTTGCAGTAATGAAAGGTAAGTTAATATTGGTTGTGGTAGAAGAAGATAATTCTTTCTTTGCTTTTTCTGCAGCTTCTTTTAATCTCTGCATCGCCATCTTGTCACCGGATAAATCAACGCCTTCTGCCTTTTTGAATTCATCAACCATCCACTGTGTCAGACGGTTATCGAAATCATCTCCACCTAAACGGGTATCGCCGTTGGTAGAAAGTACTTCAATTACTCCATCACCGATTTCGATGTTGGAAACGTCGAATGTACCGCCGCCTAAATCGTATACCATGATCTTCTGTTCTTTTTCATTATCAAGACCATAAGCAAGTGCTGCGGCTGTCGGCTCGTTGATAATACGTTTTACATCAAGACCTGCAATTTTTCCTGCATCCTTGGTTGCCTGGCGCTGTGCATCATTAAAATAAGCCGGTACGGTAATAACTGCTTCTGTAACTTTTTCTCCTAAATAAGCCTCTGCATCTGCTTTTAATTTCTGAAGAATCATTGCAGAAATTTCCTGAGGGCTGTAGTTCTTTCCATCAATGGTAACTTTATAATCGGTACCCATATGTCTCTTGATGGAAGAAATAGTACGGTCTGCATTGGTTACTGCCTGACGTTTTGCAGGTTCACCAACCAGTCTTTCTCCATTCTTTGTAAATGCTACAACTGACGGTGTTGTTCTAACGCCTTCGCTGTTTGGGATTACAACTGGCTTACCGCCTTCCATAACGGCTACACAGCTGTTTGTTGTTCCTAAGTCAATTCCAATGATCTTACCCATAGTTTTTTCCTCCTATTTATTAAACAAAATTGTGAGAGTTTCTGATTTATAATTAATTAGCTACCTGAACCATGGAGTGTCTTACCACGGTATCCCGATAGGTGTAACCTTTTTGAAGTTCCTGGGAAACTACATTCTCTCCAAGAGAATCATCCTCCACATGCATAACCGCATTGTGGTAATTGGGGTCAAATGGCATTCCAACCGCTTCGATTGGCTTAACCCCTGCTTCATCCAGAGTTTTCATCAGCTGCTTATAGATCTTTTCCATACCGTCAGCGAAAGGTGATTCCTTATCCGCTTCGGGAATCGCTGCCAGCCCCCGCTCAAAATTATCAACTACGGGGAGAATTCTCTCTATGATGTCCTTAGCGCCTATTTCAAACATGGCAGATTTTTCTTTTTCAGTCCGCTTTCTAAAATTATCAAATTCAGCCATGGATCTTTGAAGACGGTCTGTAAGCTCCTCAATCTTCTCATCTTTCGGATCTTTTTTCTCTTTCTTCTTACCGAAAAAGCCTTTCTTTTCCGGCTCCTCTTTTGCATCGCCTTCCGACTCTGCTGTCTCTTCCTGTTCCTGTGAACATTCTTCCTTACCGTCGCAAGTAACGTCTATCTCTTTTTCAGAGGAAACGGCATCTTCCTGATTTGTCGTCTCTTCTGCCAGATTCTCGTCTGTTTTAACATCTTCCATGCTCAATATTCTACCCTTTACCTTTCATCTTTTTTCAAAATGGTATCCAGCTGGGTCATTAAATTCCTCAGCGTATTGAGTACCTTTTCATAATCCATTCGCTTGGGGCCAATGATTCCGATGGTACCTCTTAAGCCTTCCCCAAGTTCATAATTGGCGGTAACGATACTGCAGTCCTTCATCGTCTGTACAGGTGCTTCATCTCCGATGTACACCTGGATTCCGGAGCTGCTTTCTGAACTGTTTACATCATCTACCAGTTCCTGAAGTAGTTCCTTTTGTTCCAGCGCACCGATTAACTGACTCGCTTTTTCTCCGTCGCTTAATTCCGGATATTTAAAAATATTGGTTGCTCCGCTGGTATAAATCTGAAGATCCTCATCATCGGCTCTGATGGCTGCTGCCACCTCCGATAAAACCCGGTCCACCACTTCACTGTGGGGACCTGCCTGGACCTTTAACCTGCTGATCACTTCTAAATTGATCTCTTCTATAGAAAGCCCGTTTAAAGCATTATTTAAAAGAATGTTAAGATTCAATATCCCTTCGTCGCTCAGTTCTGAACGAATGGGGATTATGGTGTTCTTTATGATATTGCCTTCCACCACGATTACCACAAGCAGTTTTCCCTCATCTACCTTGGACAGCTGGATAAACTTTAACTTGTTATGATGGTACTGGGGCGCACTGATCATGGCTGCATAGTTGGTATTCTGGGCAAGCAGCTTTGCTACCTGCTTTAACATGGATTCTACCCGGTCCACACGCTTTATCATTAATTCTTTAATCTCTGTAAACTCATCTTCCTTTTCCTGAAGAATGGTGTTCACATAGAAGCGGTATCCCTTATCGGAAGGAATTCTTCCTGCAGAAGTATGGGGTTGCATAATATAACCCATCTCTTCCAGATCAGACATCTCATTCCGGATGGTGGCGGAGCTTAAATTCAAGTCCGTATACTTTGAAATTGTACGGGATCCTACCGGCTCACCTGTTTCCAGATAAGTTTTAATAATCGCTTTTAATATAATGATCTTCCGTCCATCCAGTTGATCCTTATCATCCAAACTGCCACGCTCCTTTCAGAGGTATTTGTTAGCACTCGACGTTTAGGAGTGCTAACATCTTCTTTTCATAATATATTCTTTTTTTCTACATTTGTCAATACATTCCTGAAAATTTTTAAATGAAGTTTTTGTGACCTGCATGTACATTTTATCTCAATTTTCTATCAAATATTACAAAGCCTATGACATTTTTTTCTTGACATTTAACACTTTTGTAATATAATGGTAATTGATACACCATAACAACACGATTGCGAGGTAAATCATGATTAGTTTTTCAAGACGATTCCGAATCACCGGATTTCTGACACTCCTTTGTATTCTGCTGTTATCCACTACTGCAATGGCTGCCCAGACGGCTGATAGCCAGAGTACAGCAAGCCAACAGTCAGGGAGTGTAGATACGGATAAGCAAATGAAAAAGAACAGTACCGAAACGGTTGCTACTGCAAGTGACGCTACGATGAGCGATCAGGTAGGACCGGGCATAGAAAAGAAAGAACTGCCAGAAGAAAAAGCACCCACAGGTCCGGTTTTTGAAAGAGGAGCATCTCTGGGAATATTCTCTGCAACAGCCTACTGCCCCAGCAGCTCAGGAAGACAGCAGAAGACTTACTCCGGAACCATACCACAACCGCTGCACACATTATCTGCAGATCTTACTGTACTGCCACTTGGATCAAAGGTCATGATTGATGGCGTTGTCTATACGGTGGAAGATACCGGAAGCGGTATCAGAGGAAACAAAGTAGATATCTATTTCGGAAGCCGGGGAGAAGCTCTCGCTTTTGGAAGACAGTCAAAAGAGATATTTGCTGTAATTGAAAGATAATAAATCATTGTCCATATGCGTTGCCGGAAAGCGGATTTCTCCCTTTCCGGCAGCTTTTTTTGTGCAGAAAATCCTGCTGCCATCTACAGAAAGATATAAAAACTTGACAAATATGGAAAAAAGTGTAAAATAATTACTTGTACCTCATTTATTACAAATCTGTTACATATATTTATATTGTATTAATTTGTATGTACTTTTTGTAAAAAAGAAAGGAAGTAATTATTACATGAATAAAACAAAGAAATTACAATGGTTCTTAGGAACATTACTAATGATAGTATTTTATACGATATCACCTGTTTATGTCCTTGCAGGGCAGACTCCTGGGATTATAGACGGTGCGGATGAAACCAGCATCCGGGGATGGGCCTGGAACAGTTCAGATCCTTCTTCCACCCAGGAGGTTAAGGTCGTCATTACCAATCAGGCAACCGGAAATGTTGTGGGAGAACTGACTGCTTCTGCGACGAAATACAGAGAGGATCTGGCTAATCAGGGCACTGGCACTGGAAATTATGGTTTTGAGGTATCCGCCCCCTGGAACAGTTATGGGGACGGCTCCTATCTTGTGGAAGCTTATGCCGGCGGACAGAAGCTTTCCGGCTCCAGGGTATATGGTGTTGGTTCCTTTGCTTCTTCAAACGGGCTTCGTTCTCTTGGAATGTTTAAGACCACAGCTTACTGCCCATGCAGAGGCTGCTCAGGCAGATGGGGAGGAAGAACCAGTACGGGTACAGTCGCCACTGCAGGCCATACTATTTCCGTTGATCCAAGAGTGATTCCTTATGGAAGCCGTCTTATGATCGGTGGAGTGATTTATACGGCTGAAGACTGCGGCAGTGGGGTAAGAGGAAATCATATTGATATCTTTTTTAATACTCATGGAGAGACCCGGGCTTATGGCACCAGGAGTATGGAGGTTTTTCTGGTTCAGTGATGAAGCTTTATAATAGAATAAGGGGTATGCAAAGAAAGTAATTGTTCTCTCTTTGCAGACCCCTTATATTACAATAAAAACTGGCTCATAACGTAATTGCTGATATCAATTCCCCGTTCTGTAAGCCGGTAAAATCCTTCCTTTAATTCCATCAGGCCTTCCTGCTCCAGTTTATCAAGGATTGGTCCATATACATGGCGTATATTCTGGCCGAAATTGCTGACAAACCCATGAGCAGATACTCCTTCTATGAGGCGGAGCCCTAAAAACATATACTCCTCCATCTTTCCTTCTATGGAAAGGTGTTCAAACTCCTGTCTTAAAAGCTTGTCAAACTCTTCTTTTCTTCCAAAACTTCCATTGGTATAATCCTGAAAACATGTTGTGTTATGATAACGGCAGCCATCTAAATAGGAAGAAGATCCAAGTCCCAGACCTAAATACTCCACTCCTGTCCAGTAGCCGATGTTATGTCTGCACTCATATCCTTTTCTGGAATAGTTGGAAATCTCATACCGCTCATATCCCTGTTCCTTTAAGAACTCTCTGGTCAGGTAATACATCTCTCTCTCCATGTCTTCGTCAGGAAGCTCAGGAAGAGACATCAGACGCCGCCTTTCCTCTTTTGTCATAGAATCATTATCCATCTCCACATGATCTCCATAACGATCATAGAACGGAGTTCCTTCCTCAACAATGAGGCTGTAGGCCGAGATATGTTCAGGCTTTAACATGGTAACCTTTTTTAATGTATTCTTCCAGGATTCCACTGTCTGACCGGGAATGGCTGAGATTAAATCCACATTTACGTTTTCAAATCCTGCCATGCGAACTCGCTGAAAGCTTTTTAAAAACTCATCGTAGGTGTGTATTCTGCCAAGGTAGCCAAGTTCTTTATCGTCAGCCGACTGAAGTCCCATACTGATTCTGTTTACTCCGGCACGTTTGTACTGAATGAGTGCCTCAGAGGTAACGGTTCCCGGATTGGCTTCCATGGTTATCTCCGCCTCCGGATGAATGTCAAACTGACTGTTTAATGCGTTAAGAATGGCAGTCATTTGATTTGTTTCCAGAATAGAGGGCGTCCCTCCCCCGATAAATATACTGATGACCTGATATTCTCTGGTATATGCACTCTGGTATTTTATCTCTTCCAGCAGCTGTTCTGTATATTCCTGCTGCATCCGTTTATTTCCGGGAAATGATAAGAAATCGCAGTAAGCGCATTTACGTGCACAAAACGGGATGTGCACGTAAAGTTCCATATTTTTTTTATTCATCATCTAATTTCAGTACGCTCATAAATGCCTTCTGCGGTATCTCAACGTTACCGACCTGGCGCATACGTTTTTTACCTTCTTTCTGCTTTTCAAGAAGTTTTTTCTTACGTGAAATATCACCGCCGTAACATTTGGCAAGTACATCTTTTCTCATGGCTTTTACTGTCTCGCGGGCAATGATCTTGCCGCCGATGGCTGCCTGAATGGGAATTTCAAAAAGCTGTCTGGGAATCTCATCTTTTAGCTTTTCACACATTCTTCTGCCGCGCTCATAGGCGGATTCTGCATGTACAATAAAGGAAAGTGCATCCACTTCTTCTTTGTTGACTAATATATCCAGCTTTACCAGTTCAGACTTTTCATAGCCTTTCAGCTCGTAATCGAAGGAAGCATAGCCTCTGGAACGGGATTTCAGTGCATCAAAGAAATCGTAGATGATTTCATTTAACGGAAGTTCATATTTTAATAACGCTCTGGTGGCTTCCATATATTCCATTCCAAGATAAACACCACGCCGTTCCTGACAAAGCTTCATAATGGCTCCTACAAATTCCGTAGTTACCATAATTTCTGCGCTGACAATGGGCTCCTCCATATATTCAATCTCGGTAGGATCAGGAAGATTGGAGGGGTTGGTCAGTTCCAGCTTCTCCCCATTCTTTTTGAATACATGATAGACTACGCCAGGTGCAGTCGTCACAAGATCTAAATTATATTCCCGTTCCAGACGTTCCTGGATTACCTCCAGATGAAGAAGTCCTAAGAATCCGCAGCGGAAACCAAAGCCAAGGGCAAGTGATGTCTCCGGTTCAAAGAATAAAGAAGCGTCGTTAAGCTGAAGCTTCTCAAGCGCATCACGAAGATCATTGTAACGGGCTCCGTCGGAAGGGTACAGACCGCAGTAAACCATGGATGTTACCTTTTTATAGCCAGGAAGAGCCTGCTTACATGGTCTGTCAGCAAGGGTAATGGTATCTCCCACTGCCGTATCCTTTACGTTTTTGATACTGGCAGTTAAATATCCAACCATACCTGCAGATAATTCTTCACAGGGTAAAAACTGGCCTGCGCCGAAATATCCGACTTCCACTACTTCTTCCACCGCACCGGTGGCCATCATTCGCACTTTATCTCCTCTTTTTACCGTTCCTTCTTTTACACGGAAGAAAACGATGACTCCTTTGTAGGAATCATAAAGGGAATCGAAGATCAGAGCCTGAAGGGGTGCTTCCGGATCACCCACAGGAGCTGGTATTTTCTCAACAATCGCTTCCAGTACCGCTTCTACATTGAGACCTGTCTTGGCAGAGATTCTGGGTGCATCATGAGCTTCAATGCCGATTACATCTTCAATCTCCTCAACGACCCGCTCCGGCTCCGCACTGGGAAGGTCGATTTTATTTAGAACTGGAAATACATCCAGGTCGTGATCCAGTGCCATATAAACGTTTGCAAGTGTCTGGGCTTCAATTCCCTGGGAGGCATCCACTACTAAAACTGCGCCGTCACAGGCTGCCAGACTTCTTGAAACCTCATAATTAAAGTCAACATGACCCGGTGTGTCAATCATGTTGAAAACGTATTCCTGTCCGTCATTTGCCTTATAAACAGTACGAACTGCCTGGGCCTTAATGGTTATTCCACGCTCCCGTTCCAGATCCATATTATCAAGAATCTGAGCCTGCATCTCTCTGCTGGTCAGCAGTCCCGTTTTCTCAATAATTCTGTCTGCGAGAGTTGATTTTCCGTGATCAATATGAGCAATAATGCAAAAATTACGTATTCTATTCTGCTGGGCAGCTGCCATAAAATATAATCCTCTTTTCTGATGTTTCTGGTGTCTTCAAATATACCATTAAAATTAACGGTTGTCCACCGGGAAAGCGTTGATTTCCCTGAATCATATACATTTCCTGTTACTATTTTCGCTTGCAAATACAGGAATTATGTATTAGAATAATAGTAAAGAAACAACCGCCCCATTACAAGGGGTTGGCCAATGACAATGATAGAAATCCATCCTTGCTACCGTCCAAAGTATACAAGGGTGGGTTTTCTATTTCCTGTTTCCAGGATTTTATAGAAAATATTACTTACAATTAATAAAAATAAAGGTAAGCAATGCTAAAATGAATGTACCAAAAGCCATAAGGTCTTTAAAGTCATATTTCATTCACATCACCTCCCATCTATGTAATGATGGAAGGCCAACGCCCCTGCAGTGACACGATTGTTTCATGTTCTTATGGTAACATATCCCAATTTAACATGCAATTGATTTTCTCCTCTGCAGATAGCATTTTCAGAGAAGACGCAAAGCTGGATATGCCTGATAATATAACAGGCTTCCAGCTTTTTTTTACTAATATGTTGATTTTTAATTTCCTTTTAAGACCATATCCAAAACCTCTGAAAGGGGTTCCATGGCATTTAATGCTTCCTGGTAGGAATTGGTCTGGGCGCCGACTTCAATCAAAGCGGATCTGGCTCTTAAATGTTGGTTATAACGTAGCCCTTTTATGTAAATCTTGCGGGTAAGACCAGGGAAATAGGCTGCGCTGTCCAGCTGCATCTGAAAGCTGAAAGCCAGATTCTTCTCTCTGTATGGATTGGGCAGATATTCAATGGGGCCTTCGGGAGTCTGGCTGACTCCGTTAAAAAACATAACAGGAGCTGTCATTTTCCCATTGACCTTATTAACCATATGCAGATCACTGTTTACTCCATCCCGGTGTATATCCAGGATCACCTCAATAGACGGATTATCCTGAAGAATTCTGGTAATGCCATCAAGGGCGTATGTATATGCTTTGTTTCTGTCCAGCTTTCCATTTTGCAAGTCATAGACAGAGGTATCGTGAATGACATTGTAACCTTTTGCTGTTAACAACTGGGTTAAATAATTTCCGATTCCAACAACGGTTGCCTCCTTATTACCAGACGCAAAATCAGTATATTCCTCCTGAGAATGGGTGTGGTAAATTAAAATCTGGGGTTTATCATTTCCACCTTCCAGAGTAAATTTCTCTGAAAGAAACTGATCGGCTTTCATTAAATCCCGTCCAGCCGTGGTTGAGGTATGAACGCTGTAAAAATGCTTCATCATATAATCGTAATCTGCCAGCTGCTCCTTCCGGTAAGTGGTTCCCACAATGGGCCAGATACTGCTTGATGCGCAGGTCATAGCAGAATTCTTTTCCCCACTGGCAGGTACGGTCTGTTGCGGCTCTTTGGCCGCTTCTTGTTTTGGAGGTTCTGCGGCCGCCTGGCTTTCCGGTGTCTCCTGGGAAACCTTGGGTGCGCCTGCATTTACACTACCGTCTTCTCCGCTCTCTTCTCCTCCATCATATAGAAGAAAGCTGTGTTCCTCATAAAACTTTCCACTTTCTAAATAACTCCTGTAGGCAGGATCATCTTCTCCGTAATAATCTGCTGTTGTTCCGTTTTTATTCGTATAACGGGATAAGGGGGAATGACTGAAGAAAAAACCACAAAACAGACTTCCAAGTGATTTTTCCTGATACAGTATCTTCCCGCCTTCCCCTTCCTGCTCCCATACAGAAGCAGGATACTGGTAACGCCAGATTATGGCGGCGCTCTCTGCAACGCCCTCTCCAATCCAGCTTTGAATATCTTTTAAATCCAGCCTGCCTGCTGCCTGGGTAGCTTCTTTTAGACTTAAAAAAACGGCCAGAATCAGGCTTACTGTAATCATTATTTTTTTAATTATCCGGTTTAATCGTTCACTGCTCTGTTTCATAGCCGCCTTCCTGCATTCTTGATTATAATATACTATGCAGAAAGGTGGCTGTTTACTACGAAACTTCCTGTCCCAAAAAGGTCATGTGGATCCCCTCGGAGATGGTAAAGCTTAATTCTTTCACCGTTTCGTCAATATCTGGAGGGGTTACATAAAGCGGTCCAAATTCTGGCTCTAAAAGTTCACGGATCAGATCATACTGTTCATCAGAATTAAGATTTTCCATAAAATCACCCATTCCTTTGGTTTCCATATTTTCTGACAGTGCCCGGATTAAGGTTGTTACTGTATCATGGACAATTGCGGCAGCCCCTACAACAGTAGGTACGCCGATTGCCATGACCGGTACCCCTAAGCTTTCTTTTGTTAAGCTGTTGCGGTGATTTCCCACTCCGGAACCGGGGTGAATTCCGGTATCGGTAAGCTGTATGGTTGTCCCAAGACGTTTTACGCTTCTTGCAGCCAGAGCATCAATTGCAATAATGAGATCGGGTTTTGTTTCTTTAATAATGCCTTTTAAAATCTCGGCTGTCTCCATTCCGGTCTGGGCCATAACGCCTGGTGCAATCCCACTGATCACAGGCATGGGTTTTCCACGCCAGAAATCGTCTCCATACTGAACCTTTAAATGTCTGGTAACCTGGAGATTATTAAGAACTCTGGGTCCCAGAGAATCGGGAGTTACAGAAGAATTACCCAGTCCTGCCACCAAAACATGAAAATTAGGTTTTGTAAAATCTTTTCCTTCCAGCAGCTTGGAAATCTGCGCTGAAAGTTCCTTAGACACCTCTCTGTGATAATCCTCATCTTTTAAAGACAGCTGGTCTGCCTCCAGGGTAATATAGGTTCCAATGGGTTTTCCCATGGCTTTTGACCCTTTTTCATCAAGAATTTTTACCTCAGTCATTTTAATCCGGCTGTCAGCCCGATGCCATTCCCGCAGTGATACTCCTGATATTTCTCCGCCGTCACCAGGAAAACTTTCTTTTTCTTCAACTGCAAGGTCTGTACGTACTTCAAATGTGTTTTCCATTTCTTCCTCCTTTCCAGCATTTCTAAGGTATTTTCTGCAAAAAAGCAGGAATTATGTATTGACATATGTACTGAAATTAGCTAAAATATAAAAGTATGTTTACATTGAACTGTCCGTGTCCAGACTTTGATGCAAAACAAAGAATAAATCATATTACATTTTATTGGAGGTGTACAGATTGGCTAACATTAAATCTGCAAAGAAAAGAATCTTAGTTAACGAAACTAAGGCTGCTAGAAACAAAGCGATCAGATCCAAAGTGAAAACATCCATTAAGAAAGTGGAATCTGCTATTACTGCCGGTGACAAGGCTGCTGCCCAGGCATTATTAGTAAGTGCTATTACAGAGATCGACAAAGCTGCTACTAAAGGCGTATATCATAAGAATAACGCTTCCAGAAAAGTATCCAGAATCTCTAAAGCTGTTAACGCAATGGCTTAATTCATAAACGATATTTATCCCGTTCAGACTAACCCCCTGAATGGGATTTTTTGGTTTGGCGGGATTGCCGGGATCTCTATTCACCGGATCCCGCCAGGTTCTTATTGGATCTGAAGTGCGCCGTTCTGGTCTGACTTTAAGTGAAGCTCACCCTCATACATACTGCCGTCAGCTGTCACGCGGTAAAGTTCATTTTTCCAGATCACCCACTGGTCTTTTGCCATTTTCCCGGCACTGTCTAAATAATACCACTTTCCGTCACTTCCTGTTTTCCAGGTGTCTTTTACCATATATCCGGCTTCATCAAACCAGTACCAGGTATCTCCATCCTGATACCAGTCATTTTTCACATAATCTCCTGTATTGCCTAAATAAAATCTCCATCCGTTTTCCTCTTCCACCCAGCCGGATTTTACTTCTGCTGCGGATAAAAGGGAATCCTTAAAATCTTCCCAGGTGTGAATGGTGTTGTTGTATACGTAAGGATTGGGGCAGATTTTACCGGTCACATCGTAATGGCGGATTACGTGATCTTCTTTGATTCCGTATTGTTCCATCAGCTGCTTAGTCAGTTTCTTTGCTGAAGCGACGGTTGCGTCTTCAAAGTACCAGTCTCTGCTTGTGTCGGACTGGCTGCCTTTGTTTCTGACACACAGCTCGATACCAATGCTGTTGCTATTACGGCATTCCGGATGGATATAGGTCTTGGCTCCGCAGTGCCATGCAACGTTTTTGTCTTCAACGGACTGCCAGATTTCTCCGGAAAAGCCTACAAAGTAGTGGGCGCTGGCGCCTACGTACTGGGAGGCATAGTATTTGCAGTTTGCTTCTGCGCCTCCCAGCGCTCCTACATAATGAATAACGATATATTTAATACGGCTTAACTCGCCGTTACTGTAGTTATATGGGGTTAGAAGTTTGTTTATTTCCACTTAAATCCCCTCCCTTCTTCCCGAGAATCCCATGTCATCTGCATCAAAGGATTCCCGGAAACGTTCGATTTCTGTATAATCGGAATCTTTTAGATTCTCCTGTATTCCAAGTAGTTCGATGTTGCTCATGTCTTTGGTTGATTCGCTTTTTACCATAGATATCACCTTGTCCCTTTCTATTTATCATATGAAGAAAGGTGGGGAAATGTCACGGGGCAGTGTACTTGGTAAGGTTTTAGGTTCGGTCGGGGAGCTCGTCGGTGTACTGGGACAGGAACTTCTTTATGGCTTCCCATATGTGTTTTACGGGCAGACCGCATAATGTCATGTTTTTTAAAATGCTGACCAACTCGTATGCTATGTATAGAAGGCCGAAAAACTCGGCCACACCTATGGAATTAACTGGAAGATAGGATCGGATACCTTCCGGAATGAAACCAATTAAGTTTAGGTGTACGATTTGGTCTAGTACCAAGAGGAATGCCAGGGAGGCAACCATTGATATTTTTCTGATCGCACCGTCTATTCCAAAACAGCTGTTAAATTTATGTTCTTTAATTGCTCTGATGCAACCAAAGCAGGTATCCATAACTACGGCCAAGATAACCAGTTTAATAATCGTGCTTCCCCATGCCAGGGCAAGCAATTCTATGATTCTTTCCATTTAATTCTCCTTTACTTTAGACTTTTCCATGTTTTTATGTAGGGATTTAAATCGGTCAATTCTGTTTACTAAATCATGTCAGTATACGTAAATTATATTATGTTCATAAGTAGCTTTAATTTTAATTCCTGTTGTAACTTAGCCATTATTAGTTATGGAACAAAAATAATTAGTAATATCCTGATATTGTGTAAAAATAATTTCCTGATGTAGCAACTGGAACAATCATTTGATTATTATCATACTGAGCCCCGCCAGAATAATTAACCATTCCATTATTACTACCATATGGAATTACATATTGTCCTCCTTCAAATAGAGCAAGTCCGTTCCAGCCTGGATCAATAGAATTGTCCAATCTAAATACGCCTACCAGAGGTGTAAATCCAGTAGGTAATACTAAATAATAGTAGGATTTTGTAACATTATAATTCCATAGGAAAAAGTTTTTACTACCCGAAGTTGTTTTACGTCCTGATATACTAGCATATTTTCTAACATTACCCGTTACTCCAAAAATTTTAATTCCATTTAAAATATTCCCAGCCATAAGATTGCTATCGCCGACAATATTTATATTTCCTGTCATATACTTATCAGAGCAATTTACCGTCTGCTGAAAACTTCCCGGTGTAATAGTTTGACCCGATAAAGATGTTATATTACCTGTTAGTTTACTTCCATTTACCCATGCAGTGTATCCGTACAGCATCTGAGCAGCTGTAGCAGTTCCAGGTGTTTGTCCTACCAAACTATTCGCTATAATTTTTCCTAATCCATTATGATATCCAGCAGGAATGTTACATATTTCACCTGTGTTTAATGTCTGGCTCATAGCACCATGATTTACCATACTACCTTTTCTTTTGTTTTTAGGATCTGTACTATAATATGTTTTACTAGCGAGTACCTGACTATCCGCTGCATCTCCGGTCAACTCCAGAGTTCCTTCTACTACTTCATCATCAGAAGCACTTATAATAGCCGTATACCCCTTTAACACTTCAGCTCTGGTAGCGGTACACTCATCAGATCCTCCTCCAGCGGCTCCAGCACCTGAAATACTAACTTTACCCATTCGCACTCACTCCTCTCAGATATACGCTAAAATCTTCTGTTGGCTTCTTTTCTCCGCAATAGAACGTCACATACCCATCTTCTGTCTCCCCGTCAGATATCATCCCAGTCATTTTTCTTCGAAGCTTTACATCTGCAGCATCCAAATTTTTAGGAGTACAAGGGCTTAATACCGGATTGTCAGTTGCTTTCAATCCTGCCACCGCTAATCTTTGGCTGTAAGGTGCTGTATTGCTCCAGCCAGAAGCCGGAATACTTACCTCTATTAACTGTTCATGCTGCTCCTGAACCATCTTATTATAAAAAGTATTATTAAAAAGCTGTTCGATCTCAACCGCCATCTCCTGGCCATCTGCCAGCGTATCCCTGTCCCATTTACGAATTTCAGCCGTATATTGCGGCGGATTCTTTACATCACAATATGCCATATTAAACCTCCTTAAAATATTTCATCCATATCATAGATCTGAGGAATATCTGCATCTTTTCCTTTACGCATAAAGGTTCGGTATGCAATTAAATCTCCTTCTGCATCAAACAATCCCATTTCGGATATTTCACTTCCAGTTAATTCTCCTTTTTCTAATGTAGCCGTGTAACGGCAAGCAGTCTCCTCATCATTTACATAAGTGTGAACCTCCACTTTCTTTTTTAAAAGTTCATGATAAAGAGCAACTTCACCTCCAGAAGCCGCCTTTGGCTTCCCCTCATCATTTACGCCCCCGTCTCCCCACGCCATATGAGTGATAATGGGAAGAGCCACATCTCCTGCATGTGCTTTGCAAAATTTCTTTCTCCCTGTTACTGTAATAACTCCATTTGTAATGTCTGCCATATATTTTCCCTTTCCTATAAAATAGTTAAACCGCCATTTAAGTTACGATTACCGTCCAATGGCCACTCATCTTCCAATACATTCCTGTTTGTAATGCAGACAGGACCAACCGTCATGTATTCCATCGCACTGAAACTAAAACTCATCATTTCTTTTATATTAGAATCATTTTTTGATTCTGCTTGTACTACAATCATCTCATTATCTGAAAATAACTGCCTTGGTATGCCAACCGATATACGTAACTGCTCTTCCCGTTTATTGGGATGCTGTATTTCTGCACAAACCCTGGTTCCCACAGGATAAAAGTCAATGGGACTTTCATCATTGTAACCGTTTAATTTATTGTCCCTATTCAAATTCCAATTACGATCCAGATTCAAATGCGCCAGATTATATCGAGGAAAAAAAACAGTACGAATAGTTATGTTGTTAAAGGTAGAGCTGTTTGCGTGATAGTTTCCCTGGTATTTACTGCAAAATTCTGCTTCCAGATTTGCTGGTATTATTCTTCCTACCATATCCCGAATGCTTTCCACAATAACCAGAGAACATTCTTTTACTACAATTTTTAAATTGCTCTTAAGGATATCCACGTAGATTTCATAATTGTCCCCAAGTAGAGATGTTAACTGCTCCTGCAATTTTCTTTGGGTATAAGGGAGCTGATAATTCCAGTTTGCTAATACAATATTTCTTCTCTCTTCAAGAGAAAGTGCTGCCTCCCCTTTGATTCCTAACAAAGACTCCCATTTTTTTATCCCCTGATAATCCGAGGATACTATAAAACTGTTATTCCACAGGATTTCAATGTTTGAATACAGCTGCCCCAATTCATTTTTTTCAGCTCCGCCTATCTCATTAAACTCTCGGATTCCTCTTAAATAATCTGGTAAATATGATATTAAATCCATTTCTCTTTGATTAAGCATCGACATCACCTCGTTGTGCTATCTTCTCAGAGGGAATTACATAATTACCATTCACTCCATTGATCTTTGTATCCATAACATCAAGAACCCCTTCCACATCCAGCAACCTGCTTTCAATTCTGGAAATCCTGACAATAATGTTATCTAACTCTTGCCACGAATGATTGAGTTCTTCCAAATATTCGTCCAGAGTCTTTTCAATAAAATCTTTACATTTTCCAGAGTCATATCCTGTCTGATATGTGATTTTTGCAGTAATTGATACTATCTCTCCCTGGGCGCCTGCAACAGAAACTTTATGACCAATAGGCGCAATTCCATAGCCTTTCCCCTGGTCTGTAATTGGATCAATCTGTTCCTGCACACGTTCAATTAAATCCAGACTGGGAGCGTGAAAAGAGGAATCAACAATGACCAGTTTCACCGTTCCGCCACCATTCCAGGCAGGAAACACCTTTACCCCACCTACTCCTGAAATCGCCGAAACTTTCTCTTTATAATCTGCAATATTTCCACCGTACGCCTGAGATTTTAAACTGTCAAAATATCGTTTACGAAACCGTTCTGTTTCCTCTTCCTCTTCTCCTGGTACTAAAAGTTCTGTAAGTTCAGCAAATGTTAAGCCTTTTATATATTCAACGGGAATCAATCTGCCTAAATTTACATTTCCGGAAGTACCAATCGTTTCACACCGCATCCGGTATTCAAAGTCATCTAATTTTTCTATAGCCTTGTAATTCATTAAGTTTTGAGAGAAACGACTTCCTATTGGAATTTCCATATTAAATCGTGCCTTTAGCTCTGCATAAGAAGCTGCCTTGGGAATAATTCCGCGCTCAGCTGCTCTACGTATTAAAAATTCTCTGTCTGCTGTATCCGCAAAAATCTCTTTTAAGACCTGGTCGATCTCTATGTACATAATAGCAAGCTCTGCAGCAGCTGGAGCCAGCGCTGTATAAATTACAGAACCTTCCCTTTTATCTAAGTCAGATGATACTTTATCTAACATACGCTTTAATATGTTCTCATACGAAATATTTTCATACACTTAAAAGTTCACCTCCTTTTCAGCATTAATTTCTCCCACCGGAGTATGGACGGTAAATGTTATAAATAGTGATGTACCCTTCTCTTTGAAAGAAAAATTATCCACCTCATTGATTCGGTCGTCTTGCTTTAAGGCTTCCTTGATTCTTTTTTTCACTTTAGCTTTAACCAGCCCTAACGGCCTTCCAAAAAGCCTGTTTAATTCCACTCCATAATTCCAGCTATAAATTAGCCAGTCAAAACGCTCCGTATTTAAAATGCAGTAAACAGACTGTCGAATTGCCTCTAAACCATCTGTCATTCCCATAATACGACCGCTGTCCATAACAAGACGGAAGGTTTTAGATGGCTGCTCAATTACTTTAAAGTCCTGTTCCAAAATATTACCTGTTACTGGGAGCATAAGTATTCCCCCTCCTTTACCATCTGCCTGCTACTACGTATTGTTGTCCTCCCCGTTTTTGAATGAGAAGAATCCTGTCTCCATTTCTCAGACCTGCCTTTACAGTCACTGTCATTTCTCCCAAACCTGGTATTTCCATTACACTTAAATGGTCTGTAAACTGTTCTGGTAATATAATCTGGGTTTTTGTTAATATGGTTTTCTGATCTATCCGAATTTCTAATGGATCCGTGTTAAGCACAGAAGCAGTTATAACATCACAAGGATCTCCAGCCTCTACAGCCTGCATTACAATTCTTTTTATGTTCTCTATCCATTCAACGTCAGCCAACTATTTTTGCTCCTCTCAATGTTAAATCCATAGTATGAATTCCTTCATCAATTTTGTGAGTGACTGATTCAATAACCAGATAATTTTTACAACTTGTGTCTAATGTATCCAGAAAAACCGGAATAAGACAACCAGCTCTGGCACGAATATCACCAAATGCATCTTTTATTGTCAGGGAACGGGAAGGGCGATTGTACAAAGTCAGATAGGTTTCTGCTACTTTTTGCCCATCCACTCCCTTTTCAATGGATTCATCCTTTTTAAGGACTCCCCATTTATTTATGTTCTCTGTGCTTTTCGTAATGTAACACTCTCTTTGTTTGGTATCACTATTGTCATAATACAGTTTGATCAGATTAAAGGTATTGCTGTCAATACTGACTTTATAGTCATAGTCCTGCGCTGTCGTTTCATCAATCATGATATCCAGCTTCATGTTTTCCATAGATTTAAGTGTTAATTTTCCTACATCATCATAGAACGTATATAATTTCCCCGAATGTATCATAGCAAGATCCATATTGTTCAAAATAATATCAAATAACGTCTTGTCCTTTTCTTTTCTGGAAAATCGCTGACCAGTATCCTCAAGTTCTCCTGTCTTTAGATGAAAATCATCCGCAATCATCTGTATTAATTCTGCGGCAGTTAAATCCGTATAATTATAAGTCTCTTTATTTTTTAGATAACGCAGCTGATCGTATGCTGTAACCTTTACCTGACCATCACTGTTCCAGTTACGTTCGAAAATAAACCCAAAGAAAACAGGGATTCCAGTTACGTCCAACCGGACAGCATTGCCCTCTTCAATTTGAAGCATCTTGTCCGGGAGAAGCGTAAATGTGCACTTTCCTGGCTGTCCTCTTCGTTGGGTCTGCCATGAAATGTTTCCGCATACGACTGGTTCATAAACGGTCCGATCATTTTGGATATATAAATGTGCTTTCATCTTTCTCCTTTCCTAAGGCATAATTAATACCTGATTTGGATAAATCAAATTAGGATTGGAAATTTTATCGCGATTTAACTGGTATATTTCTTTCCACCGGCTTCCATCTCCAAGATTTTTTTTAGCAATGGACCAAAGGCAATCTCCTTTTACAACCGTATATTCTTTTACGATTGGCGGCTCTCCCTGACGTTCTTCTTGTGAACTGGTCACTTCATTTTGCGATTCGTCCTCATCGATTTTAAAATTCATGATTTTTGTTCCGTAACTCTTATATTCTTTCATGTTAAGAGACACTGCCAGATCAAACCCCTCACTGACATCATCTGTGACTTTATAGTCCTCCAATGTGACATCAAAAGTTGTGTCAAATAAACTGTTTCCCATTAGTCCTTCACGAATTACAGTAAATTCAAAAAAATTCCCATTATCCTTAAGTTTTTTTATTTTAGTTAAGAAATCTTCTGCACTTCCTATACTTCCATCCCAAGTGGCACATGGATATTCCATTTGAGGAATAATTACATCCAGGCTTATTTCAGCAAGACCCGTTGGCTTAACTAAATTAATCTCCTCTCCATTAATGAGATTTATAGTTTTATTCTGTCCATTGTATTTTAATGGTATTTTTTCTGGTGGAAGAGGAAGTAGCATGTCATCAATATAGATTTGATAAGCCATTAATATACCGTCCCTTCTGCGGAAGAAACCAGCATTTCTGTAGTAACATCGCTAAGCATTCGAGCTACGTTATCAATGTCCGTAACAGTCTTTATGGTGTTATTGTTATTAACATCCACCTTTAATTCCGCCAGTGTAAACCGGTTAATAATTTCCTGCTCAGCCGCATCCCGCATATACTTTAATTCCTCGTCTACGATATCCATGGAATCTGCCATAGCTGCTGTACTCGCCGCCGTATTACCTGTGTTTTTTATAATATCTTCATTAGGTACCTGTGTGTTTTCTACAGGATCATGCTGCTTAACATTTGTTTTTATTTCCTCATATTTATTTTTAACTCCATTTTCTATACCCGTCCCCCAATTATTACCATTCTTATAAGCATCACCATAATTAAAACGATCATGTTCTAATCCCGCTTCAGACATCATCTTATCTAAATCCAGTGGTTTAAACTTTTCTTCGTAAGTCCCATTTCCATGTTTCTTAGCAAATCTATCATAAAAACCATAAATGTCTTCTCTCCAAACTGATACCGTTGCTTCAAAATGAGAACCAGTAACCAGATCCAGAGCTTTTGCCACCTTCTGAATCAGGCCCAAAATTTGATCTCCGAAATCTGCAAATAGATACACAGCCGAAGCAAGAGGATCACGGAACATATTTGCTATAAAATTAGCCAAGAAAATAAAAGGATTCAACATAAATTCAACTACCCCAATAACCATTTCTCCCATAGCCATCAGGATATTACCGATAAAAGCTAATGCCGCTGCGAATACCCCGCAAATTATTCCTGTAGCACTATAGGAGGTTCCGGCAAAATGATTAATAGCTGCTACTCCTGCATAAAAAAGAGCAATAATTGCAATAAGAAGAATCAGGAACCAAGTCAGAGGGGAAGCTCCCAGTGCTGCATTTAGACCTTCGACTGCAATCTTTTGTGCTGTTGTAGCTACAACATTGGCCCAACCGCAAACCGTACTTAAGGCTGTTTGAGCCGCATTAGCAGCCATAACCAGCCAACCAGCTCCCAAAACTGCATTGTAAACAATTAAGGCAGCAACAATACCCAGGATAACAGGTTGGAGAACCGACCATGACTCAGCAATAAAATTACCAATAGTTCCCGCTACCAATCCAATTACACCAAAAATCCCACTGATATTTTCAACATCTCCCTGCAATCCTGATGTAAAATCCTGAATACTTTTTGTAACAAAGTCCACTATTCCGCCAATTGGTCCTGCTAATCCAATATTAATTGTCTTTGCCAGTGAACTGAGAGCACTTGCTGCATCGTTATACTTTATACTGTCTAGTTCCTCCAGATGATCTTTTGTCAATTCTACAGATCCACTTAGGTCAGACAGTGCCATTACACCGTCGCTACCAATATTTCCCCATGCATCACCAAACAGCTTAACTCCTGCCAGATTTTTGCTTACCGGATCTTCCATATTATTTAAAGCATCCATTGTCTGCATAAAAGCCTGCTTTGCGGTCTCTCCTCCACCTTTAAATGCTTCCGTCATTTTATTTGCATCAAGCCCTAAGGCAGCGAATCCCTGGCTGGAATCTTTTCCACCACTGACTGCACGTTTTGAGAATTCGCTAACCGCTGTACCAAGGGAAGCTATTGAAACTCCTCCATTTTCAGCACCATTAATGAAAGCCTGAAACATTTCATCTCCACCAAGACCCAGGCTTTTAAATCTGGATGAGTACTGATTAATTGTTGCCAGTAAATCTCCATTCTTATTAAGACCTGCCTGTGTTCCCTGAATAATCAAATCAAACGCTTCAGCACCAGATATACCAAACTGCTGTTCCAACATGCCTGCAGACTTTATACTATCTGTCAGTCCATATCCAAAGGTATCCTGCATCAGCAGTCCGGCTCGTGTTATCTGCTCTAATCCGCTTCCGGTTTGTCCAGTAAGCTGATTCACTGCAGAAAGGCTTTGTGCTGCCGAACTAAGACTGGGGCTTAGATTATCAATATAGAGATTGGAGGCACTTTTTTGTGCTGCACTAAGATCTGGTCCTTCCATACCGGTTCTTGTCTGTATGACATTACCTGCGGCTTTCATGTCGTTTGCCTGATTGAAAATATCCATGGCACTTGTCTTAATGCCCATTTTCTTTGTAACAGAAACAACTTTTTCCCAGGCTTTCTTTAGCTTTTCGACTTCTTTCTCATTCTCTTTTGTGTTCTCAGTTAACTCTTCCTGCTGGTCTTGCACTTGATACACCGTTTCTTCTATTCTGTCATACTGGAGGCGAATTCCAGCCAGTGAAGATTCCCACATTTGCATACCAGGTAGCGCCAACGCATTTGATGATGCCATTTGTAAGCTGCGCATAAGACCGGCAGTCATATTAATGGAAGTACTGACTCTGTTGAGTACAGGTGTTGCACCGTCAACAAGCTGTATTGAGTTTTCTAATGTCGCCACACTTCTACCTCCTTTCCATTTATTATTGGGGAAACGTCTGTTAAGGCGCTTCCCTCATTTATTACCTGTGCCTGGCCTTTGCTTTTTGAGCCTGCTTCTTATCATTTTCCAGTTTCAGATTAACTGCTGCAATAATAAATGCCTTCTCATACCGGTCAAGGCTTAAAAATTCATGTGGCCATTTGTGAAGCTTGTGGAGGCAATAGTAAGCAATGTTGGCTTCCATATCGCCTCCATTTATTAGTTTTTTGCCTCTTCGACCTGCTCTTCCAGTGTTGTATCAAATCCATTCACCTGCTGGATCCGCTCTAAATATCCGGCATATTCTCCAGCAGTCAGCATTGCTTTTAACAAAGCATCTGATCCCATAACCTGGTAGGAATCCTGTAGACCTTTATCATTCAGATTGGGATACACCGTACATTCTGCGGCCAGTTTTCCAAGATAAAGATTATAATCCGTCTCCTGTGTATACTGTCCCTTTTTGCCAGTCACCTGTACCCGTTTCGTGCACTCTTTTCTCAGCGCTTCATCTTCTTTTGAAGTAATTGCTTTAATTTCCCACTCCACTGGTTTATTTTTCTGACCTATAAAACGTTTTGAAGCTACAAATTTCTCATTCTCCGCCTTTACAGCATTCTGACTTAAAAAACAACTTAAATCTCCCATTTTCATATCCTCCATGTATTTACTGCATTCCTGCAATTGTTCCAAAACGTTCTGGCATTTCCCAACTCTCAAATGTAAATTCGAACTCATCCTCTAAATATTCTCCTGAGGCATCAAACTTGGTAATAATTCCTCCGTTTAAGTTACAATTCTTTAAAATGACAGTCTGTCTTCCCACACTGGAAGCAGGATCTTCATTTGTAACCTGAATATCAAAGTAGATATCCTTGCCAGTCTGCTGGTATCGATATAAAATATCACGGAAAATGCTTGTGTTATAGTGAAATGTTGCAGAACCGGTTCCCTTCATTCCGACCGTTTTATTCCCTTTCATAGCTCGTCCAAGAATCGGGATTTCAGACTTCACCTTTTCAATCTTTGCTTCCAGATTCAAAGCCTGCATGAAATTAAAACGTTCATTTTCAATTGTAATAAAGCATTCTGCTTTTGCTGCGCTGACTGCATCCCACGCATTCATTGTTATATTACTCATTATCCATTACCCCTTTCTTATGAAACGACGACTGTCATGTACAAAATACTCATACAGTTAATAGGCTGAACCGGGAAATTTACTAAAACAGACCGTTTTCCCTCCCCCTTATCCACTGTGACCGCTTTTGCATCAAAGTCTTCAATGGCTCTTAAAACTGCCATTTGTTTTCCGTAGGTTACAATATCATTCCACAGACTGATTCGCCCTGCATTATCATTGGGCATCTTTCCCAGATACCGGGAATGGAAAAGTCCTGCAATATCATTGCCAATCTGATCCAGTACTCGGATGGTCTGATTATTAGAGAAATCCTCTCCTTTTTCATCTGTATCGGTTACCAGTGTATTAATATCTGTAAGAACCCTGATCTCACTTCCAACTTTATGTAAAAGGAATTTGCCGGCCTTCATAGCATCTGCAAGCTGAAGCTGGGTATAGGGAACTTTTACAGTGTATTCTCCGTCATACTTCTTGTTTTCCACTGTTTTGTTAATATCACAAGCTGCCTCAGCGCCTGTTACCCAATAAACCAGACCTGGCGTATTCTCTTTGGCTTCATTTTCCACTGATATGATTCCTTCATGATCTGCTTTTGAATATTGATGTAAAACTGTCTGGAATTTTACTCCAACATCATCTCTCATTCTCCTGGTAAAGGCCGCAAATAATGCTTTCACATTATCATCCTGTGAAGGACAGCAAAGAATCTGGTAAGAGCTGCTTTCTATTGCATGTAAAAATTCAGAATAATCTTCGCCGGTAATTTCGTTCCCATCACTGCCTCCAGCAAATGGAAGCCCTGCCGTTTCTGCCAAAGTTGCATCTTTCTTAAATATCACATAATTGTTATCCTTAAGTTCAGCTGATTTTGAAACAGTCTGAGCATCTATTTCTTTTCCATCAAACAGGATGCTTACATTATATTTTGAATTGTCATCCACATTTTTTGAGATGACTGCCATCAGATTGTTTCCCCGCTTTCCGGAATATTTTGCTGTTCCATAGTCACAGAATGCATGGTTACCGGCATTTAACCGATAGAAGATTCCCTTTTTCATATTCTGGAATAATTCTCTTACAGGCAGCATTGCTGCGTCCTCAACCGAATAGCCAAAAATTTCTTTACTGTTATACTGGAATTCCTCAGCAGTAACTTCAAAAATTTCCTTTTCCGGCCCCCAGCTTAAAATCATTGGAATAGCGGCCACACCTCTGTCACCAAAGGATACACCAGACGTAGCACGATTAATAAAATTTATATACGCACCGGGAAATACCTTATTTTGTGTTTTAAAATTTCCTCCACCTAACATACGTTTACCTTACCTTTCTTAAATCGATTCATTATCTCTTCTGTTTCTGCCAGTGAATAAGTTTTTCCGTTCTCTAACAATGCACATAGCAGGTCACTTTGACCGAAATACTTCTCTGAACAGATTAACTGTTTTTTTGTATAACGTACTGCTTCAGTTTTTTCTGCAGCCTTTCTTCTACTGTTCCCAGTCATCAATTTACCTCTTTCATTTTAAGATAATGCCCTCCATAGACACTTCCTCCTCCTGATTTTTCAGAAAGAATATTTGATATTCCGTTTGAAATTTCAGATTACCGTTTTCTACTAATCCAGATCTGTCTTTACTTCCTATAACTGCCCCGTTTTTCAAAGAGATCGATTCCAAATGTTTCATTAACAACTCCAATACATGGTACTGATTCTCAAATTGCTCATCTGCACCCTTGGGATAATAATTAATAAATATTTTTATACTACAGCAGTATCGCTTCCCGTTTATGCAATTCTCCGACACCTGTGAAATTCCGGCCACTAAACAGGATTCTTTCTCTTCTAGCTCAATAGATCCTAAACGGATTTTTATTTCAGGAAAGATAATCTTCAACTTCTCAATTACAGATTCCGTTATTATGTTATACATTCCTTGCCTCCATCCCTTTCACCTACCTTCTGTCAGAATTTTATGTAGTCTTTTTGTCTACATCATCATTAAAAAAAATATCACTAATCTCCTCCAACGATGCAATCCCAAGCAACTCACACAGCGCTTTAATCTCACCCGCCTTAAACTGACTCTTATTCCACAGTTTTCTTCGAAACCCATAGCTGGACAAGTGAAGTCTGTCCGCAATCCACCCCTTTTTCAGCCCGGATTTTTTGATTAACTCATTTAGCCGAACCGTGTTGGTCATCCTGTCCTCCTTTCTTGTAGTCTTTTTGTCTACAACGTCATCATACTCCGTCGTTTCCTTTTTGTCAACACGTTTTTCAATTTTTGTTGAAAGTAATTCTACTCCGTGATATAATGCTGTCATGGAGGTGGTCCTATGGATATCGGTCAGATTATAAAACAAAGACGTGAGGAATTGGGAATGTCTCAGGAAGAGCTTGCGAATAAGGCGGGTTACAAATCCCGTTCTTCCATCAATAAGATAGAGGTAGACGGCAGAGGCCTTCCCCAGTCTAAAATTACCGCAATCGCAAAAGCACTGAGAACAACTCCGGCTTCCCTCATGGGCTGGGAGGAAACAGATGTTTTTGCGCTGGATCATGAAAACAGCTGTTTCGGAGAGTCTGCAAGAGAAATGCTCAATAATTTTCAAAAGCTCAATGAAAGCGGACAAAAAGAGGCGCTAAAACGGGTCAGTGAGATGGTGCACATCCCCCAATATACAAAAGTAGACCCGGTTGTCCGGCCTTTGCGTACGGATCCCAGATCTTATTTACAGCCGGTAGCGGCTCATGAGCGGACGGATATTGAAGTGACTGAGGAAATGAGACAGCATGATGATGCCTTTTTCGATGAGTAAGGAATAAAATTCGTTGAGGTGATTTATTTGAATTATGACATATTATTAGAGGAAGCAGACTCTGACGGAATCATGATTAAAGAAAAACCATTAATTGGTAATGACGGACGTATTAGGGGTGATCAGATTCTCATCCGGCAGAACATGTCCGGCTGTCAGAAAGCCTGCGTACTGGCTGAAGAACTTGGACATTACTACACCACTGCCGGAGATATACTGGATCAGTCTAATGTTTCAAACAGAAAACAGGAACGCACAGCACGTTTATGGGCTTATAACAAAATGATCACGTTGGAGAAGCTGGTTGCCGCGAAAGAGGCCGGCTGCAGAAACAGCTTTGAGATCGCGGAACATTTAGAGGTTACGGAAGAATTTCTGCTGGAAGCACTGGAATGCTATCGGACTAAATATGAGAAGGGGCTGCAAAAGGACAACTATTTAATTCTTTTTGAACCGTTTAATATTTATAAAATGGCAGAATAATTTTTTTCTTATCTTAATGTCACCTGATGCATCATATATTATCCAGAGGTGATGAACTATGCAGTCCTGCGAATTAGTAACACTTGTGTCATCCATTGCCTGCTGTCTTGCACAAGGGCGTACACCTGATGAAATTGCCCTGCTTAGCAGTATTTTCGACCAGCTGGGCGATACACTGGATACTATTGCAGCCCACCGGGCTCTCTGTTGCGGCAATGATGACAATATTAATGATGATATATTTTTTGGCTTTCAAAGTGAAAGAAGACGGGAGCGATAAGGAACTATTCACCAGTTCCTTATCCTCCCGTCTTCTGAAACAGACAACCTGTTATTTTAGTATTTTGCAGTCAGCAAAAGCTCAACTGCCATACGATCCGAAAGTCTTCCCGTTTTAACCGCTTCTTCCGCCTCAACACAGGAATTCACATAAGAAAGAATCTGTTCCTTGGAAAAAGTTCTTGCCTGAGGCATCAGTTTACCGGCAGCAAAAGGCGGGATTTTAAGCTTTGCTGCGATTCCCCCTTTATCCATCCCCTTCCCCATCAGTTCCTTTACCTGGAGCAGCTGGTTAAACTGCCTGGCAATGAGAAACATGATTCTCATGGGAGGTTCCTTTAACGTGAGCAAATCTTCATAAAGTTCAAGAGCTCTTTTTGTCTGGCGGTTAACGATGGAAGTAACCATATCAAATATTTTATTGGTGGTCCGCTCTGTACAGATCGCCATCACATCTTCATCAGTTATAATATCTCTTCCTAACGTAAAGCTAATCAGCTTTTCCAGCTCCATGCGGATATTTTCCATATCATCACCGGTCATGTTTAAAAACAGCTCCATGGTCTGTCCAGTCACCTTTTTTCCTTCTCTGGAAAGTAATGTTCCTGCCCACCTGGCAAGCTGATTAATGTCCTGACGCTCCATCTCGGCGGCATAACCAAGTTCCTTTATCTTTTTAAACATTTTGCTTCTTTTGTCCACTTCTGATTCCACAAAGATCATGCAGGTTGTATCCGGCATCTGGGGCAGATAGTTAACCAGTTCTTCTGCAGCCGCCTTAAAAAATCCACTGTCTTCTACAAGGATCAAGCGTTTCTCCGAAAAAAAAGGCATAGTATCAGCAAGGCTTATAAGCTCCTTTACATCAATGGATTTTCCGCCAAACTGGTTGAAATTCATGGTATCTCCCTGAGTTATGGCCGATTTCATCTGATTCTTGTAGCTGTTTTTTAGAAATGCCTCTTCTCCATATAAGAGATAAACCGGCTTAAAACTGTTATTTTTTATATCCTGATTCAGGGTTTGCATCGCATGTTTCACTCCTTTTCCTTCTTAACATTATACCCATGGTTCCTGGTTCCGTCAACGAAAGTTGAAAAACGGATTCTTGTTCCATCCGTTTCCAGCCTGACTGCTCCGCTCATTCCAGTTCCGAACACCGTAACACTCCGCTCATTAAAACGTTCTAATACTTCTTTATGAGGATGTCCGTAAGAATTCCCCTGTCCATAAGAAATCACAGCCCAGACAGGTGAAACTGCATCAAGAAATGATTCGCTGGATGAATATTTCGAGCCGTGGTGAGCTGTTTTTAAAACATTTACTTCACTTAATAACTGATCTTTCTTTTTTTCAAGAAGAAGCTGTTCCTCCCGCTCCCCCATATCACCGGTAAACAGCATATGGCAATCACCATAGTCCATTTTAAGCACCTGGGATTCGCCATTAACATCTGTGGGTACGTCATCTTTTCCAGGATAAAGGCAGGTAATGGATAGCTTTCCTACCTTCATTACATCTCCCCCTGTCAGATACTGCACACAGGCCCCCCTATCTTCCCCCAGTGCTGCCAGAGATTGTATCATTTCCTCATCCCGCCCATGATAAGGGAGAAATAAATTCTTAATCTGTATGTCCTCACAGCTTTCCAGCAAATATTTTACTCCGCTTACATGATCCAGGTCTCCGTGGCTGACAAATGCATAATCAATCACTGAAACACCAAGAGACTTCAGACATGGGGACAGTGTATACTCTCCCAGAGTTTTTTTAGATGAGCTTCCACCATCAATCAGCACGCATGCCCCTTCCGCCCTGAGCAGAATTCCATCTCCCTGCCCCACATCAAGAAACCATGCTTCGAGCCCTTTTACCGGCTCAGGTAATAAAAGAAATATAGATAATATATAAAATCCAACCAGGAAAAGGAGTTTTCCTGCAAACGATATTTTTCCTTTTTCCGGCGAACTTTCATTTCCTCCCAGGGCATCAACGTTTTTTTTCTCTGCTTCCTTTTCACACCTGCTGAATAATTTCATTATAAAAATACAGCCAGTAAGAAGAAACCCATAAGCCACCAGCGTTCTGATACCAGGCCTGCCCAAAATAATATTGCTCCCCGGCATCTCACCGGCAATGTTTAAAAGAATCTCATACAGAGACAGTATATAATGCCCGGTTCCCGCTGCCGCAGTTCCAAAAACAGGACTTAAAGCTCCAAATGCAATCACTCCCAGACCAGAACAGAGAACTCCGCCCATCAGTGGAATGACCAACAGATTCAAAACCAGACCATAAGGCGGAATCTGGTAGAAATGAAAGGCTGTCACAGGCAGAGTAATCATCTGCACCGCAAAGCAGGCAGAAATACTCCCGGAAAAAAGGCTATCCTTTCCCAGCCACCCTTGAATAAGCGGAGCGATTGCTCCTATTGCAAATACGGCACCGAAGGAAAGCTGAACACCTCCCTGCATCAGGAGTGACGGAGACTGAAAGCCCAGAAAAAATAATGACAGCGAAGCTGCAGATAATAAATCATAGGTTCTTCCAAGACAAGCCGCATAAAATCCCAGACACATCATCAACCCGGCACGTACCACAGAAGGACTTGCACCCGTTAATATACCATATAAAATCAGAAGTACCATACTAACAAGACCTGCACCCCAAAAGCCTGCACCAGCCTTTTTTATCAGCTTATAAAAAGAAAGTCCGATAAAAGACATATGAAGACCGCTGATGGCAAGGAGGTGGGCAATCCCATTTTTCTGGTATAAATCCTTAATATCCCTGGAGATTCCCATTTTATCGCCCAGCACTGCAGCCGTAAAGATCCCTGCATCTGTTTCTATTGCGTCCCGGTAAAGAATCGCCTTACTATGGACTTTTAATTTTCTTAAAAACTCCAAAAGCGGAGACTTCCCCCCATCTACTATAGTAATCTCCTCTGCAAAAAGGGTAAAATCCACCCCCAGAGACTGATAGTAGCTCTTAAAGTCAAACTCTCCCGGGTTTCTTGCCTGTGAAAAGGGCTGTGCCTCGCCCCGCACAGCAACAATCTGTCCCATTCCCAGAGAGTTTAGAGAATCCCCTTCACACTCCTTTAAAGAAACCATGATTCCGGGGGGCTGATAAAGAACCTCTTCCCACTTCCCTTTCATCATTTTTCTGATCCGGTTATTCTTCAGAGTCAGACTGACAACTCCTTTCTCTTCTGCAATAGATGAAATACTGCCCTGTACCTCAGTGTAATAACCTGTGATCTCTAAAAGACGCATATCCCGTTCTCTTAATTGTTCCATCTCAAGGCCTGCACGTGCCGATCCCAGATAGAAAAAAACAAGAGGCAAAAAGACCCAAAGCGGGTTTCTGCCTCTCCTGCAACCACAAAAAATCATCCCGGCAGCAATCAGTGCCGGAATAAAAAGCCAAGATGTCAAAGCCAGCAGTACGGCAGTCTCTCCAAGTACAAATCCCCCTGCAATCAGACATAATGGGCGTTTTATTGTTGTGTTCCTCCTGTTTCTTCTGTTGATTCCTCATTTTCCTTATTGTAATCCAGATTTCGCTCAAACTGCTGGTTCAAAGAAATGGAGTCCCGAAACATCACATCCTGAGAACCATTGACTGTGATCTGAACCTTATTAATAGATGAAACCGCAGCCAGAGAGTTGACGATGGAATAGATGGGGATATATTCCTTTACCTCCAGAGTGTTATTGAGAAATGAGGAGTCAAAATTGATGTAGCATACATTTTCATTAACCGACACATTAATCAGTTTGGTTTCCTTCGGCAGCGTAGGGTTTAATCCCGGTCTGCCAGGTCCTGCGATCAGCTGTTCAATTACCAGCTTTTCCAGGGAAGTATTAATATTATGAACCACTTCTCTTGACTCTTTTACCAGCTTTTCTCCGCTTTCATCAGCAAAATACAAGGACAGCTCTGTCTTTTCAAATGAGTTGACATTGCTGATATTATCAATAAAATCCGTACTCTGCATTGGTCCCACCGGATTTCCGGTGCTGTCCATAAGCGGCTGTTCTGCTGTGTAGATTGCTACGTATGCAATTCCCTTGATCTGAGTCAGGGTTCTGACAAGAGCAGCCCTGCAAAGAATCTCTCTGGTGCTGTTCATCATCGCATAATTATTATCAAAATACAGATACAACACTGTATCCTCCAGCTTATACCGCTCAAATCCCACCTTGTCCGGGACGGCTGCCTGCCGGTCTAAATCCTTGGGAACGTTGCGCAGCTGTTCCATCAGATTTTGAATTTTCCAGTCTGTTTCCTCTTCTGATTCATCCACAGGCTTTTCAGGCATGGTATATGGCTGAGGCTCCATTTTGGTCATGGCCGAATTCAAATAGTAGATCTGATAAAGTTCCCCGCTATCCGTGCTTTTTTCAGGCGCTCTTCCTGAGCAGCCGGATAAAAAGCATACCACAGACAGCAGGAATATCATGATACCCATTCGTGGCTTCATCCCTATCCCTCCTGTTCCTAAGAAATGTATGTAAGAGGAATACGTACAGTAAATGTAGTACCCTCTCCCTCTTTGCTTTGAAGCTTGATCGCTCCCTGATGCATCAGAACAATCTTTTTTGTTATGGATAAACCAAGCCCCGTTCCTCCAGTCTCCCGGGACCTTGCCTTATCCACCCGGTAAAAGCGGTCAAATACCCGTTCCTGGAACTCTTCTGAAATTCCAATCCCTGAATCTGCAACCTTTACATAAAAGAACTTGTGATCTGCATCAAGGGTAACCCGCACCCAGCCGCCTTCTATATTGTATTTAATGGCATTTTCAACAAGATTGCTCAGTGCCAGAGACAGCTTCATCTCATCCACATCTGCCGTAACCTCCCGCATGCTTTCAAAGGTCAGTTCAATATTGCGCTTCCCGGCTATGGGACGAAGACGTTTTAAAATCAGTTCCAGCAGACCGTTAATTTTAACCTGGGCCACATTTAAGTTAGCACCTGCTGTCTTATCCATTCGTACAAGAGCAAGGAGATCATCGATAATTTTATTCTCTCGTTCAATCTCTTCCGAAATATCGCTTAAGAACTCCCGGTACAGTTCCACCGGGGCATCCTCCATTCCAATGAGAGAATCCGCAAGTACACGAATGGATGTAATGGGAGTTTTTAGCTCATGTGACACATTGGAAACAAACTCTTCCCTGGACTTGTCTACCGCTTTCAGTTTCTTTAACGTGGTATTAATGGAATCTGAAATCTGCCTGGTCTCCTTGTAAACACGGGAGATAATATCTTCATCTATGTTTCCTTCTGCTGCACGGTTTAACATCCTCTGCAATTCCCGAAACGGCTTCATTAAAAGTTTTACCAGAAGAACTACCACAATTGCCAGTATGGAAATAATTAAAAGCTGCAAAAATGCCCCCTTATCCGATACAGTGACAATGCGGTTTAAAAGATCTTCCGAAGATGCCGTGATGATCATAACACCGTCAATCTCTTTTTCCTGACTATTGGAATAGATTGGAATTGTGAGAGAAAAATACTTTTTTTCCTGATTGTATTTGCTGCTGTTTTCACCGTTAAAGCACCGGATCACTTCCTCCGACACATTGGTCTTACCTGCAGAGAGGGAAAAGGTATCGCTGATAATACGAAAGCTCTTATTGATAATTACAATTCTCCCGTTAAACATATCCGCTTTCACAGCCATCTCATTATCTAACAGGGGATCTTTGGGATCCATTGTTAAATATCCAATCCTGGTCATCTTATTGCTTAATATCCAGCACTGGTTTTGGATCTCCTGCATTCGTGAATCGATCAGGTTTTGCCGGAATGCTCCCAGCAGAACAGAGCTCCCGACAAAAACCGGAATACTTCCTATAAACAAAAAGACGAGGATCAGAGTGACCTGCAGGCTGATAACGGGCTTTCGGCTGAATAGTTTATCCTGAAACATGGTCTCACCTCTCCAATCTCTGACTTATCATAAATTTAATTTTTTGGTACATGTAACTGCAAGTGCACCAGGTCCGATATGACAGGAAACGCTGAGGGAAAGATGATCCACATGGATGTCCCCTGTTTCCGGAAACAGCTCCTGAAGCTCCCGCTTAAATTCCAGAGCGGCTTCCAGACTGTCTGAGTGTACAACTGCGATATGGGTCACTGCACCGTTTGGATCATTAAAACGTTCATCCATGTCCTTTTTTATGGCTGCAATCATCATGGCTTTCGCCTGCTTCATGGTTCTTGCCTTTGCAAATGCATCAAGCTTTTCTCCCTGAATGGTGAGAACCGGTTTAATCCGCAGAAAACTGCCAAGCAGCGCAGCTGCAGGAGTGATTCTCCCCCCTTTTTTCAAATATTCCAGAGTGTCCAGAGTAATGTAAATGGTGGAGTCCATCTTCGTCTCCTCCAGTTTTTCCTTGATTGCCTGAGGGCTTATCCCCTGATCTGCCATCTCCTTCGCATCAAGAACAGACTGCCTCTGGGTTACAGAGATTCTCTGATTGTTAACAACAAATACCTTACCTTCATAATCTTCCGCCAGCATTATGGCTGTCTGACAGGAACTGCTTAATCCACTGGACATGGGTATGTGCACAATGGCATCGTATTCCTTTAACAGTTCATTCCATAAATCCATTAAATCACCGGGTGACGGCTGTGAGGTGGAAATATCAGCACCGTTTTCCAGCTTTTCATAAAACTCCTGCTGGCTTAAGCTGATATCCTCATAATACATCTCTCCATCCATCATAAATGGCATGGGAACGACATAAATTCCAGCTTCCTTTCCCTGTTTCTGGGTAATTCCGCTGTTGCTGTCTGTAACGATCGCTACTTTCATTCCGGCTCTCCTTTATTTCTCAAATTAAGTATTCTTCTCTGCTTCACTCACAGAGGTATAAAGCTGGTAGTACATGCCTTTCTTTAAAAGCAGTTCTTCATGATTTCCTTCTTCCACAATTCTGTTATCAGAAAGAACTAAAATACGGTCAGCATTCTGTATGGTAGTCAGACGGTGTGCGATAGTCACCGTTGTCCTTCCTTTGGAAAGCCGTTCCAAAGACTGGGAAACCAGCTGCTCGCTTTCATTATCCAGCGCAGAAGTTGCCTCATCAAGAATCAGTACCGGCGGATTTTTAAGGAATACTCTGGCAATACTGATCCTCTGCTTCTGACCTCCGGAGAGTTTTACACCACGTTCCCCAACGTATGTATTGTATCCATCCTTTAATCCTGTGATGAATTCATGAGCGCCTGCCATCCTGGCGGCCGAAACCACCTCTTCCATGGAAGCCCCGGGACGACCATATTCAATGTTCTCAAATACGGTTCCTGAGAATAAGTAAACATCCTGCTGTACCACACCTACTGTACTTCTTAAGCTCTTAAGGGTCACTTCCCGGATATCCTGACCATCAATTAAAATTCTTCCCTCAGTGGGATCATAAAACCGCGGTACCAGGCTGCAGAGAGTTGTTTTTCCGCCTCCCGACGGGCCTACCAGAGCCACCTTTTCACCGGATCTGATCCTAAGATTGATGTGTGACAGAACTGGATTCCGGTCATCCGGATATTCAAACGAAACATCTTCAAAAGAGATCTCCCCGTCGATCTTCGTCAGAGGTCTTGCCCCCTCTTCATCAAATATATCTACATTGGCATCCATCAGTTCCATGAATCGGTCAATTCCTGTCATTCCTCTCTGGAACTGCTCTGCGAATTCAATAATTCTTCGTATGGTCGCCAGCAATGTGCTCACATAAAGAGTGTAAGCCACAAGATCTCCAGGCTCAATAAGACCTTTAATCATAAAAATACCGCCTGCAACGATTACCACTACATACATCAGACCGTCAAACATCCGAATGGTATTCTGGAAAGCAGCCATATATTTATAAGTTTTTCGCTTGATCTGTAAGAATTCCTGATTGTCCCGATTAAATTTCTCTATCTCAATCTTTTCATTGGCAAAGGCTCTTACCACCCTGTTTCCAAGCAGACTGTCTTCTATCCTTGCATTCAGTTCACCGATATGATTTCTCTGGTGCTTAAACGCTTTCCTCACCTGAATGTTAAAATAGGTACAGGATACTGCCATAACCGGAATCAGCAGGAAAATAAGGATGGTTAAGGGGAGATTAATCCCAGACAGTATAATAAAAGAAATCACTGTCTTTAAGAATGCAATGAAAAATTCTTCTGGACAATGATGGGCAAACTCCGTCACCTCAAATAAGTCGCTGGTTATCCGTGACATAATCTGCCCGATCTTGGTGTTATTAAAATAATTATCCGAAAGCTTTTGGAGATGGCCGAATGCATCCTCCCTCATATCCGTCTCTATGGCAGCCCCCATCACGTGCCCCGTATAAGCCATATAAAAACTAGCCATACCGTCAATGATCCTCAGACCGAAATAAAGAGCGCCGATACTTATAATGGTGCGGGCGGTCAGTGCCGATAAATCCCGCAGCCCCTGATTGGTAATATACCGGAGAATCAGGGGCAGCACCATCTCACAAATAGTGGTTAAAGACGCACAGATTAAGTCCATTACCATGATTTTTGTATACTTTTTATAATAAGGCACAAAGCGCCTCAGCAATACGCCTGTTTTCATCTCTTTTTGATTCATACGTTCCTCTACTCTGTTATTCGAATGCTTTTTATCAGTTCCAAAGCCCAGTCTCTCTCCCCCGGCTTTCTGCTTACAATGTTAATATTCATACGCTGGTCTTTATAAAGTACCTGGGCTGATACTCCATATCTGGTTTCTCCCGGCTTCTCCTCCGGTTCATAAAATGCAACCCTGACCTTTGCGTTATTCAATTCAAAATCCAAAATCTCCTCAGGCTTGCCCTGTTCAAACCACTGGGATTTAAACTCCGCTTCACGTCCTGCAAAGACCGCTGCATAAATATAGTAATCATGACCGCCGTAATCTCTGCCGTCATAATAATGATCCATTGCACTGTTATCTTCCTCATCGTATAAGAAATTCCCTGGCAGGGCAAAACTCATATTACCGATCTTACGATAGACCAGATATTTTCTGCAGCCGATGGAATCTTCAATATCCATAAGATTCACAGACTTCATCTCCATGGGAGTATGGGAATCTAGAGCACAGATGTCAAGATAGGTTTTATGGGGAAATGGAATATCCGGATCCATAACATATGCTTTTTCAAGAAGCTCTATAATCCTTTGATTTACATAAACATCCTGAGTGCTCCGCTGGGAGGGCATAAAATAGCAGGACTGGTTTAAAAGCACCATAGCACTGTTTCTGTAATATCTGGCATCTTTTTGAATATCATTCCAAACAAAAAAATCCTTGGCAAATGCCACACTCATACCGGAATGAACCATACCTGCGATCTCTTGAAATGAAAAAGACCGGATGTGGGTAATCAGCTTTCCTTCCTGCCTGGATGGAACATAGTAGATGGCAGGCCAGCAAAACATATATTCCCCTTTTTCATTCCAGCCGGATACTAAATCCATCAAATCGGAAAACCATTGGTAAAAATACGTTTGTCTCATAGCCAGAAAATCTCTTTTTATGAAATAACCGGTCCGGTCCTCTACTCTTAGTTTAAGTTTCTTCTCCCGTGCTGCTTCTTCTAAAAATTCTATCACTGCAGCATGAAACCCGGGACCTGCAATGTTTGTCTGGCTCTCCCCCTGAAGCTTACGCTTATTCCAGTTAAACCAGATATATCCTTCCGGACACAGCTGAACAAGCAGCATGCCTTCAATGCGAAAACACTGATATCCCATCTTCTTTGCCAGGTCCTTTACCATAAGCTCCGCAGACTGACTGTTCCAGGCAAATCCGGAAAATATTTTTTTCTTGGGCTCCAAAGAAAATCTGATTCTTATACTCATCTGAAATCCTTCCTAACATACCTTTCTATATTCTATCGTATTTTTGTTAGAAATGGAAGCACAAAACGTATATGGACAAAGTAATTTTCAAACTTTTATAAAAAAGAAGACCGCCCGGCAGGTTTACCGGGAAGCCCTCTTCCTTTCTTACATTAACGGACAATCAGTGATTTTCCTGTCATCTCTTTCGGCTGTTCCATACCCATCAGTTCAATTAAGGTTGGTGCGATGTCTGCAAGGCAGCCGCCCTCTCTCAGCTTACAGGCCGGATCAGCATTTACCAGAATGAAAGGTACCGGATTGGTTGTATGGGCTGTAAAGGGTTCACCCGTCTCATAATCCAGAAGCTGCTCTGCATTACCATGATCTGCACAGATAAACATTACTCCGTTCATCTCCTTCACTGCATCTACCGTTCTTCCCACACACGCATCAACCGTTTCAATGGCTTTAATTGCTGCGTCTTCAATACCGGTATGTCCAACCATGTCCGGATTTGCAAAATTCACGATGATAACATCGTATTTGCCGGAAGTCACAGCCTCTACCAGTTTGTCGCAGACAACAGGAGCGCTCATCTCTGGCTGCAAATCATAGGTGGCAACCTTTGGTGATGGTACTAAAATTCTGTCTTCTCCCTTATTGGGCTCTTCCACACCACCGTTAAAGAAGAATGTTACGTGTGCATATTTTTCCGTCTCAGCAATTCTTGCCTGAGTCATGTTATGATCAGCAAGGAATTGTCCAAATGTGTTAACAATGGATTCCTTTTTAAATGCAACCAGTTTATTCTTAATTGTCTCATCGTAATCAGTGAAGCAGACATAGGTGAGATTCAGACGTTTCTCTCTCTCAAATCCTGTAAATTCATCATCGCAGAAAGCTCTTGTCAGCTCTCTTGCACGGTCAGGACGGAAGTTAAAGAAGATAACCGAGTCGCCATCCTCTACCACAGCAACCGGCGCTCCGTTCTCTGTCACAACAAATGGCTCTACAAATTCGTCATTCTTCTCTGCGTCATAGGAAGCCTGTATACCAGCAGTTGCTGACTGGGCCTGATTTCCTTCTCCCTTTGTGAGTGCATCGTAAGCCCGTTTTACACGGTCCCAGCGGTTATCTCTGTCCATGGCATAATAACGTCCGGAAACAGATGCCACTTTGCCTACGCCAAGCTCTTTCATCTTTGCTTCCAGCGCTTCCACATAGCTTTTTCCGGAAGCAGGAGGTGTATCACGGCCGTCTAAGAAGCAGTGAACAAATACCTTCTCAAGGCCGTTTTTCTTAGCAAGTTCCAATAATCCATAGATATGGCCGATGTGGCTGTGAACACCACCGTCTGAAACCAGTCCCCACATATGAAGTGCGGAATTATTCTTTTTGCAGTTTTCCACTGCCTGTAAAAATTCGGAAACAGTAAAAAAGTCTCCGTCTGAAATTGCTTTTGTAATTCTGGTCAGCTCCTGATATACGATACGTCCTGCACCCATATTTAAATGGCCAACCTCAGAGTTGCCCATCTGGCCGTCCGGCAGACCAACTGCCAGGCCGCTGGCATTGCCTTTTACGTAAGGACACTGGCTCATCAGCTGGTCCATAACGGGAGTTCTCGCTTCACACACAGCATTATGGTCGCAGTTATTATTTAACCCGTAACCATCAAGGATCATTAATACAACCGGTTTTTTGCTCATAACTAGTTCTCCTTTTCCTTCTGTTCATTCTATCGTAATTGTGCTTATTGCAATCATTGTCTTTCAACACATTATTTTACATGATTTCGTAATTTCCTGCAACCTGGGAATGATGAAAAATTATCAGGAAGCAAAAAGCTGCTCCCTGCCCGAAAGCAGACAGGAAGCAGCAGCTGTGTTATTTCTTATAATTGACAATATCTCCGAATTCCGGTTTTAAGGATGCTCCTCCTACAAGACCGCCGTCGATATCCGGCTGTGCAAACAGTTCTGGTGCGCTGCCGGCGGAAACAGAACCGCCATACTGAATCCGGATTGCCTGTGCAGTTGCTTCATCATAGATTTCAGCAATGCAGGAACGGATAGACTGGCAAACTTCCTGAGCCTGCTCCGTTGTTGCAACCTTACCTGTACCGATTGCCCAGATAGGCTCATAAGCGATGACTGCTTTCGCAGCATTCTCAGCCGGTATGTTTAAGAATGCAATCTTAATCTGCTGGCGAATCCAGTCAATGGTAATTCCCTGTTCTCTCTGTGTCAGTGATTCACCGCAGCAGATAATCGGGGTGATTCCGTACTCAAAAGCCTTTAATGCTTTTTTGTTAACGGTTTCATTGGTCTCTGCAAAATACTCTCTTCTCTCGGAATGACCGATTACCACGTATTTTACACCTGCGTCCTTTAACATAGCCGGTGAAATCTCTCCGGTATAAGCGCCCTTATCTTCATAATACATGTTCTCAGCGCCGATGTTAATGTTAGAACCTTTTGCTGCCTCCATGGCAGGAATGATGTCAATAGCAGGTACGCAAAATACCACATCTACTTCATCGTTAGCTACCAATGGCTTTAATGTATTAACAAGCTCCACCGCTTCGGTTGGAGTCATATTCATCTTCCAGTTTCCTGCAATAATTTTTTTTCTGGACATAAAATAACCTTACCTTCCGTTATTTATTATCTGCTGCTGCAACGCCTGGCAGTTCTTTGCCTTCCAGGAACTCTAAGGATGCTCCGCCACCAGTAGAGATGTGGGTCATCTTATCAGCAAAGCCCAGTCTCTTTACTGCATTTACAGAATCTCCGCCGCCGATAACTGTGGTAGCATCGCTAAGCTCTGCAACTGCACGGCAGATTTCTAAAGTACCCTCTGCAAAGTTAGAGAATTCAAATACGCCCATCGGTCCGTTCCAAACAACGGTCTTAGCGCCTTTTAATGCTTCCTTAAACAGTTCAATGGTTTTAGGTCCGATATCAAATCCTGACCAGCCAGCTTCAATGGTTTCTACCACTTTGCGCTCTGTATCATTGGAGAATTCTTTACCAATCACATTATCGATAGGAAGAAGAAGTTTCACGCCTTTCTCCTCTGCCTTTTTGATCATCTCTAATGCATAGTCAAGCTTATCTTCTTCACATAAGGAATTTCCGATCTCTTTGCCCTGAGCCTTAGCAAAGGTATAAGCCATACCGCCGCCGATAATTAAGGTATCAACCTTGTCAAGAAGGTTGTTAATTACGTTGATCTTATCGGAAACCTTTGCACCACCCAGGATAGCCACAAAAGGACGTACCGGATTCTCAACTGCCTGACCAAGGAACTTAATTTCTTTTTCCATTAAGTATCCAACCACATTCTCAGATGTATATTTGGTAACGCCTACGTTAGAGCAGTGAGCTCTGTGAGCAGTACCAAATGCATCGTTTACAAAGATTCCATCACAAAGAGAAGCAAGCTCTTTTGCATACTCTTCTGCAGCTTCGTCTTTTCCGTATTTGGTCTCTTCCACTCTGTAACGGGTATTTTCAAGAAGAAGAACTTCTCCATCCTTTAATTCCTCAGCCACTTTCAGTGTCTCAGGACCAGTTACCTTAGGATCATTTACGAATTTAACTTCTACGCCAAGACGCTCGCTTAAAGCAGGAGCAACTGGTGCTAAAGATAATTCTGGAAGAGGCTCGCCCTTTGGTTTTCCAAGATGGGAGCATAAAATAACTTTAGCGCCCTGATCAAGCAGTTTTTTAATAGTAGGGATTGCTCCGTCAATACGGTTAAAGTTCTGAATCACACCTTCCTTTAACGGTACGTTAAAATCACATCTTACAAGTACTTTCTTACCCTTTAATCCGGTTAAATCGTCAACTGTTTTTTTATTAAGCATCTTATTGTGCTCCTTTCAGATTATGTTTTACAACATCATAAAAAAACAAAAGGCCCGGTCCTTTCCGACCGGACCCTTCGTGGATCTTTAGCCTAATTCAGCGAAGTACTTAATTGTACGAACCATCTGGCTTGTATAGGAATTCTCGTTATCATACCAGGAAACAACCTGTACCTGATATAAATCATCACCGATCTTGGAAACCATAGTCTGAGTTGCATCGAATAAAGAACCAAATCTCATACCGATTACGTCAGAAGATACGATCTCATCTGTGTTGTATCCGAAAGACTGGCTTGATGCTGCCTTCATAGCTGCATTGATACCGTCTTTGGTTACTTCAGCACCCTTAACAACTGCTGTTAAGATAGTGGTAGAACCTGTAGGAACCGGAACACGCTGTGCGGAACCGATTAACTTGCCGTTTAATTCAGGAATAACAAGACCGATTGCTTTTGCAGCACCGGTAGAGTTTGGTACGATGTTAGCTGCACCAGCTCTTGCTCTTCTTAAATCACCTTTTCTGTGAGGTCCGTCAAGGATCATCTGATCACCTGTGTAAGCGTGAATTGTGCTCATGATACCAGACTGGATCGGAGCATAATCATTTAATGCCTTTGCCATAGGAGCAAGACAGTTTGTTGTACAAGAAGCAGCGGAGATGATCTTGTCATCTGCTGTTAATACATTCTCGTTTACGCTGAAAACAACGGTTGGCAGATCGTTGCCTGCTGGAGCAGAGATAACTACTTTCTTAGCGCCTGCATCGATATGAGCCTGAGAAAGAGCTTTGGAGCAGTAGAAACCAGTACACTCAAGTACTACGTCTACGCCGATTTCTCCCCAAGGAAGATTTTTTGCATCTTTTTCTGCGTAAATTCTGATGGTCTTTCCATCAACTGTAATAGAATCTTCAGAAGCTTCTACTGTGTGAACATTCTCACCATAAAATCCAGCGTATCCGCCCTGAGCTGTATCATATTTTAATAAATGTGCTAACATCTTTGGATCTGTTAAATCGTTGATTGCTACTACTTCATAGCCTTCTGCACCAAACATCTGTCTGAAAGCAAGACGGCCAATACGTCCGAAACCGTTAATCGCTACTTTTACTGCCATAATTCAATTCCTCCTAAGAATAAAATTAAAAGTGATCGTTAAATATTAATCAACTACCGTTTATTCTACCTAATATTCCAGTAAATAGCAAGTCCTTTTTTTATTTTTATCAATTCCTCACAATTATTTTACATTTCATTCTTGACATATCCGGCAAGATTGTAAGCATGATCGGAAATGCGTTCCAGGTTGCTGATCAGGTCTAAAAATACCACGCCTGCGGCGGTGCTGCACTCTCCAGTCGAGAGACGTTCGATGTGTTTTTCCCTTAGCTCCTCCTCCAGGGCATCTACCTCATCTTCATACTTAATCACCTTGCGGACCTCATCCATATCGCCTCTTCTTCTTGCATCAATGGAATGGGAGAACGACTGAAAAGCCGTCTGACAGATCACCTTAAGGTCGGATATTCCGGTTTCAGAAAATGCCACTTCATGCTCCGCCATATATTCCGCCTGTTCCGCCAGATTTTCTGCATGGTCACCGACTCGCTCAATATCGTTGATACTGTAAAACAGGTTGTTGACTATTATTTTCTGCTCTTCTGTCAAAGACAGATTGTTGATTTTGACCAGATATTCCGTCAGCATCTTTTCCATATTATTAATCGTCTTTTCGGTTTTATACACATCTTTTGCTTTATTGACATTTTTAGAAATAACAGCATCGATGGCAAGCTGCACATTTTCCATGGCAATCTGTCCCATATGTACCACTTCCATGGCAGCGGTCTCCACTGCGAATGCAGGTGATTCAAAAATTCTTTCGTCCAGATGCTTCATGGTTTCACTTTCCTGATCAGCGGATTCTTCTGAACCTTTTTTCTCTTCCGGTATCAGCATACCGGACAGCTTAACCAGCTGATTTGCAAAAGGAAACAATATGCAGGTATTGGTTAAATTAAATATGGTGTGGAAAATTGAAATCTGCACTGCTGTTATGTTGTGGTCTGCAATCTTTGGCATCGCTATAAATATAAGAAAAGATGCGATTCCAAATAAGATAGAACCAATGACATTAAAGGAAAGATGAATCGCAGCAGCCCGCTTAGCAGTCCTGGAACTGCCGATACTTGAGATCAATGCAGTCACACAGGAACCAATGTTTTGACCCAGTGTAATGAAAATAGCAGCATTGGTAGTAACCACCCCATTCATTGCAAGGGTCTGTAAAATACCAACGGAAGCCGAAGAACTCTGTAAGAGGGCTGTTACCAGCGCTCCGATTATCATGCCAAGGAACGGATTGTTTCCAAGAACACGGAATGCTTCCGAAAATATGGGCGCATCTGTATAAGGTGAAATTGCATTGGACATGAAATCAAGTCCTATAAACAGCATGCCAAGTCCCACCAGTATCTCACCAATGGTTCTGGTCTTCTGCTTTTTCACAAATAATAGAAGAACCGCTCCGATTCCAACAAGAAGGGGAGCACAAAATGAAGGTTGAAATATAGAATATGCATCTCCCAGCTGATTCATGGAAACAATCCAGGCTGTAATGGTCGTTCCGATGTTTGCACCCATGATTACTCCCACAGCCTGAGTCAGATTTAAAACTCCTGCACTTACAAAACCAACTACCATAACCGTAGTTGCACCGCTGCTCTGGATAATAGCCGTAATTAACGCTCCCAGAAGTACTGCCATAAAGCGGTTGTTTGTCAGCATTCCCAGAAACTGACTCATACGGCTTCCTGCACTTTTCTGCATGCCGTCTGCCATGGTATTCATGCCGTACAAAAACAGTCCCAGCCCTCCCATGAATGTAAACAAACTCGATATGTCATTAACCGACATTGTTACCTCCTTGTAACCAATATGTATTTTTTACTACAGATATCTGACCATGCATTTATCTGCGCCGTTTAAAATAATACCATAGAAAGATTTCATTTATCAATGGTTTTTAAAATTTATGTAAAATTCTGTTTAAATTTGTGTAAAACAGTCTGTTGGGCAGATTGCATTTCCAGTCATGTTTGTTTATAATGAATTTAATTTTTGGAAAAGGAGACTCCTATGCTGCCAGACTATCATTTTCACACAGAATTTTCAGGGGATTCCACCACACCAGTCAGAAACCAGATTGAACGTGCCATTGCGCTTCATATGGATTCCCTATGTGTGACGGATCACCACGACTTTGACGTAGATTCCCCCATCGATTTTACCTTAGACCCGGAAATTTATTTTAACACCATGTGTCAGCTTCGGGACGAATATAAGGAACGAATTGACCTTCGCATCGGAATTGAACTGGGACTGCAGCCCCATTTAAAACAATATTATGACCAGCTGCTGAGACGCTATGATTTTGATTATGTAATCGGATCCACTCACTTCATTAACCGCAAGGATGCTGCCTATCCCGAATTTTTTGAAGGCAGGCGGGAAGAAGACGCATATCTTCAGTATTTTGAGGTGACACTGGATAACGTAAAACTAAAAGATGCTTACGATGCTGCAGGACATATCGACTACATCGTCCGATATGGTCCGAATAAAGCAGCTTATTACAACTATCATGCATATCAGGATATCATTGATGAGATATTAAAGACTGTAATTGAAATGGGAAAAGGAATTGAAGTGAACACCGCAGGTTACAGAAAGGGAATCGGTCAGTCTAATCCATCGGGAGATATTATTAAACGTTACCGGGAGCTGGGCGGCGAGATTATTACGGTGGGATCTGATGCCCATATACCAGAAGATTTAGGTGCAGATTTTCAGACTGCAAAAGAGCTTCTGAAACAATGCGGATTTTCCTATTATACGGAATTCAGAAGAAGAAAACCGGAATTTAAACCTCTGTGATACATCTAAGACAACACGGATTGGAGAACTATCATGAATGTATTTGACATCGTCGGGCCTGTCATGATCGGACCTTCCAGCTCTCACACAGCTGGAGCCGCCCGCATTGGAAAAACTGCTGCGCTCCTTCTTGGAGAACCGGTAGCAAAAGCGGATATTTTGTTTCACGGTTCCTTTGCTAAAACCTACAAAGGCCATGGAACCGACAAAGCCATTGTAGGCGGAATCTTAAAATATGATCCCTGGGACCCAGGAATTCGTACCAGTCTTGAAACGGCCGAAAAGCAGGGTATTAGCGTTAACATTCATACCGGTACCATTGAAAATGCCCATCCAAATACAGCTTTAGTGACCCTTACCGGATCAGGTGGTGCTACGCTATCTGTCCAGGGTGCTTCCATTGGAGGCGGCAATATTGTGATAAACAAAATCAACGACATGGAAGTATATTTTACCGGTCAGAATACCACATTAATTGTCATGCATCAGGATGTTCCCGGTATCATCGCCCAAGTCACAAATCTGGTTGCTGCCGGCAACGCCAACATCTGCAATTTCCGGTTAAACCGCCAGGAAAAAGGCGGAATTGCAATTATGACAATTGAGATGGATTCCGATGTGGCCCCTTCTTTGGTGTCTGAAATCAGGCTTCTTCCTCATGTGTACAATACCATTCTTTTAAAACTGGGCTGAAAGAATCAACCGACTGGAGAATACAATGAAACTAAAATATAATACGGTGGAAGAGCTGGTTGAGGCCGCTGCTTCCAGTCACAAAAAAATTTCTGAAATCGTTTTGGAGCAGCAGGCCGGAGATATGGAATCAACCATAGAAGAAGTCTATGCAACCATGGAAAGCAGTTTTGACGTGATGCGCCAGTCTGTAATAAGTGGACTGGACGAAACTCTCCGATCTCCCAGCGGTCTTTCCGGAGGTTCTGCTGCAAAATTAAAAAAAGCCGTAGAGGAGGGTAAAAACCACTACGGTCATCTTCTTGGCAATGCCATCAGCATGGCACTGGCTGTTACGGAATTTAATTCCTGTATGGGAAAAATTGTTGCTGCTCCAACTGCCGGATCCTGTGGGGTAATTCCCGCAGCCCTGATCTCAGTTATGGATGAATACGATCTCCCAAAGCGCGACATAGTCATGTCTTTGTTTACCGCTTCTGCCATAGGTATGGTCATTGCCAAATGCGCCAGCATTGCCGGAGCGGAAGGCGGCTGCCAGGCTGAGGTTGGTTCCGCTTCTGCCATGGCTGCCGCAGCTCTGACAGAGATTTTTGACGGTACACCCCAGATGGTATCCGACAGCTGTGCCATTGCGTTAAAAAACACCATGGGACTTGTCTGTGATCCCGTTGCAGGACTGGTGGAAGTTCCCTGCATCAAACGAAATGCCATGGGTGTGGCCAATGCCTTTACCGCATCCGAGCTTGCCTGCGCAGGGATCAAAAGCGTAATACCTGCAGATGAAGTAATTCTCGCCATGAAACAGGTGGGACAGCTCATGTCCACCTCTTTAAAAGAAACAGCCGAAGGAGGGCTTGCTGCCACTCCTACCGGCTGCCGCCTGTGCAGACAGATTTTTGGTCCGGAAGCCTGCAGCGGAGAATGATCTTACAACTTCATATCTGATATCATTTTTTCATTTTGGAAGAGAGAAAGGCATAGAAATCATTTTTCTCTTCCTTTAATATGCGGCCCGGAAGAACAAATCCATGAGTGGAATTTAAAAACACCAGTATCATGGAAGGCTTTTTCGCAATTCTTCTGACTTTGTTCCAGCTTATTTCCTGCTTTCCCTCTCCCTGTCCCACATGGATTCCCGTGTCATCAAACCGGATCTTGATATCCTGACTGGCTGACGCCTGTTTCTTTGCTTTCCCATAAACTGCAAGAGGCTGAATAATCGGAAAAAGGCAGCAGCCTAACACTGCACAAATCCGGAAGAAATTTCCGGAAGTTTCCCATCTGACAATGGTAAGAGTAAGAATCGCAGCAGTAAAAATCAGGTTGCACATGCCTACCATTGATCCATAAATATAGTACATGGACAGCTGCCAGATATCCATGCCTGTATTTCTGTACGTATACTCGTATTTCATAATTCATTTCCTCCCATAGCAGAAATCAGGCATTGAAAATTACAATGCCTGATTTCAAACGTGCTCATCATTTTGCAAATAAGGACGGTAACCAGAGACTGGCTGCTGGTACAAAAGTAATTAGTAAAAGTGTGATAATCATACAAAGATAAAATGGAAGGGTTGCCTTTACTACCTTTTCCATTGGCAGCTTTGCTACCGCCGAACCGATAAACAATACCGCGCCAACTGGTGGTGTTAAAAGTCCGATACCACAGTTAAGTACCATAATAATTCCGAACTGAACCGGATCGATACCAATTGAAGTTGCAATCGGAAGTAAAATAGGGGTTGCAATCAAAATAATTGGTGACATATCCATGATACAGCCAAGGATCAGAAGAATCAGGTTTAAAAGCAGAGCAAGAATAATCGGATTAGAAGTAATTCCGGTAATTGCATGTGCTGCCATATCCGGTACATGGAGTGATGTAAGACAATATCCAAATACGTTGGAAGTTGAAATAAGGATAAGAACAATGGCAAGTGTATTGACACAATCCCCCATTACGTTCCAGACACCTTTCCAGTCCAGTCCTTTGTAAATAAAGACGCTTACAATTAAACTGTAAATAACAGCGATAGCTGCAGATTCTGTAGCAGTAAATACACCACCTACTACTCCGAATACCACAATTAATACGGCTGCCAGAGCCCAGAATGAAATTCCCAGCTGCTTTACCAGGTTTTTGATGCTAAACTTATCTCCCTTTGGATAATTTCTTTTTACAGAAATAATATAGGAACCAACCATAAGGGAAATTGCCAATATCGCGCCTGGTACATAACCTGCAAGGAAAAGGCTTCCTACTGAGATACCGCCTGCAGTAGTTGCATAAATTACCATATTATGACTTGGAGGAACTAACAGACCCTCACAGGAAGAGGTTATGGTAACGGCCGTTGAGAAATCATCATCATAGCCCTGATCCACCATCATTGGGATAAGGATAGAACCAAGTGAAGCTGTATCAGCAGCAGCTGAACCAGAAATACCACCAAAGAAATAAGATGCAACGATATTTACCATTGCCATACCGCCCCGCATCCAGCCAACACATGCATTGGCAAGAGCAATCAGTTTTTCAGAAATACCACCGGATCCCATAAGAACGCCCATGGTGATGAAAAACGGTACTGCCATCAGGCTGAACGAACTGATTCCTTTTACCATCTGCTGACAGATCACTGCCAGACTGCTTCCCTGGGAAAGCAGACAGAATACTGCAGATAAAGCCACTGCGTAAGCAATTGGAAACCGAAGGAAAACCATAAGAAAGAAACTTCCCAGTAAGACCAGGATTGCTATATTACCGCCCATTATAGATTTTCCTCCTTTTCAAAAAGACGTTTGATATCATTGTATAATGCTTCCAGTTCAAAAATAATCATTGCACCACCAGCCAACGGAACCGGGAAGTACATCCAGAATCTGGAAAGCTTAGGCATACTGGTATAAAATCCTTTTGATCCAATACCATGAGCATATTTCCAGCCTACAGTCAGCATAATAAATGCAAGTGCGAGAATGGATATATCTGCCAGAATGTCAAGAAATTTGATCAGATTTTTTGGCAGATAAGTATCCAGTGCAGTCATACGGATATGAGAACCTCTCCGAATGGCAAGAGCTGCAGATAATACCGCCATGTAGCACATAAAGGTTAAAACAACTTCTTCGCTCCACGCTGGATCGGGGATAAAGGAGATATATCTTCCAGCCACCGACATGGTGGTTATTAAAACATCTCCGATCAAAAGTATCTTACATATAAACAAAACAATCTTATAAACAATATCATAAGCCGGTTTTATCTTGTCAATTGTTTTGAAAATTTCTGGCATAAAGAACCCCTTTCTAATAGTGAGGGCACAGAAAGCTGATTTCTGCGCCCCACTTGTCAACACTGATTATTTCATATCAAGAATCTTCTGATATAAATCTGCATTATCCTTTGTGTTTTCAGCAATTACGTCCTTGCAGGCTTCCTGCCATGGTGTAATGTCTTTTACTTCAACTACATTAACACCAGCAGCTTTTAAACCATCTAATACTTCTTTCTCATTATCCTGAGAAAGTTTCTGGTTGTATTCAGAAGCATACTTGGCAGCCTCTGTCATGGCTTTCTGCTGATTCTCAGTTAATTTATCCCATGAAGCATCTGTGATAATAACCTGAATGGCACCAAGTGTATGTCCGTCAAGAATTAAGTTTGGAGCAACTTCCTGGAATGCATTTCCTTTGTAGTTGGCAATTGGCTGTTCAGCAGCATCAACCACACCGGTCTGAAGAGCGGAATAAAGTTCATTCATGCTTACTACGGTTGCATTTGCACCTAAAGCACTTACCATACCTGTCATAACAGGGTCACTGGAAACGCGGATTTTTAAACCTTTAATATCATCAATGCTGTTAATTGGTTTCTTGGAGAAGAAATGACGGAAGCCCTCTTCACCATAGAATAAACCTCTTACTCCTAATCCTATATCATGCGGCTCCATTAAAAACTCTGGAGCAAGATCACTTTTTACGAATTTCCAATAATGATCACGGCCTGCAAATGTGTAAGGAATGGATAACAGTTTTGACTTGTTTGCACCATAGCTGGTAAGCGCGAACGCAGAGATACGTGACATATCAATGGTTCCGCCGCCGCCAAGCATGTTATCAAGAACATCGTTTTCTGCTCCCAGTACACCGCTTGCCTGTAAATCAATTTTAATAGATCCGCCTGACAATTCTTCAACCTTTTCTTTAAACGCCTGATCAGTTTTACCTACGATTGTGTCTAACGGATTTACTTCTGCATATACAAGTGTAACCTGTGGATCTGTGGAAGAAGCTTCTTTGGATTCTCCCCCCTTGGTTGTCTCTCCTGCTGCTGCAGTTGTTGCAGCCGCTGCTGCAGTGGTTGTCTCAGTCGCGGTATTATTTTTTGCAGTACCGCCGCATGCTGTTAATGATAAGGCTGCAATTGCAGCTAACATCAGAGCACTCAGTCCTCTTTTTTTCATGATATAACCCCTCCTTATAATTTCCTTGCCAGTTGAAAACCTAATTATTTCCTTATGTTTCCCCCAGCGAAATCATTCTATCACACAAAAAGTGATAAAACCACGGTAAATATTTGCGAATCCTAGTATTATTTTAACATCTTATTTATATCCTATCCCCGTTTCTTTATTAAACATTAACATTGTTTTTGGTTTTTTGCATTCCAGTTTGACATTTCATATAAAAAAAGACCCGTACATGGTGCACGGATCTTTCTGACTGCTCTGCTCTTATTCTTCTATTCTCTTTTTATATATTTCAATTACCTTTTTCATTGCCTCCTGGCCTGGGGCTCCGATGGTCATTCTCTTTTCCACACAGGTCTTTAGGCTGATTGCATCGTAAATATCCTCTTCAAAAACAGGGCTGATGGCTTTGTATTCTTCCAGAGTCATATCATCCAGAGCGATACCTTTCTCTATGCAGAAAAGGACAAGCTGACCAACGATTCCATGGGCATCACGGAAAGGAACTCCGTGGTTTACCAGATAATCTGCGGCATCGGTAGCGTTGGTAAAACCATTCTTTGCACTGACCTCCATCACATCCTTACGGAAGGACATGGAGGAAATCATTCCTGTAAAAAGAGCCAGACAGCCTTTTACTGTATCAATTGCATCAAAAGTCAGTTCCTTATCCTCCTGCATATCCTTATTATAAGCAAGAGGAATCCCCTTCATGGTAGTCAGAATGGAAATAAGTGCTCCATAAACCCGTCCTGTCTTACCTCTGATCAGCTCTGCAATATCAGGATTCTTTTTCTGAGGCATAATGCTGCTTCCCGTACTGTAGGAATCATCAATTTCAACAAAACGGTACTCATTGGTATTCCATATAATAATTTCCTCGCAGAACCTGCTTAAATGCATGGAGATAGTTGATAAGGCACTTAAAAGTTCAATTAAGTAATCTCTGTCTGCAACCGAGTCCATGCTGTTTAAGGTAGGTCCATCAAAGCCAAGAAGCTTGGCGGTGTATTCACGGTCCAGAGGATAGGTGGTTCCTGCCAAAGCTCCGGATCCCAGGGGACAGTAGTTCATTCTCTTTCTGATATCCAAAAGGCGGGAATAGTCCCGGTCAAACATCTCAAAATATGCACCTGCATGATGAGCCAGGGTAATTGGCTGGGCTTTCTGCAAATGGGTAAAACCAGGCATATAGGTATCCAGATTTTTCTCCATTAATGCCAGAAGTTCCTTTAAAAGCCCCTTTACAAGAGCGGAAAGTTCATCGATTTCGTCTCTGGTGTACAGTTTCATATCCAGAGCCACCTGATCATTTCTGCTTCTTCCCGTATGGAGACGCTTTCCTGCTTCTCCAATCCGTTCCGTTAAATTTGCTTCCACAAAGGAGTGGATATCTTCATGCTCCGCTGTGATTGTAAGGGCTCCACTTTCCAAATCGGCACAGATTCCTTTCAGACCATCAATAATTTTATCCCGGTCCTCTTCACTGATGATTCCCTGTTTTGCAAGCATTGTAACGTGGGCAATGCTTCCCTCAATGTCCTGATGATAAAACTTCTGGTCAAAAGACAGGGATGCGTTAAAATTGTGAACCAGCTGATTGGTTTCCTTGGTGAAGCGACCGCCCCATAATTTCATAATAGTTCTCCTCTTTCCTTAGTTAGTTGTATGTGTCCGCATGGGTTTGCGTTTTTTGTTCTTTCCTGCTGCCAGGCCTGTCAGCACCAAAAGGATCAGGATACTTCCTCCTGTAATCATTCCTCCGGCTTTTAAGCCCTCCGGCATATATTCAAGGGTAACTTCATGAGTTCCGGCAGTCATATGAACGCTTAAAAACGTATCAAATATTTTATAGGGTTCTGCTTCCTTCCCGTCGATCTTTACAGACCAGCCCTTGTCAAAAGGAATGCTTAAATACAAAAGTCCTGCTTTCTCAGCATCAACCGTTCCCTTAATCTGGGTATCGGTCCATTTTGTAAGCTTAAGCGGATTCTTATTTAACACCTGATAAACAGATTCCAGGCCTTGAGGAAGAAAACGGTAAGCACTTGCTATTAAATCCTGATCATTGTCATCATTTCGAAGTGTAACTTCTTCTCCCGATTTTAAATAGCCCAGCTCCAGTAAATATCCACGGCTTACATTATCAAAGTTTTTTGTCTTTTCTCCCAAAAGTGCAACGACTTTTTCAACCTTCTTGTTGCTGACAAAAACATAGTAATCACCATCTGTATCAGGAGTGAATGTAAAGCTTTTTCCTTTTACTTCACTGGGTACTTCAGAAAGCACCGGACTTGCACCTAATACCACCGCTAAATCATTTTGAACCTCAGCCGGATTAGTAAGCTCCAACTGCCAGTTATTCTCCACATCATATGGCATCATAAAGCCTAATGAAAGTGCATAATTATTCTTCCACAGCTGCATGTCATCCTGAACCGATACAAGAGAGGATACTTCATTTTCTCCCGTCTCTTCGGAGTACAGGGCATATTTCACAGCAAAAAGTGCATCTACCAAAGGAGTGCTGCCTGTTATACTGTAGGCGTTGGTTGAGCTTTCACAGCCAAGCTTTTTAAAAAATTTAGACAGATCCGCGTTGGCAGTAGACGAAAACAGGGATACTGATGGAAAATTCATCCATGCACCGTCGTTCTTAGTTTTTCTTGTGACCTTTTCCACCCTGTAAAAATCGGGGTTAGGCAGCAGACCTTCTGTTAAGTCAATGGAAGCCTTATTATCTTTTACATAGTTTGTACGGCTTGTAGTTGTAACACTTGTAACCGTAGTATTGACTGCTGCTTCTAAAGCTACCACTCCAAGAGCCAGCAAAACAAGCAGATTCCGGTTGATTCCTCTCTGATAAAGGCTGATCAGTCCTGTATATACTGCCAGAAAAATGATGGCAACATAAAAAATAGAAAAATGGAAGGCATCGTCTGTAATCAGTTTCTGAGCCATAATCACAAAGATTACAGTGGCAAAAAAAGCTGTCACAACATGTTTCCATGGTATCTCATGTAAATAGATATAAGCATGATATCCTGCTGTCAGTATGAGAAAGATATAGATAAAGGATTGCCTGCAGGGAAGGCTGTTTGGATAGTGAAATCCATGCCAGATAAAATTAAGTACATTAATAGAGAAGCTGGCATAAAAAAACAATAAAAGGGAACACATGACAATCTTATCCTTCTGCCGGATCTTCCTGCATCCAAGATACAAAAGGAAAAATATAAGAATTGCCACGCCGCAGTAAATATTCGGCCAGTGATCCAGTCCGATTTCTGTTTCCACTGCTGGCAAATGTCTTGCAATCATATCAAAGATGGAAAAATAGGAGCTGAATGTCTGGGGAAAGTTAATATCTCCAGAGGCTGTCATCTTCATGGCATAGATTTCAGGCAGCAGTACCACTGCAGCCAAACCACCTGCAAGAAGGGAATACACTGCAAAATGAACCCCGTTTATCAGAACCTCTTTCCATGGTTTTCTTCCTTCCAGAATCAGAAGTGCCAGGAAATAGAAGACCATAAAAATACATATCATAATAGATATGTAATAATTGGATAAAATTGATAACCCAAGTGTAATGCAGTAAAGAATGCATTTCTTTTCCTGAACCAGTTTCTCTAATCCAAGCATAATAAGCGGGAACAAAAGAATACAGTCCAGCCACATAATATTCCAGCTATACGCTGCCATATACCCGGATAATGCATAAAAAATACCAAAGAACGCGATTCCAAAATCAACTGTCTTAAAATGCCTGCGCAGATACCAGGAAAAAGCAAGACCGCTTAACCCAATCTTTACCACAATCATATAGGTCATGAATTCAATGATAAATTTTTTCGGGTAGAGAACGATCAGCCAGTTTAAGGGACTTGCCAGATAATAGGAATAAAGAGCTGAAAAATTAACTCCCATGCCAATATCCCAGCTGTATAACAGGCTGCCTCCATGAGTCAGCTTATACTGGAATTCAGAGAAAAAAGGTGCATACTGATGATACATATCCGTTCTTAAAAAGCTTTCTTCTCCAAAGGGAAAGATCCCTCTCTGGGCAAATATAATGATCATGATTATCACAGGCACAAAAAAGGCGGCAATCAGACCGTCAGAGTCCTTTACCAGACTCCCGCTTTTATGCTCTTTTTTCCGAAAAGAACGTAAGACCTCCTGGTGCTCTTCTTCAAATGGTTCTTCTTCCCCCATTTCTTCTCCGTATTCCTCTGTATTTACAGATTCGTCAACGGAATAAGACTCACTGTCTTCATTGGAATCATCAAAATCATAAAGTTCTTCCATTCCTTCTACCGGAACCTCCAGCCTTATGACAGGCATGGATTCATAATCCGGTTTTTCTTCTCCCTCGTCCCCCAAAAAACCTGTCTTCTGTCTGTCATCCGTTTTATTCCCTTCCTGGATGTCCGGTGTTTTATCTTTTTTTTCATCTGATGTCATCTTTAAAATATCCTCTAATTCCTTTGAAATCTTTTCAATATCGTCATCGCGTTCCATTTTACTTACCTCTCTTTACAAGGGGGAACCTCACTCTTTCGGAATATGAAAAGCTTACTGAATACATAATTTACAATCACAACAACGATGGACACCAGTATTTTGCTTACATATTCATCCATATTGAGCCAGGAAACCATTATCACCATAAGAACCATTTCCATGACGCCTGATGCAGCCCTGCATGCAGTAAAGGAAATCATCTCCTTTACCACAAATCCCAGATGCAGATCATAGCTTTGAAATACAAAGATTTTATTAACACCAAATGCAAACAGCACAGAAACCAGCCAGGCTGCTGCAGTACTGATCCGATAGTCGACTCCGGCCTTCACCATTCCAACATACACGATCAAGTTGACTACCGTGGTAAGGACACCAAATACCAAATAGGATATGACCTCACGGTTCATAACCTTGTCCCATATTTTTTTAATCATAATAGCTGTTCTCCTGTAAAACACATTTCCTCTATTGTATTATAGGCACCGGAAATTGTAAAGGGAATCTAAGGGGACGTTACCAGAAAGTCCTTAGCCCCCTCTGTGTAGTGTACCTTGCCATCCTCTGTAATAAAAACACCATAAACATCATCCATGGAATTTAACAGCTCCATTCCCTTTTCCAGTCCCATAGAAAAACAGGTGGTAGATAATGCGTCCCCATCAACCGAAAGCTTTGAAAGAATGGTGACGGAAACCAGCCCGTTCTCATAGGGAAAGCCGTCTCTGGGATTTAAAATATGATGATAGTTCACCCCGTCTTTTTCAAAATGGCGCTCATAAACACCGGAGGATACCACAGACATATCTTCTATATTTAACGTTTCAATGGTCTCATTTCTGTCTGCATAGGGCTTTTGCAGTCCAATCTTAAAAGGGCTTCCATCTGGTTTCTTCCCAACACAGAGTACATTTCCACCCAGATTAATCACTGCACTTTTCACTCCCTGTTCAAGAAGATAATCTTTCATGCGGTCTGCTATATATCCCTTTGCAATCGCCCCTAAGTCAATGGAAGTGTCGGGAGATAAAAAGGTAAGGGTATCATCTTCAAGCTTTAAATTCTGGTAACCTACTTTTTTCACCGCAGCACTGATTTCATCCGAGGGGGGAATAACGGGATTTGAAGCTGTAAAGTCCCATAAGGAAGACAACGGTTCAATGGTAACATCAAAATCACCATTGGATATTTTGGAATAATAAAACCCCTTGGAAAGCAGGGCAGCCATATCCGGTGACAGCTTCACAGATGATTCCTGTCCAGGTCTGTGATTGATTTTATAAACTTCACTGCTTTCAATTGTTTTACTGAAAATATTTTCATAGGAACGGCACAGATCCAGACATTCCTTTAAAATTTTAGGATCATCGTTATCATAAAGAGTAACTGTTACAAATGTATTTAACAAAAATCCTGATTTACTGATTGGCTCTATTTTTCTATGACATCCGGTAAGAAGACTGACAGCCAGGCAGACCGCCAAAACCGCTGCTTTTCCTTTTTTCATTCCTGATCCTCCAATTTTTTACCGGCTTCCCTTGCGTGTTCCACAAACATCCGGCGTACACCTTCAATTTCACCCATTCCTTTCAACCGGCAGATCACATCATAACCAACAGTTTCCAGCCGGCTTTTCCACGAATCACTATCTGTCCCAGCCATATCATTATGAGCATGATCTCCGCATACAATCATCATGGGCTGAAGAACTGCCTGTTTTGACTGTTTCCCGTTTAGTGCTTCTATTACATCATCAATGGAAGGTTCTGCTTCTACCGTTCCCACATGATACCTGGTATATCCCTGTTTTTTCAAAATTCCAGCCAGGCGGTTATAGGCGGCATTGGCTTCATGTTCGGAACCATGGCCCATAAACACAATCTCCGTACCTTCCGAATCATATTCCTTTGTATCTTCCGTCAGGATCTTCGTAAGTTTTAAATAATCTTCCTCAGAAGAAAGAAGGGGTGCACCGATAATCAACTGGTCAAAGGAACCTTCCTGTTTTTTTACAGCATTGACGATACAATCATATTCTTCTCCACCCATTACAAGAGTCGGTTGGATCAATACCCGATTAAAGCCTTCTGCTGCCAGCTTTTCCATGGCTTCTTCCACTCCGTCAATCTTAATATTATCCCGTTTTCTTAATATATCTATAATAATCCGACTGGTAAAAGCCCGTCTTAATTCATAAGAAGGAAATTCAGCTGCCAGAGCCTGTTCTATGGCTTCTATGGTCTTACTTCTGCTTTCGTTATAACTTGTCCCAAAGCTCACTACTAGTAATGCCTGTTTCATCTTTCTGGTCCACACTTTCTAATCTTTTTCCTGACTACCATATCACAGATGATTTTTGCTGTCAAATTCCTTTTTACGCACCACAGGCGCAGAACCAAACGGTTCTGCGCCTGAGATACACATTGCATACATTTTATTGGAGATTATCTTAAAAATCTACCTCTTTATCATAGTAACAACAGGTTAACAGCTTCTCCATCTCTGCCGGGGTAATTGCCCGTGGGTTGGAGCCGGTGCATGCATCACCAACTGCTAACTCAGCTACTGCCGCTAATTTATCATTGAACTCTGCTTCGTCAATGATTCCGCCTTCGTATTCCTTAATACAGGTAGGAATATCCAGCTCCTTGTTCATGGAACGGATCTCAGCAATTAATGCATCAACCAGTTCTTCATCTGTGTTGCCCTCTAAACCAATGAAACGGGCAATCTCACCATAACGCTTTGCTGCTTCTGCGTCTTTGGCATTAAACTTAATAACTTTTGGAAGATACATTGCATTGGCACAGCCATGCACAATGTGTCCGCCAGAATAAGCAGCTCCTGTTTTATGAGCCATGGAATGAACGATTCCAAGGAGTGCATTGGAAAATGCCATACCTGCAAGACACTGTGCATTATGCATGCGGTCACGTGCAGCCATATCTCCGTTATAGGAATCAATTAAATCATTATGTATCATCTTGATCGCATGAAGCGCAAGAGGATCGGTATAATCGCAGTGAAGAGTGGAAACATATGCTTCCATTGCATGGGTAATTGCATCCATACCGGTATGAGCTGTCAGCTTTTTAGGCATGGTCTCAGCAAGATCCGGGTCAACAATTGCCACATCGGGTGTTATATTAAAGTCAGCAAGGGGATACTTGATGCCCTTGTGATAATCGGTAATAACGCTGAATGCCGTAACTTCGGTAGCAGTACCGGAAGTAGAAGGAATGGCGCAGAACTGTGCTTTTGTTCTTAAAGTCGGGAAATTAAAAGGAATGCATAAATCCTCAAATGTTGTATCCGGGTATTCATAAAATGCCCACATTGCTTTTGCCGCATCAATCGGTGAACCGCCGCCGATTGCAACGATCCAGTCCGGTTCGAACTCCCGCATCATCTGGGCACCCTTCATTACAGTTTCAACGCTGGGATCAGGCTCTACCCCTTCAAACAGTTTTACTTCTAATCCAGCTTCTTTTAAATATGCTTCCACTCTGTCAAGAAAGCCAAAACGCTTCATAGAGCCGCCGCCTACGACAACAATTGCTTTCTTTCCCTTTAAGTTTTTTATTTCCTCCAGGGAGCCTTTTCCATGATAAAGGTCTCTGGGTAATGTAAATCTAGCCATTGTAAAACCCTCCTTGTGAAATTCCTGTCGTTTCTATGAGATAATTGTAGTTCAAACAGAGAGGAATTACAAAGGTAAAAAAATATATATCAGTATATAAATACTGATATATATTTAACATTCTTATTCTGCCAATTTTTCTTTTACACAGCTTAACTGCTCAAGAAATTTCTTATCCCAGCCGGTAAGTGAATACCCCTTCCGGCAGATAAATGAATCCCTGAAACGTTTCTTCTTCACGCATTGTTTTTCCACCAGCTGATACTGCTTTAGCAGCTCTTCCGGCATGGGAGATACCCACATATAGGTCAATTGATTGTCACACAAAAGCTGAAACTGGCTGCCCCGTTCATATACATAAATTCTCTTTGGGGATTTGGGATATTTCATTCCCCCTCCAATATCGTCGTTTTTGCTGGAAACAACATCTCCATGGGCAATCTCAATAAAATTCATTAAATCTTCGGCTTCTATCACACTCTTATCTGCAAGAGGATGGGCATTTGACATCAGGATCCTTAAAGAATACTCAAAAACAGATTCCATAATCAGCCCTTTTGCAGCGGTCTCCCTTGCATAATACTTTTCAGAAGCAACCGGATACCGGATGATACCAAGATTGTACTCTCCTGTCTCCACATCCCTGATAGTATCTGTGGAATTGGTCTCCCGAAGCCATACGTTCATCATGGATTCAGCGCCCATTTCCTTTATAAAACCGGAAAATGCTGTGCTGATATAACTGGCTCTGGGCATAGATAGAGAAAACTCCACACCGCTTCCATCTCCTGTTTTATACAGATGTTCCATTTCATCAATCTGAATCAGAACATTTCTGGCATGTTCTAAAAAGATCCTTCCTCTGGCAGTGGGCACAACTCCTTTGGAAGTCCGTTTAAAGATAGGCGCCCCAAGGCCTTCTTCCAAAGTCTTAATCGCCTTGCTGAGATTCGGCTGATCCATGTATAAATTGGCTGCTGCCTGTGTAATGGAACCGGTCTTTTCCACTTCAACCGCATACTGCAATAGCACGGTATTCAATCATCTTCCTCCTTTGTCTCCTGCCAACCGTTCTTTTCCACTTCATACAGATACTTTGACAGTGCTGCAAGCGAAACTGCCATATTCTCGTTTTGAACCAGTATATGGGGTGGTACAGTCAGATGAATGGGGGCAAAATTCCAGATGGCCTTCACTCCGCCTGCCACCAGCCTGTCACAGACCCCCTGGGCATATTCAGCAGGAACGGTAATAATCCCAATGTGTATATTCATTCGCTGACAAAGGTTTTCCAGTTTATCCATGGAAAGCACCATCTTTCCACCGATTCTGGTATTCACCTTTCTTCCGTCAGCATCAAAAGCCATAACAATTTCAACCCCGTACTGTTCAAAGCCTTTATAGGAAAGCAGTGCTTTTCCCAGATATCCAACGCCTACCAGTGCTGCCTGATTGGTGTTATGAAATCCCAGAAATTCCTCCATATCTGCAATTAATTCCTTAATTACATATCCCATTTTGGGCTTTCCTGCTGTTTTGGCTACTAATGCCAGATCTTTTCGGACCTGAACCTCATTTAACTGAAGATCCAAAGCAATGGCGGGTGCGGAAATGGTTTCTAATCCATCGCTGCTTTTCTTTTCCAGATAATGATGATAAACGGGAAGGCGCTCCAGCGATTTTCTGGATATTCCTCCTACCATATGTCTCTTTTCTTCCATAAAATCTTCCCCCAGTCTCATTTAGCAAATAACAGATACCAACAACCCTTTTATAACTTTTTAATTGACTGTACCCCGATCCTTCTGGTCAGTCAGAAACATGGCATCGCCAAAGCTGAAGAAACGGTATCTCTCCCGAACTGCTTCCTCATATGCATGAAGTACATGATCTCTCCCCGCAAGCGCAGATACCAGCATAATTAAGGTGGATTCAGGCAAATGGAAATTGGTAATCAGGCAATCCAGTATCTTAAAGCGATAACCCGGATAAATAAATATTTCAGTCCATCCGCTTCCTGCCTTTAATATACCGTCTTGCGTTGACGCAGATTCCACGGTTCTGCAGCTTGTGGTTCCTACGCAGACGATCCTTCCCCCATTTCGTTTGGCATCATTAACCTTTCTTGCTTCCTCTTCTTCAACGATATAGAATTCAGAGTGCATGTGATGAGCTTCTATCTCATCCACCTTAACCGGGCGGAATGTACCAAGTCCCACATGAAGTGTAACATGGGCAATCTCCACTCCTTTTTCCTGTATCTTCTTTAATAATTCTTTTGTAAAATGCAGACCTGCGGTTGGTGCGGCAGCAGAGCCTTCATTCTTGGCATAAACAGTCTGATACCGGTTTTTATCCTGAAGCTGGTGGGTAATATAGGGTGGCAGGGGCATCTGACCAAGCTGATCTAAAATCTCTTCAAAAATACCCTCATAAGAAAACTGGATGAGACGGTTTCCTTCTTCCACCACGTCAATCACGGTTCCTTTTAAAAGTCCCTCTCCAAATGAAATGACAGTTCCGACTTTTGCTTTCTTTCCCGGTTTCACAAGAGTTTCCCAGATATCATTCTCTCTTCTTTTTAATAGAAGAATCTCGATCTTTGCTTCAGCGCCTTCTTTTACACCAAATAGCCTTGCCGGAATTACCTTGGTATCGTTAATAACCAGACAGTCTCCCTTTTTTAAGTAATCCAGTATATCTTTAAAATGTCTGTGTTCGATCTCTCCCGTATGCTTGTCCAGAACCAGCAGTCTGGAAGCCGACCGGTCCTCTAACGGATCCTGTGCAATCAGCTCCTGAGGTAAATCAAAATAAAAATCTCTGACGTTCATAAAACTACTCTCCTTTATCAAAAATGCTCCTCTGCACGGTGCCACGCAGAGAAGCATCTGTTTTAACTATTGTTCGACTGGCTGGCTGATTCACTGGCAGGTTCACCAGATGACTCACTATCTGATTCCCCAGTGGTTTCTGCAGCAGCTTCCGGCTCTTCTTCGCCCTTTTTTAAGGTGTTATAAACTGCCAGAAGATTCTCATCGGACTTTAAAGCCTTCTCAAGACCTTCGTTTACCTCTTTTGCCATCTTTTGCACTTCATCAGACTGGTTTACTTCCTGCATAAATTCAGACTCTTCTTTGCTGTTATCTGCAACCAGGAAGCAGCTTCCATCCGATGCAGTCTTTGCATAGCATACAATCAGGCTTGGAGCCATCGTCTCTGCCTGACGGAATTTCACATCAAATCTGGCATAAACCACATAGTCACCATCTGCAATTCCAGGTGTAGAAAAGCATTCCAGATTTTCAAAACTCTGATAGAACTTTACCTCTTCTTCCATTCTGGAAGCCAGCTGATCCAGGCTCTCATCCCCGGTTTTACCGCCATAAACTTTAGAAAGTGCGTCCTTGTCGCAGCTCTTTCTGGCGTTAAAGTATGACTTCATCAAATCATTCAATTCGGGCACCGCATCCTTTTGCAGTGCAACTTTTACCTTCTGCGGCTGATTTTCATCGCTTTGCGGTGATGTACTCTCCGCCTTGGCAGAGACCGTTTCCGGCTCATTCGCGGGCTGTCCGGCTTTGTCCAAAACAACCACCGCCATGATCAGTATTACTGCAACCAATGGTATGGCAAGAAACTTCAAAAACCGTCTGGTTTCCGCTTTCAGCCCATTCCATTTTCCTAATAAGTCCTTCATTAGACCTGACCTCCTGGAGAAACAATCTCCTCTCTATTCTAACAAAAAAACAGCCAAAAATCAACAAATAACTCTTGCGCTTTAAAACAATCTATAGTAGAATGTAAAAGATGCATCTGTAGCTCAGTGGATAGAGCAGTGGCCTCCGGAGCCGCGTGCGTAGGTTCGATTCCTATCAGATGCACTATAATTATATAGAATTATTAACCAAAAATCCTTGTTTTAAAAGGATTTTTTTAGTTTACAGTTTCTTAAATCATTTTGAGCAATTTATTTTGAATCGTTCTTCTTAACCATATATATCCACTTAAACAAGTTTTTAATACCAAAAAATTAAAATTCAGACCGCTGCAACTACAGAATTATGTTTTGCTGCTTCTCATAGTAAAATATCTCATTTAAATAAAAACCAGCCGATAACAATGGGACTGTTACCGACTGGTTTTGTTTATTTTTCATTCTGCCTATGGCAATTTTCCAAAGAACGCAACTATAAAAGCTGAAATAATGAGTAATATAGAAAATACATATTTATAACTCTTTTTTATACTAAGCATCCATATGAAACTAATCAGACTTGATATGATAACAATGTATACCGCCAGCATTTGTAAAAGGCTGTTATACAATTTATAATGATTTGCACTCCACATAATAATTGTAAAAACCGTAAATACAATCATGGAGATTGTTTTTATTATTTTTTTCATTTTAATATGTACGAACAGATGTTATCTGATGTGTAATTTTATATACTTGTCGTCTGCCCATTCTGGTTCTGTAGTATTTTACGGTTTTTATGGATAATTTTAATCCATGACTAGAATCATTAGGGATCAGTAAAGTGCCGCCTCCTACAATTGTGCTGATTGTACCAGTTATGCCACCAGCAATTTGTGCTCCTGGAACTTTTGTCAGTATTAAACCAACAACTCCCGCTACAGTGGCCGTTGTACCTATGGTATCTCTAATTTCTGCATAAGAGATATATTCAGTACTATAAGATGTTTCTGATTTTAAAGTAATGCTGCCTTTGTTGCCTTGATTACTTATATCAACCGTTTTACCCGTAATAGATGAGTAGATTGTATTAGATAATTTATCATATTTTAAATAATTTTCCTTACCTGTCTCCAGGTTTTTAATGGTAACTGTTCTCGTATTATCATCTTCTGCAACGGTTACAAGTTCTGACGATCCCTGGGACTCTACCAACACCGAAGTGTCACCAAGTATTTCAATATTATCTTCCAGGTTTTCCGATAAAACTCCTGCTGTAGATTCAAAGTCACTTTCTGCCGCGGAGACAGGTGTAATAGTTAATGCTGTCACGGTAGTTACAGACAATATGATAGCTAAAGCTTTTTTCAATCTCATATTTTTTCTCCTTATATATCGATTAGTTATCGCTAACTCTTGTATGAAAATACGGCCGTGTTTTCATTTCTATTATAGTTCTTTTAAAATTTTATAACAACAGTTTATCCCTTACATTATTCTTAAATAAAACCTGTATCATAGTCCATAATTTATGTTATATTTTCTCTTTTTCGACATCACCTGACGTGTTTTGATACAATCATATGATTAATATTTAAATTTTCATTAACATGCCGATTAAGCCAAACAATATCATAGGTACAGCCCACTGTTTATTAAAAGATATATACATAAAAATAAAGGCATCCCAGAATGAACTTACCCCCATAAATTAGATTCGGTCTAACTTATGGGGGTAAGTTCATTCAGAAGCCTTTTTTACAGAAAACCTTTATATATTCAGTTATTCTCATTTAAATATGTATTACATGATCAACTTTACATCAGGGGGCTTCCTATATTTCAAAAATAATCCCTCCTGTGAAACTAGTTTCTTCAATATTTGAAGAACCTGATCAGTTGGTTTATAAATAGAAACTGAAAATCCCCCATCAATACTTATAAGAAACTGAGGCTCTGTAAAGATTATTTGTGCCGAAGAAAAATCCATTGATACAATCTTGTTTATTATATATGCTAATTTATCCGGAGAACTGTTTCGGATATTAACGTCAAAAGAAATCTCATGTTCCAACTCAACAGGTATTGGAGCTTCAGTTAAATAAATTTCGCAATGAAGGAAATAAATCATCTTCAAAGCAATTCTGGATATTTTATCTGCAAAAGTATGTAAATAAGTACTTTCAAAATATTCCTCCAAATCCAGAAAGCTCACATCATTTGTTTCATATGGAATAAAATCAATAAAATAATAATCATCTGATTTTTGAAATGATTCTATTAATTCATACATAAAGTATTATACCTCATTAATTTGCAAGTACTTCCCCATTCTCTCCCAGTGAAGCAACTCTATTCCCATCCTTGTCCTTCAACTTCCACTTTCTTCCTCCATGACCAGCATTATCTTTATCAATTGTCCAGCCACCTTTTTCTTTATAACTAGTTTTTCCTTTAACATTTTAATCAAACTTTCCTAAATCAACATCTCCGTTTTCACCCCTTAACCTAGCTGGAATTTTTCCTTTTATTTGGCAATTTATAGAGAATCAGAATCACTAAGCCAATCAGTAATAGTATTGTATAACCAGGTTCCTGCTGCTATTGATACGCCAGCTACGAATATAGCGCCTGTCGCAGCAATTGCAATATTTCCAATACCAGGAATAAAATATACTCCTGCCGCACGCAGGGCGAACAAAAAACAACCAGTATCAATCTAACTGTTACTAGCTGTCTAAAAATATAAGTTTATCTCTCTCTTGTATAAAACATACCTGACCCTATGGCAAATTACCAAAAAAGCAACCATAACAACTGAAATAATGAGTAAAACATTAAAAATATTTTTATAAGCCTTATTCATACTATGCAGCCATACATACCAAAAGTTTCATCTGGCATGCTTATCACATTCTAATTGCTAAGTTATTCAATTATAATCACTGCCCCCTTTGGTATGCAAAACCCCTCCCTCAATGACAAATAGTCCACACCTGCTTCTCATTACGGAATAATACTCCTTTTGAGTTTTAGGTAAACCATACGCGATCTGGACCGTTTTCCAGTTGCTCCTGTATATATTACCTACTTTAACAACCTCAGGAATAGAATCCGTTCTGCTGACTTCCACCATATTCTTATTGTGTATCATATCAATATAATTATATCTGGTTACGGTTATGGACAATATGAGACCCATGATTAAAAAGCCGGACAACCCGGTGAACATCAGCCAGTCCCGTCCAATAAAGAATAACACAAATAACAAAAGCATAACCACTAAATATAACACTCCATAAACTGTAATCCCAACAATATTAGTCATATGTTTACCCCCAGGATACAAATCATAATCAAGCTATGGTTCAATGGATATCTGATTGAATTATACCATATATTGCCTTAAAAAAACAGATATGTTTGGTAAAATATATCATTCTATCTAATTTTTAAGTGCGTATAAGATTATGTGTCATCCATAAAGCATAACTATATAATCATATTATTTTGATTTTCCTCCTTTCTAAACTCAAAAAACGGATGAAGACTAACCACGTCAATCTACACCCGTTTTATTATAATATTCCTTTATGCTTTTAGCTAAAAATCCCCGTAACTGCATTCCACATTTTTGCGAATACATTCTTTACCCGCTGCCATACTCCCACATCCACAGGAGCCGGCTCAATATCAACTGCATTGGTATTTACATCATCTTCTGAGATTTCCTGTGACCTTAAGATAATCTGGATACTGGAAGGAGTCTGGTTCTTATCCGATGTAAAGGATACCATCTTATCATCTAAATTCATTTCCAGCAGATTGCTGTCATCAGCAATTTTATCCAGCTTCTCATCCAGACTGTTTCTGATACTCTCATTGGCTCCTTTTAGCTTATTTGTGGTAGAAGAAGTTTCCGCCGCCTTTTCCAAAATATCTATCAAACCGTTTAAGGTATCCTTTGTACCGCCTTCCACCGCTGCCCGATTATTTTTCACAGTGTTTTGAACACTGCGGAACAGGGATATCACCTGGTTGGTCGACGAACTGATCTGTTCTACAGAAGCTGCCGTATCATCAAGCATTAAATCAAAAGCTGCCTTGTTATCATTTTTTGTTTTATTTAAACTAACCACATCTCCGATTGTTGTATCGATATCGTAAGTAATAGACGCAAGCTTACTTACGACTGCTTTACTGTCTTTAACTCCTCCCTGAACATCGATTCCGGATATTGTATAACGAACACTGGATAAGATGTTGTTCATGGAGTTTAATATTTTGGATAATACAGCTGCTGTCTGAATCAGTGCAGCAGCATTGGTGTCGCTCATACCAGAAGCTGCAACCGACTGAAGCTGGGCACGAAGCTTGTCTACCGCATCTTTTCCCAAAGAAAACTCCAGGTCATCAAGCACATCATTCATATCACCCATAAGCTTCTGCATGCTCTCTGCCTGTTGCTTAAGATCTTCTGCACTTAATGCCGAAGATGGGGAAGCAGTGGAACCAAGCTTCTTTAAAACGCCCTGAATCCCATCAAGCTGTTGCTCAATATCTTTAATCTCACCTGTAATCTGATCTGCATCAGACTCCTCCAGGCCGCTTTGGAGATCTCCCAGGGAATCTTTTAAATCTCTTAAAGATGAAGATAAGTTATAGAAATCTTCCCCGGAATCCTGAAGTGTTTCCACCAAAGTATTTACTTTATTATTTACATCATCAAGTCCCTGCTTATTGGCCATGATATCCGGCGCAAGCTGACTGATTTTCTGATTGGCAGCTTCCAGACTGTCTATACTTGCATCTGTTTTTGAGATTATTTCATCCTTTGATGCATCGAAGTTTTCTCTTGCTCCCTGCAGCTGGCTCAGTCCCTTTTTGGTAACATCCATACCGTTGCTGATATTGTGCAGCGTATCCAGCATTTCATTCATACCATCAAGCAGCTCATCTGCTGAATCCTTAAACGTATCCTTTGCCTCCTTCACATCAGCAATATCACTGATCTGATCCAGGGTTCCCGGAACCATCATCATAATTACTCCGCTGGATTCAAAATCGTGGGAACTTATTTCAATATGAAATGTCTTTTCCTGACCTGGAACAGCCGCAAAAAGAACAGCCTTATAAGTACCCAGAGACTGGATCTGTGCTCCGGGCGCTTCAACGGAATTGACGTCTTCCATATCTACCATTGTAGCAACCTGTAAAAGCATATTGTTCTGATAATATGTATTGGCATTCTTATTGGGAATGCAGTGAACGTCTATTTCTACCAGCCCATCCGCATGTAAAAGATCCTGAGCTTCTTTTGGTATACCATTTAATTTATAGGAGATATCAAAATCCCATGGAAGAACTACTTCTCCGTTATTTAACTGGCATTCATAATAGAAACGGTCTTTTGTATCTTCCGGAAGCTGCCAGGTCACTGTGTCTCCGTCAACAGCAGGCTTTGCATAATTTGACATATTGGTAATATCCTTATAAGTTCCATAATCAGAAAAGGAACGGATTCCATTTAATGTGACTCCTTTTACCACGCTGCTGTCAGTCTCTTTTCCGTAATAGTCCAGATTTACATATAGTGTTTCGTCCACAGATACAGCTGGCGGTCCGGCGTAAATATTTCCAGCCATATTAATACTGATCATTGAAGTGATGAGTGTCGCTGCTGTCAGCCGATATGCTGCGCTCCATTTATTTTTCATTGTTTTTCACTTCCTCCTGTTCCTGCTTCTTATCTTCTGTGTCTATTTTCTGTCCACCTTCTGTTTTAACGTCTTTTGATTGTTCCGCTTCCAGCAAAGCTTTCTTTTTTTCAATTCTGTTGGCTTTGAACGCTTTTTTCTTTTCAATTACGGCCTGATGAGAAGCAACGATCTTTTGCCGTTTTCCTTCCTCCCACATCAAAACAGGATCTGCCAGGGTTAAAAGAACCGGCAGCAGGAATAGTACCATAATTACACTGATAAAAGCGCCCCTGCCTATTAAATGTCCAAGACCTGCAATGGCAGATACTGATGAGATAAAATATAAACCGTATCCAACTATCGTTAAAATAGTTCCTGAAGTCAGGATAGAAAGTGCACTTTTGGAAACAGTGTGCTTGATAGCCCTAGCCTTTTCCGGATATTTTTTCTTCATATCCATATAGTTATTGGTCATCAGAATGGAATAATCCACCGTAGCCCCCAGCTGAAGACAGCTGACAATAATATAACCCAGATACAATATATCCTCTCCTTTAAAATAAGGAATTGCAAAATTGATAAATACAGCTACTTCAATGGGGATCAGAACAACAACAGGTATAATCAGAGACTTAAACGTAATCATAACTACCAGGCCGACTCCCAGGATGGAAAGAATATTTACAAAGTTATAATCTTCCGTGATAATGGTCTTGATATTCTGGGTGGATGGGATTACCCCTGTGATATAAGCCCCTTCCGGATAATACTTATTTACAATGGAACTGATCTCATCCGAACATTGAAACGCAAAATCACTTTCATCAGAGGATTTTACATAAATCATAATTCTGCTGTAATCCTTTGTATGCAGCAGGCTGGTAATGCTTTTCGGTATAATCTTCTCCGGTATACCATCTGGTAAGGTGCCCGCCAGAGAGGTAGCAGATCTCACATAGTCTAAATCTTTCAGTTCATCCGTCAGGTTTTTTTCCGTTACCATATTGGTATTGGGAACAACCGCAAGAATTAAATTACTCTTCCCAAAACGGCCGTTAATCTGCTGTTCATCGTAATATACCCGGGTACCAGGACTAGATCCCAATGCACCGTTACCAAATGTAAATGCATTCATGTTCTGGGCTATAAAAGCCGGTATAACCAGAAGTGCAATTGCAGTCAAAACACCATAACGCACTTTATGTACAAGAATTCCCAGCCCATGGAAAGATGGCATAAAAGAACGATGCTCTGTCTTCTTAATTCTGTCTCCCCAACGAAGCAACAGAGAGGGCATTAAAAACAGAACCGTTGCAAGACTGATTACAATTCCCTTGGCCAGAACAAATCCCAGATCGTATCCAATCGAAAAGCGCATCAGCATCAGAACCAGAAAGCCGATAATGGTTGTTGCGCCACTTGCAAGTATGGACGGTATGGATTTGTGAAGAGCATTGGTAATTGCGGTTACCGGATCATCTCCTTTTTCCCGTTCCTTTGTAAAACTGTCCAGAAGGAAAACTGAATAATCCATGGCTACTGCCAGCTGTAAGATAGCAGCCACACTGAACGTGATAAATGATATGGTTCCAATCATCAGGTTGGTTCCCATATTAATGATAATTGCAATTCCCATAATCATCAGGAAGAGAAATGGTTCAAACCATGAAGTGGTTGTTGCGCACAATACCAGTGCAATCATTACGACTCCCATAGCCATGGCAATACTAATCTCTCTGGTAAGGGTCTCATTTAACGATTTGTTCTGAACCGCCGATCCCATGAAATAGCCTTTGTCACCTGTCATCTTCTGCATCTGGCTGATTGCAGACTTGGTAAGACTGCTGGAATCCCCTTCTTTAAAAATGATATCCATAACAGCATAATTGTCCTTATAGTAATCCTGGATATCATCGTAGTTAATAAATATGTTTGCTTTATAAACATCGGTGGTGGTATCTGCCCACATCACCATATCCACACCGTCTATATCCGCAATCCGGTCCTTATAGGCCTTTGCTTCATATAGAGTAACAGGGCCAACCATTACCCTTGCCGTGCCTGGATATCCAAATTCTTCTTCCATTACATTAAGGCCTTTTTTCGCTGGTGCCCAGTCGGGAAGATATTCGCTCAGATCATAATTAACATGAACAAAGCAGGCGCAGACAGCAGATATAATTACTGCCAGCGCAAAGAGTTTTTCAATTCGTCTGCCGTTCTTAACGATCAGTTCAATAAGGCCCGAATGTTTTTTCTTAGGCCTGCTTTCATGAAGCTGTTTATTTTTTTCTTTTGTTTTCACTGTCCTCACCCTTTATTCGTCTTTTCAGTGTATACAATAATACCATTTTCCAATTTTGTAATTATACAATCTATTTAAGTTGAATGATTTTTCGACAAAATTCCAAATATGTCTAAACATATTGTCATTTTTTATCAACTAATGTATAATGGATTTGATTCTGTTGCTTATCTATCGCATATCTGGCAATCATATCCAACCCCATTTTTCATCCACTGTGCTGTATCTCGCATCATGCGATTTACATAAATCAAATCTAAGGAGGTATACAATATGGTATACGAACAATTTCAAAAAGCAGTAAAGGAATCACTGGAAGAACGCTTTGGCTCTGGCTACAACTTAACACTCCAAAGCATTACGAAAAACAACGGACTGACCCTTGACGGTATCTGTATCAGCAGGCCACAGGAACATACGGCTCCGGCTATTTATCTTCAGACATTTTATGATACTTATAAAAAAGGAAAATCATTTCCCCAGGTTGTAGACGAGATTATGGAATTATATCAGACACAGCATTTGCCAGAAGATAATTTTATAGAAGAACTACACTCAGAAAGCCCTTTAACAGACCGTATCATCTTTCGCCTGATCAATGAACCGGCTAACCGTCCCCTTCTAACCGATCTCCCCCACATATCAATACCAGATCTGGATTTATCACTAATCTTCTGTTTGTCTTTAAACAAGAAAGACGACCAGCTTCTCACAGCCATTATCCACAATTCCCATCAAAAACTATGGAACTTATCCACCGAAGATTTATATGAGTATGCAAAATTAAACACACCAGACTTATTTCCTGCAAAGATCACTTCTCTTATGGAGGTAATAAAAGAAATCGCAAGAAAATCTTCAGATACGGAAATAAAAGAGGAAGACTGGTCCGGTTTATTTGACCCATCTCCCCTGTCCCCTCCCATGTATGTCCTAACTAATCCCTACGGTGTCCACGGAGCTGCCTGTATGTTCTATGAAGGCATATTAAAAGACTTCGCAGATCGCATGGAAGGCGATTTAATCATTTTGCCTTCCAGCATTCACGAAGTCTTACTAATCCCGCATAGCAATCATATTTCCTATGAAGAGCTGGCGGAAACCGTATTTTCCATCAATCAGGAGGAGGTCCCTCAGGAAGACCGCCTCTCCAACCATATCTATCACTATTCCAGATCAAAGAACCACCTGTCCGTTGCTTTTACTTCTTCTTTCCCAATCGGAACAATGAATCCATAATAAAAATTGCCATGGCAATGGCACCGGAAACCTGAAGTGTCTCCACCAGATAGTGACTGGAAAGCACCGGGTCATTACTGATCACATAGGACACGCTTCGGTATATAGAAGCACCAGGCACGGAAGGCAGGATTCCTGCCACTAAAAACACCGTAACAGGTGCTTTACACACTCTTGCAGCAATATGACTGAACAGCGCTACCAAAAGAGTGGATAAAAAAGCCGCAGCTATGACCGATCCGGCTGCGGCTTGTACAAGAAGGTATACTAACCAGCCAACCGCGCCAATGGTTCCTGAAAGAATTAAATACTTCTTCGGAAGCTCCAGTATCAGAGAAAAGCTGATCACTGCAAGAAATGCTCCAACTGTCTGAATCACCATATAAAATACCCCCCGGACAGCCACTGATACAGTCCCATACCAGCTCCCACTCCTGCCGCTACTGCAAGAGCGATTACTACAGCTTCCACAATTCTTGCCGTACCTGATGCATAATCCCCATTTAACGTATCGCGGATAGCTGTGGTAAAGATTACTCCCGGCACTAATGGCATGATGGCACCAATTATAATAATATCACTTTTAATGCCAGGCAACCCCCATCTCTCCAGAAAAAGAGTGGTCAAAGCAATTAAGAAGGCGCAAAATGCATTGGCACAGAAATCATTTAAACGGATCTTTTGAGAAATCTCCATGGCAACCGCCAATACAGCTCCGGTCACAGCCGCCGCCACGCAGTCTCTTGCGTTACCGCCAAGAAGCAGTGTAAAAAATACCGCCACTCCCATAAAGCCCATATCCTTAAGCCTCTTATGAAACTGAACCGTCTTTCGTATTTCTTTCAGCCGCTCAAATGCCTCTTCCACCGTCATAAGGTCTGCACAAAGCTTTCTTGATACATCATTCACCAGATAAACCCGGTTTAAATTGGTATTTCTGACCGTCACCCTTCTTGCCACTGTAATCGCTTCTATGGACGGATCGTTTAAGGATGCAAAAATGCCTGTGGAAAATACGATGGCTTCCGCCGTATTGCGACCTGCTTTTCTTAAAATATGGTCAATGGTATCTTCCACACGAAAGATCTCCGCACCACTTATCAACATAATCTCACCTGCCAGAACAGCAGTTTCCACAAGCAGTTTATCATTCATCAGCTTATCCTCTATCCAATTAAAAAATCAAACTTCCAATCTGGTACACCACTACAGCAAAGAACCAGGCAACCGCCAGCTGAAACAGTACCATACCAAGCGTCCATCTCAGTGATCCGGTTTCTTTCTTTATGGTGGCAACTGCAGCGATACATGGGGAATAAAGCAGGCAGAAGATCATCAGCGCATATGCATTCACTCCGCCAAATCCCACATTGCCCAGCAATCCGGATAATTCAACCATTCCTGCTGCCGAATTAATATTACTGATTCCAAATAATACAGAAAAACTGGAAACCACCACTTCCTTAGCAGAAAGCCCGGAAATAAGTGCTACCGCAATTCTCCAGTCACCCAGTCCCGCAGGAGTAAGCACAGGAATTAAAACTCTGCCAATCATGGCTGCAAAGCTTTGTGATACATCTGTGACAAATCCATGAAACCCTGTATTGAGCACAAACCAAAGTACGATAGAGGCCAGAAATATGGTAGTACCTGCTTTTCCAAGGTAATCTTTCACTTTATCCCACACATAAATTGCTACCGTTCTCGCATTGGGTGTCTTATATTCCGGCAGTTCAATTAAAAGTGTATCCTCTTCCTGTGATTTTATCATCTTATGAGTCACATGGGCAATCAAAATCGCAACCATAAGTCCGATTACATATAAAGAATAGGCCGCAATCAACGCATGATTGGGAAAAAACATCTCTGAAAACAAAACGTAAATAGGCAGTCTGGCAGAACAGGACATAAATGGTGTGATGAGTATTGTCCTTCTCCTGTCCCTTTCACTGGGCAGCGCTCTCGCTGCCATTACAGCCGGCACCGTACAGCCAAACCCTAAAAGCATGGGAAGAAACGCCTTGCCGGAAAGCCCCACCCTTCCCATTATCTCATTCATTACATAAGCAACTCTCGCCATATAACCACTGTCTTCCAAAAAAGCCAGGGCAAGAAACAGAATGAAAATATTCGGGAGAAAAGTAAGGATTCCTCCTACACCTGCAACAATTCCATCCACTACCAGGGAAGTGATCCAGTCCGCTGCATGAATGCCCGTCATCATCTGATACATAAACGCCGACAGATGATCCAGTGCAATCTCAAAATATCCCTTCAGGAAATCCCCCACGGTGAACGTCAGGAAAAACACAAGGGCCATAATACCAAGAAACAAAGGAACTCCCCAGAAGGGATGGGTCAGATAAGCATCAATCTTATCCGTCATTGCCGCCTTCTGCTCTTTGTTAACCAGGCATTCGTGAATCACTCCTTCTATATAATCATATTTCTCATTTATAATCTCTTTTTCATAATTATGATCAATAATATTGCTTAAATCAACCGGATGGTCATTTGCCACCTCTTCATCATATTCCAGAAACTTGATGGCATGCCACCGCAGATTTTTAAGCTTTCCATAATGGGCTTTCAGGACTGTCTCCACTTTGGATATCTTATTTTCAATTCGTGGTGTGTACGTAACCACCACTCCCTGAGGTCCTTCCTCGTAATGATGAACCACTGCATGCATGAGAACGTCAAGACCGGTCCGCTTTCTGGCTGAAACCGGTACTACAGGGATATTCCCAAGCATCTCAGGAAGGCGGTGAAGATCAATCTCCATCCCCCTGTCTTCTACAATATCCATCATATTAAGAGCCAGAATCACCGGCTTTTTTAATTCCAGAAGCTGAAGTGTCAAATATAAATTCCGCTCCAGAGAGGAAGCATCCACAACGTTAATAATCACGTCAACGGATTCATCTTCCAGACACTTTCTTGTAACAATCTCTTCTATGGTGTAACTGGTCAGGCTGTAAATTCCCGGTGTATCAATCACCCGAATGGTCTGGCCTTTATAAATGGTCTCCCCTTCCACGCGCTCCACCGTAACACCTGGCCAGTTTGCCACTTTCAGCCTTGCACCGGTAAAAGCATTAAACAGAGTTGTCTTCCCGCAGTTGGGATTCCCAACGAATGCAACACGGATTATTCTTTTGTCATCACTCATGGCTGGTCTCCTCCTTTATCTCAATTCCCTCTGAGATCTTCCTGCCCAGAGCCAGACGAGTCCCTCTGACCTTTATAATCACGGTGCCGCTTCCTTTTTTGTTTAATAAGGTAACTGGCGTCATCTCGTTGACGCCTAATGCTTCCAGCCTTCTTGTAATGGCATCCTTTACCATAACACTGTATACAATGTAGGTCTTTCCGATATCTCCTTCATGAAGCTTCATAATAATCTCCTCTGAATGCAGCCAGTTCCAAAACCGGCGCACCAGGGTTCTTTCCCTGGATTGCATCCATAGAGATTTTACACTTATTGAGAATCATTGTCAATACTATCCTAATACCTGAAAGATATTTTTTACTGACTAATATCCTGAAGCATCTTTTTCACCTGTACCATACGGTCACGCAGCTTCGCAGCCTCTTCGAAATTCAGTTCTGCTGCTGCCTGATGCATCTTTTTTGTCAGTTCCTTTGAAAGCTTTTCCAGTTCCATTGCATCCATGGATTCGGGATCTTTTTTAAACTCCTTATCGCTAGCTGCAGCAGCTTTTGATATGGCTATTAAGTCACGAACAGCCTTTTTAATGGTAGTGGGAGTGATTCCATGTTCTTCATTATACCGTTCCTGAATTGCTCTTCTCCGGTTTGTCTCTTCAATTGCAACTCTCATGGAATCCGTCATATTATCTGCATACATGATAACGTGACCTTCCGAGTTTCTGGCTGCTCTTCCTATGGTCTGAATAAGAGAAGTCTCTGAACGCAGGAAGCCTTCCTTATCCGCATCCAGAATTGCCACCAGTGTGATCTCCGGAATGTCCAATCCTTCTCTCAATAGATTGATTCCTACCAAAACATCGAAAACATCAAGACGCATATCACGAATAATCTCCGAGCGTTCCAGTGTATCAATATCGGAATGGAGATATTTAACCCGGATTCCAACCTCTCTCATGTAATCCGTCAGGTCCTCTGCCATACGTTTGGTCAGTGTGGTGATTAATATCTTATTCTTCTTCTCCACCTCTTTATTGACCTCAGAGATCAAATCATCAATCTGGCCTTCCACCGGACGTACGTCAATCTCCGGATCCAGCAGTCCGGTAGGACGAATGATCTGTTCCACCCGTAAAAGCTCATGCTGGGATTCATAAACAGATGGAGTAGCCGAAACAAACATCATCTGATTGATCTTGGCTTCAAACTCTTCAAAATTCAAAGGCCGGTTATCCAGGGCTGAGGGAAGACGGAAACCAAAGTTCACAAGAGTGGTTTTTCGTGAGCGGTCTCCTGCATACATTCCTCTAACCTGAGGAAGGGTAATGTGGGACTCGTCCACAATAATGAGAAAATCATCGGGAAAATAATCAATTAAAGTATAGGGTGGTTCTCCTGGTTTCCCCCCTGTGAGATGTCTGGAATAATTCTCAATTCCGGAACAGAAACCTGTCTCCTTCATCATCTCCACATCAAAATTAGTCCGTTCAGAGATTCTCTGGGCCTCTAAAAGCTTGTCTTCACTTTTAAAATACTCCACCTGCTCTTTTAATTCAGCCAGAATCGTAGAAGCTGCATGCTCCATCTTATCCTTGGAAACAACATAATGAGAAGCAGGAAATACTGCAATATGTCCCAGCTCTGCCCGGATCTCACCTGTCAGTGTATCAATCTCCGTGATCCGGTCTACCTCATCTCCAAAGAATTCCACCCGGTAAGCTTCACTGCCGGAATAGGATGGAAAAATCTCCACCACATCTCCCCGGACGCGGAACGTGCCGCGCCTGAAATCCATGTCATTCCGGTCATACTGAATATCGATGAGTTTATGAATCACTTCATCCCGGTCTTTAATCATTCCAGGCCGTAAGGAGATCACCATCTCCTGATAATCGATGGGACTTCCCAGTCCGTAAATGCAGGAAACCGAAGCAACGATAATCACATCTTTGCGCTCCGATAATGCCGCAGTGGCAGAATGGCGCAGTTTATCGATCTCATCATTGATGGAGGAATCCTTTTCAATGTAAGTATCGGTAGATGGTACGTATGCTTCGGGCTGATAATAATCGTAATAGGAAACAAAATACTCCACTGCATTCTCCGGAAAGAATTCCTTGAATTCCCCGTAAAGCTGTGCAGCAAGAGTTTTGTTATGAGCAATAATTAATGTTGGCTTCTGTATTTCCTGTATGACATTGGCCATGGTAAAGGTCTTTCCAGAGCCGGTAACTCCCAGTAAGGTCTGAAACTGATTGCCTTCCCTAAATCCTTTCACAAGCTGTTCTATGGCCTGGGGCTGATCTCCGGTCGGGGCAAACTCTGAATGCAACTGAAATTCCATACGTTCTTTTTACCTCCTTGGTGAACTATCGTACCAGGATTATAACATAGCAAAGATAAAAAGTATAGGCAGGGAAGGAACATTTGTTCTGATTTTATTTTTTAATAATTGGCCGCTTATAAAGCGCTCACAATCCGGCCGGTTAACGCACAGGCCGCTGCCGTTTTGGGAGAAGCCAGATATATTTCAACTTTGGAGGTTCCCATTCTTCCCAGGAAATTCCGGTTATTGGTAGCCACTACCCGTTCCCCGTCACTTAGGATTCCTCCGGTTCTTCCGCAGCATAATCCGCATCCCGGGTGGGTGATAATGGCACCTGCCTCAGACAGAATCTCCATGATTCCCTGGTCCATGGCTTCCTGGTAAACCTTCCGGCTTGCTGGTGTCACAATAAGCTTCACGTAGTCAGCTACCTTTTTGCCCTTTAACACCCCTGCTGCCGCTTCCAGATCCTCCAGACGTCCATTGGTGCAGGAACCAATAAATACCTGGTCAATGGCGATGCCCTCTAGTTCACTGACGGGCTTGATTTTATCCACCTGGGAAGGACATGCCATAACAGGAACAAAATCCTCTGCACGATACCGGATTACTTTTTTGTAAACTCCATCCTCATCTCCAGTCAGACTCTTCTGAAATTCGTTCAGCTGTATTTCACAATACTTGGCCGTTTTCTCATCCGGAGTAAACAAGGCACATTTTGCACCAGCTTCAACAGCCATATTGGCTATGGTCATGCGGCTTGATACCGACATCTCCTCTACGGTGCTTCCTGTAAATTCAAGAGCCAGATAAGTGGCTCCGTCTGCACCCAGATCCCCGATCAGGCGCAGAATAATATCCTTAGACATCACATCATCCGGAAGTTTTCCTTCAATAACCACTTTAATCGTCTCCGGTACCTTGATCCACATGGTACCGGTACCCAGAATGCTCGCCATCTCCGTATAACCGATTCCGGAAGAAAATGCTCCCACACAGCCATATGTAGTAGTGTGACTGTCTGTGCCAAAAACCACATCTCCCGGTTTTACGTATCCTGCCTCCGTCATCAGCTGATGGCAGATTCCATCACTTCTGTGGACATGCTTCATTCCGTATTTTGCTGCAAATGAATCTCCGATCCGGAAATGCCTGGTATCATCAAGCTGGCTGGCTGGAACCAGATGGTCATAGATTAAGACTGCTCTATCCGGATCCCAAAGCTTTTTAAAGCCCATTTCTTCAAATTTATCTGCTACAAAGGGAATAAAAATATCATGAATCATTACCCTGTCTGCTTTCACAGTCACGATATCTCCCGGCTTTACATTTTGTGCACCTGTATTATGCCTGATTATTTTTTCAATAATTGTGTATCCCATTGCCCCTCCTTAATCCAGTCCGTTGCGTTTTCGCATGGCTTTCACCAGTCCGCCTGCACTGATAATATCAACCAGATTCTGAGGCAGCGATGCGATCTGATAAAATCTGCCCTGGTATTCCACGTGTTCATTTACCGTAACTTTTATGATGTCACCTTCTGTCATATCATCATATAAATCCGGTTGTTCCATAAGAAGCAGACCATTATTAATGGAATTGCGGAAAAATATTCTGGCAAAGGATTTGGCTATTACGCATTTCACTCCGAGAGCCTTAATAATCTCAGGTGCCTGCTCCCTGGAAGATCCGCAGCCAAAATTTTTACCAGCTACAATGATATCTCCTTCTTTGATCAGTCCAGCCAGTTCCGGCCGGAGAGGGCTAAAGCCATACTGCTTCATCTCATCTATGGTTTTTAATGCCAGATATTCCGTAGGAATAATGATATCCGTATCGATATCATCTCCAAGAACCCAGACTTTTCCTGTAAATGTCTCCATTGTCATTTCCTTTCCCCTGATTATGCCAGCGTAATCTCTCCTGCTATCGCTGATGCCGTCACTGTGGCAGCAGAACCTAAATATACCTTGGAACTGGGATGACCCGCCCTGCCTTTAAAATTACGGGTACCGGTACTGATGAGAACCTCATTCTCACCAATGACACCCTGACAGCTTCCCCAGCAAACACTGCAATTCGGGTTCATGACAATTGCACCAGATTCCATGAAAATGTCAATAAGTCCTTCCTTTAATGCCTGTTTGTATACAGAAAGGCTTGCCGGAACAACCAAAAACCGGACACTGTCCGCCACCTTTTTTCCCTTAATAATACCGGCTCCGATTCTCAGTTCTTCAATCCTGCCATTGTTACAGGACCCTAAAAATGCTTCATCTATTTTCACGCCGCAGACTTCTCTTGCAGGAACCACATCATCTACAAAATCCGGTCTTGCAATCACTGGCTGGATAGCAGACATATCAATGGTATATTCCCTTGCGTAAACTGCATCCGGATCACTTTTATATACAGCCTTTGGCTTTCTTCCCTGCTCTTCCAAGTAGGCAAGGGCGATTTCATCTGCCTCAAAGATACCGGTTTTTGCTCCTGCCTCAACGGATAAGTTGCATAAAACCATACGGTCATTGACACTCAGTGTTTTAGCTCCCTCTCCGCAAAATTCCATCACCTGATAATTGCAGCCATTGGCACCAATCTGACCAATAATCGTAAGCATTAAATCCCTTGGATAAACTCCCTGTGGAAGCTTCCCAACCAGATTGAATTTAACAGATTCCGGAACCAGCACCCAGGAGGTCCCTGTAACCATACCATAAAGAAAATCCGTACATCCTACTCCTGTACCAAAGGCACCTAACGCACCATACGTGCAGGTATGGCTGTCTGCTCCAAAGATCAGTTCTCCCGGACAGACGTAATTTTCCATCATAATCTGATGGCATACGCCCTTCCCCTCCCAGAAATCAATCTGATGCTCTCTGGCAAAATCTCTCATCTTTTTCTGGGCTGCCGCAGTCTTTGGATTATCAGCAGGCACATTGTGATCCACAATAAAGACAAGTTTTTCAGGATCTGCAATACGGGGATTTGTCAGCTTGTTATGATACATATCAACGGTTAAATGGGTTGTTCCATCATTGCTCATCAGTCGGTCCAAATTAACAGTATGAATGTCCCCCGGCTTCACATGATTCACACCGGCAGCAGCCGCTATTATTTTTTCTGCGATTGTCATTCCCATACTTATTCCTCCTTATTTAAAGATGCAATCAGGCCGCCCTGATTCAAAATATTCTGCATATATTCCGGAAGCTTCGTACAGGAGTACTCTTTTCCCTTTGCCTTAACAATTCCCTCTGACAAAGACAGCTCCATCACATCACCTGTATTCACTTCATCCGGAAGTTCTTTGCACACGATCACAGGAAGTCCAATATTAATTGCATTCCGAAAGAAAATTCTGGCAAATGATTTGGCTATCACAGCTTCTACACCAAGAGCCTTTAATACACCCGGTGCCTGCTCTCTGGATGAACCGCATCCAAAATTTTCCCCGCCTACTACATAATCTCCCGCCTTTACTTTTTTAGGAAAGTCGGGATCAAGAGATTCAAATGTATGTACTTTCATTTCTTCAAGATCGGGTAATAACAGATACTGGGATCCTATAATCTGATCTGTATCCAGATCATTATGAAATTTAAAAATTGCACCTGTTGGCATAAGATTTCCTCCTGCTCATACGTAATACATATTCTTTTATTTATTTTACCACAGCCATTAATATAATAATAATACATGATATGAATATTTACTATAACATAAGATTATATTATACTTGTCCATACGCCATTGTAAATCTGTTCCATTTAGTATATCATATTTTTTATACCATCAATCATCAGGAGGACATTTTATGTATAGCTTTAATAACGATTACAGCGAAGGCGCGCACCCAAAGATTCTGGAAGCGATCACACGGACCAATCTGGATCAGAACAGTGGATACGGAACTGACGGGCACTGTACCCATGCCATGGAGATGATCAGACGGGAAATCGGGCGTGAGGACGCTGATGTTCATTTTATTGTAGGTGGAACACAGACGAACCTGATTACTATCGGTACAGCCTTAAAACCGTGGCAGGCAGTAATCTGCGTTGCCCAGGGACATATTAATGTCCATGAAACAGGCGCTATCGAGGCCACTGGTCATAAAGTTCTTGCTATGCCAGGAAAAGATGGAAAGCTGACTCCTGCTGATATCACTCAGGCGTTATATCTTCATACAGATGAACATATGGTCCAGCCTAAAATGGTCTATATTTCAAACTCTACCGAACTGGGAACCCAGTATTCCAAAGCCGAGCTGGAAGCAATCCGCAGTCTGTGTATGGAAAAAGATCTTTATCTGTTTTTAGACGGTGCCCGTCTGGGTTCTGCTCTGACCAGTGAAGTAAATGACTTAACCATAAAAGATATTGCTGCCTTAACCGATGTTTTTTACATTGGCGGAACAAAAGCCGGTGCTTTGTTCGGGGAAGCTCTGGTTATCAGCCACCCGGATTTAAAACCGGATTTCCGTTTTATGATGAAACAGCGTGGCGCTCTGCTGGCAAAAGGCTGGCTCCTGGGTATTCAGTTTGAGGAACTCTTCACTGACAACCTTTACTACGATCTGGCTTCCCACGCCAATGCAATGGCAGATATTCTAAGAAAGGGCATCAGTGCATGCGGCTATTCCTTCGCTGCCCCTTCCCTCACAAACCAGCTGTTTCCCATATTTCCCGAAGAAGTGATAGAAACCCTTCAGAAAGATTTTGTATTCTCCATACAGGAAAAAGGAACCAACGGTCATTCTGTCATAAGGCTGGTTACCTCCTGGGCGACCACAGAAGATGCCTGCAGACAATTTTTAGACATTCTTAAAACCTGCTCTATGTAACGAAAAAGCCCTTAAGAAACTGGCAATGAGATTGCTGTTGTCTCTTAAGGGCTTTATTTTTTATTTTAAAGCATTAATTGCTTCTATCAGCTGATTGTCTTCATTATGCTCAATCTTAATTTTTGTTTTCAGCTCTTCTTTTAATTCTACGGGAACATCTGGTTCAAGTCCCTTTTTATGAAGATCAAAACCGCTTGGTGTATAGTAATGGGCTATTGTCATCTTAATTGCAGTTCCGTTATCTAACGGGAACAAAGTCTGGACAATCCCCTTGCCAAATGTTTTAGTTCCTACAAGCTTTGCTTTCTTGTATGCCTTAAGGGCACCGGAGAAGACCTCAGATGCACTTGCAGACTGACCATTGACCAAAACTGCCATTGGTACATCTACCTGATGACCGTCTGATGCATAATACTGCTCGCCTTTTCCGTTCTTGTCAGCCATGTAAACAAGCAGGGTTTTATCCTTCTTGGTTCTTACCAGATTGGGATCGCCTTCAATGACCAGATTATCAGGAAGAATGTAATCCAGCATGGATACAACCGCATCCACAACTCCACCGGGGTTATTTCTTAAATCAACCACCAGCTTTTTCATTCCCTTTTTCTCCAGATCATCAATTGCACCTTTAAACTGATCAGCAGTTACCGTATCGAACTGACTTACTGAAATATATCCAACATTGTCAGCCAGCATTTCATATTCAACCGTAGGCACTGTAATCTGCCGGCGTTCCATGGTCATATCGATATAATCGCCTGCCTCCTTACGAAGTACAGTGATTGTCACAGGTGTGCCTTTCTCGCCTTTGATGTAGTCCTTTACTACCAGCTCCAGATCAATTCCTGTCACTTCTTTGCTGCCTACCTTATAAAGGATATCACCAGGCAGTATTCCTGCTTCCGCTCCGGGAGTTCCTTCGAACACCTTGCTGACTGTAATGACTCCGGTTGAGGGATTCTGACTTACCATCACACCAATCCCGCAGTATTCTCCAGCCGTATCTTCCATAAGTTTTTTATATTCATCAGCCGTGTAATAAACCGTGTAGGGGTCCTCAAGGCCATAAAGCATTCCTTTATAGATCCAGTCTTCCACTTTCGTATTGTCTTCGTCAAAAAGATAATACTTATCAATCACACTTTGAATGGTCTGGATCTTAGCTACAATCCGGTTCATATCCAGATCCCCGTTCTGATTCTCTGCCTGAACGGATTCAGCCGTTGTTCCCTTCCCATCAATTGCAGTTCTTCCAATTAAAAAAATGCCTAAGGACATCCCCACAATTACAAGGGCTGCCAATGTGGTAAGTAGTGCTCCGACTAGGGCACCCTTCCAAAATTTATTCTTACTTTCCACTGTCATTCTCCTATCTAGCTCATTATGGGCTTACATACTTCACTGGATTTACATAACTTCCATTCACTCTGATCCCAAAGTGGAGATGCGGTCCTGTGGAATACCCGGTAGAACCCACTTTTGCAATTAACTGTCCCTGCGACACTTCCTGCCCCGCTGAAACCAGGAGTTCGGAACAGTGCATATAAACAGTATAGACTCCCCCGCCATGATGAATCATGATATAATTGCCGGCAGAATAACTGTATGTAGAAATCGTTACAGTCCCGGAAGCTGCTGCTACAATACCCGCACCGGTTGATGCTCCGATGTCTATGCCCTGATGATTGGAAGAGGCTCCTTCGGTTGGAGATTCTCTGTCACCGAAAGAAGAAGTGATCCTTGAAGATGACGGACTGGGCCATATAAAGCTAATATTCCCGATTGCCACCGTATTATACGTTTTTCCAGCCTTCTGGGCAGCTTTCCGTGCTTCTTCCTCTTGTTTTCGTATCTGTGCTTCCATTTCTTTGATACGCTGTTCCTGAGCTTTTATATCCTTTTCCAGTTCAGATAGATTTTCCTGGTTCTTGGCTATCCTGGTCTGATATGACGCAAGTTCCTGATTTTTTGCCTGTAAGAGTCCCTCAGCCTCCTGCTTTTTGTCTCTGGCAGCAGTCTGGAATCCAAGCAGATTCTCATATTCTGCCTTTAACAGAGCTTCTCTCTGACTGACCTCTTCTTTGGTTCTTTTATAATCCTCCAGCATTCTTCTATCATATGCAGCAATGCTTCTGATATATTCCGCCCGGTTATAAAGCTGGGTGAGATCGGCGGACTTAAACAGCAAGTCCAGATAATTCGTCTCACCCTTTTCATACATATATTGAATTCTGAGTTTCATATTCCGGTATTGATGTTCCTGAGCCTTTTTTGCGGTCTCAAGATCTGCTTTGGCAGCTTTTATCTGCTCTTCTTTCGCTGAGATCTGGGCGGTGAGTGCCGTCAGCTGCTTATTATAAACAGCCAGTTTGTCATCCAGACCTTTCACATAAGATGCAGTATCCGCTTTCAGACCTTCCAGCTCTTTTAAAGCTGATTCCACTTCCTTTTTTTGATCCTCCATGGAACTGGCCTTTTTCTTTGCATCATTTACATCATTCTTTGTACCATAGGAGGGAAATATACATGATACGGTCATCAAAAGACCGATTCCCACTGCAAACAGTCTTTTTCCATGATTCACGGACGACTCCCCTTATACTTTTAAATGCTTCCGGATTGTAAAGAAACTGACAAAAAATCCAATTCCAAGTCCCAGTGACATAGCCGTTGCGGCCATGTAAGGAAATATGGCATCAACAGGAAGAAACTGAAACAATCCGGAAAGAATGCTGAACTTAGTCACTACATATCCAACTGCTGAACGGTAGAGAAAATAAATGGCGATCAGGGGAAGAGAGGCACCTACCAGTCCGATAATGACTCCTTCTACCACAAAGGGTGCTCTGATCATATAATTGGTCGCACCGATCAGCTTCATAATCTGATTCTCATTTTTCCGAAAAGCTGCTGCTACGGAAATTGTATTGCTGATTAAGAAAATAGCCACAGCCAGAAGAATACCGATGATCAGCATAGAAAGGATTCCTATCACTTTATTTAAGCTGTTCATACCTTCTGCCGCTGTCTTGGAATAATTAACTTTTCTAACTCCCTCTATTCCATTTAACCAGGATACAAGCTCATCCTGCTGGGTTAAATCATTTAGAAATATTGAATAGGAAGAAGAATTGGCAAGGGGGTTGTCCTCTTCAAATCCTTCTGCAAGATCCTGCATATCACCGAAGTACTCTTTCTTTGCTTCTGACCATGCGTCCTCAGCAGAGGTGAATTTTACTTCTTTTACTTCTTTTCGTTGTTTAATCTCATTGCCAATCTCAGTGATCTTGTTCTTATCAAGACCCTCATTAAAAAATACTGTGATTCCTACTGTACTCTCCGTATTTTTCACTACATACTGTACATTTACCATGATAGAGAAGAACAGACAAAAAAGGAAAATGCATGCGGATACTGTTGCAATGGAGGCCAGTGAAAATAATATGTTTCTGCAGATGTTTATTACACCTTGTTTCAGACAATACCAAAATGTACTAATTCTCATACGTATAACCGCCTTTTTTCTCATCGCTTACGATGGTTCCGCGATCCATCATAATTACCCGCTTCTTCATACGGTCTACAATCTCCTGGCTATGGGTAACCACAATTACGGTAGTACCCAGCTTGTTGATCTCCTCTAAAAGCTTCATGATCTCCATGGAGTTGTGGCCGTCTAAGTTGCCGGTTGGTTCGTCGGCAAGAAGAATTTCAGGTTTGTTAATGAGCGCTCTTGCAATCGCCACTCGCTGCTGCTCCCCACCGGAAAGCTGCTGCGGGAAAAATTTATATTTGGAAGACAGGCCTACCATCTTTAACATGGCTGGCACTGATTCTTTTATGCTTCTTGTGGATGCCCCAATGACGCGCTGCGCAAATGCAACGTTTTCATACACATTACGGTCTTTTAACAGGCGGAAATCCTGAAAAACCATGCCAAGCTTTCGACGGTACCTGGGGATGAACCGCCTTGGCATCTTGCCTAAATTCATATCATTTACTATAATCTTACCAGAGGTGGGTTCCACTTCTTTTAACAGCATCTTCAGCAGAGTGGATTTTCCGGAGCCGCTTCTGCCGATGATGAAAACAAATTCACCGTCCGCTACCGTCATATTGATGTTACGCAGTGCCTTGTTTCCCGCCTCGTATGTTTTACTTACGTTCCATAATTCAATCATTTTAGTCCTCTGAGTAATTTTGCATAGCGTGATTTTCTTTGATATATACGTGAGACAGTAGGTTTATGAAACCTCGAGTGTGAAGATCGCGACTCCGCAGTGGAACCTCGATTACGCTTCGCTTCATCTCGGTTTACGGGCTTCGCCCTATGAAAAGAGTCAGCAATACAGATGCTTTTGTGCAAGCACAACGCATCTGTATTACTGCCTCTTTTCACACTGCTCATTGCCAGCGCTAACATTAATAGTCCTGGTTCTCCATATACTTCATATACTTTACTACCATCAGTGCAATCTTAAACGTAATTGCATCCTCAAACACCCGAAGATCCAGTCCGGTACTCTTCTGCAGCTTATCCAAACGATATACTAACGTATTTCTATGAATATAAAGCTGTCTGGAAGTCTCGGAAACATTCAGGCTGTTCTCGAAAAATTTGTTGATGGTGGTCAGGGTCTCTTCGTCGAAATCATCTGGTGATTTGCCGTCAAAGATCTCTTTAATAAACATACGGCATAAAGGCAGCGGAAGCTGATAAATCAGACGTCCGATTCCAAGCTTGCTGTAAGCTACCACATTCTTATTACTATAGAAGATCTTACCTACATCCATTGCCATCTTGGCTTCTTTATAAGATCTGGATACTTCCTTGATCTCACTTACAATGGTACCAAATGCTACATGAACCTGAGTCATCGCCTCTGTATTCAGCATGTCCAGAACCGTATTGGCGGTTTTCTCCAGATCCTCATAGTTCTCGCCGTCTTTTACCTCTTTAACAAGAATGATATTCTTTTCGTCTACGGCAGTTACAAAATCTTTTGTCTTTGCTGCAAATAAATTGCGTACGGTCTCCAGCGCATTCACATCTTTTTCGTGCTGTGTTTCAATAATAAATACAACACGTCTGATATTGGTTTCAATGTGAAGTTTCTTTGCCCGGTTATAGATATCTACCAGAAGCAGGTTATCTAATAAAAGATTTTTAATAAAATTATCCTTATCAAATCTCTCTTTATAAGCAACTAAAAGACTCTGGATCTGGAAAGATGCTAATTTGCCTACCATATATACATCATCACTTCCGCCTTTTGCAAGGAGGATGTATTCTAACTGATGTTCGTCGAAGACTTTAAAAAATTGATATCCCTGGATTACCTGACTGTCGGCTGGAGAATCCACGAACGCCAGGATCGAACTTTCGTAATCTTCCGCATCAGGAAATGTGGTAGCCAAAACCTTTCCTTCTGTATCGCAAATACACAGATCTATTCTTGTTATTCCTTTTAATCCTTCAATGGTTGTTTGAAGTATTTGATTCGAAATCATGGCATAATCTCCTTTTTCGTAAATTTACCTTATTCTATATTAATGCAAAAAGAAAAAAAAAGCAAGCGAGTATCATACTCGCTTGCATAAAATTTCACTAATTAGTTTAATACAACTAATTCTGTATCCTTGTCAAATACATGAACTTTTGTTAAATCAAGAGCAAGCTTGATTGTATCGCCAGGTCTTGCAGTTGTACGAGGATTTACTCTTGCAGTAAAGTTTACTTCTTCTACATCGAAGTATAAGTATACTTCTGCTCCAAGTAATTCGTAAACTCTGATGGTTGCATCGATTACGCTTGCAGGAGAAGACTCAAGGAATGCTTCCTCATCATGAAGATCTTCTGGACGAATACCTAAAACTACAGTCTTTCCAATATATCCGCCATCTTCCAGTTTCTTTGCTTTCTCAGCTGGAAGAGCGATTGTGTTTCCACCAAATGTTAAAGTTACATCGCTTCCGTTCTTAGCAACAGTAGCTTCAATTAAGTTCATCTGAGGAGCTCCGATGAATCCTGCTACGAATTTGTTGCCTGGCTTATCATATAAGTTCTGAGGAGAATCAACCTGCTGAATAACACCATCTTTCATAACTACAATTCTGGTACCAAGTGTCATAGCCTCTGTCTGATCATGTGTTACATAAACCATGGTAGCTTCAAGTCTCTGATGTAATTTAGAGATCTCAATACGCATCTGACCTCTCAGCTTTGCATCAAGGTTGGATAACGGCTCATCCATTAAGAATACTTTTGGATTACGAACAATGGCACGTCCCATAGCTACACGCTGTCTCTGTCCACCAGATAAAGCCTTTGGTTTACGATCTAATAAATGTTCCAGGTCAAGGATTCTTGCAGCTTCATGAACCAGCTTATCAATCTCATCCTTTGGAGTCTTTCTCAGTTTCAGACCAAACGCCATGTTATCATATACAGTCATATGTGGATACAAAGCGTAGTTCTGGAATACCATCGCGATATCTCTATCCTTAGGTTCTACATCGTTCATTAACTTTCCATCGATGTAAAGTTCGCCAGAGGAAATGTCTTCCAAACCAGCAATCATACGAAGAGTTGTAGATTTACCGCATCCAGATGGTCCTACAAAAATAACAAATTCTTTGTCTGCAATCTCCAGATTGAAATCCTTAACTGCCTCAAATCCATTGGGATATCTTTTAACGATGTTTTTCAGTGATAAACTAGCCATTTACTAATCCTCCTAAAAATAAAATATATATTCTCTGTTCTGAACTACAAGCCCCCACAGCTGCAGCTCCCTGTTTCTGAAACAATCATACATGAATTGTTTTTTTTTTACCATATTCTTATTTACCAAAATCCATTTGGGGCTTTTGGCTAATTTGTATAACCATTGAAAAAACTGACTGAAACGTCAAAATATCAAGAGACAGGCTCGTACATTTCTGTCTATATTCGATACCCTGTGACTATTTTGCCTCTTATTTGGTTATATATTACAAGGCGATGTCGTTATTTTCGACACCGCCTTGTAATATTTTAAATATTTTTATTTCTTTTTCGCAAGAACGTTCAGCCATCTTACGTCAGAATGACCAGAACGAATATCTTCGGTCTCCCACAGCTTTAAAATTTCAAATCTGCCGTTTTCTCTTAAGAGCTGGGAAATAGAGTCTGTGGTAAAGTCACTGAAATACCGTTCGCCACGGAACCCCTCAAAATCTCCCAGTTTAAAAGACATATATAGAATACCCTTCTCATTTAAGGCCCTTGCTATCTTTGTAAGAATGCCTGACAGTTCCTTTTTCGGAGTATGAAGCAGTGATGCACACGCCCAGATTCCATCGAATACGTCGTCAAAATCTATCTGCTCAAATGTCATCTGTAGTACATCAAGACCAGTGTGAATTTCCGCCAGCTTACACATCTCAGAAGATGCATCAAGGGGTGTCACATCATATCCCAGTTCATATAGAGTAAGGCTGTCTCTTCCTGAGCCGCAGCCCAAATCCAGAATCGTATCGCCCTCCTCCAGATAATTTAAAAATTCTCTCATGATTTCTGACATATCCTGATTTACTGTTTCTTCAAATTCCTTTGCCGCATACTTATTATAATAGTCTATCGAGTCCAAAATAATCCTCCTGTTATCCGCTTACCCGCTAATTAATTACTTCAATTTTGTTTTCTGTTATCTTAACTTTACCTTCTTTAAGAAGATGTCCCACTGCACGTTTAAAAGCATTCTTGCTCATGGAAAATTCCCGCTTGATCATCTCCGGATCAGCTTTGTCAGTAAATGGCAGACTTCCTGAAAACTGATCTTCAATGATTTCAAGAACCTTTAGTGAATCCGCATCCATCTGAATATATGCTTTCTGCCTTGGACTTAAATCCAGTTTTCCATCTTCTCTTACCTTAGTGACCCTTGCTGTAATCTCATCACCTTCCCTGTATTTCTCAAAAAGCTCCTTTTTGGGAATCAGTCCATAATATTTTTTATCTACTGCAACAAATGCACCCAGCGTATCGCTGAATTCATAGATAATCCCTGTAACCTGATCATCCTTTTTATAAGGAGACTGATTGCTCATATGGGCATAAACCCGCATGGTTGCAGCCAGCCGCTTACTTTTATCAATGTACAAAGTAACAAGAACATTTTCACCGGTTCTTACTTTATATGTCTGCTCTTTATATGGCAGGAGCAGATCCTTCTCCAGTCCCATGTCCAGAAATGCGCCGATCTTTCCTACTTCCTTCACTTTCAGAACTTCGGTCTCACCAACTAAAAGCTTGGGAACTGCAGTCGTCGCAATCAACCGGTCTTCTGAATCCTTGTAGATAAAAACCGTAATCTCATCTCCCTGCCCCGTTCCTTCAGGAACCTGTTTCTTTGGAAGCAGTACAGATACTTCACTGCCGGCATCTTCTCCTAAATACACGCCGAACTCCTTTACCCTCTGGACTGTGAGGGTCTGCATCTTACCTAATTCAATCATCTTATATCCTCTCTGTTGTTCCACGCAGCCAAATGACTGCGTAAGCTGCCCCCTGTTCATCACACAGAGAAACAACGTATCCTTCCTCTGTCTTACTGACTCTGGGATAGACTGCATCTCCGAAGACTGCTGCCTTTTTATATTCCACTCTCAGTTCCGACACTTCCATTCCATCTGGAAGCACTTCCCTGGCAATCTCCACATATTTGGAATTATTCACATGGTGGTTGGTATCAATGTGATGCCTTTCCACGGTAACAGGAGCTGAAGCTTCATATTGATCAGGAACTTCAATTCTACGGGGAGCATACTCCATTTCAAGAGGTTTCTCCCATGTGGTTCCATAACCGCTGATATCATCTGCCTCAATTTTTGCAGGCCGTCCTTTCTCCGTATCAAACAAAAACCATACGGAATTGGCTCTTACCAGATAATTGCCCTCCTGATCGCATACAGTAAAATTACGGTATCCGTAAAATCCTTTAAAATCATAGGGCCAGGTGTTGATCGTGATTTTTTCACCAAGAGTCGGATAACGATCCACAACAATCTGCCAGGATGATAACCACCATACTTTGTGCCTATCGTTAAAATATGCCACTCCCAGCCCATTATCCTCAGATTGAAAAGTGGAACAATCCTGCAGATAATTCATAATACCGGTTAATGAAAGTTTTCCATATTCATCTGTCTCACTATATCGTACTCTGCTGCCGAATGTATACATTTAAATTTTCTCCTCAAAATTATATAACATTATAAAGCATTTTTTAACGATTGTCCAGATAAAAGCGCAACATGCTGCACCTCATTTCCCTTAAAAATCCAGAAAGGATTATCTTTTAACATAGATTTAACAGTTCGTCCAAATATAGATCAATTACACAAAAAAACGGGACCATATCAGGTCCCGCTCAGAAGCTGGGCTACAAGGATTCGAACCTTGAAAATGACGGAGTCAGAGTCCGTTGCCTTACCATTTGGCGATAGCCCATTAACACAACAAAAGGAATTATACAAGATATCTTTTAAATAGTCAAGTTTTTTTTGATTTTTTAGTTAAAAATTTTACCAGCTGACTTTGATAGCGGTATACTTATGGATAACAGCTCAGCCGGCCTGGCTGAACTGCTCCTTTGAGACACACTGTCCCATACTTACTCGTAGCTTTTCTTTCCAAATATCCGTTTCAGTTCTTCCATGGGTAGTTTTGGTGTTCTGTCTTCCCTTAACAGCCCGTTTGTTTCCTGCATCACATCCGTCAGCTGGGTATAACAAAAACCGGAAAATTTTCTGCTTTTAATAAGAAAGTCAGTAACCGGCTCAAGGCGCTTTAGAAACTCCTCCTGGCTTCCAGCTTTATTGTAATAACCCCAGCCCTCCGTTTCTGAAGTAAATGCGATACCGCCATACTCTGTCATCAGAACAGGCTGTCCCCCATAGTTCTGACCATCAGCCAGAGCCATACGACGTTCTGCATGTCCATTCATGATATCTTCCATAGATTCATATTTTCCTGTATTTTCAGGCATCAGTTCATAATCATGCAATGCCAGTATATCCGTGTTCTCAGTCTGTTCCCAGCCGTCATTTCCGCTCACCAGTCTGGTTCTGTCCAATGCTTTGGCCTGATAATACAGCATATTAGCCAGGCTCTGCTGACTGCTGTCCGTTCTGATATTTCTCATTCCCCAGCTTTCATTGACAGTAACCCACGTAATAATGGATGGATGATTATAATCCCGTTCAATAAATTCAGTTAGTTCTGCAGAGGTGTTTTTTAAAGTGCTGTCTGTACACTTATAACAGCTTGGCATTTCCCCCCATACAAGAAATCCCAGCCTGTCCGCCCAGTAATAATATCTGGGATCCTCAATTTTCTGATGCTTTCTTGCACCATTAAATCCCATTTGTTTTGCAAGTATGATATCTTTTTTAATGGATTCCTCATCTGGAGGCGTAAGAAGGCTCTGTTTCCAGTATCCCTGATCCAAAACCAGCCTCTGGTATAATACCTCACCGTTCAAAAGAATTCTTCCATTAGAGATACAGACAGACCGGAGTCCGAAATATCCTGACACCTTATCATTCAGAAGCATTGCCTCCATCCCAATCAAATTGGGCTTTTCCAGTGTCCAGATCATCTCTTCCCTGCGCACATCTAAGTCAGGTAAGGCCAGAATGCCTTTTCCATACCCATTTTCGCAGACCACATTCAGACTTCCAAGATCCATCTCAGTCCCACCCTCTGCCGGAAGACTGCTAAACGAAATTTCTGCCTTCAGCTTATCCATAGAAGAAATAAAAATTTCACATAGAACTTCATTCCGTTCCAGATCGGGAGTCGCTTTTATTCGTTTTATATAGGTTTTTCCTGCATACTCCAGCCACACACTCTGCCATATTCCTGTAGTTGGCGTGTACCAGCATGCAAAGTTTTCTCCTGTCCAGGTCTGTTTTCCTCTGGGCTTATCCTCATCGCTATAATCCATTACTTTAACGGTTATAACATTTTTTCCTTCCAAAACCAGTCCCGTAATGTCAGCCTCAAAGGGAGTATGACCGCCTCTGTGACCTGCCGCATACATCTGATTGACATAAACCTCAGCCTCATAATCCACAGCTCCAAATTTTAAAAGCAGGCTTTTATCCATTAATCTGCTTTTCTCAACATCAAATTCTTTCCGATACCAGACAACATGGTGAACCTCTGTATTACAGATTCCGCTCATTTCCGACTGATAGCAGAACGGAACCTTGATTTTTTTATCAAATACCGGTTCATCAAACGAAAACTCCCACTCTCCATTGAGATCCGTCCATTCTTCCCTCGCAAAATCAGGTCTTGGAACATTTTTATTTATCATGATTCTTCTCCTTTTATCCCTTTAAACCCGATGTACTGATGCCCTCCACCAGATATTTCTGCAGGCAGATAAAAATAATCACTGCCGGTAAAATGGACAGGCTTGCCATTGCAAACATGGCTCCGTAATCCGAAGAAGATCCCGGATCGGAAAAAAGTTTAAGGGCAAGACTGACCGGATACCTTGCGGATTCGTTGATATAAAGCAGGGCTGACAGGAAGTCATCCCATCTCCACATAAAGGAAAATATGCTGGCAGTAATTAACGCCGGTGTGATAAGGGGCATGATAATCCTGGAAAATATGCTGTAATAGGAGCAGCCGTCGATCTTAGCTGCCTCATCAAGCTCCCTTGGTATGCCATCAATAAAATTAATCATCAGGTAAACAAAGAAACCCTGAATTGCAAAACAGTAGGGAAGAATCAGTGGTTTATAGCTTCCTACCCAGCCTAATTTCTGATACCATAAATATTGGGGAATCATAAGCACCTGTGCCGGAAGCATCATGGATACCAGCATTGCTGCAAACAGAATTTTTCTACCGAAAAATCTGCATCTTGCAAGTCCGTAAGCTACCAGAGCGGAAGAAAAAACAGTTCCTAATGTTGCTGTGATGGCTATGAAAAAAGAATTCTTAAAAAAAACTGCAAACGAGATTTTTGCGAATCCCTTCCAGCCGTTTGTATAATTGGTAAATACAAATTTTTCCGGAATCAGCTGGCCCGCTGTTAAAAAAATGGTATTTGATTCCTTAAATGAACTCATAAACATCCAAAACAGAGGATAAATCATTACAAGTCCCAGGCTGCACACAATTACATGGTATAAAATCTTACCTGCTTTTTTTCTGGTCATCATCTGCCTCACACTCCTTCTGTATAAACCCAGAATCTTTTTGTTGCAAACAGTATCACTGTTATCACGCAGATCAAAAGCAGCATTACCCATGCCAGAGCTGCACCGTATCCGGTGTTATAAAACTCAAAAGATTGCTGATACATATAAACGGTATAAAATAAGGTGGAGTTAAGGGGTTTTCCCTGGGTAATAATAAAGCATTGGGTAAATGCAAGAAAACCGTTAATCATCTGCATAACCAGATTAAAGAAAATAGTGGGCGTCAGCAGAGGCAGTGTAATCTTGAAAAACTGGGAAAATTTATTGGCTCCGTCTACCCGGGAAGCTTCATAAAGCGATACCGGAATCTGCTTTAAAGATGATAGAAAAATCAGCATGGAAGAACCAAACTGCCAGATTGCCAGTATTATAAGTGTCCAGATTGCCGTTTTATTATTTCCAAGCCATGGAAAATTAGTGTGTATTCCTAAAATACCCAGAAGCAGATTCACTACACCATCAGTTGCAAACATCCGTTTCCATAATATGGAGACTGCCACAGATCCTCCGATAATGGACGGAAGATAGTAAAATGCCCGGTAAAAGCCGGTTGCCTTTGATGATTTCAGCAGAAGCAGGGCTACCATAAGCGCAAAGATCAGACGCAGAGGAACCGATACAAAGGCAAAATAAAACGTGACTCCTATGGTTTTATAAAACACATTGTCATCAGTAAACATTTTTATGTAATTATTTAAACCTGTGAAAACAGGCGGAGACAAAATATTATAATCACATAAAGAATAGTAAAAGGAAATTCCCATAGGTACAACCATAAACAGCAGAAATCCAACAATAAAAGGAAGGCTGAATACCACTCCCGCTGTGCTTTCTTTGTTCAGGAAATGTCTGAGTCCTGCACCTAACGTATCTTTCATAGACATCCTCCATTCATAGATAACCGTCTTCTTGATTAAACAGGGGCAAAGCTGTCTCTGCCCCCGTATTCTGATTCATTATTTCTTGCTCATAATTTCATTTGCCCCGTTATAGAATTCTTTGGCGGCTGTTTCGGCATCATATACACTATAACAAACCTGTTCCTGTACCTGGTTTAACAGATTTGAGACCTCGCTGGCACCATCTGGCTGGGGCGGATTAATGGGGGAACAATTTGGAGTAACTACTTCATTAACATAATGAATGACTTTCTGTTCCACTTCACTCATCTTTGGTGACAGTTCACCGGCAATCTTACTGGAAGCCGGAACTCCCCGTTCACCCAGTAAAATATTATTTGCATCGGAGGAATTGGTCAAAAAGTTAATTACCTTTACTGCTTCTTCCGGATTCTTTGAATGAGCTCCTACAGAAAAGAACTGGCTGGATTTTAAATAACCAGACTTTTTCGGATCAGCTGAAGGCCAGGTAGTGATACCAATCTCCATGCCTTCCGGAGCCGCTTTTTGCATTGCAGTCAGCTGGTTTGAATTATAAAAAGCGCACCAGGACATGGTTTCAGGACTGGAACCGTAAACCAGAGGCTCCTGCTCCACGGAACCGATGGAAAGCTCAGCAAATACGCCTGGATCTATAAACCACCCTTCTTTGATACCTGTTTCATACATCTGGAAAAATGGAAGATAATCTTTTTCCTCTCCGCCCATCTTTTTATCCCCATAGAGAACAACATCATTTCCTCTCATGAAATAATCCAGAAACGCACCTGCATTGTAATAGGCAATGTTTGTTTTATACCCGGTCTTCTTATAAACCTCACGGCATAAATCAATAAATTCATCGGTTGTCATATAGTCCTTGACCACAATACCATTTTTATCTAAAAGTGTCTTATTATACAGCAGTGATGGTGCATTAATTCCTGCACAGACCGCATACACGCCTCCGTTCACCGTACCGCTTGCCATGGTATTATCAGAAATATTTGAGACATCCAACGTGCCATCTTTTATATAGGGTGTCAAATCCACCAGAAGACCGTTTTTTACATACTGGTCAATAAATGAATAATCCATCTGAACAATATCAGGGATCGCCTGACCTGCTGCAGATGTGGCCAGTTTATTCCAGTAATCAGACCACTCAGAGAACTGACCCTCTATTACTGTTCCAGGATTCTGCTCGGTATACAAATCAAGTGCTGCCTGTGTTTTCTCATTTCTGACCTGATTTCCCCACCAACTCATGGTTAGCTTCAGTTTTCCACTTTCATCCCCCACTGCTGCCTTTGTGGTTTCTGCTGTAGACCCCGCTGCTGTAGATCCCGCCGCTGTATCTGCAGTAGTGGCTGTACCACTGCTTCCGCATCCGGAAAGGGACGCTAATGCAATAACTGACGCAATAAGTAACGCAATTTTTTTCTTCATATAACCTTCCTCCAATCATTTTTTCGTATATCAGGCGTTTTTCATTATACTTCCCCCTCTAATCCCAGTAAATGATTAAAACCGGCTTCCAGGTTGAAAAAACCGTGTTGTGTGTATAATTTGAATAGTTCTTTGTGCTAACCGGTTGTATTGGCAAAATGTTTTATATATAATTTAGCTGTCATTACTACAGACCCGAAAGGCGGTTTTTATGAAGCATTTTATAAGAAATCTCTCTTTAAAAAAGAAGATTCATTCCATTGTATTTTTTTGCATTATCCTTCTGGCTTTGGCCTCTCTTTTTAGTATTCAGCTGATTACAAAGGCCAATCAAAAGGTGCTTTATCAGTCTGTGGCTTCCTCTTTATCTTATACTGGCAAAGAGTTAAATAACCGGCTGGATAATATATCTACAATGGCGGATATGTTTCTGGCTGATACCAATATACAGAACGGACTTGGTATATTAAAAGATTCCACTAGCATCCAGGACCGTTCCATTGCATACAAATCACTCTACGGCGTTTTAAATGAATATTATTTTACCTTCCGCAAAAATAACATTAACTTTATGAGTCTCTATCAGGACCGGTATTCCATCCATACTCATATTGCAGCTGGAAAAACACTTCCGGAATCCGTGGTTGAGGATCTGGTCACAAGAGCCGAGGACGCCAGAGGACGAACCATCTGGATTACCGACTACAGCGATCAATATGGTTTATTTATGGTCAAGCATTTGCTGCGCACAGAATATCTGACTCTTGATCCGCTGGGAACACTGATTGTAAGCATCAACGTAGACGGACTCGTTAATGCTGCCACTAACACCAGTCATTTTAATGATGACACCGGCTATATTCTTTCCAGTCAGGAGAACTTAATCTATAATTCCTCCAGTATAAAGACTGACCATAAAACTCTTTTTGGAACATATTTCCATTCCAGATATGGACTTGTAAATAAAGATGGGAACAGTTTCTTTTACGTCAAAGGAATCATACCGGAATATGGCTGGGATTATGTCTGTCTGATACCCTATGGCAGCATTGCAAATTCTCTCCGAACAAGCCTGGAAGTATGCCTGATTATTATTGCTGTCTCCATTGGACTGGCTATCCTGATGTCCTCTTCATTAATCGACTCAATCACCAGACATTTTGATAATCTCATTATAAAAATGGAACGCTTTGCAGCAGGGCAGACTGAAATACCCCAGGTTTCCTATGATTACAGCAAACGCACTGATGAATTAGGAATTCTGCACTCCTGCTTTGACCAGATGGTGGATAAAGTAAATCAGCTGATTAAAACAAATTACCTGAATAAAATACTGATAAAGGAAGCCCAGCTAAAAGCGCTGGAGACACAGATGAATCCTCACTTTTTATACAATACCCTAGAATCAATTAACTGGAGGGCAAAAACAGTTGGTGCAAAAGATATCTCTTCCATGACAGAATCTCTGGGAACTCTCCTTCGCATCACACTGGACCAGAAAAGTAAGCAGGTACCTTTAAGCAGGGAACTTGAGCTGGTGCAATGTTATATGACCATTCAGAAGTACCGGTATGAGGACCGGCTGGAATATGAAATATCTGCCCCTGAAAATTTGGTTGGTTGTTATGTGTTAAAACTGACCCTCCAGCCCCTGGTGGAAAATGCAATCCGTTATGGACTGGAAGAAAATACAGAAGGATGCCGGATTTTAATTACAGCTGAAGCAGACGGTACTTCCCTCATTGTCACAGTCAGAAATAACAGCTCCGCTTTTGAAGAAGACCTGATAAACAAATTGAAAAACCGGGAAGCTAAACCTCATGGTTTTGGAATCGGCCTGTTAAATATATCGGAGCGAATGAAGCTTACTTACGGAGAACACTACGGCCTTACCCTCTATAATGAGGATGACCAGGCCGTCGCACAGCTTTCTTTTCCTCTGAGCCGGACTCCTAAAGACATTTTTGATACGAAAGGAGAATAATCATGCTTAAATTAATAATTGCCGATGACGAACGGGTAATACGGGAATCAATCTCCTCCCTGATTGACTGGAACAGCCTTGGCATTGAACTGGTAGGAACATGCCGTGACGGAATCGAGGCCTATCACATGATTCTCGATGAATCACCCCATATTGTAATGACCGATATCCGCATGCCCGGCCTGTCTGGACTTGAATTAATAGAGCGTATCTATGAGGCACATATGGACACCCAGTTTATTCTCCTGTCCGGATTCGGAGAATTCGAATATGCAAAACAGGCAATGAAATACCGGGTTCACCATTATCTGCTTAAGCCCTGCAACGAAGAACAAATCGTAGAAAGCATGAAAGATATCATAAAGGAATACTATCACCGCCAGGCTTTTCAGGATTTAAAGGAACGCCAGAAGGCGCTGACGGTTAATCTCCACCACAGCATTATGGGTAATATTATTAATGAGCAGATTTTTAAGTCTGATCCTGCTAAATTTTCCTGGGATGCTTATTCAGGATTTATGGATTTCTATCAGACGGGATATGAATTGTGCTTCCTTCACTATTTAGAAGAAGAATATTTAAATTTCGTTTTAAGCCGCATTTACGAATACATGGCAGAGCATGCCCCCGGAATTGAACTGTATTGTATCTATGTGAAAAACTCACTGATTCTTTTTTTTGAAAGATACCAGGCCTCCTATGACCAATTTGATTTGTTTATGCAGACCTTAAAACCAAAGGAGCTGCCTTTTCAATTAGACTATAAACGAAGCACCTTCCAAAGCCTTGAACAGCTTTTAAAAAATCTGATCACAAAAATAAGACGTTATGGAATTATTTATTACATGAATGGACTAGAACCGGTCCCTATCTGCAATTATAAAAATTTAATTACTAAAATTGAAGAACTGACTGCACGTTTAATCGTAGCAGAAGAACCGGAACGGAAATCCTGTGTGGAAAATCTTACTGCAACGTTAAACGATATCAGCAATACGGATTTTTTAAAGCAGGCCGGATCACGAATTCTAATTAAACTGGCTACGGAAACCAGCTATCTGTCATCGGTGGATACCACAGAGTACCTGATGGACTTAAACCAGCAGACTGAATATTCTGAAATCCGACACATGCTGTGCAGAAAGCTGAACGAAATCCTGAAAAAGCCTTCCAGCCGTTCCCAGCACTACAGCCCTTTCATTGACAAAATCATTGGATATGTGGTCGCGCATCTGGATGATCCCAATCTTACATTAAAATGCATCGCCGAAAATTATCTTTTTATGAATGTAGATTATGTCAGCAAACGATTCAGTAAAGAAACAAAGCAGAAATTTTCTAACTACATCACTGCCCTGCGCATCCAAAAAGCCAAGCAATTATTAGCAGAAGGTCATACAGAACAGATACAATGGGTTGCACAGCAGGTAGGGTGTGGAAATAATCCCCAGTATTTTAGTCAGATTTTTAAGAAAGGAACGGGGATGACACCTAGCGCATACGCTAAGAAATTAAATGGAGGAGAATGAAATGACAAACAAGGAATTACTTCCGAAAATCCATCTTGTAATGGACAAACTGATGAATCTGGGAGGTGGTAATTATGAAAATGACCGCTCAGTGGGAAAGGAAGATGCAAGCCGCGGCATTATTGCCAGAGATTTTGGCATTGAAGAATGGGACTGGCCTCAGGGCGTAGGTCTCTATGGACTGTTAAAACTTCAGGCTTTTTATGGAGATGACCGTTACTTAGAATTTTTCGACCGCTGGTTTCAAAATAATCTGCAGAAAGGTCTTCCCAGCAAAAATATAAATACCACTGCCCCCTATCTTGTTTTAGCCCAACTGCTGGATGCGTTTCAAAACCCGGATTACGAAAAACTCTGTCTGGATCATGCCCAATGGCTGATGAACGAACTGCCGAAGACGAAAGAAGGCGGCTTCCAGCATGTGGTAACTGCAATAGGAAACCGTGATGGGGTTTTGTTAAATGACGGTGAAATGTGGATTGATACATTATTCATGGCAGTTCTGTTTTTAAATAAAATGGGACATCGTTTCAAAAATGAGGACTGGATAGGCGAAACTCTCCATCAGGTATTACTTCATATTAAATATTTATATGACAAGCATACCGGATTGTTTTATCATGGCTGGAGTTTTCCCCTAAACAGTAATTTTGGCGGAATTTTCTGGTGCAGAGGTAATTCCTGGTTTACCTATGGAATACTTGAACTGATTGAGTCATTTGATCAAACTCTGGATCCGGGACTTCTCACATATCTGACAGATACCTACAAAGCCCAGGTGAATGCCCTGAAAAAGTTACAGGCTCCTTCCGGGCTGTGGCATACTGTTCTTGCTGACCCGGATAGCTATGAGGAAGTATCGGGATCTGCTGCGATTGCAGGTGGTATTTTAAAAGGAATTAAAATGGGAATTCTGAATGAAACATATCATGACTGTGCAGCCAGGGCTATTGAAGGAATCTGTAATAATATAGCCGAAGACGGGACCGTCTTAAATGTTTCCGCAGGAACCGGCATGGGTTACAATGCAGATCACTATAAAAATATAACAATTCGTCCCATGGCTTATGGTCAGTCACTGGCCCTGATTTCACTGATTGAAGCATTAAATTAGCCAAATTGAATGCTTCAAAAAAAGCGTTGATCTGCTTTCGCAAACCAACGCTTTTTTATTTTTTTCATCACTGGGCTACAAGGATTCGAACCTTGAAATGACGGAGTCAGAGTCCGTTGCCTTACCATTTGGCGATAGCCCATCAGTGCAACGAGTGTATTATACTATAGCTTTCTCCTGTGGTCAAGCACTATTTTACATTTTTTTACCAAATATTCTTAAAGCTCAGGAAGAGCCTTATTGTACTGAATGCCCTTCCTGATTTACTGATTCTGTATTCTTTTTCTCTGCCACGGTTGTATCTGTTTCCGGCGCTTTCGTGGTTGTAGTTTCAGATGGTTTTGTCACTACCTGCTCGGTGGTCTCTTCTGTTTCCGTGTCATCAGCTTCCCCGTTCCCAATTACAGGTGTCTCAAAAACGCCTTTTACAGTGGTCTGCTTACCCGATTTCGGTGATATTCCTCCAAGTACAAAGGTATATTCCCTGCCTCCTTCTAAGCCGGTTACACTGATCTCACAATAATCAGAATCGGTATCTTCTATCTTTGATGAGTATGTGTTATTATCTCCATCCTTTACCGAAACTGTAGGATTTTTCCATTTGACTCTCGTTTTAAAGTGAACCATGACAATACCATTCTCATAGTCCACGTAATCAATCTTTATTTTCTCTGATGACACCACATCCTCAGATGTAGTTGCTGCTGCCGTTGTTTCCCCGCTTGTAGCCGTAGGCTGGGTGCTTGATGGCTCTGTATGGACCTGGCTCTGGGTCTCAGCAGATGTGGATTCCGGAGTGGTTTCAGTGACAGACTCTGTCTCGTTCTTTGTAGTCGTTTCCTCTGTTGTCTGGATGCTGGTCTTGGTCTCTTCCAGGGTTTCCTCTGAAACCTTTGTCTTAGTTCCCACTGCATAGGACCTTTCTGTTATGACCTTAGCAATCTCTTCCATGGTAAGTGGAGCCAGTTCTTCCATATCTTCCATAGAAAGGGAAGAATTCTGAGCAATCAGTTCTTTTAAGAAATAAGCTTTTCCATAGGATATGTTATATTCCTGGGCCAGCTGCTTCACATCGTCTTCCTCTATGACCTGCTGGTCATACACAACCGCTTTTAATCTTTTTTCCTCCAGAGTCGTCCTGATATCAGTGACCACTGCAGATCTTAAGTTAGAAGCCTTTTTAATACTGTCATTGGATACAGTAACCAGTATTGCATTATCCAGATCATCAAGAAAGCCATGGGTAACCATGGATCCGATAATGGCGTTAACAGCCACATTTAAATCCACGCCTTCCATATCCATATCCTTAAGTATTGTCATCCCGTCCTGATTGACCGCCTCCGCTTTCAACACCCTGTTTTTCTTGTTTACAGATAGTTCAACACTGGGGTTCACATCAATTCCTATGACAGAATCCACTCTGCTGTTTTGATAGCTATAAGTTCCTCCCGCAAGCATAATCATACAGAAGCAGGCTGCAATCAGCCCAGCAATCACCCTCTGCCGTTTAAAAAAGAATGGCCTTGAAACACTGGTCTCTTCAATCTGGGGAGTGCTTAAATCAATCCGGTCCAGTACATTGGGGATTAAGTCATCAGTTGCAGATTTTAAGCAGGCTTCGATCTGTTTTCTATTTAGTTGTTTGTGTTTATCTAAAGCCATATCAAAGCCTACTCCTCTCTTAAATAATTTTCCAGTTTTTTCATAGCACGGTTATATCTGGACAGAGCAGTTGCCAATGGAATCTTTAAGCTGGCCGCTATTTCCCTGTGCTTCATTCCGGCGGAAGTATGAAGAAGAACGATCTCTCTCTCCTCTTCCTTTAAAATTGACAATGCAGCCAGCAATACCATCTTATCTGCTGCCATCTCTATTTCTGAACAGACCTCTCCGGTTTCCGTACCAGACAAGTCTTCTAACGTAATGTCCGAGTCATGCTTCTGCTCCCGGAATTTCATATAGCATAAATTCCGTGCTATGGTAAACATCCACGCCAAAGGTTTCCCCTGGGATTTGTAGCTCTTTGCAGAAGTCCATATCTTTAAATAGACTTCCTGCAAGATTTCCTCCGCATCCTGTGGGTGCTTTATAATGGACAGAATAAAACTGTACATCGTGCGGTCTGTATTCTGATATAAACGCTGAAAAGCCTCCTGGTCGCCTTCTGCCACTTTTTTCAAAAGCGCTTCATCGCTTAACAGGCTGTAATCTTCAGCTCCGCCAAAGCTCATCAATCCCATAAACAGCATGGATCCGATTTCCTTTCTATTAGGTTAATGCTGATTTCTGTCATCTTATTGCATAAAATGGAAATATTTTATTACCTTATTTTTCCACACCAAAACCGCTTTCCGCGGTTATGACCAGACAGCAGCGTTTATCTATCTCAGTTACCTTTTTTGTGATCTCTTCTTTTAGCCATTCCCTTTTTTTGCGGTCATATTCCCTGGGAACCACCAGATCAAAGATCAGATTAATCTGATCTTTTCCTTCTATCATTCTGAAATCATGAAATGTGACTCTTTCATCTGTATCTTGTATCACATTTTCCACCATACTTCCAAATTCCATTACTTTCGAATCCCTGGTTTCCACAGGATCCATATGAATTACAAGAAATATACCAAATTTTTTTAATGCCTCCCGTTCAATCCGGTCGATAATCTCATGGGACACCTCTACATTTACGTCATTAGGAACTTCAGCATGAATGGAAGCCATACTTCTGGTTGGTCCATAATTATGAACAATCAGGTCATGACTACCCACAATTCCTTCATAGGCTTCCACAAAATCAGTAATTTCCTGGTAAAGCTTTGGATCAATGGGCTCACCGATTAATGGCGTAAGAGTATCTTTTGCAATCCTGATACCCGCCCACATGACGATGACTGAGACAATCACACCCACAATTCCATCAATATTTACCCCCCAGATACCATAAATACCCACAGATAAAATAGTAGAGGAGGTGGTTATTACATCACCCATAGAATCTGCTGCGGTCGCCTTCATTACTGCTGACTGTATTCGATTTCCAAGAGTCCTGTTAAAAAACGCCATCCATAATTTCACTAATACAGACAAAATAAGGATAACAACAGACACTGCATGAAAAGACATCTCCTGAGGGTGGAGAATTTTATCTATTGAGGTTTTAAACAGTGAAAATCCTACCTGGATAACAAGGAATGCAACAATAAATGCCGCAATATATTCCACTCTACCATGTCCAAATGGGTGCTCCTCATCCGCCGGTTTCCCAGCCATCTTCACACCAATAAACCCTATAATCGAGGAAGCCGCATCCGATAAGTTATTAAATGCGTCTGCCATAACAGAGATACTGTTTATGAGAAGTCCCGTTAAAAGCTTAGCGGTGAACAAAAGGATGTTGCAGAAGATCCCCACCACACTTGCCATCAGCCCGTATCTGGTGCGAACCAGGGAATCCTCCATGTTTTTGTAGTCTTTCACAAATATGCGAACCAAAAAATCAGTCATAATTCTCCTTTCCTGATTTTAAAGTTAATAGTTGACACTCTCTAAAAAAAGGCCTTCCGGAGGCACGGTATAACCTGCCATTTGCCGGTCCAGCGCCTTTAATATACCAGACATCTCCTCAGGTCTTCGTTCTTTCAGTCCCACTTCTATTAAAGTGCCCATAAGAATTCTTACCATATTATAGAGAAATCCATCGCCAGTAAAACGAACGAATATTCTGGTATCCTCTTTTTCAAATTCTATTTTCTTTAAATTTCTTACTGTTGATTTCTTCATCTTCCTGTTAGAACAAAAGCTTTTAAAATCGTGCTCTCCACAGAGTAAAACCGCTGCCCGCTCCATTGCTTCTACATCCAGACTTTTATGAAGACCATAAATATATTTACGATCAAACACCTGTTTCTTTTCTCCCATTTCAATACGGTAAAGATATGTCTTTTCCTGTGCATTCAAACGGCTGTGAAACCGCTCCGGCACCTGATCCAGTGCCTTTACCCGGATATCTTCAGGCAGGTAATGATTTAAATACTCCATTATCTCCTGTCCCTTTTTATTTATATCAACGTGAAAATTTGCAACCTGATTAAGAGCGTGTACCCCTGCATCTGTTCTGCCAGATCCATGTACCTCCACGCTTTGTCCGCATAATCGTTCTAAAACAGTCTCTATCTTCCCCTGTATGGTCTGATCGGTATTTCCCTGCTTCTGCCAGCCGTCATAACGGCTTCCGTCATACTCAACTACAATCCTGTAATTCGTCATATTTTACTCCATTCTTTTGCGTATATAAAAAACAGGAGTGCTGCAATCGCAGTTCCGGCTGCCACTCCTGAACAATCCAGCCATACATCAGAGATCTGTCCCGATCTTCCCGGTACAAACAGCTGAATGGTTTCATCAATAAAAGGAATCAGAAAACCTGCCATTCCATGGATAAATAACCGCTTCTCCATAGTAATTTCATATGATTTCACACATTGATACAAAATTATCCCTAACAGCGTATATTCCGAGAAATGACCTGCCTTTCGGATTATATGCTCTGTGAGCCACCGGCTCTCTATTCCAGCAGAGATAAACAGATTCCTTAAATACTCCAAAACATGCCCGCTGTCAACCGATGATAGATCTGCTGTCTTAAGAGAGTTGGAGTAAATAAATAAAATATATAAGACTGCTGTCACTGTCCACACCAATCTCTTTTTCATATGTCTCACCTCAAAATTCCACTTTTATCTACCTGTTCGGCAGCCTGAATGAGCATCTCTTCCTCACGCACCAGCGCAAGTCTTACAAATCCCTCTCCCGAAGGACCAAACGCACTCCCAGGTGTTACCAGTACTCCAGCCTTTTCCAGAAGTTCTCTGGAAAATGTCTCTGAATCTTTAAATTTGTCCGGAACCTTTGCCCATACAAACATGGTAGCCTGGGGCTTTTCCATATTCCACCCAATTCGGGTCATATGTTCACACAAAGCGTCTCTTCGTCTTTCATATGCCTTTCTGGTTGACTCAACACAGGATTGATCGCCTGTAATTGCAGCAATCGCCGCTTTTTGAACAGGAAGAAACATCCCATAGTCCATATTAGATTTTAGAGTTTTTATTTTTTCAACAACTTCCCGGTTTCCCAGGCAGAATCCAATCCTTGCACCAGCGAGTCCATAGGTTTTAGAAAGAGAATTAAATTCTACTCCAATATCTTTTGCACCATCGAAACTTAAAAAGCTACCGCATTGACGCTGGTCAAAAACCAGTTCACTATAGGCATTATCATGTAAAACCACGATGTCATACTTTTTTGCAAAGTTAATTAAATCCTTATAGAAGCTGTCAGGTGCCATAGCTGTGGTAGGATTATTTGGATAAGAAACAATCATGAACCTGGCTTTTATAGCAATCTCTTCCGGTATTTCTGAAAAATCCATAAGATAATCCTTTTCTTTCCTCTGAGGCATGTAAAAAAGACTGGCTCCAGCCAGTAAAGGACCATCGGCAAATACCGGATAACAGGGATCAGGAACAAGCACTACGTCACCTTCGTCTATAATAGACAGAGCTATATGTGCAAGCCCCTCCTGAGAACCAAGAAGTGAGCAGATTTCTGATGAAGGATTCAGGGTAACTCCATATCGTCTTTGATACCATAAAGCGACTGCCTCTAATAATTCTTTCTGATCATGAATGGCGTAAATATAATTATTGGGATCAGCGGCCGCTTCGCAAAGAGCTTGTGTAATATGTCCAGCCGGCGGAATATTTGGTGCTCCCACGCTTAGATCAATTACCGTTTCCCCTTTCTCCTCTTTCTGGCGTTTCAGCTCCAGAAGCTTAGAAAAGATTCCCTCTCCAAAATGGTTCATTCTTCTAGCAAATCGCATGGGCATTCCACCTCTGTCTTTTTTCAATAGTATATAATCTTAGTTATTATAGTACAAAGGTTCTTATATTACAAGGACAGGCATTAAAAAAGTCCCCAAAAACGGCATATACCGAGTTTGAGGACTTCATTTATGGACCGATTGTGACCGGAACACCCAAATTACAATAACTCCACAAAACATCCATCACTTCATTATCAACTGCTACGCATCCATGAGTTGTTCCATCCGGAACTCTGCATCCATGAATCATAATAGCTCCGCCCAGTGCTGTTTCCCACGGAGGCTGCTGTCCGTTTAAATTAGCATTAATAATTTCATCTCTTTGCTCCTGGGTAATGATTCCTTGCTCAAATCCCCGATTCGCATCTTCTATTCCGGGATAAGAAAGCCCAAGTGCCAGATATGCTACACTTTTGTCATTCCTCGTACAGACGTAAAACTGACCGCTGGGAGTTCTCATATCACCTTCCACCTTTTTGTTTCCGTCAGAAGACGAAGCACCAATGGAAACGGGATACTCTCCGATTAAAGTCCCATTCTGTTTTAATGTCAGGGTTTTCAACCGTTTGCTCACATATATGGATACACCATTCACCGATGCGGCATTACCAGCCTTTCCACCTGCTCCTGGTCCAACCGCCTCCTGGGCATAACCGGTCGTTGCAGTCAAAGCTATCAACACAATTGCCATCAAGCCCGAAAAAACTCTTCTTATCTTTTTACTCAATCTTACGTTCACAACCATACTCCTTCATAACTATAATTAAATACAGTGACCTAAATAGCTTAAAACGGCCTGATAACAACCTTCTACACCGGCTAGACCGCTGTCCAGACAAAGGTGATAATTTTGCGCCTTTCCCCATTCACAGCCTGTATAATACTGATAATAATCTTTTCTTTTCCGATCTGTTTCCCTGATTTTATTCTCTACTAATTCAGGATCCAGATCTTTATTTAAGGAAATAATCCGCTGGGTCCGATGTTCAATCCCTGCGTATATAAATAGATTGATGCTGTCTTCGAGAACCCTGTCCGCACACCTTCCAACAATTATACACGGTCCCTTTTCAGCCAGACTTTTAATCACTCTGGACTGAGCGAGAAATACCTGATCAGATATAGGTATTTCATACAGAGGGGAAAATGAGGTATAAAGGGGTGGTTCCAATGATTGCTCTGTTACGGGAATGCTTTCATAATAATTAAGAAACTCAGTCACAGACAGGTTTGTCTCATGCGCAGTTAAAGAAATTAATTCTTTGTCGTAGAAAGGGATTTCAAGTTTCTCTGACAGCTTCATTCCCAGTTCCCTGCCGCCGCTTCCAAACTCTCTGCTTATGGTAATCACACGATCTAACATATACCCTCCTTATCTTCCGTCAGACAATTCTACCAGTTCCTCTTTTCATAACATTCCATTCATACTGCAGAATATCAGGTATTCTTATTTGGTATATCCATCCGCATTTTATCACATTCTGAAATCTATGTATACCTTATTTCCGTATTTCGTCCATATAATCTATCCTGAAAATAAAAAAAGACCAGAGTCTTCTATTAAAAGAAAGACTTCCGGCAAATAAAAAAAGCGCGAGACGGGACTCGAACCCGCGACCCCGACCTTGGCAAGGTCGTACTCCACCAACTGAGCCACTCGCGCTTATTAATTATTCTTTTATCTGGGCATATACCCTCAAAACCACACATTGTTATATATCTTTCATCCGTTCTTTCCTCTTACCTAAACCAACCTGGTTAAGCCCTCGACCTATTAGTGACAGTCAGCTGCACATGTTACCATGCTTCCACCTCTGCCCTATCTACCTCGTCGTCTTCAAGGGGTCTTACTCTTGCGATGGGATATCTCATCTTGAGGGGGGCTTCACGCTTAGATGCCTTCAGCGTTTATCCCTTCCCGACTTGGCTACTCTGCCATGGTGTTGATCACCAACAGATACACCAGAGGTCAGTCCATCCCGGTCCTCTCGTACTAAGGACAGCTCCTCTCAAATATCCTACGCCCACGCCGGATAGGGACCGAACTGTCTCACGACGTTCTGAACCCAGCTCGCGTACCGCTTTAATGGGCGAACAGCCCAACCCTTGGGACCTACTACAGCCCCAGGATGCGATGAGCCGACATCGAGGTGCCAAACCACTCCGTCGATGTGAACTCTTGGGAGTGATAAGCCTGTTATCCCCAGGGTAGCTTTTATCCGTTGAGCGATGGCAATCCCACTTTATACCACCGGATCACTAAGTCCTAGTTTCCTACCTGCTCCACCCGTCGGTGTCGCAGTCAAGCTCCCTTATGCCTTTGCACTCTTCGAATGGTTTCCGACCATTCTGAGGGAACCTTTGAGCGCCTCCGATACTCTTTCGGAGGCGACCGCCCCAGTCAAACTCCCCGCCTGACATTGTCCCCCAGCCAGGTTATGGCTGCAGGTTAGAAATCCAATACCGCAAGGGTGGTATCCCAACATCGGCTCTGATAAGACTGGCGTCCTATCTTCATTGCCTCCCACCTATCCTGTACATGCAGCACCGAATCCCAGTATCAAGCTGGAGTAAAGCTCCATGGGGTCTTTCCGTCCTGGCGCAGGTAACCAGCATCTTCACTGGTATTTCAATTTCACCGGGTGCATTGTCGAGACAGCGCTCAAATCATTACGCCTTTCGTGCGGGTCGGAACTTACCCGACAAGGAATTTCGCTACCTTAGGACCGTTATAGTTACGGCCGCCGTTTACTGGGGCTTAAATTCAGAGCTTCGCGTTGCCGCTAACCCCTCCTCGTAACCTTCCAGCACCGGGCAGGCGTCAGCCCATATACCTCACCTTTCGGTTTTGCATAGACCTGTGTTTTTGCTAAACAGTTGCTTGAGCCTATTCTCTGCGGCCTGATTTCTCAGGCACCCCTTATCCCGAAGTTACGGGGTCATTTTGCCGAGTTCCTTAACAATGCTTCTCCCGCCGGCCTTAGGATTCTCTCCTCATCCACCTGTGTCGGTTTACGGTACGGGCACATATTACACAATAGCGGCTTTTCTTGACAGCCCCTACAGAGACTTCCCTACTTTTGTTCGGTACGCGTCACACCTTCCTGTTGCTAAGCGGATTTTCCATCTTAGCCAGTCCAATGTTTGCCCCGGTCTTTTCATTCCCGGGTTCTCTCTCGGTTCTGTGTCCCCACAGTTCTGATAATATGCGGTACAGGAATTTCAACCTGTTGTCCATCGACTACGTCTTTCGACCTCGCCTTAGGTCCCGACTTACCCAGAGCAGATCAGCTTTACTCTGGAAACCTTAGATATTCGGCCTGGAAGATTCTCACTTCCATCTCGCTACTCATTCCGGCATTCTCTCTTC
>NZ_JBMBWP010000002.1:1620000-1650000 GCF_048627165.1 Lacrimispora struthionigena
ATACGGTTCCAGGCAGATTGTGTCCTTAACACTCTGACCACTAAGCATTTCCTTATACTTACCATCAATAGCAGTCACTACTGGATATGCATTGTGATTCAGAATGAATAAAGCATTATTTTTACCATCTGTTACCTCAGCTGTTTCAAGACCTTTTATTGCAAATAAATGAACCGGCAGCCCTGCAGCCTTTCCCAGATATTTAACCAGCCTCTCCATCGCCTCTTCCTCTAAGTCACACCCCAGATAATACGCTTTGCCTTCCCCAAAGGCATTGCACGTAAAACAGGACTTTCCGTTGTAAAAATCATCAATATAGATTCCAAGACTCTTTGCTGTGTCGGGAGTTATAATATCACACCAGAGGCTGGCCTTCCCCTCACCAAATACAGTAGATACCCTGGTCTGTTTCTGAAACTGCGGATCGTAATCATGTACCTCAATACCTGCCAGCTCCTTTAAGGAGCCGGGAACGGTATCCATAAGCATATTATTATAACTGTCTTTTATGCCGCTTCGGAAGGTGATTAGTAAATTACCGCCTTGTCTGACATACTCTGTTAAATTACCTTTTTCTTTTTCATTCAGCATTACTAGTGCAGGCGCCAAAACAAGGGAATAGTTTGTAAGATCCTCATCCGGTCTTACAAAATCCACTGCCAATCCCAGCTCATAAAAAGGCTTGTAAAAGCAATATAACAGCTTATCATAATTAAAGCCCTCCACATGTCTGTGTATGGAATGACTCCACTCACAGTCAAATGATTTTATGATGGCCACTCTGGCTTTGGGCTGTAACGCTCCGTAAATTTTGCTTAGGTGCTCCATTTCATTTCCCACTCTGGAGATCTCATCCAGCCTGCGGTTTGGCTTTCCATCATGATTTAGTATACCGTGCCAGTTTTCTTCTGTGCCGAACGGACAGGCTCTCCACCGAAAGTAAACAACTGTATCGGCTCCATTTGCAACAGACTGATAGGTCCACAGCCTGAGTTTTCCAGGCGTCGGAGTGGGACCCATTTTACTCCAGCCACATGGTCCGCTTTGCTCTTCCATGACCCAATATGGCTGTTTTTTATAACTTCTCATCAGGGTATGATCCTTTGATACACCTGCTGCCTCAGCAATTCCCCATTGAAACTCAATATAATTGTCATAGCTGACAAAATCCAGTTTTTCAGACATTTTAAAATAATCAATACCAGTCCCTGAATTTATTGATGCATCCAGCATATTCGTAGTGATGGGTTTTCTGCTGTATGTTCGTATGATCTGCACCGTCTCATCCATGAAACTGATTACCGATTCACTGGAAAACCGGTAGTAATCCAGCAGTAATCCTGGATTCTGCCCCTGTGTATCATGGCAGGTATCATAGCAGGCTCCTGCCTTTGGAATGATCACCTCATCAAAGCTGTTATAGATCTGACTCCAGAATACAGTTCCATATTGTTTATTTAAATGATCAATGGTTCCATACTTATTTTTCAGCCAGATACGGAATTTTTCCTCACATTTTGAACAGTAGCATCTGGTGGTATTAGCCCAGCCCAGTTCATTGTCTGCCTGCCATGCTTCTAAAGCAGGGTGATCTCCATAACGGGAAGCAATCTGCTCCACCATTTTTCTGGTTTTCTCCCGGTATAACCCGCTGTTGAAACAGTAATGCTTTCTGGTTCCGAAAATTTTCGGATTACCGTGAATATCTTCCTGATATATTTCCGGATATTTGTCCGCCATCCATTTGGGAGGGGTTGCAGAAGGAGTGCACAAGACCACTTTAATTCCATATTGATGGAAGAAGTCCAAAACTTCATCCATCCAGGAGAAATCGTACTGGTTCTCTAACGGCTCATACAGGCTCCAGGCAAATTCTCCTACGCGAATCAGTTTTATGTTTGCTTCGACCATCATCTGGGCATCTGTCTTCCATCTATCTCTGTCCCAATGCTCCGGGTAATAATCTACTCCAATCCTCATATTTCATCTCCTAACACTTTTGTAGTTAAAACCGGAATGATATCTGATGCAGTGCTTCTTTACAGCTGCAATTTCCAATATAAGCAATGTAGCCGATATTTTCTTCCACAAACTCATCTTTTTCCTCATCAAAGTAAGACATGGATTTCTTTGTAAAAGACAGGCTTACCTGTTTTGTTTCCCCAGGACTCAGGGTTACTCTTGCAAAGTCTCTTAAAACCTTAACCGGACGATCCACTGCGCTGCCCTCCCAGCCCGCATAAAGCTGCAGAACCTCGGCGCCTGCAACATCACCGGTGTTTTTTAAATTAACGGTAATCTTTGCTGTATCATGGAATATCTCTATCTTTGGCTCGTCTGTTTCAAAGGTTGTATAGGAGAGTCCATATCCAAATGGATAGAGTACCTTGCGGTCTTCTTTTTCCATTTTACAGTAACCATGGTAATATTCATATTCCGCATAAGTGCAATCAGGATCAAAGAAAGGATAATCATCCTCCGACATTGCCACTGTATAAGGAAGCTTGCCTCCCGGGCATGCATCTCCGAACAGAATATCTGCCAGTGCATTTCCCCCTTCCATACCGCTGTAAAAAGAGAATAAAACAGCCGGAACATCTGCCTCCCATTCATCGATCAATATCGCACTGCTCCCAACAATGGAAACTGCAGTATTCTTGCAAATTCCCTTAATTCCCCTGATCAAATCAATATCTCTCTGATGCAGCCGCATGGATTGTCTGTCTCCGCCCATATCGGCTATATCACTTCTGTCTGCCAGAAATTCACCTTCATCGCTGTGAATATATCCAGCTATGATTACCACTGCATCTGCATCTGCTGCCAGTTCTCTGGCCCGTTCTAAATCTGAACCGTCGTTATAAAGGACCTGGGCAGTGGGCATTTTTTTCATGATTCCTTTCAATGGAGTAACCGTATAACTGGGGTGAACTCTGCTGGAACCGTGGTCTCCTATATTTTCCGTATCGCCCAGCACTCCCAGAACCAGTATTTTATCCGTCTTTTTCTTGTCAAACGGAAGCACTCTTCCATTGTTTTTAAGAAGCACCATAGATTCCTCGGCTGCGCGCCTGGCAATTGCAATATGCTCTTTGCAGCTAAGGACATCCGCCGTATAATCCATGGGATCTTTTCTCGTCTCATAATAAAATATGGTTCTTAAGATATAGCCCACTGCCTCGTCAAGATCTTCCATGGCAATTCTTCCTTCCTTAAGAGCCTTTGGAAGTTCATCGTTATAATGGCAGAAACAGGGCATTTCTATATTCATTCCGGCTTTCACCGCTTTCACTCCCTCCTTGACAGCCCAAAGGAAATCGGACAGGGTAAATCCCTCAAATCCCCATTTATCCCTTAAAATATCACGAAGTAACAGTTTGCTTTCTGAGGCCTGCTCCCCATATACTTTGTTATAAGCACCCATAACGGAAGCTGCCCCTTCCTCGATGCATCGTTTAAAATGGGGCAGATAAACTTCGTGCAAGGTTCTTTTATCTGCATGAACATCTGCTTTAAAGCGTGCATTTTCAATACTGTTCATGGCGAAATGCTTGATACAGGCCATGACATTCTGGCTCTGAACGCCTCTTGTCAGTGCTGCCCCCATTTCTCCCATATGATAGGGATCCTCTCCATAGCATTCCTGGGCACGTCCCCATCTTGGATTGCGGGGAAGGTTGATGCATACACCTCCGTAATAGTTTCCACCCTGTGCACGGATTTCTGCACCGATTGCTCTGCCGATCTCTTCTTCCAGCTCCGGATCAAAGGTTGCCCCTCTGGCCATGGATACCGGAAAGCAGGTAGCGGTTCCGGCTACAACTCCTCTTGGGCCATCCACAAAACGCACATTGGGAATTCCCAGTCTTTCTACAGCCATGGTTGGATATGGCTTTATATTGTAGTGTTCAATTAAAAACAGATCATCCAGAAGTTTTTGTTCTGTTACCTGACCTGACATGATTCCCACTTTCTCTTCTATGGAAAGCTTTGGAATCAATTCTTCCACAAATAACTGTATCGTCTGTTTGCTGCAGTTTTCAGTCAGCTTTGTTTTCTTTACTGTTTCCCGCATAAAAACATCTCCTTTTTATTTTCTCCTTGCATATTTTCTCATATCAATTACAACAGCAAGGGCGATTATCAGACCTTTCACAATATACTGCCAATACATATTGACACCAATAAATGCCAGACCGTAATTAATAACTGTAAAAATAAGTACACCGATAACGATGCCGCCGATACTGCCAATACCACCCGACATGGATACACCACCTACCACACAGGCAGCGATGGCATCCATTTCATATCCGTTACCGGTTGTATTGGAAGCACTGCCGATTCTTCCCACCTCAAGTACTGCTGCCACGGCATATAAGACGGCTGCTGCCGAATAAACAATAATCTGAGTGCGGATTACATTGACTCCGGATACCTTAGCCGCCTCTGGATTGCCCCCTACTGCATACATGTATTTTCCAAACCTTGTTTTATTCCATATCACCCACATCAGAATACAAATTGCAATTGCAATCAGAATCAGATAAGGGATCTCAATCCTGCCCACTTTAAAAAAGCCGGTTGCAATTCCAATGATATTTTTTGACAATCCGCCAATTGGCTGTGCTCCGTAGGGCGGTCTGTCAAAATAAATAGATGATGCCCCATATAAAATCAGCTGCATTGCAAGTGTTGCAATAATTGGGGGCACTTTTAATACTGCAATTGCAGTTCCGGTGATTGCTCCCAATAACGCACAAATGACAATTACAAGCAGAATCGGAACAATAAGCGGAAGTTCATTTAAACCCGGATACATCCGGTATGCATAGCCCGCCTGCTGCATCAGAGATGCTGATATGACTGCTGCCAGTCCAATCATACGTCCGGTTGACAAATCACAGCCACGGACAATTAAAACCATACCTGCTGCCAGTGCAATAATAATTCTGGTAGCGGACTGGGCAAAGATATTTTTAAAGTTGGTGAAAGATAAGAACTTAGGTTCTATCACAACTACAGTAATAAATAAAGCAATTAATACGATGTAGATAACCTTCTCCACCAGCAATTCTTTCAGCATTGATTTTTCATGAAATATGTTTTTTAATCGATTCATAAATACCCTCCAACTCGCCATCCATTCACGTAGTATTTAAATATATTTTGCAGATGCTTCCATTATCTGAACCTGGGTAACCTCTTTTGCATCGAATATTCCTGCCTGTCGTCCGTTGCTCATGACAAGAATGCGATCACATATTCCCAGAAGTTCGGGCATTTCTGAACTGACTACAATCATTCCTTTTCCCTGGGCTGCCAGCTGATTCATCAATTGGTAAATTTCATATTTAGCGCCTACATCAATTCCCCTTGTAGGCTCGTCAAGAAGCAGTACATCCGGATTGGTGAGCAGCCATCTGCCAAGGATTACCTTCTGCTGATTCCCGCCGGACAGATTGCCGATCTTTGTCTTTGCAGATGGCGCTTTCACATTCATGGTTTTCATCATACTGCTTACCCTGTCTTTCATTAACGTATCACTCAGCAGACAGCGTTTTGAATACTGATCCAGATTCGTTATTGTCATATTAAAAGAGATACTTAAATCCGGAAAAATTCCATCTTCCCTTCTTTCCTCTGTCAACATGGCAAATCCGTTTTTCATTGCTTTTATGGGTGTGCTGTTAACAATCTGCTTTCCTCCTAAGATGACCTGTCCTTCTCCTACTGCACGTATGCCAAACAAAGTTTCTAATACTTCCGTCCTCTTTGAACCAACCAGTCCTGATATTCCCAGTATTTCGCCTCTGTGCAGTTCAAAATCAACCTCCTGGAAAGCCGGGGTCAATGAAGACAGCTTTTGAACTTTCAGCAAAACGTCTCCCGGCTTTGTATTCTTTTGCGGGTAGCGTTCCTTTAGTTCTCTCCCAACCATCATTTTAATAATGCTGTCCGTTGTAAGTTCCTTGGCAGGCTCTGTTGCAATCCATTTTCCATCCCGCATAATTGTAATATCATCAGAAATTCGTTTGATTTCCTCCATCTTATGGGAGATATAGATGAAGCTGGTATTTTCTTTTTTTAATTTTTCGATAATATGAAATAAATGGTCCACTTCGTTTTCAGTCAGAGACGATGTTGGTTCATCCATAACAATTACTTTCGCATTGTAAGACACCGCCTTTGCTATTTCGATCATCTGCCGGTTTGAAACGGTTAAAGCACCTGCCTTTAATTTTGGATCAACATCAATTCCCAGACTGTCGAAAATCCTTTTCGTATCCTCATACATTTTTTTATGATCAACCAGACAGCCCTTCATTGGATAGCGGCCAAGCCAGACATTTTCCATGACACTTCTGTCCAGCACCTGATTTAACTCCTGATGAACCATGGATACGTGATTTTCCAGTGCCTGGGCTGGATTATCAAAGCTTATTTTACTGCCCTCCAGGAAAATCTCACCCATGCTCAGTGAATAGATACCAAACAGACATTTCATTAACGTGGATTTACCAGCTCCATTTTCACCTAATAAGGAGTGAACTGTTCCCGGTCTTACCTTTAAAGTTACATTATCAAGAGCCTTAACTCCCGGGAAGGTTTTTGTGATATTTCTCATTTCCAGAATATACTCACCCGCCACCTTATCTCCTCCTTCAAAATAGGACTGCTGCAAATGACAGCTGCCGTTTGCAACAGTCCGTCTGTGTCATTATTCGGCATAGGTTGATTTGGCCACATCCAGATTTTCTTTTGTAATAGCCTGATATGGAACACGCACGGCCTGAGCACCGGATTCCATCTTTAAATCGATTCCAGTCATCACATCTTTTCCGCCTGCCAGGTTAGCAGCCATACCTACTATGGTCTTACCCTGTGTTTTCGCATCCTGTAATACGGAACCGATTACTTCGCCGCTTTCTATCTTATTTAACATCTCAGGCAAAGCATCAATGCCAATTATGGGAATGTATTTCTCACTCTCCAGACCTTTTGTATTAAATCCGGCTGTCTCAATGGATTGCAGGGCACCCAGTGCCATGGCATCATTTCCGCAGATAACAGCTTCGATCTGATCACCGTATTTGGAAATCCAGGCATCCATCTTGTCCTTTGCCTTCGCTGTATCCCACATGCCCGTATCTTCTTCTAACAGTTCAATCGGTATACCGGCATCTGTAATGGTTTTCTTAGCGAAATCAGCTCTTGGCTGAGCAGCTGTATGCCCGGGGTCCCCCATCAGATCAACCAGCTGCAGTTTTCCATCGCCGTTTTTATCCATCTTAGGATTGGCTTTCCAATAATCCACAATCATCTGCCCTTCGATGGAAGCCCCATAATCACCGCCTGTTGAGGTTACCTGATATGCTTTATCATACGATGCAATGACTGATTGATCGGTTATTTCTTTATTAAAAAAAATAATGGGAACATTTCCGGCTGCCTTGCATTTCTCAATCAGTGTGGGTGCTGCCGTTACATCAACCACAGAAACTGCTACCACTTTGGCCCCCTTTGCCAGCATGGTATCAACCTGGTTATTCTGTGTTGACTGGTCATTTTGTCCATCTTCAATATTGGTGGTAAATACTCCGTTACAGGCATTTTTGATTGCCTTGCCAATATAGGAATTGAAATTGTCAGAAGAAGAATAGATGCCTGCCCCCAGAATCGGCAGCTCCCCTTTTGACGAATTCTCTGCCTTTCCTGTTGTTGTTCCAGCTGCACCAGTATCCCCTGTCCCAGTTGAAGAGCTGTTTGAGCATCCTGATGCCATAGATACAGCAAGGATCGCTGCCATTAAAACACCACTCATTTGTCTTTTCATAATTACCTCCATTCTGCCGCAATGCGGCACCCCAATCCAGATCTTTTTTATTTATATTGCACAATAACAATATCATTTCAGATGCTTTCAAACAACATTTGATCTTTAGAATAGGGGGGTCTGTTTTTAGAAGATGGCTTTTTATATAAAAAAAAGAATAGGAAACGTGCCATTTTGTATATTATGCACATTCCCTATTTCTTATATAACGTCTGATATACTTCATTCTCATCAATCATCTGTCCATTTTTTAAATATATGATATCTCCATCCACCCGATACAGTTCAGAATAATTAGGGGTCACAATGATAATGGAAATCCCCCGTGACTTCAGCCTGGAAATCATCTCTACCGTAATTTCCTGCAGGTGGATATCCGTCTCCGTAAACGGTTTGATACAGACTACAACCCTGGGAGCATACAAATACCATTTGTAATAAGCAATTTTCTGCAGCGTGGAAGGCTCCAGCCTGCGAAGCTTTGTCCGGGCAATTTCTTCTATGTTAAATGACTCTGTCAGCAGTCCCACACTCTTTACAAACCTGTTCTTAAACCAGAAAAACGGTACTTTTCTGGATAAAGCCAAAGCAAGGTTATCTCTTACACTCATATTGTAAAACAGCATATTGTCGTACGGTGACTCTTCAATAAAACAGATACCCATATTTACCGCTTCTATGATATGATTTGCCAGGTATTCCTTCCCATTCAGGACTATTTTTCCAGAAAGAGGCTTTTTCTCGCCTTTTAATAATGCAATCACACTCCGTATGCTTTCATCATCCATATAATATATTTTCAGGACTTCTCCCACTTCTATCTCCATGTTAATATCTTTTAAAACATCGGTACAGACATTCTCAAATTTTAATACGGGTTCTCTCTCCTCATCCTCTTCCATATCAAAACAGTCTACACCTGCCATTGGCTTTGTATTCTGACTTAACAATGAAGAATATAACCGTTCACGGTTAACTGTTCCAGAATCAAAAACAGCAGCGGTTCTGCCCTGGCGAATAACCACCACTTCATCAGTCCAGTCAAACAGTATATTTTCAAACTGTTCCACAAGGATAAAAGACATTCCCTGGTTCTGCATCTGTTTAATGAGCTGCTGGATTTCACACAGTTCATTTTTCTTTAGATATCCCGTCATGTATGAAAGTACTATTATTTTTTTCTGTTCTGCATAAGCCTTTAATAATTCGATAATAACCCTTTCTTTTACCGTAACATCACGGACTTTCTTCTGTATCTCCAGTTTCAGTCCGAAAAATTGAATCAGCTTTTTTAAATCGCTTAAATATTTCCTCCTTTGAATCAGCATCTCTTTCCCGGTGAAGAGAAAGACATTTTCATCCATATGAAGATTTTCAATGAGTTTACTTTCCTTCTCTATAAATGTAACACTGCTCGTAAGATACTTACCTGCTTCCAGCGTATCGGATCTGTTTTCTTCAATAAAAATTCTTCCTTCGCTCAGATTCAGATTCCCTTTCATAAACTCCTGTACATATCTTCGTTCTATAATACTGTCAAAAATAAAACCAATAATCTGCTTTTTATAAATGCGGAGATTTAAATCTGTAAAAACGGGAATACCATTTTCTTCAATCCGGCCGTTTTCAATGGTAATGTATTCTTCCTTCATAGGTGAATCCACTCTCTTTCTTAACAACTGGTAGGATAATACAAACTTCGGTCCCTACCCCAGTAAGACTGTACACATGGATGCCGTAATCTTCTCCAAACAATAGCTTAATTCTGCGGCATACGTTATTTAGTGCAATACCGCCCCTCTTATTTTTGTTATCTTCAGAAAAAGAGGGCATCGTGGTATGCTCCAGTCCATAATTGATTTCAGTTAGCGTCTGGTCGTCTATGCCTACGCCATTATCCTTAATGCGGATTATAACGTTTCGTTCCGTCAGTTCTATACCGATTCGGATCTCTCCGCCTTCTGACTTTCGTTCCAGTCCGTGGTAGATTGCATTTTCAATTATCGGCTGCAGGGTCAGCTTGGGAAGCAAAAGCGTGCAGATATCCGGATCATTTTCCACAAATTCGTATATAATATCCAGCTTCTCCCCAAAACGGTATTTCTGTATTTTAAAATAATTATCTACATTATCAAGCTCATCCTCAATGGTAACCAGGCTTCCCGTATCGGTAATTGTATAGCGGAAAAAAGTTGCCAGTGCCTCGGTGATGTTGGCGACAGATTCCATTCCAAGGCTAAGAGCATCTCCACGGATTGCCTCCAGCGTATTATACAAAAAATGGGGATTAATCTGGTTTTGTAAAGCTAAAAATTCAGACTGCCTTTTTGTTTTCCTTGTATTTCTCTGGCTTACCAGTATTTTATCATACCGCAGCAGTACTTCTTCCATTCCTGGAAAGACAAATCCGGCTCTGTCCATAAACTCCCTGTAAATCTGTCCGTTGTTAAACTTTTTAAACAATCCTGCATAGTCCAGATAAGGACGAATAATCCAGTTTCTTAATGCCAGACCAAGCCCTAAAGCAAATAAAAAGAGCATTATGGTTACTATAAGCTTCGCCTGCAGTCCCATTGATTTCAGTCTCCACAGAATAGCAAGCCATATCATCGCATTGATAAAAATAAGCATTGTTAAGACACTGAGCAATAAGACGGATCTTTGTGCAAATGTTATTTTCTCTTTTTTCAATGAATATATACACTCCATTCTCAGCTGTACAGCTTGCGGAATTCCGATGGATTTAACCCGGTTTTCTTCTTAAATAGTTTTGAGAAATACTTGAGATCTGTATAACCTACATCTGCTGCAATATCCCCAATATCTTTATTGGTCTGAATCAGCAGATATTTTGCATTCTGAATCCGTACCTTCATGATATACTCCATAAAATTCTCACCTGTCTCCTTTTTGAATAAAGCGGAAAAATAAGCTGGATTAAAGCCGGTCAGACTGCTGACATTCTCCAGTGTAATTTCTTTATTATAATTCTCATTGATATACTGTTTTGCCAGCCGCATTGGCTTACTGTCCTGAATTCTCTTCTCAGAGGTATATTTTTCAAATTCATCACTGATATGTTGTTTCAGCCATTCAAAAATTTCCGTAACAGTTAAAAATGATTTGAATTTTTTCTGATACCAGGCCAGATCCGGAAATTGGTAAGGACTCATATAATTTTTAACTCCATATAATACCAGGCTTACAATCTCATTATAATACTGGTATATAAACTGACTGTCCTCAGCATTCTCCTCCAATACCTTCCAAAGCTCTGTTAATTCCCTGAGTATACTGTTAATATCCAGCACTTCAAAATAAGACAGAATTCTGTTTCTGACCTGTGTATCGATCACATCAAAAACTTCTTTACCGGACCGGGCACTTTCTTTAAATTCGATAATGTATTCTCCGTTCCTGATCAGGCGATCCATTACAGCGGATTGAGCCTGCTGTAAAATCTGGTGCAGATTAGCCAGACTTTCAACAACCTGACCGATGCCGATCACAATTCTGACGTTTGAAAATATGTCCTGAAGATTTGAAATTTCAATGCGAACTTTATTTAACTGCTTTTTCACTGTAGTAAGAGCGGGATCATCGATATTAATAAGGCATAATACCTGCCCCTCCCAGGCCATGGTAATAACTTCCTTGCAGCATACTTCCAGCTTCTCTTTTGCTGTACATAATATTTTTGTTAAAAGCAGGGAAAGAACCTCTTTGTTTTTGTCATCGGGTTCCATAAATGGCTTAATAATGAGTATCGTATAATAACCATTTTCAAAATGGCAGCAGAACTCATGATTCAGTTCATCTATACCAATCCCTATTATTTTACTTTCCGGATCTACGAGAAGTTCTGCCAGCAGATTCTTTTTCACCTTTTCTTCTGAAGAGTGAAGCATAATCTTTAATTCATTTTTTTCCGAACTGGCTGATAGCTTTAAATTATGCTTTTCAATAATTTTAGTAAGTGTATTGATTAATTCCTTACTTTTTATTGGTTTTAAAAGATAATTCTCCACACCGTACTGAATAGCGCTTTTTGCATACTCAAACTGGCTGTACCCACTGATAATGATAAAATAGGTCTCCGGTAAAAATTCCTTTGTCATCCTTATTAAATCTATTCCGTCATAATTTGGCATACGTATGTCAGTAATGACAATATCCGGCTTCCAATCACAAATTGCTTCATAAGCCTTTTTCCCGTCATTAATAACCGCCACAATTTCCATCCCCATATCATTCCAGTTAACCAGATGAGTGAGCAGTTGGCATACTTTTATCTCATCATCTGCTATAATTACCTTTAACAAAAAGTATCCTCCTCTCATATCAAGTTTTTCTCAGGCGCTTTTTATTCTTATTTTTTCACAGTAATCTTGCAGTGTCAAGCTATTTTAAAATTAGATGAAAGCCCGGGTGTGACGACAAAAAACCAGAAGCGTGATGTGACAGCTTCTGGCTTTTCTATATTTTCGATAACAATTAAATCAATAAAATCTCAATGTAATATTTAAATCGATTCATTATTCCATTGGATTTTAACGATTTCAGGTTGTTGGCTGTTATACCTTACCGTATGTACAGACCGTGTACTGCTGTAAATGCTTAATTTATAAGTATCGCCGCTCTTGTCGGTAAATGCCAGATAGCCTGCTCCTGAAAAAAATCCTTCCGGCCCCTGTGCATCCACACTAAGAACAAAATCGTAAAATCCCGGAGAGCCAGTTAACGTTATACCATATACGCACCCTTTATCATTAAATCGAATGATGTCATATAAATTTGAGGAGCCATTAATTGTCACCTCAGAGTTTACCGACATTCCATCCCTGCGCTCGGCACTTGAATTCTCACCTATTTTTGTTGCTGTAAAATCAGATACGGGATATGCCATACTAATAACCTCCTTTAATTTTTTTCTTATTGTTTAATAATAAAATGGGAAACTGCACGAGTCCGTGCATATTATAAACCAATTTTAACTGGCTGAACTGATAGCAGCTGGAAATCCCCACCATCTGCAGGCAGTGATTGGTGTAAATAGACCGCAACCAGACCGCGTTGCGGATTCATAACTAAGGGAGTACTTTCACAAATAATCATATGGTTCTTACCTGCCACAATCTGCGATGCCACATAGAGCAGCGGTGTGTAATGAACTCCAACAATTTTACTTATCACCTGGTCAAATCCATCAGCAACATCTTTGGGAAGTTCACAGGGAATAAATTCCTCCAATACCCAATTTCCTACTTCATTCATACTTCTACCCCTTTCATTTTATTTATTTTCTTTTATTGATGCTCTTAGTTTACCAACAAATAGTTTCTTATTAAGGATCACTTACCCCCCTTGGGTAATATTCGTATATTTTTTCAGAACAAATTTATTTTGGGGTGACAGTAAATAAAAAGTAACCAGCCGGTTAAGAATCACCAATTGGTTACATTATAGTTTTTATTTATTTAATTTGGCGCGTTATTGTTTATGATGCAAATATTTTACATATTCAGTTAATGTGACTATCAAACGGTTATAATTTTCTTCTTTTTTACTTAAAGGTCATAGCTATTTCTGTTTTGTTTCTTATATACGCTTAGGGTGTCCGCTATCATCACACAAAGCAATAACCGATTCCTCCTCATTTGTAAATTTCCAAATACTGTTTTCAATAAAATACCGGATTTAGGGGTGTATGGTTCTTTGAAAACTCCATTTTGTTAGAATTTTTCCATCATACCAGTTCTATTCCTAATTAATATTTTTTGAATATAATACACTAGGCGTTAATCTTACGCTTTCAAATAATTTAAATAGAAGGGGATATTATGCAACCTAAGAAATTACAGGGAATGAATATACACGATTGCTGTGGAACAAATAAATGTTCATCAGATAAATGCTGCAATCATGGAAATATGAGCTCTGAAACTTGTCGGTGCAAATGCTGTCGCTGTATAGGGCCGACTGGGCCGACCGGTGCTACTGGGGCTAAAGGCCCCGCTGGGCCGACCGGTGCTACTGGGGCTCAAGGCGCTACTGGGCCTACCGGCGCTACTGGGGCTAAAGGCCCCGCTGGGCCGACCGGTGCTACTGGAGCTCAAGGCGCTACTGGTCCTACCGGCGCTACTGGGGCTCAAGGTCCCGCTGGGCCGACCGGTGCTACTGGGGCTCAAGGCGCTACTGGTCCTACCGGGGCTACTGGGGCTCAAGGCGCTACTGGGCCTACCGGCGCTACTGGGGCTCAAGGCGCCACTGGGCCTACCGGCGCTACTGGGGCTCAAGGCGCCACTGGGCCTACCGGCGCTACTGGGGCTCAAGGCGCCACTGGGCCTACCGGCGCTACTGGGGCTCAAGGCGCCACTGGGCCTACCGGCGCTACTGGGGCTCAAGGCGCTACTGGGCCTACCGGCGCTACTGGGGCTCAAGGCGCCACTGGGCCTACCGGTGCTACTGGGGCTCAAGGTGCTACTGGGCCTACCGGCGCTACTGGGGCTCAAGGCGCTACTGGGCCTACCGGAGCCACCGGTCCTACCGGCGCTACTGGAGCTCAAGGCGCCACTGGGCCTACCGGCGCTACTGGGCCCACCGGTCCTACCGGCGCTACTGGGGCTACTGGCGCCACCGGTCCTACAGGCGCTACTGGAGCTCAAGGCGCCACTGGTCCTACCGGCGCTACTGGGCCCACCGGTCCTACCGGCGCTACTGGGGCTACTGGTCCTGACTGGTCCGTACTGGTCCTACTGGTCCTACTGGCGCTACTGGGGCTCAAGGACCTACTGGCGACACCGGACCTACTGGCGCTGCTGGTAGCACTGGGCCTATTGGACCTACTGGTGACACTGGACCTGCTGGTAGCACCGGGCCTATTGGACCTACTGGTGACACTGGACCTACTGGTGACACTGGACCTATTGGTGACACTGGACCTATTGGTGACACTGGACCTATTGGTGACACTGGGCCTATTGGATCTACTGGTAGCACTGGGCCTATTGGACCTACTGGCGACACCGGACCTACTGGACCTACTGGACCTGCTGGTACCACTGGGCCTATTGGTGACACTGGACCTGCTGGTAGCACCGGGCCCATTGGACCTACTGGTGACACTGGACCTATTGGAACTACTGGTGACACTGGACCTATTGGACCTACAGGCGACACAGGGCCTACCGGACCTGCTGGTACCATAGGGCCTACTGGGCCTACTGGTGATACTGGACCTACCGGTACCACTGGTGGTACTGGACCTACTGGTGACACCGGACCTACTGGACCTGCCGGTACCACTGGGTTATCAGAATATGCTTATATTTACAACTTGGCTGCTGAGGTGGTTGCCTTGGAGGCAGATATATTATTTAGTGACAATGGCATTATCGTCGGCACTATCACACATGCTCCAGGAACATCTACCATCCAAATTGGTAGCGCTGGTAACTACGCCATTTGGTTTTATGTGGCAGGTGTTGAACCAAGTCAATTTACTGTCTTTCAAAATGGAGCTCCCGTTACTGGAGCTGTATATGGATCTGGAGCTGGAACACAACCGAATCCAGGTATGGTAATTATTACTGCAGCCGCCGCAGATGTCATAACGATACGAAATCATACAAGTACTGCTGCAGTTACGTTACAAACTTTGGCCGGAGGAACACAAATAAACACCAATGCTTCAGTATTAATTCAAAAATTAAGTTCTTAAGGTCAGCCAATTAATCAACCAAAGCAGCTGAACAAAACGCACGTCCAGCTGCTTTGGTTCTATCTATCTGCCTCATCTACTAAATACATTTCCGCGTAGTTATAGGACTTCAGTTTGAGTTGTAACTTATCCATGAACTTAATATAATTGATTTCTCTTCGTTAGATCAGAGATTCGTCTCCTACTTTCTTCAAATTCCACCTCGCGATAGACACCCTTGGCCTTGATTATATCCGTCCCACCACCGAGTAGTGTACGGGCAACAGCACAGAACATGCGCCCCATGGATGCACAATAAAAAAAGCAGACTTCCAAAGCGTGGAAATCTGCTTAATACTAATCATTTTATAAAGCGCGAGACGGGACTCGAACATTACCGCCGTTCTCAAACCTATATAAAATAAGGAGGAACGCACACTGTCTAACGAGTGTCTACAGCTTGTATACAGAATCTTAACTGTCATTAGATAGTCAATTATGATATGTCAAGGATTCCGCAAGAACAACGCTAGTCCTTGACATATCCGACTTAAATTCAGATTTATTTACAACATAGGATTACTTAGACAAGATGTTTTAATCTTGTTCGAATTGTTAAAAACAAATGACCTATCATCTACAAATTGTATAGGTAAGTTTCACTCGTAATTTTTAGTATATATACTTTAAATAAACATAAAAGGAAGTTATACTGCCTCTAAACTTGATTTACACTGTTGTCTATGTCATTCAAAGAATCATGGTATCTTTGTAGATAAGTATTTTTAATCTTATTATATCCTGGACTAATAAGAAAACTACCGGTAATTCCAGAAATAATTGATGACAACGAAACTACAACATCAATAATCGCCAAATTATTTACACTATCTTGCTTAATAGTCTTTGATGTTGAAATGTAATCGAAGATTGGTTCTACTAATCCTGATGTAATAGGTATAAAAGCAAGTATGCAGATTAATATACAGACTGTTGTAAAAGCTATCATAGCCCATCCAAAAGTAATTCTGCATATAGCTTTTCTTTTAGCCTTTTTCTCAATACTTTTTTCAAAATGTATTTGATACTTATTATTACTTCTTAACTGTCCATCTTTTTTCTCATTAGTATCTTCAAGTAACTTTATTCTACAACTTAAATCTTCTATAATATTATTCTTATCGCCATTAATTACTTCAGCCGTAGCCAGCATTTCTTCTTTTGCTTTTAATTCCTGTTCCATTAATTCTACTTCAGATAACATTACATCATCTATTAGTTGCAGTTGCTCGGTTTCTGATTCTATTAAATTAAAAGTATCTTGTATCAGTTGATTACATAAAATTTTTTCAGCAAATTCTGGCGTTACCCCTTTATAATAAGAAATTCTGCCTAATATATCTTGGATACAATGATTACTAAGTTTATTTGTTCCAAAAATTGTCCTTGAAGATGAAAAAAGTCCCAAAAATGTTTCATAATACTTATCGCTCGAATGAGTTATACAAAATAATTGCATTAATTGTGACGGTAATATGACTAAATCGGGCTTATTTTGATATTCACTATCAAATTTTTGTAATCTGACCAAACTCCAGTCAGATGTTAGAAACATGACCTTACTATCAAATGCATTGGCAGCAGTTGGTATACGTAAGTGCTCAATTATAGCAAGACAAACTGCATCATGATCTATAGAATTATCTGATTTAGAATACTCTGGATCCTTAGCACTAAAAGTAGCCACTTTACCATATAGTAAATCTATTTGCTCTTTTAAATTGCATTTTTCTATATAATTATCCGTATCAATAATTATTTGCAGCTCTGTAATCAATCCAGCAAGATCCTTATACCTGTAATTAAAATCTTTAGCAGATATACCTGTATCCATTTTTGCTTTCCAATATGTACTAAGATAATTTTCAGTAGTTCTACATTTATATCCTATTGATGCAAAGCTAATCGGATACTCATATTTTTCTATAAGTTTTGCATCATATTGGATACGTCGTCTTAATTCTTCAATTGTTTTATTAAATACTTTCAATTCGATTTGGTTTTCTCTACAATAATTTATCAATGAAGTAATTACCAAAAAACGCCCTTCTCCTTGTAGATTCAAAAGACGATATAGTATTGGAGTATCTAGATATATTGTTATTCCACGAATTTTTTCTTCTACTTTTTCTACTATAAAATCATCGGCAACTGTAGAGAGATACGCTACTGCTTTGTTTATTTGCTTAATGCAAAACCTTTTTTGTTGAGAAGTTAATTCACTTGTAAAAATTTTCTCCAAAAATGAAGATATATATGTTGCATACTTTTCCGGCACCTCTTGGATACTGTGTTCAATTAATTCTTTAACATCTATTGAATCATATTGGCTTATGCCTGTAAACAAAGCGAACGAATCTGCTCCATGAATTAAAAAGAAACCATTTATATACTTAATTATTGTTTCTTTAATAACCTCATAATGTTCTTGTGATATTTTTTCATTTATATCTTTTTCAAATTCAATAATCCAACTTTGTAAGGCAGAATTTTGTACGATTTCATTTTCATCGATTATGTTAGTTAAATCCTCAAGCGTTGTTGATGTTAATACAATGTAATTATTTTCATAATTAATCTTATTATTTTTTTTTAACTTTTTTAAATTGATTTGGACTTTCATTGTATCTACACTAACATTAAAAAGCTCATGCATTGCATCAGCGAGTGTATCTTTTGTCAATTTTCTTTTGCTATTATATATTGTATCAACTATTATCGCTTCAAAGTTATCATTCTCTATTTCTGTTGCCAATAAATGACTAAATTTTGTTATCACGTCGATATTTATTTTATCCACGATGACTCCCCCCATCTCAAATTTTAAATCCTACCTTATAAAATGCAAATCAACTCCATATTATTGCTATAATTATACATTTTATCACACTAATATATAAAAATCCATATTGTTCAAAAATCGATAACTTGAAAAAGGATAGGCAGGCTAGTATATATCAAGTCTGAATATAAATGTACAAAAATACCGAAAATTCTTTAAATTCAAGATTCTAAATACAAATTAAATTATACATGATAAAACCGTTACATTGTCGTCGTCCTCAAACCTATATAAAATAAGGAAGTTAAGGAGGAAAATACACTGTCTAACAAGGGTCTACAGCTTTGTATTTTTACCAGATATCACATTAGGATAAGTCAAGGGTTCCGTAGGAACAAGGCTTGCCCTTGACCTATCCGATTTAAGACTAGACCATTCCCACACTAGAAATACCTGGACAAGATTCTTTTCCCTTGTCCAGCTTGATTACATTTCTAATGATTTTAACACATATATGGATTTATGTATGCAGTCAATCCTCCTTACTTAAATTATTTACTTAACTTATTTTTAAGCTAATAATTTAAGTAAAATAAAAATCCTATGAAGTCTGCCAGAATCTTCATAGGATTTTTATTTAAAAACTTTGTATTTTATTCTATATAATAAGGAGTGTGATTTTATCCTTTGTATATTTATTAATATTTAATTGGATACTATCCTATGATATATGATATCATAATTATATAGGATAAATATAATGCTATCTCCAAGGAGTGTTCTCGCCACTGGGTATTTTATCAATATTATTATCTTTTAAAGATTGCATAAAGTCTTCATTAAATAAGTCATCATACTTACTACTACCAGTATTACTATTTCCACTATTACCATTATCAGCAGTACTACTATTGCTTGCTCCTGAACTTGCTTTAGTGGTAGTTCTATACAATCCTGTAGAATCTACTGTAAATCCATCTGGAGTTGTTGCACTTATACTCATTACGCCATAATCATTCACATAATAGAATGCTCCTGATTCAGTTAAACTCTCTACCCAACTACGAGTGAGGTATCCACCAGTATTAAGTTTGAACTTCCAATTATTATCTGACTGCTGTTCCCAGTTGCCAAGTCCGGCTACTGCACTTTGATAATAGGTATTTATATTTACGTTTGTTGTCTCTGTACTCGTTGTTGTGGTTGCTTCTCCCGGACCTTGAGCAAATGAAGTAATTCCACCTTCTATGCTTCCTATCATTGCTAAAGATATCAGACTTGCCGTCATCAGCATTTTTCTTCTCATACTCTTTCCCTCTCTAACTTTTGATATATGGTGTATACAAACTTAGTTAAGACTATCGTTTGGGTTTATTTCGTTTATTCTATGATCAATTAAATCTTGCATAAAATCTTCCCCAAATAAATCAGCATATTTATTACTGCTATTACCGCTACTACTACTATCATTATTACCATTATCAGCAGTGCTACTATTACTTGCTCCTGAACTTGCTTTAGTGGTAGTTCTATATAATCCTGTGCTATCTACAGTAAATCCGTCTGGAGTTGTTGCACTTATACTCATTACACCGTAATCATTCAAATAATAGAATGCTCCGGACTCAGTTAAACTTTCTACCCAACTACGAGTGAGGTATCCACCAGTATTGAGTTTGAACTTCCAATTATTATCTGACTGCTGTTCCCAGTTGCCAAGTCCGGCTACTGCACTTTGATAATAGGTATTTATATTTACGTTTGTTGTCTCTGTACTCGTTGTTGTGGTTGCTTCTCCCGGACCTTGAGCAAATGAAGTAATTCCACCATCTATGCTTCCTATCATCGCTAAAGATATCAGACTTACCGTTATCAACATTTTTCTTTTCATTCCCTTAACCCCTTATCTTTATTTTACCTCTATCACTAACAATACTTTTCTACAATATAAGATGAATTGAATTTATTGTATCACTACTATTTTTAACTTGCAACGTAATAAACACATTATTACATACTAAATAAAAATTATACCAAAGTACTTCATCTTTAGAAGTATCATATCACAATTTATACGATAAAATCAACCTATATTTCATCTTTAGCAGTATAGGGGATTTTATATGAAAATTTATAAATATGGTAATGATAATAAAAAAAATATTATAGGTAAAAATTTAAAAGAATTACGTACCCATAAAAATATGAGCCAAAAAGAATTAGCTACTCAATTCCAATTATTAGGGTTGCAATGGTCTGATCTAACCGTCCTAAGAACCGAACAGGGAACACGCTTTGTTGCAGATTATGAGGTCGCTGTGATTGCTTCTTATTTTAATGTGAGTACTGACTCCCTTTTTAAAGGATTTAGTTGCTAAAGATTAATAATATTTTACATTGCAAAGGAGAAAATTTATGAGTGAAGAAATTAAGAGCAAAGAAAATATAAGTGATAAAATTAAAAGAGAACATATCCTCTGTGTGAATTGGTACATATTCTCTTGGCTCTGGAGAAAGGTATATAAAGAAATTAGTGAACAATCAAACATTGAAAATAAAAAAATAAAGTTAAGATTATCAGATAAATTCCCTATTGAAATAACGCAGAAGTCTAAGACTAATGATGGAGACAAGGAACCTAACACCCCTAAAAAAATCATTGTAGATCTGAATTTCTATGGATTGTTTGGCATAAACTATAGCGATTATGATGAATTCATGGTTGGAAATGATACTGCTGTATCAAACGAAACTCCTGATGGCAGAAAAAAAGTTAGGAAACTTTCTGAAATCACCCATTTACATCCTTCCATATTTACCGGAGAAGAGTGTCTTATTCCTATCAATAATATTACATCACCAAAATTATATAAATATGCTGAAGCACGTTTTTTATCAGCAGACAGCTATGACTATAGGGAAGAAAGTAAAACAGTTGACAAATTAATTCAGGAATTTTTATATCTACCCAATATGCTGCTTGCAATCGCCTTTATAAAATCTAGAGGAGAGATAAAGCCAGGGATCGATTCCATCGGAAGAAATAAAGCCTTCTTAGAATCAACTAAGTACAAAGAACTTTTGCGCTCGGATATTAGTACCCTTGGCAGTTATAAAAAATGTCTCGAAGAACATTTAGAAAAAGTCAATTCCTGTATAGTTTTTAATAAAAATAAAAACTTTTAAATTTTTCTGTCCTACATGTATCTTCTAGGACAGACATGCAGTGTAATAGGACAGTAATGCTTTAACCATAAACAGTAATGCCGAGAGAGCAAACTACAATGCTCTCTTTTTTTTGCGTTCCTTTTTTATCTTTTATCTTTTAGATATAATGAGTTCATCAGCTGAAACATACAAAAGAAGGAGAAACAGGCGCTTGTAACATTGTACCATGACAATTAATTCAACGAATATTAAAAAAACAACGGGAACTTGCGCTAAAAAATGCAAAATTGCGGCTAAAACCAAACAAAAAGGAGTTTTTAACGGTACCACTGGTCAACGTATTAAAGCACACAGGGGAAAATTGGGCATGACTCAGCAGGGATTAGCAGACAAGCTTCATATAAATCGAACCGCACTGTCTCTAATAGAGACTGATAAAAGACCCGCAACTCTTGAGCAACTAAAAATTTTTTCTAAGGAATTTAATGTCTCTATCAACTATTTATCATGTCAAACTGATTCACAGGCAAGCAACACTGAATACATAGAGAAATCTTCTTTAATAGAAGAGGAACGGTTGTCCTTGGTAAATGATCTGTTTAAAAAACAGGCCATACTTTATGCTGACGAATATCTTAGCAAGCTCAGTCCTGAAAGTCAGGAAGATTTGGCAATCCATATTTATAAGCTTCTTTCTCCAAAAGGTAAGTAATTTCTTGACCTGTGGCAAATGTTCTGATTTGTCACAGGCTTTTAATTTTTTGATACAAAAGTTTATCTATCTTATTGTAAAATTTTAGTATGGTAAGAAACACATCATCATTCATGATGTTTAACATAAATATTTTTCTAAGAAAGGAGATGAAACACATGACACCGGATAGCTTAACAATAACGCTTCCAATTCTGAACAATGGATCTGATGAAGCCCTTCTTATTGGAATGGCTCCTATTATGGAATACGATAAGGAATCTCGGAAAAGAACAGACAAACAGATAGGTATTTCATATATGATTGTACTAAATAAAAACAATTTCGAGAAAATCAATGTTAAGGTTGGAGATTTAAAATCAGCCATTCCCATGGAAGATCTGGAAGAAAAGAATGCTGTAAAATGTACCTTTAAAGGCTTTAAGGCACGATTTTATCGAGACTTTAAAACAAACAGCTACTTACTGACCGCTTCTGCGGACGCCATAATCATACTTGATGATGACGATGAAATCACTTTGTAAAACAATTTATACGGCGTTTTGTGCTTTACTTTGGCGAGGAATCACAAAACGCCGCCACCAGAAAGAGAGGTTCTTATTCATGAAAAAGTTTTTTAATGACGGGCTGGAACATTTTAAATCCAGTTCCACAAAGGAAAAGGTATTAACTACAGGCATTATTACAGGTATAGTTTCTATTGCTGTAATTCTTGCCTGCATGGCGGTAAAATTAGCTGCCCCCGTTCTTGCCACGTTAGCAATTGCTTATTTCTTTTTACATAAGGATAACACAGCTCAAAGACAACAGCAAGCCCTTTATCAACAGAAACGATTAATGGCTTCCGTGAATCTTTATGAGCAAGTAGCAAGAAGCTTCTTTCCTATTTTAAAGGAATATAATGCTGTCTTGGGGATTTCCCCTGCCACGGTTCATTCCATTTATTCGGAAGAAAAATTCTTCCATTTACCCGAAATAACAGAGCCTGTGCTGGTTTATACTTCGGAAAAAAAATTTCCACCTATGGCTGATATGTCTGATGTGAAAGCAGTTGTTCAGACTCGTCTTAGTCAGGAAAATCTTGATCTCTATCTGGCAAGGATTGACGCGAGGGATTCTCAGTTTATAAGGTTTTATATACTTCCTATTATGTCGGAAGATGCCTATAACTGGGCTTTATTAGACCAGAAAAGACAGTTTACCAATCAGAGACCCCAGAAGCCAGGGAACAGAAAGGATAAGGATTTTTAATCATGGACAAGCAGATTATTCCCTTAGTGTATGATAATGACATGCTAAAATTACAGCATTCCTTCTATGTTCACTGGGATATTACCAGTAATCCGCATATGGCTATACAGGGCATTACGGGAACGGGGAAGACTTATTTATGTAAACTAATTTTAGGTAGAATGGGACTATATTTACCAACAGGAGAAATTACAATCTGCGATTTCAAGGGAGATGATTCATTCATCTTCCTTGAGGGGTGTGAACGCTATCACAAATTCGAATCCTGTATGAATGGGTTTGATACCTTTTATGACGGTTTTCTTCAACGGCAAGCTGGTTTAGATAACAGCCGTAATCTACGGCTCATCATGTTTGATGAATGGGCTTCATTTCTCCAATACCTCGATAAGAAGAAGGCAGAAGAATACCGAAAAATGCTTTCGTCCATTTTAATGATGGGAAGAATTTTTAACTACCACACATTATTATCCCAACAGGTGTTATATGCCGAAGATTTTTCAAAGGCTCGCCAAAATTTCAGTACTATTATTACTCTTGGCAATCCTAACAAGACTGTAGTTAATATGGTATATGATGACTTTAGCGAAAAGATAGACAATGATCGTGGGTTAGGGACTGGCTACATGCTCACCAATGGCTCGGATTTCAGAAAGATAGTGGTTCCTGAAATCACCGACATGGGGAAAGTTGAGCATTACATAAAAAGGGCTGTGGAATATAGCACCTAAACAGCCAAGACCTCAGGGCAGGGGCGTGGCAGAGCCAAAAGCCCCTGATCCTGAAAGGGCTTTGGCTGGTGAGCCGTAAGGCGAGCCATATCCCAGCGGAAGTATTACCGCTGGGTATATCGCAAATTGAAAAACCACCTCAAATCCCCTTATTATATGGGCATTCCACCACTTTTTAATTGCGACAAGCCCAAGTAGCTTTTGTAGCAAACCAACTTAATTATGAAACTAACAATAAACCACGGTTTATTTTAACATATAAAAACGGGAAACTGGCGATTCATTAAGGTTTCTCCGATGTGTGAATATAGCACACCACTGTTCAGAAACCCAGACCAATTCCCCTTGATTTTCCTATATACTGGGATTATCAAAAGAGCAAAGTTCCTGTTCTGGCGGTACTCTCATATGAAAAAAAAATAATAAGCGCTTATTTTTACATAGATAAAATTATATGAATGAGGAGATTTTAGAAATGTCAAAAGACAAACAATCCCGTAAATATCAGCTTACGATTAATAACCCGGCTGACACTGGTTTCAGCCATGATAAAATCAAAGAACTTCTTGCCACCCGTTTTAAATCCTTTGAGTACGGAGCCATGTGTGATGAAATCGGTGAACAGGGAACACCTCATACTCACATCTTTGTATGCTTCCGATCTCCAGTCCGTTTCTCCATGGTTAAGAAGCACTTCTCTACTGCTCACATAGAAGCCGTAGCAGGTTCAGTAGAGCAGAATCTAAGTTATTTAAAGAAAGAGGGCAAATGGGCTAACACCGCCAAAGCAGAAACCTCTGTCCCCGGAACCTTTGAGGAATGGGGAGACAGACCACCAGAAAACCTGGGTAAAGATAAGGACTTAGAAAACCTTTACCACATGGTTGTCGACGAAGGTCTTTCCAACGCAGAAATAATCAGGATAAATAATGATTACATCATGCAGATAGATAAGCTGGATAAAATACGGACTACCTACTTGCAGGAAAAATTCAAAGATGAGCGTAGAAATGTTGAGGTCACCTATATTTTCGGTGCCACGGGAACAGGAAAATCGAGAGGAATTCTTGATTTTCATGGAGATTCTAATGTATATAGGGTAACGGATTATGACCACCCTTTTGACCATTACTGCTGTGAACCTGTGTTAGTATTTGAAGAGTTCCGGTCAAATTTGCCTTTGTCAGACCTCTTAAATTACCTTGATGTTTACCCAATAACCCTAAAAGCCCGGTACAGTAACAAATTTGCCTGCTTTGATAAAGTATACATTGTGACCAACTGGAAACTGGAAAAGCAGTACCCCGCTTGTCAGGTAAACGATGAAGAAAGCTGGGATGCATTTCTTCGTAGGATTCACAAAGTAAAACATTATGTTTCTAAAGATGAAGTCGCTACTTATGAAAGCGTGGAAGAATATATGAACCGGAATAATAAGTTCATTCCCGTTAATAAACTGCCAAAAGAGGAACAGCTAGAAATCCCTTTTGACAAACAAACATAGTATCTGTTACTAAGGTGAGGCAGTATGAGTATAGATATTTCAGAAGGCATGAAACTTTCCTTATTGAAAGAAGCTCTTGGAAATGGTAGTATAATTGTAGACAGTGTGCTTGATACGATTATGGCTACCAAAAGAGAGCAGATTAAAAAACTACATACCTATGCGATTACTGCCCCATCTCATGAAGGGGGCAGATGGCAGACTTTTTATAAAGGAGTAGATGATGCGGTAAGGAAGAACATTAAAGCACCAACAGAGGAAGCACTACTGGATAAATTAATTACAATTTATTTTGCGGATTCCTCCATTAAAAAACTGACGTTTCACGGACTGTATGAGGAATGGCTGGATTATAAGAAATCCATTGTAAACAGCCCGAATACCATCAAACGGCATGAACAGCATTATAAAAAGTATTTTGAACCGTCACCCTTGCATAATCATAAGGTTATCAAGACTGATGAATTATTACTGGAAACAGAGTGCAACCGGATAATTCGGGATTTTAATCTTTCCCGGAAAGAATGGACGAATATCAAAACTATCTTAAATGGTATGTTTGAGTATGCGGTCAGAAAAAAATATCTGGTAGACAATCCTGTAGACAAGGTTCAAATATTGGTCAAGTTCAAACAGGTGGTAAGGAAAACGGGAAAGACAGAGACTTATAATTCGGATGAATTAAAGGAATTGAATCTTTACCTCGACCGTATGTATGCAGAAACCCATGATTCCGCTTATCTAGCTATTAAGTTAAATTTCACTATTGGCCTTCGTGTGGGAGAGCTAATATCTTTACGCTGGGAAGATTGCAGCGAGAATCATTTGCATATCGTTCGTGAAGAAGTCAGAGACCAGACTACAAACCACTATGAGGTTGTGGAGCATACCAAAACAAACCGGGATCGGTTCGTTGTCCTCGTTCCAAAAGCTATAGATATCTTGGAAAAAATTGACCGTCAGGGCGATTTTATCTTTATGAGAAATGGGGAACGGATTACTTCAAGACAGATAGCTTACGTTTTAGAAAAGTATGCGGAACGTCAAGGGCTTTCCACGAAGTCCACCCATAAGATGAGAAAAACTTTTGCAAGTAACCTAAATGCAAACGGTGTGCCACTGGACTGTATCCGGGAATTACTGGGACATAGCAACCTAAACACCACCCTTGGATATATCTACAATCCACTGACAGAAAAGGAAACCTATGACCTCATAGCAAAGGCACTGTAGCCTGTCTACAGCTGTCTACAGGTTGAAACAGACACAAAAATAGCGGAAACCCTGATAAAACCTAGGCTTCCGCTACAAATAAAAAAAGCGCGAGACGGGACTCGAACCCGCGACCCCGACCTTGGCAAGGTCGTACTCCACCAACTGAGCCACTCGCGCTTATTAATTATTCTTTTATCTGGGCATATACCCTCAAAACCACACATTGTTATATATCTTCATCCGTTCTTACCTCTTACCTAAACCAACCTGGTTAAGCCCTCGACCTATTAGTGACAGTCAGCTGCACATGTTACCATGCTTCCACCTCTGCCCTATCTACCTCGTCGTCTTCAAGGGGTCTTACTCTTGCGATGGGATATCTCATCTTGAGGGGGGCTTCACGCTTAGATGCCTTCAGCGTTTATCCCTTCCCGACTTGGCTACTCTGCCATGGTGTTGATCACCAACAGATACACCAGAGGTCAGTCCATCCCGGTCCTCTCGTACTAAGGACAGCTCCTCTCAAATATCCTACGCCCACGCCGGATAGGGACCGAACTGTCTCACGACGTTCTGAACCCAGCTCGCGTACCGCTTTAATGGGCGAACAGCCCAACCCTTGGGACCTACTACAGCCCCAGGATGCGATGAGCCGACATCGAGGTGCCAAACCACTCCGTCGATGTGAACTCTTGGGAGTGATAAGCCTGTTATCCCCAGGGTAGCTTTTATCCGTTGAGCGATGGCAATCCCACTTTATACCACCGGATCACTAAGTCCTAGTTTCCTACCTGCTCCACCCGTCGGTGTCGCAGTCAAGCTCCCTTATGCCTTTGCACTCTTCGAATGGTTTCCGACCATTCTGAGGGAACCTTTGAGCGCCTCCGATACTCTTTCGGAGGCGACCGCCCCAGTCAAACTCCCCGCCTGACATTGTCCCCCAGCCAGGTTATGGCTGCAGGTTAGAAATCCAATACCGCAAGGGTGGTATCCCAACATCGGCTCTGATAAGACTGGCGTCCTATCTTCGTTGCCTCCCACCTATCCTGTACATGCAGCACCGAATCCCAGTATCAAGCTGGAGTAAAGCTCCATGGGGTCTTTCCGTCCTGGCGCAGGTAACCAGCATCTTCACTGGTATTTCAATTTCACCGGGTGCATTGTCGAGACAGCGCTCAAATCATTACGCCTTTCGTGCGGGTCGGAACTTACCCGACAAGGAATTTCGCTACCTTAGGACCGTTATAGTTACGGCCGCCGTTTACTGGGGCTTAAATTCAGAGCTTCGCGTTGCCGCTAACCCCTCCTCGTAACCTTCCAGCACCGGGCAGGCGTCAGCCCATATACCTCACCTTTCGGTTTTGCATAGACCTGTGTTTTTGCTAAACAGTTGCTTGAGCCTATTCTCTGCGGCCTGATTTCTCAGGCACCCCTTATCCCGAAGTTACGGGGTCATTTTGCCGAGTTCCTTAACAATGCTTCTCCCGCCGGCCTTAGGATTCTCTCCTCATCCACCTGTGTCGGTTTACGGTACGGGCACATATTACACAATAGCGGCTTTTCTTGACAGCCCCTACAGAGACTTCCCTACTTTTGTTCGGTACGCGTCACACCTTCCTGTTGTTAAGCGGATTTTCCATCTTAACCAGTCCAATGCTTGCCCCGGTCTTTTCATTCCCGGGTTCTCTCTCGGTTCTGTGTCCCCACAGTTCTGATAATATGCGGTACAGGAATTTCAACCTGTTGTCCATCGACTACGTCTTTCGACCTCGCCTTAGGTCCCGACTTACCCAGAGCAGATCAGCTTTACTCTGGAAACCTTAGATATTCGGCCTGGAAGATTCTCACTTCCATCTCGCTACTCATTCCGGCATTCTCTCTTCTTAACGCTCCACATCTCCTTACGGTAATGCTTCTGCGCATTAAGAATGCTCCTCTACCAATGTATCATACGATACATTCCACAGCTTCGGTGTCGTGTTTTAGCCCCGGACATTTTCGGCGCAAGACCTCTCGACTAGTGAGCTATTACGCACTCTTTGAATGTGTGGCTGCTTCTAAGCCAACATCCTAGTTGTCTCTGAAATCTCACATCCTTTTCCACTTAACACGCACTTTGGGACCTTAGCTGGTGGTCTGGGCTCTTTCCCTTTTGACTGCCCAACTTATCTCGTGCAGTCTGACTCCCGTACATCATCTGACCGGCATTCGGAGTTTGATATTCTTTGGTAAGCTTTGACGCCCCCTAGGAAATTCAGTGCTCTACCTCCGGCAGACTAATACGAGGCTAGCCCTAAAGCTATTTCGAGGAGAACCAGCTATCTCCGGGTTCGATTGGAATTTCTCCCCTACCCACACCTCATCGCCACCCTTTTCAACGGATGTGCGTTCGGTCCTCCACCGCCTTTTACGGCAGCTTCAACCTGGACATGGGTAGATCACCCGGTTTCGGGTCTACCTTTACTGACTTAACGCCCTATTAAGACTTGGTTTCCCTTCGGCTCCGCACATTCAGTGCTTAACCTTGCCAGTAACGGTAACTCGCCGGACCGTTCTACAAAAAGTACGCGGTTCCACTTTAAACGTGGTTCCACAGCTTGTAAACACAAGGTTTCAGGTTCTCTTTCACTCCCCTCCCGGGGTCCTTTTCACCTTTCCTTCACAGTACTATGCGCTATCGGTCACTAAGTAGTATTTAGCCTTGGGGGGTGGTCCCCCCGAATTCCCACAAGGTTTCTCGTGTCTCGTGGTACTTTGGATCCTGCTCGCTGACTATTGTTTTCCCATACAAGGCTTTCACTTTCTATGGCCGGTCTTTCCAGGACCGTTCTGGTAACAAATCGTCTCACTTATTGCAGTCCGTAACCCCAGCATGCACGCACGCTGGTTTAGGCTCTTTCCATTTCGCTCGCCGCTACTTTGGAAATCGAGTTTTCTTTCTTTTCCTCCGGGTACTTAGATGTTTCAGTTCCCCGGGTTCCCGACGTATGGCTATGGATTCACCATACGACAGCTGAGGTTTGCTCAGCTGGGTTTCCCCA
>NZ_JBMBWP010000002.1:1655000-1882500 GCF_048627165.1 Lacrimispora struthionigena
GATATTGTAACCATGGATATTATATTACCAGGAATCGATGGACTGGAAACTTCCAAACAGCTTTTAAGCAAGCACCCGAAGGCAGGCATTGTTATTATCAGCTCCCTTGTATATGATAGAACCATGCAGATTGTTCAGGAACTGGGTCCTGCAATACCTTTTGTTTTTAAGCCCATTAATCAATCATTCTTTATTGAATCACTTAATAAGGTGAGCAAAGATCTAGATACAACTTTATAAATACATAATATAGAATAAAGACGGTTTAAATCATTTTTGTTTCATACAGTGCAAAAAAACGCCATCAATTGAGAATATACAATTGATGGCGTTTTTATATTTTATATTATAATAAGCTTCCGCTACTGGAATCATTTACATCAAACTGGCCTGATACGCCGTTTGAAGCCATCTGCATTCTAAGCTTCATAAGCTCAATCAGATATAATGAATTTGTCTTTTGGGTTGTCAGATCCACATCAGTGCCATCTGCTTTCCCCGCAATTGATTTTAAAATATCCAGCCACTGAGAACCGTTAAGAGAGTCCTGATCTGAGAAATAATCGGACAGATCAGAAACCGAATTCCCGGTATAACCAGAAGCATATACGGCGCTATCATCTCCGCCTGACACTTCCATATCTCCCATGATCTTCTTCACATATTCCTGTGTTTCTTTAAACGGAGGAATTCCTCCATATTTTTTCACATTATTGCTTCCTGCATTATAAGCAGCAAGGGCAAGAGATACATCCCCATTATAATGATCCAGTTTTTCTTTCAGATACTTGGCTCCACCCAATATATTGCTGCGCGCATCATATGGATCAGAAACGCCCAGTGATCTGGCTGTAGCAGGCATTAACTGCATCACACCCGCTGCACCTTTGGGAGAGGTGGCTGCCGGGTTATAATTGGACTCAGCCTTAGCAACTGCTTTCAGAAGTTTTTTTGATACTCCATATGTCCTGGAAGCTTCTGTAAAAAAGGACTCCAAATCTTTCGGTACTTCCATCACTGATTTAAGGACTTTTTTAAAGTTTCCGGCCGTAGCTTTTGTGGTTTGTCCTTTCTCCAATGACTGATTATTGCCTAACGTCATCATCCGCAACTGATCTATCGTCGCCACTTATTCATCCTCCTGTTGGTATTATCTACTGTATCCACTTTCCGTCAGCACCAATCTGATATCCGCCTATATTTGTGCTGCTGGCCATACTTCCATCTGAATTCATGTAGTACCAGATTCCCGGTTGCGGCTGAATCCAGCCAGTTAACATCTCTCCGCCTGTTGGATTTAAGTAATACCATTTTCCATTAATAAACTGCCACCCGGTAAGGAGCTTGCCATCTGCCGGATTCATATAATACCATCTGATCCCTGTTTGAACCCAACCGGTGCGGCGTACTCCGTTGGCATCAAAATAATACCAGTCATTTAAAATCTGCTTCCAGCTGTTTCTCGGGGTACCCCCATCTTCCTCTACATAGGTGTTGCCCTTCCATGCTCCGGAGGTACTTCCTTCATACTCCATCGTAATATCCTGAGAGGTTATATTGTCTCCCTCTTTTAAATACTTTCGGTCATCTGCGGTAAAGCCAATGGCACGGACTTCATAATAATAAACAGCATTCTTGTCCATCAGATCTGATAAATCAACTGTATTGGTTTGTACTGTAAGTGCCTTTTTTAATTTATCATCTGCATAAAGAGACACTTTATATCCTGTAGCAAACTCTACCTTGTCCCAGACTGCTTTCGTTTTTTTGCTGTCAGTCCAGCCAGCCCTGGCTGTGTTCCCCAGCTTAACTACGGGGATATAATCAACTTTTACCTCCAGTGTATTATTATCCAGCGCTTTTGCAGAAACAAATCTTGCACCAGTAATTTTACATTCAGAGCGATTATAAGTTTCTGCAAAGATTGTATTGGAAGAAGTTAAAATAACACTGACTCTTTCTGCCTTTGCCGCCTTCCACTTGCTGATGTCACGTTTCCATACAAGATCCTGTACGGATATACCTGTAGTGGTTGTTGATACCTGAGGCATTAAAATTTCCTGATCGCCAAACTGACTGTCGAATTTCAGATTCAGACTTCTTATTACAACAGATTCGCCTGCATAGATCTTTAATGGTGCCACTCCTGAGAGTACTGCAGTTGTTACTAAAACCATTACGATACTAAATATAATACTTCTTTTCATTTGAATCATTGTTTCCATACTCCATCCTCATCTAACTGATACCCGTCAATTACCGTGCTGACAGCCATAACTCCATCCTGCTGGTTGAAATACCGCCATACCCCGTCCACCTTTTGCCAGCCGGTGAGCATAACGCCATCTTCTCCAGTATAATAAGTCTTGCCATCGCGGGTAAACAGCCCCTTTAACATAGCCCCCTCTAAGTTACCCTGTACTGTATTCAGATAATACCATCTTCCTGCCTGATTGATCCAGCCCTTTTGCATGGCACCCTGGTTATTAAAATAACGGTAGTAACCGTCAATTACCTGCCAGCCAGTGGCAGCAGCGCCCATGGGAGCCTCATAACCATTATCCGGATAGAAATAATACCAGTTGTTATCTATTTTATTCCAGCCCGTTACCATGGCTCCATTGGAAGCCATATAATAAATATCGGATTGCGTAAGAAACCAGCCGGTAACCATCTTTCCATTTTCATCAAAGCGATAGTAAACATTATCCAGCATAAGCCAGGAGTTTGCCTGAACGCTTCCGTCCCCATAGCGGTAATACCAGACACCGGATTGTTCTTCCCAGCCCGTCTTCTTTTCCGGATTGGCTGCAGTTCCTTTTGTTGTATCCGATTCTTTTCCCGTACCATCAGAAACATCTCTGTCCCTGATAACCAGTTCATCAGATTCAACCCATCCGCTTTTCTTTCCATTCTTCAGCTCATCTGCTTTAAACGGAACAGAGCGGATCTTAAAGGAATATGTACCTTCTTCCGTCATATATGGATAGAAATTGTAGGTAGTTGCTTTTACCTGCTCTTTCTTAAAAATCACCTTTTTACCTAAATAAAGCCAGACTTCATATGCCCCTGAGGTATTATCTCCCTTAGACCATACAGCCTGTCCCAGTCTCGTATCTTTCCAGCCGATATCTTCCGGCTCCGCATACAGTCCTTTAATCGCCTTAGCCCTTAAAGTAACAATCAGATCACTGCCGTTTCGCTTGGCACTTACGTAGGTACCTCCGCTGATCTTAATTTTAGATGCCTCATAGTTTGATTTAAAGTAAGCGTCATATTCATCGGAAGGTGTCAGTGTAACATTCATCTTAGGTTCTTCTCCGATTGTCATATCCTTTGAAGTTGAAGTGACCCATTCGGCTTCCCTGATTGTGTATTTTTTGTCACCGGAAGTTACATAACATTCACCATCTGTCTGATTAATCTTTATGTCGGGCAGTCTGTCTCCCGCTTCGATATTTAATGAGACCTTGACACTGACTGAGTTTATGGATTCTGTTGCTGTTACCTTCTGGGCAGTAAGACACAGACAAAGTGCGCTTATAATGCCCACTGCCAAAGCTTTCCTCTGTTGTTTCATTCTTTCGCTCCTTTCCTTATAACTTTAAAATACAATAAAGCCCGTAAGTTATATATCGGCATAATGAGCACCATTCATAAGCAATTACTGGATTTTTCTCCTTTTCAGCTGTTCCTGAAACGTAAATTTACGAACCATGGACTCCTGATAAGTGGACAAACCAAAATAACGGCTTCCATAACGGTAAAAAGGTTCTTCCCCCTTTTCCGCCACTTCTCTGACCCATAAAACAGATGCCTTTAACCGGGTGTTTCCTGCATCTGTTTCAAACTCAAAAGAGAAAATCTGATTCTCCTTTAGCTTTGTTTGGGATTCAAATCCAATTCCACCGGCACTGATGTCTTTTAGCTTTGCCGGTATATGGGTCACTTTTCCCAGTTCATCAGCAGTTTCCAGCACGACGGGAATTGACACCCGAACCTTTAAGTCTATTCTTCTTTGTTCCACGCCGATCAATTCATCTATTCTGCAGGGCACCTTATATATGGCTCTCCCTAAGTCTCCCATCTCATCTCCTACCACCTTGACTCTTGCGGACAAACTGCATTTACACGTAACAAGTCCCTGTATGCCGTCGTAGAATACGATCACTGATTCTGTATTTACCTTATCCATGTCTTCTTCTTCGAAAATCAGAGCCATGCTCTCCTTCTCGGAATCAACCACTTTTACCTCTGCTAGAAAAACTCCATCAAACGAATAGATACAAGCCTTTTCACATTCCTTTAACATAAATTATTCCACCGTTTCTTCTTTTATTGTTTCCTCTTCCTCTGTCTCTTCCAAACTTTCTTTCATTATGCTGTTTTGTTTTCCAGGTACATAATCCAGAAAATAAAGGTAGATGTCTACAATAGCCTGATACAATTCTTCCGGGATCTGGCTCCCCAGTTCAAGTTGCGTGAGTATGGTAGCTAGGGAATTGTCCTCATAAACAGGAATCCCGCTCTCATTGGCCAGCTCTACAATCTTTTCTGCCGTGTACCCCATTCCTGATGCAACGATAACAGGAGAAGTATTTTTTGATTCATCGTATTTTAAAGCAACTGCTTTTTTGTTAAGTGTACTTTTAAATTCTGACATCGACTGTATTCTTCCTTTCCTGTATTTTAGGAAAAACAGATACAAGAGAAGAAGGTCCCTCTCCTGCCTGCAGGATGATCCGATCTGACCGCAGGTGGTTTTTTTCCAGAATACTCTTAATTCCCTTCTGGATACTGGTTTCTGATTTCTTAAGCTTCTCCGGATAATAAAGCTGGAGAGATGATGTATTATCTCCATAAAGCATTAAAAGCTTAAATGGTCCAAGCTCTGCAATTTCAAATTTAATAAAAATCCTTGCAATCCGCTGGGCACCTGCCTGCGTACTGCTGCCCTCTTCATCCGGATCAATCCACATCTCTGAAAACAATTTCTTTCCATTAATTTCCATGGGGAATGCCAGATGAAGAATGGGCATATAAACGCTTTCATTGACCACAAGTGACTGGATTATATTCAGAAACGTCTGTCTGTTTTCAAGTCCGGCGCCGCCGCTTACTCCGGTTCTTAAAAATTCAATAAATTTATCTGACCACTGGTTTTTTCCTGCTGCCTGCTCCATGTCAACCTGACCAAGCAGTTCTCCAAACTCTTCAGCAGTGGTTGAACCAAAATGCCTGCGGAATCCCTGATATCCCGTAAGTTTTGCAAATGCCTGCAGGACGTCATCTCTGTTTCCATTTTCATATCTTGCCATAAGAACGCTTAAAAGGGAAATCTTATCACGTACAGTACCCATATCATGGTTTGCAGCAATATAACGGCCCATAAAAGGAAGAATTTTCTCTTTTAAAAGAGCACTGTTTGACTGGGTGTCTCCCTCTTTTGCAGATAAATCCAGTTCTTTTAACATCTCTTCCAGCTGGGAAGCTGTCTGCTTGAAGACATAACCTTCCATATCTTTTACTGTATTAAATATATCATGAAGAATATGCTTTCCGGAAGACATATCATTAAACTTTTTTATAAAATTTAATATATCAGCTTTTAAATCAACAGAACCTGTGTCAGCCATGACCTGTCTTAACTGGTCAAAGATCCCTCCGTTGAAACGGACGGAAGACTCTGCCTGTTCTTTTAAAAACCCAAGGACATCTTCCTCTTTCATCTGGCTGGCCTTAAAAAAAGAAGCAATTTGTCTGGCTGCTTCTTCTCCCATCACACCTCCAGTTAACATCTCTTCTCCCTGAAAAAAGACATCAGAAAAAATCCGGGTAATATCCGGGGAATTCTTAATCATATTGAGAAATGTACCGAAGTTGGAACGATACTGGAATGCCAGCTGCTGTTCCTGATTTCCTCCTGAATCAGTCCGGTTATCCCCACGCATCACTTTCGACGGATCCACAGGGTTTTGTATCTGGGGTCCCTGGCCTGCCTGGGGGTTATTTTTAATTGTAGAATTATCATAGCCGGACATTGGAGTTGTTACTTTCAGAATATCTGCCATATTATGCCTCCATACAAGTGGTGTTTCATATATTTTTTCAAAAGGTTGTTTGATTTACTATTATTTTTTTTTCAGCCATACCGATAAATAATTATATACTATACTAGACAAGGCGGTGTAAATATTATGGATAACGGCATGGATAATATGCTTGATATGTATCTTTTTGAAACCAATTCTCTACTGGAGCAATTGGACGAACTCCTGATCGAAGCCGAAAAAGCAGGAGATTTTACGGTGGATGATGTGAATGAAATTTTTCGTATCATGCATACCGTTAAGGGCTCTTCTGCAATGATGGAGTTTAACTCTTTGATGCAGATCGCTCATCACATTGAAGATTTATTCTTTTTTATCCGTGAAAACGGTTTGGATTCACTTGAAAGTTCTCACAAAAGCACCCTGTTTGATTTAATGTTCCGCTCTACTGATTTGCTTCGTGCCGAAGTTTCAAAGGTTCAAAACAATGAGCCACTTAGTGATAATGTCGACAGTCTGACCGAGGAAATTAATAGTTTCCTGAAAAAAATCAGTAAGGATAATAAAGATACTGCCCCAGAAAACAAGAAGGCAGCTAAGCCAGCTGCAAAAGAAAGTGTAAAGCCAGCTGCGGCTCCCGTTGCAGTGGTGGATCTTGATGAGGTTCGTATGGATCTTGCAGAATGTCCGGATGATAATGCGGCTTATTTCCTCCGTATCTTTTTTGATGAGGGCTGCGGAATGGAGAATCTCCGCGCATTTATGCTCATCAGCTCTTTAAAGGAATCCGGTCTGGAATTTAATTTTTACCCCAGCGATGTGGAGACCAACAGCCAGAGCAGTGTTTCTATTATTGAAAAAGGATTTTATCTTGCTCTTGACTCCCGGGAGACTGCAGATGCAGCAATTTCACTGATCAATAATATGAACAATCTCCGCTCTTATGAACTGATACAGAATGCACGGGCAAAAAGTGCTGTTGAAGAAAAGGCAGTAGAGGCAGCTTCTGCTCCCGTTAACCAGGAAAACGCCGCTCCTGTGAATACCCCAGCCGCCAGCACAGGACATCAGATGCCCAGTAAGCAGAATCTGATCAGTGTTAATTTAGCAAAGCTTGATAACCTGGTTGCAATTGTAGGTGAGATTGTAATAACGGAATCCATGGTTACTTCTTCTCCAGAAATCCAGAATATGAAGAATCTGGATAGTTTCTTAAAGGCAACCAGACAGCTTCGTAAGCTGACTGATGATCTGCAGGATATCGTTATGTCTCTGCGCATGGTTCCTGTTTCCGGTGTGTTCCAGAAAATGAACCGAATTGTCAGAGATATGAAGCAGAAATTAAAAAAAGATGTCCGGCTGACAATCGTTGGTGAGAATACAGAAGTTGATAAATCCATTGTAGACAGCATCGGCGATCCAATCATGCATATTGTACGTAACTCTATGGATCATGGAATCGAAGAGACTGCTGAGGATCGTATCAGAGCAGGCAAGAATCCACAGGGTGAAATTATTCTTTCTGCCAGCCATACCACCAATGAAGTCATTATCTCCATTCGTGATGACGGACGTGGCGTAAATCCTGCCGGCGTCCTTGCAAAGGCAAAGAGAAACGGAATCCTTACCAAACCGGAAAGCGAGTATACCCAGAAAGAGATTCTTTCTCTTTTGTTAGCTCCTGGCTTTTCCACCAACGAGACAGTTACTGAATTTTCAGGCCGTGGTGTTGGAATGGATGTTGTTAAGAAGAATGTGGAAGCTATCGGCGGAACCATTACTATAACAAGTGAGCTTGGAAAGGGAATGTGCACCACATTAAAGATCCCGCTTACCATGGCAATTGTTGACGGTATGGAGATCTCCGTAGGTAAATCCGTATTTACCATTCCGATTGCCAATATCCGTCAGTCCTTTAAGGTGAAAAACGACGAAGTAATTTATGATACAGAAGGAAACGAAATTATCAGATGTATGAATCAGTTCTATCCAATTATCCGGATTCACAGACTTTACAATATTGAAACAGAAGTGACCAATATTGAAGACGGTATTCTGGTATGGGTTGAATCCGGGGATAAGTCCTACTGTCTCTTTGTAGATGATCTTCTGGGTGAACAGCAGGTGGTAGTAAAGCCTCTTCCGGTATACTTAAACAGCTTCAATATTAAAGATTCCGGTATCAGCGGATGTACCATTCTTGGTGACGGCAATATCAGCATCATATTAGACGTTTTAAATCTGTATGCTGCAGCTCATAATTAATTTTAATTGGAAACGGAGGAATACAAATGTCAGCAGAAAGTACTAGAACAGCTATGGATGGTGCAGATAATTTAACAGATTTTAACTCTGACTCAACAGAAGCCATGGAGCGTTATCTCACCTTTCGCACCGACAATTTAATTTTTGGTGTAAGTACAAACTATATTATTGAAATCATTACCAACCATGTTATCACTGCTATGCCCATGATGCCAAACTATGTAAAGGGTATTATCAATTTAAGAGGACAGATCGTTCCGATTATAGATATAAGGCTCAGACTGGGAAAGCCTGCAATTGAATACACCAGCACTACCTGTGTCATTGTATTAAATGTTGATTCTGTTTTTATCGGCATCATTGTAGATGCAGTGGAACAGGTTCTGGATATTGATTATTCCAGAATATCTTCAGTTCCGGCAAGCAACCGGGAAGAACTTGTCAGCGGCATGATTTCCATGCCGGACAACAAAGTGGTTCTGCTTCTGGACTGCGAAACATTAGTTAATAACTCATAAAGGACGGCTATCTATGTTAACACTCTCACAGCAAGACTTCACACGGCTGGTTCAGTTCGTGAAAAAAAATTACGGGATCGATCTTTCTAAAAAGATGCAATTGATTATGGGGCGATTGTCCAATACCATTATATCAATGGGGTATACTTCATTTACAGATTATATAGATCAGATTACCTCGTCAAGAAACCCAGCCGACCTTGAAGTAATGCTGAATAAGCTTACAACAAATTATACTTATTTTATGAGGGAAGAGGCCCATTTTAATTTCTTTCGTGATACCATTCTCCCATATTTGTTAGCTACCAAGAAAAACAAGGTTTTAAGTATATGGAGTGCAGGCTGTTCTTCTGGTGAGGAGCCTTATACAATATCAATGATTATAAAGGAAACCCTGGGGGCGCAAGCCGCCCTCTGGGATACCCGGGTTCTTGCTACCGACATATCACAGAACGCTTTGCGGGCAGCGAAAGAGGCAGTATACGACGAGGACTCCCTTAAAAATTTATCACCGGCATGGGTATCAAAATATTTCGTTAAAACAGCAGAAAAGGGGATTTACACGGTAGCCCCCTCCATTAAATCCAATGTTATTTTCCAGACATTTAACTTAATGGATCCCATACGATTCCGATTAAAATTTGACGTTATTTTCTGCAGAAACGTAATGATTTATTTTGACCAGAGCACCAAGGACGCTTTAATACAGCGCTTCTATGACGCGACTGCTCCAGGAGGCTATCTGCTGATCGGCCATTCGGAGACAATTAACAAAGAAAAAACACCTTATAAATATCTCATGCCAGCTACATACCGAAAAGAATAATCTGCCTAATATAAAATCTATTTACCAGCATAAAAGCCGGTAAATGGATTTTATATTACACAGATTTATCCATATAATATAGATGACTTTAAATCATTTTCTGACTGTATAAACTCAGCAACAGAGAACGGAGTATATTATGATTGAAAAAATAAAAGTTTTTATAGTAGATGATTCCATGCTTTTCCGCAAGGTTTTAATTGATAATCTATCACAGAATCCAAATATAGAAGTAGTTGGATATGCAATTGATGCATTTGATGCAGAAAGAAAAATACCGTTAGTGAAGCCTGACGTAGTGACGGTAGACGTAGAAATGCCGCGGCTAAACGGAATTGATTTTGTAAAAAAGCTTCTTCCAATTTATCCGGTTCCGGTCATTTTGGTTTCTTCCCTCAATTTAAATGTATTTGAGGCGCTTTCCGCGGGTGCGGTTGACTTTGTAAAAAAACCAGATATGTCCATGAGCATTACTACCAATACATTTTTAAATACATTAATGAGTAAGATATTTATAGCATCACGGGCTAAAATTAAAGTACCTGCAAAGGCTGCTCCTGCTGCTGTTCCTATAGCTGCATTAGGGGGGAATATGCCTTTTGGTCTCAATGCCTATAATACAGTTATCGCAATTGGTGCGTCAACCGGAGGGACAGAGGCCACGCTCCAGGTTCTAAAAGACCTTCCCGCAGATACGCCTGGCATCGTGGTTACCCAGCACATGCCAGAAGGATTTACCAAGATGTACGCTGACCGCTTAAACCGTCTTTGCCATATGAAAGTGAAGGAAGCCCAAAGTGGTGACCCAATTGAGCGTGGGCAGGTACTGATTGCCCCTGGTGATTTTCAAATGAAAGTGGTCCGGGTTGGAAACCGTTACAGCGTAAACTGCTATTCCGGTGAAAAGGTAAGCGGACACCGCCCTTCCGTAGATGTACTGTTTCAGTCTGTTGCAGACGCCGCCGGGGCTTCCTCCGTTGGTATCATTATGACTGGTATGGGACGTGACGGAGCGGACGGACTTTTAAGCATGAAGAAGAAAGGCGCCTTTACCATCGGACAGGATGCAGAAAGTTGCGTGGTTTACGGAATGCCTATGGTTGCCTATAATATCGGTGCTGTTGTTACTCAGGTTTCCTGCTCTAACATCTCCAATGTGCTTTTAAAGCATTTATACTCACTTAAATAAAGAAAATCCATGATAAAAAGTTAATATTTCTTATTAAATGACGATAATATAACTGTGATATAAAAAGTTAAGTTATTTGAAGCTCTCAGAAAGGAGTAATTTCATGCGTATCTCATCGAATTATCTTAATACGCTGTATAATACATCCATGATACGACAAAATCAGGACTCAACCAGCAGCCCGGCTTATGAATCAGCAAAAACCAATTACGATGAAATCACCATACGTTCCGCTTCCCAGGAAGATATGGATTCAAAATTTGCTGCCACGCTAAAGAACATGCTCATGAATGAAATCAAGAATCCAGCGTCTGACGAAAAGCTGAGTCAGTTAAAGGAAAGAATGGAAAATGGTACCTATCAGGTAGATGCCAATAAGATCGCAGAGAAGATTCTCTGGTACAAAGGAGCAGAAAGTAATGAATGAGTTTACAACCATCGTTGAAGATCTGGTTGAGCTCTTCAAAGAGCTGACTGAGATCGAACAGATAAAAATAGAAGCAGTGAAGAAGAACATGGTCACTTATGTGGAAGACTGCATGAATAAGGAACAGGCGGCCGTTTTAAAGCTGAGAGGCCTGGATAAAAAGCGGGAAGCCTGCCAGAAGAACATGGGCTTTGAGGGATATACCTTTCAACAGATACTGGAGAATACCACAGGGGAAGAGCAAAGCCGGCTTAGGCAGCTGTTTAGCACTCTCTCCTACCATGTCAGTCTTTTTCAGGACACCAACGAAAGTGCCCGGGCTATGCTTGAAATAAGCTTACATAATATTAACAAAGCCATTCAGCGCACCCGCATGGATAGCACAAAAGATAAAAAGAATTGGGAGGGTCTCGTATGACACGATCTACATTTTCCGGTTTTACGATTGCTCAGCTTGCCATGACCGCCAGTCAGCGAGCCCTTGATGTTACCGGACAGAATATCGCCAATATTAATACAAAAGGTTATACAAGACAGCAGGTTGATCTTGTAAGCATTAACTTAAGAGGCGCTGAACCTACAAGCAGCAACCCCGGATCTAAAATTGGTTATGGTGTTGAAGTATCAGGCATCTCCCAGATCAGGGATCCGTTTCTTGATGTACAGTACCGTAACCAGATAGCAAAAGTAGGTACTGCGGATGCCCGTCAGGCTGTTTTAGATCAGTTGGGAAATATATTTGATGAGACAGACAAAGATGCTTTAAAAAAGGCTTTAAGCGATTTGAGCAGCAGTTTAGACCAGCTGTCCTCCAATGCAAATAACAGCGAATTTGACAGTATTGTACGTTCCAGATGTCAGGTTCTGTTAAACTATATACATCAGAAATCTGCAGATTTAAAGACAACACGTGAAGAAAGTATATACGGTCTTGAGAACACCGACATTAAGACTGTCAACAGTCTTCTTTCTGATATTGGAGAATTAAACGATACCATCTGGAAAAGTCAGATGTTAGGTAACCCATCACTGGAACTGATGGATCAAAGAAATAGTAAGTTGGATGATTTAGCCAGCTACCTCCCAATCAGCGTCAGTTACAAAGAAGTTACCATCGGGACCAATGCTAAATATAATTACCCGGTTGTAACTTTAAACGGATCCAATGGTATGAGTTATGAACTTACTGCAGGTGAACACGGAGAGAACTTTGCTGCATTTTCCATGGATCAGCATTTGGATTTAGATGGGAACCCCGATGGAACCGTCCGAATTTCTGTTATCCCTGCTGCTGATTATCCTGCAGGTACGGATTTATCAGCCTTAAAGACAGATATTACCGACTATTTAAAAGAAGGTTCTATTAAAGGTACCGTAGATATGCTGAATAAATCAGGTGAGCTTGATGATCCTGCTTCTGATTTCAGAGGACTCGGTTATTACGAAAAGGTTTTTGATTCCTTTGTAAATAGTTTTGCCAAAACATTTAATGATTTAAATGGAAATATGCAGCCTTATACAGGTGCCAACGTTTTACCGTCATCTGGATCAGCTACTCCAATGAATACTGACGGAAATCAGAAAGCGGAATTTTCTTTCGGCTTTTCCAATACGATAGGTAATTTCTTAAACAATGAGACGTTTACATTTAATGGTAAAACATATACATTTGGTGGTGATGGATCAGGAGATACGATTGTAATAGGCAGCACACTGGATGAGAGCCTTAAAAATCTGGCAGACAAGTTAAATACTAATCCTGTTGACTTATCAGTAAATGGCGCCACTCCAGTACCTGGAACGTGGAATTATGATAATGTTAATAAAAAACTGACATGGACAAGTACTAATAATATGCCTTCAGGCACCGCTATTACAAAAGACAGTATAAAGTTACAGGGTGGTGGGCCGATTGTCTTTTCATATAAAGCCAACCCTCTAAACGTTAAGAATTTTGATTTGTTTAAAACATCGGATGGAACGAAGAAGTTTACTTCATCAAATATTAAAATCAATGATGACTGGATGAATAACTCCATACATATAATTTCCACTCATGATGAAAAAGCCGGTTCAACAGCAAATGATAATATTCTTAAAATGCTGAAATCATTAACAGACAACAGAGATTTTAAATATGAATACACTAAAATGGATGCTTCCGGCAACAAATCAACAAACTATATATCATTTTATACCGGCAACTTTTCACAGTGCTATTCAACATTAGAAAATAATCAGGGTATTGACAGTTCAAAGAACAAATCAATTTTAGATAATCATGTAACAGTAGTTAAAAAGACGGCTAATGACAAAGACGGCGTGTCTGGTGTATCTCTGGATGAGGAAGGTATAAATCTGATGCATTATCAGAAATCGTTTAGTGCAGCTGCCCGTTTTATGACAACCCTGGATCAGGCCCTCGATGTATTAATCAACAATACCGGAGTAGTCGGTCGATAAGGAGGTAAGTAAATGAGAATCACTACAAACGCTCTAATTAGAGATTATAAAAGTAATCTTTCTTCTTCTATTAATAACTTAAATGTATCCCGGACTCACGTTATGACTCAGCGTTCATTTAATAGCGTTGCGGAGGATCCAGCGTCAGCTGCCAGAGCTTCCCAGCTGCATCGTAAATATTACAAAAACCAGGATAATTTAAAAATGGTTGACACTGCCCAGGCCAGGCAGGATGGGCAGGAAGATTCACTGAGACAGGTTTCGGATATGGTCAAAAATATTAGTAAAAATTATAATATTCAGGCTATGAACGGTACGAACCAAACTCCTGAAGTGCGTCAGAGCTTTGCTTCCGCAATCCGGCAGCTTCAGCAATCAATGGTACTTAGTATGAATTCTTCTTATGAGGACACTTTTCTATTTGCAGGTTCCGATGGGAAGAACCCACCCTTTGAGCTATCTTCCAGTGGTACTCTTACCTATCGGGGGGTTGATGTGAATGCCAGTAAAGGCTCTGCAGATTATGAGAGTCTTCAGCGCATGTCACGAGAAAATTTGTATGTAGATCTTGGAATGGGGCTGTCAATGGATAGTTTTGATAATGTTGTATCTTCCACTGCTTTTAATATGTCACTTCCAGGCATTAATGCAGTTGGTTACGGAACAGATGAGAACGGACTAAGTAATAATGTAATCACTCTTGCAGGAAAACTTGCTGATGCCCTTGAATCTGATACATTCAACGCTGATGAATATGGAAAGCTTATGAATAAGTTTGATTCGTTAGGCACCAACTTAATGAATCAAATCACTGAATTAGGTGTTAAATCAGAGTTTCTTAATACCACAAAAGATCGTCTTGGAGATGCTGAAATATCAATACAGGAACAGATGTCAGGCGTTGAAGGCGTTGATATGGCAGAGGCCATTACTAATTATATGTGGGATCAATATGCATATAACGCATCATTGAAGGTTGGTACCAGTATCCTGTCTTCATCTTTTATTGATTTCATGCGCTAACGTTTACAGGAGGGACTTTATATGGAACAATTGCTTCAGATTAAAACGATACCATTAAAGTATGAATTGAAAATTCAAAAGGCTGAGCTAAGATATAAAGGCTCTAAATCCGATGTTATAGTAAACAGGGATAAGGGAGGCCTCGATATAAACAGCAAACCCATAAAGGTGAATATCGACACTTATGATGCAAGAAACTCAATTTGCCCTACTACCATGGAAAGCGTACGCCAGTATGCAGCAGCTGGATTACAGGCTGCTGCAGATTCTGCCGCTACATACACTGAGGAGGCCGCTCTATTGTTAGATGCAAAAGTACAAAATCCCCTTGATCAAATTATTAGCCAACGTGCTCAGATGCCTACTGGAGAGTTTGGGTTAGCATTTCTTCCAACTACAGGTCCTGATCTTGAGTGGTCCGCTCCCGATCTGAATATTAAATATGAAATGGATAAACTTAGTTTTGATATCAAAGTTGCAAAAGGAGATTTTGAATTCATTCCTGGCAGCGTGGAATTTGAGATCACCCAGATGCCCGATGTAGAAATCGAGTATATTGGTAAACCGCTTTATGTTCCTCCCAGCGCCAGTGAGATGTTTGAACATACCCCCATTGACGTGCTGGCATAAATCTATACCCGGAGGTATATATGGAAATAAAAACGCAATATTTTGGTTCCATTCCCTGTTCAGAAGATGAAATAATTCATTTCCCTGAAGGATTGTTTGGATTTACGGAATTTAAGGACTACGTACCTCTATCATTTCAGGATAATAGTGATGCCTTGATCTCTCTTCAATCCATTGATGATTATCGTGTATCATTTATACTGATGAACCCGTTTCAATTATATTCGGAATATGCTCCTGCTTTATCAAAGGAAGACAGTAATTTCTTAAAAGCTTCCTACGACGAAGAAAATATTTCATACTATGTTATCTGTATCATTCATGATCAAATGGAAGAAAGCACAGTTAACTTAAAAGCTCCGATTGCCGTCAATACGGATACGAGAGAAGCAAAACAAATAATTTTGGATAATCCTCTTTATAAATTCCGTCATCCAATCAAAGATTTTATCAGGAGGGGAAAATAATATGCTGATTCTACAGAGAAAAAAGGAACAGGCCCTAAACATTGGCGACAACATTTCTATCACCGTGTTAGAAATTGGTAATGATTGGGTCAAGTTGGCAATTGATGCTCCCAGAGATGTATCTATTCTAAGATCAGAATTGGTGGAAGCTGTTTCAGCTAATCAGGAAGCCGTTTCTCTTCCTCTGGATGCTGGATCGTTATCTAAAATGAAAGATTTTTTCTCACAAAAACAGAAAGACAGCGGAAATACCTGATATTACTTTGGTATTTCCGCTGTTTCTTTCGTTTCCTCATCTGTGCTTTTGCTGATTGTCTTTCTCTTTATAAAAGGAAGTTTTTCTAACTTTGGCAAGACTCTATTGCGTAAATAATTCACGAATATCCGGCTTAGATATCTCCATAATCGTAATGTCCAGAAAAACGGCAATAAAATTCTTATTTTTCCCAATAACGGATAAATGGTTTCCATATATCTTCGATCAGGAAAAAGCCATTTCACTATCTTTCTTAACTCTTCTAACCTGCGATTCCTGGCATAACAATCTGCAACCGTTTTAATTAATGGCAGAAGATTTGAGCTGATCTCTCTTCCTTCGGTACCCTTGGATAATATATAGGATTCCATAGCTTCATAGATCTCAACATTTTCAATTACTGCTCCCGTTCCAAACCATCTTAAAATCAAATGTTCCAGGCGTTCAGCAAATTCTGATATTTTTAACTTTTTAAGTCTGGCATATATATACGGCCAATTAAAATTTTCACTATACGTCTTGTAAAAAATCCAAAAATCCATGATCTGGCTTAAGCTTATATTTCCTCTGGCATAACTATCAATTAATCTGCAAAGTAGAAACAAATATCTGTCATCCAGTGGTAGTTCACGAACGTAACTTCTCCCATTTTGAAGAGGAAATGCTTTTAGTAAACTCTTAAAGAATTTTCGCATGGAACTGCTAAAAAAAATAGTATAGTCGAAATTCAGCACTCTGATTCCTGGAATACGATAATACAATTTTCCAATCTCATCTGTTTTACGTTCCTCAAAATCTACTCTTTCTAAAACTCCCCATATCATCCGGGCACTTTTTCTACTGGAACCAATCTCAATAGATTCACGGCAGCACATCTCTTCTATAGGGTAATTTTTCACAATATCTGAATAACTGAGATAGAAGCAGTTGATTTTTTCACGTTCCATCAATGCTACCAGTTGTATCTCACTTTTCTGTAAACGTCCTACCCGATATACAGATTCCAGATACTTATCAAAAAATTGTTGTCTTACGGATTGAGGAATCTCTTGGTCAAGCCCTAAAATACCATAGTGTACAGCATGTGCCACTCCATGGTAATCTGCTAAACGAAACATCTTTTCCCAATCAAGTGAACGTATAGGCTCTGGTGAGGCTTTCTGATTCATTACTGCTGATAATAATATTAGTAAATACCGCTCTTCATAACCTTTAATCATTCATTTTTCCATCCTTAATTAATCCCATGTCAACACTTTACACGTCCTACCATGTATGTCATATTATATATATCGGACTTTTTTATTATAATCTTAACTTTATTGGGCATCTGTCCGATAAGTATCATATAACATTAAAAATAAAGGTGAGCCGTATGAACAGATTATTTAAAACATTTTTCAAAACCCTGTTCGTAATTGTCATCCCGTTTGCGATTTTTTCTTCTAATTATCAAATTGACGGTTCAGCCGCTGATGTTCCTCAAACTTCAACCGTATCACCGCCAGAGGCAGTTGAAGCAGACATCCCACAGGAAGGCAAATACGATGTGATGCTGGACAGCGTCTGCGGTCCCCTCACTTATTATAATCAGGCAGATGCCAGATGGGGAAATTATCTATGGGGAGGACGAGATCCTATCGTTACCCATGGCTGTGGTCCTACTGTTATGGCTATGGTCATAACCAGTCTGACTGGTAATCAGGTACTGCCAACTGATGTCGCAAATTGGGCTTCGGCCAACAATAGCTGGTGCCCCGGACAGGGCTCTTACCATCGTCTTATACCAGACAGTGCAACTGCATATGGTCTTACAGTCTCATCAGTCAGGAATCAATCTGTGGAAGGAATAAAAAATGCATTGGATTCCGGGCAACTGGTTGTTGCATTAATGAGAAGAGGACATTTTACACAGCAAGGGCATTTCATCATCATAACAAGTTACACTGCAGATGGATCTTTTAGAATTGCAGATTCTAATAATTATGATAATACAAAACTTAATTGGGATCCCTCAATTATACTCCGGGAACTGAATTATCGTGCCTCTAATGGCGGACCATTATGGGCGATTGCTCCAGCTAATTTAAATCGCAACTAATTATAAAAGGAATGAGTACCAGCGATACGCGTACTGATGTGTTTATCGATATCTATCGTACGTTTTAATATCTGCTGAATATTCTTTCCTTTTTCTATTATTTTTTTTGAAAACTCTCCATCTGGATTCCAGTTCTCTTGCCCTCTTATCCAACTTTCAACCTTAATAGCTTCTTCCGGAGTCAGAACTGATATCAGGCATCTTATATTCTTATCGATAGCATCAGATTTATCCATTTCATCCTGACGCATTCCCAAAAGCATTTGTACTGAAGTTTGATCATTTCGGGAAAGGAATTCTCCCACTTCCCTGGTTATTCTTTCTATCTCATTCATACACTGGTATTTTTTCTGCATCTCTTTTAGAATTTCCAAAATCATGGATTCTTCCATTTGTATGTCCTCCTGTTTGCAGATTATTATTAAACGGCTGGAGAGATATTACCTCTCCAGCCAGAAAATCAACCGTTGTTTCGTTGTGCCTCTCTAAAAGAATCCCGCAACTCCATTATCAAAGGCCTTACTTCTGCTATTACTGCAGAATTCCGTCCTGCTTTAATACGGTTTAGCTCATACAGGAAGAAGTCATAAAGTCTTTTTAATTCACTGCTTATTTCGTACTGATAATTAAGCGTGTCTTTTAAATATATAACAATATCGATAGACCGTTGTGCTGACTGCTCAAAAAGCTCATAATCTTTATTTTCCAATGCCAATTCTGACCTGGTTAACCGCTTTAATAATTCATCATATAAAAGATTAAGCATTTCACCCTGAGTCATTGTATTAACGGTCTGTTCTTTATAATGTTGATATCCGTTTACTGCCATTTTATACTCCGTTTCTATGAACCAAATGATGAACTCAGCCAGCTGCTTTGTGAGTTCATTTGGGAAACCACTGTCTCCAAATTGGTAAATTGCTTAACATAGCGATCTGTTTCTGTCTTAAGCTGTTTATTAAGGCGGTCTATTAGAGTATCCAGACTGTCCATGGACTTCTGTATGGAATTCTGTAAAATACTTGTTGGGGCATATACTGAACCAGCTTTTTCTATCAGGATACCTTTTTTTGCACCAGTCGTTCCGGCATACTTATCTGTAATTTTAGTAAGCCTGGCCATAACACCACCCTTGTCTCCAGTTAAAGTATCCTCCTTTTTGGTAAACAATTTCTGTAAGTCGGCTGAGTTTGTTTCCAAAGCAGCTCTAAACTTTGTTTCATCAAGTACAAGCTTTCCATTATCACCATAATTAGAACTTGTAGTAATTCCAAAAGATGCCAGAGCGTTCTTATCATCAGAACCACTGTCAAAAATGAATCTCATGCTGTCAGTAAGACTTCTTAATTCAGTATCATTAAAAAGCAAACCTTCCTTAGCTTTATCTTCCCATTTTTTAATCTGATCTTCTTTCATCTCAGCTTTTTGTTCGTCGGTAAGCGGTTCATACTTTCGATTTGGTTTGGTAGAAACTTCTTTATTTACCGCTTCAAGCATATCATTATAGTCTTTGATCATATCCGTTACAGCTTTTACTATGGTATCGGAATCTGTTTTGGCATTAAACGTAACTGGTTTAGTGCCATAATCATATAGGCCACCTGACGTCGAAATATATTCATTATCTGTGGTAAGTACATATGTACCAGCACTATCCTCCTTATATACCCCATCTTCATATTTGTATTTAATACCTGGATTTTCTATCTTCTTATACTGGTTATCTGATGTTTTCACATAATTCGCTGATGTATTATTCGTAGATTCATATCCAAAAGTCCCATTCACAGTAATATTTAACCCATCCAAATTAAAGGAATTATTTCCTCGAATTAAATCAATAGAGTCAGTAGATCCAGCATATTTAACACTTACAATCGCATCTTGGCCATTTTTTGTTGTATAATTTTTAAACAATACGCTGGAATCATCAGATGGATTAAACTCAATCTTTCCTGCAGAACCGTCAGCCTTCGATACAATAGAAAATTTATCAGCATTCTTTAAATAAGAGACTGTTACACCTGCATCTGATGCATTAATTTTATTAATAATATCACTCATTGAGCTTCCATAAGTAAGTCCAACAATTGGTTTCCCGTTTATAGTGAGTTTAAGCTCTGTATCTGCAGTTTTAGAACTAATACCTTTCAATCCTGAATTTATTAAAGATGAGGATAAATTTAATCGATTGGATTCTCCATACTCTACTTTTAATGCGCCATTTTTTCCTATAACTCCCATATCTGCTGAAGATATAGATAATACGGAGGACTTGTCTTCACTATTCGTATTAGGAATCATTGTCTTAAATTCCAATATACCATTGGCTCCAGAAACCGCAATTCTTTCTTTTCCAAATTTATTATCAAGTTGATTTTGCATATAGCTGGCTAACTTAGTTATATCATTATACTGTTCAGCTTCACTCATATTAAAATTAACCGATTCTGTAGTTCCGTTATATGTAAAGCTAACGCTTTTACCCGCTACCCGTTGCAAAAAAGTCTTATCTTCATAAAAATTCTGTACTCTATTTTTTAGTTCTGTAGTAAACCCGGCTTCATTAATCGTCTTGTTTGCATCACTGATATTATCAATATCACTAATACCTAAAGCACTTAAAGCTCCTTTGCTTCCGCCGACTATCTGAAGTATGTTACCAGCTTTGTCTTTGGATATAAAATCCAGTTTTGCTAACTTAGATTTGGGGTCTCCTGCATCTTGTGGAGTCGTCTTGACCTCAATAACATCTTCCAGTGTTTTTCCGTCACCAATGGAAACATTATGTAATGCTCTTGTTATTGATTTTTGAGCACTTTCAGCTGAACTGTAATCATATGTGAAACCATCTGATGCAGTGCCACTACTTAATGACACAGAGTAAGTTTTACTACCATATTTAAAATAAAGGGACTGTCCTTCCAGAGTACTGACAGATTCTGTAGTATCAAATTTAATCTCACCAGTCATAAGCTTACCATCAGAGACTGTATCATTTGACAGAATTGACGCATTATTGGCAAGTTGCTTAACCCCAACTATAGACATGGAATCAGTACCTGCAGAACTTCCCGATACACTAATATAACTGCTATTAGCCCCTACTGGTGTAACATTACTTTTAGCCCAAAAGCTGGAGCTGGATAAGTTGGTAGATTGATTCGTATAAGAGGTATATTTTCTTGAGAACTCCACCAGCTTTGAGCTGATGGAACGATACGCCTCCTGCTGCCACGCGTAGGTCTGCTTTTTTTTCTGTTGTTTTGCAATCTTTGCCCTTGTAGATGATGTCATTCCTTCAATCAGAGTATCTGTGTCCAGACCGCTTGCCAGACCACCATAACCTTTAATGGAAGAACTGGTACTACTTTTGATACTAGTCAATGCTGATGCCATACTAATAACTCCTTTCTTAACTATCTAAATAATCCAATTTTCGTCAAAAATCGGTTTTTTTTATGTTTTTGGTATACTTATTTATCGTCATATTGTATACTAAAGATAATAGTATTATCTTAATTTACGATTGGAGGAATACAATTTGTCAACTGTAATTACTATTACAAATCAAAAGGGCGGCGTAGGCAAAACCACCACTTCCTGTTCCCTTGCCTGCGGACTTGCCATGAATAATAAAAGAGTGCTGGCCGTTGATTTAGACCCTCAGGGTAATCTTGGATTTAGTCTGGGACTGGAGATTGAAAACTGTGCAACAATTTACGAGGTTTTCCAGGGAACTGCAACGCTTCAGGAGGCAATACGTCCATCAAAATATTGTGACGTGATTTCATCTAATATACTTTTAAGCGGCGCTGAGCTGGAATTTACCGGTAAGCAGAGAGAAAGTATGTTAAAGAACTTACTGTCAACAGTTGCTGGTTATTATGATTACATTATTATTGATACGCCTCCTGCTCTTAATATTTTAACAGTTAACGCATATGCAGCTGCAGATTATCTGATTATTCCTATGGTTCCGGAGATTTTAAGCCTTCTTGGAGTTTCTCAGATTAAAGATACCATTAACACAGTACGTGCCTCTGTTAATCCAAATCTGGTTGTACTGGGAATACTGCTGAATAAGTATAATTCCAGAACACTACTTTCCAGAGAAGTGAAGGAGATGGCTCAGAGTATAGCCTCCCAAATCGGAACACGGGTGTTTGAGACACATATCAGATCCAGTGTCAGTGTTGCCGAAGCACCGGCTCAGGGAGAGAGCCTGCTGGATTATGCACCCAGATCCAATCCTGCCCAGGATTACAAAGCATTGGTAACTGAAGTCCTTGAATTGATTAAAAAATCAAAATAATACAGACTTGAGAGGAGCACATAAACATGGCTAGGAAAAGCAGCAAAACAGCTCATGTAATGAATCTTCTGGCCGGAGGTGAGGCGGAATCTTCGAAATCAGAGGCTGCTAAGGAAAACCTTGCTGCCAGCCAGGCAGCTGAGTCAAAAGGGACAATTAAAGAATTGACGGTTCTGGCTCAGCAGGCATCCATACAAATGCAGGATAGTCCCTTGTCTCCCAGCCCAATTTCTATTATTGATCTTTCCTCTTCGGTTCAGGATCCGGTTGCTGAATTAATTAAACAACAACTGGAAGAAGATGAAAAAAAAGAACTTGGAACTGAGTTATCTAAGAAAAATGAAGATAATTCTCTACCAGCTTCTCTTCCTGACCCTATTTCAGACACTGAAATAAATCATATGGAAGAATCAACTTCAGCAGACAGTGAAGAAGTGCCAGTTACAGAGCAATTTAGTGAACTATTTGATAATTCACCAGATGTGATCGATGAGACAGATGTGCAGGATTACGATAATCGGAGTGAACCCAGTATATCTGATGTTAATGAGCAAGATCAAATGGACATATTTAGTATGGGTGAAACCGATCAAGCAGATATACAGGACATAGATGAATCGGAACAATCAGATATCACAGCTTCTGATGAATCGCCACAATCGGATAATCTGGTCTTAGATGAAACGGCAGAACCTAATAATTCGGTTTCCGATGAATTGACGGAGACAGAGCAAATTTCCGATGAACTGGCACAGCATGATATTTCGGATTTCAATGAACCGATACAGCCTGAAATTCAGGATTCCTTTGAGTCACTAGATCCACCTGCGCAAATTGAGGACATACCTGTAAAAACTCAGCCCCCTGTTACTGATACTCCTGCCACTCCAAAAGCCTCTACTTTCAAGTATTTGAATGTTATGGAGCATGTTGTGGAGAATGTTGCCAGGGACTATATCGGACGTCTTGGTGGCTGTACATGCGAACACTGCATTGCTGATGTTACTGCTTTGACGCTTAACAAACTCACTCCCAAATATGTGGTGGTGGAGCCTCCTGCAGCATCTCCTTTGCTGAATTTTTATTCCAGCCGTTTTGCTCCACAGGTTATTGTTGAATTAACCAAATCATGTTTTATAGTAAAAGAAAACCCACACCATTAAGTGTGGGTTTTCTTGCTTACGGGAACATCTGATTCCTGATCTGCACTGACTGTTAAACCGTTCCATATCTCATTAACAGCTTCTACACAGTCCATATAAGTCTGTGCCAGCTGTCCGGAAGGTATCTCCAGTTTATCGGATAACTGTTTCACTTTCTTCCATTCTGCACCTTCATAACTAAGAATGAGTTCATATAATTCACCACAAACTCCTTCCTTGCGAATAAGAGCATCTTTTATTTCCTGGGCAACCGGAACTTCTTCCAGAATTTCTTCCAAAGGTGCATTGATCATGTACTGAAGTGTAGAGAACATGCCCATCATATAAACTTCTGACCGAATGATTGGAAGATCTTTGATATGATCTGAAATCGTCATTGCAAAATTGGCTCTCAGGAAAGACAGCTTCATCATTGCTTCTAAGGATTCTTCATTATCAATATCATTGTTGAAACTTAATAAATATACCCATTGCTTCAACTGGCTGATTCCCATGGTAACCAATGCCTGACGTATGGAGGAAACTCTCCGGCGCAGAGCAAAGTATGCAGAATTGACGATTTTAAGAAGTGCATAGCTTAATGCAGCATCTCTGTTTATAATCTCTTCTATCTTATCTATATCCGGTTCATCTTTAGAGACCTCTACCACCAGCTGGAAAAAGTTCCCCTCTAAAAATTCCATACGGTTAACTTTTCCGGCCATAGCCTCCGCAACATAGCTTCCTTCTGCATAATCCGCGCCTACCTCGATTGCAAGCTCGTAATCAGCCATGGAGCTGACACCTGTTACAATGCACTTCTTATCAAAGCCCTTCATCGTATTAATAAGGTTTTTTAAAGAACTGCGTTCTTTTCCTTCCTGCTTGTTTCTGATGTCAATTTTTATGTAAGTAACATAATCCAGCATGGAGAAATATTTGGGAGAAAACTGGAAGTCATTGATGGCAAATACATACCCTTCTGCCCTGTACTTTCTTATGATAGTCGGAGATAAAGGGTGAATCATAACATGATCTTCGATCTGAATCACCAGCTTTTCCTTATCAAAAATCTTCGGTGTATTCCGAAATAACAATGAAGGAGTAAATGTAACAAAAGTAAGCTTATCATGAAAAATGCTTTCTGTATTCTGCATCAGAAATCCGGCAATTGTATCAGCCGCTGCCACATCGGAGCTGCTGTAAAGCGAATCATAATCCTTCTGAAACAATACTTCGTAGCCGATAATCCTGTCCTCCTTCAAAGCCTTAATAGGCTGCCGGGTGACATACTTATCCATTCGTCTTCCTCCTCTGAAGCAAGTGATCAATAACTTCTACCAGATGGGCGATTTCCGGCTTGCTCAGCTGTTCATCTGCTCCCAACTGCTTTCCTTTTATCATCAGTTCCTGATTAATCATGGAAGAGAAAATAACCAAAGGAATATGCTTTAATTTTTTATCTTCTTTTACCAGCTTTGTAAGACGGTGTCCATCCATCTCAGGCATCTCAATATCTGTGATAATCAGACTTACCTTTTCATCTAAATCCGAATCATCTCTTATCTGGCTTAAATAATTCCAGGCTTCCTGACCATTATTTTTAAAAGTAAGGTTTTCATATCCTGCTTTTTTAAGAGCAGCTTCAATCATCTTGGTCAGAAGAATGGAGTCCTCAGCGATAAGTATCGGATTAGCGACAGATGCCCTCTTTCCCAGCTTATTAATATCATCGATCTGAATTCCGGTCTCAGGAGCGATGTCAGCAACAATTTTTTCAAAGTCAAGGATCGTAACAAGATCAGTTCCGCACTGCGCGATTCCAGTGGCTACGCCTTCATCACCGCGGCTTATGGTATCATCTGGTTTCTGAATATTCTTCCAGGAAATACGGCTGATACCAACTACGCTGTGAACACGGAAAGCAATGTGCAGCTTGTTGAAATTGGTGATAATAAACAGATCTTTGCCTTGTTTTTCACCTTTATTGCCAGTAAGGTAATAAGGGAGATCAATGACTGTAAGAAGAAGATCCCTTGGTTTAAAAATACCCTCTACAGCTGGGTGGGCATGAGGGATGGGTTTCACCTTATCTGACATCATAATCTCGCGTACTTTCGCAACGTTAATTCCATATAATTCACCATAGATAGTGAATTCCATTATTTCAATTTCATTCGTCCCTGATTCTAATAAAATCTCTGTTTCTGCCATACTTTTTCTCCTTTATCCCAATATAATCCAGCAAAAACAACTGCCTGTTAATTTATCGGCAACTTTCTGCCAGTTCATAATGTTTACAAAACAATTTCTGCTCTGCCGTAAGTTCTGATTTTAACCTGCCCCGTACTTACATCCATGGACATGGTTCGTGCATAGTTTTCTCCAACGTCCAAAGCAGCAAGCCGGATCCCCTCTTTTTGGAGAATCTGTTTTACGCTTACAATATTGCGGGCTCCGATATTGCCAAGAGTGCTGTTACCCTGCAATTCGAACATTTTTGCCCCCCCTGCAATCTTTGCAATCAATCTTGGTTTTCTTGCGCCCAGGATTTCTATCTTTCTAAATGTCTCAGCCAGTCCTGTATCTGCATACTTAAATATATTTCCGTCTCCTGATCCGTATACTTCCGGAAGCATGATATGCACAAGCGCCCCCAGCTTTATCATGGGATCATATAAACAGATTCCAATGCAGGACCCCAGCGCATAGGTGATCAGTGTCCCCTCCTGCCTGGCAAATTTCATGTCCGCAATTCCTACTGTTATCTGTTTATCCATTTACAATCCCCAGCTTTTCCATTAAAAAGTTAAGTGACATAATATCCGGCATCATAAGCAAGTCACTGTGAAGGACTTTTCCTCCTATTATAAACTGTCCGCTTATCATCATCATCTTATCTGTCTGATATCCAAATTCCACCATTGGAACACTTAAGATGCCTCCCAGCATGTTAACTGCAATGTCAGGTACTGAAAGATTAATTGTAACCTCACTCAGTGTTGACATGGCATTGACATATGATGAGATAATAATATTACCGATTTCTTCCAGTGCGGAGGTCTCTAAAACATTGAGCTGGTAATAGTCTTCAATCTCCTGCTGCATAACGCTGGATAAAACCTCATTAATAAAATCCATTTTTAAAATAAAGAGCATTAAACCGTTGATTTCTCCTGTCATCTTAACCAGGATCGCCGCCACAATTTCCTCCGGATCACCCAAAAATTTAATGGCCTCATTATATCCCAGTATCTGAACATCGGGTAATGTCATCCGTACTGTCTTGTTCAGCATGGAAGAAAGTGCGGTAGCCGCATTGCCTGTACCAATACTGCCAATCTCCCGAATCAGATCCAGCCCAAGCCCATTCATTTCGTCATAACGTGTTATTTTCATATGATCGCCCTCTTTCATGAAACTCTGCCATATTTACCGCAGAGAATTTATTGTCGATTCAACTTCATCGGAAGTCTGTACCATCTTAAGAGCATAGGAATACGCTCTCTGGGCCTCCATCATTTTTGTCATCTCCAATGCAAAATCAGTACCAGACTGCTCCAGAGATCCACTTATTACTTTTGCATTCTCCAGGAGAATGGGAGTCCCATTGGCTTCCGTTGCAGAAAAGACATTGTCCCCTATGGGCTTAAGGCTACTGGTATTAGCAAAGGTATAGATTCCTATGGCATGGGGATCATGTTCTCCCTCCTGCAGTTCTTCCGTATCTTCTTCCTCTTTCTCAGCTTCTTCAGAAGGGTAGGATGCCGGCTTTACATCATAGGAAATTTCCTCCTGATCCATATTAAGAACCCGTTTTCCATCCACATTGACAAGATAGAATTTGTCCGTTGTCTTTGCAAGGGAAAAACGTCCGTCACGGGTGTATGTGATTGCTCCGGATACGGGATCCTTGAGCATGAAAAAGCCATCACCTTCCACAGCATAATCATGTTCCTGTCCCGTAGACTGATACGGCATGGCTGTCATGTTTGTCTTTACCTGGTCAATTTTTGATCCGCTTCCGGTCTTAATATTGGTATCTTCAAGCTGATTTCGTGTCTGTGCATAGATCAGATCGGAAAACACACTATATTCCGGTTTAAAACCAACTGTATTAACATTTGCAATATTATTCGATACAACATTCAGTTTTGTCTGCTGATTCATGGCACCTTGTGCGCCTATATAAAAGGATTGATTCATCCGTTAGTCCTCCCCTATACTCTGCCAATGTCAGATACTATTTTTCCCATAAGCTGGTCGTACATCTTAAGCACCTGGGCTGCACTCTGAGTAGCTCTCTGACTGGTCATCATGGAGGTCATCTGTTCGATGGGATCAATATTGGACCGTTCCACTGATTTCCACATAATTCCACCATCAACAGCTTTTCCCTCTGCCTGGGTAGTGAAGGTTCCGTTATCCCCTTTTACAAGCTGAGCTGTATCATCGAAACTTACCACACCAAGCTTTCCAATGAGCGTTGGTTCTTTTGCCTCTGTATCACCGCCATCTTCATCGGTTTTAAGTCCTTTTAAGGCCTCTTCATATATGTTCCCGGACTGATCCACTGAAATGTGATTAGAGGTCATCTCAATAGGATTTCCATCTTCTCCAAGTACCCTTCCTAAATTTGATAAACAAAGATAGCCATCCTTATCAACATCAAAAGAGCCATTTCTTGTATAAAGACGAGTCCCGTCAGTACCCTCGATTGTAAAAAATCCAGGCTTTGTTAAAGCAAAGTCCAGATTACCGCCTGTTTCCTCCACGTTGCCCTGATCAAAGCTGGTTTTCACACCTGCTACTGTTTTCAGCATGGATGCAGTACCAATTGGAGTGTAACTGCTTTTATCCACATTACCGCTCCTGTAAAGCATCTCTTCCTTAAATGTGGTGCTGGTCATACGGTCTGATTTAAACCCAGGAGTACTTACGTTTACCATATTGTTACTGATGGTATTTAAATTCCGGTTCTGATAAAGCATCCCGGAAGCCAGATTATAAAATCCTTGAAACATCCCGCTATTCCCCTTTCCTATTTCCCATTTATAAAATTAGTCAGATTCAGTCTCAGTTTCTGTATGGCATTGGAGTGAATCTGTGAAATTCTTGGTTCACTGACATTCATGACCTTGGCAATCTCTTTCATATTTAATTCGTCCATATAATACAAAGAAATAACCTTTTGTTCATTTTCCTTTAAATTATTTATGGCGGATACCAGTATCTGTTTAAATTCTTCCTGAAGATAGTGGGATTCCGGCTGGTCATTTTCGCTGATGGAGGGCAGCTGGACTGTCTTCTTGTTGTCATTGCTTCCCTCTAACACCATATCAAGGGAAATGACACTGTAAACATTGGTCTTTCCTAACGCTTCCTGATATTTATCCAGCGATACATTTAAATACTCGGCCGTTTCTTTCGAGGATGGAAAACGTCCCAGGCGGTTACATAATTCCATCACCGTATTGTCCAGTTCTTTGGCATTTTTTCTGACACTTCTTGGGATCCAGTCCTGTTTTCTTGCCATATCTATAATCATACCACGAATACGCTTGGAAATATAGGTTTCAAACTTCACATTCATATCAGGATCAAACTTTTCAATCCCATTCATGATCGTCAATACACCTTCATTAACGATATCCTCTATTTGAGCAAAGCTTAAATAGACATCACGCATTTGAATTGAAATGCTCTTCACCATATACATATAACGCATTACCAGCTCGTGCTTGATTTTAATATCCTTAGTACGCTTATATTTAATTAGTAAATCTTCATTGGTATATTGGCTTAACTCCTGCTCCATTCCGATTAACACTGCCTTTCTGACATTAACCCTTGTCAAACGGTAATATTTCCGACTGCCTGGATCTGAATATTATTTGCAATTTCATTAAATGAAAGAACATAGACATTGGGATAAAACTGTTCAATCAGACGGTAAAAATACAGCCTTACTACCTGACTTGTTAGAATCACAGGTTTTTGTTCCAGATCGTTAAACTTCTTAATCTGTTCACCCAGCTGTCCGATTACTGACTGCATTACCTCAGGACTGAGAGCCAGATAAACGCCCTGCTCCCCTTTCGCCATGCTGCTGATAATATTTTTCTCCAGATCTGCATCCAGAGTCAGAACTTTCATCTGACCTCCATCACAGAACATTCTGGTAATGGTTCTCTTTAAAGCGATTCTTATATTCTCAGTAATAAGATCGATATCTCTGGTTGTTGAAAGAGCATCCACAATGGTCTCCAAAATGGTTTCCATATCTTTGATCGGCACACCTTCTTTTAAAAGACTGTTGAGTATCTTCTGGAAGTTGCCGTAGGATAACTGACCTGGGAATAACTCCTCCACAAGTTCAGGTGAATGTTTCTTAACATTGTCTAACAGCTGCATAATTTCCTGTCTGCCAAGCATCTCATATGCATGCTGCTTGATGGTCTCTGATAAGTGAGTGAGCATAACTGACAACGGATCAATAACTGTATATCCATAGATTTCGGCCATTTCTTTATTCTCAGGCCGGATCCATTTACTTGGGATTCCGTAAGCCGGCTCAATCGTTTCAATTCCATCCACTTCACCGGAAAGAACCGGCGGTTCCAGGGCCAGATAATAGTCTACCAGGATTTCACCCTTTGCTACTTCTTCACCTCTGATTTTAACTACATACTGGTTGGTATTCAGACTGGAACTGTCTCTTAGTCTGACCGATGGGATAACAAATCCCATGTCCTGAGCATACTGTCTTCTGAAAATGACAATACGGTTAATTAGCTTTCCTCCGCTGCCTTCGTCAATCAGGGGAATCAGACTGTAGCCAAATTCCAATTCGATGGGGTCTACACTGATCAGGGAATATACATTATTTACATCTCTGTAATAGGATTCTTCGTCTGCTGGTGTCTGCTGGCTTGTATCTTCCATGAACGTATTCTGATACTGCTCCACCTCTTTAAAGGCTGACTGTTTCACTTTACGCTCCAGCTGATAACCGGTTCCTATAAGTAAAACTGCCATAAGAGCAAGCTGGAATTTAGGCATTCCCGGAACAAGCATCAGTACAACCAAAACAAATCCCGTAAGCATAATCGCTCTTGGCTGAGCCAAAAATTGTGCGGACACATCCTCATTTAAGCTGCCATCTGATACAGCTCTGGTAACAACCATACCGGTAGCTACTGCGATCATAAGGGAGGGAAGCTGGGATACCAGTCCATCACCTACCGTAGCAATGCTATAAATGGTTAAAACCTGGGAGAATGGCATATTGGACTGAACAATACCAATGATCGCACCACCAATAAAATTGATTGCGGTAATGATCAAAGAAACGATTGCATCGCCCTTTACAAATTTGGTGGCACCATCCATGGCACCATAAAAATCTGCTTCCTTCTGGATTTTATAACGTCTCAGCTTCGCTTCCTGCTCATTGATCAGACCAGAACTTAAATCCGCATCAATGGCCATCTGCTTTCCTGGCATGGCATCCAGGGTAAATCTGGCTGCAACCTCAGATACTCGTTCCGTACCTTTTGTAATAACCAGAAAGTTTACTAAAACAATAATCAGGAATATGATAAAACCTACTACAACATTTCCCTGCAATACGAAATCACCAAAAGCCTTAATAACGAGACCGGAAGATCCCATTTTGGTTAAAATGTTACGGGTGGAAGAAACGTTAAGTCCAAGTCGCAACAGTGTGGTGATCAAAAGCAGCGATGGAAATATGGAAAATTCCAACGGCTCCCGAATGTTCATGGTTATCAGAAGGATAATCATGGATAGGGAAATATTTATTATAATCATTACATCCATAAAAAATGGAGGCAATGGGATGATCAAAAGAAGCACAATTGTAATGACAAATACTACAACGGAATTTTTAAGTAAAGTCTTCATTCTTTTTACACCATTTCTTTCAAGTATCTATGCCGCATTTTCTACTCTATGATCTTGTTATTCATACGGTATACGTATACCAGAATCTCAGCGACCATACCATAATATTCCGGAGGGATTGGCTCCCCCACTTTGGTACTGGCAAAAATCCCCCTTGCAAGAGGCTTGTTCTCCAGCACATAGATTCCATGTTCCTCGCCTATGGCCACAATCCTTAAAGCAAGTTCATCCTGACCCTTGGCAAGCAGAACTGGTGCATTATCTTTTTCTATATCATAACGCAGTGCTACCGCAAAGTGGGTCGGATTTCGAATAATTACATCTGCAGTAGGTACTGACTGCATCATCCTGCTGCGGGCTCTTTCTCTTTGCAGGTTCCGGATACGCCCTTTAATCTCCGGATTTCCTTCTGTCTGCTTGTATTCCTCTTTCATCTCCTGCTTTGACATCTTAATCTGGCGTTCATAATCCCACCACTGGTAGAAATAATCGAAGCCGGCGATCGCCAGGAATACAATTGATACTTTCATTACCATATCCATAATAGAATTTAAAACATAAACTGATGAATCCATTACATTCATATCAATGGTTCTGGACACTGCTCTTAAATCACCTTTTATGATCTGATACAAAATCACTGAAAGTATAATAATTTTAATTAAATTCTTAATAAGCTCTACCAGACTTTTTAAAGAGAGAAGATTTTTAATCCCTTTAATGGGGTTCAGTCTTTCAAACTTAGGTGCCATATTACTTTTTGTAAATAGAAATCCTGTCTGTACGCCTGTTCCAATCACTGCCAATGTAGTGGAAACAAGAATAATCGGTATTGCTGCTTTGGCAATGGCAATTACCATATCCCAGAAAATACTGGTTGTATAATCTGACATGGTATCTGCTAACGGAGCCAGACTGACATATTTGATCATGTAATCCCGCATGGTACGATACATGAGCGGAAATAATGCTTTCAACATCACGAAAGTTCCAAGAAGAGTGGCGATCATTACCACATCCTTACTAACAGCAACATGACCTTTTTTTCGTTCATCCTTCCGTTTTTTCGGCGAGGCCTTTTCGGTTTTTGAATCATCTGCCATTTCCGTTCATCACATCCTTTGCGCTATAAAATTCTGATCATATTTTCCACTGTCAGTAACATCTGACTGATTATAAATCCAACATAATCAGACATGGGGGAAAATAAGAATATAAGCATTAATAAACCAACCAAAACCTTCGCCTGAATGTTAACCACAAACACATTAATCTGAGGTATCACCTTCATCAGAATTCCCACCGCAATTTCTGTTATGAACTCAATTGCCATAATTGGAAAAGCAAATTTAATAGCCATTACGATACACTGGGTAAATATTTCAAGCACCGCCCACGCAACTTTTGTTCCTATGACAACTTGTCCATAAGGAACGATCTCCGACGACTGGATTAATAGTTTAAACAGAGCCAGATGACCGTCTACTGCAAAGAACAATAATATAAAATACGCATGAAAGATACTTCCCGTCACCGCAACCTGTGCGTTGCTCTGGGGATCAAATACGGTGGCCATGGAAAGTCCCATCTGAAAATCTATAATCGTTCCCGCATATGTAATAATCATGACAAACAGCTCCATAACAAAACCAATCACATACCCCATGGCAAACTCTTTGATCAGAAGAACTGCGTATTCAACGGAAGTAACTGGTTCCGGTACCTGCGCGGAAGAAAACGAATACAGCATAAGGGTAAATACCATAACCGTACCGCCCTTTACATAACCGGGTATATTCCGTCTTCCCAATATGGGATTCAGGAGAATAAAACCTGCCATCCGCATGAGAATCAGGGAGAAAAGCATCATCTGTCCTATATCCGGCATTTAACTCTTCCTTTCATCTGCTTTGCCTATCCCAGCATGGTATTAAACACATGTATGGTAAAATCACTAAGCGTCTTCATCATATTGCTGCCCATCATCAAAAGAATCAGTCCCACAACAAGTAACTTGGGCACAAAGGTAATGGTCTGTTCATGGATCTGGGTGGCTGCCTGCAGTATTGATATCAGAATACCGATGATCATACTTACCACAAGAACCGGGCCCGCCAGCTTAACGGCTGCTCCAAACATTTCGTACATCAGGCTGCTGATTGCTACGTCTGTCATAAAAATCCCTCCCGTCATTAATGAAAGCTTTTAACAAGGTTTGTAAATAATAACTCCCAGCCATTTACTGTAACAAACAATAACAGCTTAAATGGAAGTGAAATCATGGCAGGCGGAAGCATTACCATACCCATTGACATCAGTGTGCTGGAAACAACAATATCTACCAGCATAAATGGGAGGAAAATCATAAATCCAGCTGTGAACGCCCGTTTTAATTCTGATGTCATAAATGATGGAATGACAACAGTCATTGGTAAATCTTCAATGTTTTCCGCTTTTTCTGTATGGGATAAGTCTACAAACAAATTCAGAGTACTGGTTTCAGTCTGTTTCAGCATAAAACGCTTCATGGGAATCTGAGCCCGTTTTAATGCCTCCGACTGGTTGATCTCTTCTTTTATGTAAGGCTGGTAAGCCTGGGTATTAATATCTTTTATAACCGGATCCATGATAAACAAAGTTAAGAATAGCGCAATGCCTACCAAAACAATATTAGGGGGCGTTTGCTGTACACCAAGTGCATTCCTTGTAAAAGACAGGATAATAATGATTCTGGTAAAAGAAGTCATCATAACCAGTATGGACGGCAGCAGTGATATAATGGTCAGAATGAGGAAAAGTTCCAGGGTTGGCACCCTGCCTCCATTAATGTTAACTAAGGCATCTGTATTCATTCTGCTCCTCCTACAAGTCTTTCCGGTTTTTATCCGTATATTTTTTCAGAATGCTGATAAAATCAGGGTACCCGCTTCCTGTTTGAGGATTCTGGATATCCAGGCTTTGTTGAATATCCTCCTCCGTCAGTTCTGCCAGAATGTTAATCTGTGAAGAAGCGATACCAATGAGAAAATAATGACTGCCTGCGCGAACAACCGCAATCGCCTTATCCTGCCCAAGGGAAAGCCTGTCTAACATCTGCATATAATTTCCCCCGCGTTTTAATCCCATCCCTTTTCCAATACTTTTCGTAAAAATATAGCTTAAGTACAGAATGAGAATGGTGATAATAAGAACCGACAACAGACTGATCACACTGTTCATCTACAGGCACTTCCTCTCTATTCAACGTTCTTTTTGATAATCTCCGTAATACGGATACCAAAATTGTCATCAACGACTACTACGTCGCCCTTCGCAATACATCTTCCATTTACATACAGATCTACCTGCTCCCCGGCAAGTTTGTCTAAAATAACAAGAGATCCTTTTGTAAACTCAAGTATATCTTTTACCAGTTTTCTTGTTCTGCCGATTTCTACTGAAACTTCTAACGGTACTCCCATGATCAGTTCACGGTTTTCCTCCTGCTCCTCATAGCTTACCGGACCTTCAGTAAGGTTATTTTGGGGCACTGGCTTCACATTGATGGTTTTTGGCTCCGGAGCTTCTTTCTTCGGCGCATTCATCTGTGAATTCTGCATCTGCAAAATCATCTGCTGCATCTGATTAATCATCTGCTGCTGCATCTGCATCTGATTCATCATCTGCTGCACGGCGGAATTGTCAATGCCTGCTGGCTGGCTTACCATTGCCGGCGTGGAAACTGCAGGTTGAGGAGTTTGTGCTGGTGTCGGAACTGGAACTGGAGCTGGTGTCGGAGTTGGCGTTGCCGGCACTGGTTCTGAAGCCTTGCCGCCATTTAACAGCATCTCTATTTCCTCCTGAGACAGGATACCACCTGAAGATTCCTGTTTCACAGGCTCCTGTGGCTGCGGTTCTGGAGCTGAACTTCCTGAAAGAAGTTTTTCAATTTCTTCCTGAGATAAAATGCCGCCAGAGGAAGCCGGAGCGGAAGCAGGTTGTGAAACAGGTTCTGGTACCGGCGCTTCTTCCGGCTCACTGTCTCCCTGGGGAAAGAATCCCGCTACCAGTTCTTTTGCAAGTGCAGGTGGCATAACATTGATAAATTCACTGGCCATCTGATCCGCTATCTTCAGATTAAAACCAACCACAACCATTAAATCTTCATCGTGATAATATTTCTCTTTAAAATCTCCCACATCTTCAATTTCAAAAGATGTTGGTGTTGAAATATTAACTGCTTTACTTAAAAATTCGCTGAGAGCAGTCGCTGACGCCCCCATCATCTGATTCATTACTTCACAGATTGCACTGATATTTAATTCATTTAATTCAAAATCCTCTTCCGGGGTTTCCGTTCCCATCAGCATATCTACGATAACCTTAACATCATGCTTTTTCAGAAGCATAATATTACTTCCGCTAAGACCTGCAATATAAGTAATTTCCACACCCACTGCCGGTTCCAGGTTTGATATTTCAAACTCACTCTTCGTTAATACACGTACTACAGGTGTGGTGATATCAACTCTGGCATTGAGCATGGTAGATACTGCAGTGGCTGAGGCACCCAGGCTTATGTTTAGTATTTCACCTATGGCATCAATCTCAAATGCGCTAAAATTCTTCGAATCCATACAACTTTTCTCCCTTTATACTCATTTAGCCCTCTATGCCATATTTTACCTTATTTACCGATCTCCAACGCCTTGGAAGCCATCATTTTTATGGCATTAAATGCGGTTATATTGGCTTCATAGGACCGGGTTGCAGACATGCTGTCCACTGTTTCCTTTATCAGATCCACATTTGGCATCTGTACATAGCCGTTCTCATCTGCATCCGGATGTTCCGGGTCGTAAACGGATTTTAAAGGGCTGGTATCTTCCACTACCTGTGATACCTTTACTCCCCCCGCACTCTGCTGGCGGCTCTTACCTGCTGCATTCATTAAGGTTTTACGGAAATTGCTTTCAGTCTGTGCTTCAAGAACCACCATTTTTCTGCGGTACGGGCCACCGGTAGCCGTTCTGGTGGTATCGATATTCGCGATATTTTGTGATGAAATATCAAGTCTGAGACGCTGTGCTGTCATAGCAGACGCGCTGATATTCATCGAACTTAAAAACGACATTTGTACCCTCCTCAGTGAATCAGCTTAGCCGATAATTCCAGTAACTGTCTTTAAAATTCTGTCTGGTTTAAATGGCTTAACAATAAAGTCCTTTGCTCCTGATTTAATCGCTTCGATTACCATGCTTTCCTGTCCCATCGCTGAGCACATAACTACTACTGCATTGGGATCTTTTGCTTTAATTGCCTTTAACGCTTCCAGTCCATCCATATTGGGCATGGTAATGTCCATGATGATAAGATCAGGGCTGATCTCTGTAAACATCTGCACAGCCTGAGCTCCGTCAGCTGCTTCGTACAGATCGGTATATCCGTTCTTTGTCAGAGTGTCCTTAATCATCATTCTCATAAATGCTGCATCATCTACTAATAATATTTTTGCCATTTTCTACATCTCCTTTATTATCCTATAATTCTTTATGTAATCCCTGACTCAGCTTTTACTGGTCTGGTAATTTCCATTCTCAGCCTGATCATCAATTTGAGCAACCACATCGTCGATTTTAACAGCAACATTACGCTTATGAACACCCAGCTGACCTTTGAACCAGGGCTGTCCCTCTATATAAAGTTTGACGTCAGAATCTTTTGGTGTATTCAGATTGATTACATCTCCAACATGTAGATTATATACATCGTCAAGCGAAATTGAGGTGTCACCCAACTGTGCTCTAACCAGCATATCTGAAGATTTAATACTCTGCATAATCTCTCTCTTATTATCCTGGCTATTCGCCTCTTCACCCATGGCACTGTGTTTGCGCTTGTCCATGATATCAAATATATTCATGAGAAGAGATCCTGGGATACAAATATTCAATCTTCCTGAACACTCTTTCATATCTACATCTATTACAACAATAACAATGGTTTCATCCACACCAATTTCCTGAAACATACTTGGGTTTTCTTCAAGCCTGCCCAGTTGAAATTTCAGGTTGATATAGCTGGACCAGGAATCCTTTAAAGCACCGATTATATATTGAATTACTCTGTAATACAAAGCCATTTCAATTTCCGTATATGTATAAGATGCATCAACGTTAACATCAGTTCCCACGCCTCCCAGCATACGGTCAATTAAATTAAGCATCAGCGTCATACTTGCGTTAATAAGCAGGGGAGGATTTTTACTATTGTTGGGCAGTGTTACGTTAACTACAGTAAGAATATCATTATCACTAAGTGCGTTGCCAAACTCATAATACCGTTGTTCCTCAACTGTAACTACGGACAATTCGCTGGAAGTCCGAAATATGCTGCTAATCTGGGAGCCTGCTATTCTGGAATAATTGTCGAATATACTTTTTAAAATTTTCAGTCTGTCTTTCGTAAATTTCTTCGGACTGTAAAAATCATATTTCCGGTATTTTACTTCATTTTCCTTTTTCTCGATCTCGTCAATAGGCTCATCATTTCCACTTAAGGAATTGAGAAGCGCATCAATCTGACTTTGGGATAATACTTCAGCCATTTGTTTCACTCCCGCTTTTTATTTAATTGCCCGCTTTGTTCTGAATATTGTGATATACCTGGTTGTAGTATTCCTCCAGGGACTTTTCAACCGTATCATTTTTAGTGATCAAAATCTCAACACGGCGGTTTTTTGCACGTCCATCTTCGGTATCAAAGGGTGCGATAGGGCGAAACTGCCCAAAACTCATCCCAACCAGTTTTTCCGGCGAAACAGCGTTCTGGCTCTGCAGAAAGATAATAACCTCTGCGGAACGCTGTGCAGACAACATACGGTCATTACGAATGTTATTGGCTCTCTCTGGATTTCCCTGTGAGGTATGTCCCAATACCTGAACTTCCTTAATATTGTCATTGGCCTGTGCCATTGCAGCTGCAAACTCACTAAGGACGTCTTTACCTTCCTGTCTGAGAACAGAGCTGTCTCCATCAAAAAATACTTTATCACGAAATGAGATAAATGTGAAGCCGTCTCCACGCGTAATTTCGACAGAATCCTGCATATTTCGATCGTCCACTACTTTTTTCAGCATCAGATATAATTCGTCAAAATCTGTACTTTCTCCGCCTTCAGCAGGAGGGTTCCCTTTTAATTCCCCCTCACCATCTTTCGCATTGGCATCCAATACAATCTGATCTGATGACTCAACAGCACTCGGATTAAAGCTCTGAACCAGAATCTTCCATTTGTTCTGGTCAACGGAGGACATTGAATACAGAAGAACAAAAAAGCACAGCAATAATGTAACCATGTCTCCATATGTATCCATCCAGCTTCCAAGTTCTTCCGGCTTTTTATCTTTCTTTATCATTTAATCACCTGTTCCCCTGTTTAAAACAGCTTCAATAATTTTCTGGTCTATCAGGAAGATGCTTCCGTTGCAGCTCCGCCAGACCTTTTCTTTGCTATCTTATTCTGCTGAGCCTGAGAAAGATAAGATAAAAGTTTTTCTTCAAGGTATTTCGGGTTATCGCCTGCCTGAATGGACAGAACACCTTCTATTATTATCTGTTTATAAAGAAATTCCTCATCATTTCGTATACGGAGTTTTTTCGCCATAGGGCCAAAAAGTAAATGAGCCATAACACAGCCATAAAATGTAGTGATAAGAGCAACCGACATATCCTGCCCTAATGAACTTGCTCCTCCTCCGTCCATATTCATACTCTTCAGCATATTTACTAATCCTACCAGGGTACCGATCATACCAAACGCTGGTGCTACGGAAGTTCCTTTCTCATATAAGCTGACATCCTGTTCATGCCTGTCAGACATGGCGGACACTTCACTCTCCAGCATTTCCCTTATTTTCTCCGCATCCATAGCATCTACAATGAGCATAATACTCTGCTTAAGAAATGGATCTTTAATGCCATTAGCCTGCTCTTCCAGAACCAGGAGACCTTTTTTTCTCGCTGTTTTAGCCATGTCAACCATAATATCAATTACTTTTTCCGCATCATATCTTTTGGGATTCAACATAATACCAACATGCTTCGGTATTTGTGCCAATGTTTTAAGCGGATAACTTGCAATCAATGATGCTATCGTACCGCCTACAACAATAATAACACTTGACATATCTATAAAATTTCCAATTTTTTCGAACGAAATTCCACTTTTATCGAACGTAATTCCATAAACAATGAGGATAATTCCCATTATCCAGCCTACAATCAACGAAATGTCCATGAATAACCTCCAACCATCCAGGCCGCTCCCGGATTACTCTTTCCTCTTTTGTGCGCGTGCATAAATTTGAGCATTAAACTCAATTACTCGGTCTATAATTTCATCAATACTTTCCTTAACTACATAATGTTTCCCGCTTACCAGGATCACATTTGATTCCGGAATAGATTCCACCCGCTCAATCTGTAAGCAGTTTATTATGAATTCTTCATCATTCAGCCGTGTAAGTCGAATCATATATTACCTCTCCTTATGCCCGGAGAGACGGATTTAATGCCTCTCCGGATTGTTGTGGAACAAATTACCGTTTCATATTAACTAACTCTTCCAACATCTGATCAGTTACAGTGATGATTTTGGAGTTCGCCTGGAAACCTCTTTGTGTGGTAATCATGTCGGTCATTTCAGTTGCAAGGTCTACTTTGGCCATTTCCAGGTAGTTGCCCATGATACGGCCTTCGGAACCGCCGGCTTCAAATACGCTTACATTACCGGCACTGGCACCAGGAGTGTAGTAGTAGCCGGAATCTTTTTCAAGACCGCCTGTATTTTGTACACTGCCAAGAGCAATTTTGCCAATGACCATTGTAACTGCTCCAGAGGTTGTACCTACAATCGTTCCGTCCTGCTGAATTTTGTAACTGGAAAATTCACCAAGGGAATCATCTGCTTTGGAATTGTCCTGTTCTGTTTTAGAGGATGTTTTCTGTGCTGCAGCCAGAGCAGCTTGTGCCTTATCTACTGTAACTGAAGCAGCAGAGAGTTTTGCGTTTTCTGTATCAACCAGAAGTTTTGCTGCATCGCGCTCACCTAATGGTGAAAGATCCTCCAGTACTGAGAGTTTATTCTGAGCCGTTTCCCATTTAGCCTTTTCGGTATTTAATGTATCACTAGCGGTTTTATATCCTGTTGGATTTACATTTTTATCTATAGCCCGTAATGCCTTTAATGCATCATTATAGTTCTTATAAAGTGTGTCAAGGTCAGACGCGTTGGTGGCTTTTAGAGCATTTGGAGCCTGTAAATTTGCATTCAGTATAACAAGGTCATAATTTGCTTTCTCATAAGCATCTGATGCATCGTAATAATCCTGACTTTTAGTGGGATCAGCCTGCCATGCAGCATAAGCATCTTCCATTTTTTTCTTATTATTTTTAACAAGTGTTACTTGATCATCAATCTTTTTATCTTTATATATTGTATCGTAACTATTCTGAGCCGCTATATAGGCATCTTTAGCCGCCGCATATTTGGCATTCTGTGTATTATATGCAGTTTTAGCAGCATTCAAATCAGCTAACGCTTTTGTAACCTGTTCTCCATTTTGTTTGGTAGCCTGACTAGCCAAAGCCGCCTTAGTAGGCAATTGTAAAGGAATCAATGTTGCAGTATCATATTTTTGAGTATTCTGATCATAACCAAAACCGTACACATAATTACCGCTATCATCAGTCAAATAACCATTTGGATCTACCTTAAACTTACCTACTCTGGATAAATAAAGACCGCTTGACTTCACTGCATCTTCACCACTTAAAGAGAGTGGTGTTCCCAGCATAGGACCTACAATAAAGAATCCGGTTCCATCTATCATACAATCTAAACCACTTGCGGAAGGTGCCATACTTCCTGTTGAAAAATCATAAGTAATTGCACCTGTAGTTACACCATATCCAACCTGATTGGCATTTACTGCTCCGATTCCGCCGGCTTCTTTATTACCGCCTGATCCGGAGCTGCTGTTTTGATACATGGCATCTTTAAATGACATACTTCCAGCTTTAAATCCCCATGTATTTACGTTTGCAATATTATTACCGATAACATCCATCTTTGACTGATGTGCTCTTAGTCCTGCTACACCAGCGAACATTGATCTGACCATATTTTTTTCCTTTCTTTTTCAAAACTGCCGTCTCCCGATGTCAGTCAGACATACAGGCTGCGCCCCCATAAATGGTCCGGCTATAATAAAACGGCACTGTCAATATTGGTAAAAATGTTGTCTTTCATTTCATTTCCCGACATGGTTGTTACCACTGTGTTATTAGGTACATTTACAATAAACGCCCCCCGCTCACTAATAATAACAACGTCTTTTGCACCTTTTAAACGAGCTTTTTCTACAGCAGACTGTAAATCATCTAAAAAAGAAGGTGTCACTTCGATTCCACGCTGATTCACCCGTTCAGCCGCATGTTTGGAAAAGTGAATCTTTTCTTCTCCGATCCGGCTGTTAAGAACATCACTAAAGCTGCTGCCGCATTCCGAAACCGCTGCCGCACTCCGCAGCTTTAACTGCCGGACATCTTCGTATTGATTTATTTTTCCTATCATTTCAATCACCAACCGTATCATACTGGCCGATACTCATCAGCCAAATCGTTTTATGCTGACTGTCTACTATTTACCTGTAACTGTTTCGGCAGTTTTATCCTGTGTACTTTTTGTTGTATCAGTCTCAGCCGTCTTATCGGTATCCTTTGACGTATTTGTTCCAGTTGTCTTATCCGCATCCTTGGTTGTGTCTGTCTTAGTCGTATCATCAACCGGCGCATGACCCTTTTCATAAACAGACATAACACCAGAAACGGGATAGCCTGTTTTTGTGTCATCATCAAGATATAGGGTAGGGATTCCATTATAGATATCCACACGGGTAACAATTCCATTATGTTTTGTCATCTGATCATTCTTATCCAGAGCTCCAATCAAAACCGACTTTCCCATCATGGATGTTCCATAATTGATTGTGTTAACCTGGGCAAAATCGTCCATTGAGGTAGAGAAATTATCCATTGCCTGCATCATGGCAATCTGGGTCATCTGAGTCATCATCTCAGAGTTATCCATGGGACTTGACATATCCTGGTTCTGAAGCTGAGCTGCTAAAAGCTTAAAAAACCCTTCGGTGGATAATTCACTATTCTGTTTCTCTTTTACTTTAGAATCAGTATCTGTTGCAGCTGAGTTATATAGCAGGTTGCCTGTGCCGCCTACTGCATTTGTACTAGCCATCGTTTATCTCCTTATCGTAACTTACTTACTCACTCAACTCATCAGAATCCAGGTCTGAAATACCAAGTCTCAGTCTCTGGATAAAATCATCTCCAAAATCATCGGATTGATTTTGCCGGTGTTCCTGATGCTCTCTTCCATTTCCCTGATGCTCCTGATTGTTATTTAAGTAATCTGCTTGTTGTTTGTCTACGATTACATGAATCGGACGTTCTAAGTTGCTTTCCAGAATATTTCCTAATTCTCCGGCTGACTGGGACAGCATCTTTAAAGTCTTGCTTTCCGTACAGACTACAGATACACTCACCTGATCTTTGTCGTATGCAACTTTAATCAGAATCTTTCCCAGGTTATGAGGTTCCAGCTGCACTTCCAGACTTTTCCTGCCTGTTTCAATCTGAGATATGATTTTTTCTGAAAGCTTGGCATTCAGTTCTTCTAAATTTTGAACCGGTAAAGTTATATCAGCGGTTTCGGCTTTATGAACATTTAATTGAGACATATGGCCTTGTCCAATTAATTTATCCTGTAACATACCAGGGAATTTATCCTGTGTAGTATCTTCGTCAGAGAGAGCATCTTTCTCATCTGTTTTCAGCCGGTATCCTGGGCCATAAGCCTTGACTACTTTCTTCTCTGAAACGCCTGGACCATGCTCAATAAGATCCTTATCAAATCCAGGTCCCACCTGCTCACTCATTTTATAAAGTGCTTCTCCAGGTCCCTTCGTCTCTTCATTTTCTCCAGTTTTTAACGGAGCAGCAATTTCGTCCTGCACTGCCAAACCGATTTGAGAATCCGGCACTGTCTTCTTGGGCATCAGACTATTTAATGCATTGAAGTCTTCCTTTTCCTGAATCAGTTTACTATCATCCTTGGGATTCCAGTTCTTAAGCCGAAACTCCTTAAGCAGTTGAAACGAATCCACGGATTTTGTATCTCCTGAATCTTCTTTTGAATTGAGTGGATCAGGAAGTTGACCCTTTAAAGATTCCATGCCCGCAATCAGCATCTCTTTTTTCTGCTGATCCGAAAGGTCTGCTGTTTCACTGGTTTTTCCAGCCTGCTGTGCCTGTGGTACTGCCGCATTGGAGGCTGCTGTCTCCAGTTCCTTATTTATATCCTTTTTATCTTTGCTTCCAGTGTCCTTCTTCAGATCTTTTTCTCTCATCATTTTCTTAAAACCAGAAGAATTATCTACTGATTTCTCATCTGTTTTCTGAGATTTCGGCATTTGCCTGATCAAAACTTCCACACTATTTGTTTTCATCTCCATTGTTCTTCCTCCTTTCTCTTCTCTGCCATCTGGCATTATTTTTTATGGTAACTGCCGGATTTTAACCGACAGGACTACCTGCTGCTACGAACTGACATCGTATTGGAAACAAATTCTTCGATAAACAGCTCTTCACTTTTCAGTACTTCTTTGTTGTACTGATCCAGTTTTTTTTCTTTTAACTTATCTATAGAAGCCTTTTCTTTTTTTGCCTCGATTACTTCAGCCCGCTTCTGTTCTTCTTTTTTCGTAAGTTTTAAGAGTACTCCCTGTTCTGCCACAATTCTTTGCTGGATAAATGTTATATAACGTTCATATTCCCGCATGATATTGACAGTAACGCCACACTGTGTGTCTTCTCTGTAACGTATGGCAGCGCTTTGGCTCTTTTCCATCAATTCCTCAATCCGTCTCTCCTGCTGTGCAATATCTGCAAGAATCTGCGCATGTTCTGTTTTGAGATTCTCAAGCACCTGGTCTTTATAATTTAAAACAGTATTAAGAGGAAAATTGAATTTTTTCATCTTTGGCCTTCTTTCACAGAGTTTACTTTAAAATCTCTTTCATCTTTTTCAAGATTTCTTCGTAGCTGTCATTTTCATTAATACCCTGACATAAAAACTTGTTAATCTTTTCTATCTTTGCAATGGCAACATCCAGTTTCGGGTTTGTTCCCGACTTGTAAGCACCAATTGAAATTAAGTCTTCGTTTTTTTCATATAAGCTCAGAATGTCCCTGATTTCAGAGGCCATCTTTCTGTGCTCTTCCGATACAATGTTCGTCATAAGACGGGATATACTGGCACTTACATCGATTGCCGGAAAATGATTGGCATTGGCCAGTTTTCTGCTTAGTACAATGTGGCCGTCGACAATACCTCTCACCGTATCTGCTATGGGCTCATTGGTATCATCACCTTCTACAAGAACTGTATAAATTCCAGTGATGGAACCTTCTTTAAAATTGCCGCTTCGTTCCAGAAGCTTTGGAAATTCAGCATAGATGGAGGGAGTGTACCCTCTGGCTACCGGAGGTTCGCCGATTGCAAGACCAATCTCTCTTTGCGCCATGGCAAAACGGGTCAGGGAGTCCATCATAAGGAGTACATCTTTTCCCTGATTTTTAAAATACTCTGCAATGGTGGTGGCAACCAGCGGACATTTCATACGAAGCATAGCCGGCTGATCCGAAGTTGCGACGATGAGAACCGATCGTTTCATTCCTTCCGGACCTAAGTCCTTTTCAATAAACTCTCTTACCTCTCGTCCACGCTCTCCTACCAGTGCAACAACATTGATATCTGCCTTTACATTTCTGGCAATCATACCAAGCAATGTACTTTTTCCAACACCACTACCTGCAAAGATCCCGATACGCTGGCCTTTTCCAATGGTATTCATGCCATCAATTGCTTTAACTCCGAATTCCAGCGGATCTGTGATGGGAGGGCGTGTCATGGGATTGATATAAGGGTTTTCCACATAATAATACTTGGGATTCTCAAAAGGCCCTTTTCCATCCATGGGTTCTCCCTTGGCATCAATAATCCGGCCTCTTAAAAAATCTCCCACAGGTATCTTCAAACGTCTTCTTGTATTTCTTACAAAGCTTCCAGCTGCAATTCCGCTCATGTTTTCATAAGCCATAAGCTGAATCTTATCATCTTTAAAGCCAACTACTTCTACAGGAATCTGTTCTTTCCTGTCTTCATTGTAAATATAAGCAATATCTCCAATGCTGGCCTTTCCTCCGGAGGCTTCCATAGACATACCGACAATATTTTCAATCTTGCCAATATGGTCTATGGTCTCTGTTTTCATGATTAAGTCCGTTAAATCTTTGAACATACGGATTCCTCCTGCTACAGTCTTGCGTTATTAAGAATTCCCTTAATGTTTTCAATCTGGGTATTTACGCTGACATCAATAATTTCTTCCGGAAGTTCAATAATGCATGTTCCTTCTTCTGAATGATCCATAGAAATTATTTTAATATTTCCGGATATATGAGAAAGCTCATTTAACAACCCCACATCTCCCTGAATCATCATTCCGGCATCCTTTTGTGATACGTAGATCTTCACCCATTGAGTCTTTTTTAGTTTTCCTGCAGCAGCGACTATCATTCTTTTAATAATCTCACCGCTTGATTTTAAGCTGGTCTGAATCACCTTTTCGGCTATGGTCAGGGTGACTCGTTTCAAATCATCAATATAGGTTTCCAGAATCCTGTTTTTCTCTTCTGTAACACTTTCTACGGTAGATTTAATGGTTTCACGGAATTCTTTCATATGTAAATCAAGTTCTGCCTTATGCTCTTCGTACGCAGCTGCATGTCCTTCCTGCAGACCGGCTTCATAGCCCTCCTGATAACCAGTCTCTCTGGCCTCTGCAAGAATTTTTTCAGCTTCTTCTCTTGCCTGATTTACAATTTCCTGTGCCCGACTCGAAGCCTTATCAAGAATCTCCGCAACCGGAGAATATTCATCTTCTTCATCCGGCTGAAACTGTTCTTCCTCCACGGATCTGGTTGAGTCCTTTTTTACAACAATATCTTCAAATTTCTTTTTAAAACCATATTCCAGAACCCGATTTGCAGCCTCAGGACTTTTGATAATATTAGGCAATGATATCATCCTTTCCGCCCTTGCTGATGATCAGTTCGCCTTCTTCTTCCAGACGCCTGATAATAGCAACGATTCTCTGCTGTGCTTCTTCTACATCTTTCAGACGAACATTAACTGTAACTTCCATATCAGACTGAATGCTTTCTTTCATACGGGTTGACATATTGTTGAAAATAACATCTGTAATCTGCTTATTGGCATTCTTAAGCGCATAAACCATGTCCTTCATATCGCATTCGCGGATAAAACGCTGAATGGATCTGTCGTCCATCGTAATGATATCTTCGAAAACAAACATCTTTTTGCGGATGGTATCGGCCAGTTCTGCATCTTTTCTTCCCAACTCGTCGAAGATAAGTTTTTCGTTTCCTCTGTCCATATGGTTCATTACATTTGCTATGTAATCGATACCGCCAACGGTTGTATAATCCGTTGTAAGGATACCGGAGAACTTCTTCTTTATCTCATTCTCCACGATCTTAATGGCCTCCGGAGATGCACTTTCCATTCTGGCAATTGATTCTACAACCTGAAGGCGCTTCTCTGGAGAAAGCTCAGAGATCAGCTGGGCTGTCATCTCTTCATTAGTATAGGATAATACAAGCGCAATGGTCTGTGCTCTCTCATGCTGAAGAATTGAGAAAAGATTCTTGGAATCACTCTTCCGGATAAAGCCAAAGGATCTGGATTTAAGGGACTGGGTGACTTTCTGAAGCAGACTGTTGGCAGTACTCTCTCCAAATGCCTTTTCCAAAACAGTTCTTGCATATTCCAGACCACCGTCTGTTACCACCTTCTGAGTTAAACAGGTTTTATAAAACTCATCCAGTATGGCCTGTGTGGTCTCAGAAGGAACATGTCCCAGTTTTGCAACTTCGACTGTTAATTTCTCAATTTCCTCTTCACTCAGATACTTATATATTTTGGAAGCCTTATCCACGCCGAGTGAAACAATAACTGTTGCCGCTTTTTGCTCCGGCGTTATATTAGTCGTCATTATTGTTTCCTCCATTTAACCAGGTCTTTAATAGCTGTGCTGATATCTCCGGATTCTGCTCTGCAAATTCCCGTACACTTTCACGCAGTTCGGCTCCTCTGTCTTCTTCCGGAGCAAGTATTTCAATCTCCCGATCTTCCTTAGACGGCATATTGGGAAGAACCGGTACGTCTTCCTGACTGTCTTCCAGTTCATCTGCAAGAGCCCTCTTCTTTCTTCTGCGACGTACGATCAGTACAATCATAAGTATAAGAAGAAGTACTCCGGCCAACGCTCCAATAAGTATCCACTGGTTAATCAGAATACCATTGGTACTTGCCTCAGCTGGCTTATCCGGCTCTTTTGGAACTTCAATGGTATAGAATGGGGCTGCCACTGCTGTAATTTTTTCAGCCCGGTCTGCCTGAGCAATTCCTGCGGCATTTCCAGCAAGATTACGGATATCATCAATGGAAAGCGATCCAAAGTCACTGCCATTAACTACAACTGAAACAGTAAGGTTCTCTATACTTCCCGGATTAACCTGTCCCTGTTCCTTTATCTGATTTAATAAGTACTTTCTATTTAAGCTGTTAGATGCATATGCACTATCTGTATTTTGTCCGCCAGCATTATACTGTGGTATATCAGCATTGGCTTCTGATCCGGCGACCCCTGATGCTGTCTGGGCATTACCGGAATATTCTTTGGAAATGGATTCCTCAGAAGTAAGACCGGTTTTATCCTTCTCATCGATCTTTTCCGGTGTATTGTAAACAATACTTTCCCTGATCAGCTTTTCCATATTCACAGTGCCTTTTACAGATACACGTACGTTGCCGTTTCCATAAATAGGTCCCAGTACATTAATTACCTTAGCCGTGATCTGGTCTTCAATGAGCTTTGCTATCTCATCTGCAGCTTTTCCTGAATTTGTATCAGTATCGCCAGCGTTAGTTGATACCTGACGACCATTGCCGTCAAAGACAGATACATTATCTATTACCATTCCTGGAATACTTCTTGATATTAAAAGCTGAATGGAATTCGCCTGCTCTTCGGTCGGCGATCCCCCATCCTTCATAACGACAACAGCCTGGGCACTCGCTTCCTTCGCGCTATCTTCGGACAGTGCATATTTAGAAGTTTCTCCCAGGGCTATGGTTACGTATGCCTCTTTTACTCCATCAAAAATCTGAATCGTAGATCCAATTCTTGTTTCCAGATCATACAGCTTAAATGTCTGTCGATCTGTATCTGTAGTCATAAGATTAACATTGTTTTTGAAAACGTCATATGTAAAACCGCTTTTGGGATATCCTTCTGATACCAGCTTGGCTCTTGTGGTGTCCATCTGCTCTGTAGGCACCTTAATGTCACCATTATCATACTGATAATCTATATTGTCTTCCTGCAGTTTTCCAATAATCTGTTTTGCTTCTTCACTACTCACCCCGGTAAACATAACTTCATACGGTTTCTGCCGCATGGACATTGCTGCAAAGACAGCTCCGCCTATAACCAGTACGCCAATCACTGACGCAATAATTATCTTTTTCGTCTTATCACTTAGTTTACCTAATAAATCTTTAATTTTTTCCATCGCGTACGTCCGCCCTGTTATCTGTTTTAAATACTAATACGAATAATTTCCGTATAAGCTTCCAATGCCTTATTTCTAAGCGCTGATAAAAGTTCTACGGATAACTGGGCCTTTGCCGCTGCAGCTGGCACGGTATGTGCATCATCAATCTGCCCTGTCGCCAAAAGGTACTGCTGATTGCTTAAGTCTGCTTCCGTTGTTTTCACATTCTGAACTGCCTCTTTGAAAATATCTGAAAATGCAGATCCTCCGTTTTGTCCTGATACAACCTTCTTAGCTGCTCCTATATCCCCAATGGAGTCCAATGAGCGAATGGGCGTTATGAACATCTGTTCCATCTTATATGCCTCCCGTTTTAACCTTTAATAATTGTACGTAGTCTGCTGATATCACTGTTTAACGAATTCAGTTCGTACTGATACTGCAGTGTAGTCCTTGCAAGTTCCACGTTCTCTACATCCACATTGACATTGTTGCCGTCTAATCTTGCAGATTCCTCTTTTGTATTTCGCACAAAATATCTTGAGTTACTGATAGCTTTTCCGATATCTGCCGAAGTACCTTTCCTCGCTGACGCGAGCCGGTTGCGAAATTCATCTTCGAATTTCACATATTTGGCCTTATAGCCCGGAGTTTCCCCATTCGCGATATTATTAAGCGTGGTCGTCTGCTTCGCCCACAAATAATCCAGAGATTTTTCCGCCATGGAAATGCTGTTTCCAAAAATAGAATTCATCGGATCTGTTCCTCACTTTCATTTCTTCCGGCAATATGCCATTATGACGTATTCGGACTGTTACAAAATGGAAAAAATAGTTAAATTTTAACAGTCAAATGCAAATTCTTACATTTTTTGTAATTTTCTTACTCCATTTTACATTTTATTACAAATATTGTCAAGAAAGTTCTTTTGAATCGACACTGGATTTAATGGCAAAAAAATGGAAAAACGTTAAAAACGCCGTATTTACAAGGTTTCCAGGTCATTAGAGAGCAAAATTTTACCATATTTTTTATTTGGGTTGGGTAATTCTGGGTTAAATTTTTGGCAATTTCTGTGTATTTTTTACGTTTTTCAGTTACTTATTATTTATAAATAACATTGCTTATTTCTTATATGTAACGTTTTTGTTTAGATATAACCTTTATTTTACCTGTATTATAAATCTTACAAATTAAATAAGTAAAAATGGAAATTATAAAAATAAAGTAAAATTAATCTATAAAAGCAACCTATCTCTGTTTAAAAGAAATAGATTGCTTATTGTTACTGATCAGTTGAGTTGTCGTAGTCGTGCTCATTTTACTGTCATCAAACTGTTTTAGATTTCTTTTTGTGGGCTCTGCCCACACCCGACCTCTGGAATTATTAGGGAAAAATCGGGTATACTATAAGTACCGACGGAATAAGGTAATAATTATTGTGGTCAGACAGTTGTGGAAAACTGTCTGACCGGTTTTTCTTTATAGATATTCATTCAATCGTTCTGGATACAACAGCTTCAACTGGCTTAGTACCAAATCCCAGTTTCGATACCTTTGTGTCCATTTCTTTTTAACATTCTGACTTGCCAAAACAACATTTTTTCCAGAGAGTTGTCGCTGGGAAAACTACTTTTGGCTTTTGTCACTTTACGAAATTGGCGGTTAACGCCTTTGATGATATTTGTGGTATACATGATCCTTCGGATATCATCGTTAAATCCGAAAAACGGGCGTACTACTTCCAAGTTTTGTTCCCAGTTGGAGATTGCAAAAGGATATTTCCTGCCCCAAATTTCTTTCAAATTCTCTGGTTCAGAAAGAGCAAGGTCCTCTGTTGGTGTATTTCAGGTAAAATTTGTCTGTAATTTTACTGACCATATCTGCAGACAGTTCGATCCCATACAAATCATAAAGCTGGTCATAAATATCCCTGGTAGACAGTCCTCTTGTATAAAGAGAAATGACCTGTTCTTCAATACCAGAAATGTCACGTTGATATTTGGGGACGATCTGGGGTTCAAATTCTCCATTTCTATCTCTTGGAATATCCAGAGTTAAATAAGGAGTAGATATCCCCGACACTTTTAATGTCGTTGTCTGTGATGATTTGTTGTAACTGTTCTTAGCAATTGCCATAGAAAAAGCTCCCTTCTGAAAATGAATTATTTATCTAATTCATTCCCAGAAAGAAGCCATTTATTTCCAGAGACACAAAATTTATTACACTACTTTCCGTTATAATTGCATGATACACTTACGCTGTATGTCTTCCAACCACCAAGATTTCTATTTACTCTACAACTATATTTAGCTGTCGCCTTTGAAGTTCCTTCACCAGAAGTGGTTGTTCCGTAGTCTTCTACATCACTTACCCCACCACCTTGATTAAATGATCCTGATGATTCAGATACATACACTGTCTTTTCTGCGCTATCACAATCAAATACTGCTGTTACTTTTACTGACCCTGTAGCCCCATAGCTTTTAGTATTAGTACGTGTTACTGATCTAGACGCTCTTAATAAGCCAAAATTATGCTGTATATAAGTTCTTTCCACATAAGGTGTACCATCTTCTTCAGTACCCCAAACTTCAGAAACAAGACTTCCATTGGAGAAATCTGGTCCTTTATCTTCCATTCGGAGCTGTGCCATGGCTGCATTACTTGTCATCGGAACATTATTTATGGCGTGTAAATTATCAGCCATTGCCTGTGGAGCAGTTACCGTACTGACAGTTAATGTCATTAATAATAATGTAGTCCATTTTTTAATTCTTCTCATACTTAATCCCCTTTATCTATAGTGTAAATTAATAGGTTACAATTATATTATAAATTATTAATCTAAATATTCAACTAAATCTCGTCGACATAATCCGACATGTATAATTTAAAACTATGTATACTTAAATCTTATCAGAACTAGAGCTGGTTACATATTAACTCTGCATTATAACTACTTGGTTAAATGTAGAAGCTAATGACCTTTTGATGCATGATATCGCAGAAATGTCCGAATCAGTTCTTCGTAAAAATCTTTTAATTTTGATGATCTATAGTAATCATCCTCATGAAAAGCCAGAAGAGTATCATAATCAAGCTGTCCTATACTGGTTAATCCCTTCTCCGGAAGGTAGAGCATAATTACCAGAAATATTTATAGTACGGCATTGCATTGTGGGTGGCATCAAGAAGTACCTTGGTTACATTGAAATCAGGAAGGATGTTCCTCATGCGGAAAGATGGTAACCAAGATAAAAGCAATCCCTTGAGGAATCCCAACCCATGTCACAATCAGGCTGAGAAAAAACGGTCATAGCTGCAGTTATTAATCCCTTTCTAAGACAGTGACAGACACGGTATTTCCGCTCCCTTGCCGAGGTAACAACAGGAGTACCATTACCTGCAAGAGTTTGCTTATGAGGATTGATGAGTTTTTTATGGATTGAGATATCCAGAAATTCATATTAAGAAGCTGTAAAAGATGACCATAAGGTTGTTGGTCAAGGGAAAAGGTTGTTTCCTCCAACTCTTTAAAAAGTTGTTAAATAGTCAGCTTTTCAATGGGATCATCTTTCTCACCTTTCTTTTTACGCTTCTTTTTAGAAGTCTCCAAAGGGCGCAGGTGAGAATAAGGGGTGTCGTCATTAGTATTCCAGATTCAGTTAAAGAAGTCATAAAAAGTATCAACGCCTGGGGTGTCACCAACTTGAAAAACACTGAGTAGTGCATAAATGAGATTGATTTTAAGCTGTGCAGCCCAGTCAGTAATGGAAGTAACTTTAAAATCAATAAATACGAATCAACATGAGAAAGGTCAAGGCTCAAGAAATGATATCCTAAGTAGAACGAGCAATGGAATCAGGTCTAAGATAATATTTACAGAACATTTCAACAACAAAGTTCTGACAGGCAGAATGACCGCCAGAATTTACAAGTAACATAAAAATGATCTGCAATCGATAAATATCTTATAAAGAAGGCGCGAAGCGCCATATACTTTTAATGAAACTGTCAAGCGTTTTGCTCAAAAAGTGGGGCACTTTAATAATAAAGTAATCTAAAAGCCTATTTATATATTAGTAGGAGTTAATTAATTACCATTTTTAAAGCTCAGATGAAATGACTCCTTGTTTTGGAGCACTTACGAAAAAATGTTGTATTTGACAGGCCTGTGATCTGATGCTCCACTATAGTGACGACCTACGGTTGGCGCATATGATGAAAATATCGTTGTCTGCGATGATTTGCTGTAACTGTTCTTTAGCGATTGCCATAGAAAAAGCTCCCTTCTGAAAATGAATTATTTATCTAATTCATTCCCAGAAAGAAGCCATTTATTTCCAGAGACACAAAATTTAATACACTACTTTGGGAGACCTGATAGTATATATTTGTTGATTATATATTGATTACTTTAATAACTGAAGAACACCCTGTGGAGTCTGATTTGCCTGAGCAAGCATAGACTGAGATGCCTGTACCAGGATATTATTCTTGGTATAGTTCATCATTTCCTTAGCCATATCTACGTCACGAATACGGCTTTCAGCTGCTGTCATGTTCTCACTAGTAACACCAAGGTTGTTAATTGTATGCTCGAGTCTATTCTGAAGCGCACCAAGATCACCACGCGTGGAGGAAACTGTGTTGATAGCATCCTTAATCAGGCTAACTGCATCTTTAGCGCCCTGCTGAGTACTAATATCAATTCCTGCAATTCCAAGATTCTTAGTATTCATACTGGAAATACTTACTTTCATCTGATTAAAACTATCTGCTGTATCACCGATCTGGAGAGTAAGTCCTCCCTTTGCTACTGACTTAGCATCGGCTTTTGCAATAATAATGTTAGTACCATTTGAAGAAGCATTTACTCCATATTCCTTTAACTGAGCTGCAATCTGAGCTGCTGAATCTTTATTTAATGCATTATTAGCAGGAACAGGGTCAGTTCCAGACTGATCAATATAAAGCGCCTTTGCTCCAGACTCTGCAGTTTTACCTCTTGTAAGAATCTGATATTTTGTTCCATCGATATTTAAGAAGTTATTCTTGGTAACATCTGCCGCTACGGTAGCACCAGCAACTGTAAATGTATCATCTTTTCCTTCTTGAAGGGTACTGATAGTCATATCAGCAGGAGCAGCTACACCATCTGTCTGTCTCGCGGTAATGATCTGTGTTTGATCTGCACCATTCTCTTTTGATTCAATAGTAAGTACACCGCCCGCTGTTGTTGTAACGTTATAATTATCACCAAATAATTTTGTTATTTCAGTGGCAGCCTTAGTAGCATTATCACCGGCATCTGCAGCTGCAGCAGTTGTGAATTTAAACTCCGCTTCCTTTACCTTACCTTCTTTATCAAGATATTTAAGATTTATAGTCTGCTCTGTACTATTAGCACCAGCACTAAAAGTTATAGATTGTTTAAACGTCTGACCATTATTAGCTACTAAATCTGTTGGAACTCCATTATCTGTAATTGTACTAACTTTGGTCGCACCTTCTTTTGTTGCTAAAGAACCATCCAACAGGTTAATTCCGTTGAAATTTGTTCCTTCAGAAATACGATCAATTTCGCTCTTTAAAGAGTTAACTTCTTTCTGGATATTTTCACGGTCAACAGCATCCTGCTGAGTTCCGTTAGCAGACTGATCAGCCAGCTCAACCATACGGTTTAACATGGAGTGAACTTCTGTTAAAGCACCTTCAGCTGTCTGAACTAAAGAGATACCATCGTTTGCGTTCTTGGAAGCTGTCTCAAGACCTGTGATCTGTGCTCTCATCTTCTCAGAAATAGCAAGACCAGCTGCATCATCACCTGCGCGGTTGATTCTGTAACCGGAAGATAATTTCTCAAGGTTCTTAGATACGGTGTTATTGTTGCTTCCTAACTGTCTGTAAGAGTTTAAAGCTGCGATATTGTGCTGAATTCTCATGTGTTTTTCCTCCTTGAATATGTATCAGGGAAATCCTTTTCCCTGTATGATAGGACGCTTTCTGGTTTCCAGATAAGCGTTAAGATGTTTGAAACCTCAGCGGGGTACCAGCCGCTTAGCGGGTTTCGTGAAAACTTGACACTTGTGTCTTTAAGAAGCCTGTCCAATGAATTACCACCGCAAAATCAGGTTAAAACCGCTTTGCACAAGTAATTTATTATCATCTTCCTTTCACATACTTTATCGAGTCGGCGGCTTAAAAAGTTAAGTCATTTTTTGTAAATTTTTAAATATTTTTTGCAAGAATCAAAAAACCCGAACAGCAGCCATATAATAAAGTGATACCTGCATACCTTGCAGCGTCTTTTAATCATTTTTTCCATACCTGACGCTGCTTTCATTCTAATAAGGAATCTATTATGACGCACAAATTTCTAACATTAGATACAGTTTCTGCCGACGACCCTCTAAATTACTGGAAACGGGTGATTCAAAGCCAGTATTTCCTGCTGCATATAGCCACAATGCTCCTTCCCACTCTGCCCCATCAGGAAAACCGCCTCCTGATCAGCCAGCTAAAGATACTAAAATCCCTGACCTCTGACTTGGAATCTGCATTAAGTAATCCTGCAGTACAAAATATCACAATTTCCTTCCAGGCAATGTATCACAACATAGACTGTACAATCGATAAGCTTACATCGCTGATCTTAAACGACAACCGAGAAAAAGCAGCCGCACTGACCGAATATCAGTTAATTCCATTTCTACAGGAATGGCTGGAAGACACCTACTTCTGGACTCTCATCTATCCGGATAAAGAAAAAATGAAGGTATACTATGAAACTGAATTTGCCGAAAACCACCAAAACACCTACAACAACAGAGGTGAAAAATATCTTATTTCCATTATGATTCCTGTTTACAATAAACTGGAATATACAAAAAGATGTCTGGATAGTCTCTTCCGCAACACCGATCTCGCCAAATACCCCTGTGAGCTGATACTTCTCAATGACGGGTCCACCGACGAAACAGAAGAATACTTCGAAAGTCTGGGTATAACAAAGGTCATAAATTTAAAGGAAAATGTAAAAACAATGATCTTTTCCCTGCTATACCGGGTTTGCGAAGGAAAATATGCAGCATTTGTCAATAACGACACTATCCTCACGGAAAACTGGCTGGATAACCTTCTCACCTGCTTACAGTTTTACCCTAACGCAATCATGTCTGTCCCCAGCACGCCAAACACCAGCAACCTGCAGGGTATGGTGGCAGAATTCACCCCCGAAAATGCAGAAGCAACGGCGAAAGCCCACAACCGCCCCTGCCCCTACCTCTGGGAAGAACGGTGCAGGCTCATGCCTGTAATTGCATTGTACGATGTGGATAAGGTGAATACCATTGGATTTGCAGACCGCTATTTTCATACCATGGAATTCTGGGATGATGATTTCAGCCTGCGTGCAAGAAGAGCGGGATTTCAGCAGATTCTCTGCCGGGATACCTGGTGCTACCATTATGGAAGCATTACCGGTAAAGACGACCAGGTTAAAAACAGAACCCTCTTTCATGGAAGATTACTGTTTCAAGCAAAATATGGGATTGATCCCTGGGAAAATAACTATTGTTATGATGCCTATCAGCTATCTCACATTGAACTAACCATTCCACAGCAGTCTACGGAAGTTTCCACACTTGTTATTGATCCCGGCTTTGGAGCTGATGTGCTGCAATTTAAAACACAGCTTAGAAGACTGGAGAAAAAAATTTCATTTTCATTCCTTATCAATGACTCTAACCTGAAAGACGATTTGAAACCATTTAATAGCCCGGTCATTGTGTCTCCCTCTATATTAGAAACGCACAAGCACATTCCGGGGGGGCTCTACAACTATATCAGCCTGGGCAGGGATTTATCCAATTATCCGGACTACAAAGAACTGATTACAGAATGTTCCACCCACTTAAAATCAGGTGGATTCCTATATTTTTATGTAGCAAACCCCTATGCCTATCATCTAAAGCAGGAACTTTCTGAAGAACGAATGCTAAACGGGAAGACTTCCCTGATGTTAATTAATATCCAGGAACTTCTTCTGTTATTAATCAGCAAACTGAATTTAAAACCACAGCTTAAAGCCATTCTGGATACCACAACACCAAAAGAACAAAAAGGCGGTTATACCGAACACCTGGACCGATATTTCTTAATGTGCGAAAAATAAGGTTAACTACTCATTTTATCATGGCCAACAAAAAAGTTAAGGAGTAAAACCAATGAACCGGTTTTGCTCCTTAACTTTTTACTCTTAGACTCTTACATCAACATACTGTCCTAAACCAGTAGTTTTAATCTGGTTTGGGACTGCCACATCCATCATCTTTAAAAGATCGGCTGCCTGCGTTTCCTGGTTATCCATTGCCTTTTTTGCAACGCTTAATCCGGCACTCTGTTGAATTTTAGAAGAGCTTAACTGCATACTCATTGCTGCAATATCCATATCTTTCTCCTTTCACATCACATGTTCTAAGAAATTATGGTTCAACACTTATTATATCGGCATTTTTATGGAACTGATAAGTCATACTCCCTGTTCCTGATAACAATCCAGAGTAAACCAGAACTCCACTCCTCCCTCAACGTTTCTTACACCACAGGACTTCTTGTGAGAGTCGATAATCGCCTTTACAATGGACAAACCAATTCCGCTGCCGCCATACTCCCGGGTGTGGGCCTTATCCACTTTGAAAAATTTCGTCCACAGCTTCGGTAGATCTTCTTCCGGAATACTCTGTCCCGTATTAAATACGGTTACAAGCGCCTCTTTCCCATTCTCTTCGGCAGTGATAATAATCTCCCTGTCTCCGCCAAGATGATTAAGTGCATTATTTAAATAATTGGTAATCACTTCTTCTATTTTAAATTCATCCGCATAAACACGAATGGTATCAAAAGTCTCCAATTTCACCTTAGCATCCTTTTGCTGGATTAAAATCCCGGCAGATCCAATCACTCCGCGGATTAGCTCCGTTAAATTAAAACATTCCAACTGTAAATCATCATTGCCAAATTCCAGAGCAGTCAGATTCAGCAGCTGACGAACCATTTTGTTCATCTTATTGGCCTCATCCATTATCACCTCACAGTAATAATCCCTGCTCTCCGGATCTTCTGCCATCCCCTCCGTTAAGCCTTCCGCATATCCCTGAATAAGAGCAATGGGTGTTTTCAGCTCATGGGACACATTAGCAATAAACTCCTTTCGCATCTCATCAATCTTTACCTTTTCCGCAATATCGTTCTGCAGTTCTTCATTGGCACTGCGTAGCTGTCCGATTGTATCCTTAAGCCGGTCGGACAACTGATTCATGCTGTTACCCAGGACACCGATTTCATCTTTTTCATCACCAGTGTATTTTGCCTCAAAGTCAAGACCGGACATCTTCTCTGACAAATTTGCCAGTTGAAGAATGGGTGTTGTAATACGTTTGGTGGTGAAATAAATAAACAAACTACCTATAATCAAAGCCATAGATCCCACATATGCCAGGAACCTGTTTGACAAAGTCACACTGTCCCTGATACTCGACAGCGGTATGGAGATTAGAAAAATAGTTTTATTATCCGAAAAATACCCCCAGCTCTCCAGGTAATAAGAATCCGAACGTTTGTCATAAGTTTTTTGTATAATATAGTTATTATGTTTTCTTAATACTTTGGCCTTGGGCATATCTTTGCCGAAAATATAATCCTCAATCCTGTTTTTTAAGAACTGTGGATCACCACTTGTAGACATCATATATTCGTCTGATGTACTGTCGATTAAAATCATCATTAAATTATATTTTTCACCCATGGTCCGAAACATCTTTTGCACGGGTCCCTCATTTTTGAAATCAGGATCATAGGAATCATGGTAATAATTAATAATTCCTTTTCCGCTTTCATTGGCCTGGGCTACTACCTGATCAATCTCTGTATAGGCCATTTCCAGGATACGAACCTTAGCTCTGGTGTAAAATCCCTCTAAAAACCAGTTGTTCACACACCAGGTAGTCAAAAGAACAAATGCCATCAGACAGACAAATATGATGGCAAAACGCGCCTTTATGGAATGTTTCATTCACTCACCTCTAACGATTATGTCACTTCAAATTTATAGCCCATTCCCCAGATGGTCCGGATGTAATCTCCCTTTTCTCCCATCTTGCTTCTTAATTTCTTTACATGAGTGTCAATGGTTCTTGCATCACCGAAATAATCATAGTTCCATACATTATTAAGAATTTTTTCTCTGGAGAGAGCTATTCCCTGATTTTCCAGGAAATATGCCAGAAGCTCAAATTCTTTATAGCTTAATTCAATGTCTTTTCCATCAATGGTTACCTGATGTGCCACCTTATCGATGCAGATACCGCCGATCTCAACCGAATCCGTATTCACGGCATTGCTGCGCCTTAATATAGCCTCTACACGGGCAACCAGGATCTTGGGGCTGAATGGCTTTGCTATATATTCATCCACTCCCAAATCAAATCCCTGAAGTTCATCCCTCTCTTCTGTTCTGGCTGTCAACATAATAATCGGAACCTGGGAATACTTACGGATGGTCTTGCAGGTCTCCCACCCATCCATCTTCGGCATCATCACATCCAGAATAATCAGTACGATATCTTTCTGCTCAAAAAATATGTCTACCGCTTCCTCACCGTTTGATGCTTCCACAACGGTAAATCCTTTTACACTGAGGAAATCCTTTACCAGCTTTCTCATTCTGGCTTCGTCATCTACCACTAATATTTTTAACTGTTCCATAAAAACCTCCCGAAATCAGATCTCAACTGTTTTCCTGTATTTATGAAACATATTGTACCAAATTGATAGCGGAATATCTACATTTTCACAGAGATTTCACACCATTTCCCGATTAACTTTCGTAAAAGTAAAAAAAGGCAGATGCTCCTGTAAAAAGCATCTGCCTGTCCAATCGAATCTTATCTTAATTCAGTTGTAGGAATGGTATCCATATCATCAAACGCCTGATTCTCGCCGCCCATTGCCCAAACGAAGGTATAGTTGCTTGTACCTGCTCCGGAATGGATGCTCCAGGATGGGCTGATGACTGCCTGCTCATTCTGCATAACGATGTGTCTGGTCTGATTGCCTTCGCCCATCATGTGGAATACTACATTGTTCTCCGGAATCTCGAAGTACATATAGATTTCCATACGTCTCTCATGAGTATGAGATGGCATGGTGTTCCATACACTGCCTGGATCTAAAACAGTCATACCCATGGATAACTGGCAGGTCTCAAGTACATCCGGATGGATGAACTGGTTGATCACACGCTTGTTGGAAGTTTCCATTGCACCCAGTGGCTTCTTAGCTGCCTTTTCAATCGGGATAAAGGTTGTCTTGCATGCCTTGTGAGCAGGAGCACTTACCATATAAAATTTAGCTGGGTTTGCTGCATCATCACTGGTGAATAATACTTCTTTGGTTCCCTTTGTGATGTATAAGCAGTCTTTATAGCCCATGCTGAATTCTTCTCCATCTGCTTTGATCTTTCCTGATCCGCCGATGTTGAAGATACCGATTTCACGTCTTTCAAGGAAAAAGCTTGTACCAAAGTTTTTCCAGATATCAATTCCCTTGTCAATGGAAACGGTTTCTGTTGTTGGCATACAGCCCAGTGTTACCATACGGTCAACATGGGAATAAACAGCTACCACTTCATTGGCAACGTATAAGTTCTCAATTAAAAATTCGTCTCTTGTTTCTTCTGTTGTGTAACGCTTAAAATCTTTCTGATTAGCAGAGTAACGAATATCCATTTATTAAAAGCCTCCTTATTTGTATTTGAAATAACTGACCATCTCCATGGTATCATAAGGCAGTTTTTAATTCAACATCTTATTGGATTATTTTAAATTTATCCAATTCTTTCTGGAGAAGTGCGGCCTGGGCTGACAATTCTTCACTGGAAGCGGAGCTTTCTTCTGCTGTAGCCGCATTGCTCTGGACTACGTATGAGATTTCATTGATTCCGTTGCTGACACTAACCATAGCAACGGCCTGTTCTCTTGCGGACTGCTCCACTGATTCCATAAGCCCTTTGGCATGATTTGCCTGTTCCATAACCTCTGCCAGAATCTGGGCATTTTCTTTTGCAGTCCCCATACCATCCGTCACAGCCCGGGCTGCATTTTCCACAAGCAGCGAAGTGCGTTTGGCAGCTTCTGCGGATTTTGCTGCAAGGCTGCGGACTTCGTCTGCAACTACCGCAAATCCCTGACCTGCTTCTCCTGCACGGGCCGCTTCTACCGCAGCATTTAACGCCAGAAGATTGGTCTGTGAGGCAATTGCATCTACATCCTTTGTAATCTTTGCAATTTCATCGGAAGTGTTCTTTATCTCGTCCATTGCCCGAAGCATCTGCTTCATCTTCTTATTGCTTTCTTCTACCCGAACCAATGTCTGCTCTGCATAACCGGCAGCCTGCCCGATATGAGCCGAACTTTGTTCTGCCTGTTCCGTAATCTCTGTTATGGCAGAAGAAAGCTGGTCAATGGTTCCTGCCTGTTCCGTCGCTCCGGCTGCCAGAGCTGATGCTGCGTCTGCCACCTGGGATGAACCTGAATTCACCTGCTCGGCCGACTCACGAATCAAGCCCAATGTCCGGTTTAACTGCTTGTAGATCAGAATCAGAGAATCATGGATGGTGGAAAAATCTCCGGCATACTCCCTGGTTACAGGAAGTGTCATATCTCCAGCCGCCATATTTTTCAAGTGAAGCGTAATATCACCCACTACTTCTTTCATCTGCCCAATCAGTTCATCGGTTGCCTGAGAGAGTACCTCCATCTCATCACCGGTTTTCACAACTGCAACGGGAGGGGTATGAACATCTCCGTCGGAAAGCAGTTTAAGCCGCTCAGATATGGGACTTAATGGAGCTGTAATCCTGTGAAGGAACTTGACAAGTATGATTAAACCTGTGAAGCAGATCAATAAGGCTACAACCGCCAGCAGTATAATATTGAGTATTTTTTCCCTGTGATATCCTGCAACAGCACTGTCTATGTCGTCTATGTAGTTTCCTGTACTGATGTACCAGTCATATGGCTCAAATTTTATGGTATAAGCCCGTTTAGCAAATGTGCCTTCCTGGCCTGGTTTTGTAAAGTAGAAATTGGTGAATCCACCTCCGGGCTGGGATCCGTTTTTAATAAATTCACGGATATAGTATTCTCCCTTCAGATCCTTCTCATCGTAGCGCTCTTTTCCTTCATATTCCGGATTCATATGAACTGCACAGAGACCTGTGGAAGTATCGGCCCAGAAATATCCGTTTCCATTGTCATAACGGGTATTGCGGACAATGGCTTTTGCATTGTCCAGTGCCTCTTTTTCTGTAATTTCACCGGATTTATAGCGGTCATAATTAACCTGTAACACACTGACCAGACTTTCAGTCGCTGTTTTAATATTTAAATCATAACTTTCGTAACTGGAATCAATCCAGTTCTGGTAAACCCGGTCCAGGCTGATATAAAAAATGGTCATCACGGCGGATATAATTAACATTACCATGACACTGACGAATACAACCAGCTTTCCAGTTACCTGCAATCTCTTACTCTTTTGTGCCTTCATGTAATACCCCTTTCTGATTGCAATCTCATTCAATATGGATTAGCATACACGGTATTTATAAAATCTGCAACTGACGTTTACTGAAAGTTTATTAAATTTCTGTAAAATATTTGTCAAATTTTAAACAATTAAAAAAATTCCCAAAAAAAGACACAAATATGGCATTTTGAAACCTGTGTCTTTCTTCGGGAATTTATTTTTATTCTTTTATGGCTGCCTGAATTAATTTTAAATTACTTTTCAGACGTTCATTGTCGGGGGCCAAAAAAAGAGCTGCTTTTGCATGATCCAGGGATTCAGAATACAATCCCAGCCGGTAAGAGGCAATGGCGCAAAGGTCATCCGGAGTATAGTCCCAGGAATACCCCATATTTACAAAGGTCCTTGATTTTTCTTTTATCTTCAGTGCTTCCAGGGTCAGATAATAAGCCATGGGCCAGTCGCTTTGCTCATAGCAGATTTTGGCAAACTCCACATAAGGATCCCGCATGCCAGGAACCTCTGCAATGGCTTTAAAATACCACTGGTATGCTTCTTTTATCTTGCCCAGCCGATAATACGATCTGGCAATCCAGCGCATGGCTGCACACCGTTCATCACACCAGGTTGCAGTGGGAAGCAGCAAATACTCCTTTAAGGTTTTAATGCTCTCCAGCCATTTGCTCTTATACATATACTCTCTGCCAAGATAGTACCGCATCCGCTCATCCCCCGGCGTCTCTGCAACTGCCAGCTCTAAAAGAGGCAGATAGGAGCCCCTGGATTTGGTGGGATCGGGGTAATGGCTTAACACCATTCCATCAATATAGATTGTCTCCAGAGGTGATTTTCCACAGTACTGGACAAACTCATGTACCGGGCATTTCCACCGGAAGTCCTTACGCTGATGCACTTTAAAATAATAAAACTGTATATCCGGTGTTCCGTCTGGCTTTAAACTCCAGTTGTAAAGATAGCGGCCAGTCTTTGCAACAGCTCCCTTGTTAACGGGCTTATGGTTTACCCACGCTTCTTCCAGCCGTTTTCTCCACCCTGGTTCAAACCGTTCATCAAGATCGGTGCAGACACAGATATCCACATCTTCTGGTACGTGATCCAGAGAGATATTTCTTGCCACATCAAATCTCCATGGCTTTACAATATCTACATAGACTATGGCTCCCCTCTCTTTTAGCTTTTCTACCGTATCATCTTCCGATCCGGTGTCTGTGACAACAATAAGATCCGCCTCATTCATGGAATCCATCCAACTATCTACAAATGATGCTTCATTTTTACAGATTGCATAAACACAGATTTTCAAACCGCTCATCAGGATTCCTCCTTATCTGCCGGTTTTCTGCTCTTTTGCTGAATCAGCAGGAGATTGCTTTGAAGCCTTTTATTTTCCGGATCTGTTTTTAAAGCCTGGTCTGCATACTCTTCGGCTGTCTCATACATACCCAGCCGGTAAGCACTGATTGCAGCATAATCGTATAATGCATATCCCCAGCTTGCCGGGTCTACCAGATAGCTACCCGTGCTTTCTTTAATTGCCAGCCCCTTTAGAGCCATGGCAAAGCTTAAGGCCCAGTTGGATTCCATATATCCGAATTTGGCTAAAGCAAGATAAGGTTCTCTCACCTCCGGACATTCTGCAAGAGCCCGGTAGAGCCAGACCAGTTCTTCTCTTTTATTGCCCTTTGCTGCATAGGAACTGGCAATAAAGCGCATAGAGGCACTACGTTCCTCCATCCATCTTGCGGTGGGCATAGAGAGATGTTTATTGAGCGTTTGTATTGCCTTGTCATAATCTCCATGGTATACATATTCTCTGCCAAGCCAGAACATGGCCCTGTCATCAAAGGGATTTTCTTTTACAGATAACTCCAGAAGGGGCAGATACTGGGTTCTTGGTTTTGAATTATCCGGGTAATGATTTAATACAAGTCCCGTCACCCAGCCTGATTTTTCCGGCTCTGATCCACTATACTCCAATATTTCATGAACCGGATGAATCCAGCGGTATTCATGGCGTTTATGGATCTTTTCCATGGGATACTGCTTCTTTGGTGTTCCGTCTGGATTCAACGAAAATGTAAATAAATATCTGGCACGGGTCTGATCCTTTTTCCATGCAGACTCTAAGATTTTTCTCCAGCCCGGTATAAATACTTCGTCTAAATCATTGGATACGCAGATATCTGCATCTTCAGGCACATGATCAAGAGCAACGTTTCGCGCTGTGTCAAATCTCCATGGGGAAATGGTTTCCTCATATACAGTGGCCCCCCTGGCTCTGAGCTTTTCAACAGTGCCGTCCGTAGAGCCTGTATCGGTCACAATCACTTCATCGGCTTCCGAAACCGCATCCATCCACCGATCAACAAACTGCTCTTCATTCTTGCTGATTGCATAAACGCATATCTTATATCGGTTCAATCAAACCATCTCCTTTTAGAATATTCTGATTGCTAGATACAATATATGCAAAAACAGTTTGTCCTGTGATAAAAATAAGACAATCCGGTTTCTTTAGGAAAGATTGACTCCGTATACGATTTCATAAATCTCTTTCTTATAAGGCATAAATTCCTCCTCAGTAAATGGCTTTCCATAACTAGTCACCCATAACTGCATTGGACTGTCCTGTGGTTTTAACGGCATTTGTTCATAGTAAAAATGATTCACATAAAATCCCAGCCGTTCATAAAAGACTGCCCTTTTTCCTGTTGCGGGATTTTCCTCTGTCACAGGCTCAATTTCCAGAAATACAGGTTTTTTTATTTCTTTTACTGCTTCTTTGATCAGAAGTTTGCCATAGCCCTTTCCTCTTGAAATCTTTGCAGTTGCCAAATGCTCAAAAAAAGCACATCCAGGCAGATCCCAGTATCCCAGAAACGCCATAATTCTCCCATCTTCTTCCACTGCCAGTGTATGATAGACGGGGTTGTCAAATACAAGTTTCTGGCTTTCCTTTGTACGTCTTTCCTGTTCTATAAATGACTCCTCATAAATGGCATATATTTCTTCAAAGCGGTTCTGTGGTTCTCTGATTAACATTTTCTATCTCCTGTGGTTCTTATTATATTATTTGTATCTATTGTATCATAAATTTCTTATATTTGCAGACAAATACACCCTGTCCGGATCTCTCCTGTTGATCTGGCAGGAGAAAACCCGGGCAGGGCGCATGGTTATATTACTTTAAGTTTATCTGTTTACTGAATCGTGATTCTTCCCTGTCCTGCCGGATTTGCATAATCAGCGCCTACATTTCCGCCTAAGTTATTGCGGATGAAGGCTGAGAGAATATCTACATCTGTCATTACATCGTCACGGATTACTTTGCTGTTTTTAAACATTGTCATACCATCACCAGCCATCTTTAACATGTAATTGTGGGAAGCTACGGTATAAACTTTGGACGTATCAAGAGGAGAATCGCCAATCATGATATCTGCGACCCGGTATGCTCCTGCCACTTTTACAAAGTTGCCTTTTTCATCTACCTGTACACTGGATGGAACTGAGGTTTTAATGGTATATTTTAAACCAGATACCTGTAAAAAGCCACCGCTTTCCTTGGGATAATTACGGGAAGCCATCTCCAGGGCATCCTTAATCTGCTGTCCGGTAACTTCAACTACACAGCCCATGTTGCCAAAAGGATGTACAGTAAGTGTATCGTTATATGTGATATTTCCTGGTTTAATACCTGCACGGACACCCCCGCCGTTTACAATACCGATGTCTGCTCCAAGTACCTGGCGGTATGCATCTGCACAGAGATCACCTAAGTTGGTTTCTCCGCTTCTGACCGCCCGTTCCCCTGTAGCAGGATTATTGATGGTCAGTTCCACATCAGTATGTCCCAATACGACCTTTAATGATTCATTATACTGGGCCTGAATGTGCTTGATAAACTGGTCTGTATCATAATCCAGGGCTTTTCCATCCTTGGATACTGCTGTTTTACCAGGAACAACCAGCTGGCTTCCCAGAGTAAGGACGTTTGGATCTTTAATCTTGTCCCTGTTTGCATTATAAATTTCTCTCCATCGGTCAAAAGAACCTAATTCTCTTTTTGCAATACGGCTTAAGGAATCCCCTTTTTGTACGGTATAGGTATTGGATACTGCACCTGCTGGAACTTCCGCTACTAACTCACTGGCAATAGAACCGTCAGGGCGTATGGTCAGCTTTCCAATATTCTTTAATTTAGTTCCTGTCTGGGTAAGGAGCACGTCCTTTCCATCTTTGTTCTTTATATTTTTTGAGTATTCTTCATGAGAGTGACCGTCAATTAATGCATCAATTCCATTTGTATTCTTTATTACACTGTCAGAAGTCCACCGGTCAGTGGTGCCGTTTTCCCCCAGATGGCCTACTAAAATAACGTACTGCGCACCTTCTGTTCTGGCACTGTTAACGGACTGCTGAATCTGATCGTAAAGCTTCTTACCCGTTTCATCTTCACAGAAACCATAAATATAATTGCCGCTTCCATCCTGGAAGTAGGCGGGTGTTGACTTGGTAAAGCTCTCCGGTGTGGTTGCACCAACCAGAGCAACTTTTGTATTTCCGTATGTAAACATCTTATAAGGAGCAAACACTGGAGTATTGGTCTTTAAATCCATAAAGTTGCTGGAATAGTATCCGCAGCTTAATTTGCCTGCCAGTTCCAAAAACCGTGGCATACCGTAATCATATTCATGATTGCCCGGTACGGCAAAATCATATCCGACCTGATTCATAATGTCAATGATGTATCCGCCGTCAGAAAGTGTTCCGATGGGAGCTCCCTGAATCGCATCACCAGCATCAATCAGAGTCACATAGGGCGTCTGGGCTTTCATCTCTTTTTTATAAAGAGAAAGACCTGCATAACCGATTTTTTCATCAATGCCGCAGTGAACATCATTGGTATACAGAATCACAATATCCTGATCTGCAGCCCTGGCAGGAAACGATAGACCTGTGGTTAGGGACAAAACCATGAGTACGGATAGGCAAAGAGACAGAAACCTTCTTTTTGTACTTCCTTTCATTGCTTGAATCCTCCTTTAACATATGCTTTTTCCTATATTATATCAGAACAATGTAAAATTTCCATATTATTTTGTTAATATTTTCCTTTTATCTGATACTTTATTTCACAAAAAAACCTCTCTGTCTTAGCCTGTTGGCTTCGCAGAGAGGTTTGTAATTTATTTATTCAGTTTCTGTTTCTTCACTCACTTTAATTCCAAGATCTACCAGCTGTTTGGGATCTACCGGAGCCGGTGCCTCAGACATTAAACAGGAGGCATCTTTTACTTTCGGGAATGCAATTACGTCACGGATGCTGTCTGCCCCAACCATCAGCATGATTACACGGTCAAGACCATAAGCCAGACCTGCGTGAGGCGGTACACCGTATTTAAATGCATCTAACAGGAAGCCGAACTGCTCATTTGCCTGCTCTTTGGTAAAGCCCAGTACTTCGAACATCTTAGACTGTATATCAGCCTGGTGGATACGGACAGATCCCCCGCCTAACTCTGTACCGTTTAACACGATATCATAAGCTTTGGCGCGTACAGCACCCGGATCGGTATCGATCAGAGCCCAGTCTTCTTCCATAGGCATGGTAAATGGGTGGTGCATGGCTGTAAAGCGTCCCTGTTCCTCGGAATACTCCAGTAACGGGAATTCAGTTACCCATAAGAATTTAAATACATCCTTCTTTAAGAGTTCTAACTGTCTTGCCAGTTCCAGACGAAGGTTACCCAGTACGTCAAAGACAACCTTGTCTCTGTCTGCAGCAAATAAAACAAGATCTCCTGGCTGTCCATCCATGGCATCTGCCAGTGTCTTAAGCTCTTCTTCTGACATAAATTTGGAGAAAGAACATTTGTAAGTTCCGTCTTCGTTTATTGCCAGATAAGCAAGGCCTTTTGCACCGAAGCCCTTTGCATAATCTACAAGAGCATCGATCTTTTTCCTTGGCATGGCTCCCTGTCCTTTTGCATTAATGCCGCGGACAGATCCACCGTTTTCTAAAGCTCCCTTAAATACAGCGAACTCGGTATCCTTAACTACATCAGATACGTTTTTCAGTTCCATTCCAAAACGCATATCCGGCTTATCAGAACCGAAACGGTCCATGGCTTCTCTCCAGGTCATACGTGTAATCGGAAGCTCCAGATCGAAATTGCAGATTTCCTTAAACAGCTTTTTTAACAGTCTCTCATTGACTGCAAGTACATCTTCCACATCTACAAAGGACAACTCCATATCGATCTGTGTAAATTCCGGCTGTCTGTCTGCACGTAAGTCTTCATCACGGTAGCATCTTGCCAACTGGAAATAACGGTCATATCCAGAACACATCAGCAGCTGCTTAAAAAGCTGGGGAGACTGGGGAAGAGCATAAAAGGAACCAGGATGAACACGGCTTGGCACCAGATAATCTCTTGCACCTTCCGGTGTGCTCTTAATGAGAGTCGGTGTCTCGATCTCTAAAAAGCCTTCTTCTGCCAGAAATGCTCTTGTTAAGGTAGCAACCTGGCTTCTGATCATGATATTTTTCTGGATGTCCGGTCTTCTTAAATCCAGATAACGGTATTTCAGTCTCAGTTCTTCTTTTGTTTTGCTGTTTTCCTCAACCGGGAAAGGAGGAGTCTCAGATTCTGAGAGAATTCTAAGGCTCTTGGCACGCACTTCAATGGCGCCTGTCGCCAGATTCTCATTCACACCGCCTGATCGGTTCTCTACCACGCCGGTAACAGCGATAACAAACTCACTTCTCAGTTTTTCTGCTTTTGCAAAATTTTCTGCTCCACAATCGCTCTCTTCGAAGATGATCTGCAGAATTCCAGAACGGTCTCTTAAATCAACGAATATAATTCCGCCCTTATTTCTGCTTTTCTGAACCCAGCCCATTACTGTAACTTCGTTTCCTGCACAGGCTGCTGTAACTTCCGTACATCTATGGGATCTTTTTAAACCCAACATTGACTCTGCCATAATTTCCTCCTAATTTGTTTCCTTCAGTGCTTCTTTATAAAATTCCTTAAACTGGGTATATCCTTCTTTTATAAGGCTTTCCTTCTGGAACTTTTTATTTTTATTCATCTGGGATACCAGAACTGTCTTACCTTTGGCGCGTTCATTCATGGCCTCTTTCACAGCTTCATTCATGACCGCATCGCTCACACCCTTCTCAATCAGGAATGCAAACCGTTCTTCGCTGCCAGGTACTGCAAAGCCTTCTTCCATAAGAATGGTGATGATCCGTTCAAAACCAATGGAGAATCCGCACGCAGGAGTATCCATACCGGTGAATTTGCCGATCATCTTGTCATAACGGCCGCCTCCGCCTACGGAACCTGGGAAACCGTCTACCAGAATCTCAAAAATAGTTCCTGTATAGTAGGACATTCCACGTACCAGAGTGGGATCAAATTCGATCTTAAACTGGCTGGTGGTGATTGCACTCACACTGTCAATAATAGCCGCCAGATTCTCTGCCTGTTCCGGATCCATGGCATCTTTTAATGCTTCCTTTAGGCTTCTGACACCGGATGCGTCTCTGGTCACTGTCTCAAACAGGGCTAAATAGTTATTAACATTCTCTTCCGGATAACCCGCTTCCTTTAATTCCCGGGCCACGCCATCCATACCGATCTTGTCCATCTTATCAAGAATAATAAAAACCTGGTCGTAAGACTCTTCTGAAAATCCGCAGTGAGCCGCCATGCCCTTTAAGATATTACGGTCATTAATTCTTACTGTATATCCTTTAAATCCAATCTTTCCAAGGAGTGTGGTCGTCGCAAGAATCAGTTCGATCTCCGCCAGTCTGGTGGGATCTCCAAGGATATCGATGTCACACTGGACGAACTGTCTGAAACGTCCTCTCTGGGGACGGTCTGCTCTCCAGACGCTTCCCATCTGAAGGGATTTAAAAGGGGCTGGTAAAACTGCTGCATTGTTGGAATAATATCTGGAAAGGGGAACTGTCAGATCATAACGCAGTCCGCTGTCAACCAGATCATTCTCCATCTGCGCTGTTTCCAGATTCAGTTTTTCTCCCCGCTTCATAATCTTGAAAATCAGTTTTTCATTGTCGCCGCCCTGTTTGCTGCTTAAGTTCTCAATGTGTTCTACACAGGGAGTTTCAATGGAATTAAATCCAAATCCGCCGTATGTCTCCCGAATCTGGTTCATTACATATTCCCGCACCTGCATTTCCGCAGGGAGTATGTCCTTCATTCCGGTAACCGGTTTCTTTTTTAATGACATTTTTTTCACTCCGTTTATTATATTTTCTATCTTTCCTGGAAATCGCAAATCATGCTTTCTATTTTAAATTACATTTCTGATTTTGCAAGCATTTTTTCTTTTCTTTCTATCATTTCATCGATTCGGGCGATGTACTGCTCTACGTCCTTAACATTTTCCACCCTCTCCAACCGATTCTCCGATGGAAAAACAACTTTCGTGGTAGTTCCCGCACCGCAGGCTGCTATGGTCTGCTTTTCCTCCATAATGAGGATGTTGTAGATACAGGCTTTTCCAGGAGCTGAATATCCCACATTCTCAAAGTTACCGGCCATATTTTTCTGTCGGTAGAGGTAGTAAGGCTCCTGTCCCATGCTACGGGCGTAGGTTGCCGTTAAATCCACCATCTCCTGAGTTCCTGTAATTTTCAAATCTCCGTATTGTTCTTTATACATATTAAGGCGGGCTGCCCGCTTAATCGCCAAAGTATGAACAGTGATGCCGTCCGGCCCCAGAGACTTAATCTCTTCCATGGTCCGTCTTACATCTTCCATATCCTCCCCAGGCAGTCCGATAATTAAATCCATGTTAATATTGTCAAAGCCCAATGACCTGGCTAATAAAAAGCGGTCCTTTACCATCTCCACAGTATGGCGGCGGCCGATGATCTTCAGGGTCTCCTCTTTCATCGTCTGAGGATTTATGGAAATACGGGATACACCATATTTCTTTAATACCCCAAGCTTCTCCTGTGTTATGCTGTCCGGTCTTCCGGCTTCTACTGTAAATTCTTTTACATTAGTAAAATCAAACGTATTCTTAAGCCTTAAGATCAGCTTTTCCAAATGCTCTGCACTGAGCGAAGTAGGCGTACCGCCTCCTATATACACAGTGTCAAGAGTCTTTCCTGCCATTCGACTGGCTGTAAACTCCATTTCTTTAAAAAGAGCTTCCAGGTAATCATCCATTCGCTTCTCCCACTGGCTGATGGGAAATGACGTGAAGGAACAGTAAAGACAGGTGGTGGGACAGAAGGGAATTCCGATATAAAGGCTGTATCCGTTTTCATAGTCAATGCCTGACAGCAGATCCAACTCTTTTTTCGCAATTTCCAGACTTAAATCCACCTTCTGATCACTGGTTAAATACGTATGTTTCATATAATCAGAAACTTCCTCTTCTTTACTGCCGGAAAGAAGTTTTGTCATGGCTATTTTAACCGGACGTATCCCGGTAAGTGTTCCCCAGGGCAGTTCCCTGCCAGTCAGTTCTCCCGCCATACCATAAAGCATCCGCTTTATCCGGTTTTTGGTTTCAAAGCGGTCGGAAAAGTCCACCTTGGTTTCGGAAGCTTTTGTTATTCCCTGCTCCCTGTCTTCCAGACTTAACCGGAAGAAATCATCTCCAGTCACGCCATGGACAAGGAGCCGGAAATCTTCATCGGATTTCTCCTCATGAAGGAAACGTTCTCCCGGATAAAATGCCATAAGCAGTTCCCTGATATCCTGTTCAAAGGATTGATCATCTAATATTAAACCTATCATTTTTAGTCCCTATCCTCTGTATAATGCCACCGGATTATATGATTTTTCATGACCGATGGTAGTAACGTCTCCATGTCCCGGATATACCATGGTATCACCGGGAAGAGGGAACAGCTTTCCTCTGATGGAGCTTATAATTTTTAACTGGTCTCCAGTGGGAAAATCGGTACGTCCAAGAGATTCTAAAAAGAGAGTATCTCCGCTGATTAATACGTCTTCCTCTTTCATATAGTAGCAGACGCTGCCTTCTGTATGACCGGGAGTTGCTATTACATGAGATAAAATCCCTGCAGGATTAATGGTTTCCCCATCTGTCACGTAGCGATCTGCCTCTATGGAACACAGCCTTCCAATGTTTGAGGAAAGATTTACAGACGGATCGTTTAACAGTATTTTTTCATTTTCTCCGGCATAAATTACGATCTCTGGAAACGCCTGTTTTATCTCATTGACTGCCATAATGTGATCAAAGTGGCCATGAGTGAGTAAAATGGCTTCCGGTGTTACAGACAGCTTCCTGCACTGCTCCAGAATAAATTCCCCTTCATCGCCGGGATCCACAATAATTGCCTTTTTTAACTGCTCCCGGAAAATAATATAACAATTGGTACCAATCTGCCCCACCGGGTATGTTTTAATTCTGAAATCACTCATATTCTTATCTCCTGTTTCAATCCTTCCCATTAATCCGTCCGTTAAATAGTAAATACCGGAATATCCGTTCCATACAAAAGCTTTGCCTGATAATAATCTGCATACTCCATGTAGAGAATATTATCCTCACTTCTAGTGGTTATAAAGTAATCAGCCGCGGCAAACAGACACCTGATATCATCTTCTGTTTTGCCCATTCTTACTATAATTTCTTTGCCGTCTGTCTCCAGTTCCTCTGATACCGCTAAAACCTGCCGATATCCCTCTTCACCGGCAGAAGGACAGATATATAACAAAAGTCTGGTATCTGCAGGACTTGACGCTGCATATTCCGTTAAAATCCTTTTCCAGAGGGAAAATGGACTTATATAATCTGCAATCAGAAGAATCGTCTTCCTGTCTGTTTTTGGAATTATCGGATTGATCTGATTCCATTCTTCTCCCGGATCAAACTTCTTTATGAAATCTTCAGCCGGCAGCAGAAACTCGTTCTGATTTTCTATCAGCTTCTCCTCTGTCCAGTTCCACCAGGCGATCCGGCTTAAAGCTCTTCTCTGCGCCTCATCAAACCGGTATCCAATGATTTTAGCCGGATTTCCACCCACCATTGCATAGGCAGGCACTGATTTTGTGACCACACTTCCGGCTCCGATTACCGCTCCGTTGTGTATGGAAACACCACTCATAATCGTGGCCCCATTGCCGATCCAGACATCGTTTCCAATGAGTACAGAGCCTTTTCTTTTGGTTCTGTCAGGAACCGCTGTGGTCACAAAAGAAGGGCACCCCTGAAATACGGATTTGTAATTATGATTTAAATTAACAAGAAATGTAATTTTATCAGCAAAGGCACAGTACTTTCCGATCTGTACACAGTGAACCCCTTGTGCAACGTTAAAGTTTAATCCTGACTGTATTTCCGCACCCACGATATAGCTGTCTTTATCGATCTGCATAAAAGGAAACCGTTCCTCAAAGCCTGTAACAGGCATGGTAAGTCTGGTTAAGCTTTTCACTGTCTGTGGAAGATATTTCACGGGATATACCACGGTCCACAACACCTTTCTGAATAAAAAGAGAAAAACTGCGTTATCCCGCAGTCCTCTCAATGTCAATTACACCTTCGATTTGTCTCAGTTTATCAACCAGTTTTCCAAGCTCTTCCACGCCATGAGTCTCAAAGGTCATGGTAATGGTGGCTTTTCCCTGTTTGTTGGTTCTGGAATTCATGGAAGTGATATCAATCTGCCTCTCAGTAAATACCTTTGAAATGTCAACAAACATACCGATTCTGTTATTGGCAAAAATTTTGATTTCCGTAGAATAACGTTCTTTTGTATTGTCCCCTTCCGGCTCCTGCCACTCTGCATCGATTAAGCGGTTTCTCTCATCTTCCGGAAGATTTAAAACATTGACGCAGTCTGTTCTGTGAATGGAAATGCCTCTTCCTCTGGTTACAAAGCCTACAATCTCATCGCCTGGTACTGGAGAACAGCATTTGGAGAAACGGACTGCAAGGTCGTGAATTCCCTTTACAACAATTCCGCTTCCCGAACGTCTCTTAATTGGAAGTCTGCTGCCCATATCCTCAATGTCATTTAATATGGTAGTGTCAGTTACGTCTTTCTTTAATTTCTTATCCTTTTCATCCACCATCTTATTGATGACCTGGCCTTCTTTCAGACCGCCGTGGCCAATGGATGCAAGCACAGAATCCCAGTCGCGGAAGGCATAGCGCTTCATTACCTTGCTCTGATATTCCGGTTTGTTAATCTCTGAATAATTAATTCCTTTGGCTTTACAGTAGCGGTCCACCATCTCTTTGCCCCGGAGAATATTGTCTTCTTTCAGCTCTGTCTTAAACCATTGGTTGATTTTATTTTTTGCCTGAGTGCTTTTCACCACATTCAGCCAGTCCCTGCTTGGGCCTTTGCTGTTCTGAGAGGTGATGATCTCCACCTGGTCACCGTTTTCAATGACATATTCAATGTTCACCAGCTTGCCGTTGACTCTGGCACCCACCATCTTGTTTCCGACTGCACTATGGATGGAGTATGCAAAATCAATGGGCGTTGAACCGCTGGGAAGATTCTTCACATCACCTGACGGAGTAAAGCAGTAAACACTGTCGGAGAACAGATCTAAGTCACCCTTAACCATATTTAAGAATTCCTTGTTGTCGGACATGTCCTTCTGCCATTCTAAAATCTGGCGGAGCCAGCTTAACTTCTCCTGTTCTTTGCCTGCCGCAACCTGACCGCTTCCGCTCTCTTTATACTTCCAGTGAGCCGCAATTCCGTATTCGGCAGTCCGGTGCATCTCATACGTACGGATCTGAATCTCAAAAGGCTGGCCGTTGTTGCCGATCAGTGTTGTATGAAGGGACTGGTACATGTTGGGTTTGGGCATGGCGATATAATCCTTGAAACGCCCCGGGATAGGTTTATACAGTTCGTGAATTACGCCAAGTGCAGCATAACAGTCTTTTACGTTGTCAACAATAATCCGCACTGCGAACAGATCATAGATCTGATCCAGTGTTTTATTCTGGTTGACCATTTTTTTATAGATGCTGAAGAAATGTTTAACACGTCCGTCCACTCTGGCTTCTATTCCAGCTTCCTTTAAATGTTCTTCCACCTCATCAACAATACTCTTTACAAAGTATTCTCTGGCATCTTTTTTTAGAGATATTTTTTCTGCCAGCTCATAATAGGTGTCCGGCTCTAAGTATTTTAAAGACAGATCATCCAGTTCAATTTTTATTTTGGAAATACCAAGACGATGGGCAATGGGAGCATAGATCTCCATGGTCTCCTTTGCCTTTTCCTTTTGCTTTTCAGGCCTCATGTACTGAAGCGTCCGCATATTATGAAGACGGTCGGACAGCTTAATAATAATGACACGAATGTCCTTTGCCATGGCTAAGAACATCTTTCTTAAATTCTCCGCCTGAATCTCCATCTTATCCATAGACCAGGAAATCTGGGTCAGTTTGGTGACTCCGTCTACTAAAAGAGCCACCTCTTCCCCAAATTCTGCCTTCAGTTCATCTAAGGACATAATGGTATCCTCTACCACATCATGGAGGATGCCTGCAGCAATGGTCTCTTTATCCATCTCTAAATCGGCCAGAATGATGGCAACACAAAGAGGATGAATAATGTAGGGTTCACCGGATTTGCGCACCTGGTCCTTATGGGCATCGGCTGCGATGTGATAGGCTTTTTCTATCATGGAAATATCATCAGATGGGTGATATCTCTTTATGCTCGCAACCAGTTCTTCATAAAGGGCTTGCGGACTTGTAAAATCAGCGGGCGCCTCCAGATCAATGTCTACTTTCTTCATTTCCTTATGTTCTTTATCGAATTCAGTTACCTTGTTTTTCTCCATCATTGGATTATCTGCCATATGCCGTCACCTTTTTGTAACATTATTGTTTTCACCGATTTTTAAACGTAGTTATCATACATTATACGTATTGTTGTCGAAAAAAGCAATTATTTTTTCTTTCTCTTCCTGTCCGATAAATGCGGCTTCCAGTGCATAACGATTCATCTGTCTTAAATCCGCTTCTGTAAAACCCATATGTTTTTGAATCAGTTCTGCTTCTTTTTCCAGTGTGGTATCCGATACGGTCATATTGTCCGTATTATAGGTTACCGGAATCCCCCAGTCATAAAAAGCTTTCAATGGGTGCTGATCAATGGAAGGAACCGCTTTTGTCTGAAGATTGCTGATCACGCACATCTCTAAGGTAATTTTTTCCTTTTTTAAGAGGTCCATACAGGATTCTGACTGAATTGCAGCACAACCATGTCCGATTCTCCTGGCCCCATAGGAAACTGCTTTTATAATATTCTCACAGTCTCCGCATTCTCCTGCATGTATGGTAAATGGAATATTTTTCTGTCCGGCTCTTTTAAAAAGAGGTTCAAAATGAGCCATGGGAACAAGACCTTCCGGTCCTGCAATATCAACACCCACAACGCCCTTGCCAAGATAGGAAGAAGCCAGCTCAAAGGTCTCCTCATTCTCTTTATCGGAACCGTTCACCATTGAACAAAGTAAAAGTCCTGCTTTTAAATCAGTTCCTTCCATGCCCCTGTTCATACCTTTAATAACGGCTTCTAAAATTCGTTCCTTTGAAAGTCCCTTTCTCATATGAAGCTGAGGTGCAAAACGGATTTCACTGTAAATAAGTCCCTGAGCTGCAAGGTTTCTGGTTAAATCCTCACTTGCCAGTGTCAGAGCTTCTTCTGTCTGCAGAAGCTGCCCTGGTAAATCAAAACATTTCAAATAATCCACAAGGCTTTCACAGTTTTCCCCCACTGATACACTATCCTTTATATCCTGTCCTTCAAAATCATATCCAATCTGCGCTGCTAAAAGTCTTACCACGTCAATCGATAAAGACCCATCCAGATGCAGATGGAGGTCAGTTTCCGGTCGCTTCATAATGATCCCTCCTTCATTCAATGGAAATATTCTATCATATAATAAGGAAAGCAACAATTATTTATTTTGACATTAACCCCATTTCAAAAGCTTTTAAGTTGATTTCAATCGAAGGAGAGGGGACATTTTCCCTTATAGCTTCAAACCAGATCTCCTTTTCTGTATCTGTAATTGCAGCCAATGCTCCTAATAAGACAGCATTAACCGTTTTAATACTGCCTGCTTTCTGTGCATATGCCAAAGCATTTACTGTATAAAGGTGGATTGGTAATTTCTTCAGTCTTTCTTCCAGATGTTCAGGATATGGCACAGAATTAGTCACAACTGGCATTGGGTCAATTCTCTGAGTACTGACAATTAGTGAGCCGTCCGATTTTAACCAGTCAATATAGCGTACACCTTCTAACCATTCAAAAGCCAAAATCACATCCGCACTGCCCTTTTCTATAACAGGTGAATAGATATTTTTACCAATTCTTACGTGAGTAATTACACTTCCTCCTCTTTGAGACATTCCATGTACTTCAGATATTTTAACTTCCAGATCTTTTTTTTGTCCCAGTGTACCAAGTATTTTGCTGGCTAGTAACGCACCTTGTCCTCCCACTGCTGATATCAGAATATTCATGGCTGATTACCTCCTTCTGAGACGTTTTTTCTAATTGCCTGAAAGCTGCATACCTGGGCACAGAGTCCACATCCGATACATAAAGCTGAATTTATTTCAGCCTTGTTGTTTTTAAAGGATATGGAAGGACAGCCAATGGTCAGGCAAACTTTACAGCCTTTGCAATCACTTACTTTAAGAGGCTGTATGTGTTCAGAATTCCGATTCAATAATACACAAGGTCTTTTGGTTATAATCAGGGATGGTTCTTCCACCTGGGTTTCCGTTTTTATTATTTTTTCCAGATTAATAAGATCATAAGCATCTACAGTCTGAATTCGTTTGATTCCAATAGCGTCTGCCAGAGAACGATAATCAATTGCTTTGCTCTCTACTCCTCGAATTGTATAACCTGTACCAGCATGATCCTGGTTTCCAGTCATCGCAGTGGTCTGATTATCAAGTAATATAACCGTTACATTGCCCTGATTGTAAACTACATCAATTAATGGTGTTATTCCTGAATGAATAAAAGTTGAATCACCAATAACCGCCACAGTTTTTTTAGAAAAATCTGTTCCTCGAGCTTTTTCTGCCCCCAGAGCCATACCGATACTGGCTCCCATGCAAATGGATGTATCCATGGCATTTAATGGTGGGAATGCAGCCAGCGTATAGCAGCCAATATCCCCCATGACATGCAGCTTTAACTTTTTGAGCACATAAAAAACGCCCCTGTGATGGCAGCCAGGACATAAAACCGGGGGTCTGGCAGGAATGTCCTTTGTCAGATCTGTTTCAATTGATTGGATCCTTTCACCTGATATGGCATTTCTGATTATCTCCGTATTTAATTCTCCAATTGTGGGAAAAACTTTTTTGCCGATTACGTTCAAACCCCATGTCTTGATTTTTTCCTCAAAGACAGGCTCTAACTCTTCGATAACATATACTTTTTTACATTTCTTAATAAAATCAGTTATTTTATTTTCAGGCAAAGGATAAGACATTCCAAGCTTAAAAAAAGACGCATCTGGAAATGCTTCTTTTGAATATTGGTAGGCAATTCCGCTGGTAATAATGCCAAACTCCATATTATTGAACTCCACCTGATTTAATGCAGTTATTTCCGCATATTTTTCAAGTGATCTTAATCGCTCTTCTGCTACCACTCTGCGTTTTTTTGCCACTGCGGGAGCAACAATGTATTTATTGGGATTCTGCTGATAATTTTTTAAAGACGTGCTCTGATTATTCTCTAATTTGACAATACTTCTGGAATGTGAAACTCGTGTGCTTAATCTTAGGATTACGGGAGTATCAAACGCTTCACTGATGTTCAGTGCATGACCAACAAATTCTTTACATTCTGCACTGTCAGATGGTTCTATTACCGGAATCTTAGCAGCGATACCAAAATATCTGGTATCCTGCTCATTTTGTGAACTATGCTGACCTGGGTCGTCAGCAACAGCAATCACTAAACCTGCATTGACACCTGGATAAGAAATGGACATAAAAGGATCTGCGGCCACATTAAGCCCCACATGCTTCATTGAAACAAGTGTCCTTGCCCCTGCAATCGAAGCACCTATACCAACCTCCATTGCAACCTTTTCATTTGGTGACCATTCTGCATTAATCTCTTTATATTTAATTATGTTTTCGGTAATTTCAGTACTGGGTGTTCCCGGATATCCAGTTGCCACGGTTATACCATATTCAAAGGCACCCCGGGCAACTGCTTCATTGCCTGATAATATTTTTTTCATATAGTATGCTGTTTCCTCCTATTGGTTTTGATAGCAGTATCCTTCTATTATCAATAACTCTGACTGCCTTACCTTCACTGCGTTTAATGCTTTGAGGCTCAACTATATTAATTTTAGCTGAAATCCCAATAACACTCTCCAATTTTTTTGTAACCAGAGAGCTTAATTGATCCAGATAGTTTGGATATCCGGGCAAAATATGGTCATTAAGTTCGATATTAATGTTTAAATGATCCAGATTATTAATACGATCAACTACAATCTGATAATGGGGACTGACTTCTGTAAAATTCAACAGTACTGATTCAATCTGGGTGGGAAATACATTAACGCCCCGGATAATTAACATGTCATCAGTTCTTCCAATTGGTTTTGTCATCCTGGTATGAGTTCTGCCGCAATCACATGGTTCTTTCGTCAGACTGCAGATATCTCCGGTTTTATATCTGATCAGGGGAATTCCTTCTTTATTAATGGTTGTAATCACCAGACAGCCAGGCTCACCTTCCGTAAGTACCTCTCCGGTGTCTGGATTAATCACTTCTGCAATATAACTATCCTCCCAAATATGTAAGCCATTTTGACAAGCACATTCCTGAGAGACAGAAGGCCCCATAATCTCACTCAGACCGTAGATGTCAAACGCTTTTAATCCCAGCTGGGATTCAATCTTCTGCCTCATTTCCTCTGTCCATGGCTCAGCTCCGAAAATACCGGAAGTAAGACTTAGTTCATGCTTTTTTATTCCCATCTGTTTCATAGTATCGGCAAGATATAAAGCATAAGACGGTGTACAGCATATGCAGGTACTTTTGAAATCTCTCAGCATATTTATTTGCCTTTCGGTATTTCCAGTTGATGCCGGAATCGCAATTGCACCAACCCGCTCAACACCATAGTGCACTCCCAGCCCACCTGTAAACAGCCCATAGCCATAACAATTTTGTATTCTTGAATCTTTTTTTACTCCTGCCATAATCAGACAGCGAGCCATATTTTCAGACCAGTTTTCAATATCAGTTCTGGTATACCCTACTACTGTCTGTTTACCAGTTGTTCCACTTGATGCATGTACCCGGATAATATCCTCTAAGGGGGAAGCAAACATTCCAAACGGATAGGTTTTTCGTAAATCCTCCTTATCTGTAAATGGAAGATTTTTTAAATCATCCAGGGTGTTGATATCAGCTGCAGAAATTCCTTTTTCCGTCATTTTTCTAGCATAATACGGTACATGTTCGGCTACATTTTTAACAGTTTGTTTTAATCGCTGAAGTTGCAGTTCATGCAGCTGCTTTCGTTCCATACATTCTATTTCCGCATTCCAAAATTTCATCCTTGGTCTCCTGTCTTTTATTTTTATTTGGTAATTCTATACCCTTTGAAATCTTTCTTCACGGTTGATTTTTTTGATTGTCGTAAACTGCAAATCCAGATCAATTAATCTTGAAATTTTTGTTAATCCGCCATCCAGACCAACTTCTGCAAATTCCTCTATTCCCATATCTCTGATGGATAAAATTGTTGTTCTCCACATCATTGCCGACGACATATTCCGGATTAATTCCATCTTGAGCTTAGCGCTGCTATCAATCATCTGTTGATCGTATACGGATAATATCGGGATGGATAAATCTTTTACTTCCAGACAATTAATATAATGGGCAAAAGACTCTATACCTGCCGCTCCTAAAGGACAGTGAAATGCATACCTGGTTTTCAGCTTTTCAGCCCTGATTACTCCATCTGCAACACACATTGAGAGAATGGTATCAATACCTGCCTCAATACCAGATATAGTAACGCAATCATTATTGTTATCAATGGCTACATATACCATATCATTCAACTTTTTTCGATCTATCATAGATGTTATCTGTTGAAAGCTTTTTCCTATAATTACTGCCATAGTCTGATTTTCAACAGTGTGAAGGCTTCTGTATTTTTCAATTTCTATTAGCATCCTGGCCCCGTCAGTAAAGCTGACAGCGCCTGTGCAGGCGGACGCAACAATTAACCCGAGGCTATAACCTACGAAAAAAACAGGGCGATAACCTTTACTTATGTATGTTTCGTAGATTACATACCCAATGGTATACACCGCCAGCCATTCAGTAATCATTTTATTATTTTCTGAAAACGTAAAGAGGTATTCTTTTATTTGGTATTTTAAAAGAACTGGATCCTTCAGGCACAATGTCTTGATTTTTTCTGTCTGTGCCTCGTTTAAAGTGCTAAGAAGCGGCCGCACATCCACTCCCATACCCTGAAAAAGAAAAGCCATGTTTTTCAATTATTACTCCTCCATTCCTTATTTTTATAAAAAAACATACCTTAATAGTTAATACAGTGTATCTCTGCATTTTACTATCAGGGTATGTTTTTAAAACTTTATTGGAAAAAGCCAGCATCTTTCATCTCATTAATAGTCTTTTTTACCGCATTAATAAAATACTGAATATCTTCATTGCTATGCTCTGTTGATAAAAAGCAGTTTCGTCCCTCCCACACATAAATGCCCTTTTCCAGAAGGCCATAATAAAAAATTTCCTTTTCCAGATTAATGTTAAAGCGGAATAATGAGCTAAAATGATTAATATGAACCGGAACCTTCTCCAAATCAAAGAATTCATTTAATTCTGTAACCATCTCAGCGGTTTTCTGATTCAGATTATCGTATATCTGCTCTTTATTCTCTTTGATAAATTGTAAGACTGCATGTGCTGCCGTCATTGCTAATGGGTGATGACAAAAAGTGCCGGCAACAAACGTTCTCTTATCGTCGCAGGGAGGAACAGAATTATCACCAAACTTCCACATACCGCCGTCTATACTGTCTAAATATTCTCTTTTTCCAGCCAATATTCCGATTGGCATACCTCCGCCAATCACCTTGCCATATGTAACTATGTCTGCCTTAACACCAAAATATTCCTGGGCTCCACCTGTGCAAATTCTAAAACCGGTGATGATCTCATCGAAAATCAGCGCAATATTGCACTGCTCAGTTACCACTCTCAGCTTTTTAAGAAACGGGCCTGGCTGAAGGTCAGGTCGTCGGCTTTGCACTGGTTCAGTTAATACCGCAGCAATAATATCTGCATGAGATTCAATATAGCTTAGGGAATCCTCAGAATCATAATCCAGCAAAATAAGATCCCGTACCGAATTATCTGTAATTCCAGGAGTCAGTGAAATGGTATTTAAATCAGGATCATCGGTAGGCATAGGTATTCCCAATACTCCATCATAGGTTCCATGAAAAGCTCCCTTAAAGCAGACAACCTTATTTTTACCTGTAACTGCTCTTGCCACTCTGACCGCAAACATATCAGCCTCGGTTCCGGAATTGCAGAAAAATACTCTTTCTACACCAGTTAACTGAGCAATATCGCTGGCTACTTCTCCAGTCAGCCTGCCCATGGGCCCCAATGGCATTCCTTTTTCTAATTCAGCAAGCAAAGCCTTTTTAACAAAATCAGGATTGTGCCCAAACAGCAGAGCTCCGAATCCCATAGTTAAGTCAATCATTTCATTGCCATCTAAATCAACCAGTTTGTCTCCCCTGCCCTGATCAGCAATTATCTGATACAGCATCTCTTTATAAAGCAGCCGGAAGCCTGCAGAATTCCGGTTACTTGCGTATACATGCCGATATTTTTGAGTCTGTTCTTTTGACGTTTTTGTCAGATTATTTACACGTTGTTCAATGTTTTTTATATAGGCCAGCTGAAGGGGAGGGACTTCATCCTCCTGATGCAATTCCATTTTCCGATAAGGTACGAAGTAATCCACCCGTTGCGCTGCAGTCTGTCTGCCTGGCTGCGGCTTTTGTTTTTGCGCAGGCTTAACAGCTTCTGGTTCTTTCTTATTGGGCTCCGTTATTAATTTTAAAATTTCATTTTGTTTCATAATGATATGATACTGACTGTCAAAAATCTTGACCAGATTACCAAAATCAAGAGAATTACTATTAAGTGACGAATCTATGGCAGGCAACATTTCCGATTCCACTGAATCAATTTCCTGAGTTTCCTCTTGTACCATTGGACTATTAATTACAATGTGTTCTGCAACCAGACGTAATGTATTTAATGTAGTAAAAAAAATGTCTAATGGAATTACCAGTTGATATCTGGAATCAATCTGTTTGGACAAGGTTAACAATAAAATGGAATCCAGACCATATGAAATCAATCTTCGGTCAATATCCATAGCTTCTTTTTCCATTCCTGAAATCATATGTATAATATCTTTTAATTCATCTGCCACTTTTAAAACTTCTGTCTGATTCAGTTCCTTAATCATAAGTTATTTCCTCCACCCCAATATTCTTTATTACTTTCTCAGATTCAAGCATCTGTTTTAGATAACTTCTTTGTTCCAACAGCTGTGTCCGCTGTTTATTTAACAGCAGATCAGCAGTACCCGCACACAGGTCAGAGGCCGGTAATTGATGTGACCTGTCTTTCCAGGATGTCCTCCGGTCAAATGCATAGCCTGGTAATGCCACCTTTTTTACCTGATATTCTTTATATAAACCATCCCATTGCAGGTTCAGCCCATTTAAATAAAGATTTTTTAAAGACTCACTCAGTTGCTTATAGCTGCCGATTCCATTTCTAAGCGTTGGTACACAGATTGCCTCCTGATTTTCCATACATTGCCCTGCCAGGCCGCACAAAGTGGCTGTACCGCCAATTTCAATAAAGGCTGTTACTCCCAGTTTTTCCGCCTGTTCCATGGCGGCTTTAAAATTGACTGTATTTTCTAAATGCTGCATCCAATAATATTTATCCTCAAATAAATGATAATCCTCCAGCTTTCCTGTTACACTGGAAATTACTTTAACCGGACTTTCCTGGCCCCGGCCAGTCAGATAATCCAGACTATCACCATAGGAACCAGTGTAGTTGTTCATTTCCACCGAATGGTATGGATATCGGATACCAAGATCATTAACAAATACCCGCTCCTGCTGCTGAAGCAAATCAATAACCTGATCCACTTCTGTTGCCAATCCGGAGACAGTCACATTTTTAGGTGCGTTTACCGCTGCAATTGATACATTATGACAGTCGCTTTTATTGATAATCTCCCGCATTCGGCCTTCTTCCACCAATACTCCTACCATTTTTCCATTTGGTTTTACGCCTGACATCAGCCTGCTTCTGAGAGCAACCATATTTGTTATATCCTCAAAACTGAGTATTTTGCTATAACAAAGCGCAGCATATTCACCAATACTGTGACCAATTACATAATCCGGAACAATATTTAAATTGTCCCATATTTTGGTCAAAGAATATTCCAGGGAAAAGATTACTGGTTGTGAGTATAAGGCATTGTTTAAATGATCACCCGTCCGCTTGTATAGTGCATCAATTACAGAGATTCCCAGCAGCTGTTTAAAACGTTCATCGCATCTATTAAATGCATTTCGAAAGGCAGATGAAAATTGATAAAATTCCTGAGCAGCATTTTCATAAATTGATCCTTGTCCCGTAAATAAAAAAGCGGTTTTTTTTCGTTTTTCTGTGGATCTCCCCATGTAAAACCTGCCGATCTCCTGATTCCCTATCATTGAGTCAAGGGTTTTAATTATATGTTCACGGGAATTTCCAACCACTGCAAGTCGGTATTCATTTTTAGCTCTGGTCACATTGGTGGAATATGCAATATCGGATAAATTTTCAGTTGAACGGCTGATAAAATCACGGATATCAGAGGCGGCTTTTACTAATGCTCCTTTATTTTTTGTGGATATGGTAATTATACATTCCGGAAACTGTGGTTTTTCCTCCCAGCTATGGTCTTCTTCTGGTTGGGACTCTTCCAGAATAACATGAACCAGATTTCCGCTTATACCAAAAGAACTGATCCCCGCACGCCTTTTTTTATCGCCGCGCTGCCATTTGACGGGTTCAGTCACAACTTTCATTTTTTCCCAGTCAATATTGGGATTGGGCTGGTTAAAATGAATGCTTGGAGGAATACATTGATGTTTTAATGAAAGAAGTACTTTAATAACGCCTGCAATTCCGGCGGCTGCTTCCAGATGTCCAATGTTTGACTTTACAGAACCAATCAGGATTGGTTTCTGGCGATCCTTAAACGCATCACAGATTGCCTGAGTTTCAATAAAATCCCCCAGTGACGTACCGGTTCCATGGGCCTCAATGTAATCAATATCCTGCTGACTTAATCCGCCTTGCTTTAGGGCTGCTTCGATTACTCTTTGCTCTCCCAGCCCGTTAGGCGCATAAAAACCGTTAGACCTTCCATCCTGTCCAATGTATATAGCCCGAATGAAAGCTTCAATGGTATTACTATCCCTTTTGGCATCTACGGCTCTTTTCAACAAAATGACACCGCCGCCTTCCCCTCTCCCAAAACCATCGGCAGACGCATCAAAGGTTTTACATCGTCCGTCCGGCGATAAAGCATGGAACTGTGAGAGTCCAATAAATGACTCAGGATTTAATAATAAATTAGCTCCGGCTACAATAGCCAGGTCACACTGACCTCCTCTTAAGCTGTCTACCGCCATATTCATTGCCGAAAGGGAAGAAGAACAGGCGGAATTTATACAGATTGCCGGACCTTTGAAATCATAAAAATAAGCGATCCGGCCAGCGGTTGCATGAGAAGATATTCCAATTGCCGAATAAGGTCCAAGGTCGTTTACGTTTCCGGAAAACACCTCCCGGCTGATATAATCCACCTCGTCCAGTCCGATAAAGACTCCTGTTTTGCTTCCCCGTAATTGAGCAATGTCAATACCTGCATTTTCTAATGCTTCCCAGCTTAGTTCCAACAGTAACTTTTGCTGTGGATCAAGAGAGGCAGCCTCAACAGCTGAAATCTCAAAATGGCTGTAATCAAAGGTTTTAATATCGTGGTCCAGAAAAGCTGCAGATTTGGTGTACATTTTTCCCGGTACTGAGGAATCTTTACTATAAAAAGGCTGTGGGTCAAACCGATCAGGCTTAATTTCAGTAACAGCATCATATCCCTGCATTAGCTTTTCCCAGAATAACTGGGGATCATTGGCACCTCCCGGAAACCGGCAGTGGTAACCAATTATTGCAATCTCATCTTTTTGCTGCAAACTTTTTAATTCAGCGTCTAATTCATTTATTTTTTCTGCAGCCTTAACTAAGGCTGCTTTGTATTTGCCTATTTCATCCATAATTCTCCCTTCCCCAGACATTATTTTGTCAACTCAGCAATTTCCAGCAGAATGTCATCGATGCTCTCCTCAGATTCAAGTACCGGCTTTTGATCAAATACAAACACATCAGTCAGCAGATACTCGACCAGTCTGGTTATGGTGGGATAATTAAAGAACACTGAAATATTTAAATCAATACCAAATAATTTGTTAATTGCAGTTCTCATGGAAAATGTCATCAGCGAATCAGCTCCCTGTTCTCTTAACGCTTCATTCAGCGACAGTGATTGGTCACTTTCAAAGCCCATGATTTTTGCACACACAGGCCGGACCTTAGAGATCAGGAATTCCTCTCTCTCCTCAGAGGGCAATTTCTTTAGCGTATTTAATAATACACTGCTTTCCTCTTCACCTTCTTCCTCTTTTGAAACTGCATCCAGAGTCACCAGCCGTTCCAGGAAAATACTTTTACCTGCAGCATCATGAAATGATTTGCTCATCTGATTCCAATCTGCATCTACAACCACCAGATTCTCGTAAGGACGTTCCATAAAATCTTCAATTATCTTTTCAGCCTGTTCTTTGGAAAAAGGCTTCATCCCAATCCGTTCCATATTACTGGATATGGATTTATTATTGGCAGCCATACCGCTTTCACCAAATGCACCCCAGCAAAGGGTATATCCTGGAATTTGATTGTAACTGAGATAAGACGCAAAGATATTCATAAAATAATTAGCCGCTGCATAATTAGCCTGTCCCATATTTCCAATAACACTGGTAACAGAAGAGGTCATCATAAAGAAATCAAGGGGATCTTTACAAAGCAGCTGATATAAGTTGATACTGCCATTCACTTTTGCCTTAATGACCGCTTCAAAATCAGACCACTGAGCATTTTGGATTGTCTTATCATTAATAATACCAGCGGCATGCACCACGCCCCCGATAGGCGGCAGGCTTAGTTTAACCTGGTTTAAGACTTTTTTCAGGTTTTCATAATCACTGATATCCGCAAAAATTATATCTGTTTTAACGTTAAGATCGTTAAAACGTCTGATCGCCTCTATTGCTTTTTGCCCTGGTTCTTTTCTGCATAATAAGATCAGATGTCTGGCTCCGGATTTTACGAACTGCTCTGCATAAGTAAGACCTACAGTTCCGGTTCCTCCTGTAATCAGGTAGCAGCAGTCAGGCCGGATCTTTAATTCAGAATTTGGAGAAGCTGCATTTTTTAAATAATCCCCATGTGAAATTAATCTTGCACTATAAGAATGCTTATCTCTAAAACAGATATCCTGGAAATTGTGATTTAATAATTCATCTAAAAAATTGCTGTCCTGATCAAAGACAGATTGGTCGCAGTCAATGATTCCGTTATATAATTCCGGGTATTCAATACTGAATACTCTGGATAAGCCCCATAACAAAGATCCTGACAAGTTAACGCAGCCTCTGTTTTTAAAAGGCTGAACATTCCTTGTTACAATTTTTATGCTGCTGCCCTGTGAGTATCCTTCTTCACTTATTGATTTAATAAGGGATAACAATGCTTTTACCGGCTGGCAGTCCACTTGTTCCATGTCATTACGGCATGAATCTGCTTCTTCTCCGCCGCAGAAGATGATATGTAAATTTCCCTTTTTACTATTCTGGCAAATACTCTTTAATAATTCCGGCCAATCTGAATCCATACCCGCTTTTATTGGCTCAATACCCAGTGTTTTCATTTTTTCACCAATACAGCCGGTTAAAGAATCTTCCTTTTCCTCTGAAATAATCAGATATTTATCATCAGATCTGATTAATTTAAGCGGTTTAGTTTCTAAGAGAGGAATCCAGTCTGTGTGATAATACATTTTATCCAGACTCCTGGTTTCCCGCAGTAAACTGTTGCTGTCAGTGATTTTTGCCATTAAATTAATAATTTTAATCACTACCTGCCCCTGATCATTATATACGGTGAGATCCACGTAAATAATTCCATTTTCATAACGTGACCTTGTATCACACCACAAGCGGTCTGAAGGATAATAATTATAAGTGAACTCTTCCAGATAGTATGGAATAACGGTTACATTTTTGTCTTTAAAGATACCATCATCACGCATTTTTTCTTCAATAAAGGCAAAGCCGGTCTGTAAAATCGAATCAATTGTACCAGGATAAAGTACATATTCATTTAAATAAGGGACTGATTTTAAAGGCTCAATCTGACAAATACACCCCTTATGTGCAAAACTAATTGCTTTAATTCCCCTAAACCCATCTCCAAGCTTGAAACCAGACTGTCTCATGGCATAGTAAACACCTCTTGTTTCCATATCAGCCTTGTAGCTGAGCTGCCTGTATTCATTAACATCCGCCTGCTGCCAGGTGAATTGAAATTCGTGCAGAATTTTAACATTACCTTTGACATGCAGCTTCCATTTATCATTCTCAGAATTATAATCTTTGCTGTGAATGCTAAACTTCGGCAGATCACCGCTCTTTTCTATACAAAGCTGAACTTTTCTTGCAGCATCACCGTCAACAGATAGAGGAGACCGGAATTCCAGGTTACTAAGAGTACAGCTTTTGGCATCATCAATCTCCTTAACTCCAGCAAGCATCATTCCAATATGGGCTGCTGCCGGTGAAATGGCAACATCAAAAATAATATGCTCTTTCATAAAAAATGGTTCTGCAGCAGTAAATTTACTTTGAAACAGCACCGTATCATTGATATGAGACAGATCAATTTTCTGACCAAGGATTTTGTGACAATCAGCGGAATCAATGGTCTGGGATTCCCTGTCATAAAATAACTCCATAGGATATTTACTCTTTTCATATGGATAATTGGGAAGCTTTGCTTTCATCCAGCTTTCGTTCCCGGCAAAATCAATGTGATTCCAATTTAAATTAACACCTGCTGCATAAAGAAGTGCGATGTCTTCAGCAATCTGAATATCATCTGCTTTTTTCAAATTTAATGATGATACCAAAATCCGGTCCTGTTCAAATATCAGTTTCGCCAGAGCGGACAGCACCCGGTTACTCCCAACCTCCATTAAAATATGATTTTCCTTCTTTTCAATGCTGCTGACAGCGCCATAAAAATCAACCTCTTCCCGGATATGTCTTGTCCAATACATACTGTCTAAGATTTCTTCTGGTCCGATTTCCCTTGCATATAAAGCTGATACGAATCTGACATGCGGGGGGTGGTACTCTATTTCATCAGCAATTGACTGGTATTCATTAAGAATGGAGTCCATTAGCATTGAATGAAAGCCATGGGAAACTTTCAACTCTTTTACTGTAATTCCTTCTGCTGCGGCCCGACTGGCCACCAATCGAACATCAGTTGAAGAACCTGAAATAACACAGGAATTGAGTGCATTCCGGGCAGCAATACAAACCGAATTTTCATAGCCCTGCAAAAGTTCCGTCACTTTTTCCCTGTTTGCAAAAATGGTAGCCATACTGCCGCTGCCAGGAGCCTGATCCATCAGTCTGCTGCGGACCGATACCAATTTAACCGCATCCTCAAGGCTTAGTATTCCAGCTTCTACTGCCGCCGCATACTCGCCAATACTATGTCCCATTACCAGATCAGGTTTAATCCCATAATCTTCCCACATTTTTGATAAAGCATATTCAATTGCAAAAATTAACGGCTGGGCATATGCAGTCCTTTCAATTATCTGATCAGATGTGTTTTCGCCATATATTAATTCCACAATGGATTTGAATAAATGTGGTTTGAACAATCCTTCACACTGATTAAAAGCCTGCCGGAAAATCTCATTGGTATCATACAGCAGCTTACCCATATTTAAATACTGGGAACCCTGTCCGGTAAACATAAATGCCACTTTGCGGTCTTTTTGTAACATCAGCGGATCTTTCGTGTTAACAAAAATCCCTTCTGTATCGTAACCATCAAGATACTGTTCCAACCGCTTAAGAAGCATAGTTTGGCTGCCGGCGCATACGGCAAAACGGTAATCAAGATCCGTTCGGCAGCGGTTAGCCGTATAAATGATATTTTGAAATTCCTCTTTTGTGCTGTTTGTCAACAGGACGTGATACTGACGGACTAATTCTGTTAATGAGGTTTTACTCTTGGCAGAAAGCTTTAATACCCAGTCTATTCCATCCTTTTCAGAATCCTCCACTCCATTTTCCTGTGGCTGCCTATATTCTTCAATAATGACATGAGCATTGGAACCACCAAAGCCAAAACCATTTACTGCAGCTGCCCTTAAACCATTATCTTTTTTCCACTGGGTATGTTGACTGACTACTTCCAGGTTGGTGTCTTTCCAGTTGATTAAAGGATTGGGAGTATGAAAATGAAGGTTTCCCGGAATTAAGCCATGCTTCATTGAGAGCAGTACTTTTATAATTGAAGAAATTCCGGCGGCAGCTTCCAAATGGCCGATATTGGATTTAACTGAGCCAATCTTTAAGCGATTATTATTATCCCGGTTTTTTCCATAAACAGCTGCAACTGCATTTACCTCAATAGGATCCCCCAGCTTGGTTCCGGTTCCATGCATTTCCACATAATCGATATCCAGGTTATTTAAACCGGCATTGGATAAGGTTCTGCGTATTAATTTTTCCTGGGCTTCTCCGTTTGGAGCAGTCAGACCATTACTTTTTCCATCCTGATTAATGCCCGTTGACCGGATAACTCCCAGAATTTCATTCCCATCCTGAATTGCCTGAGACAAGCATTTAAGCAGAATCACTCCACCGCCCTCACCCCGTCCATAGCCATCGGCTGAAGCATCAAATGCCTTGCTATGTCCGTCTGTGGAGGTTGCCTGTAATTTTGAAAATCCCACATTACTGCAGGGACTTTCAATGATGTTAATTCCTGCCACAACCTGTAAATCCGCTTCTTTCGCCTGCAATGCTGTACAGGCCAGATGAAGAGCGGATAAAGTGGAAGAACAGGCGGTATCCACGCTGACACAGGGTCCTTCAAAACCAAACGTATAAGCAATTCTTCCGCATGCGGTACTAAAGCAGCTTCCAGTTAATGAATACGGTCCTATTTTAGATAAGTCCCCAGAATGTAAATGTGCCATATTATACTCATTTGTAGAAATTCCAAGATATACTCCGGTATCACTGCCATTATATCTGGCAATATCTAAATTGGCATTTTCAAAAGCCTCCCAGGTCAGCTCCAGCAGCAGACGCTGCTGTGGATCAAGAGCCTGTGCCTCCTTTGGGGAAATATTAAACAAGCGGGCATCAAATGCGTCTATATCAGACTTTAAAAAGCCTCCTTTTTTGCAGTACATTTTTCCCGGCGCATTCTTATCTTCATCATAATATTTTAAAAGATCCCAACGTGACTTTGGGATCTCACAGATACCGTCTTCTCCACTTAGCAGGAACTCCCAATATTTATCAACATTGTCAGCTCCGCCCGGCAAGCGGCAGCTCATTCCCACGATGGCAATTTGATCCCTGATCTGCCCTCCCCCATTTTCACACCATGCCTCATTTTCTTTTTTTGTGTTAAGTAAGGAATCAAGATAATTCGTCAGAAGAGAAACATTAAAACATTTAAAAATATCAGATACATTAATTTCAACAGAAAACTCTTTTGAGAGTATTTTGACAAACAGCGGAATATCAAGTGATACCATTCCATATTCCGTAAAAGGAGTATTATTATCTGTAATGGTAATGTCGAAATTATCTTCAATGATTAACAGTACCCGTTTTAAAATAGTATTTTTCGTATCTATCATATAGTTCTGTTCCTTTCTGAAAAAGTAACCTTAGTATTGCTTTCCCCCGTTATCTGTTCATTTTCCTGTCCCAGTTTTTCTAAGTGGTCCAGGATGGATTCAAGATTTTCCACAACAGAATAATCGGCATAATCAAATATAGCTGCCTGTCGATCCGTATTCACTGCAATAATAGCAGCAGCATTTTTTATCCCCACCATATGCTGACTTGCGCCTGATACTCCAAAGCTGATATAGATCTGAGGTGATATACTTTTTCCCGACTGTCCAACCTGTCTTTCTTTTTCAATTAATTTTTCTTCTACAACAGCCCTGGTGCCAACAATACCCATATCATACTTCTCTGCAATCTTATAAATCCGCTCAAGTACTGTACGATCCTTTACTCCCCTGCCAATACAGAATACTTTTTTAAACAGATGAATATCGATTTCCTTTTTCCTTTCCCGTTTCGTTCGTTCTTCAACCACCCACGCTGCATTGCATTTTGGTTCTTTACCTGAAAATGTGAACTCCACAATACTCTCTTCCCGGGGGGGTCCTGCTTCCGCTTTGATAAACACATCCTTTTTTACAGTTCCCATCATGATATTGCAGTTGATACATTTTATGGTTGCCGTCACTGAATCATTGATTGCTGCTCTTGAAAAACCAAGCTCGCCCGCCTCATCAAACTCGATTTCAATGCAGTCGGCAGTCAATCCCGCCTCAAATCTGGTGGAAAGTACTGCTGCTAATATTTTACCGTCAACAGTTGCCGGAACCAGAATCACCTCCGGATAAATTTGAGTTACCATTGCAGCAATCACTTCGGTAAAATATGGCAGGTCAAAGCGTCCTTCCTCCCGGCAAAATACCACCCGGTCAGCCCCATACAAAAACAAGGCAGATATTCGTTCCTCATCCATATGCCCCACACAAAAAACGGATACCTTTCTTTTTGAAGCATCACCAAGTGATCTGGCTTTTGTAACAAGCTGTAAGATATCTTCACGGTCGTATTCCTGTGAATCACAAATAACAGTTATTTCCTTACTCATACAAACTAGACCTCACTTTTTCAGCTGTGTTTCCCCTTTATAATATTAAAAATAAACGCTGCTTTTTCTTCGGTTTTCCCGTCTATATATGCTTTTTTCTTTTTACAAATCTCCTTTTCAATCTGCATCACTCTTGTTTTAGAGCCTTCCAGTCCGCACTTTGCTTCCTCCACCTCAAGATCGGCAGCATTCCAGACTGTTATTTCACTTTTCCTGGCTTTTTTTAATGCTAACAGGCTGATTTGTGGCTGTGACAGAATAAAGTCATGAAAAGCGACAATTGCCGGCAGATTTAATTGACCCACCAGATTTTCCGATTCTGTTACCTGCATCACTTTAAGTGCATCCCCACTGGCCTCTAAGATTTCGGCCACTTCAGGTAAACAGTAATATCTAAGGCGTTCGCCTATCCCATAGACTACCTGTCCGGTTTCACCATCAATTGTTCTTCTGCCACAAGTCACCAGACTTACATTACCAATCTTTTTAATTGCCTTTGCCAATATGTAAGAAGTAGCAACGGTATCTGATCCCCGAAATAAATTATCATTTAAAATAATTGCCTGATCGGCTCCCATTGCCAGAGCTTTCTGCATCATCCCAACCGCCCCCATTGGTCCCATGCACAGGCATATAATTTTACAATCCATAAATTGTTTTATTTTGACACTCTCCTGCAAAGCATATAAATCATAGGGATTTATTAAATATTCTTCCACCCGCGACTCAGAGGGATAAACCAGTTCTGATTTTACCGGTTTTATGCATACAACAATTTTCATAATAACTCCTTATGATTTCTCACAGACATCTGGCATTGACCATGGAATAAATCGTGTTTTTCTGCATTTCATTGGTTCCGGAATGAATACTGCTGGCAAGTGCGTCCCGCATTTCCCGCTCCAAATTGTATTCTTTACTATAACCATATGCGCCAAAAATCTGCAGTGCATCCCGGCATGTTTTAATATAATTTTCACTGACAAAAAGTTTAAAAACAGATGTTTGTAAATAAGCTGATTTCTTTTGATCTTTCAGCCAGGCAATTTGGTAAAGCATCATCCGTGCCATTTCTATCGCCACTTCCATTTCCGCAATTTTATGAGATACCGCCTGATTTTCACCAATCGGCTTTCCAAACTGCTTCCTGCCATTGACCTGCCTTATACACTCCTCCATGACCCGCTGCATAACACCAATGTGGGGAGCAAACTCAAAACATCGTTCCCACTCCAATGCCCCCATCATGATATTGCCTCCACCATTAAAATTACCAAGCAGGTTCTCTTTGGGAATCCGGACATTGTTTAAAATCAATTCACTTGTAGGACAGGCACCAAGTCCCATTTTTTCAATGTTTTTGCCGGTTGTTACTCCATCATACTGGCGTTCCACAACAAATGCTGAAAATTTAACCGGTTCTTTCTGAGTCACCGCGAAAACAATAAAAATGTCTGAGATGGGCCCATTGGAAATAAACATTTTAGTCCCGTTTAGCAGGTAACAGTCTTCCTGTTCTACCACAGTAGTTGTCATTGAGAATGCATCAGATCCAGATTCAGCTTCTGTTATGGCTATTGATCCGATCCGTGTTCCTGCTACCATCTGGTGTAAATATTTATCTTTTAATATTTTTGTACCATAAAGAAAAATCAAATTCTGTGCTACCCATATATGATTATTAATAACAAAAATAAAACCATTATTCATACAGCCATAGCCAAGTGCCTCAAAAACAATTGCCGCTGTCTCATAGCTTTCGCTCAGGCCTCCGTATTCTTCATCAACTGTAATGCCGAGTAAACCGAAATCACTGACTTTTTTCCACATTTCCATGGAAAATTCTTCATAATACCGGCTGTCGTTCAAATTCTCACGTGCAAAATCTATTACTTCCTGCCGGAACTCTTTTTGTTCTCTGGTAATCGTAAAATCCATTATATGTCCCCTTCTTCATAAATAAGATTTACATAATGTGGTATCACCCTGGGATAAGATGTATCAGCTTCGAGAATCACAACATCTCCCTTCTGGCCAATTTCTTTGAAGCCATTAAATTTATAGGTAACATACATGATCCGGTTTTTATCTGTGGGAATAAACTGGGCTCTGATTGTTTTTCCATACTTTCTGGCCTCGTTAATTAAGTGATTTAAAAACACATTTCCAACTCCTTTTGACATTACGCGGCAGGACATTAAAAGTAGTTTGATTTCCCAGATTTCCTGCTGTTTTTCAATCAGAGCCAATCCAATTTTTCCATACGTTCCGAATTTATCATCAAGCTGTGCAACAAACACATCGTGCTGCCCGCTGTTTATAAAGCCCTTTAATTCCTCATAAGAATATATGTATCCGGTTGAATTTAACTGATGGGTTCTGACTGTCAGCTCCTCTGCCCTCTTAAGATCTTCTTCCTGTGCTCTTTCAATTTTAAAACACATCTCCAACGTCTCTAAAAAGGCTTCTTTGGTGCCGGTATATACTTCCTCCTGCTGGTTTCTTTTCATGTCATTTTGATACATCTGTCTTCTTTTTTTTGAATCCTCTGTAATATATTTGGGGTTTAGGCAGTCCATATCAAGCAGATCCCCAATGTTACCGGCATCTATGCATAAAACTTTTGGATGGGTGAATGATACTTCTTCCCGTTCAAATTCCTGATCATCAATAAAACAGAATGTATCAATTCCAATATTGATCTTCTGGGCAATCTGGCTGATCGCTTCGGATTTGCTGTTCCAGTTGATCTGCGGGTATATAAAATAGTCCCATAAGCCTGCTTCCATAAGCCTCTGTCTGGCCATCTGGTATTCATTTTTACTGCTGACAGACTGTAATATTCCCCGTCTGTCCAGTTCTTTGATTACCTCCACAACATGATCCTTTATAATAACCTGCCTGTCCTCAATTAGTATTCCTTCCCATAATGTCTGATCTAAATCCCACACCACACATTTTACTTTTTGTCTTTCCATCTATCTTTTTTCTCTCCCGGAATCATATGATTATGACCGCTTTCTCTCAATCAGTGAAGTAATGGAACGGATATCCTTAAAATTATCCAGATCCAGTTCTGAATTTTCAATTGATATATCAAATTCACTTTCAATAAAACTAACCAGATTTACCGCAAACAAAGAATTTACCAGACCCGTATCAAAAATATTATCCTCATCCTTAAGCTCGCTAACGTCTACAAATTTAGACAAAAATGCTATTATTTTATCTCTTACCATGTTATTATCCTTACCTTTCTAATAGTTATAAAAACCTTTTCCTGATTTTCTTCCGGTTTTACCTGCATATACCATATTCTTAAGCAACGGGCAGGCTCTGTATTTTGGGTCTTCATAATGTTCATATATTATTTTTAATGAATCCAGAACTACATCAAGCCCGATTAAATCGGCTGTTTCCAAAGGTCCCATTTTATGACCAAAGCCATTTTTAAAAATAGAATCAATTTGTTTTGGTGTTGCAACTCCCTCATAAACCAGCATAGCCGCTTCATTCATAAATAAATGGGACAAGCGGTTTGAAACAAATCCGGCACTGTCATTGACTACTTCAATCTCAATGCCAATCACTTTTAACAATTGTTCCACTTTGTCAATTGTTTCCTGTGATGTATGAATCCCCTTAATCACTTCCGCAAAATTCTTCATGGGTACCGGATTCATAAAATGTACTCCAATTACCTTGTCAGTCCGCCTGGTACCGGATGCAATAAGGGTAATCGGTACACAAGATGTATTAACCATATAAATACACTCTGGTTTACACACTTGTTCCAGCTGATTGTATACTGACTTTTTAATATCAATGTTTTCGGTTACATTTTCCACTATATAATCAGCCTGCTTCAATTCCTCATACTGAGATGCAACCTTAATATTTGAAATGCATTCTTTCACATTAATTGTTTTTTGAAACATGGATGCAATTTTTAAACTCTTTTCAATTTCCTGCAACACAGAAATCCTTACTTCAGGATCATGATCAAATATAATTACCTGGTGATGATATTGAGCAAAACGCTGTGCCACTCCTTTTCCCATAACGCCTGCCCCAATGATGCCAATCTGCATAATACTCCCCTCCTCTCCCTATAGTTTTAAATGCCGATCTGCTGTGCATGAGCTAATATCTTGTCTGCCCGAATTCCTATACTATGGCTTTTAAACTTATCTAACTGTATTTCTGAGATGATTTTTCCATCCTTCATGAATAAGACTCTGCTAGCCCTTGCTGCCACCTTCACATCATGAGTCACCAGTAAAATAGCTGTTCCCTCATTATTAATGCCGGACAGAAGATCCATTATTTCTTCCGATGCCTTTGAATTTAAAGCTCCAGTAGGCTCATCGGCAAATAATATTTCCGGGGAAGTCATCAGTGCTCTGCAAATCCCCGCCCGCTGCAGCTGGCCTCCTGAAACCTCTGTAATATCACGATTTCCCAGTTGATTAATTCCTGTTTTTTCCATTAACATTCTGGCCTTTTGTTTTACCTGGGCAGGACTCATTCCAGCACGATTTTGTGCCACCGGCAGAATAATATTATCAAGGAGATTCAGATTTTTTAACATGGTTGGCTGTTGAAAAACAAAACCCATTTTAGTTCTGCGGATATCTGCCAACTGCTTATCATTTAACCCGGATAGCTCTACCTCATCAAATTTTACCGAACCGCTGGTAATGTCATCCATTCCGCTTAAAGCGAACAACAAGGTAGACTTTCCTCCGCCTGAAGCCCCCATAACCGCTACAAACTCGCCTTTTGATATAGATACACTCACTTTGTCAAGTGCTTTGATCTCTTCACCTTTTTCACCAAAAATTTTCATAATATCTTTTCCGGTCAATATATTTTCCATTATTTACTCCTTTATATGATCAGACACTAATAACATATCAATGTCTGAGATTCCAAATATTGTAGCAGCATAAACACATACCGTAATTACTATTGGAGAAAACAGGTAAGCAAATAACGGATTTACCTCAAAGTGAAATGAGGAAGCGCCAAATGAGGAAATCAACGCAACTCCTACCAGTTCGCCCAGAGTATTGGCTAACGCTGTGCCAATCACAACTCCGAATATCAATACAAAAATCGAACGTGCCACATACTGCCTGCGAATCTCAGAACAGGTAAAGCCTAGGGATTTTAAGACTGCAATGGGATAACGGTCCTTAGTGACCAGCATTTTCATAAACAGCAGTGTAACGAGTATTGTAAGTAATACGGAAGCTGCAATTGAAGTATAGGAAACTTTCTGGATTGCCAGAATCGTAGATCCGAATGACTGGTCAATATACTGATCAATATTTGACACTTTTGCAAACGGATATAATGTCCGGTATTTTTTTATTTCAGTATCAGTTAATGAATTATCATGAAATTCTACAGGAATAACCGACCACAATACATCACTTCTCAGACTCTTAAACATAGCCTTTGCGGTTCTGCCGCCATTTGTGATGTCTGAATAAATTCCGCAGATAGTTAATTGCTTTTCCTGTCCATCAATAAGAAGCGTTATCTCATCACCAATATCTTTCTTTAAATCATCCATATTTAACTTTGATAAAGCTATCTCTGTCTCTGACTCAGGAGCTCTGCCTTTTGAATATTTAATTGGAAATAGTAAATGATCCCCAAGTTCAACTTTCAGCCGTTTAACAGTCCCATCATCCAGATTCATATCAAATAGAAAACTTGTGAGAACTGTGTATTTGGAGATATTTTCATCCTGAGCCATTTCAGAAGCAATTGCTTCCGTTTTTTCTGGTATATCATCGGTTTGCTGAATATCGATCCTCATGTAACAGCTTCCAATACCCATATAAGTCATAAAATTCCTGGATAAAATGGTATTATAAATATTTTGTGGTACCACCATAATAAATGAGGAAACCACTAACACCATGAACATTGTGATATAAAGCTTTTTTCTTGACAGAACATCCTTTATGCCCAGAAATGTATTACAGGAAAAGATACGATTTTTGCTTAACACAAAAGCATTTGATGATTTGGACTTTTCCCTGGGTGCTCCGAATCGGATAGCCTGAGCCGCAGATATCTTGCGGAATCGTGATAATACCCCATTTACATATAGAATAATTACAATAAATATAATTGCAGAGCCAATAAATCCGCCGATCAAAGCAGGAAACGTACTGTCACTCTCCCCCATGTATAGCCTGATGTTGTATGAAAGAGGAGTAAGCAGAACCCGTGAAGTTAAAAATCCCAGCAGACAGGCAGCAGCAGCAATTGCTCCATATTTTGCAAGGTAGAGTTTTTTTATATTGGATACCCTTATTCCAATGGCTTTCATTACTCCTATTTCTCTATAATCTTCTTCAATCTTTGCAAGCAGAGTAAAACGAATGCATAAAAAGGTAACAATAATGACCAGCACACTGACTAATACCAACACTGCAATCATTATTCCATCGGTGCTGGCATTGGCTATCTTAAAAAGAGCATAGGTAATACTGGAAGGACCATTTGCTTCAATTCCGGCATCCATATAGGCGGTTTCAAAATTCGTAACGGGAATACTGTTATCAATAAAACGAAACTCGATAATATTTTCTAATCTTCCAAATCCTCGTACCTTTTCAAAATCATTCCGGCTAACCAGAAAACGTTTTGAAGAAATCATTGCCGGATTCATTTGAGAGTCCCGGATAAATCCTGCTACTTTAAAGGGAACGCCGCAAATAGTTGCTTTATCCCCCTCACGTGCCTTACCCTCTCTCATGTAATAAATTGGCACGTAGATTTCCCCATCTGACGGCTGAGCAACCTCTCCATTTAGACTAATTAAAAAATCAAATTTTGAGTTTTGTACTGTGAGACCATTGTCTTGAACACTTCCAGCCAGCGTATTCTCTCCTATCACGATCTCGGCACCCTCAATATTTAAAAATTCCGATACCTGATAGTCTTTTACATTCTTTTGGTTAACTGCAAATGTGGCTAACCGATCCATATCTACATCGCCGGAGTGCATCTGCATATAATGCGGTGTTTTGGCTTGCAGCATAAAATTATCAATCGCTCCAAGTAAATCAATGCTCAGTGCCGACGCAAGCGATGTCAGTAATGACGCCAATACAATAAAGATTGCAATGGTTGCAGTAATCAGCTTGCTTCTGCGCATATCATTTCTGATGATTTTGCCGTACATGATGACCTCATTTCTCCTGTTGACTGACAGGTTTTATTAAATAACCAATATGGCTATCCACCTCTTCCAGATCTCTAATATCCTTTGATTGAAACACCAGAAATGCTATCATGATCAGACCAAATCCTGAAATCATAATTAACAGACTGACTCCCCGTGTTTCTCCCGTTCCCATAATTTTCCCAACGCTTCCCGCCAATACACCATCCGGCCGTAAAGCCGGGATAAAAACATAATCCGATAAGATTCCGGAAATACCATATGCCAGAACGTATCCAAGTTGTGAAATCAATGCAATTAATCCCCACACACGTCCTTGCTGCTCATTTTTAATGGTGATTCTAATCAGGTAATTGGTACTGGTATCAGCAAAAGGTAAGGTTGCAAAAAAGACAAAGCCCATTGCCGCAATTACCGGGACGATCATCGTTGCTCCAAATCCAACCATAGCTGCCCCGCCAACTACGAAACTGATCCCCATAACATTTACATAATTACGGCTTAGCTTTCCAGATCCAATTACAATCCCAGCCAGCAATGTACCGCAACCGCATATTGTCTGCATAATTCCAAGCCCCTTTTCGTCCATTAACGGAAGGCACATGGGTTTTGACAAAACCTGGACAAATCCCAGATAAAAACACACCAGCGTAACAAGAATAACCAATTTCCTTACTCCCTTATTTTCATTTAATTGCAGCCAGCCTTCCTTTAAATCTTTTAATATATGTAGCTTTCCCTGTTTCACTAATTCAACTGTCAGGGATTTTCTGACAGCAAAGATTACCGAGACAGTAATTACTAAGGTTAAAATATCAATGATTAAAATTAATTCAATATTGAAATAACTAAGTGCCAGACCTGCCAGTGCCGGTGAAATCAAAAATTTGGCTGAAGATGCCAATGACATCATACCCGTTGCTTTTGAATACTCTTCCTTTGTCAGTAAATCCGTAATTGTTGCTTTATAAGCAGGGTCTAAAAGGGAACTAAAGGTGGAAGAAAAGCCCACACATAGGCAGATCTGCCACACTTCAATGGTGCCAGCTTTCATTATGACCAGCATGGCGACGAGTCCCAGCGCAGATACTGTATCACCAATAATCATCAACAATCGCCGGTCAAACCGATCCGCCAGTACACCTGCTATTGGAGAGAGTAATACCAGTGGTAAAAGTGCCGCTAATTCCACCATGGATACGTCAACTGTGGAATTTGTCAGCTGCCAGACATAAACCCCAAGCCCGAAGCTGGTCATTCCGGTTCCAATTCCAGCCAATAATTCGCCGATCCAGATAATGAGGAAATTACGGTAATTTCTTTTATTATTAATCATGCTGTTCCTTTCTTTGATGCAGATTTTATCAAATTGTTTAGAGCCCCATGAATTTTTCCACATGATCTGCAACTTCAGCGGCTCTGTCATGAATGAATAAATGAGAAGCCTTCTTTAAAGTAACAACATTTAATCCACGGCGAAGCAGATTTTTCCATAAATAAGCATTTTCTATTGTCTCGACCCTGTCATTTTCTCCCCATAGAATCAGTGTCTCAACATCAATCTTTTGTAATTTTGCAGCAGCAGATTCCAAAATCTTATAATCAGCGCGAAAAATCGGTCTCATAATATCCATTAATTCACCATTTGCTAACAAAGGAGCCGGCAGACCACCATAGCTTTTAAGGACCTCAACCAGATCATCGTCACTAAAACTGCTATATTGTTTCTCAGCAAATGTATCTGGCATGGAAGTGGCTGATAGGATCAGTTTTTCAGGCAGGGGTGATTTTCCATTGGCAGCAATTTTATTAATTAGTGAAAAAGCCACTACTCCCCCCATGCTATGTCCAAGGAAACAGCTTTTTTCTGAAATCAGGGAACCAATTTCCTCATAATATAAATTAGTAAGGGTATCAATATCCGACACCAGATTCAAATTCGAGCCCAGATGTCCAGGCGGATTGGCCACCCAGACCTCCAGATTGTGGTGAAAGGATTGAATCAGATCACCAAAAGAATTGACATAGCCTCCCAAATAAGGAAAGCAAAATAAGCGCCCCTGATTACCGGACTTCATTTTTGTAAATAGTTCCAATATTTTCCCCCCTTAATTCATCTGTTTTTGAGCCTTCAAGAAAATATTGAGGAAGTTTCACCAGCTCCATTTTAATTTTATTCCGGGTAAGTATATGAAATCCAAACGCAGCCAGTGCAAATGCCCCAATCTGAAGAATTTGGGACGGAGGTGCAAAGTAATACAGCTGCATGCGGCTGCCTGAGGAATTCACCCATAATAGAATGACATATAGCATCAGATTGCCATCCGTCAAATTAAAAATATAGCTATATAAAACCATGAATGTTACCATTTGCAATACATAAAGGGGATACAATGCAACCAGACCAAACGCTGAGATAGCGTAACCGGGAATTACAAACAGACCAATCCCCAATCCTGCCATAATACCGGCTTTGATATTATTGTTAAATTTGGTTTGAAAGTAAGGAATTAAAAATCCAACCCACCCCATAGCTCCACCGATAACCCCAATCTCTTCAAAAAAATTAATTATCATTTCTTTTAACTGCTGCTTTAATGTCAATGTAATCTCAGGAACTTCAATACCCAATAATATCAAACCGAATCGAACTATTAAAAAAAAGAGCAGGTTAAGACTAATAATAACTGGAATCCAAAATAACTGTTCCCGTTTAATTAAAAATTTTTTCAAAATGTTTTTGATGGCAGGCTTCCCACCAGTTATGCCATAAATAATCAAAGCTGCCAGCGTTGGAGCACACATAGCAACCAATACGGCGGGATCACTGAATGAAGCACTAAAACCATTGCTGAATATTGTATATAATATTCCAAGTCCCCAACAAATTACCAACGTTATAACCATGTACATGACAGGGTATTTCTTTTGATTAATATCATTTTTCATTTAAGTTCCCCCAGTTATCTGTCTGCGATTTTATAATATTCATTATTTTATCCCCATCCAGTCCCAATACATCTGTTATTTCCAAATGCAGTTTCTCTTCATCATAATGTGCTGTCACCACGGTTCTGCCCAGTTTTGTATCGTCTGTTATCTGAGACAGAGTAGATTTATCCGTTTTGGAAACAAATCCCTGAAAATTAAATAGTATAAAATTAAAAAAAGATTGATTCGGATAAAAATCCTTTTTAATTATACTTCTTACCTCCTCATAGCAATCTGTAGTTTTTCCAGGTTCCAATAAGGACAGGAAATTAAGTGAGTAATCCTTACAATATTGGAACAACCGTCCAACTGACCCGTCCTCTACCATATCACTCATTACGGGTATTAAATCCAGAAACTCACCAATGGTATTATAATATGACTCACCTCCATAAGATCTGCCGGAGTCTACCAATACCAGTGGTATGACCGGCATACAAAAGTATTCTTTTAATATTTCAATTGTCAAATGAATTGCCTGCTGCCAGATATCTGAATCGCCCATCTGCTTTACCGAAACATCAAAAGCAAATTCGTTGATCAATTCATCAGCATGTAAAAGTGGCTGCTTTAAGGCAATTTCTTTATTTATTTTACTCCAGTTTAATAAATCAAAGCTATTAATAATACTCTGTGAGGTTATTTCCCTTGGTCCTCTTTCCAATAGCTTTACGTAATCGCTATATGGATGGATTGGATGAAGCAGGGCTTTGGCTGCAGGATTTAAATTGGCCTCTACCTGAGTCTTTAAAATTTCAGCGCTCATGCCATCAAAAATAACATGATCTATCCCCCATACAATGACATGGTTACCGGCCTGTTTTCTGACAATACAAAGATTCCATCGCAGAGTTCCCGGCTCATATTTAACCGCAAATATATCATGAGCTAATTGCTTTAAAAGCTGTGTTTTTATCTCATCAGAATATACGGATACATCAAGATACCCATAACTGTCCCGGCTGATTATTTCAAATCCGGCACCAGAATGTTCAGACCATTCCAGCCGGTCGTCCGCTGACACTATTACCGAACGCAGCAATTGGTTATCCATGATCACTTTAGTGACCGCATCTTTAATCTGATATTTTGAATATTCCCCAATTAATTCAATTAACGCCCCGCTAAAAGCCGAACCGCTTAGATAATGCCCACACTGAATTGGAGTTAATGAAAAATTTTCAATGACGTCTGTGCCGGATATAAAATCAGATGCACTGCTTCGCCTTGCAAGAGCTATTGATACCAGGCTGTTCATCTGGGCCTCATCTAAGGAGCAGACACTGCTTGTCTGAATGCTTTCTTTCGTTGTTTCATCAGCTTGATTAAAATGGGATTTTTTAAGGAAGGAAGCAATCTGCTGTGCAGTTTGATACTGAAATATATCATTCACTTTGATTTTAACTCCCTGCTCTAACAATTTTTTTGCCAATGCGATTGCCTTAATCGATTGTCCCCCATTTCTAAAAAAGTTATCTTCAGAACCAAGCACCTGATTGTTAAGCACTTGCTTCATGGATTTTAAGATTACCTCCTCCAGATCATTTCCAGAATGATTTATATCGGTAAATACAGCCGATTCATGCTCCATATCATGCAATGCCTTTTTATCGATTTTGCCGCTGTGATTAAGAGGAAACTCCGGTAAAATTACATATTTTTCCGGAACCATATATTCCGGTACTTTTTTTCTTAAGGAGGTTCTGATATAGTTCTGATCAAAGAAATCACGCTTATTGTAATCCCTAAGAGTGCAGTAAGCTTTTAAATAAACGACTCCGTTATCATCGGTCGGTGCAGTAACAACGGCTTTCTTTACACCGTCTACTGTTTCCAGATAACGCTCAACTTCTTCCAATTCAATTCGATAGCCGTTAATCTTATGCTGAAAATCTTTTCTTCCCAGATATATCAGTTCACCTTTGCTGTTCCACATTACAATATCACCTGTAGCATAAGCTCTCTGCCCATTTACGGCTGACAGCGGCGCAAATTTTTCCCGGGTTAGTTCTGGTCTGTTCAGATAATCGGCAGCCAGACCTTCTCCACCAATATACAACTCTCCGGGTACACCAATGGGAGCCAGCTGCTTTTGGTCATCCATTACATATATGGTTGTATTGGATACGGGATGACCAATTGGGATCACGTTGGTTCTGTTTAAATCATTGATCAGATAGTAGGTTGCAATTACGGTAGATTCCGTAGGTCCATACCCGTCAACAAGTTTTCCAGGGCCCATTATTTCCAGTGCTTTTTTCGTGTGCTCCAGTGACATCTTTTCTCCTCCGACAATGATCCGCCGGACATGTCTCAGGGCTTTTGCATCCCAGTCTGCTATGAGATGGAACAACGCCGTAGGAATTGCAAACACAGTGATATTACGTTCCCTGATAAATTGTGCCAGACTGGCAATCTCAATGGATAAAGACCTGGGTATCACCACCAGACATGCCTGATTCAGCAAAGCCAGAAAGATATTCATAACCGATGCGTCAAACACATAATTACTGATTTGTATGATCCGGTCACCAGCCTCCATCTGGACATAATTTGTATCTCTTACCGTTCGTATGACATTCCTGTGCCTGATTCTGGTTCCCTTTGGCTGACCAGTTGAACCTGATGTATAAATTACATAGCAGATATCTTCAGAATTTAATTCTGTGGGAGTGTAAGCTGAATGAAGTCCAAAATCCACTGAAGGATCCAGTATATTTTCATCTGCATCCACAACAAACTTCTGAATTGGACAGCCAATTTTATCCTGAGCTGATTGCTCAGTAATGATAATTTTACTGGCTGAATCCTGAAGAATAAAATCAATTCGTTCTTGAGGGTAAGTCGGATCAATGGGCAGATATGCGGCACCTAATTTCATAATACTAAAGATGCTTATGATCTGCATTGGTCCCCAATCCAGCAGTATGGGAACGATGTCCTTGTATGTAACCTGCTGTTTTGCCAATTTCCCGGCCATCTGATTGACCATATTGTTAAATTGCCGATAGGTTATTTTCTGGTCCTGCCATTCAATGGCTGGCGCTTCGGGCTGCTCTCTGACTCCCTCTTCAAACAGGCTGATAATTGTTTTATCAAGGGGTGCATCTGTCTGAGTCTGATTGACCACGTTCATAAGCCAGTGACGTTCTTCCTTGGAAATAATGCTGATTTCGTTTAAAGTGCAGCAGCCGCCTTTAGAAAGCTTTGATAAAATCAGCAGAAAACGCTTACCCATAAGTTCTATTGTTTCCCTGCAATAAAGCGACTTGGCATATTCAACATCCAAAGAAAAACCAACGGGGTTCTCTTCAATAATAAAACCAAGATCCTGTTTTATCCCGATTTCATCTTTTTCATAAGCTGACCAGACATTCCCGCCAATTTCCAGCTGACTTAAGCTTACACTCACATAGTTTAAAAAGACATCAAATAAGGGATTCCGGGAGAGATTTTTCGGGAGATCCAAGGCTTCAACCAGCATTTCAAATTGAAAATCCTGATTATCAAAAGCGCTTAACATTTTACTCCTGACTAATTGGATATATTCCTCAATGGTGGACTGTCCATTTATTTTTGTATTGATTACCAGTGTATTGACAAACATACCCACAACGGCGTCCAGCTTTGAGTGTTTCCTGCCTGAAATAGCAGTCCCCACCGGAATTTCTGTCTGCCCGGTATATTTCCACAGCAGAATATTCAGTGCTGCCAGCATCATCATATATGGCGTAATTCCCATTGCCTTTGATGCTGTCCTGATTGCTTCACTTAATTGGGGATCAAATTGATATGTTACCTTATCCCCCTGATATTCCATTACCTCAGGACGATTAAAATCAGTCTGCAGATTCAGACACGGAATACCATCTGTAAACTCATTTTTCCAATAGTTTAACTGAGAATCCAGTTTTCCACTTTTAAAGTAATTATTCTGCCAGTGGGCGAAGTCCTTATATTGGATTTCCAGCGGCGGCAGTGGACGATTCTCATAAATATCCAATAACTCTTTTCTCAATATGCCAAGTGAAGTCTGATCAGATATAATGTGATGCATATCAATTACTACCACATGATCCTGTTCCCCAAGACTAATTACGGATACTCTTAATAAAGGTGCCTGGGACAAATCAAACGGCCGTATGTTTCGTTCAATTTCAGTTTTCAGATCAGTTGGATTTGAGGTAAGATAGGTGACCTGAAAATCGACTCTGTCTTCTATTTTTTGCACTACCTCACCGTTCATCAGGTCAAACCGGGTTCGAAAAGCATCATGACGGTTGACCAGCTGCACAAAGGCATCATTGAGTGCGTTTTTATTTATGATGCCGCTGACCCGGTAAACATCAGCAAAGTTATAAGGCACGCCTGTTTCAATGAGTTCATTCATAACAAACATTCGTTTTTGTGCAGAAGAGGCCTCATAATAATCACTCTTTGGAAGAACAGGAATCTCATTATTATCAGTTTCCTGAAATGATTTGCTTACAAGGGCTGACATTTTTTTAAAGGTTGAATGAGCAAAAATGTCCGACAATGTCAAATCAATTTTTAATTGTTCTCTGATTCTGGAGGTCAGCATAATTCCAGTGAGGGAATCTCCACCCAGCTGAAAAAAATCATCATTGTCATTAAACTCCCGGCAACCAATGATTTCACTCCAGAACTCCTTTAAAGCTTCAACTGGATCAACCCATAGATTACCACTGCATGCTGCCTTGTTCTCAGAAGAATTACTATCCCCCCCAGCCTCCGTTTTAATGTCACTGACAAAAGCAATTTTATCAAATGAATAGGTTGGCAGGATTATTCTCTTGTGAGTCTGGCAACCAGCGAGTTTCTGCCAGTTAATATCAAATCCCTGACACCATAGCCGAGCAATCAGATTACTGAACGAATCCTCTATATTGGGGGCATCTTCTGTAAATAAATGAAAACTTTTACAAGGTTGTACCTGGCATCCATCAAGAACCGGATTCGTCAGTGTGGAAGTGCCTAGTTTAACCAGTACTCCCTCTTGAAGGTGCTGACTGGCTTTCTGGGATGGAGTCCGCATGATTGGTATGAGCCGTGGTCTCAGCTGGTCCTTTTGATATACGGATTGATATGTGCTTAGCTCCCCATACCGCTTAATGATCTCAAGTGCATGGTCAACAGGCAGTGCTCCGGAACAGGACATGGCTGTTAATTCTGTGATCCCAGTACCAATATAAGCAGTTGGAGTAATTCCTGATTCAGTCAGGACATGATTACCTGCATATCCATTGGCAAAAGCCTGATAACAGGAAATAATCGGGTCAGACGCTTTGCCCGTCTTTATTTTATCTGCAATAGCTGCCGGCAGGCGGTCTAAAACAACCGCTCTGCCAGCCTGAAACAACTGATGTATTCCATCATTATGTACTTTTTCTGAAAATGTCTCCCATCTCCATAAATCGCTTGTATCTGGAAAAGCGAAGATTATATTATTCGCTGCTCCTGTTTCTGTAATTTCCAGCGGCCGCAGATTGTTAAGCTCAGCTTTGCTAATTACAGCAGTACTCCTGTAATGATAAGCCCTTCTTCCCGATTGAAGCAGAAATGAAGCATCCGAAAGACTGATCTGTGGATTGCCAATCAGATGGTCGATTATCTGACTGGCTGTATTTACCAGGGCTTCCTTGCTTTTGGCTGAGAAAGGCAAAATATATTTATTGTTGTCCATATACTTAAAACTCCTTATTTACTTCCTCCAGGATTATGTGGGCATTGGTTCCGCCTATACCAAATGAACTAACTCCAGCTTTTCGCTTCTTTTTATTTGGTACCAGTTCTCGAGCATCTGTGTTAATGTAAAACGGGCTATTGTCCAAATCTAATTTATCATTTGCCGCAGTATAATTTATCTGTGGCGGTATTGTTTTATGATGTAGGACCATTACCGCCTTGATGAAACCAGCTATTCCTGCAGCGGCATCCAAATGCCCGATGTTGGCTTTGACACTTCCCAGGGCACAGTAGCCCTTTTGGGGAGTATTATAGGCCTGTCGCAAAGCTTCCACTTCGATGGGGTCTCCCAGGAGTGTGCCTGTCCCGTGTGCTTCCACATAACAGATATCTTCAGCACTTACGTTAGCATTGGCCAAAGCTTTATGAATAACATCGCGCTGCCCTTTGATGCCAGGTGCCGTATAGCCTACCTTGTCCATACCGTCATTATTTACAGCTGATCCTTTTATTACAGCATAAATATAATCACGGTCTTTTAATGCTTGTGCTAACGGTTTTAATAATACCGCACCGCAGCCGTTCCCGGTTACCGTACCAGTTGTATCGTTTGAAAACGGTCGGCAATGCCCATCCTTTGATAAAATCATATCCTGGTGCCACAGATACCCCTCTTTTCTTGGATGAGTGATTGAGACTCCTGCAGCAATTGCCATTTCGGCATCCCCGTCAATAATTGATTTGGCCGCCTGATGAATTGCCACTAAGGAGGTTGAACAAGCGGTCTGAACCGTCATACTGGGACCCTTTAAATTCAGCTTGTAAGCAATTCTGGTAGCAAGAAAATCTTTTTCATTAAATGTAATTGCTTCAAGTGCTTCCATAAAATTATTCTGATTCTTTAAAAACTGAGACATCCACAACAGGTTCGGACTGCTTCCTGCAAACAATGATATCCGCTCTTTAAAATCAAACGAATTATATCCTGATTTTTCCAGCAGCTCATAAATACAAAGATGGAGCAGACGAATCTGGGGATCCATCAGAGAAGCTTCTTTATCAGAATAATCAAACAGTTTAGGATCAAAATATTCTGCATCTTCCAGATATCCTTTTGCCCTGACATAATTCTCCCGATTAAATATCTCCTCGGAAATACCGCTTTTTCGTAGTTCATCATCTGTAAAAACACGAATACTCTCTTTACCGGCAATTAAATTATCCCAGTACTGTTCTACTGATTTCGCACCTGGAAACCGGCAGGTCATACCAATAACTGCAATATCATTTACATCCGCTTCACCATAGTCAGTGTCCTTGAATGGTTGATACAGTATCCTGTCCGGTTCAAAGTCCTCGTTTTCATCGGCAAAATCATCTAATAAATCATCTGCCTGATTGCTTGCAACGGCAATCTGCTGTTCCTTAGACATCTCTTCAGCCAAGCTTTCAATTGTCGGACATTCAAACAGTCTCATAACCGGTATGGTTATGTTTAACTCCTCAATGATTCTGTTATTTACCAGCATGATTCCAAGGGAAGTACCACCAATATCAAAGAAATTATCGGTAATATTAATCTGTTCCTTCCCCAGAACGTTCTTCCAGATATTCACCAGACTGCTTACAATCTGAGTCTTAGTCCTGTTTACGAAAAGCGGCACTTTCTCTTGATCACTGATGTTTAAGGTGTTATTTGATTCAGGAATGCTCAAAGCATTTTTATCAATTTTTCCATTTGGTGTGTGAGGCATTTTCTCTAACCGAATGTACTTTGCAGGTATCATATAAGCAGGAAGCTGTGACTCCAGCCATTTCTTTAAGTTATTTTCATAGCCGGAATCAGTATTCAGAGCATTTGTACAGTAATATAACTGAATTCCATTGCTGCCGGCCTGGTCAACAAAAACTTTTGCCACGGCTTCAGAGATATCGGGGTATTTCGCTGCAGTTTTATCGATCTCTCCCAATTCCACACGATAGCCTCTGATTTTGACCTGGTTATCAAACCTTCCCAGAATATCAAACTCTCCATCTGGAAGCATTCTGCCTCTGTCTCCGGTCTTATAGACTTTCGTATTCAGAGGGCTTTCAAGGGTAATAAACCGTTTATTTGTTTCCTCAGGGTTATGATAATATCCACGGCTCAGACCTTTTCCAGCGATACAGATCTCTCCGTATACACCATATGGCTGCAGCTTATTAAAACTATTTAAGATAAATACCTGTACATTGGATATAGGCTTGCCAATGGTTATAACCGTTTCATGAGTCAGGTCCTTTATCGTCATCCAGATTGTGGTTTCTGTGGGACCATACACAGTCAGAATGGAAGTATCAGGTCCAACTTTTTTCTGCAGCTGCTGCATTAACTGCTCCGGATATACTTCGCCTCCGCAAATTATGTATTTCAGCTGTTTTAATGCTGGAGCAAAAGCAGGATTCTCCGCAAAGGCTTTTACTCTCGATGGTGTACTGGCAAGATGAGAAACATTATATTTAAGTATTTTGGTAGTCACTGCTGCTGCATCAATCTGTTCAATTTCATCGGCAAGATAAACAGAATAGCCGGCACATAAGGGGAAAATTGATTCAAATAAAAATATGTCAAATGAAAATGTTGTAACAGATAGAATCCGGTCCCGCCCGGGCGTGCACATCTGTCTTGCAATATGATCGTCAACAAAATTGATCAGCGACTGGTGGGTCAGCATAACTCCTTTGGGATTTCCGGTGGAACCGGAAGTAAAAATCACCATTGCCAGCGCACTGCTCTCCATCGTTACCAACGGATTCAATGTATTAGCTGCAGTCTCAGCCAGTTCTGAGCAAACAATAAACTGACCGTTATAATCATATTCAGCCGGAATATGGTCATCAACGAGAATGACTTTCGGTTTGCTTTGTTTAATCATGTAATTAATCCGCTGTTTTGGATAGCTGGCATCTAACGGTACATAAGCCGCTCCGGATTTTAAAACGCCCATGATACTGGTGTATAGATGGACATTCCGTCTTGTCATAATACCCACCAGATCCCCCTGCCCAACACCTGATTCTATCAGCTGATGGGCAATTACATTGGAACGCCGGTTAATCTCCCGGTAAGAAAATGCTGTTCCATCAGCAACTATAAGTGCAGTTTTGTCAGGTTCCTTCACCACCTGTTCTTCAAATGACTGGTGTATGGTAACCGTATCACGGATATCTGATTTCGTTTCTTCAAACTGACTGGTAATTTTAGAAATCTCCTCTTTTGATACAATATCTATTGCTCCGATCTGTTCCAGAGGATGGGTAATAACGCTTTTCAATGCCACTTTGAAATTTTCAACCATACGCTCAATTGAATCCCGTTTAAACAAACTGGCTGCAAAATCCAAAGTACCGGTGATCATATCCCTGTCTTTATATTCATGGCAGGTCAGCACCAGATCATACACTGAGCTAAAGGTATCGAATGAAAACGGACGGATGGACATCCCCTCAATATCAATATCATGGGTATCCATATTCTGATAATCAAAATATACATCGAAAATGGGATTTCTGTTTGGTACTCGTTTCACTTTCAGCTGGTCAAGCAGATCATCAAAAGGATATTCCTGATTGCTAAGTGCATTTAAGGTGTTTTCTTTCACCTCATACAGAAAATCCAGGTACTGTTTTTCAAATACAGGGTGATTTCTCATTGCTAACGTATTAAGGAAGAATCCGATGACATCAGCTACTTCCGCGTTACTGCGACCGGCTACCGGAGTACCAATGACAATGTCTTCCTGACCGGAATAACGAGCCAGGATGAGATACCAGACACTCAGTAACAGCATATATTTGGTTACACCATGCTGACGAGCAAACGCTTCGGTCTGAACGGATAGTTCTTCATCTATGGAAAAATAGAGACGGTGTCCGTCAAATGAGCGCAGCTTTGGTCTGGGCTTATCAAGCGGCAGATCCAGAACAGGGATACCATTGTTAAACTGTGCCAGCCAGTAATCTTTCTGGCCGGATATTTCATTTCCCTGCATCCGCTTTATCTGCCATGCTGTAAAATCTTTATATTGAATTTTTAATGGTTCCAACGGGATTGATGAATATAAATGATTGAAATCTCTGGTCAATATTTCAGCTGATGTACCATCTGCCACACTATGATGAATGTCAAATAAAAATACAGTTTTCTGTTCTCCGATTTTGACCAGCCTTAACCTGCACAAAGGAGCTTCTGATAAATCAAATGGTCTTACAAACTCAGTGATTAAATCAGTTATTTGCTTTTCGTCAGTCAGCTCTCTTTCCTGGAAATCCACTTCCATGGAGGCGATCTCTGAAATGACTTGAACAACCTGATTATCCACAATTTTAAATGAGGTTCGTAAAGCTTCATGGCGCTTTACCAGCTGGTCTACCGCTTTTCTTACTTTGACCGGATCTAACAGTCCATCAATAATTGTGGCTGAAGGCATATTATAGGCAGTACTTTCAGCCTCCATTTTTGATAAACTAAACATTCGCTGCTGGGAGTAGGAAGAACTGTAATAAGGCTGACCGGGAAGGGGCGTAATTTTTGCATAAGTATCTGATGGACGGTCCGACTGCTGGAATGTTTTTAAATAACCAGCCAGCTTGCGGGGCGTCGGATATTTGAAAATCTCTGACACTGCAACTCTGATACCCTTTCGCTTTTCAATATAATTGGCCAGGCTTACTGCTTTCAGAGAATCTCCCCCCAGTGAGAAGAAATCTTCATCTTCCTGAATATCACCAAATCCCAAAACAGCGGTAAAGGCTTCTGTTATGGGATTTTCATTGTAACATGCGGGATCTGGCATCTGGAGCTGAGGCATAGCGGTAGCAGCTGCATAAGTATCACTTTCGCAGCCAGAACGGTTATCAATGGGTGTACTATTGGTCAGTCTGATGGGATAATGAGTCTTGTCAAACTGATAGGTTGGCATTGATACTTTTTTTCTGATTTTTCCGCTCCAAAACTGATTCCAATGAATGGACAGCCCACAACTCCACAGCTGACCTATCTTTTTATACAAATAATGAATGTCATGTTCCAGCTCTCTTGGGTGACGGAGCAGATTAATAAAGATCTGACTCTCCTTTTTATCCTGATGCTGGACAGCAAATGTACATAATGACCGGCCTGCACCAACTTCGATAAAGGCGGTATCCTCTTTTGACAGCACTTCAGCCAGATCACTACTGAACTGAACCGTTTCTACAATATGGCGGCCCCAATATTGGGGGGTCGTCATTTCATCTTCCTTCACCCATTGACCGGTCACATTGGAGACAATGGGAATGCTGGGATTTTGCATGGGAAACTGACTGATAAATTGTTGAAATTCTTCAGCTGCTGCTGCCATCATGCCAGTATGAAACGCATGTGATGTTTTAACGATTGTACTTTTTATATTCCTGTCAGCCAGCAGATTCCGAAATCGTTCAATTGCATCCGCACTGCCACCAACAACACAGCGGTCGGAGGTGTTATCCAATGACAGCGTAATATCTCCGGGCAGTAGTGGTGCAACCTGTCTGGCGTTTAACATAACAGCAAGCATTGATCCTGACTGCTGTTTCTGCATGATTTCTCCACGCATTTTAACAATTTCCACGGCGTTTTGAAGACTCCAGACACCAGCCACGGCTGCAGCAGTTACTTCGCCAATGCTGTGACCGATAACCATATCGGGGCGCACACCCAAATCAATCAAAGTCTTAGAAATCGCATATTCGCTTAGAAATAATGCAAATTGGCTGTATTTAGTCTCATTAATCTGCTCTGGTTGTGTATCACCCAATATAACTTCAACATATTCTTCCCGTTCTTCTTTTGAGAGATAATTTAAAATCTGATCCGCATACATCCGGTACCGCTGCCCCAAAACGATGTCAGTGCCATAATAAAGCTGTCTGCCCATCCCCTGATATTGACTTCCCTGTCCGGAAAACATAAAGCAGACCTGTTTGATATCTCTGGCGATTTGGGCTGGATCGCTTAGCACATCAGCAATTGCCTGATCAATATTACAGGCATCTAAAAACTCTGAGTCCACCACTACCGCTTTTCGGTATGGTAAATGTTTTCTGCCTGTCATCATTGTCCAGGCTGCATCGGAATAATTAATATTGCCGGAAGCTGCAAGATTACTAAGTACAGCTCTCAGATTTTCAGTCAGGGCTGATTCTGTCTTGCCGCTGACTAAAATCAGGTTCTGATCATCGGACGGACTGCTTTCACGTTGCTCCTTAAATTCTTCTACGATCATATGGGCGTTTGTTCCTCCCACACCAAAAGAATTAATTCCTGCTCTTAATGGAATCTGATCCTGACTAATCCAGTTTTGTCCTTTATTTGTCACTACAAACGGAGTCTGGCTGAAATCAATCCTGGGGTTGGGATTGTGATAGTTTACTGTACCTGGAATATATTTATGTTTCAGACTCAGGGCAACTTTAACTAAGCCCACAATGCCTGCTGCAGTATCAGCATGACCGATATTTCCTTTTACAGAGCCTAACGTGCAGTAATTTTTCTTGTCTGTGCCAAACGCTTTCGTAAGCGACATCACTTCAATTGGATCACCAAGAATCGTTCCTGTTCCGTGTGCTTCAATATAACTAACTGTTTCAGGATCAATTCCCGCCCTCTGATAAGCCTGAATAATCGCCTGAGACTGTCCTTCTACGCTTGGTGCGGCAAAACCAGCTTTGATGCTTCCATCATTATTGATAGCAGAGCCTTTGATAACCCCATAGATATGATCGCCTGAAGCAATGGCCTCCTCCAGTCTTCTTAGCACAACAATACCCATACCATTTGAAAAAACAGTTCCCTGGGCACCGGCGTCAAACGGGCGGCAGTGCCCGTCTGGAGAAAACATCATTCCATCATAATACATATATCCACCCTCGTTTGGCGATTCAATGGTAATTCCGCCAGCGATAGCAAGGTCACATTCCCTCATAATTAACGATTGACAGGCAAGATGCGGGGTTACAAGAGAGGTTGAGCAGCCAGTCAGGGCTGACAGTGCAGGTCCCTTTAAGTTAAACTTATAAGCTAACCGGGTTGCCAGAAAATGATTGGTGCTCATTGTGTACGATTCATATGTCTCACTATAGCCTCCATCACCATTGCCTAACGCGTCTGCATACCAGACAAAGTCATCGGAACCACCCACGAAAACACCAATTTTATCCTCGGTTGATTCGGGACAGTAACCAGCATCCTCCAATGCCTGCCATGTCCCTTTATACAAGGCCCGAAGCTGGGGTGACATCAGTCTTACTTCATTGGGAGTATGTTCAAATAATGCCGAGTCAAAATAATCAATGGACTGAATTCGCCCCTTAGCTTTGACATAATGCTTATCTTCAATTACTGCCTTTTTAATTCCCAGAGCCAGAAGTTCATCATCACTGTAGAAATGAATGCTTTCTTTTCCTTCCTGTAAAACAGTCCAGAAATCGTCTAAAGTTTCAGCCCCCGGAACATTTACGGACATGCCGATAATGGCAATATCACAAGGTTGAAATGATTTACCCTGGTTTGAGAACAACTTTCTGTTTTCCATTGTTGTCTCCTGATTTCCTGCAAGAAATTCAGCCAGCATTTTAATGGTGGGAAACTCATATAGTGCGGTAATTGAAAAATCGGAATCTATGTAGCGTTTTAGTTTATTATGGGCAAGAATTGCCAGGGTCGAATGACCTCCAATTTCAAAGAAATTATCAGATACATCAATTTTTTCAATTCCCAATACTTCTTTCCATACTGCAGCTATGATATTCTCAAGAGGTGACTCTGGAAGGTGATTAACACTGCCGTTTTCTTTACAACGATGATTAACTGCTATTAATGCTTTACGGTCGGTTTTACCGCTATTGTTGACCGGAATTTCATCAAGCCGGGTAAAGGAGGACGGGATCATATAAGCTGGAATATGACTGTTTAAAAACTTTCGCAGACTGTTCTGATTAATTTCCTGCTCTGCAAGATAGTACGCGCTAAGAACCTGCAGATGATCTGCGGTCTGCTTCATGACTACCACTGCTTTGATAATATCAGGATGCTGACTCAGCGCATTTTCTATTTCACCAAGCTCAATCCGTAAACCATTGATTTTTACCTGGGAATCAATCCGGCCTAAAAATTCAATGGTTCCATTGGGCAGCCATCTGACTAAGTCGCCAGTCTTATACATTTTTTGATACCAGGCCGGATCGATAGCATTATCATAGAATGGATTTTCACAAAATTGCTGGTTAGTCAGTTCTGGCTTATTTAAATATCCCCTTGCCAGACCTACTCCGGATAAGCAAAGTTCTCCCGGCACTCCAATCATCTGAAGCCGGTTATTTTTATCGGTAACATACCACCTGATTTCATTTAATGGACTGCCTATTGACACATTAGCCGTTTCTTCACAGGCAGTAATGGAATAATTAGATGCCCACATCGTACACTCAGTGGGACCGTAAACATTTTCCAATCTGGCTGAAATTCCAGTTTGAAAATACAGCTTAATCGTGTCGGGTGTAATTGCTTCACCACCAACAAAAATCCATTTTAAAGATTTTGCTTTTAATACATTTTCTTTATTTAAAAATAGTTCCAGGAAGAGCCGGAACATGGTTGGAACAAAGTTTATGTGAGTAATTTGATATTGATTGATATATTGTAAAATCAGTTCAGGATTTTTTTCACCATCTGGTTCCATAATGCATAGCGTGCCCTGGCCTGCAAACCATCCATATAATTCAGTCCCTGAGATATCAAAAGAAAACGGTGTTTTATATAAATATACATCTCCTGACTCAACCGGGAAGCGGCGTTCCAGATCCAATATCGTATTAACAACACTATGATGTTCAATCATAACCCCTTTTGGTTCTCCGGTAGAACCTGATGTATATTCAATATAAGCAAGGTCATATGGATTCAGCTCAATTGTTGGGTTGGTATCATCACAATATGACCAATCCTGATCGTGATCCAGATAAAACACCATGCCATTTTCGCAAAAAGTCACATCCATATCGGAAACAGTCAGACAGATTGAGATGTCCGCATCAGCCATAATATATTTCTTTCTGTTTTCAGGATAGTAACTTTCAATCGGCACATAGGCGCACCCGGCCTTTAAAACAGCCAGGATTGCTATCACCATTTCCTTTGACCGTTTTAGCTGGATGCCGACCACTTCATTTTGCCTCGTCTTATTTTCCAGAATTTTTCTGGCCAGTTGATTTGCCTTCCGGTTCAGCTGGTCATAGGTCAGCGCCCCCTCATGATAAACCAGCGCCTTGCGATCCGGATATAAATGAACCTTTTTATGAAACAAATCAATTACGTGGGACGGAACATAATCAAAGAAAGAACTCTGATTGAAATCAATAAGTATCTTTTCTTTTTCCTGCTCCAGAAACAGATCAATTTCTTTCATGGAGATGTCCGGATCAGCAGTGACAATTTCAAGTGTTTTAATAAAGCGCTGACCAAGCAGCTCAATCATTTCCTGGTCATAAATATCGGCTTTGTATTGAATTTTAACAAAATTGTCGTCCGGCATTCGGGAAAACGTAATCATGATGTTGCCTGGAAACGTTGTATCATCCATCTGATACGGCCGGCACTTGATACCTTTCCCTGTTAAATGGGTAAACTTATCGTATACAAACGAAATATCGAAAATAGTCTGGATACCGGCGTAAGCTCCAGGAAAATTATCTCTTGCAATCAGATTATTGGGATAACCTAAATTTTGATGGGCGCCAATAAATTGTTCATATGTTTCATTAACAATATCCCGGAACGTCAAATCACCACCAAAATTATTAGTAAACGGTAAGGTGTAGATAAAACAGCCCACCGACTGATCAAACGTGCTTCCAGGACGATACGTAAACGGAGTGGAAATAGTTACCTGATCTTCATTGCAGCATTTAGACATAAGGAGGCTTAAGGCTGACAGACTTACTAAAAACGGAGTTCCCTCTACCTGCCATGCAGTTGTTTCAATTTTATCCATTAATTCTTTGCTTATGGAAAAGTTTTTTTCCTTACCAGAACCAAAGTTATTTATGGAGCTGAAATCTTTTGGAAAATCTAATGGCTTTGCACCCTGAACTCTGTTGCTCCAGTACTTCTTTTGCGGTTCATAAACTCCTTTGGCCAATTTATCTTTTTCCTGATCTAAAAATTCGAAAAAGCTGTAATCTGGTGTGACAGTAATTTCTTCTCCATTTATTAATTCTGTATAATATGTAATTAATTTACTTAACAGGATATCCAGTGATATTCCATCGGCTATTAAATGATGAATATTGACAAGTAATACAAAAATCTCCGGCGCCTGCTTAACTACAGAGACTCTTAGTAAAGGGGCACTGGATAAATTAAACTCATAAGTAATTTCCTGATTAATAATAGATTTGGTCTCTGCCTCTATATTAATTGCAGAGCCTACGTCGTAAACGTGTGCTTGGATGCTGATTTTATCTTCTATTGCCAGCACCAATTTGTTATTTTCTGTTTTGACACTACTCCGTAAAACCGGCTGCTCTTCCATTAATAGCATTAAGGCACGATCAAGCTGTGAAAGATTTAAAGCAGCCTCTATCTGCATCGCAGCTGGTATATTATAGATATTCTTCCCCCCAGCCTGACACTCAAAATATATTCCCTTTTGTATTTCTGACAGCTCCATAAACTTGTATTCCATACATTACCTTCCTTAATATAAATCGTAATTATTATTAAAAAGTCCAGAACCCATCAATGTTTGTAGATAAAACTGTTAAGTAAATGGCATATATGATCGTCACAATGATCATTGCAATTTCATTTTTATCTTTTTTCCCCTTCATTTTAATACTGTTTAAATGGGACCATGTTCCACTGATACTGTACATATACCAGTTAATCAGGGTAGCCGTCCAGAATCCTCCCCGAAACCAGATACACATAACCCCCAGAACACCAATTGCGATTTGCGAGAAGCCATATTTAATCTGCCAGGGACCACCAGGCCATCCAAGATATTTTGCATTTTTTTCTGCGAAAGCAATATTACTAAAAAAGCCAACAATTCCAACGTCACCAAAGAGTACTACAAATTGATGAAGTAAAAGAATGGAAGAAATTGTGCCTGCATCACTGGGAAATCCCCGTATGTATAAATGAATAATACCCGTAACAACCCCCAGAATAATATTTAAAGTAAAAATCATATTAGCCACCTCGTTTGTTTATTATTTTTAGTAACTGTTAGCGCCAGATTTTATGGTTATGTACTTGTCAGTGACACTCCTATTTTTAGTATAGGCTGCCCATATTCCACTTCCTGGCCGTCTTTTACCATAATTTCTGTTACTTTACCATCAACCGGACATATCACATTGTTATAAAGTTTCATTGCTTCAATCGTACAAAGAGGATCGCCCTGCCTTACCATAATAATATTGTTCTCCAGGTCATCGGTAAGAAACTCTTTCAGATGTATGATTCCCACATGGGGAGAAGAAACAACAACCGGATCATCCCCATGAGATATCTCATTTTTTGTTTCTTTACGATTTATCACAATATTATAATCATTTTTTAATCCACCCAAGGTTTCCACGTTCTGTGGCTTATGAAAGCTAACTTCTCCTTCATGGGATTTAAACTGAAAAAAATCCAACTCTGAATTTTCACAAACATCAATGATGCTTAATAATTCCTCTATTAACAATTCCATCTCTCCTATGTCTTATATATTTTTAATTTCACCTATATTCCTGTATTTCATTAACCGGTCATTGCATATTTCTTCGCCAGACTTAAACTCCAGCTCAGTAAGCACTTTTAAAATGACAGTTTTTATCCTGTCTGCCAGCTGAGTCATTTCCTCTGTTTCTTCAATTATATAATCTATAATTTGGAGACCGTATAAATCCCTGGCTGTTATTTTTAAATCCTTTGCAGCCTGGAAAGCATAACGTTTATCTTTCCATAAAATACTTGCACAGCCTTCCGGTGAGACAACCGAAAAAATGGCATTTTCCAGCATGATTATCCGATTTGCCACAGCTAAGGCCAAAGCGCCGCCACTTCCTCCTTCCCCAGTTATCACAGTAATTACAGGGACTTTGAGCAGGGACATTTCATACAGATTCCTGGCTATGGCCTCTGACTGTCCTCTCTCCTCCGCTTCCATACCCGGGTATGCTCCCGGAGTATCTACCAACGTAATAATGGGACGAGCATACTTTTCCGCCTGTTTCATCAGACGAAGCGCTTTCCGATATCCTTCAGGAAGCGGCATTCCAAAATTGCACTCTTTACGATTTTTATAGCTGTCTCCTTTGCACTGCATAATCACAGTAACAGGCCGCCTGTCAAGATATGCCAGTCCACCTCGTACCGCCCTGTCATCTCCGTAACAACGGTCTCCATGTAATTCAAAAAAAGAGTCAAATAACAGATTAACAAGATCCATGCAGCCAAATCTTGTTTCGCTTCTTACCGCGATTACCTTTTCCCATACTGAATTATCACTGTCTTTCAATTGTGACATCGCCAGCCCTCCCGTCAAATTTCTGATGAAAGCAAAGAAGCCGATAAAGTACCTCTTTAAGATCCCCACGTTCCACAATTCGATCAACAAAACCATGTTTGAGCAAATACTCAGAGGTCTGATAATTGTCTGGAAGTTTTTCTTTTATAGTCTGTTCAATCACTCTTTTTCCAGCAAATCCGATTAATGCTCCCGGTTCTGCTATAATAATATCCCCCAAAAATGCAAAGCTGGCACTTACCCCTCCAGTTGTTGGATTCGTGAGAACGCTAATATAAAATCCCCCCTGCTCCGAGTATTTTGCCACAGCCGCAGCAGTTTTGGCCATCTGCATCAATGAGACCACCCCCTCCTGCATACGTGCGCCTCCAGAGGCTGTGAATATAATAACCGGCTTTGATTCAGTTGCGGCACTCTCAAATAATCTGGCTATTTTCTCACCTACTGCCGTCCCCATACTACTCATCATGAACCCGGAATCCATTACACCGATCATCGTGTCAATTCCCATAATGGAGCCCTTCCCTGTGACAACGGCCTCTTCCAAACCTGTTGTCTCGGCTGCCTTTTTGTATTTTTCAAGGTATCCAGGAAAAGAAATCGGATCCTGGAAACCAATGCCGGATTCAGTCTCCTTAAAAGTTCCTTCATCAAGAATCATTGCCAGTCGCCGACTGGCGCTTAAATTCCCATAGCCGCCACAACGGCTGCATATGCTACCATTCATGTAATATCTTTTTTTTTCAAGTACCAGTTCGCATTTATTACAAATAATAAATATAAAAAACACTCCTTTCTTTCAAATAAAAAAAGGAGCTGTGCAATTCCACCGCCTGCCGTCATATGACAGCAGGCGGATTATTTTTCACAACAGCCTTTTTAAGTAGTACCATATTTTTGAAATTTTCCACTCCCATACGCATCAGATAATCCGCACAAATATCCACCTCCGTTTTTCGGTCTAAAAAATCAAGCATCACCCGCACCCTGTTTCTTCTTGGATTAATACATGTTATTACTCCGGTATAGTTTAACAGCGGACCATCAAAAACATATACTTTCTCATTTTCAACAAAAACCGTTGATGATTCAACAACCCCATCCCTGTTAATCAGATTCAGAATTGGTAAAAGCTCCCTTTTTTCCACTTTTTGAAAACAATCATCCGCCTTTAAAAGTCTGAGTACGGAAGAATGCCAGTTTAACCTGAGAATGGCATGAATTCGGACAATGTTACCCGTATAAATAAAAATATATCCCGGAAACATGTTCTTATATACTACCTTCAGGACGCCTGAATGATATTCCACCAGTTTTCTTTTAGGCACAAGCAGCTGATATTCAACATCATCATAGTATGATAATAAATCATTCAGATATGTGGAAGCGATATCCTCCTGTCCTGTATGTACAAAAAAAACATAACACCCTGTTTCATTTTGCATGGCTTCGCCATCAGCCTGTAAAACCAGGCTGCTCCCCCCTTTCTATTACAGCCCTGGAAGCCTCAGCTAGTCGAAACATAAACTGAGTTTCCGGACATTTTTCTAAAATATATACTGGTGTCAAGCACTTATGAATTGTATCTTTATTCAATATACAGCATCTTTTAATCCCAATCAATAAAGAGGGATATTTGAAAGTTTACCGGGATATTATGTCGATGTTTGTTAAAATTGTAAATTCCAGGATTCTAAAAAAACCAGATATGATGAACGATCCTGCGCACATCATATCTGGTTTCTCCAGAGCTTATGATACTATTCTATAGCATCACGTTTATTTATCTGCTTTTTCTCAATTGCTTAAGTTCTGCAAGCAATGTATGGGGTTCTTCCGGTTGATGCATTCCCCATAATGACGACGTTCCATTTGCCCGGATCGCAACTTTAATTACTACTTCCCTTAATTTTTCCTCCAGCTTTCTCATCGTTTACCCTCCTTGTTTTATTCTACCAACTACCATCAATATTATAATTTGCAGTAGTGCAATTATAATTGTTAGTGATAAAGACCGATGGGTGGCTGCAATACCTACGCTAATGAAACAGCACCCAACATAAAGAATCAGAGACCGCACCTTGTTCGCCTTGCGAAGTGTCTCGTTAATCATCTTATTTTTATGAGTTACTGGTCCTAAAATTAAAATAGTCCCTATCCCCATAATTGAAACTATTACCGCCATAATATACACATTAAAATCAATACATGCGACAATCATCATGTTTATCATATAGCATAATGAAAAACATATATTACATTTTAAGTAATTGTCAGCATGAAAACCACCGGTATATTGACGGACTAAAATAAAAACAACGAGGAATACAACAGCATTTGAGTGTGTACCAGTGACAAAACCTAAAAGCAAAATATTCGATATACTAATCAGTTCAGAAATAATCAGCTCTATTCCATATACATAGCACGTGTAATATTCATCTGAAATAAGCCCATTTCTTACCCATCTTTTTCCGACTCTGTTTGCGAATTTCCTGATCAATAATACACCCCTTCAAACTGCATTTTTCAATATATTTCAGTCTAATATAAAAATTATATTAATGCAATATCTGGGGATAATTTGTATAACAACGGGATAATTAATTCATTCTTTATCTTAAACTCATTTTATACTCAAAAATCAAATTATTGCGACGGCTTCTGCTCAAGGGCAGCGATATAACTGCCTCGCCACAATTAACCTCAACTACCGTCCCTTTAATAAGGTAAACATACTTCAGATTAATCAAAAATCCGCTATGTACGCGGACAAATCTTTTGCTTTCTAATTGTTTTTCTATAATTTTTAAGGTAGATCTAAATACATAGGAACTCCCCGCTAAGACTACCTTAACATTATTATGCAGTGATTCAAAATAAATTATATCATTCACTATTACTTCCTTATCTGTAACCGGATTGACAGGTATTTTAAAGGTTTCCATATTATTTTTTATTGCTGTTGCTGCGCTGACCAGCGCCTCATTTAATTCATTCAAATGAGATTTTCTGATAAACCGAAACGGTTGAAATTTTAAAGATTCGTATACATACATATCCATGTTGCTGACAAATATGACCAGTAACTGGTGATTGTGAACTCTAATTTCTTTTACCACATCAAATCCTTTTACACCCGGCATTTCAATATCAATTAAAAGTAAATCAATGCGTATATCTTTTGACAGCTTAACCACTTCCAACGGATCAGTAAATTCATAACACGTAAAATGGATTAGTGGATTTAGTATGAAGCATAATCTTTCTTTAACTAATTTCACGGCACTTACTTCATCATCACAAATAACGATATGGATATCTTTCATATTCTTTCCCCTTTATTATAATGTTTCTATGTTGAGATAATACTACATTATAATTTACAATACCTATATTATAATACTATTTATGCTCAAAATAAAGTATTCTTTCCATAAAGACAGTTAATCAATTTAGTATAATATACCCATTAAAACTTTATTTTCTTATGCAATAAAAGCAGGGTTGAAATCCTTTTCATATGGATTTCAACCCTGCTTTATTACTTTGAACGTGTTTAATTGCATCGTATACTTAATTATTCATCATAGACCAGCTTAATAAATCAGAATAGCTACAATACTCATAATATACTGGTTCCATATTCCATGAGCAAACGGTTCCAATTATCTCTTTGTTTCTTAAAAAATGTCTGAAATATACATTACCTACCGAAGCCGGATCTAATACATTGAATGAATTAAGGGGTATGGACAAACCTTTTCCAACCATTTTAATATAACTTTCTTTCATTGTCCAAAGCTGGCAGAAGTACTCTGATTGATTTTCCACAAGCTGACTTAAAAGGTATCTGTACTCATTTTCAGTAAAAAACCTTTTTGCTAAATCCAGGCAGCTATTTTTTACTAATTCTACATCAACTCCAACAGGTCCCTTATCATTAAGAGCACAAACGACAAATTGTCCCGCATGGGATATATTATATTCAATGTTTGAATTTAACAAAGCTGGTTTCCCATACTTGTTAACCCTAAAAGACAGCTGGTTATTTAATAAATTAAATTCCTTACAAATTGCATATCTTGTTAAAGTATCTCCTAACAGACTTCTTTGAGCGTCTATGTAAAAGTGATACCTTTTAATAGAACTGCGCTTATCATCAGTTACAGAATACGCAAGCTGTTCATATTCATTTTGCAGTAAATCACGGGTAATTTTTATAATAAATAACTTAAGCATGTTAGCTTTCACCTGATTCCAAAACAGAACAGTGCTCAAAATCGTCTATTATCTCCGGTATAAAATTTTTATCATATTGACCCGTCGCAAATCTCTCGTTTTTTAAAATAAACAGTAGAAAGTCAATGTTTGTATCAATACCTTCAATCCGTATCTCATCAAGACAAAGCTGCATCTTCTTAATTGCCAGACTTCTGTCAGCAGCATAACAGCACAATTTTAAAAGTAAGGAATCATAGTATGGAGATAACGTATCGCCGCATCTGTATCCACAGTCAACTCGTACTCCATTGCCACCAGGTAAATGCATCTGTGTTATTTTTCCAAAAGATGGCTCAAATGAGCGATTGGGATTTTCAGCAAGAATTCTGCATTCCAGTGCAAAGTTTTGGAAACTCACATCATCCTGAGCTAAAGACAATTTTTCACCACAAGCAACTTTGATTTGCTCTTTCACAAGATCAATCCCTGAAACCAGTTCCGTAACTGTATGCTCAACCTGCAGCCTGGTATTCATTTCCAAAAAATAATATGTCTCATCGGGCTGAACCAGAAACTCAACAGTACCTACACCTGTATATCCAATCTTTTTTGCAAGACGAATGGAATCCTGATATAGTTTCTTTCTTAACTTCTCAGATATATTCAGACACCTGGCTTCTTCAATAATTTTCTGGCTATTTCTTTGAATGCTACATTCCCGATCCCCCACATGAATGACATTGCCATAGGAATCTGCAAGAATCTGAACTTCTACATGTCTGGCATTCTTTAAATACTGCTCCACAATCAATTCACTGTTTTTAAAAGCTGATTGGGCCTCTTCCCGGCAAAGTTCATAATATAATTCAATCTGATCTTTATGAGTAATATAACGGATCCCCTTTCCCCCGCCTCCGGCTGTCGCCTTTAATACCACAGGCAGTCCGATCTTTGCTATTGCCTCCTTACATTCTTCTACTGATAAAACCACTGTTTCACTCCCCTGTATCGTCGGCAAACCGACTTCACGGGCAACTCTTTTGGCATTATTTTTATTCCCCATTAAACCTATAATCTGACTCTTAGGACCGATAAATCCTATTCCTGAATTCTCACACAGCTCTGAAAAATCTTCATTTTCAGCTAAAAATCCAATACCAGGGTGAATATAATCAACAGCTTTCATACTGGCTAAAGATAATAACCTATATGAATTTAAATAAGATTCAACTGCACTGGCAGGACCAATACAGACAGACTGATCAGCAATTTCCGTATGCAGCGCATACCTGTCTGCTGTAGAATATACTGCCACTGTTTCAATATTTAACTCTTTTAAAGCCCGAATGATTCGAACCGCGATTTCTCCACGGTTTGCAACTAATGTTTTCATCTTTCTGTTCATATCAGTGGCACCTCTGTTTTATCTTATATTATAATCTGTATATCTTCATTCAATATATTACAAATTATCTACATAAGCAACGAAGAGGGATATTTAAAACTTCACCGGGATATTCTGCTGATTCTCTTTTTCCACTCCGGCAGCCGATCCTTTACTATTGCATCATAGGAATTAGTATTTTTATACAAAAGTATTTTTCCAACTCATAAATATCAATATGCCCCTGATATTTCTGAATAATATCATTGATCTGGCGAAATCCATACCCATGTTCCATATTCTCTTTTTTTGTACTATCAAGGCCTGAATTTACTTCCAATATCGAATCTTCAATTGTATTTTTTACAAAATAGGTCTGATAACCGGCTTGATTGAATATTTCAATATAAATCTGCCTCTCTTTCTGCTTTTCAACAGCCTCAATAGCATTATCCAAAATATTACATAGTAAAATGCACAAATCAAAATCATCCATGTAATGTTTATTAAGATCTTCAATTTGTGCATATACTTTAATATCTTTTTTTTGCGCCTGACTTAGCTTATGATTGATGATAAAATTCAAAGAATTATCCGTAAGTTTTACTAAATTAACTTTTAAATCAGCCTTCTCAATTAATTCCACAATATAATTTTTAGCTTTATCATAATCTTTATTTTCTATGTTAAAGGCAATATAGGTAAGATGATTCTTGATGTCATGATTAATTCTGGCAATTTTATCAATCTGCTGTTTGCTCTCTTCAAAATATAGTTTATCATGCTGTTTCATCTGTCTTAGAAAATAGTTTTCATTTTCTATCCTGCTTTTTTCATTCAATTTTATATATGTATAATAATTTATAATCTGGCTGATTAGGATACCAATAATAATAAATGCAGTACCATAACGTTCTTTTAAATTATCATTTCTTAGTGTTAAAAAAATTAATATAATAAGAGCAATATTGTAAATTGAGTTAATTAACATTGGTTGAATATTTTCATTTTCATTTATTATATTTTTTTCTTCCAGATAGATATAAATTTTCACGATACCCCATAAACAACTTTTTGAGATAAGACACATTAATATAAAAAGTTCATTAGGAGTCGTTAAGGTTTCAATGCCTTTGTTCAAAAGCAGCTGAAATAAGCTGAAAATCATAGAATTAAATAACATTAATGTCCCAAAATAAAGTATACAGGACCAAAAAATTCCAATTCTGGTTTTACGTTCAAATTTTAAAGCAGTCATCACCAAATATGAAGCTGCAATACTTATAAGCACTGCCAGAACATCAAACGAATCGTCAAACACCTGTGTAATTAGAAGCAATACTGGAAATAATACGATAAATCCCGGTTTTTCTTTCCACTTATATTTATTAAAGTGTAGTAAAAAGTAGACTGCAAGCAAAGAATCAAATATTATAAGGCTGAATTGAAATATTCTCATAATTGTCTTCTATCCCAGATTCCTCTCTATTTAATATAAAATTTTATATTATATTAGCCTTATTATAATACCTTTTATCTGTAAAATAAAGTATTGTTTGAATAGAATAAGCGGCACCATTTAACTGGTACCGCTTTTCATTCTCCATATAAATCTGATCTGTTTAAAAATTAATGATGCACCATTTCTTCATAAAATTCAAAGGCCTCTTTATCAGTAAAGCCTTCATGAACAATTTTCCTGACTGCAGCGCACATTTCAACAGGATTTTCACTCTGAAATATGTTTCTTCCCATATCAACTCCCTTTGCACCATGACTGATGGAAAGATAAGCAAGTTCCAGTGCCTGCCGCTCCGGCAGCTTCTTTCCTCCCGCCACCACAATGGGAACCGGACAGGCTGCCACCACCTCTTCGAAGTTTTCGCAGTAATAAGTTTTAATAATATTGGCTCCCAGCTCCGCCACAATTCGTGTCGCCAGCTTAAAGAACCGGTCTGTACGCTCCATCTGTTTCCCCACTGCCACAACGCCCATGGTTGGAATACTGTAGCGCATTCCTGAATTAACTGCTTTGGAAAGATTTTCAAGACTGGACAACTGACCATCCGCGCCAATAAAGGTCTGGATTGCCAGACAGTCCGCATTCATACGGATTGCATCTTCAATATCCACCGCCAGTATTTCCCTGGAAAGATCTTCGTCAAGCATGGAGGAGCCTGAAGTTGCACGCAGGGCAATTCCTTTTCTGCCCGAAACAGGAACGCAGCTTCTGATCGCCCCCCTTGTACCCATTAAGACATCTACATAGGGAAGGATTTTCGGCACAACCAGATCCAGGCGTTCCAGGCCTGCCACAGCGCCCATAAAATACCCGTGGTCGAAAGCAAACATCACCGTATTGTGGCTGGTTTCCTCAAAGATATTGGACAGATGCTTTTTCATACCCCAGTCTAAATTATTTGCTCCCTTTACATAAAATGGCTTCTCATTGCCAAAGGGAATTTCCGTATAATAATTGTGTTCAATTTTTACACCATCAAGATCTGCCATATGTATTTTCTCCTTAATCGAAAAGCATTTAATTAGAAATCATAGTTATTCATATTATCTTTGTTAAATATGGTCCGCTCCGGGAGAAGAACAACGCCGTTGTTTACCTCTGCGGTCGCCGCCCCCTCCACCAGGCAGTTATTTGGCATTACTTCTACTGTCCCGATTTGGGGAATATCCAGCTTGTCTCCTACCTTTAACTGGTTGCCTGCAGCTACGTATGCTGCCAGATAGCAGCCAATGGCTCCCTGAACCTGACAATCCCAAAGCCCCCACTGCTCAATAATCCCTGCATTGCAGTAATCCTTAATGGACATAGGGGAAGCAAAACCGGTAATGGTCACATTCTCTTTGGTAAGTCCTTTATTCTGAGCTGCCTTACACTGCCCAGGTAAAGCAGTAGAATCATTGCAGATAATTAAATCAATGTCCGGATTGGCTTCCAGAATGGAGGCACCTATGGAAACAGCTTTCTCTGCATCCTGTTCAGAATAGTAATTATCCGGCGCTACATTTTCCCAGTTTGGAAATGTCTTCTTAATATAAGCCTCTCCTGCTGCCTGCCATGAGTTCTGATCCGCAACGGTTGCCTGAGAATAATGCCAGCAGTATTTAATTTTATCTGCTTTTATATCTTTTCCACGTTTTGTTAATGAATCCGCTCCCATATCTACAAGCATTTTTCCAAGTATATCAGGTGTTCCCTGGGAAACCATCAGGGTGCGGGCTGTATCGGATACATCAGAATCCCAGGTAACTACACTCACTCCTGCAGCCGTTGCTTCTTTCAGTGCCGAATCAAGGCCGGTTGCATCCACGGATGATACACAGATGGCATCCACGCCGCTGGCAACCGCATTGTTAATCACTGAAACCTGATCAGCAACGGCAGCGTTGGGACTTCCCTGATAATCCACGTTAATTCCCCACTCTTTGCCGAATTTCTCAGCTCCCTTCGCTGCTGATTCAAAAAATGCATTTCCCGTCAGCTTTGGAATAAAAACTACAGTCTTTCCGGTAATATCAGATGCCTTCTTTTCTGCTTTTGCTGCGGCTTCCTTATTTGCTCCACCCGCCCCGTTGCAGCCTGCCAGTGCAGATGCAGCCAGGATTCCTGCTAATAAAAGCGCCATTCCCTTTCTCATACAAAATTCCTCCTTTTGATATAAAACTTTATTTATGAGGGATTCTCCCTCTTATTACCGTATTCACGCTTAACCCGGGGTGGTTTAGTAATGCCCGTCCAATGATAATGACCAGTAAAAGTATGCCCACGGGAATATCCAGGTATTGCTGGCTTACCTTAAAGCAAAGTGGCAAACCAAATCTTAACGTCCCGATTGCCACTGCCGCCAGTGCCGTTCCGGGAACACTCCCCTTTCCTCCTGTACTTAACGTCCCGCCCAGAACTACTGCAGTAATAATGGGTAACGTCAATGTAGATCCAATATCACTTTTCGCAGTCCCCAGATAAGAAGTCAGAATAATGCCTGCCACCGACGCACTGACAGCCGAAAGAATGTAGGTACTCATAATTATCAGCCTTGTATTAATACCCGAATATTCTGCCGCATTCTGGTTCACACCTGCCAGAAATACTTCTCTTCCGTACCGGGTCTTGTGCAAAAGAATGTAGGCAAGAACTGCCAATACAAGAAATATAATCACCTGAAATGGAATGATTCCAAACAGCCTGTATTTTGACAATCGGAGAAAGCCTTCCGGAAACCCTCCGATTCCTTTGTAGCTTTCTGTTGCAGAAAGTTTCGACACCAGAAGCCCGATTCCTGTGTACAAAAAACTTCCGCCCAGTGTCACTACCATGGGCTGTACCCCGCAGTAGGCTATGAAAAATCCTGATATTCCTCCGCACACTCCTGCTGCGACCATTGCCAGACATGACGCCGCCCAGATATTAAAGCCAAAGTCCTGCCATGCAACCCCCAGTATGATAGACGATAATCCTACAATGGACCCTGCCTGTATATCAATTCCTCCCGTAATCATTACAAAGGTTACAAAAAGGGAAATGATACAGATGGAGATAATATCATTCATACTTCCAAACAATACTCTGGGCATCAGAAATTTACTGTTTTTCAATGAAAAAATTATTATTTCTAATAAAATGATAAGAGTCAGAACAAACTCCCACTTTTTCCATATCTGCTTTGGTTTATGTGAAAAGGAATTTTTCATGCTTTTTCCCCTCCTTTTTGCGCTGTCCTTGCCAATAAAATTTCATGACGGTTTTTCCTGACTGTATGATTCTGGACTGATGTATTAATCACTACAATCGCTAACAGCATAAAACCGGTAATCGTATTGTCATAATCAGAGGAAAACCCCAGGAAAACAAGAATTCTGCTGATTGATGACATTATGACTGCACCAATGGATGCTCCTGCCAGACTTCCCACTCCACCTGTCAGGCTAAGCCCCCCAAGAACGCAGGCCGCAATTGCCTTCATTTCATATCCGTTTCCGGCAGTGGGTGTAATGAAACCAATTCTGGAAGCGTAAATCATACCTGCCACAGAGGAAAATATTCCGCACAGCACATATGACAGTATTTTTATCTTATTAGCCGGTATTCCTACCAGCGTTGCTCCTGCACAATTATCTCCCACAGCCACAAAATATTTCCCTTTTCGGGTTCTGGTAAGAATGATATGTCCTATTATTACAACCAAAACAGCAGTGCCATAAAAGTATGTAACATTTTTGGTAAGTAAACGATTTGACATTAAGGTAAAATCAGCAGGGAGATTTTCAACCCAGGCGCCCTTTGTATATACATAAATAATTCCCCTGACCACACCATTGACGCCAAGCGTAAATATGAGAGAGGGAATATTTAGTACAGCCACACCAATTCCATTCATCACTCCCACCACAGTTCCTACCAAAACCGCTGCAAAGAGTGCTGTTGCAATTCCGTAACCATCCCGAAGCAGTGTTGCCCCTACAGCTGCAGACAGCCCAAGCACTGCGCCAATCGATACATCAATTTCACCAGTCAGTATAACGAATGCTATCCCTGCAGAGAGAAACGTAAATACCACACTGTCATTAAAGCAATTGATTATGGTTACCGGCTGCCAGAAACTGGGGTTTATTAAGCCTACCAGAAAAATCAAACCTGCCAGAAATAAAAAACTGTTTATCTCCCGGCTTTTTATAATTTTCCTCATATCTCCACCTGCTTTCCTTCGCCAACACCAAAAGATGCTGCCATCAGCCCGGCCTGTGTAATTTCACGCTTTTTCAGTTCCCCTCTGATGCGCCCCCGATACACCACCACAGCCCGGTCTGACAGTTCCACAATTTCTTCCATGTCCGAAGAAATCAGCATTACAGCAACCCCCTGTTTTTTTAGTTTATGTATGATCCCGTATACATCTTTTCGGGCCGCTGCATCAATACCTCTTGTTGGTTCATCAAGAATTATAAGTTTCGGACCAGTTGCCAGGGATCGTCCGATCACTATTTTCTGCTGATTGCCTCCGGATAAACTGCCGGACAGCTGGTCTAAACCAGTAATCCGTATTCGGAAGCCTTCCACATATCTTCTGGCTATTTCGTATTCTACTTTTTTATTTATGAAGATTCTTCCCATTGTTTTTCCTGTAACAAGGGAAGATGTGACATTAGCTGCCACATCGCTGATTGTGAAGAGACCATTTAAACGGCGGTCTTCCGGAACATAGTTGATTCCCGCTTTCAGTATGGCCCTGGTGGAAAGTCCGGTTACATCCACTCCCTCTAAAAGTGCCTGTCCGGATATGGTCTTGTCTCTGCCAAACACAGTAAGCGCCATCTCAGTCCGCCCGGCACCTACAAGTCCTGCCACCCCCAGGATTTCCCCCGGATAAATCTTCAGATTAATATCCCAAAATCCATATCCTGAGAAATGAATCAGTTCAAAAGCGGGTTTTAATCCGCAATAATCAATCACCTTAGTCTCCTGTTTTTTTGCCTCTTCGCAGTCCGGCGGAAGAAGCCCCTTAACCAGCATATCTCTGGTGAATTCAGAAATTTTACCTTTCAGTGTAATGACACCATCTCTCATAATCGCCACATGTGTAGCGATCTGAAACACTTCCGTCAAGCGGTGGGTAATATATATGATTCCAATTCCCTTTTTCTTTAAATCTTCTACAATCTTAAAAAGGCTTTCCACTTCGTCAAATGTCAGGGCACTGGTAGGTTCATCTAAAATCAGAACTTTTGCCTGCCTCATCAACCCTCTTAAGATCTCCACCAGCTGCTGCTCTGCTATGGATAAGCTCATTGCTTTCCTGAAAATGTCCAGATCCCAGTTAATCTCATTCATGATCTCCTTCAGTCTCTTCCGAAGCTTTGCCGGTTTCTCATGAAAGCCCATGATAATATTTTCCTCAACTGTCATATTGGGAAACAGCATGGGTTCCTGGGGTACCATATAGATTCCTTTTGACAGAGATACACCCGGTTTAAAAGCATGAATCCTTTCACCCGCAACAAAGATGCTTCCTTCATCGGGCTGATAGATTCCCATAATAATTTTCATCAGTGTACTTTTCCCGGCACCATTTCCCCCAATTAGCGCCAGCACTTCACCTTCCCCTACACTGATATCGATCCCTTTCAAAACAGAATTGAAACCAAACGATTTTGTTATTCCGGTTGCAGTAAACAGACCATGACCCTGACTTGCGGTTTCTGATTGTTTCATGATTCTCCCCACCCATTGATACGATATTTTTGTTTGCATGTTAAACTTTTGTTACATTCATGATGATACATGATCTAATTTTGATTGTCAATAGCATCACAAAAAATATATAGTGTTTTTGCACTAATTTACTTTATAATTTCTATATTATTTAGTAATAATAATTTATTTTATAGGAATTTTATCAGGATGATCATTTTTATCTCAGCACTATTGACAGATGATATGCCAATTGCTATACTACGTTTAGTTGCAAACATTTTATTTTATTAACAACTTTTGTGACAATCTTAAGAAACCGGGGATAAACAGAATGAATTACGAAGAATCACTTATTGTTAAGACAGCATGGTACTATTATATCGAAAATATGACCCAGCAGAAGATTTCCGACAAACTTGGCATTTCCCGCATGAAAGTAATAAAGCTGTTAGATAAGGCAAGGCAGAACGGAGTGATACAGTTTAAGATCTCTCAGGAACGCAGCCATCACCTTCAGGCAGAACAGGAATTAATTAAAAAGTGGAATTTAAAGGATGCCTTTGTAGTCCCCTCCTCTCCTGATGATTCCTGTGCCAACGATACCGTTGCCAAAGCAGCCGCCATGTACATTAACGACCGGATTACAGAAAATACTTATATCAATATAGGATACGGAGATACCTTAAGCCGCGTCTTAAATCAGCTTGCAACCGTGGCAGAAGCGCCCCTTTCCGCTGTTTCATTAACAGGGGGAGTCGGGTATTATCTTCCCAATACCTTTTCCAGTGTATTTAATACAAAACTGTATTTGTATCCCGCTCCTTTAATCGTTTCAACAAAAGAACTGTGCAGTCAGTTAAGGCATGAGCCATCCATTCAGGAAATCTCCCGGATGGTGAATCTGGCTTCCATGACAGTAATCAGCATTGGAGGAATTAACGAGGACGCGACAATTATAAAGAATGGAATTTTCACCAAAAACGACTTTCTCTATCTTTCCATGCAGGGAGCCGTGGGAGATCTTTTAAGTCATTTTATTGACAAGGATGGAAATCCCGTTGAAACAGATATTGAAGAGCGGCTATTAAGCACTCCTCTGTCCACACTTCGGGCACTGCCTAATGTAATTGGCGTGGCAGCTGGAAGCAGCAAGGTTAAAGCAATCCGGGCATCCTTAAAAGGCGGATATTTAAATACACTGATTACCGATGAAGAAACTGCACTGAGCCTGCTTAACGAAGATCCCGGTTGATATTAAAAATCAAAATGGAGGTGTCTGCATGTCATCAAATTATCTTTTCGCAATTGACGCTGGAACAGGGAGTGTACGTGCCGTACTGTTTGACTTAAAAGGGAGTCAGATCGCCTGTGTTCAGGAGGAATGGGAACACAAAGAAGATCCGGATTATCCGGGCAGCATGGATTTTGACTGGGTGCAAAACTGGGAACTTACCGCGTCCTGTATCCGCAGGGTAATCAGTGAAAATAATGTAAATCCCAGGGAAATCGCCGCAATATCCACTACCTGTATGAGGGAAGGTATTGTTCTTTATGACAAAGAAGGCCGCGAAATCTGGGCCTGTGCCAATGTCGATGCCAGAAGTAATGATGAAGTAGAACAGTTAATCCAAAACGACCCTGAACTGGAACGCCTTTTGTATCAGGAATCGGGACAGTCCTTCGCCCTGGATGCCATTCCAAGACTTCTCTGGGTGAAAAACAAGCTGCCGGACCGATACGAAAAGGCCGCATACTTAGGGATGTTTAATGACTGGCTTATCTATAAATTAACGGGAATTCTGGCTGTTGAGCCAAGCAACGGCTCTACTACCGGGCTTTTTCGCCTGGCCTCCCGGACATGGAATCCGGAAATTAATGAAAGATGCGGATTACGGACTGACTTGTTCCCTCCCGTAAAGGAATGCGGCACTGTGATTGGAAAGACCATGGCCGGGTTACAGCCTTCTACCGGACTTCCTGAGGGCATACCTGTGGTGGCTGGGGGCGGTGATGCCCAGCTTGGGTGTATTGGTGTGGGAGTGGTAAATCCCGGTGAAGCCGCCGTGTTTGGCGGCAGCTTCTGGCAATATGAATACAACACCGATACTCCCATTATGGATCCGGACTGCCGTGTCCGGGTTAACTGCCATGCCATTCCTTCTCTCTGGCAGTACGAAGCGCTGGCATTTAAGCCAGGACTTGTGATGCGCTGGTACAGGGACAGCTTCTGCAGTGCTGAAAAAAAGCTGGCAGCAGAAACCGGCAGAAATGTTTACGATTTGTTAAATGAAGCAGCCGAAAAGATACCGGCAGGCTGTTATGGGATGATGTGTGCATTTTCAGATATTATGAATTTTATGAAATGGAAACATGCAGCTCCCTCTTTCTCCAACTTTGAACTGGACTCAGCCAGATTTAATCATTATACCTTTTACCGTGCAATCCTTGAAAACACAGCTCTTGTCACAAAAGGGCATCTGGAGCTTGTACAAAGCACAACCGGTAATCTGCCGGAGGAAATAACCTTTGCGGGAGGCGCTGCCAACAGCCATTTATGGGCGCAGATTCTATCGGATGTGCTGGGGATTCCGGTTAATATCCCAAAAGTAAAGGAAGCCACCGCCTTAGGGGCTGCAATTATAGCAGGTTATGGAATTGGTTTATACCCGGATATCCGGGAGACAGCCAAGGATCTTGTTGTAATTGAGGAACGCATCACACCCGATATGGAAAAGCATAAACGATACGGAGAAATCTATGAAGCATGGAGAGAATTTTATAAAATGCAATTAACGCTGTGCGACCGCAGGATAACCAAAAACATGTGGGCTGCCCCAGGCCTGTGAACAAAAAGGAGGGAATAAGTATGTATATCATAAATGAATCGGAACGGGAATATCGGTTTGGAGACAGCGGACCAAAATATCTGATGAAAGGACCACGGATGAATTTTGCAGTGGTGCAGTTTCAGCCCGGCGAGGACTTTACCGCACATTATCACAATGTGATGGAGGAGAATTTCTTTATTCTGGAAGGGGAAATAAAGATTGTTGTGGATGGAGTGACTTACCATCTAAAACAGGGAGATTTCATACATATTGAACCAACGGAAACCCATTACTGCTTCAATCCGTTTGAGGTCAGTGTAAAGATGATTTCTACCCTGGCTCCCTATCAGGAATCGGATAAAGTAGAATTGAAAGATTATACGTTTTAATTTCCTTTAAACTGTTCAAAAAACTTGACAATCTTTGATATAATGTGGCATAATATTGGGACAATATAAAATACTCGTGAGGGAGTAGTTTGCGCAGGTAATGCGTGTCAAGTCAACATACTGACCAGGAACGGTCTGGCTTGTACTTAATAAACGAGACTCATGTATAGCTATCACAGCTATACTGGGTCTCTTTTTGAACTCGTGTATAGCGATGCTGTACGCGGGTTTTTTATTTTGTAAAACAGGAGCATGTATGGAGGAAAAAATGCAGGAATTTTTAGAGTCAAAACAGGAACTGATAAAACGTCTGGGCTCAGATGAGACCACCGGATTATCAACATCTCATGCGGAGAAAAACAGGGAACAATATGGCACTAACGTATTAACAAGAGAAAAACCCGAATCTCTTTTTAAACGTATCTTAAGCGCATCCAGTGAGCCCATGATTCTGATGCTTATTATGGCGGGAGTCATTGCACTGATCGTTAATATTATTCGTGCTACCACCGGATCTGAAGCGGATTTTCTGGAATGTGTGGGAATCTTCGCCGCTATTTTTCTTTCCGTTTTAATCACCGTTGTTATGGAAGGAAAAAGCGCCAAAGCATTTGAAGCTCTATCCAAAATCAGTGACGATACCATGATTAAAGTATTGAGAAATGGTGATACCACCATGCTGAGTCAGAAAGAACTTGTTGCAGGCGATATTGTTCTTCTCTCAACAGGAGACAAGATTCCTGCCGATGGAAGACTTTTGCTAAGTTCAGGACTGGCTGTGGATGAATCAGCTTTAACAGGAGAAAGCGTACCTGCAAAAAAAGATGCAGAGTACATCATTACCGATGAAAAGACACCTCTTGCGGAACGCGCCAACATGCTGTATTCAGGGAATTACATTACCAGCGGATACGGGAAAATGCTGATTACGGCAGTGGGTGATCAGACAGAAATAGGAAAAATAGCAAAAGAACTGACTGGAACAGATCGTACAAGCACACCCCTTCAGGAAAAACTGGCTCGTTTAGGCAAAACAATTACCATACTGGGAATTATTGCAGCTGCTGTTGTGTTTATCTCTGAGCTGATTTCCTTTGCAATCACCGACGGACTTCATCTGGAAGAAGTGCTTAACGCATTTGTTACCAGCATTGTCCTGATTGTAGCTGCAGTTCCGGAAGGACTGCCTACCATCGTAGCCGTGTCACTCTCCATTAATATTATCAAACTTTCCAAGCAGAATGCGCTGGTCAAAAAAATGATTGCCTCTGAAACTGTGGGGTGTATTAATGTGATCTGTTCCGATAAAACAGGAACACTGACAGAGAATAAAATGACAGTTTCGGCATTTTACGATGGCACCTGGCATGACCGGACCAATGAACTTAATTCAGACTGGCTCATACACAATGTCTGCCTTAATACAACAGCGGACATTTCCCAGGATGGAACCTTTATTGGAAACCCGACTGAGTGTGCCATGCTGAATTTTTATGAAAGCTCAGCTGCCCGTGGGACAAGCGGAAAGTCCTATAAGGACGAGCGTAATGATCATGATGTCCTGCATGCATTTCCATTTTCCTCTGAGTTAAAACATATGACTACAATCAGCAAGGTTGATGGAAAAATCATCTCCTATGTGAAAGGAAGTCCGGAGTGTGTATTTGCCATGTGTGCCCTTTCTGATCAGGAAAAGGCTGAAATAGAGCATTATATTACCAAATCTCAGGAAAAAGCCATGCGTGTTATTGCCTTCGCTCATAAAGAGCTGGATCAGATGCGCAATTATGAGGAAGACCATCACCACGCAGCCATGGAAACTGATATGAAGTTTGATGGTTTTGTGGCGATTTCAGATCCCCTGCGTGCCGATGTATACGAAGCTGTTAAAAACTGCCGCAGTGCCGGGATTGACTTAAAAATACTTACCGGCGATAATATTGTTACGGCAAAAGCCATTGCTGATGAACTTCACATTTTAAATGGAGACCGGATTGCCGTAGAAGCAAAGGAAATCAGTGAACTCAGTGACGACCAGCTGCTCAAACTGCTTCCCAGAATCAGTGTTATTGCAAGAAGTACTCCCACGATTAAAATGAGAGTTGTTAAGCTTTTAAAATCACAGGGTAATGTTGTTGCTGTAACAGGAGACGGCATCAATGATGCTCCGGCACTGAAAAATGCCGACGTGGGAATTGCCATGGGAATATCCGGAACGGAAGTTTCAAAAGAAGCCAGTGATATCGTACTTCTTGATGATTCTTTCTCCACAATTGTAAAAGCAATTGCCTGGGGAAGGGGAATCTACGAAAACTTCAAGCGTTTTATCCAGTTTCAGCTGACTGTTAATGTCTCCTCTGTAATCGTGGTGTTTACATCAATTCTGCTAGGACTGAAAGCTCCATTTACCGCTTTGCAGCTATTATGGATCAACATTATTATGGACGGCCCGCCTGCTCTTACCTTAGGACTGGAGCCCATCTATGACGATTTAATGAGCCGCACTCCCACCAAGCGCAGTGATAACATTCTGTCACGGGCTATGTTTTACCGGATCGGTTTAACTGGCTTATATATTTCTGTGATCTTTTTATGCCAGTATGTATTTAACTTTTTAGGAGCTTCAAACGAAGAAACAGGTACGGTATTATTCACATTATTTGCATTATTTCAGTTGTTTAACGCATTTAACTGCAGAGAACTTCACACCACCAGTATCTTTAAGCATCTGCTTCAAAACAGGATTATGCTCCTTGTAATTTCCATAACCTTTGTTTTGCAGATTTTAATTATCCAGTTTGCAGGAGCATTTTTCGGAACCATTCCTCTGGGAATCACCATGTGGGCAAAATTGTTATTACTCAGTTTCAGTGTGATTGTGGTTTCTGAACTTATAAAGGTTGTGCTGCGACAGACAGCTGAGCAAAAATAGTCGAGAAACATTTCCCTTCGTAATGTAGAATGGGTACTGTAAGGTGGTGAAACGATGGAAGAACAAATGGAAGCTGTTCAACGGATGCAGGATTATATCATGGATCATTTGTCAGAGGATATCACACTGGCCGCTCTGGCAGATGTATCTTATTTTTCACCGTGGTATTCTTACCGTCTCTTTGTGCAGCACACGAATCTGACTCCGGCAAACTATATCCGGCGATTAAGGCTTTCCAGGTCTGCAATTCAGTTAAGGGATAAGTCCTGCAAGGTTATTGATGTAGCGGCTGAACTGGGGTTTGGAAGTGTTGACGGATATCAGCGGGCATTCTTTCGGGAATTTGGCTGTAACCCCGGAGATTATGTGAAAAGACCTGTTCCTCTCTATCTATTTACCCCCTATGGTGTTAAATACCGTGCATTAAGAAGGGAGAAACAAATGGGATCTGTGAGAACTATTTTTATTCAGGAAATAGAAAAGCCAAAACGTAAGGTATTAATCAAAAGAGGAATCAAGGCAACTGATTATTTTGCGTATTGTGAAGAAGTCGGATGTGATGTGTGGGGACTTTTGCTTAGCATCAAATCCATAAGCGAGGAACCGGTCTGTCTCTGGCTGCCTAAATCCTATATTACGCCTGGAACTTCGGAATATGTACAGGGTGTGGAGGTACCGGCTGATTATGACGGCGTAATTCCAGACGGCCTGGATGTGATTGAACTTCCCGCAGCAAGATATCTAATGTTTAAAGGCGAACCCTTTGCAGAGGAAGATTACTGTCAGGCGATTGAAGAGCTTCAGGAAGCCAGAAAAAAATATGACCCCTCTGTGATCTGTGCGCAATGGGATTTCTCTAACCCACACATTCAGCTGGAACCATTAGGACAAAGAGGCTATGTGGAGCTTTGGCCCATTAAATAATTCTTTTAATGTATCAACAGGAAAACGGCATCTACTCAGGAAAAGAGCAGGTGCCGTTTTATCATTTCACTATAATTTACCGAATTATAACACCATACACCAAAGTGGAATGGTCACAAGTGATAGCAGGGTTGTCACCACCACACATTTGGTTGCAAAGATATAGTCTCCGTCATATTTAGCCGCCAGTATGGCAGTGGTGCTCCCTGCAGGCATACCAGTAAGCAGCACGGACACGCCGGATATCATAGGGCGCACAGGAAAGAGGCGGCAGCAGATAAATACCAGAAAGGGTATAAAAAACAAACGGATCAGGGTATATTTCATAATCCCTTTATCAAGGATACTTCCCGCCTTTACCTCTGCAAGAATGGTTCCGATTAATATCATGGAAACAGTTGTAGTACAGCCGCCCACATTTTTAATGGTATTCTCTAAAAATACCGGCATTGATATCTGGGTAATCATAAAAAACAGACCAATATACACTGCAACGATACATGGGTGAGTAAGAACTTTCTTTACCACTGTCTTCCTGTCCGGGCTTTCCGTAAAATAAGAGACCCCTGCAGACCACATGACAATTCTCTGGGGAACCAGGAAGATGGACGCATACATTAATCCTTCGGCTCCGTAAACCCCTTCTGCTATTGGATTTCCCATAAAACCGGCATTGGAGCAGACGGTTCCATACTGAAGCACCTTCTTTCGCCGGTCCGGCTCCTTATTATAAAAGGTATTAGCTATGATCAGACAGCCAAACTGAATCAGTGTGGCAATCAGCAGTATGACAGCAAAACCTTTTAATATATCCAGATTAAATTCAATGAGAAAGGAACTTATTATATTGCATGGCAGGATGAGATCAATCACCAGATCGGTCAGCACCTGTTTTGCACTGTCTGGCAGGATTCCCAGTTTCCTTAAAATCACTCCGGCTGCAACCAGTAAAAAAAGCATACCCTGCAGGTTTATAAGACTGCTATTTATCATATTTATCACTCTTCTTTAGATTTCATATATTCATCCATGGCTTCTGCCACAGTTTTTGAGTAGGCCACAGCCTCTACCACGGTTCTGGCTCCTAATACTACATCTCCCGATGCAAATATACCGGGTATGGTAGTCTGACCGTTGTCGTCTGTCATGAGAAGACCATTCTGACTGGCTTTCAGGCCTTCGGTGGTATTCACCAGTTTGCTCTTTGGCCCCTGGCTGACAGAAATAATGGTGGAGTCAGCAAAAAAAAGTTCCCGCTCTTCCCCCTGGCCAATTGCTTTTCCTGTTTCATCATGAATGACACTTACAAATACAGGACCATCATCTGTAATCTCCACAATCTGCTTTCCAAACTGGAAGTCCGCTCCGTCAAGCTTTGCATAGGCAGTTTCATGCTCACTGGCATTGCTCACGGTTCCTCTTGCATAAAGCGTTACTTTTCTGGCACCATGACGGATTGCCGTCCTTGCCACATCCATGGCGGAATTGCCCATTCCAATAATAGCAACGGTATCTCCCAGATTATATGCATCGGGATTGGCAAGATAATCAATGGCATAATGGACATTGCCCAGAGATTCTCCCTTTACACCCAGTGTTTTCGGTCTCCACACACCGGTACCGATAAAGATACTCTGATATCCGTCACGAATTAAGTCCTTTATTTCCAGCGCTGTTCCTATGGCTGTGTTGGGACGAATCTTCACTCCGATTTCCAGAAGCTTTTTCTTGTAACGCTCCAGTATGGATTTGGGAAGGCGGAATTCTGGAATTCCGTACTGTAAAACCCCTCCAACCTTATCTCTGGCATCAAAAATCGTCACACTGTAGCCCTTTTTAGTCAGGAGAATTGCAATGGTGATACCGGCTGGTCCTGCACCGATTACTGCCACCTTTTTTCCGTTTTTCGGCATGCATTCAATTTTTAACTTATCAAAAACAGTATCGGAAATGTAATTCTCAATACTGCTGATGTGGACTGGCTGGCCTTTTTTTCCCATTATGCAGTGGCCTTCGCACTGTTTCTCATGATTACACACCAGGGAACACACCAGGGACATGGGATTATTTTCAAATACCATCTCTCCCGCTCTGTTTAAATCCCCTTCTTTAAATGCCTGAATCATCTGGGGAATGGCAGTCTGTATGGGGCACCCCTGCCGGCATAATGGTTTTTTGCAGTTTAAGCATCTGTTTGCTTCATCAATTACATGTACAGCCATAATTTATTTTCCTTTCGCTTTTGCTCTCTATTGTTGTTCCATTTAAAATTGTTCTTATGTTGCACATTGTATACAATTCAATGTGTTGGACACATCATATCACATTCAAAATAAGAAAATCAATAGACATGTATCATGTACAAAAAAAAATAAATTATGTCAAAAAAATATCGAATTTACCTGGCTTTCTTCAGAAAAAAAGAGAATCCAAAGCTCTTTGTGCACCTGTAAAAAACAGGCAGCAAAAAACCTTAAATTCTCTTACCAGGTGATTATTTACCTTCGTAGATAATCATCGCATCTACATCATATCCCTTAAGTCTGTCTCTACCGTTTAATCCGGCAAGTTCCATGATAAAACAGATCTTAACCACTTCGCCGCCCAGTTCTTCCACCAGCTTAATGATCGCTTCAATGGTTCCTCCGGTTGCAATCAGGTCATCGATAATAACCACTTTCTGTCCTGGTTTAATGGAATCCTTGTGAATCTCTACGGTAGCTTTGCCGTATTCCAGTTCATAATCAGCAGAAAGAACTTCTCTTGGAAGCTTCCCCTTCTTACGCACAGGTATAAAGCCTTTGTGTTCTGCATAGGCTACCGGCACGCCAAAAATAAAGCCTCTGGACTCAGGCCCGATTACAGAATCATATTCCACTCCTTTTAACATCTGACGAACGCCATCCACAGCCATGGAAAGTCCGTCCGGGTCTTCCAGAATGGTAGTCACATCACGGAATACGATTCCTGCCTCCGGGAAATCCGGAATGCTTGTGACATAATCTTCTAATTTCTTCATCTTCTATCCCTCATAATCATAAAATTTTCCTGCAGCTTTTCACGCCGACTCACCTATTATAGCGCAAAGAATCTATACAGGCAAATATTGTTTTATATTCTTCTCTATAATATTCCGGCTAACTTCTTGGGTGAGCCCCTGCATAGGTGCGCCGCACGGTTTCTTTCTGGGCATAGTTCATATACATCTGTGTTGTTGCCATATCAGAATGACCAAGCATAGCCTGTACTGCATGTATATCCGCACCGTTGCGAAGCAGATGAGCGGCAAATGAATGTCTTAAGGTATGAGGGGTAATATCGGATTGAATGCCCGCTTTATCTCCGTAAAACTTGATGATCTTCCAGAATCCCTGGCGGCTCATGGGCTTCCCGCTGCAATTGGTAAACAGCCAGTCCGATTCCTGCCCTTTTAAAAGAGCTTGTCTCCCCCGTTCTATATACGCGGAAAGAGCCAGCTTGGCTACCTTGCCAAAGGGTATCATCCGTTCCTTATGCTCGTCCCGGCATGTAATATATCCCACGGACAGATTCACATCCCTGCTTTCTAAATGAATCAGCTCTGATACCCGGATTCCCGTAGCGTAAAGAAGCTCTAACATGGCACGGTCCCTTAACTCCTTGGGGGAATCTCCGCAGGGCTGGCTTAACAGACAGTTCACCTCGTCCACTGACAATATGGTAGGCGCTTTCTTCTCGACTTTTGGCGCTTTTAACAGCTCTGCCGGATCTTTGGGAATCAACCCTTCTCTGCATTCATAATGGAAAAATGCTTTCATGGAAGCCAGACAGCGTGAAATGGTAGTAGTCGCTCTGCCTTCTTTTTCCAGAAACAGGATATAGGAATTCAGACTGGTCTTCGTCACCTTGTCCACTTCCATGATTCCCTGCTGCCCCAAAAAAGAAGCCATCTGAATCAAATCTCTCTGGTATGACACCTCAGTGTTTTTTGATGTTTTTTTTATCTCTCTTAAATAAATAATAAAATGATTAATATCGGCTACCATTTCAATATCCCCTGACCTTCCGGTTTCGAAAAATGCCCTAAAATAAGGCTTCTTCCTAACATTATATAGACTATTTTCGATAAAATCAAACACATTTTTTGAGCAGAAAAAGCACTTTACATAATATATACTAGATGTTGGTGGCATGCTCCATTATTTCGCAAGATATGGTAACTTTTAGTTAATCATTTTACTATATTTTTTTTCGTGAATTCCCATTTTACAGGACATATTTCAGGAAAACAGGATTCATCCAGGTCTCCAGAGCACTTCCCATGATGCACAGAAGAAGGATGAAAAAAAGCACGGCAACCCGAAACCGTTTCCCTTTCTGAACGCCCCAGTACAATAAAAGAATCCAAAGCGGCAGATAACAAAGCCATTGGGGCATTACTGTCATGAAAAAAAACGGTAACCCCATTAATCCCTTCTGTACGGTAATGACAGACATGACAAATCCCATGGAGAAACCAAGTCCTGCTGTCATAAAACAGTATAAAACGGCAGCATACGCAGTCATTCCTATGAGCCATGCAACGAAAATCTGGATCAGTCTCTGTCTTAACACTTCTCCGAAGAGCCCTATCCCATTCTGCCCGTTTACACTTTTACTTCTGTTTAAAAGCCCCAGATAGTAAACGGCTTCATTTTCAAAAGAAGAATACCAGAAATTGGCAATCATAGTTCCTGCAATCAGTCCGATAAAAAAGCAGACCAGATACCGGTCATCTGCCCTGACTTTCCCTGGAACCTGAATATAGCTGCCTCTTAAGGCTCTTCTCTTTAGTCCTTGTCTCAAACGCAGCAAGTAATTAGCCATAAAAATCCCCCTACAGGTCTTGTCATAATTTATGCCTGCAGAGGGTCTGTTTATTCCCTTATTTTACATCATACTTCCTTGCATAGGCCAAAATAGCCGCAATGGTTTTTCCATCTGTAATCTCTCCCTGATAGATCTTTTCTTCCAGATCCTTTACGGTCCATTCTTCCACTTCAATATATTCATCTTCGTCTAAATTCTGAACGGAAGGCTCTAAATCCCGTGCCACAAAGATATCAATGACTTCATCACAGAATGCAACCGTAGTGTTGACTCTTATGAGAAATTCCAGCTTTTCTTTTTCTGTCTTGTACCCGGTCTCCTCTTCCAGTTCTCTGTGAGCGCAGTCAATCTTTGGCTCCTCAGGGAAGTTCAGTGCTCCCGCCGGCACCTCCAGCGTATACCGGTCCAGTGCATTACGGTACTGTCTGACCATAAGAATGGTCCCGTCTTTTGTAACCGGTACCACTGCTGCTGCCCCATTATGATGAATGAAGTCCCAGTGTGCCAGATGTCCGTTTGCATCTACCGTATCTTCGTATATTTTCAAAATGCTCCCCTGATATTTCAGGATTCTGTCTAATCGTTTTACCGGAAGCTGATCCATGTCTAGCTTCTCCTTTCCCTGACCTTTGTCTATATCTTCTCACATTTCTTAAAACAGGCATCTGATGCCTTAATCACCGCATTGCGGAAACCATATTCCTCTAACGCAGAAACTCCGGCAATGGTAGTTCCGCCTGGAGAGCAGACCTTGTCTTTCAGTGCTCCCGGGTGCTCCCCGGTCTCAAGCACCATTCTGGCACTTCCGACTACCGCCTGGGCTGCCATCTCATAAGCCGCATCACGGGGAAGGCCGTATTTTACAGCACTGTCAGCCAGTGCTTCAATAAACAGATAGACATAAGCAGGGGAACTGCCGCTGACACATACCACTGCATTCATCAGGCGTTCTTCTACAATTCTCATTTTTCCAAGGGAAGTGAATATGCTTTCAATGGCGTGCTTCTCTTCGTCTGAAAAGGCTTTTTCCTCATAGCAGACTCCTGTCATACCCTCTCCCAAAAGAGCAGGGGTATTGGGCATGGCACGTACCACTCTTTTTTCCTCTCCCAGTTTTTCCTTCAGCTGGGTGGTGGTAATTCCGGGTGCAATGGATATGATAACATTCTTTTCAGTTACAGTATCCTTAAGCTGCTCCAAAAGCGGATCAAAATACTGAGGTTTTACTGCCAGAACAATATATGTTGCAAGCTCCCCGCATTCCTGGTTTGATTTCACCCAGTCAATGCCAAGCTCCTTTGATACCTGGGCGCAGCGATCCTGATTCACATCAGTAAAAACAATATCCTCTTTTCCATATTGTTTCAATAATCCTTTGGCAATTGCGTATCCCATATTTCCAATTCCGATGATTCCTATCTTCGCCATCTGATATCCTCCTGCTAATTTACTGCTTTCAATTAGCACCATTCTAACACCATTTTTTCAAATGTCAATGAGGTTAAAATTAAATTTAAATTACGTATTGACATTTTCTTTCTGATCTCATATACTGTAGCAAAGCAAAGTAATAAACTGTTGAGCAGGAGTAAGTAAGATCTCTTCATCATGCACAGAGAGCTTCCGGTTGGTGAGAGGAAGCGTTGATGTCTGGTCTGAATGGACCTGCGAGGGCGGCTTGAAACCGGTGTATGTCTCCGGTAGTAGATGCCGACGGGTTTCCTATCCGTTATCAAGGGGAGGCACATGTTAGTGTGCTATAAGCGGGAGAATTTTATCTTCTCCAATCAGGGTGGTACCGCGGAACGTATATTTTAAGCTTCCGTCCCTCTTATCCATAAAACTATGGAAGAGGGACGGGAGCTTTTTTTGTTACAGAAAATTCTTATTCAGGAAAGGAGCCAGTAATTATGAACATTACACCGGATTGCAGGGAGATTGAAGCGCTTGGTGCTTCCTACCCTGTCATACCAGTCTGCAGGGAAATTTATGCAGACATTGTAACCCCCATCACGCTGCTTAGAAAAATCGGTGCATTAAGCAGTAAGTACTATTTGTTAGAAAGTATCGAGGGCGGCGAAAACTGGGGACGCTACTCCTTTCTTGGATATGATCCGGTCATGAAGATCAGCTGCAAGGATCATGTTGTTACCAAACGCCGTTATGACAGTAACGGAGGAGCAGCTCTTGATGAAATTATTCCCACTGACACTCCCTTTGAAATTCTCCGGGAAATTATAAAGGAATATCATTCTCCAAAAATTCCGGGACTTCCACCTTTTACAGGAGGCTTTGTAGGATATTTTGCTTACAGCATGATCGGATATGCGGAGCCTGTGCTGTCAATTAAAAAAGGGGACTGCAGCGATTTTGATCTCATGCTGTTTGATACGGTAATTGCCTATGATCATTTGAAACAGAAAATAAGCATCGTGGTAAATATGAAAACCGACCGGATTATGGAAAACTACGGAGCCGCCTGTACAAGACTGGAAAGCATTGCACGGATGATCGGAGAAAATACTCCTCTGAAAAAATCCACTGTACAGGGCAGACCGGATTTTCACTGCAATGTTACAAAAGAGGAATACTGCCGTATGGTGGAGAAGGCAAAAGATTACATTGTGGACGGTGATATTTTTCAGGCAGTACTGTCCAGACAATTTAAAAGCGAGTATCACGACAGTCTTTTAAATGCTTACCGGGTGTTAAGAACCACCAATCCCTCCCCTTACATGGTTTATCTTCACATGGATGAGACTGAAATTATCAGCACCTCTCCTGAGACTCTGGTCCGGTTAAAGGACGGCAGGCTGACCACCTTCCCCGTTGCCGGTTCCAGACCCAGGGGAAGCAGTGAAGAGGAAGACAGACAGCTGGAAGAGGAACTGCTTGCTGATGAAAAGGAGCTGTCTGAACATAACATGCTTGTGGATTTAGGACGGAATGATCTGGGGAAAATCGCAACGTTTTCCACGGTTGAGGTCACCGGATACAAGATGATCCACCGATTTTCCCGGATTATGCACATCTGCTCCCAGGTAGAGGCAGACATAAGACCAGACTGCGACGGACTTTCCGCAATCGAGGCAGTACTTCCTGCCGGCACACTCTCCGGTGCACCAAAGATTCGTGCCTGTGAGATTATTGAGGAGCTGGAGAGGGAACCAAGGGGCATCTACGGCGGTGCTCTTGGATACATTGATTTTACCGGAAACATGGATACCTGCATTGCCATACGAATGGCAGTGAAGAAAAATGGAACGGTAACCGTTCAGGCAGGCGGCGGAATTGTGGCTGACAGTGTTCCGGAGCTGGAGTATGAGGAATCTGGTAATAAGGCAAAAGCTGTAATCCATGCAATTGAAACGGCTGGGGAGGTGAATGACTGATGATACTGCTGATTGATAATTATGACAGCTTCTCCTATAATCTGGTCCAGCTGTTCGGTTCCATTGAACCGGATATAAAAGTTATAAGAAATGACGAACTGACGGTTGAGGAAATCCGCCTCCTGCACCCTTCCCATATCATACTTTCTCCCGGGCCGGGATACCCAAAGGATGCCGGTGTGTGCGAGACGGTGGTAAAGGAGCTTGCTGGAACGGTTCCCATTCTTGGCGTCTGTCTGGGGCACCAGGGAATCTGTGAGGTGTACGGGGCGAATATTACCCACGCAAAAAAACTGATGCATGGAAAGCAGAGTCTGATTGACATTGATCACTCAGATCCCATTTTTAAGGGACTTCCAGATACAATCCCTGCTGCCAGATACCATTCTCTGATTGCCAAAAAAGATTCCCTTCCGGACTGCCTGACTGTAATCGGAACGGATTCCATCGGAGAAGTCATGGCAGTAAAGCATAAGGATTATCCGGTCTACGGACTTCAGTTTCACCCGGAATCCATACTCACACCAGATGGAATGACTATATTAGAAAATTTTCTGACCATTATATAAAGGAGGTAACCCAATGATTCAAGAAGCAATCCATGAGATAATTGAAGGGCAGGACCTTAGTTTTGAAGCGGCAAGAGAGGTTATGAATGAAATTATGAGCGGAGAAACCACTCCCGCCCAGATGGCAGCATTTTTAACGGCTCTTCGCATGAAAGGTGAGACCATAGATGAGATCACCGCCTGCGCAACTGTTATGAGAGAGAAAGCCATGAAACTGGCTCCTGATTTTCCTGTTATTGATATCGTGGGTACAGGAGGGGATGAGGTGGGAACCTTTAATATCTCCACTACCAGCGCCTTTGTAGTGGCTGCAGGAGGCGTTCCGGTTGCAAAACACGGGAACAGAAGCGTTTCCAGTAAAAGCGGTGCTGCGGACGTATTAGAACAGCTGGGAGTTAATTTAAGTCTATCTGCAGAACAATCTGGTAAGGTCTTAAAAGAGACTGGTATGTGTTTTCTCTTTGCACAGACCCATCACTCTTCCATGAGGTATGCAGGTCCTGTGAGAAAAGAGCTGGGAGTCCGTACCATTTTCAACATTCTTGGGCCTTTATCAAACCCTGCAGGCGCCACTATGCAGCTGTTAGGTGTCTATGACAAAAAGCTGGTGGAACCCCTTGCTCAGGTGTTAAGTAATTTAGGTGTGAAACGAGGGCTTGTTGTCTGCGGATCAGATGGTCTGGATGAAGCAACTGTAACGGGTCCTACCCATGTCTGTGAGATCCGTTTCGGGGAGCTGATTCCCTATGAAATCACGCCGGAACAGTTTTCCTTAAGCCGCAGCAGCTTATCCGATCTGCTGGGCGGAACCCCTGCAGAGAATGCGGTAATCACGAAAGAAATTTTAAACGGAACCCTACGGGGTCCCAAGAGAGATATTGTGATTTTAAATTCCGCTCTCAGCCTTTACCTGGGTATTGATAACTGTACCATTTCCGACTGCATCAAAACTGCTGCTGACTTAATTGATTCTGGAAAAGCTGCTGCAAAGCTGGAGGAATTTGTGAAAGCAGTAAATGAGGTGGCTTTATGATTCTTGATACATTGGCGGCTGCCTCAAAGCAGCGGGCTGAGGCGGCAAAAATAACAATTCCAGTAAGCCAGATGGAGGAAATGGCATACATGGCATTTGAAGACGGAAAAAGGGAGTGTGATTTCTCTTTTGAAAAAGCCATCTCCTCTCCCGGAATCTCCTTTATCTGTGAAGTAAAGCGAGCCTCCCCCTCTAAAGGAATGATTGCACCTGATTTTCCTTACAGGGAAATTGCCATGGAATATGAAGAAGCAGGAGCTGATGCCATCTCTGTACTGACGGAGCCGGATTATTTTCTTGGAAAAGGGGAATATTTAACCGAAATCAGCCAGTCGGTTTCCCTTCCTCTTTTAAGAAAGGATTTTACCGTAGATCCTTATCAGATCTTTGAGGCAAAGGTGCTTGGTGCCTCCGCAGTACTTCTCATCTGCGCCCTTCTGGATACGGAAAAGCTGAAAGAATACATGAAAATCTGTGACAGTCTTGGACTCAGCGCTCTTGTTGAGGCTCATGACGAAGCAGAAATCCACAGCGCACTGACTGCAGGAGCCCGCCTGATCGGAGTCAATAACCGGAACTTAAAGACATTTGAAGTTGACTTTGAAAATTCGATCCGTTTAAGGGGTCTGGTGCCTGCTGGAACCGTTTTTATTGCAGAAAGCGGAATACAGACCGCCGATGATGTAAAACGGCTGTATCAGGCGGGAGTAAACGGAGTCCTGATCGGAGAAAGTCTGATGCGATCTCCAGATAAGAAAGTGATTTTACAGGAAATGAGGAAGGCTGCCAATGGTATACGCTGAAAAGAAAATCAAAATCTGCGGCCTTACAAGGAAGGAAGATGTGCTCGCCATTAACTGCTATAAACCGGACTATGCAGGATTTGTTTTTGCCCCCGGGAAACGGCAGCTCACCCCCAGGCAGGCAGCACTTTTAAGAAATGATTTACTCCCGGAAATCCCTGCTGTGGGTGTCTTTGTAAACAGCCCAGCTGACGAAATCATTTCCCTTGTAAAAAATGATATTATTCAGCTGATCCAGCTTCACGGGGAGGAAAGTGAAGCGGAAATTCTGGAACTGAAAGACAAATTAGACCGTCCGGTCCCCATTATTAAAGCTATCCGGGTACAGTCAGCAAAGGAAATTTTAGAAGCGGAAACACTTTCAGCCGACTATCTGCTTCTCGACTCCTATGTAAGAGGAATTCAGGGCGGCAGCGGAACAAGCTTTGACTGGACCATGATACCATCCATAAAAAAGCCCTGGTTCCTGGCAGGCGGCGTCGGTATGGCAAACATTGAAGGTGCTCTTAAAACAGAAGCTTTCTGCCTGGATGTCAGCAGTCTTGTTGAAACGGAAGGCAGAAAAGATCCGGAAAAAATAAAAGAAATCATACAAACAGTAAGGAGTGTAAAATTATGTCAAAAGGAAGATTTGGACAGCACGGCGGACAATTTATCCCCGAAACGCTGATGAATGCAGTGACGGAACTGGAAAAAGCATACAATGCCTGTATGCAGGATGAAGAATTTCTTGCAGAGTTAAAGGCACTTCATGAAACTTACACAGGAAGACCATCTCTTTTGTACTATGCAGAAAAAATGACAGAGGATCTTGGCGGTGCAAAGATTTATTTAAAGCGGGAAGATTTAAACCACACAGGATCTCATAAAATCAACAATGCACTGGGTCAGGTTCTCCTGGCTAAGAAAATGGGAAAAACCCGCGTTATCGCAGAAACCGGTGCTGGCCAGCACGGTGTGGCTACTGCTACTGCTGCAGCCTTAATGGGAATGGAATGCGAAATTTTCATGGGAAAAGAGGATACGGACCGCCAGGCATTAAACGTATTTCGTATGGAGCTTTTAGGAGCCAGGGTTCATCCGGTTACCAGCGGAACCCAAACATTAAAGGATGCGGTAAATGAAACCCTTCGGGAATGGACCAACCGAGTGGAGGATACCCACTACGTTCTGGGCTCTGTTATGGGACCTCATCCATTTCCCACCATTGTACGTGATTTCCAAAGCATCATCGGAAAAGAAGTCAGGGAACAGATCTTAAAAGCAGAAGGAAAGCTGCCCGATATGCTCATTGCCTGTGTGGGCGGCGGCAGCAATGCCATGGGCCTGTTCTATGATTTTATCGGAGACAGTTCTGTTAAGCTGGTAGGCTGTGAGGCTGCCGGACACGGCATTGACACTGATAAAAATGCTGCTACTATTTCCACTGGAACCGTAGGCATCTTCCATGGAATGAAATCCTATTTCTGCCAGGATGAGTACGGACAGATCGCTCCCGTATACTCTATCTCAGCAGGACTTGACTATCCGGGTATCGGACCCGAACACGCCGCACTGTTTGACACCGGCAGGGCTGATTATGTTCCTGTTACTGATAAGGAAGCAGTGGAGGCATTTGAATATTTATCCCGAAAAGAAGGAATCATTCCTGCCATTGAAAGCGCCCATGCAATCGCCTATGCCAGAAAGATTGCGCCTTCTATGGGAAAAGACCAGATTATCGTCATCAACTTATCCGGCCGTGGAGACAAAGATGTGGCCGCAATTGCTCGTTACAAGGGGGTAGAAATCTATGAGTAGAATCAGTGAAGCATTTTTAAAAGGAAAAGCATTTATTCCGTTTATTACAGCCGGGGATCCGGATCTTACCGTAACAGAGCAGCTGGTTCCTGCCATGGCAGAGGCAGGTGCTGATATAATAGAGCTGGGAATCCCTTTTTCTGACCCGGTTGCAGAGGGAATCGTGATCCAGGAAGCAGACCAGCGTGCTCTTGCTGCTGGCACGACTGCAGATAAAATTTTTGAATCTGTCACCCGTATACGGCAAAAAACAAATGTCCCTCTGGCGTTTATGACATACATTAATCCCATATTTGTATATGGAAGTGAGCGTTTTATTAAAAATGCGGCAGAATGCGGCATTGATGCTCTTATTGTGCCCGACATGCCTTTTGAGGAAAAAGAAGAGCTTCATCCCATCTGCCAAAAGTACGGGATTGACTTGATTTCTCTCATCGCACCTACTTCCAAGGAACGGATTACTGCCATCGCATCTGAAGCGGAGGGATTTGTTTACTGCGTTTCTTCCATGGGCGTAACCGGCGTAAGAAAAGAAATCACCTCGGATATCGAGGATATGGTTTCTCTGGTAAAAGCCTCCAAGGACCTCCCCTGTGCCATCGGATTTGGTATTTCAACACCGGAGCAGGCGAAGGAATTAAGTAAATATGCAGATGGCATTATCGTGGGAAGTGCCATTGTAAAGCTGGCTGCCTTGCATGGCAAAGATTGTGTAGCGCCGATTTGTGACTACATAAGAGAGATGAAATCTGCCATAACGAAATGATTATCTACTTGACATCCATATGTACCGGTGCTACACTAGTGCCACAAGAGGGAGCTCGTATGCGGGCTGAGAGGAAGTTATCAAACTTCGACCTTTATAACCTGATTTGGGTAATGCCAACGTAGGGATTTATACAAGACGGATGTATCTATCTGGGCCTGTACCTATTTGGTATGGGCTCTTTTTTTGTCCTGTGCCGTAAATCCCTTCAAAATGAAGGAGGACTACATATGAATTACACTACACAGATGGATGCCGCAAGAAAAGGCATTCTGACCAGAGAAATGGAAATCACAGCCAAAAAAGAGGGAATGAAACCGGAAGAGTTAATGGAGCTGGTGGCCGAAGGCAAGGCAGTGATTCCAGCCAACAAACACCATGCCTGCTTAGAGCCAAATGCCATTGGCTCCATGCTGAAAACAAAGATTAATGTAAATCTTGGAACTTCCAGAGATTTAAACGACATGGAATTAGAACTAAAAAAGGTTGAGGATGCAGTTTTAATGGGAGCGGAATCCATTATGGATTTAAGTTCCTTTGGAGATACCAGGAAATTCAGAAAAAGACTGACAAGCCAGTGCCCGGCCATGATTGGAACTGTGCCAATCTATGATGCCGTGGTTTATTATCATAAACCACTTAAGGAGATAACTTCTGAGGAATGGATTCAGATTGTGGAAATGCATGCGTTAGACGGAGTGGATTTCATGACCATTCACGTGGGCATCAACAAGCAGACGGCTCATCGTTTTAAAGAAGCAAAACGCCTGACCAATATTGTATCCAGAGGCGGCTCCATTATCTTTGCCTGGATGGAGATGACGGGAAATGAAAACCCATTTTATGAAAGCTTCGACCGCATTCTGGAAATCTGCCGGGAGCACGATGTCACATTAAGTCTTGGAGACGCCTGCCGTCCAGGCTGTATTGAAGATGCTTCCGATATTTCCCAGATTGAAGAGCTGGTAACCCTTGGGGAACTGACCCGCCGCGCGTGGGAAAAGGATGTACAGGTAATTATTGAAGGACCCGGACACATGCCTCTTGACCAGATTGCCGCCAATATGAAAATTCAGCAGACCATCTGTAAAGGCGCTCCCTTCTATGTATTAGGACCTCTGGTTACAGACATTGCTCCCGGTTACGATCACATTACCGCAGCCATCGGAGGTGCCATAGCCGCCGCTGCCGGCGCTTCTTTTCTCTGCTACGTGACCCCTGCGGAACATCTAAGGCTTCCCGATGCCGATGATGTGAAGGAAGGCATTATTTCTGCACGGATCGCTGCCCATGCTGCTGACCTGGCAAAGGGCATCAAAGGGGCAAAGGAATGGGATTACCAGATGAGTGATGCAAGAAAACGCCTTGATTGGGAAGCTATGTTTAATCTGGCCATTGATCCGGAAAAAGCCAGAAGGTACCGTGCATCCTCCAAACCGGAAAAGGAAGATACCTGTTCCATGTGCGGCAACTTCTGTGCAATGAAAAATATGAACCGGATTTTAGACGGAGAAATTGTCAACATCTATGATGAATGAGATTGACCAGGAAGGAGTAAAAACATGTATTTAAAAACAGACTCAGGCAAAACAGGTATATCCCGGATTTCTTCAGGAGTTACAATTAAAAAAATGGCAGCCAGTGGAATGCTTGTGGCACTTACCGTTTCACTTTCCGGCTTTTCCATTCCCATTGGAGCCTCTAAATGTTTTCCCATTCAGCACTTAGTAAATGTCCTCGCAGGAGTATTTTTAGGCCCCGCTTACGGTGTTGCCATGGCATTTATCTCATCTCTTATCAGAAACTTATCCGGTACCGGAACCCTTCTTGCATTTCCCGGAAGTATGGTGGGGGCATTTTTCAGTGCGCTTCTGTTTCAAAAGACCGGAAAACTTCTATGGGCTTACGTGGGAGAAATTACTGGGACAGGAATCATCGGTGCAATCCTCTGCTATCCGGTTGCGACGCTGATACTTGGCAAGGATGTTGCTGTTTTCTTTTTTGTAGTTCCTTTTTTGATGAGCACTGTATGTGGGACCGTATTTGCTGCATTCTTATTAGAAACATTTCGCAGACTTGGATTGCTCTCCTATCTGCGGCAGCTCATTGGCCAATAGATAAACAAGTTAAATATAATTTTTTTAACTTAAAAGAACCGTTGTTCTGAAAGATTTCTCCTATAGAGCAACGGTCCCCTTTTAACCTGAAAAGTTGGATTAATATTTCATATTTTTAATAATCTGGATCATTAATATATGTTACTATCCTTTTTTACCCATTAGTATGCAAGCTATGATGGCAGAAATAATCACACTGATAATTTCTATTGGATTAATATACTTATAAATATCTGTGTAATAATTTAAGCCATTCAACTTATCTAAATACATCGAAACTTTTGCTAATGAAATCAAAATAGCTAAGCTAAGAAAACTTAATCCCAATAGCAATGCCCCAAAATAACTTTTCATTTAATTGCTCCCTACCTGACAATATTGACCATTAATGAATTCGTAGTATTCAACATGAGTTGGATGTCCTGCCGAGTCTGACCTTACCTGATTACCATTCGCCCAGTACTCAAGTTTTATTTTAGGTTGAATTGCTTTTTTAGCGTATACATAAGATGTAATTGTTTCAATTCTATTCACTGGCCTATACTGACCACCTGAAAGTATATATCCTGTCGTACGTTTCAGATCTGTTTGTTGAATTTTTGAGACATCAAAATTTTTCTGATAGTAAGCTTTTACATATTCCCCCTTTTTTAACGAACCACTGTTTTTTGATATACCGAAAGTAACAGTCTTTCCAAAAGAGTATCCTAGTTGAGCTTGGATTCCCCCTTTTAGATCACCGCCTATTGTACCGGTGTATGTATGAGAATAGGCAGTTGAGTGGGATATTGAATCATATTCCCCATTTCGTGTAGCAGGCGATCCCGTATAAATATGTGTCCATCCCCCCTGTGTTTCTTCATAAGTACGGTCTACTTTGAAACTCCAATTATGAGTAACAGTAGTCCCTACTGCATCTGGTGTAACTATTGCATCATCTGCCGCAATAGAAGTTATGCTACCTCCGATAATCATACCCACTAAAATTGTAACACCAAAAAATGTTTTTAACTTCATTGTCTCATCCCCCTTAAATTTATTATCTCCAACACTTTCCAGGCAATTATAAATAAATATATTATACATATGAACTATCTATAATAACATTGTTTTAATTATACATTGTCTTTATTTTTTTTACAACAATAAAACAGCAAATAATTGTCAAATATTTTTTAGCATATCTTACAATCCTATTAATTGAAAAAATATAAAATAGTATGCAAGATTATTAAATAAGAATCTGAACAGGATAATACTCTTTCTCCTTAGAAAAGGAAAAAGTCTGAGAGTAGATAAACAAACATCTTCTCTCAGACTATTGTACGGTATTTATTTCATATAAATAATTTACCGGTTACTTCCAGGTACCAGTGTAAATTCAAATGTAAATTCTTCTTCCACAAACATATATTCTTTGCGAAGTTCCGGTCCGCAGCTTTCTGATCCGATTCCGTTCTGTCTGTAGTCCACACAGAATTCTGTGTAACCGGAAGGAGTCAGTTCATAATTATGGGCTTTCTCTGTCAGTTCCTCCTGGGTATATTCGGAGGCGTGGAAAGAGAAGGTTTTATCTGCTGCAACAGAGAGTGACAAATCGTCTCCCTCTATGGTCACAAAGTCACAATCACTTCTGCTTCCGTTCTCCTGAGGTCTTAAATAATCCTCATGCATCTCTTTTACGCTGGAAGAGAACAGACCATGATAGCTGGCATTGTTCTTATCAATATAGTTTTCAACAGGACCAAGACCGAAATAGGTTACCTGACCCATCTGCTTTGGAAGGAACAGTCTGAGGCCGAATCGTGGAAGTTCGGGGAACTCCATATCTCTTTTTACATCCAGTCTTACGTTTAAGGCGCCGTCTGCACCAATGGTCCAGACCGCATCAATCATAAGAATCCGCTGAATTGGTGCTGCTACCATTGACATCTTAGTGGATATTACAAGACTGCCATCTTTTTCTTCCCATCTGGTTTCATATCCTCTGGAAGATGCACGGTGATAGTGAGCCTCTTTCCATTTACCCTTAATATCGCTGTCATTATCCGTAGGTGCTCTCCAGATATTGATTTCCATGGGACGTTCCAGAATGGACTGATTTTCAAAATTCATATCCTGAAATGTTCCAGTTAATTTGCTGTAGGTGTAGAAAAAGCTTTTTCCGCTAACACGGATATAACGATCATCTTCACAAACCTCAAATCCACCCTTTTCTTCTTTCTTCATTAAAAGTACAGCTGCTTTCTGGTTTCTCATATCTGCATTTTCCAAAAGTACCTCATCAAAACCAAGAAGACTTCCAGCTTTTACAAGAGCATTGCTTTCTTTCAGATAATAGCTTATTTTTAAGTAACACTTACCAGCTGCCGGAACGTCAAAGTTTAAGGAAAGTCTGCACTCCTGCTGGGGCATAAGTTCAGGCATGTCGGTTTCTCCAACCATTCCGTTTGCTATTACCTCTCCGTCACAGCTCACCTCATAACCAATGCATCCATACTCTTTAAAGTTAGTAAAGTGAAGGTAATTATGAAGGGTCAGTTCTTTTTTCTTCTGGTCAAAGGAAACAACCCGAACCGGACGATTTACATTCTTAAATTCCATAAGACCTGTATGAGGTCTTCTGTCCGGATAGACAAGCCCATCCATACAGAAATTACCGTCATGAGGATATTCCCCATGATCTCCTCCATAAAGATACATGGGCTTTCCGTCAATGGTTCTTCCCTGATAAATCGCATGGTCACACCATTCCCATACAAAACCGCCGCATACCCGGTCGTGCTGTTCGAACACCTGGAAGTATCCCTCTAAATCTCCAGGTCCATTTCCCATGGCATGACTGTATTCACAGAGAATAAATGGCTTTGCTGTCTCCCGCTTTGTGTATTCGATAATTTCATCCAGACTGGGATACATACGGCTGAATAAATCGATATTGGAGAAATCATAGGTTTTATCCACAGCGATGTATCTGGCACCCTCATAGTGGGTAAGTCTGGTTGGATCATAAGACTTTGTCCAGGAAAGAGCTGCTTCAAAGGTGCATCCATAAGCACATTCATTTCCCATAGACCAGATCACTACGCAGGGACGGTTCTTATCCCGTTCAACTAAAAGCCTGGTTCTGTCAACGGTCGCTTCTGTGAATTCAGGATTGTCTGCGATGGCACGGTTCCAACGGTCTCTCCAAACCTCTGTGGTGCGGTTCGCCATATAGATATAACCGGTTCCATGGCTTTCATTATCTGCTTCATCAATGACATAAAATCCGTATTCATCGCAAAGCTGATAGAACTGAGGCGCATTGGGATAATGACTGGTTCGGATAGCATTTACATTATGCTCTTTCATCAGACGTAAATCACGCTTCATCTGATCCAGGCTGATTGTAAATCCGGTAACAGGATCACTGTCGTGGCGGTTTACGCCATGAAACTTTATTTTTTCTCCATTTAGGTATACCACACCATCACGAATGGCGATTTCCCTGATTCCAAGACGGTCAACAATCACTTCCTGGCCAGTTTCAAACATAACCGTATAAAGATATGGTTTTTCTGCATTCCAGAGCACTGGATTTTCTATCCCGAACTCTATCTTACCATCAACAGGATATCCCTCTTTACTGGCTACCGTATTCCCATCTCTGTCAGTTACTGTTACTTTCACCGGAATCTCTTTTCCGCTAAATGTGATTGCTGCCTGCACATGTGCCTGGTTGTTTCCAACAGTGGTAGTCAGGAAATAATCAAAAATACCTTCTTCCGGTCTCTTTAACAGATATACGTCTCTGAAAATACCGGTCATACGGAATTTATCCTGATCTTCCAGATAGCTTCCGTCACACCATTTTAAAACGAGAACAGAAAGAGTATTGTCTCCCTCCCGAATTACTCCAGTAACATCAAACTCACTGGTTCCGTGAGAAACCTGACTGTATCCCACGTAACTGCCATTTAACCATACGTAGAAACAGGAATCCACTCCCTCAAAGTTTAAGTAAGCTCTGGGTGCCTCATCCTCTCTTTTATAGACAAAATGATGGACATACGCGCCGCATGGATTCTCAGCCGGTACGTAAGGCGGGTCCATGGGGAATGGATAACGGGTATTGGTATACTGGTGCTTATCATAGCCGTAATTTTGAAAGCAGCCAGGTACCGGAATCTCATCGAAACGGGAAGTATCAAAGCCTTCCAGAAAAAATTCTTCTTTTACATCATAAATGCTGTCATAATAGCGGAACTTCCAGTTACCATTTAACAAAAAGAACCGGTCAGATTTCTCCCTTTCCTGTGTTAAATCAAACTGGGCCTTGGAAGCCGGAATATAATAAGCTCTGTGTGGCATGGTGTTTTCATGTAGCAGATGCAGATTTTCATAATGTCTGGGTACGATCATAGTCGACTCCTCCTTCTTTTCATACCTATTATTATAAGATCACAGAGCAAAAAATCCATATCTTTGATTGGACAAAACATGCACAAAATGATACTGCACAAAAAAAGAAAAGAGACGGAGCTGTCCGTCTCTGTAAATCTGTTTATTTATTTTTATTTAAAAATATCTGGAAATTGATTTATAATACCATTTGTCATCATGTCAGCCATTACCAAAGCCTGTTCTTCAATTTCATCAAAATCATTAATACTTTCCAAATACTTACCGGTCAATATGTTAACAGCTTCGTCTTTAGTCATTGCCAAATGTTTATACAGCATTGCTTTCCAATCTTCCCGAGACCAATAAGGGTTGATACCAGCAAGGAAATCAGCTATTTGATCCGCATTTGCATACCATCTTTTTTCTGCATCTGCAGCAGCATTATTATCACCGGCCTTGGCCGCCTTTACAAGTTCTGCAGCGATCACAAGATGATTTGTAAATAGATCTGAAAATGTGGAAGCTTTCTCATCTCCATAAAAAAGCCTCAGTAATGCTTCAAAGTCTTTCGGATTTCTAAGCAGGCGGTTTGTAACAAAATCTACATCTGGCAGGTTAAATACTAAACTCAGGATAGTCAGTCTGGTCCATGTAACATGCTGCTCCCAGAGTCCACGTATATAATCACTTAAGTCCGCCTGTGACTTACTTATTTCATTGGTATCATATCGTTCTGAAGAAAAATATTTTAATCCCGGATTGAGACAGATAACTTGCCCGACAGTAAGATTTTCTGGCTTTAATTCAGGATTAGCAGTCATGATTTCATCTATCGTTGTATCAAACATCTGACTAATTAAAAATAATGTGTCCCCTGGACAGATTCTATAACAAATTGTTTTAAGCAGGTATTGCGGCATTTATTCACGACCTTAGTAATTTATATTTATAATTATTAGTATGATTATTTGTAAAAAAAGTAACCAAATTTATAATAACTTAAAAAATTTGAGTTAAATATAATCTTGGCTCAGAACAAAAAAAAATTACATGATTAGACAAAGCATGGATAAAATGATACAATAACAGGTAATTGCGCTGTTTTATCATCTTATTCGAGTATGGGGGAAATGAATGTGAAAAAATGTTTCATAATTATAGGAGTGTGCTTACTATTATCAGGCTGTTCAAAAGCAACCGTGGAGAAAGAAATGCAAACCTCTGCTGCAGAAAGTGTTACTGAGGTCTCTTCAACAGAAGATTCCGAAATGAATACACAAGATTTACCAAATTTAGATTATCTCAAGAAAAAGCTGAACGACTGTGTGGCCATTCTTGGAATCTCGGAAGTTTCAGATGCTTACTATGAAAACGTTGAAAAAATAGATTCAGATACCATCTTTTTAGATGTTATATTAACAACGGATCTATATAAACTAAAATGTACCTGTTCTTACATTGGCCTCACTGATCACTGGGCTATTCTCTATGTCGAAAACAATGAAAATAATCACACTTACTATATTGCACCCGGACATGAAGAAACGGTAGACCTTTATGATTACGCAACCGATACTCTGATTTCAAAAAAGAAAGATAATCCGGAAACGAAAGATCCCGTGACTGATTTTAATGAAAGCATGGAAAGTATTAATGAAGATTTTGATTCCAAATTAAATAGTATTGCTGATCAGTATAACATAAGACAATAAAAAACCACCTCTTTCAGGCTGTCAGAAAAAAGGTGAAAGGAGCTTCCCTTCATGTATACAAACACAGGCTATATGAATTTGACAGAAGAAGAACTGGAAAATATGAAAGTCCCATTAAGAGTCAATAGCTGCGGAGTCTACCGTCTGGTTTCTCTCAATGTTATGTCAACTTTCCGTCCTCTCGGCCGTTCTGATTATCAGCTCCTTTATATTGCATCAGGAAAAGCCTTTTTTACCTTTAATGGAACCGTTACCGAAGTTTCAGAAGGCAGCATGTTTTTATATCCTCCCAATACCCCCCAGCAATATGCTTATTATTTAAACGATAAGCCGGAGGTTTACTGGCTCCACTTCACCGGCAGCGAGGCTGCTTCTCTTACCAGAGAAGCCGGTTTTTTGGAAAACCGGATCGTGTATGCTGGAATATCTTCCAAATATCAGGAACTGTTCCTGTCAGTAATCAGGGAAATACAGCTTACCCGCCCTTCCTTTGAGGAGCTGTCCGCCCTTTACTTAAAGCAGCTTTTTCTCCTCCTCAAACGAATCAGAGAAGAAGGCGGATTTAAGAAAACAGAAATTCAAAAAGAAATGGAAAAAGCAGTCCGTTTTTTTCATGAGAACCTGGCCAAAAATATCGAAGTTGAGACGTATGCCAGAGAACTTCACATGAGCACCTGCTGGTTCATCCGAAGCTTCAAGGAATATTCCGGAATGCCTCCTGGGAGATATCTAACCGATATCCGGATCAGGAAAGCCAAGGAGCTCTTAGAAAGTACAGATTACAGCATCGGTGAAATAGGTGGAATCATCGGTTATGATAACCCGCTCTATTTCAGCCGTATATTTAAAAAAACTGCCGGAGTTTCTCCAGCTGAATACAGAAAGGCAGCAAGGTAAATGTATCCCCTGCCGCCTTTCTTCTACCGTTCAATGACACTATAGGTCTGCCGGTATTCCTTTGCTGTCATTCCCATATATTTCTTAAATATCCTTCTGAAATAATCCACGTCTTCATATCCGCACCGGTAAGCAATCTCACTTCCCGTCAGATTCGTCTCAATCAGCATTCTGCATGCCTTATTAAGCCGGGCCTCATGGATTCCTTCCGTCAGAGTCTTTCCATAAACTGCATGATAGGTCCGTCCTAAATAATCCGGACTGCATTCCAGCTTTTCCGCCAATATGGAAGCCGATAACGGTTCTTTTATATGGTTTTTAATATACTGCCCAGCCTGGTTGGCCAGAAGCACCTTTTGCCCGTTAATTTCCATGGGAGAAAGAGAATCACTCAGCTCGCAAAGCAGTTCTAGCAAAACCAGATTTAAAATAGTTCTGTCCTCCCTGCATACATTCTGCCTCTTAATAAACCGGCGAAACAGTTCCTCAAACTGCTGGGGTTTTCCGATCCGTATGAGCTGGGGAAGGGACATAATATCTGTTCCAATCTCTTCTGCCTTCTCTTCCAAATGAAAATGAAGCCAGTAAAAATTTAAATCCGTTCCAAATTCCCTGGTTCCCCAATGATGCCTGCCAGGAAATAAAATCAGGGCCTCCCCCTCTTCCACTTCATATTCCACATCTTCTTCCGCAATTCCCAGCACACCGGAATTGACATAGATAATTTCAAAGGAATCCATGACACGGTCTGCGTGCCGTCCCTTTCCCTCTGTAACCAGATATCCTGCATTTAATGCCCTTACTGGAAGAACTGCCTTTAGATGTAAGTAATGTTCCATGTGTCGCCCCCCTCTGTTGTCTTCAAGTCGGAATCATCCAGTTTTTCGCTTCTTTTTCCTCTTGTATCCTTTGACTCAAACTGGCAATATAGAGAAAGTATTTTTATTTCTATAAAAAGGATAGCAGATCTACGAATAAAAGAAAAGGGGAACACGGCAGATTTGCCGTTTATCTATAATGGTTACAGACTTGACAAGAAAAAAAACGGCGTTTTCCAGTAAGGAAACAACGCCTATGACAGCCACAGATTTTTCAAAAGGACGAAATCTTTTTATTGCGGAAGGATGCTGCGCCAATGGTATCGTTACGCTCACCACAGGTGCTTTTCTCTCCGGATACGCCAGTTCTTTGGGAGCTGAAGACTCTTTAAACGGCATCATTGGATCTATTCCACTCCTTCTTTGCAGCCTTCAGATGTTTTCATCCATACTTTTAGAAAGCCTCAGTAGAAAAAAAGGACTGATTGTTGGTTTTTCCTTTGTCCACAGGCTGCTGCTTTCACTGATGTTTTTTCTGCCGTTATTTATCACTCAGCCGGTCATTCGTTTGACAGCAGTGGTCATTCTCTATGGAATCGCCCACTTCTTTGGTGCATCCATCGGTACCGGAACCGGGAACTGGATACTCCAGCTGGTTCCCCAGAATATCAGAGGAGATTATCTTGGCCGAAAAGATTCCTTTGCCTTTGCTTTCTCCACTGTTTTAAGTCTTATTATGGGCAGAGTCATGGACTGGTTTCGCAACAACTCCATGGAACAGACCGGCTTTCTGGTAGTCGGGGCCACCGTTCTTATGATTGCATGTACAGACTTCTGGTGCCTGCTATCCATAAAAGAACCGGAAAGTACTCCCCATAAACAGAAATTAAAGGATGTTCTTCTGGCTCCAATTGCTGACATAAAATACCGGAAGGTTATGATCACCTATGTATTCTGGAACCTTGCTCTGCAGATTGCAGGTCCTTTTTTCAGTGTATACATGGTTACCGGACTTAAAATGGATTATACTTATATCACATTTCTTGGACTGATTTCATCCACCGTCCGGATTCTGGCTGCATGGCTTTGGGGGAAACTGGCAGATGCCACCTCCTGGCTTCTTGCCGGCAGACTTTCCATGGGACTGCTTGGTTTTATCCATATCAGCTGGCTCTTTATGACACCGGATACCTGCTATGCCCTCCAGCCTGTCTTACAGGCCTTATCCGGAGCTGCATGGGGCGGAATTGCAATATCCGTTTTTAATCTGCAGTATCATTATGCACCAGAAGATAAACGGGTTTTATACGTCAGTGCCAATTCATCCTATGCGGGACTTTGCGGCTTTTTCTCCACCCTCATAGGCGCCAGTTTACTGACCATACTCCCATCTTTTAAAATCGGGGACCTGCCAGTCAGCGGTATGCAGATTCTCTTCCTGCTGTCCGGATCCTTAATACTGGGCTGTGTTCTTTATATGGGAAAACTGAAGAAATACTAACCGGTTACGGATTCTTTCTCCTGTCTTTGCAGGACTCCCGGATCACAAGTACCGGCTTTAATACCCGTTCCACCCGGCTTTCTTCGTCCGGAATTTCATGAATCTTTTCCAAAAGCAGTTCAGCCGCCATTGCCCCCAGCCGTTCCTGTGGGTGTGCAATGGTGGTTAGCTTCACCATTCCATTTTCTGCTATGAAAGAATTGTCATACCCTGTGACAGATATCTCTTCCGGAACAGAAATCCCTTCTTTCTGTATAGTCTTAATAACCTCAAAGGCAATCTGATCGTTGTAGCAGACAATCCCGTCAACAGGGATCTCCTCCTCCAGCATAATCTTTAAAGCCTCAGAAGGCTTGGCAGACCGGTCCTCAGTATGATACCAGATCACCATATCCGGATCGTAGGAAAAACCGCTTTCCTGAAGGGCCTTTACAAAGCCTTTGTGCCTGTCTCTTCCCTGGCTGTCATCTGCCTTAAAAATCCCCAGTATATGCTCATGCCCCAGATCAAGGAGATACTTTGTCACCAGATATCCACCCATACAGTCATCAAGCCTGATATGGGGTTTGCTTTTCATCTGGGCGTAGTAGCCCTGTATAAACACATAAGGTATCTTATAAAAATCCAGCTTGTCATACAGTCCCCTGTGCCCACAGAGAATCTCGCTTTTGCTTGGTTCAATAATGAGTCCGTCCACGTCTTTTTCCAGGATTTCTTCTAAACATCTGCTTTCTTTTAATCTGCTGTTTCCTGTATTTTTAATAATAATACTGTAACCATTCTCCGTCAGTACCTGATCGATTCCCTGAATCAGCCGCGGGAAAATATAGTCGGACAAATAGGTAGTAATCACCGCTATATTGCCCGACCCTTTTTTCCTTCCCGCTTTTCTGGACACGAAGGTACCTCTGCCATGTTCCGCTTCAATGTAGCCTTCCTGCTCCAGTATGGACAGGGCTTTTCTCACCGTATGACGGCTGATATGGTAAACTTCCGAAAGCTGATTCTCCGAAGGAAGCCGGTCTCCAGGCTTCTTCTCTCCGGAGATAATCTCTTTTTTCAGTTCTTCCATTAATACGTAATACTTTGTTTTTCCACTGTCCGACACTGTAAGGACTCCTTGCTATTTTTTCTGCCCATAATAGGCATCCGGTCCGTGCTTTCTCATAAAATGCTTATCCTGCAAGGACTGGGGTGCTGGCTTTACTGCTGTATTTAACAGCTCTGTCATTAAATTCATTTTTGCAATTTCTTCTAATACCACCGCATTGTGTACTGCATTGGCCGCATCAGTTCCCCAGGTAAAAGGACCATGGTTTTTGCACAATACCGCCGGAACATGCATGGGATCAATCCCTTCAAAGGTTTCTATAATCACAGTTCCCGTATTTTTCTCATAGCCTTCATCAATCTCTTCCTGAGTTAAGTTTCTTGCACACGGAATCTCTCCATAAAAATAATCTGCATGGGTAGTGCCATAGCAGGGCAGCGCTCTTCCGGCCTGAGCCCAGGAGGTGGCCATAGGGGAGTGGGTATGGACTATTCCGCCAATCTTTTCAAATGCCCGGTACAGTTCCAGATGGGTGGCTGTATCCGAAGAGGGATTTAATTCTCCCTCCACCTGATTGCCGTCTAAATCCATAACCACCATGTCCTCCGGTTTCAGCTTATCATAATCCACTCCACTGGGTTTAATAACAAATAACCCCTTTTCCCGGTCAATGCCGCTGACATTTCCCCAGGTGTAGGTAATCAGCCCTCTCCGGGGCAATTCCATATTTGCTTCATATACACTTAATTTCAGTTCTTCCAGCATCGTATCGCCTTTATCCTTTCTCTATATGTTTAAGCTGTCCACTGCCGCCCGTTCAATGGCAAGACCCTTTTTATACCGCTTCATAAATGTCTGGAATCCTGTTACATCTTCCGGATCCGGCTCCATGGTTTCACCTGCCATATCTTTAAATACCCGGTCAGATAAGTAATGATCCAGAGATTCGCCTTCTTTCTTGCGAAGCAGGTAGGATGCAAGCAGTGCTGCTCCCCAGGCTCCGCCTTCTCCAGCCGTTTCCATAACAGAAACAGGAACTCCCACAGCTGCAGCCATGATTCTCTGCCCCGTTTCTCTGGTCTTAAACAGACCGCCGTGTCCCAGAAGCACATCCAGCTTCACACCTTCTTTAAACAGAATCTCCATGCCCATATTTAAGGCTCCCAAAGCCGTATAAAGATGGACTCTCATGAAGTTTGCCAGGTCAAACCTGCTGTTTGGAGTTCGGACAAATAATGGTCTTCCTTCTTCAAAATGAGTGATATGTTCTCCCGATAAATAGCCGTAGGACAAAAGTCCGCCGCCATCTTTATCGCCTTCCAGTGCCTTTTTATAAAGTGCGGTAAAAAGTTCGTTTTTATCCGGCTTCATACCCATGGTATTTGCAAACTCTTCAAACAAACCAACCCATGCATTTAAGTCAGAAGTGCAGTTATTGCAGTGTACCATGGCAACAGCGTCTCCTGCCGGTGTGGTAACCAGGTCAAGCTCTTCATAAACTTTGGAAAGCTCCTTTTCCAGCACTACCATGGCAAAAACACTGGTACCTGCCGATACATTACCGGTTCTCTTTGCAACAGAGTTGGTGGCAGTCATACCGGTTCCTGCATCACCTTCCGGCGGGCAGAGTGGAATACCAGGCTTTAAATTGCCGCTTTCATCCAGCAAAGCCGCTCCCGCTGCAGTAAGAGTACCTGCGTCTTCTCCTGCAGTCAGAACTTCAGGCATGATATCCCTAAATTTCCATGGCAGATTCCGGTCAGAGACAAGCTCATCAAACTGGCTGATCATCCGCTCATTAAAATCCTTTGTCTCACTGTCTACAGGAAACATTCCGGCACAGTCGCCGATGCCCAGGACTCTCTTCCCGGTCAGCTTCCAGTGAACATATCCTTCCAGAGTAATCAGATAATCGATTTCAGAAACATGGCTCTCGCCATTTAAAATAGCCTGATACAAATGGGCAATGCTCCATCTTTGAGGAATGTGGAACGAAAACAGCTCCGTCAGTTTTCCGGCTGCCTCTTCCGTCATGGTATTTCTCCAGGTCCGAAATGGAACCAGTAACTCTCCATTCTTGTCAAATGCCATATATCCATGCATCATGGCAGAAAATCCAATGGCTCCGATGGTAGTAATCGTTACCCCGTACTTCTCCTTTACTTCATCTGCCATCTTCCCGTAGCTTTCCCTGACACCTTCCCATATATCATCAATGCCATAGGTCCAGATTCCGTTTTCATAACGGTTTTCCCAGTCATGACCGCCGGAAGCGATGGGATTATGATTTTCATCTACCAGGACTGCCTTGATTCTGGTGGAGCCCAGTTCGATTCCCAGTGCGGTATTTCCTTCCCGGATTGCTGCTATTAATTTTTCGTTATCCATAGAAACCCCCTCAAACTTTCTATCAGTATCAGCGATATGCCACCGAATTCCATCTCAGTTCATTCTTAAAATCACGGATATTTGTATTTTCATCAATATAAACAGCCTCGATTCCCATTGCTTCCGCCCAGTCCCCCAGCTGTTTCGCTGTCAGATCATAGGTAAATGCCGTATGATGGGCACCGCCTGCCAGAATCCAGCATTCCGCACCAGTTATTAAGTTTGGCTCCGGAGTCCAGAATGCTGACGCCACCGGAAGCTTGGGCATGGGTTTTTCCACCTTTTTACAATTAACTGTATTGATAATAAGGCGGAAGCGGTTTCCCAGATCGATGAGGGAAGCAGCAACTCCTCTGCCCTCTTTTGCAGTAAATACAAGTCTTGCAGGATCTTCTCTGTCTCCCATGGTCAATGGATTTACCTTGATGCCTGCTTTGCCCTCTGCAATAGACGGACAGACCTCCAGCATATGAGCCTGAAGAATCCCTTCCTTGCCCGGAACCAGATTATATGTATAATCCTCCATGAAAGAAGTTCCCTTTGCATCCTTTGTCCCCTCTGTCATCAGCTTCATTAAGCGTACCATGGCCGCTGTTTTCCAGTCGCCTTCTCCGCCGAAGCCGTACCCTTTTACCATCAGACGCTGGATTGCAAGTCCGGGAAGCTGTTTTAAGGAACCTAAATCACCGAAATGGGTAACGATTGCCTGATAATTTTTTTCTTTTAAAAATGCTTCAAATCCAAGCTCAATCTGTGCCTGAACTGCCACATGTTTTTTAAATTCCTCAGGATCTCTTCCCTCCAGCAAAATATCGTAGCGGTCATAATATTCTTCCATAAGTGCAGAAACGTCTCCCGCTTTTACATCTGAAACATAATCTGCAACTTCATTCACCGGATATGCATCGATCTCCCAGCCAAATTTCATCTGGGCCTCTACCTTATCTCCTTCTGTAACTGCTACGTTTCGCATATTATCAGCAAAACGTACTACACGGATATGGCTGCTTTCTACAATTCCCACTGCAGTTCTCATCCAGGAAGCAATTCTTCTTTTCACCGAATCATCATCCCAGAAACCGGCAATTACTTCTCTTACCAATCCCATTCTGGTTACCATATGTCCGAATTCCCGGTCGCCGTGGGCTGACTGGTTCTCGTTCATGAAGTCCATATCTATAGAATCATATGGGATTTCCTGGTTAAACTGGGTATGTAAATGAAGCAGGGGTTTTCTGTATTCCTGCAAACCTAAGATCCAGGATTTCGCAGGGGAAAATGTATGCATCCAGGTAATGACACCTGCGCAGTATTCATCATCATTTGCCTGACGGAACAAAGACCGTATGGAAGCATTGTCAATGAGCACCGGTTTTAAAACCACTTCATATGGCAGGAGGCCGGAGGCGTTAAGCCTACCGGTTATAATTCCTGCATGTTCTGCTACATCTCTTAAGCAGGCTTCTCCGTAAAGGTCCTGAGAGCCTGTTGCAAACCAGAATTGATACGCTTTTTGTTTCATATGTATAACCCCCTCCTGTTTTATTTGCCCAGACGAATTACGTTCCAGGATGCCTTGTGTAAGACGCTTGTTACAGTTCCGCCATCTAAGGTAGACTGGCTGGTCTGCTTTGGTGCCACTTTTTCATTAAATGGTCCGTTCACTGCTAACAGATCATCACTTTCCAGTACGGTGTGCTCCAGAATACGGTATCCCTCAAAACATCTGACATCTATTGTCATTTCTGCATCATCTTTGATAGAACGGTTGACTGCGAAAATGGTTACTTCCTCTTTTTCCTCATTGTAAACAGAAACCGCTTCTACTGCTGTTACATCTACATGGGTGGCAGTGTCAAATTTCGGAGAGCTGATCACTGGTAAGAGAGCGGTTCCTCTTCCGTAAGCTGACGCATGCATGAATGGATAGAAGATTGTCTGCTTCCAGGCTGCGCCGCCGCCAGCTTCTGTCATAATCGGAGCAATTACATTAACTAACTGTGCCAGACATGCCATCTTCACCCTGTCAGCATGCTTTAATAAAGTGATTAACATCAGGCCTACTAAAAGTGCATCTTCAAAATTATAGATGTCCTCTAACAGGGGAGGTGCAATCTGCCATGGATGTTTTTCTGTTGTTTCGCTATCAGCTGCAGAGGAGTGATACCATACATTCCACTCATCAAAGCTGATTTTAATATCCTTTTTGCCCCTCTTTTTTGCTTTCACATAATCGCAGGTAGCAATTACTGTGCGGATAAACTGATCCATGTCATCGGAAGAGGCAAGGAAATCCTCACTGTCTCCTTTTCCATTACCATAATACTGGTGCATGGAAACATAATCCACGTGATCATAGGTATGCTGGAGGGTAACTGCCTCCCAATCCGGGAATGTAGGCATGGTGAGGGAAGAGCTTCCGCAGGAAACCAGCTCAATGGTAGGATCGATAATCTTCATGGCTCTTGCAGTCTCTTCCGCAAGGCGTCCATACTCTTCCATTGTCTTATGTCCCAGCTGCCACGGACCGTCCATTTCATTGCCCAGACACCATGTTTTAATATTATGAGGCTCTTTATATCCATGACTGATTCTTAAATCGCTGTATTTGGTATTACCCGGGTGATTGCAGTATTCCAGAATGTTGCAGGCATCGGCAATCCCTCTTGTCCCCAAGTTTACCGCCATCATTACATCAGATCCTGCATTTCTTGCCCATTTGGTAAATTCGTTTAATCCAACCTTATTCTCTTCAATGCTTTTCCATGCAAGCTCCAGTCTTCTGGGACGCTCACTCACCGGACCCACACTGTCTTCCCAGTTAAAACTGGAAACGAAGTTTCCGCCTGGATACCGGATAATCGGAACATTTAACTCTTTTATCAATTCCTTTACGTCATTACGGAAACCATATTCATCAGCCGACGGATGCTCCGGACTATAAATACCGTCATATACTGCTCTTCCAAGATGTTCGATAAAAGAACCATAGATCCTTTCATCAACCTCTGAAATACGGAATTCTTTGTCAATCACCATTTTTACTTTGTTACATGCCATTAGTAGTGTCCAACCTTTCTAAACGATAATTAGTTTTATTCTCCGAATACGTTTCGGTAGTCATCCTGAAATTTTTTAATTCCCTGATCAGTTAAGGGGTGTTTTGTCATCTGTTCCAGCACCGGATAAGGCACGGTAGCAATATCAGCACCGGCTTTTGCACAATCGATCACATGGATGGGATTGCGTATGCTGGCCGCTATGATTTCAGTCTCAATCTCATGGATTGAAAATATCTCGGTGATCTCATTAATGAGATCAATTCCAGGCATTGAAATATCATCAAGTCTTCCTAAGAACGGAGATACGTAGGTAGCTCCTGCCCTTGCAGCCAAAAGAGCCTGGGCTGCTGAAAATACCAGGGTCACATTGGTCTTTATTCCTTCCCCTGTCAGCACTTTAACCGCTTTTAAGCCTTCTGCAGTCATGGGAATCTTAACAACCATATTGGGATGGATGGCTGCAATCTGCCGCCCCTCTTCAATCATCCCTTTTGCATCTGTCGTAGTCGCTTTTACTTCACCGCTGATGGGACCATCCACAATTGACGTAATCTCTTCTATCACCTGTTTAAAATCCCTTCCTTCTTTGGCAATCAAAGACGGATTGGTGGTAACACCGCAGATAATTCCCATCTCATTGGCTTTTCTGATTTCTTCAATGTTTGCCGTGTCTACAAAGAACCTCATTGATTTCTACCTCCTGATTTTTCCATGAGAGTGAACCAGTCATCCTCTTACTTACAATTTATAACTTGTACGCACCATTGCACAAGTTGTTTTTATTTATTTTACCATATCTGACCCTTTATTTCCAAATAATTCATACTTATATAAGATGGTATATAGCACAAGAGATGGGGTTATTAATATAGTAATCTATGTTTTTTCCACAATCACATGATTAAAACACGGTAAAATGCACAATTTTATATTTTAAATTTGTGAATGTTTGTTGACACTTTTGAAGAAAAATGGGGTATATTATTACATGTAACCCCCCCCCAATACATTATATAGTTTTTGCTACACCCCATAAGAAACGAAATACCTTCTCCGAAAAAAGACCAGCTTCCCCAGCTGGTCTTTTTCATTTATTTCTTTTTGTTTCTGCGTTCTTTTAAAATGCGTTCAAAGTCAGCCGCATCACCATCTTCCTGAAGGCGGCGTCTTCGTTCTTCTTTTCGCATGGCAATTTCTTTAGACTCTTTTCTTTTCTTTTTCACAACAAACACAGTTCCGGCTGCTAATGCAATAACCGCCGCAGCAAACCCAAGGGTCCCCAGTACTCCAATTCCTTTTTGAGCGTTGTTGTTTGTTTCCGCCTTTGTCTCTTCCTCCTGTTTTCCGGAAGATTCTGTTATCGGTTTCTCACTCTGGGATTCCTCCTGTTCTTTTGCAAACAGATAGGCCTGTCCGACTGCTCTGTCATTATAAGTATAGCGGATGAGTGCCACTGCACCTTTTGGGCTGCCAGCTGGCAGATCCGTCACCAGTTCCTTATCAACCTCAGAGAATTCTGCTCCTTTTGGAACAGTGACTGCTACGTTTTGCTCCAGTTCAAGATCGGAAGGCTGATAGCTTTTAGAACCTATGGATACAGGGGTGTTCCCAGACGTATATTCCGTCTCATTCCCTGCTAAGGGCAGATTTTCAAAATTGGTAAAACCAAATTCAAGAAGGTTCTTTCCATCAATAAAATACTGCCTTGGACTTCCCTTTAATATAACGGAAATCTCTCTTCTTCCATCTTTCTCCGCATACGTCACAAGGGTATTACCGGCTTTGATCAGATAACCGGTTTTTCCTGCAACAGCTGCAGGATAATAAAATTCACTGGATTGATCCGTGGTTTTTACCAGTCTGTGCTCATTATAAATGGTCAGACCCTCCGGATTATTGGCAGTGGGTGGAATCTTATGGCTGACGGCAGAACTGATCTCCACCATTTTTTTATTATTATAAGCAGCACGTGCGATGAGTGCCATATCATAAGCAGTTACATGCTGGGTATCTCCATTTAAACCTGATGGATTTTCAAAGTGGCTTTCTGTGCAGCCAAGCTCCACCAGTTTGTCATTCATCATCTTTACAAAAGCTTCTCTGCTTCCTCCTACATGTTCCGCCAGAGCATTGGCGGCCTGATTACAGGAATGCAAAATAAGAGAATAGAGGCAGTCCTCTACAGACAGCGTATCTCCATTGGTAACATTCAGTTTATTTCCGCTTCCTTCTTCTACATTGTAAACAGAGTCTTTGGAAAATGTCACCATATCGGTCAGATTACTGTTTTCCAGAACGATTAAAGCAGTCAGTATCTTTGTAATACTTGCCGGTGGATAAGCGGCGTGTATATTTTGTCCAAAGATAACGGTGCCTGTATCTGCATCAATTACAATTCCCGACTCTGCCTGGATGCCCGTGTCAGACGGCCAATCCGGTTTTGCATAAACGGTCATAAGAAACAGCTGGCAAATCAGTATGCAGCTTAACAGTACTTTTATCCGACGTTTCACGTATCATCCTCCTGACATGAAATATGCCCTAAAGCCGCACCAGAATAAGTATACGGTTTTAGGGCACTATTTTACTTCGCGTAATCTGTAACTCTGGACTCCCGGATCACGTTAACCTTAATCTGTCCCGGATACTCTAAGGAATCTTCGATTTTCTTAGAAATATCACGGGCCAGGAGTACCATATCATCATCGTTAATCTGATCAGGAACTACCATAATCCGAACTTCGCGTCCTGCCTGAATGGCAAAGGACTTGTCCACTCCCTTAAAGGAGTTGGTGATATCTTCTAACTGTTTTAATCTGTTTGTATATGTTTCCAGAGTCTCTCTTCTGGCACCAGGTCTTGCAGCAGATATGGTATCTGCTGCCTGGACAACGCAGGCAATCAGACTCTGTGGTTCTACATCGCCATGATGAGATTCCACGGTGTTTAGTACGATTGCGGATTCTTTGTATTTCTTACATAACTCCAGTCCCAGCTGAATATGAGAACCTTCCATCTCATGATCCACAGCTTTTCCAATATCATGTAATAAACCGGCACGTTTTGCCATACGGATATCAAGACCGATCTCTCCGGCTAACAGCCCGGATAACTGAGCGACCTCAATGGAATGCTTTAACGCATTCTGTCCATAGCTTGTTCTATATTTCAGTTTTCCAAGCAAACGTATGAGTTCTGGATGAAGCCCGTGAATGCCAACTTCAAGAGCGGCAGCTTCCCCTTCCTCACGCATATTGGTCTCAACTTCTTTTTGCGCCTTCTCCACCATCTCCTCGATTCTGGCTGGGTGAATACGTCCATCCACAATGAGGCGTTCCAACGCGATTCTAGCTACTTCTCTACGAACCGGATCAAATCCGGATAAAACAACTGCCTCCGGGGTATCATCAATAATCAATTCCACACCCGTCAGGGTTTCTAACGTGCGGATGTTACGGCCTTCTCTTCCGATAATACGGCCCTTCATCTCATCATTGGGAAGCTGAACAACAGAAACGGTTGTCTCTGCCACATGGTCCGCTGCACATCTTTGAATGGCAGTAACCACATATTCTTTTGCTTTTTTATCAGCTTCTTCTTTTGCTTTGTTTTCCAGTTCCTTAATTAATTTCGCAGTGTCATGTTTAACATCATCTTCAACAGATTTTAAAAGATATTCTTTTGCCTGTTCGGAGGTAAGTCCGGAAATTTTTTCCAGTTCCTGAATGCCTTTTTCATAAAGAGATTCCACTTCGGAATTTCTCTTATTCAGGGCTTCCTCTCGAGCAGCAAGACCTGCTTCTCGTTTTTCCATAGTCTCAGACTTCTTGTCCAAGTTTTCTTCCTTGCTTAATACTCGTCTTTCATAACGTTGAAGCTCAGCTCTTCTCTCCCTGGTTTCCTTTTCCAGTTCGTTCTTAGTCTTTAAAGACTCTTCTTTCGCCTCAAGGAGAGCTTCACGCTTCTTTGTCTCAGCGGTCTTTAATGCTTCATCTATTATTTCCCGGGATTTTTCTTCTGCAGAGCCAATTTTGCTTTCGTAAGTGTTCTTACGATATGCGGTCGCAGCAGACCAGGCAATAAAAGCAACTACTACTGATGCAATGATCGTAATCAATGCAGCCGTGAATACTGATACTGACACAGGAGCACCTCCTTATTTTATTTTCATTGTACAACAATACAACACTACAATTTTAAACTGTTTTATACATTATGTCAAGTATTTCACCTCTGTTTCCGGTATACTTATACACATTTTCACTATTGTCAGTCTTCGACAAAAATTTCGCCCAAAACCCGGCTTACCGCTTCATAAGAAAAACCTTTTCTGCCCAGGGATGCCATCACTTTGCTCTTCTCTCTGGCGTCCATCTGCTCTGGGTTTAAGCGCTTTTTCCTGATATAATCTCTGACTATGGCAGCCTCATCTACAGGCTGCTCCTTCAATATATCTCCAATGATTTCCTTGTCCAGTCCTTTTCTCTTAAGTTCAAACTCAATCTGCCGTTCGCTCTTTTTTCTGGAATTAAATTCCACATATCTTTTTGCGTATTCCTGGTCATTGATAAAACGGTGCTCCTTTAGGAAATGAATGGCATAATCAATGACCTCCTGGGGGTAAAACCCCTCCTTTAATTTTCTCCGCAGCTCCTGCTCCGTCTTATCGGAGGATTTTAAAAGAAACAGAACCCGTTCCCTGGCTCTCTTGTACAGAATCTCCTTCACGATCTCCTGATAAACCTCTTCCGAAATCTCGCTTCCTTCTTCTATGAAATATCGTTTTAATTCCCCTCTATAAAGAACAAGAGTAAAGTCATCATCAAGAATGACTTTACTCCTGCGTTTATCGACGGGCACTATCTCTGTTACTATCATATGCCCTCCAGTGTTTTTATTCCTTAACAGCTCCGTTCTTATCTTCCTCCGGCTTAATACGCTTGCTTTCCTTTTCCGGTGCACGGTCACCTGCAATGGATTTTTCCTCTGCAAGCCCGTACTTCACGCGGACTTTATTCTCTATCTCCAGACAAACAGCCGGGTTGTCCTGAAGATAAATCTTGGAGTTTTCTCTTCCCTGACCGATCTTCACGTTATTATAGGCAAACCATGCGCCGCTTTTCTCAACAATATTCTCTTTTACCGCCAGATCCAGGATATCTCCTTCTTTGGAAATTCCTCTTCCGAACATGATATCAAACTCAGCTTCCTTAAATGGGGGAGCGATCTTGTTCTTAACCACCTTCACACGGGCTCTGTTACCTACCATATCGCCGCCCTGCTTTAAGGTCTCAATCTTACGGATATCCATACGGACAGAAGCGTAGAACTTAAGTGCACGGCCGCCGGTGGTTGTCTCCGGACTTCCGAACATAACTCCTACTTTTTCTCGAAGCTGGTTAATGAATAAAACAATACAGTTGGACTTGCTGATAACAGCAGTAAGCTTTCTGAGAGCCTGGGACATAAGCCTTGCCTGAAGACCTACGTGGGAATCACCCATATCTCCCTCAATCTCCGCTTTGGGCACAAGGGCTGCAACAGAGTCTACAATGATGATATCAACTGCACCGGACCTAACCATGGTTTCCGTGATCTCTAGAGCCTGTTCTCCGTTATCTGGCTGGGAAATATATAAATTATCGATATCAACACCGATGTTCTTTGCATAAACAGGGTCAAGGGCGTGCTCCGCATCGATAAATCCTGCGATTCCTCCACGCTTCTGAACCTCTGCTACCATATGAAGAGCAACTGTGGTCTTACCACTGGATTCCGGTCCATAGATCTCCACAACTCTTCCTTTGGGAATTCCGCCAAGGCCAAGTGCGATGTCCAGACTTAATGCTCCGGTGGGTATGGTCTCTACATTCATATTGGTTCCAGAATCTCCCAGCTTCATGACAGATCCTTTTCCATATGCTTTCTCTATCTGGGTAAGTGCGGCATCCAGTGCTTTCAGCTTATCATCTTTATTCATCTTATCCTCCAACACGAACAAATGTTCTTTTAATATTATAATGATAGTATATTTCCAGGCAAAAGTCAACCTGTATTTTTACGCTTCTTCAATCATACGCATCACACTCCTGCCTTAGTGGGTTTACTTAATATAGTTACTTTGGAAAATAGGGCGAAACGCCTGAATGGGAGACAAAAAAGGCAGACTGCCTTATGACTTCTGTTTTACTATAGCACAGACATAAGGACTCTGCAAGTTTTTCCTGACAAAGACAGATACGGACCGCCTTAAAAAAAAGAACAGTCCGTATCCATTTTCTATAGCAGAAGCTGCTCTACATCAAGCATTCCCCAACCCTGCTGGTTCATGGGGAGCCCGGCATCCACAGCCCGCTCTCTTAACATTAATTTTACATCCCGATTGCTCATATAGGGATATTTCTGAAGCAACAGTGCAATGGCTCCGGATACCAGGGGAGTGGACATGGAAGTCCCGCTTTTTGTCTGATACTGCCCTGGTTCATTGGAACAACTTATGATTCCGGCTCCGGGAGCAATGATTTCCGGCTTACAGATACATGCACCCGTTGGACCTCTGCCGGAATAGTCAATCATCCGGTTTCCCATTACATTTACCTCTTTGTAATCATCGGAACAGCCTACCGTTATCACTTTTCTGCTGATTCCGGGCGTTGTAATGGTATTGGTTCCAGGTCCCATGTTTCCTGCTGCAACACATACCACAAGACCGTCATCCCAGGCCGCATTTACACCTCTTACCAGTACGGAATTTTCCGTCATTCCTTTTCTTGAAAAGGAACCAACCGATATATTTACAATCCTGATTCCATACCTCTCTCTATTGTCACGGATCCACTTCAGACCAGAAAGTACATCTGAAGCATATCCATTTCCTTTTTTGTCCAATACTTTCAGCATAATAATGTGGCACTCCGGAGCAACCCCCATATAGAGGCCATTGGAGGCTCTTCCCTCTCCTGCTATGATTCCGGATATATGAGTACCATGGCCATTGTCATCGTATGGCTCCCGCCTGCGGTGAACAATGTCCACAAAAGCTGCCAATCTATGTTCAAGATCCTCATGAAGGTAAATTCCCGTATCAAGAACTGCAACACCAATTCCGCGACCGGTCAGTCCCATGCGAAGGGCACTGTCACAGTGTATCACTTCTCTTACCTGATTCACAGTCCGCTACCTGATTCCTTTTTTTATTAAGATATTCCGGTACGCTTCCCATGGTTTCTATTCCATCTAAAATACAGGCAGGAATTTTACATCTGCAGTTTATATCCCAATGCAGTTTCAACCATATTAAGAAAATCTTCATAATCTATTCAAATAATATACAAACTTTTCAGGAAGCGGTGTGTTATACTAAACACATAAGAAATGCACAACGTAACAATTATCCTTTCACCCTTTTTGAAAATCCGAAAATCCTAAGAAAAGTCCCCTGTGTCATAGACACAGGGATTTTTCTGTACAAAAAAGAAGATCCCGTTGACAGATGTCTGAAAACGGGGTCTTCTTTTTTTATTATATGCAATTATTCATACTTTATATTTTTAAGCACATCAAAGCAATCAAACGTTGCAAAATAGTCTTTTGGAGTCTCTGCCCTGCGAATCAGCTCTACGGATCCATCCTCTTTGAGAAGCAGCTCTGCAGATTTTAATTTACCGTTGTAATTATATCCCATGGCATACCCGTGAGCACCAGTATCATGAATAAAAAGCAGGTCACCCCTGGATATCTCCGGCAGCATGCGGTCAATGGCAAACTTATCGTTATTCTCACAAAGGGAACCTACAACATCATACTTATGGCTGCAGGGAGCATCCTCTTTCCCCATAACCGTAATGTGATGGTAGGCACCATACATGGCAGGTCTCATAAGATTTACTGCACAGGCATCTACGCCCACATACTCTTTGTGTGTATGTTTTTCATGAATGGCTCTGGTAACCAACGCGCCGTAGGGTCCTAACATAAACCGCCCAAGCTCCGTATAGATTGCCACATCCCCCATTCCTTCCGGAACAAGTACTTCTTCATAAACCTTTCTTACTCCCTCACCAATTGCCAGAATATCGTTGGGTTCCTGACCCGGACGGTAAGGAATACCAATTCCGCCGGAAAGATTGATAAAAGTGACCTCTGCTCCTGTTTCCTTTTTTAACTTGACTGCAAGCTCAAAAAGAACCTTTGCAAGAAGGGGATAATATTCCGTAGTCACCGTATTGCTTGCCAGAAATGCATGAATTCCGAATTTCTTTGCTCCCTTACTCTTTAAGATCCGAAATGCCTCAAAGATCTGCTCTGTGGTCATACCATACTTGGCATCTCCGGGATTATCCATAATATCATTGCTGATCTTAAATATTCCGCCCGGATTATAACGGCAGCTGATGGTTTCCGGAATATGACCGATGGCTTTTTCCAGAAAATCAATATGAGTAATGTCATCCAGATTGATGATTCCTCCGATCTGGTCTGCAAACTGGAATTCCTCTGCAGGCGTGTCATTGGAGGAAAACATAATGTCGGAACCGGAAAATCCTATGGCATCAGACATCATAAGCTCCGTCATAGAGGAACAGTCAGCTCCGCATCCATACTCTTTTAATATATTTAAAATAAATGGATTGGGAGTTGCCTTCACCGCAAAATATTCCCGGTATCCCTTATTCCAGGAAAATGCTTCTTTTAATTTCTTCGCATTCTCCCTGATGCCCTTTTCATCGTATAAATGGAAGGGAGTTGGATATTCATTCACAATTTCTTCTAATTGTTCTCTGGTTACAAATGGTCTTTTCTCCATTGTTTTCCTCTCCTCTCATAACGTTACCATATGCAGAAAAGAGCCCTCTCCGGCACATCTGCTGGTAAGCTACATTGTACCGGGGATAGACTCTTTTGTCTACACTTTTTTGTATAAATATTCAGAAATACTGTAAGAAGTCATTAATCGACTGTCACAACACGCATAATATTGGTGTGAGCTGCAGGCTCATGCTTTCTTGCAGGGCTTACTACACCAGCGGTTACAACCACTATGTCATCCTCTTTAATAATGGATCTTGCCTTTAACAGTTCCAGAGAGGAATAGATTAACACGTCAGTTGACTCGGCACGTCTTGCCTGGAATGGTATAACACCCCAGTACAGCTGCATCTGGCGAAGAGCTGATGCACTTGGAGATAAACCGATGATTAAACTTTCCGGTCTCCACTTGGATAACAGTCTTGTGGTGAAACCAGTAATACTTGGAGCTACAATCACTTTTGCGCCCAGATCATGAGCGGTGGATACGGAAGAGTAGCATACTGCATTGGATACATTCTGTGTATTCACAGCAGATACCTTACGCTGTCTGTATCCGGTATAGTCCAGGTGCTTTTCTGTTTCTTCTACGATGGAAGCCATCATGGAAAGAGCCTCTACCGGATATTTACCCATTGCAGTCTCACCAGAAAGCATAACTGCGTCAGTTCCGTCATAAACAGCATTGGCAACGTCAGTTACTTCTGCTCTGGTTGGACGTGGATTACGGATCATGGAATCTAACATCTGTGTTGCAGTAATAACCGGTTTGCAGGCCTCATTACATTTCTCAATAATGCTTTTCTGGATAAATGGAACTTCCTGAGCGGGAATCTCAACACCCATATCACCACGGGCAACCATGATTCCATCACTGGCTTCAATAATTTCATCCAGGTTTTCAATTCCTTCTGCATTCTCAATCTTTGCAATGACTGCGATATCAGAGCCATGCTCAGCCAGAATATCCTTAATTTCACGGACAGCTGCTGCTGTACGTACAAAGGAAGCTGCAATAAAATCAAAGCCCTGTTCGATACCAAAACAGATATCTGCTTTATCCTTATCAGTAAGGGCCGGAAGTTTTATCTTTACATTAGGAACATTAACTCCCTTTCTCTCACCCAGTTCGCCGCCGTTTACAATTCTGCATACGATTTCGCTGCCCTTAACTTCTAAAACCTCAAGTTCAATCAAACCGTCATCAATCAGAATACGGTTGCCTGCAACTACATCTTCATTTAAGCCGTCATAGTTGATATGGCCCTTACTCTCGTCACCCACAACCTCTTCTGTTGTGAGAACATAGGTATCGCCTTCTTTTAAGGTTACCTTTTTACCATCTTTTAAAAGTCCGGTACGAATCTCCGGTCCTTTTGTATCAAGAAGAGCAGCGATTGGAAGGTCTAATTCCTGGCGAATGCTCTTTAACATGTCAAGACGTTCTTTTTGTTCCTCATAGTCACCATGTGAGAAGTTAAATCTGGCAATATCCATTCCGTGCTCAGCAAGTGATTTCATCAGTGCGCGGTCATTTGTGTTTGGTCCCATCGTGCAAATAATTTTGGTTCTCTTCATATTATCCTCCGTAGCTAGTTGGTCGTATCACCGGTTGTGGGGTTATCCGATGTTACATGTTTATGTGTATACAAATGCTCCGAACAGTATTCTAAACTGCCTTCACATTTTGAACAATACCGGAATTCCAGGTTTGGGGAATCCTTTTCGGTCCGACCGCATACGGCGCACTTGTGGTGGGTTCCTCCCTGGGGCATAATTTTCATCTGACGGTGAAAATTCTGCTTTCTTTTGATTTCCTTCGGATTAAACCGGTTTAAGTCCCGGGTCAGAAGGAAAAACACGAAAAAGTTTATCAGCGACATGACAATCGTAATTCTGGTTGCCATATTTCCCATAATAAACTCATACAGGAAATAGATTCCATTAAACATCGCCATCCATTTGGCCTTAATGGGAATCACAAAAAACAGAAGAAATTCCAGATCAGGGAATGTTGCAGCAAAAGCAAAAAACAGAGAATAATTTAAAAATTCCGTTGTCAGATAAATTCTCTGTCTGAAAAAGATGTAAACAACCAAAGCGGCTGCCACATGACCAATTACTCCCATAAAGAAGTAAACATTAAAACGGAAAGCTCCCCAGATTCTCTCTAAATTAACTCCCAGCATATAGTAAAGATACATGCCGATCAGACTTCCGAAAAGACTTCCTCCGCCCGGCGGATAAATCATAAAGGTAACAACTCTCCACACCTGACCGCTTAGAATCTTCTGTGCATCGAGTGCTAAATACTGTAAATAAAATTCCGGAGCAAAAAGCTGTAAGAACAGTCCGGTCCCATACATGCCAATAATATAGTACATAAGATTCGGAATGGCATATTTTCTGTATCTGCGTTCCAGATTATAAAAAAATTTCATGCGTTCAACCTTCCTAAGCTAAAACAAATCCTTTTTGGAAAAAATCCAGGCAACACTCAATGTAAGAATCAATGTAAGACCTAAAACAATCCAGAAGCCATATGGGCTGTCCGCAAACGGAACTCCCGCTGGATTCACGTTCATACCATAAAAGCTTGCTACCATGGTAGGTATGGACATTACAATGGTGATCGTTGCCAGAAACTTCATGACAATATTTAAGTTATTGGAAATAACGGAAGCAAATGCATCCATGGTCCCGCTTAGAATTCCGCTGTAGATGTTGGCCATCTCAATCGCCTGTTTGTTCTCTACGATAACATCCTCAAGAAGTTCGGTATCTTCCGGATATTTCTTAATCTTTTCATTCCTCATAAGCTTTTCTAACACGACTTCATTGGAACGTAAGGATGTGGTAAAATAAACCAGACTCTTTTCCAGTTCCAAAAGCTCAATCAGCTCCCGGTTTTTTGTGGATTTATGAAGTTTTTCTTCAACAACAGCGCTTTTTTTATCAATGACTCTTAGATACTGCAAATATAACGATGCGTTCTTATAAAGAATCTGAAGAATAAACCGGGTTTTCATGTAAGTATGGAAATCCCTGACCCGTCCATCCATAAAGGCATTTAATACCGTTGTTTCTTCCAGGCATACCGTTATGATCGCTTCGTCAGTGGTGATGATTCCCATAGGTATGGTAACATACCAGTCTTTTCCGCCCCTCTCCTCAATGGTTGGAACGTCAACAAGGATCAGTGTGTAATTATTCTCTGTTTCAATACGGGAACGCTCTTCCTCATCAAGAGGAGCCCTTAAATCATCCGGATCAATCCGGTAGGTATCTGCGATTTCCAGTATCTCTGTAGCTGTAGGATTGGTAAGTGCGATCCAGCACCCCGGAGAAAGCTCATCCTTTTGTTGAATCAGGCCGTCTTCTGTTTTATAAATCTGAATCATGGCTTTTCTCCCTTCTACGGAAGTATTTTGTGTAAACTTTGGCGGACTTTGACTTATACATTATAGTTTCCCAGACCCTTTTTGTCAAACGAAAAGCTACCTCAATTTGTGAACTTACACAAATTTTACTAAGTTTAACATTTTTTTAGCATGTCCAGGCAATTGTTTTATTTCTTATTTTATGTTAAACTGATGTCCGGTGAGTCAGCAACTTACTTTTACACTAAAGGAGGCAGGGGTTAGCCCCGCACATATGAATACATACAACACTTTAGGAATCGACATCGGTTCCACAACCGTAAAGATTGCTATTTTAGATCAAAATCAACAGCTATTGTTCGCTGATTACGAGCGGCATTTTGCAAACATACAGGAAACACTGGCAGGCCTTTTAAAGAAGGCCTATGACCAGTTAGGGCCTATGGATCTTGTTCCGGCCATAACCGGTTCCGGCGGTCTTACTCTGTCCCGTCATTTAAAGACACCATTCGTACAGGAAGTGGTGGCTGTTGCCACCTCATTAAAAGATTATGCCCCGCAGACCGACGTAGCAATCGAGCTTGGCGGAGAAGATGCTAAAATTATTTATTTTAGCGGCGGCATTGACCAGAGAATGAACGGAATCTGTGCCGGTGGCACAGGATCCTTTATTGACCAGATGGCTGCTCTATTACAGACTGATGCCAAGGGGCTTGATGATTATGCTGCCAATTACAAGGCGATCTATCCAATCGCTGCCCGTTGCGGCGTATTTGCCAAAACAGACATTCAGCCGCTTATTAATGAAGGAGCTACCAGGGAAGATCTGGCAGCGTCTATTTTTCAGGCAGTCGTTAACCAGACCATCAGCGGTTTGGCATGTGGGAAACCAATCAGAGGCAATGTGGCATTTTTAGGAGGACCTCTCCACTTTCTTCCTGAACTTCGCAAAGCGTTTATCCGCACTTTAAATCTCACCGGAGATGCAATTATCGCTCCCGAACATTCCCATCTTTTTGCTGCCATTGGCGCTGCCATGAACACAGAAGATAAGACGGATGCAAAGGTCTCTCTTGAGGATATGATCTCCCGATTATCAAATGGTATTCGGATGGAATTTGAAGTAAAGCGAATGGAGCCATTGTTTGCAGGACAGGAAGAATTTGATGAATTTATTAACCGTCACAGCAGTCACTGTGTGAAAAAGGGAGAGTTATCTTCCTATCACGGCAAATGCTTCTTAGGAATTGATGCCGGTTCCACTACCACAAAGGTTGCCGTGGTTGGTGAAGACGGAACCCTGCTTTACAGCTTTTACAGCAGCAACAATGGATCTCCGCTGTCAACTGCCGTCCGCGCAATTAAAGAGATAAAAGAACAGATTCCTGATGACAGCCAGATTGTATGGTCTTGTTCCACAGGATATGGAGAAGCCTTATTAAAGGCGGCGTTCCTTCTTGATGAGGGAGAAGTTGAGACAATTTCCCATTACTATGCGGCTGCATTTTTTGAACCGGAAGTGGATTGCATCTTAGACATCGGCGGACAGGATATGAAGTGCATCCGCATAAAGAATAATACCGTAGACAGTGTCCAGTTAAATGAGGCATGCTCTTCTGGCTGCGGTTCCTTTATTGAAACCTTTGCCAATTCCCTGAATTACAAAGTGGAAGATTTTGCCACGGAAGCTTTATTTGCAAAAAACCCCACTGATCTTGGAACCAGATGTACCGTTTTTATGAACTCCAATGTGAAACAGGCTCAAAAAGAAGGGGCTGAAGTTTCCGATATTTCTGCCGGACTTGCGTATTCCGTTATAAAAAACGCATTATTTAAAGTTATTAAAATAACAAGTGCCTCTGATCTTGGAAAGCATGTAGTGGTTCAGGGCGGCACCTTTTATAACAATGCCGTACTTCGAAGCTTTGAAAAAATATCCGGATGTGAGGCAGTAAGACCGGACATTGCCGGAATTATGGGAGCCTTTGGAGCTGCATTAATTGCAAGAGAGCGTTATGACCAGTCGGCAAAGACTACAATGCTGGATCTTGACAAGATTCTGGCTCTTCACTATGAGACATCCATGAGCCGGTGCAAGGGCTGTACCAACAACTGCGTTCTGACCATCAACCGTTTTGACGGCGGACGCCAGTTCATCTCCGGAAACCGCTGCGAGCGGGGACTTGGAAAAGAAAAAACAAGACGTGAGATTCCAAACCTGTTTGATTACAAAAATCACCGGATGTTTGATTATGAACCGTTAAGTGCCGATTTGGCCACACGGGGAGTTATCGGAATTCCACGGGTACTGAACTTTTATGAAAATTACCCCTTCTGGGCTGTATTTTTCCATACTTTAAAGTTCCGTACCATACTGTCCCCACAATCCAACAGGAAGATCTATGAACTGGGTATTGAATCCATCCCCAGTGAATCCGAGTGTTATCCGGCAAAGATCGCCCATGGTCATGTGGAATGGCTTATTAAGCAGGGAATTAAAACTATTTTTTACCCCTGTATTCCATACGAACGAAATGAGAGTCCTGATGCAGGCAATCATTTTAACTGCCCCATTGTTACCTCCTACGCAGAAAATATTAAAAATAACGTAGAAGGAATTAAAACAGAATCCATCCGATTCTTAAATCCGTTTATGGCTTTTACCAATGAAGAAGTCTTAACAAAACGATTAACAGAGGTCTTTACCAAAGAATTTAACATTCCTGCATCGGAAGTTGCTGACGCTTCCCATAAGGCCTGGACAGAGCTCATGGCTTCCCGCACAGATATGGAGAAAAAAGGGGAAGAAACCTTACAGTGGTTAAAAGAAAATAACAGACACGGAATCGTACTGGCTGGCCGGCCTTACCATGCTGATCCGGAAATCAACCACGGAATTCCGGAACTGATTACCTCTTATGGTTTTGCAGTGCTGACCGAGGATTCCATCTCCCATCTTGCTGACATTGAACGCCCTCTGGTTGTAACAGACCAGTGGATGTACCACACCCGGCTATACCGGGCTGCCAGTCTGGTGAAAAAAGAGAACAACTTAGACTTAATTCAGCTTAATTCCTTTGGATGCGGTCTGGATGCCGTCACTACAGATCAGGTTAATGATATCCTGACCGGTTCCGGCAAAATTTATACAGTACTTAAAATAGACGAGGTTAACAACTTAGGCGCTGCCAGAATTCGTGTCCGCTCTCTCATTGCCGCCTTGAAGGTACGTGACAAGCGTCACTTCGAACACAAAGTGGTTTCCAGCGCCTATAACAGAGTGATGTTTACCAAGGAGATGAAGCAGGAATATACCATTCTTTGTCCCCAGATGTCTCCTCTGCATTTTGATCTTTTACAGCCCGCTATCCGGGCATTCGGCTACCGGGTGGAGGTTCTGCAGAACGATAACCGCTCTGCCATTGATACAGGCTTAAAATACGTAAATAACGATGCCTGCTATCCTTCTCTGATTGTAGTCGGACAGATCATGGAGGCACTGCTTTCCGGGAAATATGATTTAGACAGAACTGCTGTATTTATGAGCCAGACAGGCGGAGGCTGCCGTGCTTCCAACTATATTGGCTTTGTCCGCAGAGCCCTTGATAAGTCTGGGATGAGTCAGGTACCTGTGATTTCTGTCAACGCAGGAAACATGGAATCCAATCCCGGCTTTACCATCTCACTGCCGCTGTTAACAAAAGCCATGCAGGCAGTGGTATACGGAGATATATTTATGAGGGTTCTGTATGCAACCCGGCCATATGAGAAGATACCTGGTTCCGCCAACTCTCTCCATGAAAAATGGAAAGAACGCTGTATTGTATCACTCTCAAAGAAATCAGCTGACATGATGGAGTTTTCCCGTAACATTAAGGGCATCATCAGAGATTTTGACAACCTGCCAAGAAACTCTGTGAAAAAACCAAAGGTTGGTATTGTAGGTGAGATTCTTGTAAAGTTTTCCCCACTTGCCAATAACCGGATCGTAGAGCTTTTGGAAGCAGAAGGCGCTGAAGCTGTTATGCCTGATTTAATGGACTTTTTACTGTACTGCTTTTATAACACAAACTTTAAAGCTGATTTCCTTGGAGGTAAAAAATCCACTGCATTCATTGCCAATATGGGAATCTCTCTTTTGGAATTCTTCCGTAAGACTGCCAAACGGGAACTGGAAAAGAGTAAGAACTTTACTGCTCCGGCTCATATCGGAAACCTTGCTAATATGGCAAATGACTTTGTTTCCATCGGCAATCAGACCGGAGAAGGCTGGTTCTTAACCGGAGAGATGCTGGAACTGATTCATACCGGAACCAATAATATTGTGTGTACCCAGCCATTTGGCTGCCTCCCCAATCATATTGTGGGAAAAGGAGTAATCAAGGAGTTAAGAAAAGCATATCCTGACTCCAACATCATCGCAGTAGATTACGATCCAGGCGCCAGTGAAGTAAATCAGTTAAACCGGATTAAACTTATGCTTTCAACAGCACAGAAAAATCTATTAAAAGAAGAAAATCAAACCACCGGACAGGAATAATGTTCCGTTGATAGAAAAATACCGGAAACTTAAGAAATAGGTTTCCGGTATTTTTTAATTATTTTCCCACTGCCAGCATCGCCTGTAAGCAGTTATAGTTTAACCCGTGCTGTAATTCGAAACTGAAGTTTCTTACATCTTCTTTTAAATAGTTCCCCAGCTCTTCATTTCCTTCATAAGCAAAATCCATGAGTTCATCAATATATTTCTTTAATTGTTCCTCCAGCTCTTCTCTGGACTTTCCACTGATAAAAACCTTAAGACGTTCTATCTCAACTGGAGAATATCCATTTAAATCAATACTTTTTCCTGCAATCCGGCAGCCTAAGACATTCCTTATGACAATTGATGCAAGATTAATGATCAGTTCTCCATAATCACCTGAATAGGCATTCAGCACATGCATGATATAGTCCGGGGGAAGCTTCTTTAAAAAACTTTGTTCCAGAAAGGCACTTCTTACATAGACTTCCATCAAATCCGCACCGCACCGGGGTTCTAAGGAAACCAGAACAGGATAATCAAGGGTAAGAATATGGTTCATGGGGTGAAAGCGAGCATCATAATACAGGAAAAATTCCGGCAACCCTTTTTGAAAGGTATCATAACAGCACCGATTGCCGTAAAATTGAAACTCTTTTATCATAAGGTTATATTCCTGCTGAATTTTTTTAACCTTTTCTATGAGTATTTCATATCCCTGCCTGTAGGCGGTATCTGCAGATATTGCAGCGTGCGCTGTAACCAGGTCCCTTAAGCCAACTGCTGCATTTTCATATTCTTCTATGCAATAAATTACCGCACCCATCAGCTGCCTTGCCTTATCATAAGAGATTGACGTACTTTCATTGCTTGTATACCGGGCTGCAAGCTTTGCTACTACAGGCATTAACTCCTCCTGGCTATATTTCATCATCATCCTCTTCCCAGTTATCTTGGAAACCAAATCTGGTTTTCCGTGCAAAACCCTCCAGAGCAGTATCTTCCAGATAATCTACGGATCCCTGACAGGGACCGTCAAACTGCTCCTTCATGAATTCAATCAGCTCATCATCCGGTATTTCATCCAGGGTATCATTTTTATAGGAATAAAATATTTCCTGCAGCCTTCCAAGGGTGTCTGTGTAGTTATCCTGATAAATATACGGGGAATCACAAAAGGCAAAAATAAGCTTAGGAAGAATTCCTTCTCCAAACTCCACCCGTTCCTGCTTTTTTAAAATATTCGTTCTCTCTTTTAAGAGCAGTGCAGCGTCTTCCTCCGATAATTTAAGACCAAATCTTCCGGTATATTCGTTTGCAGCATTTAATCTTGCAAGCGAAGCGTTGTCCTCTTTGTTAACCAGCCATTTTTCATTGTCCATAATCATACTCCTTTCTGATAAATCCACAGTTTACGCCTGTTTCAGGGAAATTACAAGACTTGAAAAAAAGTGGTTTTTGTGGTATTATATTACCATCAGATCAAGTGATTATTCTTATTTTACAGGAAATTTTATTTTCATCACATAGCTGCTGTCATGGTTTATCACTTCACATATTCCACCCATTTTATCCATCATAGACTTAATATTCTGAATCCCCATTTTTGTGCTTTCTCCATTGTTTCTGCTGAGAGAGATTCCATTCATAAACCATACTTCCACTTGATTTTTAGAGTACTTCATCTGGATAATAACCGGCTTACTTAAATCAGCGTATTTTATGATATTAGAGCTTATATTATTGACAATTCGAATGATGTAATCAATAGAGACAGCAATTTTTACCGGTTCCCACTCAATCCGGCACTCTGTATCAAAGCCCTGACTTTCCAGAAACATAATCAGATCAGAGATCACATCTTCCATGACATACTGTACCATTTGGGGAGCTTCCAGTTCCTCTTCCTTTTCTTCGGCTACCAGAACACTTTCAAACAGCTGATCCGACAGAACTTTCATCTGCTTTGCTTTTTCCGTACATTTTTTTAAGTACTGCATCTGCTTTTCCGCCTCAGGAACCTTCCCGTTAGATAATAGTTCCAAATAAATCATTAATGTGGTGAGAGGCGTTCTTAAATCATGGGACAGGCCTGTTACCAGGCTCTTGTTGGCTGAACGCAGTTTTTCCTTCATCTCCATATTCTCTTTTAAAGACACCCTCATATCATTTAAACCCTGTGCAAGAGAGGTAAGCTCATCAGATCCCCTGATGGAAATTTCTTTTTCCAGAGAACCTCCCTTTAATACTTTTACCTCCCGCTCCAGAAGCGTGATATATGTGATCTTCTTCTCCATAAATCCAATACAGACTGCTAAAAACACCAGTACGGAAATAATCAGTGATATGGTCATGGCTGTGAGATAAAACTGGTATCCAAAGAATCCATCCAGATACACGTTTGCTGGTCCATCCTCAAATTGAATATTAAAAAAAGGCTGATCCTTATAATAATCACTATCGATCATCGTTGAACCATATATGACATTTCCATCTCTGTATACCGTTATATAAACCACATTCTGACGATCAATCCAACTATCAAGCGCCTCCTTGTCCCCTGAACTTATATGATTCTTTCTTACATATTCCTGAAACTCATCTGCACTCTTTTTCTGGGCTTTGGCCACAAAGGCCTTATTGGTAAAATAAGAATCCAGGGTTTTCTGGGATACCAGGTTCACTCCCATATAGACGAGGACTGCCAGGATTCCAGCACCCATAATGACCAGAGAAAACTGAAGTTTCATGCTGTGCCAACGTTTATTCAAAGCGGTACCCCTTCCCCCATACGGTTTTTATATGCACCGGTTCCTGGGGATTTTCTTCTATTTTCATTCTAAGCTTACGGATATGAACCATAACCGTACTGTTGGATGAATAAAAATAAGGCTCTTCCCATATGCTTTCATACAGATTCTGAGCTGAGAAAACACGCTTTGGGTGCTTCATCATAAGAAGAAGAATTTTATACTCAATATCGGTCAGTTCTTTCTCATCTTCCCCTACCCATACCTCGTTGAACTCTTCATTCATACGAATATCATACAGTTCCAGCCATTTTTCCTTACTCATACCATCTGTAAGCTCTTTTCCTTTATAAACCCGGTATCTCCTAAGAAGTGCCTGCACTCTTGCCAGAAGCTCTGAATAGGAAAAGGGTTTGGACAGGTAATCGTCTCCTCCTGCCATCAGTCCAATTAATTTATCCGATTCCTGAGTCTTGGCTGTAAGAAACAAAACCGGCACAAAAGACCGTTTGCGTATCTCCCTGCATGTCTTTAATCCATTCATACCGGGCATCATAACATCCAGAATGACCATATCCGTATCTTCTGTTAACAGATCCAGACCCTCTTTTCCATTCTTGGCTTCTTCCACCAGATAGTTCTGGCTTTCTAAAAGAATTCTTACACCTTCCCGGATATCTTCATCATCTTCAATGATTAAAATTTTTAATTGTTCCATCTCATTCCTTCCTCACCCCAGATTTCTGATAAAAAAATTATACTACATAACAGAGAAATATCAAATATTTAGTCGCTTCTTAATGCATCGATAGGATTTAAACCTGCTGCTCTTCTGGCCGGCATATACCCGAAAAACAGACCAATGGCAACAGAAACTCCAAATGCAATCACAACCGCGTTTAGTGCAGGATGGGCGGTAACTCCTGCTGCTTTCCCCACTGCAGCTGTTGCACCGCAGCCAAATAAGATTCCGATGATTCCGCCAATGGAACTGGTAACCGCTGCTTCAATAATAAACTGCTGCATGATTGCCCCTTTATTTGCTCCAAGTGATTTGCGGATTCCGATCTCTCTGGTGCGCTCTGTTACAGATACCAGCATAATGTTCATAACTCCCACACCGGCTACCAGAAGTGAGATTCCTGCAATTCCTCCCGCCAGTCCGCTTATCATTGCCATCTGTTTATTCATGGAATCAAGAATCTTGCTCATGGCCATAACCCGGATCAGGTCCTTGTTTTTCAGAATATCCATCAGAAATTTCTGGATCAGTTCCACCCCTTCATTTGCCTTTGAAACACTTCTCACAGTAAACAAATAATCTCCTATATTTGCATTTTTCTCTATTTTCACCGCAACCGTGTAAGGGATCCAGACAAAATCATCTTCTCCTCCGCTCTCTGAATACTGTTTATTTTTTATTTGATAAACTCCTGCAATATCAAAGGTATTGTCTCCTATTTTTATTTTTTTACCTATCGCATTTTCCCCGCTTCCATATAGCTGCTTTGCAACGTATCCCCCAATCACACAAATCCTCTGTCTTGATTCAATATCAGAATAAAGTATGGAACGCCCAGATTCCAATTTAGACCCTTTTATATCCCCATACTGTTCACTGATGCCCGAAACTGTTGTATACTTTAATGACTGTTCCCCATTTCTCACTTTTCCAGAAACACTCACAACAGGACTCATGCGTTCAAAAATATTGCTGTTGTCCTCATAAAATCCATACATCTGCCCGCTGTTTACAGATCTTGATGAAAGGTTTGTCACATTGACCTGTATCTGATTGGCCCCCATATCAGAGAAGCTTTTAATCACGCTGTCCATGTAACCGTTAACAAGACTCACCAGCACAATCACAGCTGCGACCCCGATTATGATTCCAAGCATGGTAAGAAACGACCGCATCTTATTGCCCCAGATACTTCTAAGTGCAAGTTTAAAGGATTGCCGCATAATCATCTGCCTTTCCATCAAAATTAATTTTCCCATCAGCAATCCGGATCACCCGTTTTGCTTCTAATGCGATGGTATTGTCATGGGTAATCATAACAATGGTGTTTCCTTCTTCATTGATCTGTTTTAAAAAATCCAGTACATCCCTGCTGGTTTTAGAGTCAAGCGCTCCTGTAGGCTCATCTGCTAAAATCAGAGACGGGTTTCCGGAAAGTGCTCTGGCAATGGATACCCGCTGCTGCTGCCCGCCTGAAAGCTGGCCTGGAAGATTCCTCCATTTGTCCGACAGTCCAACCTTCTCTAACGCTTTTCGCGTACGCTCTTTTCTCTCCGCTGTTTCTATCCCTGCATACAAAAGAGGAAGCTCCACATTTTCAGCAATGTTTAACTTTGGAAGCAGATTATATTGCTGAAAGATAAAACCAATCATTTCATTGCGGATACGGGCAAGCTGTTTATCTCCCATTTCCCGTACCGGTTCTCCTCCTAAGTAATATTCTCCTTTGGATGGAACATCAAGAGCTCCTATAATATTCATCAGAGTTGATTTTCCGCTGCCCGACTTACCTACAATGGCAACAAATTCCCCTTTTTCAATAGAAAGATTCACATCATTGTTGGCATAAACTTCTTCCCCTCCAAGATTATAGATTTTATAAATATGATCCAGTTTGATTAACTCGCTGTCTGCACAGACTTTGACCTGTTCTTTTCCATCCTTTTTCTTATTCCCCAGCTTCACCACCAGGCCCACCTCCCATGTCTTCCATAAGATTTCCAGCTGGCAATTCTGTTTCTGTCTGGGAAACATACACTTCATCACCTTCTGATAAACCACTTGTTATCTCCACAGCGTCTGCGCTGATCAGCCCTGTCTCTACTTTTACTGAACGAAAACCGGCTGGTACCTCTCCCTGAGATTTAAGCACCTTATCATCTTTTATATAAACTAAATTTCCCCGCATAAGTGCGGCTGCCGGTATCACAAGGACATCATTGGCACTGCCCAGTGAAATCACCCCCTGCACATTAATGCCAGGTATTAAGTCATCTTTCTTATCCAGTGTAACAATGACCGGATAGGTACTGACCCCATTGGTCACAGCACTTTCCAGGCTTACATTGGTAACAGTTGCAGGGTAAGTCTTTCCTGGATAAGCATCTGCCGTTACAGCCACTTTCTGTCCCGTTTTCACCTTATGTATATCAAGCTCATCTACCGGCAGCTTAAATGTCAGTTCAGAGAGATCGTAGATCACAGCAAGATCCGGTTCTGTGTTGGTATTTCTGCTTATGGTATCTCCTGCTTTATATTTTTTCGCAACCACAGTTCCGGAGATTGGAGCTTTAATTGTATAATTATCGTAACTTTTTCTGGTGCTGTCTAATTTATTTTTTGCCGCCTCTGCATTTTCTTCTGCCTGGTTCATGGGATCGGTATAGCTTTTCTTTAAATCATCTGCACTTTTCTCTGTGATACGAAACAGGGGAGTGCCCTTTTGCACATAATCCCCTTCATTCACAAGAAGGGCTTCCACTTCAACAGAAACCGGAATATCTGCCTCCATGGCACTGTTAATCTCTGGTTCAAAGGTGCCGTCTTCTGCACCAGATACTCCTCCTACAGAAGCGGTTGCTTTTACCTGGCTGGTCAAACCTCCTGGATTTTGTACCAGAATGGTAACTCTGCGTACCAGTCTGCCTCCGGTTAGTGTGGTTTCCTGATTGGAAATGGTTTCAACAGTTCCCTGTATCTGTTCTCCTGTGTCAGAGAGTGTGATAACTGCGGCATTCCCTGCTCCAAAAGCTGCCGCATCCCCGGAAAGAAACGGCACCTTCAGTTTTACCACCTGATCATCATAAAGATCTGCAATTTTTGTTCCATTATCCACTTTAGAGCCTGCTTTTATAAACAGTTCCTTAATGTATCCGGAATTTTTAGCTTTATAGGTATTTCCGCTATATTTTTGTATTGCGTCTTCATAAAGCTTTTTTGCCTGATCCAGAGAACTGTTTGCCCTGGTTAATGAATTTTCAGAACCTGACAATTCAGAATCCATGGCTGATTTATTAATTTCATATAGGATCTGTCCCTTTTCTACCTGATCTCCTTCTGAGAAATCGGCAGCTACAATCTCACCTTCCACCATAGAGGTTATCTTATATGTATTTTTTGCGGCCAGAGTACCCGACGCTTTTAATTCCGTACTAATATTTCCTTTTTTTACAACTGCTGTACTCACCGGTATCTGGTCTTCAGACATGGCTTTTTTACCCATTTGCTTTACCGCCGTAACTCCCGCCAATAGAAAAGCGGCAGCTATAGCAATAAGAAAAATATTTTTTTTCTTTCTCTTCATAGATCCACGCCTCATTCTCAATAGTCAATGGCATCCACCGCTGTATAAGTGGTTCCATTCTTGCTGCATACCATTACAACCTTATCCCCGACTGTCACTTTTCCATAAATTGAAAATAGATACTGCAGCTTGGAAGAATCCAGATTAATGGACAGATAACCATTGCTGTCAACATTTTCACTGCTGCTGATATCGCTGTCTGAATTACTGCTGTCAATCTCAAGTCGAATGGAAGTTGGTGTAATGACGTCCGTAGATTTATAATAAATATTTTTAACCTCACCCAGTATCAGAACATATGCATTTTCTCCGGTTAACGTATCTTTATCCCAGCCATCCGTTGTATAAGCCCAGATAGTCTTTGATTTGACATTATAATAGATCACTACAAACCCATTGGATTTTTGTGATTCTTTTACAGCAGCCAGAGTACTGGCAGCTCCGTTTAGAAAAACATTTGCCTTTTCTGAGCCAAAGGGAACGGATTGAATTACGCTAAATCCCTTCCGCACCAGCAGAGGACCCTTTCTTTCATCCTTCAGAATCGAAATGGGATTAATCTCCCCATCGGAGTTAATCTCACAGTTTAGTACCTTTCCGTAGATTTCACTGGAATCCTTTTTCTTTGTTTTAAGAAGATTATAAAAAAGATTGACGCAATCTGTCTGGGTCAGGTTTTCATCCGTAGTGCGGTTTAAGTTTTCATTCAGTTCCAGAAATTGAAATTTTGAGATACGGGAGGAGGTGATATTACCCGTAAAATCCTCATCTTTATATCCAAGTAAGGTAAGAACTGCTTTTACACTCTCTCTGTATGTAATGTTATCTTCCGGCTTAAAGACTCCACCCAGATAACCTGTCATTAAACCCTGGGAAGCTGCGATTTTGATATATTCTGCATTGGGATTTTGTGCAGGCACATCTTTAAATACAGAGGAATCTGATTTTGAAAGGTTTTCCCTGAAGCTTGATGCGTTCACCAGCATTTTGGCAAACTCTCCTCTTGTTACAATACCCGTGTTATTTGTCAATTCCATAATTCCAGTCAGACTCACTACTTTATCACGCATACTAAAATCAGAAGAACTTATATTGGCAGATGCAATTACCGGATTAAATCCTGAAATCACGGCAGTTACGGTCAAAAAACTTCCTACATTACGATACCAGCCATTTTTAATACCCATATGACATTTCTCTCCTTTTTTATTTGATACCTTTATTATGAGCAGTAAATCTTAATGGTTTCTAAATGGCTTCTGAATAAATCTAAAATGATTCCCTTTGTCTATCTTTCTGCCAGGCAATCTGGTAAAATAACAACAGAGAAATGAAAACAGGAGAAAATCATGAAGCGATACCAAATAGTTATTCTGCCTGCTATTCTTCTGCTGCTTGCAGGTTGTGCAAGATCTGCCGTCCTTTCCTCTCCCTCCGTCCAGGTGCCAGAAGAAACTGAGACCTCTTCCCCTTCACACACGGAACCCCCTGCTGCCTCTGACCAGGTAGCTGTAAAAAAGGACAGGCTTCCGGAAGGAATCAGCGAAGATTTCATGGCTTTTATTAAATCTACATATGGAACCAGTGTCTATGACAGACTCATAACCTCATTTGAAACAGGCTCTGACGGAGGCGGACTGTGGCATGAACTGACCGGAAACTCACTTCCTGTTTTAAAGGATCTTTATTCTGGGATACTTAACAGCCCTGACGCAGCACGTTCCCACAATATCTGGCTGAAACAATCGTCTGATCCCAATCAGGTGGTGTTATCCTTTGCGGGAGATATCAGTTTTGCAGACGGATATGCCAATATGTCCGCATATCACGCAAGAGGTGGTATTGATTCCTGCATTCTGACAAATGTAAGAGCACGGATGGCTTCCGCTGATATTATGATGATTAACAATGAATTCAGCTATAGCAGACGAGGAACCCCGCTGCCAGGAAAAGCCTTTACATTCCGGGCAGATCCTTCCATGGTACAAAATCTGCATTCCTTGTCCGTGGATCTGGTATCTCTGGCAAATAATCATGTTTACGATTACGGGGCAGATGCCCTTATGGATACTCTTGACACATTATCCGATGCCGGGATTGCCTATGCCGGTGCTGGAAGAAATATTGAGGAAGCAAAAGAACCCGTCTATTTTATATCGGGGGGTATGAAAATTTCCTATGTCTGCGCCACTCAGATTGAACGTTCCACCCGATTTACAAAAGAAGCAGGTCCTGACAGTCCAGGGGTTTTAAGAACAGATAATCCTGATCTGTATTTAGGTGCTGTAGAAACAGCAAAGGAAAACAGTGACTTTGTAGTGGTGTTTATCCATTGGGGAACAGAAGGAACCAATTACTATGGAGAGGACCAGCAAAATCTGGCCCGTCAGCTCATTGACCATGGTGCAGGACTAATCATTGGCTGCCACCCCCATGTCCTTCAGGGAATTGAGTATTACAAAAGTGTTCCCATTGTGTACAGTCTGGGCAACTTCTGGTTCAACAGCAGAACAATTCCTACCGGACTTGTAGAAGCAACAGTCACTCCAGACGGTCTTAAGAAACTTCAGTTTATCCCATGTATTCAGGAAAATTGCAGCACTGATCTGGTTGTTTCTCCTGGTGAAAAACAAAAATCCATCCAGTATATGGAACAGCTCTCTTCCACAATTACCATAGATACTGAGGGGCAGATTCATCCTCTTCCAGAATAAGGTAAGATTACAATTCTATTAACAAATCGCCATTTTCTTACGTATTCTTACGCCTTTTTAACTTCCCTTGACCTTGTACTTACTCCATGGTTTAAAGTCTCCCTATCAGCCGATACGAGCTGAATAAGCCCGATAAACGGGTAGGAGAAATGAACACCCTGACAGGAGATACAAACATCCTGGGGGTATCCCTATATGCCCAAAAACCATGGGCGGGAGAGATGAAAGGAGAATTATTATGAAGAAACAGAAACTGAAATGGCTGATTCCCTGCGCTGCAGCGATTTTTACCATAGGTGCCTCCATGACATCCTTTGCAGCACAAGGTTGGTCCGAAGAAAACGGCAGCTGGGTCTACTATGACAAAAGTGGTGATATGACTACAGAGGCCTGGAGAAAATCAGGAGATAACTGGTTTTACTTAGATTCTGATGGACAGCTTGCTACAAACCAGATCATTGAAACAGACGATAATTACTATTATGTAAACTCTGTTGGTGCTATGGTTACTGACGAATGGAGAGAGGTTGCTTCTGACAGTGACGACGAAGATGCGGCAGATACCAACTGGTACTATTTTGGCAGCAACGGTAAAGCATATAAGGCATCTACCAACGGTAAAACTAATTTTAAATCTATAAAAATTGCAAATGGAGAAACTCACTCCTACGCATTCGATACAGAAGGAAAGATGCTGTACGGCTGGCTTGATGATGCTTCTACCCGTGTTACTGGGGATGATGCATGGAAAGAGGGCGTATATTACTGTGGCGATGCTTCTGACGGTGCCCGCGTAGATGGCTGGAAATCCCTTGAAGTGGAAGACGATACAGATAAGGATGACAATTTTAATGGTTCTTACTGGTTCTACTTTGGTTCAAACGGTAAGAAGACCACTGATACAACCAAAACCATTAACGGCAAAAAATATCGCTTTAATGAATATGGTGCTGCAAAATATGACTGGTACGAGGCTACCCCTGCTTCTACCTCCACAGCTAGTTCTTCTAACCAGTTTTATAATCTTCCGGAAGAATGCTGGCAGGCAAAGGGCTGGTTCAAGGCAGTTCCAAGCGAAGAACTTGATGCAAAAGCTCATGATGATGATACCCAGTACTGGTTCTATGCAAACAGTGATGGCAATCTTGTAAAGAGCCAGATTAAGACCATTGACGGCATTCGTTATGCATTCAATGAAATGGGCGAAATGCTTCACGGACTTTATAAGCTTAACGTAACTGGCAATGTGATTGATTCTTATGATGAAATCGAGACAGAAAGCGAGCTTCCTGGAACAGATGATACAGGTCTGGTTTACTACTTTGGAAATTCACCAAAGGAAGGCGCTATGGCTACAGGTAAAACTACCATTGATTTAGACGGAGAAACCTATACCTTCAACTTCCGCAAATCCGGAAGCAACAAGGGCGCAGGTTACAACGGCATCACTGATGACAGCATTTACATTCAGGGTCGTCTCTTAAAAGCTGATAAGGATGAGAAATACAAAGTAGTTGAATTCAACGGCAAAGAATACTTAATCAGCACCTCTGGTAAGCTTGCAAAGAGCAAAACCAATGTAAAAGACGGTGATGAGAAATATTACAACACCAACAGTGACGGAACAATCAAAGCATCCGGTTACGACAAATTAAAATAATGACTCAATAACAGGAACGGCTGCACAGAATGGATTCTCCATCTTGTGCAGCCGTTTCTTAATATTACTATATCATCTCCCGATATACTTTCTCCGCTGTAATGGGAAGTTCCCTGACTCTGGCCCCCACTGCACTTGCTATGGCATCTGCAATGGCGGGAGAAGGCGTGTTAATTACAATCTCTCCAATGGACTTGGCGCCAAATGGTCCTGTGGGTTCATAGCTGCTTTCAAACTCCACCCGGATATTTCCCACATCCAGTCTGGAAGGCAGTTTATATTGCATAAATGAATTCTGTATCATCTGACCTTTATCCGTATAAGTGATATCCTCATAAAGCGCCATACCGATTCCCTGGGCCAGACCGCCCTCTGTCTGAATTCTGGCCAGATTGGGGTTAATGGTTGTTCCACAGTCTACAACTGCCACATAATCAATAAGCTCTGCCTCACCGGTCTCTTTATCTACCTCAACTTCTGCCATCCCTACCATAAATGGCGGGGGCGAAACAGGGGAGGTATGGGAGGCACCAGCGGAAAGCATATTATTATTGGAGCACATGACCTTATTTCCAATATCCTTTAATGATATCTCCAGACCGCCTGCCGGCTGCCATACCCTGCTTCCGTCAAACTCCAGTGTGTCTTTGTCACAGGATAAATATTCTGCCCCTTTATCCAGTATCTTATCACGCATCTCACCACAGGCCTTAACCACAGCCATGCCGGTTAAATACATGGTACTGGAAGCATAGGAACCGGAATCATAGGGCGATACATCCGTATCCGTTCCATGGACCACGATCTGATCTAAGTCGCACTCCAGACAATCCGATGCAACCTGGGCAAGTGTGGTATCACAGCCAGTTCCCATATCAGAAGCACCGATCATAAGCGTATAAAACCCGTCATCATTAAGCCGAAGCTCAACGGAGGCCACGTCCACTCCTGATATGGCAGAGCCCTGCATCGCCATGGCAACACCGACCCCACGGACTTTCCCGTTTCCCATATCAACTGACGGGTATTTCTTATCCCACTCTATCATTTCCTTCGCGCGGGCCATACAGCGGTCAAGTGCACAGCTATTTAGAGTTTCTCCATAGTAAGCCGGCATAATATCACCTTCTCTTACCATGTTTAATTCTCTTATCTTCACCTTATCCATCCCGATTTTCTCTGCAAGCTCATTGATGGCAGATTCCACTGCAAAGATTCCCTGAGTGGCCCCGTAGCCCCTGTAGGCGCCGGCCGACATACAATTGGTATAAACCACATCATAAGCGAACCGAAATGCCTTTGGGGTTCTGTACAGGGGGATAGACTTATGTCCTGATAATCCTACAGTTGTAGGGCCGTGTTCCCCATACGCTCCTGTATTGGATAATGTGTATACATCAATTGCCTGAAGAATTCCGTTTTTATCCGATCCGACCCGGACCCGGATTTCCATCTCATGACGGGGTGATGAAGCGATCTGGGACTCATATCTGCTGTAAATGATTTTAGCCGCCCTGCCGGTTTTCATGGTAACAATTGCCGGATAAACCTCTGCCACTACCGTCTGTTTGGCTCCAAACCCTCCTCCAATTCTGGGCTTGATCACCCGAATCCGTGACTTTGGAATATCCAGTGCGTGAGCCAGAATTCTTCTCACATGAAAGGTGACCTGAGTGGAAGCTACCATATTCAGTCTTCCATAGGCGTCCAGATAGGAGTAGGCCCGGAATGTTTCCATCATGGCCTGCTGGTTTGCTTTTGTATGATATACCTGCTCTACCACATAATCGCACTGCTCCAGCAATCCATCCACGTCTCCATGCTCTTCTCCTCCGCAGGCGCATAAATTACGGCGATTATCAGCCCCAACCGGGCAAAGGCTTTCCCAATTATCCTCCGGATGGATGAGAACCTGATGATCCTTTGCCTTTCTAAAATCAAGAACTGGCTCTAAAACCTCATAGTCCACCTTAATAAGCCGCATTGCATGATCAACTGCTTCTTCGGTTTCTCCTGCAACAATTGCAGCAGCATCCCCAACGAAACGCATTCTGTCTTCTAAAATCAGCCTGTCATAGGGGCTTGGTTCCGGATAGGTCTGACCGGCCATGGTAAACCGTCTATTCGGCACATCCTGATATGTGAGAATGCAGACGATCCCATCTACCTTTTTTGCCTTTTCTGTATCAATCTTCCTTATTAAGGCATGGGCATGAGGACTTCTTAACACCTTAACGATCAGACAGTCAACCGGCGCCAGATCGTCTGTAAAAACAGGCTTTCCAGTCACCAATGCTTTCGCATCCTTCTTTTGGACAGAAGTATTCACGGTGCGCATTTTAACATTCATTCCTGTTTTCTCCTCTGCTTAAATATTTTTTTACAGCACGAAGCTGCCCCATATATCCACTGCAGCGGCAAAGATTGCCTGCCAGATACTCTTTGACATTCTCTTCATCATAAGAATCCAGTTCTTTTTCCATAGCAAGTACATTCATAATCAGTCCCGGACTGCAAAAACCGCATTGCTCAGCCCCTTCCGCTGCAAGGAAAGAACCAAATTCCTCCGCTTCCTTTTGAGCGCCCTCCAGTGTTACCACGTCACAGCCATCCGCCCTGGCTGCAAGATAGGAACAGGATAGCCTTGAGACTCCGTTGACAAGAACGGTGCACAGCCCGCAGTTTTCCGTCTCGCAACCGCATTTCACACTGTAACAGCCTTTTCTTCTTAACAGGTGGAACAGAGTTTCATCGTCGCCCGTCTCCTCATAAATGAGTCTTCCGTTTAATGTAAATTCAATCTGCATTTACCCTTCCTCCCGGTCCAGTGCCATGAAAAGACGTTTTACATATACCGCAGTGAGATGCTTCCTGTACTCTGCACTGCCTCGAAAATTGGTGCCATAACGAAAACGGTCTGCTGCCAGTGCCGCCAGCTCCTTTACATCTTCCCCTTCTTTGCGGCTTATGACAGCAAGCTCTGCCTTTGCTGGCCTTGCTCCCACTGATATGTAATAAGTATCATTGGTTGCTGACACACAGCATGCGATAAGAGGGAAATCCGTTCTGGTCATTCGGGAAGAAGCATAGAATGCCCTTCTGCCGTCCTTTTTAATCCGGATTCTGACCAGAATATCCCGGTTAAATTTCTGACTGCAAAATTCCTCAAGTGGAATCATTCCTCCCTTATAGAGTTCTACATAAGTATCCAGTGCCAGCATGCAGGTAAGAATGTCAGAAAATCCAAATCTGCCAAATATGCTTCCGCCCACCGTTGCTCCATTGCGAAACTGAACGCCTACGATGGAGCGGGCGCATTCCTTAAATAAACCTTTAAAATAACCATCAAGTCCCTTGTGTGTTTCCAGCTGGCGCAGTGTACACATGGCTCCAATTATAAACTCTTTATCCGTTTCTTCGATTCCGTCAAGTCCAAGACCGGATAAATCCACCAGAGTCATTTTTATCCTGTTCTGAACCTTCAGCCACATCATTCCTGCACCGATTACACTGCTTTTTTTCTGGTTCAGATCATAAGCTTCTTGAAGGCTTTCTGCTCTTACGTAATTTTTAAATCTGATCACTTCAATTATCCTCCTGCATAGAACTGGATCTATCAGTAAATGCCGCCCATATTAATAAGTATTAGTTATAATTGACAATATATTTATTAAAAACCCAAAAAAGTATAACATACTCACACCTGATTTGACAATATTATTTTCCTGGAACAACAACTTGTCCCATCTGCCATCAAGTGATAAGATGGAAAAAAAGCAGAAAGGACGTGTACGATGCAGTCATATCTATTTGTTCATTTTAAAGAAAAGGAAGATCCCGATGGAGAAGCCGTCTATTTTTCCATCAGCAAAGATGGATTTCACTGGCAGGAAATAAACGGAGGCAATCCCATTCTTACCAGTGATATTGGAGAACAGGGTGTGCGGGATTTTACTATTTGCCGCACAAAAGAAGGAATTTATTACATACTGGCCACAGATTTAAGCCTTGCAAGAAATTTTAAGACAAAGTATAAAGGGAGCTGGGATAATGTAAGCAGGGAGGGCAGCAGGAATCTGGTTCTGTGGGAATCTCCCGATCTGATTCACTGGTCCGCCCCACGGCTGATTTCCTTTGGAAGTGATCCCTTTGGATGTGTCTGGGCTCCAGACATTATTTTTGACAGTGAAACAGGTGATTATCTGATTCACTGGTCTTCTTCCCACCCTTCCAACAACTATGGAAATAAAAAAATTTATTACAGCAGAACTAAAGATTTTAAATCATTTACCAGCCCCAGAGTACTATATGAAAAAGAAGACAGTGATATTATTGATTCTGCTTTATATAAAGATGGTGAAACTTTCTATCTCTTTGTTAAAAGTAATCCCAATCCTGCTGCCATATTACTGCTTCAGTCACAATGTATTACCGGTCCATTTTCTATCATTCCTAGGTTCAGCGAAGAGATGAAAAAACTGGAACAGGGACAATACGAGGCCCCTACCGCTTTTCGGACAGAAGATGGACGCTGGTGCCTGTTTTTGGATTACTATGGTACAAAAATAAAAGAGAAACAGGGATACGTTCCCTTTATCGCTGAAGATATTTCTTCCGGTAATTTTATCCGTTCCGACAGATCCTTCTCCTTTCCTTATGGATTCAAGCACGGAACTGTTTTAACAATTAACCAGGAAGAATATAACCGATTGGACTCTGCTCATTTTATTTAAGAAAAATTTGGCATAATAAATCAGCCAAAAACGCTTACAATAATAGATGCAACAAACAATAAAGGAGGGTCAAATCGATGTTAGTAAACGGAAAAAATGAATGTATCCAATGTACTATTGACAATTGCGCTTACCATGCCAAAAGTGTTGACTACTGCACACTGGAGAAAATCAAAGTAGGAACCCATGAGCAGAACCCTACAAAAAAAGAATGCACAGACTGCGAATCTTTTAAAAACCAGGCATAAAAGCCAAATCTAATTTCCTCCTGACATGCAGAAAAGAGTGAATTCCTTCCTGCATATGAAAAAAGCTGCTGCACCGAAACGTGCAGCAGCTTTCTGTTTCATTAATTATTATAAATCGGATACTTATCGCAGATTTTTGTTACCTCAGCTCTGATGTAATCGGCCTTATGATCAAAATCAGTTGCCACAAGCCAGATGCATTCTGCAATCTTTTCCATATCTTCTTCCTTTAATCCTCTGGAAGTAACCGCCGGAGTACCAACCCGGACACCGGAAGTAACAAAGGGGCTTCTTGGATCATTTGGAACTGCATTCTTATTGAGGGTAATAAATACCTCATCGCAGCGGTTTTGAAGCTCTTTTCCAGTAACTTCCATCCCTCTTAAATCAATCAGCATCAGATGGTTGTCTGTGCCGTCGGTAAGAATATGAAATCCCTGTTTAACCAGTGCAGCAGCAAGCGCCTTGGCATTCTTAACTACCTGCTCCTGATAGGTCTTAAACTCAGGCTTTAACGCTTCTCCAAAGCATACTGCCTTTCCAGCAATTACATGCTCTAACGGACCACCCTGAGTTCCCGGGAAAATTGCTTTATTAAAATTAAACTTATCAGCAGCCTCCTGGTTTGCCAGGATCATACCGCCTCTTGGCCCTCTTAAGGTCTTATGAGTTGTGGTGGTAACCACATCTGCATAAGGAATGGGGCTTTCATGAATTCCAGCTGCGACCAGACCTGCAATGTGAGCCATATCCACCATTAAGTAGGCTCCCACCTTATCTGCCACTTCTCTAAACCGCTTAAAGTCGATGGCTCTGCCATAAGCACTTGCACCTGCTACAATGAGTTTAGGCTTATGCTCAACTGCCAGACGCTCCATCTCATCATAATCAAGGAATCCGTCATCATTGACTCCGTAAGGAACGATATTAAAATAAAGACCGGAAAAGTTTACTGGGCTTCCATGAGTTAAATGACCTCCATGATTTAAATTCATTCCCATAACGGTATCGCCTGGATTTAACATGGCAAGAAATACCGCCATATTGGCCTGGGCTCCTGAATGGGGCTGAACATTGGCATAATCACAGCCGAACAGTTTTTTTGCACGTTCAATGGCGATGTTTTCCACAACATCCACCTCTTCACATCCGCCGTAATAACGCTTTCCAGGGTAACCTTCCGCATATTTATTGGTAAGCACAGTTCCCATAGCCATCATAACCGGTTCTGAAACAATGTTTTCGGATGCGATTAATTCCAGATTTCTTCGCTGACGTGCGCATTCTTTTTCGATGGCTTCTCCTACTTCCTTGTCAAAGCCGGTGATAAACTTCATTACTTCATTTACCATGTCCATTCCCTCACTTTTCCTTTTGAATCGTTACTCTTTAGCATTTTGGTAGATTATATAGCAAACTTCCTTAAAATGTCAAGGCTTTCTCATCTTCTGCGTGCTGAACCTTAATTCTCCCTGTTGTCTGATCAGCTTAAAATCCGGTAATTTTTTATCACAATCTGAAGGGATTTATTTCCATTGTATTCATTTACTGCCGGATAATACACCACGTCCAGCTGGCGATGATTTCCCAGTTCTTCTACAAATAAATCTCCGTCTTCAAACAAAAGCCCATCCATAGGAGTACCGTTTTTTGTTACCAGTGAAAATTTGACCACATTCCGGTTTTTACCCAGTACGCGTACACTGCGGATGGACAAATCCTTTTGTGCAAACAGGGGTTTTTCGTTCCCCTGCCCATAGGGTTCCAGTAAATCCAGTTCCTCAATCAAAGGCTCACTTATGTACTCCAGAGGCATGGGAACATCAATCCATACCTTCTTAACAAAATCCTCTTCTGATAACTCTGCTTTTTCATTCAGAGCTCTGCGTAATTCATCAACGTTTTCCTTTAACAGAGACAGCCCTGCTGCCATTGGGTGACCACCGAATTTCAGCAGAAGTTCCTTTACCTCCACCAGAGCATCAAACATATGGTAAGACTCAATGGATCGTCCGGAACCCTTCACATGCTCCTCCCCATCCGTCAGTACAAATGCCGGTTTCTGAAAACGCTCTCTTAATCTGCCAGCTATGATTCCAGCAAGTGACTCATGGCAATCCGGCAGATATACCACCAGAACCTTATCCCTTGAAAAATGTTCTTCTACCAGCTTTACCGCTTCGTCTGTTCCCGATTTCGTCATATCCTTCCTCTGGTCATTAAGATCCTTTAATTCAACCGCCATTCTGTCTGCTTCTTCCTCTTCCTGGCATAATAGCAGAGAAAGAGCCAGCTTGGCAGTCACCAGACGTCCGCCTGCATTTAAACAAGGGCCGATGACAAATCCTATCTGATATGCCGTGATATGATCCTTATCTAAATTATTCTTCTCAATAAGTTTTAAAAGCCCCAGACTTTTGGTATTCCCAATGCGCTTTAAACCTTCTTTCACGATAATCCGGTTCTCGTCCTGCAGCTTCATCACATCTCCAACGGTGGCTATGGCAGCAAATTCCACCATATCAAAAGATTTCTCTTTTGGAATTCCAAACGTCTCATACAAAGCCTGTACCAGCTTAAAGGCCACCATAGCACCGCAAATCTCAGGAAACGGATACCTGCAGGCTTCCTGCTTGGGATTAACAATCGCATCACCCGGTGGCAGCATCTCCTGCCCATCCTCTTTGCGAATATCATGATGATCTGTTATAATCACTGTCATTCCAAGTTCTTTGGCAAGACTGATTTGTTCCACTGCGGCGATTCCATTATCACAGGTCACAATTGTATCAATGCCATCCTCATAAGCTGCCCTGATGATAGATTCATTAATTCCATATCCATCCTTAATTCTGTCCGGAATTTCATAATCCACAACTGCACCTGTCTCTTTCAGTGCCTGAAACAAAAGATATGTAGAACAGACCCCGTCAATATCATAATCTCCTACGATCCGGATCGGTTTTAACTGTTGTATCTTTTCTTTTAAAATCAATATGGCACGATCCATATCTTTCAGCAGACAGGGGCTGTATAGATCACCCAGCCCTCCTCTTAAATACTTTTCCACGGCTTCCCGCCCTAATACTTCCCGGTTTCTGATAATTCTTGCCGTTACCGGTGATATATGATGAAACTTTGCAATTTCATCAAAATCAGCCCGTTTAGTCTGAAGCATCCACTTCTCTGCTGCCATCTTTCTTGATCTCCTTAACTACACTCTTTTGTACTGTCTCTTCTTTTGTGCCTTTTATCTCTCTCAATTTCCTGGCTCTTGTTATTACCCGAATTCTTTTATTCCCTGTTTCCTGCTCCTCCTGGAATCCTTCTTTCCGCCTTTTTGCAGCAGACAAACGGTTCATAAGGCTTGTAATGGAATAAAGAATAGGAGCAAAGTCCCCCCGGTAAGCTTTTTCACAGGTGGATTTCACCTCAAAGTTCTCACTTCCTATTTCCTGAAATAAATATTTTTCATCATCAATAATATGCTTTAACCGGTCAATCAATTCATTGACAGAATTGGTCAGGATGCCGATCTCATCCCTGGACCGGTAGGTTAAATAGACCCCCAGATCTCCGTTTGCCACTCTTCTGGTTCCTTCCACAAGATCCTTTACCGGTTTATCAATGGCAATGATTATATAAATTACAAGGAGTGAAATTAAAAATCCCACCACACCAACGCTGATCACCTTCATCCTTGCCAGACGCATATACAAATGATCCCCTTCAATGCTGGCTGCTTCCGATCCTTTTCTATTATAATCCACAACCTCCAAAAACCCATCGCTTGCCTCATCAAACAGCTCTCTGGATTCTCCCATAATGATATTAAATGCTTCACTGGAGTTATTTTCCCGGCTGACGGCAAGAAGGCGATAGCTGCATTCCAAATACTTCCTCCAGTTATCTTTGGCCTCATTCATTAACTTGCGGTCTGATTCATCCGTAATATAAAGTTCATACCGGGCAAAAGACCGGTCTATCTCAGTTCTGATGCCATCCATCTCCCGCTCCAGCTGAGATTTGTCAACCCCGCTTGAAGTGACCACATGGTTATATTCCTTAATACGGTAATCGGCTGTCTTCGTGTTTAACTCTTCTGCAATGATAATTGCAGGCACCCATGACTGGGAAATCACCGTACTGGCCTCATTGATCTTGCTGGCTGTAATAACAGATTCTGTTCCAATAAATATTAATCCCAAAATACTGATTGCTCCCAGCAAAATGAGTTTTGTTTTAATTTTAATATTTCTGATAGATGTCACTTTCATATTCCCTTAATCTCTTCCTCCTGGACCGGTAATCCGGTATTTCCTTTTCTACAGTTGACCAGAATGCTTTTGAATGATTCATATAAGACCGATGAGCCAGTTCATGTACTACCACATAATCAGCCAGATCTTCCGGCAGCAGCACAAGTCTCCAGTTAAAGTTTAGGTTTCCCTTTCCGCTGCAGCTGCCCCATCTGGTGGCCTGATCCCGAATGGCAATTCTGCCGTAATCCGTGTTCATAATTTGTGCCCACACAGCAGTTTTCTCCTCCAGATACTGCCTTGCACGCTGCCTGTACCAGTTCTTAATCACTGTTTTGACTGTATCCTCTCCATCTATGGGACCAGTGAGTGTCAATTCTTCTGAAGATTCCTTTATTAAAATTCCCTTTCTCCTTACATCATGCAGGATACGAATGATGCGCTTTTCACCAAATAACAGCAGTTCACTCCCCTCAGCCCATGAAAACTGATTTAATACTGGCCGGGACCTGATTTTTAAAACTGCCTCATACACCCATCTGCTGTTTTTTAAAACCAGCTCATGCCCCAAACGGTAAGATACAGTGAGAGGAAGTCTTACGATCACTTCCCCTGTTTTTGAGACCTGGAGCGCCATGGTTCTCCTCTTGGATTTTACAATCTTATAGTTTAAGATAGTTCCATCTTCAAAGGGCAGAATACCTGTGTTCCTTCTGTCTTCATTATGTTCCTCTTCCATATATACGATTCCAATCTCTTATTTTCTTTTTCCTCATTCTAAAAGAAACCCGTACCCTTAATTATATCGAAAAATAGAAAAGAAACAATAGTAATTATGGATTATTCAGAGCGTTCCGCAATCTCCTGCAGTCTCTTATAATCAGCGATAAAATACCCTTTTTCTTTTTTCATAATTCCCTCATCACAAAATTTCTTCATAACAAACAGTATATGGCGGTAGCTGACATTCATATACTCAGAGACATCCGTATGGGAAATCCCATACAATCCCTGTTTGTGATGGGTCAGTATAAAGGAGGCAAGTCTTTTTTCCAGAGAATAATTAAGATATTCACTAAGCCGGAAACTTCTGGCCATCAGTTTGCTGGAAATATAGGATGCGAAATAGAAAGAAACCTCAGCGTCCTTTTTACACATATCTCTAATGACTTCCAAATCAAACTCCAGGCAGCAGATGTCATCCACCACTTTATTTTCTTTTGTGAAGTCTTCATTACAGAAAATAGAAAGTTCCCCCAGCCAGTCCTCTCTTCCTGCAAAATCAAGAATGGAGCGGCGGCCGTTTTCATGATCAATATATATTTTTACTGCACCCGAGCAGATATAATAACAGTGGGAAATGGACTCCCCCACCTTAAAAATATTGCTGCCCTTAGGGAAGCGTTTCTCCTGCCCCATTTTTATTAAATGATCCGGAATCTCACACGTTATAAACTGTTTCATCATAATTTCCTCTGATATGATAAATCTCATAGTAGGTTATCCAGAAACTATGGTATCATATTCCTGAGGTGAAAACAATGACGAAGAAAAACACAAAATTTATCGCTTATTCCATCCTGAACTTTGTACTATTTGGATTTGGAGTATCGCTGCAGTTAAAAGCAGCCATCGGCCAGAGTATTTTAAATGCAGTGGCAGTTACACTTTCCTTTCTCATTCCATGGAAGGTTGGTACCATATTAAACCTGGTTAATACCATTTTTTTTATCAGCTATTTACTTTTAAGACGTACCAGATTAAACTATAAGGACATCATTCAGATTATCGCTACCATTGCCAATGGAATTATTATTAACTTTTTTCTCTACCAGGTTCTGTCCGGTTTTACGGCCGAAAGCTACCTTTTCAGAGTACTGCTCTATGCAACCGGTTTGATTTTCGCTTCCATAAGCCTTGGCGCTGTCCTGGCAATTGGAATTATAAAGTTCCCCTTAGAGAGTCTCTGCCTTACCATTACGGAACTTTATCACAAGAAATTTACCGCTGTGCGCATGAGCTTTGATGTGATATTTCTGGTTGCTGCCATCGCCCTTACCTTATGGGCACATACGCCCTGGCAGATCAGGGAAGGAACCGTAATCAGTGTTCTGCTCCTTTCCCCTCTGTTAGGAATCTGCTTAAACTTCTTTAAGAAGCACTGGAATATGGAGGACTAAAAACATGTACCAAACATACTTAATCGATATTGACAACACCATTCTGGATTTTGATGCGGCAGAAGAGCGAAGCTTTCAGAATGTAATAGAATCCTACTGCCTTCCCTTTGAACGCAGCATGCTGGAAGAATATAAAAAGATAAACATGAATCTCTGGAATCTGCTGGAGCAGGAGAAGATCAGCAGGGAAGAAGTATTTCACACAAGATTTTCCCTATACTTTCAGACTCTGGAAAGAGAAATAGATGGAGTGGAGGCAGAATCCCGCTACCGAGGCTTTCTTGGCAACAGCCCGGAGCTCATCCCCCACGCAAAAGAGACGCTGACCCAGCTAAAAAGCATGGGGAAAAAGCTCTATACCGCTTCCAACGGCGTCTATACCACCCAGGTTACCAGACTGAATCAGGCTGGTATTTTCGACCTGTTTGACGGAATGTTTATATCGGAAAAAGTGGGAAGCGAAAAGCCATCTATCCACTTTTTTAAACACTGCTTTGATCATATTCCTGATTTCAATCAGGAAGAAACCATCATGGTGGGGGACAGTTTAAGTTCTGACATCAAGGGTGCAGTCAATGCCGGCATTGACTCCTGTCTCTTTACCCGCACAGATTCTCCTGCCAGGTCTGATGCTACTTATACCATTCATGATCTGTCCCAGCTTTTAAGCCTATAGGTCTCTACAGACAGAATCTTCCTTCCAAAGCCAGGAACTGATCCAGTACCATTTTGCTTACTCTGGCTCCGAATGTAGTGGCCGGATGAGCCGGATAATACATGGCATCGGAAAATTCTTTATGAAACATCACAATCACATACGGTCCATATGGAGTAAATACGATGCCTCCGTCGTTGCGGCAGGCATCCATGCTCCCGCTTTTTGAAGCCACAGAAATCAGTATTTCATCTGTATTGTCACTGTCCATATAGACCGGTGGAAAATCTTTTGTAATCATACTGTTGTAATGCTGCTTTTTCAATATTTCAAGCATTGCCCTATCTGCTTTCTCGCTGATCAGCTCTCCCTTTACCAGCCTTGTAAACACACTGCCATAATCATTTGGTGTGCTGGTTCCCAGTTGTCGGTACCGGTCAAAGTGAATGGGATTATAAAGAATCGTATCCTTGCATCCCAGCTTTTCAATACAGCAATTAATGGTATCCAGTCCCAGATAGTCAATCATCATATTGGTAGCTATGTTATCACTTACAATAATCATAAAAACAGCCGCATCTTTTACCCTCAGTACAGCCCCTGGTTCCAGGGCTGCCAGTACGCCGCTCCCATCCACCACATGTTCCGCCTTATATTCCAAAAGATCCTCAAGGCTTTTGTTCCCTTTTTCCACTTCATCAAATAAACAGGCAAGTATAAAGGTCTTGATGGTACTGGCCGTCTCATATTTTTCATCCTGCCCCATAGTGATCACATTACCATGAAAATCATTGAGATAAATCCCCATTTTCCCGTCATAGCTCATTAATTCTGCCTGTATTCTTTTCTCTAATGTAAATCTGTTATCCATGTCATCCTCCGTTTTTATTAAAATATACTCCCCGAAGCATACCAGCTTTTGGCCAGATCATCCCGATAATCCGCTGCATCAGGATTTAAACTGTTTATGACCACTCCGCTGCTGCCAACCTTACCCGTGGAGTGAATATACGATCCATCTCCCAGGTACATGGCGATATGCCCCGGAAAATACATGAGATCCCCTGGAAGCATTTCATCCTTGGGAATTTCTTTAACCGGAAACCCTGGCTGTATTTTTGCATCCCGATATATAATAATTCCGTTCATCAGATAGCTCTGTGAAGTTAAACCAGAACAGTCAATCCCCAAAGACGTTCTGCCTCCCCACCGGTACTGGGTGCCTAAATACTCCATTGCCGTCTCAATCACTGCCAGGCGGAATTCTCTTTCGTCCACAATTTCCTTCTGTGGGAGTTGATCCGTCCACAAGCCGCTTTGAGAATATTCTTTCGGTCGCAGATACTGATTCCTCATAAAACCAATCTGCCCGTCAAATAACTCAACCATTGCCCAGCCAGGTTCCTCAGATTCAAACTCTCTCACCTTAATCAGCGCTCCTCTGGGAACACTCATGATTCTCACACCCTGGACCTTGGGAATTGACATGATATCCACTACTTCTCCATCTGTTACCATCAGACCGCCTTCTTCCCAGCTAATCAGAGAAGAAAGGCCTGTCAGTTCCACATCCTCTTTTCTTACATACCCCGGATAATGATAGGCTGTAACAACCGGATAAAATCCCTGGTCTTCCTCCCCTGTGATCCGAAGTCCCATACCGTATATCCCTTCATCTGCAATGGAAGATACCAGTTTCTTTTCCCTGTTCTCCTTTGTTTCCCCAGACCGGTCCCATATGGTAATTACCGGCTTTTTAATTACTGCAAACTGCTGCTCCATCACTGTCTCCCTTCATTCCAAAGAACCGGACCTGCAAGTCAAAGGCAGCGGATAGTTCCGCTGCCTGTCATCCGTTTCGTCAACGCTCATATAATTTCTTATATTCTTCCGCCTCTTTTTTATTCGCCAGTACATAATGTTCTTTTCTGATTTCCTGCCAGAAAGGCGGATCAGTTGTATAATCATGGCTGGACGGATCATAAACCATCAGCTTCTTCTCCTTCTCATGCTTTGGATCCGGCATGGGAATTGCTGAAAGAAGCGCCCTTGTGTAAGGGTGAATGGCATGGGTAATCAATTCCTCCGTCTCAGCCATCTCCACGATCTCTCCTTTGCGTATGACTGCAATCCGGTCAGTAATAAACCGCATAACCGATAAATCGTGGGCAATGAACAAATAAGTAATCTGACGTTCTTTTTGAATTCTGGTAAGGAGATTCAGAACCTGAGCCCGTACCGACACATCCAGGGCAGAAATCGGTTCATCCGCTATGATAAACTCCGGTTTCATAATCAGAGATCTTGCAATACCAATCCGCTGCCTCTGGCCTCCCGAAAACTCATGGGGGAAACGGCTGGCAAACTCCGGAAGGAGTCCCACATCAAGAAGTGCCTGATTCACCCGTTCTTTCCTTTCCTTCTCAGTAATCCCTTTTTCAATATTCAATAGCCCTTCGCTTACAATATAATCCACCTTGGCTCTTTCATTTAACGATGCCTGAGGATCCTGAAAAATCATCTGGATTTCCTGAATCACCTTCCGGTCCAGTTCTCCCGAAATATCTCCGTTTATTTTCTGACCCTTGTAGAGAATCTCTCCTCCTGAAGTCTTTATAATTCTCATGACAGCCCGGCCAATAGTCGTTTTTCCAGAACCGGATTCTCCCACCAGTCCAAAGGTCTCCCCTTTATAAATCTTAAAGTTTACCCCTTTTACTGCCTGGTATTTCTTTTTTCGTTCGCCGAAGGTCACTTCCAAATCCTTTACTTCCAGTAATACTTCCCGCTCCATCAGAACAGACCTCCCTCTCTGATTATTTTTAGTACAGGCGGCGGATCCGCCTTTGGTGCCCGTTCATCCAACAGCCAGGTTTTGGCCTTGTGGGTAGGGGAAATATCGAAATAAGGAGGACTCTTCACGAAATCAATCTTAAGAGCCTGAGGATTTCTGGGAGCAAACGCATCTCCCTTTATTTCTGCATAAAGATTGGGGGGTGTTCCTGCGATGGAGAATAAATTCTCACCTTTTATCCCAACCTGGGGCAAAGATGAAAGAAGCGCCCAGGTATAAGGGTGTCTTGCATCATAAAAGATATCCTCACTGGTTCCAATCTCCACGATGTCTCCGGCATACATCACAGCTACTCTGTCTGCCGTATTGGCCACTACCCCAAGATCATGAGTGATGAGAATCACAGAAAGCTTATATTTCAGCCGCAGTTCCTTAATCAGTTCCAGAATCTGAGCCTGTATGGTCACATCAAGTGCCGTTGTGGGCTCATCACAAATAAGAATCTGGGGATTGCAGGCAATTGCTATGGCAATGACCACACGCTGGCGCATACCACCTGAAAATTCATGAGGATACTGAGAAAATCGTTTCTCCGGATCCTGAATTCCCACGTCGGTCAGATACTGAAGCGTCCGTTTTTTTGCCTCAGCCCTGCTTCCCTTCTGATGCAGGAGAACCGCCTCCATAATCTGTGCACCAATGGTCTTTAATGGATTTAAGCTGGTCATTGGATCCTGCATGATCATGGCAATTTCATGTCCCCGCAGCTTTAACCAGTCTTTTTCTTTCTTAATTCCCGTTAACTCTACCGGAACCTTATCATCAGAGCCATAATAAACGGCTTTCCCGCCGCTGACACTGCCATTCTTATCTAAAAGTCCCATAAATGATTTTGTAAATACCGATTTTCCGCTTCCCGATTCTCCTACAATTGCAAGAATTTCCCCTTTATAAAGTTCCAGGGAAATCCCCCGTATGGCATGAAGCCGTTTTCCTCTCAGTTCAAAGGTAATATCTAAATCATTTACCTCTAATATCGTCTCACGTTCCATTGGCTGCCTCCTTACAAGTGATTCTTCGGATCGGCGGCATCAGAAAACGCGTTGCCGATAATGTAGAAAGAAATAGTTACAAATGAAAGAATAATGGTAGGATAAACCAGCTGATAGCGCAGCGCCGGGCTGGTAATCAGTGCTCTTCCTTCATTGATTAGGTTTCCAAGACTTGGAATATTAACCGGAAGTCCCAGGCCAATATAGGTAATAAACACTTCATTACCGATAGCAGCCGGAATGGTAAGTGCCATTCGAAGCATAATGACAGAAACCAGATAAGGCAGAAGGTTTTTCACAATAATTCTGACTGTAGGTGTTCCAAGGCACCGGCTTGCCACATTATAATCCCTGTCTCTGATAATTAGTATCTGATTGCGTATAAATCTTGCCATCTGAATCCATCCCGTAAGGCACATGGCGAATATCAGTGTTTTAACGCTGGGTTTTAATATGTAAGAGATCAAAATCAATATAATGGTATTTGGTATATTATCAATAATATTATAAATTTCAGTCAGTATAAAGTCCGCCTTTCTGACATAACCCCAGATTACCCCAACAGTAATACCGATTACCGCCTCCGCCAGTGCCACTGATAAGCCAATAAACAGCGAAGTCCTGGTTCCTGACCAGATCCTTGCCCATAAGTCCTGACCGATGGAATTGGTTCCGAGAATAAATTGTTTTCCTGGCGGAATATTGCGAAACTGCATTCCACTGGCATCATTGATAATCAGGTTTGGATCATACTGACCTGGAAGATAAGGCTGTATAAACGTAAATGCCAATAACAGCATTAACAGCACCAGTAAAGCAAAAGCAATTCTGTTTTTAAAAAAAGCGTGTAGCGTACTGTTCCAGTAAGAATAATTGCTGAACCCCGTTTTCTCTGTCTCAGCTTCATTATATCCTCCAAACGTAAACAGCTCTGCTTCTTCCATATTTTCAATTAACGCTGCTTCCTTTGTATGGCGGTAGGAAAATTGCTTCATCATCTGTCACCTGCTTTCTTTCCAAGGCTGATTCTGGGATCCAGCATAACCATCATAAGATCGCCAAGAAGCAGTCCCAGTACGCCCACACAGGCATATAAAAGTACAATCCCCTGTACCATGGCATTGTCATGCTTTTTAATTACGGTAACCAAAAGACCGCCCATTCCAGGAATGCTGTAAAGAGATTCTATGTAAATAGAACCGATCACCGTATTTAAAAATGCAGTAGGAATATACTGGGCAAGGGGAACAAAGGCATTGCGGAAAATATGTTTAAACATAACATTACCTTCTGACAGCCCTTTTGCCTTTGCCAATCTGACATAATCCTTATTGCTTTCATCAATCATATACCGTCTCAGCCACATCCCATAAAATGCAATATTTCCTAGAGACATGGAAATAACCGGCAAGATCCAGTAACTGGGATCATCGATCTGAAAGAGCAGCCCTACATGAAAGAGCTGTGTCCCATAAAGCTGAATATAAAGGAAATAGACTGCGGCCGGTACAGCCTGAATACACACAATAAAAAACGTACCTATTTTATCAAACCAACGATACTGATACCTTGCCATAAAAGCCCCCATGGGAAGTCCAACCAGAAGTGAGACAACCATGGACCAGATTCCCAGCTTAATGGATACTGGAACTTTATCCGCCAGAATATCGGATACTGGGACATTGGAACGATAAATCCTGGAAGTACCCAGATCACCATGAAGCAGTTTCTGGAAAAAATGAACAATCTGAAGTGGAAGGGGATCCGACAATCCCATCTCCTTTAAACCCACTTCGATTTGCTGAGGCGTCATTTTATCAAAGTTCTGAAAATAACCTTCAATCGGCATAAGGCGGAGAAGACAGAATACAACGGTCAGAATGATGATTAATGTAAGAAATGAACGTGCGATTCTTTTACTCAAGTATAGTAACATCAGTTTTCAGACTCCTTTGTTTTGTTTGTAAAAATACTCTCTGAAGGCGAAGTCAGATCATATCCACCTCTCCTTCAGACGGTATTTTTCCGCCGGACCAAAAGCATAGCCTGTGATCCGGCGTTTTTTCTTACCGTTTATTTTTCATTTGCTTCCCGGTTCGCCTTAAACTCATCCATAGAAATGAAATGATCCTTTAAATGCTGCCCTTTATACCGAAGATTAGATACTCCAAACGGCGCATACTGCCCTTCAAATACATCCAGTTTACTTGCCACATACTTGCTGACAGAAATGCTGTAAGGAATCACAAATGCGTGACCCACAAGACTTGCCTCAGCCTTGGCAAAAGCTTCATACCTGGCATTAATATCTGTTTTCATATCCTTAGCCTGATCCACAAGAGTAAAGTATTCTAAAGCTGCTTCAGCAGAAGGAGTTCCGTCTTCAATTGCCTTTGCTATATTTCCATACTTATAGCCAAGATCATATCCGCTTTCTCCCTTTTTCTGATAGAACGGATCTGTCCAGGTTTCCGGATCAGCATAATCTGCGCCCCAGTTACATTTCATAAATGCAAATTTACCGCTTCTGCGTACTTCTGTTAAAAATCCATCTGCAGGACCTGCTTCCACAACAATATCAATAAAATCAGAGCCAAGAAGGCTTTCCATCTGCTGTTCCACTACCTGACATTCTTTATCCCAGTTTACTTCAGACGGATTGTATGGCATCAATACCTTAACAGGGAATGTGACTCCTGATGCTTCCAGCTCCTTCTTTGCCAGATCTCTGTATTCCTTTGCTTTTGTCTCATCAAAGGTCTGGGTTAAGTTTGCCATATCCCCTACCTTGGTATAATCCTCACCCTGTGCATTAAAGGTAAAGTTTGGCGGTGTAATAGAGTTGATTACAAAATCATCTGGAGTAGCGGACTCTAACACTGCAACTTCCTTGGACTTATTAAGTGCTGATGATAAAGCCTTACGGAAGTTTTCATTATTCACTGCCTTTTTCCAGTTATCCGGTTCATACTGAGCATCAAACTGGGGATTAAAGTTAAAGCAGTAGAAATAAGAGTAGCTTGTTCTGGGTCTCTCTCTGCTGATTAAATTCTTTGTATCCTCATTATTTTTCCAATCATCCAGAATATCAGAAGAAAGTTCTGCATAATCCACCTCGCCCCGTTTTACCATCTCAGGTCCGATTGTATTGTATTCTGCATTGTAAATTTCCTGAATTTCATCAATATAAACCAGAGCCGCATCGTAATTTAACAGATTTTTCTTCATAACATGCTTTTCCTGAGGAGAGAATTCTTCCAGATAGTAAGCACCATTATAATACATCTTGTCTGCGCCAGTTCCAAAGTCCTTACCAAGCTCCTCAAGCTGAGGTCCATAGGCTGGCATATAAACTACATAAGCCAGAGAAGACAGGAAATAAGGAACTTCCTTCTCAAGGGTATAAGTAAGAGTATGTTCATCTAAAGCCTTAACACCAACCGTTGAAAATTCAACCGGCTGCCATACTTTCCCATCTTTATCTGCACCACCATTGTAAACCAGCCCGTTATAATAATTTTCGGCATTGGCTATGATGCCAAATAAATTCTGTACATTGGAACTTTCATATTCCGGAGTCAGCTCATACTTCATGGCATCCACAAAATCCTGGGCTGTCACAGCGCCAACTTCTTTGCCCGTGTTATCAACCCATTTTGCATCTCTAAGCTTAAAAGTCCAGGTAAGAGTGGCATCATCATAACTCCATTCTGTAGCCAGGCCGGGTTTAATCTGTCCCTTATTGTCATATTCTACCAGAGTATCAATTACATTTGCGCCAATTTTATAATCATTTTCCGTAGATGAGGTGAGGTAATTAAGAGTTGTTGCTTCTGCTCCATAAAGCTTTTTATAAACGGCTGGCTCCCCGCTTCCTTCGGTCTTTGCTCCGCCCTGGGCACTTCCTGTACTGCTCTCAGAAGTTTTTTTACCTCCGCATCCGCTGAGTACAGTTGCCGTTGCAAGAACTGCACAGAGAATACCGGCTGCTAATCTTTTTTTCTTCATAATTTTCCTCCATTTTTTCTTATTTCTAAACCCGTCAGGGATTAGTGTCTTCGTTTGTATGTTTCATTTCTCCCCAAAAACAGGTACCTTACAGATTCCCAGTCCCGGCTCGGAATTCATTAAAATTCTGGATCCCATAAAAGCTGGACCTCCGCTATATGGATCCTCACTGCACAGAGAGGGCCCGTCTAAATCCGCTCTGGTAATAACTCCTTTTGCAGCTGCCAGATGGGCGGCAGCGCTGACTGCAATCTTACTTTCCAGCATACATCCAATCATACACTCCACTTCGTAGCATTCTGCTATGGCACAGACTTTTAAAGCCTCGTATATCCCCCCGGTCTTCATCAGCTTAATATTAATTAAATCTGCAGCACGCTCTTTTATGATATGTATGGCATCCATGGCTGAAAAAACGCTTTCATCTGCCAGAATCGGAGTTTGTACCTGACTTGTAATAAGCTTCATCCCTTCAAAATCATGGGCGCTCACCGGCTGTTCCACCAGATCCATATCCATTCCCATGTCCTCCAGTTTTCTTATAATCCTGACTGCATCTTTTGCAGACCACCCCTGGTTCGCATCAATCCGAAGCTTAATCCCCGGCCCCACTGCCTGGCGGATGGCCTTAATCCGTTCCACATCCTTTTGTCCTTCTTTGCCGACTTTGATCTTTAGTATTCTAAATCCCTGCTGGATAGCAAGCAGACTGTCTTTGACCATCTCCTCTGTCTCATTGACACTGATGGTCAAATCTGTCTCTATTTCCCCCTTGCTGCCCCCAAGAACCTGATAGAGAGGCTTCCCACAGGATTTTGCGAACAGATCGTATACAGCCATATCCACTGCTGCCTTAGCCGAAGTATTCTTTACCATGGATTTATGAAGTACTTTCATAATCCCATCAAGATTTTCAATCTCCATACCAATTAATGGAGGTGCAATAAACTCCTCAATGGCGCAGCGGATGGAGCCTTTCGTCTCTCCCGTAATTACAGCCGTAGGAGGAGCCTCACCGTACCCTCTCTGCCCGTCATCGGCCGTAATTCTGACTACAATATCATTAACAGAATCTACGGTTCTGAGAGCTGTTTTAAATGGAGTTACAAGAGGAATATTCACTTCTGCCGTTTCAATTTTCGCTATTTTCATTCTGATTTCCTTCCTATAATCCTGTCTGTGGTTTTGTTTTAATTCAGTACCGCTGCCCGATTTGCTTTTTCATATAATTTTAACGACAGTTCCCCCATAATCCGCTCAAACCCAGGAGTATCCGTCTCATTCCCGCAAAAACAAACAAGAAACGGCGTTTTTCCATATACGATTCCCACATCATGAGTAATTCCACGATCCTCACCTGTTTTATGGGCTATCTCCGGCTCCTCTGCAAGTGCCTGTAAATAGAATGGAATCTTACTGCAAAGCTGCTGATTTTTTAGAATTGATATCATCTGCCTGCTTGCCCCTTCGCTGACCAACTCTCCCCGGTACATCATCGTAAGCAGCCTGCCTGTCTCAGATGCAGTTATGTAATTTTGAATCCCCTTACTGGACTTTTCTGTATCATACATTTTTCTGTTAAGACAGGTTTTTTCAAATCCAAGAGACTTAATATATTGATTGATCTCGTCCATCCCCAGTAATTCAATGAGCACATTGGTGGCTGTATTATCACTAAATATAATCATCAGAGTGACCAGATCCAATGCAGTGACACAGATCCCCTCATGAAGGTAGGTGAGAGCTCCGCAGGATGGAACCCAATCCTTTTTGTATATGGGCAGCGAGAAATCCTGCCTCAGTTTTCCTGTTTCAAACTGATTAAATGCTGCCGCCATGACATACAGCTTTATCACGCTGGCTGCCATAAGTGACTGATCTTCCCTATATCCAACCCGCTCTCCTGTTTCCAGATTTTCATAAAGAAAGCTGATTTTACCAGGAACCTGATCTAATATTTTGATTATCTCATCCCTTTTCATGTCTCAAAACTCCAGTCTTTTAGAATCATTTATATAAAAAAAGAGGCACTGCACCCATTGTTGCCAGCTACCTCGTTGCACCTGATTCAGATTTTTTTATTAAATTTTCTTATATCATTTACTATTTAGTATAATAAATTCTGGAAAAAAAGCAAGCAATAATTATTATTTATGGAAAAGTAAACCAAAAAAGCATCTACACTTTCGTGTAAATGCTTTTTCTCTACGTGCGTGAGAAGATTCGAACTCCCGACACCTTGGTCCGTAGCCAAGTGCTCTATCCAGCTGAGCTACACACACATATTCAATTGGCTGCCTTCTCAGGCAATGCCGGCGACCGGAATCGAACCGGTACGGGCGATTAAGCCCGCAGGATTTTAAGTCCTGTGCGTCTGCCAGTTCCGCCACGCCGGCATTCTCATGATTTCTCATGGAAATGGGACCTATAGGGCTCGAACCTATGACCCTCTGCTTGTAAGGCAGATGCTCTCCCAGCTGAGCTAAGATCCCATAAACGATACAGTAAGCATTATACAACTTACCTGCTGGTTTGTAAAGCCTGTATTTTTAAAATACAGAACGACCCGGATGGGATTCGAACCCACGACCTCCGCCGTGACAGGGCGGCGCTCTAACCAGCTGAGCCACCGGGCCAGATTATCAAATATTTAGTTCAGTGCTAGTGGACCTTCGGGGACTCGAACCCGGGACCGACCGGTTATGAGCCGGTTGCTCTAACCAACTGAGCTAAAGGTCCTAAACATAATAATCTGATAGATATATTTAGTAAAGTGAAAGCCGATGATCGGACTCGAACCGATAACCTGCTGATTACAAATCAGCTGCTCTGCCAATTGAGCCACATCGGCATTCAATGACCCCAACGAGATTCGAACTCGTGTTACCGCCGTGAAAGGGCGATGTCTTAACCGCTTGACCATGGGGCCAAAGCTCCCCGAGTAGGACTTGAACCTACGACCCAACGGTTAACAGCCGTTTGCTCTACCAACTGAGCTATCGAGGAATATTGCATTACTGCAATCCTTGGGGCATATACCCTCAAAACCACACATTGTTATATATCTTTCATCCGTTCTTTCCTCTTACCTAAACCAACCTGGTTAAGCCCTCGACCTATTAGTGACAGTCAGCTACACATGTTACCATGCTTCCACCTCTGCCCTATCTACCTCGTCGTCTTCAAGGGGTCTTACTCTTGCGATGGGATATCTCATCTTGAGGGGGGCTTCACGCTTAGATGCCTTCAGCGTTTATCCCTTCCCGACTTGGCTACTCTGCCATGGTGTTGATCACCAACAGATACACCAGAGGTCAGTCCATCCCGGTCCTCTCGTACTAAGGACAGCTCCTCTCAAATATCCTACGCCCACGCCGGATAGGGACCGAACTGTCTCACGACGTTCTGAACCCAGCTCGCGTACCGCTTTAATGGGCGAACAGCCCAACCCTTGGGACCTACTACAGCCCCAGGATGCGATGAGCCGACATCGAGGTGCCAAACCACTCCGTCGATGTGAACTCTTGGGAGTGATAAGCCTGTTATCCCCAGGGTAGCTTTTATCCGTTGAGCGATGGCAATCCCACTTTATACCACCGGATCACTAAGTCCTAGTTTCCTACCTGCTCCACCCGTCGGTGTCGCAGTCAAGCTCCCTTATGCCTTTGCACTCTTCGAATGGTTTCCGACCATTCTGAGGGAACCTTTGAGCGCCTCCGATACTCTTTCGGAGGCGACCGCCCCAGTCAAACTCCCCGCCTGACATTGTCCCCCAGCCAGGTTATGGCTGCAGGTTAGAAATCCAATACCGCAAGGGTGGTATCCCAACATCGGCTCTGATAAGACTGGCGTCCTATCTTCATTGCCTCCCACCTATCCTGTACATGCAGCACCGAATCCCAGTATCAAGCTGGAGTAAAGCTCCATGGGGTCTTTCCGTCCTGGCGCAGGTAACCAGCATCTTCACTGGTATTTCAATTTCACCGGGTGCATTGTCGAGACAGCGCTCAAATCATTACGCCTTTCGTGCGGGTCGGAACTTACCCGACAAGGAATTTCGCTACCTTAGGACCGTTATAGTTACGGCCGCCGTTTACTGGGGCTTAAATTCAGAGCTTCGCGTTGCCGCTAACCCCTCCTCGTAACCTTCCAGCACCGGGCAGGCGTCAGCCCATATACCTCACCTTTCGGTTTTGCATAGACCTGTGTTTTTGCTAAACAGTTGCTTGAGCCTATTCTCTGCGGCCTGATTTCTCAGGCACCCCTTATCCCGAAGTTACGGGGTCATTTTGCCGAGTTCCTTAACAATGCTTCTCCCGCCGGCCTTAGGATTCTCTCCTCATCCACCTGTGTCGGTTTACGGTACGGGCACATATTACACAATAGCGGCTTTTCTTGACAGCCCCTACAGAGACTTCCCTACTTTTGTTCGGTACGCATCACACCTTCCTGTTGCTAAGCGGATTTTCCATCTTAGCCAGTCCAATGCTTGCCCCGGTCTTTTCATTCCCGGGTTCTCTCTCGGTTCTGTGTCCCCACAGTTCTGATAATATGCGGTACAGGAATTTCAACCTGTTGTCCATCGACTACGTCTTTCGACCTCGCCTTAGGTCCCGACTTACCCAGAGCAGATCAGCTTTACTCTGGAAACCTTAGATATTCGGCCTGGAAGATTCTCACTTCCATCTCGCTACTCATTCCGGCATTCTCTCTTCTTAACGCTCCACATCTCCTTACGGTAATGCTTCTGCGCATTAAGAATGCTCCTCTACCAATGTATCATACGATACATTCCACAGCTTCGGTGTCGTGTTTTAGCCCCGGACATTTTCGGCGCAAGACCTCTCGACTAGTGAGCTATTACGCACTCTTTGAATGTGTGGCTGCTTCTAAGCCAACATCCTAGTTGTCTCTGAAATCTCACATCCTTTTCCACTTAACACGCACTTTGGGACCTTAGCTGGTGGTCTGGGCTCTTTCCCTTTTGACTGCCCAACTTATCTCGTGCAGTCTGACTCCCGTACATCATCTGACCGGCATTCGGAGTTTGATATTCTTTGGTAAGCTTTGACGCCCCCTAGGAAATTCAGTGCTCTACCTCCGGCAGACTAATACGAGGCTAGCCCTAAAGCTATTTCGAGGAGAACCAGCTATCTCCGGGTTCGATTGGAATTTCTCCCCTACCCACACCTCATCGCCACCCTTTTCAACGGATGTGCGTTCGGTCCTCCACCGCCTTTTACGGCAGCTTCAACCTGGACATGGGTAGATCACCCGGTTTCGGGTCTACCTTTACTGACTTAACGCCCTATTAAGACTTGGTTTCCCTTCGGCTCCGCACATTCAGTGCTTAACCTTGCCAGTAACGGTAACTCGCCGGACCGTTCTACAAAAAGTACGCGGTTCCACTTTAAACGTGGTTCCACAGCTTGTAAACACAAGGTTTCAGGTTCTCTTTCACTCCCCTCCCGGGGTCCTTTTCACCTTTCCTTCACAGTACTATGCGCTATCGGTCACTAAGTAGTATTTAGCCTTGGGGGGTGGTCCCCCCGAATTCCCACAAGGTTTCTCGTGTCTCGTGGTACTTTGGATCCTGCTCGCTGACTATTGCTTTCCCATACAAGGCTTTCACTTTCTATGGCCGGTCTTTCCAGGACCGTTC
>NZ_JBMBWP010000002.1:1887500-2645000 GCF_048627165.1 Lacrimispora struthionigena
AAAATCGTATATATTTCCGTCTACTTTTGCTCTCGGGAATTTTATTGCATGTGGATTTCCCTCTTTTGCTGCCCTGTCAACTTTCGGTCCGCCCGGATATCCCAGCCCCACAGCTCTGGCCACCTTGTCAAATGCTTCGCCTGCCGCATCATCTCTGGTTCTTCCAAGAATCTCAAACTCTCCGTAATCCCTTACAATCACCAGATGTGTATGTCCGCCTGATACAATCAGACACATAAAAGGCGGTTCCAGGTCTGGATGCTCAATAAAATTAGCGGAGACATGACCTTCTATATGATGGACTCCGACCAATGGCTTGTTTGCCGCATAAGCCATTGCCTTTGCTTCCGCCACTCCCACTAAAAGTGCTCCCACAAGTCCGGGGCCGTAGGTAACCCCGATGGCATCCATATTCTCAAGTGTAAGACCAGACTCCAAAAGTGCGGACTCTATGACCTGGTTAATCTTTTCGATATGCTTTCTGGAAGCAATTTCGGGAACGACTCCGCCATATAAGGTATGAAGATCGATCTGGGAGGAGATTACATTGGACAAGATCTCTCTTCCGTTCTTCACTACCGCTGCTGCCGTCTCGTCACAGGAACTTTCAATTGCAAGTATATAGACATCTTCTTCTGTATTATTTTTCTTCATCGCCATTCCCTCATTCCTCATCAAATTCCAGTTCCAGCGTCCAGGCATCTCTTGCTGCTTTTGCCCTGGGGAAAATCTCACGAACCTTGTCCATAAAATCTTCCGGTCTGGTTAAAGAGGGACTGTAATGGGTCAGCCACATCTGTCTTGGCTGAGCTTCTTTCGCAAGTCTGGCAGCCTCATAAAATGTCATGTGGCGATATTCCCTTGCCTTTGCCTCTTTTCCTTCTTCGCCGTACATGCCTTCGCATATGAAAAGATCCGCATCCTTTGCATACTCAGCAATCACCGGTACGGGTCTGGTATCTGTACAGTAAGTCACCTTAAGGCCACGCCTGTCCGGTCCTAAAACAAGATCAGGCGTCAGAATTCTACCATCATAATCGATGGTTTCTCCCTTTTGAAGACGACTCCAGAATTTTTGTGGAATCTCTGCCGCTTTGGCACGGTCCACATCAAATCTTCCGGTTCTTGGAATAGAAATGGAATAACCATAGCAGACAACGTTATGATTGACGCGGTATGCATCAATTACGTAAGGCGCCATGGTTATCTGCTCTCTGTTTTCGGAGAGTTCAATGAATTTAAGTTCAAAAGGAAGCTCCGGCGCAATGGTACGAAGTGCTCCCACCACCCGCTCAAGCCCTTTCGGACCAATCAGAGTTAAGGGTTCTGTCCGCTCTGCGTTTCCCATTGTCAAAAGAAGACCGGGAAGACCGCTGATATGGTCCGCATGATAATGGGTAAAACAGATAGTATCAATGGGTTTTGGGCTCCAGCCCTTTTCTTTTAATGCAATCTGGGTTCCTTCCCCGCAGTCAATCAAAAGATTGCTGCCATCGCACCGTGCCATCATAGCTGTCAGCCAGCGGTATGGCAGAGGCATCATGCCCCCGGTTCCCAGTAAACATATATCCAACATAGAATTTCCTCGCTTTTGTCTCATTCAGTGGGCAGAACAAAAAACTGCCACATAAAATCATAACACAAAGCAGAGGGAATTAGCAACTATAAATATTCCAGCTGTTCCTCTACCTCCACCGGTATCTTAAACTCAGATATCAGTGCATCGTAACAGGTTTCACATAAATCAAAATGATGGATCTCCCCATCTTTCTCTGAAAAGAAGTCCCATGCGTGATTGATGCTAATGACCCCTTCCCTGGCAATCCCTTCTGACACAATAATTTTTTTGCCGCAGCAGTTGCAAACAACTGTTTCTAGCTGACCGCCGTTTTTGTACTTTCTCATCTTACTCTCACCTTTCCTTTTACCGCCCATGCTTTTCTTTCCGGGCATAATGGTATGCCTGCAAGGCGTTCCTTTTTCACATTTTCCAGAAAAATCCCTTTATCCGCCTCCCTGCACACCAGGATAGAAAAAAGGGCATCCTTACTGGATACCCCTACATTATAAACGGTGTTATGCCCTATTTTTAGTGGTAAATGTTTCAAATATGGTAACAGACCATAAGGACCGCATTTTCACTGGGATTTGAGTAGTAATGTTTTCTGATCCCCTCCTCCACAAATCCATAGGATTTATAAAGGTTTCTTGCCCTGTCATTACTTTCTCGTACCTCTAAAAATATGGATTTTACTTCTTTTTGTCTGGAATAAAAAACCATCTGGTCCATAAGTTTCTTGGAAAGGCCCCTCCCCCTCAGTTCAGGAAGGACTGCAATCCGAAGCAGCTCGCATTCATCTGCGATTGTCCGAAAAACACAGTATCCCGCTGCGGTTCCTTCTTCCCAAAGCACCAGCCAGGTATCAAGACTGCTTTCTGATCCCTTTTTAATCATCTCATAAGACCACGGATCGGAAAAGCACTGCATTTCTATTTCCAGTACACTTAAAACATCCTCCGGAGTCATCTCACCAATCATCTTACTCTCCTTTTAATGCCTCTTCTCTTTCACGCTCTGCCTGGGGCTTTCGCAGATAATCGGGAGCATGCTCCGCTGCCGTTACCGTTTTCCCCTGAAGGAACAGACGGGCTCCATAAGCTGCTACTGCACCTGCCCGCTGTCTGCTTAAATGCGCGGGTGCAAATTCAAATGGAACCTTCATGAATTCTTCTATACTTTCTTTATATGCCGGTATGCCGTCTCCTGAGAAAAATACACGCTCTCCCATGGAATTAAGCTCTTCAATTAAATCTCTGATATCCATGGCGCAGGATTCCTTCACGATGGAGAATCCCATGCGGTTATCATAAATACCGGTATAGACCTGGTTTCTTCTGGCATCCATAATTGGGCATATAATAGAAGCGCAGCCGTAGAACTCATAGGCCATTGCATCGATTGTGGGAACAGAAATAAGCGGTTTTTTCAGCGCAAGCCCCAGACCCTTTCCTGTGGCAGAACCGATCCGAAGTCCGGTAAAGGAGCCTGGTCCTGCTGAAACTGCGATGGCATCAACATTTTCCAGGCTGACTCCTGTCATGGTTACAATCTCATCAAGCATGGGAAGCAGTGTCTGGGAATGGGTCTTTTTAAAATTGACCGTGTATTCTGCAGTCAGTATGTCATCCGAAAGAAGGGCGACCGATGCAACAAGAGACGAACTTTCAATTCCTAATATGTTCATTTACATTCCCTCCACGGTGATTTTTCTGTAGTCAAATCCTTTTTCCAAATCTTTTTCAATGGTTACTGTAATAACCTGTCTGGGAAGAATCTCTTCAATCAGTCCGGACCATTCAATTAATGTGACACCTTCCCCGTAAAAGCAGTCTTCATAGCCGATCTCGTCCATTTCACTGACGTCACCAATCCGGTATACGTCAAAATGATAAAAGGGAAGGCGTCCGTCGTCATATTGCTTTACTATGGTAAAAGTAGGGCTGTCCACCGGTTCTGTAATGCCAAGCCCGGCGGCAAACCCCTGGGTGAATACGGTTTTTCCCACCCCCAGATCTCCATTTAAGCAAAATATGGTGGAAGGAGCCGCTTCCTCTCCCAGTTTTTTTCCAAGTTCAAAGGTATCTTCTGGTTTCCAGCTTTCTATTACCATCATTTATATCCTCTTTCGCCTCTCCGGAGGCAGATTTTCTTTCATTAATGCTGTTATTTCCTGCGCTTTCTCACCTGCTACAGAATCCGGAAGCAGATAGGCATGAATCTTGTCCATATAAATAATCAGCAGTTTGCCGATTCGTTTTACCACCATCACATCTTCCCATAACAATTCCAGCTTCTCCTGCCCCTGGGTTACCACAATTCCTTCTGCTGAAAATGAAAGGGTCATACCATCACGAATGGCAGATTTTTTTGCCTGTCTTACTGCCTTCGTATAGAGGACGAAAGGCTGCCAGACCGTGAACATCAGCGCACAGACAAGAATCAGAATCCGGTAAGGGCGGGATGATGTCGTCCAGGTTGCAATGAGCACATAAAGAGCAGCAGCACTGAAAAGAAAACTGAAAATCCCCTGGAATCCCCGGTATGAATGGTACATGGAAAATTTCCAGAGATCTTTTGCAGTCAGTTTCACTTCTAATATAAGCGGATTTTTCTGTTCCACATTTTCCTCCTTTTATACAGCATTTCACTGTATCTGCTTAGAATTTCATGGTAAGAGCGATTCTCTTTTTGGGAACATCTACGCTTATTACTTTTACCTCAACGATGTCTCCTACGCTGACAGCTTCTAAGGGATGTTTAATAAATTTGTCCGATATCTGGGAAATGTGAACCAGTCCATCCTGGTGAACTCCAATATCCACAAACGCACCGAAGTCAATTACATTGCGAACCGTTCCCTTTAAAACCATCCCAGGCTGTAAATCCTTCATCTCCATAACATCCGTACGTAATATGGGTTTTGGCATCTCGTCACGGGGATCTCTTGCCGGTTTTTCCAGCTCCTTTACAATATCCCGGAGGGTGATTTCACCAATCTCTAATTCTTCAGCCAGCTCTTTATAGTTATGAATCTTTTTACTGATTCCGTTTAATCCCCCGTTCATCAGCTCTTTTGCCTCATATCCCAGTTTTTTCAGCAGCTTTTTAGCCGCATCATAGGACTCCGGATGAACGCTTGTTAAATCTAGAGGATTCTTTCCTCCCTGGATTCTCATGAAGCCCGCACATTGTTCAAATGCTTTTGGTCCAAGCTTTGCAACCTTTAACAGCTGGCTCCTGCTTTCAAACGCACCGTTCTCCTCCCGGTAAACCACAATATTCTTTGCTATTGGCTTTGAAATACCGGATATATATTCCAGAAGAGAAGCAGAGGCCGTATTTAAATCAACACCTACTTTATTTACGCTGTCTTCCACAACTCCCTGTAATGCTTCACTTAAATGCTTCTGGTTCATATCATGCTGGTACTGACCCACACCAATGGACTTAGGATCAATCTTTACCAGCTCTGCAAGAGGATCCTGCAGTCTTCTGGCAATGGAGGCTGCACTTCTCTGGCCTACATCAAAATTAGGGAATTCCTCTGTTGCCAGCTTACTGGCGGAATAAACAGAAGCTCCTGCTTCATTCACTATAATATACTGAACCGGCTCCGGGATTTCTTTTAACAATTCAACAATAATGGCCTCGGATTCTCTTGAGGCAGTTCCATTGCCCACAGAAATCAGGGAAATTCCATATTTCTTAATCAGCTTCTTTAAAACAGACTTGGCTTCTTCCACTTTATTTTGAGGTGCAGTGGGATAGATTACAACGGTATCCAGCACTTTTCCTGTTTCATCTACTACTGCCAGCTTGCATCCGGTACGAAAAGCCGGATCCCAGCCAAGAACCACTCTTCCAACAATGGGAGGCTGCATTAGTAGCTGCTCTAAATTTTTGCCAAATACACGGATTGCTCCATTCTCTGCTGTTTCCGTTAATTCGCTGCGGATCTCCCGCTCAATTGCCGGCGCGATGAGACGGTCGTAACTGTCTTTTACAACTTCCTTTAATATGGGAGAAGTAACAGGATTGTCCCGAATGATTACCTGCTTTTCCAGAAAACGGAGAATCACTTCTTCCGGTGCCGCCACCTTCACAGTAAGAACCTTTTCCTTTTCGCCTCTGTTAATGGCAAGAATCCGGTGTCCTGCTGCCTTCTTTAAAGGTTCTTCATAATTATAGTACATCTCATATACAGACTCTGCTTCCTCATCCTTTGCAGCAGATAAAAGGCTTCCCTGGTTCATGGTTGCATTCCGGATATAAGTGCGGTACTCCGCCTGATCAGAAATCCGCTCTGCCAGAATATCTTTTGCCCCGTCTATTGCTTCCTGGGCAGTGGCCACTCCTTTTTCTTCCGAAACATAGTCCGTTGCGGATTCCAGAAGAGGGGTCTTCGTCATCTGAAGAATAATAAGATCTGCTAATGGCTCTAATCCTTTTTCTTTGGCGATGGTGGCTCTTGTCCGCCTTTTCTGCTTATAAGGGCGGTATAAATCTTCCACTGCAACCAGCGTCTGGGCATTAAGAATCTTCTTTTCCAGCTCCGGTGTCAGCTTCTCCTGTTCTCTGATGGATGAAAGTACCTGTTCTTTCCGCTCCTCTAAATTCCTTAAATAACGAAGCCTTTCATCTAAATTACGCAGAACTTCATCATTTAAAGAACCGGTTACCTCTTTTCGGTATCTGGCTATAAAGGGAATGGTATTCCCCTCATCAATAAGTCTGATTGTCTCTTCCACCTGATTTCTGGAAATGGAAAGTTCTTCCTGTAAAATCTTTATTATATCCATGCTGTACCTCTTATTTTTCATAGTTGGTTCAATTCAACTATTATAATTCATCATTCCCCGTTATGCAATACCCGTCTGGACACAGCGGTCTTTTCGTGCTACAATCATAAAATACAGATTTAGTTCAGGAAAATCCTGGATGACTTCTGTACTATACACATACGAGGTAAACACCAATGGGAGAAAATTATAACAGCAATAAAGGAATGCTTCCGCAAACTCCGAATACAGGTTCGTTCCTGGCATTCTGGTCTGTCCTTTTAGGCGGCCTGGGACTGCTGACAGACTGCCTTCCCTTATTCAGTATCTGGAATCTGCCGGCAGGTCTGATTTTCGGTCTCACAGGCATTGCTCTTGCTATATTATCAAAAAAAGGAAAGCCCTTCAGCCACCAGGCACAGCTTGGACTGATCCTTTCCATTATATCTGCTGTCTGTGGCCTGTTACTGGCATTGTTCATTATATTTGTCTATGATGTCATGGATACCAACACCCCTTTGGGGCTGTATTTCAGACAGGTATTTGAAGCGACAACCCAGGCACTGATGCCCACTGGGGGCGTTGGCAGATAAATCATTATAATGGAGGTAAGAGATCAATTCCTTTCACCACCAGCATATAGTTCTTGAAGATCCAGTTTATCACTACAATTGCAGCTCCAATAAGAATAAGTATCCGTTCCCTTTTTTTATGGTCCAACGGGTGCTTTCTTTTTTTTGATATAAACCGGATGATACCCTCAGCCAAAACAGCAATAACAGTATAAAGGACCAGCGGATGATACTGAACGCTCATCCGCAGGTCCCCCTGTAACAAAGTCCGCACTGCTCTCGTTCCCCCGCAGCCGGGACAGTAGAGCCCGGTGAGGGAATGAAAGATACAGACGGATCCTATTTTCCAAATTTTTCTTAACCAGATCATTGGCTCCACCTTCGTTTAATCCGCAAGATCAAAGGCATCGTGAACCGTTCTCATGGCTCGGTTTACGTCCTCTTCATGAATGAGGACCGTAATCCTTATTTCAGATGTTGCAATCATTTTGATGTTAATATTGGCATTGTAAAGGGCTTCAAACATCTTTGCGGCAACTCCTGGATTACTGGTCATCCCTGCGCCGATGATAGAAAGCTTTGCCACATCCTCTTCACTGGTCACATTCTGGGCTGTAATCCCATCCTTATGTTCGTTTAAAAGATCCATGGTTTCTTTTAAATCCTGCTTCGCCACCGTAAAGGAGATGTCTTTTCTTTCTTCTCTGCCAATGGACTGGATAATGATATCAACGTTAATGTTGTGTTTTGCCAGAAGATTAAATATTTTAAATGCGACTCCAGGCTCATTCTTAACCCCGATTACGGAAATACGGGCTACATTTTTATCTGCGGCAACTCCGCTCACCAGCATTCTTTCCAATTTTGTTTCCTCCTTGACGATGGTACCTTCTTCTCTGTTCAGACTTGATCGTACTACCAGCTGTACTCCATAGCGCTTCGCCATCTCTACCGAACGGTTGTGGAGCACTTTGGCTCCCAGAGAAGCAAACTCAAGCATCTCATCGTAGGAAACCTCCAATAGCTTTCTGGCATGGGGAACAATTCGCGGATCTGCTGTATAAACTCCGTCCACATCTGTGTAAATCTCACATGCATCGGCATGGAGTGCGGCAGCCAGTGCTACAGCCGTGGTATCTGATCCCCCTCGTCCAAGAGTTGTCAGATCATCATATTTATTAATACCCTGAAAACCTGTGATGATAACGATTTTCTTCGCTTCCAGTTCATGCTGGATCCGTTCCGTATCAATTTTCTTTAATTTAGCCATTCCATAAGCGGAAGAAGTATGCATGGCTACCTGGGACGCGTTTAATGAAACAGACGGTACACCGAGAGCATTCATGGCCATAGACATCAGTGCCACGCTCACCTGCTCTCCCGTTGCCAGAAGCATATCCAGCTCTCTCTTTGGAGGATTAGGGTTTATCTCATGAGCTTTGGCGATCAGACCGTCTGTTGTCTTTCCCATAGCGGATAAAACCACAACTACCTGATTACCTTTTTCATAATCCTCAATGCAGCGTTTTGCTACATTGAATATTCTTTCTTTGTCTGCGACGGAGCTACCGCCAAATTTTTTAACAACTAACATTGATGCCTCCTGGCGAAAATTAAATTTCTGCGCGGATGCGCTGTCTGATACCTGACAGCTTTTTCGCTCTTAAATGGTATTCCTCCTCAGTCATAACCTCTGTCATGACTGCAAATTCATCCATGTGGTCCAGTTCTGTTACTTCTACCTTTCCAAAAGCAGCCTCTGCTTCAGCAAGCCGCTTTGCAGCAATCCCCTTGATTCTTACAAAATACCGGAAGGAAACGCTGTCCATGGCAGAGATGTTAAGGCGATTTCCATCCCAGCCCATCTTCACATGATGACCCGGGTTTTTAAGGGCTTCAATAATATCTGCTACAACTGCACTGGCCGTGGGAAGTTTTCCAGCTCCGCTTCCGTAAAACATGGAAGTTCCCAGCATATTTCCCTTTACCAGAATGCCGTTGTATACGTCGTTTACGGAATACAGCGGATGATCCTTTCCTATCATAACCGGAGCTACAAACGCATGAACTCCCTGATCACTGATTCTGCTGGATCCAAATAATTTTACAGAAGTTCCAAGAGCGTCGGCATAACGGAAATCCACATCCGTTATATTAGTAATCCCTTCTGTATAAATATGCTCGTAATTCACTTCGTGTCCCGAAGCCAGAGCAGTTAATATGGCAATTTTCCTGCAGGTATCATGTCCTTCCACATCTGCCTCCGGATTGCGCTCCGCATATCCCAGTTCCTGGGCTTTGCTCAGTGCCTCTTCAAAAGTTTCTCCGGCTTTGTCCATTTTAGTCAGTATGTAGTTGGTGGTACCATTTAATATACCGGTTATTTCTTCAATTTGCTCACCGGCCAGTGAAGTATACAACGGACGGATTATGGGAATACCGCCTCCTACGCTTGCCTCAAAGAGAAAGTTTACCTGATTCTCTTTCGCTATTTTTAAAAGTTCCGTTCCATATGCTGCTACCAGCGCCTTGTTGGAGGTGGCCACATGCTTACCTGCCTGAAGGCTTGCTTTCACAAAAGGATAAGCCGGGTTTAAGCCTCCCATGGTCTCAATTACCATGGATACCTCCGGGTCCTTTTCTATGACGGAAAAATCATGAACAATCTTTTTTTCAATCGGTGTACCGGGGAATTCTCTTAAATCGAGAATATATTTTACATTCACCGTGTCACCGGTCTGTCTGGCAATTATATCTTTGTTCTGTTCCAGAATTTCAACAACTCCTGATCCGATGGTACCATAGCCCATAACTGCAACATTCATCATATTCTCACTCCCTGGCTAAAATTTTTACGTAGTGGACTCCATCCTTTTCTTCCATATCCTCAACCATCTTTGAAACATTGCCTGTTGTCTCAAGAACCTCCACGCTAAGTGTGAGGGTGGCAACGCCATTGACCGGAATACTTTGATGAATGGTTAGTATATTCGCGCGGTACACAGCTACCACATGAAGCAAATCCGAAAGAAGACCAGGTTCGTCATCCATCTGCATAACCAGTGTGATGGTCTTTCCCTTGGCATTGTCATAAAACGGAAAGATATCATCTTTGTATTTGTAAAAGGAACTCCGGCTGATTCCAACCCGGTCAGTTGCCTCCTGTACGGTGATAACCCGTTCCGACTCTAATAATTTTTTTGCCTCAACAACTTTCAGCAATACTTCAGGTACAGCTTTCTGCTTTACCACAAAATATTTACTTTTATCTTCCATAAAAAAATATCTTCCCTTCTGTGTCCGCATCGGAAATACATCTGTGCTCATAGGGAAGATATTATCATATTTGTGCATGGTATGCAACTATTTTTGAGTTTATTTTATTCGGTATTTAAAAAAATGCATGAAAAAACTAGATTTCTGCAGAATCCTCACCAGCTTTTGCTCCGGTACTTAACCATCGCAGATATGCGTACATAAACTGATCTAACGCTCCGTCAAGGACACTGTTTACATTACCTGTCTCGGAATTGGTCCTGTGGTCTTTCACCATGGTATAGGGTTGCAGTACATAGGAACGAATCTGGTTCCCCCAGCCGATCTCCGTTACATCACCACGGATACCGGAAAGTTTTTCCGCATTCTCCTGTTGTTTTAACATATAAAGCTTTGCTTTTAACATCTGCATTGCCTTATCCTTGTTCTGGAACTGAGACCGTTCATTCTGGCACTGCACCACAATTCCCGTAGGAAGGTGAGTGATTCGAATGGCAGACGAGGTTTTATTGATATGCTGTCCACCTGCTCCGCTGGAGCGGTAGGTATCAATTCTTAAATCCTCATCGTTAATATCCACATCAAGGTCCTCTTCAATATCCGGCATAACATCGCAGGATACAAAGGAAGTCTGACGCTTTCCAGCCGCATTAAACGGTGAAATACGTACCAGACGGTGAACCCCTTTTTCTGACTTTAAATAACCAAAAGCATTGACACCATTAATCTGTATGGTTACGGATTTAATTCCGGCTTCATCACCGTCAAGATAATCAAGCACTTCCGTCTGAAAGCCCTTTTTCTCAGCCCAGCGGCAGAACATGCGGTAAAGCATGCTGCACCAGTCGCAGGATTCGGTTCCGCCAGCACCGGCATTCAGTTTTAATATGGCGTTGTGGCTGTCATATTCACCGGAAAGCAGCGTATTAATACGCATCTCTTCCAGATTTTCTTTCAATTCAGCAAGCATCTGGGCTATTTCCGGAATCAGGGAGGCATCGTTTTCTTCGTTGCCCATCTGAATCATGACCCCGATGTCTTCATACTGCTGTTCTAATTCTTTGTAGCCTTGTACCGTATCTTTTAAATTCTTTGCAAGCTGGACGATCTTACCTGACTTTTCCGGATCTTCCCAGAAGCCTGGCTCTTCCATAGACTTGTCTAACTCATCAATTCGCTTTAACTTGTTATCCAAGTCAAAGTGAATCCCTCACTTCCACTAATGGTTTTTCATACGATGATAATTCGTATTTGTACTGATCTAACTCTACCACTGTGTCACCCACTTTCGTTTTTTAATTTATAAATACAAAATTGGGGTCTGTTCCCATAAAAGGGAGCGGACTCCAATCTCATAAAAATACTATACTAGTTTGCGTCCGCAACACTGCTTATACTTTTTGCCGGAACCGCATGGACATGGATCATTGGGATAGACCTTATTATCAGCCTTTTTCACCGGTGCTTTCACTGAGCTGTCATCCTTGTTGGTTCCTGTCACTTTGGCAGCCGGTTCACGTTCCACCTTCTGCTCAACTCTGATGTGGAAGAGGATACGTACGGTATCTTCCCGGATCGCTGCTGTCATCTCATCAAACATCTGATAGCCGCTCATCTTATATTCTACAAGAGGATCTCTCTGGCCATAAGCCTGAAGACCGATTCCCTGGCGCAGCTGGTCCATATCGTCAATATGGGACATCCATTTATTATCAATAACCTTTAAGAGAATCACCCGCTCGATTTCACGGATCTGCTCTCCCTCTGGGAACTCTGCCTCTTTTGTTTCATAAAGCTTAATGGCTTCTTCTTTCAGCATATGCTTCAGTTCATTTTTTCTCACCTTTTTGTCTTCCGGAATGGTGATTGGCTGAAGAGGAATCACTGGCAGAAGCAGGGTATTTAATTCATTTAAATCCCATTCTTCCGGAGTCTGTTCATCACTGATAGACAAATCCACAGCATTCTCCACAATATCAGTAACCATCTTTAAGACAACGTCACGCATGTTGTCTCCGTCAAGAACTTTTCTTCGTTCTGCGTAAATAACTTCACGCTGCTCGTTCATGACTTCATCGTATTTTAAAAGATTCTCACGGATACCATAGTTGTTGGTCTCGATCTTCATCTGAGCTTTTTCGATAGCATTAGAAAGCATCTTATGCTCAATCTGCTCGCCTTCCGGTACACCAAGTGCATTAAACATGCCTACAAGACGTTCGGAACCAAACAGACGCATTAAATCATCTTCCAGAGAGATATAGAATCTGGACTCACCCGGATCTCCCTGACGGCCGGAACGACCACGCAGCTGGTTATCAATACGGCGTGACTCATGACGCTCTGTACCGATGATCTTAAGGCCACCGGCAGCTTTGGATTCATCATCAAGCTTAATATCCGTACCACGGCCTGCCATGTTGGTAGCAATGGTAACTGCTTTATGCACACCAGCGTCAGCAACGATCTCTGCCTCAAGCTCGTGATATTTAGCATTTAAGACTTTATGAGGAATGCCTCTGCGTTTTAACATACCGCTTAACATCTCAGATGTATCAATGGTTATGGTACCAACCAGTACTGGCTGACCCTTTTCATAAGCAGCTGCCACTTCGTCACATACTGCTTCAAATTTTTCCTTCTTCGTCTTATAAACCGCATCTTCCTGGTCAATACGGGCAATGGGACGGTTTGTTGGAATTGAAATGGCATCCATTCCATAGGTATTTCTGAATTCCTTTTCCTCTGTAAGAGCAGTACCCGTCATACCAGCCTTTTTGTTGTATTTATTAAAGAAGTTCTGGAATGTGATGGTGGCAAGAGTTTTGCTCTCTCTGCGGACATTCACATGCTCTTTTGCTTCAATTGCCTGGTGAAGACCATCAGAATACCGTCTGCCTGGCATAATACGTCCTGTAAATTCGTCTACAATGAGAACCTCATCGTCTTTTACCACATAATCCTTATCCCGAAACATCAGATAATTGGCACGAAGAGCCAGAATGATGTTATGCTGGATCTCTAAGTTCTGTGGGTCTGACAGGTTCTCGATGCGGAAGAACTGCTCTACTTTTTCCACACCCTGCTCTGTTAAGTTGACAACCTTGTCCTTCTCATCCACAATAAAATCACCGGACTCAGTGATTTCTTCTCCCATAATGGCACCCATCTTGGAAAACTCGCCGGAAGCTTCGCCCTTTTCTAACTGGCGTGCAAGAATATCGCAGACTTCATAGAGCTTTGTGGATTTGCCGCTCTGTCCGGAAATGATAAGAGGTGTTCTGGCCTCATCAATTAAAACAGAGTCAACCTCATCAATGATACAGAAATCTAAATTTCTTAAAACCATCTGTTCTTTATAGATGGCCATGTTATCTCTTAAATAATCAAAACCAAGCTCATTGTTGGTTACATAGGTTATATCGCAGTTATAAGCATCACGTCTCTCATCTGAGCTCATGTCGTTTAATACAACGCCTACTGTCATTCCAAGGAACTCATGAATTCTTCCCATCCACTCCGCATCACGCTTTGCCAGATAGTCGTTAACGGTTACAATCTGTACACCGTTGCCTGCCAGCGCATTTAAATAAGCCGGACATGTGGATACAAGAGTTTTACCTTCACCAGTTCTCATCTCCGCAATACGACCCTGGTGTAATACTACACCACCGATTAACTGCACACGGAAATGTTCCATATTAAGAACTCGCCTTCCGGCTTCTCTTACAGTTGCGAACGCTTCAGGCAAGATATCATCAAGAGTTTCTCCTGCTGCCAATCTTTCCTTAAAAAGCTTCGTGTTATTTTTTAATTCCTCATCCGTAAGTGCAACCATGGTCGGGCGCAGAGATTCTATTTTATCCACAATGGGATTAATGATTTTCAATTCTCTTTCACTATGAGTTCCAAATATTTTTTGAACCAAGTTCATGATTTATTCTCCTACTCTATCTTTCAATATACACCGTACAATCCTGTATATTGTAGCACTAACCTGCCTTTAATTCAACGAATTCATAAAAAATTAACATTCTGGTAATAATCTGACCTTATATTGCCAGGTACTGCCATTTTCTTCGGCAACCTCCAGCAAATTTAAGTTAAAATTATGGTTAACCTGACACATTGCACAAAAAATTTGTTCGATTCCCGACTTTTCCACATTATCCACATTGGATTGTGTATTTTTCCCCCATTTTTATCCCCACCTCCAACCCTCGAATTTGCGAAAAAAATCAGTTATACACCAAGTTATCCACATTATCCACATTTATTCTCCACATAATACCAGCATTCCCATCACAATGACAATTGCGTTAATTTTTGTATACTTGTCATAAAATTTTCTTTTTCGACGAAAAAATCCATTTTTCCCTTGACTTTTTTTTAACCTCATCTATAGTTTTTCAATAAATTGATAAAATATAAGAAGAGACTTTTTACAAAATCTTTTCTTAAATTATCTTAATACTTTACAACATGATTGAATTATTCTAATAAATATGCTATACTATACCTATCTCAAGAAAAAGGAGCTGATGACTTATGCGTTTTACAATTACAGGAAGAAATATTGAGGTGACAGCAGGGTTACGGGAGGCAGTTGAGGACAAACTTGGAAAACTGGACCGTTTTTTCGCACCTGCTACAGAGGCAACAGTAAGACTCAGCGTGCAGAAAGATATTCAGAAAATTGAAGTTACTATTCCAGTGAAAGGACATATAATTCGAGCCGAAGAATCAAGTAATGATATGTACGTTTCCATTGATCTGGTAGAAGAGATCCTGGAACGCCAGTTGAAAAAATATAAAAACAAGTTAATCGACAAAAAATTAAACGCTCCCTCCTTTTCAACAGCATTTTTGGAAGATGAAAGTGCAGTCGATGATGATGTGGAAATTGTCAAAACAAAGAAATTTGCTGTCAAACCCATGGATCCGGAAGAAGCCTGTGTACAGATGGAGCTTCTTGGACACAGCTTCTATGTATTCCTCAATGGAGATACCGATGAAGTGAATGTGGTATATAAAAGAAAAGGCGGCACTTACGGATTGATTGAACCGGAATTATTATAGGAATTATTTATATATAAAAATGCCTCAGGCCTGTAAAGCCTGAGGCATTTTTTACTTACTCTTTTAAAAGAAGATTTCCCCACCGGGCAGTTGACTGCCAGGAATTATCAGAATCATCATTAAATTTTGCTACGCTGATTCTCTCTCCCCGCTCATTGCTGTCATTGATCTGAACATCAAATCCCATAACTTTCCCTTTTTCAGCTGAGGTGGTAAGTGGAATCTTTGCTTCTACAAGATATCCATCTTCCGTCACTTTCACGGATGACTGGAACCCTTCTCTTTTCCCATTGCTTCCAAAGGTCACCATGTTTTTACAGGAAACGCGAAACTGTCCGTCGTCTTCCTGATAATAGTAGGATTTGTCATTGTTTTCATCTAGGAACAGTTCCACAGAATCCTGCTCATAAGCATTTTTACTATCAGTATTTAAGGTTTTATCTTTAACACGGACAAGAACATAAATATTATTTTCATCCCAAAGTGTTTTTACGGTACCAGTTGCGCCCTGCCAGGCCATTGTCATAATACGAACCGGTTCTTCCTTCGCCTGATTCCAGATTTCATCCACTGTTCCATCAATTACCGGTGTACCTTTTACTGCGTTTATGGTGTTTGGCTCTGGAATCTCTTTCAGAGGGTGTTTATTTAAATATCCGTCAGGATCTGCAACTGCATAATAAGCTTCTTTGGCTTTGTAATCTCCGTCAAATAAGCAGGGGAAACTGGAGCTTCTCCAGCTTCTTGTATCCGTATAGCCCCAAAACGTCACTCTTTCAATGACATCCGAATATTGATTATAAAGTCTGAAAAGCTGGGCATACGTCTGCGCCTGAGCGATCTCCTCTTCCTTGGTAAGCCCGGTTTCCTTCGCCTTACTGACTACTACATCAAGCTCTGTTATTGAAATTTCAGCCCCGGTCTTTTTAAACAGTTCCAGGGAATGTTCTACCGTAGCCACAGGCAGCGTGGTACTGTAGTGCGCCTGCATACCGATTCCGTCAATGGGTATACCTTTTTTCTTTAAATCAGTATACATAGCGGCTGCTATTTCGGCTTTGTTGTTATCATTTAAATTGTAATCGTTATAATATAATTTTGCATTGGGATCTGCCTCATGGGCAAACTGAAAAGCCAGTTCTATGTAATCAGTTCCAATATTTCTTAGCCAGGGAGTATCCCGTAAACAGGATTTCCAGTTTCCGTCTGCTGGAAGTTTTGCTCCATCCTGAATGGCTTCGTTTACCACATCCCAGGATAATAGTTTTCCACTGTAGTGCCCTGCAACATTTGAAATGTGATCTCTCAGTCTGTCAATTGCTTCTTCCCGTCCGCATGCCGCATTCATCCAGTCAGGCGTCTGACTGTGCCATGCCAGTGTATGCCCCACTGTCTTTAAACCGTTCTCCTGGCAGAATCCGGTCATGGCATCTGCCGACTCAAAAGTAAATACGCCTTTTTGCAGCTGCATGGCATCTGGTTTCATCATATTTTCCGGTGTAACCACATTGAAATGATGAAGTACCATATCTCTATCCGCTCCCGTAAGGTTAATGCTGTTATAAATGTTTCCAATCAGGAATTTCCCCTTATAAATATCTTTTAAGGGAGTGAGGTTTTCTATGTGGACTTCTTTCTTCTCCTGATCTTTAGCAGCCTGTTCGTCTGCCAGAGACACCCCCATTGTCATATTAAGGCAGACCAGAATACTCACACAGACCGCCCCAGTTTTCCCCAGTAATCTTTTCATCTCTTATTTTCCCTCCTATTATTTTGCCGCAAACAATTGCGTCTTACTAACAATTCTATCAATTAAGGCGTATTTCACAACCGGATGAATCTTATAAAAAAACATGGTTAATTATATGGTTAAAATTTTTTGCCTGACATATCAATTCAATCTGACTGCATTTCACCACATTCCACTTGAATTTTTTAAGCGTCAAAGGTATTCTTAATGTGGATTTTTATACTATTTGATACTGAGGTACTGATTTTGATTAATATTGCTGTATGTGATGATAATGACAATATGATACTTGAGTTAAAAAACAGGATATTCGATTATATGGGTGAAACCAGTTATAAAGCCGAGGTTCATTCATTTTCCTGTGCTGAGGACCTGCTTAAAAGCGATGAATTCTATGATATTATTTTTCTGGACATACAGATGGGAAATATGACTGGTATGGAAGCAGCAAAACAGATCAGGCAGTCCGGTTTGGAAAGCTTTCTTATATTTGTTACTGTCCTGAAAGAATATGTCTATGATGCCTTTTCTGTAGAAGCTTCGGATTATCTGTTAAAGCCCTTAGACACTCAGCGCTTTCAATCTACAATGGCCCGCGTTCTTCAACATGTTCAGGATAAAAAAACAGCCGTTTTAACCATTCAGAAAGGGGCCTGGTGTAAATCAATCCCATTCTCGGATATTTTATACTGCGAAGCAATTAACAGAAAAATCTTCGTTCATACAAAACAGGAAATTATCGACTACTATTTTAAGATTAATTCGTTGGAAAATCAGCTGGAACCTGATTTCTTCTGCTGCCACCGCAGCTATCTTGTTAACCTTAAGGCCGTATGCGGATATGAAAATGGCCAGGCTAAACTGGTCAACGGGGAGAGCATACCGGTTTCAAGACTACGTATGCAGGCGTTCATGGAAGCAATGTTAAACTATATGAAGAAAGGAGACAGATAGATGCCATTCACGGAACTGTTTAACAGGTGGTTTGATTTTATTTACTTTTTTTGCATTTTAAATGCCTGTCTGGCCTGTATGGAAGTCTGGTTTTTCAGCAGATTTTCAAATCAGAAAGTAAAATGGTATTATTTTGCTTCTTACATACTGATCATATACCTGTTGGCTTTAACCGAAATATCCATACGGGCTGCATTTCCTCTATCTACCCTTATGGAACTGGGAGCACTTTTTTTATTCGGCTGGCTGGCTTTAAAATGTGCACCGGCAATGTCCGCAACTGCAGCCATACTTGCCATCTGCATTATGCAAGTTGTTAACGGCATATTTCAGTCATTGTTAAGCCTCCTCTTAACAGTCCTGTTTCCCTATTCAATGGTTCTTACAACAATAAGCGGTCTGTTCGTCATGATAACGGTTTTTTTCTCCTATCGCCTTGTCCTGACATGGCTGAAAGACAGAAAAGTTCCCATGCTGCCATATATCCTGATACTGCTGCTGCCAATCCTCTTTGTGCTTCTGGTTATGCAGCATGTTTTTTCAGTATATGGAAACACAGTTACTGTCAGTGCTGATGGAACCAGAATCTCTCCTGAGGTAAATGACTGGACCATGCTGATCATTCAGATAGCAGCCTATTTGTGCCTGTTTGCAGTTCTTTTTGCTTATAAAGAATTATTGAAAGGTTTCGCTCTTCAGATGCGCAATACGCTTCTGGAGCAGCAGGTAAATGCTCAGGTCAACTCGGTCCAGGAAATGCAGATGCGATATGAAATGACAAGAACGTTCCGGCATGACTTAAATGGTCACTGGACCGTTCTTGGCGGCTTTTTAAAAACAGGAGAAGCAGATAAAGCATTGGAATATCTTGGAAAGCTGACCACTATATCCGATCAGCTTACCTTTCCATGTCAGACAGGAAATGCCGTATTAAATATCCTGTTAACAAATAAATTGGGAATTGCGCATCAAAAGGGAATCGATGTTGACTGCACCGTGAAAATTCCTGACAACTGTATGCTCGATGATATGGATTTGTGCATCCTATTCTCAAATGCGGTAGATAATGCTGTTAAGGCCTGTATTGCAGGAAATCAAACCAGTCCGTTTCTAACTCTGAAAACAATTCAGAAAGGCGACTTTTTTATGATTGACATCAAAAACAGCCGTTCTGACGTTTTTTTGCCCGTCAGTGGTACCGGAATCGGACTTCAGAGTATAAAAGCGGTTGCCGAGAAATACCATGGTACAGTTCAAATTGAAAAAACTCCCAAAACATTTCGATTAAACATACTTTTTCTCATTCCGCAACATTCAGACAGCATCTCATTGCATCTTACTTGAATCTCTATGATATCCCTTATATATTCATAGTATCTCAGGAAAAAAGGAGGCATTACGATGAATATCAGCAGTATAGGGATATCCCCACCACAATTCCCGTCTGAAACAGACCCTGTTACACAGCCAGAACAGGACAGTACCGAGGATATTGAACAGCAAATAAAAACCCTGGATAAGGAAAAGGGGAAACTGGAGGGGCAGCGGGATAAAGAAAGAAATCCTTTCGCTTTGCAGCAAAGTGAGAAATACAAAGAGCTGGAAAAGAGGATCAAGGAATTAGACAAGCAGATACAGCAATTAAAAGCAGAGGCTTCCTCCTCGCAGAAAAAAGCAGGAAGCCAAAACAAGGAAGCAGTTTCTTCCAGAAATCCTTTTGATACTTATGAATCTGAAAAACAGGAATTTAACGGTTAGCAAAATCCTCCGGTAAAGGCAATACATACCCTTATCGGAGGATTTATTTTAATCAGTTTTATTTACCGTATCTTGTCAGATAACGTTCTACGCTTGTAATTGCATTGGCTCCGTCTGAAACAGCCGTGGATACCTGTCTTAACTGTTTGGTACGGACGTCACCTGCTGCAAAAATACCGGGAACATTGGTCTCACAGTCCTCTCCTGCCTTGATGTAACCATGATCCATTTCCACAAGGTTATCGAAAGCTTCGCTCTGTGGATTAATTCCCACTGCAATAAACACGCCATCAACGGAAAGTTTATTTGTTTCTTCTGTTTTGGAATTCTTTATGGTAAGAGACTCAACCTGGTCTCCACCTTCTATTTCTTCGACTACTGTATCCCAGATAATTTCAACATTCTCCTGGTTAAATAACTGTGTCTGTAGTGTCTTTGCTCCGCGCAGTTCATCTCTTCTGTGAATTAAGTACACCTTCTTGCACATTCTGGAAAGGAATATGGCGTCTTCGATTGCCACATCGCCTCCGCCTACAACGGCGGCTACCTTGTTTCGGAAAAACGCTCCGTCACAGGTTGCACAATAGGAAACACCCATTCCGGTCAGTTCTTTCTCTCCAACGACGCTGAGTTTTCTGTACAGAGCTCCAGTTGCGATAATGACTGATTTTGTCACGTAGGACTTCTCCTGACCTACAACGGTAAATTCTCCGTCTGCTGCCTCAATCCGAAGCACTTCGTCTGTAACAAAATCTGCTCCCAGTTTTTCTGCATGATCCCGAAATTTCATACCCAGGTCAAATCCGTTAATTCCGGGAAGCCCCGGATAATTATCGACTTCGTAGGTATTGAGAATCTGTCCGCCACTGGCGACTTCTTTTTCAATCACTACCATCTTTAGTTCAGCTCTTTTTCCATATACTGCAGCAGTAAGACCTGCCGGACCTGACCCTATAATTACAACGTCATAAATCTCATTCATTTTATCTACCTGCTTTCTTTATTTTGTATTACAGATTCTTTTGTAATCATTATATCTCACCCATCTTTTTGTATGCAATGCCCTCGTTGCATTTTAAAGCAGAATTTGTTAAAATAATAGCATCACATAACGACAGAAAGGGTGGTTTTATGTCTAGAAAAACAGTACTTGTAACTGGCGCTTCCCGGGGAATTGGAAAGGCCATTGCTGTCAAATTTGCAAAAAAAGGATACAATGTGGTCATTAACTGTCTTCATAATGAAGACCGCCTTTTGCAGACCAGAAAGGAACTGGAGTCCTATCAGATCTCCTGTCTTTCCTATATGGGTGATATGGGAGATATGAATCAGTGCCAGGAACTCTTTCAAATGATAAAAAAACAGTTTGGTTCTCTGGATGTACTGGTTAATAATGCAGGGATCTCCTACATCGGGCTTCTCCAGGATATGACGACAGAAGCCTGGGACCGTATTATACGGACCAATTTAACCTCTGCCTTTCATTGTTCCAAGCTGGCAATTCCGGGAATGCTGGAACGCAAGCAGGGCAAAATTATAAACATCTCCTCTATCTGGGGTGTCTCGGGTGCATCCTGTGAAGTAGCCTATTCCGCAACCAAGGGTGGGATTAATGCATTCACCAAAGCTCTTGCCAAAGAGCTGGCTCCAAGTAATATCCAGGTCAATGCAGTGGCATGCGGAGCCATTGATACGGAGATGAATCAGTTTCTAAGCGAAGATGAATTAATCGCTCTCATCGATGAGATTCCAGCCGGAAGACTGGGAAAAGCGGAAGAGGTGGCAGATCTTGTCTATCACCTGGGCTATAAAAATTCCTATCTAACTGGTCAGATCATCGGTCTTGACGGTGGATTTATTTAAAAAGAGCTCCACATTCTGATTCATGATTGACGCGGTGCGGTGAAGAATTTCAAGATCTTCTTCGGGAATGCCCCTGTGAAGTTCTTCCACAAATTCCTTCCTGCACCGCCTGATCCGCTCCACAATCTCCTCACTTTTCTTCGTAAGCTGGAGGCGGACCAGCCTTCTGTCATTTTTATCTCTGTCTGCTGTTAAATATCCTTTCTCACTGAGAGAATCCACAGATCTTGCGATCAGGCCCTTGGAGATATTTCTATATTGTGCAATCTCCGAAGCGCTTTTCAGTCCCTCACTATTTGCCAGAAACATCATAACTACTATCTCGTTGGGAGTGAAACCATATTCTGATACAGACTGGCTGCACAGCTTCTGGTATACCTTATCGATTTTTACAAAACATGCCAGACAGCACTCTTCTTCCTGTCTCATTCTTTCTCCTGGCATACTGGTTATAGACTCATTCATAACAACACCCTTACTAAATCATATGAGAAAATTTCCCCGCTGTATACTATGGCAGCTATTACAACGTTTTCAATAGTTCATTATTGAACCGTTTACTTTTGAAGTATATCTCATAGAAATGCACCTGTCAACCCCGTATAGAAAAAACCCGGAAAAAGAAATCCTTTTCCGGGTAATAATTTTTATGCTTCTGGCTTTTCAACCTGTGCAATTTGTGACTTCTGCATAGGAATTCTGCAGTTTTTGTTATTGCCGAATTCAACGATAACGGTATCATCAGTCATATCGATAATAACTCCGTAAAATCCGCTGCTGGTTAATATACTGTCACCAACTGCAATACTGGCGAACATCTCCTGCTGTCTTTTTTTCTCTTTCTTCTGTGGTCTGATCGCAATAAAATACATGAAGCCAAAGATTACTGCAATGTAAATTACCCAGAAACCCATGCCCATTGTACCGCCTGTTGCTAATAACATAACCGTTTCCTCCTTAAATATCGATCTGCCGTCTGCCTGTCCTAAAAGGGGGCCTTATGCCTGGGAATCGCCGGCCATCATGCCGGACAGTTTCCTCTCCTTATACTCTCCATAACGGTGATTCTCGATTGCTTCGCGAATCTCTTCCATCATTGTATTATAAAAATACAGATTATGCAAGACACATAATCTCATGCCCAGCATTTCTTTCGCTTTTAATAAATGCCTGATGTAAGCTCTGCTGTAGGAACGGCAGGTGGGGCACTGGCACCCTTCTTCAATCGGCTTATGATCCAGTTCAAATTTGGAATTAAATAAATTTAATTTTCCATGGTTTGTATAAACGTGGCCGTGACGGCCGTTTCTTGACGGATAAACACAGTCAAAGAAATCCACGCCCCGATCAACAGCCTCCAGGATATTGGCCGGAGTTCCGACTCCCATGAGATAAGTGGGCTTATTCTCAGGCAGATAAGGAACCGTCTCATCAAGAATCCGGTACATCTCCGAGTGGCTCTCTCCTACTGCGAGACCGCCCAGAGCATATCCATCAAGATCCATGGCAGATATGGTTTTGGCATGAGCAATTCTGATATCTTCAAACGTTCCGCCCTGATTAATACCAAAGAGCAGCTGATCTTTATTAATGGTATCAGGCAGCTCATTTAACCTTGCCATCTCTTTCCTGCACCTCTCCAGCCATCTGGTGGTACGGTCCACACTGTTTTGCATATATTCCCTGGTAGCCGGATGAGGAGGGCATTCATCAAATGCCATAGCAATGGTAGATGCCAGATTGGACTGGATCTGCATGCTCTCTTCCGGACCCATAAAGATCTTGTGTCCGTCAATATGGGACTGGAAGTACACACCCTCTTCCTTAATCTTCCTGAGTCCAGTCAGAGAAAACACCTGAAAGCCGCCAGAGTCTGTAAGAATGGGGCGGTCCCAGTTCATAAACTGGTGAAGACCGCCAAACTCCTTTATTAACCGGTCGCCTGTACGCACATGAAGATGATAGGTATTGGAAAGCTCCACCTGGGTTTTAATTTCCCTGAGATCATCGGTGGACACAGCCCCTTTAATGGCAGCTACCGTTCCCACATTCATAAACACCGGCGTCTGGATTGTTCCATGCACCGTAGTCACTTCCGCCCGTTTTGCACGTCCGTCTTTTGCAATGATTTTATAGTTCATTTACAATTCCTTACTTTTATTTTTTGCTTTTTTTCGCAGTTGCTTTCACACCAGAATTCTTCTTACCCTTATTCACAGTCATAATATACCACAGGGATCCTGTGATGCATACGGAAGAATAGGTACCGCATACAATACCCACCATGAGCGGAAGGGCAAACTCCCGAATGGAGGAAACTCCCATAATAAACAGAACAAATACCATAACAAATGTGGTAAGAGAAGTATTAATACTTCTGGTAAAGGTCTGAGTGATACTTAAGTTAACGATCTCAGCAAGCTCCAGCTTACTCTGAGTCTTTAAGTTTTCACGGATACGGTCAAAAATAACAATGGTAGCGTTGATAGAATAACCTACAATCGTAAGCATGCAGGCAATAAATGTAGAACCTACAGACCATTTTAAGATTGCATAAAAAGCAAGTACAACAAGCACATCATGAACCAGTGCCAGTACCGCACTGCTTGCAAACCGGATATCCTTAAACCGGAACCAGATATACAGAAGCATACAGATGGTAGCTATAATAACAGCCACAATTGCATCACGCTTCATTTCCTGGCTGATTGCTCCGGAAATACTCTCTGCAGTGATCTTCTCTGATTCTACTCCAAAATGCTCTACCATGGATTTATTAAGCGCTTCTCTCTCATCCACAGTTAATGTTCTTGTCTTAATAATAACTTCGTTTGTACCTGCTACCTTCTGAGTCTGTACATCGGCATCTTTGGTAATCTGCTCAACCACCGGAACTACATCGGAAGAGATTTTTTCCAGAGTCATGTCTTCATTAAATGTAACATTTGTGGAAGTACCGCCTTTAAACTCCATGCTGTAATTTAAAATACTTCCAGTCTGGGACCGATTCACTCCAAGCCATGCAAGACCAATAACAATAACAATGAGGGAGGCAGAAAACCAGATCATACGCTTTGAAACAAAATCGATGGGCTTTCTATCCTTTTTGATACCATACATTTTTTCATTTTCAAATCCCAGTTTAAACAGACTGTTTAATACGAACTTTGTCACAAACAGTGCAGTTATCATGGAAAGTACGATACCAATGGCTAGTGTGGAAGCAAAGCCTTTTACTGTACCGGATCCTCTCCAGAACAGCACAGCTGCTGCAATTAATGTTGTAACATTTCCATCGATGATTGCAGACAACGCTTTATGAAAGCCTGCCTCGATGGCACTTTTTACATTTTTTCCAAATCCGATCTCTTCTTTGATACGGGTAAAAATAATTACGTTTGCATCCACCGCCATACCAATGGACAGAATAATACCTGCAATACCAGGAAGAGTAAGAGTTACCTCAAACGCCTCTAACAAAATTAAGATCACGCCTACATAAATAGACAGTGCGATAACAGAAGCAACTCCTGGAAGCAAATAAACTAGAATCATAAATACAGCCACAATGGCAAATCCAATTGCACCTGCCTTTAAGCTGGTACTGATGGCTTCCTGTCCCAGTTTTGCACCCACTACATTGGAACGTAATTCTTCCAGTTCGAGAGAAAGAGATCCAATACGAATGGTAGAAGCCAGTGTTTCCGCTTCCTCATAAGAGCTCATTCCGCTGATCTGACACTGACCCTGGGTAATTGGTTCCTGAACAACTGGATTTGAGTACATCTTTCCGTCATAGATAATCGCAATTCGTTTCCCAACATTGGCAGTAGTCGCATCACCAAATACTTTTTTTCCGTCATCAGTAAACGTTAAATCTACCATATATTGCTTGATGCCGTTATTCTCAGTAATAACAGGTTTTGCAGTAGACACCTGATTACCATTTAAAATAACTTTTCCAGCTTCATCTGTAAATGTCAAGGAACCAGGTTTTCCAAGTTCTTCAAGAATTGCATTAGCATCTGAAACGCCAGGGATATCAACGTTAATACGGTTGTCACCCTCCTGATATACCTCTGCCTCAGTGCTGTAGTTTTGAACTCTCTGCTGCAGCTTGTAGATGGTATCCTTCATGTCCTCTTCACTTGGTTTTTCTTCTTTTGCCTGATAGGTAATGCTGACGCCCCCCGCCAGATCAAGTCCAAGCTTAATGTCACCCATGGTAGTATATCCAAAATAACCGAATAAACCAACCATCACCAGTGCAAAAATCAGCCCTAACAGGCCCTTGCCTTTGTTACTTTTCATGACTTTTCTCCTTCACTTTTGGATTAAAACAAGTTTAAGTCTGAAAGCTGAAACTTTCAGTCTTATTCTTCAGCCAATGCTGCCTTAATCATGATCGCACACTCAATCCGTTTCTTCTGCATCTCGCAGCCGGTATCATACGCATCCGTAATGCTTCCATGAAAATTATAGGAGTTAGCTGCACAGCCCCCGCTGCAATAAAACCTTGCGAAGCAATCCCGGCATTTGTCTTTTGCATAAACGTTGCAAAGTTTAAATTCATCGCGGATCTGTGTGTTTGTCACACCTGTATCTACATTGCCCAGAAGAAATTCTTCTTCTCCGACAAATTGGTGGCATGGATAGAAATCACCCCATGGCGTAACCGCCAGATATTCGGTCCCTGAACCGCAGCCAGACAATCTCTTGGCCACACAGGGTCCCTGAGTCAGATCAATATTAAAGTGGAAGAAATTAAATCCTTTTCCTTCCTTCTGTCTCTTAATATACTCAACAGCCAGCTTATCATACTCCTCTAAAATAGCCGGAATATCTTCCTGTCTGATAGAATAATCCTCTTCATCCTGAGCCACAACCGGTTCAATGGACATGCTCTCAAACCCAAGATCTGCAAACTCCAGAACATCTTTGGCAAAATCCATATTATTCCGTGTAAACGTACCCCGGATATAATAATCCTTTTCCCCTCTCAGCTTTGCGAACTTCTGAAATTTAGGAACGATCAGCTCATAGCTTCCCTTCCCGTTCCGGAACGGACGCATCTGATCATTAACTTCCTTCCGTCCATCAAGACTCAACACCACATTGCTCATTTCCCGATTGCAGTATTCCATAATCTCATCATTTAAAAGCACGCCGTTGGTAGTCATGGTAAAACGGAAGTTCTTATTATATTCTTTCTCTTTTGAGCGCCCGTATTCAACAAGTTGTTTTACAACATCCCAGTTCATCAGCGGTTCGCCGCCAAAAAAGTCCACTTCCAGATTCTTACGGTTACCGGAATTGGCAATCAGAAAATCCAGTGCCTTCTTACCAACCTCAAATGACATCAGCGCACGGCGTCCATGATACTCTCCTTCTTCCGCAAAGCAGTACTTGCAAGCAAGGTTGCAGTCATGAGCAATATGCAGGCAAAGAGCCTTCACAACGGTCTTTCTCTTTTTAAAATCAACCACATAATCATGGTAAATATCCTTGGTAAACAGTTCCCCTTCATCGATCAGAAACTGAATTTCTTCCAGAGCCTCTCTCACCTCAGCCTCTTCATAGGTACTTAAAAGCTCTAAAAGCACTTTCTCCTCCGCTTCCTTTGGAAGCGCTGCGGCCTTGTCCATATCTGGCACCAGCGGTGCTGCAATCTTTACAGCATCATACATAACCGGATCAACGGAATGAACAGACCCGCTGTTGACATCCATAATAATATGGAAGCCGTTATTAATATATTGATGGATCACTTGTATTCTCCTTAATTAAGATTTAAACCCATAATCATATTTAGCAGACAAGCGAAGCAACCCCTACCGTCTAACGACCGTAGGGGCATGTGCTTATCTGCCTTATGGCTGTACTATACAGTTTTATACTAGCGATTGCTGTTTTCGCAGCTCTGGTTACCTACTGTACAGGATGTTTTACAAGCTGACTGACAGGAAGTCTGGCACTCACCGCAGCCGCCTTTTTTCATAGATTCTTTTAATGTACTGGAACTTAATGTTTTTACGTGTTTCATAAACTTACACCTCCTGTATTTGCCTAATTCTTTGAGATTATACCACATGTTTTTAACCAGTGCAAGATGAATTGCCCCCTCAGGGAGGTGGCGAAACATTTTTTTCAACCGCCAATATATTCGAATATCCTCCCTGATGGACGAATATACTGAACCAGAAGACAAGACATAAGGAGAAAAAACATGGAAAAATCAAAGCTTCAGGTCACACTTAGAAATCTGCTTGTCACCTACATACTGACCGGAGTCCTGCTGGTGATCCTGGCCTTAGCGCTTTATAGATTCCGGCTGAAGGAAGGTCAGATCCGGCTGGGTGTCAATGCAGTATACGTAATCACCTGTCTCTTTGGAGGGATTCTCATGGGGAAGAGCATTAAGCAAAGGAGATTCTTCTGGGGCCTGCTACTGGGTCTTTTGTATTTCCTTGTGCTGCTGGCAGTTTCCTTTATGCTGAACAGAGGGATTAACGGGTCGATGAATCAGATACTGACTACGATGGCGATCTGCGCAGCTAGTGGGACTGCGGGGGGGATGCTTAGTTAGTGGGGGACGGTTGGTTTAGAGATGGGGAGTTATGGGGGCTGGCGGAAAATGAGGAGTCCGGTCCCCGGATACGCTCATGGTTTCGGACGGGATAGGTGTAAGGGAGAGAAAGCACAAAAATAAGGACACCGGCACCATTCGTCAGGTTTTCTTGATGAAAACCCGACTCAGGGCGCCTAAAAAACGGACTTTGTGAGTCCGTTTTTTGTCCTCATTTTTGCACTTCCTCTCCCTAACACCTATCGACGCCCTCCACAAATCGCTTTATCCGGGGACCGGACTCCTCATTTTCTGTTCAACACTGCTTCTCCATCTGGGAAAAAACGTCGCGGACGAAAAGGTGAAATAAGCACCTTTACTTCGTTAGGATTGATGACGTGGAGGAGTTCTTTTAACAGTGGAGGGGCCTGATGCGTCGCTGGAAACAGGACAGACCAAGAGGGGCGGAGACGGTTTGGAGGCGGGGTTAGAACTTCTTAGGCCGGAGAGGTGCAAAAAACATGGGCGGAAACTGGCTTCAAAGCCAATTTCCGAGGAAACCCTGAGCGCGAATTTCTTTCAGAAATTCGGGTGAAGTGTTTCCGATCCCATGTTTTTTGTGCCTGTCCGGTCTTAGAAGTTCTCCCGCCGAAACTCCGTCTCAGTCCCTCTTGGTCTGTCCTGCTTCTTCAACTCCCAGATACATTCTCACTTTATCAATTCGATTCTTATCCAGGGCTTCTACTACCAGCCTGATATCACCGTAAATCACTTCTTCTCCCTGCTCGGGTAGACGGTCTAAAAGTCCGATGATTAAGCCCGCTATGGAATCGTAGTCCTCTGATTCCAGTTCCAGACCAAGCCTGTCGTTTAAATCGTCTAGTTTCATGGAGCCTTCTACAAGGTATTCCTGGGGGGCTACTTCTACCAGCTCGTTCTCTTCGTCTTCATCGTATTCGTCCCGGATCTCTCCTACAATCTCCTCCAGTAAATCTTCCAGAGTGATCATGCCGGCTGTCGCTCCGTATTCGTCCAGGACGATAACCACGTTGTTACAGGTCTGGCGCATCTCTATCATGAGTTCAGCTGTTTTTTTGTACTCATATGTATAGAGGGGCTCTCTTAGGAAATCACGGATGTTAAAATCGGTGCTGTTATCGGTTAAAAGAAGGTCTTTCATGTTGATGATTCCAATTACATTGTCATTGGTTTCTTCATATACAGGAATTCTGGTGTACATCTCCTCGCGGAAAATATCGATCAGCTCTTCGTATGTGGCATTTACGTCTACTAAGGTCATGTCAATACGAGGTATCATGATATCCCTGGCTACGGAGTCACCGAAATCAAATACATTGTTAATCATCTTTCTTTCTTCTGATTCAATTACGCCCTCTTCATGGCTTACATCTACAATGGTTCTTAGTTCATCTTCTGTAATGGAATCCTGCTTTTTGTTGGGGTTCACGTGGATGAAACGCAAAAAGCTGGAGGAGAGGATGTGCACTACGTAGATGACTGGTGTCATGATTGTCATAAATGCGTAGATGATTTTTGCATATTTTAAAGCAATCGTTTCGGAATATAAGGTTGAAATGGTCTTAGGGGAAATTTCACCGAAAACCAGAATTACAAGTGTCAGAATGCCGGTCCCAATACTGATTGCCTTATTCCCCCAGATACTCATGACCAACGTAGTGGACATGGAAGAGGCGGTTAAGTTAACCACATTGTTCCCTACAAGAATCGCGCTGAGCATCTTCCCCTGGTTCTCCAGTATCTTCGTAAGCGTGATGGCATTCTTGTTGCCTGCTTCTGCCAGTGTCCTGACCCTGATCCGGTTCACCGTTGTAAATGCTGTCTCAGCGGATGAGAAAAATGCTGATAATGAAACTAATAAAATTAACGTAAGCAACTGTATATAGTCACTCGAATCCAAAAAAATCAACTCCTGTTTTTTTATATTTTATGAATGATTGTACAATAGAAAAACGGCTGTGTCAAGAAGACAGCCGTTTTTTTTGGTTTAGCGCTCTTTGAATGCACGTATGGTTTCAATTATGATGATGAGACCAGCACCCAGAAAGATGAAGAAATCGCCCAGATTAAAGACTACTTTTTTTAGCTTGCCATACTGAATACTGAAATAGTCTACTACGTAATGACGAACCAGACGGTCGTACAGATTGCTGACCGCTCCTCCAAGGGCTATGGAGAAGGCAAGCTTTTCTGCAGTTTTTCCTTTGCTTTTTAAGAGGCATGCTAACATTCCTCCAATGAAGGAGGCAACTGCAAGGGGAATCATGGAAACAAGTTCCGGGTGGTCTTTTAAATAGCCAAAGGAAAAGCCCGGATTGTGATTTTTGTACAGAAGAATCTTACCGCCGCTTTTCTGTAATTCTTTGGGGAAGTCTGATTCGCTTTGCTGTTCTATGGCCTGCTTGATGAATAAGTCGAGAGCCGCAAGGATACCTATGATACCGATATATAGCATGTTTCACTCTCCTTTCTTCTTATCCTCTCATCTGGATGAGAGGGCCTCCGTTTTTGTCTAAGTAAGCTCTGGTGATGATCACGGAACCGATGTTGGGGTCTTTGGGAATCTCATACATGATGTCCAGCATGAAGCTTTCTATGATGGCACGCAGGGCTCTTGCACCGGTCTTTTTTTTCAGTGCTTCCTCGGCAATCCATTCCAGGGCTTCGTCTTCAAATACCAGTTTTACTTCGTCCAGCTCTAAAAGCTTCTGGTACTGTTTTAATATGGCATTCCTTGGCTCGTTTAATACCCGGACTAATAGTTCTTTGGTTAAGGTCTCCAGGGTGACTGTGATGGGGAGTCGTCCGAGAAACTCGGGTATCATTCCGAATTTTTTTAGGTCTTCGTTGGTTACACGGGAGAGTATGTTGGCATCCTTGTCGTACTTGTCTTTTAATTCGGAGGAAAATCCTATGGAGGTCTTTTCTTTCAGGCGCTCTTTGATGATATCCTCCAGATCTGGGAAGGCTCCGCCGCAGATGAACAGGATGTTCTCGGTGCGTACGGTTGTCATGGGGGTCATGGCATTCTTCTGGTTTGCACCTACAGGGACTTCTACGGTGCTTCCTTCCAGTAACTTTAATAGTTCCTGCTGGACGGACTCGCCGCTTACATCTCTGCTGCTGGTATTCTTCTTTTTTGCAATTTTGTCAATTTCATCGATGAAGATGATTCCACGTTCTGCACGCTCTACATCGTTGTCAGCGGCAGAAAGAAGCTTTGATACTACGCTTTCAATGTCATCGCCAATGTATCCGGCCTCTGTCAAGGAGGTGGCATCTGCGATTGCAAGGGGGACATCCAGGAGTCTGGCCAGTGTCTTTACCAGATAGGTCTTGCCGCTGCCGGTTGGCCCGATCATGAGAATGTTGGATTTCTCGATTTGGACGGCATCTTCGTCGTTCTGGGCTGTGTCTGCAAGGTATACCCGCTTATAGTGATTGTAGACCGCCACGGATATGGCTTTTTTCGCCTGCTCCTGGCCGATGATGTATTCGTCAAGCTTCTGACGGACGGTATGGGGAGCCGGGATGTCTTTTCGTTCCAGCTGTTTTTTGGGCTCTTTGTCGGATCTTTTTTTGATTTTTTGTTTTTTGGGAATCTCCAGATCTTTGTTTAGGCTTCCCAGATCGTTGAGGTTTAAGTTCATGTAGGGCATTCCGGGGAGCTTGCTTAGGTCAAGGCCTCCCTGAGTGACGGAATCAAAGGCTTTCTGCATACAGTCGTGGCATAAGTTCATGCCTCCTGGCATGGATACCATGGAACCTGCCTTGCTTTCTGGTCTGCGGCATACGTAACATATTTTTTCGTATTCTGATTCGTCTTCTTTTTTTTCTTTATCAATATCAGAGTTTTGGATCTTGTCGTCTTCCATCTTCTCCTCCAGAAAATCTTTATCGTTCAAAGTATAATCTCCTTTTGTCTGTAATTCTATACTGTATATCAGATTATTATAAAGCATTTAAAAGAGTCGTACAAGAGGAGACAGACAGTTTAGAGTTTTTTAATGAAATGGAAAACTCCCGGAATTCCTCTGAGGATTCCGGGAGTCTGATTTTTTATTTGTTATTGCTGATTGGCGTCTGCTGGCTTTTTGCCCAGGGTGATGTCAACGTTACGTTCTACATACTGGCCGTTTTCCAGGGACTGTACAGTCAGGGATACTTTTGTTCCTCCTGCATAGTATTTGAGCATGCTGGTTAAGTCATCATAGGTTTTGATTCCCTGTCCGTCGAATTTGGTGATGATGTCTTTTTCACGAAGATCTGACTGGGAAGCTGCTCCGCCTTCTACAATTTTGTAGATAAATACACCCTGAGGCATACCCAGCTGCTGGCTGGTGGTGGAGTCAATGTTCTTGCACTGGATTCCTAAATAACCCTGATCATTGTCTGCAACCTGAGTTCTGGTCTTCTTGGTTATGAGACCATCTATGATTGTCTGGGCTTTGGAGATTGGAATGGCGTATCCCATACCTTCTACTTCTGTAGAGGAATATTTGGCTGAGTTAATGCCGATTACTTCTCCCTGCATATTTAAAAGTGCGCCGCCGCTGTTACCTGGGTTAATGGCTGCATCGGTCTGAAGCAGATCACGGTTTGTTCCGTCTTCGGTCTGTACAGCACGGTCAAGTGCACTGATATAACCTACGGTTACAGACTGGCCGTATCCAAGTGCATTACCGATGGCAATAACGCCCTGACCTACTTTTAATGTTTCGGATTTTCCAAGTGAAGCAATGGCTATTTTGGATAATGTGTCAGAGGAGATATTTTTTAATGGAACTGCTATCACTGCCAAGTCACTGTCTGCATCGGTTCCTTTAATGGCTGCATCTACTGCTGTCTGATCAATAAAGGTAACTTTTAACTCCTTGGCTCCCTGAACCACGTGGTTGTTGGTGACAATTAAAAGCTCATCGTCGTTTTTGCCAACAACGATTCCGGAACCGCTTCCTTCTCCTTCCTGCTGCATGGGGCCAAACCATGTCTGGCTTTCATAGACCACCTTGCTTGTAATGGCAACTACCGATGGCATTGCTTTGTCAACGATAGGGGAAACGTCATTGATTGTGGATATACTGGATGTATTGGAAGCGGGAAGTGAGTTGTTTCCTGATGTTGTGGGAAGGGTTTCCGCACGGCTTATCTCTACTGATTTATTTTGAGCATAGGAGCCTGCTGCCCAGTTGATTCCCACAATGGTACTGCCGGCAACGATTCCAAAGACCAGAGCACTTCCAACAACTGCTGCTGCCTTTTTTCCGAAATTGCCTTTTTTCCGTTTCTTTCCTTCTTCCTCATAAGGGGTCTGGTCCGGTGTTCTCTGATAACGGTATTCCTGATAATGGGGAATGGTGTTCTGAGACTGTTCCTTTTCCGGTTCCGGATCTCTCATTATAAAATTGGTTGTTACGGTTTCTTCTTTATTGGCTTCCGGGTTTACCCGGCCTGTTTCAATATTGTCATTTTCGTCATACATAACATCAATCTCCTTTCATGTATGTTTGTTATCTCATCTGATAAACAAAGTCTACCAATGAAATGTGACCATTCTGTGATAAATCTATATTGAATATGTGAATTGAAAAAATCCCTGCAAAAACAGCTTTTTTACAAAGCGCTGTGTGCAGGGATTCTGTATTTTATTTTAAGTTTAATTGACTGGAGGTGCAGGAACTACAACAGTATCTGTATTGCCCCCTGGAGCTGTTGCTGCTGTGGTGGGAGCCGTATCGGTCTGCTGTTTCGTGGGAGCTTCACCAGGACCTGTCGTCTTTGTTTCCTCCGGGACAGCTGCCTTGGTTGTCTCGCTGGTTCCAGGTCCAGCCGATGTAGTCGTTGTCTCAGTGGTTCCTGAGGTGGTTGGTTTTGTCTCTCCCGGTTTTCCAGTGCCTTTGGTGGTTTCATTAGGTTTGGTTTCTTTTGTGGGGCCTGTGACATTTTCAGAGCTTTCAGTAGTCTTTACAGGGTTTCCGAATTCGTCAGTGGCACTCACAGTTTCCTCTTTGCTTGTCTCTTCTGCCTCTGTACTCTTCGTCTCCTTTACCGCCGGTTTGGTTTTGTCTCCGCCATCATATCCCTTGTCAGTGGGCACATGATCCACGCTTGTTCCCTGCTTATACATGCCGGAATCAGCCGCAATCTTGGCACTGATCTTTTTCACCATATCGGAGGGTTCATAGCTGTCCTTGTCGAAAAGGAATTTATGCAGCTGTACCACGTTTGTTTCCAATGTCTGAGGAATTACACAGTCACCTTTTTTACCTATGTCCATATCGCCGCGGGCATATGGGAAGCCGCCTGTTTCACCAATGTGATATTTACCAATATCTAATAACAGTTCAGTAAAATCACTGAATGTTAAATTAGAGCCGATCTGGTCAACTTCCATAAGAAGAATTCTGTTAAGCAGACCCAGATCCGCTTTCTTTGCCTTTTCAAAGGATTTCTGAATTACAAGACGCTGACGCTCTGTTCTTGCAAAGTCTGTATCCATCTTTCTGAGTCTGGCGTAGGCCACGGCCTGAACACCATCTAAATGATTGAGACCAGCTGATTTTAAATGAACGGATGGAACTCCGGTTTTCTCAACAGTCTCTGTAATAAAGGAGTTGATATAACGGAATTCTGCCTTGCTGATATCGATATCCACGCCGTCCAGCATGTTAATTCCATCTGCCACGGACTTCCAGTTGAAGGTCACATACTCGGTGACATCCAAATCTAAGTTTCTGTTAATTGCTGCAAGTGCCTGGGCAGCACCGCCATTTGCATAGGCTGCATTAATCTTATTATAAGTATTGCCTTCATTGATGTTTAAATATGTATCACGGAAAATGGATACAATTTTTATTTCTCCAGTACCTCTGTTTATATTACAAAGCATAATAACATCGGCGTTGGTTCCTTTATTTACATTACCATCACGGCTGTCAACACCGAATACTGCTATGGTCCGATATCCGGTCATATGCTTCTTCTGATCTGCAGTCATCACTTCGTTACGTACCTGATTTGTATTAAAATTATCGGGCTTCTGGATCGAACCCATGAGTCTCGACACATATGCATAGGAGAAAATAAGTGCGAGGGTAAATATTTCTGCAACTGCAAGGATTATGAATTTACGGATCCGTCTCTTTTTTTCTGTATGAGCAGCTAACCGGCTGGCTGCAGCGGCCTTCTCCTGAGGAGAAATTCTTGGCTGCTGTCTGGAAGCACCGTCTCCGATCACGATCTGATCTCTCGCAGGTGTTCTTCCTTCCTCTTTAGAGGCGCGGCTTCTGCGGTTTTCCTGTTCCATGTTCGTTCTGGCCCTGTTCTCTTCCGGCTGCCTTGCACCAGTCCTTTGGGGTCTGGCAGCGTCTTCCGGCTGTCTGCGTGTTGTGCCTGCCGATGCCTGCTGTCTGCCTGCTGATGATTGTCCTTTAAACATGGGCTGCCCGCTGCTGCTGGCAGAATCTGGCTTCGAATCAGAACCGCGCCTTTCTTTTCGTGAGCTTTCACGGTTTAATTCATCATCAAAATCATTTCTCATTTACTTATCCTCATCCTAATTGTGTCGTATCCGATATCAGTACGCATTTTTATTAATAAAACCTTTGAACATCGTCAGGAACAGGATCTTAATATCAAATCCCAGTGTCCAGTTTTCAATATAATAAAGATCATGTTCAATCCGTTTTGTAATGGAAGTATCTCCCCGAAGGCCGTTTACCTGAGCCCAGCCTGTGATTCCGGGGCGCACCTGATGCTTAATCATGTACCTTGGGATTTCCTCTTTGAATTTTTCTACAAAAAGAGGCCGTTCGGGTCTAGGACCCACCAGGCTCATATCTCCCCTTAATACATTAAGAAACTGCGGCATCTCATCAATACTGGTTTTTCTGATAAAACGCCCCACCGGGGTAACTCTGGAATCGTGTTTGGTTGTCCACTTCATTTTCTCTTCTGAAGGAGCCTGTACCACCATGGACCGGAATTTGTACATATGGAATGACCGGTTGTGAAGCCCGACTCTCTCCTGCTTATAGATAAGAGGACCGGGAGCAGTAAGCTTGATTAATATGGCAGTAAGAAGCATAATCGGCGAAAAGACCAAAAGAGCAAAGGCTGCTCCGAATATGTCTACCGCCCGTTTTAACATGGCGTTTACCGGGTCAGTCAGCGGCACACGCCGGATGTTGACCACAGGAAGCCCCTGGAGGTCTTCGATGTAAGGCCTTGTGGGAATCATATTATTATAATCAGGTATAAATTTGGTGTGAACTCCTGATTTCTCACAGGAAGCCACAATCCGTTCTAAATCCGCATATTCGCTGATGCTTAGGGTAATGGCAATTTCGTCAAGGGAATTGAGGGCAAGTATCTCATCTAAGTCACTTACCTTTCCTATGACATGAATTCCTTTAAACTCATAACCCCATTCTTTCTTATTGTCAAGTATTCCTTTGATCTGATAGCCCCATTCAGGATTCATACGCACCCGTTCAATAAAGCCTTCTGCTGCGCGGCTGTAGCCGATCAGAAGGATATGCTTCTGATTGTATCCCTTGGTCCGCATGGAATGAAGGGCCATACGGATTAAATTTCGTTCCGCTGTCTCCAATATGACATTGACAGCAAAGAAATAAAATACCAGTCTGGTTGAAAACTCACTGAAATACGGGTTTTTCTTAACCAGGAACAGACTGAGGGTAAAAAGCAGAAGCCCCAGTACGTTGGCTTTTAAGATATTAGTAAACTCGTAACGCCTTTCCTGAACCCGCTTCGGTGCATACAGCTGGAAAATGCCGTAGAGGAGCAGATAGGTCGGCAAAATCAGGAGAAGCGCCGCAAAATAGTACTGAGGTGGCAAAACCTGCTTATAGGGACTGAAGAACCAGTTTCCCAGTAAAAGAAGCAGCCAGGCAATCACATAAGACAGAATTATAACCAGTCCATCCAGTACTACATGAAACCCATTAAATTTTTTTTGATTATCTTTAATCATAGCAGCAAAACCTTCCTACTTGCATGACTCCATACTCTTCCATGATAATTTCCCGTTTATTATACATGATATGTCAATATGATGCCATTAAAATATTCTTAAATTGACCTGTCAATTTTTAGTTTCCTTTTCATAAATTCCCAAACATAGAGAAATGTGCCCAATATCAGCTCTCCCTCAATTCTTATATAATTACCAAGGCGGGACATTTGAAACCTGACTTTCTTTGTTTTTTTCAAAGTTTTCAGCCCTTCCTTCACTCCTTCTATATAATCAGAAGCGAAGCCAATCCGACGGAAAAACATATATTTTACCGCCATTCCGGCCAGAATGGGAAGAAAATTCAGGATTAACTGGAGCAGAGGCATATTTTTATAATTCAGATAAAGATTGTTTCTTGCAGCCAGTTTTACTTTAAAGGAATTGTATTTGGAACCACTGGTTCCGCTCCCCACATGGTAAACCACAGCTTTGGGGCAATACCAGTTCTCGTAGCCGAAGATCTTCGCCCGGTATCCCACATCGATATCCTCCAGATATGCGAAATGGTCCTCATCAAAGCCTCCGATCTTATCAAAAACGTCTCTCCGGTAAATGGCAGCGCCAGCACAGGCAGAAAATACACGGCAGGCTTTATTATACCCGCTGCTTTTTTGTCCCACCCCCCGTTGATAGGCCCAGCCTAATACGCTATACATATCTCCGGCGTCATCCATCAGATCTTTATGGTAAAGCTGAATCATCTTACTGCTGACGGAGAATATCTTAGGAGAACGCTCGATGGCTTTTACCATCTCTTTTACGTAATCCGGCTGAGGCTCTGTATCATTGTTTAGTAATATGACATAGGGGGTTACTGATTCCCGGATTCCGATGTTGACTGCACCGGAAAATCCCGTATTCTCTTCTAAAAATATGGAGGGAATCTGATGGTCTTCCAGCCATTTTACACTGCCGTCAGTGGAGCCGTTATCCACCACAAGAAGCTCAAAGTTCTGATCACTTTGAGCTCTTAAGGCCTTAAAACAGGGTTCCATAAATTTTAATCCGTTATAATTGGGAATAATGATTGTTACTTTCTTTTGCATCTTAAACCTCTAACTGATAGGGTTCCCCTATTTTTTCTTTCTTCAAATCCCTCAGTGCAAAATTGGATTTGCGAAGAGTTAAATTGGGGTTATAGTAGGGATCACCGTCCCGTAAAATATCCGGCCATTTTTCTGAAAATTTCCTGATCTCCCTGTTGAAGCGTTCCACCTTTTCTGGTGTATCCTCCAGTCCTCTGGACTTTGACTCATAATGATAGAACAGAGCATAGGGTACGTAAACAACCAGTTTATTTAAGGAACGAATCTTCATGCAGTAATCAATGTCATTAAATGCAACCGCCAGGTCTTCGGAAAATCCTCCCACCTGATCAAACAGGGACCGCTTGCTCATCATACAGGCTGCAGTAACCGCACTGTAATTTCTTGCACACATGGCCTGATTGAAATAACTGCTCTCCGCCTTATGAAGACCAATAAAGGTGTGGCCTGCGATTCCGCCGAATCCGACAACGACTCCGGCATGCTGAATGGTATCATCGGAATACAGAAGCCGTACTCCTGTAATTCCTACATCTTCTCTCTGGCAGTATCCTAACATCTCTTCAATACTCTCGGGATTAATCAGCTCCGTATCGTTATTTAAGAACAAAAGGTACTCTCCCTTTGCAAAGGTAACACCAAAATTATTAATGGCAGAATAATTGAATTCTCTTTCCCATGTTACAACATGAACAAATTCAAATTCTTTCTGAATCTTCTCATAGTAGGCAAATGTTGCCGGATCCGCGCTGTTATTTTCCACTACAATGAATTCCAGATTTTTATAAGTTGATTTTTCAATCAGGGAACGCATGCATAAATCCAGGTCTGCACTGTGATCCTTGTTTGGAATAATCACAGATACCAGAGGGTCTCCCGTAATTTCAAATGTTGTGTGGTAGATGCCGTAGTCGATCCCCTTTTCAACAGACTTCACAGGGATTCCCAACCGGTCATAATGGGCTTTCACAGCTCTGGCACCGGCTTCAAAAGCATAGAGTTTGCTTTCCGGATTACTTGCTGTTGAATCCTGATGGCACCGCCAGTGGTAAAGTGCTTTTGGAATATGACAGATTTTCCTTGCCTTCTCTGTACATCGTAAAATAAAATCATAATCCTGGGCTCCGTCAAACTCTTCCTTAAATAATCCTACTTCCAGAAGCAGTTCATGGTTTACCACAAACAGATGGCAGATATAGTTGACACTGGTTAATAAATCCGGATTGAAATCAGGTTTGAAATGAGGCTCAAACAATTCTCCTCCGTCGATATCAAGCTTATCTTCGTCGGTATAAACTACATCAATTTCAGGATCCTGATTAATGGCCTTTACACATTCAAATAGTGCATCAGGCGCCAGAGTATCGTCATGATCTGCAAGAACAATGAAATCACCGGTAGCCATCTCAATGGCAGCATTGGTATTGCCTGAAATGCCCTTGTTTTCTCCCAGTATCACATAACGGAACCTTTCATCCTTCATGGCATAGCGCTTTAATACCCGCTCCACACCTTCCCCCTTCGGGCTTCCGTCAGCCACACAGACCTCCCAGTTTGTATAGGTCTGGGCAAGAAGGGAATCAAGCATTGCAGAAAGGAAACGTTCCGGTGTTTTGTAAGCAGGTATGACAACGGAAAGTTTTGGCATATAGTCAAATACCATCTCTTTCTGCTGTGCCAGTTCTTCCTCCGTTGTTTTTGTAAGGGATACCCATTCCGGATAATCGTAATCGCTGTCAATTCCCTGAAGCTTATGTCTGGATTTAATCACGAAAGCTTTGAGTCCGTTTTCCATAAGAAAATCCATGGCAGACTGCAGGGTCTGCTTATTCATCATACTCTTTAATTTTGCTGACTTTTTGTGGGAAGAGCTGTTCTGCTTTTCAATAATATCTGCATTCAGCTTTACCGCCACTGATTTGTTTTCACATTTAATCACCAGAGTCCGGTCTTTTTTGCTGTCCCTGACATAAGGAATCCGGATATCAAAACCAAGATCTTTTTCAACTGTCTTCTTAAAATAAATCTGGCTTACATCGTCTCTGCGTACCGGTACGTATTTAAATTCCACAGGGGTATCCTGCTCATCAAGCACCTGGAACTGTACCTCTTCTTCCGGAGTTTTTCCGATCACCCAGCCGTTTAATACGATGGAATTGTCACGGATCCTCATAACATCTATCTTATATTTCATCTCTGTTTCCCATCCTCCATGGAGGCTGCCATAAGAAGCAGATCCTCATCTGTATCTTCCTGTGCACCGCAATTAAAATTAATCCGTTCTTCTTCAATCACAAGAGGACGTTTCATGATGCGGGCATTGATGGAAAGAATGTACTCTCCTACAAGACCGATAAAAAATATCTGAACGGATCCTAAAAAGCACATGCCAATCAGGAGAGGCGCCATTCCAGCAGGGAAACGGTCCCAGTAAATCAGCTTTAAAATCAGATAAACAAGAGCTACCATCATGCTGGCGCAGGAGCAGATGCTTCCGAAAATAGTTGCCAGACGAAGTCCGACCTTGGTGTAGGAAGTAATGCTTAGCATTGCCGCATCATAGAGCTTAAAAAAATCATTGCTGGTTTTCCCAGCCCGCCGTTTGGGCTGCTCATAAGGAATTTCTTTTCTTTTGAAACCAAGTTCTGCCACAATCCCCCGAAGGAACGGAGTGGGATCATCAAGCTGTCTTAAAACCGCAATAAATGTTTTATCATAAAGTCCAAATCCGGTAAAATGTTCGATCTGCTCCACATCAGACAGTTTTTTAATCATCTTGTAGTAACAGCTTCTCAGCCAGTACATAATCTTACTTTCCTTGCTGGACTTTTTAATTCCGATTACGATTTTGTAGCCGTCTTCCCATTCCTTTACGTATCTGGGGATCATCTCCACCGGGTCCTGAAAGTCTGCCGCCATCAAGATCGTACAGTCGCCGTCCGACTGAAGCATGGCATAGTATGGGGAGTTGAACTGTCCAAAATTTTTGGCATTAAAGATTCCTTTTACTCCCTGGTCCTTTGAGCATAAATTACGGATTATCTCTCTGGTTCTGTCCGCGGAATCATTATCAATAAAAATCAGTTCATAACGGTATTTGTTTAATTCCCTTTTAAAAACGCCTGATATAGCCTGATACATGGCTTCTACGTTTTCTTCCTCATTATAACAGGGAACTACAATGCTTATTGTTTTCATCTGTTCACTTCCCATCTGTCTTAACCATCACTTTTATTAAATCTGCAGGTTTTTCTTTCATCATCTGGAGCGCAGTCTCCACTTCATCCAGTCCATGCAGGTGATGGGTCACCAGCTTCTGAGGATTAATTCTGCCGTACTGTATCATCTTTAAAAGGCGTTCAATCCGGATTCTTCCGCCTTTTGCCAGTTCCGTATGAATGGTTTTTCCGGCCATTCCCCTGCCCCCTGAAAATTTAGGGAAACCCAGGTTTCCGGTACCGCCAAAGTAATTCACGTTGGAAATGGTTCCAATTCCATATCTGGCCATATCAACAGCCTGGGTAAATACTTCATCACCGCCGCCGCAGATGATAACGCCATCGGCGCCCAGACCCCCGGTCCGTTCCATCACCTGATCAACGATATTGCCGTTCTTATAGCTTAAGACCTCACTCGCCCCATATTCCAGAGCAAGGCTGGTACATACAGGTCTTGTTCCCACTGCAATGATCCGGGCTGCTCCCAAATGTCTGGCGCCCTCAATAGCCATCAGACCGATGGGGCCAATTCCCATAACCACTACCGTATCGCCAAACTTAATATCTGCATATTCCGCTCCGGTAAAACCGGTGGTAACAACGTCCACACACATCAGAGCCTGTTCCAGAGTAACTCCCTCAGGAATCTTTGCCAGTGTGGTATCCGCATCTGGGATGAGAAAACGTTCCGAAAATACGCCGGGAATGGATCTTCCCAGCTGATGGCCGGAAAACGGAGCAGATGCATGCTTATAATTCCCTTCCTGAATGCCCATGGCTCTCCAGTCCGGTGTAATGGCTGGAACTGCAACAATTTCTCCAGGCTTAAAATCTTTTACCAGATCTCCGGTTTCTAAAATCTCCGCCACACATTCATGGCCTAAAATAAGATTCGGAGCTTTTCTTGAACCTCCGCCGTAAACGGTATGAACGTCTGAGGAGCAGGGTGTTACAGCTACAGGTCGAAGAATCGCCCCATAAGGCGTAAGCTGGGGCTCTGGCGCATCATGCCATCCCACTACTCCCGGTTCAACTAAAACAAATGCTTTCATACTTTTTTCTTATATCCTTTCCAAATGATTGGATTTCAACGCTAAAATCTCCACATTCCGTCCAAATTTTTCCACAATGGATTTAGCGATCTCTTCTGTATAGCCTGGCGCCACGATTAAAATGGCATCTACCGGATCCGTAAGGAAATGATCCGGTGCCACGATAGGCAAATGGGACGCAGGTGCAAACCGTCCCTGCTTAAAGGGTGCTGAATCGATAATATATCTGGCGAAATCACCGATTACCGTTGTGGATGCCAGGGTAAAGCCCTGATGGCTGGCTCCCCAGATCCCAAGATTCTTTCCTTCTGATTCTAACTCATCAACCAGACGTTTCAGTTCTTCATCGATGATCACCCGGCTTTTAAGCAGACCGGAGACATCCAGTTTTTCGGGATTTTTCCTTCCCGCATTCTCTTTTACAGTCTTTTTCTTTCTGACAATGACGGATAAGGTATCCCGGTTTACCATCTCCTCTTCAAGCACTTCGAAACCAGCCTGGTCTGCTGCAAAACGAAGCGTGTCAAAGGTATAATAAGCGATGTGATCCCGGATCAGTTCGTAGTAGCCATCGTATTCCAGAATATATTCAAGGCTGGGTACGGTAATCAGTCCCACGCCATCATCTGTTAAATTATCTGCGATGCAGCGAAGCATACCCACCGGATCCGGTTGATGTTCCAGATAGTTAAAGGACAAAAATCCATCATAAGGGCCACTGGTGCTTCCATCGGGAGATGTAAGAATCTCTCCAACCCCTGCAAACTGTTTCCAGACGTTCAGTCCTTTTTCTTTTCCAAGTGAAACCAGGCTCTCCCTGTGCTCAATCCCGCATGCAGTAACGGGAAACTGGGAAAGGACAGAAAGAAATTCTCCCTGACCGCAGCCGGCCTCAATTAACTTCTTTCCTTCCAGGTGGCAGAAATCAATAAAATGCCGGTACTGGCGTTTTCTTAGCTCCACCATAGTAGTGCTGAATCCGCCTGACCGGATAACGTCCTTATAATAAGGCACAGGCTCACAATCAAACTGAACCAGACCACAGCAGCTGCACTGATGCAGATTTAGACTGATTCCTCTGTCTTCTGCCAGTTCTTCCATACCCGGGATATCCTGGGCAGAAGCCGGCATGTGATCCAGTGTCATCAAAGGCTGGCCATCAAGCTCCTGTCCGCATACAATACAAATCCTATCTCTCATACCACAAAATTTCCTCCATGTCAATCCCTTTTTAATAGCTGCAGGTCTTCTTTACTCCCTCAGAAAAGCTTACAAGAGGGGAAAATCCTGTATTTTTCTCCAGCTTACTAATGTCCGGAATCAGATTTGCAAGTCCCTCTGCATTGGGACGTCTTCTTCCATAGCTGTAGCTGCCATGATATCCCATGGTCTCATACATCTGCCGTATGTATTCCCGCAAGGGCTTTGTTTCCTCTTCCGGCGCTGCTACATTATAAATTCCGGAAACCGATTCTTTTTCCTGTTCCATTAAAAGTATCAGCGCCCGGACACAATCCTCCAGATATAAAAAATTCCACATTTGGGTGCATTCCCCAAGGGAAATGTATTCTCCTCTTGTAAATGCCCTTAAACAGCTTTCCACCAGAGACCAGGGATGATCTCCCGGTCCATACACGCTGAAAATCCGCGCATGGATATACTCCATGGAAGATATCCCTTCCTGCTGCCACTGGTTCGTCTTTTCTGTTGCCTGTTTTAAAAAGTCCAGCTTTGCCTTTCCGTATTCAGAAACCGGGCTGCAGTCAGTTTCCTCAGAAAGGGCTCCCTTGTGAATTCCGTATTCCGCCTGGGAACCGCTAAAGAGAAAACGGCTGCAGCCTAAACGTCTGGCCCCCTCTAATGCCTTTAAAGCGTCCACCACATTCTTCTGCTGGACTTCCCGCTTCATCCGGTTCTCGCTTCCGGATCCATCCCAGCCAAAATGGTAAAAAGCCTGACAAGGTTCATGAATTACCTGATCCAGTGTATCAAGCTCACCAAGTTCCCGTTCTATTATTACCAGACCGTCCTGATCTGACGGAAGATATCTTAAATTCTCCGAACCGGGGCGAACCACCGCATATACTCTGCTGCCCTGCTTTAAAAGGCGGTTCGCCACAGCTCTTCCCAGGAAGCTGGTCGCTCCTGTTACAACAACGTTCACCTTATTTCCTCCCTGTATAAAAATCTAGTCCCTGATCCGGGGAATAATCATATTCCGATCCATCTCTTCCTCGGAAAGGAACGGGGACAAATCCTCTAAGGGAGGAGAAACCATGGTTCCATCAGGAAGCCGCTTTGCCGCCGATTTAGGTTCAAAATTCTGATCTCTGCTGACAAATACTTCGCAAATCACCGGTCCGTCTAAAGACAGGGTGTGAAGGAGCGCCTGGTCAATCTCACCGTTGTGGCGGGCACTGACGTAAGGATATCCGTATGCCGCAGAAAGTTTCTCCATATCAGGAAAGCTTAAATCTCTGCTGTCATCTCCGATTCCCACAAGCGGTTCTCCAAAATAGTTCTTCTGGGTCTGGCGAATGGAGTGATAACCCCCGTTATTGATTACAAATATCTTAATGGGAAGGCGATGATGTATAATCGTCTGCAGTTCCTGGAGATTCATCTGGATACTTCCGTCTCCTGTTACCAGAATAATGTCTTCTCCCGGATCCGCCTTGGAAATACCGATGGCTGCAGGGAGATCATATCCCATGGAGGCCACAGCAGAATTGGAAATAAAGCGCTGGCCCGGTTTTATCACATAAGCATGACCGCCTACTACACAGGCTGATCCATTGCCAACCACAGTAATCCTGTTCTCAGGAAGGCGGGAGCTCAGTTCCTTTATAAATGCATAAATGTTTACTTCCTTGTGTTCATCCTGGCTGTAGTGCCTTGGTAGCACCACCGGATAGGTCTCTTTCCACATGCGGCATGTGTCATTCCAGGTTAGGGAATCAATCCCTGTTCCGCCTTGAAAGAGAGGATCTTGCCTGGTTGCCATAAATTCGTGATCTAAAAGATCTTCCATCACTGCCAGCAGATCTTTCACATCTGCATGAATCCGCATATCGGAATGTACCGATGGTTTCTTTAACTCCTCGGGATCAATATCATTTACAATCACATAAGCCTCTCTGGCCCAGGTGGCAAAATTATATCCAACCTGACGGATGCTTAAACGGCTGGCCAGGGAAAGCACCAGATCACTGTTTTGAATGGCAAAATTACCGGGACGGTCTCCCATTCCACCACCTCTTCCGGTATAAAGAGGGTGGGCATCATAGATGCAGTCCAGACTGTTCCAGCCGGTTACAACAGGAACTCCCAGCTTTTCCGCAACACGCATAAATGCATCATGGGCCTGTCCGATGCGAATACCATTCCCTGCATTAATCACGGGGCGGGAGGCTGCTTTTATCTTTAAAAGGACCTCACGTACTGCATTCTTATCCGGCTTAGGGGGCAGTATCTGACGTTTTTCTCCAAGACCGCTTTCGTCCTCAGTTATCTTAGCATTACTGGCAGAAACCCAGCCGTCTCCCCCATTCTCATAATTTTTTGCATCAAAGCCAATGAGATCGTCGGTTTCTACGTAAGCGCCCTGCACATTCAGAGGGATATCTAACCAGGCAGGTCCCGGACGGCCGGAATACGCAAGATAAACTGCCTTTTCCAGGCAGTAACGGATTCGCATGGGATCAATCACCATCTCGCTGTATTTGGTCATGCAGTCAACTGCCTTTGTAATGTCAAATTCCTGATCTCCCATGGCACGGATTCCTACGCCGGACCATCTGGCTGTGGTATCGTAGCGAACCTGTCCTGACAGAATCAGCATGGGAATGGAATCCAGCCAGCCGCCTAAAACTCCGGTTATGGCATTGGTACCCCCCGGGCCTGTGGTCACACAGACAGCGGCAATCTGGCCCTTAATTCTGGCGTAGGATTCGGCAGCAATGGCGCATGCCTGCTCATGATGGTTATAGAGACAGGTAAGCCCTTCCTGATGTCCCAATGCATCGTTTAAATGCATGGCACCTCCTCCTGTTACCGTAAACACCTGGGAGATCCCAAGCTCCACCAGCCTCTGGGCTATATAATTGGATATTTTCATTCTCATGTTATTTTCTCCTTTATTAAGGAATGGTAATTATCTGTCTGTGATTATACCACACCGTACTTTATTTTCCTATTAAAGTTTTCTTACTTTCTAAAAGCTTCCATTTTTCCAAGAAACAGGCTTTCTTTGGCAACTTTACCAGTTATGTTCCGTTTGTTTCCCCGCTCCTCCTTATTTTACAGGCAACTGCCGGTGCTCTCTGCTTTACAGCGTACTGGTACATTCCGGGTAACCCCTGCCTGTCAACAACTTTTCTCCTGTTCTGTTAGCTCCTTCCATATCTGCCATCAAACCACACTTTCTTTGTTCCTTTCATTTACGTTATAATCGCAGAGTAATGCAACTATGGATTTTCGGCCACGATAAAACTTACTGCAAAAAAGGAGAGAACATATTTATGAAAAAGCAAATTAAATTGATGGCTGTATTATCCGCTGCCGGTATTTTAACTGCAGCTGCCCCACAGATGGGCATCTTAAACACAGCCTCTACTGTCTATGCCAAAGCAACTGGCTGGGTAGAAGAAAACGGTACATGGAAATTCTATGAGGAGGGTGATTACTACGCCACTGATTCCTGGAAGAAGTACGGAGAAGACTGGTATTACTTAAATGAGGATGGCGAAATCGCTGTCGGTCAGAAAGTTGATGAGTACTATGTAGACGAGAGTGGAAAGAGAGTATCCAATTACTGGGTTTCTGTTACCAATGACAGCTACTGGGACTCCCCTGATTCACCGGAAAATTACTGGCATTATTATGGAAAAGACGGAAAAGAAGTCGTTTCCAAATGGCAGAAGATCAACAACAACTGGTATTATTTTGACGAACAGGGTCAGATGCTTACCGGCAAGGTAGAAATCGCTGGTTCAACTTATTACCTGGGTAACGAAAATGACGGCGCACAGAAAACAGGCTGGTTTGAGCTTGAAAGTGCGAAAGAAGATTCCGACCATACAAATGCATGGTACTTTTTTGACAAAGACGGCGTTATGGTTAAAGATCAGGTAGATAAAAAAATTAACGGTTCTTACTTCACCTTTGTAAATGGCGAAATGCAGACCGGCTGGTACAAACTTCCTGTAACAGCAACTCCTTCAGAAGCGGCCGAAAATACTGACAACAAGACTTCCGCAGCAGGCTATCAGTACTATGATGAGAGCGGTGCAAGAGTCGATGGCTGGAGAGAAATCGAAGGCATCGAGGGCATCAGCGCAGAAGGCGAACAGCACTGGTTCTTCTTTAAAAACGGTGCTCCTTACTTTGCGAAAAAGGGTATTGAATTATTCACTGTAAACTCCCAGAAATATGGATTTAATACAAAAGGTGAAATGCAGACCGGTCTTAAGGTTGTAAATCTGGAAGACGGAAATACTGCAAACTTCTATTTCGCAGACAACGGCGTGATCAACACTGGAAAACAGTCCATTATGAACGAAGATTCAGGCGAGAACCAGATTTGGTACTTTGTAACTTCCGGAAGCAAGAAAGGTCAGGGCTTCCACGGTATTCTTGACGATACTCTTTACGAGTATGGTTTAAGAAAACAGGCAGATGCGGATTTAAGAGTTGCTTCATTTGCTCTTAACGGCAAAAACTATCTGGTGAATACCAACGGTGTTCTTCAGAAAGCTTCCTCCACATCTAAGTCCACAGCAAAACCAGAGCTTGGCGCAGGCTTCAGAGATTTCAAAGACACCAATGAAAAAGTTTATGTTGTTGATGTAAATGGTATTATTCAGTAAATAGACACCTTTATAAATGAAACATCCGTTCAATTGCCAAAAAGCCCGCAGTGTAACAGCTGCGGGCTTTTATTTGTTTTTAACAATTATAAGAGTTGTAACTATACAAAATGCCTAAATAGTAATTTTTTTATCGATATTTCTGTTTTTGCGTTATATTTTTGTCGATTTAACGTTATACATATAGGAGTAGATTGTTTATCAATCTATAAAAAAAGGAGGAGACCAATGAGAGAACTGTCCGTATACTATTGTTCCAAATGCGGGTATTATGGTTATTATCAGCTGGAAAGGAATGCGGTATGTCCAAAGTGCAAGGTGGACATGATAGCGTTATCCATCAGCTATCAGGCTTTCATGGATTTGTCCTGTGAAGAAAGGGACGAATTGCTTTCCTCTCAAATCATTGCTTCATCGTCTCCCTATGTAAAGCGCATTCTTGTGCCCCACAAAGTGAATAATAACCGGGAAATCATAGCCCGAATGGGAGACCGCATCACCGAACTGGAGATTGAAAATGAAAAACTGAATAAAACCATTGAATGGATGCACCAGACAATTTGGGAAATGGTACGTAAAAACAAAGGATTAAATATAAGTGATCAGGATGAATCCCCTAAGGGGATTGATCCCTGACAGGGACATTCCGGGAGTGCCCCCCTGCACTCCTTATCCATCCCCCTGTCAGGCGATTTTGTCAGTACTTATGTAACGTCCGATCAATCTGTTCAGCGTCTGATTCAACCTTTCAATCACTTTATGGAGTCTCGAATTTTCTTCCATCAGCTTCTTATTCTCCATCTCTACAATCCGCAGTTTCTCAGCATCTGTCATAAAGATACCCCCTCCTTCTTCTGCTTTACTTGTAATCAATATAAGTCCTTTCTAAGTGTTTGAAAAGTGAATTTTATCGCATTATTCGACATTTTTCACTTTATTTTAGTCAATTTAATCAATTAATCTATGATAATTTTAAAAGAAGTACTACATATGCCATGTCGAAATTAGTCTGGCACTAGATATGCGATTGCCTTTAATCTTATATTGTCGACATAATTGATATTAATTATAAAGGTTTTCCCGATAATTTTTTAAATTATCACACGCTCTTTCGATCTCGTCTGATTTTTCACATATATAATGCCATATATCTATTTATTGATCGCCCAACTTCAAGAAGCCGGCACTGAGTCCGGCTGAAAAAAAGGGTTATATTTTTCTGAACTATTATACTCACGAGCGTTTAAGCCTCGTCATGAGAAGAGGGAGTTTCAGCTCGTCTAGCACTTCATTAATATGAAACAGCACCGGAGCAGTTCCGTCCGCCCTTCTGTCACCGGAAAGGAACCAGCAGACAACTGCATCATTGGGAAGAGATGCAGACAACGCGTATCCCGCTTTTTTAAGCAGATGCTGTATTTCATCAATTCCAAGACCAAGAGAAATGGCAATTGCCAGCAGTGTCTCCTTTGATGGCTGTTTATAGCGTTTAATGTATTGCAGCATCCGTTCACTGACATTGGCCGCGTCACAGATGGACTTGCACCTTACTCTCCTGCCATTTAATATTTGTCTGAAATATACGTTAAAATCATGATCACTACTTAGAGAAAGACCTGCCTTATTAGCCAGTAGCTCAGTTTCCTCCGCTGTTAAATGAAATAACTCTGCACAAGAGGCGATCAACTGTATCTTGGACTGCCTTGTCTGGGTGCTGCATGGGTGATTTTTCCACCAGGAAACAGCCTGTTTATTAACCCCCAGTTTCTGATAGACCTCCTCGAGAAGCCTTAAATCATTTGTTTTCTTATAGTCTCTAGCCAGATTGTTTAATGCATTATAGAAGCTTTCTTCCAGTATTACGCCATGATCATCCAGCCATTGTCCGGTTTTTTCATAATCCATTTCATTCCCCCGCCTTCCTTAAACGGCTATTTTATGTGGTTTTTTTACACAAAAAGAAGCCAGCTGATTTATAACGATCAACTGGCTATATTATATCTGCATTTTTTTTATTGGAGTGGGGATGTCCTTATAATGCAAAAAACCGCCACAACTGGAAAATCGGGGTGGGTAAACGGTTTATCACATGTTATCAGAAGCTACCTTAACCCTGATAACCGTCGTAATCAACCGTGCCGATGCAGGTTAGATTTAAGGTGTTTTTTAACAGGTCTCCCGGAGAGATGAAATATTCATACATATCCTTTAACTTTTGCAAATATGGTACTGCATCATTGTTACCACCGTCTGTTCCACGGGAAAAAGTCTTTACGAATTGAATGCAAAAACGGGTTACTTCTATAATAAGGTCATCCGACAGTTCATATGAAGCAGAAAGCTCCGTTTCATACTGATTCTTACTGAGTGCTTCATATAACTGGTCGATTGCTTCATCCACATTTTCATCGGATACGAAACTGTTTTCCACATCTGCCTGAAATATACGGTTGTTATAGCTGGAAGGATCTTTTTGTATGATTTCAATAATCCGGTCAAGCAGAGGAAAGCCTGGAGTACCCTTTAATTGAATCTCATACTCATCTCCCGCTTCCTTATAACAATGATAAGCAAACTGGGAGCACATCATCGCTTCTCTGCCCTTGTATATTAAAGCATCTTCCAGTTCCATTAAGATACCCATGGAAAGCTTCACAATCCTTGTTACAAGGCCTTGAAGCCCTGTATCACCCAATATGTTGTTAGTGATACAATAAAGACCGATAAACGGCAGCTGGGCATGTGCATAGGGCAGCTTCTCACTAACATAGCGGGTTGCGATGTCCATGACTGGCTGGCAATTGTTATTCCCTGGATTTAGACGCATCACATAGGCGGTTCTTGCTGTTCTGGTAAGGATGGTGTCCTCCAGCGCATTGGGGGGCGTTTCCTCGATTACAGTTCCTACAGGCTTGCCCGGCCCGCAGCTTAAGGCGGTATGGCTTACTTCTGATCTGGTAACCCAGGCAATAATTTTAGATATCTTTTCGTTATTCGGCTCCAGTAAAAGGATATCTCCTGCCTTTAGTTCACTTACTCTGACTTTTTCACCCATCGTATTTTCCTCCTGAATTAATTAAAATATTGTTTCAGTTCTTTTACCTTATTCCGACTGACCAGTATCACATCGGAAATGTCCTTAAAATACATATCATAGGTATAGTTAATCCGCGGACGGAACCGTTCTGCTCTGGATAAATTAGCCAGATAGCATTTATGAGTGCGGAAAAATGAATTCTTCTTCAGCTTCTCCTCATAAAAATTCAGAGTTTTATTTCCACGGAATACGCAATCCCTGGTATGTATCATACAAACCCCCTGTAACGCTTCTATATAAAATATATCAGCCGCCGGTATCAGAACAATGTCTTCCTCGTTAAACCCACAGATCATATCTAAATTATAATCATACTGCCCGCTGATCTCCTGATACACGTTTTGTCCGGTAGTGGTAGTCTCTAATTTATTCAGGCATTTAAAAAGCCGTTCTTTCGTATAGGGCTTTAGCAGATAGTCCACTGCATTCAGTTCAAATGCCTTGGCTGCATAACCATTATATGCAGTTACAAAGCAGATTTTAGTCTTGGGGTGAAGGCTGCTGATTTGCTCTGCAATGTACATGCCATTAATTCCCGGCATGTCTATATCCAAAAACAGCAGGTCACAGGGGTTCTTTAATAAATATGCCAGTCCCTCTCTCGAATCAGAAAAAGCCCCAGCCAGAGAGAACTCCTCTTTTTTCTTCAGTAACTCCGTAAGATATTCAATTGAATTTTTTTCATCATCAATAATTACAACCTGCATACCTGCACATTACCCCCTCTTTGGAATCTGAAAGCTGATTTTCGTTCCCTTTAAGTCCTGACTCTCAATAACCAGCCTGCTTTGAAAACATATGTTAAGCCGGTAATTAATATTGCTGATCCCAACACCGCTTTTTGAGGTGCTGCTTTTTGGAGCATTGCTTTTTGGAGTGTTACTTTTATCAATGGTCTCAAGTGTTTCCGGGCTGATCCCCCTGCCGTCATCCTCTACACTGATTACCAACCTGTTGTCACAAGTCTCCATGACCCGTATCAGAATATTCAGTTCACCAGACTTATATCCATGCTTGATGGAGTTCTCCACCAGCGGTTGAATGGTTAGTGGAAGAATGTCATTTGAAAGGAGTTCATCCGGTGCATCAATCTCAAGCTTTAAGGCACCATTCATTCTTACATTTTCCAGTTCCACATATGCATTTACCAAATCCAGCTCTTCCTTTAACTGATAAAGAGTATAGGTTCTGTAATCAAATCTGTATTTTACCCTTAGAAAGTCTGACAGGCACATGAGCATATTTTTTGCCATCTTCACATTGGTGTCCATAAGGCAGTATATGTTGTGGAGAATATTAAATAGGAAGTGAGGGGAAATTTGCGCCTGCAAAGAAGCAATCTCCATCTCATGGGCAAGTTCCGACTGGCGGAAGGTATCTTCCACATTGACTGCCAGAACATATCCCTGGCCAAGGAGGAAAAAAAGCACCCCAAAGTAGTAGAAATTAAAATCGCTTAAGAATTTTACATCAATATTATGCTGAATATCCATGATCTGCAGGACACACGATGCAAGAAATACGCAATAGCCCAGAAAAACCGGGCCGGCATTTGTTTTTTTCAACTGAAACGCCCTGGCAATCTTAAAAAAATAACAAATCGCATTTACAAACAGAATGGGTATGAATACCATATCGTCATATAAAACCGGCATAACCGGCAGACAAATAAGAACTGCAGTATAGAAAACATCAAAAAACTTTAAAAAACGAAACGGGTGGTTTTTCCCCAGTTCTGGGTACATGCTCCACAGATAAAACTGAATGGAGGTGATCTGAACCATAAACGACACATACTCTATCTTTAGAACTGTATCAATGGTGAGAAGTGGAAAAATACTGACCAGACTCTCGCCGTCTATTATAGAAGCAGCAATTAGCACAGAAATACAAAAAATCCAGAGATAAATAGACTGGGCTTTTTTATTCAGGCACCAGTTAAAAACATACAAATAGCACGCCATTCCGGCCAGAATGCCTATAAATCCGATGTTTTTCATCAGGTTAATAAGGTGGAACCGATACAGTGGAACCTGTTTCCCAATATAGACAGGAAGGACAATTCCCCCATTGTTACAATGAAAATTAGATACCTTAATTTTAATTACGAGATCATTTTGATCTGCATGGAAGTAAACAAACTGAGGAGCCCAGCTGGAAATTTCTGAACCCTTATCAGCTCCAATTTTTCCATTCTCTACAATTTTTTTATCATTTATGTAAAGCTCATATGCACTGGAAACATAGTTAAGCTCCATACAATATTCACCGGGAGAGGGTAATTTTACACGCAGTTCATATACGCCTATGCCATGTTTACCCAGCTTCTTTCCGTTTATCACCTTTCCCCGCCAGGATCCAGGAACCTCGATGCTGTCTGCGGTCTGTGAGCCGGTATCTTCTAATGTACCTTCATAAAATTTCCATACACCATTTAACTGAACAGCCTTCTTCTCCAAATTCTCTTCTGACAGGTTTAAAAAACCATCCGCTATAGAATAAGAAATATATTGATTGCGGATGCTTAACAAACCTGATATCAGACAGACTGACAGAATTAGAAATAACAGGGCTTTTCTGTTCTTCTTGTATTTTTCTTTCATTAATTGTTTAATTCTTCCCCCGGATCCGTTGCCGATCACGCATTAAATTTCATGTATTTTTGTTTATTTTACTATTTATGGAAAAATATAGCAATAAAAATATTTTTCATTATACAGCAAAAAGAAAGGGCGCAAACAGGCTGTTTTTATGCTGCATGCGCTCTTTCTTTTTTTGCATCCGGGAAACTTCATAATCTATTACGGAATTAATAGTGTAATGGGCTTTTTAAATGTTGTGATATTAAGAAATACGTTCTCCATTGGGTCCTACCCGATGCCCATCGGGAGTTACAGTATCTTTGAGCATGGAACCTTTGGTAGCGTCTGCTGCCTTACTGAAATAGTACCATTTCCCATCAATCATGTTCCAGCCGGTATACATAGATCCCTTTTTTCCGTCACTGACCGGATTTAAATAATATACACTTCCTTTGTATTCAAACCAGCCAGTTACCATATATCCGTTATCATCAAAGAAATACCAGTCATTTGTTCCTTTCCAGTCAGTATACACCCACCGGTTCACCGGTCGGCTTCCATCTTTTCCGATTATCTTCCAGCCATTTTCATCTGATTGCCAGTTACCTGGGTAGTAATGATCATCGTCTCCGCCAGTTCGTTTTCCGGGCTCTGTGATCTCTCTGTCATCATCGTCACTGTCGTCTCGGGGCAGTTCTTTTACTGTGACTGTGAAATCATCAGTGAACTCTTTCTCATTCCCATAACGGTCTGCTGCGTAATAAATAACCTTAACTGTCCGGGTTCCTGTTCTGGTAAGATTATATTCCAGATCATACTGTCCCTCTGATAAAGTTGTTTTTCTGACTGCATTGGAGGGACTGGCTTTTTGATATTCGGTTACCTCGAGGCCCTGTGTATCCAGGTCTTCTCCCAATGTATAGCTGACTTTATCCGGTCTTTTTGTTACTTTGATTCGAAGGGTGTAGTATTCCTGCTCTTCCTGTTCTTCCAAAACCGTTATGTGAATGATTACATCAAGAGGGATTCCACTGGGATTAATCACGTTGTCTGGAAGTACTACGGTTCCTTCCACGGTAAAGCTCTGTTCTTCACTTAGTAACGGATCATAGGCGCTTGAATCTAAATCCCAGTCCACATCTGCCTGCACGTTTCCGTAATTGGTTCCTAACGTAACTTTTTCCGGGATTCCCAGGGCAGTAACTGTTTTGGCAGTTCCGTTGGTAATTCCTTTTATCCCAGACAGAGGATAAATTTTTTCCAGGATTTTATCCGCTGCTGATTCGGCATCCACGGTTACTTCGATGGTGGCAGTCAGGGGTATCCCATCGGGATTCACCACTTTATCGGGAAGAGTCACAGTTCCTTCCACGGTAAAGGTCTGTTCTGTCTTCTGGTCAGGATCATAGGAGCTTGCTGCTACGTCCCAGGTTACAACAGCTGATACCGTCCCTTTATCTGTCTCAAGGTTCACGTTCTCAGGCAGCCCAAGTGCGGAAGCAGTTTTTGATGCACCATTGGAAACCCCTGTTACAGCGGGTAATGCTGAGATACTCTTAAGAACTTTATTAACCGGCACTTCAGCATTTACAGTAACATGGATCGTTGCCTGAAGGGATATCCCATCTGGATTATATACATCCTCAGGAAGAACCACAGTTCCTTCCACATCAAACGTCTGCTCTTCCTTCTGATCGGGATTATAGGAGCTTCCTTCCACGTCCCAGGTGACTTCTGCGGATACCTCACCCATATCAGTCTCAAGAAACACATTCTCAGGCAGCCCTAGTGCAGAAGCAGTTTTTGATGTACCATTTGCTATTTCAGTAACCGGCGCAGAAGATGTAATAGATCTCAACGGATTTTTGGTTGCTGATAAAGTTATGGTATAGGTATCTTCTGAATCTGCAGTTCCGTCATTGGCCTTGAATACCAGTGTATATGTTCCAGCTTCTGTCGGAGTGTAGGAATAGTTCCTGGCAGCAGACTTCTCTGCTTCCTCGTTTACTTTTACCTTATAGATCAAATCGTCCTTGTTTTCATCAACAAATATTGTATCCAAATCCAGTGTATAAGCATGATTGATTATTATTGTTGCGGACTCTGCTGCATCTACTCCACTTATCCTCTCTGGAATTGTATTAACGGCATTGAGCGTTACCATATAGGTATCTGTGGAATCGGCTGATCCATCATTGGCTCTGAATACCAGTGTATTTGTTCCTGCAGCGGTAGGCTTATAGGAATAACTTGCATCTGCTGTTTCTTCTGCCCCTCCGTTTACTATTACTTTATAGGTCAGAGCATCATGATCAACATCTTCAAAGATATCATTTAATTGAATGGAGTAGGTTTTCTGGACTGCTACGCTGTCCACTACGGACTCACTTACTCCGCTTTTTCTTTCTGGAGGTGTGTTTGCTGCTTTTGCATTCAGAGTTACCTTGTAGGTATCTGTAGAATCGGCAGTTCCGTCATTGGCGGTGAATTCCAGTGTATACGTTCTAACCTGATCCGGTACAAAAGTATAATCTTTGTCAGCTGCCGTTTGAGTACCCCCGTCAACTTTTACTTTATAGTTTAAGGTATCCAGATTCTCATCTTCAAATATTGTACTTAGATTTAATGCATAGGTGGTATTGACTGTTATATTTTCAGTTGTCGCGGCTCCTATATTAATTTTTCTATTTGGAACCGTATTTACAGCTGTTAGTATTACCGTAAAGGTCTCTGTGGAATCGACTGATCCATCATTCGCCCTGAATTCCAGTGTATTGGCTCCCGCAGAAGTTGGTTTAAATGAATAGTGCGCATCTGCTGTCTCTTCCGCACCTCCGTTTACTTTTACCTTATAGGTTAAATAATCACCTTCATTATCCTGAAATATTGTATTTAGATTAATTGTATATGGTTTATTAACTGCTATACTGTCTGATACCACTTCATTTATATCATCCTGCCTTACAGGAGGCGTATTGGCCGCCTTCACATTCAGATTCAAAGTATAGGTATCTTCCGAATCTGCAATTCCGTCATTTGCTATAAATTCCAGAGTTAACGGTCCAACAACCAATGGAGTATAGGGTAGCACATCATTTGCCGCAGTTTCTGCTCCCCCATTAACTTTAACCTTATAATTTAAATCATCATGATCGGCATCCTCAAAAATATCATTTAAATTAATGTTTATTGGATCACCTTTTATAACGTTTTCCGATATAGATGCTGGCACCCCGCTTTTCCTTACTGGTGCTGTATTAACTGCAGTAAGTGTTACTGTATAGGTGTCTGAAGAGTCCACCGTTCCGTCATTAGCAATAAATACAAGGGTATATGTGCCTGCTGGCGAAGGGGTATAGGAGTAATTGTTTCCTATTGATACGAACGACGTGTCGTTAATCTTCACTTTATAGGTCATAGAGTCCGTATCCGGGTCCTCAAATATTGTACTTAAGTCCACAGAAAATGCGGTTTTAACTGGCAAACTGGCTGATACACTGGCTCCTACATCACTTTTTCTGACAGCAGGATAGTTTACACCTTGCACATTAACGGTTGTGTAAACCGGTTCTGAATGGTAAAGATTATCTACTGCAGTTACCTTAATCGTTCTTGGTTTTGTATCTGGTTTTACTATATTTGTGTTTTTGTATGTGATCGCTTTTATTAATGCCTCAACATTGGTATCGTTTGCATTTAAATTTAGTAAAACGGTTAATCCCGTTCCTGAAGTTCCTCCTGAATACGTGCCAATAGAGGTTCCGCTATAGAGGACATCGCTTCCGCAACGTGTGATCCCACCTGTCTGGGCAATTTCAAGCACATCTTCTGAAGCAACTTTATTACTGGTAATGGAAGCAGTAACTGAACCGCCAGTATAGAAACTGCCGTGAGCGGAATCTACCTTTACTGTGGAATCGCTGTCTTTATCCAGAGGTAATGCAGATCCTCCTTCTGTAAATGACACTGTATCTCCATCTAAATTTGAGATAATGGGAGGTGCGGCTGCGTCAGTAAGTGCTACACTCAGACCGTCAAAATCCACATAGTCACCTGCATCGCCTAAGTAAGTGACTTCGGCTTCCAGCACAACACGTATCATTTTAACTTTTGATTTTACATACAGAACCGGCACCGTAACTGTTTCCCAGGCAGGAGTACCTGTGCTTATCCCAGCTGTGCTCTTACTCACCTCATAATTGCTCTCAACAGGCTCGCCACTTCCTGTTTCATTATCGTACAATTCAATTCGCAGTGTTCCTTTATCTGTATTCATATAGGGAAAAACCTGAACAGAAGCATTCAGATTATAGTATCCCGGAGTCTTTACAATATAATCTTTATATATTTTCCCCACAGCCGTATTGGTACCATATGCAGTACAGTATTCTATAATATCATTGTTACCATCGTTATCGTTCAGATCCTTAGGTGAAGGTACCCCTTCCAGGTTTAATTGATTATACTGATACCATCCTTTCTCTGGGAACACCGTGGTAAAATCAAAATTATTGTTGAAATCAATGTTTCCAATCCAGTCTGAAATTGAGGTTGCATCCTGATCTTCTGTACTAAATAATTCTCCTGTTTCACCATAAACACACACTGGCACTGTAGTAACAAGCAGTACCACGGTCAGTGCCCCGCTTAAGCAGCGTAACTTTTTATTTAAAAACATTCAATCCCTCTCTCCCATACAATTCTCAAAGGCATAGAGGGGAAACAAGCTTCCTCCTCTATGCCGCTGAAAATATTTTTGCATATTATGACGTCTTATTTATATTGAAAATATAGGTTCTGCTATCAAGTCCAGTCTTAGAAGCTACCACAATCTCGATTGGATTTAAGCCTTTAATAAGTGATATTGCCTGACCGCTGTTAAATGTGGTGCCATTTAAAGAAATGATAACAACTGCTTCTTGATCTTCAGGTGTTGGAGTGACTTTTGTACTGGCAAGATTCCGGGTTGTAAGATTATAACTATACGTGGTCTTTGAAAAACCGGGTATGCGGAATCCTGTCATTGTCACAGAAGCCAGATAAGGGCTGCTGGCCCTTGTAACAGTTACCATATATGTCACTGTATAACCGCCTGCTGAAGTCACCTTAATTTCAACGTTATTCAAACCACTAGTCATTGTAACAGAAGCTTTTCCCCCTATCAATTCCTGCCCATTAACCGTAATAGCTGCCGTAGTTTTTGATGCAACCGGAATTACTGTGATGCAATCAGAATCATATCCCACATTGGAAGTATATGACAGTGTATCTGAATGAAAAGCAGGAGTCAGCACTGCTGTGTGTTCTTCCTTATCTTTTATTACCAATGAAGTCAGTACGTCTACATCTGTTTCTATCAGCTCCAGCTCCATGACAGACGCGGCGGATTTATTGGCTAGTAATCCTCCATTATCAGGAACAAAGAGCCTGAAATATCTGGCATATACGGGGCTGGCCAACACACGGGTACAAACATTATATGTATTGCCTGCTACTGAATCAACTGTGATCCAATTAGTTCCATCTATGCTTCTCTCTAAACTAAATGAAGTCATACGATAATCGGCCGGCCAGCCAGCATATCCACTAATACTTTTCACTGTCCATTCACCGATCCAACATGATTTATTCAGATCCAGACGCAGCCATCCTGGCAATGCAGCACACAACCATCTGGAGGTTGGGTCACTTACTATACCGTTTACAGCTCTGCCAGGTTCGTAAGGATCGACATAACTGCTTGCAGTTATATCCGCATTTAAAGCTAAATTTTTACCCATATTTATCTCATCAATCCTTTCCGGTAAATTGAAATACGGTTATTCTTTCATCCCCAGCCTGATGACTATGACCGAGTGGGATAGTAACCATACATGGCAATAACATAATGAACTCCGGGATTTGGCTCAAACCCCTTTAAATTGGGTACACAAAATGTGGTATTAACATTGCCTCCAAATGTATATCCAAGCAAAGAAAACAACGCCTGATATTGCATTATGGGGTATTCCTTTCCATCGCAATACACTGAGCCCATAGGAGCAAACGTATAGGGTACAAGTAATATTTGACCTAACAAAACTTCATCCATGTATCTTCTCTCCTTTCCTATCCAGAAATCACTGCAAAATCATGGTCTCTGGGGATACAGACCTTCGACTGCAATGTAATATTTCATCTGATTGGTTACAGCAAGGGGATTTGCATTTCTCAAGTCCGGCAGCTTAAAACTAGTAGAATTTCCTCCAAAGGTGATGCCTAATAGTGAATATAATGCCTGGTTGTAAGCAATTTCTAATGATCTTCCATCACAGAGCATCCAGCCTCTCGGTTCAAAGTTATAGGGAAATAACTGAATTTGGCCAATTATTGGATCCATAAATAATTCCTCCTTAATCTGATTGTTTTTGTCAATCGGTTGATTGAAACAAGCTCCGCTTGATTGGGCGGTATGCAGAATAGACGCGAGGTGAGAATGGCTTGTTAAAATTAAGCCTGCCTATTGCGTTTTATCATGCTGAGTATGCTTTATGATACCAATTAGAGAGGTATAAAACCCGAAATTATTTATGACTTTTTGATCAAAACCAAATGCAACAATCCGCAGCTATACGGTTAACTCCCCAAATTTCCAAATTAATTTGCAACATATCATTTACTATCCACAATTATCATGTAAAATAGAAATTATATATAAAACAGATACAAAGGATGGGGAAACGTGAAAAGCATGACAAAAAGGCAATATTCAAACAATCAGTGGCTAATCCGTCAGGAAAAAGCTGCAAAAATAACCGGGTTCTGGCATACCATAGAATTTCTAAACCAGTCCACTTTTCCTGCAGAAAGCAGAGCTAATCGGAAACTGATTAAAAAAGAAGAAGAAATCCTTCTTCTGGCAGAAGATACAAAACCCAGCGGCAGTCTTTCCATGTATCACAAACTGGACTGCACCAGCATATTAAATGATCTTATAAAAGCAGATGACAGTAAATTCGTCAGACACCCCGAAAAAGGGCGGGAATGCTGGATATGTATCGGTATGCTAGAGCGCAGAGAATTAGTCAAAAAGCTGGATGAACTGTTAAATATCCAGGAAGAAGAAATCGAAAAAGATCCTGGAGTATTAGTATGCTTTGGGCTTAAAACTGATTCTTCCGGTTATTATATTGAGAATTCTTTTAATATTTCCCCTCTTTTATGGGGTATTGGCATGATTGCCCGTTATGGTACTAACGCGCAGATGGAAATTACCACTGAAAGATATCATAATGATCTGGAAAAATACGAAAATATTTTACAAAAAGATAAAATAATTACCAATGAACTACTGGATCATACTTTGCAGGAGCTTAATCATGACTATATTATTCCCTTAATAAAAAAGGCCTGTACTTACGAAGGTTTATTAATCTATAACAGATATATTAATCAAAAGGTTCTTGAAAAATCAGATGGTAAAACAGAGGATTACAGTGATTTATCCCACGGATACTTTACAAAGGATCTGATGATGGTGACAGATGCAATTCTTGATAATAGATTTGGCAGCTACAGCGAAATCCAGGAGAACGTAATTGACTATATCATCTCGCCATGGGGTACAGACTGCAGCGATCAGACCTCAGTTAATTCCGAAAGCAGAATTGATATTAAAAATGACCGGGCTGAAATCACCAAATGGCTTATGCCAGATAGACTCCCGCTTGGTAAGTGGCCTTCCAAATATGTCCCTTCCCTTATGCAGCAGGTTGCAATCAACCTCCAGATATCCGAGGATCCCTCAACTAATCCCGTCTTTTCAGTAAACGGACCTCCTGGTACCGGAAAAACGACTTTGTTGAAAGAAATCATTTCCCACAATCTGGTGGAACGTGCCAGACTGTTAGTGGAATATGATACTCCTGATGATGCCTTCCTGGAATGTTTTTATTCCGATGGGAAAAAGAAGTATAATGGGTATGATGAATATTATTACCGTTATTTCAAATTAAAAGATAAGGCAATATCCAATTATGGAATGCTTGTTGCCTCCTGTAACAACGATGCTGTTGAGAATATTACAAAAGAATTGCCAAATGGATTAGATTTGGTAAAAGCCTTAAAAAGCGATAATAACAGTGATTCTGAACAATTAAAATGTGGATTATCTGAAATAGAAAATCTTTTTCATCTTCAAAATGTCAAACAGCGTGAGACATATAAAGTAAAGCGAAAGATAAACGATAAAACATATATCACTGAATCTGCCGATCTCCCGGATATCTACTTTTCCTGGCTGGCGCACAGACTTATTACCGGTGATGAAGCTATGGAGAAAGAATTTACGGAATGGGGGATGATTTCCGCTCCATTAGGTAAGCGTTCCAATATTAATCAATACTATTATCACGTTTTAAATCCCCTTATCGACGAATTTTTAATACCAAATGATAAGCGCAGTGACCGATTAGCTACTTACAGAGAAAGTGCTGCCGTATTTAAAGAGCAGCTGGAAATTGTAAAAAGACAGCAGACGGAACTAACTGAATTCAGCCGACTGAATAAAACTTTTGAAACTGAAATTCATAAACATGAAATATCAGCGGAACAACAAAATCTCCTTATTAACGAAAAAAGAAATGCAATTCAAGAAGCCAAAAGCAGGAAGAACGTGACGGAAGCCTCACTTTACGAAGCAGAGAGTGAATTATTCTCAATTGAACGCCAGCTTTCTGCATCAAATCAGGAACGGCAACGGCTGATCGCCGGGCTGGAAGAATGCAGACAGTCACGTACTGCGCTATCTGACCGCATAATTGAATTGGAAAATTCATATAAATTGTTTGATCATATTTACAATATCATCGGTAAGGATACAGAGAAAATACGCCGACACAAGGAATTCACCATAGAAAAGAGCGATCTTACAGCCAGAGAGTCCTGTATAAATGAAGAACTATCAAAAAATTCAGACATCTGTTCTCAGCTCATTGGAAAACAGCAATATTATATTAACTGCATACAAAATATGAAGAAAGTAATCAGCAGCCTTACACAAGACATTAGGGAACAGGAGTCCTTCCTTATGGTCTGTCAGAAGAAAGTAGAAAGCATAGATCAATCCATTTTAAGCTTGAAACTAAAATTAGTAGAGAGAATGAATGAGGCCAGAAAACAGGTTGATGTGCTTGACTCTCCATTCTGGGAAGATTTTTACAGCAAAGAGGAGAAAGCCAGCACCAGGGCTCAATTAATTAATCCTTGGATAACTGAGGAATTTAACCGCTCCAGAGAAAAACTTTTTTATCTTGCACTTCAGGTACACAAGGAATTTATACTATCCTCTACCGCCTGCAGAGATAATTTCATCAATTTATCCATGATGTGGAGGGTAAGAAATAACACTGATGGTGATTTAGTAAACTACAGTAGAAGTGACAGAGAAAAGGTATTTCCAGAACTTTTAAATACCCTTTTTCTTTTCACGCCTGTTATATCTACCACATTTGCTTCCGTACAGACTTTTCTAGCAGATATTAAAGAACCAGGTAAAATAGGACTGCTAATAATAGACGAAGCCGGACAAGCCGCTCCGCACATGGCTGCTGGTGCCCTTTTCCGATCTAAAAAAGCTATCATTGTGGGAGATCCAAGACAAGTAGAGCCTGTAGTAACAAACGATGCTGACCATATAAAAACAGTCTTCTCCGACGAAAATCTAAAACCCTATATTTCAAAGCATATCTCTGTGCAGGAATTTGCTGACCGCATCAATAATTATGGTACCTATCTGAAAGGTCTAAATGAAAATGATTCAGGCACGTGGGTCGGCTGCCCTCTGATTGTACACAGAAGATGTATTAACCCTATGTTCCGAATCTCCAACCACATATCTTACGGAGATTCCATGAAGTTAAAAACCGCCTCGCCCAAACCGGAATTAGCAGTTAAATTCTTATATAATAAGGCAAAATGGCTGGATGTACCGGGAACAGAAAAAGATACACAGGGAAAAAATCATTATGTAGAAAAACAGGGAGAGAAGGTCTGTGAACTGATTGCAGAAAGCTTCCGAAGATACTCCGGCTCACCGGATTTATTTGTGATCTCACCATTTAAGTCCGTTATATCTGGTATAGTAAAACAGTTAGAGACCTGTACGGAATTGTCCGAATACGGAGATGCGTTGGAAGACTGGTGTCTTGATAACTGCGGTACCGTCCACAAATTCCAGGGAAAGGAAGCCGCAGAGGTAATCTTTATATTGGGATGTGACAGAAACTCTTTAGGAGCAGTCAGATGGGTGAATAGCAATATTGTAAATGTCGCCGTCACCAGAGCCAAATACCGGATCTATGTTATTGGTGACAGTGAGGTGTGGAGGCATTCGAAATATGTGGAAATCTTGCGGGAGGGGCTTTTTTAAGGTTCTATACTGAATGTTGGGGTGTGCTTGATAAGCACACTTCCAACATTCTTTTTGTTGTATTAAAATACATCTATAAGAAGCCTCCTAAATTCATTATCCCGACGAAAGTTTAATGTTAACTGAGGTGACCTCTCATAGATGTACCCTAATTATAGCAAGGCTTTCTTAGACTTAAAAGATGTTTTTGTAAAAAATGTTATACAGGCAGACTCCTTTTTAAAGGTTTTCATTGAAACTAAACCTTCTGAGCAGATCTGTCCTTGTTGTGGCTGCAAAACAAAAAGAGTTCATGACTATCGAATCCAGAAAATCAATGATACTCCTTTTCACGGAAAATCTGTTACCCTGGTCCTTCGCAAACTTCGTTATCTCTGTTCCTCCTGCGGAAAAAGATTTTTGGAACACTATTCTTTTCTTCCTTCCTATCACCGCAGAACAAGGAGACTGGCTTTTTATGTTATATCTCTCCTTCGACAGACTTTTTCTCTCAAGCAGGTTTCAATCCTTACTGGGGTTTCCGTCCCTACAATCTGCAGACTTTTGGATACCATCCATTATTCACCACCAGATAAACTTCCTGAGGCTGTTTTTATTGATGAATTTAAAGGCAATGCCTCTACTGGAAAATATCAGTGTATCCTCGTTGATCCTAAAAGCACCGGATTCTGGATATTCTTCCAGACCGCACTCAGAGCCATCTGGCTGATTACTGGAGAAACATTACCAGAAAGGAAAGGCTGAAAGTAAAGTTCTTTATTTGTGACATGTGGCTTCCCTATGTGGAGCTAGCCAGAACCTTCTTTCCAAACGCAAAGATTATCGTGGACAAGTATCATTTCATTCGTCAGGTCACATGGGCTATCGAAAATGTTCGTAAACGGCTCCAGAAATCCATGCCGGCTTCTCTTCGAAAATACTATAAACGAAGCCGGAAGTTGATTTTGACCCGCTATAGAATGCTAAAAAATGAGAACAAACAGGCCTGTGATCTGATGCTCCTCTATAGTGATGACCTACGGCTAGCGCATATGATGAAAGAATGGTTTTATGACATCAGCCAGCTACAGTCCTATCGTAAGCAACAGCAGGAATTCGATGATTGGATTTCTAATGCAAGAGGATGCGGTATTAAAGAATTCGAAAAATGTGCGAAAACATTCCAGTCTTGGAGAAAAGAAATCTTAAATGTCTTTAAATATGGCATTACAAACGGCGTTACAGAAGGATTTAACAATAAGATTAAGGTATTAAAACGAAGTTCTTATGGAATCCGAAACTTTAACCGGTTCCGGACCCGAATACTTCATTGTACATCATAGTACAGAGGTCTTTGCAGGTTTTTTCAGATATCTTATGAAATCTGGGTTGGTGTATACAAAAGAAAAAACTCTAATAGAGATTATAAATAGGATTGGTTTTTTGAAATGAGGGAATGAGAATAGAAATATGTATGTAATAGGGTCGAGATAAGACATTGCATATCAGTGAAAATGTCAATTGGACGGATTCTTCATTTGATTTACGATTCAGTCCTGCATTAACAAGTTTGTATGCTTCATGATCCAGTTAACTTTGCATTGTTAAAAAATAGCTAATCAATTGGAGTTAAAATGATCTCACTACAAAATACAGTGGTATTTGTACATGCTCCGGTTGAATGGATAGGCATGAGTGACAATGTGAATATTCTCATAAATTTGATCGCAGTGTTAAAAAACTAATCAGCAATTTATTATCCATACATCATCTCATGCCTTTTATCATAAATTATGTATTATATACATTCAATCATTTAATGGTCTAAAAAAATCATTATATATTTTTTTTGACAGTTTTATACCATTTAAATCAATATATTTATATACATAATAAGATAAAGATATTATTACACCTAATGATATTATTAATACTATAAAAAAAGCGTGAGAATATTTATAATAATTAACAAGATTTATAAATAAAAAGCTGGAAAGTGAATTTAAAATCATAAAGTGTATTATATACATCGAAAATGATATTTTACCTAGAAAAACAAATAATTTATTAGAAAATATTTGTTTAAGCTTAGCTGAACTTAATATTACTATCATAATTAAAAAAGAGCCTACTGAGTGATAAAAATAATATACATTTTCAATAAAATTTATTTTCATAAACTTATACATAGTATTTTCCACTGGCATATATGGTGGATATGAAGCTAAAAAAAGACCCAATAATAATAGAATTGAATTTAGATATTTTGTATTATATTTATCCATAACATGTAGTTTAGTATTATATAAATCACTTAAAATTAATCCAAATATAAAAGGTAAAAATTTAGTATGAATTGTTATATATAAAGCTACAACATAAACGATATATCTATTCCTGCTTTTTCCAATCAACAATACAAAAGATAATACAATTAATGAACCATAAAATTCATAATACATAGTCCATAAAGTGGGATTATATATTACGGATTGTCTAAAAAGGACTCCCCATATTCCGTGCTTAAACATTTCCAATATATTAGGGCTAAAATTATAAAAGCTTCCTAACCAAAAAGATGTTGTTATCTCTGATGCTTTTACATTATAAAATAACCGTAACTTCATGAGTATATAGGCTATAAATACCGAAAACAATACTGGCGGCATTAGCCTAAAATATCTTCTAATACCGGCTGAAATTATTGCACTGGTATCGTTATATTTAAAGAATTTATATGTGAGTACATATCCGCTTAATATAAAAAAAATACAAACCGATACATCACCATCATATATTAAGTTTAAAGGTGTACTAGCAATAAACAACTCAACCCCGCTACCTGTTCTAACATTATTAATATTTCCGTAATATAAAGCAGGATAAAATCCTGAAATGTAGTGGTAAATGACAACAATAAAGGCAGCTATCCCCCTTATTCCATCTAAATGTTTTTCTTTTTGCATATTTTCTCCTTTTTGTATATAATTTTATCGAAATCTTATAGTCAAAGGTTTTATATAATTTTTTTGATATAAAAAAAGAGTAACTTTAATAAGTCATATGACATAGATGACTCTAACGCGCTTTTTCTCCACATGAGTAATCGCAACTCAATGTAGCTTGCCTTCTCCGCGTTTCTTGGAATAATAAGTTGCAAAAGTCATATCAAAACGGATTAATGGAAGACAACAATTAATTAGAACATACCGTAGCTAGATAATCAGCACTTGACAAGGCTTGATCACCCCCAAGTACCGACATGTCGCACAAACAGTTGGATCAACTCGCTTCAAGGAGTAAGGCTGTGATAGATAATTATGCAAATGTAAAATAAAGCGCTTGCATCTCTGGCAATCTAGTAAAGAGATGCAAGATTATTTTTGATGACCGTAGAATTACTTTGCGGTTATATTAAATAAAGCATTTTATAATTTCAATAACATCAATGAGTTAAAAAGTACTAGCATATACACTTAATAAAAACATTATCAAGTGCAGTTGTTGAAACAACAATATTAAGAAATATAAATACGCTACTTTATTTAACAATTATGAACCATAAGAGCCAACCTACCGCTGTAAGGTCCACTCTTATGGTTATTCTAATAGAAGTTTTGCCATACCTAATGCTGAGGCAATAACTGCATCCATATCATAATATTTGTATTCTCCCAATCTACCCCCAAATATTACATGTTCCTCTTTTTTTGCAAGTTCTTTATATTGCTGATATAGCTTATTATTCTTCTCATCGTTTACAGGATAGTAGGGCACATCCCCTAACTTCCATTCAGTACTATATTCTCGACTGATAATAGTTTTTGGAATGTCATTTCCATTTTCATCCTTACCAAACTCAAACCATTTATGTTCTATAATTCGAGTCCAAGGAGTCTCCTTATCAGTATAATTTACTGCAGCATTTCCCTGAAAATTCGAGGTGTCTAAAATCTCAGTCTCAAACCTTACAGACCTATATTCCAGATTGCCTAAGCAATAATTGAAATATTCATCTATAGCTCCTGTAAAAATTACTTTATCCGCTAATGCATCATACTCTATCTTATTTATAAAATAGTCTTTATTAAGATGCACCTCAATTCCATCAAGTAGATTCTCTACCAGCTTTGTATATCCACCAATTGGTATTCCTTGATATAATGCATTAAAATAATTATTGTCAAAAGTGAATCTAACCGGAAGTCTTTTAATAATAAAAGTTGGTAAATCTTTGCAATCTCTCCCCCATTGCTTCTCTGTATATCCCTTTATTAATTTCTCATAGATATCTCTACCAACTAAAGAAATTGCTTGTTCCTCAAGATTACCAGGTTCTCTAGTTATTTCTTTCTTTTGCTTCTCAATCATTGCTAAAGCCTCATCAGGAGTAACGACTCCCCACATTTTGTTAAATGTAAACATATTAAATGGCAACGAGTATAGTTCACCTTTATAGTTCGCAACTGGGGAATTAGTAAATCTGTTAAACGATGAAAATTGATTAATGTAGTTCCACACCTCAGTATTATTAGTATGAAAAATATGAGCTCCATATTTATGAAAGTTAATTTTTTCAATATTTTTTGTATATATATTTCCTGCTATATTAGATCGCTTATCTATCACTAAAACCTTTTTTCCAGCACGCTTTGCTTGTTGAGCAAAAGTTGCGCCATATAATCCTGCACCAACAATTAAATAGTCGAACATTCTAACCTCTCTGCAATCATAAATTAATCAATCTCAATCCACTTATCTCTTAATTACACATTTTTGCTATTCTTAAAAATAATCAATTTGCTAGCAATATAATTCAACACTATTACCAATATATTAGCTGCTATTTTTATAATAACGTCATTATATTTAAGAATATCAACACAAATAAACATACATAGCCAGTCCACAGCACCTGTCGCCAATCTACAAGCAAAAAAAGAAAACAACTCCCTAATAATCGCTTTAATACCTTTTGCTCGACTATGAAATACCCATTTTCGATTTGTAATATATGCAAATGACACCGCAATAGTCCATGCTAATATAGTCCCAATCATAACAGGGAGTAAAAATAAGTGAACAGCTATCCAATATGTAATAACGTTAACTATAGTAGTTAATACACCAAATATTACATAAGAAATGATATCTCTAAACTTATTGATCAATCTCACTATACTCGACATATATTATAATTCCTTCTTAAATTTTCTAAATCCTTTCAATGCATTCCACCCGATCTTAATAATTCTTGGTATGTTAACTGAATTTACACCTCCTTGTCGAGGTTTAAACGATATTTCTTTAAATACCATCTTTTCGTTATAGTGTGCAAAATATGTTGTCATCATAATATTGGGTATATTATAATCATATGGCAGTTTATTTATATATTTTTCAACAACTTTAACCTTCATTAATCTAAATGGCGCATTAGCATCTGGAACTTTAATTCCAAAGTATATTCTCAGCAATAGACAGACTACATGCTCAACAAACGCTCTTGATTTCCCGTCACCACGAACGGATCGATGCCCAATAATACAATCATATTTATCTCTCAAATGCCAGAATTCATCAAATTCATTAGGATTCGTTTGTCCATCTGAATCCGTCTGAAAAACATAATCCACTTTATCGGCAATCGCTTTTTTATATAATGCAATTAACTTCGGACCATGTTGTTTTTCTGTATTAGATACTATCTCTAACTGCGGAAAATCATGCTTCATACTCTCTAAAATTAAATGTGTCTTATCAGTACTTCCATTATCCGCAATCACTATTCGAGATGATTTACTCTTTCCTTCCAAAATTTTATACCAGTCCTTTACTGCAGCTTCAATATTAGCCTCTTCGTTATAGGCCGGCATTACCACATACAATGAATCTTCCATTTTTTATCCTTCTCCTCTTATGTTGAACTAGATTATAATCTAATACTTAATTCTTTTATACTATTTATTAATTGTTAAAAATATGACGAAAAAATGTTTTTCCATTTCCACTTACTTTTTCTAATCCACTTATTGCTGAAATTATAAAGAATGGCGTATAATTAAATAGGTATCTCGGCCTTGCCTCCCACAAACTAAAAAATATATAAACTCCAAATATTGTAATATTTATGACGAAAATCATATCTAATTCACCACTTTTAGCCCCTCTAAAAAACGCACCTAAAAGCAAAAATAAAATTAGCACCTGAATGCACTGACTCCAATAGCAAAACACTGGGCTTCCTATTTTATCTCTAATAAAAAAATTTAAAATTTTAGAATTATTGGTATGCGGAAACCAACCTAATAACTCTGTAGCAAAATATCTGCCCTCTCCCCACATCCAATTATTCTTTGTTGTTAAAAATTTGATGTATCCCGCCATCCCATATTCTTTTATTCTATCTATCGTCATTTGAATTGATGCATCTCTCTGCTCTTCTCTTGTTTCTAATCCTATAATAGCATTAACATCAACCGGTGGATATGCACCTAATCTCTTTTCATTTGAACCCATTAAAAACCAAAATTCCTTTGGGTATCCCTCTTCATTTGATATTTTATATCCGAACCAATTCTTTTGATCAATGTAAGAATTAACTACAGTTTTAAAGCACGAGGATACAATAAAAAAGCTCAGTAACACACAGCCAATTTTAATTATTGATTTGCGGGACAAAATCATATGGAGAAAAATAGCTATAAGTGCTATTCCAACAGTTGCCTTTATAAAAATTCCTAATACAAAAACCATAATCATGACAATCCCTAATAAAACAGTCCTCCAGAGAGCTATCTTTGAGGAGTTAGTATTGAGATAAGCATATATATATACCCCCCATATAGCGAAAGGAATAGAAAGCGAGTCAGTATAATAGTATGTAATATATGTATAGAAAGGAGAAAACACTATGGAAAAAAGCAAGAAAATATTTGCCATTTTATTACTTTTCCATATTATCCTAGACGTAAAAAAGCCGCCGAGAATTGCGAGATCAATACTAATAATATTTAGTGCGATACAGTTTGCATTGAAAGATTTAATGCCAACGCCCATTAAAATCCTGTTCCAAATTATAATCTCACTAATTATGCCTACTTGATAAGGTGTGTTTTGAAAATATACGTTTTCATATGTTCCGCCTGATAATATGCATTTCGCTGAATCAACTATTACACCAAAATCTGAAAACTTTGAAGTATCAGATATGTCATATTCTAGGTATCGTGCCAAAAATACTTGTATGCAGAATATAAACACAAATAGTATGACCGGCACTATTTTTTTACTTATAATATCTGATATATACAATTTTGATATTATGATGTAAGCTATTCCCACTAAAAATAATATGATAAAAGGATTATAATAACTTGTTATTACAAAATCTCCTCCGTAAGATAATGGATCCACATAACAATTATTCAAAAGAATATTTAAAACAAGCCATAAAAAAATTGAACCCGAAATTAGGTAGAATAGTTTTATTGCGTTTTTTAAAATTAATTTTATCTTTTTGTTTTCTAATTCTGACATGTCTTAACTTTTCCCTCCGGTTTTTCTTTTTAATTTAAGACCTTTAAAATCATTATAACTAAAAAACAACCATTAAAGTATACTTTTTACATACTTAAGATTTATTCTTCAATGAAAGTAAGCGCAACATAATTTGCGCTGTAAAATACGATCAACGTGATATCGCATGATGAGCTCACAAAGAATGTACCGCTCAGAACCGTTGAACTGAAAGGTGATGTGCGTAACTGACTTTAGTGTAATACTCCATTGGAAGATAACAGCTCGAGGATGTTCGTGAAGAGATTCATATCACTCCAGCGAAAGTCGAGCGTGTCCACAGTGCCGTTAAGATAACGAATCAACTATTGAGAAAGCACCTGTGCCAGCACCACTAATCAATCACAGTATGGCTGTACACCAGCAGTGCATTTAAAGAACACCGTGTTCTGATTTACGAGTTTTAGCCATCAAGAGGTGGCTACCACGCAGCAAAGTACCTTGCTGATTATCACGGGTTTATCCACACAGACAGATTCAGCGGCTACAACCGCTTGAGCGACAGACTTAGAACCAGAAGAGCGACAGAAAAAGCGTCTTGAACTGGAGCTATGATAAAATCCTGTGGCATGAATAATGGTACTATTTATTTTTTTCAGAGGTAAAAAATCCTGAAAGATCAAAACACTACTTTATCTAGGGCTTACTTACGAAAGAGTATTTTTTAAGTTTAAATAGCAAACAGCATATAGATAATATCATTATTCTCCACAATAATTATATATCCATTATCTATAATTTGCAACTATATAATAATAAAAGAGACGCTATTAAACGTCTCTCATCTTTATTTATATAAAGTTAACTAGACACCACTAAATACGCTTAACTGTACTGCTGTTAAGTTCAAAATATGCAACTGATTATATATATCACCAGTAGCATTAATTAACTTATCCCCAAATTTTCTCCATTTCTTTTACCATTGCAACTTCAGTCTTCTCCGCAGCATTACGGTTCTCAGCACTTACAGAAAGATATACTTTTAACTTAGGTTCTGTTCCAGAAGGCCGAATCACAACGGAGGCGTTTTTCTCCAGCATAAACTTTAAAACATCAGATTTGGGAAGTTGATTAATTCCTTCAAGATAATCCCTAACCTCAATTACATTCATTCCCCCAATTTCTTTTAAAGGATTCTGATGCAACTCCTGCATTATTTGCTGCATTTTCTGAAAACCTTCCGCCCCCTCAAATGTATAACTATGCAATGTATTTAAACAGTATCCATACTTTTTATATAATTTCTCCAAAACATCAATTAAACTTACACCCATAGTTTTATAATAAGTAAACATTTCGCAAATCATCAACGACCCAACTACTGCATCCTTATCACGCACGTAACCACCGGTTAAATATCCATAACTCTCCTCAAACCCCAGGATGAAACGGTCCTCTTCTCCTTTTAATTCCAAAAAGCCAATTTGCTCACCAATAAATTTGAATCCGGTTAACACATCAATTACTTGTACTCCATAATCTTCCGCAATTCTATCTGCCATATCTATAGTTACAATGGTTTTAACCAAAATAGGGTTATTTGGCATTTTTCCAAGAGCGATTCTGCGTTTACAGATATAATCGAGAAGCAGCATCCCGACTTCATTTCCTGTTAAAAGTACATAATCATTGTTATTACGTACAGCGATTCCTACACGATCACAATCAGGATCTGTAGCTAATAATAATTCGCTCCCTCTTTCCTTCGCATCCCTCAGTCCCAACTCCAGTGCCTCTTTAATTTCCGGATTCGGATAGGGACATGTCGGGAATTCTCCATCTGGTTTTTCCTGCTCTTTCACTACTGAAATATTGGTGAAGCCGTTTTGCCTTAAAACGCTTGTAACACACTTTAACCCCGAACCATTCAATGGAGTATAAACGATAGAAACTTCCTTGTTTATATTATCATCACATAAAGATTGGGATGATACAGCATTAAGATAAGCTTTCATCACAGCCTCTGGTATGTATGATATTTTTTCTGTATCCAATCCATCATTAAAATCCAGACGTCTTACATCATTAAATATATCTAAATCTTCTATTTCTTTTAAAATGGAGTTGGCAGCTTCAGTCGTAATCTGGCAGCCATCACTGCCATAAACCTTATACCCATTGTATTTAGAAGGATTGTGGCTTGCAGTAATTACAATACCTCCACTGCATCTAAGTTCTCTAACCGCAAAAGACAAAGATGGAGTTGGCATTAATTCCGAGTAAATGTAAACTTGAATCCCATTAGCTGCAAATACTTCAGCTGCAATATGCGCAAATTTTTCTGATTTTATGCGGCTATCATAAGCAATCGCCACTGATGGATGGACTGAATCTTTCTTTAAATAATTGCTGTAACCCTGAGTTGCTTTAGCTACGGTGTAAATATTCATACGATTAGTGCCTACGCCAATTTCACCTCTTAATCCACCCGTACCAAACTCCAACTCACGATAAAAGCGGTCATGTATTTCAGATTCCGACGCCTCAATCTTATCCAGTTCAATTTTAAGATCCTCATCAGTAAGATTTTGTTCTTTCCACTCACACCACTTTCTTTGTACTCGTTCATCCATTACTTTTTCTCAGCTCTCTTTCCTTATAATTTTTTAGTTATTAACCGTTAATAATTATTATTTACTTAATACCCAAATATCTTATTCTATACAGCTAAATTATTATCAACATTAATTTTGATTTTATACCCAGAACATTTTCCAAACAAGTTTATTACTTTAAAATCTAAAATAAATAAATGGATTGAATTTTGATCCTACCACAAATATTATTGAAACAATAAATAAAAATAAATAGTTTATATCCACTAAAATTATTCCTAAGCTATTTACCATTGTCCCCTGAATCCAACTTTTAATTCTGCTTTTTATTAAGGGAACGACAGGAGTACTAAGAACAACCCCAAGGATGATAATAAAAATTGTAAAAGAGTCTAAATCAAGATAAAAATATTCCATATGTTGCATATCAAACACAAACATCTTCTTTATGTATCTTAATGCCTCTCCTATTGTATTTGCTCTAAAAAGCACCCAGCCGATCATAAAAACAAGTGTTGTATAGACATGTCCAAAAAATTTTGGCATCCTACCCAGTAATTTATTAAGCCCCATACGCTCAACTATCAAAAATGCCCCATGATATAGTCCCCAAACAATAAAATTTAAAGCGGCTCCATGCCATAAACCGGTACAAAAAAACACAATTATATTGTTGATATAAGTCCTCCTAGTGCCTTTTCTATTACCCCCTAATGGTATGTATAAATAATCCTTAAACCATGTAGATAATGAAATATGCCATCTTCGCCAAAACTCTTGTATTGATTTTGATATATATGGATAGTTGAAATTTTCAAGAAAATGAAATCCAAATATTCTACCCATTCCAATAGCCATATCAGAATAGCCAGAAAAATCAAAAAATATTTGCAAAGAATAAGAGATAATGCCCAACCATGCTAATGGTGTGTTTAAATATGGTGATGTAAATGCAACATCTGCAAATTTAGCGGCAAAATTAGCCAAAAAAACCTTTTTGGCTAATCCAATGATAAAACGTTTTAAACCAAACCTTATATCTTCTATACTTATTCTTCGTTCATTAATTTCATTCTCAATATCGATATAACGGACAATAGGGCCTGCTATTAGTTGAGGAAATAGCATAATATATAATCCTAAATTAACAAACTTACTCTGTGACTTAACGTCTTTTCGATATACATCAATAATATAAGACATTATTTGGAAAGTAAAAAACGAAATTCCAATTGGCAGAGGAATGGTAGGGACACTTATAGTAAAGTCAGCATCTACAAATCTAATAACATGAGTAATTAAATTTAATATAAAATTAAAATATTTAAAAAAGCCAAGTATTCCTAAGTTGAAAACAATAGATAATACAACTAACTTTTTAGGATTCTTACAATCATCTTTATCGATTAACTTTGCAAAAAAATAATTTACTATAATTGAATAAAACATTAATAGTGTATATTGAACCCCTCCCCATGAATAAAAGATAAGTGAAGAAGCAAATAACCAGAAATTTCTATACTTGGGGTTAATTAAAAAATATACAACTAATACTATTGGAAAAAATAATAATAGAAAAAATGGTGAAGCAAATACCATTTCTTTAATACCTCCTTCTATAATATATTAATTTTTCATTAGATATTCGGATAGTGCTTGAACAAAGTCAATATGTGACTGTGGTAATTCGCACGCATTATTTTCTATTATAATAAGATCCGATTGATCTACAATTTCTTCAAAATTCATTTCATTAACCGCAACACCAGGCTGCATACTTTCATAATATGTTCTTTCTACATCTGGATACAATTTATCTTGAAATTGTGTATATTGACTTCGCCAATAATATTTAAAAGGAATATCACTTTTTCCAAACAAGTTCATTATGCTACGGCTAAAACTGGTCGACATTGAAAACACTCGAAGATTTGGTTCTTCTCCTTCTTTCAATTTTATATCTGAAGTATAGTAATCATCAGCATAGTTAGATTTATACAAATTCAAAAGTGCTAAATAATCCGCTTCGTCTAATTCAGGCTTTGCGATTTTATTATATGACAATTTAATAAAAGGAGTATTGAAAATAGTATTATTTTTTATAAACTTTAATAACTCTAAAGTAGCATTCGAGGATGCATATTGGCTCCAATGAATTCCGGTCCGATAAAAAACAGGATACTCTCCTTCTGCTTTTAATCTTAGCATCAAATCCGTATAATCAATATATTTAACACCATAATCTTCTAAATTGGTATTTAATTCCAATCTTATATTTGCTGTTTGATTTAGAGAATCATAAGCTGCCCTATAATTCCATGGTAAATCCTCTGGCAAAATTTCCGCTTTACTCGGCGTTATTATATATATTAAATCCTTTCCTCTTGCTTCTAATCTGTCCTGTATAAATTTCAAGTTCCGGGCATAATTATCAACTTGTGTTTTATCCAGTGTTCCAATAAGTGATTGCCTAGTAAAATATTCGCCAAAAAGATCGCCATTTTTTCCAGCCTTAACCCCATTTACAATACTGTGAGTATTAAACATAACTTCGTCGTACATCTTTACAATATAAGTTCTAAACGGAAAATTATCAGAAAACCAATTAGAATATTCTGTCTGGTATTTTCCATTCATAATAGTTTTAAACTCTCTCTTTGGTTTTTCATTATACTCAACTACACCATTTAATGTTGTCTGAGGTATTATTCCACTGAAGAAAAAGATTGCAAAAATCAACATTATTGAAATACTTATCATTGAAAAAAGATATTTCCACTTTATCATAATATTATTCAAGATTATTTTCTAATCTTATTACTCCTTATTGTAAGTTTACATATTTATTAATTATTACTTCTTACCAGTAACACTTTTTATAATAATAACAATGATAGAAGCTTTATATCAAATTTATTAATATATAACTTCTATCATCTTTAATTATACTGATTGACTAATCAAAAAGATAAATAACTTGATAAAACGGTCATGTGACTTATGCAATGGTAAGAACTTATTCAATGTCTACTATTATAATTTCTTTCAATTCCTTATAAATATTTTTATTTGTATTTACTGTTCGTTGACTATCTCATCTAATAGATTACAAACTTGATCTGCACATTCTTCCCACGAAATTGACTGCCATTCCCTTGCTATCTTTTGTTCACGATTCATTAATTCTGTTCTATTTACAGAATAAAATAATATCTTTTCAGCCCACTTCATTGTATCTATCGGATTAACATAATCAATAAAATCCTGACCTATTTCTCGTAATGGATCAACATCTGATGCAATACAGAATTTACCATAATTTAAACTTTCTGGTAAAGTTAGACTCCAGCCTTCATATAAGCTTGCTAAAACAGTAAACAAACAGTTTCTATATAAAACATCCATTTCATCATCGCTTGGTGAGACCACGATAATTTTATTTTTAACCCGCTCATCTTTATTAAGTATTTTTATAAAATCTTCTGTTTTCCAACCTGGATAACCCGCAAAAACCATCTGTGGTACTTCATGATTTTTTTGTTCGAGCATTTTCAGATAAGCTTTATATAGCGTCTCATGATTTTTTCTCATTTCAATAGATCCAACTGTGAGTGTATACGGTCCATTTATACCTAAATTTTCAAGTACTTTAACATCATTTACTTCCTTTACTGAGTTTTTCACAATATTACTTCCAAATTTAATCGCAAACCCTGGTTTAACTTTTAGATTATTATTGCGGAAATACGCTTCTGCGTCTCGCTTTGCAGTATCTCCGCCATAAAATATGAAATCACATAATTCACTTGTATTTTTTAAAAATGGAATATAAGATTCTATTGTCTTTTCCATATGCACCTGCGGATATAAAATGGGCGTTAAATCATAGATGAGCTGTATAAACTTAAAACCTATTTCCTTTTTAGCTTTAATTATAGAAGGATACTGTTCTTGAAGATAGCCTGTACCTGTTGTAAAAATAACGTCTCCCTTATTAAATGGAAAGGCATTTACACTCAGTCCATCAGAGCTTATACACTCAGGTTTTAATCCTTTTTTTTGCATTTTACGTTTAACTTCTAATCCAAATTCAATATAAGACTGTTGTAATTTAGCTGGTAATATGCTACAAATCAACCAGAATGGACCAACTGTTTGCTGAATTTCTGTCTTAATACTATCATTTTTTTCATTATAGCTTTCTGATGTTAAACTCGCTAAATACGGCCGTAAATGATTAAATGAAGTTTCAATATCAACACTATCGAACAGCGGCGCTAAAGTACATTTATCAATATTAATGCAACCGTCTTTTGTTAGAACAACAAACTTAATATCTGGTCTTATACGTGATAAAAAGCGAGCAATGATCAACTGTGTTCTTAATATTCCACTGACAAAAGCGCCACTATGACTCAGTGTCCATGCCAACGTCATATCCATATAGATATCAGTTGTACTTTTCACTTTTTTCTCATCCCATAACAAAAACAACTTCTCTTCTATTGTTTTAGCACATTCATTCCAGGTTATAACTTTCCATTTATCTTTAATCTTCTTTTCAAATTCTTTTACCGATTCAGGATTTCGATAAAAATAAATAATTCTTTCTGCCCAAGCCCTAGCATCCAGTGGATCCACAAATTCAGTTATTCCTTTTCCAATTTCAATTAGCGGATCTACATTAGAAGAAATACATAATTTTCCATATCCTAATGCTTCAGGTAATGTTAAACTCCAACCTTCATACAAACTAGGTAAAAGTGTAAAAAGACAATTTTGGTATAATAAATCCAGTTCTTCATCCGTAGGGCGTATCATTATTATTTTACCTTTTAGCCTAGGATCTTTTTTTACACAATCAACTAAATTATTTTGTATCAGTGCCCCTCCAATAATAACAAATTGAGGAATTTCTTGTGCATTATACTTTTCTAGCATTAAAATATATGCACGATATATAGTATCATAGTTTTTTCTTGGTTCAATAGAACCAACAGCCATTATATACTTTTCTTCAATACCAAGTTTTTTAAATATTTGCTCTTTATTCCCCTTATCTAAAATCTTAACGATTTCTGAACCAAACTTAATTGGATATCCTTTAGGAGCTGGAAGATTATTATCTCTTAAATACTTTTCAGTATCTCTTTGTGCCGTAGCTCCTCCATATAATATCATGTCACAGTTATTTGCTATCCAATTAATATACTTATCAAATGAATTCTCGCCATATAAGTGCGCCGTTCCTTCTTTCACAAGAATTATATCATATACCAAATAAACAAGACTGATATTGTTCTTTTCACTTTTTAATTTTGAAAACAAAAACTCCTTATCTGTACCAAACCAACCACAACAAAAGATAATATCATTTTCTCCATATGGATGACAAAATTTTTTTACCGCTTCCACTTCTATCTTCTTTTTAGTAAGTTTTTTTATTAAGACACGTAATCTAGAAGCAAACGATACCGGCAGATATATTAAGCCAAATGTCACCTTCAGAATCGGCCTTATAGCAGGTGATTTTCTTGCTATATATAATCTTCCCGCCTCCTTTAATCGTTCCCGCCTACTATCTGAAAAAGAGTATGCATTATCTAATCCGATAGGATTTTGTAAAACTTTCTGTTTCTGCTTAGAAGATATATTGTTTCTACCCATAGCAGTTAGATATGCATCTGCAACACTATCAGCATTCCATAACCACTCTAACTTATCAGATGTAACTTCTATGAAACAACCATTATTACAAATACTAAACCTTATATTTTTATAGTTCTTTTTAAGATTATATGCAATTTCTAATTCTGCTCGAATAATGCCAACAACGCCCCCGCGCCATGCCTGCATACTATTCGTTAAATCCATCCAAATATCCATTGAATTTCTCCTCTACCTAAACATTCTTTTATCCATAAAATGGTTCTACACTCAGAAGAGAAATAATCCATTACTTCTACCTCTAAAATAGAACCATTTTATTAATTAATATTTATTTAAATTATTTTTAACAAATCCCAAATCATTTTCAACCATTCTCTTAACTAAGTTATCAAAGTCAATTTTGCGTCTCCACTCAAGCACCGATTCAGCTTTTTTAGGATTTCCTAATAATACTTCCACCTCTGCAGGTCTAAAGAATTTCGAATTAACTTTTACTACTATCTTTCCGGTACTTTTATCAATGCCTACTTCTTCTATACCAGTTCCTTGCCATTCTATATCCATATTTGCATAATGAAAAGCTTTCTCCACAAATTCGCGAACAGTACGGGTTTCATTCGTAGCAATAACATAATCATCTGGAGTTTCCTGCTGGAGCATTAACCACATAGCGTGAACATAATCCTGTGAATGTCCCCAATCACGTTTACTATCCATATTACCTAACTCCAGGCAATCCTGTAAACCAAACTTGATCCGGGCAACTGCATTCGTAATCTTACGTGTAACAAACTCTTTACCTCTTCGCTCACTTTCATGATTAAAGAGAATACCACTGCAAGCATACATATTATAGCTTTCACGATAATTCTTAGTAATCCAATGACCATAAACCTTAGCAACACCATAAGGACTTCTTGGATAAAATGGCGTATTTTCTGTCTGCGGCATTTCTTGAACCAAACCAAACATCTCACTGGTAGATGCCTGATAAAACCGGGCTGCTGGTTTAACAATCCTAATAGCCTCAAGTATGTTAGTTACACCAATTCCGTCAATATCTGCAGTTGCAAGAGGCTGTTCCCAGCTGGTTGCCACAAAAGACTGAGCTGCCAGATTATAAACTTCATCTGCTTGTGAAATCTTCATTGCATTTATTAATGAAATAGGATCTGTCATATCAGCATAAATGAAATTAATCTTTTCCTTTATATGTTCAACATTGCCATAATCAACAACGCTTTTTCTTCTCATAATACCGTAAACATTATACCCTTTTTCAAGCAACAGCTCTGCAAGATAAGAACCATCCTGTCCAGTTATACCAGTTATTAATGCTGTTTTCATAATCAATCTCCTTTGATCTCTATAAGTATTCATTTCTATTACAGATTTTCAGATTTTCCAGTACCTTCTTTATATCGCCTGCACTGTCTTTATCACATATCAGGGTAGCATCCTCAGTATCTACAATTACTAAATCTTTCAGGCCGACCGCTGCTATTAACTTTTTATCGCCTTCAATAATACAATTCTTAGTATCAATTGTAATTATATTACCACTTACTACATTGCCAAATTCATTTGTTTTTCTAATTCTCTCTACAGCCAGCCACGATCCAACATCATCCCAGCCGAATGTTCCCGGTAACGTATATATATTACTAGCCTTTTCCATAATTCCATAATCAACAGATTCTGAACGGAAATCCAAAAACGCTTTTTCTAATACCAAATCTTCGTGTTCGGAACCAATTGCATTCTTTATTTCATTCAGCCCGCTGAATATATCTGGAAGATATTCTTTGAATTTAGAAAGGATAGTCGATACTTTCCAAACAAACATTCCGCTATTCCACAGATACTCTTCAGAAGCAATATATTCTTTAGCAGTCTCTAAGTTTGGCTTCTCAACAAAACAATCAACCTCAAACGCATGACCGTCGCATTTATCTCCATTAAACTTTATATAACCATATCCGGTCTCCGGATAGTCAGGGGTAATTCCGATTGTAACTAAATTTTCATCTTGCTCAGCTTTTTCAGCTGCATCTTTAAGCGTATTAATAAACATTCCATTGTACTTTATTAAATGATCCGACGGTAATACAAACATTATTGCATCTTCATATTTGCTTGCTATATGTACAGCCCCCAGCCCAATGCAGGGCGCCGTATTTCTTCCGACAGGTTCACAAAGTATATTTTTTTCAGGTATCTCTGGCAGCTGCTTTTTTACAAGTTCCTTATATTCCCTATTTGTAGCAATATAAATATCTGCCATATCAACAACAGGAAGAATTCTTTCAATGGTTAATTGAATCATTGTCTTTCCATCATTGGTTAAAGATAAGAATTGCTTTGGCATTTCCCGTCTACTCTTCGGCCAGAAACGTTCGCCTCTACCGCCGGCCATAATAAGTGCCGTTCTTTTCATAGTAATTACCTCACAACTTTCCTAACATTGTCAATTATTTATCTTAATATAAATTATACGTTTAAATATGCCTTTTGGCAACATGAAATCAAATACATTTTTTGTCTGACTCATTACAATAATTATGATACATTCTGTTCAAAATATCATGTATACTATTACCGTTATATTTCTCTTCCCCAAGAAATTCAAGCATTCTTTCATTTGAGCCAACCAATCTCCAAACTTCATTTTTCCTAACAAGATTGTTTGATATCTGTATTTCCGGTGTATAGCCAGAGATCTCTTTTAACATATCAATAATATTAGTTCCGCTGGTAGCTATTCCAGAGCAGATATTAAGTTTATTGATGTCAATCTTTGATCTTAATAACAATTCCATAAGCACATTAACGCAGTATTCAACATTGACATAATCTCTTTCAGATCCAATATTTCCCAACTTGATTGATTCCTGCCTGTATGCAAAAGCGCGCACTAATTTGGGTAAAAAGAAATTATGGTTCTGACCATAACCTACTATATTAAATGGGCGAACAATTTTAATGTCCAGTTTATCTGTATATAGCCTGCTCATATATTCCATCACCATTTTACTGTAGGAATAATGATTTACAGGCTCATACGGCATATCTTCATAATAATACAGATCCTTTTGATTTCCGTAAATACCTGCGGTGCTAACCAAAACGACTCTAGTTCCTGATTCGCAGGCATTATATATTGCTTCTAACAAATTCTCTGTGACACTTATATTGGTGTTGTAAATTTCTGATATATTTCCGAATGTAACTGCAGCTATAGCTGCCAAATGAAGAACAGCGTCAGGTTTGTATTCTTCAATCACTTTCACTAATTCATCCTTATTGTTAAGGTCTGCTAACACAGCTTTCGCATTCTCCTGTAAATCAGACTCTTTTCTAACAATAGCCAGGTAATCATTCCCTCTTGCCAGTATTTCTTTGCAGCAATATCTCCCGATAAATCCAGTAGCACCAGTAATCAATATCTTCTTCACAATGTCACTTCCATTCTACTTATTCTGCATGTATTCAAGATACATCTTATGCACTTCTTTTGGTTCTCCTTTCATCTGAATCAACCCCTCTTTGATCCAGATCGACTCCTCACATATCTCTTCAATCTGATTTAAAGAATGAGATACAATTACAATAGTCGTTCCATTTCGCTTTATTTCTTTTAATCTCTCAAAGCATTTATTCTGAAACGCAACATCTCCAACCGCCAGAATTTCATCAATTAGCAAAATATCTGCATCTACATGGATAGCTACAGAAAACGCCAGACGCATATACATACCCGAAGAATATGTTCGTATTGGGTTGTCAATATGATCTCCCAACTCAGAAAACTCTATGATTGATTCTAATTTCTGATTAATTTCTGCTCTTGATAATCCAAAGATTGAGGCATTAATATAAATATTCTCTCTGCCACTCATGTCCGGATGAAACCCTGCACCTAATTCAATTAAGCTGGACACTCTCCCAAGCATTTCTATCTTTCCACTATCTGGATACATGATCTTAGTCAATAATTTCAATGTAGTACTTTTACCGCAGCCATTCTGTCCGATAAGACCGATACCCGTACCTTTTTTAACTGAAAAGCTAATTCCCTTTAGTACCTCTCTCCTTTCGTATTTTCTCCGATTACGAAATAATACCTTTTCTTTTAATGTAGAACCTTTATCTAAATAAACTTTAAATGATTTGGTTACATTAGTAACCTCTATAGAATTCTCCTGATTCATTACAGTTCCTCCGCAAAACGCTTTGACAATTTATGAAATACAAACAGGCTAATTAACATCAACCCTACACCCATCAATACGGCATTAAGCAATGTTGATACTTGTGGAACCTGTTTATAATACAATATATCTCTATATGCAGTTAATATGGAGGTCATTGGATTAAGCAGGAAAATAGGTCTGATTTCTTCTGGAACCTGATCAATTGAATATATAACCGGGGATAAAAACTGCCATGCCATTGTAATGATACCGAGAATATATTCTGTATCTCTTAAATATACTGTTATAGCTGATACCAGCATAGCCATGCCAAGCGCCAGTATATATTCTATTATCATAATTAGTGGCAGAAAAGTTACCGCCAGTAAATCGATACCCTTGTCGCTAATTATCAGGATAGGTATTACAACAACAAATGATAATAACATATTAACAAATTGACTTGTTACAAATGCTAAAGGCAGAACCTGTCTGGGAAAATAAATCTTTTTTACCATTTCTTTTTGGGTCATTATACAGGTTGCTCCGCCAGATACACAGGTACTGAAAAATATCCAGGGAATTAACGCTACAAACAAAAATAAATAATAATCTTTAATACCGTTTCTCATTATTACAGAAAATACAAGCGTATAGACACCTAATTGTAATAAAGGATTTAAAAATGTCCATAAGAAACCTAAGACAGAACCTTTATACCGTCCCTTTAAATCTCTTCTTACTAAACTAAAAATCATTTCTCTATACACGTATAATTCATTCATCAATTTCATATCACTTAACCTCTACAGTCACCGGTATTGTAAGAACACCTTTTTCAGAAAACCATTGTGTATTTGATTCAAGAACGTCAATATAATAGATATAAACTCCTGCCTCATCAGGAATATTCAGGGTAACATTACAGGTTCCCTCTTCATTATTAAAAATATCTTCAATATTAGATAATTGATTATCCCATGCAATTAATTTTTGCTCTTTATTTTCATCTACCCCATAAAGATGATAACCAATATTAATATTATTGCGGGAAGAAATTAAACGATTGGACTTGTTTTTAATAGTAATTGGTACAAAAAGTTCTCTATTAGCATCTTTCGAAGATACTTCATAACTCACCTGGCTAGCACTCGTAAATATTCTGTACGGATGATTGTTCATTTTTACACTAATAATACTAAGTGTAAAAACGTATATAAAAAGCAATATGCTAACTAAAATACTATATTTTTTCATTTTTTTCATTTAGATTCTACCTCTATTTTATTGCATATTTTCATAGACTGATCGCAGCAGCTCTGCAGAACCTTTCCATGTAAATTCTTTTGCTCTTTTAAGACCTTTTTCTATTAATCGCTCTCTTTGCTCTAAATTATTAATAATCTCAAACATAGCCTCGCTTAGATCTTCAGCAGAGAAGGGATCAATCAGGTATCCGGCATCCTGCACCACTTCAGGAAGGGAGGATACGTTAGAGGTTATGATAGGGACTCCGCATGCCATAGCTTCTAATGGCGGCATGCCAAACCCCTCATAAATTGAAGGAAAGACAAAGGCTAAAGCGCCTTTTAATAAAGTTACTGCCTCTTCAGCTTTGATATATCCTGTAAATATAACACTTTCATTTATTTTATAGTCGTTTACCTTTTTGTACACATTGTCGTAATTCCAGCCATTTTTACCCGCAATAACTAACTTGGGAAGCAGTGTATCACGCTTATGTAAAGCTGCATATGCATCTATTAACCTTTCAATATTCTTCCTTGGTTCTAATGTTCCCAAATATAAAAAATAATCCTGGTCTATATTAAATTTGTTCTTAATTACAGTAAGCAGATCCAAATCTATAATATTATTGTAAACACTATGATCTACAGCACAAGGTACAACAGCAATCTTTTCACTGGGAATGCCCAGATATTTAATAATTTCCTGCTTACTAAATTCCGAGATCGTTATAATACGGTCTGCCCGTCTGCATGACTCCGCCAGGTTCTCGTTCAGCATCCTTAAAGTTTTCTCTCCAATAGTTTCAGGATATACTTTATATGCCATATCATAGACATATAAGGCCGTCTTTCCTTTAACGCCTGGTGGAAGTACATAATTGAAAAATTGGGTGACATCTGCCTCTTCACGAAAAAACAATTTATATGGTAGGCGCAAATAGCGATTTAATCTATTATATAATACACTATGAAACCATTTACACTTATTTATATTAACTTTATGATTTGATAAATAATGGTCAATTATTTCTTCTCTTTTATTTTCTTCTAACATCCTAAAATAATTCAATACAATATCATCAATATCAAGTTGTATATAATTACTTATAATAGCTTCTGAATTTCTTCCTATCCCTGTCTTTTGCCTTTCAAACAATATTTGAGAATCAAATGCTATCTTCATTTTCTCTCCTATTCTTAATCTTTAGCCAATTCGCAATAGATATGCTCGATATTTTCAAGCATATTTTTAGTAGTGAATTGTGCTTTCACTCTCTGCCGACCGTTTTTTCCCATAGTTATCCGGGCATCTTCATGGTCTACCAACCATTGCATAGCCTTTGCTAACTCTTCAGGTGATCCGGGTTCAACAGTCAGACCAGTCTCTTTATCAAGGCTCACATAAGGAACACCACTTGGTAAGTTAGTATTTATAACAGGTTTTTCAAATACCATCGCTTCTAATTGCACAAGACCAAATGCTTCACTTTTAACTATGGACGGTAATACAAGTGCATCACAATCATAAATACATTGGATCATCTCATCATCAGTTATCGCTCCGCGAAACATGACTTTTTCAGCAATACCCAAATCCATGGTTTTTTGCCTCAACTTTTCTTCCAAAGGTCCTGTGCCTACTAAACATAGTTCTGCATTTTTTACTTTCGAAAACGCTTCTATTAAAATCTCACACCCTTTATAATATACCAGTCTGCCTATAAACAAAAATTTAACAGGTTTCGGATAACTTTCATTATCCAATTCCTTACAGGACAGATATTCATCAGCCAGCTGTTCAATACGCGGTTCTACACCATATGGTACTACTTTACATTTATTACGATATTCAGGCAGGTAATCAGATCCATCTATATGGCCCTGGGTTGCCACCAGTATTAAATCTGCTCTTTTTAAAAATTTTTTCATCAAGGGTTTATAAAATTTCATCATTTTTTTTTGTCTTACAATGTCGCTATGCCATGAGACAATTATTTTGCCTTTATAATTGGATAAAAGGCAGGCCAAATCTGCGAGAGGAAAAGGTAGATGAACATGTACAATATCCGTTTTTTTAGACATCTTTCTAAATTTTAATAAAAAAGATAATGAAATTGGAAGAGACAATAACATCCCGGCACTGCCGGCCCTTATAACTTCAACACCATTAATCAGCTCTTTCGTGCCAAAACCCTTTTCTCTGCATACCAATACTTTAATATCCATTTTTTTATATAGACCTTCTGCTATCTGCTGAACTAAACGTTCAATTCCACCAGTCACTGGATAATAAAGCTTATTTACTTCTAAAACTCTGATTTTTTTATCTGACATCTCATCACCATTATTATAATTCTTCATAAACTTTAGTAAGTATTGAAGCAGCTTCGCGCCAAGTATATTTTCCTGCATGGTCAAGGCCTTTCAAACGATATTCATTTAAAGTATCTTCTTCAAACATGAATTTCTCAATAGCTTTTGTGATTTCAGATGAGTCCAGAGGATTTACTTTTAAAGCAGCTTCACCGCTTATTTCATTAAGGGAGGTTGTATTGGAAGTAATCACTGGCGTACCGCAAGACATCGCTTCAATTACTGGCATACCAAATCCTTCATATAAACTAGGGAATAAAAAGCATTTTGCTCCGCTCATCAAAATAGGAGCTTCTGTATCTGATAAATATCCAGTAAATATGACTTTATCTTCAATATGTAATTGTTTCACCTTTTCAAATATAGAGTCATACATCCAACCTTTTTTACCTGCCAATACCAGACAAGGAATTTCTATAGTATTATTTCTCTCTATAAAATTACTGTATGCTTCTATTATTCTTTCAATATTTTTCCTTGGTTCTAATGTACCTAGATATAAAAAATACTCTCCTTTGATTTCATACTTTTCCTTGACCGAAAGTATCTGTTCGTTTTTATATTTACTATTAAATAAATCAGTGTCAACTCCCATGGGCATAACAACGATTTTTTCTTCAGGTATTTTTAAATATCTAATTATTTCTGATTTACTAAATTCAGAGATGGTTACTATTCGGTCAGCCCTTCTACACGATTTTTTAACTGTTAATTCTAACCATATTCTAGTTTTCTTACGAACTGTCTCAGGAATTGATTTATATGCCATATCATAAATTATAGTTACTTTTTTCCCATTAACCCCAGGGGGTACGGAATAATTAAAAAATTGTGTAATATCAGCTTTTTTTCCAAAAAAACCTGAGTAGCTAATGGGTATTATGTTCCATAATAACTTATAAAGCACATCATTGAAATATCGACACCTGTTATCCATGCAACCACTCGTTCTATATTTATCGAGTAAAAAAAGCTTTTCTCTAGCTTTTTTAGTTTCAAAATAATTAAGTTGATAAGAATTGTTAGTGTTTTTTGATATTTCTTTAATTAGATTATCTGCACACCAGGCAATCCCAGTCTTATCCCCTTTTAAAAATAATTGAACATCAAATGCTATTTTCATAAATCCTGATGTACTCCTTCTGTTGATTCTTTCATAAACAATATTTTAGGTGTCATTAAAAACAATTTCAGATCAAGCAGAAACGAATAATTTCTAATATATGTTAAATCTAATTTTAATTTATCATATGATGTAGTATTATACTTCCCATAAATTTGAGCATAACCCGTTAAACCAGCCTTAACTTTTGTTCTATATGAAAATTCAGGAATTTCTTTTAGAATTTCCTCTGCCAATTCTGGTCTTTCAGGGCGAGGACCCACAAATGACATATCTCCCTTTAAAATATTGAACAATTGAGGCAGTTCATCTAACCTGGTTCTACGGAGTAAATGTCCAATAGGTAATATTCTGCAATCTCCTTCAGCGGCCAAACGCGCAACTCCATCTTTTTCTGCCTCTTGAATCATTGTACGAAATTTGTATATAACGAATTTTTTATTGTCCTTTGTTATTCTGATCTGGTGAAAAAAAACAGGACCGGGATCTGTCAACTTAATACATAGACTTATTATTAAAAGCAGAGGGCTCGCCAAAATTATGCCTATTAAAGATATTAATATATCAAATAATCTCTTTATAAACTGTTGTTCAATCGTTAGCCCTTCATTCCTGGATAGTAACAATGGTGAATCAAATAGATTAAACTCTATTGAGCTTTTAAGTATAATATCAGAAATTTTAGGAACACTGTAAGTTCTAATGGAATTATCATAACAATACTTTAATATTAAATTTCTTTCATGACTGCTTATATCACCTATTATAATTCCATCATAATTGTTAATCTCTCCAAAAATATATAATACGCCAGAATCTATATCTACAATTTTACAAATCTCGTATTTATCTTCCCTAGAATTTATTTTTTCTGCAAGATGATAATCAGATCGTTTACCTGAAATCAAAAGCATTTTTCTAGGTGGAAATAACCTGCTATATATCCATTGATAAATTAAGGTCCAAAGAATTATGACGAGAAAGTCCTGCGATGTCATCTTTATAAGTTGTAATGGACTTAAAAAATGTTTATCTAAAACCGCTATTTGTAAGTATGTAAAAATATTGGTAAAAACAACAGCAAGCATTTGCGAATATATTAAATTAACCTTTTTTAAATAACCAACTTTGAATCCTCCATAAGTGTTCATAAATAGAACCAGAATAATGCCATACAGAAAAATCATCATCCAATTTCCTCTTCTAAAAAAAGGAAATTCTATTATCCTATTATAGTAATTATTCCATGTACAACTATATAGATAAATTAACATCGTAGTTATTCCCAATGTAAATATTAACTTAATTAGACGCTTATACTTTTCATCGATCTTCATATTATTAACACCTTTTATCTTATTAGTCAAAACCTGGAAATTAATAATAATGTTCCATTATGCTTCATACACTGTTACATCTCTAATTATCAAGAGTATAAATTTTTGTAATTATTTAAGCCATATTAGTATACCATATAAGTTGTTGTAAGTACAATCTTCTTCATTACAAAAAGCACTGTTAATATTTAAGAATTTATGAATATTTTACCTATCAAAAAAACACTTCATCTAACCGATAATTTTTTTGGCATTTTCCGGTCAGATGAAGTGCATTTAATTATATTATTTATTTTATATACTTGTATTACTCTCGTGGTGGAATTTTGATGCTCCTAGTCCAGCCAACAGCCAAAAAATAGGAGTCACTATAGGAAGATTCAAATTTACAAATGCTTGTACAGTATAACATATCACCCCAAAAGCAACCGCCATAATATAAGGATTTTTGCTATTCTTAGTGCAACAGTCCTTAATAAGACCAAAGATAAATACTAAATAAGAAACCAATCCCGCAACACCCATAGTTATCAAGATATGCAAATATTCATTGTGGGCACTATCAAATATTTCATTATATGGGTTATTTTTAAATCTTTCCAACATTAATATACCAAAAGTTTCAGGACCATATCCTACAATTTTTTTCCAAATAGGTAATTCCTTATAACGTTCAAATGATTTTCTCCATATAAACCCTCTATGCGTCCCCCAATTATCATTAAGCTGAAAATAGCTGCTAATTCTTCCATATCGATTAGCATGACCTGCAAAATTACAATCAACTAAGAGGAATAAGACGATTAATAGGCCAATGCAGACAAATAACAACCATATTCTACGGAACTTGCAATTAAACTCTAGTTCCGATTTTTTCTTTTTCATATAGACCAATAGAAATATAGTTACCCACAGACCTACTATAAGATATATTAACAAACCACCCATTGTAATGACATTAAAAACACCATCAACCCCTAAAACTTTATTGGGAAGTGTTTTATTTAACCAGTCAATCCCTTGAACAACTGATAAAAAAGTAGCTAAAATGGTTAAATATTTTCGCACGCCTAATCTATTTTCAAATAAATAAAAAGGCAAAAAGACAAATAAAGCAAGTAATGAGAGATACGCGTTATCACTAGCCCCCATAACAATAGCAATAAAGCTTATTATCAAACATATATAATAAACAGTTATAAGTTTTTTTTCTTTACTAGTCGCATAAAGAACAGCCGAAATAGCCACAATTATTCCAACATATGCTGTATAAGTATTAATATTCCCAATAGTAGAGGTAAATATAGCTCTCTGTTCATCTAACATTAGCACTTTAAATTTAAAAATATCTAATTTAAAATAATCTGTAATTCCAAATAAACAGACTAAAACTCCGGTGCCTAATATTAAGTCAATAAAATACGATTTAAAAATCCAGAATCTGCTTATTAAAAAGTATGATAATATATACCAGGTTATTAAGAATAATCCTGTATATCTTCCTTCATTTCCCCAAAAAGATTCATACAAATAGCTTGATGTAAACGTAGATAAAACTGCATTAAAATAAAATATCAATAAGCTAACATCCGCAACCGAAAGTTTTACATATTTTTCTTTTGTTGTGCTATCATTTAAATATAAACTAACGCATCCTCTTCCAGCAGTTAAACCATATAATATAATAACAATAGCCAATAGAATAGTGCAAAAGCAATAATAGTAGTATTTAACAACTAATATATCAAAATATCCATTTCTTATTATTAGCGGAGTTCCTATACCAATAGCCAACACGTATATTCCCACTATCAACGCTAAAAAACGTGACTTTTCATATATTATTTTCATTTGATACAACCTCTCGTATCCAGCCTTTCTAACGAAGACTTAATATATATTAAACAAAATAGTCCTAACGTTTCTTATTATACGTAATACTAGATGAAAATGCAACCCCGATTCTCATAACCGAATCTTTTATGAGTTTCTTAGTTAATATTTAACAACTCCTATTGAGAATATCATCTTACTCTCATAAAATACTAAGATATGTAAAACATTTTTTTGTACCCTAATTATAGCAAGGCATTGTTATACTTGAAAGATGTTTTTGTAAAAAAAGTAATTCAGGCAGATTCTTTTTTAAAGGTTTTCATTGAAACCAGAGCTTCTGAGCAGACCTGTCCTTGTCGTGGCTGTAAAACAAAAAGAGTTCACAACTATGGAGTCCAGGATATTGGTAACACTCCTTTTAAAGCTTAAAATGTTATTCTGGTCCTAAGATAACAACGTTATTTATGTACCTTCCTATCACCGCAGAACAAGGAGACTGGCTTATTATGTTATATCTCTCCTACCACAGACCTTTCCTCTCAAGCAGTTTTCAATCCTTACTGGGGTTTCCGTCCCAGCGATCTGCAGACTTTTGGATTGCCATCCATTATTCACCCCAGATAAGCTTCCTGAGACCGTTTCTATTAATGAATTAAAAGGCGAAGCGTCAACTGAGAAATATCAGTGTATACTAGTTGATCCTAATAAACACCAGATTCAGGATATTCTTCCAGACCGCGCTCAGTCCCATCTGGCTGATTACTGGAGCAGCATCACCAGAAAGGAAAGGTTGAGAGTAAAATTCTTTGTCTGTGACATGTGGCTTATCTATGTGGAACTGGCTAGGACCTTCTTTCCAAATGCAAAGATTATTGTGGACAAGTATCATTTTATTCGTCAGGTCACATGAGCTATCGAAAATGTTCGCAAACGGCTCCAGAAATCCATGCGGTTTTCTCTTCGTAAATACTATAAACGAAGCCGGGAACTGATTTTGACCCACTATAGAAAGATGAGAACAAACAGGCCTGTGATCTGATGCTCCAGTATAGTGATGACCTACGGTTGGCACACATGATGAAAGTATGGTTTTATGACATTAGCCAGCTAGAGTCCTATCGTAAGCTACAGCAGGAATTCGATGATTGGATTTCTAATACAAGAGGATGCGATATTAAAGAATTCGAAAAATGTGCAAAAACGTTTCAGTCCTGGAGAAAAGAAATCTTAAATGCCTTCAAATATGGCATTACAAACGGTGTCACAGAAGGATTTAATAATAAGGTTAAAGTATTAAAACGAAGTTCTTATGGAATCCGGAACTTTAACCGGTTTCGTACACGGATACTTCATTGTACATCATAGGAAAAGTGGTCGGGATATGGAGGCCTATTTTGCATGCCCAAAACAGCATACAGTAGAATGAACCATTGAAATAGCTCTAAACGCAAGAAAGGGGCGGGATTCATATGAATCCCACCCCAACAGTTGACAAAGAGCCATAAAACCGAATTATTTCTTAGTATAAATTCTCTCAATATTTTCGGATTTAACCTGGAAATAGTTGTCTTCGCCATCTTTTGCAGCTGACTTGGTAGTCTGAATAGAACCAGCAGTATTGATTAACTTAAATTTAGCACCATCTGCCTTATCTGCATCAATAACATATGCTGCGCTCTCATTATCCTTTGTTGTATCTTCTTTAGTATAAGTGCGAATAAATGTCTCAGAATCCATAATTGAGTAGTAATCTTTACCATCAGCACCAGTAACAACCATAACTACTGCATACTTATCATCCTTTTCAGCCTTTAACAGCATACCACCCATGTAAACCTTATCTTTATCAATTTCGTTTTTACCTGCTCCTCTGGAAGCACCAGATTTAGCTAAGCTAAAGGTAAAGCTCTCACCATCAATAGAAAGAGTCTGCTTACCAGTTTTCATAGATCCGTCATCGCCACTGCCAAAATTATACAGCTTATATCCTTTTACTAACCAAGCATTGATATTAGCATAGAAATCATCCTTAGTATCAACTAATGTCTTACTAGAATCATCGTCAATTTTGCCATCAAGCCCACGAATTTCTGCGATTTCAGTAGAGCTAGCGCCTAATTTGATCAGTCTGAAGCCATCCTTCATTCTGCCCTTCTCATCAAACGCATATCTCTTACCATTGATTTCTTTGATCTTGTTAGCGATAATAGAACCCTTACCATCTGCATAGAACCAAGCATCTGAATCATCATTGTAATCATCTGTATCAAGAAGTTTATCAGGTACTACCTTAAACCAACCCTTAGTAACTCTAGCTCCATCTTCAATGGAATTGAAATATCTCCACTCACTAGTAGTTGCTGTACCAGGAGTTGCATCTTTCTTAGTAACCCATTCAGCATTCATTCTGCCATAAACATCGAAGCTGTATTTCTTACCGTTAATGCCTTCTCCATCTTCATTAGATACCTTTTTACCATTAGATTTGAAGTAGAACCAACGAGTCTGATCTTCATCATCAAATACATTTCCGCTTGAGAAGTTAGGTGCAACAGTATCTACATCATAATCTTCATCAGTGACTGTAAGGAACTTCCAGCCAATAGACTGTGAACCATCGTTCTCGTCTCCACAGTAATAATCAGCAGTCTTCCATGCATCATCAGCTGTGTTTCTCTTACCATTCTCATCAAGCCAGCCATACTGCATCTTGCCATCTTCATCAAAGGTGTACTTCTTGCCATTGACTGTTTTGAAGGAAGCTTTTTCACTGCTACCAGTATAAGCCTTACCATTGGATCCAAAATAATACCAATAGTTAGCCGGCTCATCTTCGCCGTCATAATCTTCATTCTCTACAGAAACCCATTTATTAGTTACCATAGCGCCATTTTCATCTACATAATAGAAGTTGTCTTTGAACTCAACGACCAGATCGGTAGCCATCTCGCCATCATCATTTAAGTAGAACCAGTTGTCACCAGATTTTTCCCACTTCTCTGTTTCTTTGTCTCCGCTCTTGTCATAGTACACCCATGTACCATTTTCTTCCTGCCAGCCAGTAGCTGCGAAAGAGGACATGGAAGCGCCTAATGCCAGCAGTGCTGCTGTAGATAAAACAGCAACTAATTTAGTCTGCTTTCTCATAATTAATGCACTCTCCTTTTTTCTTTTTGAAATACTTTCTGAAATTCCTAATAGCATTACGAGGTAATTATACTTCCTATAATGGAAATTATCAATACTTTTTTTACTTTTTTTGCATAATTTGCATATTCAAAAAAATATTAACAATTCCGGAAGAAGCTATCAATTCCTCCATCACATGGAACATTATAATACATTTTTTGTAAAAATGCTATAACATTTATCTGTTCAATTTCTTACAGAATTATTACAGAATGGCATTTTTTAGGGTAAATTGTTTTTTAAAAATACACAAGCCCAATTTGAAGCCAAAATCCTTATTTTATCTGCATTTTCTACAATTTCCGCAACGTGAATCATCTATTGATTTTTACCAGTTCAATGGTATAATGTTCATATAAATTTACACTATTATAATTTTGAACATCAGATTATATCCAATTTAATATATGTGGAGGTTATATTACTATGAATCGTAATGTTATTATCTGCCGTCTGATTCTGGAAAATCCGGCAGTCACACAAAGAGAGATATCACAGGAACTTATGGTTTCACTTGGTACGGCAAACAGTCTGGTTAAGGACTGTATCGAAAAAGGATTAATCGCAACTGGTAAGATGAATGAATCCTACGAACTCCTTCCTGCCGGAAAAGCACTTCTGAATGAACATAAAGTTGATGGCGCCGTAATCATTGCTGCCGGCTTCGGATCCCGTTTTGTTCCGCTGACCTTTGAAACGCCAAAAGGACTCTTAGAAGTATTCGGTGAGCGCATGATCGAACGCCAGATCCGTCAGCTTCATGAATCTGGTATCTATGACATCACAATTGTAGTCGGATACCTGAAAGAGAAATTCGAGTACCTTATAGATAAATATAAGGTTAAGCTTCTTTATAATCCTGAATACGCTAAAAAGAATACTCTGGCTACCATTTACCACGCCAGGGAGTTATTCAAAAACAGAAATATGTACCTCCTATCCTCTGACAACTGGATGCGCCATAATATGTATCACGCCTACGAAGGAGGCGCCTGGTACTCCTCCTCTTATATGGAAGGGGAAACTTCTGAATGGTGTTTTGATTATAATAAGAAGGGACGCATTTTGAATGTGACAGTTGGCGGGCAGGACAAATGGGTAATGTACGGCCCTGTCTTTTTCTCCAAATCCTTCTCAGTCCAGTTTCTGCCTGTACTGGAAGCTTATTATGAGATTCCCGGAACCGAACAGTTTTATTGGGAAAATGTCTTAATGGAGATGCTCTCAGGTGAAACCGCAAAACGACTTCCTGAATTTTCTGAAACAGGACGTGAAATTGAGCTGTATATCAACCGAAGACCAGCTGACGAAGTTTATGAATTTGAAAATCTGGAAGAGCTGCGCCGGTTCGATATCAAGTATCAGCACCGCTCTGACAATGAAGCTCTGGAGCTGGTCTCCGAGGTTTTCTCTGTTCCTGAATCTGATATCACAGAGATCAGATGTTTAAAAGCAGGTATGACCAACAAATCCTTCCTGTTTAAGATTAAAGACCGTCATTATATCTGCAGAATTCCCGGTCCCGGCACGGAGCTGCTGATTAACAGACAGCAGGAAAAGGCCGTTTATGATGCGTTATCTCAATATGATATTACAGAGAAGGTTATCTATTTTAATGGTGAGTCAGGGTATAAAATTGCAGAATATTATGAAGGTGCTCACAATGCCAACCCCAATAGCCTTGAGGAGATTGAACGCTGTATGGCTCTTGTACGGGAATTTCATAAATCTGGAATTGAGGTATCTCATACCTTTGATTTCCAGGAACGGATTGCTTTTTATGAAAACCTCTGCAGAAAATATGGACCAATTCCCTTTGAGGATTATTCAGATGTCCGTAGCCAGATGTGTGAGCTGTTAAATAAATTAGAGAAACTGGGACATAAAAAAGTTCTGTCTCATCTGGATACGGTAGTGGACAACTTCTTAATGCTTCCCAATGGAACCGTTCGTCTCATCGACTGGGAGTATGCGGGTATGTGTGATCCACTTGTTGATATATCCATGTGTGCAATCTATTCCTATTATAATGAAGAAGAAACTGACCGGCTGATTGAAATATATTTAAAGCGCACTCCAACCACGGAAGAACGCTATACGGTTTATGCTTACATGGCTCTGGGTGGCTTTTTGTGGAGTCTCTGGGCTATTTATAAGGCATTTCTGGGAGAGGAATTTGGCGAATACACCATAATTATGTATCGATATGCAAAAACATATTATAAGAAATGTATGGAGCTTCCGAATATTTGACATTTTTGGAAATTTGTCTGCAAATCGTAATAAAATGTTTAGGTATTATGATTAGCACTATGTTATAATGTCTATATGTGTAATTTAGAAATAGCTGGAACAGGAGGAAGAGAACGGTATGCGATACGGAAAGAAAACAGCGGCTCTGCTGCTTGCAGGACTGATAGGAACCGCAGCTTTGATACCAGCTAATACAGCCTGGGCTGCGACAGGCTGGGTTAAGGAAGGTTCTCAGTGGAAATATCTAGATGCAGATGGATCTGTTCATAAAGGCTGGGTTAAGACATCTGACGGCACGTTTTATTATCTTGATTTAACTACCGGTATCATGGCGGCCGGATGGAAGCAGATTAACGGAAACTGGTATTATTTCCATTCTAATGGATCTATGGCTACCAAGTGGATCAAGGACAACGGAAAGTATTATTATCTCATGGACGATACCGGAGTTCTTGTAAAAGGATGGCTTAAAATAGGTAACAGTTACTACTATATGAAGGGTGACGGTTCCATGGCTACCGGCTGGAGAGAGATGGATAACGGCTGGTTCTATTTTAAGGAAGACGGCACCTGCGTCATCGGTTGGGGACAGGTTGGTAATGACTGGTTTTATTTCGGTTCTGACGGAAAGATGATAACCGGCTGGAAACAGATTGACAACGCCTACTATTATCTGAATGCCGATTCCAAATCAGTATTAGGTAAGATGATGACCGGTTGGCTCAGCGACGGTACCAATAAGTACTATATGGATACCAGCAATGGTAAGATGGCTCATGGCTGGAAGCAGATTGAAGGAGCCTACTATTATTTCGGAGACTCAGGACATATGACTACCGGTTGGATTCAGCTTTCAGGTGTTTATTATTATCTGGATCCTTCAACTGGAAAGATGGCAGCAAATACCACACTCACAATAGATGGAAAGAGCTATAGCTTTGCTTCCAACGGAGCATATCAAAACGGCTCATCCGGAACACCAACGGGATCTTCTAACAGCAATACTCCCGGAGGCACCGACAGCAACAGCAGTGCCCCAGGAAGTTCTTCTACGACGAATTCCGGAGGACCAGGCGGGTCATCGACTGGAGCGAATAATTTAACTAGCCCTCCTACCAGTCAGTCCAATGATACGCCAGGTGGAACATCTAATTCCTCCGGAAGCGGTACCTATCAGTTATCACCTGGATTAACCAGCGGACCAGGTTGATCATAACCGTTTTTTCTGTGTGGGTATCTGCACTTTTCCGCAGATGCCCGCACTTATTTTTTTGGTCTTTTTATGTACATATATGATTGTATTATTAATACTTAAGGAACAAAGGAGGATATTACATTGAGACACACGAAAATCAGCATGCGTTTTGCCACAGCTGCACTCAGCGTTTTGATCGGCATGTCGGCCGGATTATATCCGGCTATGAACACTCAGGCAGCACCGTATGAACGGGTTAATGGTTATTATCAGTTAAAAGACGGCACAGTGATTAAAGAAGCAATTGCCAGAGGAATTGATGTATCCCGCTGGCAGGGAAATGTGGACTGGACAGCGGTTGCTGCCAATGATGTCAGTTTCGTAATGCTTGGGACCCGTTCCAAAGGTGTGATTGATCCTAATTTTCACACAAATGTACAGGGTGCCTCAGCAGCTGGACTGAAGGTAGGCGCCTATATCTATTCTCTGGCTACCACTACAGATATGGCAAGAGCAGAGGCAGATTTTGTCCTGGATTTAGTTAAAGATTATCCCATTTCTTTTCCTATTGCCTTTGATGCAGAAGACAGTTCCACACTGGGTACTCTTCCGCCTTATCAGGTAAGCCAGATCATCAATGCATTCTGTGACCGAATAAGAGAAGCCGGGTATCATCCCCTTGTCTATGCCAACGATTACTGGCTGACAAATAAAATTGATTTATCTCAGATGAAATATGACATCTGGGTTGCCCGTTATGAAGCAAAGCATACGTTCCAGAATCCGGTTATGTGGCAGGTGACCAGCACCGGACAGATTCAGGGAATTAACGGAAATGTGGATATTGATTTTCTTTATCAGGATTTAACGCCGAAGCTTCCGGGTAATCTTTGGAGAAAAATCGGAGACAAGACTTACTATTACCAGAATTACGCCATGCAAAAGAATACCTGGATCAATGATGGAACGGGCTGGTTTTATATGAATAATGAAGGACAGGCTTCTACCGGATGGTTTGATAAGGATGGGCAGCGCTACTATCTCGATGATACCAATGGACGGATGTTCACCGGTTGGAAACAGCTTTCTGACAAATGGTATTTCTTCAATGCAAGCGGCTCCATGAATACCGGATGGCTTCTGGACAATGGTGCTAAATATTATTTAAATTCTGACGGTTCCATGGCTACCGGATGGGTCGATTTAAACGGGCAGCATTACTACATGAGCGACACATCAGGGCAGATGAAGACCGGATGGATGGATCTCAACGGGAAGCGTTATTTCTTACAGGACAGTGGTGTTATGTCAACTGGTTGGCTTGATTTGAATAACAAACGGTATTATTTAAATAATGACGGTACCATGGTAACAGGCTGGCATACAGATGGAATTACCAAATATTACATGGCGGAAGATGGCAGTGCCACTTCTGGATGGAAGCAGCTGGATAACAGCTGGTATTACTTTAATACCAATGGCAGCATGAGCAGCGGATGGGTCAATGCAGACGGAAGCTGGTATTACATGGAGAGCGACGGTAAGATGCATTCTGGTTGGCTTGATGACCGTGGCGCTAAGTATTATTTAAGCAACTCATCTGGTAAGATGACCGTTGGCTGGAGACAGGTAGACGGCAGCTGGTATTATTTCGGAGATAGCGGGGCTATGGCTTCCGGTATGATAACCGTTAACGGCAAACAGTATTATTTAAATCCGTCTGATGGTAAGATGAAAGTATCAGAAACATTTGCGGTTGATGGCGTTTCCTATACTGCTGATGCAAGCGGTGTCTGCACCTTAACTCCTGCTGAGACTACTCAGGAGACTACTGGTGAAACACAAACTGCTACTCCTGATACAACACCACAAAATAACTCTACTGGGTCAGGTAACACGAGCTCAGGTAATACAGGAACTGCAAGTGAAACTGCTCCGGGCAAAGAGATTGGGCCTGGAATACATTAAATGATGATATAGGAAGAGGCTTGGGAATGGAAAATCCCAGGCCTCTCTTATTTTTTGATTCTATGTTCAATTGTATAACTTATATATTGAGTAGAGTTGCTCACGAAATTTCGTATTAGAAATGGACCTTTGCAAGTCCGCCAGTTTTCCTTCTAACAACAGAATTTCAGTAAGACGTGCAAATTGGAAATTAATGAATGTTTTTCGTCTCTTCAACAATATAAATTGGCCTGTCCTTTAGTTCCGCAAACAGGATCGCAATATAATTTCCAATAATTCCAACGATCAAAAACAGGACCGCAAACATAAAGCACATAAGAACGATAATGGTGGCATACCCGCTGGGCGTTCCCACTCTTGCCCAACTCCATATGGTATAAATCATCATGATAATTCCCAGAATACCTGCACCGCAGCCAGCATAAATCCCGAGTTTTAAAGGGAGATTGGAAAAACACATAATGGTATTTACAGAAAATGCGATTAATTTCTTTATGCTATATTTGCTTTCGCCTGCAACTCTCGTTCTTGCTTCATATTCGATTGTGGTTCTGGGGTAACCGATGTTTTGTACGTATCCTCTTAAAAAACGAACTTTTTCTCTGTAGTTGTCTTTCAGCACCTTTGCCGCTTTTCCTGAAACCGCAAAAAAATCGGAAGCATTGGGCTCAAATTTCACATCAGAAAGCACATTGATCAGACGGTAGAATGCAGAGGAGGCAATATTTTTAAACCAGCCAGCGGATTCATTTCTGGTACGGACCATGTTAATTACATCGAAGCCCTCTTCCAGCTTTTTCACAATCTCAGGTAAATATTCCGGAGGGTGCTGTAAATCTGCATCCATACACACAATTCCGTCACCCTGACTGTAATCCAGTCCTGCAATCATGGCTGCTTCATGTCCGAAATTTCTGGAAAAGCTTATTACTTTTACCCTTTCATCTGACTGGGACAGTCGGGTAAGTACAGAAAGGGTCTGATCCTGGCTTCCGTCGTTTACAAAGATAAGTTCATATTTCCAGTTTAGTTTTTTCAAAATGCTGGCGGTTTCCTCATAGAACCGGTCAAGAGCCAGTTCTTCATTGTAACAGGATACAACCACCGATAATGTCTTATTCATATATTTGCTCCTTAGCTACTGGTTACCCTCTCGAAATACACTGTAACCATTTTCTTTTAATATAGTCAGTGCACTTCTAACTTTCTGTCCGCTGTCCTCTCTGCTGGGCCGGTATTCAAAATTAGCCCGGAGCTCATCGTCAGTCAGTTCTTCAAACTTCAAAGCCATTTCAGCCCGTTTTTCATAAGCATCAAGCCTATAGGGGGCTTTTTTTATCTCAATATAATTGGTATAACAATTTCCTGCTAAAAATACAAAACAGGCAATTCCAGCCACCAGTTTTACAGACGAACCAACCCGGTATCTCTTCTTTCTGAAAAGCAGTGCAAAGGTAAGTATAATACCAAGTATACCGGTCTGAAACTGGAGGGCATACCTTGAGCTGAGACCGTAATTCTCCAGAAGAAAGATCCATCTGGACAGTACGATCAGCACATGATTCAATCCCCCCGATATAATTAACAGCACCGGTAAAATCGTTTCTTCATAAAGGCGGTAATACCAGTTATACCACAGTGCCAGCAAATAGAATGCAATCACAAGAAGACCCAGGAACAGAAATGGAACATTGGTACGAAAGATCTCTTCCGCCCTCTCTCCTTCAATTACCATGGAAGAAAATGATTTGACAAAAAACCGGACAAAAAATCCGGGAGTGTCCATAAGCTGGGTAAGGAGCGACACAGTTGCAGGTGCCGCATGGTCCTCCACTGCATAACTGTTGCTCCACAGATACAAAAGAAACGGAGTCAGGGCACTAAGTCCGTAAATGGCTGGCCAGCTTCCCCGTTTTTTCCGTTGATGAAAGAACAACATGCCACAGGATAAAAGCACGGTAACGGAATAGATCGCACAATACGGTCCTGCCACAAGAAGGGTAGTTGCAAACGGGATTACAATCAGGCAGATCCGGTCGTATAACCGGTCACTCCCATTCCATACCCGATCGAAAACTTCATAATGCCAGTAAAAAAGGGCAAATGACAGAAAGTGGGCAAATCCACTTCCGTTATTTAACATCTCCCATTTATTCAGGCTAAACAGTACAACCATGAGCACCAGAAACCAGCCAAAAGAAAGCTTCTTTCGGACGCAGTAGGCAGTAATGGCGGCACCAGAAAGTCCCAGTGCCAGTACGCCCAGTACACGGTCAAACATGATGTTGTAATTAAAAAAGGTAACATTTATAATTCTTGCCACATAATTGACCGGAATCCGCGTCAGGATATCCGGTACGAAAAAGTGTCCTGGATCAAACACATCAGGAAGATAGCTGTTTACCAGACGGACATAGTCTGAGTAAATCCCGTCGCAGCTTGCCGAAAAGATGTACCAGAGGCAGAATATGGTTCCCAGAAGAGGGACTGTATAGTAAAGGTATTTTTGCTTCATCATTTCACCTCTGTCTCTTAATCGGCTGTAATTTCAGCAACGACTGCCAGATGCTTATCGCTCCGCTGTTCCGTTGCTGCCTGGTAAAAAAAGTTACTTTCAAACCTTAATTCTGATACCTTATACGCAGGGACATCAATCTGCGCAGTCGCAGTGCTGGAATCAATGGAAACAACCGTTTTATCTTTTCCTTCTACAGTAACGGTGATGTGTTCCAATCCGGTTACCACTCCAGGATAATAGAACTTCAGTTTGATCTTACCCTCTTTGCCTGCCATGATTCTGATCTTTGCGTCTTCATCAAGCCAGCCGTCTTCGTAGCTGCCGTAAACACGCTGAAATTTCAGATCTTTTACAAATGCAGTCACATCCTGGAACGCATTGTGCTCCGGATCCTCCCGCAGTATCAGCATGTTGGGAGTAACCAGACCAATATCTCTGATGGAATCAATAAATATGACTTCAGTTCCTTCCGCCAGACGTTTGCTGTCAAAGGTCTTAAAAAAGGTGCGGGCTGTGAAATCACTCATTTCATAAGTATTGCCGATAATATAGATCTTTTTACCGAATATATTGTTCCCATACTTTCCATAAGTCTCTTCTGCCAGAGAATTGTATCGCAGCTGTGAGGACCAGTAGTAAAGATTATGGTATTCTCCCCGGTAAAAGCTTTCAACAGGAAGCATCAAAAGTCCATAAAGCACAAAAAGACCGCAATATAAAAGAGGTTTTGCAGTAAGTATCTGTCCCTCTTTCAGCGGTACTGTTTCTCCGCATAGATAAGCGGCAAACAGCCATGCGGCAGTCATTGAAACGTAGATCCATCTGGTTTCCACACGGATGGTAACACTTGAAGATCCAATGCACAAGGCTATGAAAACAACGAATAATGTAATAATCGGCAGCCTTACTTTTAATTTCTCTCTGTCTTTAAATAACGTGATCAGAAATCCCACAATCATGATCACAAGAGATAAATTGGCAAGCATAACAAGTACCCGTACCCAGGAAGGTGACTGGCTCCAGCTTAAACCACTTAAATAATCAGGACCTGCATTGATACCAAATATATAAAGCACCTGGTTGAACGCATATCGGATGCTTTGGGATACACTGAATGTGTCAGCTACTGTAGTTCCTCCGGTTCCAGCGGGAGAAATACTTCCAATGGTGAGAAAACGGATAAACTGAACTGCCAGAAATGCTCCGGTTATGCTAAGCCAATAGGTAACTTTTTTTTCCTTTTTCATTAGGAATGCAATGAAAAACAAAGGAAGAAGAACCATATAACGTTCATGGACAAAGCAAACGCTGAAATACAGCCCCACCGCTGTCCAGATATATCGATCGTTCTGCTCTTCTCCGGATAAATACTGGTACAAAGAGTAGAGGATTCCGATTGCCATCCAAAGAGCCATACTTTCCATAAGACCGTATACCTGGCTGATCTGATAGTAAGACATTCTGGAAAGAAGATATAAGACTCCGCAGCCCAATCCAACAAACCACCGATGGGAAAGTCGTTTTCCGAAACGGTATATGGTATACGCAATACAGCTGTTTAGCAAAATATTAAAGGGCACAAACCATTCCGTATGACTTCCGAGAGCCATCATTTCCAGCCAGGCCGCCAGGTAATAAACAAAGCGGAACCGGGTACTTCCAAGTGGAATTACAAACTGCCGAAAGGATTGTTCCCCATAGCAGGACCATAAATAGAGATCATCCATATAAAGCCCATTTATTTTAATGCCTCTGTTAATGAAAAAAGCAAAGGAAATCAAAAGCAGAGCTGCAATGACTTCGTTTTTCCATAATGCTTCCTTACCCATCCATTGTCTCTCTTCCATATTTTCCTCCTTTTCCCGTAAATATTAAAAAAACCGTTCTTCCAGCATCAGACATAATGCATGATATACTGGCAGATGAAGCTCCTGAATTTTAAAGGTTTCTTTCTCTGGCACCACGATGGATACGTCAGCCGTCTCTTTTAACTCACCGCCGTCTCTTCCGGTCAGGCCAATGGTTTTCATACCGATTGCCTTGGCTGCCGTCATGGCATACATAATATTTTTTGAATTTCCTGATGTGGAAATACCAAGTAGAACATCTCCCTCTTTTCCATAGCCGTATGTCTGCTGAGCATAGATAAGATTTCCGTCTACATCATTTAAATAAGCAGTGGAGAGTCCCGGGTGGCCTGTTAAGGCAATGGCTGGAAGTCCTCCCTGTAGTTTATCTGCAAGTTCCTTACCGCGAACTGAATCTGCCCCGGTAAGCTTTTCTGCAAATTCTGCTGATACTGCTCTGGGTTTTACGAAACCTTTCATCAATTCACCAACGATGTGCTCCGCGTCCGCGCAGCTTCCACCATTTCCGGCAATTAAAAGCTTTCCTCCGTTTTTATAACAGTTCTCAAGAAGCTCATAAGCTTCCTTTATGTCATCCTTAACACTGATTAATACCGGATAACGTGTAAGAAGCTCCTCCAAATAATTCATGGGTTCCATCAAGCTCACACTCCTTCTCTTTTTAAGATCCATTCTGCTGCCGATGTCATATCTTCTGCATAAGCATCGAATGCTTCCATTTTTTCTGCTTCCGCCAGGCCGTTATATAATTCTTTTCCATATCCCGTACCTACAAGAATAGATTTTACTCCATATCTGCGCCCTGCCTCTGTGTCCAGAAGCTTGTCTCCGATCATGTAGGAATGGGACTTATCCACCTTAAAAAACTTCTCTGCCATCTCAAACATTCCGATATCCGGTTTGCGGCAATGACAGGACTGTTTATATTCTCCGATTCCATGAACCGGATGATGAGGGCAGTAAAAATAGCGGTCTATCTCTGCTCCGTCTTTTGCAAGAAGACGGTTCATGTATTCATGCAACTGTTCTACATCCGACTCGCTGTAATATCCTCTGGCAACTCCCGCCTGATTGGTCACAACAACCAGACGAAAGCCCTGTTCCTTTAATCGTTTTAATGCAGCAGAGACACCGGGAAGAATCACTAGGTCCGAGGGTTTGTGTAAATATTCCACTTCTTCATTGATAGTCCCATCCCGATCTAAAAAAACAATTTTATCCATTCTTATCCCTTCCTCTGCTGCCTGTTTTTTCACGCTTTATTTTAAATTAAAATTATACTGTCCACCCGGTATGGAAACCTTGATGTCCTGATAATCCCATCTTGCTTCATCGGTTATCCAGCTTTGGGCGCCTCGTAACTCAAAATTCCAGTCAGTCAGCTGTCCTCCCGCTGCTTCCATCCTTGCAGCCACTTTATGGCGTACATTATAAGGACAGTAAACCAGTAAAAATCCGCCGCCGCCGGCTCCAAGAAGCTTTCCGCCCAGTGCACCGGCTTTTAAGGCCTCTTCATAGAGTTCATCAATCTGTGGGGTGGTAATCTTGCTGCTCATTCTCTTCTTGCTTTTCCAGCCATAATCCAGAAGCTTGCCAAAGCTGTATAAGTTGCCCTTTAAAAGTTCATCCTTCATAGCATAAGCAAGGGCCTTCACTTCACACATCGCCTCAAATGGATCCTTTTTCTCATAGTTAGAGACCTGATCCTTGATAATGTTGGCAGATACATGAACGTTTCCTGTATAGCAAAGCAGAAGGTTATACTGCAGTTCATGAATGATTTCCTTTTTAATTCTGAGGGGATTCACTACCACGTTATTGCGTCCGTGGAATTCTATAAAATTAAAACCTCCGAAGGTTGCGGCATACTGATCCTGATATCCGCCGTCAATCTTAAGGTCCTCTCTCTCCACCTGATAAGCAAGATCAGCCATGGCGTAGCTGTCAAGCTCTACACCTTTCCATCTCGCCATGGCAGTTAATAGTGCTACCATCACAGTAGAAGAAGTTCCAAGACCAGATCCGGGAGGTGCGTCACACTGTAAGTAAACTTCGCAGCCCTGTTTGATATCCATTGCTTTTAAGGCAGCCGTAACAAGATCCAGCCGTCCATCGTATACATAATTTTCTTTTGTGTTATACTTGACTGTCATGTCAAAATCCAGGGAATGAACGATGATCTGGTCATCTTGTCTTGGAACAATGGAGCAGTATGCATATTTGTTGATGGTACTGCCAATTATGGCTCCTCCCTGCTCGATACAGAAGGGGGCAACGTCTGTTCCTCCTCCTCCAAAGCTGACACGCAGGGGGGCACGTCCTCTGATTATCATATGATCACCCTTCCTTCCTTTACATCTTCCATGAAACGGTAATAATCTTCCGGGATTCCGATATCAATGAAATACCCGTCGTTTACCAGACCGCCAAGCTTTCTTCCCTCCGAAAGCCACAGTGGAATCATATCATGCTCAAGGGATACCTTTCCTTCCGGAATGGTATCTAAAAGAGCGCGTTTTATTAAATAAAATCCGCCGTTGATGGTTCCTTCTTTGGACTCCTCCACCTTTTCGTCAAAGGCGGTCAGACGGCCGTTTTCTAACACCGCCTGTCCATAGCGGGATACATCAGGAACTTTCCGGAGAACAAGAGCCATATCAAGGTCCTTTTCCTCCATCAGTTCCATAAAGCTGCTGCAGTCGATCTGATAGAAGGTATCTGCATTCAAGGCGAAAAACATGTCTTCTGTCACCTGTTTTCCGGCATTTTTTATGGCTCCTGCCGTTCCTAACAGCTCCTCCTCGTAAGCATAAGAAACACGGATTCCCCACTGGGATCCATCTCCAAAATAATCTTCTACCATAGAACCTTTATATCCTACTGCAAAGATAATCTCTGTCACGCCATACCGGATAAGCTGTTTCACCACATATTCCATAAAAGGCTTGTCTTCTATCAGCGCCATAGGCTTTGGCCGGTCACTTACTACGGATCGCAGTCTGGTACCAAGCCCGCCTGCCAGCAAAACTGCCTGCATCTTAATGTCCTCCCTTGTTATATATTAAAAATCCTCTCCCACTACGCTCCATGCCGCATCAATGCTGTGATACGTCCGAATGTAGTTCTGGGTATTCTGGCTCATCTGCCTTAAGCTGTCCGGATCATTGTAAAGAGCAACTACTTCCTCTGCAAATGTCCCCGGTTCGTCTCTTACTACCATCACCTGATCTGCCTCTGGAATTCCTTCAGCCCCGATAGAAGTAGTTACAACAGGAGCGCCATAATAAAGTGCTTCAATAACTTTTCCCTTTACACCTGCCCCGTATCGCAGAGGAACAACTACGATCCGGCAGCTGGCATAAAGACTTGCCAGTTCTTCTTCCGTAACAAAACCTTTTACAATAATCCCGTTATCCGGCTGCTCCAGGGCTTTAATCTCGTCGGTAACCTTGGAACCTACAATGTAGAAATTAACCGGTATCTGCTCTCTGATTAATGGGAATATCTCTCTTGCAAACCACAATACCGCATCTGCATTGGGCGGATGGGCAAAGCCGCCCACAAACAGCAGACCTTCCCTCTTTTCAAAGTCATTGGGTATTTGATTTAAAAACCGGTCAAATACGTAAGCTACAATTGCTTTTACAGGAACGGAAGGCTCGATTTCATGAATGGCTTCCCGCTCAACATAGGACGGATAATAGGAAACGGCCGCTTTTTTCATCAGGCGCAGCTCCATAGATCTCCAGTATTCGGAAGCTTCCCGTTTCTTAGGATCTCCGGTAAGCTCGTATTCCCTGCCTTCCCGAAGGAAATGAAGGTCATGTCCGTAATAAATCAGCTTCATGCTGGTATGTTCCCGGAGAAAATCAATGTATTTCTGAGCGATATGGGGGCGGTTTAAATAAGCTGCCTTTATATCATCACCATGTGCCTTTAACCAGTCCCAGATACCTGCCTGATATTCCCTGCCGTACAGAATCTCAATTCCCATCTGCTGTAATGCGGTGGAATAAGGTTCTTCATGAAGGAAATTGTCTCCCAGGAACTTGACTACATATCCCTTATCAATAAACATTTTTAAATACTGGAATGTGGTTTTGGAACCTGCATCCCTGTCATAGGTAGGTACATAATGATCCACCACCAGGATGATATCCTTTCCCTGGCTTCTTTCTCTGGCACGGAATGGATCAGGGTTACCGTTATTTTCGCTCTGACAGCTAAACTCAGCCGCCCATTTTTCTTTCAGCTTTTTACTGTTTTCCACCTGATAGCGTTTTAAACCGGATCCATTGACATCTGTTCCGTTTGAAATGCCTTCAAAGTGGATTACTTTGGAAAGGGGCTGATAAACCACCCGGTAACCGGCTTTGCGTACCTCAAAGGCAAGATCGGAATCTTCACAATAAGCCGGTGCAAAGAGTTCATCGAAGCCGCCGATCCGTTTCCACAAATCATTGGAAAGAAGGATTGCAGCACCGGAAATATAATCTACGTCTTTTACATAATTGTATTCAGGTTTCTCCGGATCATCGAGACGTCCGTAATTCCATCCAGAGCCGTCGCTCCATAAGATTCCGCCTGCTTCCTGAAGCCGTCCGTCAGGATAAACCAGTTTAGAGCCCACCATTCCGATGGAGGGATCTGACTCGATTAGATTAACCAGACTGTCCAGCCAGCCGTCGGTTACCTGAGTATCATTGTTTAAAAACATGATATACTTTCCTCTTGCCGACTTTGCCGCCTGATTGCAGTTTCTTAAAAATCCCTGGTTGGTTTCATTGCGGCAGATCACCACATTTTCTGTGAATTTGGACAGTTCTGCTGTCGCATCCGTTGATACATCATCTGCAATGATTATCTCATAATCCACATTTTTTGTGTGCTCCAGTATGGACAGGAGGCATGCATAAGTATAATGGATCTGATTGTAAACCGGTATGACGATGGATACCATGGGATGTCCTTCTTTTACAAAACGAAGTTTTCCATGTATCCGGTATGCTGCTCCGATTTTCATATCACCTTCCATGAGATTTCTTCCCTCATCTGTTGTATAGAGGGAAATGGATTTTATAGGGTGAAGTATGGTTTCCTTTATATAAAACAGCACTTTCCGTTTCTTTGTGCCTTGAGGGAATTTCTCATTAAAGATTCTTTTTAACCTGCGCAGTACCTTATAGGAGAAGGATTCATGCTTTCTTAACTGTTCAATAATCCCCTGCATGGTTTCACAGTCTTTTCTAAGGGAAGCAATAATCATGTCCTGGTTGGCAACATGGTTATCCGTTAAGCGCTTTTCCTCCTGCTGTTTTGTAATGGTCAGATCCTTTTCCTTTAATTCAGCCTTCATCTGGGCTATCTGATCCTTGGTATCATCAATCATCTGAGATACCTCAAACATGCTGTCCGGCAGGGCAAATGTCTCATGCATGTAGTTTAAGAGATAGATCTGCTGGTTCTCACCGTGAACATATTCCTGAAAATGGCGTTCCATCTCTTCATAAATACCAATCAGTTCACCGTCTACTCCCTGCTCTTCCATAAAAACTTCCATTGACTCATAGTTCAGGATGCTTTTATACTGCTCATAAAAATAATACAGCACCCGGAATTTTATGAAGTTAACAGGAACTGGAAAAGAGAATACCCATTCATAATCCAGACAGTAAGGACCGTCTTCAGTGATCATGATATTCTCAAAAAGGCAGTCTATGTTGGAATGTTTAAATGCCCAGTCTCTTCTAATCTGCTCTGCAGAATCCGGAAGCACACCGAATACTTCTTCAAACTCCGGCGTGATATGGAACGGCGTCATGTAATCATCATGTACCTTTAAAATCATGGAGATGCCGTCTTCCAGAGAGGCTTCCGAAACTTTCCCGTTTACGATCTGCCGGCCAAGAATCTCAGCATACGTCTCTCCTTTTAAAAATGCAAACCGGGCGGTTGTTCCATCTGAGCTGACCGTTACGTCTGCCACATGTAACCCCTGATTTTGTTCCGTTAAATTATTGTATTTTTCTTCAAAGGAACGGATATGAGGGATTCCCTCAGCCGTCAGGGCAGTCTTTTCCACATAAGGCAGTCCATTTTCTTCCACCAGACTGGTGCGTATCTGAAAAGCTTCTCTTCTTGTTTTATTATATTTTACAAAATTAATTTTCTTCATGACGGCTCCAAATGGTTAAAAATGAATTGGCAAATGTCTCAAACTGTTTTCCTTCACATACTTCATCAAACATCTTACCTAAATCGAAACGTAAGTACTTGGGATAATCATAGGCAAGAATGGCATGGGTTAAATCTCCCTTACCCGGAAGATATCCATCGGAGTATAAAGTTACAGGAAGGCGGTAATCGGGCATGGGATAGTAGAATTTCACAGTTCCCTCGTTCCCTTCACTTCCGCATAAAAGTTCCTTCAACTCGGTTCTGGAAAGGCAAAACTGCTCCGCCTTTGCACCAGCCTGATACTTTAATCCCAGACGGTTTGAAATGGCAGTAATCAGCATTCCGTCGGGTTTTAAAAGTTCTTTGGCCTTTTGCATCATGTCCTGATACGGTTCGCAAAGAGAACCTGCAAAAACGATATAATCAAAGCCCTCATCACTGGTAAAAGAGTCTAAATCATTGTTTACGTAGTGGATATTGTTTTGTTTCTGATTGCGAAGGCGGTTGAACGATAAATTGTTGTGGCAGGGGTCTAATACAGTTACTGCTCTCACTCGTCTGCTGTATAAGCCTGTTAACGCGCCGTAGTCAGATCCCACCTGCAAAAGTGTTGCATCTGGTTTAAACTCAAACCAATCCAGCAGATTTTCTCTAATTTCCGATAAGGCATATAAATAATCCAGCCTGGGATTTTCCTGCAGCAGCTTTTTAATATCTCCATTATAATTCTGATACAGCTTTTTAAGTTCAGGGCTGATATCATTCATGCATCATTCCTCCTTACTTTTCTGCACGCATAAGTGTTAGGCTTACATCCGGTTCCATATCATAAACGCCAACCGTATTCTTGTTGGATATAACGGTAATGTTCACAATATCATACAGACGGTGGTAAACCACATGCTCTCCGTTTTCAAATCCGGTACAGCTCATGGACAGTAAGTATTCTCCACCCTGAAGAGTCATCTTCTGGGTAAATTCCACGACGTATTCATCGCCTTTTTTAACAGATTTTACATCGGAGGACTCAAACATGGTATTGGTACCGGTAAGATCAGCCCCACGCTTGTCCTTGATGGTATAAGTGAAAATCGGTGTTTCGATCTCTCCATGGAAATGAATTCGTTCCTTTATGGTAAAACGCTCTCCCTTTAACAGAAGATTAGTAATATTTCCTCTCTCATCAAGAAGGCCAAAATCTATGATCTCCGCCCTCTTATCGCCGTATTCCGTGCGGTTTGGATTGATGGTCAGCTTATCCTTCATCATTCCGCCTGCTGCCGCCCTGCTTCTTTCCGCAATTGCCTGGTCGCCGGAAAAATCGTTATACAGCCGGTTATCCACAGCTTCCAGTTCTTCGTTCAAATCATCCATCTGGTTTGCCAGAATCTTCTTGTAAAGATCAACCATTTTCCCTGGCTCGCCCTCTGCAATGAAATTTCCTTTGTTCAGCACCACCACGCGGTCACAATACTTGATGATAGCACCCATATCATGGGTAACCATGAGAATGGTGGTTCCATTTTTACGGATTTCCTCCATACGGCGGTAGCATTTTGCCTGGAAGAAAACATCTCCTACGGAAAGTGCCTCATCAACAATGAGAATCTCCGGCTCTACATTAATGGCAAGGGCAAATGCAAGGCGGACAAACATACCGCTGGAATAGGTCTTTACCGGCTGATAGACAAAATCTCCGATGTCGGCAAAATCCAGGATGTCCTGCAGTTTTTCATCCATCTCTTTTCTGGAAAATCCCATCATGGTACCGTTCATGTAGATGTTTTCAATTCCTGTATAGTCCATATTGAATCCTGCTCCAAGTTCCAAAAGAGCAGAGATCACCCCGTTTACCTGCACATCTCCAGTAGTTGGAGTCAGAACTCCGGTAATAATCTTTAAAATAGTGGACTTTCCAGAACCGTTGGTACCGATAATACCTACAGTCTGTCCCTTTTCCACATCAAAAGAAATCCCGTTTAAGGCGAAAAAATCACGGTGGTAATTTTTATGAGTCAGACTCATTGCCTCTTTTAACCGGTCAATGGGTTTTTCATATAATTTATATATTTTGGTTACATTATTAACCGTCAATGCTTTGTTATTCGATTCTACGGACATTGAATCCTCCATGGTAACTGCCTACAGCACATCGGAAAAATGCGGGCGCAGCTTTTTAAATACTTTCAGTCCTATTAAAAACAGGACAATAGTGACAAACCAGAAATAAAGACCAAGAGTTGGCCGTTCAGTAACCCAGTTCCCATATAACATGCTGTCACGGTATCCGGCAACGATATAATAAACCGGATTTATTTTCAACACGCCGGGGAGCCACTCAGGAGCTTTTGGAAACATCTCCGGAGCCCACATAATCGGCACCATCCACATACCAAACTGCAGGCAAATACCCACAATCTGTGCCATATCTTTGAAAAATACATTAATGGCACTGGTAAAATAGGTAATAGCCAGAGATAACATGGAAGCAGCAAAGGTATAGTAAATGATCTGAAACCAGCTGGCCTTTGGCAAAAAGCCATAACATAAAAATACTACAAACATAATGATAGCAAATATTCCATGTACCATCAGACAGGATAACATCTTAATAAATGGAAGAATCTCCACACGGAAAACTACCTTTTTTACCAGATAATTGTATTCCTGCAGGCAGTTGGTCCCCATGTTTAAAACCTCACTGATAAAAAACCATGGCACAATACCTGGAATCAGCCACAGTACATAGGGGTAAACCTTAATTGGTGGCACACTTTTAAATCCCATCTGGAACACAAAAAAATAAACAAGAACCGTGGCAATCGGCTGCAGAAACATCCATGCAATTCCGAAATAAGAGCCTACAAACCGCTTCTTAAAATCCGCTTTTGCTAAATCCAGAATCAGTTTTCTTTTTATATAGATTTCTTTTAATAAGGAAACCAGATAATTCATGGTTTTCTCCTCTCGTTAAAATTTAAACGTATCCCGGATACCGTTCCACTTCTGGTCTTTATCGGAAATAGTAAGTTCCATTCCCTCTGAAATTGGCCATTCAATTCCGATCTCGGGATCACTCCAAAGAATTCCGCCTTCGTCGCCCGGATGGTAGAAGTCCGTACATTTATAAGCAAATTCTGCTTCATCAGACAGAACTAAAAATCCATGTGCAAAGCCTTCTGAAATATAGAACTGCTTTTTGTTTTCTGCAGACAGCTCCACACCGAACCACTTACCATAAGTTTTGGAATTAGCTCTTAAATCAACTGCCACATCAAACACAGTTCCTCTCACTGCTCGTACCAGTTTTCCCTGGGGAAACTGCTTCTGAAAATGAAGTCCTCTAAGCACACCTTTTACAGACATGGACTGGTTATCCTGTACAAAATTCATGTTCAGTCCCGCTTCGTGAAAATCATTCTGGTTATAGGTTTCCATAAAATATCCTCTGGAATCCGGAAATACGGTTGGTTCAATGACATAAAGCCCTTCTATCTCGCATGCTGTTACTTTTATCTTTCCCATATTTTTATGCTCCTTTACATATCAAAACATTCTTTTACTTGTAGCATTCTACCACAACTCAGCCAAGATTTCTATATATAGGAAAATTTTTATTGGTTTCTGCCCGGTTGACGTCTCATTTCTGATACATCTATGCATAAATGCCACCCAACTGAAAAATTTCAGATGGACGGCGACTTTATTACTCCTGAATAAATTAAAGATGCCGCCTGGCTATACGAATCAGCCAGACGGCAACGTTTTTTTATTAACTTACAATTATCCGGTCAGATTCACGCACCGGTCCATGCACCATCAGTTCCTACATAATACCCATCCGGTGTTTTAGCACTGGTATACATGGCACCGTTGTCTCCACAGTAATACCATTTTGCATTCCATAACACCCAGCCTGTTACCATATATCCATGTTCATTGAAATAGTACCAATATCCGTTAATATACTGCCAGTTACTAACTGTATAGCTTTTGTCTGCATTACAGTACCACCAGCCACTGTCATCCTTTAACCATGCACCGGTGCCTGCTGAAGCTCCGGGACCTGCAGAATTGGTGGTGCTGACAGAACTGCTGGTACTGATCTCCTGCGCCACCGAAGAAGTCACGTACCAGGAATCCGACTCTTCCCAGCTTCCTTTGTTGGAAGAATTATAGACGCCTCTTACTTTGAATGTATAATAGCCGCTTGAAGTAATATAACTGGAAAAATTATAGCTGGAACCTGTAGTGGTAAGCACAGAAGTCACAGTACTGCTTCCTCTGTATAACCTGATTTCATATTTTTTTGCATCTTCCGCTTCATCCCAGTTAGCCGTTCCAGTGGATTCATTCCATGATAAATCACTGGCATCGAGAGAGTAACTGTCGCTGCTGTCATCGTCCAACGCGTCAAGAGTAATATAGACTATCAGTTCGGAACTGCTGCTCCTGCTTACAGAGGTAACTGTACCATCAGATCCGCTAATGCTTACACTGCTTTTGGAGAATCCACTGGCAAAATAGTAATCATCATCGGCCTCCAGATAAACCTTCAGTTTTGGCTTATCTCCATCTTCCCACTCATCATTAGGAGTATTGGTAACGGTTGTATCTTCCACACTGTATTTACTGGAACTGGTAGTAACTGTTACATCACTGGAACTACTTCCTGTTTCTATGTCTGAATCAATGACCAGCGAGACACTGCCAATCGTGGTTTGAGTCGATGCCATAGAAGAAAGCGGATATAAGGTCATGAAAACTGCGGTACCCAAAATAGCCATAGTCTTTTTATATTGAATCATGTCTGTTACCTCCTGCAATTTTAATCCGGGCCAAGATACCAGCCAGCGGTTTGTTCTGTTTTCTCCATAATAATTTATCACTATATGCTTAAATCTGTCTTAAATATTACAGAGAATTCCAGAAACAGTAATTTTATGCAGAGACAACCGGTTTACTTTTAAATATTATAAGCTTACTGCTTCACAATAAATGATTTCCTCTTACTTACCACATCAAATATAACTGCCGCCAAAAGAACGGTTCCCTTTACCACTTTCTGAAGGTTCTGATCTACACCCATAATGCTCATACCCAGGTTTAAAACACCCATCAGTGTGGCGCCTACAATAACACCTGGTACGGTTCCTGTTCCACCGTATGCAGAGGCTCCGCCGATGAAGCAGGCTCCGATGGCATCCATTTCATAGTTATTTCCTGCTGTTGGGTTAGCAGAGTTCAAACGGGCCAGGGTTACCATGCCTGCTACGGCTGCCAGCAGACCCATATTTAAGTAGGCAAGAAAATAAACCTTATTGGTATCGATACCGGAAAGTCTGGTTGCTTTTTCGTTTCCGCCCACTGCATAGAAATATCGTCCTGTGGTTGTTTTGGAAGATATGTAGCTGTAAATTCCGATGATTACCACAACCCAGATCAGAGCATTGGGTATTCCTTTGTAGAGAGACAGCTTATACATGAAGAAAAGTATTACTGCAGTCATCAATACCATTTTAATGATCATACTGTTTAGGGGATCTACCCGGTATCCCTTTTTCAGTTTTCTTTTTCTGGTGATCAGTTCTGATACAATAAAGATGCAGCAGGCTGCAATTCCTACAAGGAAGCAGGTGAGGTTAAAGCCCTTCATACCAAACACATCAGGAACATAGGTATTAAACAGATTTAAAAAGCTGTCCGGTACGGGAGAAAGGGTCATTCCCTGAAGGACTACGTTTGAAAGCCCGCGGAAGATGAGCATTCCTGCCAGTGTTACGATAAATGGGGGGATTCGTACGTAAGCAATCCAGAAGCCCTGCCAGGCTCCGGCCAGTATGCCGATGATGATCATGGAAAGAAGGGAAAGATAAGGATTCATTCCCATCTTAATCATCATGCTTCCGCCTATGGCTCCTACGAAGCAGACCACAGAACCAACCGATAAATCAATATTACCGCCTGTCAGAATACAGAAGAGCATTCCGGTTGCCAGAATAAACACATATGCATTTTGTGCGATTAAGTTGTTTACGTTCTGGGCAAGAAGCATTTTACCTCCTGTATTTACAGTAAACAAGATTACGACTACTGCCAGAACGATTACCATCGTATATTTTTTTAGTGCTTCCGACAATTTTAATTTATTCTCCATCTTCTACTCTCCCTTCCTCTTCCATGCCCATGTTATCCGGGGTTAAAGGTATTCCCGAAGGATGCTTATCTGATTTTAAAATGCATGCCATGATTTTTTCCTGTGTGGCCTCCTGTGAGTTCATCTCTCCAACAATACGCCCCTCGTTCATGATATAAATGCGGTCAGACATACCAAGAATCTCCGGCAGCTCTGAGGATATCATGACAATGGATTTTCCGGCGGCAGCCAGTTTGTTTATGATACAGTAGATTTCATATTTGGCGCCTACGTCAATTCCTCTGGTTGGCTCATCTAAAATCATAATATCCGGCTCTGCAAACATCCATTTGGATAAAAGAACCTTTTGCTGGTTTCCTCCGCTTAAGTTTCCTACGGTCTGTTCCACGGAAGGGCATTTGGTCTTTAACTTATTAATATAATCTTCAGCAGCCATGACTTCCCTGTCTTTATCAATGATGGTTCGGAAGCTGACTGCACGGAGATTGGCAAGGGTGGTGTTGATTCGTATGGGATTTCCAAGAATCAGGCCATTGCCTTTCCGGTCTTCAGTCACGTAGGCCAATTTATGCCGGATGGCATCCCGCACAGAACGAAGATGGACTTCCTGACCGTGAATCTTTAACGTACCGGAAATATTTGCTCCATAGCTTTTTCCAAAAAGACTCATGGCAAGTTCTGTTCTTCCTGCCCCCATCAGGCCGCAGATTCCCACAACTTCTCCTTTTTTTACATAGAAGGATACGTCGTTTACTAACTTACGCTCTGAATAAAGGGGATGGCTGGCATTCCAGTGTTCCACTTCCATGGATTTTTCACCGATCTGAATGTCCGTACGCTTGGGGAAACGGTCTACCAGTTCTCTTCCCACCATTCCTTTTATAATCCGGTCTTCTGTTACATTATCTGTCTTCCTGTTCAGTGTTTCTATGGTTGAGCCATCGCGGATAATGGTGATTTTATCTGCTACATAGGCAATTTCATTCAGTTTATGAGATATGATGATAGAAGTCATACCTTCTGCTTTGAACTTTTTCAAAAGGTCCAGAAGTGCTTTTGAATCATCTTCATTTAGGGATGCAGTTGGTTCATCCAAAATCAGCAGTTTTGCCTTTTTTGCAAGTGCCTTTGCTATTTCTACCAGCTGCTGCTTTCCTACTCCGATATCCTTAATAAGCGTATGGGAGGATTCGGAAAGTCCTACTGTTTTTAAATACTGATCAGCCTCCCCAAAAGTTTCATTCCAGTTGATTGCGAATTTCTTTCCTTTTTCATTTCCAAGATACATGTTTTCCGCAATTGTCATATAGGGAACCAGTGCCAGTTCCTGATGAATAATGACAATTCCCTTTTTTTCACTGTCACTGATATGACTGAATTTACAAATCTCTCCGTTATAAATGATATCTCCTTCGTAAGAACCGTAGGGATAGATACCGCTGAGTACATTCATCAGAGTGGATTTCCCCGCTCCATTTTCGCCCACCAGAGCATGGATCTCCCCTTCTTCTACCTGAAGGTTTACTAAATCCAGGGCTTTCACACCCGGAAACGTCTTGGTGATGTTTTTCATTTCCAAAAGTATATTTGCCAAGAATATCCCTCCCTCTTTATATATTCAGAGGACGGCTTTCATTGATAAAAGCCGTCCCCCATAAGGAAATCCGCCTGATTACTTTAACTGGTCTTCGGTATAATAACCGGAAGTGATCAGCATCTCTTTATAGTTGTCAACGGTAACAACCACTGGATCGCAAAGATAGGTTGGAATAATTCCGGTTCCGTTGTCATAGGACTTGGTATCGTTGATCTCAGCTTTGCCGCCCTGCATAACGGAATCTACCATCTTAACTACCTGGGTAGCCAGAGTTCTGGTATCCTTAAATACGCTCATGGCCTGTTTTCCCTGGATCATGTTCTTTACGTTTGCAATATCGCAGTCCTGGCCTGTGATAATTGGATATTTTCCGGTGTAAGAAGAAGCAAGTGCATTTTCAACACCAAGAGCGGTGGAATCGTTGGAGCAGAGAACTGCGTCAAGTACGGTTCCGTCTGAATAGTTACCTGCAATAATGGTATCCATACGGTTCTGAGCTTTCTCAGAATCCCATTTCTCGGTTGCAACCTGCTCAAATGCTGTCTGACCGGATTTAACAACCAGTCTGCCGTTGTCTACATATTTCTTTAAAACATCCATAGCTCCTCCGAAGAAGAACTTGCAGTTATTATCAGCAGGATCGCCTGTGAAGAATTCGATATTCTTGGGATCGCCGGCTTTGTCAAGTCCAAGAGATTTCTCTAAATACTCGCCCTGCTTCTGGCCTACTTTGTAGTTATCAAAGGTTGCGTAATATGTAACTGCATCTGAGTTCATGATCAGACGGTCATAAGCAATAACCGGAATTCCCATGGATTTTGCCTGGGAAAGCGGCTCTCCTAAAGAACTTCCATCGATGGAAGCGATCACTAACATTTTGCAGCCATTGGAAATCATGTTTTCAATCTGGGAAACCTGAGTCTGAACGTCGTTGCTGGCATACTGTAAATCTACCTTATAGCCTGCAGCTTCCAGTTCTTTCTTCATGTTGGAGCCATCCTGATTCCATCTTTGTAAATCCTTGGTCGGCATGGCAACACCGATTAAGACTCCGTCTTTCTTTTCTGTTTTTGCTGCTGCGGTAGTGGTTTCTGCTGCTTTGGTTGTCTCAGCAGCTGCTGCCGTAGTGGTGGTCTCTGGAGCTTTGGTTTCCGGTGCCTTGCTTCCCCCGCTGCACCCAGCCAGCATTCCTGCCGTCATGGCAAGAGTCATTGCGACTGCTAAAAGTTTTCTTTTCATTGATAAATCCTCCTCCAATACTTGTTTTTGATATGCATATTTTAGCATGGAAGAATCAGGACTTGTTTGCTAACCGTTAGCACGGATTCATCCACATAAAAAAAGCCCTGTGTGAACAGGACTTTTTTAACTGGCAAAAAAATGCTACTGCTGTATGACATTTAAATATACATCTTCCCTGGCATGAAAACCGCCCTGAATGATGACAGAATCCATGTTTTCCCGAGTCACTGCAACAGGATTTAGCTCCAGATACGGCACATCATAGGTTCCGTCGTTTATGGTCTGGTCGATTCCTTTTAGGGGCTCCCCCTTCCCCAGCATGACCGCATACTCTGCCGCCAGCCTGGCTTCCTCTTCCACCGATTTAAAAGCAGTCATATTCTGGGTGCCCTCCACAATCCGCTGGCAGGCCATCAAATCGCCGTCCTGACCAACAAGACACACCTTCCCTGCCAGCCGGTCTTCGGACAGCACTTTGAAAACCTGAGTGGCCAGATCGTCATTTCCGCACATGATTCCCTTCACATCGGGATATTTTTCAAGTGCCTCTTTGGCATAATCGTAGGCGTGCTCTGCAAGCCATCCCTCACAATTGTTCTGATAGACCACATCTAAATTTTTACCTTCTAAAACAGAATTGAAGCCCTCACGGATCATTGCCACATTATGATCGGATTCCGGTCCCTGAATCATGATGACTTTTCCACCCTCAGGTATGTTCTGAACCAGATTTTCTGCCATCAGGCTCCCCACGCCCTTGTTGTCAAAGGAGATGTACATATCACTGTTTGCATTTAAAACCAGGCGGTCATAGCTCATGGTTTTTATTCCTGCCGCCTTTGCTTTCTTCATCACATCTGACAGAGCCTCGCAGTCACCTGCCACCACCACAATGACATCCATCTGCTTCTTAATAAAATACTGGATCTGCTCGATCTGTTCATTCACATCACCGTTGGCATTTTGTACATTGACTTCCGCACCCATTTCTTTTGCAGCAGAAACGAAGACATCCCGGTCTCTGATCCACCGCTCAATGACAAATGAATCAATGCTCAGACCGATCTGCAAAGGCCTCTCCCCCGCCTTTTCCTGTTCCTGCTCTGCAGTCTCAACCTTTGCCTGTCTGCACCCTGACATCAGAATACAACAGGCTAATCCCATCAGTAATAACCTCCCGCCCCACATTTTCATAACCTTACCTCTCCCTGTATTCGGTTGGTGTCATCCCTTCATATTTCTTAAATATCCTGCTGAAATAATTGGGATCACTGTAGCCGGACATCACGCAGATCTCTTTAATGCTGTATCTGGGATCCTCCAGCAGCCTTCTGGCGTTTTTGATTCTGTTCCTGGTCACATATTCTATGAAATTCTCCCCTACCTCCTGTTTGAACAGCTTGCTGAAATAATAGGGGCTGATGTCCACCATTCGTGATACGTCGTCAAGAGAAATGTCCCTGGCGTAATTCTCGTCTATATACCCCTTGACCCTTGATACCACATTTTCAAATTCCCGCTCCCTGGAGGTACTGATCTTATCGCAGATATCCCTGGTTTTACTTAAGAACCAGCGCCGCACCCCTTCTCCATCAGCTGCTTCCTTTAACTCTGCCATATAGTTTTCCCGGTAACGGAATCCGTAGCGGACATTCCCGGCTTCAAAAGCCCTCCGCTCCAGTCTCATCACCAGTTCCAGAACCTTGATTTCAATGTTGGATCTCATATCACCGTCATGTACCAGCATCCAGTCAAAAAATTCATTGGCACAGGATAACGCACCCTCCCGGTCTGCTTTCATGCCTCTTTGCAGGTACTGATTCTCCAGATCAAGAGGATATTCCCCATCGTATTCCGCTACTGCCGGAATATCGGTTATATGCACCACATGGCTGTCACTTTCTCTTAAGGATTTTAAGGCCTCCGTATAGGAATGACGGATTTCGGCCAGAGGTTTTACAGATCCGATTCCGCCCCTGCACTTAATGTCCATGCTGTTTTCCAGCTTATGAATCATGTTCCTGGTCCTTGTGATCACTTCCACCCGCTTTTCATACTGCATCTTTTCCTGATCGAAGGAAAGAAATAAAACCAGTCTGTTTCCCATGGCAGGACCGATGACGCATTCAAAATAGTCCTTAAGAATCTCCCGTACCATGTTGTAATATTTATTGACCTTCACCCCCACTCCGATGGCATTGGTCATGGTTCCCCCTTCCATGCTGTCTCCAAATTCCAAAACCACGATGAAACCATAGGGCTTTCGGATATCTAGCATTTCCGGGTACCCGCTGTGAAAGGGGTCTGAATCTTCCTGAAGTATGGTGTAAATAAACCCGCTTTCGATCATGGGAACGACAATTTCCAGACGTTCTCTAATCTTTAGATCATCACTGATCTTCTGCCTTGCCTCCTCAACCTGATGCATGGCCTTTACGCAGACATCGAGAATTTTCTTCTTATTTACCGGCTTCATAATGAATTCCATCACGCCAAGATTCACCGCTTCTTGGGCGTAAGAAAACTTATCAAAGGCTGTCATAATGATAAATACCATGGTCTGGTTGAATTTACGTATCTCCCTGATTGCCTGGATTCCGCTTAATCCAGGCATCTGAATGTCTACAAAAGCAATATCCGGGCGGAATTGACCCGCCTGTTCAATTACCGCTCTTCCTGTTTTTACGCAGACGATCTCACACTCACTTTTGAAGTTTGATTCAATAATACTCCGTATGGATTCCAGCATAATCCCTTCATCATCTGCTACCAGTATCCGAAACATGTATCTCTTCCCCCTTTTTAGGAATCCGTAAAATTACTGAAGTCCCCTGATCCTCCCCTTCACTGACAATAGAAAACAGTTCCTTTCTATTATAATAAAGCTCCAGACGGGAAATCACATTGTAAATACCAATTCCGGTAGATGCCGTATCTTCCTGGATTCTTACGCCTTCCTGTATCCGCTTTAATTTTTCTTTCTCAATTCCCTTTCCATTATCATCAATGCGGATTTCTATGGCGTCCTCCTGATTTTTCACAGAGAGACGGATATTTCCCGGCCAGCTGATATTCCGGATTCCGTGTGTTACTGCATTCTCTACCAGCGGCTGCAGGGTCATGCTGGGCATGGAATAGTCCAAAGCATCTTCCTCCAGGCTTGATTCATAGTGAATATCACCTGCAAACCGGACATTTAAAATGTAGATATAGTTTTCAACCGTACCCACCTCTTCCCGGATGGTAGCATCTTCCGCACCTTTTTTCACATTGTAACGAAAGAAATCTGCCATTTTTTCCATGAATACTGAGGTTTTCTCTGCATCCTCCATCATTGCCAGCTGTACGCCTGCATTGAGCGAATTAAAGAGAAAATGAGGATTAATCTGGGACTGGAGATATCGTAAACGGGCTTCCTTTAAATGATTTTCCATTAAAAGCTCCCGTTCCTTCATCTCCTGCTCTTTTTCTGCACTCTCTTTAATTTTATTCACATAATCGGCCAAACTGTCCACCATTTGGTTAAAAGTCTTCGTTACAATCCCAAGTTCATCCCCCGAACGGATATAAGGTACTTTTACATGGAAATTCCCCTGTCCAACCAGCTTTGCCGTATGTGCCAGACTGGTGAGAGGGGTAACGATGTCCCTGGTCATCATCATCATGACAGTGAGGCTGATAATCATAACAATGACCAGTATAACAGAGCTGATCACCTCTAAGTACTGGAGCGCAGCCTGAAGAGTCTGATAGCTGGCGGAGTTGTTCTTAAACTGTCTACTGTTGAGAACAGCAATATCGTGGTTTATGAACTGGTAAAGCTTTAATGCGGATTCATAGGAGCTTTTGTACTTTTCTACATTCTGTCCCCGCTTTGCCTGTACCGTTTCATCTGTAACCGCCAGATAGCTGTCAGACATATTCCGGATATTTTTCTCCAGAAGCTGTACGGGGTTGTCCGTTACCAGAACATTCAGTCCATCTAAAAGCTTCCTGTAATCCTGTTCTGCGCGGTAATAATCTGTTAGTGACTCGGAGTCTTTTACCTGTAAGTATTTGTACATAAAGTTCTGAACATTGGTCAGCGCATCGGATAATTCGTTTAGATTCACATTGCTCATATAAACGGAATTCATCCGCTCCACCATCTGATTGATCTGGGCATAGATAAACAGATTACTGGCAAAGAGGACCACTGCTGTTACCGCTATTTCCAGAAAGAGCTTTCTGGTGATGGGTAAATTCTCCCAGATTGAATTTGGCTTATTTTTCATGGGCTTTTCGCTCCTGCCTCTTGTATTCCGGAACCTGTTCCTCTGTCACAAACTGGAGATCTACACTGTAAAAGGAATTGGTCCGCCCATCCTTTATGGATTCTGTCAGAGCCTGTACGCTGTATTTGCCCATCTGACTGGTATCAATGCAGAGAGTCATTGCCATGGTTCCCTTCTCCACTGCCTCTAACGCTGCTTTTGATTTGTAATAGCCAATCACCTGGGTTTTTCCCACTCTGTTATAATCAATCACCGCCTGGTAAACCGCTTCCGTATCCACCTCATCCATGCACACAATCACATCCGGCGGCCCCTGTGCATTCTGAAAAAGGTTGCGGACAATCTCTTCTGATTCAAAGGCTCTACCGGATGGAATCCTGATTTCTTCCACTTTAATTCTGTCTGCATTTTCTTTGGTAGTAACCATACGGTTGTTAATCTGATTAAAGATCTGAGCCTGATTGCTGTCTATGGAATTATCGTGGAGCAGCATCATAACCCGCGTAATCCCATCGTGGTTAGGCAGGATTTTTAAGATCTGATTGCCGTATTCCTGCCCAAGCTGATAGGAATTGATCCCTACATAGCTTTTCCGCTCCGTATTAGGAGCATCATTTAGAATAGTTACCACCGGAATCCCGTTCCTGGCCGCTTCATTGATCCGTTCCTCCAGCATTTGTTCTCCGGTAAATTCAAGTAAAATCCCATCCACTTTGGCAGCGATACTCATATCCATAAAATCCAGGGTGGAATACTCCGATGACTGGTTTTTCCCCTTCAGTTCTACATATGCATCGTATTGTGCCGCTTCTTCTTTCACACTCTGGTATACGTCATTCCAGAACTGGGAATCTAAATTGTCAATGATCATCACGTAATGATACCGGTATGTAACCGTGTTTTCCGCATGCTCCACCCCGATCTTCTTGAGCACATATCCATAAAAAGAGGAGGTTAAGAGTGTAAGAAACACGATTCCGGATAACCCGGCAAGCATTAAAAAAAGCAGACCCTTTTTTCCGTTTTGCATAGACTCCCCTCCAAGTCATTTAACTGTTTTATTTCATTATACTAGAATACATAGGAAAACAAAAGTAGGATAAATTTGCAATGGAGTAGCATTTTTTGTATAATGACAGTAGTTAAATGGAAAGGCGGGATTCCCACATGTCTTCTTTACTGGAGCTTTGTAAACAGTTCACAGAGGGAGCAGCTTCACACCTGCCCAGTGAGCACGCAATTGGAAAGAGACTTGTTTGTCCTGAATACTCAAAATCAGAACAGGAAGTAAAAACTTATCCTTTTATTAACAATGACAAATTATTTCTGGTGTGCTGGAATTTTACAGAGGGAGGACAGCTTCTTTCTACAATGAAGCCCTCCCCCTTATCGTTTTGTTATCATGGATCATTTCAACACGGAGACAAAACGCAGCTCCATACCCACGACTACCTTGAGCTGGCTTATATTGTTGAGGGGAAATTTACTCAGAGAATACTTGGCAGGGATATCACTTTTACAAAAGGGGATTTATATCTGATCGATAAAAATTGTATTCACCAGGACTTCCTCCTTGATCAGCCTGCCATGATCCTGTTTCTCGGTCTCTCCAATGACATTTTCGATGAAATCATGGTTGAACATATATCGGCAAAGAAGATGATTTCCTTTCTCCAATCTGCTCTGCTAAAGCAAAAAAGCTTAAAGCAATATCTTCACTTTAAGCCCATAGGAACTGTTACTGCTCAGATGGAGTCCCATCTGATTTCTCTTTTAAATGAGCTGGAATTAAACGATCCAGGTTCCCGTTATATCTGCAAAGGGATGTTAATACGCATATTTTTGCTGCTGAGCACGCGGTATGAATTTTCTCTTTCCAGTGAACAGAGAAGAACAATGAACTGGTTTATGTTTGAAGAAATTTCGGATTATATAAAAGAGCATTATGCGACCGTAACCATACGGGACCTGGTAAATACATTTCACTTTCAGGAAGATTATTTTAACAGGCTGATTAAGGATAAAACAGGGTTAACTTATTCCGGTTATGTACAACAGATCCGCCTGTCTGCCGCGGAGCATATGCTGTTTCACACTCAAAAAAGCATTGATGATATAATCGAAACAGTTGGTTACCGTAACAAGGGTTATTTCTATAAGATATTTACTGAAAAATACGGTGCAACCCCCTCTGTTCTGCGAAGGAGCCATACATAAGCACTTGATTAAGGGACCGGAAAAGAAACATACCCTGACGGGTTTCTTTTTCGGTCCCTGTTCTCATACTATTATTTTCCTAACGCTGCTTTGTAAGTATCCATGTTCTGCTGAATGGATTCTTTTACCTTATCATAACCAGCTTCTTTCAGCTTTTCTCTCATTTCATCTACTGCTTTCTTTGGATCCGGGTATTTACCATATGCCAGCTGGGGAATGTACTCTGAAAGTACACTTGCCATTGCAGACATTTCCGCTTCTACTGAATTCTTATCTACAACCAGTCCTGTGTAAGGATTATCATACGCAAAGGTATTATACATATCAATCATACCCTTGGTTCCATCCCACCACTGAACGTCCTGCAATTCTAAATCATCATTTCTACCGCACCAGTAATTGGAATCCAAAGAATCTTTACTCTTATCCCAGCCCTCCGGATGATCCAGTTTTCCATCGGATGTAATCGTATAATCGACTCCTTCGATACCATAGTTAATCAGCCTGTAACATGTCTCATCATTACGAAGCAGATCATATACCATAAGTGCACGCTCGGGATGCTGGGAATTGGCACTGATTGCCGCTGCACCGTGTGTTTTTAATGGCTTGGAGACATTGTTATTTTCTGTTCCCCACCAGTACATTTTGGCATCAGATCCTGGCTGCTTCCGGTCCATACTTGGTCTGATCTTGGAATAGTAAGTCTGGGAATGATGTTCATCGGCTCCGGAAGTACCAGCATACATTGCCTCCCTGCAATCACCATCATAGTTAAGGACATCTTCTCTCCAGAATCCTGCATCATTCCACTTCTTCATCAGCTCTGCCGCATCATAGATTGTATCACTTTCCATATAGGGAGAGGTTACGGTAAATGGATCATCCTTGGAAACTCCCATCCAGAACTCATAATTGCCTACATTTACACTTGGAATTACAATATTATCTGTTTTTGAGTTCAGATATCCACCCAGTAAACCACCGGGATTAATCTTTCCGCCTATATCCCACGGAATTACTCCCTCCTTATGATCCTTGATCCACTGGAAATAAGTTCCGATCTGCTCAAATTCTTTGATATCACCATTCTCAATTCCTGATTCTTTTGCCCAGTCGCCGCGGTAAAACAAGCCATGGTTGGTATACTGGGTATAATGATCTTCCGGTATAAAATAGATCTGATCCTGGTATTTGCAATATTTCCAGTCATCCATGGAAGAAACCTGTTCGTATGTCTTTGGAGCATACACTTTTAAAAGATCCTCAGAGAGGGGCATAAATGCACCCTTCTGGGTGTTTTCCCATGCATAAAGCCAGTCTGTAGCAGTTGTAATAATATCCAGACTCTTATCTCCGCTTAAAAGCTGAACATTATATTGTGTCTGCCAGTCAGCCCATTCCACATACGTCAGCTTAAGCTCTGCATTTACTTTTTCCTTCAGTACTGCATTGAGTTTCTCAAGCATGGCTTCACACCGTCCATTGCTGGGCTTATCACCTAATACCAGCATGTTGATCACCTCGTGTTTGGATGTATCAACTTTACCATCCGCTCCGACAGCAGTGGCTTTTTGTTTACCTCCGCAACCAGCAAGGCTCATAACCATAGCCCCTGCCAATAGAGCTGCAGTAATTTTCTTAACTGCATGTTTCCTCATATTTTACCTCCCTTAAATATTTTTTTATTACCACACATACCGTTTGGCATGCAGCAGTATACTCAGCCTTTCACAGCTCCAATGGTAATACCTGAAATAAAGTATCTCTGAACAAACGGATACAGGAATATAATTGGTCCTGTCGCCACAACAGCAGTCGCCATCTTTAATGTGTTACTTGGCAGATCTGTAATCGTGATTGCCGCCCCTGCCATGGAACTCTTAAGCTGTGCTGCAGTATTGATAATGCTGTACAGATAATACTGCAGAGGCTTATAAGTCACCGCGGAGCCAAGATACAGCATGGAGTTATACCATTCATTCCAGTAGCCCAGTGCCAGGAACAGTCCCACTGTTGCAAGTGCAGGCTTTAACATGGGAAGAATGAGCGTGATAAATATTTTAAAATCATCCGCTCCGTCCATCTTTCCGGATTCTGTAATTTCATAGGGTACGGATCTGGCAAAATTCTTCATAAGAATAATCAGCCAGGGCGTCATTAAAAGCTGTAGAAATACCGCCATGTAGCTCCCCTTTAAATTCAGATAGCGGGAAACCCAGATATAAGTAGGCGCCATCCCCGCAGAGAACAGGGTCGTAAAATAAATAAAAAAGGAAAGAGCATTTCGAAATGGAAAATCCTGTCTTTGCAAGGCATATCCTGTCATGGCGATAAGGAAAAGACCTAAGATTGTTCCGAAAACAGTCATTGTAATTGTGACACCATAAGAACCAAGAATAACTTTGGGATATCGAAAAACCCAGCCATAGGCTGCCAGACTGAAGCCCTTTGGCAATAACCCGAACCCCTCCCTTGTGATGATCCCTTCATCACTGAAGGAAGCTGATATCATGAGTAAAAATGGCATCAGGCACATTAAGGAGAAAAACAAAACACAAATATAGGATATTATTCTGACAACAGCCGTACTGGCAGTCATCTTTACACCGTTCTTTTTCATAATCTGCCTCCTAGAATAATGCATAATCAGGATCAATCTTTCTCACCACCCAGTTGCTGAACATAACCAGAATAAACCCGAAAACAGACTGGTATAGTCCTACTGCAGAAGAGGTGGCGAAATTGTTCTGATTCATCATTGTCCGGAATACAAAGGTCTCAATGATATCCGTATTGGGGAAAAGCTGGGAGTTGGCCGGACCGATCAGATTGTAAAACAGTCCGAAATTCCCCTTCATAATACCACCAAGTGCAAACAGCATCAGGATAATAAACGTTGGCTTTAAGCTGGGCAAAATAATATAACGGATTCTCTGCCAGCTGGTGGCACCGTCTACTTCTGCTGCCTCTATAATCTGGGAATCAATCCCACAGATGGCGGCAAAATATACAATAGAACCGTAACCGGTCTGCTGCCAGATATTACACAGAATAATAATAAATGGCCATATCCCTGCCATACTGTATATTTTTACCGGATTTGCCCCCGCCGAGCGAATCAGCGTATTTAAAGCGCCTGTATCATAGTTTAAAATGTTAAATGCCAGAACTCCGATCAGAACTGCTGAAATAAAATATGGCAGAAACATGATTGTCTGTGATACCTTCTTAAACCAACTGCACCGGATTTCATTTACCATAATAGCAAGTATGATCTGCAGGACATTTCCCAAGAGTATAAATGCCAGATTGTAAAGAACTGTATTTCTTGTAAGTGCCCATAACTGACCGGATTTAATTAGAAATTCAAAATTTTTAAATCCAACAAACGGACTGCCGAAAATTCCGTCCCGGAAATTATAATTGGTAAATGCTATGTATACGCCCGGCAATGGACAATAAAAGAATACTATGAAAAATAACACCGCCGGAAGGCACATAAGGATTAAGATCCGATTATCTCTGATTACTCTCCCTATTGGTTTTCTATGCGGCAATGCCTGCACTCCCTGTTTTTTTCCTTTTGCTTTCAACCTCATATCCTCCCTGTTCCTGTTGTAATTATTATTCATGAAACCGGTTTCAAACAAAGGGTAAATTTAAGTGCCTTTATTTAAATTCCGGCATGAGTCTCTTATGATCAGTTCTGTAGGTATGATCTGAATCTTTTGGGGCTTTCCCCCCTCTAAAACGGCAAGGGCTGTATCAATCAGAGTTTTCCCATACTGGTCATAATTGTAGTCCATGCTGGTCAGACGGGGAACACTGGTTTCAGCAAGGATTGTATTGTCAAAGCTGACCAGTGAGATATCCTCAGGAATACCAATGGAATGCTCTCTTAATGACTGTATTATTCCAAGTGCGGTTAAATCATTAATTGCAATCACTGCGCTTGGCAGCTTTCTGGTACTCTCAATCAGGCTGTTCATGCCCCTGTATCCTGATTCCATGGAATAATCACCGGTTTCCACAAGATAGTCCGGACAAAATTCAATTCCGTGCCTGTGCAGCATACTGCGGTAGCGAGTCCTCTTTGTATAAGTGGAATCTACCTCTTTCCTGCCTCCAATCATGCAGATATCACGATGCCCGTTGGTGATTAGATATTCCATGATCCGATCCATGGATGCAATGTCATCTAAGTTTACCTGATAACAATCACTGCCATCCAGCTTTCCAGTGATCACCACAGGCATTAAATTGCTGATATGATTGATGCGTTCTGCGTATACTTCATCAGTAATCAGTTCATCAACTCTGCCTCCCATAATGATTAAGGCATCAATCTGCTGACTGATCATTTTATAGAGGCGCTGCTCCTCCAACTCCATATCGTTCATATAATTACTGAGCATCAGACTGTAATCCCTATCATGTGCCGCCTGCTCACATTCCACCGCCAGACCCGCATAAAACGGATTGCGGATATCCGGTATGAGAACCCCTATAATTCCGGACCGGCTGCTTGTAAGCCCCCTTGCCATTGCATTGGGACTGAAGTGGTATTTGGAAATAAGCTTCTCCACTTTTTTCTTCTTCTCGTCGCTTACATTGGCTTTCTGGGTTAAAACCCTGGATACTGTGGCAGGAGATACTCCCGCCTCCTTAGCAATTCGATAGATGCTTACCTTGTCTCTCTCCATATCAGTTCCGCTTTCTGCTGTACTCCTGCCAGGTTTATTGTGTGAAACCGGTTTCTCGTAAATTTCAGAATCAGTCCACCACAATTTTCAAAGTGTTTTGTGTAATAGTATCAATCAGATACCTTTATTATATTTTTATTTGTGCAATATTATAATTACGTAACTCTGCAACTGAGATGATAAAGTTACCAATTCCGACAAGTTATTGTAAAAAACAGTGCTTCAAAAATGATATTTGGAAACCTGCCCTTTAGCAGAGTCTGCAATCCATCATGATTGAAGCACTGAACTTTATTTATTCTTTAAATATTCGTCAATCCCTTTTGCACCGGCCTTTCCTGCTCCCATTGCCAGAATAACAGTTGCGGCTCCTGTAACGGCATCACCGCCTGCAAACACACCCTCTTTTGTGGTCTGTCCGTTTTCTTCATCAGCAATAATACATTTCCACCGATTAATATCCAGACCTTTTGTAGTGGAAGAAATTAACGGATTGGGAGAGGTACCCAGAGACATGATCACTGTATCTGTTTTTATTTCATACTCCGATCCCGGTATTTCCTCCGGTCGTCTTCTTCCTGATGCATCTGGTTCTCCAAGCTGCATCTTAACCACCTTCATGCCTTTTACATAGCCGTTCTCATCCACAAGTATCTCTTTGGGATTGGTTAGAAGGTCAAAGATAATGCCTTCTTCCCTGGCATGATGAACTTCCTCCGCTCTGGCTGGAAGCTCTGCCTCACTTCTTCTGTAAACAACATGTACGCAGGCTCCAAGCCTTGCTGCTACTCTGGCTGCATCCATGGCAACATTGCCACCGCCTACTACAGCAACGTTTGTTCCGGCAAATATAGGGGTGTCATAATTTTCATCAAATGCTTTCATTAGGTTGGCTCTTGTTAAATATTCATTGGCGGAGAAAACACCGTTTGCATTTTCTCCGGGAATTCCCATAAACATGGGAAGTCCGGCGCCGGAACCTATGTAAACAGCTTCAAATCCCTCATCTTCAAACAGCTGATCTATAGTCGTTGATTTTCCAATGACCACGTTGGTCTCGAATTTTACACCCAGTTCTTTTACCTTTTCTATTTCTTTTGCTACGACTTTCTCTTTTGGAAGACGGAACTCCGGTATTCCGTAGACAAGCACTCCTCCTAATTCATGAAGTGCCTCAAAAACCGTTACATCATATCCCTGCTTTGCCAGATCTCCTGCACAAGTAAGACCGGAGGGGCCGGAGCCGATCACAGCCACCTTATGTCCGTTCTTCTCCTTGGAAGATTCTGGCCTGATATCATGTTCTAAGGCATAATCTGCTGCAAACCGTTCTAACTTACCAATGGAAACAGGCTCCCCCTTAATTCCACGAATACATTTTCCTTCGCACTGGGTTTCCTGGGGGCAGACACGCCCGCAGACTGCAGGCAGGGCTGAAGATTTGCTGATTACCTTATATGCTTCTTCTATATTACCTTCCTGAATCTCTTTAATAAATCCGGGAATATCAATTGCTACAGGACAGCCATCAATACATTTTGCATTTTTACAGCCGAAACATCTGGACGCTTCCCTCACCGCTTCTTCCTGATTATATCCTTCACAGACTTCTTCAAAATTTGTAACACGTACCTTTGCTTCCTGTTCTCTGACAGGTACTTTCTTTAACATATCAGCCATTTGTACTCTCCTCGCAGTTCCCGCAGCCGCCGTGATGTGTGTTTCCTTCCTGTTGTTTTAACATGACACGGCCTTCCTCTGTTTTATACATCTGGCTCCTTTTGATTGCCTGGTCAAAATCCACCAGATGCCCATCAAATTCCGGTCCGTCAATACAGGCAAATTTAACCTGATTTCCCACCATAAGACGGCATGCACCGCACATTCCTGTGCCGTCCACCATAACGGGATTCATGCTGACAACTGTTTTTAAATCATACTTTCTGGTCAGCAGGCATACAAACTTCATCATAATCATGGGCCCAATTGTTATACAGGCATCATACTTCTTTCCCTGGTTCTGGATTAAGTCCTCTATAACATTAGTCACAAGACCGGTTCGTCCGTAAGAACCATCATCGGTTGTCACATACAGATTACCAGAGACCTTTTTAAGCTCATCTTCCAGAATAAGCATATCCTTTGTCTTTGCTCCGATGATAACGTCTGCCTCAATTCCATTCTCATGCAGCCACTTTACCTGGGGGTAAACCGGTGCAGCACCTACACCTCCCGCAACAAAAAGGAGATTTTTATGTTTTAATTCTTCCAGATCTTCATGGACTAAATCAGAAGGATTTCCTAAAGGTCCTGCAAAATCACGAAAACTGTCATTTTCTTTTAAATCTGCCATCTTTACGGTGGAAACTCCTACTTCCTGGAATACAATGGTAATTGTTCCTTCCACCCTGTTATAATCACAGATCGTAAGCGGGATTCTCTCACCATTCTCTCCCATCTTTACAATTACAAACTGTCCTGGCTGGCAATTGGCTGCAATGCGCGGCGCATACACATCCATAAGAACTATTTTATCTGCCAGCTTTTGTGCTTTTAATATTCGATACATCATCTTCTCCCTTCTTTTGTGACCCGCTTTTTCCCATAATAATCGTTATATTCTTACTGGATTATTTATATCATAACCAGTATAGATAATTTATTAACACTTTGCATCGGAGCATGATGACAAAAAAGGAAAAACGGTTTATCCAACCTGGATAAACCGCTTAAAGTCTATTTCTTGTTATAGTTTTCAATCATTCTGTAAACGACAAGACCGATTCTCACCGCCAGCCTTTCGTTGGCATTATCAAAATCAATCCCTGTTATTTTAGCAATTTTTCCAATCCGGTAAGCAGCTGTTTTATAGTGAACGTATAAGTCCTGAGCCGTCTTGGAAAGATTCTGATTGTAGTTTAAATAAGTCTTCAGCGTTATAATAAGATCCTCCTGCTGGGGCTTTTTATAGTTAAACAGCTTTTGAAGGGATTCTGGAACATATTCCATTAAAAGCGCCGGATCGTCTACCTGACAAAGGAGCTTAAAGATTCCCAGATCGGAAAACATCATGATATAGGCGTTCCCCTCATAGGAGATATCCGCTGCAATGTCAATAAAGGAAAATGCATCTGCAGCTTCCTTATATGACCCCTCCAGCTGCATGATTCCCTCCACGATCTTGCCTGCACCTGCCTTTACCACAAGCTTTTTGTTATGCTGTGCCATTCCTGCCTGAACCTTACTCCACATCTCTTTTAAATCTTTGCGGTACTCGGCCTGGGTCCGGTTGGGATTGGCAGTTTTTATGGCAACCACTTTGTCCATATCGGTATGTACTTTTACATCAGTCAGTCTCTGTCTTACCACATCTTCCAGCCAGTTGATCTGCTGGAGCTTTTCATTCATTTTCTTCTGGGTGCTTCCTTCATAGGTGACTCCAAAGACAATCACACGATAATGTCCATTGGGGTCCATACCAAGGAGGCTGGCATTCTTTTTCAGTTCATCCGCAGAGGTGACTTTTCCGTTGAGAATATTATTTAATAAGTCATGCTGGTATTTTTTCTCCAGTTTTGAGACGGCAAACTTTCTTGAGAATTCATATTGAAGGGCAACAATGGCATTTTCCACCGCAATGCAGTCCATCATATTAAATTTATCGTATTTTTCCGTTATAACAAGATACATCTGTATTCCCACATTCAAATTCATTCTGACAACATAACAGGGGTATTCCCCCTCCTGCCTGGTATACTCGTAATTGGAGAAAATACCCGGATCAAACTCAGCTGCCTTAGGGGATAATTCAAATTCATATTCCTCTCCGCCAGTTGCCGCATAACAGGACATATCCTGATTATAAAGAGCAATGGGATTGCGGATCAGCTTATTTAACATATCGAGAATGTCCCCTACCGGATTCTTCTTATAGCTATTGGAAAGGGATAACGCCATAAAATTATCATGAGTGGTTTTATAATACTTTAATTTTGTCACTTCCTCATTAAAAAGCCGTTCCATTACCAGTGACATTATGGTCTGGAACGAGACTTCAAAAGAGACTTCGATCAATGGAATCCCAAAGTTTTCTGCGTATTCCCGTAAAAGGACAATCTTACTTTCCACTCCTTCCACCAGTTTTCTCTTTTTTAAAATCAGTCCGCTGACATTCTTCTTCTCAAGTTCGGAAATATAGAATTTAAATTCTTCAATGGTACAGGAGTTAAATGCATATAAACCAGTCAGCAGCAGTTCTCCTCCATTAATAAACTTAACAATATCCGGTGCCTCAATGATTGTCGCGCCCTTAATTTCCTTCCGTAAGCCACTCTCTCCGCAAATCAGAGTCATTTTTCCCAAGTTCTCCGTTTTGAGAAATTCTTCTACTGTAAATTTCATTTCCTTCTTTGCACAGCCCCTTCTTATTATTTTTTCTCCTTTATCAGTATAACATAATGCTGCAGTAACTGGTAGTTCATGCAAGAAAGGCCGGGCTTTCCTGCCCGGCTGATTCCCTGCTGTATATAAATGACTCATTGCCCCCCGGCTCATTTATACAAGCAGTTTTATTGCAAGTTCCTCCATTATAATAGAAGCTTTGGCGAAATCACTGAATTTCGTAAATTCAACCGGACAATGGCTTCTGCCATCCTTGCTTGGTACAAAAAGCATCACGGTTGGTATTACCTGTCCGATCTCCAGTGCATCATGACCGGCTCCACTTGGAAGATACTCATAGCTGAAGCCATGTTTTCTACAGCTTTCTTCCATCGTGCTCAGCATTTCCTGGGATAAGTTCACGGAAGTAATGGTAAGCTTATTGTCCATTTCATAACTGCCCCCAATTGCTTTTACTTCCCGATCTAAAGCGGCACGGATTCTTTTCGCAATATCATTAATGTGATCGTTGTTTCTGGACCGGATATCAACGGTAAACTGGCATTCTTCCGCTACAATATTCATACCGCCCGGTACTGTATTGATATAACCAACTGTTGCAACGGTTCCATCGGCTTTTTCTCTTGCCCAGTCTGCAATTTTTGAAATAACCTTGGAAGCTGCATCCACCGCATCCTTTCTCATGTCCATGGGAGTTGTACCCGCATGGTCTGATCTTCCGTGTACGGTAACCATATATCTTTGAATTCCAACAATACAGTCAACCAGTCCCAGCTCAATTCCCTCTGCATCAAGAACCGGTCCCTGTTCAATGTGGGTTTCCAGGAAATACCCGATGGAACCGATTGGCCATCTGGCTTCTTCCACTCGTTCAGGATCCAGACCATATTCTTTCATGGCGTCATAAATGGAAATGCCATCGGTATCTTTGTATTTCCTGCAATACTCTGCATTCCTGTTGCCTAACATTGCTCCGGAACCAAAATATCCGGTTCCAAACCGCATGCCCTCTTCATCACAAAATCCAACAACAACAAAGTTTCTTTTTGGTGTCAGGTTTTTACTCTTTAATTCCCGTGCGACTTCGATTGCACATACAATTCCGGCAATGCCGTCAAAATCTCCGCCATTTACTACGGAGTCGTAATGAGATCCCATCATAACACAGGGCAGATTGGGATCTTCCCCCTCAAGAATTCCAAATACATTTCCTGCCGCATCTTCCTGTACCTGAAGTCCGGCTTCTTCCATAACTGTTTTAAGATAATTCACCGCATCTCTGGACTCTTTTGTAAAAGGAAGACGGGTGCATCCTTCTCCAGGAGTCGCAGTAAACTTTTTTAAACATTCCAGATCCTTGGCAATTCTGCCTGTTTTTTCTGCAACAGCCATTTATTTACCCTCGCTTATTTTGATTTATCGTATTTCCGGCAATCGTAAATATACTTTTTACAAGGTGAATAAAGCATTGCAGCAATAATAATTACTAAACCAGAGAAGCACAATACTTTATTGGCATGATTAAGTCCAACTATTATTGTAACAAATGCAACCATAATTGCAAGAAAGGCAATGGTTAATCCCCCTTCTTTTGTCCGAAAAAAATCATTCTTTTTCATCTCACATTTACTTTCACTTTCTATGTATTTCCTAAATTGCCAGCATGAAGAACAAAAATACCCCAATTGCAATTGTTACCGGAACTGTAACCATAAGAATTCTTTTTAATACTTCCCCTTCGCTTCCAAGAATATTGGCTGTTGTGGTTCCCAGTATGATTTTGCTTGGACTGACCGCACTTCCAATGGAACCTCCGGCTGACTGTGCTCCCAGAACCGCTGCAGGATTCACATGCAGAAGATTTGCTGTGGTCATCTGGAACCCTCCGAATAAAATATTGGAACTCATGTTGCTTCCAGTCATAAATGTTCCTAAAAGCCCTACAAAAGGTACCAGAGCGATATATGCTTTTCCCAGCACTTTTGCAATTCCATCTGCCAGTACTGCAGTCTGTCCCGTTCCGTCCATGATCTTAGACATAATCACCAGGCCGATCACCGCAATTCCCGAAGGCATGGTCATAGATACCGATTTGACAAATACACGCTTTGTTCCTCCCTCTTTGATCCAGCCATTCTTCTTGTAATAAATCAGTCCGGCAAGGGAAGATACCAGCAGGAAAAAGCTTGCATGGGTAAATGGGGACAGCGGAGAGAAACTGCTGCTTGCTTTGTTTATATGTCCGTATCCGGTTACTGTCTCCGGGAATGCAAAACCAAACTGAAACTTTCCTAAAAGATCATGTACCGGTTTTATGGTAAGAACAATCAGAGTAATCGCTGAAAGAAGAAAATAGGGAACAAACGCCTGTACAAGGGTCATACCCTGGGGAAGTTCTTCCCCTTCCTGCTTTGTAAAATCCCGGTTCATAATTGGACTGTCTTTCAGACTCCACTCCTCTTTGTACATACGGGTTCTTCCCAGAAGAAGAATCACAATTAAAGAGATGCAGGAGGGAACAAAACAGGAAATAGTTGTGTTGACCTGGGTCAGCAAAAGCTGTCCGCCTCCCTGAATCAGGGATATTAACATTACGGCAGCCAGACCTTTCTTAACAGCCCTGCCTTTTCCGTAAAACCAGCATACCACAACTCCTCCAACAACGTTCCAGAACCAGATAAATACAGCGGTCCAGAATGCAGTTAATAAGTATTCTTTGCTGCCTGCTTCCAGATTTACGCTCATGGCCAGGGAATCCCATGCAACTCCCAGTGTTCCGAAGGTATTTCCCCATGCCTGTCCAAGCAGGGGGATAATAACTGCCCAGATTGGCTGGACACCGATTCCGATTAAAAGCGGGGCACCCACTGCAACGGGAACACCAAATCCTGTGATTCCCTGGAGAAAGCTTTCAATCACCCAGCCCATGGCAAATACCAGAAGCAGCTCGTTAGGCAAAAGCCTTCTCATTCCATCCCGGATAACCAGAAAGGCTTTTGCTTCGTCTCCCACCTGGTACAAAAGGATTGCGGTCCAGACAATAATTAGAATAATCAGTGCATTCCAGATTCCCTTGGCACTTTCCGCTGCAATGACTGTGACACCTGCCTTAAAAAGGAATACTCCTGTAACGACTGTGATCATAAGCCCCACTGCCGCAGCCTCCGTTGCACCCCAATGAAACTTAATCATCAGAATTATGAGTGCAATAATTGGCAGAAAAGCCATTGCCCATGTAAATAGATTTACTGGTATATTCATTTTAAATTTCCTCGTTCTTACTAAGCATGAATAACAGTTCCTGTCTTCCCGGCAATGCCGTCAGCGGCTTTATCAAGCAATGTGATTAATGTTTTTCTGCCTTCTCCTGATTCTGCAAACCGGAGAGCCGCTTCAATTTTAGGAAGCATGGAGCCTTTGGCAAACTGCCCCTTTGCAATGTATTCTCTGGCTTCTTTTGTGCTCAGTTCTGACAGCCATTCCTGGTTTTCTTTTCCAAAATTAACCGCAACCTTTTCCACTGCTGTTAAAATAACCAGGTAATCCGCATCAATCTGGGAAGCCAGCAGACTGCTTACATTATCTTTATCAATAACTGCGTTGACACCGATCAGCTTTCCTTCTTCGCTTACTACCGGAATTCCTCCGCCGCCGCAGGTGATGACTACATGGCCTGCATTCATTAAGGTTTTAATGGTTTCCAGTTCCCGGATTCTCACCGGCATGGGAGAAGGAACTACGATGCGGTAACCTCTGCCTGCATCCTCCATACACCGGATTCCTTTTGCCTCATTTTTTTCCGCTTCTTCTTTTGTAAGAAATCTTCCAATGGGTTTTGCCGGATTTTGAAACGCTTCATCATCCTTACTGACTTCAACCTGAGAAAGAATGGTTGAAACTTTTCTGTCCATGCCCCGTCTGTGAAACTCATATTTAATTGCATTCTGCAAATCAATTCCTATGTATCCCTGGCTCATTGCCACGCTGGTGGGAAGAGGTACCTGTTTCATGCCTTCCTGCACCAGGGTAAGGTGATCCATGGCAGTCTGGATCATCCCAACCTGGGGTCCGTTACCATGTGTGACGATAAGGGACAGCCCCTGCTGTGCAAGATCTGCAATTACCTCTGCTGTCCTGGCGACAGCTTCTTTTTGCTCTTCGATATCATTGCCCAGGGCGTTTCCGCCCAGAGCAATTACTATTTTTCTATTTTCCACAACCTTCTCCTAAAATCTACTGAGTATAACCCAGTTTCTTTGCATATGCTGTGATTGCTTTTTCAAAGCATTCCATTGGCGGGTGTACAGTTCCTGCTCCAATTTGTCCATATCCTGCAACTTTATGAGCAATTCCCGTATTAATTACCGGTGTAATGCTTTTTTCTACTACAAGTCTTGCATCAATTCCAAGAGTGCATCCCTGGAAATTCCAGTTGGGGATGATAAAATTGGGGTTTCTGTCTATGGTGATCTCCGCCATTTCTGTGCTGGTACGAAGAGCATCTTCATATCCGCCTGCGCCCACAAATCTGGTAACAGCTGGGGCTGCAATCATTGCCATACCGCCTACTCCAAAGGTCTCAGTGATGGCGCTGTCACCCATATCCGGACAGCCGTCCTCTTTGTCATATCCGGTGAAATACAGTCCCTGAGGTGTATTAACCGGCCCTGTAAACCACTGATCTCCCATACCTGCAATGCGGATTCCAAATTCCACACCATTTCGGCACATGGCAGTCACTATCGTACCATCGGTCACAGTACGGGCAGCATCCATAACGGACTTGCCGGTTGCCATCATGATATTTAAGAAGAACTGGTCCGTATCGGATAAGAATTTAATAACATCATAACGATCCTGATCGGATATCTTCATTTTTGTAATAACAGGTGCAACTTCCTTTAAAAATGCCAGGGAAGCAGCAATATTTCTCTGATGGAATTCATCACCCATCGCAATGGCTTTTGCTACCAGAGGATTCACATTAATTCCGCCAAGCTCTTTAATCGCAGCCTGCAGCACTGGTCCAAGAATATCTCTCATCCAGCGAAGTCTGTTAACAACCTCTTCAGAGTAGGCACCAAAACGAAGTACCTTTCCGATTCCTTCATTCATGGTGCAGTAACCTTCGTTGCCGTCTGTCTTATTTTCCACAACGAATACTGGCATGTTTGCAGTCGTAATTCCCCCCATGGGGCCCACTGCTCTTACACTGTGGCATGGCAGAAACTTCACTTCTCCGGATTCCAAAAGCCGTCTGGCAGCTTCTTCGGTATCAGCCCATTCTTCAAAAAGGACTGCACCCACACAGGATCCCTGCATCGGATCTGGCATGTCTTTATAGGCAACCGGCGGACCTGCATGAAGAATCACTTTTCCATTGTTTAATTCAGGAATTACATTTTTTGCCCGTGTATTGTCTGTAATAACAGGCTGACTGGCAACCACTTTCATGATTACTTTTCGGTTTGCCTCATCAATGTCCAGATCTTTATTGTTTCTAAGGAAATTAAGGATTTTGATCAATTCCACATTTCCCCCAGCGGGAGGCATCCAGTCGTACTGAACCACTTCACAGCCAAACTCCCTGGCAACTTCAGAAAAGCTTTTCAGTCCGATATTGATAATTCTTGGTTTCTCTGCCAGCATCTGAAGCAGTTTATCGGATGCCTTTCCAGGAATGGTATCAGAAGCTTTCTTTGACCGGATCTCTTTTTTCACCTCAGTAAAGTCAAGACCGATTGCCTGAATTGCTGTACGGACAGCCAGTTTATTGGTTTCGCATACGATTACTCCGGCATCAGTCAGTTTTTTCACTGCCTCATCATACCCCTGGAAATCCTTTCTGGTTCCGCATACCGTTGCAATAAAGAAAACCTTTCTGCCTTCTCGTTCTGCCTGATCGCCAAGTTCCCTGATCGCCGGAAGCAGAGCACCTGCCATATCGGCATGGGAACCATATCCCAGCATGACATCAAGAAGAATAACTCCAGTTGATTTGTCATTAATGGCTTCTTTCATACATTCAATTCTCTTAGCCGGATCGATCATCGGGTGGGGCTTACCTTGTGTATATACATCATCGCCAAGATCAACGACGATGTGCCCTCCGGTTTTTAACATGTATCCTTCTGCTTTTTCAGGCGGGATCTTTAAATCCAGTGCGTCTTTGATCAGCATGGCAGCTTCTCCAGCAAGGGTACCACCAGAATAATAAGCCTTAATTGTCTTCTTTTCTTCCCTGCGGTAAAATGAAGAGCGATCCACAGTTACTTCGCCCTCTTTTACCGTCTCTCCCCGTACCAGGCTGACTGCCAGACGGGCTGCTTCATCAAGGGTATAGGTATGATAGAAATTTTCCTCATGATACTCTGGTTTTTCTCCCAGGAATAAAGTAATAACCGGCTTTTTGCAGACACTGAGCCTTGCTGATACTTTTTCCCGAACTGCCTTTGCCGGGGGCTTGGAAATAACAATCATGACAGCAACACTGTCATCGTCTTCCATTGCATCAATCATATCCATCATGGTGATTCCACCCACCTGGGTTGATAAATCCCGGCCTCCGGTACCAATGGCATTTTTTACACCTTCTCCAAGGCGGTCTATAATGGTAGTCAGCTCCTGGATACCAGTTCCGGAAGCACCTATAATTCCAATGGCTCCCGGTGTTACACTGTTGGTAAATGCAATAGGCACACCCTGAATGATGCTGGTTCCGCAATCAGGTCCCATAACCACAAGCCCTTTTTCATGAGCCTTCTCTTTTAATTTCTTTTCGTCCTCAATTGTGACATTGTCGCTGAACATGAACACATTCATGCCCTCGTCAAGCGCACGGTCCGCTTCCAGAGCCGCGTAAGCTCCTGGTATGGAAATCACCGCAAGATTGGCATCTGGCAGCTGATTCAGTGCCTGATCCCATGATTTTGCAATTCGGGATTCTTTCCCATTTCCTGCTGATACGGACTGCTTTTTAAAGAATTCTTCTGCCTCTTTCATAATGGTATCCAGAAGACTGTCATCTTCCACGTCAGCAACAATAACCATATCATTGGCTGTAGATTCCATTAATTCTTTTGTATCAAGGCCGCTCTGCTTGAAGATGTCCTTGTTAGCAGGTGTGGCCATCATAACAGAAGCCTTCTTTACACCCTGAATCGTTGAGATCTGATTGGTAAGAAGCATCAGTACTACAGAATCGTGATAACTTCCCTTTTTTACTGCTGTTCTTAACATAATAATATTTCTCCTTATTCTGCAAATCGGTTCTTGTGGTCATATCGGTTAAAATGAATGGCATCACTTTTTAAGTACTCATAGATTGCATCTACAATTTCAATTCCGCCATTGTTATGGTATTTATCTCTTCTCATAACGGCTCTTTCGCCTGGATAATAAACTTTGTCATATCCGTCTGCTGGTGGGATTGCATTTAATTCATCACAGGTAATGGACATGTTTTTCATAAACTCTTCGATGTTTGTAAAACGCTTTGGATCCATAACGATATGCATATGACCCAGTTCTCTGCCCTTTGAGCAGTCATGGTACATGGAGCTTACATGCTTGCCAAACGGTACGCCTAAGAGAATACCGGAAAAAATATCAACCATCATCATCAGACCATATCCTTTTGCACCAGCAATTGGAACAAGAGCATTGACTTTGTTTGGATCTGTAACCGGATTTCCTTTTTCATCTACCGCCCATGTATCAGGAATGGATTCTCCTCTAGATCGTTTATCCAGAATTTTTCCCCATGCCTGTACGGTCGTTGCCATGTCAAATACCACTTTTCTCTCATCTGCGGTAGGAGCTGCAAAGGAAATTGGATTGGTACCGTAATACGGTTCTGTACCACCAGTTGGTACTGCCATTGGATCTGACTGGCAGAAGGAAATTGCAACCAGGCCCTGGTCTGCTGCCATTTCTGTATAATAACCAAGAGCGCCGCTATGGGATATGTTGCGGACACCGACAACTGCGATGCCGTTTTTCTTTGCCATTTCAATTGCCTGTTCCATTGCTTTTGTAGCAGCCACATATCCGCAGCCGTTGTCACCTTCAAAGATTGCAGAACAGGGACCAGTCTCTTTGAATTCAAAATGAGGATCTACGGTAATGCCTCCCTTTGAAATTCGTTCACTGTAATACTCCACTCTTACTGCTCCATGGGAGTGGTATCCTCTTTCATCTGACCATGTAAGAATCTCTGCTGTGATATCAGCATGTTCTTCTTTCAAACCGGCTCTCATTAATTTTTTCTTCATCAAGTCTTTTAATTCAGCTCTTACAAGTTTCATTTATCCTTCCTCGCCTTCCTGATTTATGGTTATTTTTATTCAGCAAATAGCTGCCAACCAGCTTTTCTTTATCTATTATGGCTATTTATTGACCCCGTTTCAATCAAATAACTAGATAAATGTAGGTTTGATTTTTATCCACTTTCGTGGTATTTTGGAAAAATCGGCAAATAAAAAAACTGGCTTTCCGGTATGAATCAGTCACCGGAAAGCCAGTTTTTTTGTATCTATAAAAATTCTTAGGAAGAACATCAAAAACAATGGTTACAGTTTTACATCCCTGTTGCAGTCCTTGGAATAGATATAAGTTAAATCTTCTTCCCGTCCTACTGCATAGCAGGCCTGTGGGCAATAAGCATCCATAAATACATAATCACCCTTTTTCACCGGAACCCAGTCATTATCCAGTCTGTACATCGCACTTCCCGTAAGGAAATACATGCCATGCTCCTGAATATGAGTCTCTATGTAGCCGTGGGATGCACCTAAATGGAATTTCAGAATATGCATATTCATATCGAATCCAAAATTCTCTGCTGCAGGCAGGAAATCACGGATATAGCAGTTCTCCATACCTTCATATGGAATCCATGGAAGATCGTTTGCATTCCCCACTACTGTGTAGGCACTGTATCCAGTCAGCTCGTCATATCTGCGTTTATAAGCAAAGAGCTTTGCATCCTCTTTACCCGCATTTTCAAAAGAAATGGTGTTGCTGGCAGGGGAATAAATATAACCGCCCTCTGTCAGAGTCTCTTCTTTGTCCGCATTTTTAACCTTAATGGAACCTTCCATTACATAAATGAATGATTCCAGCCCTTCCCCGCCGAATGCAGAATTCTTCCCGCCTTCGTGAACTGTCACTAAGTAATCCGCAAAGGAAGCTCCCATCTGAGGAGAGCCAAGAATTGTGACATCACACTTCTCATATCCTGGAATCGCATTTTTCACAATTCCGTCCGGCTCAATTAAAACATAATTTTCTTTTTTAACGACGGATCTGGTGGCTAATAAGTCATCACGGTATCCTGTCTGCCCGTTTAAATAACTCATAATAAAGCTCCTCACTTTCCATTAGGTCATATTCATTCAGTCAACCAATTTATACCTGTTTATTATGGCAGGTATTATAAAGTATTTCAATTATATTATGAGATAAAATACCGTTCCCGTTTTATCCACTTTTACCCTGCTTGTTTATTTTTTAACAGTTATAATGGTCTTACATTCATGTATTTTTATCGAAAGCAGAAAGGAATTACCACAATGACGGAACAAATTGAAATGACGCTCAATGAATTATCTTACCCGGTTAATGTTACGGTATATCATAATACGGCGGTTGTACCTAAGGCCTGCATCTTATATTTTCATGGCGGAGGTCTTTTGTACGGCTCCCGTCTGGATCTGCCACAGCTGCATGTGAACAGCCTTACCAATGCCGGATATCTTATTATTTCCTATGACTATCCCCTTGCTCCCGCCGCCAAAATTGAGATAATACTGAAATCTGTAATTGATTCCATTAATCACTATATTTTGAACCGGTCACTTTATGTTTCCCAGGAACTTCCCTACTTTCTATGGGGCCGTTCTGCAGGGGCATACTTATGTCTGCTGGCTTCAAAAGATAAGCGTCTTCTGCTTCCTCCAAGGGGAATCCTGTCTTATTACGGTTATGGTTTCCTGTGTGACAGCTGGTTAGATACTCCAAACAGTTACTATTGTTCTCTTCCACCTGTTAACAGTTCCTGCCTAAATGCAGTTTCTGATCAGGTTCATACTGAGGGCAATTTAGATACCCACTACAGCATTTATGTTTACGCCAGACAGACTGGAACATGGAAATCTCTTTTTTACAATGGCAGGGATAAATATTTCTTTCTGGATTATTCACTTAGAACCTGTGAAAAACTTCCCGCTCCTTTATTCTGCGCCCACAGCATGAATGATACAGATGTTCCTTATACAGAATTTCTTAATCTTTGCAGTATGTATCAGGCAAAACAGTTTGTTGTCCCGGGTTCTGTACACGATTTTGACAGAAATGAAGCGGCCCCTGCAGTTGCTCAACTTTTAAATAAAACCGTTGAATTTTTAAACAACCACACGGACCGCTTCTTATAACCGTAAACTTGATTGCGGATTCTTATGAATCCGCTTATTACAGTTTTTTAACCAGGTTTCCAAATCCTTTTTCACCTACAACTTTTCCGTCCTCTGCAACTACCTCACCGCGGACAATGGTGCAGACCGGCAATCCTTTTCCCTTCATCCCAACAAAAGCAGAAATCTTGTTCACATAGAGAAGGGAATCTTCTGTTATCTCCCATTCCTTGTCTGCATCTACAATAATAAAGTCCGCATCAAATCCGGTTCTGATGTCTCCTTTTTTTCCATAAATTCCAAAGGCCTCAGCCGGTTTCTTTGCCATTGCATTTGCAAGAATTGATGGTGAGATTCCACGTTTTACGCATCCTTCATGGAAGCTTACCTGAAATCCACTCTGGATTCCACTGATTCCTCCCCATACATCAAATGGAGTTTCGATTTTATTACCCAGGATTTCCTTGAATTTTTCATCATAGGAACAAGGGGAATGATCACTTGCAATACCGCTGAAGGTTCCATCTTCCACATAGGTCCACAGCCTGTCCACTTCTTCCTGGGAACGCAGAGGAGGAGCGCATTTAAACAACGGTCCGTTCTTGATCACATCTTCATCTGTCATGCTTAAATAATGAGAACAGGTTTCTGCTGTAATATCGTAACCTTCCTGCTGCGCCTCTTTAATTTTCTGAGCAACATCAGGACTGCTTACGTGGCAGATGTGTGCTTTGCAGCCGGTGGCTTTTGCAAGTTCAATGACATCAACCGTGGCTACCATTTCTGCAACTACCGGTCTTGATTCTAAAAATCCTTTCCAGTCCAGTCTGCCCTCTTTTTTCATTCTCTGTTCCTGCCACTTAATTGCGGCAAAATCTTCGCAATGGAAACCAGCACGTCCGTCAAACTCATGAATGATCTGCATTGCCTCATATACCTGTCCATAATTTAAGGAGCTGTAATCAGGAGATACGGGGCCGATAAAGGATTTAAACGCAACGCAGCCCTTCTCATCCATCCCCTTTAAATCCTGAAAATTATCAGGAATCAAACCGCCCCAGAAGCAATAATCCACATATGCATTGGGAGATACCTTTTGGAACTTCTTATCAAAAATAGTTGCGTTCGTCATGGCTGGCTCGTTTTGCAGCGGCATATCAATAATGGTTGTATATCCGCCTACCGCAGCTGCAGCAGTTCCGTGTTTATAATCCTCACGCCATTCGTAACCAGGATCATTTAAATGTGCATGGGTATCAATTGCACCTGGGAATACATAATTATCTTTAGCATCAATAACTTTTTTTGCTTCCGGCTCTTCTCCTGCAAGAAGCACCGCTGCAATTTTACCCTCTTTTACCGCAATGTTTCCCGAAAACACACAATCTGCTGTTACAATCTTCCCATTTTTTACTAATAAATCATACATACCTTCTCCTCCGTTTCTGGTTGATGAATGATAACTGACTGATGAAACATTTCATTATTTTATTAAATAATGCCTGGGAAAACAATGCAAAATGAGGTAAAATTTCGTTAGGATTTTTGTCCAATATGTATAATTTATTTTATTGTATTTGTGTTTCTTTAAGCTTTTTGCTAGAATTTATACTATCAGCGAAAGGAGATAACAATTGATCATGCATTTTAATATTACAACCATTGGTTCCTATGCTCTGGAGATACTAAATTCTCTGTCAGAAGGCCTGATACACTCTATATACAGAAAAACCATTAACATACAATTCGGTGATTATTTACTGGCTTTACAGGCGGATTTATCGCCTGTATCACCTGTCAGTCTCATTACGGAATTGGACGCTGAATCCATGAAAACACTTCCTGTTTCTACTGGTTTGAAGGTGAAGGTGAGTCCGGGTACCCTGTCTATATACGGCTCTGTTTCCGTTATTAACTTCTATTTTTTAGAAGCAGACCTGTTTGAATCCAAACTAATCAGTAAATCTCAACAGCTTTTGCGGGATACGTTAAAGTCAGTACTGGATTATTCTGCCACAGGAGGTTTTTCCACCATATTTGCTCCCTCCTGTGTGAAGGAGCAGGAAAACAATCTGGGGACAGAGCTTGTAACTGCAGCGGCAAAGAACCATCTTACAGCCTGCAGTACCTATATGCAGACAGCGGATTATGAAAAAGCCACTAAAGAGCTGGTTTCTCTGATCGGGCTTGGAGTGGGTCTTACCCCAAGCGGAGATGACTTTTTGTGCGGTGTGCTGGCGGGACTGATACTAACGGGAAACTCAGATCAAACGTTTACCTCCATTCTTAAGAACAGTATTGGTACGTCTCTCAACAATACAAACGATATCAGCCGTACATTCCTTCGATGTGCTCTTTCGTCACATTTTAGCAAGCCAATTAATGATCTTGTTTTTCCAGCATCTGTCGAAGATATTCATGCCTCATTTAAAGCTGTGGGGCATTCCTCCGGCTTTGATTCTCTCTGCGGAATTTATTACGTTTATACTCTTACTTTTAATTAGGATTACACTAAAAAAAGAAGCCTGCCAAAGACAACTTATGTCATGCAGACTTCTTTCTTTTTCATTATTTCTTCTTTTTTTCAAAATACTTTATCAGCACATAATAAACAATCCCCGCAGGCAGAATGCTTGCCAGCCATGATATTTTTATAAAGGTAAGGGCTGCAGCCATACCTGCTATTAAACCTCCGATTGCAGCTAGGTTGATTCCCTTAAACGCTCCGTCCGGATTGTAATAATCACTCAGATCAATTTTCTGTTTTTTGATGATATAATAATCCACCACCAGAATAGCAAAAACCGGCCCCAGTACAGAAGAGGAAATCAATACAAACAGGTTGAGTCCAGCTGCAGATGATTCCTTTACAAGCTCCCATGGAAATGTAGCATATGCAAGCAGTCCCACAATAATCGCACTCTTTTTCACTGATACTTTTAAAAGATCTACCAGTACATAGATGGGGGGAAGTGCGTTATTGAGCATATTGGTAGTCAGTGTACCGCAAACGATACAGAATAATGTAATTACAACGATTGCTTTATTGGGCATGATATATGCAAAGCCTACGATGGGATTTGCAATTCCGGTTACACTTGTAACAAGAAGACCGATAACGCCCATAAATACTACAGCGGGAATCATTGCAAAGGCATAAGCAGAGCCACGTTTCACAGGGCCGCAGCCAGGCTTTAGCTGCCTTACTGAATCGCCGATATTGACCAGAAGCGCGCAGTTAACTCCAATAAAGGTGGTTACAGCTCCAAAAAATGGAAGTCCCCAGGATCCCTTCTTATTAACTACTTCTGTCACTACATCGCCATGCATACCAAGAATTGTGACCAGCATATAAACCAGAGCAATAATAACAACAGCTCCGCCAATGTTATTGATTACCTTAATTCCCTGAAAGCCCAGTGCAGAAAGTCCGATCTGCATTGCCTGAAACAGAATGAACCATAATACAATGCTGTCAAAACCAATGACGATTTTACTGATTTCATTCAGGGCCGAAGCGCCAATCCAGCTTTGAAAGCCATACCATATAACGGCCGGAATACCTCTGCACAAAGCAGGGATAACAGTCCCTTTAAAGCCAAATGCACCTCGCAGCTGCACCACATACGGAATTCCGGTTGTGTAACATAGTTTATCGTTTAAGACCATGCATATAACGCAAAGGGCTGATCCCAACGTGATTGCAATAATTGCCTGTACAAGGTTCAGCCCTCCTGAAACCAGATCTGAACCAAGTGTCAAGTTTGCGGTAGAGACACAGCCCCCAAGCCAGACCAGCCAGTAGGAAAATGCTCCCATTGTTCTCTTACTAACAGGAACCGGCTCCATCCCATCCTGTTTTATTACACCTTCCAATGCCTTTTCTTCTGTCATAACACTTTCTCCCATGATTTTCTCCTTATATACGTTTGTGACTTACGACATTCTGGCAGGAGTGATCAGCTTTCCGCCTGAAACGGCTGTAATCTTACCATCCTGAAAGATCGTTCTTCCCCGCACAATCGTCTGTGTAACCTGCCCCTTAAACTTCATGCCCACATAGGGACTTACTTTATGTAAATAGAATAAGGAATCTGAATCCAGCACGTATTCTTTATCCAGATCAACAATTGCAAAGTCCGCATCAAAACCGGTCTGAATCTTTCCTTTTCCTTGGATATGAAATACTTCATTAACATTGGAGGCAGTAAGCGCTGCAACCTTTGTAAGCATCAGCTTTCTATCGTGGTAACCATGAGTTAAGACAGCCGGCAGCGTACTCTGACATCCAGAGATGCCTCCCCAGGCTTTCATAAACTCTTTCTCTTTTAGTACAGGATCGCTGGGGGAATGGTCGGAGGAAATAAATGTGATTTCACCATTAAACAATTTTCCCCACATCTTCTGCTGGTTTGCTGCGTCACGAATTGGCGGAGAACACTTTCCAAGAGTACCCAGTCTTTCTACGTCCTCATCTGTGAGAATCAGATAATGTCCAATTGTTTCACAGGAGATGTCCACACCCCGTTTTCTTGCCTCTGTTACCAGTTCCACGCCCTTTGCAGTACTTACATGGGCAATAATCAGTTTACAGCCTGTTTCTTCTGCAAAGGTGATCATTCTGGAAATGCTTTCGATCTCTGTAATAGGCGCATGAGCTTCAAAGTAATCCTTCACTCCAGTTTTATTCTGCGCATTTTTTAAACCGGTTACTTTTCCTGTGATACCGTCATTTTCGCAGTGAACCATAAGCGGAAGGTTCAGTTTCTTTAATTTCTCCATACCCTTATAAGCAGTATAGTCATCAATTCCTGGGAACTCATCAATTCCGCTGAAGCAGGAAAATGCTTTAAAGCCCACAACTCCGCATTCCGCAAGTTCCTCCAGCTTGTCCAGGTTTGTGGGACATAACCCTCCCCACAGACCGAAATCACAGACGGAATCTCTTTTTGCAATGGCAAGCTTCTTTTCAAAATTAACTCTGTCCAGTGTACAGGGAGAGCTGTTTAAGGGCATATCGAAAAATACACCGCCGCCGCCTGCTGCAAGAGCCTGACTGCCATTTTTTATGGTTTCCCATTCCGTTCTTCCCGGATCATCAAAGTGTACGTGACCGTCGGTGGCTGCTGGAAAAATGTGTTTGCCTGCCGCATCAATTACTTCTTTTCCGTCCTGAGAAATCTCCTGTGATATCTCCACGATTTTTCCGTCACTTACCCCAATATCAGCCTTTTCCACACGATCTGGGAAAACAACCACTCCATTTCTAATGACAAGATCCATGCTTTTACCCATTCTGATACCTCCTCTTTTGCACTTTGTTTACTTTTTTAATAAATACCGGCTATTTATTGTGTTATTTGCATTATAGTTTTCACCATAGTATAATTCATTGGTAAAAAAAGACAAAAAAATAAAGTATTTTTATCTGCAATAGTTAAAAATACTTTATTGATTGGTATATTCTTATTCAGTTTTATGCTTGCCCCAGTAAGACTGGTTCATGGTACAGCTTAATATGAGCCGCCTGGGAAGTGTCCGATACCGTTTTCCCATGAGATATCCCATATATTTAAAACCGCTTTTTATAATCACTCCCGGTATCAGCCAGGGCTTCTTTTCCTTTGCCAGCCAGGCGCATGTATTTTTCACCAGCCGGATTCCCTCGCTCTCCGAGCGGATTCCGCCAAACACTTCCGGGTGATCTGCCTGAGACACCGCCAGGTCGAAATTCCGCTTAAACTGGGCGATGCAGCCGTAATTATGGGAATGGATCACCTTTGCATCAGCCGCATACGCCACAGCCTCGCCTCTGTACCGCACAGCATTTCCTGCATAGATCATATCTTCGTTGAAAATGGTGGTTTTGGTGAATCCGCCTGCTTCCAGGAAAATACTTCTGTCATAGGCACAGCAGACATTGGATGCAAAAAACGTTTTAATTCCCAGCTCTTTTAAATCTGCCTCTGTCTTAACCCGGCTCTCAGATGGATAATTAAAGGAACGGGTGTACTGTTCCGCCAGGGCACAGTCAGGATTTGGCAGCTGTCTTGCATATGCCATAACCACCTTTTCCCCGCCTCTTCCTGTCTTAAGAAATGAATTTACAAGAGCACTGATTAAATTTTTGTCTGCTGGAACTGCATCATCCGTCATAAATACCATGATATCAGCCTTGGAATAGCCGGCTCCTCTGTTTCTTGTTCCGCCGTGATCAAATTCTTCTTTTGTCACATGATAAACTTCCAGATTCTTCACATGTGCATACTTAGAATCCTCCCAGTAGGATTTCTCCGTATTCATCACAATGATTTTACGTATGGGATAAGACTGTTCTTCCAGTCTGTGAAAAAGCCGCATTAGTGTTTCGTCAGGTTTATAAACCGGTATGATCACATCAACGGTTCTTTGATCTGCCATCATTTCTTCCATTGAAACTCCCTTCTTTCCTATCAGTAGCGCAGACACGATGTGGAGCAGATACGGATCAGAGCATAGATACTGACGAAACATTCCAGATACCATGCACTTTTTCTTAAATCCACACCCATAACCAGACGCCGGTCATATATGGTCAGTAACAGCAGGGGCAGAAGGGGAATGAAATAACGTCCCTGGACTCCTGTAATATACGTTAAATTTCTGGGTGTATACCCCAGGAACATGGAAGTCAGAACCAGTACTGCACTTGTAAATACCAGAAACAAGATCCATAGCTTCTGACCGTCTGTCATTTTCACCACTTCCCCCTCTCTCTTTACCACACTGATAAAGAGCGCATACCAAAGAAGGGTAAGGCAGACCGGCGGTACCGTTAAGTTGGGATCTAAATTCCCTAAAAAACCGCCCAGCATAGTCACCAGATAATAGTCATACTGAGTTACCAGAGTTTCATAAAAAACCGTAAATACGTAAAACGGCCGCTGCCATACATCGGATAAATTATAACCTGCCGCTTCACTCCACCCCACATAGCTTTCCGTAGCACCTGCCCAGGCAGAGAGAATCAGGCGGTTTACCAGGAAAACTGCCAACAGCATGACCCCAAGGATACAGAAAAGAGAAATCCAGTAATGTCTATTCGATTTAAATTTAGATTTTGGAATCAGCAGACAGATTCCAGCTGCAGGCAAATAAACGATTTTCCCAGGCTCTAACAGGATCAGTAAAAGTGTAAGAACCAGCAGATCTTTTAATTTTATCTCTTCCTTTTCGTAAGCCAGATGGAAACACCAGGAAAGCAAAAGCATGGACAGGCCAATAAATGCAGTATCATAGGAATAGGACGATGCCAGGTGAAGAGTCATGGGCAGGCAGGATACCGCCATTAAAACTTCCTTTTTAAAGGGCATTAGCCGGACAGAAACTGCTGCCATAGCTGCAAACGCCAGAAGATTCATCAAACGTCCCAGATACACCAGAGGAATATAACCAAGATGCAAAAGTCTGGCGAGAGTGATCCCTGCCGCCTGAGGCAGATAGACCACAGGGGTAGCATTCACCGGCACTTCCTCCCGCACCGTCTCTGACTGGCTGTGATCAAGAGAAAACAACTCTGTCAGAATACGGTTGTAGGTTCTCTGACCAGGCTCTGCATAGAGACCTAACACATCATCACCGCTTCGAACCAGGACATTTGCCCCTTTTTTCAACCGTTCCTTTTCTTCTGGTGTTGCATGCTTTAAAAAGTCTTCCCCAGCCACCGCCTGTTTTCCCATCATCTGACTGGAGAGGCGATAGGCAGTCACGAAGTGAGCTGCTTCATCGGGCGCAGTAAAAGGCGTTAAAGCAAACAGATAAAAAGTACCCAGTCCGATTACCACCAACGGGAACAGCCACTGGTTAAAAACATCCTTTATCCACAAAAGAAAGGCTAACGCAGCAAGAAATCCACAACCGAAGACAATAAACCACCAGTAAAACCGGCGAACCGGCTCAAATTCCGGAGAAGGAATTCCAACGATGGTTTTCATATAGGTTCTGACAAACAGGAACATCAAAAGCAGAATGCTTCCGGCTGCAAGCCACAAGCCTTTCGTCCTTAGCAAACGTTTCACAGTTTATGCTCCTCCTTCTCTATGGCTTCCTCCTTATCAAGCGCCAGCATCTGGATTAATTCCGTCACTCTGCGTTCTAACTGGGATATCTTAATTGACTGAAAAAAGACCTTGGTGAGCAGTATAAAGATCATCAGGGTAAAAATAAAATTAGCTGTGGAATAGGTTCCAACCATACTGGATATAAAATCAGCCACCTTCGGAAAGATGCTGAAAACCACTAACAGCATGGAAAACATTACCCAGAAAATGGAATCCTCTATCCTCATTTTGGAGTGGCGAATTCTTCCCAGTACATAAACAGTCAGTACCAGGGAAACGCATATCAGTACGCAGCGAAGTAAAAACGTCATATTACGTACCCCCTTCTTTTATCTTCTGTCCCGGATGCGAAAGCTCTGAACCAGTAAAATGGAAAACAGCATCTTTCCCATATACCTTGCCGCATTTAAGGGATTTAAGTAGCTCTCTCCCAGTATCCGCTCATCCATGATTACAGGGATTTCCGCAACTCTGGCACCATGTCGGATGAGGTAGGAAATAGTATCCGGTTCCGGACCGTAATTTAATCCGTCTGCAAATTCCTTAATCATCTTTCGGCTGAACATGCGCATACCGGAAGTGGGATCGTTTACCTTAACACCTGTTGTAAACCAGATGGCACCGCTTAGCATCCGGCTGCCAAGCATACGGAGAGAGCGGGGCTTTTTTTCTGTTACAAACCGGGAACCAATCACAATATCATATCCCTGATCCATCTTTTCTTTCATGGGAAGAATAAACTCCGGTCGGTGCTGACCGTCACCGTCAAACTGTATGGCGTATCCGTAGCCCTTTCTGTGTGCGTACTTAAGCCCGGTCTGAAATGCACCTGCCAGACCTAAATTCATAGGCAGATCAATGATCTTCCAGCCATGCTTCCTGCAGATTTTGGCGGTATTGTCCGTAGAACCATCATTAATGATTACATAGTCATACATGGGATAATTCTCAATCACTTCTCCCACTACCCGCTCAATATTTAAAGCCTCATTGTATGCAGGTATTACTACCAGTACCCGGTCTGTCATATGCTCTGCTCTCTCCTTCCTTTTTCTTCTGTACGAATAACCCGGATTGCCTGTCCTATAAAGCACAGCATGAGAATCAGCATCTCAATCATGTAGGAATACGCACCACCGTTGATTCCGCCTATCTTCACAAACTGATAGGAAAGAACAAACGAAAGGAGGCAGACCGGAACATATCCAAAAAATATCAGTCTCTGTTTCTTCATAATTACCAGGACATAATAAAATAAATTCATCACTGCAAAAAATCCGCCGCCCAGGATAATAGCAAGTAGTCCCGGAAGGTAAGGCGCCAGTTCCACATTAAAGACAGCGGAAAGTACCGGAACTCCGATTACCCAGGCTCCGGTCAAAGCGACTACTGTAAGAAACAGGATAATTCCGGACAACTTTCTAAGAACCCCAAGAAACTCCGAAGTCCTGTTTTCATCCCAGAGTAAAGAAAGTCTGGTAAGGAATGGACGGATTACAAAATTAGCTGCAAGATTGATTACAGAGGTAGGCATAAATATTGCCACAAATACAGCATTGTCCGCGGAAGTCATCTGGGAATCCACTGCATACTTCGCCATTGCAAAGATAAGTCCGTCTAAAAATACAGACAAAAACAAAAGGAAGCTGTCCTGTAAAAGCTGTTTGTGTCTTCCTTTTGCATGTACATAATTGATTTCCGTTATTCTATCTGCTGTCCTTTTATCAAACAGCCAGATTCCAACTGCCTGAGAAGCAGCTGCAACCGCTGAAGCAACAATCAAATCCCGTGTTAATGCCAGAGTGCCTAAAAACAGACACACAGAAAACAGGGTTCGCCAGGTCATAGCCTGTCCGGTTAAATAAAGCTTTCCTTTTCTTTGAAATTCCGACTCGTATACATCAGCAAATCCGTCAAGCACCTTATAAAGAACCATGAAGAAAACAACCATGATTTTTTCGTAGGTATAATCGGACGAAGAAACGAAAACCTTCCATAGAATGTAGCAAATCCCAAAAATCAGAGCCATACCGCAGGTAACCATACGTGCCAGCCGGTATTCGCCAAAAGTATAGCTCTCTCTCACATCAGTACTCTGAATGGGTCTCATTCCAAAATAGGCCACAAGAAACATCTGCTGTCCGAATGTGCTGAAAGCAAAACCAAAAATGCCTCCCTGATCCGTTCCCACCAGATGATTAACTAGAGCTGTCAGCAGCATGCTGGATCCTGCGTAAACCAGGCTTCCAATCATATTCCATGCCACATTTTTACGTTCCATTATAGTTCCTCTATTTCATTTCATTTAACAAGTTCTTTTTATTCTACATGATTCGCCTAAAAAAGTAAACCGCTAACGTCTATCTTACCTGCCCATGTTCTTAACTGTTCTGCATAAATAAAAGAAACTTTCAATCTTAAACAGCCAGGAAAAGCCTGCATAAAACAGGACTCCTGTCACAATCTGCAAAGTCAGTGTCAGCAGAGTTCCATCTACCAGAAACTGCACGCTGTAAACCACACCGCACATGGCAGCCGATAAAAGCAGAGATGGGAATACATCTCTCCACTGCTGAAGAAAGCTATAGTGCAGAAGCTTCTTATTGGGATAGGCATTGATAAATGTACAGATAAAATCCGTCACCGCTCTTAATGCTACCATGGTATAAATTCCAAAGGGAATGCTGATAATCAATGCCACCACACTGACTGCTTTTTTAATAATCTCCAGTTTTAAGAAAATCTCACTTCTTCCAAGGGCATTGATCGCCTGTAAATTGGCCACATGAAGGGGCCAGGTAGCATAGGCAATACAAAGGAGCCGGAGCATGGGAACACAAGGTAAATACTGGTCTGTCAGTAAAAGCTTTACCATAGGCTCTGCTACGGCAATCAGACCTGCCATCATGGGAAAAACAAGGTAGGAGCTTGTCACAATCGACCTTCTTACCATGCTTTTTACCCTCTCCCTGTCATCCTGACAGGCAGAAAAAGCAGGGAGCATAACCGACTGGATCGCTGCCCCTAAATTATTGGCAATGAGTGCAGGGAACTGATTTCCTCTAGAGTATTGCCCCATCATAGCCGAATTATATATTTTTCCAATCACCAGACCATAAACGTTGGTAAAAATCGTGTCAATGAGACCAGACATGAGAATCTTCCAGCCATATGAGAATAACTCTCCCGCTTTTTGAATGGAAAATTTCAGACTTGGTTTCCAGGTCTTTAAAAAATGCAGCACAGCCATGAGAAAAAAACTGTAAAAAAACTGCTGCATGGCAAGTGCCCATAGTCCATATCCTTGTAAAGCCATCAGCACTCCGATGATGCCGGAACCTGCCGCAGCAAAGAGACTGGCCATACAAAGCTTTCTAAATTCCATATTTCTGGAAACAGAAGCGGACTGCACCGATATGACTGCACCGAAGAACAACGTCAGGGACAAAATCCTTAACACTGGTACGAACACTGGCTGTCCATAAAAATCCCCGATTGCAGGAGCAGAAAAGAACAAAATTATATATAGAACGAAGGCAATCAGAAAGCTTACGCAAAAAGCGGAAGAATAATCTCTTTCATCCACTTCCTGCTTCTGAATCAGAGAAGTGTTAAAACCGCTCTGGACAAATACATTGCCGATGGTAATAAATATCATAATCAGCATGACTTCCCCGGATTCGGACGGCGTTAAAAGTCTGGCTAAAAGTACGGATACAAGGAACTGAATTCCCTGTGTTCCCCCATTTTCCATGACTTTCCAAAACAGTCCGGAAAGCACTCTCTCTTTCATATTTTCCTGGTACATACTGGCTTTTCTCCTCAATCATCCAATTTACATTTCCGCCTTATTGTACTATATTGCCCAATAAATGTAAATCGTATATAGCATTTTCCAGTTAGTTATGTTAAAGTATTATGGAATCACTTTAAAATTTTTAATGATTTACAGGAGGTTTTTATCATGCGTAAACTGACACGCGGCCTGGCGGCATTCTGCTTGACAGCTGCTCTTGTCCTGGGACAGGCTGCCCTTACGCGGGCGGACGAGGCATATGGACCGGGTTACAGGAATGGCGTCAGCCTCAGCGATAGCAGTAAGTCTGAAAAACAGAGTACAGCTGCAAGCGAGACTGAGGGAGGCGTAACTACAGAGGAAGCTGAAACCGCTTTGGCAAATGCAGGAATAGATATCGGAAAAGAAGGAGCTGGAGGAGGAGAAGACGGTGTTGTTGATGAAGCGACGCGGGCTGCTCAGGAAGCATTAAAAGCCAACTTCCCACGACTTCAGACCACTGTTATGATTGGTGATGGCAACTGGACACAGCCTTTTGTCAACGATGCCTGGATCACCAACGATGGACAGGGCTTTCATGGATTATCTACATTTCTCACGAATATCGTAGGAAACGTACTCTACCGGACCTACACATCAGGCACTGGCTGGTCCCCATGGGTCATGAACGGACAGCAGACAACCAATTACCCCAATGACGTGAATATCGAAGCCATACAGATGAGGTTTTCCGGTTATGTAAACAACCAGTTCAATCTCTATTATTCAGCAAAATTAGACGATGGTACCACCACTGACTGGGCAAAGAACGGTACCAGTGCGGGAACCATGGGAACCGGACATTATATCACGGGCTTTCGTATGGCATTCTACGCTAAGAACTCTGCCTTCCCATATAAGACGGATAAGCCACTGATTTCCGCCACAAAAGACGGAATGCAGATTGTTGACGGCGGACTGCGCTACTTTAACGGAGACGGTACCCCTTTTACCGGCTGGGCATGGATCGAAAATGACCGGTATTATTTTAAGGACTCGCTTCCAGTTGTAGGCTGGCAGTACATCGACGGCTTCAAGTACTATTTTGATTTAAATTCTGGCAAGATGCTTACTGATTTAGAGCCCATCATTGGAAACTCGGGGCCATTTTTTATCAGCATCAACAAACAGATGAACTGCATGACAGTCTTTGCAAAGGACGGTGCCAACGGATTCATTATTCCGGTAAAGTCATTCCTTACCTCTACAGGTCCGGATACTCCGCTTGGAACCTTCCAGACACCGGTGAAATACCGCTGGCGGGATATGGATCACGGTATCTTTACCCAATATGCAACCCGTATCTGGAAGGGCTTTTTAATCCACTCCATTCTTTACAGCCGCCCGGATAAGATGACTCTCGATCCCTCTACATATAATTATTTAAGCATTGCGGAATCAGCCGGCTGTATCCGTCTCCTCTCCGGTGATGCCAAATGGATCTATGATCACTGTGCTCTTGGAACTACCGTAACGATTTACGAATCTCCCGTTCCAGGACCATATGAAAGACCTGCCATCGAGCAGATCATACCGGATACACAGACCTGGGATCCGACTGATCCAAACATGTAACAGCAGTGTGAAATTTAACCTTTACTTCCGGTAAATGATTTTCGAAGGAAACCATACAGGCCGGGAGTCCGGTATTGAAACTGAATAAAGAACCTGGTCATTGGCGTAAGTTCCTTATAATACCTTCGGTATGCAGGATTTAATATCTCCTTAAAATCCCTGGTATTGACCTTCGTCTGGTAATAGGTTCGTTTAGAAGCACTTATGGCGGCCGCCTTAAAACGGCCGCCTGTTGCTTTGTCAAATTCTTTATAAACCTGTCTCATACGCTCATAATAGGCCTGCTGCTTCGCGGCATAATTTCCCTTTTTCCCCTCAGCAGTCCAGGAACCAGAGACTCCAACCCGGTATACACTCATGGGTTCATCCATATAATAACCATAACCATTCGCAGCTGCAATCAGCTGCAAAGGGGTATCTCCTACCGGACAATCCGTATAGTAATCAGGAAGCTCTTTTACAAGTCTTGCAGGAAATGCCATGGAAGACATGGCATACCCGGAAGTTTTATCGATGATCTCTTCTGGCGTGAGCACAGTGGTTTTCCGGTATGGTCTCATCTGGCTTTCGGTCACTGCTTTCCCCATCAACTGGATCTTTGCACTGTGAATGCAAAGGGTGCAGTCCGGATGGGACTCCATATAATCCACCTGCTTTTGAAGCTTGTCCGGGGAATCAAAGTAATCGTCCCCATCACACATGAATATATATTTTCCTCTTGCACGGGGAAAATTAAAAGCACCGCTTATGTTATCGATGCCCTGGGAATACTGATTTTCTGTCTGAATCAGAGGCCGGATCTTATCCGGATACTTTGCTGCATATTCCCTGATGATATCCCCTGTCCCGTCCGTGGAAGCATCATCGTGAACCAGAATCTCATACTCAAAGTCCGTCTTCTGCATCAGAAAGCTGTCAAGAGCCTGGCGGATGAAGGCACCATGGTTATAGGTGACACAGTTAATGCTGGCCATGATTTCGCTATTTGATCCGTCTTTCATATCTTAGTCCCTTCCTTATCAAGTACCTTTGTTACGTATTCCTCGTATTTTCTGGCAATATACATTTCCTTAACAGGGACGGCAGGCATAATGTCCTCCCCCTGGAAACACCTCACATGGTTTAAGACGCAGTCATATCCAGCCATACAGGAAAATTCCACGCCGCCTGAAAACCTGGGATTGCATTCCAGCATGGAAAAGGTTCCATCTTCCCCTTCAATAAATTCAAAATTGACACAACCCTGAATTCCCAAGGCTCTTGCTGCCTCTTTGCATACTGTTTCCAGAGTCGGATTTGAAAATACCAGAACAGATGTGCCAGCGCCATTGGGGGTCCGAAGCAATTCCTTACGGCACACAGCTGCTGACCGCCCTGTGTCCGCCTGGTGCACTACATCTACAGTAATAATACTTCCCTTAAAATAGGGCTGCACCACGTAATTATCTGCTTCCCCTCCGGCAAGAAACCGCTCCATTTCTTCCTGATTGTGAAGATAGGAAAGGCCCTGGCTGCTTCTTCCATTATATGGCTTTACAACTGCCGGATAGGAAATGGATTCAGAAGAAATACCAGCCAGCATTCTGGTAGGTATCATATTTCCAATCCCTCTTTCAGAAAGAAACTCATAAAGTTTCATTTTATCTCTGCAAACCGTTATGGTATCTTCTGGTGACAGGCATAACGTCACTCCTGCTTCCTTTAATTTGTTTCTGTGATGGTTCCATACATCTACTTCTGCATCGGTTAAAACGATCAGTCCGTCAGCCCCTTCCTTTTTGCAGATATTCAGAATTTCCTCCACATACTGTTCCTCCTGCGTTGCAAGAGGAACCTGATAAAAAGCAGAAACACTGGAAGAATCAGCAATCCATTCTGCCGGATATATATCGCAGCCGATCACTTTAAGACCCATAATTTTCAAATTTTTAATAACAATGTCAGCGGAAAATGATCCGATTGCGGTTACAACTGCTGCTTTCATACGCTCTGCTTCCCTTTCTTTGCGGCACTTAGAATTATCTCGCATATCCTGTCCACATCTTCAAGAGGCAGATCTGCATAAAGGGGCAGGGTAAGAACACTGTCTGCTGCCCGTCTGGCACATGGAAGCTCAAGATCCGAAAAACGCTCCCTGTAGCATTCAAAATCCGTAATGAGGGGATAGAAATATTTTCTTGCAAAGATATTATGGGTAGCGAGAAGATCATATACCTGATTCCTGGTCAGTTCAAATCCATCAAACGACACAGGAAAATACGCATAATTCTGACTGATTCCCTGCTTTATGGGATTAAGGCGAATTCCCGAAACTCCTTGTAAATGCTCCCGATAACGTTCTGAAACCAGTCTGCGTTTTTCAATATTTTCCTCTACATGACGCAGATTGCAAATTCCCATGGCAGCCTGGAATTCATTCATCTTTGCATTACCGCCTATATATTCCACGGATTCTTTTCCGGTTATTCCAAAGTTTTTTAAATAATTAAGCAGAATTTCCAGGGATGGATCTTTAAAAGTAACTGCTCCGCCCTCTATGGTATTATATACTTTAGTAGCGTGAAAGCTGAACATGGATGCATCTCCGTAGGTTCCAATTCCACGATGATTCACCTCTACGCCAAATGCATGTGCTGCATCGTAAATCACTTTTAAGTTGTGCTTTTTGGCTATGGACTCTATTTTATCCACATCACAGACATTACCATACACATGCACCGGAAGAATGGCTGTGGTTTTATCTGTAATCAGCGCTTCAATCTGATCGGCATCGATGGTGTAGTCGTCTTCTCTGATATCGCAGAATACTGGCGTGAGATTATTTCTTATAATCGCATGGGTGGTGGAAGCAAAGGAAAAAGGGGTGGTAATCACCTCTCCGGTTAGGTTCATCGCCTGCAGCGCCATCTCAAGAGCCATATGTCCGTTCACAAACAGCAGAAGATTTTCCGCTTTTAAATATTCCTTCAGCTGATCCTTTAATCTGTCGTGAAATTCACCCATATTGGTCATCCAGGCAGTTTCCCAGATCGGTTTGATCTCAGCAATAAATTCTTCGTAGGAAGGCATGGAAGCCCTCGTTACCAGTATTTCTTTTTCATTTGGTATCATTCTACCATTCTCCTCATTTCCCATGTACTGCTTTGTTAAATAGAAAACATCTGTCCAAGCGTTCTGACACGGGTACTTTTAAACAATTTGTATTTTAAAATAGTCTTTATTTTTCCTGCCCTGCTTTTGCGGCAAAGGGTTATAAATTCTTCAAACAACTCTCTCTGAGCGGGCGTCATGGACTGACTGTAGATAGAAAGAAAGGATTTCGCCTGCTCAAACAGGAGACGATAATTTTCCCGGACTTTCTCCTGTCTTCTCATTCTCTCAGACAGCTGTTTCATACCGCTTTTTGCACCAACCTGATTGTTACCATGCTGCCGGTAGCGAACCAGTGGACGGTCAATATAGGAAATTTTCCCAAAACAGCTTGCCACAAGACCGAGCCACCAGTCATGCATGACACAGGTATTCGGGATTTGCTCCGTCAGATTTTTTAAAGACCGGTTAATCATCATGGTATTGCCTGTGATATTATTTTCCACCAGATAATGGCCGGTACGGTTATCAAAAACTCCAATCTTCTGGTATCTTGCCATGGAAGGGTGAAGTACCGTTCCCGCCGCATCTGTAACAGACAAATCCGAATGGATCAGAATAGGCATATCCTTTCCCCATTTCTTTTCCATCTTCTTCATCTCTCTTAAGGTAACCTCTACTTTATCTGGCAACCAGATATCATCCTGATCACAAAACATCAGATACTCATCAGACGCAGATTTTAAAAGCCGAAAGAAATTGTCCCTGGCACTGCCTGATGGTTTTAAATTCTTTAAGCTTTTTATCCGGTCTGGAAATCTGTTTTCATATTCTGAGATGATTTGGGGAGTTCTGTCAGAGGAACCGTCATCGGAAATTAAAATGGTAAATTCCTGATTGGTCTGTCCCAAAAGTGATTCCATCTGTTCTCTTAGATATCTCTCTCCATTCCAGGCAGCCAAAAGTACTGTTATCATTCTATCCCCTCTTTCCCTGTCATTTACCATGACATTCCCAGAATCTTTGTTAAAAACCAGATCTCAAACATGAGAAATTCCAGGAATACTTTTGCAGCAAATTCCTGAAACCGGTTTATTTTTAAATATTTTATATAATAATGAAGCTTACTTTTATGAAGCAGCGCCTGTTTTTTCAGAATAGAGCTAACGGATTTGTCAATGGAGACGGAATGAAGATGTAAGTAAGTCCGGTCAAGAAGAAGGAGTGTTCGGTACCCCTTTTTCTTCAACTGATACCCAAGTATCTTTTCTTCATAATAAAGAAATACTTCCTCATCATAAAGGCCGCATTCCATCATTGCCTTCACGTCAGCCAGTAAAAGAGAACCCGGAACTGCATCCGCCCACGCACAGCGTTCCGCTGCCACAGGTGTTGTCAGTTGAAATGCCCGTTTTCCCGGTTCATCCGTGAGCCACCGTTTCAATAACCGCCGTGTAACCAGCCCCGTATCAAGCAAATCCGCAAACAGACCAGTCAGTTTCCAGCCCATCAGTCCTTGCCTGCCCCTTTGGTCGACCGGCACGGCAGCAGTGACTGCAATTCGTTGGTCCGCCAGAAATGCGTTCTTCATGGCATCGATCGTCTCCTCTGTAACCATGACATCGGGATTTGCAATTAATACGTGAGTGGCGTCAAGCTCCCTGTAAGCATAACGGATTCCAAGATTATTTCCATAACCATACCCGCCGTTTTTTAAGGAGCCGATCACGTGTACACGGCCGCCATCTAAATCCTTTAATCTGGCGGCCGAATCATCTGTGGAATGATTATCCACCACAACAATGGAATCAAGAGATGAATAATTTTTCAACCCCTGAACCAGTTTTATCGTAGTATCAGCATCATTGTAGTTTAAAATGATACAACTTACATTCATACCTGCTCCTTTTAAGATCCTTTTCTGGAATTTACAAGCTTCATTCCAAAATGGTGGCTGATAAAATCACGAAACGGAGGGCACAAATAGGTGGCATAATTCATAAGATGATAAGCTGCCATATAAAACCGGTTTCCCTTTTCTTTTGGAGTTCCTGCCCATGGAGTTTTCGCCAGATACTTGTCGTAAGCTCTGCGGTAGTGATTTAGATTCCCTTCCTTCCAGGGTCTCTCGTCCCCCATAAAATGAAGGATGGCCGGATGTCTGCCAGCTTCCCGGAAGCCATTTTCCGTAATGAGTGCGTACACCGGAGACAGTCGGACTAAATGCCTGTAATGGAAATACCGGTAGTTGGTAAAATAATTGTAACGGGGAGAAAGAGGTCTGATTCGGCCCTTTAAACTTCCATTAATGGTATCCTGATCTCCTGCAAACAGTTTACCTCCCTTGGATCGGTAAAAGTCAAGAAGCTTCTTTTGAACATTCTCTTCTCTCCAGCGGTTTAAATCAATTAAAAGCACCCCTGAATTAAAATAGGGTTCTTCCGGTCTTAATCCGATCTCTTCTTTAATACAAGGATAAATGGTTGGCTCCATGACAGCGCCTAACAGGAACGGACCCAGATCAGCCTTCCATAATTTTTCCAAAGAAGACAATATCACGGTATCGCAATCCAGATAAAGTACCCGTTCCACATGTTCTGGGAGTACATCTCCTAGAAACAAGCGGGCCATAATGCTTAAATCAAATCCTCCTGTGTCCACCTCGTGGGAAAACCGTTCCTTTAAATTCCCCAGTTCAATCACAGAAAGCTCACGATCAAATTCCTGTGCGATCCCGCATAAGCGGTCTTTTGATTCCTTTGACAACCCCATGGATAAAACCCAGACATCAAGCGTTTCAATCTTTTGATTCCGATCAAGAAGAGAGTAGAGAGAGACAGCAAGGTGTCTGGCAAACTTATCGTTGGAAGCGTAAACTATATTCATAATAACCTCCCCGCATACCAATTTTATCGTTGTATTGTACTATATCTGCCTGGAAAAGTAAACAGCCGGCGGCTAGGGGAGGAGACCCAGCTCTGACTCAGCCATTTTAAAAGCTGACTCAATCACTTTGTCCATATCGTAATATTTATATTCTGCCAGTCTGCCTCCAAAGATAACCCGTTCCTCTTTTTGGGCAAGTTTTTCATATGCCTGATACAAGTTCTGATTGGTCTCATCATTGACGGGATAATAAGGTTCCATACCCTCACTCCAGTCAACGGGATATTCTCTGGTTATAACCGTCTTATCCTGGGTTCCGAACTCGAAATGTTTATGCTCAATTATTCTCGTATAAGGAGTTTCACGGTCTGTATAATTTACAACTGCAACCCCCTGGTAATTGTCTGTATTAAGGGTTTCCGTCTCAAACTTCAGACTACGGTATTCCAGCTTACCAAACTGGTATCCGTAGAAAGCATCGATCATTCCAGTGTATATGATTTTCTCTCCAAGACTGTCATAATGCTCCTTATTGTCTAAATAATCAACAGAAAGCTCTACATCGCAACCCTCAAAGAGCTTGTCTGTAATTACGTTATAACCGCCGATGGGAATCCCCTGATATAAGTCATTGAAATAATTATTGTCATAGGTAAACCGTACAGGAAGGCGCTTAATAATAAAGGCCGGAAGCTCCTTGCAACCTCTTCCCCACTGCTTTTCCGTATAACCCTTTACCAGTTTTTCGTAGATATCCGTTCCCACCAGGCTGATCGCCTGTTCTTCCAGATTCTTCGGCTCACTGGTAATCACCTGTCTCTGCTCATGAATCTTTGCTTTTGCCTGCTCCGGAGTTGACACCCCCCACATCTTGCTGAAGGTATTCATATTAAAAGGCAGGTTGTACATCTCCCCTAAATAATTGGCAACGGGACTATTGGTATACCGGTTAAACTCTGCCAGCTCATTGACAAACTGCCAGACCTTACGATTGCTTGTATGGAAAATATGAGCGCCATACCGGTGTACATGGATTCCTTCTGTCTCTTCGCAATACAAATTGCCACCTAAATGTTCCCTTTTCTCAAGTACCAGGCATTTCTTTCCCTGTTTCCTGGCCAGATAGGCAAATACGCCGGAATAGAGACCACCTCCGACAAGCACATAATCATATTTCTTCATCTTTACTCTCCTGTCGTTTTATAAACTGAATTAATTATACTAGAGTCTTTCAGAAAAGTAAACGCCGGTTCTATCTGTGTAATTTTAAATAATGATTGTTTCAATAAATCGATGGGTTTATAATTATTATGAATGTGAGAGGAGATGATATTTAAACACAATGAGCGAGAATAATAATATTAAAACAGCACTTCAGATTATAGAGGCTGATATTAACACAGATGAGTCTCTGTCACTGCTAAACGAATTATCCGGAAGTCTGAATCACATAACCGGAAACAGCGGAGAATCCTCATTTTCAATCAACGACATGGAAGATGAAAAATCTATTTTTGTCATTGCAAGAAGTGGAAGTACGGCAGCAGGCTGCGGCGCAATACGCCGAATAGACGATTCCACTGGGGAATTAAAACGGATGTATGCAAAAGAACGGGGACTGGGTGTTGGCACTTCTATCTTAAATTTTCTAGAAAATAAGGCACTGGAATTTGGATATAGCAGACTGATCTGCGAAACCAGAAAAATCAACGCAGGCGCATGCAGCTTCTACATTAGAAACGGCTTTCACATCATCCCAAACTATGGGAAATATCAGGGGCGGGATGAAGCTGTTTGTTTTGAAAAAAGAATCAGATAACTAAAAGGGATCCTGCCTCAAAAAAGACTGGATCCCTTTCATTATCTGATATTAATAAAATAACCGGTTTACCGCACTAAAGATACCCCGAATAGACGCTCTGGTAATGTTGGAACTGATTCCCACGCCATAAGTAGCCTTTCCGGTCTTTACATCAAGCAAATGGATGTATGATGCAGCCTGTGCCCCAGATCCGGAAGCAAGTGCGTGCTCGTAGTAATCCAGCACCCGGATCTCGATACCAAGCTCCTTCTCCAGGCCTTTTTGAACAGCATCGATAGGTCCGTTTCCCACACCCTCGAATACTTTCTCCACTCCATGGTCTGTGTAGCGGACTTTTGCAAGTGTTGAGAACTCCACGTCTTCCTCTGCCTCTGTAATCTGGCTCTTTCTGAAATGAATGGGTTCCTTCCGTTCGGTATAGCAGCTCTTGAATTCTTCCAGAATCTGTTCTGGAGCAACCTCACCCTGCTTTTCGGAAATCGCCTGAATCACATCGGCAAACTCCTTGTGCATACCCTTTGGAAGCTTGAATCCATAGAAGGTATCCATGACAAATGCTACGCCGCCCTTGCCGGACTGGCTGTTGATTCTGACAATCGGCTCATACTGTCTGCCAATATCGGAAGGATCGATCGGAAGGTAAGGAACCTCCCAGTATGGATTCTTCCTCTCATGCATCGCCTGCATGCCTTTGTTAATGGCATCCTGATGTGATCCGGAAAATGCTGTAAATACAAGTTTTCCTGCATAGGGGTGTCTGGGTTCCACTTCCATCTTGGTACAGCGTTCGTAAACATCCACGATTTCACGGATATTCTCAAGATGAAGTTCCGGATTGATGCCCTGAGAAAACATATTATAGGCAACTGTTAAAATATCCACGTTGCCGGTACGTTCTCCATTCCCAAGCAGAGTTCCTTCCACACGGTCAGCTCCTGCAAGAAGAGCCAGCTCAGTGGCTGCAATTCCTGTTCCTCTGTCGTTGTGAGGATGAACACTTAAAATAATGCTGTCACGGTTTTTAAACCGGGAATTCATCCATTCAATCTGATCAGCATATACGTTGGGTGTTGTCATCTCCACAGTGGAAGGAAGATTGAAAATAATCTTCTTTTCCGGAGTGGCTTCCCAGGTTTCCTGCACTGCCGTACAGATATCAAGTGCAAATTGAAGTTCAGTTCCAGTAAAGCTTTCAGGAGAATATTCAAGCATAACTTCTCCCTTAAAATCCTGCATATACTGTTTCACCCACTGGGTTCCCTGTATAGCGATCTCCTTAATCTCATCCATCTCTTTGCGGAAGACCACATCACGCTGTAATGTAGATGTGGAATTGTAGATATGAACGATTGACTTCTTAACTCCCTCTAAGGCTTCAAATGTCCTCTTAATCAAATGCTCTCTGCACTGAACCAGAACCTGAATCACCACGTCATCAGGAATCAGTTTCCGTTCCACAAGCTGTCTTAAGAAATCAAACTCAATCTGGGATGCAGCAGGAAATCCCACTTCAATCTCCTTAAAACCGAGTTTAATCAGAAGGTTAAACATCTCAATCTTTTCTTCCACTACCATAGGCTCAATAAGAGCCTGGTTTCCATCTCTCAAATCCACACTGCACCAGATCGGCGCTTTCTTAATCTCCCTGCACGGCCATTGTCTTTCCGGATAATCTACTACCGGTACCCGCTTATATCTTTCATAATTCAACATGTCTGATCTCCTCCATATTCCTTTATTGTCTGCATTTCTTTCATAAAAAAATCAGTTCAGGCTTTGGAGTCGATAAATCACGCTGTATTTTTTGACAATGAACAACGTGGGTTTTAAAGGTCTAACCCCATCTGTCATCATTCCTTTGCATTAAAATCACATGCCGTGCTCTGACAAACCACCACGGTAAAGTGTTATGTTATTATAGCACGAGTAAAATTTACTTACAACTAAAACTTTAAAAACCATAAAATCTTTTATCTGCTCATCTGTAGAAGCTTGGTCTTTAATTCCCCTTCCATACGGGCAAGTTCCACTTCTGCTTCTTTTCGTTTTTGTCTTCCCTCTGCCTGAATCCGCACTACTTCATCAAGGGTTGTAATCAGGGACTCATTGGTCTTTTTCAGGGTTTCCATGTCAACGATTCCACGCTCTGACTCTTTTGCCGTCTCAATGGTTGCAGTTTTTAATACCTCTGCATTCTTTCGAAGCAGCTCATTGGTCATATCGGTCACTTCTCTTTGTGCCTTTGCCGCCTGCTCTGAATGATTGATTCCGATGGCAAGAACCATCTGACTTTTCCACAGAGGAATGGTGTTTACAATGGTGGACTGGATCTTCTCTGTCATTAAAGTATCATTATTTTGAACCAGTCTGATCTGGGGAGCCATCTGAATGGAAATCATACGGGTGAGCTCCAGGTCATGGATCTTCTTTTCAAACCGTCCGCACATGGCAGATAAATCATTGGCTGCCTGGGCATCCTCTGGAAGACCGCTTCTTGCCGCCCGTTCCATTAAAAGAGGGAGCTCTTCCTGCTGAACTTTTGCAAGTTTTCTCTTTCCAGCCAGGATATACATGGTCAGTTCCTTAAAATATGTGGTGTTTAATTCATACATTTTATCCAGAAGGGCGATATCCTTTAAAAGCTGAATCTGGTGATTCTGAAGAATCTTGCAGATCTGGTTCACATTAGTCTCTGCAGATGCATACTTTGCTTTCATGTTATCAAGACGGTTAGCGCTCTTTTTAAAGAAACCGAAGAAGCCTTTTTCCTCTCCTTCCGTTTCAAAGCTTTTTAACTCTGTCACCACATTGGTGAGCATCTGTCCCACTTCACCCAGATCCTTTGATTTTACATTATCAAGGGCGGACTCAGAAAAATCAGCAATCTTTTTTTGCGCTCCTGCGCCATACTGAAGAACCATATTGGAATCTTTTAAATTAATTTTATCAGCAAAATCAGAAACCAGACGTTCTTCCTCGGGGGTAAGCTCTGGTGCGGGCACTGGTTCAGATACAGGTACTGCCTCGGTCAGTGCATGTCCCTCTTTCACACCTTCTGTCTGATCAAATGGCGTAAGAGTCAGCTGTGGCGCTTCATTTATCATCTCTTCCAAATCTTTGCTCATTCTTTATTTCCTCCTGTAAAATCACTTTCGGCCCAGCCATTCTTCTTTAACATTGTCTGGAGTACCGATGCATCCGTGGTAATGTCCATAGCTGTATCCTGGTACAAATCATCAAGCAGCCGTTCGAAAGCCAGATTGATGGTATCAAGAGTTCCTTCAATTTCTTTTTTTGCATTGATAATATTATTGCCTTCTATACCCGTGCTGTCAAAATCCCGGTAAGCATTCACCAGCTTTACTGTTGTAGGGAGATAATAATCCATAAACTGTTCCATCTCTCCCATTTGATCCGGATGCTTTAAAACGGTGTCAAAAATTCTCTGAATTACATCCTCCAGCATGGATATTTTTCGGGAAATCACTTCGCCCGGAATGGCATCATTGGCTTCTTTTAATATTCTTAAATAATTTCTTCCCTGAGTCATCATTTCCTGCAACGCTTGATTTCCCTGGGTTTCATTATCTGAAATCTTTTTCAGTTCTTCCTCTTTTTCCCGCTCCTTTAACGCTTTCTGACACTCCAGGTACTGGTTATATGTGGTTTCACTTAAAATCAGGCAGGTTTTCTGCTCGTCTAAGTGTGCCTGGGGAAAAATACCCAGTCTCATCATTTTCTCCACGTCTTTTAATACATATTCCTGAGATTTACCAATACTTGCAGCCAGTTCCTCAAGATTACAATACATTCGCTTTTCGGACTGTTTTGCATAAATTCTGGCTCTTTTTAATCTTCCGTTTATGGAAATTCCAGTAAAAAGCATGCAGCCCGACACAACTCCGGCTGCCAGAAGAAAGGTAAACGCACCGGCTGCCGCCCATGCGACAGGTTTCAAAATCATGGAAGCAAAAAGAGAGATAAGAATCCCGATCAGATCAATTCCAAGAAAAAGACTTCCAAAAACGGTTAAAAGTACTCCGCCCACACGCCCCTGCTGGTTAATTTTAATCTCTTGTTTTCCGGCGAATGAACTGCCTGTCCGTTCTTTTACCGTGCGGCTGGTCTGAAACGCCCGGTATCCCGGTTCGTCATCTACCACCTTTTCCGCCTCACCAGTTTCGTCCCTGCTATCCCGCACCGGCGGCTGCGTCCAGCTTTTTGTTCCTTTTGCCAGCTGATTTTTCGCTTCATCCAGCGCAAAATTTACGGAATCGGATATGATTCGGTTCAGCTGGTTAAAATCTCTGGAATCAATGGCGCTTTGCACCGTACTGCGGATTTGTTCTCCTAAGTTTGATTTATCTTTTTTATCCATTTTTCCGATCTCCCAAAATAAATTTGCAGATAAGTACAATGATATCATGAATTGTCTTCATTTACAATGAGACGCCGTTATTAAAACTGAAAAAGTCATTGAAAAACCGGCTGTTATCTTCGGTTTTCAATGACTCTCATTTACAATCAGGAAATGACGTGGCCTCTTGATTTCATGACATCAATTACCTGCTCCACGTACTGTTCACAGGTTTTTAAATCAGCTGCTTCTACCATGACTCGAACCACCGGCTCTGTACCTGACTGGCGCAGAAGAATTCTTCCGCTGTCTCCAAGACTTTGTGCCACTTTCTCCACTTCCGCTTTAACCGCTTCGTCATCCTGAGCCGCTGTCTTGTCATGAACCCGTACATTCTTTAATACCTGTGGAAAGATCTCCAGCTCAGAAGCCAGCTTTCCAAGGCTTTCTTTCTTTTCAAGAATTACTTCCATTACCTTTAATGAAGTCAGGATTCCATCTCCGGTTGTTGCATGCTTACTGAATATAATATGTCCTGACTGTTCACCGCCAAGACAGTTTCCATTGGTTACCATGTTCTCGTAAACATATTTGTCGCCAACTGCTGTTTTTTCGTACTCAATCCCTTCCCGGTCCAAAGCTTTATATAACCCGAAATTGGACATTATAGTTGTTACCACTTTGTTATTTTTAAGCAGCCCCTGTTCTTTCATATATTTACCGCAGATGTATAAGATACCATCTCCATCAACTACATTTCCGTTCTCATCAACGGCCAGGCAGCGATCTGCATCTCCATCATAAGCAAAGCCCACATCAGCCCCTACTTCTTTCACAAACTTCACCAGCTGTCCCATGTGGGTGGAACCGCAGCCCGTATTAATATTCAGACCGTTAGGCTCATTACTGATCACATGAGTTTCTGCGCCAAGTGCATCAAATACATTCTTCGCAATGGCGGAAGCGCTTCCGTTGGCACAGTCCAGTGCTACTTTTTTATTTTTAAAGGATCTGGTTGCCGTTGAGATCAGATATCCGATATAGCGGTTTCTTCCTGCTGCAAAATCTACGGTTCTGCCGATCTTATCCTGTGTGGCAAATGGCAGTTCTCCCATCTCCCCATCTAAATACTTCTCGATCTCTGTGATGACGGATTCTTCTAACTTCTCTCCCTTTTCATTAATCACTTTAATACCGTTATCGTAGTATGGATTATGGCTTGCAGAGATCATGATTCCGCAGGAAAATCCTTCTGTACGGACAACATAGGATACGCTGGGGGTGGTGGTTACATGAAGCAGATAGGCATCGGCTCCTGATGCGGTAAGACCTGCCACAAGAGAATACTCAAACATATAGCTGCTGCGTCTTGTGTCTTTTCCGATAACGATCCTGCATACCTCAGCCGGTTTTTTCTGTCCATAGTACCAGCCTAAAAAGCGGCCTACTTTAAACGCATCCTCAACAGTCAGCGTAACATTTGCTTCTCCTCTAAAACCATCTGTTCCAAAATATTTACCCATTTTATTATTCTCCTTCATAAATCTGCGGTGATAAAAAGTGATATGTACAATACCACATTTCTGCCCTTTCTAAATTAAGGGACTAATGCTGCATATAGAATGGTTCTTGCATCATCAAATTCATAGCTGCAGGTAACAAATGACCACAGAGTTTTAATTGGCTCTTCAGGTGCCTGATAAAACATTCCGTTCTTTGTCATCTCATCTACATACAGGGAAAAGCTCTCATCTGATTCAAATTTTGTTTTTCTGCGTATTCCGCCTGCATCCGTATAAAGCACAGTGACCGGCCGCAAATGGAATTCCTGTTGCGGTGTGTAGATCACAATGTCCTGATGGGCACGATAAAAAGATTCCTCTTTATACTTTATGATATCCTTAAACATGGAACCATCTTTCATATGATGCCCATAAATTATGTTATGCCTTCCGGAAAAATCAGGTTCACTGTCACAGTCAAGAAATATGGTTCCTGACGGATTCTTTTTTCCATCAAAATCCGTATCCAGGTAAGTATCATTGTTGTCCGTGTGGACGATGGGGTAATCAATGCTTGTATCAGCAATGCGGATCCAGCCAACAATGTCAGGATTAATCTTTTTTAGTTCATCAAAAGAAATAGGAGATACGTAAGGTTCTTCTTTCTCTTTCTGTGTTTCCGACGGGGCAGTCACGCTCTCTTCTGGTACCTTTGCCAGCTCAGCCAGGCTTTCATACAGGTTGTCAGAATACTGCCTGTCACGATAATCAAAGTAAAGCACTCCGGCTCCCACAGCCAGAAGCAGAAATGCAAGTATAAGAATTCCTGTTGACAGTTTTTTTCTGTTCATAGCAATCTCCTGCTTTCTTTTTCATATTCTTCTGCTTTAGTATAGCTTATTTTAATAAAAATCTCAATCTTTTATAAGCTGCGCTAGACTTTTAACGTTTTTTTCTATATACTAAGGAAAGAAAATGTTACTTTGGAGAAAATTATGAAAAATCAAGAGACGATCATTTATGTGAACATGCTGGGTGGATTCTCCGTTACCATCGGAGACAAAATAATTGTTGATCAGAATAATCAGGCTAAAAAACCATGGAGTCTTTTGGAATATTTAATCACGTTTCGTGGCAGGGATATTCCCGTTGATGAATTAATTGATTTGTTTTGGAAAGATGAAGCCAGCAATAATCCAGCTGGCGCTTTAAAGACGCTGATGTTCCGCGTGCGAAAGCTTCTTGAGCCACTTGGGTTTCCCACTCAGGAACTGGTATTTCAAAACAGAAAAGCATATGGCTGGACAAGGGATCTTACCACCGTATGCGACACGGACAAGTTCGAAGAGCTTTGTCTGCAGGCTGATAGCAAGGAATTTCCGGAAGAGACCCGCCTGAAACTGTCAATGGAGGCATTTAACCTTTATAAAGGAAACTTTCTTCCAAAATCCGAATGGGAATCCTGGGTAATCCCCATTCACACCTATTATCATACCCTTTATCAGAAATTAGTAAAAAAGATCCTGGTAATGTTAGATGACAGAAAGGATTATCCTACGATGATAGATGTCTGCCAGCAGACAATCTCCATCGATCCTTACGGGGAGGAAGCACATTACTATCTGATCTACGCTCTGTACCAGAGCGGGAACCAGATGATGTCCCTGGAGCATTACAAACGGGTAAACGACATGTTCTACAATGAGTTTGCCATCACTCCATCGATCCGCTTTAAAGAACTGTATAAAATGATCAGCGACAAAAAGCATGGAATCACCATGGATTTAAGTACCATCAGGGAGATTCTTTTAGAGGGTGGAACCAATAAGGGAGCATTTTGCTGTGAGCCTTCCGTATTCCGGGATATCTACCAGCTGGAGTCCAGAGCCATTGAGCGAACCGGAGATTCTATCTTTTTATGCCTGCTAACCATCAGCAATTTAAAGGGTGAGTTATTAAAGCCGGCAGTACAGACCCGTGCCATGGATGAACTGGGTAGTTCTATCCGCAACTCTCTTCGCAGAGGAGACGTTTACAGCCGTTACAGCGTAAGCCAGTATCTGATGCTTCTTCCTACTGCGACCTATGAAAACGGAGAGATGGTTTTAAAGCGAATCATTCAGAATTTTAAAAAGGAATATTCCAGAAAAGATCTGTCCATTACCTACTCTCTGCAAAGTGTTCTGCCGTTTTAAATGAGGTTCTGACACTCTTATTAATACCTACAACAGGAGGACTATGATGTTACAGGAAGATTTTATTACACTGACGCTTCAAAAACAAAAAAACATTGCGCTGATTGCCCATGATAACGAAAAGCATTCATTAATTGAATGGTGCACCGAACACAGGGAAATCTTAAAAGACCACACTTTGTGCGGAACCGGCACCACTGCCCGTATGATTACAGATCAGACAGGTCTTCCGGTAAAAGGCTATAACAGTGGTCCTTTAGGCGGAGACCAGCAGATCGGTGCAAAGATTGTAGAAGGCAGGATTGATCTGATCATCTTCTTTTCAGATCCATTGACTGCACAGCCTCATGACCCCGACGTAAAAGCACTGCTTCGTATTGCCCAGGTTTATGATATTCCCATTGCCAACACCCGTGCAACTGCAGATTTCATTATTACCTCTCCTCTTATGGAGTCTACCTATGAGCATCAGGTAATTAATTTTAATAAGAATATCGCGGACAGAGCAAAATCATTATAAGTTCATTCATATTAGTACAGGCCTTCCAGGTTTTACATGGAGAGCCTGTACTATTTGTTTTCCTTCTTTCCCAGTAAAATATCTGCAATTCTTCTGCTCGCTTCTCCATCACCATAGGGATTATCTGCACTGCGCATCCTGTCATAGAGCACATTATCATCCAGCAAACGTGTTACGGCTTCGTAAATAGGTTCTTCTTCAATGCCAACCAAAAGCAGCGCCCCAGAGTCAACTCCTTCCGGCCGCTCTGTTGATTTGCGAAGAACAAGCACAGGTTTTCCCAGACTTGGTGCTTCTTCCTGTATTCCCCCGCTATCCGTTAATATAAGATCTGCTCTTGCCATAAAATTATGAAAGTCAATTACATCCAGGGGTTCAATCAGACGTATCCGTTCCTCTCCCGCTAATACAGAACCGGCGATTTCTCTGACACGTGGATTTAAGTGAATGGGATAAATAACCTTAACCTCAGGATGTGCATCAGTGATCCGTTTGACAGCACGAAAAATCTGTTTCATGGGTTCCCCTAAATTTTCCCTTCGGTGAACAGTCAGTAATATCAGCCGGCTTCCCAAAGACCACGTTAAAAGCTCATGGCTGTAGTCCGCTCTCACTGTGGTTTTTAATGCATCAATTCCTGTATTCCCTGTGACAAATATGGCAGAAGGATTCTTACCCTCAGAAATTAAATTCTCCCTGGCTTTCTCCGTAGGAGCAAAGTGATAGTTTGCAATAATACCAATGGCCTGTCTGTTAAATTCCTCGGGATAGGGGGAATAAATATCATAGGTTCTTAACCCGGCCTCAACATGTCCCACCGGTATCTGCAGATAAAAACAGGCAAGGGCACAGGCAAATGCTGTGGAAGTATCACCATGAACCAGAACCACGTCTGGCTTTTCTTTTTCCAGAACCTCACGAATCTTATTTAAAATATTTACGGTGATTTCAAAAAGTGTCTGCTTTTCTTTCATAATGGAAAGATCATAGTCCGGGTTAATTGAAAACGCATCTAAAACCTGCTTTAGCATGGATTTATGCTGACCTGACACACAGACGCAAACCCTTGCTTCTTTCCTGCCTCTCAACTCTGTTACCAGAGGGCACATTTTGATGGCCTCCGGTCTTGTCCCAAATACCAGCATGATATTCTTCACGGCACAAAACTCCTTTTATGTTAATTAATTTTGCCAAATCAATCAGTCTGCCGGTTTTCCAGTATATTCATACGCCAGCATTGCCATAACCTGATCAAAGGATGTGATGCCACTTCCATCTTCCATCCCAAATGCACCGTAATAGGGATAGGCGGTATCCATAATCCTCATTTTTTCCATCTTCTTCAGAGCTTTTCCCTGGAGCTTTTTATCTCCTTCAATTTCCCCAATCATGGCGATTATTGCGTAAACAGCCGTTGAATCATAATTATAACCTTCCACTACCGTACCATCTGTTTTGTATCGTGCTTTCACACCGCCTGCATCCATTTGGGTTTTTAGCCAGGCCATGGAATCATCCGCCAGCAAACCGGCCTCTGCCAGGTGAAGCAGCGTGATCATCGCTTCTGCAGTATTTAAATCATCAGAAACATAAGAGCTTTTATTATAATCATACCAACTGTAGTACAGAGGAAACTCTTCACTTATTTTTCCCCCAAGAATCAATTTCTTTGCTGACTCATAAGGCTGTATAAAACGGTCATCCAGGATTGCCAGCTGGGACATAACCGGCAAGTCTCCATAGCAGAGAGTAAAGCGGCCCGCATATTTTTTATAACCGGAATCATAAAAATCCACATAATTTCGATTGTGAATTCCGTATTTTGCAATTTCATCTGAATAACTGGTTATTGACTGGTCATAACCACCCCACAAATTATTAGCCTTGAGCAGTGCACCCAGAATTCGCAAGTCATCTAAAAGCGAATTCACTTCTGATGGCTTATCATTGCTGACGTTCCACCCGGTTATACCATTTACCCGCATTACTCCGTTGATATAAGTGAGAATTTTTTCAAATAGCTGCTGATCCTTTCGTAGTAACGCATATTCCAGCATCACACCCTGAGTTTCGCTTAGAACATCACTTTTTATGGCACTGTCTGCCTCTGGATCATAAATTGTATGAACTCCTCCCCGGTCATCCATGAGATGGTTCAGGACAAAATCTCCAGTCACCTTCCCGCTTCCTTCAGTCAGATCTTTTAAATATCCTTCAAATACAGAGCTCTTTTCAATTGGCTTAATACTCCATGACCGGATCACTCCATGCTCGTCCAGAAACAAGGTGGTTGGGATGGCATGAAGGCCAAGCTCCTGATAGGCGGTTATGCCTTCGTCATAATAAGTATCCATGGTAATTCCCTGTTCTGACAGATACTTTTTTGCTGTTTCTTTGGTTTCCTTTTTATTATCTGTTCTATTTATAAGAATGTAATTAATGTCGCCATAATTCTTTGAGGTATTTATGAATTCCCTGATATGAGATAGCTCTTTTCTGCAATCCGGACACCAGCTTGCCCAGAAGGTTACTATGGCTGGCTTTCCCTCGAAATCTTTCATTGTCACTACGTCTCCTGATTCATCCGTAAAGCGGATGTCTGGAATTTTCTCATTGATATTGCAGTTTTCCGGCAGAATCGCCGTAATATCATCAAGAGAAGTTTCATCTGCGCTTCCCCTCTGACTTTTTAGCAATTCCTCTTTATTGAAATAGAGAGACAGGAAAAGAAGACCCCCTGCAGTAAATACCGTAAGGATGCAGAGGATCACAATTAATACCTTTTCCACCCTGCTACGGGGAAGGGCTTTTTTCATACCGTATGTCTCCCTTCATCATGCTCTTTGGGCACCTTTCCTGTCTCTGCAATCTCTTCCAGTTCCAGAATTAGCTCCTCTAAATCGGAATGTTCCAATCCTGCCTTCTCTTTCTTTATCATTTTCTCAGTTTCTTTTTCCTGTGATATCTTTGGAGGTATCTCAGCGGCAGAGACCTCTTTTTTTTCTTTCATAAAGGGATCGGGTTGGGTATAAGCTTCTGAAACAGTAACCGTAACATTGCCGTTTAAAATGGCTGACTGCATATCAAAAGCATTGGTCATACTTTTATAGCGCTGCTCAATGGCTTTATGTTCTTCTAATTCAAATTGTTTTAATACAGTTTCTTCTCTGATTTGTTGTTCTTTTTTCTGCTGCCGTTCCCAATCCGAAGTATTTACAAATGTTACAGCATTTTCAAAAATATATTTTATTCCTACAGATGCAATAATTATAAATACAGGCAGAATATGAAAGTGATACCGATTCTGGCTTTCAACCATAAGATGCATGGCTGCTGTCCCTAAATAAACCAGAACCAGAACATAAAGAGAGGATGCCTTTCTTTGCAGCAGATAAATCAATGTCAGAAAAGAAAAGAGCACAGCCACCATATAAACAATCTGGCTGGCGCTTTTTGCCTGATTGAGAAATACTTCCCTGTCTGGAGTCAGTTCATTTTGCTCCTTTAAGAAAGCCAGATTCCAGTCAGCCCCATAGTTATCATTTTCCCATAGCAATTCATATTTTTTTATAAACAGGTTAAATAATCCCCCTGGTCCTGCAGACAACCGCTTAAATGCCAGATTCCGGCACGCAATCTGTGCTTCTATGGGCGAACCGGTCCGTTCCAGATTCTCATATAAATACCTGGAATCTTCTTCATTCCATCCCCCGTCGGATTCCTGATTCAGTCCTACCAAAAGATTATAACCAAAGGACTGGCTAAAGGAGGGTGTTGATTTATTAATGGTGAGTTCTATATCTGTATTAAGAACACTGGATACCGCCATATAGGCCAGCACCATGAGCGCTGCCCTCATAAACCCCCTGGCCAGAAATCTTACCCAGACAGAAATGCTGTTGTGTGGTATTTCCGGTAATTTGGACTTAAGTGGAATCAGAAATATAAGGATTGCAATTAATAATATTACAGCCATTGGACGGATTGCCGCAGTCACTGCAATCAGACAGCCAAGTACCATATGAAGAAGAACTCCTCTGATCCCATGCTTTGTGGCGCCATCATAATCCATGACCAAATGAAGAAAAAGGAGCACACACAGATATAAGAAAAATGAAAAGGAGTATTCGGCGGCAAGCATGTTGACGTAAAGGATTTGGGAGGGCCAGAATGCCCAGGCTGTAAGTGCTGTAAGCCCTGCCATTCTCCCACCCAGCTTCCTGGCAATCCTGTAAATAAGAAAAACCGTTCCTACGGAAAACAAGACATTTGCTATCTGTCCGTTCCAGATGCTGGTTCCAAATACAACAAATATAGTTTTTAAAATAAAGCAGTAACCCAGTATATGGGGAAACATCCCGATATAGTTGCAATAACCTTCTCCCTTTTCCTGCAGAACCCCTTCCTTTAACATCTTAGCTATTTCGTAATAGGTTTTATAATCAGATGCCGGTTCCATTGGCAGATTCCGTATGACGAAAAGTCTGGCTGCAAATGCCAGAATCAGAATAAGAATGACGTAAATTACTTCCATCGCCAAAAGGTAATTATGATATTTTTTAAGCTTTTCGGTAATGGAAAGCCTGGCAGACAACAGCGCTAAAAAGTTTACGCCTGCCCAGGTAAGGAAAAAGATGAGAATGAGCAATCCTTTCATTGCATAAGGATATTCCTGATTTCCCTGTGCATCGGAGACGCCTGCAATCAGGATGTAGCCCATGCCTGCAATTGATAACGCAATACAGAAATGATAAAACCAGTTTTTCTCTAATCTCATCCTTTTCTTCACCCCTTTCCCAAATTATCTGCCTATTCTTCATTCTTTTTTCTGTATACCCGTATCCGCAGCAGAATAATGATTACGGCAAACAGCATTAAAAACATAGCTGATGTTGCAATGACTGTAAAAACAAGGGATTTCTTATTCCGAACCAGTTTCTCTGCCAGAGTGGGACCTTCCTTTATTTCCTCAGCTTTTATAAACTTAAGAGTGGTGATATTCTGATTGGCATCTATCACCACGCAGTCCTTTTTCAGTTCTTCTCTTTTACTGCTGTCTCTTAGGTAATCCTCAAGGTTCTTAAGGGTATCCTGACTGCTTCCCGCCAGTACCAGCAGAGTACGGTTAAGGGAATAGGGAGATTTTAGCAGCTGCATAACCCCAATCTTTCCTGCGTAATCCCTGGACAAAATCAGCTGGTCATTGCTCTCGAAGGAATTACCATCCTGAGAAAACTGAAATGCCAGATTATTATTCACCTGGGCTAAAAACGTGTTTCCAGACAGTGTACCCGCCGTAATAATGTTATAATCCCCATCGTCTTTATTAAATTCACCAGCCCTCTTCACAAATATGGTTCCATAGGGTTTTGCCTCCCTCCCATACATCGCCAGAGTCTGACCAAGCAGATTAAGTTCAACAGAAGTTGGGTTATCACCAAGTACCAACAATACATCATTGAATTTTCCGTTCCGGCTAAAAGGAGAGACTCCGGAATCAAAAGACAATCTCATGTCTGTGGCAGGGGGCAAAAATATGGCGGATTCTCTGGATACATAAGCCCAGGGCATATCACTCTGCCTGGGAGTGCAAATTAAATCAGGAATTTCCAGATCAAACGCTATTTTTAGACTGGCAGCAGACGTTCCTATGACATCTGCTGGCATTTCAAAGTTCAGTTCATCACCCGACGCCTTTTCCTGGCTGAGGCGCTTGCTGGCGCAGGGAACATCATCCCAGAATACAGTGATCAGGGATCGTTTAAAATCCAGATTTTCACTGTAACGGAACTTTAAAACCACCTTTCCGCCCTGTGCCAGAACAAAATCCCTGGAAACAGGAAGGTAGACATATTTTTCCTGATGAAACGGTCCTACAAAGGAAAGTCCACTTCCCATAATATCCTCCAGCGTGTAATTCCAGGCAGTCAGATCACTTTGTTTTGCAGCATTTACCGCCTGCTCCCCGCTTCCCTTTTCCACAACTGCAAGATTTGAGGTTTCCTGCTTCCGGCGACTTTCATCCATAAGCATGTCAGCAGCTTCCTTTAGACTTGAGTCATCGTTTGATGTAATCAGAAGAAGGGGCTTTAAATTGGAATCATCAATAAAATTAACAATCGCATTTCCAGACGAATCCGGCGCCTTTGTCATTTTATCTTTATACTCGGCAGGCAGATTGTTATAATCCGATATGAGTATGGTATCGGATGGATTATTGGACTTTAAATCAGAGATCCGGCATAGTTCAATTTCATTTATTTTTCCGGTCTGCTTACTTAAATCCGCCATCAGGCTCATGGCAGCAGCTACTTCTCCTGATGCAGCTTCATCAGATACAGCAATGAAAAGTCCCTTGCCAGTGGGATTATAAGTTGACATAAACGGATAAGGATAAAATGAAATCTTGTGCTCAGGATCCCTGCTTTCATAGCCGCATCTGATATAAGATGTATCAGAAATTCCCAGCCAGTTGGCATCAGAATAATCATCTACGCAACCCTGCTGATCAAAAAGTCTGGCATAAGCAGATATGGAAAAGGAATTATAACCGGATCGAACCTGCTCCATGGGGATTTTCACATACAAAATCTGGGAATTGCCGTCTTTATACTCCAGCTTGTAAGACTGGATAGGGACATCGTTAATGGCAAAGGTAACAGATGAGGCAGTGCTCTCAATGAGCTGGCTTACGTCATACTGAATTTTTGCATATACATATTTTGTATCCCAGTAATCTTCCACATAAAAATACAGATCCGTGGAAGAATAAATTCCTTTTAGGGTCTTCCTGTAAAAAAAGTTGTCCTGGGTATGGCCGACCGGTTCATATATGGGCTCATTCTGATCTGGTAATGGAGCAGATTCAGGCTCTGCAACAGGAAGGAGATGGATCTCATCCGCTTTTTTGGAGTCTGTCTTTTCAGCCTGTTTTTTTCCACGGGTATTACTAACTGCCGCAGCATTGACGTTGGATGCGTACACTGCCAGAGGGGTTATCGTCAGGACAAACAGCATCAGACAGACTGCGGATATTTTTCCCGGCCTCTTAAATTTCTTCTTAACTATATCCATCAACGTTGTCATAGTCGTCTCCTTATTTTCAAACCTGCTTCGTATTTTTTACGGCTTTCTCTGTCATTTCCTCAAAGCGTTCCGTCTTGTCCCATACAACTTCTTTTTGATAGAGCGCATCCCGGATTCCCTGAATCATACCATTTGCTACAACAAGAACCCACATTTTTGCATAAGTAAAAAGCATGACAAAGGTGAGAAGTATATTATTTAAATTGAATTCATTTCTTTCCACCGATAAGGTAATTGCTACATTTAAAACGAACAGCAAAATTGCCATTTCCCACAGCAAAGAGGAAAATCCCCCTAAGGTCACATGACCAAGCCCCAGAATCCCAATGACAAAAATAATATCCGAAAAAATAAGGGAGCTGAACATCAGCAGGTAAACCAGGGCGTAATAGATCACATCCAACCTCATGATTCCTGCATGGGGATCAAAGGCATATTTAAAATTGCTTTTTAATACATATAAATTTCCTTTTACCCACCGGGTTCTCTGCTTAAACCATTGCTTCAGTTTCTGAGGTTCCTGCTCCCAGGTGACTGCCTGAGGGATAAATTTTATATAATAACCCATTCTGTACAGACGAAAACTGATTTCTGTATCTTCTGCAAGTGCATTTACATCCCAGCCCCCCATCTGGTCAATTAATTCCCGCCTTATCACGTAATTGGTGCCGGGAATGGTACAAAGTTTGAAAAAGAAATATCTGCCAGCCTGATTCATGCACTGATAAGCCAAAGTCTCAATATTTACAAATCTTGTCAGTAGCGATGCATATTTATTTCTGGTTCGGAACTTGCCAATCACCGCCCCCAGCTTATCGTCTGACATCAGATTTTCCACGAGAATCTTAAGAGCCTGCTTTTCCGGTGTATTATCCGCATCGTAAATTGCAATGACGGAACCTGAGGCCACTGACAGGGCAATATTTAATGCATTGGATTTTCCTTTCCCTCCCACTACCCTGTCTGTATTAATTACGATAATTTTTGCAGATGGATTGTTATGCTGAATGGTTTTTAAAACCTGGGCGGAATCATCGGCTGAGTTGTCATTAACAACAATGATCTCATACCGGTCCTTGGGATAATCAAATTTTATCAGAGCCTCCATGGTCTTTTTCAGCACAATACTTTCATTATGGGCAGGAACCATAACCGTTACGATTGGATACTCCAAAACCGTATGATGTCCATCTGTGCGGTACATTCTCATAATATAAATATAACCGCCTATAGAGAGCAAAATATTTATAAACAGCAGCCCCCAGATAGCAAAGATGGAATAGATTGCAAGAATATCAATAAATGACATGGCACTCTCCCTAATCATGAAAAAAATAATTTTTCCTGTTCTTTAATCTGGCCCACAAAATCAGGAACACAAAAAGTATGGAAGTAAGTCCTACCGCAATTACCAGTCTTCTGCTCTGGGTTGTCAAATCCCTGGAAAACCGCTGAATCATATTACGGCGGTAATTATATTGTTCCGGATAAACAGTGGGGGTAAAGCTTAAATCCATTTTTTTACCGTTCAGAATCAAATCTCCATTTTTATAAGTCATCAGCTGTTTGTCCAGCCAATAGCTGTGCTCCACATCCCACAGACTTTTTAAGGGTACAAAGGAGTTTTGACATACTCCCACTTTTCTTTTAATCTCCTCAAAATCCTCGACCAGATCAATGGGTACTGCAGTAGAATAAACGGATAGATAACTGACTTTCGTATCATCAACAGGGATTGATGCCCCCACCCATTGATGTCCGTCTTTGTAAACCTCATTATGATTCATATCTTCCTGGCTTAAATAAGAATCCACCTCATCGGAAGAAAAAATTGTTTTAAAATGACTCATAATTTCGATTGTGTCTTTATGAAACATCCAGTTTTGCGGTACTTCTAAAGCCAGTGGGTAAACTCCCTGTTTGTTGTATATGGTCATTGCCCTGGCAAGATAATCAAGCATTACCTCTTTATCCAGTGGATTCATCTGGTCAATGGGGGCGTTAATAATTACTGCACCGCCTCCAGCCTGGGCGAAACGCAATACTTCACAAAAATGTGTCATGGAAGGATAATCTCCATTTACATACATTGGCATCACAGAGATCACAAATGGAATCTTTTTCTCTATCATCAGTTTTACTACCTGTAACAGCTTCTCTGGATCTTCATAGGGATAAACTTTGTCTATTAAGATATACTGGGCAAATATGTGAGGATTACCGTTATACGGCCATTTCCACTTTGATACTTCTCTGGTCATAGCCGCCCGAACCAATTGACTGCTCATATCAGCAACAGGGATATGGGTTAATCTGCCATCTTTTGCGCAAAAATATCCATTTTTATTATTGACTGTTACTATGCCATTTTGGTAGGAGGATTTTTTAAAAAAAACAAAATAATCTTCCCGGACCAGACCACTTTTACTTTCTGAGCCATAGAACGAATATTGCAGCTGTCCCACAGTGCTGTTTAGTAGTTCATACTGATCTGACCTGTTTGTGGTGTCCAGATAAGTTTTGAAATACTGATTGCCTATAAATAAAATATGGGGTGATCCCATTTTCCCATTAATTACGGTTTTGGTTTCATATCGACTCAGTCTGCTGGTAAATTCAGGCGGACTTTGTTTTAAATCATAGCAGATCACATAGGAGAACCCATCTAGATACTCCATCCCCCAGGAAGCAGGACCGTAGCTGATCTTAAAGCTTTGAAAGGTCAGAAGTTTTACAAGATCCTCCATCGCGGCCTTCGTACTATCATCAGCATTATCTTGATAGATAATCAGTATATCTCCTTTTGGCACCTCTTCTGCGAAAGAATACACAGTTCTTCCCAAACTGGCAAGGGAAATAAACAGGAATCCGGCTATATAAAATAAGAATTTTTTATACATCATACTGCAGTTCATTTTCCACCCTCTGTTTAAAGAGAATCATATTGTTTTCATAAATCTCTTTCTGGTATTCCAGACTTGCCATTTTTACTTCTATCTTGATTGCTTTATCAGTAATGCCGCTAAAAGCGTCCCGTTCAGAAATCCGGTTTCTGATCCTTCTCATAGCTATCTCACTTCCCTCTTTGCCACAGGTCAGTATAACTGCCAGAGATCCCTTATTATCAATGGAATAGGTCTTATCTTCCACCCGAACCGTATCTACCACAAGTTCAGCCAGTCTCTGTATTACAAGCTCATAATTTTGCCTGGACAATACGCTTTTTAGCTCCGCTTCATACTTCAGCATGATTATCATAAGAGAAAGGGACATCTGGTTTCTCTCAGCATAAGCGGCCAGAACATTAAGATCATTGTAAAGACTTCTCAGATTATAGAGTTTCGTCAGCGGGTTCAGCACAACCAGTTCATCTACCTGCCTCCTTAAAATATCATTCTCAAGTTCCAGTCTGTTGGTTCCTGATACGAACAGATACATGGCTGCAGCAGATATAAGCGGTATGAGAATCCAGACATAGCTATAAAAAGGAATTTCAATATCATAGGACAGGAATAAATACAGCCGGTAAGCAGTATAAAAAGTCACCTCTATTCCAGCCAGTACAAGGGACAATGAAAACAGCTTAAACCCTGAAAATAGAATCACGAAAAAAGTTCCAAGAAGCATGATAACCGCTTCAAACATGGTGGATTTTTCGGAGTAGCCAACTACCATTGCTCCTGCAAATAAGCAAAACAACAAAATTACCAGTCCAATATCCTGCAGCAGATAACCAAACGAATGTTTATTTGTCATTATTTTCCTCACATTTCAAGCACAAATGCTGGTTCTAAACGATTCTAAGCTTATGAAGTAACTCCCCAAACACACAGTAGGTCATAATATCAATTGACAGCCCCACCAGAAACAGCCTCTGAGCCATCTCGGCATCACCGCTGTTAACAATTACGATAATGGATTGGGAAAGTAAAAAGGCCAGAACCATGATAAGCATATCCAAAAATACTGTATTTCTTCTGTCTTCCACCCTGCGTAAGGAATAGCCTTTATAAAATAAGATAATAACCGCAACAGTCAGCAGAATTAAATATCCCACAGTTTTTGGTGCGGATAATTCTTTAAAGCTGCTCCATAAAGACCAGAAAAGACTTTTTGCTTTCTTCGGGAATCCTGCCTCTTTCTCATAGTTTCCGCAATTACTCCTTCTCATATCCATCCCTTGTTTAATGGAAACGTCAATCATGCCAAACAGGCTGTCCGGATGGCGAAAATAATAAATTCCGATGTCGGGAATCGTATATTGGTCCATAAAGCCATGAGATAAGGAACTGTCACCGGATCTTACAAAAGGCAGATAATCATACGCAGATGCATCCGCCAGCAATTCGTAGGAAGGATCAATGTTAAATTCCGTAAGAGTCTCTGCCGGATCAGCAGAACTAAACAAAACGCCTCTTGTCATGGCGTGTAATTTACTGGTTTCATTAAAATCAGATGGGTATCCCAGAATACAGACAAAGGAAAGCATGCTTAGCAAAAAAGCGCCGGCTATGCAGACTCCTCCCCAGATAAAGCTTCTGCGAACCGTTACCAGACGAATAACCGATATAGCAAGAATAAACCCCATCACCGCACATTGTCGTCTGGAACTGACCAGTACACAGCCCGATATCAAAATCAGAACCAGGGCAGACAAATCTTTGTAACCAGACCTTTTTTTCTGAAAAGACATATATCCTCCCACGCAATAAAGTATGGCAAGAAACCAGATTGCCTCCGGATAAAATGAATTAAAATAAGTCATATAACCTACATCTGAGAAAATGATCAGCCCCACTCCTGCAATTAATGCCCCTTCAGAAAAGCTTTTTACCCTTTCACAGCTCTGCCGTATTATGAGGTACAGGGCAGGAAGATACAGCAAAAAATAAATCAGAGCTAAAAAACGGATATCAAAAATACTGTCTCGCGTAAACAGCTGATCCAATGCTTTTGCTGCCCTGAAAAAAACAAGCTGACTATTCCATACGTTCCCCTGAACTTCCTCTCCAGATGCAACTTCTGTATAAGTTTTTATAAAATAGTCTCCATAGTTAGTATCCGAATCGTTATTCATATAGTAGAAACCGGCAGATTTCATGATTTCATCCGTAGACCCATCGTTTGCAACGCCAAGATAATTTGGCAGAAAAAGAATTAAGATGGTAATCAGTGCTGCAATGACTGTTACACCAGATGCAAGAAGGGCAGGAGAATATTTTCCTTCCATAATGGAATTAATTTTCCCTATTTTTTTTCTTACTCCCTGCAGTAGTTTAATAAAGAAGTTGATATATGAAACAGGACCTTTGTCCTCACGTTTGTTCATGCCTGATCTCCGTTAAATGGTTTACCTCAATGGCATATCTGGGCCGTTCTTTTACTTCCACGTAAATCTTTCCTATATAAGTGCCAATAAGTCCCACAGATAAAAGCTGTACACCACCGATAAACCAGATTGATAAAATGGTAGAAGTCCAGCCTGCAACCACCTTTCCTGTAATGTAGGAATAAAATGCGTAAATTGCTGCGCATATACTGAACACCACAATCCCAAGACCTAAATCGGTTATCATTCGGATGGGTTGTATGCTAAAAGATGTAATTCCTTCAAACGCCATGGAGAACATCTTGCCCAATGAATATTTGGATTTGCCAGCAACCCGGGATTTCCGGTCATACATGACTGTAGCTGATGGATATCCAATCAAAGGGACAATTCCTCTTAAAAATAAATTTCGTTCCTTATATAGAGAAAATTGCAGCAGCGCACGTTTGGACATGAGCCGGTAATCCGCATGATTATAAACAATCTTTATCTTCATCAGCTGCATCAGTCTGTAAAAGCCAAGAGCAGAAAACTTTTTAAATAAGGTATCTGTATCACGCCTGTTACGAACACCATACACGATATCATTACCCCGAAGGTATAAATCCACCATTTTCTCCATGACAGACACATCATCCTGTAAGTCCGCATCAATCGAAATAACCATATCAGCATAATTCATGGCGGTTAAAAGACCTGCGGTTAAAGCATTTTGATGTCCTGTATTTCTGGCAAGTTTAAGACCAAAGATCATGGCTGACTGTTTCCGGAAATTACAAATTAAATTCCAGGTGCCATCCTTACTGCCGTCATCTACATAAAGAATAAAACTGGTTTCATCAACCTTTCCGGATTCCACCAGTCTTTTCATAATTTTTACTAATTCTGCATTGGTATATAAAAGCGCCTGTTCCTCGTTATAGCATGGCACAACAATACATAGTTTGTTCATATGCCGTATTCCTTTCGGTAACAACTCATATAATAAAGCTTTATCAGATAGTTTGCCTGAAAAAGGAGGTTTTTAACCAAACCATTGATAAATAGCTTTATCCATGACTTTTCCGAAGGATTGGGTATCCAGTTAATGTTGGAGAAAATACGAAAAGAAATGACTTTAAAACTACCAGATGAACATCGGCAGTTTAACGCAAATAATCAGTTAAAAGAAAAATAGCAGATAAAATATAGAATGATTCTTTCTTACTTATGACTCTTTCCAAATACTTGTTCACACAGAATTTTATATTCCTGATAAGCTCCAAATTCTTCTAATTCACTTAGGAGTTGGGCTATATTTAAATAGTACCAGGCATGCTGGGCTTTGTCTTTTTCATTGAAACGCTTCCAGATCTCATCACCCATAAGAAGGTAATCTCTGGCAGTTGTTCTGAGATTACTAAGCTTATCTGCCAATACAAGAATCTTAATCTCCTCTGAGGCATGTTCCAAGTGCTTTAATGTGGCACTCTTACGTTCTTTCCAGCTTTTTGTTTTGTCTTCTGTTTCTTCCATAACCAGCTGTGCCACACGGCTTCCAAATTCTTCTTCCAGCTGTGATTTCGTAACTCCCGAGTCTTCAATTACATCATGAAGCAGCGCAGCGCATATGAGTTCCTGGTCAGTAGTCATCAAAGACGCAATGACTGCGGTCTCTAAAGGGTGGACAATATAAGGAATGTGAGTCCCTTTCCGGCAGGTTCCCTCATGGCACTTGGCCGCAAATGCAACAGCTTTCTCCACCATACCTGATCTCCTTGTCTTTTTTTTTATATTAGCACAGATTTTGACTATTTAACAGACCACATTTTAAAATAGCTTAATTATTTAAACTATTAATATTAATAGGAATCGCATTCAGGCTGAAAATAGGGTATAATAATGATTTAGATTAAAATAGCCTTAGGCTTTTTAATAATACAAAAGATAAAAGAGGTAAAAAGTATGAAAAAGAAATGGTTAATACCTGTATTATGCGTGGCTTCTATCAGCCTGTCTGCCTGCGGCAGTAAAGCTTCCACGACTGCCCCTGATAATTCCCAGGTGGAAAGTTTAAAAGCCCAGGTAGAAGAATTAAAGCAGGAAAATGCTGATTTAAAGGCTCAGCTTGAAACAGTTCCGGAAACCACCGTCGAAGAGACAAAGGCGGTCCAAAGCGGAACACCCATCGCGATCGGAGGTGTAATTACCACGGATGCCATGGAAATCACAATTAATAAAGCGGAACTATCCTATGATGTCCTTCCAGATGATACTTCCGGATTCTATACCCATTATGCGGCTGATCCAGGCAATGTCTACATTCATCTGGATCTTGATGTTAAGAATCTGGCTAAACAGAACTTACCGTGTGACGAAATCATGAAAGCAACCGCTGATTACAATGGTGGCTATGCCTACTCCGGACAGGCAGTTCCTGAAGATGGAAACACCCGCTTTACCTATGCCAATATCACCTCCATCAAACCTCTCCAGACATTAGGCGTACACTTCCTGTTTCAGTGCCCGCAGGAAGTTGCTGAATCCCAGAATCCTCTCTCCATTACGCTGGAGCCTTCTGGCACAAAAGACAGCTATGTTCTGACTATCAGATAACTTTAAAAATGCGCCCGTCCGGGCGTATTTTTTTATACTTCAAACGCTTCCAAATGCGCGTGTACCGGTCTTATCGTAAGAATAAATTAAATTATTACAATTTATCATATAAACTTGTAAGATCCCCCATTTTCTGCTATGCTAGGTAACGGAATAATTATCAGGAGGAATTTGAATTCATATGACTCAGTATAACAATCAAACCAGGCCGGATCGCCGCAGGACAAGCTCCGGATACCGGCGTGACAACGGAAAAAGCGGTTTTCTTTCGGTCCTTCTGTTTTATGTGCTTCCTTTCATCGTAATTAACGGAATTATCTTTTTATTGGTAACAGCCCGTCCGAAGGCAGAGATTACCATTGGTGAAAGCAGCGATTTTATTTCTACCACGATGGAATTAAAGGTGAAATCCCTTCTTCCCATAAAGACTATGGAAGTTTCCCTGGACAGTACCCCCATTGAATTAACCAAGACGGGGGGAAGTACTTATAAAACCACGTTAAAAAACAACGGAACACTGGAAGTGAAGCTGACTGGATTTAATAAGATGAAGTCCGTTTCTTATGAAACAGTTAACGTTCTGGACGATACTCCTCCTGCAGTGAAAGACAATGTTCTTGAAAATGGCATTCTTTCATTCCGCCTGGAAGATACTCAGTCTGGTGTGGATTATTCCTCTATTACAGCCTCTGATGAGGATAATGCGGATATTCTTCCTCTTTCTATTGACCGCAGTACCGGACTTGTGACATTTGAGATTAAAAAAGAGAACATTACCATTACAGCCAAAGATAAAATCGGCAATGAACTTCATGTTACCTTTACCCCTCAGGGAGATAGTTTCGAAGATGCTGAGATGAAAAACGAAGAAGCAGAAGAAAATGGGGAAACTGCAGAAACAGATACTTCCTTAGAAACTGATGCTGAAAAAGAAACCAAAGCAACCAAAGATACGAAATCAGTAAGCGAAACAAAATCAACGAATGATATAAAATCAACCAGCGAAGCAAAATCAACTAACAATACCAAAACGACAAACAATACCAAATCCTCGAAAGAGTCTGTTAAGAGTACAGACACTACGAAATCTACTTCCAAGTCAAATACAGGCAAAAAGAAATAATCTATTTGCTTATACGGCAAAAGCCGGATCCATGTTATCCTGTAAAGGTATGGATCCGGCTTTATTACTTTCTTCCATACAAAAGCGCCAGCTCTCTGCACTTAAGCATCAGATCTTCTGTTATCTCACCTGGTTTCAAGCGCCACTTCCAATTATTTCCAAGGGTAGACGGTTCATTGATTCTCCCGTTCCTTCCAGTTCCCAGATAGTCCTGCACCGGTATTACAGCAAGATTTGCCACACTTGCAAGGGCCAGCCTGATGAAATCCCAGTGAATCTCATCACCAGGGGTATTGAAGTTATTTAAGTATCTACGGCTGAAATTCCGGTCTGCTTCAGAAATGTCCTCATACCAGCTTCTAAGGGTCTGATTATCATGAGTACCGGTGTAAACAACACAATTTTTAGAATAATTATGGGGAAGATAAATGCTTTCGCCATTGGCATCAAAAGCAAATTCCAAAACCTTCATTCCCGGAAAACCTGTTTCCGAAAGCAGATCCAGTACCGACGGTGTCAGAAATCCCAGATCTTCTGCAATGATGTCAAGATCACCAAATCTTTCTTTTAACTGGTTAAACAGCTGGATTCCCGGTTCTTTTTCCCAGGTTCCCACCATAGCATCTTCTCTTCCTGCAGGTACGCGGTAATACTCATCAAATCCACGAAAATGATCCACCCTCACTGTATCATAGAGACAAAAACTGTATTCCAGGCGCTTCATCCACCACTCAAATCCAGTCTCTTTATGATAGTCCCAGCGGTATAGGGGATTGCCCCACAGCTGGCCAGTAGCTGAAAACGCATCGGGCGGACAGCCGGCTACTGCTTCCGGATATCCTTTTTCATCAAACTGAAACAGTTCTGGATGTCCCCAGGCATCTGCGCTGTCAAATGCCACGTAGATAGGCAGATCACCAATAATCCGGATTCCCTGGTCACCGGCATAGGCCTTTAACTTCTTCCATTGTTCCCAAAACTTGATCTGCAGAAATATATAAAAACCCATTTCATCTGCAAGCAGCTTCTTATAATGTTCAACTGCCTCTTCTTTTTTTAAACGAATGTCCTCTTCCCAGTGAATCCAGCTTTTTCCCTGAAAATGATCCTTTAATGCCATAAAAAAGCAATACCATACCGTTTCCTCACTCAGAGTTTCTGAGACTGCTTCTGTAGAATTCCCTTTTTCTTTCCAGGAAGCATATGCCTGCTTAAGCAATGGATAACGGTTTTCATATATTTTTTCATAATCTACAGATGAGGCATCCTCCCCAAAATCAAGCAGATTGCACTGCGTGACTGTAATCAGATCTTCCTTGACCAGTTCCTCCAGGTCAATAAAATAAGGATTCCCTGCAAAGGAGGAAAAGGACTGGTAAGGAGAATCCCCATATCCCGTAGGTCCAAGAGGCAGAATCTGCCAGTAATGCTGCCCCGCCTTTTTTAACAGATCAATCCATTCATAAGCCTCTTTTGAAAACGCTCCGATTCCGTACTTGGACGGAAGGCTTGAAACCGGAAGCAACATACCGCATTTCCGCATAAACCAGTCTCCTTTATCTACACATTTTTCCTATGTTTCAACGTTCTTATGGGTTAACAATATCATAAAGCCATTGGAATGGCAACCATTGCCTCCTCAGGATTTTTTTGTAAATAAATCATAGGAATTTCGACCCGGAATGTTAAGAGAAAAGAAATACTAATTCTTTTAATTTCATGTAGAATAAGGATGTAACAACAAAGCAGCAACTACTACAACATTAGGAGGACTTTATTATGAGAAAATTGAATAAACCACTGGCAGCTGCTGCTGCAGTAGCCGCAGTAATCGGCTTAACTGCCTGCACCCAGACGACCGGCGCTGCCCCAGCGAACCAGGCGATTGTAAACGCACAGAACCAGAACAATATACTGGTACAAAGTCAGGAGGAAATAAAGGTAGTTCCTGACAAAGCTGAAGTCAGCTTTGCAGTTTCTTCCCAGGCTGCAGATCCAAAATCAGTTCAGGATTTGAACAGCACTGATGTAGATAAAGTACTCAGCTTTTTAAAAAGCACAGGAATTGATGAAAAATCCATTCAAACTTCCAGCTTCGGTCTTCAGCCTATTTACGACTGGAACAACGGACAAAAAATAACTGGATATGAGATGAGAACTGGCATTGTTGTATCAGATATTCCTATGGATCAGGTGGGTACTCTCCTTTCCTCTTCCATCGAGGCAGGCATCAATACCATAGACCGCATTTCTTACCTGTCCAGCAAATATGATGAATCCTACCAGGAAGCCTTAAAAAAGGCAGTTGAAACCTCCAAAGTAAAAGCCGAGGCCATGGCCGCTGCAAGCGGAAAATCTCTTGGCGAAGTCACCAATGTACAGGAAATCAGTTCTTACAATGAGAACCGCTATACTACTTATAACGCTGACTCAGCCACAGCTTCCCTTGAGGCAGGTGCCAAAGCATTAGCCATTGAGCCTGGTCAGATCAGTGTAACAGCACAGGTTACTGTAACCTACAGCATTAAATAAATAAAAGCAGCAGCATGCTCAGAAACTCTCAGAACATGCTGCTTTCTTTTTTACCTTCCACTATCTTTAATATGAACATCCAGCTGGCTGTAAGGGATCTCGATCCCCGCCTCATCAAACTCCAGCTTTATCCTCTCTAAAATCTTCCACCTGGCTGTCCAGTAATCTTCCACTAAAGTCCAGCCTCTTCCCCCAATCGTCACCGAATTATTCGATAACGCATGAACAAAAATATCAATTGGTTCGTCCTTTTTTACTTCAGGCTGACTGTCAAAAATCATTTGAAGCAGCTCCTTCGCCTTTTTTAAATCTGCTCCATAACCAATCTCCACAAGTATATCAAGTCTGCGTTTATCCATGGCTGTTACATTGGTAAGCGGTGAGTTGGAAAGCGTCCCGTTTGGTATCACTACCTGCTTATTATCTGCTGTAGTGAGAACAGTGTAGACCAGACCAATGGTACGGACAGTCCCTTCTCCAGATTCTGATACAATATAGTCTCCTACCCGAAACGGCTTCATAAGGAGAATCAAGACTCCTCCCGCAAAATTAGCAAGGCTTCCCTGGACAGCAAGGCCGATGGCAATACTGGCAGAACCAAGAAGTGCCACGATAGAAGCAGAATTCACTCCCACCTGTCCTGCAATGATAAATGCCAGAAGGCAGTACATAACCGCATTTAATACAGAGAGAAGGAATTTCCTTACGCTGACCTCCATATCCACTCTTTTAAAAGAGCGATACAGCATGCCATGTAAAATTTTAATCACTCTTGATCCAATGAAAAAAATTAAGATTGCGAGTAAAATACTGATTCCAAATGAAATGATGGAAGGCATCCAGCCTTTTATGGTTTCCAACAAAACATTGGGTTTTAATTGTTCCAGGTTTTCCTGTACTTCCTGCAATGCAGCAATGGTTTCCTGGGGCGCTGCAGTGGTTTCCTGTGCCGCTGCTGCTGCAATCAAATGTGCGATCATATCAGATTCTCCTGTTTTACTTTCTTATGCTTTTTTATTACAACACTTTTTGTGTTCTTCACGTTTGCAGGCGTGCAGGAAAATATGGCTACACTGAGAGGAGCCACGGTAATTTCAATGGAATTTTCCCGCTCGTCTGCTTCTTTCTTTTTCGATATCTTTACTCTCTTATTCTGGTATCCTTCTCCACCGAATGCCTGGTCACTGCTGTTAATCAGTTCCTTATATTTTCCTTCAAAGGGAACACCTATGCAGTATTTCTCATGTAACATGGTGTCAAAGTTGCAGACAAAAAGAAGTGATTCTTCTTTCTTTTTCGTTTTTCTTAAGAATACAATGATACTGTCTCCGGATTTTGTACATTCCACCCATTCGAAACCTTCCGTATCGTAATCAAGGGCATACAAAGCCGGCTGGCTTAAATAGAGGTGATTCAGGGCTTTTACATACTCCCTCAACTGGCTGTGCAGCGTTTCTTCTAAAAGCTCCCAGTCCAGGCTTCTGTTTTCATCCCATTCCCGGATCTGTCCAAATTCCTGGCCCATAAACAAAAGCTTTTTCCCTGGATGCCCTGCCATAAATCCATAGGCCGCCCTTAGGTTTGCTGCCTTCTTCTCCAAAGTATCACCCGGCATCTTTCCAATCATAGATCCCTTTAAATGAACTACCTCGTCATGGGAGAAAACCAGTATAAAATCTTCGCTGTAGGCATACAGCAGACTAAAGGTCAATTCACCATAATGGTGCTTTCTGAAATAAGGATCGCACTGCATATAGCCGGTAAAGTCATTCATCCAGCCCATATTCCATTTAAAATCAAATCCCAGCCCCTCCTCTTTTACATCACCGGTAACTCTGGGCCAGGCTGTGGACTCCTCGGCGATCAAAACAGCACCATCCTTACGGTTTTTAAAAATGGAGTTTAAGTGCTTTAAAAATTCCACTGCTTCCAGATTCTCATTTCCACCGTAAAGATTGGGGATCCATTCTCCTGGTTCTTTCCCGTAATCCAGATACAACATAGAAGCCACTGCATCCATACGGATTCCATCTGCATGATATTTTTCCACCCAGTACAGGGCATTGGCAATTAGAAAATTGGTCACCTGAGGGCGTCCATAATTATAGATCAGAGTTCCCCAGTGAGGGTGAGCTCCCTGCCTGGGATCTTTATGCTCATAAACGCAGGTACCGTCAAAACAGGCTAGTCCAAAGCTGTCTCTTGGAAAATGTGCGGGAACCCAGTCAAGAATCACACCAATTCCCTCCTGGTGCAAAAGCTCTACGAAATATTTAAAATCATCAGGCGTTCCGAAACGGCTGGTAGGTGCATAATAGCCTGTTACCTGGTACCCCCAGGAAGCATCCAGGGGATGTTCCATCACAGGAAGCAACTCTACATGAGTATAGCCCATTTCTTTTACGTATGATACCAGCTTCTTACCAAGCTCCCGGTAATTGAGAAATTCCGAGCCATTTATGGGCTCTCCGTCACTGTTATATTCTGCTTCCTTGCGAAGCCATGACCCAAGATGGACCTCATAGATAGAAAGCGGCTCTCTGGTAAGATTTAAAGATGCTCTTTTTTTCAGCCACCCCTCATCATTCCAGGAGTAACGTTCCATATCCCATATTACAGAAGCATTATCCGGGCGCAGTTCACAATAGCTTGCATAAGGGTCGCTTTTCAGCTGAATCCCCCCAGCCATAGCCTTAATTTCATATTTATAAATCATCCCCTCAGATAAACCTGGAATAAATAATTCAAAAATTCCGGAATCACCAAGCTTTCGCATGGGATGCCGCCTGCCGTCCCACAGGTTAAAATCACCCACAACGCTGACTCTCATGGCACAAGGTGCCCAGACAGAAAAATAAACGCCTTTCGTGTCTTTCATGGTCATTGGGTGCGCTCCCATTTTATCGAATATGCTGTAATGAATTCCGGAACTGAACTTTTTTATGTCTGTTTCCGTATAGTAAGGTTCAAAACTGTAAGGGTCAATCAGTTCCTCAGTAGTATGATTATCATATGTAACCTGATAGAGATACTGGAATTTCGTCTTTCCAGGTAAAAGCACCGCAAAAAATCCTGCGTCATCCACCCGCTCCATGGGATGGAGCATGCCGTCCTTAATTCCTTTTACCGAAATAGTTACAGCCGTAGGAATAAAGGCCTGAATCAAAAGCCCTGCACCTGTCACATGGGGTCCCAATAACCGGTGGGGATCTGCGGCTTCTGAATATACGATTTCCTCAATACCCGCCCAATCCATTAAATCATATAACGTTTTATCCATATCTGGCTCCTCCCGCTTCTTTGATTCTGTACCGTAATTTTATCAAAGCAGAAAGTATTTTTCAATAGATGCAGGTGGCTTTCCTCACCTTGTTCTTGCGTAAGCAAGCATCAGATCCACCATTCTTCCATAGCTTTTTACTCCGTCTGACTGGCTGTTCATTTTTAAATATGTATTATTCATTTTATTGGAAACCTCTGCCGCTTTGCCTTCATACCGTCCCCAGAATTCGTTATTATCTCTTAAATCATCCCATGCCTTCTGATCGAGCTGGTGGCAGATCTCCCTGTAAGAAACCAGATCTGTTTTAGACAATGCGTTGGTGGCATAGACCCAGCCAGTTAAATATCCGCTGTAGCGGAAGGCCTGATTATCCGAACCAATGCATGCTAAATAACCGATAAAGTTTGCTTCGTCTTCTCTCATAAATCCTCTTAAATGAGACAACTCATGGCAGACCGTATGGGGAATATTATAATCGGGCATGGAACGGTTGTAAGTCGCTTCCACTGTAAAAGGCGAGTACTGACCACATAGCTGCTGGATAGAAAAATACTGAGACAAAATAAGAGGTTTTGGCTGTGGATAATATCCGGATAATTCCGGGTAGGTCTCCCCCAACTTCCTCATGGCCTTTACGCTTTCTTTTTTCACAACAGCCGTATCCACCTGCTCGTTAATTCCTTCTTCACACATTCCGTTGACAATCTCTGTCAGAGAAAGGCAGAGATTCTTCAATTCTTCTTCTGAGGACTTTTTCATCTCCAGCCCCGAAGTTTTAGAAAACGGAGTTCTGTAATAATTAATCCCGCAGTGGAAGGTAAATAGAAAAAACAGACACGCAGTTAAAAACAGAATCCGGATTAAAAGGCGCTTTCCTTCTCTGAAGTGCCGGATTCCATATACAAGGCAATACAGGATCAGTGCATAAGATAAAAGTTCAACCACTGCAAAAGGAAATAAACCTGATAATCTGCCTATACTTCCTACCATCACCGGATAGATCAGTTTCGCATACCAGTCCCCGATTCCAGATACTGTTCTGGCCAGAATCTGGAATGTAAACGACGATATAAGTAAGACTGCCGAACTGATAATCAATTTTTTGTCTGTGCTTTTCCCTCTTTTTTCCATATCCAGCTTCCCCCAGATGTGAGTGTTTTTATGGAATAAACTTTACCACATGATTATGGACATTTCATGAATGATTGTGAATATTTTCTTACCATTTTGTGAAACCCCTTGCACAATTTTCCAAACTCATTTAAACTTTGATACAGAACAATGAAGAAAGCAAAGAAGAGAACATTATGAAAAGAGAAGAAAACATGCCACAGGAACCATTTAACTGGAAAGAAGAGATTATCAGCTGGATTAAGATAATTATTACAGCTGCCGTTATTGCATTTTTGCTGAACAATTTTATTATTGCAAACAGCAGGGTTCCAAGCGGTTCTATGGAAAAGACCATTATGACCGGCGACCGTGTTATCGGCTCCAGACTTTCCTATTACTTTGAAGAGCCGGAACGGGGCGACATTGTCATCTTCCATTTTCCTGACGATCCTACTGGGAAGACATATTATGTAAAGCGAGTCATCGGTCTCCCGGGCGACATCATTGATATCCGGGACGGAAAAGTCTACATTAATAATTCCGACACTCCACTTGATGAGCCATATCTGCCCGAACCCATGGAGCCTGAACCAGCCGCCCATTATGAGGTGCCTGAAGATTCTTACTTCATGCTGGGTGACAACCGGAATTATTCGGCTGATGCCAGAAGGTGGAAAAATAAGTACGTAAAAAAGAAAAAGATCATCGCCAAAGTATTGTTCCGCTATTTCCCATCAATCAAGCAGCTTCAGTAAAAAACGGGCGGAAGGATTTCAGGGATCATTTCCTGTTTTCCTTCCACCCGTTTTCTTATTCCATATATCCCCCTTTCATGGGCGATACTGCATGCTGGGAAAAGATTTTAAGAACGCCTGATTTTATTCTGTCTTCTCTTGGCTTCCAGACTTTCCTCCGCTCTTCTAAAATCCGGTCTACCTCCTCCCCGCTCATGGCTTTCCCTTTTATTCCCGTAATGCGAAGACTTCTCCCCGGTATATCAATCTCAATCAGATCATCTTCTTCAATTAACGCAATAGGGCCTCCATTGGCGGCTTCCGGTGAAATATGCCCGATGGCAGGACCTTTTGTGGCACCGGAGAATCTGCCGTCTGTTAAAAGTGCAATGGATTTTGATAAAACAGGATCAGAGGAAATGGCTTCGGTGGTATAAAACATTTCCGGCATTCCGCTTCCTTTTGGACCTTCATAACGAATTATTACTGCCTGGCCAGGCTTAATCTTTCCCTGAAGCACTGCCTCCATGGCCTCCTCTTCGCTGTCAAACGGTTTTGCCCTTAATACTGCCTGATGCATCTCTTTTGCTACTGCACTGTGTTTGACAACTGCCCCGTCAGGCGCTAAATTCCCTTTTAAAATGGCAACAGTTCCGTTTTTGCCAATGGGGTCATCAAAAGAACGGATTACATCCGTCCGCTTAATTCCTATTTTTTTCAGATATTCGTCGCATGTCTCATAAAAATTATTCTTCTTTAAATCCTCCAGGTTCTGCCCTAAAGCCTTTCCAGTCACTGTCATGCATTCTAAGTGTAACATGGATTTTATCTCCTCCATGATTCTTGGTACACCTCCTGCATAGTAGAAGTACTGAGCCGGCCATTTTCCTGCTGGGCGGATATCAAGAAGGTAATGGGCGTTTTTATGGATCCGGTCAAAGGTATGGGCATCAATGGTGAGCCCCAGTTCATGAGCAATGGCTGGAATGTGAAGCAATGAATTGGTCGAACCGGATATGGCAGCATGGACCATAATCGCATTTTCAAACGACTCCATGGTTATCATCTCTCTGGGAGTTAAACCGTTCCTTGCAAGCCATACCGCCTGAACACCTGCTTCCTTTGCCTTAATTTTAAGTTCTTCTGAGGTGGCAGGCATAAGTGCCGTTCCAGGCAGCATGAGGCCCAGGGCTTCTGCCATGATCTGCATGGTGGAAGCTGTTCCCATAAAGGAGCAGGCTCCGCAGGAGGGACAGGCATGGTGCTTATACCAGGTAAGTTTCTCCTCAGAGATTTCTCCTCTTTTACACATGGCACTGTACATGCCGATCTGCTCCAGAGTTAAAAGGTCAGGACCTGCATCCATGACACCCCCCGTTATAACGATGGAGGGAATGTTGATTCTGCCAATTCCCATGAGATGGGCTGGTACTGCCTTATCACAGCTTGCCACAAATACCCCTGCATCATAAGGAGTTGCGTTATTATGTATTTCAATCATATTGCAGATCATATCTCTGGACACCAGAGAATAATTTCCTCCGTCATGCCCCTGACTCATGCCGTCACACGTATCCGTGGCAAAATAACGTGCGCCCCTGCCGCCGGACTCATAGATTCCTTTTGCTGCCTGATCCACCAGTTCCAGAAGATGGGCACTTCCCGGATGGCTTTCTCCAAAGGTACTTTCAATTATAATCTGTGGTTTCTCCAAATCATCCACAGACCAGCCCATTCCCATTTTTAACGGGTCCATTTCAGGAGCAATCTTTCTTACCTGCTGACTTCTTAATTCCATCTTATTTATTCCCCTTTTTTCGCAATATACGTATGATGTATTTAATAATAAAACTATCATTTTATGGTTAAAAAGTCAATATGCGAATTATTTTTAAATATTATTGATATTTTATTAATCTTATAAGCAAAAATACATATGATGTATTTAGCAACTTTTAAGCAAATTATGTATCAGGATTAAACTACTGTTTTTGAAATGCTCTATACTTTAATATAATTATTTGTTACTATAAAAGGAATTAAATGCGACTGAAAAGGAGAGATATATGAGTATTGAAAAAATAATTCCAGCTGATTTTCGGGGCTGTATCTCTATCTGCAAGAATGATGAGATATTATTTGAAAAAGCATACGGATATGCAGATCTGCCCAATCAGGTGCTGAATGATATGGAAACCAGATTTGCAACAGCTTCTGCAGGAAAGGTATTTGTAGCCGTTGGAATCCTGCAGCTGATTGAAAAGGGGCAGCTCCACCTGGAAGATAAAATCGGTTCATTCTTTGATTTTGATTTAGAGCAGATTGACAAAGAAATTACGGTTGAGCAGCTTCTTACCCATACTTCAGGGATACCAGACTATTTCGATGAATCTGTAATGACAGAATATGAAGAATTGTGGTATGACTTTCCAAATTATAGAATACGTTCCAATAAAGACCTGCTGCCGCTTTTTATTCACAAGCCGATGATGTATCCAAGAGGAAGCAAATTCCAATATAATAATACAGGATTTGTGGTGTTGGCAATGATTCTTGAGAAGATCACCGGAATGGAATTTGACCGGTATCTGGAAGAATTCGTATTTGTTCCCTGTAAGATGAAACATACCGGATATTATGAGCTGGACAGACTGCCAGCAAAATGCGCTATTAATTACATATTTGATGAGGATAGGAATGACTTTCGTACAAATATATACTGTGTAGATGTAAAAGGAACGGGGGCAGGAGGTGCCTTTACAACAATCGGTGATATCCATTTATTCTGGAAAAACCTTCTGACATATCAACTGCTGTCCCCTTCCATGACGAAAACCATGTTATCAAATCATAGCGGAGAAAGCCAGTGCTATGGATATGGAATGTGGCTTAAGAAAACTGAAAATGACTTTAATCCCTATTTTCAGGGCTGTGATCCGGGTGTAAGTTTCAAATCAGCCTTTGATAAGAAAAGTCAGCTACTGATAACAATTGTGAGTAATTACGGAGACAATGTATGGAAACTATGGCGGGAAATTACAGCCAGTCTAAATCATTTTTGTGAAGAGAAAGGAGACGATTTAAGTGAATCCTGATTTTTGGACTGCATTGGATCAGCTGGTGAGTGATTCTGAAATTGTTATTGACCGGCCTAAGGGATCTACCCATCCAAAATATCCTGATTTTATATACAAAGTTGATTATGGATATTTAAATAACACATCTTCCATGGATGGACAAGGCATAGACGTATGGGTTGGTACTGGGGGAAAACAAAGAATTGATGCAATTATGTGCATTGTTGATTTAATGAAACGGGATTCTGAAATAAAGATTCTGATCGGCTGTACAGAAGAAGAAAAAGAAATGATCTATCATACTCATAATAAAACAGAATTTATGAAGGGAATTTTAATCAGACGGGAATCCGATTAATAAGGGGGACATAATGAAAATTGAACATGTAGCCATGTATGTAAATGATTTGGAAAGAACAAAAAAGTTCTTTACCAATTATTTTAATGGAAAAGCAAATGACGGTTACCACAATCCCAAAACCGGGTTTCGCTCCTATTTTTTAACCTTTGAAGACGGCTGCCGGCTGGAAATCATGAATAAACCGGTGATGGAAGATCCACAGAAAACACTCACCCGCACCGGCTTTATCCACATAGCCTTCCAGGCAGGAACCAAAGAAAACGTTGACAGTCTTACCCTTCAGCTAAAGCAGGATGGGTATGAAGTGATCAGCGGTCCGCGGACGACCGGTGACGGCTATTATGAAAGCTGTATCATAGATCTGGAGGGAAACCAGATTGAAATAACCATCTAATTCCCCTCCAGAGATTTGAGCATTCTCCGGTTCACGGTCAGATGCATATACATGGCACATCTGGCCCCTTCCGGATCCTTTCTGATAATACAGTCCGTGATTTCTCTGTGTGTATCAATGGTTTCCGCTCCCAGTCTGGCATTGGTTAAATCCACAAACAGGGAGATCGATGAATTAATCACAGGAATCAGCTTTTCCACCACCAGATTGCCGCTGCATGCGGCGATCTGCCGGTGAAAAAGAATGTCTGCGTGGGTATGATCCTCACCCCGCTGAATCAATTCTTCTACCTTTCCTTTTAATTCTTCCAGTTCCTTTAGCTGCTCTGGTCTGGCATTCATGGCAGCCAGTGCTGCAATCTCCGGTTCCAGCATCAGACGGACACTCAATAAATCAAGAGCCAGATTGGTTTTATCCTTTAAAAAGGAAAGCCCCAGGGGATCATCTAAAAGTCCCTGTCGTTCAGAAACAAAAGTCCCCGCCCCTCTTCGTATGGTAAGAATCTCTCTGGAAACCAATATCTTAACAGCTTCCCTGATGGTTCCCCTGCCCACTCCGATTTCCTGGGCAAGTTCAAATTCATTTGGGATCTTAGCACCTATCTCCAGTCCCTTTTCCACAATATCATTCAGGATCTGCTCTGCTACCTGTTCAGCCAGGGTTTGTTTTGTTCTGTTCTCCGGTTCGTGACTCATGAGCCGCCCCTTTCACAGAGTTAATTTCTCTTTTCGATATCCATTACCATATCAACACGACGCTGATGTCTTCCGCCTTCATACTGGGCATCCAGCCATTCTTCCGTGATCATCTTTGCCAGTTCCACGCCTACAACTCTAGCGCCAAAACAAAGGACATTGGAATCATTATGCATTCTGGAAAGCTTTGCTGTGTATGGCTCACTGCAGACACAGGCACGGATTCCCTTTACCTTGTTGCATGCAAGAGAGATGCCCACTCCGGTTCCGCAGATTGCAATTCCTAAATCTGCTTTTCCTTCTGTTACTGCACGGCCAACTTTCTCACCATATTCCGGATAGTCGCAGCTTTCCGTGGAATTGGTACCAAAATCAATTACTTCATAACCTTTGCTTTCCACAAACTCTTTAATTGCTTCTTTCATCTCTATTGCTGTATGATCATTACCCATTGCAATCTTCATTGTCATTCTCCTGTTTTACGTTAAAATAAGTCAGTAATATATCCGGCATTTAACATAGCATAAATACCGGATATAATCAAGTTATTCAGTTTCTTCACTATAAAAGGAAATAATACGATCCATTCTGGCAGATAAATTGGCAAGCAATAGATCAACCGTTGTAAGTGCCGCCATTGCCTCTACCACCACGACCGCGCGGGGTACGATGATCGGATCATGGCGCCCCTTAATTTCAATCTCAGTTTCTTCTCCCTGTCTGGTAACGGTCTTCTGGGGCTGGGCTATGGAGGGCGTCGGTTTAAAAGCAGCGCGGAAAACCACTCTGGATCCATCGCTGATTCCGCCAAGTATGCCTCCGGCATGATTGGTCACTTTCTTTGCTCTGCCATCTGCAGCCATACAGAAACCATCATTATTTTCAGATCCCAGCGCGCGGGAAGCTAAAAATCCATCTCCGATCTCAAATCCTTTCACTGCCCCAATGGACATCACTGCTTTTGCAAGAGATGCGTCGTATTTCTCAAAGACAGGATCACCGATTCCGGCCGGCACACCGTCAATGATGCATTCCACCACGCCTCCTACAGAATCTTTTCTACCCATCATCTCTTCTAAATACTGTTCTGCCAAAAGAGAGGTCTCTTTATCAGGCATATAAAGCCGGTTCTGGTCCCGCTCTTTTAAATCAAAGCGTTCTTCTTTCACTTCATAAGGTCCCACCGATCTGGTATAAGCCGTCACAGTGATACCCAGGCTTCTTAAAAAACAGGCAGCTATGGCGCCTGCCGCAACTCTGCCGATGGTTTCCCTTCCGGAGGAGCGTCCACCTCCCCGGTAATCCCTGAAACCATATTTTTCATCAAAGGTATAATCTGCATGGCCCGGACGGTAAACTTCCATAATATTACCATAATCCTTAGAACGCTGATCCGTATTCCAGACAATCATGGAAATGGGAGTTCCGGTTGTCTTACCTTCAAATACACCGGATAAAATCTCCACCTGATCCCCTTCGTTTCGCATTGTGGTAAATTTGCTCTGCCCCGGCTTTCTGCGGTCAAGGAAACACTGAATATCCTTTTCTTCCAGAGAAAGGCCGGCTGGACAGCCGTCTACCACCACACCGATTCCTTTTCCGTGGGATTCTCCCCATGTTGTGATTTTAAATATTGTGCCAAGTGTGGATCCCGCCATAGTTGTCTCTCCTTTATTTGCTGACTTTTACGATTACACAGCTGTTCGGTTCATTCACTTTTAATTCTTTCCCGTTCATAATTAAAAGACCTTTTTCGTAATCCACCGTAAAGAACGTAATGCTTCCGGTCTCGTGGTTAATGGAAGCGATGTGCTTGTCATCTGGAAATACACAGATATCTTTTGGATAGCTTCCACTGATGGGCAGGCAGCACAAATAGGTTAACAGACCTGTCTGGGGATCACGGTCATACACCGTAACCGTATTATCCCCTGCATTTCCACAAAACATGTGTGTTTCGTCGTTTGAAAAACGCAGGGCACTTGCTGCGGTTAACTGGGTCAGCGGTTTGGGACCGGTGGTCTTTATGGTCTGAATCTTTTCAATCTTCGGCTGGTGGTCTCCTGTTTCATAGGTAAATACATCAATAATGTTCTTAAGCTCATGAACCAGATAAAAGAACTTTCCGTCTTTGCTGAACCGGAAGCATCTGGGCGCTGACTCCAATTCACTTCTGATTGCATCCACCAAAAGCATCTCTTCGTCCTTTTCATCAAAATGGTAGATCTTTACCTGATCAATTCCCAGATCTGCAACCATAATAAATTTTCCATCCGGAGTCCGTCTGGAACAGCTTACATGGGGGCGGAAATTTCTTTCTGCCACGCTGCCCAGTCCCTTATGGAACACACTGGTTACAATCTCACCAACGGAACCATCGTCATTTAAACGGAGCACGGTGCACTTTCCGTCATGATAGCCGGATACAAAAATATATCTGTCATCTTTGTCCGTAGATAAATGACAGCCTCTCATACCCTTAATATTTGCAGAATTTAATCTTGTTATGGAACCGTTCTCATGTATGCGGAACGATACCACGCCTTCATCAGCTATGGAATAAAGTGTCCTGCCATTGTTGGAAGCTATTACATAAGAAGAATTGTCTACTTCCACCTCACATCTTGGGATAAAACGGCCCTTTTCCACATCCACATCATACACCGTGATGCCCTTGGCCTGTCCATTGTAGGAATAGGAACCTACATACGCCATATATTTACCTGTCATAACACTTTTCCTCCTCGAATCATCCTTGTATAAACTAGAAATATCATATCATAAGTTTCCCTGTTTGTTAAGGAAAAACTTCCTTAAAAACTATTGACATACATGGAAAAACAAGTATAATGTATCTTGCTGCGTGTTTATTATTACTAAACTTTATAGTTATATTTATCGTCAGTTAGTATAAGTAAACTTTCAGCTTAACATAATAAGAAGGAGGAGCAAATGGATATCGGTACAAAATTAAAGGAACTGCGCGTATTAAAAGGACTGACTCAGGAAGAACTGGCTGACCGCGCGGAACTGTCAAAGGGATTTATATCTCAGCTGGAAAGGGACTTAACCTCCCCCTCCATTGCAACTCTTATGGATATTTTACAGTGTCTGGGTACCTCCATCGGAGAGTTTTTTAATGAAAGCCGGGAAGAGCAGATCGTATTTGGCAAAACCGACTATTTTGAAAAACACGACGCAGATTTGAAGAATGAAATCAAGTGGATTATTCCAAACGCACAGAAAAATATGATGGAGCCCATCCTGCTGACACTGGAGTCAGAAGGTCAGACCTATCCGGACAATCCACACGAAGGGGAAGAATTCGGGTATGTACTGCAGGGAAGCATTTCCATTCATATAGGAAATAAAACATATAAAGCGAAAAAAGGGGAATCCTTTTACTTTATACCAGATAAAAAACATTACTTAAGCAGCAAGGCAGGTGCTTCCTTAATCTGGGTAAGTTCACCTCCAAGCTTTTAACAGGAGGATAAAGCTCATGGGTCAGTCACTCATTGATTTAAAAAATATATCAAAAAGCTTTGACGGAACTATGGTTCTTGATGATTTAAATCTCTCCGTAAAGGAGAACACATTTGTTACATTACTGGGCCCAAGCGGCTGCGGAAAGACCACCACGCTTCGTATTATCGGAGGTTTTGAGAGCCCCAGCAAAGGCGAGGTTATCTTTGACGGTCAGAACATCACCAATCTCCCGCCCAATAAAAGACAGCTGAATACGGTCTTTCAGAAGTATGCTCTTTTCACCCATATGTCCATTGCGGAAAACATTGCATTTGGTTTAAAAATCAAGAATAAATCCAAAATTTATATTCAGGATAAGATTAAATACGCCTTAAAGCTGGTAAACTTAGACGGTTTTGAAAACCGCAGCGTCAGTTCCTTAAGCGGCGGACAGCAGCAGCGAATCGCCATTGCAAGAGCTATCGTCAACGAACCAAGGGTTCTGCTACTTGATGAGCCTTTAGGCGCACTGGATTTAAAACTTCGTCAGGATATGCAGTATGAGCTGATCCGTTTAAAAAATGAGCTTGGCATTACCTTTATTTATGTAACCCATGATCAGGAAGAGGCTCTGACCATGTCAGATACCATTGTCGTTATGAATCAGGGCTATATTCAGCAGATGGGCTCTCCGGAAAACATTTACAATGAACCCGAGAACGCATTTGTGGCAGACTTTATCGGGGAAAGCAACATTGTACCGGGAATTATGTTAAGAGATGAGCTGGTTGAAATATTTGGTGCCAAATTTGCCTGTGTAGATAAGGGATTCGGTTCCAATGCTCCTGTGGATGTGGTCATCAGACCGGAAGACATCGACCTGGTTGCTCCGGAAAACGGCAGCCTTGAGGGAGTGGTAACACATTTAATCTTCAAAGGCGTTCATTATGAAATGGAAGTAACTTCACCGGACGGCTTTGAATGGCTGGTGCACAGTACGGACTTATTCCCAGTGGGACAAAAGGTAGGGATTCATGTGGATCCTTTTGATATCCAGATCATGAACAAGCCGGCTTCAGAGGATGAGGAGGCCGTGGGAGTCAATGAATAAGAAATTATTGTCCGGACCGTATCTGATGTGGATGATTGGTTTCATTCTCATTCCGCTTGCACTGATCGTATTTTACGGACTGACTGACAAGAGCGGAGCTTTCACACTTTCCAATGTTCTTTCTATTTCTACAGAGGAACATGCAAAGGCACTGTGGCTCTCTCTGGGATTATCCCTTTTAAGTACTGTTTTGTGCCTGATATTAGCCTATCCTCTTGCGATGATTCTCCGTACCAGAGGGATGGGCCAGGGAAGCTTTATCGTATTTATATTTATCCTTCCCATGTGGATGAATTTTCTCCTCCGCACTCTTGCATGGCAGACGCTTTTGGAGAAAAATGGTGTAATTAACGGAATCCTATCCACACTCCACCTGCCAAATCAGGGACTTATCAACACTCCGGGAGCAATTATTCTTGGTATGGTATATAACTTCCTTCCATTCATGGTTCTTCCGATTTATAATGTGCTGATGAAAATCGATGACAATGTAGTAAACGCAGCACGAGACTTAGGCGCTAATTCCCTTCAGGTGCTCATTCGGATTCTTCTTCCTTTAAGCATACCTGGAATCGTAAGCGGCATCACCATGGTTTTTGTTCCTGCACTTACCACCTTTGTTATCTCCAATATATTAGGCGGAAGCAAGATTCTTTTAATCGGAAATGTAATTGAACAGGAATTTACAAAAGGGAGCAACTGGAACTTAGGCTCCGGCCTTTCTCTGGTCCTTATGATATTTATTTTAATCAGCATGGCGCTTATTGCCAAGTATGATAAAAATGGGGAGGGAACGGTACTGTGATAAATCGAAAAACAGCTTTTATCAAACGTTTTTTCCAGGATTTTTACCTGGTTCTTATTGTGGTGTTTTTATATGCACCCATTGCAACTATGACAGTGCTTTCTTTTAATAATTCAAAATCACGTACCCAGTGGGGCGGTTTTACTACCAGATGGTACACAGAATTGTTCTCCAGCAATACGATTATGGATGCACTTTATACTACGCTGCTGATTGCATTTGTATCATCTCTGATTGCAGTTATTATCGGCACTGCAGCCGCCATTGCAATTAACAGCATGAAGCCGTTTCCCCGCTCTCTTCTCATGGGCATTACTAACATTCCCATGCTGAACGCGGATATTGTAACCGGAATTTCCCTGATGCTGGCGTTCATCGCCTTTGGGATTTCTCTGGGATTTAAGACCATACTGATCGCACATATTACCTTTAACATTCCGTACGTCATATTAAGTGTCATGCCGAAGTTAAAGCAGACAGATAAAAGTACCTACGAGGCAGCCATGGACTTGGGAGCCACCTCGGTTTCCGCATTTTTCAAGGTAGTATTCCCGGATATTCTTCCTGGTGTACTTTCCGGATTTCTGCTGGCATTTACCATGTCACTTGATGATTTTATTATCACTCACTTTACAAAGGGTGCCGGTATTAATACATTATCGACTTTAATATACAGTGAAGTACGCAGGGGAATTAAACCTTCCATGTATGCACTTTCCACGATTATCTTTTTAACGGTGCTGGTTCTTCTCTTAATCACAAACTTTGCACCAAAGCGAAAAAAATAACAGGAGATCATAAATATGAAAAAAAGAATTCAAATGGTTATGGCAATCAGCGCCCTTGCCCTGCTTTCCACTTCCCTGTTAAGCGGCTGTGGGAAATCCCAGGCCAAGGCAGGAAGCAATGGTGAGGTTTATGTCTACAACTGGGGCGAATATATTGACGAATCCGTCATTGCAGAATTTGAAAAAGAAACGGGTATTAAGGTGGTATACGATTTATTCGAAACCAATGAAGAGATGTACCCGGTCATTGAAGCTGGTGGTGTCAAATACGATGCAGTCTGCCCCTCTGACTATATGATTCAGAAGATGGCACAGAACAACCTTCTTGCAGAAATCAACTTTGACAACATCCCAAACTACAAGGAAATTGATCCCAAGTATTTAGAGATGTCAAAGAGCTTTGACCCGGAAAATAAATACTCTGTCCCCTACTCCTGGGGAACCGTAGGAATTCTTTACAATACCAAAATGGTAGCGAAAGAAGATATTCCTACCAAATGGTCTGATCTGTGGGATGAGAAATTCAAAGACAACATCCTGATGCAGGACAGCGTCCGTGATGCATTTATGGTGGCTTTAAAATCACTGGGATATTCCATGAACACCACCAACGAGCAGGAAATCAAAGAAGCAAAAGAGCTTTTAATCAAACAGAAGCCCCTGGTACAGGCTTATGTAATCGATCAGGTTCGTGATAAAATGATCGGCGGAGAAGCCGCTGTAGGCGTTATCTATTCCGGTGAAATGCTTTATATTCAGAACGAAGTGAAGGAACTTGGTCTTGATTATTCTCTGGAATATGTAATTCCGGAAGAGGGAACCAATCTCTGGCTTGATTCCTGGGTAATTCCTGCCAATGCTCCCAACAAGGAGAATGCCGAAAAATGGATTAACTTCTTATGCCGCCCGGACATTGCAAAGAAAAACTTTGAATACATCACATATCCAACACCAAATAAAGGTGCTTTTGATCTTCTTGATCCGGAACTGAAAAACAACAAGGCTTTATTCCCAGATGACAGCTTGTTAAAGAACAGTGAAGTTTACAAATACCTGGGAGACCAGTCAGACAGCCTTTATAACGAAGCCTGGAAAGAAGTAAAATCCAATTAATCAACACCAGACGGAGGGGGAAAATATGGTAGGGAATCTGGAACTTTTGTTGCGGCAGGTGGTAGACATGGCAATTCTTCTCTTTGAATTCATGGGAGTAATTGTCATCATTGTATCGGGTATCAAAGGTATTATCAACTATGTCAAGCATAATCCTGCCATACGCCTGCATCTTGCCGAAGGTATGGCACTGGGACTGGAGTTTAAGCTAGGAAGCGAGATTTTAAGAACTGTAGTGGTTCGGGAGCTTTCTGAGGTTGCCCTGGTTGCTGCCATTATTGTTCTTCGGGCTGCACTCACCTTTTTAATCCATTGGGAAATTAAGGTGGAGAAAGAGGGAGATAAACAATAATAAGCTATATAAAATGGATAAGATAAAAGTTATAAGTACTTATAATCGCCAAACTAATAATATTTAATAGTTTGGCGATTTTTTTGCAGAATGATTTCATTCATTGTCTCTTTATTTTTTATTGTGAACACTTATGAGGAATTTATGGTAATCATAAATACTGCAGCGTTAATCGTTGCAATACTTACATACGTGAAACACAGTGACAAAGGTACAAAAAAATAATCACCCAGCCGTCCAAAGCAATTGGTGATTATTTTTAAATAATTAAACAAGAATTTGGAAGCCACTCTGTGGAGTTGGCTACCATTTGTACCTTCAGAATAACACGATTATATAAAATTGTCTATGAATTCAACCCCACACATTAAATAATTCCCCTTCTAACTCGTAAATATCCCTAATTGGAATCTGTAGCCCCTCTGTCAGGACAAGGACCTGTTCATAGGCATCGATTTTTTTTACAGAACCGCTTACCGTGAGATAGCAGCCACCGGATTTTCTGCTATCTGCCTGGAAGTAAGTCACAAGCAGCTCCGGCTGTTCAATAAGCACTTCCTGTATCATTCTAAGTTTGTCATCCAAACGTAACTTCTCCTCTTCATCCAGTTCCACACGCTCCTCCGTTAATCTTGCTGTCTCCTTGATTGCAGCATCATACCCGGTTAAGGCCCCAAAAGGAGAAAACTGGGCGGCGCGGTCGGTCACAGACATCTGTGGGTGTTTTGTAGATACCGGATGCGAAAGATGAATAATATCATCATATGGACTGCTATTGTCCTGCTTCATTTACCCGTCCTTTCTTAAAATCAGGCTTTATGTCCTCCAATCTGATTGTTTCGCTCCTGGGTCATGGCGCCATCCTCCAGGTCAGTCCCTTTTAAAATTGCATTTTTCCCATATTTCTTCTTGATTGAAAGCATAGCCAATTGTATTTGTTTCTCTCTTTGAAGTTTCGCATCTTCTTTCTGTCGCTGTTTTCTCAGGGCCTCGTAATCCGTAAATAAATCCAGCTGTTCAAAGTCCTGAGAATCATATGCGGATGCATTGTCTTCAACTATGTGGCTGGCCGCAATGGTAACGCGCCTGACTAAGAGGCCTGGGTCCACAATCTTAGAGTATAATTTCATCATAGCATCCATAATCAGCATGGTCGAGGATGTTCGTTTGCCAATATTTGCAGTTCCATGCGCATGTTTTGGGATTTTACGCCCATAGTGGTCTGTGACAACCTCCCCCTTGTAGTACTTGCGGATTACCGGGTTTGTCAGGTTCTCAATATCATAACCTATTGTAAGGACAACCTGATCCGTTACAAGCCCCTTATCCACCAGGTCAAGTACGAGTAAGTCGGTCATTTCCTGCACTATTAGCTTTGCCTTTTCAAAACTGTATGGACACTGTAGTACTTGGCCAGAACTAATGCTGTTTGAAGATGGTTTATAAGATTTGACATCAATCATGGTACAGGGTTCCCAGCCCCAGGCATGATCAATTAAAAGTTCCGCATTAATACCAAACAGCTTATATAGAAGATCCTCACTATAGTATTCATTTGGTTTTCCGATAGAGCATCTGGCGATGTCCCCCATTGTATATAGCCCGACGTCCTCCAGTTTTTTTGCATACCCCCTGCCTACACGCCAGAAATCCGTAATGGGGCGGTGCTCCCAGAGTAGTTGGCGGTATGACATTTCATCAAGCATCGCAATACGTACACCGTTCTCATCCGACTTAGCCCGTTTTGCCATGATATCCATGGCAATCTTACACAAGTACATGTTACTTCCGATCCCTGCAGTAGCGGTAATCCCGGTGGCGGTTAAGACATCCTGTATCATTTTCTGTGCCAGCTCCCTGGCATTAAGCCGGTAGGTACCTAGATACTGCGTGACATCCATTATAACTTCATCAATCGAATATACATGGATGTCTTCAGGCGCAATGTACTTTAAGTATATATTGTATATACGAGTACTGTATTCCATATAAAGAGCCATCCTTGGTGGCGCGGTAATATAAGAAATTTCCTTATCCGGAAAAGCATTCAGTTCTGTTACATCATAAGACGCTCCGTTTAAAATACGGCCTGGGGTATGCAGACTGCGCATGGCATTTGCTTCCCGGACTTTCTGGACCACTTCAAACAGCCTTGGTCGCCCGGGTATTCCATACGCTTTAAGGGCCGGTGAGACTGCAAGGCATATGGTCTTTTCCGTACGACTTGCATCAGCCACTACCAGATTGGTCATTAACGGATTCAACCCTCGCTCTATGCATTCAACTGAGGCATAGAAGGATTTTAAGTCGATCGCAACATAATATCGCTCCTGCAGCATTATCTCCACCTCCAATAACCGAACATACTTTCGTATAGTTATTATAACACGCGGCAGGAATGCCGAAAAGGGAAGAATGAAAATATTATTTGGAAATGTTTTTCAGATTTTAAGAGCGCGCAGAGATAGATCTCCTATTCTTAACTGTAGTGTATATTTTTCCTCCTATAACTGCCATAGCAAAACATTTCGAATGAATACTTAGCATCACTAATAAGTCGTTAATAATTGTTTGTGTATAATGAATTGGAATTGCGGCGTTACTAAGAATACGTAATAAAGTAATTGTCATAAATAAAATATTTAAAACAAAGCTCCAAATTATATAATGCTTTTCATATGCTTTAATTATTGCTACTGCTGCAATACACGTTAAAACAGGTAAAATAATATTTAGAAAATAATTTGAGTTAAAGTACAAATTGTAACATGTCATATAAAACAGTATTATAAAAATAGCCCAACAGAACTTTGATGAAGTATTTAACATTAAAATTATATCAGAAAATGAAGTTCTACTTCTTACTTTGTTATACTGTTGGTCACCCTTCTGTTTAATAACCATAACACTCTTCACCCCCCCTTTAATTTGTTACAGTTGTTACAGTGTACCTTATTTCTGCCAAGGAAACAACCCAAGTGCCAATTTTATACACTTTGAGTGCCAAAATCAGCACTTTAACTTAATATTCAGTACCTCAATACCCTATATTATCTGGTAGCGTGCATCCAGAAATACCAGCAAAACAAAAAAGCGGAGCCTCTGTGAAACGAATCAGAGCTTCCGCTTTTATTAATAATTTGTTATAAGTACTTCAACCGTAACAGCATCCCGTTCTTTAAACTGATAATTACAGTTTGAATATGTTTTATCAATATAATGAATCTGATACTTCCGGCTCCATTCAATCAAAAGTTCATTGGAAAGTCCCTTATGATAAAATACATTTGACAAAGCAAACCGGATTCCAGTCTCATTCAGTCTGTCAAGCAGCTCAAGCAGTTCCCGCTCTTCCTTTTCCTTCCAGTCTTTAAATCCCCGGTTACCATCGTTATAATTCCCGGTTGAAATCAGATAGGGTGGATCGCAGTAAACCAGATCCTCCGGCCCAAGTTTAAAATAATCCAGTTCTGTAAAATCCTTATTGGTGAACTGGATATTTTTCTGTTGAAGCGCCTGGCAAAACCGGGTTAAATTTTTTTCAATATTGCTGTTAAAAGAACTCCGGTTTCTCCCAAAAGGAGAATTGAATTCATGGCTGTTATTAAACCGGATCTGATGATTGAACGCATAGCAGGTAAGAACAAAAAGCTTTGTTAAATCGCCCGTTTTGTTGTAATCTGCCCGAAGCGCATAATATCCGTCTTTGTTTTGCTGGGTCAGCTGGTAGGTGTTAATAATTTTCCGAATCCGTTCCAGCAGCCTGTTGATATCCGTAGCCTGAAACATCTGAAACATCTCAATCAAATAATGAATCTGATCATTGCAGATAATTGTCCCGGCCTCTACATTAATTCCTACATTAAATCCCCCGGCAAATACATCCACAAACGTCCGGATATCCCCTGGAAACGCCTGAAAAACAGAGTCCAGAATCTTAAACTTTCCTCCTGTATAGTTCAGAGGACTTTTTATGTACATGGCGGCACCTGCTTTTCTATGTAAATCAAAAGCTCCTTTAAACGTTCCGTTTCTTTCACCTTACGGCTCTTGTATCTGCGGTATGGGATCTCATATACATGATAGGTCTCTGGTTTTCCGTATTTTTTCATAACTGCTTCTATCTCTTCCATTGACATCAGCCCGTCTGTACTGTAGCTCAGTATGATATGGCGGTATCTGGCATTGGAAATCAACTCTTCAAAGGCAGGAACTGCCTTGTTTTTCATGCAGAACTCCGATTTCTGTCCTTCCGCTTCCGGTCTTTGTCCGGTGACTCCCCGAACGCTTGGATAATCATATCTGGCAGCGGTTTCTAAAACATGATAATTTGAAAAATACTGTCTGGAATTGTAAGGAGGATCGATATAGAGTATATCGCCTTCCAGTCTTTTTAACAAATCAGAACCATTTTCATTGTAACAGCGGTTTTCTTTTCCGTTATGAGTCACTGGCAGACGGTATAGTTCATAATGCTTATAACTTCTTCTCTCCCATGACTTATGAAACGCACCATAGGTACCAGATGTATTGGAAACAAAAGGGATTCCCTCAACAATACAGGCTACCAGATAAAAATACTCTTCTTCACTTAACAAACCGGCAGCTTTCCAGTCCTCTACCGTACAGCGTGCAAAGTCAATGCGAAGAGCATTGTCATCGTTCAAATACATCCGACCACCAACAGGCGCATATGTATTCTGGAAAAAACGTCGTTCCACCGGCAGTTCTTCCATCTCTTTTTTCTCTATCCCATTAAAATAATCCAGAGGATCTGCAATCCCTGTTTCTGCCTGCAAACGGCTAAGCTCCGGCATCTGGTCGTTCTCAACGGTTGCCCGCTGAAGAACATAAGAAAAATACAGCAGGTCATTGGAACAGACCTGATACCACTGTTTAAAATATCTGGCAACCGCAGCGGTTCCAGAAAATATATCACAAAAGCTTTTCGCTTCCGGCGCCTTTTCATCTATTACATACTTAATCTGGTCCAGCAGCAGTGTCTTGCTTCCAATAAATCTCATTCTTTTCTTGCTCCCATTTCATTTTACCTGCCTATCATTATAATGTAAAACTACAAAAAACACAAGAAAAGATACGCCTGTCAGCTGCTGCTTTCTAAAGACTTCTTTTTTTACTTACGCATCCGTTTAAATTGATACATTTTTTCATCTGCTATCTTTATAGCAGTCTCAGCTAGCAGATCCATTTCCTTTTTAATACAAACAATTCCGTAACTGAAAGACATGGAATAACCCACCGGATTTGCCGCCAGTTTTTGATTAACTATGGCTAACCGTTTCTCAGCCTCCTCTTCTGTTAATCCGCGATATAGAATTACAAATTCATCTCCGCCAAAGCGGCATATAAAATCCCCCTGATTGACTGACTCTTTCAATTCCCGTGAAACACATGTTAAATACTGATCTCCATTTAGGTGACCAAACTGATCATTAATTGTTTTTAATCCATCCAGATCAATCATACATAAGGCAAATATAGGCTCTGCTTTCATATACTCATCAATGGTACTGATACAGCATCTTCGGTTATTAAGCCCGGTCAGTTCATCTTTATATGCCATTACTTCCAGATGAGCCTCTGTTTCTTTCTGAAATGTCACATCAGTAATTAAATGAATGACTGCACTTGTATTTTCCCATTGCACCCGGTGGGATTCTACCTGAAAGAATTTTTCCTGTTTGCATTGATACTCGAATTTTTGTCTGCCTTCGATTTTACCTGGTGACTGAAGCCGGTCCATCAATCCGCATGCATCTCCGCAGATAAAACGTCCGGTATCCATATTATAAAACCGATTTTTCACAAGATCGTTGGTATAAAGAATTTTGCCTGTCTTCTCCTCTGTCACAACAACCCAATCTTTCAGACTGTTAATGATAGCCAGAAACAGGGAATTTAATCCCTTGCTTCTGGTTACCTGCTGGTTCATTTTCAGCATGTGCCTGGAAAGATAAGAAACAGTATCCTGAAGTTCCTTATAAACCGGAGCATCACTCTCCAGCTGTCCCGTTACAGGTTTATTTGTAATAATACTCTGAATCTGCCCAAGAAGAACATGAGCATCTTTTTCCGTCATTTACTACACCTTCAATCATGAGTTTGCACTTGTTTTCAGTTTAAACTGGCTAATCAGACTCATCATTACCTCCGCCTGACTGTTTAACTCCTCACTTGCAGCAGCACTTTCCTCTGAAGTCGCAGAATTTGTCTGAACAACCAAGGAAATCTGGTCCATTCCCCGGGAAATTTCCGTTACCGACAGGGACTGTCTTTCCGATGCCTCAGCAATTTTTCCAACCATACCGATAATTGTATTCGCATGCTCTGCCACCTCAGCAAATGCCTGACTGGTACTTGAGGCGTATGTTTCTCCCTGACGAATGGTTGCAATGGAATTTTCTATGAGAGCCGAAATATTCTTGGCCGCTTCCGCAGATCCCTGAGACAGCTTTCTGATCTCATCTGCGACGACTGCAAAACCTGCACCTGCACTTCCTGCTCTGGCCGCTTCAATTGCCGCATTTAAAGCAAGAAGATTTGTCTCAGCAGCAATTGCATTAATCGTCTCTATAATCTCTGTAATATGTTGTGAGACTTCCGATATGTTGCCAATGGCATTTTTAAGATGTTCCATTTCAACAAGGCTTTCTCTTACTGTCTGCTCCGCCTGGTTTCCTATGGTATCCACATTCTGGGCATACTGGGCGCTATCCTTTGCCTGCGCCTGCACCTGTGCGATTGCTGCAGACAGTTCCTCTACACTGCTGGCCTGCTCTGCTGCACCCTGTGCAAGGCTCTGAGAAGCGGCAGAAACCTGTTCTGCTCCCGTAGAAACCTGTTCATACCCCTGTTTTATTTCAGACAGGGTATGATTCATCTGATTTTGGAAATATTCGATTGATTTCTGTATGTTATAAAAATCTCCTTCAAACTCTATGGAGCATTCGCATGCAAAATTTCCACTGGCAAACTGGGACATGGCATAGTCAATTGCCTTTATGTAGTCTTTAATCGCCGAAACGGAATCATCCAGAGAATTTCCTAAATCCCCCACTTCATTTGTAAGGTGGTTTGTAAATGACACATCCAGTAAGCCTGCCTTCAGTTTTTTACATTCCTCCTGAAGCTTAAGTATGGGACTGACAATATGGCGGCTGACATAACGGAATGTTAAAATTAAAAGAATAAGTGTAATAATTAATACAGCAGCACACATTGCCACTCCCTTGGAAATGGTAATCTTCATATTTTTAAGCTGCTGGTCAATATTAGCCTGCTTTTGTACCTTTGCAGAATCAAGTAACTGAACTAATTGCTCAATTTTTACATTAACACTGTTTTTCTCCAGTTCAATTGCTGCACTTTTATTTGTTTTTTCCAGATCCAGCACCTGGTCGGCAAGCTCATGAATCTCTTTATGCAACGGCTCAGCCTTTGTATAAAATTCAGCCATATCCTGTGAATTCTTTACTTTGTCACTATATAAGTACTTTCCAAAATCACACTTGGTTTCATCCTTTTGGCCTGTAAATTCCGTTCCGTAGTTTAATGCATTGCTTAAATTGCTCCCCCATTTGTAGTGAGCAGTCTGGGCAGACAATAGCAATTCTTTTTCTTCATAACATTCCGAAATCAACCCATTCACCTTATTAATAGATTGAAAGCTTAATGTTACAGAAATTACCATAATAAGTACTGAAACAGTAATTGCAAGAAAATGCAGGATAAATGCCTTCTTCATCGAAGTTCTTTTCATAGTTTTGTACCGGATATATACCGGTTCCCCCTTTCATTATTACTTAATATTGTTATAATCGTGTTATTTTCGATTAAAATAACCATTATACCGTGAATTTTATTGTCAAAAAGGTGTACCTTTCTATATCGACACCCAAAATCTCCTTTCTGCTATATTTTTGTTGAAATATGTCGAAGTTTTTATTATAATATATTATGGTTAATTATACTAATTTAACAAGCATAAAGTATTGACGAAAAGGTACACCTTTTTAGCAATACTTTATGCTTGTCTCATTTTAAAATCTACTCTTTCTGCCATAATAGAAAAGACAGGAGGTCTAATAACATATGAATAATTTCTATGGTTACGTCAGAGTATCTACGCTTGATCAGAACGTTGAACGGCAGCTGGTAGAGTTGATTAAATGGGGGGTTTTAGAGAAAAATATTTACTGTGATAAATTGTCGGGAAAGGATTTTAACCGGCCCCAGTACCAGAAATTGAAGCGGAAATTGAAAGAGGGCGATGTACTGGTGGTCAAAAGTCTGGACCGTCTTGGAAGAAATTATGAAGACATTCAGAAAGAATGGAGAGATATTGTTAAAATTACAAAAGCAGACATCGTGATTATTGACATGCCAATTCTCGATACACGAACCAATAAGGATTTAATCGGAACGCTGATCTCTGATATTGTCTTACAGCTGCTTTCTTATGTAGCCCAGGCGGAAAGAGAAAATATCAGACAAAGGCAGGCAGAAGGAATTGCCATAGCAAAAGCACAGGGAAAGCATCTGGGGAGATATCCCTCCCCCCTTCCGGATGAATTCTTTCCTGTATATGAAAAATGGCTGAACCGGGAATACTCCTTACGGTCCGCCAGCAAAGAACTTGGTATCTCCATCAGTCAGTTCCGTACCATGATAAAAAAGCATGAAAAAGGAATGGATAACCTGACTTGAAAATATAAGCCTGTTTGTGTTACAATAAACAGATACAAAAAGAACATTGAAAGAAGGTGCTGTTACGAAAATACAGGAATCTGCTGAAAATTATCTGGAAGCAATTTTAATGCTGCATAAACGCAACGGATATGTACGCTCAATTGATATAGCCGGTGAGTTGGAATTTTCCAAACCCAGCGTCAGTGTGGCAATGAAGAATCTTCGCGAGAATGGTTTTATTGATATGGATGAAAATGGACATATAACGCTGTTGGAAAAAGGTCAGGAAATCGCAGAGCGGATGTACGAGCGCCACACCTTCCTTTCGGACTGGCTTATGGCTCTGGGCGTCGAGCGTAAGATTGCATTAGAGGATGCATGCCGGATTGAACATGTAATCAGTGCAGAAAGTTTTGCAGCAATTAAAGCCTTTGTAAACGGCAAACAAAAAGATTGACAGACAAGCAGCATTGAAAAGTCCGGCTTTTCAATGCTGCTTATTTATTTTGCACTCCATTTCAGAAGAAACGCTGAGTTAATGATTACTGCCAGAGACCCTGCATTATGTACCAGTGCACCTACCACCGGATTTAATATCCCGGTTACCGCCAGTATAATAGCCGCAAAGTTTAAGAACATGGAAAAGAACAGATTATAATGTATGGTACTCATCATCTTCTTTGACAGAGCCAGAAGATGGGGGATTTCTTTTATATCATCGCTGACCAGGGCAATGTCCGCGGCTTCCACTGCTATATCACTGCCGATCCCGCCCATGGCTATCCCCACAAAAGCACGTTTTAAAGCCGGGGCATCATTGATACCATCACCAATCATGCAAACCCGTTTCTTTTCCTCCTCATAGGTATTCACCCAATTGAGTTTATCTTCAGGCAGACACTCTGCATGAATCTCCATAATCCCAAGCTGGCCGGCAATATGTATGGCTGCGCTTTTATGATCCCCTGTAAGCAGCACAGGTTCTGAACCAATTTCTTTAATTCGTTCAATCACCGCACCAGCCTCCTTTCTGATGGTATCCGATAATGCAAGAAAACCAGCAGGAATATTGCCTTTTGAAAGATAGATAACCGTGCAACCCTGATTAAGATAAATTTCTGCCTCTCTTCTATGCCATTCTTCCATCAGAATTCCGTTTTCAGACAAAAGCTCCGGGGTGCCAGCCAGAATTTTCTTTCCCTTAACAACAGACTTAACCCCCCGTCCGGGAATCATCTCAAATACATCTGCGGGCATTACCTCCTTTTTCTTTTGCTCTTTCAATGAGCGGACTACGGCTTTCCCCAGCGGGTGTTCCGAGCGGGACTCTGCCGCTGCTGCCAGCTCAAATATTTCATCTTCCCCATACTCTTTTGTAAAACTGACTACAGACACCACCTGGGGGGTCCCATAGGTTAGAGTACCAGTCTTGTCAAAGGTCAGTTTCCTGACTGCTGACAAACGTTCCAGTGCGTCTCCCTCCCTGACCAGGAAGCCGTGCTTAGTTGCATTGCCAATTGCCGCCATAATGGCGGTTGGGGTAGCCAGAACAAGTGCGCAGGGACAAAATACAACCAGTATGGTAACAGCTCGCATTGCCTCTCCTGTAAAAAGCCAGGTCAGCACGGCAGTTGCCAGAGCAATCACCACAATCCACGTCGCCCATCGGTCTGCAATGCCCACTATTTTAGCCTTTCGTGCATCTGCAGACTGAACCAGACGTATCATTCTCTGTATGGAACTGTCTTCTCCTACCCTGGTTGCCTCCATATCAAAGGAACCAAACTGATTGACTGTGCCACTGGAAACTTCATCTCCCGGTCCTTTGTCCACCGGAAGTGATTCCCCCGTCATAACAGCCTGATTTACAGAGGTTCTTCCAGTTGTGATGACTCCGTCTGCAGGAACCGTCTCTCCTGGTAATACTCGAAGAAGATCTCCCTTTAATACCTCATCTGCCGGAATAATCGTCTCCAGCGCCCCTCTAAGCCTCCTGGCTGTGCGGGGAGTTAAATGCACCAGCTTTTCAATCCCGTCTCTTGCCCGTTTCACTGTAAAATCTTCAAAAAATGCCCCCAGCTGCATAATAAAAGCAATTTCTCCCGCAGCAAAGATCTCCCCCGTTATGACAGAAGCAATCAGTGCAATGGATACCAGAACATCTGCTTTTATATCAAATTCGGTGATTAAACCAATTACTGCTTCCATAATAATTGGAATGCCGCAAAGAAGAACTGCAATCCAGGCAGCATCAAAGGGGATTGGTGCCAAATCAAAAAAGCTGATAATAAGGGCAATCACAGAAACTGCCAGACTTACTTTTTCTTTCAAGGGTCCTCCCCACTCTAAAAACTTATTGATATGATTCATGATCTGTCTCCCCTTTATACCCATAGGGGTATATGTATTTTCATAACCAAATATACCCCCATAGGTATCAATTGTCAAGCAGAAACATGCATTTTCACTCCGATTGAAAAAAAACCATATTCTGATATACTGTACTATAGTTGCATATGACACCGCTCCGCACAAAATGTCAGGCGGTTAAGTCTGTTTTCCCGTATCATAGTATCTGTGAATTGTAACGGATTATTGAAAAAGAAAGCGGGGAAATGTCATGAACGATGGTATTATTCGGTTAGAAAATATAATTGGAGCAGATTACGATAATATAGCTGGTATCGTTGTACAAAAAAAGGGGGAAATTGTTTATGAACGATATTTTGACGGCTATACTTCAGTGGATGCTGTTCACGTAATGTCGGTAACCAAAAGCATCATGGCGACGCTGATTGGCATTGCCATTGATCAGGGTTATATAAAAAGCCCCGATCAGAAAGTTCTGGATTTTTTCCCGGCTTACAAGCTTAAACGCGGGGAACATACCATAAAGCAGGTCACCATAAAAAATATGCTTACCATGACTGCGCCATACAAGTATAAGTCGGAACCTTACACAAAGGTCTATTCCAGTGATGACTGGACTAAATCTGCCCTGGATTTATTGGGAGGTAAATCTGGTATAACAGAAGAATTTAAGTATTCCACCGTTGGTACACAGATTTTATCCGGAATTATAGTAAACTCCACAGGCAGATCCGTACTTGATTTTGCAACAGAAAATTTGTTTACACCACTGGGTATCACAATTCCCGGTAATACAATAATCAGAAATAAAGAGGAACATCTTGCCTTTCTATCTGGCAGATCTGTAAACGGATGGGTGGTGGATCCACAGGGTGTGAACACAGCCGGATGGGGACTTTGCCTTACTCCACGGGATATGGCAAAAATCGGACAGCTTTATTTAAACGGCGGCAGCTATAAAGGCAGAGAAATTCTATCACCAAAATGGATTGAAGAATGCACAAAAGTAAGGAACCGCTGGGGAGATTTTTTATATGGTTATTTATGGTGGATTACAGACAGTGAGGGAGACCGTTGTTATGCGGCGATTGGTGATAGCGGGAACTTCATATATGTGAATCCCGAAAAAAGTATGGTCGTAGCAATTGCGTCCCGGTTTGTACCGAATTTTAAAATACAGACTACACTGATTACCAGAGATATCATTCCACTATTTGAATAAAACAAGGGGAGAAACAAAGATGGATTGGATTAGCGGCATTCAAAAAGCAGTGGATTACGTGGAAGATCATATAACCACAGAACTGGATTTTAGTGAGATTGCAAAACAGGCATGTTCATCCAGCTTTCATTTTCAGCGGGTATTCGGAATACTATGCGGATTTACTCTGGGAGAATATATCCGTATGCGGAAGCTGACTCTGGCAGGGTGTGAGCTGGCAGACACTGACACACGCATTCTGGATATCGCAGTAAAATATGGATACGACACCCAGGAAAGCTTCAGCCGCGCTTTTACACGCTTTCATGGCGTGTCCCCTACTCAGGTGCGAAATGGTGCCAGTCTGAAATCATTTTCCCGTCTTTCTGTTAAGCTGATACTGACTGGAGCCAATGTAACTGATTACAGGATTGAAAAGAGGAACAGCTTTCAAATGATCGGTAAACCCATGGAGGTATCCGGCAAAAATGAACTGACCTCTGCCAGAATATCTGATTTCTGGAAACAATGCCGCATGGATGGAACTATTGGTACGCTTGCAAAGTATATTTCTTCTGATACGATGTTTGGGAAAAACATAGCGGGAACAGGTTTTGGAAAAGATGCTGCTGATCCCGGCTGCCCTTATGCCATTGGGGTTTACTATAACGGTACTCTGCCTGCAGAAAAAGAATTGATGATATGGGAAGTTCCTGCTCATACGTATGCCGTATTTCCGTGCATCGGTTCCATGCCAGATGCATTTACCAGACTGTATCAGCAAATCTACAGTGAGTTTTTCCCCGCCAGTGAATACAGGCCCTGCGGAGGTACGGACTTTGAAGTCTATCCTTCCGACGATGTAAATAATCCAGACTATTCCTGCGAAATATGGGTGGCTGTGGAAAAAAAATAGCAGGGCCTCCGTTTTAACGGTGTCCTGCTTCTACGTATCATTTATGTCATGTTGGCGAAACGCTCGACTGCTTTTGTAAAACTCTCTATGGTTTTATCCGCATCTCCATGCTCAATTCCATCTCTGACACAATGATTAATATGCCCCTCCAAGACTACCTGTCCAACCCGGTGCAGCGCAGATTTTGCTGCATTGATTTGGGCAAGTACGTCTTCACAGGGGACATCTTCATCTACCATACGGTCAATCGCCTGAACCTGACCGATGATCTTTTTTAAACGCCGGTGCAGATTATCTGCATCCATACACTGTTTCATTTTGCACCTCCCGATACCATAAGGGGTATCTGTATATTATGATTGATTCTATGGACATTGTCAATATGGAGTCATGTGATTCTATTTATCAATATAGATTCTTAATCCGCTCCAGCATACTCAGAAAATCCTTCTGGTATTCCACTGGTTCAATAATCCGCACGCAATCCCGAAATCCTAGCAGCCAGCTAAATAAGGACTCTTGATCCGACCAGCCAATTTGCATTAATAACCTGCCATCTGCATTTTCACTGAAGCTGTTAATGCCGAATTCCTCTATCAGCCGCCATTTCATGGATTGATCAAATTCTGCCGTTACTTCCACTCCTTTGGTCCACTGAACCTTACGGGGATCCATCTGATAGAGCGGAATGTCCCTGTTCTCATTGTTCTCATTGGTGCATCGGATCTGATCCATTCGGTTTAATTTAAACATACGGAAATCATCTCTTAGCAGGCAATATCCCCAAACATACCAGGAAGACCATTCAAATATCAACAAACAGGGCTCTAATTTTCGCATGTTATCCCCACCAGGACCGTAATAATGAAACTCAATCCTCTTTTTTCTCTCAATTGCGTCCTTAATCAGCTCGAATTTAGGTGGAAGGGATGACTGGTACCAGGAACTTAAGTTAATGACAACCGGACCGCTGGCACCTACATAATCATTACTGCCTATGGAAAGCTTATCCATTAAAAGCTGATACCGGTTGCTTCCTGATACACTGTCCAGACTCTTTAACCCGGAAAGAATCGCCTGTATCTCCCCAGAGGTAAATAAGGTCTTATCTACCTTATAACCCTCAGCAATGGAAATTCCGCCATTTTTACCCTGTTCTGTGACGACTGGTATTCCAGCCTTGCATAAATTTTCTACATCACGGTTTATAGTTCTTCTGGATACTTCAAACTTTTCAGCAAGATAAGGCGCTGTCACCTTTTCTTTTTGCAGCAATATAGAAATGATTCCGATCAGCCTGTCAATTTTCACCTCAAGGTCCCCCTTTTTTGCTATTATAACATGAACTCACCTGACACAAAACAAAAAACAGCCGCAACATGTTTTTCCATCTTGCGGCTGATCTGATTAATTAATATTTTGCTGAGTCATGTATATAGGAAACCGGTAATACAGTCTCTTCTTTTTGTGCTGTTTCTTCCTGAGCTTCTGTATAATTCTGGAGCTCAGCTGTAGCTGCAGCTTCATAAAACACAGGCTCTTCTGCTGTCTGAGTGTATTCACCCTGAAGCCTGAATCGTTCAACCTCCTGTTTTAATACCTGTGCCTGGGTATCTAACTCTTCACTGGAAGCGGAGCTTTCTTCTGCCGTTGCGGCATTGGTCTGTACTACGGAAGACACCTGGTTAAGTCCCTGGTTAATCTGCTCGATTGCCTCCACCTGCTCATTGGAAGCAGCTGCAATCTCCTGAATGGTTCGTTCTACCTGTCCCGACTTCTCGGCAGCAGATTTTAAAATCCGGGTGGTTTCATAGGCAATTTTTACGCCTTCTGATACAGTCTCAACGGAATGACCGATAAGTTCTGCCGTCTGCTTGGCAGCCTCTGCTGATTTGCCGGCAAGATTGCGGACTTCATCTGCAACGACTGCAAATCCCTTACCTGCTTCTCCCGCTCTGGCTGATTCAACTGCTGCATTAAGGGCCAGTATGTTGGTCTGGAATGCGATGTCTTCAATTACCTTGGTAATACTTGAGATTTTCTCCGAAGCCAGTCCGATTTCTTTCATGGAATGATCCAGCTTTTCCATATAGGCATTGCCTTCATCCATTCCGCTCACAGCCTGTCTTACGTATCCAGTTGCTTTCTGAACATTGTCCGCATTCTCCTGGGCACGGGTTGATACCCCACTTACAGACGCGCTTAATTCCTCGACTGTCGCCGCCTGCTCAGCTGCTCCTGATGCAAGTGCCTGGGAAGCATCTGAAATCTGTCTGGATCCGTCTGCTACTTTGTCGGAGGACTCCTTTATCTTGGTAAATACAGAATTTAAGTTGTATGTAATTCCGTTTAAGGAATCTTTGATCTGTACAAAATCACCTTTATAATCCTGGGTTACTAAAACGGTGCAATCTCCCTTCTCCAACCCGCTTAATATCGAAGAAATCTCATTGATATAATTATTCAGGGTATTGATGGTTCCGGTAAATGACCGGGAAAGAGATTCCAGCTCATCTCCTGTATCAATCTGAGGTACTTCAGAGTGCAGGTCTCCTTCGTCAAGCTTTTTGATACGTTCTACCAGATTTACAATGGGTTTCACAATGGGTGCTGCAATTCTGAAGGACATAATCAGAGAACCCAGAATCATGATAACTGCCAGAACGATGGTTATAACCAGAGACTGATAAAAACCAGCCATCATCTCGGACTGTTCTGCTACTACTGCGATGGACCAGCCGTCCGAATTAGTAATTGGTGTATATCCCATTACCAGCGTTTTACCCCTTAATCGAGATGAGCGGATAGAGGTATTGCCTGCAATCATATCCTTAATATTATTGGAAGTTGCCGCAAAAGTTTTATCGGTTTTTCCCATCTCAATATAGTTCGTTTCATTGGTAACGGTAGCTCTGTCCTTATGGGCAACTACCTTTCCCTCTTTATCTACAATAAATCCATAACCTGATTTTCCAATGGATACTCCATCTATCATTTTGCTGAACACATCAGCATCCAGAGTTCCGGTTACAACTCCGTTGTATTGACCGTTATTTATCTTAGCTGCAATTACCAGAACAGTTTTGCCAAGTTCTTCGTTTTTCATGGTGGTTGAAATATAGGTTTCTCCCTTAAGCGCACGGTTGAAAAACTCCAACTGGCTCATATCTGTTCCATTAGACGCCTTCCCGTTCACATCTGCGGTTGTGATCTCCAGGAAGCCGTAATCCTGCGCCAGCTTATCCATAGCATCTTTTCTTTGATCTGCATTCTTATTCTGATTTGTAATAGAGGTGTATTGCGCGATAGCCTCAATCTTTATCTTATAAATATCAATTGCATTTTGAACAGACTGGCTATAAGCTTCTGCAGATTCCATCAGTCTCATGTCAGTGCTTTTTTTTGCATCACGATAGAAAAGATAACCATTAAAAAGTCCAAAGAGGACGGAAATTGTGATACACATGGCGATGATGCCAAATAACAATCTACCTTTTATGGATTTTTTCTTTCCTTCCGAATCATTACCCTCCTCTGATTTTTTAATGACTCTCTGAAATGCCTTAATCCTTCCCGCCACAGCCATATCCTCCTACTCATCATTTGCATTCTGGAAATAAATTGCATTTTATGTAAAATTTTTACAGCATTTAATTAATCAATATTATATAACAACATGTAGATATTTGTCAATTGTGACAGAAAAATGGGGAATGTTCATTTAAATTGTAACCGAATATTAAAAAAATGCATTTATAACCTACCTGGCATAAGAATCTTCCAAAATTTCATAATTATTTTTTATTAACGGTCCGCTCAAATCAGCATTCAGCTGATACATATCATTGAATTTTTCAATAGCAGCCTTTTTTTGTTCCATCAGAGAGTGGGCATAGACATTTAAGGTAATGGATACGCTGGAATGTCCCAGAAGCTCGCTGATCGTCTTAATATCCACTCCCAGCTCCAGTGCCCGGGTGGCAAAGGTATGGCGGATCGCATGAAATTTCCGGTCCTTGACGTGAGCTTCCTTTAATAGCCGTTTATACAGTTTCTGAAAACACCTGGGGTCAAAAGGTACGTTTGTCTCTGTAAATATATAATTATCCTGATTTCTGCTTTTATATGTAGTCAGTACTGGCATGTTAAGTATAAACTGGGGAAGAGGAATCTTTCTCATGGATTTACGACTTTTTGGTGCCCCCACAAACAGTGCGGTCTTGTGTTCTTCCTCTTCAAAATGGCGAATTCGGGATACAGTCCTGCTGATGGATAAAGTACCTGTTTCCATATCAATATCCTCCCATTTTAATGCGCATAGTTCTCCAAGACGGATACCGGTATAAAAACAAAGAAGAATTCCCATTGCTCTCCTGTCATTGTAATGAAAAGCTGCCTGTTCTATCTGACGCTGCTCTTTCATGGAGAAAACCTCAACTTCTTTATCATCCGGCTTTGGATATTTAATTAAATCCATAACTGCAAAGCAATCAGCGGAACCCTTTAATATCTCCTTAACTGCGATCTTAAAAATGGTAAGATTCTTCTTTTTAGATGAATCTGCCAGTTCCTCCTTTTCATACATTTCCTTCACAAACCGTGCGACAGATCCCGTGGTAATACGCTGATCTTTCTCTTTTTCAAAAAATGGGATCACATACTTATTTATGCAGCGGTAATAGCTTTCATAAGTTGAAGGCTTTACTCTTATAGAAACATCAATGAGCCATTCCTCAAAAAGTGCAGCCCCTCCCTTTATCTCACCAGATCTTTTTTCTTTGGCAGATGGCTGGTTTTCCTTATAATTTTTCATTTTTTCCTTAACGCCTTTATAGCTTTTGGAATAAAAATACTGATATTTCCCCGTTTGTTTTAATGTTCTTCCTTCCCATCTTCCATCTTTCCGTTTATAAATATTTTCTCCTCTTCTTGGCATGGTAAAAACTCCTTTACTTATAATATTTTATTATATGACGGTTTAATCTCTGGAAAATAATCCAATTATTTCCAAATTTTAAAAAGGCCTTTTTAATTATTCAAAAAATGACGATCCAGCATAGCTCTGGGTCGCCATTTCTGATTCCGGTACCTTTTCTGGCATGAGAACCTGGTTATTCCGGAAATCCGCAAATACAGCTTCTTTTCATTGCCTGTACCTTTATTTATATCAGGAGTTTTCAAATGATTCAATATCATATAAATTTATTTTCTTTTTTTGAGCCATTAAAAGCAAAGTAATTAAAACGGTATATCCAATTAAAACTCCGCCAGAAGTAAGCCAGAGCCCTGTTACGTCGATGTAGCCCACCGTCAGGCTGCTGTAAAGAGAACCGAGCATGGACCCTGTCTGTAAGAGAAATGATCCCACTGACAAAACACTGGCTCTTAAAGGACCCGGCGTATACTGATTGATTAAAGTATTTTCAGCTACACTGCCGGTTCCAAGAAGCATGTAAATACCTCCATATAAAATAACAAATATCCATGCCGATTGAAAAAGAGCCAGAATCAGTAAAGCGCTGCCGCCCAAAACACGGCTGATGCTGTAAATTCTCCACTGTCTTCCAGGATATTTTATGAGCAGCCTGCGACAGAGAGAATTTCCTGCGGCTGCCAGAAAAAATCCTACAAAGGACAGTACTCCCAGCATCCAGGTTCCCTGTGATGAATCAGACAGCTTCAGATAAACCGGCTGCCAGTATGTCTCAATGGGAGTTATAAAAAATCCGGTGAATAACATGCCCGCCAAAATAAATGGGAAATCCCGCTTGGAAAATACAGTAACAAATCCTTTCTTTAAATGGCTGACAAGGTTGGGGCGTTGTATTCCACTGCCAAATATCCGTTCTTCTTTTATTCCAAAGATACAAAGTCCCATGGTTACCACGGTTAATGTAATACGAAGCAGAATATTAGCATTATAGGAATCTCCCAAACAGGAAAGAAAACCTCCAAGAATACACCCCAATGCCAGACCTGTCTGTTCCATGATAGAAAGACGTGAGGTCACATCAGGCAGACATTCCTCTCCTCTTTCGGCCAATGCCTGATCTACAATTAAGGCATCCAGGCTTCCGGAAGAAAAAGCCCTGCTGATTCCATTGAGAACCAGGCAGCAAAATAACCAGACCAGATTCTGTGAGAAAAAAAGCAGACTAACCGATAAAAGCTGGCAAACTCCGGATATGAGAAAAACAGTTTTTCTCCCATACAAATCTGCACAGATTCCACTGGGCAGTTCAAAGCATAGCACCGCAGCTGAATAACTGGCAATTAACAAAGGAAGGGTTTTAAGATCTGCTCCTTTTTTCAAAAGGATTAAAGTAAGCACCGGCAGAAGGATACCCAGGGAAGCGTAGTTTAAAAAAATGATCAGCTGTTTTGTCTTACTCATAAAGATTTTCCTCCGCGTTATAAAGTATAAAGGCATATTCCCACGGAGACTTCTCTAAAGAAGGTACCGCATGTGCATCCAGAAAATCCCTAATAAGCTTCAATAATTCCTCCCCTTCACCAGGCGATAAATGTACCACTCCGGTCAAAATATCCCCCAAATCCCATCTTGACTCCAATTCCTCATTATTAAACTGCTCTATAAATTTTTTCTTCTGTGTCAAAAAGCCTTCATAGGTTCTTGCAATCTGCTCCTGAACCAAAACTTCTTTCTGTAACTGGGTATCGTCGGGGTGGTCCAGGCCAATCCGGACATTGACATAGGTCGGACAATAATATCTGGCAGTGATTCCATTAATAACCTCTGTATGATCCAGCGTAATGACCCCAAGGGATTCCAGTTTTTTAATATGATGCTGAACACTGGATGGGGAAATGTCCAGCTTTAGTGAGAGCTGCTTTGGTGTCATGGGCAGTTTGGAACGCTCCAGTAACCGGAGAAGATTCTGCCTCACCGGGTTCATATAAATTTCCAGTTCCTTTTTGGTAGATAGTTTGATATGATCCATTTTTCTGCCTCCTTGTTACTCTTATCATTACATAAACTATAACATTACACATTATGTAATGTCAAGATAAAAAAAAGGGAATCGACCGCACTATCACTCTGCGATCTTCATCCCCTTTTCATATACTCTTACGGAGTTACGGAATTTTTTGGCATCATATAATGCATAATCAGACAAAACGAAAAGCCTGGATGCATTCAGCGGACTGGAATATGCGGACAATCCAAAACTGGCAGTAAAGCGGATTTCTTTTTCTTCCTCTATCCTTATCTCTTCCGTCAGCCGTCTGATCTCCTCACACACCTGAACCGCTTCTTCCATTGATATATTATGAAACAAAAGGCAGAATTCATCTCCGCCGTAACGATATGGCGTATAGACACAGGAATGTTCCATCAATACCCTGGCAAACTCAATTAAGCATCTGTCCCCCATAAAGTGTCCAAACCGGTCATTGATGCTTTTAAAATGATCAATATCAACAACAGCCAGTATATGATCCTCACAGGGCTTTTCAATCTCCATAACAGACATTGCTTCATCAAGCGCTTTGCGGTTAAAAATCCCTGTCAGTTCATCTACCTGAATGCTCTGCTTTAACAGGTGTCTCTCCAGGTCAGTTCTGATGCTGGCATCGTTTTTCTTTTGCTCAAACCGGATTACAACCATACTTGCAGCTGAAAAAATAACCAGTATTACCGTGGAAACCAGAAAGTTTCCCATGCTTAAGCTGCTGTCAAAAATTCCAACTTTATCGGAATCCCATTTGATGAATATTTCAGAAAATGAGACTGATACAATGCAGAACATAGCTGTAATTCCTGTCAGTCTCTGATCTGCATAGATAATCGTCATCATGATTGCCCCCGGAAAAATATAATAGGTGGCAGTAAAACCACTGTGAACAGTAAACAGCACAAATGAAATCAGAACCAGTATCAGGGATACACTATATATTTTCTGTTTCTGAGAAAATAATCCTGATTTCATAATCAGAGTTTCTGCCAGAATACAGATCAGATTAAGCCCGGAAGGAATCATAATATATTTTAGCACATAGCGGTGTGTGCTGGTATGAATCAGACCGGATCGGGCAAAGACCACGCTCATCAGGCATTCTATAACCAATGTGAAAATAACAATACTTACCGTCGTCTTATAATGCAGATTCAGCCAGTCGAAATCTATGGTCTGATATTGTTTCTCAATTTCTATATTGCGGATATCATCAGGTACCAAGATGGAAGCCACCTCCTGTCCATATCAAACTTTACCGGGTTGCCAAATCACCTGCTTATTCTAGAATATTCTTAAGTTTTTATGTCGTGAACAATTAAATAAACAAAAATCAGTATAGCATAACAATAAAAAAAACGCACTTCATTTATACCGGATTACGATATAAATGAAGTACGGTTTTCATACTCTTATTATTGGGTCTGAACTGAAAAATAAATAGCTGCCAGTTCCTTTTCCCCCTTCAGTTTCTTCTTTAATATTTCTGCTTTTTTCCCATCCTCTCCCTCCGGATTGTCGAAAAAAAGCTTCATTCCTGATTTCTTTATAAAAACAAGTCCTTCATCCTCTGCATACTTCTGAAACGTCTCCTGTTTCAATGGTGCGTTAACTATAATCATTTCTATCCCCTTTATTATAAAATTCCGCTGGCTGCCGCCATAATAGCAGGTATGGTAATTAAGGACAGCGCTGTTGTTATGGTTAAAAGATTTGACGCGTACTGACTGTTTCTTTTATATTGGAGAGCAAACATGGTACCCATGGCTCCGCTTGGACAGGCTGCCGCAGTTAAAATCGTAATGGATATGCTTCTGTCCGCTCCTGCTGCCATTAAAAGGAGCAGCGTCAGACCTGGAACTACAATCAGCTTTGAAAGGCTGACTATGTAGGTTCTTTTATTCTTTAATCCCCCCAGGAAATCACTTTGAGCCAGATTAATACCGGAAATCAGCATAGCTGCCGGTGTATTCATACCACCGATTAACCCAACTGGTTCCCTGATTATTTCAGGTAGTCTGATGCCTGTTAAAAACAGGAATACTCCCAGAATAATAGCTGCATTGGAGGGATTCATCAGGCTTCTTACAGTCTTTTTCATGCTTTCTGATTTTCCGCTCATCAGCATGAGACCATGAGACCAGACAAACAGATTAAATACAGTCAGATAAGCCGTCATATAAAATACGCCTTCTCCGCCCAATATCCCATCAATTAACGGAATCCCGATAAAACCGCAATTAGAATAAACAATGGACATTCGTTCCACAGCCATATCAGTGCCTGTTTTCTTCCATACTGCAATCTTTGAGACTGCTATTGCGATCACAAAGCTTGCGAAAGATAAAATGGCTGTAACCGCAAGACGATACAGACGCTCTTTGTCAAAATCAATCTGGTAGGATAAAAGTATTACACAGGGAGAAATAATATTGAGAAGGATACGGGTCAGCCTGCTGCCTGTCTCCTCATCGGCAATTCCTGCTTTATACGCGCCTGCGCCGATTAGCAGAATGATAAACATTTCGATTATTTTAGTTGCTGTAATGTAAGCCAGATCCATGTTTCTCCTCTGTCAGCTGCCTGTTATTTCACAAGTCTCCCTTATGTCTTAGCTTAATCTCCAAGTGCCTTTTTAACCTGGGCAATCACTTTGGCTCCGTTCATAGTTCCATAAGCCTGCATATCGATACATTCAACGATTTTTCCAGGGCATTCTTTTTCCACTTTTCCCTTACCAAAACGAACCTGAGGACCTAAGAGAATAATATCCGCATCCGGTCCTTTCTCTCTCGCGCTTGCCAATGCATAAGCATTAATCTGACATTCGTAATTTTCTTTTGCAGCTGCTTCTTTCATCTTATTTACTAAAAGGCTTGTTGACATGCCTGCGGCACAAAACAATACAATATTTCTCATATTAGCAACTTCCCTTCTTGGAATATTTTAACTTATTTTCTTAAAATATCAATCATTTCTTTGCATAAATCCATGACCGTCATGGCATTCATCAAATGATCCTGGGCATGAACCATTAAAAGCCCCACCTCCACTTTGTTGCCGTTTAATTCGTTCTGGATCATCTCTGTCTGTATCTCGTGAGCTTCCTTCAGTATGGTGTCTGCCTCCTCCATGAGTTCATCTGCTTTCTTAAAGTTACCCACTTTGGCCGCACGCAGGGCTTCAATTGCTGTACTTCTGGCATTCCCTCCGTTTACTACAAGTTTCATAACAATCATTTCAATATCCATCTCTTTGCTGCCTCTCTCTCCTAACCAGTGATGATGAGTTTCACAAATGTAACCAGGGTACAGATGACAATCATGGTCCATACCCATTTTTCCGGTCTGCGAAATTCAGACGAAGGACTTAAAACACGGTAAAGTCCGTAGGGCGGACAAAAGACAATCCACAGATAAGTAAAAATCCTTGATTTTGTAAATACATCCGTGACCTGAAGCTCCTGCTTTTTCTTCATGTTAAGATCTCCTCCTCTTTTTGTCAAACTCATAATCACCTCATTTATGTTTCATGCTGTTATTCTTCTGTTAAAACCTGCTGTTTGTTTGAAATCAGGACAAACGGGATATACACAACAAACGCCAGGAGGATACAGATAATCTGTGTTACTGCTGCCCCTATATTTCCGCCGGAGCAAAGAAACGCCATAAGTCCCGGAGGTGTGGTCCATGGTGCATTTACCACCATTCTTCCGCAGAAACCAATCTTTGTCATGGCATAGGCAAAGGTAGCTGACACTGCCGGTGATATCATAAATGGAATGGCAAGCACGGGATTCATTACAATCGGAAGCCCGAAGGTCAGCGGTTCATTAATGTTAAACAGCGCACAGGGAAGTGCCAGTTTAGCAATTGCCTTATAATCTTCACGCTTGGAAAACAGCATAATGGCAATGATCAGTCCTCCCGTAATTCCAGCTCCGGTAACCGTTGAAAAACAGGACATGAATGGTGTGCTGATAATATTGGGAATTGCTGTTCCTGCTGCATAAGCGGCTTCATTTTCTGCAAAGGCAGCCAGTAGAATGGGTTCGTATACCGCCTTTGTCACCTGAGTTCCGTGAATACCAAAGGTCCATAAAACAGTGGTAATGAAAATCAGTGTAATGTATCCAGGGAAGCTGGTTAAGATATGGGACAATGGTTTTTGGATGAATGCGGTAATTGCATTAAACAATGTCATGCCAGTCGCCATTTCAAATATCATTCCTACTGCGGAAATAATAACTACGGTAATGAGAGATGGAAACAGGATTGTAAAGGATCTGGCCACATTTGATGGGACACCGTCAGGCATATGGATTTCCAGTTTACCGCTCTTTACCAGCCGGCAGTAAATTTCGGTAGCTGCTATGGAAGCAAACATTCCTACAAAGAGCCCCTGGGCATTGGTATAGACTCTGGAAAGTACATTGGTTACTACCACTTCGGTTCCATCCGCTGCCTTTCCGCTTGCTGTAAAGGCACAAAGGGAAATATAGGCTCCCAGTGCCACAACGGGAAGTGCTTTATCGGTAATTCCGTAGTGTTCCCCCAGTTCCATTGCAATTAAGATTACACAGCCGATTGCAATAAAGTTCATGGTTCCGTAGTTGGCTGCTGTAAACATGGGATTTAATTTTCCAAGAAAGCTTAAACCCGGAATGTTTGCAAGACTGAAAAATCCTGGTGTTGTGTTGCAGATAACATTGGAAAACAGTGTACAGAATGAGCCGATAATAATTATTGGCAGAAGGCTCATAAATGCATTCTTAATAGCTGCCAGATGTCTTTGTGTCTGCATTGCCCCTGCTGCAGACAGCATGCCGTTCATTAATTTGTCTTTCATCTTTTCCTCCATCTCCACCGTATAAACGGTATTTGCATTAAAACGTTTCGCATTTCCCCAAATTTTGTGCATTTCCCCCGTTTTACTATTTCTTTATCCGGTTTTCTTATGCGTATTGACATGTTATCATACTTGCATTTTAAACTCCATGTTCAGTTTTTCCAATTTCATAATGGCATTTTCTGCTTCTCCCCGGGGGAAACAGACGCCACCACCAATTTGGAAAAAGTGTTCTTGGATATTGATTTTCAGCTCTGCTATAATAATTGCATGAAACATGCGTAATTAAAACAGCAAAGAAAGAGGGAGGGTATCATATGAATCAGAAACAAACATTTCCGGAAGGCTTTCTCTGGGGAGGTGCAACCGCTGCCAACCAGGTTGAGGGGGGATGGAACGAAGGCGGAAAGGGGATTTCCGTATCTGACTGTGCCAGAGCGCACTTTGATACAGATGTAACCAATTATAAGGCCCACAACGCAGTAACGTCACAGGATATAGAAGCTGCACTTGCTACCGATGATGAGGTATATTATCCCAAACGTCACGGATCGGATTTTTACCACCATTATAAAGAAGATATCAGGCTTTTTGCAGAAATGGGCTTTAAGGTCTACCGCCTGTCCATCGCCTGGTCACGTATCTTTCCAAATGGAGATGATGAAGCGCCCAATGAAGAAGGACTTAAATTCTATGATGATGTATTTGATGAGCTTCATAAATATGGGATCGAGCCCCTTGTGACCATGTCTCACTATGAACCGCCTTTAAATCTGGTATTAAACTATAAGGGCTGGTATTCCAGAGAGGTTATCGGCTTTTTCACACGATATGTAGAAACCATCTGTACCAGGTATCAGGATAAAGTAAAATACTGGCTGACCTTTAATGAAGTGGATTCCATGATTCGTCACCCCTATACCACTGGCGGATTAATTGAAGACCGTTTCCCAGGGCAGAACTTTGAAGAGGTAATCTTCCAGGCAATGCATCACCAGTTTGTGGCATCTGCTCATGCAACCAGGATCTGTCATGAAATAATTCCCGGCTCTTTAGTTGGCTGCATGCTGACAAAGCTGACCTACTATCCCTATACCTGTAAGCCGGAAGATGTATTAAAGGCACAGCAGACCATGCGGGGAACCTATTGTTATAGTGATACCCAGGTGTTTGGAGAATATCCGGCTTACTTACTCTCCCGTTTTAAAAATAATGGGATTACCATACGTAAAGAAGACGGGGATGATGAAATCATGAAATCCCATCCTGTGGATTTTGTTTCCTTCTCCTACTATAATTCCTCCTGTGCGGCTGAAGATACCTCTAATTTGAATGTTACCTCGGGCAATACCATAAATGCCATTAAGAATCCTTACCTAAAGGCTTCTGACTGGGGTTGGCAGATTGATCCTACGGGGCTGCGAATATCCATGGTGGATCTTTACGACCGCTACCGTAAGCCGCTGTTTATTGTTGAGAACGGGCTTGGCGCTGCAGATGTGGTGAATGAAGACGGAACGATTGATGATCAGTACCGGATTGATTACTTAAGGGAACATATGAAGGCTATTTTAGATGCCATTGAAGAAGATGGGGTGGATTGTCTTGGTTATACTTCCTGGGGATGTATCGATCTGGTTTCCGAATCCACCAAGCAGATGTCGAAGCGTTATGGTTATATCTATGTGGACTGCGATGATTACGGTAAGGGGACTTATAACCGGCTGAAAAAGAAGTCTTTTTACTGGTATCAAAAGGTCATTGAAACCAATGGACTCAGTCTGTATTCAGATGAAGAGTTTTAATTAAGAACAATAAATGGTATAAAGGGATAGCTCTGTTAATAGAGCTATCCCTTTCGCCGTAAGGCAAGAAAGAATTATCTTACACTTGCATTCAGTACTGGTTTTATCTGACAAGAGTTGACTTAATCCGTACAATGTGTATATTATAGTAATGGCTACTAACATAGAGAAAAATTGAGGATTGCAATGAACAAAACAGAAATGAATAGCATAATTCTGATTCCTTCTTATGAGCCGGAAGGGAAATTACTCAATTACATAAAGGAATTGAAACAATATGGTTTATCTCATATTGTTGTTGTAGATGATGGCTCGGGTAAAGCGTACCAATGGGTGTTCCAGACATTAGAAGAGGAAGGCTGTATTGTGCTCAGGCATCAGGTGAATCTTGGAAAGGGAGCAGCTCTAAAGACGGGCTACAACTATATTAAAGAAACAATGCCTGATTATGGGTGCGTTGCAACTGTGGATTCGGACGGGCAGCATGCTTCGAAAGACGTAGATAGTCTGGCAAAAGAAGCCATAGGAAACCCCAGTGCACTGATTCTGGGTGAACGTGACTTCAAAAGTAAAGGAATTCCTGTCAAATCCTTATTTGGAAACCGAATAACCTCGGCAATCTTTGCAATGCTGTATGGAATTTACTTGCCAGATACTCAGACTGGGCTCAGGGCATTTGGTCCCCCGCTTATGGATCATATGATTGGGATAAAGGGGTGCCGGTTCGAATATGAGATGCAGGTACTGATTACCTGCATCCGGTTAAAAATCCCCATTCGCACCATCTCTATTCAGACAATCTATGAACAAGAGAATGGGGGAACTCATTTTAATGCAGTTGTGGATAGCTTAAAGATCATGGGAGTCATCCTGTCTAATTTTATGAAGTTTTTTTACTCGTCAATCATAAGCTCGGTCATTGATATAAGCATCGCATGGGTGATGCTTGATTTTTTACGGATTTTTTTTGCGGGAGAAGATTTTCTGCGAATCATTTGTGCGACAGCTGTTGCACGAAGTATTTCCATATCAGTGAACTATCAGCTTAATAAACATCTTGTATTTAATGATAGACAGACTGGAATCCATGGAGTACTTCGCTATTTGTCATTAAGTGTGCTTATTATGCTTCTATCAGCAGTTAGCGTATACCTGCTGCATAAGAGACTTCTAATAAACGAAAAAGCAGCAAAAATCATTTGTGATATGAGTCTGTTTTTTTTAAGCTATCATATCCAACGGCGCTGGGTCTTCCAATCGAAGGAAATTTAAAATGAATAAAGAAGAAAAAAAGAGAAATATTATATTTATTATTACCATGGTCTTAATGACCATTTATTTAGGATGGCGCATCCTGTTTACACTGCCTTACGATCAGGGAATTCTTAATATGATATTTGGTGTTCTCCTTGTGGTGGCTGAAACCGTTACCGTATTTACTACATTTGAGCTGTTCTATCAGAAAATCCGCATGAATAAGACGCGACTTGAATGTCCGGTAATCCCGGATGAAGCGTATCCAGATGTGGATGTATTTATTGCGACCCATAACGAACCGGAAGAACTCCTGTACAAGACGGTAAATGCCTGTACGTTTATGACCTATCCTGATAAATCCAAGGTGCATATCTATCTTTGTGATGATGGAAACCGGGAAGAGATCGAGAAGTTGGCTAAAAAGTTTGGTGTTGGATATTTGGGACTGGCAGATAATAAACATGCCAAATCCGGGAATCTGAATCATGCTCTGAGTAAGACCTCATCGCCCCTCATTGCAACCTTCGACGCGGATATGATTCCTCAGCACACATTTCTTATGAAAACCGTTCCGTATTTTCTACTTTCGGTATACATAAAGGAAAACGGTACATGGAGGCTCAGAACGGAAAAAGAACTGGAAGAATCAAGTAAGATCGGTTTGATCCAGACACCTCAAAGCTTTTATAATCCGGATTTATTCCAGTTTAATCTGTATGCGGAAGGCAATATCCCTAATGAACAGGATTTCTTTTCTAAGGAAGTCAACATTATGAGAAATGCCTCCAATGCAATTGCTTATACGGGCAGCAATACGGTTATTTTAAGAAAAGCCATGGTGGAAATAAACGGATTTCCTATAAACACCATTACAGAGGATTTTGAGACAAGCATTCGGATACAGAAGGCCGGCTATATTACCTATGCAACTGATGAGATACAGGCGGCCGGGCTTACCACCACGACCATAAAGAGCATGTTAAAGCAACGCATACGTTGGGCAAGAGGGGTCATACATAGTTTGCAGAACACCCATGCCATATATACGCCAAAACTGCCTTTAAAAGCAAGGATCACCTACTTAAACAGCTATTTATACTGGTGGTCTTTTTTTAACAGGCTTGTATTCATCCTGTCACCCCTTTTATTTGCACTATTTGATTTTCAGATTGTCAATACCAGCTTCTGGGAGGTTCTTGTATTCTGGCTCCCCGGATATTCCTTTTATAGTATCTCCATGCGATATTTGTCAAGTAATATCAGAAATCAGAAGTGGAGCCAGATTATTGACACCATATTTATGCCGTATCTGATTGTTCCTGTTATACTTGAAAGTTTTCATATCCATCAGAATAAATTCAAGGTTACGAACAAAAAGAAAGAATCCACCGGAGTTGGCTGGGACTTTGTTGTTTATGCCATTCCCCATGGTATATTACTGATTGTGTCCATCATTGCCATGGTGCGATTTGTGCATGGAAAATATGGCTGGGCGCTATTTTATAGCAGCATTATTATATTCTGGATCGCCTACAACATGGTGTCATTGTGTTATGCCATGTTCTTTATGCTTGGAAGACCTGCATACAGAAACAGCGAGCGGATTCTGGCGGAGGAGGATATTACAGTCCAGTACAAGAATCAGTTCTATGAGGCTAAGACCGTGGATGTTTCTGAGAACGGTGTGGCTTTCTGGGTGGAGAGACCCATTTACCTGCCGGAAAACGAAGTGCTGCAAATGACGGTTCACACCCCCTATTACAGTGCCAATCTGGAAGGGGAAATCACTTATGTCAAAGAATACAAGAGCGGCTGGCGTTATTGCGCAACTGTAAAACCTATAAACAATGTAAACAAGCGTCAGTATATGCAGATTATTTACGACAGAACCCATACCCTTCCCATGCAGATGGATATGTGGATAACCGCTTATGATGATATCCTTAGAAACATAAAAAAACGTGTTACACCGCAACTTTCAGATAAGAGAAAGTTACCGAGAATCAGGCTGAACAAGCAGATTGTTTTTACGAACGGAGCCTCCTGCAGGCTATGCAGTTTTAATTACCAGTTTTTTTCGGTTTCTGAGTTTAATGACAAAGGACTCCAGGAGGATACGTTTACGTATATTACGGAAAACGGTATTCCATTAATCCTCAAACGTACCGGAAAATACATACCCAATATTGGAGAAGAGCTTCTGAAGGTTAATAACTTAAATGATTTAATGAAAGAGACGCAAAGTGATCAGATCCTTTATGAGGTGATGAAAATTGATGAAATCGATGATATTATCAGACTCATCTACCGGGATGAAAATGGAGATGGAACCCCAAGCGCAAATGAAATCGATAACATTATCAGCAACTTACAAGTCCATGATACTTGTCATAACACACCAATAAACAATAAGAAGGAGGCATAGCATGAATAGTATCTATCAGCTGATAACGGGAGTATTGCTTTTTTGCTCCCTTTCCGGATATATGCTGTTTGCCAGAACAAAGCTAAAGCTCCAGACAGAATTTGTTCCTGTATTTGTTTTTTCAGCAATTGGCTGCGCTGTTTATTTTTTCGGACTTGCAGGGTATCTTTTTCCAGGCTCTGTGATCTTACTGGTGATTGGAGCGATCCTCTCTGGTGTCTTCATTTATGGGATTATTGACAAGAAACAATATCAACAAATCCGTTTATCCTTGTTTGGTGTGGCATTTGCCATAGGCAGCGTATATTTTTTTCATGGGCTGTTTATAAGCAGACTGATCCATTATGACAATTTTTCTCACTGGGCGCTGGTAATCAAGCAGATGCTTTCGACCAATGCATTCCCGGATGCTTCTTCTGCATTAATTGATTTTAAAAATTATCCCCTGGGTACTTCGTCGTTTATTTATTTCTTCTGCCGTTTTACAGGAAATTCCCAGCCAGTCATGCTGATGGCTCAGGGAATTCTGATATTTTCCTGCTTTTATGCCATGTTTGGAATTATAGAAGAAACGAAGCGTTTTCTCCTCTATGCTTTTTTGGCAGCAGGCTGCTCCTTGTTATCCCTGTTTAACGTTACCATAAGAATCACAAACCTGCTTGTAGATTTCCTCCTTCCGGTCTATGCTCTTGTACTCCTTGCCATTGCATACAGATATCAGAGAAATATAAAGAAAGCTTGTATTCTTATGGCGCCTATAGCAGGGCTTTTAATGATAGTAAAAAATACCGGAATTATATATGGGGGAGTGGGCTTCCTTTTTCTGCTGTATCTTTGGATTAAGAACAGGGAAAAATCATTGTGGAAAAGTGGGCTGATGATCATTTTTTCAATAGGAACAGCTATGATTCCTTATATTTTGTGGAGTTGGCATGTGAAGGTTGCATTCCAGGGAATTAAAAATAAGTTTGATATTTCAGCCGGAAACATTCAAAACGTGAATGGAGGAAAGACCCCGGAAGAGGTCAGACAGATCATCTCCCTGTTCCTGAAATCTGTTTTTGATATAACAAGCCGCCCGACCATGGGAGTAATTGTTTTTAACATTGTGGCAATTATTGCCAGCATATTTGCAGTCACGGTACTAAAGAAACGCTGGAATCTTTGGAAGGCAGTCATTGCCCTAGATCTGATTCTTATGGTGTATTATCTTGGAATACTTGCCCTTTATATTTTTTCTATGCCCACTGACGAAGCCATGCGCTTAGCTGGTTTTGAGCGTTATGCCTCCAGTATCGTTGTTCTTTTTGCGGGAGGACTACTCCTTTGTGCTACGGTGGATATGGAGCATTCGTTTTATTATAAGATCGGTGATATGCCAGCCTACCGATCCTATAAAAGCGTAGAAAGTAAAATTAGATACCAGGAAGGAATCATTCTTTGTCTTGTTCTGGCTGTAACACTGCTCATGTCTGAGTATAATGGAATGATGTCCATCCAGGGATCTTACAGAAATACACTGCCGTATAAAGTATACACGGTTACTGGAGATCGTTGGTATTTGGACGGCAGAACCGATGAGAACCGATATTTATTCTATGCCTCGGATGCAGATAGCCAGGTGACGGATTATTACTTGCAGTATATAGGAAAATATATGCTTTATGCACCAAATGTAGATGGAATCTGTGCATTTTATGAGGAAAACATGATGAATCTGTTAAGCAGCTATGATTATCTGGTTATAGTAGAAAGTGACGCACCGGAAAAATATCTTATGAAAAAATATTTTCATATTCCAGGGCAAGCTGGAATTTACAAAATTATCACTGCCGGTGATACACTTACCCTTGAACCGGTATCTTAAATGATCGTTATTTATATCTACTCTGCTTAAATAGGATGTTCCTCTTCCATCTGAATCACAGCCTTAATAAAAGCATCATAATCCTGTTTCTTCACCAATTCCTGAATCTGCTTCTGACTTAACAGAAAGGAAGCAGTCAGCTGATAAAAGTGCTGCAGCTCTGCGCTGGTATGGTCCTTATCCGCAATACATACCAGGAAAATAGCCCGGATTTTCTGATCTCCCCACTCCACCGGTTCGTCCAGAATTCCCACACAGACAAAAGTCTCACTGCTCATGGCTTTATAGGCATGGGGCATTGCCACCTGATTGCCAAAGGCCGTTTTTGCCATCCGCTCCCGCTGCAGCACCGACTCATAAAATTCCTGGGGAAGCTTCTTCTTTTCAATCACAAACTGGCACATAAAGCGAAGAACCTCTGTTTTTGTTTTGAACTTTAAATGAGTCAGAAACAGATCACGTTCATAGTAGTTTAATACAGAGGAAGTCTTCTGGCCACAAAGAACCTTCTTCACATTTACAATGTCTTCATCGCCCAGAAAATATTCTACCTCCAGAATGGGCAGGGGAACCGAAACGGTGATTGGGACAGTTGTAAAGATGTAGTCATATCTGGAAAAATCCATTTTGTATAAACTTCCCACGTCACAGGCAATGATTTCATCGATATAATCTTTGAATGAATTCTTATACTTATACTGCAAAAGCTGGGCACTTCCTCTGCCGGAGGAGCAGACCAGAATGATATTCTTTTTTTTGATTTCGGTTTTCCTGCGTTCCAGGGCAAGTGCAAAAGCGAATGCAAAGTATGCCACCTCATCCTCTGACAGAGATACTTTAAAGTGTTCATTCAGAACTGTAACCGCGTTACAAGCCATGGTATAGGACAGACAGAATTTTTCCTTTACATCACGGAGCATTGGATTTTTCATATCCATATCGAACCGGATGCGGACACTTAATGGGACTAAATGCTGGCTTAAGATCATTCTCAGTTCTAAATCACTGCGAAAATCAAATTTAAATAAATCATAAACCCGTTCCAGCATGGCAGTTACCAGATCACTGATTTCCTGGGTAATAATCACATTTTCTTCTACATTTTCTTCCTCTAAAAACATTTTCTTACCCGCCAGATGAATGGCAATATAGGCAACTTCATTTTCAGGGAAACTGATATGAAATCTCTCTTCCAGCTGTCTGGCTACTACCTGGGCTATGTGATATTCGTACCGCTCCCTGGGATTTTCCATAAGCCCTTCCGGCATGGGAACATAGTGGCATTCCATGATTCTGCTGATGGCAATGTAAAGGTGGACTACCAGATTCTGATACGCTGCCCCTGTAATCATAAAATCATTTTCCTTTAAAACGGTTGAGACAATGGCAGCAATCTCATCCATGCTTTCATTCCCTTTATGAAATCTCTTTCCGGAAAAGGAGGCAATACAAAGTCTGGTATCAAATTCTTTACCTTCCAGGCGAATTCCATAATTAGGCTTGCGTATCACGCGAATATTGAATTTTTTTAGAAACTGTTCTACTTCTTTCAAATCTTCCGTCAATGTCCGTTTGGAAATATAAAGACTTTCGCTTAATTTCTCCAACTTTACATAGGATCCGCTGTTAATTAGGTACTCCAGTAAATACTGAATCCGTTCCTCTGAGGTGGAGGGTAAGTATTCTTCCGAGCCATGCGCATGATCCTTACGGCAGTAAGCCTCATATTTTTCATTGTCCTGAATATTAAGGAAATAACCTACTCCATATTTGGACACAATAACCGCCCCATTGGGTTCTATTTCCTGATTAATTTCCTTTAAGAGATTACGGACCGTTTTTGTCCCCGCATGAATTTCTTCTGCAAGCATCTCTGCCGTATAGTAATCTCTGTCTGATAAAATATCCAAGATCTGCTTCATTCGCCTGTCCATTTTTCTTCACCCCTGTCAATCACTATCGGTATTGTTCCATCCAGCTTTTCTTCCATAACCTTTTTAATTTGTTTGTTTTTCATTATTTATCTGTGTCGAATATTGTTTTTTTATGCATAATTACATATTAACATAAATCATCTTTTAACTGAATGAATCTTTTTTCCATTTTCAAAATGGTAATGTCTTCTTTAATTAATGAAATAAATATTACTGTACGCATATAATGAAATAGAAACTTATTGTCAAGGGAGTCTTTATGATCGGAGAAAACGAGGACGCAAGAGGAATGATTACAATGAGCGGAAGTATTATGGAGGTACAGAATGCACTTGTGGAGGAGATGTATACGTCCAACAGCAGGACGGGATATCTCCTTATCTCTTATGCTGATCCTGGTGAAAACGATATGATAAACATTGAATTACTTCAATTAAATATTGGCTGGGAAACAATCCTCATTAATCAGTTTGGAGATAACATAAGTTTATGCAGCATTACAAAAGGAACCTATGTCAATGCGACTTTTTCCACGATGATGACAAGAAGCATTCCCCCCCAGTCAAACGCCTACCGGGTAATTGCCATGGTAGATGCCCTATCCTACAGTATAACAACAGACCGGATTCTGCTGGTTGATCCAAACAACAATTTTGTCTATACCGGTAATCCCAATGATGAAACGGATCAGATGCGTTTTGTAATCACCAGTGCCACAGTAATTGTAGATGAGAATGGGAATCCCCTGACTCTTGATGATCTAAAACCCGGGAAAATGGTCCGCGTTAAGCATGCCAATTTTCAGACCGCAAGCATACCTCCCCAGACTACAGCATTTGTTATTGAACTGCTGTCTACTTAAAAAGAGAGCTGCCGGCAATTTTTTAATCCACTTCAGGAGTGAAAAAACTGCCGGCAGCCCTTTATTTCATTTATTCTACATCAAATCCCCTGCCTATGATGTTGTTGCTTATGCTTGCGCAGATAAAGCTGTCATCATGAAAGGACTTTACAAATTCTTTGATAGCAATTAACTCCTGCTGATTTACCACCGCCTGAATTAACATCTTCTTTTTTACATTGGAAGTATCCATACCCTGAATAAAGGTGGCTCCTCTGTTTAAATCATTGCGGATAAACTGTGTAATCTCTAAATACTGATCTGACATAATATTAACATTATAATATTTCTCAAATCCAATGATCAGCTTATCCGTTACCACGCTCTGAACGAAGGTGCAGATGAGGGAATAAACGATCATAGTCATATCACCATAGATAATGGAAGAGAAAATAACTACTGTATTAATAATTAAATAGTAGGATCCAATTGATAAACCTTTTTTTTCTTTCAGATACAATGCCACAATGGATTCTGGTCCGTTGGCAACTCTCTGTTTCATAATAATACCGCCTGCGATTCCACCTACAACGCCGCCGCTAATGGCTGCAGCGATAGGATCTGTGAGAAACTGGGGCAGATACCGGTTAACAATACCTACATAAAAAGTAAACATAAAATAACTGAATCCAGCATAAAAAATCTGTTTCTTACTATAGCTGAAAAATGCCCAGACGAATATGGGCAATGCCATAATAATCAAAAGCAGCTGTACATCGGCACCAGTCAGACGGTTAAATACCGTCGCCAGTCCCCCTAGTCCGGTAGCGACTAAATTGTTGGCATTTAGAATCTGGCAATATGCACATGCAGAGATAAACTGGCCTATTGCTATCCAAAAAAGCTTTTTCTTCATTGTTGCTCTCCTCATTCCAGTAGGTGATTTATTATTTTTGCGGTTTGTTTTAATGCCTTTTCACCGACACCTATTATATAGATTTCACTCCTGTTAAGCAACAACATTAATTTGTTAATTTTTTGACTATTTTCTCTTATTATATGCTTACATCGATTTATTTTCCGAATATATCCGGCAAATACCCATCAATGTATCAAAACATCCCAACGCTATGGTGACATAAGTCCAGAAAATCAGCTCTTCCAGTTAAAAGTTTGTTAAAATTCTACAAAGTCCCCTCTTTTTTCTACCACGTTGTAACCAATAGAAGAAACACGGTTTCTCAGGCATACATTACACTCTGCTGCTTCTTCTCCCGTACAGATTTTATTATCATACAGCTCATACTTTTTTCTCACACCAATGGGAGATAAATTAGGCATTAAAACATTGGAGCCTGATAGAATTCCTTTCTCTCTTCCCTTGGGATCTATGGTTCCTAACGCAGTTGTAGCCGGAATTAAAGCATTGGGAAGCATGAGCCTGAGCATTCCAATGAGAAACAGGGTTAAATCCATGCTGCCAGCTTTAAAATCCTTAAACGGAGTTTCCTTATGTGGAATAAAAGGGCCGATTCCAACCATCTGAGGAGACAATTCTTTAATAAATGCAAGATCCTCTGCCAGACACTCAGGGGTCTGGTAAGGAGAACCCACCATAAATCCGGTTCCTACCTGATACCCGATTTTCTTCAGATTTCTTAAACATTCCTTCCTGTTTTCAAGAGAAAGGGACTCGGGGTGAAGCTTTTTATAATGTTCTTCATTGGCAGTCTCATGGCGCAGAAGGAATCGGTTGGCACCGGCTTCGTAATACGCCTGATACTGATCGTAGCTTTTTTCCCCAATGGAAAGGGTAATGGCACAATCCGGATATCCTTCTCTCATGTCTTTTATAATATCAATCATAATTTCATCGGTAAATGCCGGATCTTCTCCGCCCTGGAGAACAAAGGTCCTAAAACCCAGTTCATATCCGTTCTGACAGCAGGAAAGAATCTCCTCTTTGCTCAGGCGGTAACGGCTGACGTTTTTATTGCTCCTTCTGATTCCGCAGTAATAACAATCATTTTTACAGTAATTAGTAAATTCGATCAGTCCTCTGATGTAAACTTCCTTTTGAAAATGTTCCTGGCTGGTTGTCTGCGCCAGGGAAAAAAGATATTCACTGGTATCTTTATCAAAATTTTCTATTAAATATATAAACTCTTCTTTTTCCAGGTTGTGATTCTTATATAATTTATCAATCAGTTCTCTCATATGCCTCTGCTCCTTCTCCTGAAACGGCTACACAAATCCGTGCCTTATGTATTTATTCTAACATGTTACCCCTTAACTGCAAAAATGAATTTTCTGGCAGTGCCATGTACATTCATAGTATATTGGTATGTTTATACTATCATTTTCCTGTGCTTTGGGGAAGTGGGTTTTATCTTCTTGACGAAAAACCATACATTCGCTACAATTATACCATAAATGGACGTGTTTTTCTGTAGGTTTTCACAAAAATACTGTTCCATTTCGGCTCCTATCACTCTCAAATTAATACTTAAGGAGACCATTTATGAAATATTTCAATCAGGAAGACAGTGCTTACGCCGTTTATGGGGACAGGGACAAAGATGTAATTGCACTGCTTGCCAACCGCTTCATCGGGGAAAATCCCCAGGTACCTTATCAGTACCGACTGGATTTTACAAGTGGTATATTATGTGACACAAAGGGATGGTATTTGTTTGATTTTAACAACCGCTTTCCTAATGCGCAGATCGGGGATATCTGCTATGGTGCAGGTGACCTTTACAGCCACCAACAGACTCCCTCACGTTTTGAGGTCCGTTGTCAGGGGCCTGTTGTATGTTATGTAAACGGAGAAGAGGTGTACCGCTCCCAGCCTGGAGATGAGAGTTTTAAGACCTCTGCATTCTTTTCCATTACTCTTTTAGCAGGTCTCAATCACTTTGTTCTGATGACAGAAAAGACAGAAATCGGCTTTGGCTTTACTCTGCGGAATGCAAAACCGCAATGGGAGCCGCCACATTTTCTCTCACCCATACCAGAGCGTAAAGGGCAGGCAGGCTTTGTTTACAGCGAACCGGATCAGTGGAATACAGATCGTTTAAAGTCCATACTTTCCGGCTGCTATGATGATATTGCCTGGTATCCCCGCAAGGAATATGTTAAAACAGAGTCAGACTGCCCCATCACACGGATCTTTGGCTCCTCAAGTCAGGGAACCGCTGTTTTAAAAAGTGGATTTGTCCTTGATAAGACAAAGACCGTCCATATCTCAGGTAAAAGCCAGACCCCGACCAGGCTTTTCATTGACGGTGAATTAAGGGGAGAATGGCAAAACGGGACCTGGGAATCTGGAATCATGCTTCAGGGCGGCTTACACAATGTCCTTTTATTGTGTGAAAAAAAGGCTGGTGAAGAGACCAGAACAGATCTAAAGCTGCAAGCTGACGGCAGAGTCATTCCCCTGTCTGCAGGAGTAAAAGGCTACGAAGGCTCATGGCTTTATGCTGGTATGTTTGGGGATAATATTCCGTCTGTCTCAGACCTTTTGTCTATGGAAAAGGTTTACGATGGAATTAACGGTACGTGCTATTGGAAGGCAGATCTGCCGGATTCCTTTGTGAGAATGTTTGCAGAAGAAGAATTATACGGAAAATGGACTTATCCCTGTGGAGTTACCTTATATGGTCTGTTAACTGCCAGCCGTTATTTTAACCGCACTGACTGGCAGGAATATGTCCTGGAATATGCCCGTATGACGGCTGCCGTCTATGATTATTCCGTATACGACAAATCAATTTTTGGCTACCCCGGAGTCAATACACAGCTTTGCTGGTTAAGCGAGCTGGACGACTGTGGGTCTTTTGGCTCTTTTCTGCTGGAAGCTCATAAATACCGGCCTGCCAGAGAGGCTGAAAAACTTGCTGATGTAATTGCTGATTTTATGAGAAACCATCAGAGAAGAGAACAGGACATGGTATTTTCCAGAAACAACAATACCATGTGGATTGATGATATGTATATGAGCATCCCTTTCTTATGCCGGTACTATCAGCTTAGTGGGGACTCTGCATATCTGGATGATGCATGCCGCCAGGCAAAGCTTTTTAAACAGTACTTTTTCATGACGGATAAAAGGCTGATGTCCCATATTATTGATTTAAATTACGGTAAGATGAACCGGATTCCATGGAGCAGAGGAAACGGCTGGGTAGTTCTTGCCCTCTCCGAACTTCTTCTTATCCTGCCAAAGGAACATCCGGATTACGATTACGTCACTTCCTTTTTTCTTGAAATGATAGAAGGCATTTTGCAGGCACAGGACGAAACAGGTATGTGGCATCAGATTCTTGATGATTCCACCACCTATGAGGAGGCTTCTTCCACCTCCATGTTTATCTGCTCCTTTTCCAGAGGTATTCGTCTGGGTATTATAAAAGATACTCTGCAAAACCGGTGCATTGCTTCCATATCGAAGGCATGGACTGGTATGAAAAAAACAGTAATTAACCGGAAAGGCGATTTATACGGTGTCTGCCGTGGATCTGACTGTTCTTACAGCCGGTCCTATTACCGCCAGCTGGGGTGGCGCTTCAACGATCCTCACGGAATCGGCATTGCAGTACTCGCGGGAGTGGAGAAACTTCTGCTGGACGAATTCCTACAGAATCCTGCTTTCATTTAATCAAACAGGGCGCTCCTTTTGGAACGCCCTGTTTTTAATCACAGTCTTGTCTAATCAGATATTGATGAATGGCATCAACACCTTCCTTTATGATTCTGGAATCATCAACTGGATTATCCTGAAAAACAATCTGATCGACTAAGGAGCTCATTATATTAACCACCACAATGGAAGCCGCCTCAAAATCCTTTACTCTCAGCATATCATTAAAGGCTTTTAAATAGTCCAGTGTCGTTTGACGGACTGTCTCCTGCTGCTTTTCCATAACTGCACTCACCTCTGGCATGGAATGACTGAGGATTTTTAATTCTTTGTTGAATTCTTTCGAAGCCCTATGACTTTTTATCATTTCTTCCATAAATCCCGTAATCCAGAGCCGGGGGTTTTCCCGGTACGATTCTAACTGAACATTCATAGATTCATGTACTTTTAAAAACGATTCATTATAACGATCTAATATTTCAACAAGTATCATATCTTTATCCCGATAATAAAAATAAAGACTTCCGATAGAGACTTCTGCCACTTTGGCAATTTCGTTGGTAGTGGTCTTAAAATAACCTTTCTCACAAAAAAGCTGATAAGCCACATTTCTTATTTTTTCTTTTGTCTTAATACTGCGGGTCTGTTTTGGCTGCCGCGTTGCCTGATTGGATTTCATATTAACGCCTCCCCATGTTGAATATATAGAACCATAATCTGTTTGTCAATAAATATTGAGCAATTATTCAAATTTAATTGACTTATTATGATCAAGGAGTATAATTCGAGTAAAAGCTCAAATTATTAACAGGAGGTAATATTATGATTTTTTTAGTTATCTGGATTCTGGGACTATTAGTTGGATTTATCACGGCAGTTATTAACCCGGCAATGCACACATTTTCTTCATTCTGCCAGAATCTGTTGTTTTACCAGCTTACAATCACCCTTACACTTTCCGGTGCTGTCAGCTTTATGGGCCATGTATTTCGGTCTGACATGGTAGCAGAGTCAATTGGCTGGGGCAAGGGAAGCCCCTTTCAGAAGGAACTGGGATTTGCAGAAGCAGGATTTGCTCTTGCTGGACTATTCTGTATTTTTTATCACCGGGAATTCTGGTTAGCTGCAATCGTGCTGGCATCTCCTTTATATCTGCTAGCTGGAATCAACCACATCTGGGAAGTTGTTAAAAAAAAGAACTATGCGCCACATAATACATGGACTATTCTGCCGGATCTGCTAATGCCAATATCATGGATACTTTTGTTTGTATTTTCAGCTCCTAATATGTAATGAACACTAAAAAATAAAGAAGATATCTTTAGCTGCTAACCTGCTGCCAAAGATATCTCCTTTATTTTTATATACTATTCATAACCCCAATTCAGCAGCTGCATCTTCCCAATACGTTTCAGGAAGGAGGGACCAGATACCGCTTCCTCCGTCGTTTTCCCATTTTTCAAGTGCAGTTGTAAGGCAATGCATTGACTGATCAATTCCTGTAATCAGTGTTTGATAATTACTGTGAATATCGGAAAATACCGCTATTTTCATCTGTCTCCCCCGATTCTTACCCAAGCAAGTCCCTGGCTTTTTCCATTCGCTCAACAATTGGTACCCCAAATGGACACCGTGTTTCACATGCCTTACAGGCAATACAATCAGAGGCATTAGATGAAAGATTTTCATAATGGGCACGTACTGTCCCTGGAACTTCTTCCTGCATGGCAGCCAGATCATACAGTTTATTTACCATGGCAATATCGATGTGGGCAGGGCAGGGTGCGCAATGACCACAATAAGTACACTGACCAGAATAGGCATGATGGGGAGCACTGGCAAGTACACTTGCATAATCCTTTTCCTGTTCTGTGGCAGTCTCGTAGGCAAGAGCCGCTTTTACTTCATCTGCTGTACTTAACCCCACCATTATAGAAGCAACTGCAGGGCGGGTGAGGGCATAATGGATACACTGCACCGGAGTTAAAGCCACTCCGAAAGGAGAATTTTCCGCAGAAAACAGCCTGCCTCCCCCATATCCCTTCATTACGGTAATACCAACGCCTTCCCTGTCACAAAGCTTGTAAAGTTCAGCCCGCTCAGGAGCTATTCCATTTAAATCTTCCTGATAATCCTTCTGGAACAATTCAGTCATATCCTCTGTCGGCGGAAGCAGATCGAATGCCGGGTTTAAACTAAAAAGAATCATCTCAATTTCTCCGCTTAAAGCAGCCAGTTTTGCAACAGCGGGATTGTGAGTACTCATACCGATATGGCGAATCACTCCTTTTTCTTTCAGCCCTCTGACGTACTCAATAAACTCCCCGTTCATAATTTTATAAAACTCAGCTGACTCATCCACAAAGTGTATCATTCCAAGATCCATATAATCCGTCTGAAAACGGGTCAGTAGGTCTTCAAAGGCTTCCTTTACCTTTTCCATATCACGGGTTCTGACATACTGTCCATTCTGCCAGGTAGCGCCTAAATGTCCCTGTATGATCCATTGATCTCTGCAGTCTTTAATCGCTTCCCCCAGATTGGTTCTCACATTTGGCTCTGACATCCAGCAGTCTAAAATATTGACCCCCTGTTCTTTGCAAAGCCTTACCACCTCTTTTACTTCATCATAATTTTTACGTTCCAGCCATTCGCCCCCCAGGCCGATTTCGCTGACCATTAACCCTGTTTTACCCAGTTTTCGATACCTCATTTTACCCCTCCAAGTGTTTTTTTACATATATCCATTTGTTACCTGAAGTATAGCATATCTACCATGTTTTATCCAGATCACCGGGGCAGCTTCTTGTCACATTTTCTTGCGCACGGTTACAGGTATCCAGAGTTCACAGAACAATCCAGGAGCACCTTTCTCATAATAAATTTCAAAATCCGTTTCATCTGTATGTTCATAGCCAGACTGTGGAAGAAATTCTTTGAAAAATCTGCCCCACATCTCACTAATGCAGCCTCCATCATCACCAAAACAGGAGAAAACTGCATACGTTGCAGGCTCAGTCTCCCAGATCCGATATCCCCGATTAAGTAACTCTTCCACTTTTTCAACCGGTGTTTTCTCATCAAGGATTACTCCGATACCGTAGTCAAAAGTCCCCTGGTTTTCTCTGGTAGGACTGCACAATCCATATACATCTCTTTTCCCTTCCTGCCCCAGTGCATAAAGTTCATCAAAAATCTTTTCCTTCCTGCACGCTGTCCAGAAATCAGGTATCTCATGATTTTCCCCGTCGTTAATTGTCTCATTTTTAAATGCTTTCACTTTTGCAGCAAATCTCATATTCCCCGTATCCACAATTCTGTAATCCATGCTTTTTCCACCTTCCAATGTGATTTTAATAACCAGGGCATTGAATAATGAAAGTCGGGTTCCCCTTAACTTAGCCGCTTTTGGAGTTACTCCGTGAAATCTGGAAAATGCCTTTGCAAAGCTTTCCGGAGTTTCATATCCGTATTTATAGGCTGCATCAATCACCTTAATATCCGTCATCTGAAGCTCCTGACCAGCCAGAGACAACCTGCGGTTCCTTATGTATTCACTGGCAGTCATTCCTGCCATGAGACTAAAAGTTCTGTGAAAATTATAGCTGGACATATGGACCTCTCTGGCAACATCCTCATAGCTGATCTTCTCCAAAAGATGAGCCTCCATGTAGTCAAGCGCCGTTTGTAAAAGTTTCACCCATTCCATTCTCTTCACCCCCTGTCACATACTATTATAAGATTCCAGATTGTTTTTTTCCTGTCTTCAATTGCTTTATATTGTCTGAGCAAAATCATAAAACTTTAAAAGCAGATTCTGTCTCTTCCCCTCTCCTTTGCCTCATAAAGCTTTTTGTCTGCGTGTATCAGTGCCTCAGAGACTGTCTCTGTTCCTAACACATATTCAGAAATCCCAGCTGAAAATGTGACCTTGCAGCTCTGTGTTCCCATATTGTTTTTCTGTCTTAAAGACTCCACCCGTTTATACGCCTCTCCCAGACTGGTTTCTGCCAGAAATACAGCAAACTCCTCTCCTCCATAACGGCAGGAAAGATGGTCTGGAAAGATATGCTGAATCAATATTCCAAAATCACTTAAAACCCGGTCTCCTTCAAAATGTCCGAAGGTGTCATTGATCACTTTAAAATGATCTAAGTCCATAATTATGAATACACCATCTAAACAGGCCTGCTCCACCTGTTCCATAAAATATCTGCGGTTGTAAAGCCCTGTCAGAGAATCGAAGGTCGCCAGAATCTCCAGCTGTTTTTTTGCATTTTCTGACTCTGTAATATCATTGGCAACATAAATGCAGACTCTGTGAGTTTTCATTGCAATTGCCTTAAAACTGTATTTCCTGCCGCAAATCTCATGTACCGGATTTAATGAGTCCAGATTATGATTTTTTAACTCTTCAATCAACTCATAAGACTGTCCGATTTTCAGTTTTGAGAGAGACGGGAAAAATTCTTTGGATACATTATTAAAACCTAACAGCATACCATTGCTGTCGATTACAAGAACCGCTTCATTAATGCTTTGGAATATCATCTCATAGGTAATTGGATTAAGAACCAGCATATCATATCTGAAAAGACCTACTGTAATGGAAATGCTCATGATGAAATAGGAAAATGGAGTCAGATCCAGATAAACGGGACCCACACCCAGCATATAAAGCATCATCGTAATTACAGGTGCACTTACCCCTATTAATAGAAACAACACTTTATCCCTGTAACTGCCGCTGGAACTTTTCAGTTTTATTATTAATACCGTTATGCTGTATAAAATGGAAATGCAGAGAACGAGCACCTGAATATAATACCAGATTCCCTTTTCCAGTACCAGTATGGGAAATCCAGGTGAATCATCCACGCCTATGGATGCGTAATATAGAAAATGATAATTATTGGTATAAACAAGAATTAATGTTATGACATTAACCATCAGGATGAGAGTTACCACAAATCGATTGGCAATCTTTTTTTCTTCTGTATATTCCCTTGTAAACATCATAATTAAAAACGGATAAAATGACGCTCCAATATATTCAACACGAATCCAGATATACATGGTCCCGACTGTATCCGACAGCAGCTCAAATGCATACCCTATGCAGTGAAAAATCATTGCAGTCATTAAAAGACAAAAATAGAAAACACCAGGAATTCTTCTTCTGGCCAGACCATAAATAACAAAATTACCGATCAGTGCAGAAGAAATGATCAGTAATACGCTTAATAAAACATTATTCATATGTATAACTCCTCTCCCGCTTGTTATTTTAGAGAATCAGCAGACAAATGTCAATGTCCTGCGGACAGGAATTCATAAAATGATAGTTATCCACTCCCCTTTCCTATCTGAAACAGCAAAAAAATGCCAAAGCACTTATTAATAAGAGTGTTTTGGCATTAATAGCAAATATAGGAACTGAATGTAAGATCTTAGCGACTCCTTCCCTCTGAAATATGAAGAATCTGATAAATTCTACAGCCTTCCTGGATTTGAGGGCGTTCTTTCATAAATAAAAATACACTATATCTCCATTTATCCGGATTATAGATGCATATCTGTCCAGTGATCTCCTCTATCCGTTCCGTCATCAGCTTGATTTTCTGGGGAACATTACTTAAAGATAATTCCGGAGGAATACTTCCGGTTATTTCTATCACATAGCGGGAATTCAGAAACTGATCATCAAATTCGGCAAACAAAGGTATGCCAATATTAACATGCTGCCAGCCAAAGGATTTGATGATTTGATCATAATATCCGCCAAACAGGAATTGATTCATGCCCTCTTCCTGATCCCATAAATAAAGAGGCGCATATGCCTGTTCAAAACCATCCATACCCTTTTCACGTATCAGATAGCATTTATATTTCAATCCTGGAAAGCCATCCGTCTTATTTCCGTTTTCCTCCACCCGTTTTCTGATAATATTCATATCGTAATCACCTGGAAGTGTTATTACATACTGCATTCCTGTCATTTTATATCTCCCTCCTCTTATTTTTTATAACTTCATTTTACATTACTATTTAATAATAGTATAATAACTAATAATGAATCCAAACATCATTCATAATGATGGATAGGAGAGAAAATATGGAAATAAATGACATTACTATCTTCATGGAGTTATACAGAAACAGATCCATAACAAAAACGGCAGAACTCCTCCACTATACCCAGTCCAATGTATCCACCCGTCTTATGAAACTTGAGAAAGAATTTCATGGCACTTTTTTTCTCCGTACCAGATCAGGTCTTAAAATACTTCCTGATGGAGAACGTTTTTACCACTATGCCGTTGTGATGGAAGATACACTTAACAATCTATACCAGGAGTTTCGATCAGAAAGCCAGGAAATCCGTGTAGGCTCAACACAGCTTCTTTCCAGGCTCTACTTCCCATGGTTATATGAAATAAACAGTCATTTTACCATGCATACTGATGCTGTAAAAAAATTAAACCGTAACTTTAACAGTCAGATTTATGATATCATCATCACTCACATGGCCCAGTCTCCAGATACTGGAATTTTTCAGATTCAACACCCGGAAGTCCTTTTATGGGCTGCATCCTCCAGTCTGGAAATGAATCCGGAAGATGTTTTGCCGGTCATAGTCAGCCGGGATAAGTTATGCCCACTTCGCCATTTAACCTTACAAACCTTAAGTCAGGGAAAAAGCGAATTGTCTTTGATTGAAGTGGACACGCTGGATTTAATGATTACTCTGCTGTCATCCAACCGGGCAATTGCATTGTTGCCTGAAAAATTAATAAAACAAGAGAGGCGGTTAAACGTTCTTCCATCTCTTTCACCAGTTACACTTCCTGTGTACGGGTATTGCACAAAAAAGACGAATGCTGATATTTTAAATCAACTATTTCAAAAAACTTAGGTGATAATTAGAAAAGGCTACCACATATAAGGAATCAACCGATAGGTGCATTTTTCATATTCCGTAAATTCGTTTCCAAAATGGCTTCTTAAAACCTTCTCTTCCACGGAAATCCTGGCTGAATAACAGATTATGGAAAATAAGAATACCATAGCCAATGCAATCGTACCTCTAAGTCCAATCGCTGTCCCAACCAGACTGCAGATACTGCCTGTATAAGCTGGATTTCTTACTTTTTTATAGATCCCGGTCGTTATAAGATGCTGCTCTTTAGAAGTCTGAACGGATAAAGTAAACGATCTTTTTAACGTCAATACCGCCCATAAACGAATTATAATTCCAGCCAGCATTAAAACAATTCCAGGATAGGTGACCACCACTGGCAACTTTGTATTTAGAACGGAGTCCCAGCCTTTCTGGCCAACCATGAAAAAACTCAAGTAAATACATACATAAAAATTAATAATTAACAGCCATTTGGTTCCTTTATCCCCCTTATTGGTTTTATCCGTCCTCCGGTCTTTTGGATGTGTATAGATAACGATAAAAGCTTCTGCTGCTATCATAAGTAATAAAGCTATATGATACATATAAAATGATGCTGAATCAGGAAATTTCAATCTGTCAAACATTCCTGTCTCTCCAATCTTCCAATAATCGGTTTATTTCTTCTGCGCTGCTTTTTTCCATATAGTAAAAATAAAAATGAATCCCCGCCATTATAAAAAAATACACGATTGAGCATAGTATGATTGAACCTGTATTAATGCCAATCCATTTAAATTTCACTGCAAAGAACAGGTTAACTGGATACATCAATGCTGCTTCTGCAAAAAAATGGCTCAGATACGTCTTAAAATTAATTCTCCCTATTAGTTCATCTAAAATGCAGGTAAGAATTAAATACCCCGCCACTTCGAAGGCAAACCCAATAAAGAGGTTTTTACTGCCCTCAGTAACTAAATTAATAATACCTGCCAGCAATATTATGACCGTAAAGCACATTGAAATCGAAGGTATATATGTTTTCAAAACCTTATGCACCATATTATCTCCTTATCTTTTCTTTTAAGTCTGTTATATATTTTCTTGAAACAAGAAGATGCTCTCCGTTATTAAGTTCTACCATAAGTCTGTGATTTGGATAGGATTTCACATTATTGACAGCAGTAATATTAAGTAATTGTGATTTAGATATCCGGACAATCGTTGTTTCCATGAGCTCCGACTCCATTACCTGAATGGTCTTTTGGGTCTCATAAATATTCCTGTCTGAGTAGATAAATGTTTTCCTGTCTATTGTTTCGATGTAGCAAACCTGATCCAAAGGAATCTGATAAACCTTATCATCTTTAAAACCTTCCAGCATAAAATCATATTGCCTGATGTGCTGAATCAGCCTTGTAATCCGTTCCGTCATATTTGGATATCTGATTTCTATCTCTGTTTCCTGTAACTCTTTTCTATGCTGCAGCAACAATCTCAATGGAACACCTCCTGACACGATAAATATAAATCATTTGATCTGTTTACTCAAGTAAATATGTTTTAAATACCCTGTTGAAGGTATATAATACCTGTAACGTGTTTCATTACTTATTTCATTGAAAGGATAGATTTTTATGAAAAGGTTGTTAAAAAAAACTGCAGTAGTGTTCCTGACAATCATGATCTTCTTTATCACTGCATTTTTTATTTATACATCCATGTACTATAAAGCGGAAGGCGTTGCTGTAAACGCACTGAATCAGGATATAAAAAGCGGACGTGCAAAAGAGGAAAAGCAGTATATCCTTTTACCTTCCAAAACCCAGACCGATACGGCCCTTATTTTTTACCCGGGAGGAAAAGTAGAAGCTACGGCCTATTATCCGCTTCTGTCAAAAATATCCAGCCAGGGAATCACCTGTATTCTTGTAAAAATGCCATTTCATCTTGCTGTATTTAACCCCGCAGCAGCAGATAAAATCATGGAGGAAAATCCGGATATAAAAAACTGGTATATTGGCGGACATTCTCTAGGCGGAGCCATGGCAAGCAGTTACATGGCATCTCACCCTGACTCCTTAAATGGACTGATCCTTCTTGGCGCCTATCCGTATGGAGATATTGACACACAAAAGGCACTTGTTTTATATGGAACCATGGATGGTGTGTTGAGCCGGGAAAAAATAAAAGGAGCTGCAGATGTGATTCCCATAGAGGGGGGAAATCACGCCGGCTTTGGAAATTATGGAAGTCAGAAAGGGGATGGAGTTTCTTTGATTTCTGGAGAAGATCAGCAGGAGATAACTACCGACGCAATTCTTAAATTCATTACTCAAAAAGAAAAGGAGAAAAGCAGTCAATAAGCTTTTCTCCTTTTCACTATGATCCAATCGTTAACGGATCACTGCTTTTTGTTCCGCTCTATCACCCTCCAGATTTTCTCCGGAGTTGCCGGAATGCTTAATTCATCCGGATAACTTCCCAGAGAACAAAGAGCATCTGTAATAGCAAAAAATACGGATTCTCCATAGATAAACGGCGGTTCTCCAATGGCCTTTGACCGCTTAATGCCAAGTTCATTCATGCAGCCTTCCATCAGTTCAATATGAAATTCCTCCGGTATATCGCCAATAGTTGGAATCTTATAGGTTGCCGGTGAACTGCTTAAAAGTCTTCCTTTGTCCTGATATACCAGCTCTTCCGTTGTAACCCAGCCCACACCCTGGATAAAAGCACCCTGGATCTGTCCGATATCCACCATTGGGTTGATGCTGCTTGCACAGTCGTGAAGAATATGGGCTGAATCAAGGGTGGTGCTGCCGGTAAGCAAATCAACGGTCACTTCTGTGACTGCCGCGCCAAATACATAATATAAAAATGGATGCCCTTCTCCTTTGTCCCTGTCAAAATAGATACCGGGAGTTGCGTAATACCCGTGATCGCATAAATCAATCCGTTCAACATACGCCTTTTGTACCAGTTCCTTGAATGAGATAAGAGGATTCTCATAATCTGTTTTTCCCTCATGTACCCCATAGACATAGCCGTTTTCAAACACGCCATCTTCTCCGGGATATAACTTTGATATCAGTTTTTTCAGCCTTCCAAGAATTTTAAGTGCGGCATTCTCCACCGCGTGCCCGTTTAAATCACATCCCGAAGACGCAGCAGTTGCCGAAGTATTGGCAACCCGTTTGGTATTATTGCTTTCAATTCTGATTGTTCCAATAGGAACCCCCAGGGTAGTAGCTGCTATCTGTGCAATCTTCGTGTTAACTTCCTGACCCATCTCAATGGCCCCGTGGGTGACAGAAACAGATCCATCTGTGTATACCTGAATCAGGGCACTTCCCTGGTTTAAATGGGCTGCAGTAAAGGAAATGCCAAACTTCACCGGAGTGATCCCAAGTCCTTTTTTCACAAACCGGTTTTTCTGATTGAACGCAGCAATCTCTTTTTTCCGTTCATCCCATTGGCTGTCAGTTCTCAGTTTTTCTAAAATTCTTCCAATGTCTTCCCCATGATGGATTTCCTGCCCGTAAGGGGCCAGATCCCCTTTGTGGTACATGTTCTTCATTCTCACATCATATGGATCCAGTCCCAGGGTATATGCAATTCTCTCAATTACGCTTTCAATTGCGAAAATTCCCTGAGGTCCGCCAAATCCCCGAAATGCAGTAGCGGGGTGTAAGTTAGTCTTGCAGGGTCTTCCAATGATTTTTATATTCTCAATGTGATAGCTGTTTTCAGCATGAAGCATTGCCCGTTCCAGAACGGAGGTGCTCACATCAGCAACCGCTCCACAGTTGGAATTAAGCTCTACGGAATATGCAAGAATCTTTCCTTCTTTATCAAATGCCACCCGGTAATCGCTTTCAAATGCATGGCGCTTTCCTGTTGAGAGCATATCCTCATCTCTGGTCAGGCGTATCAGAGCAGGGCGCCCGGTATGACAGGCTGTAAGAGCAGCAAGGCAGGCCCAGGAAGTTGCCTGAGATTCCTTTCCTCCGAATCCTCCGCCCAGTCTTTTAATGTCTACTGTAACCATATTCTGAGGCAGCCCCAGAACTCCCGATGCCATCTTCTGAATCTCGTTGGGATTCTGAGAGGAGGAATACAGGGTAATGCCGCCATTGTCTTCCGGGACAGCCAGGGCACTCTGGGTTTCCAGATAAAAATGTTCCTGTCCCTCATTTCTGATTACTCCCTCCATATAACAGGGGCAGTCAGCAAAAACAGACTCCACATCACCACGTTCAATTTTACGCACAGGACCCACATACTGATCTCTTTTTATGGCTTCCCTTACAGTCAGCACAGGTGTCTCTTCTTCTACCTCAAACAGGATCTGTTCCATGGCGGCTTCCGCTTCCTTTATGCTTTCTGCAGCTATGATTGCAACAGGTTCACCCACAAACTGTACATGGCCCTGAGCCAGGCATACCTCATCTTTAATGATTCCACCGATCTGATTCTCACCTGGAATATCCTCTGCAGTCAGAACAGCAGCCACTCCCGGCATCTCACTGGCTTTTTGTGTATCCAGTTTTATAATCCGTCCGTTTGCAACCGGACTAACCATGACTTTCACATATAGAAGATTTCCGGGCTTTGGAATATCGTCAATAAACTGGGAACGGCCCATTACGTGATCACGTCCGCTTACGTGTAACGGTGAGGTTCCTGCCTGCCCCCACTGATTATCTTGTCTCATCTGTTCATTTTTCATGACCATCTGCCTCCTGACTGCTTTCATAAGCCAGATAATGTTTCATTAAAAGATTCTCCATTACAGCTTCCCGGTAATCTGCACTCCCTCTCACATCGCCGATGGGTGATGCCTCTCCCCGGATTATGTCATAAGCCTCCAAAAAAGTTTCCTCTGTCATGCGCTTTCCCTCCAGGTAATGAGAGGTTTTTGGCATATAAAGTGTAGTAGGACCCACACCTCCGCAAGCCATGGACGCTTTTTTAATCATACCCTCTGATATCTGTAAGGCTATGGCTGAATTAACTGCGGATATGTCCACTTCTTTTCTCTTGCTCACCTTTTCGAAGTGGATAAAATCATACACTCCCACTGGAATGGAAATGGAAGCAACCCACTCATCTGATTTGTTCTCTGTCTGTTTATAGCCATGATAAAATTCACGGACAGGAATGCTTCTTGTTCCGTCACAGCCTTTTAAATGTACGACTGCGTTTACTGCCATCAAAAGAGGAACGGTATCTGCTACTGGCGAGGCATTAACAAGATTCCCTGCCAGGGTAGCTGACGATCTTACCTGCTCTGAACACATGCCTGAAACTGCATCGGAAAACTGCGGGAAAATTGGATTTACCTGATCAATAATCTCCGATAAAGTAACTCCGCCTCCAATGGTCAGCTGATTATCCCTGTATGAAATATTCTGCAAAGATGAAATTCTGCTGATATCCACAAGAAGTCTGTAATGCTGGTTTCTTTTCTTGATTCCCACTACCACATCGCTTCCGCCATTTAAAAATCTTAAATTCTGTCCGGAAACAAGTTCTTCGTGGTCTCTTATAAAAGCTTCCAGGCTATCTTCTGAAACAGGAGAATAATATGCATGAACCCCATCATCAATAAAAATATCTTCATGGACAAAAGCCAGCTGTTTTTCTTCTGTCTCCTCCAGATAAGAGGGACGGATTTCTTCAGAATGAATGGTTAAATCCTTTAAATATTCCGGCACTTTGCGAATGGATGCATATCCCGTGCACCGGCAGAGATTTCCCTCTAAATATCTGCGGAACTCTTCTTTTCCGGGATTGGGTCTCTCCAGATACAGAGCCAGTATAGATAAAATTACGCCTGGTGTACAAAATCCGCACTGAGTCGCATGTGCATTTAAAACAGCTTCCTGTATGGGATGAAGCTTTTCTTTTTGTGCAAGCCCCTCTATGGTAATGAGATGCTTCCCCTCCAATTTTGCCGCCAGATACAAACAGCCCGCAACAGACTTATAATGTACCTCTCCTTCTCTCACCTCCCCGATCACTACCGTGCATGCTCCGCAGTCCCCCTCTCCGCAGCCTTCCTTGGTTCCATTTAACTGAAACCGGCTGCGAAGAAGCTCCAATACTGTTGTTTCCCCATTGACGGAAATCTCTTTCAATTTTCCATTCAGAAAGAAGCGAATCGTCTTTTTCATACCTTTCCTTACTCCTTTTCATTCCTGTTTTTACCGCTGGTCTGCATGCATTTCTTCGGGCATTTGGATAAAAAAAAGCCCCAGGCACACGAAACACACACAAAACAACTGCTTCCTTTGAAGCGGCAGTTCAGTCTGTGCTCATGTAGCCTAGGGCAATTTAAGGTCGCCTGGTCGAGACGCTCAAACCATATTAATGAGCTTATACAAGAAGCAGTCCATATTCAAATACTTCTTTGTATCTTTACAAATAATTATAGCGGATTATACCAGATAGTCAATAAAATTTTCTGTTTTCTAGTATTTTCCTAACTTCATATGACCTGCAAGCTCTGTTTTGGATCTCTGCTTAATAACCCATGCCTCATCCTTGGCCTGAGTGAATGCAGATACACATTTGGGATCTAAGTTATCCTCAATTCCTTCCTTGCACAATGCAATTATCTTCTCTGCTAATGTGATCACTTCCATGTGAATGGCATTGGTACGATCAGAACGGTATATTTTTTCAGCATCTTCTTCACTGAGTTCTTCAAACTTCTCTGCTCCAACTTTACATTTCGGGCAAACTTCCGGAGCAGTCTCTCCTTCATGAACATAGCCGCATACAGTACATTTAAATAATTTCATATAACATGCCTCCTAATTGAATTATTTTTATCAATACTAAAAACTACTATTAGTATCTCTCATACAATCTCATTTGTCAACCAATGAGAATTTTTTCACATTTATTAACAATTTATATATGGTATAACTTGTAGTATCTCCGTTATTGAGTCCGGTGCAAACGTCCGGATTCTCTCTTCCAGTTTTAACAGAGCTGCTTTGATTTTAAATGCATCAATTCCCGGAGGCGCATAGATTGTAAACAGAACGTCCTTTGTATCCGGAGTTAATCTGGTATCATAGTCCGGCCCTTTTAAAATACTGGAAAACACTCTGGTGCTGTCACTCATTATCATATCACCTGCTGTAGCGGTCAGTTCTCTTCCAGAGATAGACTGGTAGCTTTCTTTTCCTGCCGCCAGATTCAGGTGGAGTGGTAGCTTCAGCTTGTTTAAATCATGACCGGCAGTCAGCAGCATGCTCTCCAGCTCATTAAAAAACATGGATTGAAGCAGAGGTGATTTAAAAGCGCATGTTTTTTCCCCTTTTAACATGGAATCAAGCTGTGCCAGCAGGTGATAGCTTTGTCCAAACCTTTTGTAATAGGCTGCGTAGGCGTCAACAGGACTTTGTGTTTTTAATTCTTTTCTGGTAACGCCCTCATATTTCTTCCTCAGCTCATTTAAAAATATGACCTCATCTTCTTTTTTGCATTCTGCTTTTTGCGTAATTCCTTTTACAATCAGGACTCCTAAATGAGTGCCTGGATAAATTTGTTCTACGTTTTTATCAAATATAATCATAATTGCCTCCTGTTTTGTGACTGCTGTCCGATTAAAAGCATGCTTAAAATAATAAAACCACCTCCAGCCCATTGGTTCAGACCAATTGGTTCTTTCAGGAAAAACAGCGACAGCAGCATGGAGGTGAGGGGAATCATACCTGAAAATGCAGCTGTCGTATAAGCATCAGAGCGCCTGACTCCCTCAAAGAAGAAAACAAAAGCCAACGCAGTAACCACCAGACCGTACCAGCCAAGTGCCAGCCATTCCTTCCAGCCAATAATGGAAAATGACGGTACAGACAGCTGATAAAACCCAGGGATCAGAGATAATAAAAAGGCAATTAGTGATACCAGATACATCTGTATCATAGGCGGAACTAAACGTAATTCTGTATCATTACCCTCTTCCCTGTATTTTCTTGAAATAATATTGAATGTTGATTCACTTGCCGCAGCACAGAGAACCAGTAAATTTCCAGCAGCATGGTTTATAGAAAATGCAGCTAAATTCTGTGGATTATTCTGTATCAGTATAATTCCCAACACGCTGCTGACAATGCCTGATACAGTCCAGATATGACAGGTTTCTTTTAATACCAGAAATGCCAGAATGGAGGTAATCGCTGGTGTTGTACCCGTTAAGATTCCAGCTTCCACAGTGCTTGTCAGACCCACGCCTGTCAAAAGGAACAGGCGGAATAAAACAATCCCAAAGCCTGCCTGCAACGTAAAAACTGCCAGTTCCCTTTTCTTTAGACGGGCAGCCGTACGAATAGACCTGACTCCATAAAAAGGGAACAGACAAATAAGCATAATCCCTAAACTGACAGGTGTTACCACGCGTCCATTCATCCTTTCCGTAAGCACCGCCCCAGTAACAACGGAAGTCCCCGCCAGGGAAAATCCAAGCATTAAATAAATTTTTCCAGAAATATTTTTCATCTCATCCCTTTCACACAGCATTGCAATACAGCGGATATTTGCTATAATGATACCTTAAGGAACTGGCTATGGTAAGAGCCAGTTCAGACTTATTTTCAATGGTCCAGTGAAAGGAAATAATATGTGGGGAATAGAATTGTGCACCAACAGCGAAATTAGTCTGGCACGCCAGATTTTCCTCTCCCTTAGAAAACGGATTCTAACAGGAGAGATTCTTCCAGGCGAACCACTGCCCTCCACCAGGGAACTTGCAAAAGGGCTGGGAACCTCACGAAATACTGTATGTGAAGCCTATGAAATGCTGCTGACAGAAGGGTTTATTATCAGCCGGCAGGGTGCCCCATCAAGGGTGGCAGAAGGGCTGCATATGATACCGAAAAGCCAGGGAAGCACTCAGGATACAGAAAAAAGCGAGCCGGTGATCCGTTGGAATTTTAAAACCGGACAGCCGGATCTGTCACTTTTTCCGTGGTCTTCCTGGAGCCAGATGATTCACAAAGCATTAAACAGTCTTCGTGTGCACCAGCTGGAATACAGCGGTCCAAAAGGATATGAACCTTTATGTATCGAGATATCCAGGTGGCTGATGCGCAGCAGAAGCATGGAGGTAGATCCGGAAGATCTGTTTATTACCTCAGGAGCCACCCAGGCATTCTATTTGCTGGTTGATATTCTATATAAAAAAGAACGGCCTTTTGCGTTAGAGAATCCTTCCCACCCAGGGATTCGCACTGTCATAAATGACCGGAATTATCCTCTGTGCTACATGCCAGCAGACCGGCAGGGCGCCGATGAATCATGGATTAAAACAATGGATTTATCAGCCGTATATGTCACCCCTTCCCACCAGTTTCCCTTAGGCAGTATTCTGCCTGCTGCGCGCCGCACATCCATGATTCGGCTGGCAGCAGAAAAGGATTACTATATTATTGAGGATGATTACGACAGTGAATACCGCTACAGCGGCTCACCGGTAACCCCTCTCTACTCCATGGATCCTTCCAGGGTCATCTATGTGGGAACATTTAGCAAAACTCTGTTTCCTGCTCTCAGAATCGGATTTGCCGTGATTCCTAAAGTGCTGCAAAAAAAATGGAGGCATTACCGGAATTATCTGGATGTTCAAAATCCCGTATTGGAGCAGATCGCCCTTACGGAATTTTTAAAAAGCAGGAAGATGGACCATCACATTGGGCGTATGCGCAAAGTGTATGCAAAAAAGCGCGAAACCCTTCTGGCAGCAGCGAAGGAGGCATTTGGCAGCAAGGTTAATTCCTGGGGCGATGAATCGGGACTTCATGTGGCTCTGGAATTTCCAGATATGAATTTTGGAGATGATTTTGTTTCAGATTGCAGAAAGAACGGCATACAGATACAGACTGTCTCCCAGTACTGCAGTGATGAAAATTTACATACGAACAAATTATTATTGGGCTACGGTCATTTAAGTGAAAAGGAAATACTGGATGGCGTAGCTGCATTGAAATCATTGATGGGAACTGACTAAGTATTTACTAAAGGGATAAAAATAAAGGAAGGAATGTATGGTTAATATAGAAACCATGCAAACGGCTATGAAAAATAAAATTTTTAAATTTATAAAATTATTTTTACTTTGTTTTTTTATATGCACTATTGCATTAATCATATATGATACGATAGTACACCATACATTTATTACTCATTATAATTATATAAATGATCTCCGTATAACCATACCGATAAGTTTGGTATGTAGTATTGCTCAGTTAAAAAATTAAGATTCAATATAAAAAGTACCGGAGAAAAGACAGCCAGTGTCTTTTTCTCCGGTCTTATTTTTTTGAGCTTCCTCAATCCAATATCAGCTTAACTCCGAAACCTTTCTGTACGTAAGTTAGAAATTTCATATCCTTTTCCTTTATCTGGCCGATTACATTCAAACGTTCATCCATCGGAAGATCCACACGGGCAATTTCAAGCTCCCCCATATACCTTAAATATTTTTTATTGGAGATGGAGATGCTTCCTGCTTTTCTGATCCGCATCCCGTTTTCTCTTTCTTCCGCTTCTATCACCTGTTGATATAATCTGGATTCCTGGGAGCGGAACAGATATTCACTGGAATCGGGTCTGTCATGATGAATCTGATCTCTTACAAATTCATAGCCTGGTAATAAGTCAGCCCTCAGCTCCACATAACCCTGGCTGATGCATTTTACCGCTTTCCAGTCCTTCTCTGTGATGTCCACATCTCCAACCAGCACCACATCACAGCATCCCTCCATGGAAAGCTCCAGCATGTTATATGCCACCTCATCCATTCGGCTTCTGTGGTCTTCCACGGTTGGTAATCCTTCAAAAAGCGGTCCTCTGAGCGTCAAGTTACCCGGCACAAATGCCATGGTTGTAAATCCCAGATATTTTAACCGGTTGTTGATTTTTCTCACCTGTCTTAAAGACAAGGCGGTAAACTGTTTGGGATAAAAGTTATGGCAGGCTGCAAATTTAGTAAAATCTGCCCCACACTGTTTCCATTCCAAAAGTTCCTCCTCCATAATGGTGGAGGCATTAAAAACAACATAAAAGTGTTTGGATATTTCAACCACTTCCCTGGGGGAAAAGCCATAATCCAGCCTTACATGGGTGATTCCTAAGGATTTTAATTCTTCCATGCTGGCAACACCAAGCTTTTCATAGGTTTCCGGCCCCACATCCGCAATCAGGTTTAATTTTACTTCCCTGCAACAGTCTAAAAGGTGTCTGATACTCTTACTATAATCCACCCCTGTCTCTTCCGGTATGTGGAGAGAGGTAAATGCATAGGTGACTCCGTTTTTTACCGCTTTTTTAATCAGCGCTTCATTCTTCTCCATTCCACTGGAGAAGTAGATGGAAATTCCAGTTTTCATTATTCCTCTCCGTATACCTCATTGATTCTGTTTTCATCTACGCCAAAGAAGTAAGTTACTAAAAATCCGCCTGCGTAGGCTACCAGCATAGCCAGTATAAAGGACAGCTGCTGACCCGGTTTTACAATCAGAAGCCCGAACAGACCGGAAACACCCTGGGAAACGGTTCCCAGATGAAGAAGTGCTGCCAGCGCTCCTCCGAAGCCGCTGCCGATGCAGGCAGTTAAGAATGATCTGCCAAGAGGCAGGGTAACTGCGTACATCATTGGCTCTCCGATTCCAAGAATTCCTACTGGTATAGAGTCTCTTATGTATCTTTTTAATTTCTTATTTTTTGTTTTTACGTAAAGAGCGATTCCAGCCCCTACCTGACCGCCGCCTGCCATCATTAAGATCGGAAGCAGATAATTGATGCCGCCTGTGGCACCAGCCGGGTCATTTAACATGGCGTGAATGGGTGTCAGTGCCTGATGCAGTCCAACTGCAACCAGTGGCAGGAAGCCCGCAGAAAGAATATAACCGCCTACAACTCCCATTTTCTCATATGCAAAGCTTAATACTGCAAAGATCACCTTGGTCAGTCCGGCTCCCAGAGGCTGAATGACTAACAAAGCAACAATTCCGCCAATGATCAGCACCAGAAGGGGGCTAATAAATGTATCTATTAAATCCGGCATGTGCTTTCTGATCCGTTTCTCCAGTTCTGCAAAAAACATACCTGCAATTAAAGCTGCTAAAAGACCTCCGGAAGCAGGGTTAAACGGGGCGTTGGTAATCGGCAGAAGAATCTGCTTTTCATTAATGGTTGCAAGAAGCGGCATGCCTGCATTGGCTATGGACATAGCTCCTGCAATGGCGCCCAGTGCCCCTGATCCTCCAAACTCTCTTGCTGCATTGTAACCTACCAGAATCGGAAGATAGGCAAACAAAGCCCAGCCCATGGTTCTGATGCATGCGAACCACCATACTCCTGCCAGCGCTCCGTGTGTAGAAACATTGATAACATTGCAGATACCGTTAATTAAACCTGCTGCAATGATTCCAGGTAGGAGTGCTACGAAAATATTGGCAATTTTCTTTAAGAATCTCTGGACAGGCTTGTCGTATTTTGCCTTTTGCAGTTCTTTGTTTTCTCTTGTAACTGTATTAATATCTGCACCATTTTCCCCGTCTTCTGCCTGACCTTTGGGAAGTCCTGTAAGCTTATAAAATTCTTCTAATACTTTGTTTACCTTGCCAGGACCAAAGACGATCTGAAGGGTATTGCTTTCCACTACGCCAAGGACTCCCTCCACCTTCTTTAACTGCTCTAAGTCCACTTTTGATAAATCTTTCACCCCGATGCGAAGCCTTGTCATACATGCAGCATTGGATGTAATGTTGGTTTTTCCTCCCAACAATGATAACAGTTCTTCACTGACTTGCTTGTAATCCATTGTTCTCCTCCTTTAATGATAATTTTATAGTTCCGGCTTAGCTGGTAAACCAAAGCCCCCTTTCTTATTCTATTTCAAAGCCTGACGGACATTCCCGCCTGCTTTTAACAGCTTTTCTCTCGCTTTGCTGGCATCACAATCAGACAAAATCATAATCACTGCTGTTTTCACATGACCGTCTGCCTGTTCCAGTACCTCTTTTGCTTCCTCTCTTTCACACCCGGTTGCAGTCATCACGATATTTTGTGATCTCACTACAAGCTTTTCATTGCTCTGTCTGACATCCACCATTAAATTCTGATAGACTTTCCCGATTCCGATCATACTTCCGGTTGATATCATGTTTAAAACCATTTTCTGAGCTGTACCTGCCTTCAGTCTGGTGGAGCCGGTAAGTACTTCCGGTCCGGTAACCGGTTCAATGGCTAACATTGCTTCCTTTCCAATGTCAGAATTTTTGTTGCATGAAATGGCTACGGTTTTACAGCCAACGGAACGTGCATACCGGAGTCCATGAATCACATAAGGCGTTCTGCCGGATGCAGCAAGACCTATTACGATATCTTCTTTTGAAAGCCAGATGGACTTTAATTCCTCTTTGCACAGGGTTTCACTGTCTTCCGCACCTTCCACCGCCTCCACAAATGCCTTCTCGCCTCCTGCAATCAGACCCACAACCATCTGTGGCGGTACGCCGAAAGTAGGCGGACATTCCACTGCATCAAGTACTCCCAGGCGGCCAGATGTACCCGCTCCCACGTAGATGATTCTGCCTCCTGCTTTCAGGCTTTCCGATGCCCATTCAATCGCCTGTGCGATCTGTGGAATTACTTCCCCGATTGCCTTAATAACAGCACCATCCTCCTGATTCATAATCCGGGCAATTTCAGTGGGAGTCATCTCATCTAACCCCATAGTATCCGGGTTTCTTGACTCCGTTGTCAGTTTTGATAAATCAATCATCTTTTATGTTCCTCCGTCCTTCTGTATATGGGTTCTGCCAAACTGGTTCATGCAGAACTCGTAATTCCGATTTACGTAAGCAGTAAACAGTACATCCACCACATTTAACTGTGAAATTCTGGAAGACATGGCTCCGCTTCTGTGAATAAGCTCCGTCGCTGCTACAGGCAATACATAATCTGCTTCTGCCGCAAGCTTCGATTCTACCGCTCTTGTAATGGCAATCACCTTTGCACCGTTTGCCTTTGCTTCTTTGGCGCACTGAAGCATCTCTTCTGTTAGACCAGAATAGCTGATGACAATTGCCACATCTCCGGCTCGTAAATTTTTTGCTGTTAAAAACTGGGCATGCCAGTCATCACATAAATTGCAGATCACATCTGCCCTTAAAAGCTTAAGATATAAATCCCTTGCCACCAGAAGGGAGGTGCCAAGTCCAAACAGGGAGACGGTTCTGCTGGTTTCCAAAAGCTTCACACAGGAAGTAATCGTCTTAGGTTCCAGAAGCTTTCTTGTTGTTTCCAGTGACTCGATGTTTTTCTTTGTTACCTTGTAAATAATGTCTTCCACCGTGTCCTTCTGGGTAATCTTCTGAAATGCGATGTCCCGGCTTTCCCGAAATAAAGCCACCTCGTAGGCAAGAGTACTCTGAAAGTCTTTATAACCTTTGCACCCCAGCTTTTTACACAGCCGGACAATGGTTGCAGGGGAAGTATAGGTTTCTTTTGCAATCTCCTTAATGGTCTTCCTTAACACAGATTCCGGATTTCTCTGAAGCCGGCTGATCAGCTGTTTTTCGGCCTCTCCGGCATTTTGAACATAGTCATCAATTCTTACAAGCAGACCTTTCATTCTCTGTTCCTTTCTAAAAAACCTGAAGGGATTCCATGCGCTTTGCAGTTGTATTGAATCTCATTCTAGCTGGTTTGTATTATAGTTTCAATATGAGAGGAAAACTATGAAACTTATTTTCATTATATGATGCTTTCAAAGGGATTAACAGAAGAGATTTTTCCTAAGACAAGCAAAAAAATCCGGTTCCATTACAGATGCCCTGAAAATGGAACCGGAAGCTATTATATTTATTTTCTTTTTGTACCGACGTAGGAGCCCATTCCGCCTGCCACATTTACTACATCAAAGCCCTTTTTTAAAAGAGAACTGCAGGTTCGTTTGCTTCTTGCACCGGACTGGCACATGATATAGTAGGTTTTGTCCTTGATTAAATATTTTTCCGGGTTATTTATTAAATTGCCCATAGGGATATTTTTTGCTGTTCTCATAGTTCCGCTTTTAAATTCAAATGGTTCCCGGATATCAATTAACTCAATGCTGCCAATAAGCGGATCCAAATCATTTACGTGAATTACTTTTCCTGTACTTCTTTTTAAAAATTCAAACATATTTTTATCTCCTCTTAACAGTTTCAGATATTTATTAAGCTTATTTTTATTATAAAGCCTGTTTTATTATTATCCGTGACTAACTCACATATACCGTCTGAGCAAGCAGAAAATCCCCGGACAGGCACCAGATGGCACCGGACCGGGGATCATAATTATCAATTTACTAACCTATTTACAAATACGCTCAATCTGTTCCTTTGTAATTTCGCGTTCAATCTTCTCCTGTATCTTACAGTCCTTAATCCAGACTGCGCAGGGACCATTTGAAACACCAAGGCGTTTTGCAAGTCCGTCCGATTTATAAATGTCAATACAGGATACCCGTATATTGCTATGGTTCTGCTCAAATTCTTTGAATACAGATAAAAGTTCCCTGGAATCTGCATCAACTGCATTATAGATATAGACCAGAGAAGGCTTTCCTTCATTCATAATCTGCTGCTCAAATATTTCACACTCGGAAAGAAATTTTTCTGCTCCATAACCTGCTACAGCTCCGTCCCCTACTGCAGTTGCAACCTGCTTTAAGAATTTATCCCGGACATCACCTACTGCATAAACTCCGGGTATATTGGTTTCCATCCGCTCATTGGTAATTAAATAGCCACCGCGGTTCATATCCAACATTCCCTTAAATATCTCGGTATTAGGCAGATATCCAATAAATAAAAAGCAGCTGTCAACGGTAACCGGAATCTTCTCTTCCGTCTTTACATTTTTTAAGACAACCGTGCCAAGTCTTTCATCTCCCTCAAAGCTGTCCACAACTGTATTCCACATAAATTCCATTTTGGGATTGGCAAGTGCCTGAGCCTTTGCAATTTCATTACAGTCCATCTTTCCGTTTTCATGCATGACGGAAACAATGACCTTATCCGCAAATTTTGTTAAGAACATTCCCTCTTCAATGGCTGCATCACCGCTGCCGATTACCATAACGGTTTTTCCGGTGTTGGCTGCTGCATCGCAGGTAGCACAGAAAGAGATACCTTTGTCATAAAGATACAGTTCCTCATTCTTTGCTCCGGTCAGACGGGGCTTTCCGCCACTTGCAATGATTACTGCCTTTGCCTCAAAAATATTGCGGAAGGTTTCCACTTTTTTAATATCTCCGTCAAGAGATACGCTTCTTACATCTGTTAATTTAAAGTCCACTCCGAATTTTTTAGCCTGCTTATGAAACAGATCCATCAGTCCAAGACCGGTGGCTCCTTCCGGGAAACCAGGATAGTTTTCAATCTCATTGGTATACGTTGCCAGTCCTCCGACCAGAGTTTTTTCAATAATCAGTGTCTTTAATTTTGCCCTGCCGCAATAGATTCCTGCAGTTAAACCGGCTGCACCGCCGCCAATGATGACTACATCATACTGTAATGTCTTCTTTTCCATGGTAATAAGATCCTTTCTAAAGGATTGGAGCAATCATTTCTGATTGCTCCAACCATTACATAAAATATTTTGCCAGTAATTTGCTTCCTATGAATGCTCCCACCAGAAGGAACGCTCCAAATACCCAGCCGGATAATGAGAAGGATGCAATTGCTGTAAACAATGCTCCGATATTACAGCCGTTTGCAAGCCTTGCTCCGTATCCCATAAGCAGACCGCCCAGGATCGCTGCCACTACCTGACGCAGAGTTTTAATCTTCTTTATTTTAAACTGTGATGCAAATAAGGTTGCCGCCAATGCTCCGAAGATGATGCCAAGATTTCGGATGGAACCGCCGTCTGCCAGAAAGCTGGTATGAAGCTCCTGCTGCATCTTTTCTGATGCATAATAGGCCCAGCTGCCTGCATCTCCGCCCAGTGCGTTATAAACCCAGGTTCCCCAGACAGCAAATGTACTTGTTACTCCCCAGCCTTTTCCAAATACTGTGAAATGAGCAATCTGGAAAACGGAAAGTAAAACAGCTCCCGCCACATAGGTTAAAGGTTCCTTTAACAGTTTTTTGTAAATCGGATGATCACCCAGTTTAATAAAAAACTCTTTCAATTCATTCACCTACTTTCAAAGCGGTTATTATTTTGCTTTCTCAATAACGATTTCCCATTCACCGTCATCTACTTCTTCAATTTCAACATTGTGTCCCTGTTTTCTAGCCCATTCAGGAACATTCTTCATTGCACAGCTGTGGTCGATGGAAACAACCAGCACATCACCTACAGATAACTCACTCATCTTTTTTTCAGTTTTCATTAACGGTACAGGACAAGCCTCGCCTAAACAATCCAGTGTAAATTCAGCCATTTTTCTATCTCCTTCATATAATAAAATTTATTCAATACTTCCCATTTTCTTCTGCTGCCATTTCACAGCAGCTATGTAGAGCAATACAATAATCAGTGCCTGAACCACAATTGCCCCAAACCAGCCAAATACGTCAGGTAAAAATATCTTCGGAGCATTGGTATTTAACTTGCCCCAGAATCCCATATCATGAGCACCCCAGACGGAACCTGCGACAAAAAATACCAGTGACAGCATCTGCATGAGGAAGCCCTCTCCTACACGCATTAATGTTCCGGAAGCACAGCCTCCTGCTATTACCATACCAATTCCAAATAAAACGGCTCCGATGATTAACGGCAGCCCGATGGGGGATACCCCCGCCATGTTTAAATTGGTATCTCCGCCGCCCATGGCGCTGGCATATTTAATTGCAACAAATCCCACGCTGGATACAGCAACTGCCACCAGGACAGCTCTCGTTACTGATGTGCTCCCTGTTATGCAGGGATCACGGAATGCTGCTGTAAAGCAGAATCTGGAACGCTGCAGAATATAGCCAAATGCGATGCCAAAAATCCAGTAAACCGGCAGCTTATTACTCCCCTGCCCCAAATAGAATCCAAAAGCGATAATCAGTGCAGTAAGCAACAGAGCAAATGGAATCTGACTCTTTTTGGGCTTTCTTGGCTTACGCACTCTTTGTGTACCTGTCTCGGTACTTGAATTAGTCTCTGACACTTGAATCCTCCCTTCTACATTGATAATTATATAACGAACTTTACAGTAAAATTATATCATAATAAATGGAAAGCTGTTAATCAAGATTTTTATATGGTATAAGATATCCTTATACCTAAATAAATCTTGCCACTAGTCATAATGCGGTATATTTGTTATAATTGGCCGAGGGGAAACGTAATGAATTTTAACAGTTGACAGTTTTAAGAAGGGGGATTTTTATGAACGTTCTAAATCTGAAGATGTTTATTAAAATAGTGGAAACAGGAAGCATCTCAAAGGCTGCAGAATTAATGAATATCAGCCAGTCTGCACTAAGCCAGCAGCTTCGTGCCATGGAGTTAGAAATTGGTACCCGGCTTTTTGAGCGCAATTATAACGGGGTTGTTCCTACGGATACAGGTAAAATCGTATCCCATTATGCCACAGAAATTACATCTTCTTATGACCGAATGTTTCTTGATATCTCCAACTCTCAAAACCAGAATAAAACCATACATATTATGGCCAACCCCTGTGTCTATTCCTATGCCCTGCCCTGTACCCTTTATCATGTAAAAAACAATTATCCCCAATATACCCTTCAGATGGAGGTCATGTCCAGCCAGAACATTGAAGAAAAAATAACAAAAGGTCAGGCAGATATGGGTATTATTATCGGCAAACCAAAGGATAAAAATCTTTCTTCCAAAAAGGTATTTACCGACCGGTTCTGTCTGGTTGCCGGAGAAAAGATGGAGGTTCCGGACCAACTGTCCTCTGAGGAACTTTATCATTATCCTCTGCTAATGCTTGTAAAGAATCAGAAAACCAGGCAGCTCCTGGACAAATCCCTGGTTAAAAACGGAATTCAGATCGGGAGACTTCATATTCCTTACACACTGGAATCCACGGAATCCATTAAGCTGTCGGCAATTAACGGTTTCGGACTGGCTTTTCTGCCCTATATGGCAATAAAAAAAGAGCTTTACCATAAGCAGCTTCGCATCATAGAATGTCCTGGGCTGGAGTTTGAAAATGATTACTACTCCATCAAACGTTCTGGTGATGTTCCTGCTTCTCCTGAATCGGCAAAGTTCATAAAATATATTGAAAAAATATTAAAGGACACGATCTGTTAATACTTTCTTTAACGAACAAGCCTATTGTATATCTGATTAAGCGGGTGTAAAATGATGTAAGCTAAGAACACTGTAAGGCTGGTTTTACCAATATCGTTTAAATGAAAGTGAAAAAAGGGCTATATGATGAAAAAATACATAATTACGATTCTTGCAGTATCGTGGGGCTTAACGGGTCTAATATTCCTAAATCCCAAAACAGCATTAAACAATTTTGGGCTGATCATGTTTATTCCTTTGATTATTACAATTATGTTTCATAAAATCGAAGAAAAGAAAACCGGTATTAAAGTAAGAATATTAAAAAAGCATTTTAATAAAAAAGCAATGCTGTTTGGGTGTTTCTATCCAATCGTATTTATTATGATCTGCGCAGGGATATCAGTTATGCTTGGGCAAGGAACTGTTATGCCAGACAAGGAACCTGTTATTTGGATTATTACGCAGCTGGTAACCGTTTTAATTGGCCTAATTTCCGCACTGGGTGAAGAATATGGTTGGAGAGGTTATTTACTTCCTAATTTAACTGTCATTTATGGAAAAAGGAAAGCGGTATTATTGACAGGTATAGTTTGGTCATTGTATCATATACCAGTTGTCTATTTATTAGCAAGGTTAACGGGGCTTGGAAATCCACTTCTAATATGTGCAATTCAGGCGGCAGTTGTCTTTGTTTCAAATTTTGCTTTTTCATTTTGTTATTATTTGTCAGAAAGCATTATACCTGTAATAATCTTTCATTCTATCTGGAATACGTGGAATACAGCTATCTTAGGTGACATATACACTGGAAAACAGGGCATTGTCCGTGGCAATATACTCACCATTAATGGTGAAGGGGTTATGGGATTAATCATAGCAACAATTGCATTATGTTTTTTTTGGAATAATTTTAATAACCATAAAGTATTCGATTGCCAATAACAGTTTAAAAAATTGCACAGGCACTATCTGCCAGCTGTTATGGTAATCTCCCATACGCCATTCATTACCTCATCCAACTGGTAACTTAATTTATTGGCTTTGCAAAAGGATTCCAGATTGGAAATGGTGCAGCTGTGATCTGTAACCAGCAGATAGTCTTCCCCTTTTTGTATGGAATCCATAACTGCCTGCAGTTTCATTACTGGTACAGGGCAGATCTCGCCCAGACAATCTATTTTTTTCATACTTTTACCTTTCCTTCTCCTTCATCTCAATACATCCTCCGCTTATCCCTACTCTTTCACCCAGTAAAAAGTACCATCGTTGGTCCGATCCATAAAGCCATATTCAATAAGCGCTCTTCGAATGGCGGCATTATCATCATAAATTCTTTTTAAGATACGGTTTAACTCCTTCTCTTCATATTGCTTACCCGGGACAAAATTCTTTACAATTTCGCTTAATACAACCAGCTTTTTCTTCTCCCTTGCAGGGATGCTCTTTAAACCGCCTTTATCATTAAAATAGGTTTTTCTGATACTCTCAACCTCTTTATCTGTTATATTATAACGGTCATCCACCATAGTGGCCGAGTTGTGTGCGTCTTGCAGAACACTTCCTTCCAGCCGGCTGATCTCCTTTTGCGTCTGCTCAGACAGCAGTTCCATCATAGCCAGAAAAACCTTGGCCTGCTTTTCTTTTTCCCTTAATTTATACTTGTGGTTTCGAATGGTTGAATCAGCAACGCCCAGTGCAGAAGCTACCTCCTTATCTGACATCCCCTGAGCAATGAGCTGCAGCACCTTCTGCTGCGCCTGGGTAATTCCTGTATTCCCATAGCTCATATTCAGGACATAGGATAACATAGACCCATGTTTTTCTTTTATATGCTCTTTCATTGATTTTTCTGCGTCATAGAAAAGCCCATCCTTTTCATAGATCCGTCCTTCCAGATAGCTTTCCCCGCAGACAACACAGGTATATGTTTCCCCTTCTTTGATATACCCGTTTTTTAGTTCATCCTTTGATGCGTCCCAAAAAATAGTATCATCTCCTTTCCATCTTATATATCGGATATAATAACACCTTTATTATTATATGTCTATATATTTATAGTTATTTTAAATATATGTTTACATTTTACACTTTTATCGCAAAAAAGCCACTGCATGTTTTGTCTTTGCAGTGGCTTTAAAACTAACAACTCTTTTTTGCAATTCCCGGTCGTGTCATATTCATGGGATTCAGAACTATATTTACATCAGCCGGAGACAGCAATCCTTTTTTTATAATAAGCTCCCTCACTGGTCTTCCTGTCCGAATGGCCTCTTTCGCAATTTCCGCAGAATCTCTGTAACCGATGTGAGGACATAAAGCAGTAATAACTCCCACACTGTTTTCTACTAATTGACGGCATCGATCCTCATTTGCAGTTATGCCGGTAATACAGTGATCCACAAATGTCTCTACCGCATATGTCAACGTATCAAGGGATTGAAACAGAGAATAAAACACAATGGGTTCAAAAGCGTTTAGCTCCAGCTGTCCCGCTTCAGCGGCTAATGTAATGGTCAGATCATTTCCAATAATATGGAAAGCCACCTGATTAACTACCTCGGGAATGACCGGATTTACTTTTCCAGGCATAATGGAAGAGCCGTTCTGTCTTGCCGGAAGGTTGATTTCTCCAAATCCTGTTCTTGGTCCTGAGGACATGAGCCGTAAATCACTGGCTATCTTTGAGAGGGTAACTGCACAGGCCTTAACAGCCCCGGATACTGCTACAAAGGAATCCAGGCTTTGTGTTGCATCAAAGAGATCGGAGGCCTGTATCAAATCTATACCGGATATTTCTTTTAATTTTGGCACGATCCGCTTCATGTAATATTCATCCGCGTTAATTCCGGTACCTATGGCGGTTCCGCCTAAATTGACGGATCTGATTTCTTCAAATACTTTCTCAATCCGGATCATATCCCTTTTGACAGCCGTTGCATAGGCCTGGAATTCCTGCCCCAGACGAATGGGTACTGCATCCTGTAACTGGGTTCTTCCCATTTTAATCACATGATCAAATTCCTTTGATTTTACCTCAAATGCCAGCTTAAGACGTTCCAGCTGTATTAATGCCTTCTTTAAAAGAACATAACATGTCATTTTGCCTGCTGTAGGAATTACATCATTGGTAGATTGTCCGCAGTTTACATGATCATTGGGATTAACCAGGCTATAGTCTCCTTTTTGTCCACCCAGAATCTCTATGGCTCTGTTTGCTATGACTTCATTGGCATTCATATTCAGGGAAGTCCCTGCTCCGCCCTGTATGGGATCTACGATAAAATACTCCATAAACTTTCCTTTCAGTAATTCATCGCATGCCTGCACAATTGCCAGGGAGATTGCTTCATCTAAAAGACCCGCTTCAAAATTGGTAATTGCAGCGGCCTTTTTAATATAAACCACATTTTTAATAATCTCTGGATGCATGTTAAGTCCTGTAATATGAAAATTTTCTTTTGCCCTTAAGGACTGACTGCCATAATAAGCACTTTTTAAAACCTTCATCTCACCAATGATGTCTTTTTCCACACGATACTCTTCCTCTTTATCAGTCAACCTGTATTCCATAGGATACCCTCACTTTTTACAAATGTTTGATATGTAATTCTTGTAATAAGTATATATTCCATTTATACTATAATCAAATATCAATTGATTTATAATTATCATAACTTTACATTTATATGGAGGCAGCCATGTTTTCTGGAAAAGAATACGTTTATGAGGTCTACAAAGAAAAGAGTTTCTCAAAAGCAGCAAACAATCTCTATATTTCACAACCCTCGTTGAGTTCCACCATTAAAAGAATTGAAACCAAAATTGGTATGCCGATTTTTGACCGAAGCATAACACCTGTGGGGCTGACAGAGTGTGGTCTTAAATATATACAGGCAGCCGAATCTATCATGGCCATTGAACAGGACTTTCGTAATTATCTCGATGATGCAAGGAACTTACAGACCGGAACTCTGACCATTGGAGGCAGCAATCTATTTACTTCCTATGTCATTCCCCCTCTTATCTCCAGCCTGCACCAGCAGTATCCAGGGATTAACGTTACAATCATCGAAGACAATACCAGCAATCTTGAATCCCAGCTTTTACTGGGATCACTGGATTTTATCGTAGATAACAGCACGCTGTGCGAAACCAAGTTTGATTCTTTTTTATACCGGGAAGAACATTTAATGATCGCCGTTCCTAAAAAATACCAGATTAATCAAAAGCTTCAGGGATATCAGGTTTCTCTGGAACAGATCCGGTCAAATGCATGTCAGGACCCAAAAGTTCCTGTAGTGCCTTTGATGGAATTTAAGGATTACCCTTTCATTATGCTAAAGCCGAATAATGATACCATGCAAAGGGGAACTCATTTATGTAAAGCAAATGGGTTTAAGCCTGATATCCTGTTTGAACTGGACCAGCAGTCAACCGCATATCACATTGCCTGCTCCGGAATGGGAATCTGTTTTGTAAGCGATACACTTTTATGTAAATCACCTGCGCTTACAGATATGATTTATTACAAGCTTGACGAAGAAAAAAGCAAACGTAATATCTGTTTCTTCAGTAAGAAGAACCGGTATATTACGTTTGCCATGTCTGAATTTTTGAAATTGATTTCTTAGCTGGATAAATTATTTCATCATGTCTGCAATCTGCTCTGCATCCAGAACATCATCGATTACCTTTGCATAATGAGCGTATGTTACAGTGAGGTCAGGTGATAAGATAAATGCCGCAGGCAGCTGCAGCTCGTCCCCCTCATACCTTCCATGAGAGAAGCCTGCTGCCATGGCTTTCCCGACTTTCACCATGGTCTTTAATCCAGCCAGATCTTTTTTACTGGCTGCCGGAAGGATTTCAAACTCCCGGTAAAGTTCTTCTTTTGGATCACAGACAATTTCAAAGGGGAACATATCTTCTTTTCCCATGTCCTCTCTTAATAAATCTGGATCGCTCTGCAGAACCACCAGTAATTCTCCTCCTGCCGCCGTAATCTTTTCATAGTTTTTGGCATACTGGGAAAGGTCATACTGGCACAGCGTACACCCATAATAGCGAAGAAATACAAGAGCAAGTTTCTTTCCGCCTGCTGCCTCGCTGAGCCGGACATTTTTACGAAAAGGTGTATCAAATGTAAAATCACGCATCTTGTCATTTACATATATTTTTCCCATATTGTGCACCTCGTTTTTCCGTGAATTTATTTGGCGTTAAAAACATGTTCATTCAGACGTTTCATTGCTTCCTCAACTCTGCTGAAAGGAAGAGCCAGATTCAGACGAATGGAGCATGGTCCATGGAACATGCGGCCATCCTGCCATGCAACACCTACATCCCAGCCGGCCTTTTCCAGTTCATCAATGGTTTTTCCATTCTCTTTACACCAGTCTGTACAGTCCATAAACAGCATATAGGTTCCCTGTGGTTTGGAAAGCTTTACACCTTTGAAATTCTTTGTGATATAGTCATAAGCATAATCCACATTGCTGGTGAGCACCTGGCACAGCTCGTCCACCCATTCAGCACCTTCCGGTCTATAAGCGCCGATTAACGCATGCATGCTCAGTACATTCATGTCATTGTAATGGGATTTGCTGCTCTGGGCGCGGACACGGTCTCTTAAATATGGATCATAAATAATATGATAGGAACCGATCAGCCCTGCCAGGTTAAAGGTTTTGCTGGGTGCATAAAGGGCTATGGTACGCTTGCGGGCATCTTCACTGACGGACTGAACCGGAATATGTTTATTTCCATCTAAAATAAGATCGGACCAGATTTCGTCAGAAATAACGATACAATCATTATTCTTATAGACTTCCATCGCTTTTTCAATCTCCCATTTTTCCCATACACGTCCGCATGGATTGTGAGGATTGCAGAAAATAGCGGTATGAATCTTATGGGCCTTTATTTTTTTATCCATATCCTCATAGTCCATGCGCCATACGCCGTTCTCGTCCTGCTTTAATGGACTATGTATGATTTTGCGTCCATTATTCTCAAGGCTCATGGTAAAACCGATATAGGTAGGGGAATGGAGAAGTACTGCATCCCCAGGTGCTGAAAATGCGTTCAGTACAGAGATCACTCCGCCAAGTACACCATTTTCATATCCGATGCATTCCTTTGTCAGTCCTGTTACCCCGTTTCTCTCCTCCTGCCACTTGATTATGGCATCGTAATACTCCTCTGATGGGCTGAAATAACCGAATGCCGGGTGCTGCACACGTTCCACAATGGCGGCACAAATGGATGGCACGGTTGGGAAGTTCATATCTGCAACCCACATGGGAATCGTATCATACCCATCCTTTGGAAGATCCGGAGCGAAACCTGGTAAAGTTCCAAGACCATCCACAGCAATGGCATCTTTGCCTCTGCGATCCATAATTGATGTAAAATCGTATTTCATAGCTAATATCCTCCTTTATCTTTTGCCATCGGCACGGTAAACCTTAGTGACAGCAAACTCCTGGTATTTATTTTATTATTTTTACTCCTCATCATCTGCAAGTGCCTGAACAATAATCGCTTTTTTATTTTCCTCCAGGAACTCCTTTTTCACTGCTCCGGTATGGATACGAAGTAACGAGAATCCAACGCATATTGCCAGAATAACAATGGACGCAATGATATCCTTTCCTTTTAAATCTTTAAATAAGTTAAAAGCTACCACTCCAGCACAGGCTGCAGACAGAACACAAATTATATTATACACCGGAATGGGCATACGAAGTGCACATTTTTTCCACTGGTCCGGATATTTTTTGGGCAGTGTAATACATGCCATATTCAGATATACATTCATTACCATGGAGGGAATCATTACCAGTGATATAATGGAATCCAGACTGAATCCAAGCAGGATTGGCATTACGCTGAGCAAATAAAAAGCAAGCTGAATGACCCATGGAAAGCCACCTTTTGTCGTCTTTTTAAATACAGGAGGAAGCCATCCGTCCTCTGCAATCTTCATCAGCGGATAACGGAACATGGCAATACCGCCTAATAAGCTGGTCGCAATCGCAAATACACCACCGCCTAAAATAAACACAACGTAAATGCTATTAGGGAATATTGCTTTAGCAGTTGCTCCCAAATTAGCTCCTGCAACCTGATCATATGGCAATACTCCGGCTGCAACAATACTCATTACACCATATATTACAGCTAATGCCAGAGTGATCCAGAGAATCGCAAGCGGGATGGTTTTTTTTGGTTTTTCAGTAACTGCAACCATGGATACCGGTGCCATTGTGGTTCCCTGGCAAGCCCAGCCCATAATTGCGATTGCACTAACAAATCCAGCGAAACCGCCATGGAAGAAACCACCGTCCGCATTGGAAAAATAGTCCGGTCTTACCTGTGGCATACCAAAAATGACAAAAATTGCAATTGCTCCAATTAAAATTACGGTCATTGCATTTTCTAAAAGTGTTATAAAACGGGAACCACGCAGAGTGCTTGCAAAAAAGAGTGTCATAATCAGAATCGCCACCGGACGGGTAAAAGGCGCAACTCCGGGAAATACGGCTGAAATATAGTTAACCATACCAAGGGCATAGCTTGACATAGCCATGCTGTTTACGAGAGCCATAGTTGCTGAAAAACCAGTCATTGTCGGATTAAACAGCAGCGCTTTCTGGCTGTAATCCCCCCCTTTAAATACAAACATGGAACTCATGATTACATTGTACATATAAGCCAGAAGCATAAATAAACATCCGCCCACACATACCAGAACAATTGATCTGCCAGTATAACCAATTCCAAATCCAAGTAAAACAAAGATGCCTGAACCAATTGCGCCACCCAAACCAAGACCGAAAATATTTAACATACCGAGCTTTTTACCATGCTCTTCCATTATGTTTTCCTCCTCCATGAACGTCTTATCAATTAGCTTTCATACATACTACAATACTGCGACCGCCTCAATCTCCACTCTGGCATCCTTTGGAAGGCTGCCTACCTGGAATGCCGCTCTGGCAGGGCAGATACCCGTGAAATATTGTGCATAAACCTCATTCATTTCTGTAAATTCCCCAATATCCTTTAGTAATACGGTGGTTTTCACCACATTCTCCATTCCTGCACCGGCAGATTCTAAAACAGCGCGGATATTCTCCAGTGACTGCCTGGTCTGCGCCTTAATATCATCTCCTGCAAATGATCCCGTAGACGGATCAATAGGAAGCTGTCCCGATACATAGATCGTTCCAGATGCCATAATTGCCTGAGAATAAGGTCCAATTGCAGATGGCGCTTTGTCAGTACTCAGTTCTTTTTTTTGCAACAAAACATTCCTCCTTTTTAATAATTTTTTTATCCTTTTGATTGTAAATTTATCATAACACACTTTTCAATATTTGACAATAATTTTATCAATGTGACAAAATTTTTATATATTTTTTTGTTTCATAATTGATTCTTCATGGAAAAATGATATAATGGAAGAGAGTATGAAAGGAATGTGAATAATAATGACAGATAACGAATTATTAGATATGTATAAACCCATGGTTTCTTTTTTATCCAGCCTGTGCGGCCCTGGCTGCGAGGTTCTGCTTCATGATGTGTCAAAATCAGACATCGGTACTGTAATAGCGGTTGCCAACGGCCATCACTCCGGACGGGGCATTGGTTCTCCCATGACTGACCTGGCTAATCAGATCAGAAAAGATCAGATTTACAAAACCCAGGATTATCTTACGAATTATCATGGTGTGAGTAAAAGCAAGAATTTTATATCCAACACCTATTTTATTAAGAATGAGGACAGGCTGATCGGTCTGCTCTGCGTGAACCGGAATACAACAGCGATTCATGAATTGGATCTGGCTTTGTCCAATTTGAAAAAACATTATAATCTGACAGAAGGAAGAAAAGATATACAGGAAGATTTAAGCACTCCGGTTGAAGAGATGCTTTCCACTCTTGTAACCCAGGCAGTGAAAGACGCGGGAGTCTCACCTCAGCGCATGTCCAGACAAGAAAAGATTAATATTGTAAAGCAGTTGAATGAACAGGGGATCCTGACCATGAAAGGGGCAGTTTCTGAAATCGCAAGACAGCTTTTTGTTTCTGAACCCACTGTTTACCGGTATTTAAACCACAAATAGTATAAAAAAAACTGCCGTTATAAACCGGTATACATCCGGAATAAACGGCAGTTTCACTTTTAGCTTTCAATTATTTTATTTTTCAGATTCAAAGGCTTCCTGTAATGCATGAAGAAATGTATCAGGACTCTGAGCACCTGAGACAGCATACCAATTATTAATTAAAAAATACGGTACTCCATTGATATTCAGTTTCCGGGCCATATCCTCGTCCTTTTTCACCTCTGACTTAAGCTGATCACCAGCCAATTGTATGGTTAGGTCAGCAATATCAAGACCAGCTTCTTCCGCCAGCTTTAAAAGAGCTTCCCTGTCACCGATATCCATTCCTTCTTCAAAATATCCCTGAAAGAAACGGTTCACCAGTTGGTTCGCTTTCCCCTTTGATTTTGCATATTGAATGATTTCATGAGCCAATCCTGTGCTATTAAGTTTTAATAAATCAAAACGGTAATGAAGTCCGACTTCAGCTGCTGCTTTCACAATCATATCATTATTACGTTTTGCTTCCTCGTAGCTGGTGTGGTACTTATCTGCGATTACCTGATTGATATCCTTTCCTCTTACAGATTCTCCTGACATGTTCAGCTCAAAACTTCTATATATGACTTCTACTTCATCTTTACGCTCAAACTTATCTAATGCCATTTCGAACTTTGTTTTGCCCATATAGCAGAAGGGGCAGACAAAATCGGACCAAATTTCTATTATCATACGATCAGCTCCTTTTCCTTTTTTTGGCTGTTTAAAGTATCTTCCTTTTGTGGAAGATACTTTTATTATACTGACAATTTCAAAAAAAGCAAAGGGGATTCTGTACTTTTATTTTAAAAGAATCCAATAATTTTCATATTCAGTTCCATCATGTCCAACCAGTTTATGATCTGTCCATTGAAAATTCATTTTTTCCAGTGCTTTCCTTCTTTCTCCCGCCAGAGGTATTGCTTTTGTCGCAATAATCTGACATTCAAATAATTTATAGATTGGTGCAATTAATATGGATAACAAGTTTTCAATGCAGTTTTCTGTTTCGTAATCGCTTCTTAAATCCATTCTTAATAAACCGCATTGATTAAAATCATCATTTGATCTTCTCTGAAACACCTCTATGGTTCCAATCACTTCATCCCTCTTTTTCGAGATTACGGACCAGCGCACAAAGCTTTTCCGTTCATACTCATCAATCCAGTAATTTACTGCCTCTTCCATACATTTATATGAATTATAATAGAAATCATCACCATGACAGTTATCACTATTAAAGAGCGGCACGGATTTTTCATCACTGTAAACACGTAAAAGAAAGGGGACATCCTTATGCTCAACAAACCTCAAAAGATAATAATCATTTTCCAATACAGGACACTTTTCATAAACATCTGACATATAGAAACCTCATCTCTCATTTTCTTCTATTATACCAAAGGAACCATGACAACTCTGTGTCATGGTTCCTTTGAAATCAGTTATGTGAATCAGGCTTAAAATACCAGTTCCAGTCCCCATGGTAGATCATACGCTTATTCATTCCGCCATCTACAGTAATTGTTTCTCCTGTAACAAAATCCTGATCACATAAAAATGTCACCATCTTTGAAATATCCTCTGGCGTTCCCACCTTTCCTGCCGGAATTGCAGCCACATCTTCCTGGCCAAATTCCTCCTGTTCCGTCACATTAATCCAGCCAGGTGCAATACAATTTACCAAAACTTCAGGACCTAATGAGATAGCCAGTGCATGAGTCAAAGCAACGATCCCACCTTTCGCACTGGCATAGGCTTCTGTATCAGGTTCTGACTGAAATGCACGGGAAGAGGCAATGTTAATAATTCTCCCCCGGTTCTTCTTCAATTCATCCTTGCATAAACGGCTTAATTCAAAAGGAGCCTTCAATCCGATGGATAAGGTATAGTCGAATTCTTCGTAAGTTAAACCTGACAAGATTCCTTTATTTCCCCGGCAGGCGTTATTAACCAGAACATCAATCCGTTTCAGCTTATCAAGGGCAAATTCAATGAAACTTTTCAGGACTGCCGGATCCGCCACATCTCCATTATAATAAAACAAACCGGGGGTCTGGTTTACAAAATCCAGGGATCTTTTTTCATCTGTGTCAATGAAACATACCTGATCTCCAGCATTGATAAAATCAGAACATATTTGTTTCCCTATCCCGTGAGCTCCCCCTGTCACAACCACACCTCTGTTCATAGCCCTCTCCTTCTTAAAAAAAAATCACATAACTCTATCCATGCTGTACAATCTGTACTTCCAGACCATTGGGGTCTTCCACAAAAAAGAAAGTGGTGGAAGGTGCTGGTGAAAAGGGCCCGCTTTTAATTTCTATCTGATTCTGCTTTACCATCGCCATTGCCTCTTCAATCGATGGAACTTCAAACCCAATTGTTATCCCTTTGCTCTCCTGGGAAATACCGTTTTGTTCGATTAATTCAATAAGCGCATTGCCCGGCTCTCCAAGCATGGCGATTTTCATATCGGGTCCTGCTTCAAATTGACTTACAATGCCAAGACCAATGATGTTGTGATAAAACCGGATTGATTCTTCTAAAGATTTTACATGAATGGTTGTCCAACAAAACTTCATATCCTGCCTCCGTATTTACTATATTATTATTATGCTGCCTCAAACTGACTGTTATAAAGCTGAGCATAAAATCCGTTCTTTGAAAGCAGTTCCTCATGGCTTCCGCTTTCGATAATATCACCATCCTTCATAACCAGAATTAAATCTGCATTTTTAATGGTTGAAAGCCGGTGCGCGATCACAAAAGAAGTTCTACCTTTTGTGAGCTGATCCATAGCCGTCTGAACCATACGTTCTGTACGGGTATCAACCGAGCTTGTAGCTTCATCAAGGATTAATAAAGGTGCGTTTTGTATCATGGCTCTGGCAATGGTAATCAGCTGTTTCTGGCCTTCTGAAAGACTGGCTTTATCATTTAATATTGTATCATAACCCTTTGGTAATGTCATAATAAAATGATGTAGTCCTACTGTTTTGCAGGCATTGATCACATCTTCCTCCGTCACCCCCTGCTTACTGTAAATAATATTTTCCCGTATGGTTCCTTCAAAAATCCAGGTATCCTGTAATACCATACTAAACTGAGCATGCACATTCTCTCTTGGTACCTGATTTACCGGTACCCCGTCAATCAGAATTTCTCCTCCATCCGTCTCATAAAATCTCATAAGCAAATTGACCATGGTAGTCTTTCCGGCTCCCGTAGGTCCAACAATAGCCACCTTCTGTCCTGCGCTAATTTTTGCAGAGAAGTTATTGATTACCGGCTTATTGGGTGTGTAACCAAATCTGACATTTTTAAATTCCACAGTTCCTTTTACATCTGTTAAAACATTCTTTTTCTCTGATTCATTCTCAAGTTCCTCTTCATCAAGAAATTCAAAAACGCGTTCACTTGCGGCTGCAGTCCTCTGAAGATTATTCATTGCCTGAGCGATCTGGGATAACGGCTGGGTAAATAAACGGATATACAACATAAATGCAACAATCACACCAAAGGTGATGGTTCCTTTCATAGCAAGAGCCGCACCTACCACACAGACAGCAACATATCCGAAGTTCCCCACAAAGCTCATCAGTGGCATCATAAGTCCTGAAAGAAACTGTGATTTCCATGCACTACTGTATAAACTGCGGTTGCTGTTTTCAAAAGCATCTTTTGCTTCCCTGCTGCCATTATAAACCTTAACAACATTATGACCGGTATAAACTTCCTCAATCAGCCCGTTAATCTGACCTAATTCTGTCTGCTGTTGTTTAAAGTATTTCTGTGACTGTTTCATAATAATCATCATGAAACTAAAACCTATTACGCTGGAACCTACCGCAGTCAACGCAAGAATCCAGCTGTTATAAAACATCATGATCAAAGAACCAGCCAGCATGGTAATCGCAGAAATTAAGGTTCCAACACTTTGATTTAATGTTTGTCCAATGGCATCCACATCATTGGTCACACGGCTTAATACATCTCCAATGCTTACTGAGTCAAAATACTTCAAAGGCAGGCGGTTCATCTTCTTCGAGATGTCTGTCCTCATCTTTTTTGAAATAACCTGTGTAATGGTTGCCATAACCAGACTCTGTATATAGTTTAACAGTAGAGAAATAGTGTAAAACACTACCAGCATCCGCCCAATTTTTATAACTGCATTCATGTCAATGGTTCCCAGAACCGGTGCTCCATTTACCATGGCAGGTAGCCCTTTCATGATTTCATTTGTTAAATTTTTTAATTGATCCGGTCCAATAATCTGTAATATGGTACCAATCGCAGCTGCAGCCAGAGCAAAGACAATGGCAGGAAGATATTGTTTGCAATACACCATAAGCTTTGTCATCGTAGTATTAAAGTTTTTTGGTTTTTCCACAACCTGCCCCATAGATCCCTTTCCCATGGGACCGCCTGACATTGGACCTGTATGGGAATTCTTTTTTCCTTGTTGTTCACTCATGATATTAATTCCTCCTGACTAAGCTGTGACATTGCGATTTCCCTGTAGACACTGCAGGTTTTAAGCAACTCTTTGTGCGTTCCTTTTCCAACTATCTTTCCTTCATCAAGAACAATGATCTGATCTGCATCCATGATTGTTCCAATTCTCTGTGCAACAATCAGACTGGTAGCTCCCTGGGATTCCTTTTTAAGAGCAGTTCGTAACACCCGGTCAGTTTTATAGTCCAGTGCAGAAAAGCTGTCATCAAAAATATAAATCTCCGGTTTTCGGCAAACAGCCCGGGCAATTGCAAGACGCTGTTTCTGTCCTCCTGATACATTGGTCCCTCCCTGTGCGATCTCTGCCTCATACTGATTCTCCATGTTCTCCACAAATTCACTGCCCTGAGCAGTCCTTACCGCAGATTTAATCTCTTCTGGCAGTGGTTTCTTCTTTCCATTATCACCAAATGCCACATTGCTGCTTACTGTCCCCCGAAACATCACTGCTTTCTGGGGTACATATCCGATCTTATTATGAAGAGCCTCCTGTGTATAATCCTTTACATTCACGCCATCAACCAGAATCTCGCCTTCTGTTGCGTCATAAAATCTGGGAATCAGACTGATCAGCGTACTTTTTCCGCTTCCAGTAGAGCCGATAAATGCCACAGTCTCACCCTTACCTGCCTGAAAACTAATGTTCTCCAGAACATAGTCGGCAGCTCCCGGATATTGAAAGCTGACATTTTTAAATTCAATGGTTCCCTGGGCACCCATTTCCCCATCTTTTTTGTCTCCGTCGATAATAACCGGCTTTGTTTCAAGTACCTCATTAATACGTTTTGCAGAGACGGATGCTCTTGGCAGAAGGATAAAAATCATTACCAGCATCATAAAGGACATGATAACCTGAACCGCATAAGATGAAAATACCACCATGTTGGAAAATATAGTCAACCGGTCCATAGCCTGGGCGGCGTTTATTAAATTAGCTCCAATCCAGTATATTGCCAGAGACAACCCACTCATTAATGTAGTCATCATGGGCATCATAATTGCCATGCCCCGGTTGGTGTATAACTGGGTGGCAGTCAGTTCCTGATTTGCCTGTTCAAACTTCTCTTCCTGGTAATTTTCTGCATTATACGCTCTTACAACCCGTAAACCGGTTAAATTCTCTCTTGTAACCCGGTTTAAACTATCTGTCAGTGATTGCATTTTCTTGAATTTGGGCATAATGAACATCATAATTGTTCCTATCACCACAACCATAACTCCGACTGTAAAACCCGTTGCCACAGTCCACTCATATCCTTTTCCTGCTATTTTTGTAATTGCCCAAACCACCATGATGGGAGCCTTAATAAGCATCTGAAGCCCCATGGTAATAAGCATCTGCACCTGGGTGATATCATTGGTGGACCTTGTAATTAAACTGTCAGTAGAAAAACGGTTAATTTCTTCCATGGAGAAAGAATCTACTTTTAAAAACAAAAGACTTCTAAGTCTCTGGGAAAAAGAAGCCGCAATTCTGGCCGCAAAGAAACCAACTGCTACTGCAGAAACCAGACTGCCTAAAGCACAAACTAACATTTTTGCTCCTGCCACCCATATGTCTGCCATCTCACTGCCTGGAACCTGTGTCATCCTGGTAATTTCTGACATATAGTCCGGAAGCTTTAAATCCAGCCAGACCTGAGCAACAATAAATATCAGACTGACAAAAACCTGTAGCCATTCTGCCTTTTTCAAACGTTTCAGTATAGTAATCATGTATGATCCTCCTCTTTACTAACTTCGTTATATACTAATAGTATTAGTTAATTCCGGTAAAATATGCAGCCGATTAATCGGCCGCACATTAATTAAACTCCTGGGGATTTCTTTCTGCAAGCTTCTTCATTATCCGGATCAACTCCGTCGCATCCGCTTCTCCCAGATACTCAAGCATGCTTCTTGTAATATTCAAAATCATATCAGAATGTTTCTTCGCCTGTTCTCTTCCTGCTTCAGTCAGATCTACGAGAATTCTTCTGCGATCCTCTGTGTCTATTCTCCGGGTAATCAGGCCTTTTGCCTCCAGACTATTCAGCGCTGCAGCGATTCTGGCAGAGGTGATTCCCATTTCATTGCTGATTTCACTTGGAATAATACCGCCCCTACGCTTGGAGATGTAAAAGAGCATAAAATTTTCGCCATGCATGGAATCGTGAATCTTCTTCTGCCCATTCATATGACGCATCTGATGCATGATCTGCATATATTCACGGGCCAGGCTTGTATAATCCATTTAGTCACCTTCTTGTTTTGTTTTAATTAGCTAACACAGTTAACTATATACACTATTAATTATTTTGTCAATACTTGTCTCTGTTTTTTTTTATTTTTTGCTCAGGATATAACTGGTAACCGTTTTAATGTCTTTATTGTTACCGGAATCATTGATTTCCTGACTGAGCTCATAATTTGTTATAAAGGTACCATCCTTTTGCTGAAAGCATACTTCAGCAATTAACTGGCCGCTGCCTCCGTCGTATTGATCGGAAACGATTGTAATAATGTCCTTTAACCCATCATTATTTAAATCTTTAAATGAAACTGCTTCTACATCAACACTGTAAGGAAAGCCGTTGGTAAATTCATAGAAAATATCCCCTTCTTCATTGGTCAGATAAAAAACCACCGGTACATGATTACCCTGCGTTAACTTTCCTGATACAAATTTAACCTTTCCCCATGAATCCAGATCAACCATAAAGGATTGATTCTCAATCGGTTCAAAACCTTCTATGTTTTTCAGGTTGTGAGGAGCAAAGTCAAACTTACCTTCAGGAATGGTCATTACCGTATCTTCCGATTTCTTAGTAATTACAATTTCTGCAGTCATTTCACTGGGGGACTTAAATGTGAATTTCAGTGTACCCTCATTTCCCCTTGAATCATTTACAAGCACGCACTCTGCTGAATCTCCACCTACAATTCCTTCAAATTGAGCATTGTCCATGTTGTAAGAAGGGCTGCCGCCCACCGCTGTAATCTCTCCCTTAAGTTTACCGTTGTAAATACCGTTAATCACAAACGAAATACCACCGTTTTCAGGGAAGTTGCTGTCTGTATTTCTGATCCAGTTCTTTTTAAAATAATCCATATAGTCTGTTTCTTTTTCTTTCTCTGCCATGGTCGTTTCAGAAGGCTCACTCTCCTGAGATGATTGTATGGAAATGGTTAAATCCTGAGTCTCTTTTACAGACGAACTTTCTGTTTCCTGTAAGCGGTCCGGCGAAGCCGCTTTCTGGCAGCCTGCTGCCAGGCAGGATACTGTAATTATGGTGAGTAATAATTTTTTATTCATAATACCTCCATTTTGTTAAGACTTCATCTTACGGATGAAATTTCAATTTTTCTATTACATAACCTTACACCTGATTCCCGATGTGAGATAATAAGGGCTGTTTTATTCTGTATCAATTGTTCTGCCGCCTGTAATACCAGCCGTTCTGACTCATAATCCAATCCAGATGTCGCTTCATCAAACAGAATAATGGGGGCATCTTTTAAAAATGCCCTGGCAATTGCTATCCGCTGCCGCTGCCCAAAGGATAATTTACTACCTTTATCTCCCACAACGTAATCGTATCCCCCCGGCAGTTCCATAATGAAATCATGGGCACAGGCTGCCTTTGCCGCCTTAACAATCTGTTCAAAGGACGCTTGTGGGTTTCCGTAACGTATGTTTTTTTCAATGGTTCCATAAAACAGAAATGGCCGCTGCGGGATATATGCAATCATCTGGCGAAGTGCATCTGCTCCGTATTCCTCCAGACTCTTTCCATTTATTGCTATATAACCTTTATCCGCATTATAAAATCCCAGCAATAATTTAAAAATGGTTGATTTACCGCAACCCGACCTGCCGGTTATGACTGCTGCCTCATTCTGGTAAATCTGCATATTGAAATTGTTCAGTACCTGTCTGTTGTTTTTATAGCTAAAATCCACATTTCTAAACTCAATGAAGCTCTGTTTATAATTCTCCTCCAGCCGGTCTGGTACACGGATTACTTCTTCCTCCATATTTAAAAAGGATTGAATCCGTTCCAGGCTTGCAATATTATCAAAAAGTTCGGGGAATCTCTTACCTGCTGATAAGGCAGCCCAGATGATACTGGCTTCCAGATTCATAAGCGCCACCAGAGTACCATAAGTTGTTTTCTCCGACTGTACCATGACAGATCCGGCAACGAGAAATACAATGCTGCATAATACAGTAAAACCACTGTTCATAGCCTCTAAAAATGCACCTATTTTCTCCCTGTCCAGGGCTTTCCCTGCATATTCTTCATTTGTTGTACGAAATTTTCCGGATAAAACCTCATTTAACTGATATTCCTTTATGGTCAATATCCCGGATAAAATATCGGAGGACCGTTCTGACAGCTTTGCACTTGCACCAGCGGTTAAACGGCCGACTGTTTTTACCCGATCCGAGAAAGCAGCATTTGCCAAAACACAAAGGAGGGAAACAAAAAGCAGCAGCAAAGTTAATGTATGATCCAGCAGAAACATGGGAATTACACTGGTAATCAAGGCAATTATAGGATTAAACGCTTCCTTGTATTTAGACCGGTAAAGTTCTTCTGCCTTATTTATATCATAGATCATCTGTGAAAGAAACTCTCCGCTGTGGCTGTTTTCAAAATAGGAAACCGGCAGCCTTGCTTTCTTTTCCATTACGTTTCTTCTAAGCCCGGCCTGGAACCGGAGAACGCAACGTCTGTATATGTATTGGGACAGGATTGAAATTACAAAGGACATAAAAAACAGTGCAGTATAAAGGAACAGTTTCCCCGTCATATGTTGATAGTTCCCACTGACAGATGCATCAATGAGCACCTGTGGGATGAGAGAAATTGCAATGGCCATTCCCGAATATCCAAATCCCAGGGAAAGAAGAAAGACAAGATACAGTCTCTTTTCATTGCCCAGATAGTCCAGTGCCTCTTTTATCTGAGACAGGTAATGTTTCATACCGAACCCCTCCCCATACCATTCTGGCTGTGAAATAATTGATAATAAAGTCCTTTTTTCCCAAGCAGTTCCTGGTGACTCCCATGCTCTTTCAATTCCCCGTGGTCCATCAGATAAATCCTGTCATAGTCCAGGATTGTATTCAGCTTATGAGCAACGGATATAATGGTTTTAGTACTTAATGCCCTTTCAATTAATTCCGTGATTTCCTTTTCTGATTTTGGATCAAGAGCCGAAGTTGGTTCATCAAATATAATCACTTCACTGTTTCTAAGAAGAGCCCTTGCTATGGCAAATCTCTGCCTTTGCCCTCCCGACAGATTGACCCCATTCTCTTCCAGTATGGTATCATACCCCTCAGGCAGGCTTTCGATGAAAGGAGCAAGCCCCGCGTCTCCTACCGCTTTTTCTATCTCTGTTCTGGTTGCACTGCGGTTTCCGTACAATAAGTTTTGTTCAATGGTATCCGGAAATAAAAAAGTCTCCTGAGAAACGATAGAAAAGCATCCCCGCACCAGTTTCATGTCCAGAGCTATAACCTGTGTTCCATAGAGGAAGTAATTCCCCTTCTGAGGTTCAAACAGTCCCAGTATCAGGTTCATTAACGTCGTCTTTCCGCTTCCGGAACCTCCTACAAATGCAATCCGCTCTCCTTTTTTCAATTCAAAGGTAAGATTATTTAAAATACGATTTAAACCATCATAAGAGAAACAGATATCCTGAAATTGTATCACCGGGTCAGAAAAAGGAAGGCTGGTAATATTACCTCCACTGCTTTCTTCCGGCGCTTCTAGCAGTCTGCGTAACCGGTCTGCACTGACTCCTGCTTTATTCAGTTCCACTAATACTGATGTAAAATTGCTGATAGGCGATGAAATGAACCCCAGCAGCACAAGAAAAGAAATAAAATTTTCCGCTGTTAATGCTCCTTTTATCACCATACCTGCTGCAAATATACTACAAAACAAAACAGGCAGACTGCGAATCATAGAGCTGAAAGCATTTGTCATAGCCTCTTTTTTCTGCCGTTTTAAATCAGCCTGATAAACCTTCCAGATATTGGTGTCAATTTCGGATAAATTTATCTCCTGTAAATTATAGCTTTTCTCTGTCTCATAGCATTCAAACAATTCCTGGGTTTTAGCGGTAAGTGCATCCTGTTGTTTCTTCTTTTCTCTGGTAAAACCAGCAATGCTGTTTAAAAAGTGATGATACAGTATGGTAGTAAATGGAATCCAGATCATAGATATTAAAGTAAGCTTCCAGTCTGTGGCTAATAAATAAACCAGAATCACCAGAACGCTGATTCCATTTAAAAAAACAGAAAACAAAAGCTGCTCAAAGTATCTGCTGACATCAGAGATATCTTCATTTAGTTTATTTAAAAAGGTTCCTTTCTGCTGACCCATAAGATAATCATAACGCATATTCATAATCTTTTCTATTACATCCTGCCTTAAACCACTGGTCATCTGAATACTTAATCTTCCAGTAACCAATTTGGAGCAATAGATTACCACAACCCAAATAAGAGTCAGACAAAGTATCTGAACAATCTTTCCAGCCAGGAAACTGCTTTTTCCAGCCAGAGTACCCTTAATCACATCTTTTAATAACTGTGAACACACCACTGTCATGACAGAATTAAGTAAGGATAGCAGTAGTGCCAAAGCTATGCCTTTCTTATATTTACTATAATAATGATAAACAAAACGTAGCATATTCCCCCCGGTATTCAGCCTGCCTGCGCTTTTATTTTGCTTTTCCACCTGGTAATCAGGTGAGATACATTCATAAATTTTACCATACTTCTAACCCATATGGTTATAATTTTTAAACGAATCTTACATATGGTATTGATCTATTGCTTGTAGACGACTATAATTAGAGTAATAATTTTGAAGGGAGTTGATAATTATGAATTTCGAAAAAATGATAATATTTAGCAACAATAAAAGGAGGGTGACAATAATTTAGCCCTCTTAAAACGGAGGAAATTATGTTCAACCAATTAAGCGATTACTCAAAAAAGCCAAAGCTTTATGCACCAAGTACAGGTAAATTCTGGGATGATGAGCATATATCAAAAGGAATGCTGGAAGCACATCTTAACCCTGATTGGAATGCGGCAACCCGGAAACATGATTTTGTTGATAAATCTGTAAGGTGGATTACTTCTATAGCCCCGCCTGCACAATTTCAACAATTACTGGATTTAGGTTGTGGACCTGGAATTTATGCAGAACGTTTTCGCAAGGCAGGTTATACAGTAACTGGTATTGACTTTTCAAAACGTTCCATCGAGTATGCACAAGAACAAACGTTACTTAACAAAAGTAATATTCAATACTTTTACCAAAACTATCTGACAATAGATGATACTGAACAGTTTGATGTAATCACATTGATTTATTGTGATTATGCCACGTTATCAATCACCGATAGACTGATTCTATTGAGTAAAGTATATCAGGCATTAAAACCCAACGGTAAGTTCATATTTGATGTGTTTACACCTCTTATGAGAAAAGCGGAAAACCATACATGGTATAACTGTGAAGAGAGTGGATTTTGGAACGAAAATCCCCATATTTGCTTAAATTCTGTTTATCAATATGATGATGAAGACAATACAGAATTAGTGCAGTCAATTGTATTAACCAAAGATACGATAAATTGTTATAATATATGGGATCATTATTTTACTAAGGAAAAACTGATATCAGAAATTAAGCCCGTAGGTTTCAATACATTTGAATTTTATGGTGATATTGCTGGACAGGAATTTTCTGATACAGGCGAGACTATTTGTGGGGTTTTTACTAAGTAGGATTTTCTAATCGTTATTTGCATTGAATCCTACAGGATTTCCAACTACCAGATTCTCAGCATTTCTTAAACTCATAAAAGCAGTTGCCCGCCTCTGTTCTGACTCTAAGAGGCGGGCAATGAAATTTTAAACCGGCAGTTTTTCTATTCCGGATATTCCTAAATACCGCAGTAACACCATTCCACCCTTACGATTATATCCTGTCTCCCACAATTCATAGAAGGAAAGCCAGCGAAATCCACCGTAGGTAGCAATTTTTACATAAAATTCATCCTCAAATTCTTCATATCCCACCAGCATAAACCAATGCCACACCAGATCCTTAAAGTTTACATTCTTATGGCGAAGCTGTAAAAAAGGGATGGGAATTCCCCGGTCAATCTGATCTTTTACTTTAGCTGCTGCTTCCTTTGCAGGAGTATCCCCAGGACAGCCGGACAGCTGTATCTTCTTCTCATTTACATATTCTAAATATTGATTAAATCCATCCATAAACACTTCCAACGTATCAATCCCCCCAAAGCGTGGTCTCAGATACGGCTTCATCGTGCTGGAAAACCTAATGTAAGCTTCCTTGTCAAGTTCCTGGATATCAGATGGATACAGATGAGTTTTATTGTGATGGAGCGCCAGATTAATGCAGACATCACATGCAGCTGCGGCTCCGCAGCCGCCTAAATGCATCATCGGATCCCGGAACCAGTCCTGATTTCCCCCGAATGAATCTCCAATACTGAAATAGGGTAATTCTTTCTTCATCTTTCTCCTCTCTCATTTTCATTATAAGCGTATTATAATACCAGTTTCCCAGCCCGTAAATACAAATCAAAATACTTAATAATTTAGCCGATGAAACAGGGCACCCTGACTGACTGTCAGAGCACCCTGCCTCATTTGTTTTTTATACACCTGCTTAGCTTAAACTGGTTACGAAAGTTGTTACACTTCTGGCTGGAAGCTGGGCAGTGAAGGAATTACCGGATACACGGTAGCTTGATCCTGCTGCAAGATTTCTGCTTCCGTCTGTGATCCAGGAGGATACCGAACCTCCGGTTCCGTTCTGGAAAGTAAATTTCTGACTGACAGCAGATGTATTCTTATTAATTGCTACAATCACTGCCTTATTATCTCCCTTGTAAGCGGAAATATAAACACCATTTGACGGATTCGCGGTAGCGTCTACCCTCACATAGCCAGGTCTGACAAATTTGGAGAAATGTGCCATATTATAGCCACGTTTGCTGATTGTTCCGTCTTCTTTCATGGGACCATACTGTCTTCGGATATACCACCATACGTAAGCCTGGAAATCACCTAAAACCATAGCATTGTGAATGTGATAGGAAACTTCAAGTGCTTCCGGCCATAAATCAGCGGAATTATTATTGCTGTTTGGATAATATACCTCCGTCATCCAAAGCTCCTTATTTGCCCCCTTCTGCTTGAAAAGCGGATACGAGAAGCTGCTCTCCGGTGTACCATAAAGATGTGCTCCAAGAATATCCATATTCGCAAGAGCCTGTGAATCATTTAATATGGGATCTGACATGTTCTTCATATAAGAAAATGATTCCGGTGCAATGACTTTGCAGTTAATGGATCCCGCATAATTTTTCATGAAGTTCAGCATTTCAGAAGGAGTCCACCAGGTCCAGGTATGTGCATAATCAGGCTCATTCTGAACGGATATGGCGTAAAGCTCCACTCCATTGTTCTTCATAAAGGTGACAAAATCATTGAGATGCTGGGCATAGGCACCGTACTTATCATACCTGAGCCGCTTCTGATTTGCTACACCGTCGCGGGTGAATGTCTCTGCCATATCACTGGGCGGATTCCATGGAGAAGCAAATAGTAAGGCTCCCTTTTCCTTTGCCTTTTTCGCCGTCGCCAGTTCCCTGCTCCAGTTGTTCTTATTTTCATCAATATAAATTCTTAAAATACTAAATCCCAGCTGGTTAGTTCCGTTTCCAAATGCAGTCTCTCTCTGAGCCGCCGTCAGATCGCCAATCCATGCAGGGTGGTTGATTCCTCCATACCCCCGGATCAGCTGCTTTTGTGCTGCCAGATTAATTGCTGCATCTCCGCCTGACGCGGATACCGCCATACTTGTTTCCAGCATATCTTCTGCAACGGATGCCTCCATAGTACCTGATGTTTTTTTATTTGAAGAGACAAATCGGAACCAGTTTACATCAACGTATCCACCACCTGATGCTGTATTAAAGTTGTAGATACCAAACTTATCACCCTGGAAGAATCCAAGGTCAAACGGCATATTCAGCTGTCCTCCCAGCTGCGTGAAATTCACATTGTCTGTACTGTAAGAAAAGACTGCCTTATCTGTAAGAAGATTTGCATTGGCCCGTAAGTACACAATATTACTGCGAAGTTCAGGACCATTGGTAATCACTCCCTGAGCATCTTCCTTAGCGTTGATATTGGCAACGATCTTTTTCACACCTGCAGATTTCACCACACCAATGGAGCCATAAGGAATGTTTAACAGACAAAGTCCTGCCTGATCCCCATCTGCCATATTGGCAGTATCCAGCTCAATGGTTCCCTGACAGTCAGGTCCCTGAACTCTCTGGGTAAGCGTATTGGTTGCTCTCCACAGATTATTGGCCTGTTTTGCCCGAAGCCGTAAATATCCAGGGCGCTCGCTCAGTGACCATTTGCTGTTGTCCGGATAATGGTTCCACTGCCACTGAACTCCCAGAACAGTGGTATTAAATTCATCACTGTCAGGAATCGATACTACCGGATAAGAAGCCCCCACATCTGGTTTTCTGTACGTAATGGGAACACTTCCCATAGGGTAGCTCTTTCCTCCGATTGTCACATTCTTAATGGTAGACGGATCGCCCAGCACCGGCCAGTCATTCTGCCACTGCATGGGTACCAGAATATCACGACGTCCTAAGCCGTTTCCATCCTGAAATACATAGAACCACCACTCCCCGGTCGGGGTATCAATGGGACCTCCCTGATGAATCTGGCTGCCGCCCGGTATCCTGGGTCCATTTAAAAGGATTCTCATTTCATAAGGCCCGTAAATATTTTTAGACCGCAGACAATAAGTATAGGATTCCGGTGGTGTAGAATTCCGGAATATGTAGTAATAACCGTTCTTTTTTATAACATGAGTGCCTTCCACCAGATACTTGCCGGTGATTCCTTCAATGCGGGTGGATACTCTGCTGTTTACCACAGACTTATAGTCCCCGCTCAGTTTACTGATTTTCACATCATTTGCTTCTGAAATAATATATCCGGTTCCATCGTCATCAAGAAACAGCGCCGGATCATGAAATCCCTGATTAAACACTGTTTTCGTATAAGGCCCCGCCGGATTGGTGGAAGTACACAGAATAAATTTGCCCTGTGCCTGATAAATACCCACATAATAAACACCGTTACGGTAAGCAATGGTAGGTGCCCAGCAGCCATGCCCATAATCCTCAAAATTGTTAGTGAGGGTATAGGATTTCCCGGTTCCGCTTAAATCTGCAGTCACATATCCGATTATTTCCCAGTTTACCAGATCTCTTGAATGCATGATTGGAATGGAGGGAAAGGACACAAACGTAGAGCTGACCATATAAAAGTCTTTTCCAACCCGAATTGCTGCAATGTCAGGATAATCCGCATTTAAAATCGGATTGGTGTAAGTACCATTTCCATTGTCAGACTGCCAGGATGCTTTTATTGTTTCATTTATACTATTATCCATATAGATCCCCTTTACGAAAACTGCCAATAGTCAAAGTTAAATAAGTTTCCGCTGCCGTTTCCGGTAAACGCAAAGAACAATTTATGTACTCCCGTAGCACCGTTAATTGTTGTTTCTACTTCTCTCCAGTTTTGCATGCCTCCGGTATTTGGTACAGTAAGAGTACCCACCAGCTTACCGGTTTCGCTGTCCAGACGTACTTCAATCTTACCTCCTGAAGTTGATGCAACGTTAGCCTTAAAGCGTTTGGCACCTGTGGAACCAAAATCTGCATTTCCTACACCAATCCAGTCTCCGTTCTGAATTCCTGTCACATCCTGATTGTATACAGGACCTCCTGAAGCAGCACTCTTTTCTGTTAAAATTCTGCCGTTCCAGCCAATGGTTTCCGCTTCCACCCGCTTATATGGATTTAAATTGGAAAGCTGACCCACTCCTGCATAGTTTGCTGCAACCTCACCAATGGTTCCATCGCTGTTATGGAACAACTGGTTAATGTGAGGAGAACGGTAACCTTTACCGGAACCATATAATGCAAGACTCACGGTCTGAGTATGATAAACCACGTACCACTGATTCTTAAACTGGAAAACACAATGATGGTTATTGCCTCCGCCTCCGAAAAAGTTGCCCGGATTCTTTAAGAAATGACCTCTGTAGGTAAATGGTCCCATTGGACTGTTGCTGGTCATATATCCGATTTCTCCTTTAGGAACGCTTCCTGGGTGAGAGCCGGAAAAATTAATGCAGTAAGAGTAGTAATAAACCCCGTTATACTTGTGAATTCCTGAATCTTCAAACATAAAAGGAGCATCAATGGTGGAAGCGCTTCCTACAATACTGATCATGTCCTGCCCCAGCTTAAGAACTCTGGCAGTCTTTGGATTTGCCACCTGGGACTGTGACGGATTCTGGCCTCCCGGGATTCCGCCGCCGCAGTACAGATATCCGGTTCCGTCACTGTCTACAAAGACAGCCGGATCAAAGAGCCATACCACACCGGAGATACCTGGTGTATTGCCTGATACCAGCGCTCTGCCCAGGGGATCACTCCATGGACCAATGGGACTGTCTGCCGTCAATACGCCGATGCCGTTTCCACCATTGGCGAAATAAAGGAAAAATTTGTCCTTGCCATTGATATTTTTCACCGCAGCTGCCGGTGCCCAGGAGCCGCCTGCCCATTTTGCAATTCCCTGCCCTGCGTTAGCACCGTTTGCACCTGCTACCGGAATGGCTCCATGATCGGTCCAGTTAACCATATCTTCTGACGATATTACAAAAACACTCTTTAAATTATTAAAACTGTTTTCTTTGATTGATCCATCTGCGTTGTACTCATAATTGTCGCTGGACATATAGATATAAACTCTTCCATTGTAAGTCAGGGCAAACGGATCTGCTCCTAAGTGGTGATCGATCAGAGGGTTGGAATTGCCTACTGATTTTGCAATTGTTTTATTCATCTTTTATTTCCTCCTGGAATTTTAAAATTTCAAATGGCCCCCCTTAGCCGGCATAGACGGAGAAGCAATTGATCTGCAAATCTAACTGTTAAAAAGAATGGAGGGAGAGATTTGTAAACCAAAAAATAATTTATTATTTAATAAACGTTTAAAGTTTACAAATATGACTGATATCTTCTTTTTTATTACTGAATTTGCAAATTCAAAAAAATAAAAGGAGATACGATTATGGCAGATTATGATAACTCTAGATATACATACACTCAGGTACTTGCTGGTACCGGATATTACATGAAAGATGATAAGCTTCGTTACAGTGCAGGAGTTAAGACAATGCAGGGGAAATTAAATACAGCGGGGCACAACTGCGGTACTCCAGATGGTAAATTTGGCAATGGAACCGATACTGCAGTTAAAAGTTTTCAGAGTTCCAAAAGTCTTAGTGTAGACGGAAAGGCTGGAAAAGCTACTCTCACCGCTCTTGATCAGGCCACCTCTGGCGGCAGTTCCGGAGCCAGCGCAGCCGCAAAAAACCTTAAAAAGAAATTTGGATCAATTATCTCTTCCTTTGCTTCTAAGTACTCCATCGGAGAAGATGTGTTAGGGGGCTTTATCCTCACCGAATCTTCCGGATCAGGTTTTACCGGCGGAAAACTATTAATCCGTTTTGAAAACCATATTTTCTTAAAGAATGTTTCAAACGCCTCCAAGACCTTTAAAGTTGAGGATAAAGTACATTATTATTACAAAAATGGAACATGGAATAAAACCCACACCGGAAATCAGGCCAGTGAGTACGATGCATTTAATCTTGCAATTGGAATTAACGAATACTACGCTTACTATTCCATTAGTATGGGACTTCCCCAGATTATGGGCTTTAACTATGAGGTTACAGGTTTTAGTTCACCAAAGGCTATGTTTAATGACTTTAGCATCAGCGAAGACAACCAGATGAAAGGCTTTTGTACCTTTATTGCAAAGTACAGCAACGGTTCTCTGCTAAAAGCCTGCCAGTCACGGGATTTTAATAAGATGGGAGCAATCTACAATGGAGATGGCGCCACCTATGGTCCTAAGCTTAAAACAAATGCAGCCGATTACGCAAAAGCATAATCCCATGTATATAAAAACAAGCGCTCCCAGTGTCCTATGAACACCTGGGGCGCTTGTTTAAGTAAGCCATATAAGCAATCAGAAATTATTTGTTTTTCAGATAATCGTAAATATGCCCCATGCTCATATCTTTTTCTTCAATATGATCATTTACATCATCTGTCATATCCTTCGCCAGAATAAAGCCCTTTTTGTCCGCGAGGAATATTCTGGCTTTGGGACGGGGCTCCATCCCCTGGGGACCGGCACCGGTAATGTAGTTAATAATAACAATTACATCCTTTATATTATCCCCATTTACATCATGAAACGCCACCGACTCCACACTGTCAAAAAGCCCGGCATATTGATCCGTTTTATTATTCTCACCATAATAGGGGAATGCAAAAACCACCTTATCATTTTTCATCAGGTAAAATGATACATCTTCAAAATCCGAACCAGCTGCAGGAGCGTATGACACAAACCGTACATCTCCCCAGTCGCCCAGTTCAGCATGAAAGGACTGCTCAAGTATAATCCGGTTTTCATCAAGCTTTACATCTAAACCGGACGAATCGTCATTACCGGATGATGCTGTTTCTGTTTCTGTTTCTGTCTCCTCTTTTTCTGAATTGCTTACAACTTGGTCTTTAGATTGGTTTCCTGTTTCATTTTTAATATCAATACCACTGGTAGCTTCTGACTCCTTAGGGAGGTTCTCAGCCTTTTGATTCTGACAGCCCGCGGTTATACTTAAAGTCAGTATTGCCGCGGCAATTAAAATCACCTTTCTTTTCATACGTTTTCCCCTTAAACTATTATTAATCAATACCTTATTATATCTTTGGCTAATCAACTAATCAAGTCTTTCCAGCTAAATTGAAGACTACACCTTGTATTGATAACACGAATCCACAAGATTTACCCTTTTTAACAGCTCCACATCCGTTAACAGCTTTTCGGTCACCATATCTGCCACAATGGTATGGGATTCTCCAAAGAGAACAGCCCTATTGGATATTTCATGCACAAGCTCAAGATTATGAGTGGAAGTTATTAAAGTCTTCCCCGCTTTGTTTAACTTCTTCAGAAAATCCACAAGCCATCTCTGCGTCTTGGGATCAAGTCCGTTCATTGGTTCATCAAGAACAAGAACCTCAGGATTTAATGACAGCACGCAGGCAATCGCAACTTTCCGCTTTTCTCCTCCGCTTAAGTGATATGGTATTCTATTACGGAATTCCTGTATCCCCAGCAAAGCAAGACAATCATTTACCCGATGTTCCACCTCTGATTCTTCAACGCCCATCTGCCTTGGCCCGAACGCCACTTCATCATAGACACTGGAACAAAACAGCTGCGTATCGGAATTCTGAAATACGAATCCAATTTTTTGATGAAGAAGCTTTGAAAATTTTTCATCCTGAAGTTTTTTATGAGTGACTTCTTCCCCATGAAACCCATAGCTTCCAGAGTCTGGAGAAATAATTCCATTTAATAGCTTTAACAGAGTAGACTTGCCACAGCCATTCGCCCCCATTAACGCAATTGCTTCCCCTGTTTTTATGCTGAGATTAATGTGATCCAATGCAATCATATCCGAATATGAAAAACAGACATCCTTTAGTTCAATCATGTTACACCCTTCCAAAGTAAATAAATAAAGTGAAAAAAACAGCAATTATTCCAATATAGAGGTAATCCTGCCATTTAAACTTTGACTTATCATTTAAATGATATTCTCCCGTAAATCCTCTGCATTCCATGGCATGATACATATCCTCGGCCATTTCTTTGGACTGAAGAAATACAGTTCCTGCAATTCCTGCCATTGACGAGTACTTGCTGCGGTTCTTTCCCACAGACCGAAGCTTTAATGCATAAAGCATATTTAACGAGAATTCACCCAGCATATAAATATATTTGATTGTAATATCAAGTATGAATATAAAAATATCAGGTAAATAAAATCGTTTCAGTGCCTGAGTCAGTGCACTCCACTTTGTGGAATGAGAAAGCAGACCCATGGCAGTGATTGTAGCAAACACCTTTGTCGTGATCATGATACTGCTATAGGTATTACCCAAAACAAATGCCGGCAGCATGATAATAGCCGTAAAAAAAGTAATACCCATACTTAGCTTCAAGATTACAATCATACGCGTTGTGTCCGTAATGCTTAAGACTGCCAATAACCAGACATTTACAATTATAACAAATACAAAGCTTCTTGTGAGTGAAACCAGTAAAATTAAAACGAGTGTGCCAAAAACCTGAAGAGGTACATTTATTTGAAAAGCTGTTTCCCCTGGTGAATCCTGTTTTTTTATTCTGGATAACACCTTAAATACAGACAGGATACTTTTGTTAACAAAAGTATCCTTATCGGCTGACGGTATGTAGTTTTCGTTTTTTAAAAGCCATTCCGGCATATCATTTACTTTAATTTCTGTATGATCCAACGTTGTTTCCAGCCTTGTCTTTTTTCATATTACCAAGTATCTTAAAGAAAATAATCATGATTGCCACACCAGCAACTGCAGACAATAGATATCCTGCTACTTCCGGCAGGCCGCTCACTGCATAATCTGGCATAACAGCACTAAAATTAAAACCTTCCTTCATACCGTGAGGAACAAATCCCAGTACATTCCCCCCAGATACTACCTCCTTAATTTCATCTGCTCCCCACTCTCCCCACGCGGTTCCTGTCGCCAGAAGACCAAGGGGAGTAAAGCAGATAAGCCCGGCTACCAGACCGTAAACAGCTCTCGTCTTTTCTTTGGCACCCTTATAAAATGTACCTGGAGAGACCTTTTTTATGTAAATCACAATTGCGACCGTAAAAACAGCTTCCACAATTCCTGCAACCAGCAGATGAGGAATCAGCATGGCAGGTATGGAAACAGAGAGGGGGTAAGGACAATAAAGTGCCTGACCTGCACCATCTTTAAATAAAAGAGGCTGAATCCCAAATTCTATGGCGGCACAGAGTGCAGCTATATTAATACCGGCATAGGAGCCCAGAATAATACCCAGGTATTCCCCTTTTTCTGACCTGACATGATCTTTAATCAGTTTATAAATATAATATCCAAAAAACGGCAGAACAAATGCCATATTAAAACAATTCGCCCCAAAAGCAAGAATACCACCGTCTCCAAATAACAGCGCCTGAATAAAGAGAGCAACCGTAACGCTGATGCAGGCGGCGTAAGGCCCCATCAAAATAGCCAGCAGCGTACCGCCTACAGCATGCCCTGTTGTTCCACCTGGAAGCGGTACATTAAACATCATAAGAAGAAATGAAAACGCTGCTCCCACACCAAGCAGGGGTATTTTTGCTTTAGGAATCTCTTCCTTCACCTTCCTGATTGCCTTTGTCCAAACAGGAACCATGGCAGCCCCCATAGCGGCACAGGTTGACGGACTTAAATAATTGTCTGGAATATGCATGTTCTTACCAACCTTTCATAATTCTACTTTCTGCTAAGTACAATTATAAAACGTTATTTGATCTCAACAAGCCCCGGTGGAGGATATAAATTTATATTTTTTAATTTTTATGTTAACTTGTGACCCTGCTTTCATAAATTCTGTCTGCAATAAAATTTTTAAAATCCTTTTTGTCTCCGATCACAAAGCTGTCTTGTGGAATTCGGAAAACTAAATCAGAATTGTGCCATAAATAATAGTATTCATTGTCTTCTGTTATTCTTTTAATGTAAGAATATTCATAAACACTTTCTGTATTTCCTTCTTTTACTTTCATAACATCAGAAAATGTTGTGGATCTGATCCATTCAGCCGAATCCAGCGACTTTTGCATACAATTATAAAACTTTTTATTTACTCTGTTATACTGATAAAAGAACTTATAAATAAAACCTGCACCAAGACCGAGGGCCAGGCAACATCCCACCCATTCTTTCAATAACACAAATATCAACGCACAAAGTAATGATAAAATAAAAAATAAAATATTTCTGCTTTTCCATGCCCGGAACTTTCTTTTTGCTTCCTCACCAACAGGATTGTTACAAAAATGTAAATACCTTTCCAACGTCATAATAAATTCACTCTTAAATATAGTGTCCAACTTATCCCCCAGCTTCCAATTCCTAATAAAATCTTTAGTTTCTAAATATGTTTCTTTATCAGTTCTAAAATACCTTCTTCAGCAAGCTGAGACGGTTTTGATCCATTTAATATCATATCTGCTCTCCACTTTGTTGGCTCCACATATTCTTCATGACGGTATCTCACCAGATCAAGATAAACATTGGTAATTTCGTCAAAAGTAAGCCCCCAGTTCATGTTTCTGCGAAGACGCCTGACGATTCTCTCATCTGCTCTGCAATCCACAAACAATTTTAAATCTAGAGCAGAAAGGATCTCTTCGTCCCATAAAACCAGCAAACCTTCAATAATAATTAAATCGTAATCACCGTACAATGCTTCCTTTAAATCATTATGTAGCTGCTTCAAATCAATGGTTTCCGGATGATTATCATCTACATACATGGTTTCCATTACAGGTGATTTGCTGTAAGGCCTTTCCTCTTCAGGCTTAAAATAATCATCCATATGGATTACTTTTTTATTATAATTCTCAAGCTGTTTCTCAAGCCTGTCACACAAAGATGATTTACCACTTGCACTGCCGCCTGCAATCCCTACAGCAAACACCTTTTTCATATCATTCAATCCTCCAGCAAAATATTTTCCAAGCAGATTAAAATTTGTCAAAATGCAGCTTTTCAAGCTTGAGCATATCTTCCTCGTACGGTTTCTTCTCTTCAGCAGGATAACCAATGGCAATCAGGCATTCAACACGGTACTGTACGGGTATTCCCAGAACTTCCCTGATATAATCTCCCGCTGTTTCCTGCTCTTTATGAAATCTTTCTCTCACCTGAATCCAACACGAGCCAAGTCCTAAGTCCTGGGCTGTTAACTGAATTATTGTCGCAGCTATGGACACATCTTCAATCCAGACGTCACTAAGTGTATGATTCGCAATCACCGCAACTGCAAGAGGCGCTCCTGCCAAAAACCCCGAACCAGGATCCCTGCTTTGTGAAAGCTGGTTTATTATTTCTTTATTGGTGACAGCTACAAACTCCCAGGGTCTTATGGAGCGGGATGAGGGGGCAAGCAGCGCACTTTTTAAAATGGTATCAATCTTTTCCTGTTCAATCTCTTTGTTTTGAAACTTCCTGATGCTTCTTCTGGATTTTAAAATATCCAATAACATAATTTTACCTCCCATTTAAACATAGATAATTACATTATATAACGAAATAAAATAAAAACAATCATTTGCCATTCTGTCATGGGTTTGTTATCATGTAAGCAGATACATTTATAAAAGATATTTAAAGAAGGTGGAACAAAAATGGATAATCAGGAACAAAAACATCAGCGCCGTCCCAGATATAAAGGGACTCACCCAAAGGCTTTTAAGGATAAATATAAAGAATTAAATCCAGAACTATATTCTGATACCGTTGCTAAGGTGATTCAAAAGGGCAATACACCAGCTGGCACGCATCGCTCTATCTGCGTACAGGAAATACTGGATATTTTGAAAATCACCCCCGGCGAGACCGGATTAGATGCAACATTAGGCTACGGCGGTCATACGTTAGAGATGCTTAAATGTCTGGATTCAAAAGGACATATGTATGCAACCGATGTGGATCCTATCGAATTACCCCGGACACGGGAACGCCTTCAAAATCTGGGTTATGGTCCGGAGATACTGACAATCAGGCAAACTAATTTTTCCAATATTGATGAGATAATTCCGGAATCGGGCCCCCTGGATTTTATCCTGGCTGATTTAGGTGTATCTTCCATGCAGATAGACAACCCGGATCGGGGATTTTCATTTAAAACCGAGGGACCTCTTGATCTGCGGCTGAATCCATCAAAGGGAATCTCTGCTGCTGAACGTTTGAAAACCATTTCCCAGAATGAATTATGCGGAATGCTTTTAGAAAATGCAGACGAGCCTCATGCCGAAGAAATTTCCCGTGCGGTGACTTTCGCAATAAAAAAAGGGGAAGAGGTTACAACAACCGGCCAGCTCCGGCAGATTATTAAAGATACGCTGAAATTTATTCCGGAAAAGGACAGAGAGAATGAGATTAAAAAATCCTGCCAGCGATGCTTTCAGGCGCTGCGGATTGATGTGAATAATGAATTTGAGGTATTATACGACTTTTTAGAAAAGCTTCCGGATGCTCTGGCCAAAGGGGGACGTGTGGCGATTCTCACGTTTCATTCAGGGGAAGACCGTCTTGTAAAAAAATCGTTTCAGCGTCTTCACCGCAACGGTATTTATAAAGAAATTGCACCGGACGCAATCAGGCCTTCTGCAGAAGAATGTAATTCCAATGGACGTGCCCGATGTGCTAAATTACGTTGGGCTGTAAAATCATAACACGGAAAGGAATCATTATGCCAAAGCCATGTTCCAATCATATGAACGGGTATATGAAACATCTATTATGTTTTGTTATAAGTACTTATCTGGTTACATGGGTCTTATGGCTTGCGTCCTTTCAGATTAGTGGTTTCTTTCGTATAATAGGCTCCTTTGTTCCTTCTGCCATGGGAATAGTATTTATTTATGGTAAAAGCAGAAAAGAAGGATTAAAGACATTATTTAATAGTCTTAAGCGCTATCGGGTAAAATGGTATGTTTATTTTTTCGTTATGTTATATACTATTTTTTCCTTACTGGTTCCTCATTTATTAGCTGGTGTATTTAAATATTCAGTGCCATTCCAGGTTAAAAGGAGTATTGGTATTTTTAATATCTCTGATCCAATCTCAGCTTCTGTCTGTTTTCTGGCAATTTTAACAGCCGGCGGACCGCTGGGCGAAGAATTTGGCTGGAGAGGTTTTCTGCTTCCTGAGCTGGAAAAAAAGCTGTCTCCGTGTAATTCTGGTATTGTAGTCGGAATTGTCTGGGCATGCTGGCATTTACCTATGTTTTTATTTCATGTGGATGGTTATCAGATATCGTTTTTACTGTATTTAATTCAGACAATTTCTTTAAGCATAATCTGCACTTGGATATACCATGCTTCAGGAAAGAGTATGCTGATGATTCTTTTGTTTCATACAGTAGATAATTTTGTCTGCTCCATCGCTTATCAGGCATTGTTAAATGGGAAAAATATCTACACAGCTTTTTACTGGATTATCCAGATAATATTGTTAATTTACATTGTAATGGATCTGAGAAGGTATAATAAATCTGACCATGTTTATTAAAAACTAAAAAGCAGCCGCAATTGGGTAATACCGCTTGCGACTGCTTTTCATATTAATCAATGGTAAAACTGGCTACACCAATGTTATTCAGCGTGATAATAGGCTTACACCAGAATGTGTTCCAGCAGTTCTCACACATCCTTACTTTTAGTATATAGCAGCCATCATAGGGAGCCGCAAATTCAAAGCAGCCACAACCACAGATCTTAATACAGAACATCATTGTATCAACATCATTGACCCTCTTATATAATTTTACCTCCCAATCATGGAAATCACCGCACCCACAGCCCCAGATACAACCGGCAATAATTCCCGGTTTAATCAGGCATTCCTGGCAAACTGGACATGGCTCTGGTTTTGGACATTTCGGGCATACCGGGCATACCGGACAGGTTGGGCAGGGCTCTGGTTTCGGACATTCCGGGCACACCGGACATGTTGGACACGGCTCCGGTTTCGGGCATGCCGGGCAGGTCGGACATGGCTCAGGCTTCGGACACGCCGGACAAGTCGGACAGGGTTCGGGCTTCGGGCACACCGGACAGGTCGGGCACGGCTGAGGTTTGGGACATGCCGGGCAGGGTTCGGGTTTCGGGCACACTGGACAAGCAGGGCATGGTTCCGGCTTGGGGCAAGGCGGCGGAGTCGGGCATGTCGGGCATGGTGGCGGGGTCGGACATGGCTCAGGTGTGGGACATGGCGGCGGGGTCGGACATGGTGCAGGTGCAGGCGGTGCCGGACAAGTCGGACATACCACAGGCTGCTCCTCATTTCCCGGTGATACCTCTGGCACTTCTGGTGCCGGAACCTGGCACATTACACCTCCCACAAAGGGGTAATAATGGAATTCAAAGCCGCTGGCCGCATTGACTGCAAATGATCCCAAAGCCGCGTTACCGCTTACATGACCGCCAGTGGGATGGGCATGGAACATTGCCTGGGGTGCCAGTATACTTCCCCAGATATCGGAGGATTTTTCCATATAAATATTTGTGGCATCCTCAAATACATACAAAGTCCGGTTGGCTTTGCTTTCTTCTCCATAGAGACCATATTGCAGGTGAGCATCAGGGCCCGTTCTCAGCCTTACGATGACATTACTTCCTTGGGGAACTTCTGCACGGATCCCTTTGTTAACCAGACCATTTGGTCTTACATCAATCAGGAATACATTTTGTACAGGATCATTTCCCCTTAATATCCATTCGTAATTATTATCTACTACAGTTCCGGTTGGTGTTAAATTATCAATACAGTTTTTATAATATCCAATTCCGTTCTTTGCATCCTGAAAGAATTTTGATACGTCTGCATGTATTCTGCCTGCAGGTATATATCTTGGAACATCATAGCTGGAAATTAAATAATGATTTCCTTTGTCTGATGGTGTCCAATACTGACTTCCGCCATTGGCCTGATATAAAGTCGCCAGCTCTTTTGCCTGATCCGCCTTTCCACTTTTTCCAATTAAGTATGTGCTTCCCTTGCCTGCACGGAAGCCGCCGCCGACAACCGTATGACCTACAATCACCAGTGGCTCACTCATTGCCACATTACCGCCAACGAGAAAACGCACCAGATCCGGTGAGTAATTGGCATCTCTGCTGCCCTTATCTCTGGAAAAACCAGCGCTGAAACCTCTTGGGCTGTAAAAACTTCCTCCAATGGCCACAGGTCCTTCCACGTCAACAATGTTATTGGCATCATTAAATACAATAACATTTAATTTGGAGGCTGGACCAAAGGGCTGACCTTCTATATCATACCAGTTTATATTATCATAGGGTAATCCAGCACTCGCTAATGCTCCACTACTATAACTACTACCATCCATATAAACTCCTGTAAACTGCTCCGATTGCATTTTTATTCTCAGTTCATTTTATTCTTATGGATATGGTTCTGTGCGGTTTTTCGTGTTATTAAATATATTTTCAATCAATCTTTTACCTATTTTTTAATTGCTTTTATAACAAACGTAACCGGGAGCATACTGGCTTTCTTCGCAAAACTGTTGTCCTTTGATTTTATTATGTCCGCATCAGATTCTTCAATCAACTGTTCAATGATAAATCCGGCCCGTGCCATTGCATTGATGTAAGTTGATAATTTACGGTCTGACAATGACAGCACGCCCTCCTCTTCCATAGACGAGCAGATCAGCTTGGCTGTGAGATTACATTGAATGGGATACTGTATATGATGGGATCAGCTTTGTCTATCTTCCCCCCTATATCTGATCATGTTCTTTAGCAAAAAGAGGTATTGAGATTTTCACATCAATCTCAATACCGCTCTTTTTTATTTGCTGCTTTTTCTTTTTGTTGAAAAACTATTATAACTCTTTTTCTCTTTTAACGTCCCATCCGCTGTCATCCGATATTTTTTCTTTGTGGCTGATGCCTTTTTTCCCGTTCCGGGCTGGTGTGATTCTTTTCTTGATGTTGCGTTGGATTTCTGTGAGGATGGATGGCTTTTTGCCTTTTCTGTACGTCCTGTATCTCTTTTCGGCTGAGTAGTTTTTATAGCCGGAAAGTTGTTTTTTAATGGATAGGGATGATCACTCACCTCTGTTAATTTTTTTCCAATTAACCGCTCAATATCTTTCAGCTGCTCTTTTTCATCAAAATCGCAAAAGGATATTGCTGTTCCGGAAAGACCTGCTCTGCCTGTACGCCCAATCCGGTGTACATATGTCTCAGGTGTATCCGGCAAGTCAAAGTTTATGACATGGGTTAATTCATCAATGTCGATTCCTCTTGCTGCAATATCTGTAGCTAGCAGAATCCGCAGTGATTTGTCTTTAAAGCAGCTTAGTGCACGCTGACGTGCTCCCTGTGATTTATCTCCGTGAATCGCCTGCGCCGATACGTTACTCCTTGCCAATTGTTTGATCAGACGATCCGCACCATGCTTTGTACGTACAAATACCAGGACAGAAACAATCTCCTTATTTTCCAGTATGTGCAAAAGCAAATCTTTTTTACTGCTTTTATCCGTATAATAGAGATACTGGTTAATGGTATCCACGGTTGAAGATACCGGGGTTATTTTTATTTCCGCTGGATTTTTAAGAATCGTACCTGCCAGTCTGGCAATGTCCGGTGGCATCGTCGCGGAAAAAAGTAAGGTCTGCTTCTTTGGAGGCGTTTTTGCTATGATTTTTTTCACATCATTTATAAATCCCATATCCAGCATTCGGTCAGCTTCGTCCAGGATCAGTATTTTTAAATGATCTATATTGATAAGCTTCTGATCCATGAGTGCCAGCAGTCTGCCCGGAGTTGCCACAAGAATATCAACTCCCTGTTTTAACTCTTCTTCCTGGGGTTTTTGGGATACTCCACCAAAGACCACACAGCTTTTTAAATTGGCAAACTGTCCGTAGGTCTGAAAACTCTCATAAATCTGAAGAGCCAGTTCTCTGGTTGGTGTTATGACAAGCGCCCTAATATTTTGTTTTGAAGTACGAGGGGCATTTTCCTTGCTTAAGAGCTGAAGGGTTGGTATGGCAAATGCGGCCGTCTTTCCAGTACCTGTCTGGGCACAGCCCAATAAATCCCTGCCTTCCAATATAACGGGTATTGCTTTTTCCTGAATCGGTGTGGGAGTTTCGTAATTCTCTTTTTCCAGTGCCCTAATAATATCAGGCATAATCTTTAAATCTTTAAACTGCATGCATTCTCCTCTAGAATCTGTATTGTCTGTCCTAATTCACTTTTACTGTGAAATTTTATGCGTTCTTGTAAATTCAATTCCTATATTCTTATTCCTCTTTTCAACTTTACCACAACCAATTTTCTTTTCAGCCTGTAAAAAAGCACCCTTGGATTTCTTCTCTTCCAGTAATTTTTTCATCTTTTCTATATCTTTCATTGACATCTCGTATTCCTCCAATCATTTATTGATCTATTATCTTTCAAAGGTAAAGGCTCTATTCTTCAAGAATAGAGCCTCTAAAAACGTTTGAAAATAGTTACCTATCTATGGTGTCAGTATACAGAAAAAGTGACTGTTTGTCAAGAATACAGGCTAATTAGTCAATATATGGTATTATTCCACGCCTTTGATAATTGCTCTACTCCTTTGGTCAGTTGTTTTTCTGATACATATCCAAAGCTTAACAAAACCATATTATTAGAATAACAATGAACATCATGCCAAAATATTGATACGGGATAAACCAATACGCCATATTCCTTTGCACGTCCAATCATTTCTTTTTCCGTTAATCCTTGTGTGGATTCAAGCAAAATATGCAAGCCTGCGTGTTTACCATGAATCACTACCTTATCACTCATTAATCCATGAATCAAACGTATGAGCAGATCATGCTTACGTTTATTTATAACACATAGCTTACGCAAATGACTTTCAAAATGTCCAGAGCTAATAAATTCATAGAGAATTCGCTGTTGAATTATGGATACAGGGGATTGATATAATTTAAACTCTTCATTATAACATTTCAGCCATTTTTGAGGCAATACCATATAGCTGACCCGTAAACTTGGTGATAAAGACTTGGACATGGTTCCAATGTATATAACATTATCATTTCCGGAAACACTGCTGATTGATGGAATAGGTCTTGAATTGTAACGTAATTCACTGTCATAATCATCTTCAATAATTATTCCATTGTTTTTCGCAGCCCACTCCAGTAAAAGCAATCTCTTTTGTATGGGCATAACTGCACCTGTTGGAAATTGATGGGATGGTGTAACATAAATTACCTGAGCTGAGATCTTTTCTAACTCCGTTACATTTACCCCATCTTTTTCAACGCTTACAGAGACCGTATTAAATCCATTATGCTCAAAAATCTCTCTTGCGCCAAAATAGCCAGGCTCTTCAAAAGCAATTTCACTGTAAGTATTCCGAAACAGCTGACTTAATAAAGATAATGCAGACTCTAAACCGGAGCATAAAATAATCTGCTCTGCACTGCAGGTAACCCCTCTGGACTTCCTTAAATATTCTGCCAGTTTTTTTCTTAACTGCAGTTCACCCTTTGGATCACTGTACATTATCATATCTTCTGCATTTAATGATGCCAACGCTTTCATTGAAACTTTCCGCCATATATTTTGTGGGAAATCCTGTGGACTTAAGTGTCCATATTGAAAATTACAGATAATATTTTCCTGTAATTCTCTTCCTTTCTGCTCTGTTGGAAACTCAACATTCTTTCTGTCATTACCCAGGGAAAATATATTATGAATGTCCTGCACATAAAATCCGCTTCCAACTCTGCTTTCAACATATCCTTCTGAAGAAAGCTGCAGGTAAGCCTTTTCTACCGTATTTCTGCCAACTGCAAGTGATTCTGCAAGATAGCGGGTAGATACTAATTTTGAACCCTCAGGCAGCTCCCCTCTTATGATTTCATCTCTAAGCTGTTCATAAATTTGTATATATTTAGGAGTTTGTACATTGTTATTTAATATTATCATATTCTCCTCCAACTGTATCCTACAAATAGTTCATAATTGGTTCTTCCATACATGCCAGTTAAATAATATACTTATATTGCAAATATGTCAATTTACAAAACTACAGGAGGTTTCATATGTCCAACGAAAAATTATATGAGGTTATTAAACACGAAGGTGTAGTATCAATTGTATCCAGCGGAAATGACGAACCACATGTCGTTAATACGTGGAATTCATATGTTGTCATAGAAAACAACAAAATGCTTATCCCTGCTGCCGGGATGCGCAAAACCCAAAAGAACATAGAACATAATAACCGAGTATTGGTCACATTAGGAAGCAAAGAAGTAATGGGGCACAAACATATGGGGGCAGGATTTCTAATCAATGGAACTGCAGATTTTCTGGAATCTGGCTCAGAATTTGATATGATGAAAGAGAAATTTCCATTTCTAAGCAGAGTTCTGGAAATTACAATTGAGACAGTTAAACAAACAATTTAAACCTGAAAAACTATAATTAACAGCTTTTCCGGGAGTTTTAAAGGGGCGTCAGTTGCAGTCGCAGATTTAAGCCTTTAAAACTCCCATTTTTTGTACCAGGCATATTTTTATGGAGACTATATCACTCTTGTGCAAATTCAGGATCGCAGATTTTACCAACTATGATTATTGCTATGGTATAGATCGTAAATGTAAATACAAATGGTAAACGGCGGTCTATACTGGACAGCCAGCCTGCCAGGTAACCAAAAGGAGAAGCAAATGCAATGGTAAAGGACATAATAAGAGCATTAATACGAGCCCGTTCATTAGGATTGATGTTTAGCTGAAGCAAGGCATCTTTTCGCGGCATTACAAGTCCGCCTGCCACCGCCCCAACAAAAACATAGACGATAATAAACGGCATACTGCTGCCAATAGGAGTCAGGATCAGAAGAACTGAGCACGCGGCATATAATACAAGACCGATCCACATTGGTATCCGAAATTTCACGGATTCCAAACGGTGCTGTACACCAATCATAAAAATCAGCATTACAGCGGCATTTAAAATAGGGAAAAAAGCAAGATAACGGTCTGCAATTTCCAGCCTTTGCGTCACATACAGGCTAAAGAAGCTGGTGTTTACCAGATTTGCTATATGCAATATTACACAGACAATCAACACTTTCACAATCTCTTTATTCATCAGTACTTTTGGTATTAAGTCCTTATATTCATAAATCATATGAAAGACAGAGGTGTTTTTGGTTTCAGCCATACGGATCTTCCCCTGCCGGGTTTCTTTACAATACCGGAACGTAATAATCACTTTAATCAGCATATTCACAGCAAAAACAACATATAGAACGCGTACAACCGGAACCACGGAAAAGGTATTGATCAGCAATCCAGAAATTGGTGCAAAAAAGATTGCAATCAGACCGCCAATATTTACCCATGTATAGATTCCGATTAAATCCCTGGAGTCTGCATCCTCTATCAGCAGACAGTACCATGCAGTCTGGTTAATCTGTTCAAAACTGTTAAATAAAACTGCTGCTAAAAAGAACCAGAAATTACCAGAAACAGCCCATATGAGGCAGGCAACACCCCAGCCAAAGAAATCTCCCATCATGGTTGTGAATTTACGTCCCAGCTTATCAGTGAGGATACCTCCAATAAAAGAAAAAAGCACCTGAACAACCATGGAAACCGATAAAATCAAACCAATCTGAACATCTGTTATTCCCTGCGTGTACATATATAATGTGGCAAAAGGTGCAATCAAATTATAGGGAATTCCCCAGAGTGGTTCCATTAAAATCAGAGTCTTTGGATTTCCCTTGTTGTTCTTTAACAATTCAATCAGTGGATGCTTTAACAACGAATTCTTCATTTTGTGATGGTTTCCTTCTTCACATTTACTTTAACTCAAAATAATCCATAACCGATGTTTCCTGAAATCCGCAGGATTTGTACAAGTTGAGAGCCGTTCCATTTTCCGCAGCTACCTGAAGCATCACCTCTGTGGCTTTTGCATCTTTCAGCTTTTCTACCCCAAAAGTGAGAACTGCCCTTCCAAACCCGTTACCCCTAAACTCAGGCAATACACCAAGCCCATAGATTCCACCAATGCCACTATCAGACATCTGAAGATTTACCTTCCCAATTATTCTTTCTTCCTTTTCAGCAATATAGATTGTCATGCCTCGTTTTTCTTCCTCTTCGGGCAGAAGAATACCATTATCTTTAGAATCCTCATTTTCTTCTTCCCAATCATCACCAAAATAAATCATGTTTTGCCGGCTTATCTCCGAAGCGTCTGCATTGACAGCTTTTCTGAATGTGATACCAGAAGGCTGCTGTTTTTCCAACGTCTCATAAAATTTATGATTCAGATACATTTCAAATTCGGAAAATTTATAAACAGCACTGATCTTTTTTAAAAACCCCTGACCGGAAATGGATTTTTTATCACACAAGGCCAAAATTCCTTCTGCATTTCTTGTTCTACATTCTGCAATGACCAGTTCCATCAGTTTTGAAAAAATCCCCTGACGTCTGTACTCCGGGTGTACCATTCCGGTAATCTCCAATGGCTGAGAGATTCCTCCAAAACCGCATATCCCCATATAGCCGATTAATTCTTCACCGTTAAAGTACATGAATTCATTTATATCAGAAATTGGGGTATCCGCCGTTCTGTTTTGAGCATCACTCAGTTTATAGTCCAGCTCAAGCTTCAGAGTGATTTGATCGTTCTGGGCACATTGTATTTCAAGCATATGAATCAATTCATAATCTTTTTGGTCAAGATTACTTTTTAACTTCAAATAGGCTCCTTCTACTGTTTTCATCATATATCATTCTCCCTTAAAATTTAGATATCATATCGTGACTCATTGACAGAGTTTCTTTTGTCATACAAAAAGGCAGAACCAAACGCCAAACGGATGAATTTCATTGACGAGTCGCCATAAACAGCTCTCCTCACCAAGTTTTACTTCATCTTCTTTGTGTCTGCTCCTGCCTTTTTTATTTTGCCAGATTTAACTGATTCACTTAGCCATATGATATCCAAACCAATATGTAGCAATTATACTTGCCAGAAACAGATGAAAAAGTCCATATCCAAAAAACAGGCCGGTTAAAAACCTCCTGATATTGGTGCTTTCATATGTAGTCAGTAACTGAATACCACCGTCAAGTATCATGGGAATCAAGAAAATCAAAGCATATAAAATTGGTGGGTGATACATGGCATAGGTAATTCCCAATAACAGGATCCCCACCAATTCACCGGTACATCTTGCACAAATAGGAAATTGCTTTCCATTCAGAAAAAATGAACGTTCCGCCCTGCAATGGCAGCCAAAGAAAATTGGGAGCCATCGATAGAAAAAACCACTCATAACAAGTAGGGCCGCCGGATTTAATAACCCGCCATAGCACCCAGAAGTCCCAGTCCAAACATTAATGCATAAAAAAGAATCATGCAAACAACGCTAATTAATGCGCCAATACCTGCTGCTTTCGCAGTCTTTGGTTTTGAATCTTTCCAAACCAGAAACAGAATTAATCCTACTAATGGAATACAGCAGCCTAAAAGTCCCCACCCAAAACCGCCATTATCAACCACTTGAGGAGTCTGTGCCACACCACAGTGTGGACAGATGGCTGCTTTGTCATCAATCTCTTTTGAACAATTTTTACAATACATCTCTTGTATCCTCCACTTTTATATAATAATAATTCAAAATTAGAAGCAAATTTTATTTCTTCTAATAAAATAAAATATACCATATTTTGACATATTATTCCATAATGTTTTGCATGATTACAAAAAAACGTCACAATTACTATTGTTCTGACATTTTCTACCACTAATCTGCAACATACCGTAACATTTTTCCGATTGTAAATATTTGAAACCAATTATTATCTTAACATTACCAGTACTTTTCTGCTTTATGAAAGTCAGATACACCTCATAATAATACTGGAACATATTAAAAGTAAAACCATATATTTATAATTTTTTTTAATATATTCGATTTTCATATTGACAGTTGAACATATATTCAATTATAATACAATTGAAGGATCATTCAACAGTTAATATTTGCTTTAGCGATAAAAGGAAGGAAGGTTAATAATATGGCACACAATCATGAACATTCCCACAGCCATTCCCATGATCATACACACGAGCATGAAGGTGGAGACTTAAACAAGAGAAAAATTATACAGCTGATATCAGGTATCATTCTGTTTGCAGCGGGTCTGGTACTGAAAAAAGTTTTCCCAGATGAAGTCACATATCACTTTGCTATATTTGGACTTAGCTATTTAATCCTTGGCGGAGAGGTTGTCTGGCAGGCGTTTAAAAATATTACCAAAGGCCAGATTTTTGACGAAAACTTTTTGATGAGTGTTGCAACAATCGGTGCATTTGCAATCGGTGATTTCCCAGAGGGCGTTGCAGTAATGCTTTTTTATCAGATCGGTGAGTATTTTCAGGATGCCGCAGTGCAAAAGTCAAAAAAATCCATTACTTCACTTATGGATATCCGTCCCGATTACGCCAATTTAAAGCGGGGAAATGATACAGAAAAGGTTGCACCTGACACGGTTAAAATTGGTGATATCATTTTGATTCGCCCAGGTGAAAAGATTCCATTAGACGGATCGGTATTAGATGGAGAATCCATGCTGGACACCAGCGCACTAACCGGGGAATCGGTTCCCCGTTCTGTAAAAGCCGGGGAAGCGGTGCTGGCAGGCTGCATTAATCAAAGCGGTGTACTGACGGTGGAGGTAACCCGGGAATTTGGTGAATCAACTGTAGCAAAAATTATTGATCTGGTAGAGAATGCCAGCAGCAAAAAAGCACCCTCTGAAAACTTTATTACAACTTTTTCACGTTACTATACGCCGGTTGTGGTGGGTCTTGCACTTCTGCTGGCGGTCATTCCTCCGTTGTTCTTTGGCGGCACCTGGACGGAATGGATTAACCGCGGACTCATCTTCCTTGTAATCTCCTGCCCCTGTGCACTGGTTATTTCAATCCCGCTTGGTTTTTTCGGGGGAATCGGAGCTGCTTCCAAACGGGGCATCCTGGTAAAGGGCAGCAACTATCTGGAGGCGCTTAACAGTCTGGATACTGTTGTCTTTGATAAAACTGGTACACTTACCAAAGGTGTTTTCGAAGTCACAGGCCTGTACCCTGCCGGTGAAACGACGAAAGAGCAGCTGTTGGAATACGCAGCAAAAGCCGAAAGCTTTTCCAACCACCCCATTGCACGTTCCATTATGAAAGCATATGGCGGTGATATAGAAAAGGAGGATCTTCGTGATTATGAAGAAATTTCCGGCCATGGCATCCGTGTCACATCTGATAAATCGGTGATTCTTGCTGGAAATGATAAACTGATGAAGCGTGAAAACATTGATTTCCAGCAAAATGATGAAATTGGTACGAAGGTGTATGTGGCGGTAAATGGAATCTTTGCCGGAGCAATTGTTATTGCCGACGAAATCAAGGCCGACAGCCGTTCGGCAATTGCACGCCTTAAGGAAGCCGGAGTAAGAAAGACTGTCATGCTGACTGGAGATAATGTACAGATTGCTGAGGCCATTGCAAATGAGCTGGGTCTTAGTGAGGTCCATGCCCAACTGCTTCCTGATCAAAAAGTGGAACAGGTTGAAATTTTAGATAAAAACAAACCTGCAAGAGGCAAGCTGGCTTTTGTAGGAGACGGCATTAACGATGCACCAGTCCTGGCGCGTGCGGATATCGGCATTGCCATGGGCGGTCTGGGCTCGGATGCTGCCATTGAAGCGGCAGACGTAGTGTTAATGACGGATGAACCCACAAAGCTTGTGGAAGCCATTGCAATTGCACGCAAAACAAAACGGATCGTATGGCAGAATATTGGGTTTGCACTTGGAGTAAAAGGCATCATCCTCTTGTTTGGCGCCTTCGGTATTGCCACTATGTGGGAAGCGGTTTTCGCAGATGTGGGCGTATCACTGATTGCCATTCTCAACGCTATGCGGGTGCTGCGGACAAAAGAGTAATTTCTCAGGAGGTGCTATTCATAGCACCTCCTGAATAAATCTGCTGAGAGGTTTAAATATCTATTAGAAAGGGTGACAATATGGATCAATTTAATATGCCAGGTTTCATTGTATTGGTCTCGTTCTATGGTAGTTACTTATGTAAACAAATTTTATTAAAAAAGAGGGGCATTTATACAAACCGGCTGGGCCGCGGCAATAAACCTGCACGTACATTCAAAATTGAAACATCTCTTAAGCTAGCAACGTTTTCCATGGCAGCAGTACAAATACTCAGCCTGTTTGTGATAAAAGAAGGGAGTCTTATCCTGTCACAGCCGGCCATTCGTTTTGCCGGTATCAGTATTGCATTTCTTGGAACAGGAGTATTTATTACAGCAATGGCATGCATGAAGACCAGCTGGCGAGCGGGTGTAGATACAACTCAGAAGACTATACTTATAAAAAGCGGAATTTATCACATCAGCCGGAATCCTGCATTTCTGGGATTTGATTTATTCTATATTGGTTTTGCCCTTGGTTTTTCCAACCCACTTCAGATAATATTCACGCTGTTGTGCGTAGTAATTCTTCATCTGCAGATTCTGGAGGAGGAGCGTTTTCTTCCTGCTGTTTTCGGTTTGGCTTATGAGGAATATAAAAAAACCACTCCGAGGTATTTTTTATTCTTATAAGAAGGAATCATTTCTTATATTCATCTATAACCTGCGTAAAGAACGAAACAATATCCGCGTTTATTTCAGGTGTGGTTCCATGCCCAACACCATGATACGTATTGAACCGGGCACGAATGTTTTGACTTTCATATAGATTCTGACATTTTTCCCACCTGACACTCATGTCTTCCCCCAGGACCTTAATAATCAACTCACGTTCCAAGGGAGAAAAAGCATCATCAAAGGGAAGTGTGTCATTTTCATCGTCTGCTCCCATGTAATAGTACTGGGGGACTGATGCAAATGCGGATGGATTGAAGTCCAGATCCGCAATTTGCTTTATGTCTGAAATACCTACCGGATAAACAAGCTCATTGCCCTTTATATTTTTCACAGGTAGAATTGCCATACCATTAATGCCACCGGCCGCAACCGCCGCAACTCGTTGGGGATATAGGGCTGTAAAACGGTTTACAAAGCTTCCTGATGCCGAAAAACCATTAAGTAAAACCTTATCTTTTATATGAATATTATGGGCATCAAGATACATTTTAGCGTCATCGATCATGAAATTTAACTGTTTGTCAATCCGTACTAACGGATATTTATCGCACAAAAGAGTATCTCTATCCAGGGCATGAGTATAGATTTGCCAATCCTCTTTTGGTCTGTCAAAGCATGGTATAAGCAAGGGGATTCCCAGTTTTCGGGCAATTTGATGGGACTGACCAAAACGGAGGGTATCATAAGCCGCTTTCTTATGCTTTTTATGTCTGTCATCAACGAATCCCGTATTATTAGGTTCTACCAGTAAAAATGTAGAGTCGGACACTTTTAGTGTATCAGGTATAAACAAATAGTACTCCGTATTAAATCCTTTATCAGATGCCGCTCCAACCTTAATAATTCTCCCGCCGACCCCTACAATTCTATATGCCAGAAACAGAGTTACAAGTAGAAATGATGCCGTTATAAATAAGATGTATTTTTTCTTCATCCATACCTCCCGATTTTTGAATTATTTTAATTAAATGTTCCAAAAAGCACTACTTGAACAATGTTTTGTTATTGCTTATTATATATTATATATCAACAATATTATGAAGACAAATGTTTATATGGAGGATTGAGGGTCATGAATACATATTTAAACGTAGTTTATTTTAGTGCTACAGGCGGCACTGCAAAAGTGGTAAAGGGAGTGGCTGAGGGAATTAGTAATGACTATCGGGAATACAATCTTACCTTACCTGCCATGAGAGAAAACAGTATCACCTTTGACTCTCATGATCTGGTAATAGTGGGTGTGCCTGTATATGCTGGCAGAGTGCCAAAGTTTTTAATTGATTTTTTCTCCAATGTAAAGGGAAATAATACGGCTGCAGTTTTTATTACCGTTTATGGAAATCGTAATTATGATGATGCTCTTCTTGAATTAAAGGATACCTTTGAGGCAAATGGTTTTATTGGAATATCGGCAGCTGCATTTATAGCAGAACATTCATATACTCCAAAGGTGGGAACAAACAGACCTGATGCACAGGACATAGAGGCGGCAAAAAAACTAGGTAATGATATTAAAAATAAGTTAGAAAGTTTTGATGATCTTCTGCAAATACCCAGACTTACTGTAAAAGGTAATACTCCATACAAGGAAAGAACCTCTGCCCCATCAATTGCTCCCGATACAAATGATGATTGTGTTAATTGCGGCATATGTGCAACAAATTGTCCAATGGGTGCAATCAGCAATGCTGATGTTAAAGATATTGATTCTACAAAGTGCATCCGCTGCTGCAGTTGTGTTAAAAAGTGTCCGGTAAATGCCAAATCGATTAACCATGAATTTTTTAATAAAATAACAAAGGGGTTAATTGATAACTTTAGCGTAATCAGGAAAGAACCTGAATATTTTTAATCCAGTGATTCTTCCGCTAAGTATTACATGCTTTTAGCCAAAATAGAAAAAATTACCACGCTAACAACGATTGACGTCTTTGTCTAATTGTGTTAGACTAAATTAGTCTAATAAGATTCGACAGGAGGATATTTCAGTGGAACAATATAAATTAGGTGAGATGGAACAGAAATTTGCTGACATTATCTGGGCAAATGAACCTGTCAGCTCCCGCAGGCTCACAGAACTATGTGAAAAAGAATTTGACTGGAAACGTACAACAACTTACACAATGCTAAAGCGGCTGTGTGAGCGTAAACTATTTGAAAATAATAACGGCACAGTCACTGCGCTGATGTCCAAAAATGAGTTTGGAGCGGCACAGGGCGAACAGTTTCTGTCCGAAGCTTTTGCTGGCTCGCTACCTCAGTTTTTGGCAGCATTTACCCGCAGGAAAAAACTGAATCCCAGAGAAATTGAGGAAATACAGAACCTGATTGATGGCTATAAGGAGGAGTAACAATGCTGGAACGAATATTTTTGCAACTTTTAAACATGAGCTTCACAGCAAGTATTGTCATTGCTTTTGTATTGGTTGCAAGAATTATTTTGCATAAAGCGCCAAAAGTATTTTCCTATATGCTGTGGTCGGTGGTTCTGTTCCGATTGATTTGTCCGTTTTCCTTTGAGAGCATTTTTAGTCTTCTGCCCACAAAGGCAAATCCGATCTCACAGGATATCCTCTATATGCAGACGCCAAATATTGATACTGGTATTGGGATAACTAATCAATCTGTTCCTGTGATTATTCCGGCCCCATTACCCCAAGCCAGCGCGAATCCATTACAGATCTGGATAGCCATCTTTAGTCATATCTGGGTACTTGGTGTTGCAGCGTTGCTGGTATATAGTCTTATTGCGCTCTTTCGTCTAAGAAAACAATTGCTGAATGCCACCCTGTATCAAAACAATATTTTTATTTCGTCCAGGATTGACACAGCCTTTGTCATGGGTATTTTTTACCCGAAGGTTTATCTTCCCTCTGATTTAAATGTTGCTGAACGAAGCTATATTCTGCTTCATGAACAAACACATATCAAGCGGCTTGACCACATTTTCAAGCTTATAAGCTTTTTGGTACTATGCGTCCATTGGTTTAACCCTTTTGCATGGATCGCATTTTTTCTTAGCGGCAGGGATATGGAGATGTCCTGCGATGAAGCAGTTATCAGACGGCTGGGTGATGAAGTTAAAAAAGATTATTCGGCCTCCCTTCTGACCCTTGCAACAGGCAGAAGAATTGTAAGCGGTACACCTCTTGCCTTTGGCGAAGGCGATACAAAAGGCAGAATTAAAAATGTGCTTAATTATAGAAAGCCCAGGGTTTGGGCTGTTTTAATTGCCTTACTAGCCGTTGTTTTTGTGGTTTTCGGCTTAACAACAAGTCCTAAGGATATGCCTGGCAAATCTATTGGTGTGAATGCAACCATTCTAAAGATTGACAAAACTAACCAGACTATTACAGTAAAGGGAAATGACAACAATAGTCCCATTGGTGATAACTGTATTGTCAGCTGGAAGGATGCGACCCTCCAGACAGTAATTAACAAAGAGGATCCAATAAAAATATCCATTGATGATTTCGCCATAGGTGACCACGTGGTGCTCTTTTTAGGTGAAATCCAGGAAAGCTATCCCACAAGGGCAGAAGCCACAACAATTCAGTTAGAGCCAAATGAAACATCAGTCACAGCATACCCGGTTCAGGATTTATGGAATGCACGTACGAAGTATGTGGGTGATAATTCCGCAGTTGGTAAGCTGATTGGATTGCTGCCAGTTCCAATGGGCATGCAATATGACCATTTTGAATTACAAACTTCCTCCTCCCCCTATAAGGTTGAACTTGTATATTCTGTTCCCACACAATCCCTTTCAGAATACGATAGTGAAAATTCAGCCGCATCCAATACGTTCCGGACAAACGCCCTTTACTTACTTGCTTTAATAGAAAATGCTGATGAAATTCAGGTAACTTTAACAGATGGCAGTCAGGAAATCGCGTTTACCAGCGATCGAGAATGGGCTGACCACGCTGTAGAAGGAGAAGTGAGTGACTATGGAAAGAGCCCCGAAAAATTACAGGAGCTGAAATCTCTGGCATGGAAGGTTTATTTTATATACGACTCGGGATCATCTTAGCGGAAAGCAGTAAGTTACCTTCCTGGTCTTATAAATTGGGTATAAAAATAGCAGCATATTTCAGCTGCTATTTTTGTTTCTTATAATTTGTTTATATACAATTCCATGTTATGAAAATATCCCACTATATATATAGAATTCATCACCTCATCAATTCGAAAAATAATGACATAATCATAGTGTGAAATTACTGCTTTACGATATCTTCTTGATTTCATAAAAAGATCTTCTGAGTAAGCATACATTTCAGGATTACATACTAAATTAGTGTATACATGCTCTATCTCTGTTAATAAATTCCCGGCTGCTTGTGGATTTTTCAACTTATTAATAATATAAATCAAGTAACTCTTCAGCTCTCTCGGTTATAATAAGTTTATATTGCATATTTCTCTCTTAATTTATCCAGAGATTCTCTTGCATCCTTCGTCTTTCCTGCTTCAATCTGTTTTTCAGAAAGCTCTAATTCACGATACATGTTTAATCTCCTGACTATACTTTCATACATGTCGATACTCATAATAACCATATCTCCATAACCATTTTTCGTTATAAAAATTGGTTCTTCTGCTACATGGCACATTTCTGAAATCTCTGATGTATTTTTTAAATCTTTAATCGGAATAATTTGTGGCATGATATCAACCTCCTTAAATTATGTACTAATTATACCATAATTATCCCATAGTAGCAACCGACAAATTATTGTAACATGGTTTAAATATAGAATTCGGGTTCATGAATGCAAGTGTTAAGCATGCAGTTCGGGGCAGTCGTATGGCCGCCCCGGATCGTCTATGTTTTATTTAGATTTTATTTTTAAATCACCAATCTTTGTAATAGCAATGGCATCGATCATACCATTTATAAACGTTCCTGAAATAGTGTAAGGTATTTTACCCATAGTTGTCTTCAAATCGCCTTTAAAAGTAATATTTCCATCTGCATCAATGGTTCCCCCTGAAAAAACATTATCATTTTTCATGAAGGATATAATGCCAGATAATGAAGCGCCCTCCATGTTCAGAACAATTTTACCAGGCATTTCACCCATTGGTGTGGATATTAAAACTTCATATTCATTCTCCATAACATCAGCGTCTTCTTTTATTACGCTCCGGGGCGTTGTAAGAACAATTTTTTGGGTATTATCATTCAGCGAATCGTGTATGGCATTTTCTCCTCCGCGGCGTTTTGTAGTATCAATTCCTAACAGCTTTCCAAGGTTACCACCGAAAATCTTACGTTTATCCTCATCGGAAAGTGGCAGGTATCCATATTTCCACTGCAATTCCTCAGGAATCTGAAAATCAAGCAGACCCAAAGAAGCTGCTCCGATTTGTGCACCGTAACCGGCACTGTCTGTTCCCCAGATAATTCTATCCGGACCAACAAAGCGGATTGCCTCTCCAAGAATATGTGCAAATTTGTACGGAGCAGTCAGCGCCCAGGGCACAAGCAGACTCAGGCACAAATAAACATTGGGATGTCCAAGTGCAACCATATTCAGTGCGTCAGAGTACGGATAACCCATATGGAATGCAACTATTTTCAGTCCTGGAAAATCCCGTGCTACATCATCAAGCTGGGTCGGATGGCAGTATTTGCTCTTACCAGGGGGAACCCAGGAAAATCCGGTATGCATACACAAAACAGCGCCCAGTTCTTCGGCCCGTTTGTAAAATGGCCATAGTTCGGGATCATTCATATATGTATCTTCAGGTGAATAATATTTAAAAATCTTTGCTCCCTTATCCATCCAGTATTCCATTTCCCATATGGCATTTTTAACGCCTCTCTGTTTAATGGGTGACAGATTTGGCTCAATAATGAAGCGATCGGGATGGGTCTGCACTGCCTTCCATGCATCACCATTTGTGCACCAGCGGCTGGAGTATCCTGTAGTATCCATCATGGATTCAGGCAGGAGACAAGCCACATCCACACCATACTTATCCATTGCCCGAATAATATTTTCAGGATCTGTACTTTTCGTCATTTCCCATGGTTCAATGGTATTTAAAAGAGACTCAGGCGCACACTGCAGTGTTGGACGCATAATTCCATCAATGGCACGCCACCACATCTGAACGCCGGGATAATGATTGACCGGCTCCATATCACCGATAATATGACATTCTGGATCAATTTTAAAAAAGCCATCTTCCCATACATTGTGATTCATAAGCGTAATCTCCTTTCCTTAGATGAGTGACAAGCCATCGCATTTTTCCATAAACTTCTTAGCACGGACATCCATCAGACCTTCCGTTTTCCAGAGTTCGGGATAATACTTCTCAAAGCCCGCAGTTGGATTAACGGCGCAGCGAATCCAGCGGTTTTCAAACAGGTTCATGTAGCATTGCTGGCACCGTGCACATTTGACAATGTCGCACTCACGTCCTTCCTTTACCTTTGCAGGCCAGTAAGGATCGGCAATGGATTGACGCCCCAAAGAAATGATATCGGTTTTTCCGGATGCAATCGCGTTTGCAGCGGTTTCCGGATTCATAAAGCTTGGTGTTATAATCGGCAGTCCGCCAGAAGCCGCTTTAAAACCTGGCGCCCATTTTGTAAAGTCATCTTCCCCATCTGGAGCAAATCCCGCTCCCAGATTCTCGTAACCACCCTGTGACACATTGAAATAATTAGCTCCCGCATCTGTAAAAAGCTTTACAAATGCGCATGCCTCTTCATTGGTCAGCCCCTGAGGCATAAGCTCATCGCCAGACAGACGGCAACCCAGTACCTTATCCGGACCGGCCTTTTTGCGCACACGCTCAATGATATTTGTTACTACACGACCGCGGTTTTCTATGCTGCCGCCATATGAGTCGGTACGTTGATTGGATCGTCCTGACAGAAACTGGTGGAGCAGGTACCCATGAGGGGTGTGGAGTTCCACGCCATCAAAGCCAAGATCGTAGCAGGCACATACCGCTTCCACCATGAAATCCTCAAGCTTTTCAATCTCACTGATTGTCAGTTCACGGGGGGGCTGCCCACATATAATGTGGTAATATTCCGGAGCTTTTTCCTTTAGCATGTTGAGAATATGAGGTTTAATTGCTTCGTATTCTTCATCGCTTAAGCTTTTGATTTTATCGTAGTCCCAAATATCTGAGGGGAGAGAGATTCCCGCCTGTTTCATAATGCGGCTTAACTGCCGATACCAACCCTTGTTAATGTTTCGCAAGTCTATATTAAGAGGTACCGCACTGGGTGCACCAGATGCAATGCCATTCTCATCGGGATGTCCCTGCCGACCCCAACCTGGGGAAATCTGGGCAAATACCTTTGTTCTTTTATAGGAATGGATCACATCCGCCATCTGACTAAGCTGGCGGTACTTCTTCTGACTATCTGCCAGCAGCGGATTCAGGCTGTCACTGCCACGCCACGGAAAAGGATTCGCCACTACACATTCTGTGATAATCAGACCAAAACCACCTCTGGCACGGGTTGCATACCATGCATTGGACTGTTCGCTGGTATAGCCTTCCGGTCCTGTATACCCCATGTTCATGGGGGACATGGCAATGCGATTTTTCAGTTCCACATTGCCCACCTGAATAGGCTCAAATAATACATCAGTGTTCATAAAAAAGACTCCTTCCAGTATTTAATATAGCAACAGGCGGTAATTAATTGACATCTGTTACTGTATCTATTATACTTTTAAGGAGTATATATGCAACGCTCAAAGTGTATGCGAATGTAACTTAATTGACAAAGTCATTGTAATTGTTTCCCAACGAATGGAGCTGTGAAGAAAAATGGACTTACGAATACAAAAAACCTATATGGCATTAACCAGTACTTTTTTTGAATTGCTGGAAGAAAAGCGTTTTGAGGATATCACCGTCAATGAACTCTGTGACCGGGCAATGATACGCAGAGCTACATTTTACAAGCACTTTGGTGACAAATATGAGTTCTTTACCTTTATCATCCGGGAAATTCAGGCGGAGTTTGATCAGGAAATCGCAGGCAGCCTGGATACTGACATGCCGATTGATTTTTATATCACCATTGTCCGCCGCGTTATAATATTTTTCACCGAAAGGGAGAAGCTCATCCAATCTGTGCTAAAGAGTGAATGTTTTCCGTCTTTACTTCGAATTCTTTCGGAACAGGTTGAATTTGATATTCTTCAAAAACTGAAAGAAGATGCTGAAAAGGGGTATAAGCTCATTGCTGATCCAGAGGTTATGGCACATTTTTTTACCGGTGCCATCCTTGAAACTTTACAGTGGTGGTTAACTCGTAAAAAACCGATTTCTCTGGAAAGCGTTGAGAGGCAAATCGTGGATATGATGAAAGCCGTCTATCTGTCGGCTAATGCTGATATTTAGGAGGCGGAATTATCCTTTTGAAAACGTTCCCTTATTTTCATCAGTCTCTCATAAGTACCCTCTTCATCAATGGCCATGTCGTACATTTGGCGTGCGAGTTGGAATCCCTGATTACTGACAAGGGCATTTTTCCATGGACGGGACATGATTGAATGGGTCAGATGTCTTGTAGATCGGGGAGCCTGCATTATCATCTCTGCAAGTTCCCACCCACGGGGAAGAAGCATTTCATGAGGCAGTACCTCACTTACAATACCAAGGTCTAATGCCACCTGAGCATTTATGTTCATACCCGTATATGCGCAAAAAGCCGCTCTCTTAATGCCTGTTAAATTTTGAAGCGCTAATACAATCCCATCACCAGGAGACACTCCGCCCAGGTAATGCGCATCGAAAAAATTTGTATCTTCGGCACAAATTGTAATATCACATAATGTTCCCATTTGCCAGTGTGATCCTGTACCATTGATCACCCCAATTGTGGGGATATCCATGCAAAAGATCATATTTTCAATCATTCTCAATGATTCCTGATACATCTCCAGTTTACGGTTCTTAGGCCAGTCCATAAATTTTGTTTTCCATATTTCTGGGTTTGCTACTTGCCATTTATCTCCCGTTCCGGTGAGAATCATTACCTCATTTTCAGGATCACGGCCAATATCTGACCATGCATTCCCATATGCAGTCAGAACTGGCCAGTCAAATTGAAGCGATTCCCCCCGCGTATGCATACGTACTTCCAGTATACCGTTACGACGGGTCATTAAAAACAGTTCTTTGTACTTTTCCGAGTATTCTTCAAATTTTGTAGGTCCTGCGATACATTGCTCTGACATTTTAATTCCTCCAATCTTATAATGGGGGTTTCTTTAATGAAAATAGCAGGGGGCTGTGTCCCTATGTTACATAAAAAACGAGATAGCCCCTCTGCCATTATATCATTGCTATAAGTACCGGTTAACAGCCAGTGACTTTATTTGCCCATTAAGCGTCCTTTCATTTTTGTCAGTCGTTCAAACGCACCTTCTTCGTCTATGGCCATATCGTACATCTGGTGAGTAAGGTGGAATCCCTGATCACTGACTAAGGCTTGTTTCCATGGACGGGATAAAATGGAATGCGTAAGATGTCTGGTTGAACGAGGTGCCTGCATTATCATCTCTGCTAGTTGCCAGGCGCGGGGAAGCAAATCTTCACGGGGCAGAACTTCACTGACGATTCCAAGGTCTAACGCTGTCTTTCCATCGATATTTTTACCGGTATATGCGTAGTATGCCGCTTTCTTAAAACCTAACATATTCTGAAGTGTAAGTATCATTCCATCGCCAGGAGGTGTTCCTCCCAGAAAATGGGGATCAAAAAAGTCCGCATCTTCTGTACATATGGTAATATCGCAGAGCGTTGCGATTTCACAATGGGTTCCCGGTCCATTGATCGCCCCAATTGTGGGGATGTCGAGGCAAAATATCATATTTTCAAGCAGTCTCAGGGATTCATGATACTGTTCCAGTTTCTTTTGCTTCGGCCAATCCATAAATTTTGTACTCCAGACATCAGGGTTTCCTACAAGCCATTTATCTCCCGTTCCAGATATAATCAAAACCTCATTTTCAGGGTCACGGCCGATATCTGACCATGCATGAGACCATGCCGTATGGGCTTCCCAATTATGATGATAAGGGCCCCCGTTGGTGTGCAGCCGCACTTCAATTATTCCGTCACGACGGGTCATTAATAGAAATTCTTTGTACTTCTCCGAGTACTCTTCAAATTTTGTTGGTCCTATCATACGTCTCTCTGTCATTTAAATTCCTCCTTGTTTTGTTTAGATATTATCTATTACTTTCAAGCCAGTCTCTGGCGAAAGCAGCGTAAACCGCAGCTCCTTTACTAAGTACATCATCGGAAAACATTACCTTTGGATGGTGCATAGGGTAGCTATTACCTTCTTTTGAATTGTCCGCGGAAATAAACACTGAGGTACTTGGTACCGCCTGTGTTACAAATGCGAAATCTTCCGATCCCATTAATTTACCACCAGGTATCAATTGTGTCAGATCAATGAAAGAACTGGTGCCAAATGTTTCTGTAATGGTTGTTCTCATTTGATCGTTAAGTCTGCTGTCAATTTTTACCTCAGGACAGCCCCTGGTATAAATCACATCCACCTTTGCATGATATGTTTCCCCAATACCAGTAGAAATTTCATGAATACGGGTTTCAATTTTATCACGCATTACGGCGTTAAATGTGCGTACACTGCCTTTGATTCTGGCAATATCGGGGATCACATTGTTCGTACTTCCACCTTCCATCACTCCAATTGTAAGAACCGCACTCTCAATCGGAGAGATTTCACGGCTTATGATCCCCTGCAGCGCCAAATGAAGATGAGCAGCTACATTTAACGGATCCACCGCGGCATCGGGCATTGCTCCATGCGCCCCTCTTCCGTGAATGACTATTTCAAACCAATCTGAGGAAGCCGAAATCCCTTTTCCAGCCTGAGGAATTACTAATTGCCCCACAGGTATTGGCATTCCGGACAACACATGGATCATCATTGCTGCATCCACTTTTGGATTTTCCAGAATCCCATTTTCAAGCATCATCTTTGCCCCGTGCAGGGTTTCTTCCCCTGGCTGAAACATTAATTTGACCGTGCCGCAAAGCTGCTCTTCCTTTTCCTTTAGTATTTCCGCAGCTCCCAGCAGCATGGAAGTATGCAGGTCATGACCGCATGCATGCATATTTCCATTTAATGATGCAAAGGAAATATCCGCTTCTTCTTTTATTGGCAGCCCATCCATATCCGCACGGATAAGAATCACCTTTCCCGGACGTTGTCCGCCAATGGTAACCATTAAACCTGATTCTCCCACAGGAGTGGGCGTAAGACCGATCGACTCCAACTTTTCTTTTACATATGCAGTCGTCCTGGGTAAACTCAAATCAAGTTCCGGAATCGCATGAAGATGATGCCTGTACATAACCAACTTTTCCTGCAGCTGGTTGGCCATATTCAAAAAGTCTCCGGTTTTTTCAATCACACTGAACACCTCCTATCGCACAAATCGAATTAGCAAACAACAGAATAAAATTGCCCGCCTTGTATTTTAAGACATTTTAAGAACACTTTTATTATACTTATAAGGCTAACCTCTGTCAAGAACATTTTAAGACTTTTTAAGAACACTTTTTCACAGATCCCTGCAGATTGAAATATCACATTTATTATGATATAATTCTTTTCATTGAATTTGTTTATGAAAGGAATCTACCATGAAAATCAAGCTGGGTATAATCACGCCTGAGACCCATATGGACTATTTTCGCGTCATTGAAGAAGAGATGCGGTCAGTATGTCAGTTTCGGTTTCTTATAATAAGCAACTTCCGGGAAACAAAAGACATATATTTGAAAAATTTAGGTTTGGTGGACGGGTTTGTTATCAGTGGCAGATTTCTCTACGAATCAATTGATAAGGAATGTCTGGATACCAAAGTTCCCACTCACATTTTGCAGGATAATGAAAACCTTCTTTATAGAGAACTTTTCAGACTACTGATCACAGAACCTGAGCTTGACATCTCCAGAATCTATGTGGATTATGCATATATTATTGATTCTTTCAGAGAATTTCAAAAATACCTGACTCATGAGGGGAAGCCTGTTGACAGCAACGATTTTTTTGAACGAGTGGAAACAATGCTGAAAAACCATATAACTCTGTGGGAAGAGAAAAAAACAGACTTGTCCATTACGGCGTTCGGCCACTTTGTTCCAGAACTTAAAAAGCACGGGGTAAGATATATCTTAATACGTCCCACTTTGGAAAACATAAAAGAAACCATAACAGAGATCATCAATGAAATTACCATACTTAAGCTCAAGAACCAGAGAGCAGTCGTAGCATGCTTATCGATGGAAACTGCGCAGCCGCCAGCAATAGAGCAGCTTCAAGAGCTGAAGGATCTTGTCAGCAGATTTCTGGTCAGCGTGAATCTGGCGGATACAGCTCAGATCTCAGAAGGCTATGTGAGGCTTTACACCACATACGGTAGTTTTATGAAAATCACCTCTGACGCCCATAACTGCACCCTGCTGGAATATCTGAATGAATCTGTAAGCGAAACTGTGAAAATAGGCTGGGGCTCTGGACATGAATATTATCAGGCCAACGAAAATGCCACGAAAGCTTACAGACAGGCAAAAGCCTTTACGGGCAGCTGCAGCTTTTTTATAAACGAGGATCAGAAGGTGATCGGTCCGATGAAGAGTATGAATGTGATACAGTTTTCCGAACAGGGAGACCCTGAAATCATCGCATTAGCCAAACGTATGGGAATAAATAACATTAATTTACAGAAAATTATATCTTATGCGGAAATCATGAGAACAAACAAACTATCCTCTGAGGATGTTGCTCAATGCCTGTCCATGACCGTCAGAGGTGCAAATCGTATTCTCAATAAAATAGAAGAAAAAAATTATGTACAAACAGTATTTGAAAAGCGGGACAACGGTAAAGGACGTCCCAAAAAATACTACGAGCTGTTATTTCTTGACAAAGATGGGCACAAATCAGGAGAGTAATAAAAGAAAAATCACAGGTACAGAGGTTAATCTGCCCTGTGATTTTTTCAGCATACAATGGAGACGGAGCCTGCAAAATCTATATTCTGACATTCAGACCTAAAGGTAATTCCACAATAAAAGCACTGCCTTTCCCAGGTTCACTTTGTACTTCAATTGTTCCTTCACATAGCTCTGTAATTTTCTTAACTAAAGTCAAGCCCAATCCATTTCCAGCCAATGTGTGAGATGTGTCACCCTGAAAGAATTTGTCAAATATATGACGTAAGATCTCTTCATTCATTCCGCAGCCGTCATCTTCAATCCGAAAGACTGCCTTTTGACCGCTCCGGCATAATCTTACTTTTATTACTCCACCAGTGTTTGTGTACTTAATTGCATTGTCAAGAAGATTAACCCATATCTGATGGATTAAATTTTTATCACCAAGTATTTCAATTCCATCTTCAAGCTGAATGTCAACATGAAGATTTTTATCACTCCACTTTGGTTCTAACATAACAATCGCAAGTCTAATTTGTTCATCCAAACTATAGATCGTTTTTTCACTGATAATCTCTGTGCTTTCTATTTTTGAAAGATTAAGAACGTTTGTGGAAAGATGAACAAGCCGCTCTGATTCCTGCACGATTATATTTAAGTATTCCTGCTTTTCTTCGTCATCAGCATCACCCGCCTGCAATAATTTGGCGAATCCACGAATGGAAGTAATGGGTGTTTTGAACTCATGGGAGAAGTTTCTTACAAAGTCACTGCGCAGGGTTTCGATTCCTTTTAGCTCCTGTACCATCTTATTAAAGCTCCCGGCCAGCGCATCCAATTCAAAGACAAAACTGCCGTTTACCACAACCGAAAAATCACCCTGTGACACCTTTTCAGTGGCTTTCATCATGTCTCGGATTGGCTTAACGGAACGCCTGCTTAATAATGTTGCTATTACCACACCCAGGAAAATACTGATATATATCATTACAGAGATAGCCCGGCTTGGACTTGCTTTCCCTCCCAAATCCATGATTCCTAATTTGATCAGCAAATAAGCAATCAAGCCAGCCGATAAAATAGAAAAGAGCATAACACCAAAAACCAGGGCCACCAGGGAAACTGCAAGACTAATTTTCGGAGGCAGTCTTTTTTTTATCTTCTTCATACCCGCCTCCCTATTTTATACCCCAAGCCGCGCACAGTAACTATTTCAAAATCGGGGTTGTTTCTAAATTTATCCCGTAATCTGTTTATATGAACATTTAAAGTATGCTCATCCGTCTCAGTCTCCAATCCCCAAAATTCGTCCATTAGTTGATTACGCGTAAAAATCACATTGGGATAACTCATGAGTTTAAAAAGTAGCTGAAACTCCTTCTTTGGCAAAGTATGTTGTTCATTTTTCCATGAAACAGTGAGAGAATTATAATCCGCTGTGGTTTCACCTATGACAACTTTATGCTCATTGGCAATTTGCGCCCGGCGCAAAAGCGCCTTGATCCGAAACTGCAATTCTTGTTCGTCAAAGGGTTTTGTCATATAATCATCTGTTCCGGCCAGAAAACCTTTATGCATGTCTTTCGTCTCCTGATTGGCTGTTACCATCAGTATTGGAATATTCTCCCCCACTTCCCGTAATTGCTCACAGAATTTATAACCATCCATGCGGGGCATCATTAAATCCAAGACAATCAGATCAAATCGCTGTGTTTCCATCTTTTCAAGTGCCTCAAGGCCATCTTTTGCAGTATATGTGTTATAACCGCCATGTTTTAGAACAGCGCACATTAGTTTTTGGGTATTTATATCATCTTCTACAATTAAGATATCAAACACGATAGATCACCTCCATGATATGTATTATATACAAGCAAAGTAAACTAAACATCAACTAACTTTCGGGTAAAAATTGACGTTCAGTTGATGTTTCAAAATTATAGTTCATTATAGCGTTAATATAAATAAAAACGCAAAATAAAATTCACAAAAGGAGTGTATAAAATGGGAAAATCAAGTGGTAACGGCTCAGCTGCAATACAGTTGGATCGTCTCACAAAAAATTTTGGTGATTATCATGCAGTCAGCAATCTCTCACTTGAGGTAAATAGCAGCGAAATATTCGGGTTTCTTGGTTTAAACGGAGCAGGCAAATCAACCACAATTAAAATGATGTTGTCATTGCTCAAGCCCTCGTCCGGCAGTGTCTATATGCTGGGAAATAAGGTTGACTCCGGAACTTATAAGTTGTGGGAGGAGGTTGGATATTTAGAGGATGCTACTTATTATCCAGGACTTACTGTGATAGAAAATTTAGATATTGCCCGCAGGATGCAAATGATATCTGACCGTCAATCGATTACCAGGGTGATAAAAAAGCTGGGTTTAGAGGCTCATAAAAATAAGAAAGCAAAAAATCTTTCTCTGGGAAACAAACAACGGTTAGGGTTAGCAAAAGCAATGATTCATAATCCCAAAATTTTAATCTTAGATGAACCGATTAATGGCCTTGATCCCGCAGGTGTCGTGGAAATCAGAAAAATGCTTATGGATTTATCAAAGAATTTTGGTGTTACTGTTTTTATATCCAGTCACCAGCTGGAAGAACTTTCAAAACTGGTTGATCGAATTGGAATCATCCATGAAGGTCGGTTAATCCAGGAAATTAATATGGCACATTTGGAGCAGTCTTTGCAAAAACACCTGGTTCTGGATGGGCGGGATAAAAATGCAATAGAACATATACTTACAGAACATGGATATCATTTTGAAAAAAGCAAAGATGGACTGCAGCTGCTATTGGAAGGCCCTGCAACGGAAAGCCCTGAAAGATTGGCTGAACTGTTGGTTCGTTCTGGACAGCCTCCAACACAATTAAACATTGTTACCGAAGATTTGGAAGGTTATTTTCTGCGGATGATTCAAAGTATAAGGAGGATATACAAATGATACTGTTGTCATTTATACATTGCGAAGCTCTTAAAGTATTGCGATCAAGTGTTTTTTGGATTGTTGTTGCTACATTTGCCACTATGCCGATTATGTTGGGTTTCGTCACATATATCAATGCTGCAGATGCCGGTTGGGATCCTTATTTAACAGATTTACTTGGTACCAGCACTGCTCTTTTGGTGATTGGATTTTCTTTCACCGCATGCTGGGTTTTTGGACGGGAATATACAGATAAAACAATTAGTGAATTGCTGGTAAAACCAGTGTCTAAACTTTATGTGGTACTTTCAAAGTTCATCGTAATTTTTATTTGGGATTTGTTACTGGCCTTTTTCATGTTTGCGGTTGTATCCATTATGGGGATCTTGATTGGACTAAATGGTGGTACATGGCTGCTTATAGTAAATAGCTTCCTTACTTTTATGGCAGCATCACTTCTAACTATGATAGTTAGTACAATAAGTGCTCTCCTTGCAAATGTAAGCAAAGGATATCTAGCTCCTATTGGACTCGCGTTCCTTATAGTGGTTGTTTCCAATGTCGTTGCGCAGGCGGGGCTTGCCGCTTACTTTCCATGGACAATTCCGGCATTAATCATTTCAAATGTTCCTCTTGGCTTCATCAGCATCGCCATACTCGCTATTACTGGAATAATAGGGTTTGGCGGTACAGTTGCTTGGTGGAAGTATGCCGAACAACTATAGGTATGGTGAGGTGTAAATATCTGCACTTTTTCTCCCCAGTCAATCTGCTATATTGACTGGGGAGAATTTCGCCAGGACCTGACAATCGTTATATCCAACTATAACTGATTAAGCCTGCTTTCAGGCTCTTCACCATTTTCTACACATCTTATATTTTTTACAAAGAAATCATATCTCTTTTTATGGAGTTTGAGGCCGTCAGGCATGCCTGCCGTATGAGGTGTGAGTATCACATTACTCAGACTACGCAGCTCACTGTCAATTGGAAGTGGCTCCGTTTCAAACACATCAAGACATGCACCTGAAATTTCTCTGTTTTTTAACGCATCTATTAAGTCTTCTTCGTTTACAATCCGACCACGGGCTGTATTGATAAATAGTGCTGTATTCTTCATTTTCCTGAATACTTCTTTATCGATCAGCTTTTGGGTTTGCTGATTTAAAGCTGAATGTACTGTGACAATATCTGATGTGCTTACAAGATTATCAAAATCAGTTATCTGAGCATTCTCATAAGACTGTACAGCAGTATTTCTTGTGTAAACCAGCACATTCATATCAAACGCCTTACATAACCCGGCTACTTTTTTACCAATGGTGCCAAATCCAATAATGCCAATTGTTTTGCCTTCTAACTCGCTTCCTGCATACTCCAACTGATTTTGATCTTTCTTATTTTTCATGAAGCCATCAAGAAGGGGTATATTTTTATAGTAAGACAATATGAATGCCATTACATGCTCGGCCACTGCCCTGGCATTCACTCCAGCCACATTAGCTGCCCAAATACCCAGTTGTGTACAGGCATCGATATCTACATTATCGTATCCTGCACCTGTTTGTACTAATTTCAATTGTTTCGCTTTTGAAAGTAGATTTCTGTCAATCTTAACATGCTCTGGTATAATCACCTGGCAATCTTCAATATGATGCAGCATTTCTTCCCCTGGCGGAACAATTACAATGTCCCATTCTTTTGGGAAACAATTTATAATATTCATCTTTGATGTCTCAGTGAAATAGCCAACTATGAGAATTTTCATTTTAAAACCCCTTTCATAATTTCTATTTAAAAGCAATTTGTTGTTAAATTATTTATTTTATTTTTTAAATTTAGTATAGTTAGTCCCATTTATACAGTCAAGTTCTATTCTTAAGTCAGCCGCTTGGTTTTTGTCTGGGCAGGGATAGAATTGTGGGTTTACTCTAACCTAAATATTTTTTCAGGGCAAAGACAGAATCATTACTGATAATATGCTCCATTTTGCAGGCATCTGCACTTGCTGTCAATTCATTGACATTACAACATGCAATGAGAAAATCTTTAATGATCTGGAATTTAGCTGTAATAATCTCGCCCTGTTTACGTCCTTCCTCAGTTAGCTGAATTTCTCCACCTAAAGGTTTGATTACCAGCCCTTCATCCTGCAATGCATTTACGGCACAATGGACACTGGGCTTGGAAACCCCTAAATATACAGCAATATCGATTGAACGTACTAATTGGGCTCTTTGAGAAAGCATATAGATAGCCTTTAAATATTCTTCCCTTGATGAACTAAGTTTCTTTCTTATTAAATCATTCTTATCCTGTTTCACAGCTAATCCTCCACCATTAAACTGTAGTGCAAAGTGTATAGTTGCCATACTCTTTGGCACAATTACTTTTTTATCTTTGAACTCTTATTCTTCTCGTTATCCACCGGTTGATTGATAAACAAATCAGCTTCTGTAAATGCAGAACGGTCATACGGATAAACAGGTGCACTAAAGCATTGAGAAAATGAGTTAAAAAGTGCCTCAAGTAATTTTTGATTAACTTTGAGTTTTTGCAGATACTGCTGCTCGCTAACCTCACTATGATCTTGGGTATGATATTTGGTTAATTTCTTTTTCATGTTAGTTTCTCCTAACTTTATGTTGTGAAAAATGTGTATGGCTGCCATACACTTATGCAAAATTTTTATTTGATTATATTTTCATCAAAATTTTGAATCTTGTTAATTAAGCCAGACAAGAATTCTGACAAAAATTTTATATCCTGATCTGTAGCATCTTGCAATTCATTTTCCACCATGCTGTTTATGATTTCATGATAATACATGTGATTTTTATGAGCCTTTTCTCCTTTATCTGTAAGGCTCAGTAAATATCTGGATAAATTTAGTTCATCAACTTCCTTTTTAACCAAAGCCTTTCTCTCCAGCTTTCTGAGAATTTCGGAAACAGCTCCCTTTGTTATACCTAGAATATCCGCCAGACCACCTACGTGAATGCAGGGATGTTCTGCTATCGCCTTTATTACATGGACTTCAGAGTGGTAAATTGGTACATCCGTTCCGTAGTATCGTGTTTTTTTATCTAGTTCCATTAATGCAAACGCCAGTTCTAAGGACTCATATCCAATTTGATGTTTCATATTTTTTATTTTTTCCATAACAACAGTATATGGTTGCTATACGCTTTTGTCAAGAATATTTTCTTTATGCAGAGAGAAGGGCACATATCCACTCTCATTTGTAATAAAAGAGCAGAGTATATATTTCTATATACCCTGCTTTAAAGAAGAACAAATTTAACTCTTACCCAACTGACTTTGATTTGGAAGCATACCAATAAGGTACTGCTAGCAGAAGAGATCCCCCCACCATATTACCAACGGTAACAATCAATATATTTTTTATTACAGCCAAAGCGGTCAAACCCGTTTCATGAGGCAACATTAGAGCAATTGAGAAAATCCCCATATTGGCGATGGAATGCTCAAACCCGGAAGCTGAAAATGCCAATACACAAAATAGCATCATAATCAGCTTCGCACTTTCCTCTTTCATCTTGTAACACAGCCAGATTGCAAGGCAAACAACAAAATTACACAGTACAGCGCGGAAAAATAACTGTCCCCAAGGGATACCAAGTTTTGAAATTGCTGTTTTTTCAATATATACATCAGATATTCCAATCATGGCTTTACTTTGCACATAAATAAAAGATAATACCACGCAGCCCAGAAGATTTCCAATATAATTTATCAGCAACAGCTTTCCTGCCTTTTTTAGACGTACCGTTCTTTCCAGGCAGCCGACTGTAAATACAAAACAATTTCCGGTAAACAGTTCACCTCCAGCAAATGCCAGCAGCCCAAGGGCTACCCAAAAGGTAAGCCCGATTGCTATCTTACCATAAAATTTCCCTTCTACCTGAGTAATTGCGGCAACGGAAAAGGAAAGAGCAACTCCTATGATAATAAAAAATCCGGACATCATTGCCAATACAATATATTTTGAGAGGTTTCCATTTAAAAAATCACTTTTATACTGTGCCGACTCTGCAACCTTTTTAATTTCATCTGCATACATAACCGCACCTGCCTTTATCAGATTTCCTCCATGTTACAGTCAAACACTTCATCCATCCAGTCAAACATAACCTGATGGAAAAGTGCATGATTTCCCTCCTGGCAATGCTCTTCCGCTCCTTCCTCAATGGTAAATACGCGGACTGTCTTGGGAGCTTTTATTTCCTCCAGCAAAGTATCCAGCTGGTCTTTGGACACAAAGTGGTCTGTTTCTCCCATGGTAAGCAAAACAGGACATTTAATATTTCCGGCAATTCCTTTTAATGAAGCTTTTTTCATCTCTTCAAACACTTCATAACGGTGCTGTAAGCCAAACACCCATTTTCCATTGTTAAGCATCCATTTTAGATTAGAATTGTGTTCCTCCGCCATAGCAAGCATCTGCTCTCTTTTTTCCTCTGGAAGCTGAAGTACCTGAGCCAGCTGGGGATTCTGATTCAGGGTAGAATCAAAGGTATCATAAAATACATTAAATGCGATACAAGCCTTAATCCTCTCATCAAATGCCGCTGCTCTCGGCGCAAAATAACCACCTAGGCTCATACCAAGCAGTGCCAGCTTCTCCATATCAACTTCTGGTCTTGTCTCTAAATAATCAAGAGCTGCGCTTACCGGAACTTCTGCGTCATGGCGCATGAAAAGATTTTGTTTCCGTAACGCTTCTCCCTGTCCTGGCATTTCAAATACCAGACAATGGTATCCTCTTTTGATCGCTGCAGCGGCCCCGCAGAAATACAGTTCCTGTAAAGTGGAATCATATCCGCCTATAAATACAAGCACCGGACGTTTTTTAAGTTCTCCTTTTTTGTCCTCAGATGCACCGTAAAAATATCCTTTCAAATGAGTTCCTTCATAAGGGATTTTTACGATTTCAAAATGACTGTCTAAAAGTTCCATAGCTTTTTCAAATGCCATGACGCTTTTATCAAAATTTTCCATTCTTCTTTCGTCGGTTCCATCTAAAAAGAATTCTCCAGTACGATAATAATTATGGGCTCGCAAAAATGCCTCTCTGGCGCTTACCTTATGCTTCTTATCAAAGCAATCCATTGCTGTCTGGTAGGTTCTGTCCGCTGTTTTTTTCCACTCCAGAAACCAGCTTTCAAAGTTGCCTTCTTCCATTTTTGCTGCTGTTGCAAGGCACTCCCCTATTTCTGCTCCCTGATAACCTGCGTAGGCTGCAGCCCTTAATAATTCAAATGAAAATGCCTGATCGTTAAAATAAAGTTTCATGTCGATTTCCTCCTTGTAATTGTGATATTAATTGGTATAAGTTGTTTTATGTTTATTTCATTGAACATTCAGTGAATGTTATTTCTTAAAAACTACCTGGAAAAATATCCATTCTATTTTCCAGGCTAAAAATTGTAAGCAGCATTTTCATTCACCATTCGTTCAATCAATATTATATATCAATGTTTTTTAAAATGCAATAGTTTTTTATTGATAAATTATTACATCGTAGCCATACGTCTGCGCCGGTTAAAATAACTATATTGACTTCTCCTATTTTAAATAAATTACCTTTACAGCCGCTAAATTAAGATCTGCTGTTGTTGAATCATCTGTTTTATTATAAATAATAACATTTCCTGCTGCTAGCTTGTCAAATATTGCATCATATTCCTGCTTTGAAAATGTACTGAATTTAGATGTCTCCATTGGAAGTCCTATGCCATTATTTTTAACTGAATAGGTCTGAGGGGCTCCTCCATGAAAGGAACCGGTATAGTAATCCTCTAAAACATCATAAATCACTGGTTTCAGCATTTTCATAGCAGATGTAATCACTGTCTCCGATTCTGAGCTTTGATCAAGATCAACACCAATGACCTTTGCCTTATTTTCTTCTGCAGATCTAATAACCGATTTACCGATCGCTCCGCCGCATGCAAAAATCACTTGTGTACCCTGGTGATACCAGCCATCTGCTATTGACTTGATTTCCGGTGACTCAAAGAAAGTACCTGTATAGTTATATGTGATTTCAACCTTTATCCCCATTTCTTCTGCTGCCAGGTTACAGCCTTGTACAAACCCATATCCATAACGAATTACGGATGGCACCGCCATTCCCCCCGTAAATGCCAGCTTCTTATAGCCATCCTTTACTGCAGCATATCCTGCTAAAAATCCTGCCTGCTCCTCCGAAAATACCAGCGATAATACATTATCGTTTATTCGGGTTTCCGTATAAGATGCATTATGAGGCTGTCCGTCAATCAAAACAAATTTTACATCCGGATATTTATCCTGTTCTATAAAAACAGGTGTTTCAAATAAGAACCCAGGGCAAACAATTATTTTGGCACCATTTTCAACTGCCAAATCAATCTTCTCGATGTAATTATCTGAAGTAGCTTCCTCTGGCTGATATAATTTATATGTAATATTATGTTCTTTTGCATACTGTTCAATTCCTTCCCATGTGGCCTGGCCAAAGGAATGGTCCTGGGTTGTTCCAAAGAACGATACCAAGGCTATTTCATATTTTTCTTCATTAATAGAGGTGGTTACACTCTCTTCTGATTTTACCTTCTCTGAGTTATCCCCATTGCTGCAACCAGATAAAATCATACAAACACTTACAATTAGGAAAAAACTTTTCATCCTCCGCATCCTTTTATCCCTCAACTCTCTGTGTCATTTTCAGCTGATTTTTCCCATTTTTTTTCGCTTCATATAACGCCCTGTCCGCTGCTTTGTAGAGATTACTGAATTCTTGTGCATCATTGGGGTATAAGCAAGCACCTGCACTGAAGGTACAAGGTTGTACGCTTCCCTCCGTTTGGGATAAGACTTGCAGGCATTCCTTCATCTTTTTAATTTGTTCTGCTACTTCTTGTTCCAAAAGAATATCTTTAACAAATATAATAAATTCATCTCCGCCGATTCTGCCTACCACATGGTATTCGCCATAAGTTTCTTTCAGATGATGCCCCACTCTTTTTAAAACCGCATCCCCTTCTGCATGTCCACGGCTGTCATTGATATTTTTAAAATTATCAATATCCAATATAAACAATACCCCTCCTGCACGAGGATAATCCTTTATATACTCCATGATCTTGCTCTCTGTTGCCATCTTATTATATAATCCGGTGAGCAGATCCATATTGGCTTGCTTTAGCAATTTTTTATTTGTCTTGTTATAAATGATGCGCATAATAATCATGGTTCCTATTAATACAATAACAAAGGTAATGATCAGAGCAAGTAAATAGTCGATTAACTTTTCTATATCACCCCATTCTCTTGTTAACAGATTGTCATATAATTTCTTGTCAAACCCAATTGTAATATACCAGTCATTAATCCCGACGGGTGTACAAATTACATATTTATCATACCTTTGACTTGTAAAGGCAGCTATTTTTTTATTACTATTTATAGCCATCTGCAATTGATCTGTATCGGTCTTAAGATCCCAGTCCTTTAGTAATTGAGTTATTGTTGTTCCCTTAGGCGGTTTCTCTTCAATGCCATCAGTTGTAATCACAATACCATGATCTACGCTAAATATAAAATTAGCGTTATTAAATAATTCATTTTGATGAAAAATCCTTTTTATACGGCTAACGGAATAATACATTAATATGTAATTGCTGACAGTCCCCTCTCTGACAACTGGAATTATTGATACAACTGCTTCCGCCTGCATAATTCGATCTTTTTGAATGTATGCATAATAAGGGGCTGTTGCTGCATCTGGATGAAGCAATTCATCTTTCTCAACGTTTACTTTAATGCCATTCTGTGTAACTCCAATCCCATCCGTATCACAATAGACCACCATATAAGCCTGGGAATTTGCACACAAAGTTCCAATTAACGGTAACGCGTCTATGGATTTTTCCATGGGTAAAGCAACTATCATATCACGAAATGCAATTCCCATACGGGTCATATTGTCAAGATCCTCATAAATCTGGGAGGAAAATCCTCCGGCAGTCGCTGCAATCTCATCCTCAACGATGGTGATCGCCGTCTTATTACTGCTAATACCAAATTTATATAATGTCACAAGTATTAGAATTAGCAATATGCTTATTAGCAAAATGATTGCTAATATCTTTGTATTAGGAGCCTTTCCGCTAATTTTCATATAACTCCTCCGATGATCTCTTCTGTTTTGACCTCTTTCGAACACTTGAATCTATCATATATTCCAGAATTCAGATTGCACGCTTTATTACGTTCAGTTTACTATATTTCAGATAAACCGTCCATAACAAGTACGGCTCGTAGATACAAAAAATAAGCTGACACTCTATGGTCAATTCCATAGAGTGCCAGCTTATTTTCGATTTATATAATCTTATTTTGTAGTCTTACTTTTGTATAACCGGAATCCATATCTCAGCACTATACCCTGATTGTAGATTGCCAAAATACATTTCCATATCAAAATCACAATCCGCATGCTCATAGCTTGCTACCGGAAACCATTCGGAATAGATTCTTCCCCAGACTTCATGCAGCTTTTCATCATCGTCTTCACTTTTCCATTCGGTTTGAAATATTGCCCATGTTTGCTTTGGTATGGCCAGAGTCTTATATTCAGGTGAAACTGCCTGATCCTTCTTAATACAGCCAACCATGTAGGACATGTCTCCATTCACATTATGGGCATATGTTACGCCTGCATCAACCGGCTCACCTGTCTTTTTGCCGGCCGCCTGTATGAGTGCCGGTTCCCGCCCATCCTGTCCGCAGGTCATCCAAAACTCAGGGATATCTTTATAGCATTGACCATTAACAACAGTTGTTTTCAGCTCAAGTCCAAATACCTCAAATGGTTCTTTCTCTTCAATACGATAATTCATCTCGGATACTCCTTTGATCGATATTGAGAAGGTCATTTTAGGAAAAGCTTTGAGCGAAACACCAATATCGCGCGCTGATATCGGCATTACACCATGAAGATTTTTAAATGCTCGACTAAATGCTTCTGGCGATTCATATCCGTACTTTACCGCCACATCAATCACTTTAATATTGCTTGTCTGCAACTCAAAGGCTGCCAATGTCAAACGTCTTCGTCTGATATACTCGGATAACGGTACGCCCGTAATGAACGAAAACATTCTTTGAAAATGATATGTCGAACAACATGCAATCTGCGCCAGTTTTTCGTATGAAATTTCATCCGTGAGATTTAATTCAATATAGTCTACAGCATTGTTCATTCTGTCAATCCATTCCATTAATCTACCTCCTCTCCAGAGCTATATTATCATATCGGACTGTCTGACACCTTGCATTTGATGTACAAAAAAATCATGTTGCGGTATGTCGCATTCTATTATTTTTTGCATTGGTGGCATTTGACCATACGGCCATTTCATACAGAAAATCAGGAAATCCTTCTATATCACTATGCCATCGCAGTGGTCTATCTCATGTTGTATAATCTGTGCAATCCATCCGGAAAACTTCTGGTACTGTTTTTTAAAATTTATATCCTGAAACTCCACCTCTATATCTTTATATCTGGTGGTATTGCGTACTCCAATCAAAGAAAGACACCCTTCCTCCGTCTCGTACATACCAGATTTCTTTACAATCACTGGATTAATCATGGCAATATTGGCAAAACCTATACTTACTGCTATTATTCTCTTCTTAATACCAATCATGTTAGCCGCCATTCCTACACAGCCTTCTTCATTCGCTTTTAATGTATCAAGCAGATCCTGAACCACCTGCTTGTCTGCTTCCGTCGCCGGTTCTGACTTCTGATTCAGGAAAACGACATCCTTCATTACTGGTCTAATCATTACAAACCTTCTTTCATTTACTCAAAATAGTTGTATTTCAGATAGCTATAAATTTAGTTTTTTGTTGATGTTCCTGTGATAGCTTCAACTGCAACCTGCCATCACCCATCCCTTATTATTTTTTCATCAGCTTAAATATAATATTGGTAATGTATTTGTATGTCTTACAATTAAAATTCGTGTAGGACATTTCAGAGCTTTTGAATATATATTTTGACAAAACCTGAAAGAATATTGTTAAAATCAAAAGGCAACCTTAATAAATTGCCTTTAGTTCATAATATTTGAAAATTCCGAAATACTAATTATTCTATTTCTTTAAATCAGTATTTTATAATTTATTAGTAGTTGTAGTAATACTAAATTTATACATATTTTCATTATCCTCTTCATCGAAAACTGTTCCTAATAATTTCCCATTATTCTTTTCTATAATTTTTTTTGAAGCTATATTATCTACGCTGCAAGTCAAAACCGCTTCTTTTATTCCAATCTTTTCCGCTTCAACTACTGCTAATTTAAGAATTTGATTTCCATAACCTTTATTTCTACAGTTTGGTGAGATATCATACCCGATGTGTCCAGCTGTTCCTATTTCCTGGTGCCTAATTCTTACCACTCCCACAACCTCATTATTATCAATCAACCAAAATGTTGAAGTGGCAACCCATCCTTTTTCTACATCTATCCCTTTAGAGTTATTGCGTAACCCATTTAAATACTCATCAAAATTCTCTAGCCCTTTTTCATATATATCCAAATAATGATTATCATTTACACTTTTATACGCTTGGACATAATTTTCAAAGCTCTTCTGGTATTCTTTAGCAGGTCCAGCCAAAAATAAATTCTTCATAATTTATCCCCCATCTTTACATATATTAATTCGTAAAATTTTAATGTTATGTTAACCTATTCATTAAATAATTTTGCTGATAAAGGGCTGTAGGCACACTGTTGGTTTAGAGTATCATTAGGGTATACTCTTGTGATATAGCGCTAAACTGAGTCATTAGAGTGCACTTTCTATACATACTATAATGACATATCCACCCACTCTAGCTCAACGACAACAGAAACAGGCACCCGGCTTCTAACGAGCTTAGTTTTCTCTTTTTCACTTGTCCGTTCAAATACCGTATGCTTCACAAAGTGTTGAAAATTCAGTATTTCTACAAATCCTTGCGACGTAGTCCTACCACTGTCTCCACGTGTGTAGTCCAGGGAAACATATCACACCCTCTCACCCGGTCAAGCTCATACCCTCGCTCCGCCAGATACTTCAAATCCCTTGCTAACGTGGCAGAGTCACAGCTGACATACACCACCCGCTTCGGTCCCATCTTCACAATGGTCTCCAGGCATTTTTCATCGCACCCTTTCCTCGGCGGGTCCACCACAATCACATCGGCATAGACCTGATTCTTTTCAAACTGTTCCGGCAGTACCTCCTCCGCCTTCCCTACAAAAAACTCTGCGTTCTCAATCCCATTTAGCCTTGCATTCTCCCTTGCATCATCAATTGCCTGGGGAACGATTTCCACTCCATATACCTTCTTTGCTTTCTGCGCCAGAAATAAAGAGATTGTACCGATTCCGCAATACAGATCCCATACTGTCTCACCGCCGGTAAGTCCCGCATACTCCAAAGCCGTTTCATATAGCTTCTTAGTCTGTACCGGATTGACCTGATAAAAAGAAAGAGGGGAAATACGGTACTGTACGGAACCAATATAATCGGTGATATATCCGGGTCCAAAAAGATTCTCCACCTTGTTTCCCAGAATCACATTGGTCTGTTCCTTATTCACGTTCAGAGATATACTTGTCATTCCCGGGATCTCAAGCAGGCTTTTCACCAGCTCCTCACTGTGCGGCAGCTGATTCCCGTTAATCACCTGACACACCATCAGCTCACCTGTCTGAAATCCTTTCCGGATCAGCGTATGGCGGATCAGTCCCTTATGAGTGCTCTCATCATAAGGAGCCAGATGGTATCGCTCCATGTGGGTCTTAATACGACCTAATACTTCCCGGTTCTCTTCCACCCCTAACAGACAGTCCTCGCACCCGATAATGGCATGAGTCCTTCCAGCATAAAAGCCTGCCACAGGTTTTCCAGCCTTATCCAGCCCCCAGGGAAACTGGGCTTTATTCCGATACCTCCATGGCTCGTCCATCCCCATAATAGGAAGCATGGGAACATCTCTAAAGCCGCCGATCCGGGTAATATTGCCATATATTTTGCGTTCCTTGTAGCGAAGTTCCTCTTCGTAGCTCATGGACTGAAGCTGGCAGCCTCCGCACTGCTTCGCTACCGGGCACAGGGGGGTAATTCTGCTTTCTGACGGCTTGATTATTTTTTCTAAATGTGCGAAGCCGTAATTTTTTTTCACCTTCATTGCTTTTCCTTCCACCTGATCACCAATTACTGTATCCTTTATAAACCAGGTGAAACCGTCAGTTTTACCAATTCCTTCTCCTGTCTCACTTAGATCCTCAATTAATACCTGGATTCTGTCATTTTTCTTCCACTCTGCCATTTCGTCCTCCAATTGACGCCTCATTTGAACTAATTGTATCCTGTTTTCTCTCAGGAAGCAAGAAAAAAACAGGAGCTAAACACCTCCGGTAAGACAGGCCGTCTTCCTTCGTTGTTCAGCTCCCGAAAATTTATTTGCCTTTTCCGTTGGCTTTTTCCATATGGATATTTTTACCCTTAATTTTTACATCCTTCATAGCAGTTAACACGGCATCAGCGCTTTCTCTTGGAACTTCTACAAATGTATATTTGTCATACATGTCGATGCTTCCAACCATCTTGCCGGGCATACCGGATTCTCCGGCAATGGCACCAAGAATATCTCCTGGTTTGACATTCTGGTTCTTACCGATGTTAATGAATAAGCGAGCCATATCTTCTCTGGAAGAGGAATCATATCTTCCGCTGTTTCCTCCACGGCTGCTGTTGCTTCTTCCTCTGCCGCCTCTGCTGTTGTTTCCGCCTCCGAAGCCTTCCAGCTCGTCAAGGTTGCGAGGTTCTCTGGTATCGATGATGTCTTCATTCTCTTCACCCATCATCTTACGTAAGAGAGCCGCTGCCAGATCAAGAGAGGTGTAATCCTCCTCCAACAGCTTCTTCTCAATGATATTAACTGTTTTGCTGAGATCTGTATCACCAATAATCGCTGCAACGCCTTCTAAAATCTTGTCTACCTTGATGGCAGTTACATCGTTGAGTGATGGAATTGCCTGAGGTACGATCTTGGTCTTGCAGTAACGCTGAATGTCACGAAGCTTGTACACTTCCTTACCAACCACGAAGCTAAATGCGATTCCTTCACGGCCAGCACGACCTGTACGGCCAATACGATGTACATAATACTCGTCATCCTGAGGAAGGTCATAGTTAAATACCGCTTCTACGTCGTCTACATCGATTCCTCGGGCTGCTACATCAGTAGCCACAAGAATCTCTGTCTTGCCGTTACGGAAGCTGTTCATGACACGATCACGCTGGATCTGCTTTAAGTCTCCGTGAAGACCTTCCGCAAAATATCCTCTTCCCTGAAGGGACTGTACCAGTTCATCTACCTGCTTTTTCGTGTTACAGAAAACAACGGAAAGCTTGGGTGCATACATATCTAAAAGACGACACATTACTTCCAATTTACTCTTTGGTTTCACCTCATAGTAATACTGGGTTACTTTCGGCACTGTCAGTTCTTTCTTCACTACCTTTACATTTACCGGTTCTTTCTGGAACTTTCTTGCGATGTCCGAAATTGCCGGAGGCATGGTAGCTGAAAACATAACTGTCTGCCGATCTTCGGGAAGCTGACTTAAAATGGTTTCCATGTCCTCTAAAAATCCCATGTTCAGCATCTCATCTGCCTCATCCATAACAACCGTATGGACAAAATCAAACTTAACGGTTTTCCGGCGCATATGGTCCATAACACGTCCCGGTGTTCCGATGATGATCTGAGTACCGTCTTTTAAGGAACGGATCTGTTTCACGATGTCCTGGCCGCCGTAGATAGGGACGACCTTCACACCATGCATATATTTAGCAAGCCTGCGGATCTCATCTGCCACCTGAATAGCAAGCTCTCTGGTTGGACAGAGGGCCACCGCCTGAAGCTTTTTTACCTTAGGGTCAACTTTTTGTAACAGGGGAATTCCAAAGGCAGCGGTCTTTCCCGTTCCTGTCTGGGCCTGACCGATAATATCTCTTCCTTCCAACTGAACCGGAATTGCCTGGGTCTGGATCGGAGATGCCTCTTCAAATCCCATATCTGCTACTGCCCGCAGAATTCTTTCATCTAATTGTAACTCATCAAATCTAACTGTTTCCATAAATGATTAATTCCTTTCTCATTGCCAGCCGGGTTCTTATGTTGCCGACGGCCGCACAAACACACTATCGCAAATAAAACGAGAGGTATCAGGCACGTTTCAGACCTTCATCCTCTCGTTTCACACGAAAGTAAAGTATAACAGGTTTTTTTTTTCATGTCAAGGGGATCACATTAATTTTTCTATTGTTTTAAGTTGAAGGGAAATCCTTTTGAATGTTATTTTTTTAACCACCCTTTTCTGGTGAAATACCAGATCTCCAAAGCAATCAGCAGGATACTCAAGAGGATACAAAAAGGATATCCGTATTTCCAGTTAAGCTCCGGCATATTTTTAAAATTCATACCGTACCAGCCTGCTATGAGAGACAGGGGAGCAAAAACAGCGGTTACCATAGTCAGAAAGGATAATGCATGATTCTGCTTCATGTCCATTCTCACCTGATACATCTCCCGAATCTGCTGAGCGTATTCCCTCAGTTCTCTCCCATATTCTGAAAGCCTTGCCATTCTGCCGGCAAACAGATGAAACAGTGCCCGTTCTTCATCCTTTAACAGACCATTATAATTCTCCGTTAAAGTCTGACTCATATTCATCAGCTGCCCATAATAAGACGATACCTTAGCCAGTTCCTTCCTGGCCTTTAGAATGATTCCCAGTACGTCTTCCTTTTCTCTTCTGCCGCTCATGATTCTGTCTTCCATTTCTGTTAAGTATTCCTCATATTTCTGAAGATATTCAATGTCATCTCTGACCTGATATTCCAAAAACTCGAACAGGAGATGGGCTGGATAAGTCTTCTCAAAAATCTGAGTCTTATCAATCTCCTTTAACATTCTATCAGCTTCTCCGCTGTCATCAATCAGGATCAGGCGCTTTTCATTCATATAATAACCAAATATCAGTGGGCGTTTCAAAGGATTTTTCTTCACGGGTATTACCAGGGTACCTACCACACAGTCTTTTAACAAATCTGTTCTGCAGTACTGGCTCCGTTCCAGACTCCGGATTAGTATATGATCCTCATAACGGGTATGATGTCCCTTTAAATATTCTTCCTTGCTTAAAATATCGATCAGAACATCATCTTCAGATACCGTTTCTTCTCCCTTTACAGGAATCAGTCTTTTGTCTAATTTATATCTCACATCTGTTTCCTCCTAAACCCCCATACTCGGTCTTATTTTTGACCTGCCTTTTCTAAGTTTAGTACCTGATATTTCACTTGTCAATAGAACAGGCCTTTTGGGCAAACGCTTCGGACTCCCATCCTAGTTTCACCAAAAAGGCCTATTTTAATAGGAAACTTCTGAATTCATCTTATGATTCAAATAACTGATGTACAATCTCTGCGATTAACTTTGCGGATCCAGTTACGCCAAGTAAAGAAGAGTCAATCATCAGCTGCTTATGCTCCGGATCATTGGGTAAATAGCCTGCATATTTTTTATGATATGCATTCCGGGCTTTGTCTACGGAAAGAATCATCCGTTTCGCCTCAGACTCTGTCATACCTAGTGTATCCACACAGTTTTGCAGACGTTTCTCATAAGAAGCGTAGATGAATATGTTGATGTTATTTTTCTCTTTTTCAAGAAGAAAATCAGAGCATCTGCCAACCAGGATACAACTTGATTTTTTTGCCAGATTAAGAATAATATCTTTCTGCACATCAAATATAATATCCTGCATATATTCCTCGTCAGTTCCAAGTGGAAACATTCTTGGCAAAAAGCTGTGCCTGGATTTTTCCTCTTCGTTGCTGACTGTTGAAACCGGCAGATTCAGCTTATTTGCAACTTCCTCCACAATATCCCGGTCATAAAACTCCACTCCCAGAATCTGTGACAGTTCCCTGGCAATGGAACGCCCCAGACTGCCAAACTCACGGGTAATGGTGATCGTAAACTTCTCCATAACAGATGTACCTCCCTAACCGGTTACAATTGTTTTCTGATATCCCCTGACTACACAGCTGAGGGCAAAACAGATGGCAAAATAGCATAGTGCCTCGAAAGCGAACAGCATCATCATTCCTCTGACATCGTAGATACTGCCAAGGACTACGGCGCAGTTTCTCATGAATTCTGCTACGTCTACCATCTTTAAGAATGAAGTATCCTTAATAATAGTAATAACCTGGCTTAAGAGAGCCGGAATCACCTTCTTATATGTCTGAGGCAGTACAATATACCACAATGTCTGAAAAAAGCTGAAGCCCTGGGACTGAGCCCCTTCAAACTGCCCATTGGGAATGGAATTTAATCCCCCACGGAAGATCTCTGCCATAACTGCAGAAGTAAAAAGAGTAATGGCAAATACCGATACTCCTACTTTATTCCCTTTTACTGTAAAATAGATCCAGAGAATCCATAAAAGGTTGGGGGTACAGCGGAAGAACTCTGTATAGACTGCTACCAAAGTTCCGGCCCACTTCCATTTACCAGAAGAATAAGTACGAATCAGTGCCAGCATGGTTCCGAAAAATATACTGAGGATCGTAGCCAGTACGGCAATCATGACCGTCATCTGTAAGCCCTTCAGCATGAAAAGTACATTTGCCGGTGTAAATATCTGTTGAAATAATTCTAACATGCTGCCTCCTCGTCTGCCTGTATATCAAGCTTTTTTGCAACTGGCAGCCGCATGGAGCGGATCTCTAAATATCTTGCCAGTCTGGCTAACGGGAAACAGATAATAAAGTACATCACTGCACTTGTGAGATATGCCTGGGCAAAATACCCTCTGTCAGCGCCCCATGAATCCGTAAAATACATCAGATCCATGCCCGCAACCATGGCTAGTATGGAAGTATTTTTAACCAGATTTAAAGCCTGATTGGCGAGAGGCGGCATAATAATTTTAATGGTCTGAGGCAGAATGATATGATACATGGTTTCCAGATAGCTAAAACCCTGAGATGCTGCTGCCTCAGACTGCCCCTTTGGAATCGCTTCAATTCCGGTTCTTATGACCTCAGAAATATAGGCACCATGATAGACGCCTACCCCGATAACCCCTAATACAAACTTAGGGATACGAAACCCGGAACTGGAAAACAGCATGGGAAGAACCGAGTAATAACACATGACCTGTAAAGCCAGAGGTGTATTCTGTATGAATTCCACATAGATTCGTGAAATGATCTTAAGCAGCTTCCACTTGGATGAAGAGAACATGCCGAATATCACTCCAAGGACCAGCGCAACCGCCAGTCCTACCAGTGATATTTTAAGTGTCATAAGAAATCCAGGGATATAATATTCGGGGAATGCCGCAAAGAGGGCACTCCATCGTTTTCCATCAAAAAGACCTTTAATCATGTCATTTTTCCTTTACTTAAAACAGCTTACTGTAATCCCCACTGATCCTGAAGTTTCTTCATGGAACCATCAGAAAGCATGGAAGTAACTTTTTTCTCTACTGCCTCTGCAAGACCTGTATTTCCCTTTGCAGCTGCAACACCGTAATCCTGCTCTGCAAAGCGGTCTTCCAGAATCATATTTCCATCATTTACATAACCTGCAAGAATCGCGCGGTCAACAGAGAAGCAGTCAATCTGCTTGGTTGCCAGTGCCTGAGCCAGTGCAGGATAACCGTCAAATTCCTGGAACTGGGGATTTACCTTTAATCCCTTTTCATCCACATACTTCTTAAATCCGTCCTTTGTTGTGGAAGACTGTGCCACACCGATTACTTTCTTGTCTAAATCCTGAATGGATTTAATTCCGGAATCTTTGTTTACCAAAAGACCAACTGCATCGGTATAGTATGGTGTGGAGAAATTATAGGTTTCTTTTCTTTCTGGTGTAATGGTAAAGGTTGCAATAACCAGATCGATTTCCCCATTCTCTAATAAAGGTCCTCTTGTTTTAGCCGTTACACCCTGGAATTCCACCAGCTTCTTTTCCTTTGCCTCAGCTGCGCTGCATCCGAAGATGGATCCGGCGATCTCATATGCAAGATCATCTTCAAATCCTTCGTACTGTCCAGTTGCTGTATTCTGTAAGCTGAACTTTGGAATATCTGATTTACAGCCTACTTTTAACACTCCGCGGTCAATAATTTTCTGTACGTCTTTTGCAGCTGTGCCTGCTGCACCTGCTCCGGTTGTTGCTTCTGCAGAAGAACCTGCAGCTTTGGTATCTGCCGGTGCTTTCGTTGCCTCCGGTGCTTTGGAACCGCATGCGGTTAAGGTTGCTGCCATAGCAAACGTCAGTGCCAGGGATAACATTTTCTTCATCATAATTGTTTCCTCCTCAATCATCTTATTATATTAAACATCACCCTAATGAAGGATTTTGCTTAAGAACGCTTTTGTCCGCTCATGTTCCGGGCATTCAAAGAAGTGTTCCGGTGTTCCCTCTTCCAGAATATACCCACCATCCATGAAAATTACACGGTCTGCCACCTGACGGGCAAATCCCATCTCATGTGTCACACAAATCATTGTAATATTCTCATGAGCCAGTTCCACCATAACGTTTAATACCTCCTGCACCATCTCTGGATCCAGAGCTGATGTGGGTTCATCAAATAAAATCAATGGCTGCTTCGTGCATAATGCTCTGGCGATTGCCACCCTCTGCTGCTGTCCGCCGGAAAGCTGTACCGGATAATTACCCGCTTTTTCTTTTAAACCCACACGTTCCAGACATTTCATCGCTATCTTTTTTGCTTCTTCCTTGGGTACGTGCTGAAGTTTAACGGGTGCCAGTGTCAGATTTTCCAGAACAGTCAGATGGGGATATAAATTAAATTGCTGAAATACCATAGACGAGTATTTTTTTGCCATTTCCAAATGATTTTTCTTTGTTACCTGTGTACCTGCCACGGTAATGGTGCCGCTGGTAGGCTCCTCTAAATAGTTAATACAACGGATAAACGTGGATTTTCCGGAGCCGGATGGTCCGATGATAACCAGTTTTTCCCCTTCCCTGACCGTAAGACTGATATCCTTTAACACCTCAAGGTCTCCGAAGTTCTTTTTTAAGTTTTCAACTTTCACCATATCTGGCATGTTTCCAGCCCCTCTCTGCGTAATTTCTGAAAAAAAGCACAAAGACACCTAAGAATCTTAAGTTCTTAGGCGCCTTTGCCTGGTTGCGTTTTGATATTGTTGTTATTATAAAAAGTTTTGCATCAAAAGTCAAGAATTATTTTCCCCTGCATAGGGGCAGGCTACAAAGTGGTTGGGGGAAACTTCCATCATTTCCGGTATATGGTTTTTACAGTCTTCCCTGGCATACATGCATCTGGTATGGAAGTGACATCCGGTTGGAACATTCATGGGACTGGGGAGCTCACCACTTAACATCACCCGTTTTGATTGGGCTGCCAGCCTGGGATCTGCCAGTGGAATGGCAGAAAGCAGCGCCTTCGTGTAGGGATGAAGGGGGTTTTCATACAACTCATCACTGTCTGCAATCTCCACCAGCCTTCCTAAATACATCACGCCGATCCTGGTTGAAATGTGGCGCACCATGGATAAATCGTGGGCAACAAACAGATAGGTAAGCCCCATCTCCTTTTGTAAATCCTCCAAAAGATTAACCACCTGCGCCTGTATGGATACGTCCAGGGCGGAAATGGGCTCGTCACACAGAAGAAACTCCGGTTCTACTAATAATGCTCTTGCAATTCCGATTCTCTGGCGCTGTCCTCCGGAAAATTCATATGCATATTTATACATATCATCCGGTTTCAATCCCACCTTTTTTAAGATCTCTTCCATTCTGCCTTCCATTTCATCATTGGATAAACCGGCAACTGCAGTCAGGGACTCTTTTAATATCTCCCGCACATTGTGGTGGGGATCTAAGGAAGAATAGGGATCCTGGAAAATGATCTGCATCTGTTTATGAACAGGGAGAAGCTGCCTTCCCTTTAAGCCGGTGATATCCTGCTCTTTAAACAAAATAGAACCGGAAGTCGGATCATACATACGGATTAAAGTACGGCCAAGGGTGGATTTTCCACACCCGGATTCTCCTACCAGACCAAATGTCTCTCCTTTTCGTATGGCCAGATTAATATGATCAACTGCCTTTACCTCCGCTTTTTTCCTGCCAAAGAAATCTCTGGCTGGAAAATACTTACAAAGATCTCTGGCTTCCAGAAGTATCTCACTATTTTTATTATCCATGGGATTTTACCTCCCCTTCCTTATGATCCAGCTCTTCCCCGGAATAAATGCACAAGGCTCTCTGGGTTTCGCTGTAAGTGCGGTACTGGGGAATTTCTTTCCTGCAGTCTTCACAGGCGAATTTGCACCGTTCCGCAAAAGGACAGCCGGATGGCGGGTTAATCAGTGATGGTGCCATACCCGGTATGGGTTCCAGGCGTTCTTTCCCTGCTGAACGGGGTTTCGGCACCGCATGAAGAAGTGCCCTGGTATAAGGATGTCTGGGGGAATAGAAGATCTCCTCTGTTGTTCCTTCCTCCATTAAAAGTCCGCCATACATAACTGCAATTCTATGGCTTAAACTGGCCACCACCCCTAAGTCATGGGTGATGAGAATAATGCTCATACCGGTTTCTTCCTGAAGACTCTTAAGCAGATCCAGGATCTGTGCCTGAATTGTCACATCAAGAGCAGTGGTAGGTTCATCGGCTATTAAAAGCTTTGGCCTGCAGCAAAGAGCCATGGCGATTAAAACCCTTTGTCTCATTCCTCCGGAAAATTCGTGGGGATATTGTCCCAACCGCTTCTCCGGTGAGGGAATTCCCACCTGGTCTAATACTGCAACCGCTTCTTTTTTTGCCGCTTCTTTATCCATTCCCCGGTGGCGTTTTAATACCTCCATCAGATGAGAGCCGATGGTCTTTAAAGGATTTAAGGCAGTCATGGGATCCTGGAAAATCATGGCCATTTCTTTTCCCCGCATTTTTCTTAACTGCTCCGGATCCATAGCCAGCATATCCTGCCCGGCAAACGTAAGTTCATCAGCCTTTACCTCTGCATTATCCGGCATCAGACCCATTACTGACTTCATAAGTACACTTTTTCCGCTTCCTGATTCTCCAACCACTGCCAGAATCTCACCGGATTCCACATACAGACTGACTCCACGCACTGCCTGTACGGTCCTGCCATGAGTATGGAAGGTGGTCCGAATGTCTGCAGCAGACAGTATTATTTCTTTCTTTTTTAATGTCTCTTCCAATCCTTCGTCCCTCCTTTACTCTTTCTCACCGCTCATTACCTTTGGTTCTACATAGACGCGGAGCAGATTACCCAGCTTATTAAAAGCAAAAATTGTAATAATAATTAAAAGACCGGGAATCAAGGCCATATGAAAACTGTTCTGCATGGTTCCCTGGGCATTTTGCAGAAGGCTTCCCCAGGAAGACATGGGCTGCTGAATACCAACTCCAAGAAAGCTTAAGGAAGATTCCGTCATAATGGCATTGGCCATGCTGGTGGTAGCTGCCACAATAATAGTCGGGAAAACCGACGGTATAATATGGCTGATAATTATTTTCCATTTACTGACTCCGGAAAAACCAGCATAAAGAATAAACTCCCGTTCTTTTAAAGACAGCGTCTCGGCCCGCACAAGCCGCGCAATCTCCATCCATGTAAAAAGACCAATCACCAGTATAATAGACTGGATTCCCGGCTTTAAGAAAATGCTGACAACGGTAACCAGTACCATCCACGGTATGGAATGAAGAATATCAACAATTCTCATCAGAATCATATCCACAATTCCGCCAGTCAGCCCTGCAATGGTTCCTGCAGCCACACCAATGGTTAAACTTGTGAGCATGGCTAAAAACGCTACGATCAGGGAAACCCTGCCGCCATAGATCACCCTTGCAAAATAATCTCTTCCCACTTCATCCGTACCAAACCAGTGGGTAAGAGACGGTTCTTTCAGTCTGTTGGCAATATCCGTTGCATTTGGCTCCATGGGAAGAAAGGGTGCCAGAAGCGCAAACAGAATAATGATACCTAAAAGGATCAGGGAAATGACTGCTGCTTTATCATGCTTTAAGGCCAGCTTAACACTGTCAATCCGAATTGATTTATCTTTATTTCTTTTTTCTTTTATCATGTCCCGTCACCCCATTTCCTTAATCCGCGGATCGATCAGACAGTATAAGATATCCGACAGCAGGTTTCCCAGAATAACCAGAGTGGAGGAAAGCACCAGAATAATCATAACAATTGGGTAATCCATTCCCTGAATCGCTTTGATGAAATAAGGACCTACTCCCGGCCAGCTGAACACCGATTCCGTGATAATGGCTCCTGTCACCAGAAGAGGCAGTGCCATACCAAGGCGCGTAATCACAGGCAGAAGCACATTTTTACATACATGCTTAAACATGATCTCACTTTTTGTTGCGCCAAATGCCCGCTGCACCATAACATAGTCTTCAGAAAACTGGGTCAGGGTGGAGGAACGGACAAACTTAATGTTTGCCGGCATAAAAGAGACCGTAAGTGTAAGAAACGGCATAATGAAGTGCTTTAAAAAATCAGCTATGGAAGATTCCTTACCCACGGCGTGCATTCCTACAATGGGCAGAAGTTTAAGTTTATAACCCAGAGCAAAAATGAGAAGCATGGCAAACCAGAAGGAAGGAACTGCAATTCCCACGGAAGAAACCGCATCTATGATCTTATCCGCTTTTTTATTTTTATTGGCACCAGCAATAAGACCCAGAACAACCGCCAGAATATAAGCGGTTATAAAAGCCGGAAGTACCAGTTTTACTGTATTGGGAAGTCTCACCGCAAGGTCTGCCGCAATACTTTGTTTTGTCACGATGGAATATCCGAAATTACCGTTCATAATCCCGTCAAGCCAGCGAACGTACTGAATATACACCGGCTGGTCATAACCGTATTTTGCTTTGATTAAATTGATTGTCTCCTGTGACATCTTAGGGGTTGTCATGGCGTCAATGGCATCATAGGGTGCAAAATGCATCAGCGCAAAGCATAGAACCGTTATGAGAAGGACCATAGGGATGGCTGTTAATATTCGTTTCAATATATATCTGGCCATATCATTTCTCCTTAATAAAGAAAGAGGTGTCTGCTGCAGTTAATGCAGCGAAACACCATTCTCTCTCATTTTTTGCAGATGCAATTACTTTTTCTGTAACTTAGAGGTATCCTCAAAGGTATAAACAGGAACCAGCTTTGCAGCATCAATTCCTGATACATTCTTAGAAACAACTAAGAGGCGTTTGTTGGAATATAACGGATAGAAGCATGCTGTATCCTGAATCTTCTTCTGAAGATTGGTGTAAATTTCTTTCCGTTTTGTCTCGTCTGTTTCTTTACGTCCCTGTGCAAACATCTCATTGATTTCAGGCTGATCATAATACATATAATTGTATGCTGCGCCTGTTTCAAATAAGCTGGAGAAGGTGTCAGGGTCAATTCCCATGATATAACCGCCAAAGTACATATCATAGGTATTATTCTTATCTTTCATCTGCTGGCTGAGTGCCTTGGAATCAATACCGGAAAGAGTCACTTTAAATCCAGCCTTTTCAAGCTGTTCCTGTACCAGTAATGCTGAAGTAGACTGTAAGGTGTCTGAACCGCTGTATGCAAGATTCAGTTCAGGCTTCTGTACGCCGGAAGCCGCAAGATATTCTTTGGATTTCTCAAGGTTCTGCTCGTATTTTTCAACATCTTCTGTAAAGAACTTGCTGTTCGGCGGCATGAAACTCCATGGCAGATCATAATAATCTGAGCTTAAAAGAGCCGCATCTGCAATTGCCTTCTTATCAAGAGCATACAGAATTGCTTTTCTTAAATCCTCATTCTGAACACGGGCGGCATTAATCATCATATATGCCACACGGCCTTCCTGATAAGGATAAACAGTTAAGTTAGCAGAATCAAGATTCATCTGAGCAACCTGAGCCGGAGTTCCAATCCATGCATCTACTTCACCGCTCTGGATTGCTGTCATGGCTGTATTCTCATTTTCAATAATACGGTATACGATATTATCAATAGAAGGTGCTCCCAGGAAATAGTTCTCATTCTTTGTAAACTTCACATAAGAACCTGCTGAGTATTCAGACATTACATAAGGTCCGGTTCCTACTGGCTTTGTATTAACATCATTATTTTCAAAATTAGTTACATTCTCATACACATGCTTAGGCATGATGAAAATCTGGGAGAACATCTCCACTGCTGCGGAATTTACAAAAGGCATGGTTAATTTAACAGTGTAATCATCAACCTTTTCAATCTTTACAGCGCCTTCTTTATAAACTAACTGGGAATAAGCCCAGCCTGCATTTTCTTCCTTCTCCATAGCCTCGAATGTAAAGACAACGTCATCAGCGGTAAATTTCTCTCCGTCTGACCACTTTACATCATCGCGTAAATGCATGGTATAAGTTAAATTATCATCGGAGGTATCAATGCTCTTTGCAAGGAAATAGTTAATTCCGTCCGCATTATACATATATAACGGGGAGTAGATCATCTTAATAGTCATAAGACCAAAACGGTCACTGGTTGTGATTACATTTACATTGGCACCCGGATCACCTGCGATGGCATAGGTAAATGTACTCTCTCCTCCCTCAGACGGTTTAGACGCCTCTGCTGTTGTCTCACCAGCCCCTGCTGAGCTGCCGGATACTGCTGTTGTTCCCTCTGCTGCCGGATCTTTGCCGCCGCACGCGGTGAGTCCTCCAAGCACCATAACAGCTGCCAAAAGAATGCCCGCACGTTTCATAAAATTCTTTTTCATAATTTTCTCCTTTCATATACTGTCCCTTAAAACTTATCTGTCATTCATCAGAAAAAGTTAAAATCATTATATAACGAACTACCTACTTTTATCAACATATTTCGACATATTTCCTATTTTTCTATAGTTTTAATATGTTAATCGTAGTTTCTCCATAACCCAAGTAGTAAAAAAGACAGTCGTCAAGCCGGACAACTGCCTCTTTTGGCATATGATATATTTATTATGAACAATCTTGCAAATATGACTCTGCTTTTTTTATATATTTCGAATGGAAAACGTTCTTTCATAAGGAGTATAGTCATTTAAATAGAGAGTAAAGCCTGCAGTGTTGATTTCCTCACCTGAGTAATGACCGCCAAACTCATGTGTTCCGTAACCCGGTCCGATGAGAAGCTTCTGATCTTCGTGAATCAGATTGACGAAGCCGTCCCTGAGAACCATCTCTCCTGCCTTTTCCGCTCTCATGTGGAAATGCTCATTTTCCAGAACACTGCCTGCCGGAATACAAATTTCCACACGAAGAGGCGCTTTATCAAGTCCTTCTGCCTTAACAGTCACTTCCATACCGTCAGTTAATTCTTTCAGTGTAACTGTCATACGAATTTCACTGCTGTTTAATATCTCACGTTTCTTATGATCCATCTTCCACCAGTCAGCTGTATCCTGCTTTTCCTTAAAGGGAAGATAATACCAGCCTTTGGCAACAGAGGTCAGAACACAGACCCCGTCTTTTTCCTCAATGGTCTGGGGAACGAAATTACGGATATCACAGTAGCTTTCGCCTATTTTTAAATATACCAGAGTTTCTTTAAATTTCAAGAACAAAAATGCACTTTTTCCCTTGAGAATGCTGTAGCCATAATTAGAAGTCTTTCCTCTGATTACGCCTGCTTCTTCAAAATGCTTATGGTAGGTATCCAGAAAGCCGTAGCCCTTAAACTCATACTGTTCCATAAAATCATGAAGCATGATTATATGCAGACATTCCGGTGCCATATCACCCCGCTCCATATTATCTTTGATGATTTTATGAGCGGCGCGGTCGAAGATTTCTTCTCCCGTCTTTGCAGCCATATATAAATACTGGTAGAAATACTTATCCGGATAATCAGCTTTGCCCTGATCCTGTCTGGTTGAATTCTGTGTGAAAATGGTATCATCCGGATCAATATAAAAGAGCATCATTTTTAAATTTCGCTCTACATAACCAAGGTAATTTTCATCGTCGGTTTCTTCATACATTGCCATCATGGCATTGTTAACCACTGCATTGTAATTGCCGGTGGAACGTTCTGCGTACTCCCCTTCCTCATTTCCGTCAATTCCTTCTGCCAGATACTGGTCAGCCCGGGCAAGAAGCTGAGCCGCAAATTCAGGATTGTCTTCTTTTACAAGATTAGCACCCTGCATCAGAGCTGCAGTAATGCCCCAGCGGTGGTTTGGAGTGTGGAAGCCACCAGTTAAAAGAGCGTTTAAGGATTCTTCCAGTATAAAGCGGTAACCATCTTTCAGTTTGTCCAGTTCGCCTTCCCCGGTATATTTTAAAAACAGACGGTAAGTTGCAATAAGACGTTTAAAGCAAAAAGAGGTGTCTGGCGCAGATTTAAAATTGCAGGATGGATAATCAAAGCTTCCATCTTCTCTCTGGCAGTTTGCAATAAAGGTTACAGCCGCCTCCATGGCACGAAGTAGCGCAGCGTCCTTATAATATCTGCTCTCAGAATTTAAATAAACCGATGCAGCATCTGCCATCACATAGATGGTTGGCTTTACCTCTAAAATGGCACGTTTCATTCCGCCATAAAAAGGATCCTTCTCATTGGTGACCTGAGTGCTTAAAAAATGATCCACCCGCTTCTCTGCGGAACGTATCAGATGTCCCATATATCGTTTCATAATTATTGTCCTCTTTTCTTCTAGTCTAATAAAGCAGCTCCGATAAGCCCTGCATCATTGTCCAATACAGCTGGAACGATTCTTGTCCTGCGTTTTGAGGTTCTTGCATAGTCTCCCTGGTCAATCACCTTTTTCAATGGTTCTAGCAGAAGATCCCCGGCTTTGCTGATGCCTCCGCCGATGCAGATTAACTCCGGCTGGAATATATTGATTAAATCAAGCAGACCAGCCGCCAGATATTCAATGTACCGGTCAAATACCTTAATCGCCGTTTCATCCTGTCTTCTTACACCATCAAAAAGTGTCTTGCCTTCCACGCGCTCAATCTCCCCGCCGCAAAGTTCCCAGAGGATGGATTGTGTGTTTTCAAGCATCGCCTCTTTTGTCTGGGAAATGAGGGCAGTGGCAGACGCATAAGCCTCAAAGCATCCTTTTCTTCCGCAATTGCAGGGAATTCCGTTCCGGTCTATTGTGAAATGTCCAAATTCTCCTGCTGCATAGTTAATTCCCTCGAATAGTTTTCCGTCAAGTATAATTCCGCCGCCTACACCGGTTCCCAGAGTAACCGCCAGCATGGAGCTTACACCTTTTCCGCTTCCAGCTATATATTCTCCCCAGGCGGCCGCATTGGCATCATTATCAAAACGAATTTTTTTACCAGGAAGTGCCTTCTCCATCATGGAAACCACCGGCTCATTATAAAATCCCAGATTATTGGCATATTCAACCATACCGGTCTCCTTGTTAGCCGTCCCCGGCACTCCAAGTCCTACCGCTTCAATCTCTTCCCAGGCAATATTGCCTTCCTCAGCAGCCTTCTTAGCCAGATCCGCCATATCCTGAACAATTTCCCCTGCACTTCTTCCGCTTTTGGTTGGTACAGACAGGCGGGTAAAAAGAGTTCCGTCTTCTCCTACCAGACCTGCGGCTATATTGGTTCCACCTAAATCTATCCCGATATAATACTTCATTTACTATCCGCTCCCTTCCGCACACAACTGCCGGAGCTCAACAACGCCCCGGCATTCTCTTCTCTACTGTACTCTCCGTTTATGAAGAAACCAGGACTCCAACTGCTTCATATCTGCATTTACCACCAGTTCTTCCGGAAAGTTCAGGCTGTTTAACAAGGATAGTGCTTCATCAAACACTCCCACACTGCGGCAAAAATGTGCATCAGAGCTTACTATCACAGGAACGCTGTATTTCATACATAGTCTGGCAATTATCCGGCAATTATCTGCAGAACTTTTCCTGACACGAAAGGTTCCTTCATTAATTTCTACCACTTTGCCATTCTTTCCAAACTCCGGTATCACCCGCTCATAATCATATTCATAACAGGCAGTCCCGCTGTGACCAATAATATCCACCAGTGGATTTTCAGCCGCATGAAGATACGCTCTTGTATGATCCTCTACGCTTCCCGGTGGTATCACATCATCATGAAAAGAGGCTATGGTATAGTCCAGACGGTTTATTATGGTATCAGAACTTAAATCAATTTCACCTTCAAAGTCAGTGAAATTCAGTTCAGCCCCGCGATATACACGGATACCGTCCACCCACTCCGGTATTACCCTGAGATTTCGAAAATGACCTTCAGGTGCCCCATCCGGGTGAGCCGGACAATGGTTGCTGATTCCCACAGCCATTAATCCAAAATCCTTTGCTGCCGTTATGATTTCATAAACGGTACTGTAAGCATGCCTGCTTATATCTGTATGAGTGTGCAAATCTGCAGCAAGATGTTTTATCATAAAATTCCCACTTTACTTTTCTCGTATTCTTACCCGATGAGTATATCCCTTTTACCCGCAAAGCTTCTACATTATTTTTGTCTTTCTTTCCATAATTATTGCAATTTTTGTTTTTCTCATTCTAACCGTTCACTGAATCAATCCGTTTATCGTTGGACAGGCGGATAACCAGATCATTTTTTTCATAGCCTGCAGGATAAAGCAGATCAAGTTCGATCTTGGTTCCGTCCTTGGATTTCCCGATCTTTACATTCAGCACCTTAACCTTATCCTCATTTAGCTTATGAAATAACTCTGTAATAACGGCGTCGTAATGGGATGTGTTGATTTTCAGCATGCACCGGTAAGGTTCCTTGGACAAAAATGGCACATCGTGGAGCAGAACCTGTATCATAATCAGCAGAAACGCAGAACCACAGCCTAGATAATAAGCACCGGCTCCTACCGCCATTCCCACTCCTGCAGTTGCCCAGATTCCGGCAGCTGTAGTCAGACCGCTGACTGAATTATTCTTTACAAAAATAACGCCCGCTCCCAGGAAGCCAATTCCCGATACAATCTGGGCGGCGATTCTGGAGGCATCAAACTTGGGAATATCCTGAAAGCCGTACTTGGATACAACCATCATAAGAGCGGCTCCCATGGCCACAATGGCATGGGTTCTCATTCCAGCCCCTTTATTCCGGTTTTTTCTTTCGTATCCAATTAAATATCCTGAAAATCCGGCCACGACGATTCGTAAAAGCAAACTGGTCTGGTAAACCAGATCATAACGCTCCACCCAGCCAATCACCATCTGTTCCAATTGATACATGACAACTCCTCTTTTCTGTAATGAACTATATCTAATAAAATATGCTATTAATTTAACATGTTTGAACGGAAACGTCAGCGCAGAAATTGCTTTTTATATGCTGGTTACTATGCACTTTTTGTACTTTATTAGCCAAGATGGGGCTTCTTTTATGTGTTCAAAGTGCTTTAAAATTATAAATAGAATCGCACGTGACTTATTGTCTGTAGACTTATTATCTACATAACTTTAAAATTTAGGTTGGGATTGATATTGAATAATGGAGGTTAATTAAGTGGAGGATATATGCCTATTGTTTGGAAAAAATGTTCGAAAGTATAGAACTGAAAAAAAAATATCACAAGAAGAATTTGCAAGTATCGTTGGACTTCACAGAACTTATATAAGTGCTGTTGAGCGAGGTCGAAGGAGTATTGCATTGGAGAACATTAAAAAAATCGCTGATGCTCTTGACATTGACGTTTATAAACTTTTCATATTTAAGGAGGAATTCGATGAGTAAAATGGACGATGGAATAAAAAGAATAATAGGTGAATATAGAAATTCCTTTTCAGAGAAAACTTATTCAGATGAGAATAATGAAACAGATATTTTAATGCAAGCGTTTAATATATCCCCTGAATTAAAAAGAGAGAATCGACAGTATTGGGGTAGAGAGCTTGGAATGGCATGGCAAAGAATTGTAATTGAAATTTTTAAAAATAACCATCCTCAGTATAGCCCTGCATTGAGGTTTGGTGGAGATGAGCCTTGTGACTTAGTTGCTGGCAAGGATGCAATTGACACAAAATATCGAGTAGGGTCTGGAGACTCAGGAACACTAAAAAAGTTTAAGCAATATGGGGAAATGCTTAGAAACGAAGGGTATAGACCTGTATTTCTTATGTTGAGAAGTGACAACCTTAACGCAGCTATAACTGCTTGTAAAACGGGTGGGTGGACTGTACTTACAGGAAAAGACTCTTTTAAATATATCCTTGATAATACAGGCGTAGATATTGAGAAATATTTAAAGGATTTAGGAAGCAACTATCATATAAAAAGGTAGCACCCTAAAAAGTGCTACCTCATATTTTAAAAGGATAGTTGTTCTGGCGTAGTTACAGCATTTTGCAATCGTTTTTGTGCTATTTCAATATATTCGTTATCAATCTCAATCCCAACAAAGCCTATACCTAAACAAGAGGCTGCCAATGCAGTTGTACCAGAGCCCATGAAAGGATCGATAACTAAGTTATCTTCGTATTTTGGAACAGACATCTCAATCAGCATTTTTATTAAATCTAATGGTTTTACTGTGATGTGGTCATTAAAATCATCAATTGAATCTCGCTTTATATCCTCAATTATATTTGATTGAAATTTATTATTTACTTTCGCATGAAGTACGCTAACTTTGTATTCGGTAAGGGTTTCAATATAGTTATTAGACAATGGCTTCTGAACTAACGATATTGCTTCCCATTCGTTTCGGAGACAGCTATGCCATCCTTCCCATCTTTCAGAATCTTCTACACCCATCTTTTGTAGTTTTTTGGATATATTTAACCCTTTTGGAATTCCACTGTGTCTTCTCCATGCAATTATATCTCTAGTGTAAAAACCTACATTTTCAAGTCCAACTTGCACATGAGCAACTGTTCTAGTACTGTTAAATGTGAAAACATACGCACCCGGCTTCAGAATCCTATAAAGTTCCTTACCCCATTCTTCAACCCATTTTTGGTATTCAATAATATTTTCTCGATTCTTTTTGTACCATCTTTCATTTCGTACTCCACCAGCCAACCCACTACCGTATGGCATGTTCTTTACTAGAGTAGATGAGTTTTGAACGCGCTCAGTTCTTCTTTTTATTTCCTCTTTATCCCATTTGCGTCCTGCAAATTCATAGTTATATGGTGGATCAGTTATACATCCAGCAATTGAATTGTCAGGTATCTTTTTCATGACTTCAATACAATCTCCACAAATTATTCTATTTAAAAATTCCAATTTGATTTCTCCTTTCAAGTTGACTATATAGAATTGTAGCATATAAGTAACAAATATTCCAGTCAAATTATCTCTCCTATGTACAAAATATATTTTAATTTTAAATTTTTGTTATACAGATGCCCTTCTAAACGTAGAAGTTTATGAGGGCATAAAATTTCTGGTTCTCAACACTACGATTTGTCATGGCAAATAATAAAGATTTTTTTGTAGGATGTCTATTTCATCGTGGAAGTAAGTGAGAGGATAAATTCTTTTCGTACAACTTGCCTTCTCATCGTGAAAATATATGAGAAGAAAATTTTGTAGGATAGCTAAATTTTTATCTTAAGTAGTGAGGGGCACTTTTTTGGAACCAACCACTCGTTTCGTCGACGAAATAAGTAAAGGCACTTTTTTTCAAAACAGGTTGTCAAAATTGCTTTCTTGTTGGCTATACAGTATGGGCTTCTCTCAACTTTATAAAGAAAAATTCAAAGGAGGAATCACAAAAATGAAAAAACGATTCAACACCATTGATGGTCAAACACTTATGACCATGCCACTTTAGCCGCTTGAATTTGTCATTGAAAATGCGGGGTCACCAAAAGTGGGTAAAAGTTGGCTTGCTGTTACTGTTTCAAAAGGCGAAAAAATATGGGCAATAAAGTAAAGCAAGGAGATACTTTGTAACTCTGCTTTGAGGACAGCCAAATTCGAATTCAAAATCGACTGTTTGAAATTACAGATGAAGCTTAAGCGGCAGTTAATTTCTGTACAGAGCAAGCAACACTTGGCGGTGAATTAGAAGAATTAGATGAGCGGATCAGAACTTTTGTAGATGAGCATCCAAACTGTGTTCTGATTATTATCAACACCCTTCAAATGATTCGTGGGTCTGCTATTGACAATAGCTATGCTAGTGATTATAGTGATTTATCTGTTTTAAAAAATATTGCAGATGAACTTGGAATTGCCATACTGCTCATGTCGAATTGTTATTGAAAAAGCGAAACGGTATACTGACATCACAGAAGTGACGTCAGTATTATTACACCTTTTTATAGACAAGATTGTAGTGGGTGAAAAGGCTGAAAGATATTCAAGAACTGCTGAACAATGCGTCTGGATCTACTATCGTGACATTGGAATACTTGATGATGTCACTAAGGAAAATGATATATCAGAACTTGATTATGAATTTATTGCTGAGAATAACGATGAGCTAAGGCTTGTAATCTAGGCAAAACAAAAGCGGACAGCTTTAACTGTCCGCTAAATACCACCATTCATTAGTAGGTGCAGAAAGTATCCTTATGAACATGCCTTAAGAGGCAGGTCCTTTGTCTTACATTGTAATTTCGGAGATTCTAACCGGTCTGTGCTCTTTCACAGATTTCTTAGCTGCGATTCCCATTAATACCGGTTTTAAACCATCTAATACGCCAAGAGGAGTGTCTGTATCATTCTCAATGGCCTGGATAAAGCAGTTCACTTCTTTTGCAAAGGACTGCATATAACGCTCTAAGAAGAAGTAAAGAGGTTTCTCGCCAGTCACACCGTCAGCAGTGCTTAAAACTGCACTGGATTCTGTGTCGTTTGTAGTTGCAACCATACCCTTGGAGCCGAATACTTCTGCTCTCTGGTCATAGCCGTAAGCTGCTTTTCTGGAGTTGTCGATTACAGCAATTGCGCCATTCTCCATCTTGATTGTGATTACAGCAGTATCCACATCGCCAGCTTCTCCAATTGCTGGATCAACTAAAACTGCAGACTGTACATAGATCTCTTCTGCATCACATCCAGCCAGGTAACGTACCATATCAAAATCATGAATGGTCATATCAAGGAACATACCGCCGGATACTGCTGCATATTCTGCGCTGGGTGGCTCAGGATCTCTGGAGGTAACTTTGATGATATGGGGATCGCCAATTTTTCCTGCTGCAACTGCATTTCTCACTGCTTCAAAGTTGTGGTCAAAGCGGCGGTTAAAGCCTACCTGATATTTAACCTTACTATCCTTTAATGCATCAATTACCTCTTTGATCTTCTCTACGTCATGATCAATTGGCTTTTCGCAGAATACATGCTTTCCAGCCTTAATTGCTTCTACAGAGATAGGAGAATGAGTGTTTGTAGAGGAGCAGATTAAAACTGCATCGATCTCCGGATCTGCCAGAATTTCTTTATAATCCTTGGTTGTATTGGATACACCCATGCTCTTTGCCCAGTTTGCTGTTTCTTCGTTCATAAATGGGTCAGCGATTGTCTTAATTGTTGCGTTCTTAACGATATTGCAGATGCTTGCGGTATGAACCTTTCCGATTCTGCCTGCTCCGATAATTCCTACGGTTACCATAATATTCTTCTCCTTTTATCCTTTAAATTAAAGACCTGTTTTCTCAGCAATAAACTTTCTTGCACGGATTGCATACTCTAACGGATTAGCCTTAGCCGGATCCTGCTCTGCTTCCACTACCATATATCCCTCATAAGCTGCATCTTCCAGCACCTTGAAGATCGGCTCAAAATCTACACAACCATCGCCTGGAATGGTGAATGCGCCTGCACGTACGCCTGCTAAGAAGCTCATCTTCTCTTCTCTCACCTGTTTTACAACTTCCGGACGAATATCTTTTAAATGTACATGTTTAATACGCTTGATGTGCTTTGTTACCATCTCAACCGGATTCTCTCCGCAGTAAGCAAAGTGGCCGCTGTCAAAAAGAAGGCTTACGTATTCCGGATCTGTATGTTCCATCATGCGGTCTGTCTCTGCAGCTGACTGAACTACGGTTCCCATATGATGGTGGAATGTTAATGCCACACCGTATTTTTCTTTGGACAGCTTGCCAAGACGGTTTAAGCCTGTGCACAGAAGATCCCATTCTCTGTCGTCCATCTCATGCTTTCCTTCGAAAACCGGCTGGTCCTGAATTCCCTGTGTGCTGTAGCTCTGCTCGGAAACACCTACTACCTTTGCGCCCATGGCAGCTAAGAAAGCTACATGTTTCTCAAACTCAGCCTCAGTCTCCTCGTAAGGTTTGCTGATTAAGAATGTGGAAAACCATGCATTGCAGATCTCAACCCCTCTTAATTCCAGAGCCTTCTTTAAAACCTCCGGATCTTTGGGGTATTTATTACCCACTTCAGAACCGGTAAATCCTGCAAGTGCCATTTCGCTGACACACTGCTCGAAGGTATTCTCCTTACCTAAATCCGGAAGATCATCGTTTGTCCATGCAATTGGTGCAATTCCTAATTTAACTTTCTCCTTGTTTAACATTTTTGCTTCCCTTCCCTGTCTTATCATATTTTTATACCGCTGGTTTCGCGGCGATTAACCCCTGTGTTATTTAAAACTCCGCATCATGCAGCCACACGTATCGTTCATCTTCGTTACGGTCAGTCTGATTCCATGGATTGCCCTCCAGATGGCGGATCATCCAACAGGTATACATCTGGTATCCCGGAGCCACTGCCTGGGGATGGAGTTCCCCTCCCGGAATTGCGGAAAAGCTTCCGTCTGTGCTTTTAAATACCTGGTCGCCTACAAAGCTTGCACCGAATCCTTCCGGGTGGTCAAAAAGGAAATAGTAGGTCTCCGGCTGTGGATGTCTGTGAGGAAGATAACCGGACCAGTTTCCCCGGTCATTTAAAACCTCTCCTAAAACCATATTGGAGTAAGGAGCGATCTCTATATCAAAAATCGTATTCACCCGCCGTTTTGCCACATTACCAAACTTGCCCACAGAAGAATACTTCCATGGCGCATCTTCGGGCTGATACAGTTTTGCTTCAAAGGTTCTCTTATTTTCTGCTGACTGGACTAAAATTTCTGAATCCTCTTTTGCTTCCACGGAAATCTCTGTTCCTGCACAGCCATGCAGACACCATGGTCCCTCCGTAAAAACATCAATTCTTGAGGCTTCCTGTTCCACACTGCCGCCACGGTATACGATCTTTCCCTTTAGAAGAAGCACAGCTGTTTCCTCTTCTTCTTTTAAAAAGGTTCTGGTTTCCCCAGCTTTCATGCGGTAAACACGAATGTCCATGTTCATCTCCTTATACTCATTGGTATAAGTTGTTAAAATCTTTTCTCCGGACTCATCAAATTCCGGATATCCGAATACCTGACTCATATTTTCTTCCTTTCCGGTCATGTCCGGCCGTTTAATACTTTCTTGCTGCGTTTCTGCCTTCCATGACTCTTCCAAACGCTTCGTTTACGCTGGTTTTTTCAGACGTATCAGCAAGTCCCACATTCCACCAGGATTCATATCCGTCGGACATGGTCTTTGGAATTACCTTTAAGTCAAACAGGCAGGCTCTCTCCTGGCTCTTGGCATCCTTTAATGCATCTTCCAGTTCTGCAATGGTACGGCAGGTATAAGTCTTTAATCCATAACCTTCTCCCACCTTTGCATAGTCTACAGGGATTAAATCGCCGGTTGGTTTTTTCCCGTCTGTATAGCGGTACTCTGTTGCAAGGCTTCCAATTCCGTGGTTCATCTCCAGGTTGTTGATACAGCCAAAGCCGCAGTTATCAAAGATGAGGATATTGACTTTTTGTCTTTCCTGCATAATAGTCATAATTTCACTGTGCAGCATCTGAAAACTGGAATCGCCGACTACGCAGTAAACCTCATGTTCCGGCTCTGCAAATTTGACGCCCAGAGTTGCTGCCACTTCATATCCCATACAGGAATATCCATACTCAGCGTGATATCCGCCCCGCTTGTCAGTGGTCCACATACGCTGCATACAGCTTGGAAGGGAACCTCCTGCCGTAATAATTGTGGCATCTGCATCGATTACTCTTCTGATTGCTGCCAGTGCTGCGGTCTGGGTGATCTTACCATTGGTCAGACGGACAAATTCCGGAATTGTTCTGGGATCTCTTGCTTTGATAATGGGTTCGAAATCATCTCCTGTATACTCAATGCTGCCCAGGCGAACCATCTCTTCATCCCACTTTTTCTTTGCGTCTGTGATCTCATTGCGGTACTGGGATACATACTGTTTTTCTCTCAGCTTTTCCGTCAGTGCCTCTACGGTAACTTTTGCATCTCCCACTGCCATGGATGCATCCATCTTATAGGCATGAAATCTGCTGTTATTTATGGTAACAAATTTCACATTTTCTCTTTTAAACAGCCACTTGGAGCTGGTGGTAAAATCGCTGAGTCTGGTTCCAATGGCGATTACCACATCTGCATCCTTTGCAATGACATTGGAGGCATAAGTACCGGTCACTCCGATTCCTCCAAGACAGTACGGATGGCTTGATTTGCAGGCGCTCTTTCCAGCCTGGCTCTCTCCAAATGGAATCTTAAATTCTTCACAGAATTGTTCTACCACTTCTCCTGCATCTGAGTAACGAACTCCTCCGCCCACAATCACAATGGGTTTCTTTGCTTCTGCAATGATGTCAGCAATCTCTTCCAGTTCTTCTTCCACTGCCACAGGTCTTGTAATCTTATGAACCCGTTTCTTAAAGAAATACTCCGGATAATCAAAGGATTCTCCCTCTACATCCTGACAGAGGGAAATACAGCAGGCTCCCGTCTCTGCCGGATCTGTGAGCACACGCATTGCATTAATTAAAGCGCTCATAATCATCTCTGGTCTGGTAATTCTGTCCCAGTACTTGCATACCGGTTTAAATGCATCATTGGTAGTCGTTGCAAGGCTGCTGCTCTGCTCTAACTGCTGAAGTACCGGATCAGGCTGTCTGGATGCGAAGGTGTCCGCAGGAAATACCAGCAGCGGAATGTTGTTGACGGTAGCAGTGGCGCAGGCTGTCACCATATTGGCAGCGCCAGGTCCTACTGAGGAAGCACAGGGAATAATTCTTCTTCGCTGGTTCTGTTTGGCAAATGCAATGGCTGTATGACACATCCCCTGCTCGTTTCTTCCCTGAAGAACCCGAAGCTGTCCCGGATTCGTGTCCAATGCCTCTCCCAGACCAACTGCAATTCCATGTCCGAAGATTGTAAAAAAGCCTTCAACAAACTTAATTTCTGTTCCATCCACTGAAACATACTGGTTATCCAGGAACTTTACTAGTGCCTGTGCTGTTGTCATTCTTATTGTTTTTGACATGTTCCGCTCTCCTTTATATTTTATACACGGGCGATCATCTCACCGAATTTTTCCTTTTCCTCTTTTATAAATGCATGCACTTCCTCTGGTGTGGGAAGGGAGTCTGAGCAGTTATTGCTCTTTACCATCATGGACGCTTCTGCAGAACCAAATTCCAGGCAGTCAATAATATCCCAGCCCTGATACAGACCATATAGGAAACCGGAACCATATCCGTCTCCGCCTCCAAAGCCCTTTCTCGCCTCTACCGGGAACGGTTTAATGGAAAATGACTGACCGTCGCGGGTATATGCGGTTGATCCCTTCATACCATGCTTGATTACTACGATTGCTGCATGATATCCCTGCCATAAAGCGGCACTTTCTTCATCTGTCATACCAGGTTTAATCAGCTTTTCTGTCAGATCAAATTCTTCTCTTGATCCCATAATAATATCCGCTTCTTTTGCAACAGTTGAGTAGTAAATGGATAACTCATCTGTATTTTTCCAGTTATATGCCCTGTAATCAATGTCAAATATAATTCTTACATCGTTTCTCTTAGCCAGCATCACAGCCTTAAGAGCCGCTTCTCTTGATGGGCTCTCGGCAAGTGCAGTACCTGATATTAAAATTGCTTTCGCCTTTTTAATGTATTCCTCGTCGATGTCTTCCACACTCAGCTGTAAATCAGCAATGCAGTTTCTATACATCAGAATGCTGCTTTCGCTTGAGGACAGCATCTCTGTAAAAGTAAGTCCCAGTTTTTCTCCGTTTTTACATTTTGTAATGTGGGAGGTATCAATTCCCTGTTCATTAAAATAATCCACTACAAATTCCCCGAACTGGTCATCTGATACTTTTCCAAGAAAACCAGCTTTCATACCATGTCTTGTCACGCCTACGGCAATGTTGGCAGGAGAACCGCCCACAAATTTTTCAAACATGTGAACCTTTTTTAGCGGCTTAAACTCTTCCTTCACCTGCTCATTGTAAGCAGGGTTAAAATCAATGGCCACTCTGCCAAGAAGTATTAAATCAAGCTCTCTGGCTTCGTTAAATTTTATATATTCCATCGTTACACCTCTCCCATCTGTTTGCGTGCTTTTTCGCTCATCTCATGTGCCTACATTATACCACGCACGCAGTCCGCGTGCAAGTAATTTCGCTTAGTTAATAAAAAAAATCAGGACCTGTTTTTTACTCTGAACAGACCCCTGATTCCATGGTGATTTTAAATATTGTATTTTGTTTTAATAATAATATCCGTGTAAAAAAATTCCTGCTCTTTTCTGCTCCCAGCCTGCATGATATCCGTTAGGATGAACAGGGCGCGGTACCCTTGTGTATAACCGTTCTGGTCAATGAGAAAATCCGCTATTCCTTCTTCCAGAGCTTTGATATTTCCCGTGGTCAGATCATAGATAATAATATGGGGTTTTTTATCCAGCTTAAGCTCATCAAACGCCTTTTTTACGCCCCCCTGGCCTCCTGAGAATATCACCGCACCCTGGAGATCCGGATAAGCAGTCAGGGTGTTGACAAGGATTTTTTCCACCTCTTCCTTTTCATCAAAGCTGCTTTGTACTCCTACAAGCTCAAGCCCCGGAAATGTCCTCTTTATCTCATCCACAAACCCGTCCACACGCATGCTGTTAACACTATTCCCAAAATATCCTGTAATAGCGAGAATCTTTCCCTGTCCGCCGGTGAGCATTCCCATAAGCCCGGCCGCTGTGCGTCCGCTCCGTTTGTTGTCCTGGCCTACAAAACAGCTTCGTTTTGTCCCTACAATATCCGTATTAAACGTTACGACCGAGATCCCCTGCTCAATCAGGGAATTGATCTTATCCCTTATTTTATCACACTCCACAGGCATGATCGCAATGCCTGACACCTTGTTTTTTTCCAGTCTTTCAATGGCTGCAAGCTGCTCTTCCTCACTTACCGTGACACATTCTTCCATTACAAAGACAATTCCTCTTTTTTTCAATTCCTTTTGTGCATCTTCTAACCCTTTTCTGATGGGAATCATAAATGACGATTTAGCCAGCTGGGTTACAATGCCGATTTTAACCGATTCCTTTTTTACTGCCGTCTTATCTTTTTTCGGCACGTAACCGATTTCGTCTGCAATCTGAAAGATCCGCTCTTCCACTTCCTTGTCAATCCGCCCCCGTTTATTTAACGCGCGGTCAACAGTACCTCTGGACACACCTGCCCGCTCTGCTATTTCCCGAATCGTTCCCGCCATCTGTTCTCTCCTTTAACAATTCACTTCACCAATCATATCACACATAAAAATAGCACGCAAGTGTATGCGTGCTATTTTTTCAATAAAAACAAATTTTAGATTGTTCCATCCCAGGTATTAACAGCCGTGGACTCTCCCGTTTCTTCGTCGAACCATCTGGTGGTAACAACTTTATTCTCTGTATAGAATCTGAAACCATCTTTTCCTAAGCAGTGAAGATCTCCGATAAATGACAGCTTATTGCCGTTGAATGGGAACATACCAACCGGAACCGGAATTCCTACGTTGATACCGATCATACCGCCGTCTGTATGTCTTGCAAACTCTCTTGCATAGCGACCGTTCTGTGTAAAGATAACAGAACCGTTGGCATATGGATTGGCATTCATGACTGCAAGTCCTTCCTCGAAGGTCTTTACTCTCTTAATGCAAAGTACCGGTCCGAAGATCTCTCTTTCGCCTACGCTCATTTCAGGTGTAACATGATCAAGAATTGTTGGCCCTAAGTAGAATCCTTTTTCAAAACCTTCTACTACTACATCACGGCCGTCCAGTACCACCTTGGCACCTTCTGCGATTCCTGTCTCAATCCATTTTACAACAGAATCCTTGTGTGCCTGATTGATAACCGGTCCAAGATTTGTGGTTTTATCATAAGCTGGTCCCACTTTTAACTTCTTAGCCTGAGCTACGATTTCTGCTACAAGTGCATCCGCAATTTCTTCCTGAACAACAACTACCGGAAGAGCCATACATCTTTCACCAGCACAGCCAAATGTGGAGTTGATGATACCTGCTGCCACACGTTTAACAGGAGCATCTTTTAATACAAGAGCGTGGTTCTTGGCTTCGCAAAGTGCCTGAACTCTCTTTCCTGTTGCTGCAGCTGTGGAATAAATGTGCTTTCCAACCGATGTAGAACCTACGAAGGTAATTCCCTTAACATCATCGTGTGTAAGAAGAATCTCTGCTTCGTTTCTGGAGCAGGTAACAATATTAATTACGCCATCCGGAAGTCCTGCTTCTTTGTACAGCTCCGCGATACGCATGCTGGACTGAGGAGTAAAGGAGGCTGCTTTTAATACGATGGTGTTACCGCATGCGATACACATAGGAGTCATCCAGCCCATTGGAATCATAGCCGGGAAGTTAAATGGTACGATACCTGCGAATACGCCCAGAGGCATACGATATAATACTGTGTCAAATCCGCTGGAAGCGTCCATTAAGCTTTCTCCCATCATCAGTGACGGAGCGCTGATGGCCTGCTCGGTTCCTTCTTTTGCTTTCAGAACATCACCCTGAGCTTCTTCCCAGTTTTTACCGTTTTCTTTTGCTACCAGCATGGTCAGTTCATCCATATGCTCGATCAGTAAATCTCTCAGCTTATAAAGAATCTGAACTCTTTTAATAACCGGAGTTGCTGACCAGGATGGAAATGCAGCTTTCGCTGCTGCTACAGCCTCTTCCACTTCATCCGGAGTACAGCATGGTACTTTCGCAATCACTTCACCAGTGCTTGGGTCAAAGGCATCTGTATACTTCGTTGTTTTAGATTCCTTCCACTGACCGTTTACAAAATACTTTAATGTTTTTACTTCTCCCATTTTTCTATCCATTCCTTTCTTAGCGGTTTTATATATTTAATGGTTAATATTATAGCGGCTCTACACAGTTAAAGATCCTGATATGCTGCTTCACATTCTCATATACGCCCTGGACCATGGCTTCATTCAGTCCAAAGTAATCATGTCTGCCTTCTGATTTCAAATACTTTTCAGCTTCTCTGGTAAGACTGTCAAAGCTGGCTGTTGCAATGTTGATCTTTCGGATTCCAAGTCCAACTGCCTTTCTGAAGTCCTCCGGAGTGATTCCGGTTCCGCCATGTAATACCAGGGGAACATCTGTCTTTTCATCAATTGCCTTTAAAACATCAAAGGCCAGTCTGGGTGCTACCGGGTAATTGCCGTGGGCATTGCCAATGGCTACGGCCAACGCATCCACACCTGTCTTTTCACAAAATACTCTCGCGTCTTCCGGATTGGTGCAGCGGATTCCCTCATCTGTGCTCCCATCCTCACTACCGCCTACAAGACCAAGCTCCGCTTCTACGGTGGCCCCATATTCTTTTGCCAGACAGGCTGCTTCTAAGGTTTTGTTAATATTCTCTTCAAAGGGAAGTGTGGAGCCGTCCATCATGACTGAGGTAAATCCATATTCCAGAGCCTGTCTCAGCACACCTATGGTCTTGCCGTGATCTAAATGAACTGCAATCTCTACCTTTGCGTTCCTTGCAGCTTCTACCATCATAGGCCCCATGAGTGACAGCGGGGAATGTGGCAGACGGACTTCTGCAATCTGTAAGATAATGGGAGTGTTCATTTCTTCAGCTGCCTTTACCGCACCTTTTATCATCTCTAAGTTCCCAACACTGAATGCTCCCACCGCCCGATTTTGCTCTGATGCCTGATTTAGCAAATCTTTCATTTTTACTAATCCCATGTCCTGTTTCCTCTCTCTTCCTCCCTTTATGAGTATGTTTTGATTTTGTTTTTGTAATGTGTTGGTTATATTCTAACACCTTAATCGAGAACGGTCAAGATCTACTGAAAAAAAAATTTCTTAATTTGGTGATCTATTGGTGATTTCTTGATATTTTTGCTTGTGTCTGATATAATAGGTCAATAACAGCAGAACAATGGAACCGCCATATAAGGAGTACAAGCTATGAGAATTTCCCGAATCGAACAATTAGAGCAATATATACTGGAGCACAAATCCGCATCCATCGATACCCTGTGCGAATTATTTCAGATATCCAAAAACACGCTGCGCCGGGATCTGGAGGTGCTTGTGGGAAGAGGAACTGTGGAAAAGGTATATGGAGGTGTAATTGCCTCAGAAAATATTCCACCAATACCAGATCTGGTCACATTTCAGGACAGAGCCAGCCGTAATTTTTTAAGCAAGCAGCGAATTGCATCTCTTGCCGCTTCCTTTGTACGGGACAGAGATATCATATTCATTGACAGTGGAACCACTACCATGAATATTGTAGACTTTCTTACTCATTTAAATACAGTCACTGTCATAACAAACAGCATTCAGGTCATTAACAAATCCATGAATTATCCTAATATTGACTTAATCGTGCTCCCAGGCACTTTAAAAAGGGATACCGCTTCTCTGACTGGCAGCTCCTGTGTGGAATATTTAGAGGATTATAACATCGTACGTGCATTTATGGCATGTACCGGTATTTCCGTGGAATCAGGAATCTGTAATGCATCAACCGATGAGTATAACATAAAAAAAGCAGCATTAAAAAAAAGCCAGAAGCATTATCTTCTGGCAGATTCTTCCAAGTTTGGCCGGGCATCCCTTATGACCTATGGAGATATGAATCAATTTGATTATATTTTAACTGAAAAGATGCCGGAAGACGCGTTCTGCTCCTATTGCAAAGAGCAAAACTGCGCCATTTCCATTGCTTCTTATGAGGATTAAATTGTGATTTCCTGTGAGTGGCTTAAGGTAACATCCTGTTTGTAGAACGGTCTCATACTTTCCGCCACCTGAATCTTCACATGCTCAAACCGGATATCCCTGGCATACTCCGCATAAATTCCGGATATTTTAGTACGAATCAGTCCATCTCCCTGGCAGGGGCGGATATCATATCCCTCAATCTCCCAGCGGGAGTTTTTCTCCAGAGTGAGGTGGATGTTTTCAAAACTCACGTCTTCAATATAGTTATCTTCGCTTCCCCGGATAAAGATTCCGTTTTCACCCTTGCAGCTGATATTCTCAAACCGCACATTTCTGATTTTTCCGGCCTTTACACCCGGCTTTCTGTCGTGGGCTGTGATGCAGATCGGTTCTGCCCTTCCCCACCACTCATGAGAAAAGCGGCGTGTTTCAATGGTGATATTGGAGAATACCACATTTTCAACATTTCCTCCGTCCCTGATCTGTATGGAGATACCACGGTTGCTTTTACTGATGGTACAGTTTTCTACCAGAACATTTCTGAAATCACTTTCCCCTTCTGTTCCGAACTTAATCGCAGCACTGGTGGAGATTAAAGTACAGTTTGAGATTACAATATTCTCACAGGGACCGTACTGTTTATAGTCACCGGAATTTTTTAATACAATTGCATCGTCGCCGCATTCAATGTGGCAGCCGATAATCCGTACATTGGTGCAGTGATCCGGATCAATGCCGTCAGAATTAGCCATCTGTAAGTTATTAAGAAGGCGGATTCCCTCAATTAATGCATCGTTGCATCCCACCAGATGAACGGTCCAGAATGCGCAGTTTACCAGCTTCACGTCACGGATGGTGAGATGGTTAAATTTTTCTAACAGCATCAGGGGAATTCTTGGATAATAAGTTCCTTCAATGTGATAACCGGAATTATCCCCGTAAAATATGGCCTCATTGGCATCTATGGTGCCAAATCCGGTGATTGCCACATTCTCCTGGTCATAACCGTATATAAATGCATGAAATGGTCTGCCATTATATTCACTGTTTAAAAAAGATGGAAGACCGGATTCATGAGCCACGATCTTTCCGCCGTTGGCCAGAGGATAATAATCATTTAAATCATCGCTGGCCTTTAATACTGCTCCCATCTCTAAATGAAACTCTACATTTGATTTAAGAAGAATTGAACCGCTGTTATAGATATATCCGCCGGGAAGGAGTACACGGCCGCCGCCTGCGCCAGTGCATTCGTCAATTGCTTTCTGAATTGCTGCGGCGTCATTTGTTTTCCCATCGCCTTTTGCTCCGAATTCCAATACATTGTAAATCATAATTTCCTCCATTTCCTGTGCCTCAACCAGATTGTACTACTAAACTGCCCAATTATATCAATTTAGACTGACAAATGAAAGGTCTAAACCAAAAAAAATAACAGAGGCGCACAAAAAAGCTGTTTTTTGTACTGCCTCTGCCATATTTTAACCTTTTAAACCAGATGTACTGATTCCTTCCACCAGATACTTCTGCAGGCTGATAAAGATAATAACTGCAGGCATAATGGAGAGTGTTGCCATTGCAAACATGGCTCCGTAATCAGAGGAGGAACCTGGATCACAGAACAATTTCAATGCAAGACTGACGGGATACTTTGCAGATTCATTAATGTATAGGAGGGCGGAAAGGAAATCATCCCATCTCCACATGAACGAGAAAATACTTGCAGTAATTAAAGCCGGTGTAATTAAGGGCAGTATAATTCTTGCAAATATACCGTAGTAGGAGCAGCCGTCAATCTTAGCCGCTTCATCAAGTTCCCTGGGAATTCCGTCAATGAAGTTAATCATCAGGTAGATGAAGAAACCCTGAATTGCAAAATAATAGGGGACAATCAGAGGTCTGTAACTTCCTACCCACCCCAGCTTCTGATACCATAAATACTGGGGAATCATTAATACCTGCGCCGGCAGCATCATGGAAAGAAGCATGGCTACGAACAGGAACTTTCTTCCAAAAAATCTGCATCTGGCCAGTCCATATGCCACAAAAGCAGAGGAAAATACCGTACCAAGGGTTGCAACAACAGCAATAAACATGGAATTTCTTAAAAATACAGCAAATCCTGTTTTTGCAAATCCTCTCCAGCCAGTTGCATAATTGGCAAACACAAACTTCTTAGGTATCAGCTGACCTGCTGTGATAAAAATAGTATTGCTTTCCTTAAACGAACTCATGATCATCCAGACAAGAGGGTAAATCATGATCAGACCAAGGCCGCAGACAATGACGTGATAGACAATCCCGCCGATTCTTTTCCTTGTTTTCATGAATATTACACTCCTTCCGTATAGACCCAGAATTTTTTAGTAGCAAATAAGATTAACGTGATCAATCCGATTATTCCCAGCATGACCCATGCCAGAGCCGCACCATAACCGGTATTGTAAAACTCAAAGGATTGCTGGTACATATAAACCGTGTAGAACAAAGTGGAATTCAGGGGTTTCCCCTGTGTAATAATAAAACACTGTGTAAATGCCAAAAATCCATTGATGGTCTGCATAACCAGGTTAAAAAAAATGGTGGGAGTCAAAAGAGGCAGTGTGATCTTAAAAAACTGGGAAAACCGGTTTGCCCCATCCACTCTTGCGGCTTCATAAAGCGTAACCGGAATCTGTTTCAGTGATGATAAGAAGATCAGCATGGAAGAACCAAACTGCCAGACAGCCAGTATAATCAGGGTCCAGATGGCTGTATTTACATTTCCAAGCCACGGGAAACTGGTCTTTATTCCTATAATCCGAAGCAGCTGATTTATCACTCCGTCGGTTGCAAATATACGCTTCCAGAGAATCGCCACCGCCACCGAACCACCGATAATAGATGGCAGATAGTAGGCCGCGCGGTAGAATGCCGTAGCTTTTGTAGTCCTAAACAGAATAAGTGCTACAATAAGGGCAAATACCAGACGCATGGGAACCGATACAAATGCAAAATAAAAGGTAACTCCAATGGTTTTTAAAAACACCGGATCATCCGTAAACATCTTTATGTAATTTTTCATTCCTACAAAGACTGGCGGTGCCAGAATGTTGTAGTCACAAAAGGAATAATAAAGGGACAGCCCCATGGGAACTACCATGAACATGAGAAATCCTATGCTAAACGGAAGGCTGAATACGAATCCTGCCGTACTTTCCCTGTTCATAAAATGTCTGAAGCTTTCCCTCTTTTTTTCTTTCATATACGTCCCCTCCGTTCACATATCACTGCTCTGATTGAAAACGGGGCAGAGCGTTCTCTGCCCCGAATATTACCGGAAATTATTTCTGGCTCATGATCTTATTGGCACTGTTAAAGAATTCCTCAGCAGCCGCTTTTGAATCAAATGTACCATAGCAAAGCTGTTCCTGAACCTGATTTAACAGATTAAATACCTCACTTGCTCCATCTGGCTGGGGAGGATTGATCGGTGAACTGTTAGGTGTTACAACTTCGTTGATATAGCGGATGATCTCCTGGTTGATGGCATCCATCTTGGGTGAAAGCTCCTGTGCAATCTTACTGGATGCAGGAACGCCTCTTTCGCCTAAAAGAATATTATTTGCATCGCTTGAATTAATCAGATAATCTAACACTTTCACTGCTTCATCCGGATTCTTGGTATGAGCACCAATGGAGAAGAACTGGCTGGATTTTAAGTAGCCGGACTTCTTGGGATCAGGTGATGGCCAGGTAGTCATGCCAATGGTCACACCTTCCGGAGCAGCGTTCTGGACTGCTGTCAGCTGGTTGGAGTTTGCAAATGCGCACCAGGACATGGTTTCGGGGCTGGAACCATTTACAAGTGGATCCTGTTCCACAGAACCAATGGAGATTTCTGCAAATACACCCGGATCAATGAGCCATCCCTCTTTTAAGCCGGTCTCATACATCTGGAAGAACGGAATGTAATCTTCTGCTTTTCCGCCCATCTTCTTATCACCAAATAAAACCACATCGTATGCTCTCATAAAATAGTCCAGATAAGTCTGGGCTGTGCCGTAAACGATTGATGTCTTATATCCGGTTTTTTCATATACCTGCCGGCAGACTGCCTCAAAATCGTCAATAGTCATATAGTCCTTGATAGTGATACCGTTCTTATCAAGTAACGTCTTGTTATACATCATGGCAGGAGAGTTAATACCTGCACAGATTGCATAAACTCCTCCGTCTACAGTACCGGAAGCCATGGTGTTTTCCGAAATATTGGATACATCCAGGGCACCCTTTTCAATATAAGGCTTTAAATCAACTAACAAGTTGTTCTTTACATACTGGTCTATGTACATGTAATCCATCTGAACCAGATCAGGAAGTGACTGGCCTGCTGCCGATGTAGCAAGCTTATTCCAGTAATCAGACCACTCGGAAAACTGTCCTTCAATGGTTACTCCTTTATTCTGTTCGGAATAAAGGTCTAAAGCTGCCTGTGTTCTCTCATTTCTGACCTGGTTCCCCCACCAGCTCATCGTGAGTTTTACATCTCCACTTCCACCGGAGGCTTCCTTAGAAGGAGCCGTCGTGGCCGCCTGTGTGGTTGCAGGTGCCTGAGTTGCAGCTGTGGTAGCGCTTGCTGAACTTCCTCCGCAACCTGCCAGAGAAGCTGCTGCCATACAGCAGGACATCAGTAATGCAATTTTTTTCTTCATAATACCTTCCTCCTTAAAATTAAGAACTCATCTTAGGTAGTTTTATTATACGTTTCTAAGACTAAGCAGTAAATGCGGAAAACCGAGTTCAAAGTGGAAAAAACCGTGTTTTTTTGTATAATTTGTATATTTTTAACGGTTTTGTGTTGTATTATTGTTACGTTTTATATATAATCTGTTTATCAGACCAGGGGCTGTCCCGTTAAGGAGGACGTATGAAAGCATTTATCCGGAATCTTACGTTAAAGAAGAAGATTCAGTCCATAGTGTTTCTGTGTATTCTGCTCCTTACCATTGTTTCCATATTTAATATCCGCATGATCTCTGTTGCCCACCAGAAGGTGCTTTATCAGACAGTTGCTTCCTCTTTGTCTTTTTCCGCCAAGGAACTAAATAACCATCTGGACGTGATCAGCACCATGGCGGATATGGTGCTTGCAGACAGTACCATGCAGAAAAATCTGGGAATCCTAAAGGATACAGATCAGATCCAGGAACGCACCGTGGCCTATAAGGCGATCTATGGTATGTTAAATGAGTACTATTTTAACTTCAGAAAAAATAACATCCGCTACATGAGCCTGTACCAGGGTAATTTTTCCATTCACACCCACATTATCAATAAAGAAAAACTTCCCGATTCCATACGCAAGGACTTAATTTCACGGGCTGAAGAGGCAAAGGGAAAGACCATTCTCGTAACGGATTACAGCGACCAGTACGGACTTTTTATGGTTAAGAACATCCGCCGCACCCAGTTTTTAAAGCTGGATTCCATCGGCAGCCTGATCATAAACATTGATATGAAGCAGTTGATTGACTCGTCAACGGATAACAGCCATCTTTACGAATCCGCCGATTATATCCTGTATGATGGGGATAATTTAATCTACCAGTCTTCTGCCGTTACTGACAAAGATCCTACGGTGATCTCAAAAATCTTCCTATCCCGTTACGGACTGTTTCAGTCCATGGGAAAGAACTACTTCTATGTAAGACAGGCTCTATCCAACTATAACTGGGATTATGTCTGTATCATTCCTTATGACAACATCCTGGCTTCTCTCACCACAAGTTTTCGCTTCTCCTTTATTATCACTGTCATTGCAGTAATTATTTCCAGCATCCTGTCTTCCGCACTGATTGACTCCATAATGCGGCATTTTAATAACCTGCTGTTAAAAATGAAGAACTTCGCTGACGGCCAGAAAGAGTCCCTTGATATTCCCTATGATTATACTGGGCGAACCGATGAACTGGGTATCCTTCATACCCAGTTTGACCAGATGGTAAATGAAGTAAATGAACTGATTCAAAACGGCTACTTAAACGAGATTCTAAGAAAGGAAGCACAGCTAAAAGCCCTGGAAACCCAGATGAACCCCCACTTTCTTTACAACACACTGGAATCCATCAACTGGAGAGCCAAATCGGTGGGCGCAAAGGATATCTCATCCATGGCTGAAAATCTGGGTACGCTTTTAAGAATTACTCTGGATCAGAAAAGCAAAGAAGTACCTTTAAGGAGGGAGCTGGAGCTGGTACAGTGCTATATGACCATTCAGAAATTCCGTTATGAAGACCGGCTGGAATATAAAATCACAGTACCCGAGGATCTTTACTCCTGTTACGTGTTAAAACTCACTCTGCAGCCATTGGTGGAAAACTCCATACGATACGGCCTGGAAGAGAATACAGAGGGCTGTTTTATTCACATATTGGCAGAACGGTCTTTGGATGTTCTTTATGTTTACATAAGAAATAACGGATCAGCTTTTGAAGACCAGCTGTTAGAAAAGCTGAAGACCAATCAAATCAGTCCCCATGGCTTTGGAATCGGGCTTCTTAACATTCTGCAGCGGATGCAGCTGACCTATGGGGAAGATTATGGACTCACCCTTTATAATGAAAATGAACAGGCAGTGGCAAGGCTTGCCTTTCCTCTTGCCCGAAAGGAGAATGGAGATTGTTGAAATTAATGATTGCAGATGACGAACGTATGATACGGGAATCCATTTCCAGTTTAATAGACTGGAACAGTCTGGGAATCGAGCTGATTGGAAGCTGCAGCGATGGCATCGAGGCCTATAACATGATACTTGATGAATCCCCTGATATTGTTCTGACCGACATCCGTATGCCGGGAATTTCCGGTCTTGAACTGGTTGAGCGGATCTCACAGACAGACATGGATATCCAGTTTATTATTCTTTCCGGGTTTGGAGAATTTGAATATGCCAAGCAGGCCATGAAATACCGGGTACACCATTACCTGCTAAAGCCAAGCAATGAAGAGCAGATTATTGAGAGTATGAAAGATGTGATTAAGGAATATTATCACAGGCGTGCCTTTAAAGATCTGCAGGACAGACAGAAATCACTAACCTGCCACCTTCATTATAGTGTGCTGGCAAATATTATTAACGAAGGAATTTTTATGGAGGAGGGTTTAAGTCCCGCCTGGGAAGTCTATTCCGGCTTTATGGATTTCTGCTACACCGGTTATGAGCTGTGCTACCTTCATTATCTGGAAGAACCCTTCCTGGAAACAGCTCTCCAGCTGATTTATGACTACATGACCGAAAGTGCACCGGGCATTGCCGTATACAGCATCTATGTTAAAAACACCCTGATACTGTTTTTTGAAAGCCACCAGGTATCCTATGAACTTCTGGATGATTTTATGAGACAGCTGGCATTAAACGATCAGTCTATTACACTGGATTATCACAGAAGCACCTATCCAAATCTGATTCAGCTGATCGAAGCCTTAACCTCAAAGATCAGACGGTATGGTATGATCTATTTTATGAATGGTTTAAGACCAGTACCAATCTGTAACTATAAAAATATGATCGAGAAACTGGAACAACTGACTACTCTTTTGATGGAAGCAGATATGAAAGAGCAGCAGATGGGCCTAAAAGAACTGAAGGACACGCTTCACGATATCAGCAATCCTGATTTTTTAAAGCAGGCAGGTTCCCGCATTATAATTAAATTAACAGCCGGAAACCGCTATGGCTCTTCAATCGTAGCCACCGAATATTTATTGACCTTAAACCAGCAGACGGATCCGGAAATCATACGCAATATGCTGATGGAGAAAATAAACAGGATACTGGAGGACTCTTTGGAAACCACCAGATCCTACAGTCCGTTTATTGAAAAAGTCATACAGTATGTGGAGAACAATTTAGACAATCCAAGCCTGACACTAAAATGGATTGCTGATAACTACTTATTTATGAATGTGGATTATGTAAGTGCCCGTTTTATGAGAGAAACCCGGCAAAAATTTTCCAATTACCTGACTACCCAGCGAATCCAGAAAGCAAAACAGCTTCTGGCTGAGGGGCACGCAGAGCAGATTCAATGGATTGCAGAAAAGGTGGGCTGCGGAAACAACCCCCAGTATTTCAGCCAGATTTTTAAGAAAAATACGGGTATGTCGCCCAGTGCTTACGTGAAACGGATGAATGGAGGAGAATAAAAAAACCGCCCTGGTCTGGTTTTGGAATTCCAGCCATGGCGGTTTCATTTATTAAGAAACTGGTGATTAAGAAATACAGTTCAGTATTTTAATCAGTGCATCATGAGCCATGGTAAACGCCTCTTCCCCGCTCATCTTCTTCTTTTGCTCTCCATGCTGTTCCAGTGCAGAGAAGCCGGCAAAATCACTGAGATGTGGCTCCAGGGATAAAAAGCCCTGATATCCACTTTCTTTTAAGTTTCCAAGTATCTTTTCCACATTTCCGTCTCCCATACCTGCAGGAACCACGCTTGCATCTGCCCAGAGGGCATCCTTTATATGAATGTAGGAAATATAGGGTTTTAACATCTCATAAGCTTCCATGGTATCCTGTTTGCACTGGACGAAGTTGGCAAAATCAAATACTGCCTTAAAATGATCCCCATAAAATTCCTTCATGATTTCCAGGCATCTGTCTGCCATATCGCCATAAATATCCTTCTCATTTTCATGAAGAAGAATTACTTCATTTGCTTTGGCGTAATCCACAAACTGACCAAGCTGATCCATCACCTTGTTTCTATATGGCTCATAGCTGGAATTTTCCGGCATAAAAAAGCTGAACATACGGATATTGGGAGTTTCCATTACATGTGCCAGTTCCACAGTGTGCTTAAATAACTCCATATGAGGAGCAAACTCATCTGCAATTTTAATTTTTCCAATGGGAGAACCTACGGATGATAATTTAATTCCATTGCTGTCAAGGCGTCTTTTAATCTCTTTTGCCTCTTCTGTTGTATGCTCCACCAGGCCCTTACCATCTACTCCGCGCATCTCTACATAAGACATTCCCAGTTTTTTAAGCACGTTCATCTGAACGTCTAAATCCATATCAATCTCATCTGCAAATCCGGATAGTTTTATTTTGTCCCACATTATGCTCTCTCCTTTATTTAATAACTTCCTTCAGTATCAAATACCACGCCAGTCCCCTCTTTTTTTCTGGAAGCAGCACGTCTTTTATTTAATTCCTCTAAAAACAGATTTTCATCAAATGGAATTTCAACTTCCTGGTTCAGCCAACTGGATAAATGCATGGCGTTTGATAAAGTCAGTCCATTGATTCCTTCCACTCCTTCTGCTACCAGAGGTGTTCCTCTTAAAATTTTACCTGCAAATGCCTTTAATACTCCCACATGCTGCTCGTTGACACCGTCTGTCTCCACCTCTGTGACGGTACATTCTGGTGTATCAAATCCGCCTTTTGCGGTTTTGCAGAAGGTTCGCTCATTTTCCGCCAGTTTATGAAGCATAAGGCGGTCATTTTCACAAACCACTTTACCCATTTCCATGGTAATCTCGAACCGGTTTGTACCGGGTGCATCTGCCGTTGTGGTTACAAAGACTCCTGTTGCCCCGTTTGGATATTCCAGATAGGCTGTCACATCATCCTCCACCTCAATATCATGCCACTTTCCGTTGTGGCAGAAGGCACGTACCTTATCCGGCATTCCGCAGATCCATTGAAGCAGGTCCATATTGTGAGGACACTGATTTAGCAGTACGCCTCCCCCTTCTCCGTCCCAGGTTGCTCTCCAGCTGCCGGAATCATAATAGGACTGTGTTCTGTACCAGTCAGTTACAATCCAGTTTACCCGTTTGATTGCTCCTAACTCTCCACCAGTTACCAGCTCATGCAGCTTTCTGTAAATGCAGTTGGTTCTTTGATTGAACATCATGGCAAATACCCGGTCAGATTTTTGCGCTGCTTCATTCATCTCTCTGACCTGAGCTGTGTAAACGCCTGCAGGCTTCTCACACAGAACATGTTGACCGTGCTCCATAGCATAGATTGTAAGCTTTGGATGGTGATAATGAGGTACAGCAATTAATACAGCATCACACACTCCTGCATCGATTAAATCCGATCCTTCTTTAAAAAATAAAGTCTCAGCAGGCATATATTCTTTCGCCCAGGCAATCCGTCCGTCCTCCCTGTCAGCCACTGCTGTCACTTCAATCTCCGGAACCTTACCTTCCTGAATACTCTTCAAATGGTTGGTACCCATATTGCCAATTCCGATAATTCCCAGTCTCACTTTTTCCATGATTTATTTCTCCTCACTTCCTGCAGATTCATAGATATCCATCATCGTATTAAATGTAAGCCGAACCGACTTAAGATCATTTCCATAGGCTTTTCCTGTGCAGACACAGTCATAAAAATCGTGAATGCAGGCTTCATGTCCACTGCCCCAGTAAGATTTTCCCGGTACAAGGCTTTTTTTCGAACGCCAGATAACAGGCTCCATCTCCCCTGCCTCCTGATAAGTGACTGTATCTCCTTCCACCCGGATAAATCCTCTTTCCCCTGCAATCTCAATGAGAACAGGCGCGTCACTGACGTATGCAGTCGTGGCGTAGAAGCTGGCTCTTACAGGATCTTTCCCCTGTGTAAACTCCATATAGGCTTCCAGGGTATCCTCCACCTCTACAATACCCTTTAAGTGATGGTTGTTCACGGAAGCTTCTGTTTTGATCGGCTTGCCAAGCCAGCGAAGCAGCAGATCAAGCGCATGTATGGACTGATTCATAAGGGCTCCGCCGCCTTCTGTCTCCAGCTTTCCTCTCCATCCGCTTTCGGTGTAATAAGGTGCATTCCTGTTCCAGGTAACAAACGCTCTTCCTCCCCGCAGGGCTCCGATTTTACCTTCCTCAATAAGCTCTGTGGCTTTTTTTGTTGTCTCGTTATACCGGTTCTGAAAACAGAATCCAAGTCTTGCGCCGCTTTCTGATGATGCCTTCTCTAACTGTTCAAATTGCTGTCTGCTAATAGCCGGCGGCTTCTCCATAAATACGTGAAGGCCCTTCTTTAAGGCCATTTCCGCCATGGGAACATGACAAAAATGAGGCGTACAAATATGAATTCCATCCAGCTCTTCTTTCTCAAGCATCTCTTCTAAGGATTCATATGCATGTCCTTTTCCCTCCGTATATTGGCGGCAGAATTCCTCTGCCCTGTCTATACGAATATCAGCCATGGCACAGAGCCTGACTTCTTTTAATTCCTTTAAGATCATGGAATGGACTTTACCAATGTTTCCGCAGCCAATCACTCCAACCCGAACCATAATCATTCCTCTTTTCTTTTCCTTGTTTCTTCTGTATTTCTATTATATAATTATTTTAACGCAATTTGTTTGCGCAGATTGACTATAAACATGCGTAGATTGTCTATTTAAGGAGGTGCCCATGAAAAAGGAAAGCCCCTATCATTACAGCGAATTTTCCGATCCCATCAGCTGTGATTTCACCACCAGTAACATGGCTGGTAATGTGGATTTTCACATGCATAACAGCCATGAAATTTATCTTCTGGTAGACGGCCATATTCAGTATTTTGTTGAAAATGCATGCTATGACATGAGTCCCGGCAGCCTGATTCTGTTTTCCAACCGGGAGATTCATAAAGCAATCAATACCTCCAATGAGCCATTTACCAGGCTGGTGATTCACGTTAATCCATCTTACATCCGGCCTTATTGTACCCCATCAACCAATCTCTTAGACTGCTTTCACAGAGATCCAGGAAAAAACAATCTGGTATTGCTATCCCAGACCGATCATGAACTTCTCATTTCCATGGCAAAAAATCTGGAGAAGGCAATAAAAAATCGCCGCCCATACGGCAGCGATTTAACAGCGTTAACAACGATTATTCAAATTCTCATACTGATTAATCAGGCCTGGCAGAATACCGGCTCTGTAAAAACAGCGCCAAGGCCACATAGGGCACAGGCAATCATGAATTATATTGATGACCATCTGACCGAACCCCTAACACTGGACTCCATCTCCCTTGCCTTATCCCTGGATAAATATTATTTAAGCCACTTATTTAAATCAGAGACAGAGAGCAGCATCTTCCAGTATATTGTGGTGAAGCGGGTGGCTCTTGCTAAGGAACTGCTCTTAAAAGGTCATACCGTCTCAGAAGCCTGCCATCTGTCCGGTTTTGTGGATTACTCCAACTTTATCCGCACGTTCCGACAGACAACCGGCTGTACACCAGGTCAATTTAAACGGCTTAATCCGTAGCCATCAAAACTGACTATTTCTGCTTATAGGGAGGATCAGCAGGGTATCCTCCCCTGATCTTCTGCATCCCACGCTGAACGGCATCCTTTGACTGCTTCCAGTCCGCATCCCTGTTTAAATAATCATACTTTTCAATAAACCAGTCTATGTCACCGGAAACCCGTTCCATGTTTTTAACCATCAGTGGAAAAATCACAGAATACAGCTGAGTCCGTTCTCCTTCATTTAAGTACCGGTCTGACTCTCTTAACAGATCTCCAAAGTGATGAAGACAAAAACCTTTGCTGTTTTTCAGCTTTTCAATAAAGGATGAATCCTTTTTATACAGATGGTAAAACGTAGCGATGTATCGTTCATAAACCGCCGAAGACCTGTCGCAGATATAGCAGGTCTTCTCTTTGCCTTCAATCCAGCTGCATATGGAATTCTCCTCAGTCTTCCTGCCGGTGATCCGGTCCTTCAGAGATTTTTTACCGGGGGAAAAGTTCTTAAACTCTTCCTGCATTTCTGATATCATCTTCTTGTAATAGGTTTTTAATATCCAGCCATTGCCCAGGGCATTGCCGTAATCAAACATCCGCTTCTGATGGGTTCTGCAAAAGCCTGCACAGTCGGTTTTCTCTCTGGTATCACTCTCCATATAGGAAGCGCAGGAACCCAGTACGAAATCCATCAGCTCTTCTTCCCCTTTGCGCTCCAAATAACAAAAGGGACATTCATCATCTGCATCCATGGCATCATTTAGGGGAATCTCGTATAGTTTTTCCTTCATCATTACACCTTAAAGCGGTAACCTACACCCCAGATTGTCTCAATATACTGAGGTTTCGCCGTGTTAAATTCAATTTTTTCCCTGATCTTTTTAATATGCACCGTTACTGTGGCGATATCTCCGATGGATTCCATATCCCAGATCTTATTAAACAGCTCTTCTTTCGTATAAACATGGTTTGGGTTCTGAGCCAGGAATGTAAGCAGATCAAATTCCTTGGTAGTAAAGTTCTTCTCTTCTCCATTTACCCATACGCGCCTTGCCGTCTTATCGATCTTAAGTCCGCGGATCTCGATCATCTCATTATCCGGCATACCGCTGCCGATCAGCCGCTCATAGCGGGCCAGATGGGCCTTTACGCGGGCAACCATCTCGCTGGGAGAAAAGGGTTTTGTAATATAATCATCAGCACCCAGTCCAAGTCCCCTGATTTTATCGATGTCTTCTTTTTTCGCAGAAACCATAATAATTGGAGTGTTTTTCACTTCACGAACCTTCCTGCATATCTCAAATCCATCCACTCCAGGAAGCATCAGATCCAGTATGAGTAAATCAAAATCCTTTTGGAGTGCCAGCTTAAGCCCTTCTTCTCCGTCATTTTCAATCTCAACTTCAAAACCGCTTAACTCAAGATAATCCTTCTCCAGCTCTGCGATGCTCTCTTCATCTTCCACAATCAATATTCTGCTCATTCCTGCATGACCTCCTGGTATTTTCTTAAAACAAAATGTATCTCAGTTCCAATTCCTTCTTTGCTGGTGGCCCAGATTCTGCCTCCATGGTCCTCTATGATCTTCTTAACAATGGATAAACCGATTCCGCTTCCGCCCTGGGAAGAATTTCGCGAGGAATCAGTCCGGTAGAAGCGGTCAAAGATACTTGGCAAGTCCTTCGCCTGAATACCTTTACCGTTGTCTTCAATCTCCACCTGGATAAAATCACCCACATCCTTGATCCTGATATTAATGATTCCACTTTTCTTATCCATATACTTTACTGAGTTGCTTACGATGTTGTTAATGACTCTTCGCATCTGTTCCGCATCCGCTATAATAATCACATCTTCATCTACATAATTAAAATAACCAAGCTCAATGCTTCTCGCCTCCATCTCCAGACCAACCTCATCGATACAGTCACCAAAATAATTGGACACATTGATTTTGGAAAAGGTATAAGGAATCTTATTGGTATCAATCTTGGAATAAAAGGTCAGCTCATCAATCAGCTTATCCATGTCGTTGGCTTTGTTGTAGATTGTCCGGATATAACGGTCTAACTTCTCAGGAGATGAGGCAACCCCATCCATAATTCCCTCCACATATCCTTTTATGGCGGTAATGGGCGTCTTTAAATCATGGGAAATGTTACTGATCAGTTCCTTGTTCTCCTTGTCGTACTGAACCTTTTCCTCTGCTGATTCTTTTAACCGGATTCTCATCTCTTCAAAATCCTGGCAGAGCTGACCGATCTCGTCATCATTCTCTACTTCCAGATTAAAATCCAGATTCCCATCCTTGATCTTTTTCGTGGCTACCTGCAGCCGTCCAAGAGGGCTTACGACTGACCGGTATACCCACATCATTAAAATCGCATCCGTAAATAAAATAATCATAATGGCTGCAAACAGCATCTCCGCCATCATAACCTTAATCTCAGGAAGGAGACCGTCTACGTTGGATACAATGAAAACACTTCCCGTCTCCTGGTCTGAATACAGGAAGTCCATCTGCTTCACCAGATGCTGTGTCTCACCATCCAGATAAATGGCTCCGTCAAGAGTGCTGTCTATCTCCTCATACTTGGGCAGCTGTTCAAAAATCCCCTGAGTAATATGGCTGTTGCCGTCAAAAATCAGAGTATTCCCTTTTCGCACAATCATATAGGCATATTTGGATGCCAGATTATCATTGAGCTTCTGCAAAAAATCCTGATCATTAAACTGGTCAGGGTCGCTTTGTAATATCCTGCTGATCTCTTTTTGGGTTTCTCTGGTTAAACGGTTAAATATCTGCAGGGAATTGCCGGATAACAGATCTACATGCTCCGTTAAGTTATAAGCTTTGCGGAATGCTTTCATCTGATAACTTCCAAGACCGGCCACCACTGCAAAAATCATGGTCAGAGGAACGACCGTTATGATTATAAACGCTACGACCAGGCGTGTTCTTAATTTTAGTTTCACCTTTTCGTCTCTCCCACGTTATCTTTGATTTATAACAAAAATTTAATATTACGTAAAGGTATTATAACACAGTTAGCTATTAAAATTTATAAAACAATTCTAAAATTTAAGGTATTATGTAAAATAAATGATATTACCGATTTTATTCATAAATAAGAAGGGATCATTGATCCATAAGTTTAAATATCACTTACGGATCAATGATCCCTTCTTTGCATTTATTTATAATTCATTTGGATTAATACCAAAATGATCAAAAAGAATCTTTTCTGCTTCCCGATTCCATAACCCCTTATGGGCATTGCAGGATTCACTGAGCTTTTTAAAAAGCGGATCAGTCTTTCCCAGTTCTTCAAAATCGTCAATGGCTGTTAAAGGCAGATCAAATTGGGTATAGGTAAGTTTTTTTCCTCCGGGAATGGAAGGCAGATTCTTAGTCGCCTCTGCAATGCTGTCAATTCCTCCCACATGGGTTACCATAACAGCCGCTTCAATGGCCCCATCGGCTGACAGCTGATTGGCCTCTACCAGATCATCTGTATTACCGCCAGTCGTTCCCATGATATGTGTACTTGTATAGTGGCAGTTGTAAAGATTGATTTCCGCCTTAAACTGGCTGTCAGAGGGTCCGGCAAAAAAGTTCATGCAGCCGTCAAATGCCAGGAGTTTATCCCCCATCTGTGCCACCTCTTTCACAGGTACATACACAAATACATCATCATAACCATGCCCCTCCGTAAATGCCATAAGTTCCGAAACGGGATCAGCCATGACAGCTGTATTCACATAGCGAAGCTCAATTCCTCTCTCCAAAGCAGACTCTTCTGAAATAACTTCCTTTGCCCGGGCAATCCGTTCATCGCTGATATCCGTTACCACAATTTTCTTTGGCTTATTTTCAAACTGCAGACCATAACTGACTGCTCCCAGTCCCATGGGTCCGCAGCCTCCCATAATCAGGATATTACCATCTGCTTTCGTTCCCATGGCATGATCATAATTCCTTTTGTTGGTATGATAATTGGCATGAAATCCACCAATGATACAGCTCATTGGCTCTCCCAGTGATGCTTCAAAAAAGCTTTCTCCGGTATAATCAAGAAGACATCCCAGCTCCATGACCTCGTTAGGCATAATACAGTAAGTACAGGCCCCTCCGCAGAATTCATAGGAATATCCCGGTGAATCCAGCTTTCCTTTGTAGTTTAACGCCGGCTGCAGAGAAAACTTTTGTCCCGGCCGAAACTGATCCTTCCACTTGTTTCCAACTTCCACAATCAGCCCCGCACACTCATGACCCACAATCACAGGATTGGTATCCATGTTCTGAGGTGCTCTTTTATGCTTTTTCCCCTGCTTTACCAACTTGTAGGTGGACATACAGATGCTGTCGCTTACGATTTTTACAAGAATCTCATCTTCCTTAATAGGAGGAAGTTCAAACTCCTCCAGTCTTAAGTCATCTGCACCGTACATTCTTACCGCTTTTGTTTTCATATTTCCATCCTCCAGCCTATTCATAAATTTTAGTATTAGATCTCCAACAGTTCTACCTGCTCCACCAGTTCATCCACCAGACTGCGTTTAGGCGGCTTGGTTCCTATGCTGGTGACCGCACCTGCTGAAGCTCCCATGCATAAACGGATACAGGTTTCAAGGGGAAGCTTTTCATCCCAGCTGTATGCCATGGCTGCAACTAAAGCATCCCCGGCGCCTACAGTGGAATGGGCTTTCACCCGAAGCCCTGGACAACGATACCGTTTTTCCTTTGTTAAGAAAATGGCGCCCATTTGCCCAAGAGAAATCGCTGCCATGGAGACTCCCTGATCAAGAAGTTTCCCACCCATGGTGACCAGTTCCTGTTCGGAAGCCCTGTAATCCATCTGATAATACCGTTCCAGTTCTGAGCGGTTGGGTTTTAACATATCCGGCTTTCCTTTTAAGGATTCGGAAAACAGCACGCCGTCTGCATCCAGCAATACCATTGCACCTTTTTGGTGAACCTGTTCCGTAATTTTTCTGTATATATCCGTTGGTATCCCCGCCGGTATGCTTCCTGCCAGTACAAACAGGGTATCCGGATTTGCATAACCTTCCAGCCTGTTAAGAAGATCGTTCAGCTGTTCCTTTGATACTTCCGGTCCGGGCTCATTCAGCTCTGTCACCTCACCGGTTTCCTCTACCACCTTTAAATTCGTTCGCGTCTCCCCTTTTACTTCCACGAAATCGGTCCTGAGCCCCAGGTCAGTCAGCACCTGTTTGATGATGGTGCCGCTGGTTCCTCCCACAAAACCTGTGGCAATACTCTCCCCTCCTAATTCTCTGATAGTTTTGGAAACGTTAATACCTTTTCCACCGGCATCAATTTCCACCCGATTTATTCTGTTTAAATCTCCCCGTTCAAATTTCCCAATATCCACTGTTTTATCAATGGCCGGATTCATTGTTACTGTAACGATCATTTAAGAACACCCCTTTCCGGTAAACATGGTATAGATCTCCTTGGCACTGCATCTGGTGATCCGGTCTACATCGTCCGGATCCGCAAGGCACTGTGCAATGACAGAAAGTATTTCCAAATGCTCCTCTCCTGCTCCTGCAATCCCTATAACCAGTTTAACCGTCTCTCCTCCCCAGTCTGTACCATCAGGAAATACCATGACTGCAATACCGGAACGTCTGATGTTTTTTTTGGCTTCCTCCACACCGTGAGGAAGTGCAATTCCATTTCCGATATTCGTTGGAAAGGTCAGTTCCCGCCGAAGCATTGCCTCTATATAGGATTCATCCACGCAGCCACTTTCGCAAAGCATTCTCCCCACTTCCCTTATGACTGTATCTTTTTCACCGGATCTGCAATTCAGGCGGATATTCCCAAGCTCTAAAAGTTCTGTATTCTTTTCTTCATTTTTTTTCCCGTATCCAAACACGCTGTTCCCCTCCTTTGCTGGTGTTCTATTAAATTATAGGGTTCATATCTTATGTTTTTCAACGAAAACAAAATGGCATTTGGCACCATCAGATAATGCCAAAATTAAAAAGCACAAAAAAACCAGGTCCTTTACGAACCCGGCTTTCCTGTTTTAATTCCTCAGATTTTATCCAGATAATGTCTGAAATATTGATTTAAATACTGGGAAACAAATGCTCTTATTTCCTCTTTTCCACCATGCCTGACAGCTTCTAAAAACTCCTCTTCCTCAATCAGCCTCTCGCTTAAGACCCCCAGGATTTCACTGTTTTCTGCTGTATGATCATCTTTTGGAACCAGCATGACCAGCACAACACATACGCCCTTAAAATAGGGATCAGAAAATGATGTTCCGTCTTTTGTCTGGCAGACTGAAAATACCGGCTTTACCACCCCTTCCGTCCTGGCATGAAGCAGGGCGAAGTTTAATTCAGGGTAAATCTGGCTGCTAAGCCGTTCTCTCCTCATTAAATCATCCTGTATCATGATCTGACGTTCCGGATAGGAAGCCAGCTTTTCACTGACAGCGATCAAAAGCTCCTCAAAGGTGATCCCATTGTCTACCCGCTGATACTCCATGAGCCTGATCACATTTTTAATCTGGACCGCCATAAAATTCACCTGGTCCAGCTGAATGGTAAACTCCTTGTTATCCTGCTTTTTAGGCATATATTCGCATTGGCGCACCTTCCCCGCAATCCGTTCCATTTCTTCCACGGAAAGGAGAGGACTCACATACAGAATGTCTGCCTCTTCTTTCAGTGGTACCGTAGATACAAAGAAATCTGTCTTGTTTAACACATAGGGCGACAAGTCCGTCATACCATAAACAGACAGCTCCACTCTGTCTGAAAAATCTCTGGCAATTCTGGAAGACATAAGTCTGGAGATCCCGATTCCACTGGCGCAGACGATCCCTATATTCACCTTCCTCCGGCTTTCCTTTCTGCTTTCCATACGGACTTCAGCCGCGCCAAAATGCACGGCAAGAAACCCGATCTCCGGCTCCGGCACCTCATATCCGTATCGGTCTTCAATTACCCTGGCAACGGTTCTGCAACGATCAAATATGGCCGGATAATCCCGTTTGATCTGCTCCAGCAAAGGATTCTGGATCTTCATACCATTGGCAAGGCGAACCAGAGTGGGTTTTAAATGGGCAATCAGTCCCTGGATTACAAATTCTTCATCCTGCTTCAGTAAATATGCCATGCCGTCGTTATAGCAGTCAATCATTTCATTGACCACCTCCCACAGCTCCCTGGATTCCTCTATTTCACTTTTTGACTTTTCATCAATATTCAGCTGCTGGATCTTAGAGCCTTTGATGTGCAGGCAGATATAGGCACACTCAATTTCCGGAATCTGAATCAGGAATTCTTCTTCCAGGGATTTGGTTATGGTTTTTGCAAGATCATAGTCCTGGTCTTTCTGCAGAAAATCTGACATAATGGGATTCTCTTCAATAATCTCCTGTCGGCGGATCCGGTTTACGGCAATTGCCACATGGATCACCAGACCAAGATAGGAATCCTGGGTCAGATTCAGTATTCGCTTATCTCTTATCCTTAAGATACAGGCAGTCACCCGCTTTACAATATCATCATCCAGGATTCTGTAAATGTTTCTCTCACTCTTATTTTGAATTACATTTAAAACGGTCTGGTTTCTGTCTTCATACATCCCCTGTATCATCTCTGTATGAATGTTTTCATCGATAAAAACCCGGAGAGCCCTGCGAAAATCCCGTTCACTGCCCTCAATAAACACACCGTATCCCGGTTTTCTCTTTATCTCCAGATGATATCTGTGAAACCACTCTTTCACCGCTTCTAAATCCGAGCTGACAGTTGCCTCGCTTACCCCAAATATGTCACTGTAATAATACAGCTTCTTTAACGTCTTATCCTTGAGAATTTCCAGGATCAGTCGCTTCTGGCGTTCGATGCGGTCCGAAACATCAAGGGCATCATCCGCTTCAAGTTCGTCCTTTAAGGCTTCAATCTGAGTCCTGTCTCCTTCCAGCCAGATGCCAGTCCCGGTTTTGGAGCAAAAAGTCAGCCCGTATTTTTTTAATGCCCTTGGAATGTACTCCAGCTCCCTTTGCACGGTTCTTTTGCTGATACGGATCTGGTCTGCAAGCTGCTTTACAGGAACAGGCCCCTGTTCTTTAATCAAAGCCAGAACGATTTGCTGCATTCTGGGCGTAAAATCATTGCCTCCCATCTTATCCACCTCCCATTAACCAGTTCAGGAGTTCCTTATAACCAGACATATCTGTTAAATTGTCCACCGTAAAGCACGGAATATGAATCTGCGGCAAGGTCCGGGCAAAATCCTTCTGGCAGACAACCGCGTCTGCGTCAGCAGGAATCCGGTCAGCGGATACATGGAATACCTCTATACCCATTAAGCCTTCCAGTTTCAGTCTCTTCTTAAAAAGAGCACTGGCCATGGCACTGGATCCCATTCCTACATCGCAGACAAAATATATTTTTGCATGTTCCATTCTCATTGGCATCACTTCATCCTTTTGTTCCTTTTCTGTATCAGCAGAAGAATTCCCCCTGTTTCCCAGCAGAATCAGGCAGGATACAAGGCAGGCCACAGCCGCGGAAATAAAAATTCCCATAACAATCCCCACCCAATGCTTTTTATCCGCCATAATCAGTATGGTAATTATGCTTCCTGGGGAAGCCGGTCCCAGAAGTCCGCTGCCTGTCATCATAAAACAGTAATTCCCCGCGATGCTTCCGGCTATGGCACCGGCCAATAACCGGATATCTGACAGGATATAGGGGAAATAAACCTCATGAATGCCGCCCAGGGATTGTATAATAAGACTGGAGATCATTGTTTTTTTCATATTGGGGTGAACCAGGGCATAAGCAAGAAGAATACCAAATCCCGGTCCGGGATTGGTCTCCAAAAGAAACAATATAGAACTCTCCTGGGTTTTTAACTGTTCCAACCCCAGCGGCAGAAAAAAGCCATGATTGATCCAGTTATTGAAAAAAACAATTTTTAACGGCTCTACTATGAAACTGATAAAAGGGATGATTCCCCTGTCTATCATAAATGATAAACCATTTCCTAAAAATCCCAACAGCCATTCAGCCTCCGGTATCACGAAAAGATAGGCGGCACCTCCCGCAAGCAGTCCTAAAGATGCTAAATATAAGTTGCTAAAGAGCATCTCAAAGCCGGATGGGATCCAATTTTTGATCCGGTCCAATCCATTCCTGCATAGAAACCCGGCCATACTGCCTACCATGACTGACAGAATCATGGAAGAGGCAGGCTCTGCCATAACAACAACAGAAGCGGCAAGGGTGCCGGCTAACCCGCCGACCTCCCCGCCGCACACAGTGCCTGCTTTATATCCCATAAACACCGGAATCACCAAAGATGATAAAATTTTGGACATTTCATACAGGTGTTCATTCTGGAATATGCCTGCCGAAAAGGCTGACAGCAATCCTGCTGTCACAAAAAGAGGTATGCATTCAGCTATCACCCTGCTGTAATACTTCAGTACTTTCCCCGCTAATTTCATCTGTGAAATTCCCCTTTTAAACCCATTATATATTTTGTAAGTATTATAACATGGTTTACAATCAGATGAAAGGCAGTAGTTTCACTATGAATTTATCTATTATCTTTTAATGATTCCACCAGCTGGTCATATTCCGGGGCTGCCATAAAATTTGTTATCAGAACCAGCTGTGCATCCGGATTGCTGTGAGCCGCACGCTCTTTTAATTCCTTATGAGTTACTACGATCTGTGCATCCTGAGGAATGGAGGATACCGGTGAGTGAACCACGGAGATATCTCCAAATCCTGCTGCTGCCAGCTTTTTTTTCAAAACAGTAGCTCCCATTGCACTGGAACCCATGCCTGCATCACAGGCAAATACAATTTTTTTAACACTGCTGCCAGATAATGTATTCATTTCTACCGTCTGATTTCCTTTAGACTCCTGTTTCATCTTCTTAACTTTATCCTTCGATTCCTCTAAATCTCCACCTTTCCCTGTAAACCGAAGCAAAGGAAGAGCCACAAGGAAGGAAACTGCGGCAGCTACCGTAACACCTGCCAGAGTACCAAAGTATCCACCTCTTGGAGTCATTGCCAGAATAGCCAGAATACTTCCGGGAGATGCCGGTGAGATCAATCCCACACCCAGGATCTGGAAAACAAAAATACCACTGGCCCCTCCTGCAATAACCGCCAGAAGTAAAAGAGGATTCATCAGGATATAAGGAAAATAAATCTCATGGATTCCTCCTAAAAAGTGAATGATGATTGCGCCGGGTGCTGAGCTCTTGGCAGATCCTTTACCCGCGATACAATATGCCAGTAAAATGCCAAGTCCCGGTCCCGGGTTTGCCTCCAGAAGAAAGAATATGGATTTCCCCACTTCCTCTACCTGCTGGATTCCCATAGGAGAAAGAATACCGTGGTTTACGGCATTGTTTAAAAACAGAACCTTTGCAGGTTCAATAAATACGCTTGCCAGAGGCAGCAGTTTATGATCCACAAAGAACCCGACCCCTGATTCCATCACCCGGTTCAAAACCTCTACAACAGGTGCGACTCCCTTTAAGGCAATTGCAGTTAAGATAGCACCGATAATGCCCAGGGAAAAGTTATTAATCAACATCTCAAAGCCGGCAGGGATCTTTTTCTCTATTTTCCGGTCAAACTGCTTAAGTACCCAGGCACTGACCGGACCTACGATCATTGCCCCCATAAACATTGGAATACTGGATCCAACGATCACTCCCATCGCTGTGATTGCTCCGATTACGCCGCCTCTCTGGCCATAAACGACTGTACCCCCTGTATAGGCGATTAAAAGTGGCAGAAGCATGCTGGCCATAGGAGAAACCAGTGCTCCGATGGCTTCATTGGGATACCAGCCCGTTGGGATAAACAATGCCGTAATCAGTCCCCATGCAATAAATGCACCGATGTTCGGCATTACCATACCGCTTAAAAAGCGGCCAAATACTTGTACCTTCTCTTTCATTTTACATACCCTCACTTTATGATATAGAATTTACTGTGTGATCCGTGGAAGGTATGATTGGCCAATCAATTCCTTTTCATAGCCCTATTATAATCAATGTGAGGTTTAAATTTCAACACGAAGTAACTGGGATTTGGCGCTAGTTTTAGCGCCAAATATTAAAAACCATAATCAGTGGTCTGTTGATCCATAAAAAAAGATGCCGCTTCCAGCTGTAAATCAGCTGTCTGGCGGCATCTTTCTCATGTTATAATTATAAATATGCTTTTAAAAGGGAAACCTTATCAAGCTTCTCCCATGGCAGATCTAAATCGTTTCTTCCAAAATGACCATAAGCAGCAGTCTGCTTATAAATCGGACGGCGTAAATCCAGCATCTTAATAATTCCAGCCGGACGTAAGTCAAAGTTTTCCCGGACAATCTCAACCAGCTTTTCATTGCTTAGTTTACCGGTTCCAAAGGTGTCAACCATGATGGAGGTAGGGTGAGCAACTCCGATGGCATAGGACAGCTGAATCTCGCACTTATCGGCAAGGCCTGCTGCCACAATGTTCTTTGCAACGTAACGGGCTGCATAAGCGGCTGAGCGGTCAACCTTGGTGCAGTCCTTTCCTGAGAATGCTCCGCCGCCGTGACGTGCATAACCGCCGTAGGTGTCAACAATAATCTTACGACCAGTAAGACCGCTGTCTCCATGAGGTCCGCCGATTACGAAACGTCCGGTAGGGTTAATGAAAAATTTAGTATGATCATCCACCAGCTCAGCAGGAAGGATCTCATCAAATACATATTTTTTAATGTCTTTGTGAATCTGCTCCTGGCTGACATCCTCATCATGCTGGGTAGATAATACTACAGCATCAAGGCGAAGTGGCTTGCCGTTCTCATCGTATTCTACTGTCACCTGGGTTTTTCCATCAGGACGAAGATACGTTAACGTTCCGTTCTTACGAACTTTTGTCAGCTGAAGTGCAAGCTTATGAGCCAGTGCAATGGGATATGGCATATATTCTTCTGTCTCGTTGCTTGCGTAACCGAACATCATACCCTGGTCTCCGGCTCCGATTGCATCGATTTCTTTGTCTGACATCTTGTTTTCTTTTGCTTCAAGGGCACGGTCTACACCCATAGCGATATCCTGGGACTGCTCATCAAGAGCAACAATCACACCGCAGGTGTCACAGTCAAAACCATACTTTGCACGGTCATAACCAATTTCTCTTACTGTTTCACGCACTACTTTCTGAATGTCTACATATGCCTGGGTTGTGATCTCACCCATAACCATAACAAGACCGGTGGTAGTACAGGTCTCACAGGCTACCCTGCTCATGGGGTCCTGTTTTAACATCTCGTCAAGAATTGCATCTGAAATCTGGTCACACATTTTATCCGGATGTCCTTCAGTAACGGATTCTGATGTAAATAATAATTTTTCCATGTTGTCATTTCCTCCTCTGCTTTACATGGGGGAATAACAAAAAGAAAAGTCCGCAGCAACGCGGACTTGATTCATATTTGTATCAAATCCTCTTATTGCTCGATTTCTCGCTCAGGTTGGCACCTTCCGGACGTTTTTTATGGTTAGTAACCACAAAACCGACTGGGGTTGCCGTGACTTCACAGATCCTTTGTATCTCCATCACTCTGAATAAGGGATATTACGACTTTTCATTTGTTATTCAATTTTTAGCAGTTACAATACCTACTTTTTCATTTTACTTCAATAACGGGCATATGTCAATAGTCCAGTATTTTTTCTGTCAGGTCAGTCCCAGAGCTTTTCCGGGTATAGACCAGCGGCTTTAAAACCTGCAATTGCGTCCACTACCGTCTTTTTATCTTCCTGATAAGTGACACCATACCAGCGGTCTGTACTTTTTAAAACAGTTACTTCTGCTTTTTCTTCTTTTAGCAGTTCATCTACCACAAAGGGAAGAAAGTATTCGCATTTAAGAGGATTTTCTTTTAACTCTTTGTTTAAAAAGACGGGGAATCGTTCTTTCAGCTCCGTTAATATACTTCTGGTAAATCCCCATAAATTCATGGATACAAGAGTATCTTCGGAAAGACCGGTCCAGGTTGCACCATCATCTTCCGTAAATTCCGCCTTCTCTCCATGTTTTTCTATTCTGGTCCTCTCACAGATATCGGTGAGCAGTCCATGTTCCGAAACCGTACATACACCTCTTGCAACATGGCCGTTCTCTGTCAGTGTGTTATAGAGCTTATAGCCAACCATGGAAAACTGGTATTTATTCCCGTCCTGAACCTGGGATAAGAAGTTGAAAACAGATTGAAAAGCACTTTTTCCATAATAATCATCAGCATTAATCACGGCAAAAGGACCATCAATCACTTCCTCACAGCAAAGGATTGCATGACCCGTTCCCCAGGGTTTTACCCGTCCGTCAGGCACCTCAAATCCGTCAGGCAGCTTAAAAAGCTCCTGATAGACATATTCCACCTTTACGTGAGCTGCCATACGGTCACCGATATGTTCTTTAAACTCTTTTTCAATGGCTTTCTTAATGATGAAAACCACCTTTTCAAAGCCTGCCTCTACTGCATCGTAAATAGAAAAATCAATAATCTTGTTTCCATGGGCATCCACCGGATCAATTTGTTTTAATCCGCCATACCGGCTGCCCATCCCCGCTGCCATAATAACAAGCACCGGTTTCTTCTTCATTTCCATAGCCCCATCCTCCTGTCAAGCAAAACGGCGGGGAAGCCCCCGCCTATCCTACTTTTAATTTAAATTTCTGAGCTTCTTTTTCTGAGTCCACTTTTTCAATCATGGCTCCCAGACCCTGAAGCTTATCTTCAAAGCATTCATAACCTCTTTGTATATAACCAATTTCATCTACTACCGTATATCCGTCTGCTGCAAGACCGGCAATCACCAGCGCTGCCCCTGCACGTAAATCAGGCGCGTTCACAAATGCTCCGGTTAAACCGGTTACGCCGTCAATGACTGCTACGTTTCCTTCCACCTTTACGTTGGCACCCATGCGGGAAAGCTCATCCACATAGCGGAAGCGGTTCTCAAATATACTCTCAGTTACCACACTGGTACCGCCTGCCAGAGCAAGTGTTACTGCCATCTGAGGCTGCATATCAGTTGGGAATCCCGGATAGGGAAGTGTTTTAATATCCGTATGCTTCTGATTGGTTTTACCTACTACACGGACTGCGTCGTCGAATTCCACTACTTCACAACCCATCTCCAGAAGCTTGGCCGAAATGGCTTCCAGGTGCTTTGGAATTACATTCTTCACCATGACATCTCCCCGGGTAATCGCTGCTGCACACATAAATGTACCCGCCTCAATCTGATCAGGAATAATGGAATATTCTGTCCCGTGAAGTCTGGAAACGCCTTTGATTCGGATGGTGTCGGTTCCTGCTCCCTTAATATTGGCGCCCATACTGTTTAAAAAGTTAGCCACGTCAACGACGTGAGGTTCCTTCGCCACGTTCTCTAAAATGGTCTGTCCTTCTGCAAGAGTTGCCGCCATCATAATGTTGATGGTTGCGCCTACGCTTACCACATCAAGATAGATATGGCTGGCTACCAGATCGATGGCATGAGCGATTACTGCTCCCCGTTCAATCTTTATGTCCGCACCCAGCGCACGAAAGCCCTTTAAATGCTGGTCAATTGGTCTGCTTCCAATGTTACAGCCTCCCGGAAGAGGAACCTGTGCACTTTTGTATTTGCCAAGCATGGCTCCGATAAAATAGTACGAAGCTCTGATTCTGCGGATATATTCATCATCAACCGATACTTCACGGATTGTCTGTCCATTAATGCGGACCGTATGTCTGTCTATCCGCTCTACTGTGGCTCCGATTTCCTCGATTGCTTCCAGTAATACGTTAATATCTCTTACATCAGGCAGATTATCAATCAGCACATCCTCATCTGTCATGATAGCTGCTGCAAGAATTCCCAAAGCGGCATTCTTGGCTCCTCCAATGGTCACTTCGCCGACCAGGGGATTACCGCCTTTCATAATATACTGCTCCATTTCACACCTCTGACTATCCTTTTATCTATTACAATTCTCTTAATTTTTAACATTCGCCTTTCATGATTATAACATATCTTACGGATTTGTAAAGAGAACGCATTTTCTTATTCCATTATTACTCCGCAGATAAAATCATTTCCAAGGCCCGAGAAGTAAGCAGAGGCATCATTTAGACCCATTTTCTGACTATCCTTCGTTTCCGGATTATATAGTGTGACATTATACTGGTCATAGCCTGAGATAAGAACATACCCTCCCTGACCTGTGTAGGCTGCAACCGGACACCCCTGGCCGATAAAATAAAGAATCTGATTTAAGGTGGCGCCTCTGGCATCAATCATAAAGACTCCATCCATTAATCCATCATCTTCAAATGCTGACAGATTCCGGTTAAAAGCTGCGCCTTTCTTTAATGGATCTTTCATGGTTTTAACAGGAGGCCGGTTCACCCGGTTCCACAGAATCTGCTGATTCTGGTCAGTTACAATCCCCATTTTATCATAGGCAAGCTCAAGCGCCTTAATAAAACTTCTGCTGCTTCCCAGATAATGACCTCCTGCATAGGCCAGATATCTGTTGTCCTGATTCTTAGGACGGCTCTTTAATTCAACCACCTCGGTTGTTTCATAGGCTACCTTCTTTGGCACTGCAATGGTTACATCCCGGCTGGATGCTTCCTGATCCAGCTGTACAAAATAAATCTTTTTGCGGTCCTCGGAAGCGTACCAGCCGATTCCCTTTAATTCTTCATTGGAAATCTCCTGGTTACAGACAATGGTATCCTGCCTGGAGACCGAGTAGGACTGGCTGTCGTTTTTAAGTACCTGGGTTAAGTGAATCCGGCTTCCATCTACCGTCACATCTGCAATATAAGTCTGATCCTGCTCATATTTCTTAACAATTGAACCGCTTTGATCCATAATCTCAATCCGGTACATGGGAGCATCAAGAACCCTGCCGTTTTGAGTCCAGATATCGCCGTTTTTCGCAATTCCATATATGAAATCATCGCCTACAAAGCCCAAAGGACGAAAACGATTGTCCTCTCCTCCGCTGATTTCTCTTTTAATTCCGGTATCCAGATCCATCAGATGAATCACGCTGGCACCGAAAACGTCATTTCCTTCCTGCCATGCAAAATGGCGCTCTGTACTGCTGACCGCATAGCCTCCCTCAGAAACAGAATCTGCCAGTACCATATATTCGTTGCTGTTTAAATCAATACCATAAACAGACCTGCCAGCCATAAGATAGAGCATTCCATTGGTTCCTAAATGAGAAAGCTGACCCACTTCTTCTTTCAGCATCTCAAAGGATGAGGTAACCGGTGTAAAGAACCGCTCCCCTATGGCATTCTCACCACTGCTATACCTGTAGAGAGCAATACCCATACTCCCTTCATGTATCCCCCGGTTCATATATCCGTAGACAAGAAAATCCACATCGCCGTTGTCACTTACGGAAAGAACCTTGATGTCATGCTGGTTGTAACCACTGCGAAGGCCATCATCGGTTCCGCTTCTGAATGAAAACACCTTCACTGCATGACCCTGTTTCTGATCGTATGTCCATAAATCCCGATTGATACCATAAGCAATACAATTTCCGCCAGGGCTTTTCTTTGTCTGTACTTCATCTGCATTGGTGATCCCAAGTGTGATCCGTTTTCCAGAAAACAGTTCCTTCTGTCCGGAAAATATCTGATTGGTATTCCGTTCAAAGTCCATCAGATAAATGCGGCGGCTGTCCCATTTCATCGTGTAGGTATCTTCCACCTCATACAGCTCTGAATCTACTCCTTCACCAGCCCTCTCAGCCTGGTACTCCAGACTGACACTGCACATCACACCATCCAGATCTTTCAGAGTGGTTCGGATTTCTCCAACTGGTTTCATAGTCATTCCGCCCCAGGTGAGCTGGGAAAAACTGGACCGTATGGAAACATGACCCAGAGAACTGTTATCTTCCGTATTACTGGTCTCCAGATAAGTAGTCAGATCTCTCGCCTGATCATAGTTAAATGTCTTGGTTGTAAAATCAACTGCAAAATCAATCATATCCTTCGCATTGGTACTGTCTGTCCACATGATCCGGGTGTAATAATAAAGTGTTCCGTTATCTGAAGTGTCCAGTGTAAGAACCAGTATATATTCCTTATCTTTTGTCAGAAGGTTCTGTATGGGAAGAGATGCCTTTACGACGCCTTCTTCCTGATCCCATTTGCTTAGGCTGGTGCGCTCCACAAGGCGGCTTAAATCAAGACTTCGCACTTCATACTGTATCCCGGTTATGGTGCCGTTATAATCTGCAATCCCAAGGCTTAAATTCCGGTCCTGGGGAAGTACGGTAAGGGCCTCCCTTGATACAGTCTGTGCCATATCCTGAACATATCCATGAAGAAGATTCATCTTTCTGCCGTACATGTCCGCATACACAACAGGAATGGCTGCCTCATCCATGGAGGTATATACCATTACATCATTTTTTTCTGTATTTCTCTGATTCCACATAAAATAAACTGCGATAGCCATTACGAATACCACAGATAAAATTCCAATCTTTTTAGCCAAACGATTCATATAAAACATCCTTTATTTTCCCAGTTTTGATCTTCTTTATTGTAAACAATAATGAACAAAACTACAATGAAAACTTTCTTAAACATTCGTTAAATGGTAAATTTCAAGCCATCATACACCCCCTGATTCAGGACTCATTGTTTATTTATATATTTGATAGAAATATTTTTGGGCCGCTTCTACCAGGTCATACTGTCCTCCTGTTGAACTCCAGTTTACAGCAAGACCTAAGAATGCAGAAGCAAAACAATATGATAATTCTTCAGCTGAAGCATTGGGATCAATCTCCCCTGCCTCCTGTGCTTTATGTGTATATTCGATAACCATATAACGCAATCTGGTCAAATTAGGGTCAAAATTATTTAACTTAAAGCTGAACATTTGGTTTTGCTGTTCTATATCTATTTTAATCAGATTTTTTAGTATATCAGTATTTAAATTTGCAATCCCTCTTACAAAAATTTCTTTGACTTTCCAACATTTTTCCAGCCATGTTGTTTCCTCATCCATTTCCTTTAGTGAAGTTTCTATGTTCTCATCTACTAAAGAGAAGTAATCCAGAAGCAGAGTATTCTTAGACTGATAATGATAATAAAATGTCCTCTTCGTAATTTTGCAGGCTTCACAAATTTCATTGATAGTCACATTATCAAAACCATTTTTCATAAAAAGTTTAATTGCATTATTTAAAATTGTATGTTTTATATTTTCTATCAAATTTATCCCTCCGGTATATATAAACCTTTGCAGCAATCTATTTCTTACGCAAAGCATTATATCACACTTTTAATGATAAATAAAATTATCTTTGACAAAATATTGACACATAGTATACCGCGGTATACAATAGAGGTATACCGCGGTAACAAAATTAATTACTGCTTATTAAGAGAGAGGTGTTTTTTATGAAAGGTGACATGAATGTATTATTTCAGCCTATGAAAATAGGCACTATGGAAGTGAAAAACAGAATAGCAATGGCACCAATGGGTTTACATTCAAAAAATCCAGACGGAAGTTTTAATCAGGATGCTATTGATTTATACGTTGCACGTGCAAAGGGAGGAGTCGGACTAATTGTAACAACAGGTATTGCCTGTCAGAACAAACTGGATGCAATGCGTGCTACATTAGCTACAGCTGGTGACTCTTATATTGAATCCAACAAAAGGCTAACCGACGAAGTACATAAGTATGGCGCTAAAATTGTACTTCAGATAGCAAACGGCGCAGGCAGAAATCGTAAAGACGGTTTTTTTATGGATAATGATCCTATTTCCTCATCAGAAAATCCCAATGTATGGCATCCCGAAATTATGCACCGTGCATTAACAACAGAGGAAGTTCAATTTCTAATACAATCTTATGCCGATGGTGCTTATGTTGCAAAACAGGCAGGCTTTGACGGGGTGGAAGTTCATGCGCTTCATGAAGGTTACTTAATGGATCAGTTTTCTATGGAATGTACCAATTACCGTACAGACCAATATGGCGGAAGCTTAGAAAACAGGCTTCGCTATGCTACAGAAACAGTACAGGCTATAAAGGAAAAATGCGGAAAAGATTTCCCTGTTTTAATAAGATACAGTGTTAAGAGCTATATGAAAGGATTTGGCATTGATAAAGGTGCTCTTCCCGGGGAGGACTATGTAGAGTTTGGACGTGATTTAGAAGAGAGTGCTAAAATAGCAAAGATGCTTCAGGATGCTGGTTATGATGCTTTAGATTCAGACAATGGAACATATGAATCCTGGTATTTTGCACATCCTCCAGTATATATGCCAAAAGCCTGTAACCTGGCTGATGCTCAGTATATAAAGAAATTTGTTACTATTCCTGTAATATGTGCAGGTAAAATGGATGATCCTGAAATATCAGCGGAAGCGGTTGCCAGTGGGAGTATTGATGCTATTTCCATTGGTCGGGCACTTCTTGCTGACTCGGAATGGGCAAATAAAGTACAAGCCCAACATTTTGATGATATAAGACCCTGCATCGGATGTCATGCGGGCTGTCTGGAGAGATTTTTCTCTGGTAAAAATACGTCATGCGCAATTAATCCACAGGTTGGGCAGGAAAGAAAATATGAAATTAAACCTGCTGATATGAAAAAGAATATCATGGTCATCGGCGGCGGTATAAGCGGTATGGAAGCTGCAAGAATCAGCGCACTCAGAGGCCACAAAGTGGATTTATATGAACGCACAGATAGTCTAGGCGGTGTTTTCATTCCTGCCTCTTCTATGAGTTTTAAAGAAGAGGATAAAAAGTTAATACAATGGTATGTGAAACAGCTGGAAGATACTGGTGTAACGGTTCATATGAACACAGAAGTGGATGAAAACACGATTCAGGCTTGTAATCCAGATTCCATTTTTGTTGCAACCGGTTCTACTGCTAGAAACTTAAATGTAGAAGGAGCAAATTCAGAAAAAGTTATCACTGCAGTGGAAGCATTATTAGAGACGAAACCCATTGGTGATAAAGTGGTTGTTATAGGCGGAGGACTTACTGGCGTTGAAATTGCCTATAGTCTGACAAAAGATAAAGGAAAACAAGTGGAAATACTGGAGATGTTACCTGAAATTCTAAAAGTACCGGGCTTAAATGCTGCTAATAAATCCATGCTCCTAAATCTTGTATCAACTTATGATATTGGTGTTCATACCAATGCAAAAGTTATTGGGGTTACATCAAAAGGTGTTCAGTTTGAAGAAAACGGAAGTGTTCTTGAATTGGAAGCCGACACAATTATCACAAGTATCGGATACATCAGTGATAAATTATTATACGAAGCAATAAAAGATTGTGGCACAGATGTACATCTAATTGGAGATTCATCAAAAGTATCGAATTTGATGGGAGCTGTTTGGGATGCATATGAAATTGCCCAGTCAATTTAAAAATTATAGTTTTGTTGAAAAAGTAAGGTGAATTTGTTCATAAAAAAAGAACGTGCTGCAAAACTGCTTATAAAAACAGTTTTGCAACACGCTCTTTTTTATTACCTATCTACACCGTCCGGAGTTACATCTTCTTCGGTGCATTTCATTCAGAAGCAGTACTGACACAATATCTCCCAGCAGACCATTGCCCTGAGGTGGTCCGGGATTTGCTCCCCAATATGGTGGCTTCGGGCCTGGGCCTGGTCCCCAGTAAGGTGGTTTCGGGCCTGGGCCCGGTCCCCAGTAGGGTGGTTTCGGACCTGGGCCTGGTCCCCAGTAAGGTGGTCTCGGGCCTGGGCCCCAGTAAGGTGGTCTCGGGCCGGGCGGGCCCCAGTAAGGCGGTCTTGGTCCGGGCGGCGGTCTCCAGCCAGGAGGTTTTGGTCCGGGTGGACCCCAACCGGGAGGTCCCCATGTGGAGTACCTGTCATTAAGTTCCGCCTTTTCTAACTCCTCATCTTCCCAATCCGCAGGCTCTTGCTGCATCTGCGCTGCTGTCTCAGTCTTTTCATTGTTCCCCATCAGCAATTCGTCCGTTATGGTTCCTTCTTCACGAATCTTTGCGCAAATGGAATCACAAACCTGATGAATCAGCAGACGATCGGGGAATTCATCGTACATTGGGCTGTCTTTATAATCCAGGTGATCACATGCGGAAACGACGTATTCCTGCAGACGTTTCATATGTCCCGGGTACATTCCCTGTAAATATTCCAGATCCTTTGCAATGATATCCTTCGGCTCCAGAGAACTTTCCCTGATGCTCCTGTCACCATAAAGCATGTATGGGGGCAGGCTCTCATTATCCTCTCCATAAGTATAGTCCGGGTTGCCTGGCACGGTTGTTATCACTCCCTGCTTTTAGCTTATACAACACCATTCTATGCTAAGAAGTATAAAAAAGTTCGGTTATTGCCATTAAAAAAGGCGTTCCGGATAAATTCCTTTTGAAACCAGATCTTTGATTGCCGCAGAAACAGCTGGTTTATCTTCTTTATAAGTTACTCCAAACCATTTATCTCTTGTCTCCAGTACGTGAACTCTGGCTTTATCCTGGCTGATCAGCCGGTCAATGATCTTTGGAAGAAGATACTCGGATTTGATGTCCCCTTCCTTCAGATTCTCTAAAAATGTGGGAAATCCATGCTCCAGTTCCATTAAAAATGCAGGTGAAAGTCCCCACATATTCATGGATACATTCTGATTTAAGGAGACCTTCACCGGATTACCCGCCTCATCTCTTCCGCAGGCTTCCCCACCATCCATAATGAGCTCATAAGTCTCCGTAACTTTCTCTAGGACACCGTCAGACCCCACCTGACATACTCCTCTGGTCACGCCTCCATTTTCGCTTAAGGTGTTGCCCAGAATAAACCCGCTCATGCACAGATCAAATGGTCTGACATCCGGATCCATCTGATTGACCAGATAATCATGAATCTTTACAAACCCTTCTTTGCCATAATAATCATCTGCATTGATTACCGCAAACGGCTCCTGTATCACATCTTTTGCACACAGAATTGCCTGTCCTGTTCCCCAGGGTTTGGTTCTTTCTTCCGGTTTATGAAAGCCCGCCGGCAGATCATCAAGTTCCTGGAACGCATACTCCACCGGTGCAATCTTTTCAATCCGGTTGCCAATAATCTCTTTAAAATCCTGTTCCAGATCTTTACGAATGATAAATACAATTTTGTTAAAGCCTGCATTCAAAGCATCATAAATGGAATAGTCCATTATGATCTCACCACTGGGCCCAACCGGTTCCAGCTGTTTGATTCCGCCGCCAAACCGGCTCCCGATTCCGGCTGCCATAATAACTAATGATGTTTCTTTCATAATACATTCTCCCTGTTTCGTTTTATCTGTTCCATAGTATAGCATAATTTTGGCAGATAATCCACAATCAGGGGACCTGAAGGCAGCAAAAATCCCCAGAACGATCTGTCCTGAGGATTTGAATATACTTGTTTATTATTCTACTGTAAAGGAAACATGATTTTCAGTTGCAGAATCTGCTCCGATAAAAAGTCTGAAAGAACCAGGTTCACAGACATACTGCATGGTATTATCATAGAATTTCAGCATGGAAGTATTAATATCAAAAACAACCTCTGCCTCTTCTCCCGGCTTTAAATAAACTTTTTTAAATCCCTTAAGTTCCCGGTTCGGCCGAGAAACACTTCCCACTTCGTCCTTAATGTACAGCTGAATAACCTGTGCCCCCGCCCGGTGTCCGGTATTTCTCACACAAACAGATGCCTGAATTGATCCAGCCCCACTAAGAATTTTGTGGCTTAAGGTTATAGGCGAAATTTCAAACTCTGTATAAGACAAGCCGTATCCAAATGGAAGTAAGGATTCATTGGGACAGTCAATATATTGGGAAAGATATTTTTCTTTTTTACCCAGCACCGGTCTACCCGTTGGGAAGTCGTTATAATATATGGGAATCTGCCCCTCTGTCCTTGGAAAACTCATGGATAGTTTTCCAGAAGGGGTCACATCGCCAAATAAAATATCCGCAATTGCATTGCCTCCTTCTGTTCCCGGAAGCCACGCCTCCAGAACTGCCTTAGAATCTGCAAGTACCTCTTCTATAATAAGAGGTCTTCCATTCAGTAGTACCGTAACGATGTTTGAGTTTATTTTCTTCACCTGACGGAGCAGTTCCAGCTGCAGCGGATCCAGATGCAGATTGGTTCTGGACGCAGCCTCTCCTGACTGGGTAGGATGTTCTCCCAGCGCCAGGACAACAATATCTGAATCCTGAGCAGCAAGCAGTGCCTCTTTTAACAGATCTTTGGCAGCTTTCATATCCGCCTCGATCTGCTCCCTTACTTCAGATTGCAGTTCCAGCTTTGCAAGGTCAGATACAACTGGAGCCCCTCGGTAAAAGGAAGCATCCCTCACGCCAGCCCGCTTTACTCCCTCTTTTATTGTTATCACGTCTTCCATTCTGCCAAAGATTGACCACACTCCCATCAGATACGGACAGTCTGCATGAGGACCGATAAATGTTATTTTTTGTCCTTCCTTTTTTAGGGGCAGTATCTGATCTTCATTTTTAAGCAGCACCATGGTCTGCGCAGCTGCATGTCTGGCCAGTTCCCTATGCTCTTTTGAAAGAATCACGTCTTCTTCCCACTGGCTGTTTGCATCTTTAAAGGGATTTTCAAATAATCCAAGCCTGTTTTTCAAGGCCAGAACCCGATACACTGCTTCATCAAGCAATGCTGAATTGATTTTATTCTCCTCCAGCAATTCTTTGATATTTCTGCAATAACAGGTTGTCATCATATCAATATCCACGCCTGCTTCCAGAGCCAGCTGCGCCGCCTGCTTTTTGCCCTCTGCAACACCGTGATGAATAATTTCTTCAATTGCAGCCCAGTCAGAAATTAATACTCCTTCAAAACCCATATGTGTTCTTAAAATATCCCGCATCAGCCACTTATTTGCTGTTGACGGAATTCTGTCTAATGTATTAAAGGAAGTCATGGCGGTTGCGCAGCCAGCATCGATGGCTGCCTGATAGGCCGGAAGATAACTGTCAAATAATGTGCGGTTGGACAATTCCACCGTATTGTATTCTCTGCCAGCCATGGGGGCTCCATATCCTGCAAAATGCTTTACACACGCTGCAATTTTATAGGGCTCACTCAATTCCCCATCGCCCTGATAACCTCTGACCATAGCCCGTGCAAATTCACTGTTTAAATAGGGATCTTCTCCTGTGGACTCCATTACTCTTCCCCACCTTGGGTCTCTGACCAGATCGACCATGGGGGAAAATGTCAGATGCAGTCCTGATACTGCCGACTCTTTAGCGGCAACCTCTGCTCCTGTCTTAGCAATATCCGGATCAAAGCTGCACCCCTGCGCCAGTGGTATGGGAAAAATAGTGCGAAATCCATTGATGATATCCGCCATAAACAGTAACGGTATCTGATGGGGCTGTTTTTCCATGTATTTTTTCTGTATACCAATCAGTTTATCCGCACCTGCAATACCAAGTACAGAACCGGCAAGATCAACCTCCTGCTGCATGAAGCCTGCCTGGTTATTGGGACCTGTCACGACTCCCTCTTCTTCAAAATAATAGCCCGTCACCTGTAACAGCTGGTCTATTTTTTCTTCTATTGACATATCACTCAGTAATTCTTTTAATTTTCGTTCTTCCATCTTTCTTTCCTTTACGAATGGCTTGTAAGTCCAATACAGGACCCCCGTTTAAGCAGAACTGCTTCATATACTATGTGACTGGTTTTTTCTCCCTGCATCATTGCAAACAATGCGTCAATGGCACTGACTGCCATCTGCTCCGCCGGCTGAGAGATCGTATCCAGTGCAGGGCTGTAATACTCTGCCACTTCAATTCCGTCAAAACCAATGACGGAAATATCCTCTGGTATGCGTAAGCCTTCCGATAAAATCGCCTTAGCCGCTCCTACCGCCATGATATCCGCCATGGCAACAACAGCTGTCATATCTTTATTTCTCATCATCAGGTTTTTCATCATATTAAACCCGAATTCATAACCGGACTGGGAGGTATTAAAACTGGATACCAGCATTGGATCAAATGGGATTCCATTTTCCAGAAGAGCCCTTTTGTATCCTTCAAACCGGAGGGTGTTAGGCGTCTTAAGCTGACCATATGCATTATAGATACAGCCAATTCTTCTATGACCTAATTTAATCAGGTAATCGGTCGCTTTAAAATTCTCAGCCTCATCGTCAATGATCACACTGGAATACAGGTCTTTATTTACCTTATCATCCGCTGATACAGTCAGCAGCACACAAGGCACACCTAAATGCTTAAAGTCCTCTTCTGTGTATTCAAATCCTCCTCCCATTAAAATGATTCCGCATAGATTTTTATCCATAACTTCCTGCTGGGCAATCAGCATTTCCTGCCCGTTGGAGTTAACATTGCGAAGTTCCAGGCTGTAACCCCGCAGCATGGTTTTTTGCTCTATGGTATGAATCATTTTCTGAAAAAAGGGATTTGTTATACTTTTTACCAGTACTGCAATTGTCTTCGTCTGGGTCCTTTTTAAATTTCTCGCATTATTATTGGGTATATAATTCAGCTCATGCACAGCCGCCATAACTTTCTGCTTTGTCACCGGACTGGCGAAACCGCTTCCATTTAACACCCGTGATACTGTGGAAATACCAACTCCCGATAATTTTGCAATATCCTTAATTGTTACACTCATGTGCTGCATCCTTTCCTGCCTGTCTTAACCCTGAAACCATACTATCACTATTTTAACATTTCCCCTTGTGAAAATCTACAAATCATTTCTTCTCTGCCGATGTATATTCCGTTAACTGATCATTGACAGCTTTGATTACATCGTTAATTCCCGCTGCCTCCAGTTGTTTTCTGTATTCTGCCACAGCTTCTTTGGGATCCTGCTTTGTCAGACCCAGCATAATCTGTATTCCAAGCTGAGAATCTACATTAGAAATTGCAGACAGCTGTGAAGATACAGAAGAACTGTCAAAACTGAAACCTGCGTACGGATTGTCAATTGCAGACTTGCCCCATTTTTCGTTTAATGTATAACGACGCGGATCCTCTGTTGCCTGTGGTATATTTAATGAATCAGTCCGTAACCCCCAGCCGGCAAATCCAAAACCGTCTTTATCCGAATTAAAGGTATCTGGCTGCTTAATCATACCATCGGTTACTTCATATTCTCTTCCAAGAATTCCATACTGGAACAGATCATAACATTCTTTATCTGTCATCAGCTTTTCAATCACTTTTAAACAGCGATCCGGATATTTTGAATTTGTACTGATTCCTGTGGCATTTTCTACTCCCATTTTCCGTTCTATTTTATTTGCAGCTTCTGCAAAAGCGTAAAACTGCGTCTCAACATCGGGTAATTTCTTTTTTTGTGTTCCATAGGAACCTGTCCAGTCTGGCTGATGGCTGATGTAGGATGCTGATAATCCATTATAAAAATTATCCTTGTCATCCTGGGCAGAAGATAAAACATCTTTTCCCCAATATCCTTTTTCCGCCCATTCATGCATTTTAACCGCAAATGCTTCAAATTCACTGGTAAATGCAGGGTGAAATACTTTGTTCGTATTCTTCAGGGAAGAAGTCAGATACATTTCTGTATTTGGCACTCCCGGAGCATCAATCCAGTCGCTGGTTGTTCCAACAAACATTCGGTATAAATCCATAGACAGGTTGGCACTCCCGTTTAAAGGTGCCCAGCCATTTTCTTTTGCTGCATCCATATAGCGTTCCATATCTTCTACTGAATTTACGTTATCTATCCCAGCCTTCTCCAATAAATCTTTCCGTGTAACAAAGCCATATGCGGTATACTCACTATAGGTACTGGGGACACCATAAATTCTATCGTTTACCTTCATACTCTTCCAGTAATCGTCACCAATGGCAGACTTTAAAGCCGGCGCTTCACTGGTCAGCAGATCTGTAATGTCTGCAAGCGTTCCCTGTTTTGCCAGTGTTGCATATGGTACCGGAGCGGTTCCTGATACATATGCCATATCAAATTTTTCTCCAGATGCCCAAAGCAGAGGATACTTTGTTGCTACATCATTCCAGTCAATATATTTAATTTCCAGAGTCGTATTAATACTGGCTTTCAGTTTTTCATTTAATGCGGACAGTACATCTTTATTTGCCACCCCTTCTGTGCCATATAAATACATAACAAGATTTACCTCATCGCTGGCCTTTGCTTTTGCTTCCCCTGCATTCGTGTTTTTACTTGCACAGCCTGTGACAAGCCCTGCAGCTACAGTAAACGCCAGAATTGTTGAAACCAGTTTTTTTATCATTTTCTTTTCCTCCTGTTGTAAAATTTTGCCGGGTATGGGCTAGCCCTTTACGGCTCCTATGGTAAGTCCGCTTACAAAATATTTCTGAACAAACGGATAAAGCAGAACAATGGGACCGGTTGCAATTACTGCAGTCGCCATTTTAATTGATTCAGACGGTAAATCTCCGGTGTTTATTGTCAGGCCCTGCTGAATCAGCAATTGTATATTGGCCTGACTTACAATTCTCTGTAGAAAATACTGCAGTGGAAACTTTGCCGGTGTCTGTATGTAGAGCATTGCATTATACCACTCATTCCAGTATCCCAGAATCTGGAACAGCCCAATTGTTGCAAGGGAAGCTTTTGCCAGGGGCATGTAGATCTGCCAGTAGATTCTGAAATCATTTGCTCCATCTATATTTGCCGATTCATACAGGGAATCCGGAATGGATTTCATAAAATTTTTCATTAGAAAAATGGACCACGGACTCATAAGACTGGGTAAAATCATAGACCAGATGCTATCCTTTAACCCCAGGCCATTCACATACAGCATATACGTTGGAATCAGTCCGCCGCTAAATAGTGTGGTAAAATAAATAAAAAATGAAATCTGATTTCTATAGCGGAAATCTTTACGGCACAAAACATATCCAGCCATAGACATAAAAAACAGTCCAAAGACAGTTCCTGTAACAGCAATAAAAATAGTTACCCTGTAAGCATTAAATAAATTAGTGAAATTGCGGAACAGGAACCTGTAAGCACTGAGGGATACCGTTTCAGGAATCAGCTTATATCCCTCACTTACAATTTCCTTCTCACCCATAAATGAAGATGTAACCATTAACAAAAAGGGAAAGAGACAGGACAACGCAAAAATTGTAATGATTGTATAAAAGCATATCTTCATGATTTTTTCACTGCGTCCTGCAATGTTTTTCTTTTCCATATATATCCTCCTGATCTAATAGACTAAAACAATGCACTGTCCGGCTCGATCTTTTTTACTATGGCATTTACCGTCAGAACCAGTAACAGGCCGAATACCGATTGGTAAAATCCAACAGCCGCTCCCTGAGAGAAATTAAACTGCCCCACCAGACTGCGGAAAACAAAGGTGTCAATTATATCTGTCTGTGGATAAAGCACGGAATTTGTCCCGATTAAATTGTAAAACAAATCAAATGTACCTTTTAAAATTCCACCAAGACCAAAAAGAATCAACAATATCATTGTTGGTTTCAGCATGGGGAATGTGATATACCGGATTTTCTGCATGGGAGACGCCCCATCTAAAGATGCCGCTTCATAAATATCCTGTTCAATTCCGGCAATGGATGCCAGATAAATAATCATTCCATATCCAGTTCCAGACCAGATTTTAAAAAATACAATAATATACTTCCATATCCCCTGATCGGAATAAAATTCATGTTTGGGGAATCCCAGACCAGCCAATATAGTATTAATGAAACCATAATCATAATTAAACAGATTGTAGGAAAAAAATCCGACAATTACCATGGAGATAAAATAAGGCAATAATATAATGGACTGGGATATTTTCTTAAACCACTTATTCCCTACTTCTGAAATCATAACAGCAAACATAATCTGGAATACATTACCCAAAATAAGAAATACAAGATTATATAGAATTGTATTTTTAGTAATGCGTAGCAGATCTCCGGTACGAAACAGAAACTCAAAGTTTTTAAGCCCGACAAAGGCACTTCCAAAAATACCCTTCCCAATGTTATAATCAACAAATGCAATATATGCACCCGGCATAGGTATGTAAGCAAATACAAAAAAATAAATTAAGACCGGTAAAATCATAAGAAACAAAATATATTTCTTTTTCACTTCATGGACGAAATGATTCAGGTGTAGCTTTAAACTCTTCAAATTATTCTCTTCCTTTCTGCAGCACAGTTTCATTACAACCTGGGATCAGCCCCATTAACTGTAAATTTATTCGTTTTTCACATGGAAACGTTTTCATATGCTTTTCATTTTGTGTTTTATGCACTGATTATATTATTCATCTCATGCTTTGTCAAACACTTTTTTGTCATTTTTTATTCTAAAATAAGGTATTTTTATACTTGTTTTAATTAAATTATTGACTTTCATATTTTTTTCTTCTATACTCTGCATTAAGTTTTACTTTTTTCACATTTTTATGGAAACGTTTTCACACAGGCATAATTTATTACAAGATTTGATTACAGAAAGGATACTCATTATGAAACAACCCCATGATTTACTCTCCCTGCACTCGGACATGCTTGATTTTCTGCTGGTTCCAACAGGAGACATATTTGAAATGAGTTCAGGCTCAGTCCTCATCAATCAATTTCGTGGAAATGCAAAGGACGGTTCAGCCAATAATATCTTTTTAAGAATATATGAAAACAATAAAGTAAGATCAGTCCATCCTCTCTTAGGACAGCAATCCGCCTGCCGCGTAAGCCGTCAGGAAAACTGTATCCGGTACGAAGGGTGCTGCGACGGAATCGACTATATCACAGATCTTTTTCTAATTGAAAACTCCTGGTTTTACGAAATTACGCTGAACAGCAAAGACGAGATAACGGTCGACTTGCTATACGGACAAGATATTGGTTTATCAGGCAAAGAAAATGTTCTCACCAACGAGCTTTATACATCTCAATATCTGGGACACAGTGTTTTTGAGGGAGAATACGGATATACCATCTGTTCCAGACAAAATATGCCGGACAATGATTGTAATCCATATCTGCAGCAAGGATCTCTGACACACAAAATCATACACTACTCAACTGACGGTCTGGATTTTTTTGGTCTGGAATACAAAAAGACCAATACACCATCAGCATTGCGAAATGGACTTACCGACCGAAATCTTCAGTATGAGTTTGCATACAGCTCACTTCTGACAGAGCTCTTCACATTTTCAGGAAGTAATACATCAGTTTTCTACGGTCATTTTCTAAAACACCACAAAGATAAAGTGACTCATGCAGATTTTCTAACCGTCATAAAAGAGCAGTATAAACAGAAGTCCTCCAAAGAAGGCACATTCAGCCCGGTTCAAACTTACCGGATAAAGGAAATGTATGGAGCGCCCTTAAACTCCCTTGAAATGAGCAGTGATGAGATAAGAAAGCTGTTTCCACAACAACTTTTAGTGGAAACAATAGACTCACAGATTTTTTCTTTCTTTACACCGGATCATAGCCATGTTGTGACGGCGCAAAAGGAATTACAGGTAATCCGCCCTCATGGAACCATTATTATTACGCCCCCTGATGGAAGTACCATCTCCAATGATCTTATATCCTCTACTCATTATATGTACGGGGTTTTTAACAGCCATGTTGTTTTAGGAAATACCAACCTGCATAAATTGATATCCACTCCCAGAGGCTTTTTAAATATACTTAAAAACAGCGGGCAGCGTATCTATGTTCGAAAAGGCAGACAGTTTCACCTGCTTTCTCTTCCTGGCCTTTATGAGATGGGCATGAACTACTCTCGTTGGTACTACAAAACCGAAGATGACCTTATTCTTGTTACCGCCTATTGCAGCAGCAAAAAGCCAGTTCATGATAAAGCTCTGCCTCAGGCTTTACAGGTGCATCTGGAAGTGTTAAGTGTTAATGGCTGTAAATATGACTTCATTGTTACCAATCAGTTATCCATGGGTACCAATGAATTCACTCATGACATATCAGGTACAATTACAGAAAACAAAATACACTTACCGTTTCGGACAGATAAATACGAGAATCTTTCTTATGATATTATCTCACATGAATCATGCCTTATTTCTGACGACCGTATTTTCTATGTAGAAGAGCGTCCTTTTGATGAGACCTTTGTTACGCTCTCCTATACAAATACTGATACCCTCCATCTGACAATAGGAGGCAGCTTTGATTTCAACTCTTCCATCTCCAGTATGGCTGATTTCGGGAAAGAAAAAGCATATGCATTGGAACAGTATGCTTCCATCATGAAACATTTTCATTTATATGCCCCGGAGGGAAATGAACGTTTTTCTATTTTAAACGAGACCGCGTGGTGGTACACACACAATGCCATGATTCATTTTTTGATGCCCCACGGACTGGAGCAGCCCGGAGGTGCAGCATGGGGAACAAGAGATATCTGTCAGGGACCTTTTGAATATTTCCTGTCTACCGGTAATTATGGAATCATACGGGAAATATTATTAAACATATTTTCCCATCAGGAGAGTACAACCAGCGAGTGGCCACAATGGTTCATGTTTGACCGCTATGAAATGAATGCCGGCGAATGCCACGGAGATGTGATCTTCTGGCCTTTAAAAAGCCTTGCAGATTATCTTACTGCCAGCCAGGACTACACCATTTTGCAGGAAGTTCTGCCATATGCGGATCATTGGGAGAAAAAAGAATCTCTATTCGCCCATGTTCAGGCTGCAGTATCCCAGATTCAGAAAAACCGTTTTATTCCTGGCACAGGGCTGATCACTTATGCAGGCGGGGACTGGGATGATACGTTACAGCCGGAAAATCCGGAAATGAAGGAAAAACTGGTCAGCACCTGGACCCAGGCTTTGGCATGTCAGACTTTTACCATGCTGGGAGAAGCCCTTTCCGATTATGATGAGGCTTTCTCACGCCTCCTCCTGGATTTAGGGGATTATACCAAAAAAGCATTTTTAGAGTATGCTGTGAGGGATCATATTATAGCAGGATTTTTAGAGTGGAATTCAACCCCTAAACACTTATTGCATCCATCAGACAATCAGACTAATATTCATTACCGGCTGCTTCCTCAAACCAGAAGTATCATAGCAGAGCTGGCGGATCGGAATCAGGCTGCCAGAAACATTGAAATTATCCATCAGTATCTGGAATGCCCGGATGGAGTCAGGCTGATGGATGCCCCGGCATCTTACGACGGCGGCGTAAGCCATCTGTTCAAACGAGCGGAACAGGCAGCAAACGTAGGAAGGGAAATCAGTCTCCAATACACCCATGCTCATATTCGGTACATTGAAGCAATGGCAAAATACGGCAACGCAGAGAAAGCATGGGAAGGATTGTTCCGGATTAATCCCGTTCTCATTCAAAAAACAGTTCCAAATGCCTGCCTCCGTCAAAGCAACATGTATTTTAGCAGCTCAGACGGAGATTATAAGGACCGTTACGAGTACCAGCAGGATTTCCACCTGCTGCGCAGCGGCAATGTTCCTGTAAAAGGCGGCTGGCGCCTTTATTCCTCTGGCCCAGGCATCTATATTCACCAGTTAATCAGTCATATTCTGGGAATCCGTTTTCAGGCAGATGCCATTATTATTGATCCTGTTCTTCCCGATCAACTGGGGGATTTTGAGCTTTGTCTGGAATGTTTTGGAACGGTATGCACCTTTCATTATCGCAAAAGTGAATCAGGTTGTGTTCAGCTTCTTAACAATGAAACCAGTCTCAATCACACATACTGTGAAAACCCCTATCGCAATGGCGGAATCAAAATTGATAAAAATACATTTTTAAGTGTTCAGGCAAAAGAGTTTACTGTTACATATTAATCCAGTTATAATAGCAAAAAGGGATTTAAACCATAACGGTTTAAATCCCTTTTTGTTATTTGGTAAGCGAAATTCTTACCAGTGCCTTTTTCAGCGCTGTTTCCGCTCTTACTATATCGATCTCTCCGCTCTGCTCTTTCAAGCGGCGTTCTGCACGGACCTTTGCCTCTTGTGCACGGTTTATATCGATCTCCTCCGGCCACTCTGCCACTTCAGCCATAATAACAATTTTCTCCGGTAAAATCTCAAGAAATCCAGACATCAGAGCAGCTTCTTTTATGCCGCCAGCTTCGTGAATTTTTAAGACTCCCGGTGCTACAATCGCTGTCATTGGAATATGTCCCCGGTATACACCGATTTCACCTTCCGTAGTAGTAAGTTCTACCATAGAGGCTTCTCCCTCATAAAACTTTCGTTCGGGAGTTATGATCTGCAGTTTGAATAAATCAGCCATCTTCCCACCCCCTATTTTTTCACGCGGGCAAGAACGTCATCGATGCTACCTGCATTTAAGAAATAGCTTTCTGGTATATCATCGTGCTTTCCTTCCAGAATCTCCTTAAAGCCCTGAATGGTATCAGCAAGAGGTACATAACGTCCCTCCAGACCGGTAAACTGGCCTGCAACGAAGAAAGGCTGGGATAAGAATCTCTGAATCTTTCTTGCACGGGCTACAGTCAGCTTATCTTCCTCAGAAAGCTCATCCATACCAAGCATTGCGATGATATCCTGAAGCTCTTTGTACTTCTGAAGAACTTCCTGCACACCACGGGCAACACGGTAATGCTCTTCACCCACAATACGGGGATCGAGAATTCTGGATGTAGATCCAAGAGGATCAACGGCCGGATAGATACCAAGCTCTACGATGGAACGGTCAAGAACCGTAGTCGCATCAAGATGAGCGAAGGTATTAGCCGGAGCCGGGTCAGTTAAGTCATCTGCAGGCACGTAAACTGCCTGAACAGAGGTAATAGAACCGTTCTTTGTTGATGTGATACGCTCCTGAAGTGCACCCATCTCTGTCTGAAGAGTCGGCTGATAACCAACGGCTGAAGGCATACGTCCAAGAAGGGCGGATACCTCAGAACCGGCCTGGGTAAAACGGAAGATGTTGTCGATAAATAAAAGAACATCCTTACCGCCCTGGTCACGGAAATATTCTGCCATGGTAAGTCCTGTCAGACCCACTCTCATACGCGCGCCCGGCGGTTCGTTCATCTGGCCAAATACCATGGTTGTTTTATTAATAACGCCTGATTCCTGCATTTCGTGATATAAGTCATTTCCTTCACGGGTTCTCTCGCCAACTCCCGTAAATACAGAATATCCGCCGTGCTCTGTGGCAATGTTACGGATTAATTCCTGAATTAATACGGTTTTTCCAACTCCGGCACCGCCAAACAGTCCGATCTTACCGCCCTTCTGATAAGGACAGAGAAGATCAACGACTTTGATTCCGGTCTCCAGAATTTCCGTTTCCGTCGACTGCTCCTCAAAGGTAGGAGCAGATCTGTGAATCGGAAAATGCTCTTTTACTTCCGGTGCTGGTTTCTTATCGATTGGATCACCCAGAACGTTAAAGATACGTCCCAGAGTTTCTTCTCCAACCGGCACGGTAATAGGAGCGCCTGTTGATGCGGCTTCCATACCACGTACCAGTCCATCGGTTGTGCCCATGGCGATACATCTTACGGTATCATCGCCAAGATGCTGGGATACTTCTACAACCAGTCTGCCGCCGTCTTTTGTGGTAATATCAATGGCTTCATTGATGTCCGGCAGCTTGCCCTGGCTGAACTTGATATCCAGTACGGCACCGATGATCTGGGTGATCTTACCAATATTTTGTTCTGCCATCTTGTTTCTCCTTTATTTATATTTCATTATTTATTAAGGAAGTTCGGCTTTTTTCAATTACCGAACAGTTATGATATTGCATTGGCACCGGCTATAATTTCGGTAAGTTCCTGGGTAATGGAACCCTGTCTTGCCCTGTTATAAATCAGCCCAAGCTCTTCTATCATATCTTCCGCATTATTGGTCGCAGAATCCATGGCAGTCATTCTGGCTCCGTTCTCACTGGCTACAGCCTCTAATAAAGCGCCGTAAATCAGACTGCTCATATATTTGGGAATAATGGAATCCAGAACCTCATCTTCATTCGGCTCATAGTTCATAAGCGCCAGATCCGTTTTTTCGCTTCCCTCTGCCATCTCAACAGGAAGAAGTTTTTTTAAGGTGGGGATCTGTGTCACTGTATTTTTAAATGAAGTATAAACCAGATAGATCTCTCCGATCCGGTTTTGTCCGAATGCATCCAAAAGCTCCATGGTTATGTCAGCAGCATCGCGGTAAATGGGTTCATTAATTACTTCGGAATAATCCTGAGCAATGTGATAGCCCTTTTTACCAAGTGATTCCTTGCCTTTTCGTCCGATGGCATAGATATCCGTAAGCTCCGGTTCTAACCGTTCATCCTGAAGGACAAGCTTTGCAATGTTGCTGTTGTATCCGCCGGCAAGACCCCTGTTGGAAGTAATCACGATCACTGCCTTCCGTTTGGAATCACCTGCCTTTAAATACTTATGCTCAATTGATCCTGACTTTCTAAGCATGGAGTTTATGGTATCGTACATCATATCATAATACGGCTTGGAAGCTTCCGCTTTTGCTCTGGATTTCTGCAGTTTAACGGTAGATATGAGTTTCATGGCTTTGGTAATCTGTTCGGTACTTTGAATACTATCTCTTCTTCGTTTGATATCCCTTATGGATGCCATGATTTTCACCTGCCTTTAAAAAACACCTGCTTTGCACTCATTGATTGCTTTCACCAACAGTTCTTCTGTCTCAGGTGTAATCTGTTTTGTTTCACGGATACTTGCAGGAATCTCAGAATATTTGCTGTCAATAAAGCTTCTTAAAGCCTTCTCAAAGTCCAGGATTTTCGCTGTTGGAATATCCAAAAGCAGTTTTCTCGTGGCTGCAAAGATAATGATGATCTGATATTCAACCGGAATTGGCTGATACTGACCCTGCTTTAATACTTCCCTGATTCTCTCACCCTGTGCCAGCTGCTCGGTTGTCTCCTTGTCAAGCTCAGAACCAAACTGGGCAAAGCTTGCAAGCTCTCTGTACTGTGCCAGTTCCACACGAATCGGAGCCGCGATCTTTTTCATCGCCTTAATCTGAGCAGATCCACCAACTCGGGATACAGAAAGACCTGCGTTGATAGCAGGACGGAATCCTGAGTTAAACATCTCTGTCTCCAGATAGATCTGACCGTCTGTGATGGAAATAACATTGGTCGGAATGTAAGCCGATACATCGCCTGCCTGAGTCTCAATAATCGGGAGTGCGGTTAAGGAACCTCCGCCTAACTCGTCAGAAAGTCTGGAAGCACGTTCCAGAAGTCTGGAATGAAGATAGAATACATCTCCAGGGTAAGCTTCACGGCCCGGCGGTCTCTTAAGAAGAAGTGACAGGGTACGGTAAGCTGCCGCATGTTTACTTAAATCATCATAGATAACAAGCACATCTCCACCATTCTCCATCCACTCTTCTCCGATTGCACATCCGGAGTAAGGAGCGATATACTGAAGAGGAGCTAAATCGGAAGCAGTGGATACCACGATGGTGGTGTAATCCATAGCACCGTACTCTTCCAATGTTTTAACAATAGTCGCAACGGTAGATGATTTCTGACCGATGGCTACATAGATACAGTGCACGCCCTGTCCCTTCTGGTTAATGATGGTATCAAGAGCAATGGCTGTCTTTCCTGTCTGGCGGTCTCCGATAATCAGCTCTCTTTGGCCTCTTCCGATGGGGATCATGGCATCAATTGCCTTAATACCGGTCTGAAGCGGGGTGTCTACTGATTTTCTGTCGATAACGCCATGAGCAACACGCTCAATTTTTCGGAACTTGTCTGTCTGAATCGGTCCTTTTCCATCGATCGGCTGACCAAGGGCATTGACTACACGCCCGGTCAGAGCATCTCCTACCGGAACCTCTACCACTCGTCCGGTAGTTTTTACTGTATCGCCTTCACTGATGGCGCCGGCACCAAGTAAAACTGCACCAACGTTGTCTTCCTCCAGGTTGAGAACCATGCCGTAGATTTCTCCTGGAAATTCCAGAAGCTCTCCCTGCATTGCATTCTCAAGACCGTGAATACGGGCAATACCGTCCGCTACCTGAATGACTGTACCGACATCAGAGACTTCCAGCTTCGTTGAATATCTTTGAATCTGTTCCTTGATGACGGAACTGATCTCTTCTGGTCTTAAATTCATTAAGGTCTGCACCTTCTTTCTGCAAAGTTTCTGTTACGATATCTGCAGCTTTGACAAGCTGCGGCGCAGCTCATAAATCTGCGTCTTAATACTGGAATCCACTACCCGGTCACCGATCCGGATCACCAGACCTCCGATAATGGAAGGATCAACCTGATAAACCATCTCAAACTCCTGATAGCTGGTTGTGCCAAGCAGTTTCCCCAGAAGCTGGGCTTTCTGTTCCTCTTTTAATTCCACAGCACTGGTCACATAGGCCACGCCGATTTTTTTATATTCCTTGACAGTGTTTATAAAGTACTCACAGATTGCATTGATTTCCTTTTGTCTGCCTTTTTCGACAATGACTGTTAAAAACCCCATGAGAGTTTCCGATACCCGTCCGCCGAATACTTCCTGAATAATTCCTTTTTTTTCTTCCTTGCTTATCTTCGGATTATCAAGAAGTCCTGCAAGATCCTGATTGTTAACAAAGACTGCCTGCAGGCCTTTTACTTCTTCGAACAAAGCGTCCACTTCCTGTCTTTCCAGGGCTTCCTCAAACAATGCATCACCGTATACTTTTGATACTAGCTTTGCCATGTGCTCTCACCCATCTCTTTCAAGGTTTCATCAATAAGAGAATCCTGTATGGAAGTATCGATGGATGCTGCCACAACTTTACCAGCCATGACAGATGCGATGGATATGATCTGTTCTTTCATATCATCAAGCGCTTTCTTTCTCTCCAGTTCCACTTCACGATTTCCTCTCATAACAATGCGGTTCGCTTCTTCCCTGGCTTCTGATAAAATCTCTGCCTCACGCTGCTTTGCTCTTTTTCTTGCATCCTCCAGAATCTCTTCCGCCTCTTTTCTGACTTCTGAAAGTCTGGCCTCGTATTCTTCCTTCATTACATGAGCTGCTTCTTTATCTTCTGCAGCGCTTTTCAACTCTCCTGCAATTTTTAACTTTCTTTTCTCCAGAGCATCACGCACCGGATTAAAAAGCTTATAGGATAAAGCAAAAAACAGAAGGAATACGTTAATGCCAGTGATAAACGCATCGAAAAGCAGCTGTGGGTCAAATCCCAATAATCTGTCCAAGGTTTCGCCTCCTCTCGCTCTTTCTTTTTATTCCTGCCAGACCTCTGTTTAGCTGAATGGCTTTAAGAACATAAGAATAGCGGCAACTGCGAAACCATAAAGACCGGTTGTCTCGGCAACAGCCTGTCCTAAAAGCATGGTAGATGTAATATCAGACTTTGCGCCTGGATTACGTCCTACTGCTGCAGCTGCGTGTCCAGCTGCGATACCCTGTCCAACACCAGGTCCGATACCTGCGATCATGGCAATACCTGCACCGATTGCTGAGCAACCGTAGATAAAATCCTGTCCTGAAATTCCGTTCATAGATAAAATCCTCCTGAATTAAAATAATTAGTAATTTGTTTGATTAATCCAACTTATCATTTACATATACCATGGTCAGCATACAGAACACATAAGTCTGTATACAGCCTGAGAATAAATCACAGTATACATGTAAGAATGATGGGATACCGATCTTGACGAAGATTGGCATCATCCCATACCACAATCCCATGATTACAACTCCTGACATCATGTTACCAAACAAACGGAGCGCCTGGGATAATGGGTTTGTAATCTCTCCGATTAAGTTAATCGGAAATAAAACCACAAACGGCTGTGCCAGACTTGTAAGATGCCCGATTCCGTGGTTCTTGATTCCCTGGTACTGAACGATGCAGAATGTGAATACACCGAGCATAAATGTGACACCAAAGTCTCCGGTGGGGGTTCTAAGCCCAAATAAACCGCTGATATTACAGAATAAAATGAAGAGAAAGATTGTTCCGATATAATTGACAAACTTCTTCGCATTATGTCCCATGGTTTCCTTTACAAGTTTATCCAGTGATTCCACCAGCAATTCCATAATATTCTGAAATGTGCCCGGTACCTCTGTCGCCCGTTTCATCTTCCGGTCCGTAACAAATGCTAGAATCAATATCGTGATTGTTATAATGCTAAGACCGATTTCTGTTGTCGTTACCCATAGATCCTGCCCGAACGCGTGAAACTTTGTAACACCTTTGATCATAAAGTCCACATTACTGGCATTCGCAATGACCATACGCTATAGCCTCCTTTCTTTAAAAATAATACACAAGACCGCAGAAATTACCTGTTGTTATCCTTGCGGGATGCAATCCTGTGAATGACAGGCTGCAAGAATGCTCCTGCTTTGAGTCCAAGGACTCCGATTACTACTGCTACCGGATTAAACCGATCTGAAAACCAATTAATGACTATTACCAATATGGCAATAAGCAGCAGATAACGAATGGCTGCACTGACTATTCCCCGTTTCTGAACGGTTCTGGGATCCTGGGATTTCATCGATCGGTCAAGCACCAGTGCCATGGAAAGAAACATTGCAAGAGCAAGTACCATTCCCAGAAGCAGACCTGCAAATACGGAGGCTCTGGGGTATAAAAAAAATGACCCCAGCAAAAGCACCGCAGTAAAAATCACAATCCCTGCTGAAACCTCAACAATCAAATTCTTTGTTGCCTTTTCCATTACAAGTCCTCCTGCTTATTTAAGCTTCTCGTCATTACCCTTTTTTATACGGCTTGGCTGCTTTGGTTTACTCACCATGGTCTTTGTTTCTCTTTGTCTTTCCATCCGTGCTTTCCGATCTTCTTCCTTTTCTTCCCTCTCGTTCATGGCAAGTGTGGCTTTCGCAATCTTATATGCATTCCGACCGCCCGCCAGAAAGCCAGCAACAAGGAATAACAGCAACAGTTTCGTTCCTGCATACCGGTCGAAATAGTAACCGGCAAGAATACAAACGAATACAGGCACCATCACACTTAACCCCAGCTGGGTTACCATCAAAAGACTTCTCATTACACTTTTGTTATGACGCATGAATTCACCTGCCTTCTGCCTCCTGCACATATAATAGATATTATACCTAATAATTTTTGCTTTGTCTATTATATACGGAAATTTAGGTCGTTTTTTATTAAACATGTATAATAAATCAGTAATTGTACATGAATATAGTATGGTTATCCTTTAATATTTGTAACCAACAAAAAACATTATTATTCTACATATTATTTCTGAAAACTACAAAAACACCTGGTTCTCGTCTGGGCGAACCCAGAGAGAGCCAGGTGTTTACATAAAGACAATTAGATTTCTTTTGCTGCAGGAAGAATTGTTTCAACTTCTGCATGTGGACGAGGAATTACATGTACGGAAACCAGTTCGCCTACACGCTGAGCTGCTGCTGCACCTGCATCAGTTGCTGCCTTAACAGCTCCTACATCGCCTCTTACCATAACAGTTACAAGACCGCCGCCTACGAATTCTTTACCAATTAAAGTTACGTTAGCTGCCTTAACCATAGCATCTGCTGCCTCGATGGATCCAATTAAACCTTTAGTCTCGATCATTCCTAATGCATCATATTTCATTTTTAAATCCTCCTGGGTTTTTATAATTAATTTTTAATAGTTCCCTATTTAACAATTGTTACCTTAGATGAACCGGAAAGGCCCATAGCATTGGCTTCTTCCGTGTCTAAGTGACATTCTAACGCTGAAGTCTCTGTTACGCGGATTGCCACGTTATTAAAGATTCCTCCACGGATGCCCTCTGTTTCAATTTTAACTGTCTCACCATCGTGTACGCCGAATTTTAAAGCGTCAGCCGGTGACATGTGAATATGTCTCTGGGCAATGATTAAGCCCTCTTTTGTCTCTACGGTGCCTTTTGGTCCTACCAGAGTGATTCCTGGTGTTCCTGCCAGTTCGCCGGACATTTTAGGTGTTGTATTTCTGCCAAGTTTAAAGCAGTCGGCAGCCAGGATTTCTACCTGGGTCTGCTTTCTTACAGGTCCTAAAATGCGGACTTTCTCAATAGCTCCCTTGGGACCGCATACTGTTACCATTTCCTTGCATGCATACTGTCCAGGCTGGGATAACTCTTTCATGTTGGTTAGCTGATAGCCCTTTCCAAACAGAGTATCTAAATCTTCCTGAGACAAATGCACATGGCGGTTGGAAACGCCTACCGGAATCGTCAGCTCATCACTGCCGGATTCTGATTTAACCGCATCCATTAAAAGCTTAATTACCGCTTCATACTTATCCATTGCTGTTCTCCTTTTTCAGTTCTGATTACTGGCCTTTCATAGCCAGAACGATTTCCTTTACAAGAGCCGCAAGCTTGTCATTGTCTTCACAGCCGCTCTGGCAGGAAGCTGCCGGAGCGCTTTCCTTTTTTTCAAAGGAAGCAACAAGCTCAGCAGGGCTAAAGGAAGAGGAAGCCTGTGATTTTTCTTTCCACATGAAAGTTGGGTCATCATCTACAATGGTTGCGCAGTCTTTTAAGCCGAATGCTACTGTCTTAACGTTCAGTAAATGTTTCGGGCTTACATTTTCAGAAACAGAGCTTCCGCCGCAGGTTCCGCAGCCTAATGTGAAGGCAATTGGAAGACCTGTGCTGATTCCGGTTCCGCCCTGGCTTCCGCCTGTGTTTACAAGAATTCTGGAAGCTGGTTTTGCTGCAAATTTTAATACCATATCTCTGTCCTGAGTATGAATGCTCATGGTATGTCCGATACCGTTCTGTAACAGACGGTAGCTTAAACCACATGCTTCTTCCCAGTCCTTAACGGTATAGAAACCAAGAACAGTTGTCAGCTTTTCATAGGATAACGGATATCCTTCGCCTACGCCTTCCTGTTTACCGATTAACACTTTTGTGCCTTCCGGAATAGTGATACCTGCAGCTGCAGCGATCACTTCAGGAGAACGTCCTACAAACTTCGCGTTCATGTTATGTCCGTTTTTGAATAACAGATTGCAAACCTTGTCGGTCTCTTCTTTAGTCATGAAGTAGCCGCCCTGGCTCTTTAATTCTGCTACAACTTCTGCGTGATTGCTCTCTTCGCAGATAATGGACTGCTCAGAAGCACAGATAGTACCGTAGTCAAATGTCTTGCTGGCCATAATGGTTCTTACTGCATGTTTTACGTCAGCTGTCTTCTCGATGTATGCCGGAGAGTTTCCTGCGCCTACGCCGATTGCAGGTTTTCCTGCGCTGTAAGCAGCTTTAACCATTCCAGGACCACCTGTTGCGATGATTAAGGAAACTTCCTTACATTTCATCAGCTCATTGGTTGATCCCATGGAAGGCATGGTCACGCAGCCGATGATTCCTTCTGGCGCTCCAGCTGCAATGGCAGCTTCACGCATAACCTCTGCTGCCTTCTGAGTACATTTTGCTGCAGATGGATGCGGGGAAAATACGATTGCATTTCCTGATTTAATTGCGATCATGGATTTGAAGAATACAGTAGAGGTTGGGTTTGTGGAAGGTACGATACCCATTACAAGACCTACCGGCTCTGCTACTTCAAAGGTCTGCTTTGTGGTATCTTCACAAAGAATTCCTCTTGTCTTCATGTCCTTGATCTCTTCATATAAAAGTGTGGAAGCTGCATGGTTCTTATAAGCCTTATCCATCACTTTACCGAATCCTGTTTCTTCAACTGCCATCTGAGCCAGACACAGGGAGTGCTCCTCGCCTGCCTTTGCCATACTTCTTAAGATGACATCAATCTGCTCTGCTGTATATCCTGCGATTTTCTTTGCTGCCGCTTCGCCGTTTCTGGCTAAATCCCTTGCTTCCTGGATGGAACGCAAATCATAATCAAAATTTTCCATGTTCCGTATCTCCTCTTCTAAAAATCTTAATCATTTTGTCCGTAATACTTCCTGAATTCTTCCAGCAGCAGGGTTTTATTTGCCTTTGAAATCTCTCTTCCAGCTATGCTGAATTCGGGATATTCACGGGCAAGCGTCCTAAGCTCTGTTACCTTCATATCTTCAAGTATCTTCATGGTCTCAGTAAGACCGTCCTGGTGCATCCACAGATCAATGGTCTCTCTCTTTATGGTATCCACCAGCTCTGTCTCTGAGTTTGGTTCTTCGTCTGTTATCTGAGCAGATGTTTCAACTGTCTCTTCGACTGGTACGGCTGCCTCTTCTTCCGGTTCAATTGTAATCTCCGGTACTGGTGCCTTCTCCGGTTCATCTGGAGTGTTGCCGCCGATGACAGCTGCAAGTTCCTCATGAGGCCTTGGAATCACATGGCGTGTGATTAATGCGGCACTGTTAATTCGCTCCACTGCCGCCGCTCCGGCCTCAACCGCTGCCTTCACTGCCGCCACATCGCCGGTCACCGTAACAGTAATGAGACCTCCGCCAACTTTGGTTTTCTCTACCAGAGACACATCCGCTGCCTTTAACATGGCATCGGCAGCTTCAATTGCCACCAGCACACCTTTTGTTTCTATAAAGCCAAGTGCCTGCATCATTTACCTCCTTAAACCAAGTCAGCCCAGTTAGCCGGATAGGTTGAGTAGAATACTCTTGCCTTGTCCGGAGAACCCCAGATTACCTTTGATCCTGACGGTACAAAGAGCACATCTCCGGCTTTTGCCGTATAGGTCTTTCCGTCAATGGTCACAGTTAAGGTTCCTTCGATTACATAGTCGATTTCTTCATAGGTCAGTTCCCACTCAAATTCAGAATGGTCAATCACCAGGAAACCAGCGCTCATTTTTGACTCTTCTTTGCTTACAAGCTCCTGATAATAAGCTTTTACATTTGGATCACCTGTATCGAATACATCCATCTTTACAGAGCTACCGCGAACAACCTTTAAACCGTTGCCATGGCTTTCTGACTCATATGGTTTTAAAATGTCATTTAACATTCCCTTCTCCATAAGAGCCTTCAGTACCATATAAATTTTCTCGCTGTCAATATCCATTCCTGCAAACGCTCCTTTCGCTTCTGCCTTCTCTTCTGCTTTGTCGCAGAAGGTGATTCCGTAAGCATCTGCTGCATCCTTTGCTGACGGTGTGATAATGCTTCCGCTCTCTACGTGAAATACACTCTTGCCTTCTGCATGCAATGTTTCCACGTCTTTTGCGCATATCAACTGCTTCATATGATCACTTCCCTTCTATATAAACTGGCAGTCTTCATCAATAATCCCAATTACTACGGCATCAACGGGAATCTCATCGTTTCCCAGCATGCGTCTGGCTGAAGAGCCGGTGGAAATGATCACGCGGTCACCGATTCCGGCGCTGATAATGTCTGCTACAATCAGCCGTTCACCTTCCCGTGTACCACCAATGATCTCGGCAAGCATAAACTTATAACCGTTTAAAGACTCTGCCTTTCTGGTCGCCCAGATATTGTCAATCAGTCTTGCTGCTACCATTCTATCCCGCCTCTCTTCTCTCTTAGCCTGATTTCTTCCATCGCTGCCTCTACCGATGCCGTATCTCCAAAAATCGCTAGCATGATCATGTTCTGTGGGCAGCTACCCTTGATATCTTCTACTGTAACACCCACGGCCTTTTCTGCCACATCGGCGGCACATACCATTTCGATAATCCGTCCCTGAACGAGACCGATGGCATCCACCTTTCCGATGGGAGTGGAAGCTCCTGAGCCTTTTCTGCGGTTTAAAATATCAATGGTTCCAGGTGACGGCGATTTAATAATCCGATATTCCATACGTCCACTTCCTTTTAATCCATTTCCTCCTGAGTACAGGAGAATGCGATTCCCAGAGGAGTTACAAACATGGGGTTGTCCGGTTTTCGTGTATGGATCCCAGTCTGCTTCTCAATAATTGTTTCGATTCCTGCTAAGCAGCAGGTACCGCCTACTAAGTAAATCTCATCTACGTCATATCCTTTGATGTGGCGGTTAATAATGGAGGCTACCTTTTCAATTACCGGCTTTAATACCGGAAGCAGCTCTTTGTGGTTTTCTTCTTTTCGCTTATAAAGCTCTGCTTCTGAAAAAGAGAGGTTATAAGCTCCGGATACAACCAGGGAAAAATGAGTTCCTCCCGTGGGTTCATCAGCTACGTAAACTACTTTTCCATCTTTTAAGATAGAAATTCCAGTGGTTCCGCCGCCGATATCCACCACTGCGCCGTTTTGTATCTTTAGTACTGCGTTTGCTGCCGTTGGTTCATCAAGAAGGGCGGTGATTTCAAATCCGGCTCCCTGTACCACATTCTTGATTGCGCCTCCGTCCAGTGAATCGGTTCCCGGAGGAATGGCTGCAGCTGCATAAAGCAGTTCCGTATCCAGCTTTTCCTCCAGTTCTGCCTTTAACTCACGAACGATCCGGATGGCGCCGATGTAATCAACTACCATTCCGTCACGGACCACATCCGCATACCGGTAAGCGCCAGCCACTGGCCTGAAATTCTCATCAAGTACAGCCACTACCACGCACGCTGTTCCTAAATCCACCCCCGTATAATAAACGGAGGAACGTTCCCTGACAGGATTTTTTACCACTGCTTCAAACTGGCTTACCAGTTCGTTGCAGCTATCAAATGTTATTTCTTTCTTTGACATGCATTTCCTCCATACAACAGGCAGATCATCTGGGATAAGCGGTTAATAACCGGGTTAAAATTTTTTTCTCCTGCTTCTGCTGCAAGTTCCCGAACGCAGCAGCGCAGACGGTGTAACAGGACAATTTCTCTTCCTTTTTCGGATTGGGCATGAAAGCCGGTAATCTCAAAACAGTCAGAGTATGGTTCGTTTTGGTTTTCCTTATTAAATCCGGTGCAGGACTCAAATGGATTTATGTCGCCCGAAGCACCTTTCCCCACGAAAGATAACTTCCGCTCTAAATCAAATACCTGCTCTGCTAACAGCACGTCCCTGTCTAATAAGGAAATTCCGGCTTCCAGAAACTGTGCCTTTAAGGTTTCCAGTTTTAATAAGAAACGGTCCGGCGCAGGCTCTGTAACTGTGACTGTAACTGGTGTCTCTGCGATCACTTCTGCAGGTTTTGTTTGTTTGCGTTTTGCCGTCATGGGATCATCGCAAAATGATATCTTTTTGTCCAACAGGAACTGACGCGCTCCTGGTGTAAGCTTTGCCTGTGCAGGAAGATCATAAGAGGCAAAGGGTTCTCTTCTGAATAAAATCCTCAAATCTTCTTCGGTGATGAATTTCATTAATAGCCCCCCTTACAAAGCTTACGGTAAATTGTTTCGATCTCTTCTACCGTAGGCACTCTTGGGTTGGTCAATGTGCAGTTATCCTTTAGTGCTTTCTCTGCCATTTCCCGTACAGCCTGTTCGAATTCGTCTTTGTCCACGTTTAAATCGGTGATCTGCTGCGGTATTTTAATCTTACTCATAAGATTTTTAATGTGACGCACCAGGCCGTGTACCGTGGCTTTCTCTGTTCCTGCTGCAATGCCAAGCATGTTGGCAATGGCAACATATCTGCTGCATGCTGCAAAATCTCCGGCTTCCTCTAAACCAGCGTTATAGCTGATGACATGATGAAGCAGAATCGCATTGCTTCTTCCATGCGGAATGTGGAAACGGGCTCCCAGTGCATGTGCCATACTATGGCAAAGTCCTAAAGATGCACCGTTAAAAGCAACTCCTGCCAGACAGGAAGCATTGTGCATGTGAGTTCTTGCCTCCATGTCGCTTCCTTCTTCCACAGTACGTGCCAGATAGCTCCATACCAGTCTGACTGCCTTTTCCGCACATGCATCAGTAAAATCACCTGCATTGGTTGAAACATAGGCTTCTAACGCATGGGTTAAAACATCCATACCGGTATCTGCCGTAATATGAGGCGGTACTGACACTGTAAATCGAGGATCAAGGAATGCCGCATCCGGTACCATACTGTCGGAGCGCAGAGGATATTTCGCCTGAGCTTCCGGATCAGAGATAACGGAAAAATTAGTTACTTCGCTTCCGGTTCCGCTGGTGGTTGGAACTGCAATTAAATTCAGCTTGTCATTTCCCATCTGTGTGTAAATGTGGCTGGCTGCCTTTGCGGTATCGATGGCAGAACCTCCGCCTAAAGCGATGATCGTATCTGGTCCAAAGCCTTTCATTCCACCGATTGCCTTTGATACAACGGCGATCGTAGGATCAGGCACTACTTCTGAGAAAACTTCAAAGCCGCTTCCTTTTTCTGTCAGCAGGTCTGTAATTAAATTCACCTTACCGGACTGAGCCATAAAGGGATCACAGATGATATAAGCTTTTTCTATAGAAAGTTCCTTGATTTTTTCCAGACAGGAAGATCCCATATATACCTTTGTGTTCATTACAAATTGCTCCACGTTACATTTCCCTCCTTTCTTTAGATTTGCCCATGTTCTTTGGGCTTTTTATAACTTCCATCAACTCATCAATTCCCGTACGGTCCGATAAGTTGATGTGAATGCAGGGGGTTGAAATCCCTGCTTTCTTTAACTGACGGATACACCAGCCGTCATTCTCCGGCTTTTTTCCGCTTCCTGTAATAACTCCGATTACCGGCACCCGGAATGCTTTTGCAAATCCCGGGGGATAACTTTCCCGGCATGAGGACTGGTCTACCAGCATCAGTACATGGGAGGCGTCCTGAGCTGCCGCGATGATGTGTTTGTGCATCCAGGGACTTTCTAAATAAACTCCCGGTACATCTAAGGTTTTCTCCCCATATACCATGTTCTGTGTCCGTTTGACAGGACCGTCTAAACCATTGATTGCGGCTGCAAGGGCAGTTTTTCCGCTGCCGCCCGGTCCGATGATCATGATTCTCTTTTTTCTCATGTTTTGGTTATATCCGGCACGGTAAATCCAAGTACGCGCCGTAAGGTTTCACACACTGCCCGAAGGCCTGTCTCCACACTGTCCACGTCTCCTGCGATGATGACGGAGCCGGTGAAGCGGTCTAAAAATCCAACCTGAACACTGGCTGCCTTTGCCGCAATATCAGCAGCAATGATGGAGGTTTCAAAAGGGGACAGGGTTAAAATTCCGATGGCTCCAAGCTCATCGATACCCAGACACTCATATACCTCCGGTATTGGCGAAGCGATTACATGAGCGATGGTAACCTGCTTGCCGGGAACGGATTCTTCTATGACTCGCTGTATCTCTGACATGGCGCTCTCCCCTTTCTAGTGTTTCACCACAGTAACCGGGAACTGATACTCATTCATCCAGCCTTCGATACGGTCTAAATCCTCTGCACTTAAGCTTGGATCTCCATCGATTGGATATTCCATATCCAGCTGATTGTATTTGTTTACTCCCAGCTTGTGATAAGGAAGTAAGTCAATTCCCTTAAAGTTTTTGTAATCACGGAACGGCATTAAGAATTGAATGACTGCATCGATTTCTTCCCGGCTGTCATTGATTCCCTTTAACATTGGCATACGAACCTTTACGTTGTAACGACGGTGAAGCAGCTCTTTTAAATTGATTAAGATCTGTTCATTGTTTACACCCGCCAGTTCATTGTGGCGAACCGGATCCATATGCTTGATGTCATAAAGGAATAAATCCACATATTCTGCGATCTGTAAAATCGTTTCGGTTTTTGTGTAACCACAGGTTTCAATGGCTGTGTTAATGCCTTCCCTCTTGCATGCCATCAAAAGATTTAAGGCTGCCTCGGGCTGAGCAGTCACTTCACCGCCGCCTAATGTCACACCGCCGCCGGATATATCATAAAATGCGGCATCTTCCTCTACGATTTTTAACAGCTCGGAAATTGTCTTTACCTCTCCGGCAATGGAAAGCGCTGAATTGGGGCAGACATTCTTACATTTCATGCAGCCGATACAATCCTTATCCCGTCTGATTTCATGTTTTCCGGTCTCTTTGGACATCACATGGATTCCTACGGGGCAAACGCTTTCGCATGCCCCGCAGTCTGTACAGGAATTCTGCTTAAACATCACCTGGAATTTCCGTACCAGTCCTTCCGGATTGGCACACCATTTACACCGGAGCGGGCAGCCTTTAAAGAATACCAGGGTTCTGATTCCCGGTCCGTCATACATGTTGTACTTCTGTACGTTAAAGATCAGCGCCTTACGTTCAATATCTCCTGTATTTCCATGGTCCATTGTGATTGTTCTCCGTTTTCTTTTAGAAATGTGTCAACATGGTTCTGCTGATGATCTCATCCTGTACATCCTTGCACAACTCTACGAAGAATGCGCTGTATCCAGCTACGCGGACGATTAAGTCACGGTAAAGTTCCGGATGCTTCTGAGCCTCGATCAGTGTGTTGTTATCTAAGTAGTTAAACTGCATCTCGCCGTTTCCAAACATACATGCGGTACGAAGAAGAGTAATTAAGCTTTCTTCTCCTTCCGGTGTGTCAAGAAGTCCGGCCATGATCTTAAAGTTGTGTACCATACCGATGTTCATGGTGTCGTTTGCCATCTTGGATACAGACTTGATGATCGCTGTCGGTCCCTTGAAGTCAGCGCCCTGGGTTGGGCTGATACCATCGGATAATGGCAGCCATGCATGACGTCCGTTAGCGGTTGCGCCTGTTAACTGACCGAATGGTGTATTGTTGGAAATAGATAATGTTCCGTGGCTTAATACAGAGTATAAGGTCTTATACTTTCTGTGCTCATGCTCGGTAAAGTCAACTAAATCTGCAGCAATTAAATCTGCGTAATCATCGTCATTTCCGTATTTTGGTGCATTAAGGCAATCGGTGCGGATCTGGTCATAGCCCACAAAGTCAGCCTTTAATGCTTCATTTAACTGTGCAAGTGTGTATTTCTTCTCATCGAATACCAGCTTTTTAATAGCTGCCATGGAATCTGCATAGGTTGCAAGTCCTGACCATACAACACCAGGTCCGAAGTTATACATAGCTCCGCCTGCAGATACGTCTTTTGCTTTTTCCATACATCCTTCATACATGATGGACATTAATGGCTTTGGAGCAAGCTCTCTGTGAACGCGCTGGGAGATAACGGTTGCAACAGAAGACCATTTTGTAATGTACTTAATTTCTTCCTTAACAGCTGCTTCAAACTCTTCATAAGTCTTAAAGCTGTTGATGTCGCCCATATCAGGACAAACCTGTTTGCCATACCATAACGGTACACCTTTGTTAAGTACAAGCTCGATACAGATTGGCCACTGTGTATAAGCAGTTGAAGTCCACTGATACAGACGTCCTGATTTCTGAGGCTCTACACAACCCATCAGACAGTAGTCACGTGCATCTTCAATAGAAACGCCCTTTGCAAGCATCATCTTGATGTGTGCGTCGTCAAAGTGACAGGCTGGGAATCCCATACCGGAACGAACAACATCTACGATTTTCTTTAAATACTTCTTCGGGGACTTATTGTGAATACGGCATGCAAGAGATGGCTGATAAATCTTTACATGACGGACAGCATCCATGAGAAGGTATGTTAAGTCATTGGTTGCATCCATTCCGCTTCTTGTTACACCACCTACGCACATATTAACGAATGGCTGGTAACCTGCGAAGAATTTAGAACCGCCTTCACTGGTGATCCACATCATCTCAGACATCTTAATAAGCATACAGCCTGAAAGCTCAAATGCCTGGAAATCATTCATACGGCCAGCTTCGATATCAGCTTTGTAGTAAGGGTACATATACTGGTCTACACGTCCGATGGACATACCAGTCTGGTTCTCTTCTACTACAAGCAGAGACTCGATGGTCCATACAGACTGAATTGCTTCCCAGTAAGTTCTTGGCTTGTGAGCTGGAACGTATGCATTTACTTCAGCAATCTTTAAAAGCTCATCTTTACGCTTTGGATTGGTTTCCTTAGCAGCAAGTTCTTTTGCATACTCAGAAAGTCTCTTAGCGTAGATCATAACGCCTTCTGTTGTATCAATGATGGACTTGTAGAAGTAGATCTTCTCAATGTCATCTGGATTTTCGTATTTTAACTCTTTTAAATGATCCTTAGCTTCCTGCTGGATATCAAGCATACCCTTGTTCATTAAGATTACGTCATAACCAGGGTTGGAGTCACCGCCGCCGTTTACTGCATGATAGGAGCAGTCAGAAACGAAGGATTCACCGGATAATTCCCAAACACCAGCTTCACGATACTGATCTTCGCAGTACTCATCAACGGATTTGCCCTCCCAGTATGGGAAAAGCTCTTCTCTCATGATCTTCTTGTCTTCATCAGAGATATAGAATGGATCCTGAGGACGGCTTCCGATGGTATCGATTTCATCCTTCATCCATCTCCATGCAATATCAGGAGAGAAAGCACCTGCACGAGGAGCGCCGTTTGGAGCACCTACAATCAGCTCGTTATCCTGAATTACAAGGGGAGCTGTTTCGCAGCAGTAACGGAAACATTTTGCACGAAGCATGATCTTTGGCATACCTGGATTTTCTGCAGCAATCTTTGTGATCGCGCGGGCACGGTATGTTGTGATGGTTGGCTTGTGTGTTAAGTAGTTCTCTTTTAATTTCTGAAGTCTTGTTGTAATACCGTCAGGAATGGTTGTGCCCTCCTCGGCATATACTGCAGCTGCTGCCTTTGCAGGCTCATTTTTATTGATTTCGTCAGAAACAGTTTCAAACATCTTCATCAGGGAAGCTCTTTCTTCTGGTGTCATGTTTTTTGTTGCTTCTACAAATTTATTAGAAAATTCACGAATATCCAATCTGTTTACCCTCTCTTTCAATTATTTCTCTTACAGTTCCTTTGATAATGCTTCTAATATCTGCTTTAAAAGTTCTTTTGCATCTCCTTGCTGACTGGCAGGTGCCGCAGCCTGAGTGCAGGAACACAATTCTGTTTTTGCATTTTCCAGATATTCATCGGCTTTTCTCACTCCATATCCCACTTTCCGGATATAGATGAAATTCATGGGGGAAACATTATCCGATGTAATACCGGCTCCGGCTGTGATACTTCCCAGTGTCATTGCAGGAAATAAATTCGTGGTCATTCCCATGCTGCCTAATGTGGCAGGGGTATTGACAAGCACTCTTCCAACCGGTTTTTTCAAAGCGAACTGGCGGATTACTTCTTCGTCTCTGGAATGGATTACCAGAGTGTGGCCATGGCTTTCATTTACCAGAAGACTCATACATTTCTCGCAGGCATGCATCCAGTCGTTTTCGATGTAGTAGGCAAGTACGGGACAGAGAAGCTCTTTTGCAAATGGGTTTCTGTCAGAAATATATTTCTGCTGGGAAACCAGAACACTTGTGTTTTCCGGTACTGTAAAACCTGCACGTCTGGCAAGTTCTATGGCCGGTCTTCCCATAATCTCCGTATCTGCATTTCCATGCTCCAGGTTGAGAAGATCAATTAACTGCTTTTCCTCTTCCCCGTTCATGAAATACGCACCGTTTTTCAACATTTCTGCTTTTACTTCTGCTGCAATTAAGCTGTCCACTACCACATACTGTTCTGCCGCAGATACGATTCCGTAATCAAAGGTACGGCTAATGATAATATCTTCAACCGCCTGTTTCAAATCAGCTGTCCGCTCTATAAATACAGGACCGTTTCCGGTGCCTCCGTAGATGTAGGGCTTTCCGCTTTGTGCTGCCTCACGGTTTAATTCCGGCACTCCGGTATTGACCACCATGGCTGCTGCCGGGTGATGAATCAATTCCAAAGCTCCTGCCTTCGTTACCGTCTTTAAATATCCGATGGCTCCTTCCGGTAGTCCGTAGCGAAGACCGGCTTCCTTCATACAGTCAAGAAGTCTGCCTGTCACCTTCACCGCCCGCTCATGAGGAGCGATGACGATGGGGTTTCCGGACTTCACTGCAATCAGTACGTTATAAATCGCAGTGGAGACCGGGCTTACAGAAGGAGTAAGAGCAGCGATGACTCCCACCGGAACGCCTACGTCCATGGTTTTACGTACAGGGTCCTCATTTAAGACGCCCACACATTTCATATCCCGTAAGTGCTTCGGTAAGAATTCGCAGACAAAGGTGTCTTTTACAAGCTTATCTTTTGCGCGTCCGTAGCCTGTTTCTTCTGCGGACATCACAGCCAGTTCTTCTGCCAGATCCTTTGCTGCATTCGCAAGACCTTCGACGATGGTATCAAGCTTTTCCTGGGGGAAGGTGAGCATGGTCTTACCGGCGTCTCTTGCGCTTTCCATTAAAATCCTTGCCTCCTGAATGGAGAGAAGGTCTTTATCTACAAAATTCATTTCTCTGTTCTCCCTTCAACCGGGATACGTTCTATTCCTGCTCCGGCGCAGCGATTGCATATCTCTTGATGATCTTTACAAGATCCGGATGAGGTCTTGGGATTACAACACAGCTGTAAATCTCAGCGCCCATATCGCTTACTGCTTTCACTCCTGCATCAACTGCAGTCTTGCAGGCTCCTACATCTCCGCGTACCAGAACGGAAATATATCCGGAAGCTACGTTCTCATAACCAACAAGTTCAACATCTGCAGCTTTACACATTGCATCAGCTGCTTCTAATGCGAATACCAAACCAAATGTTTCAATTGAGCCGATGGCTTCATATCTTTCCATATACTGTTTTCCTCTCTTTACGCGTCAATATCATGTACTGATACAATGTCGCCGACTTCTTTGATGGGTCTTGGCATTACATTATGTGCAGTCAGTTTGCCGATGGCTGCTGCTGCTTCTGCGCCTGCATCAACGGCGGCACGTACGGCTGCCACATCACCCTTTACCATAATGGTTACCAGGGTTGAGCCTACGTTCTCATAGGAAATTAATTCTACATCTGCTGCTTTTAACATCTTATCTGCTGCTTCCAGAGCCGGAGTTAATCCGAGAGTCTCTACCAGCCCTAATGCTTCATCTCCGTAATATCTCACCTTCGTAAACCTCCTGAAATTTATTTGCGGTATTTCTTGTCTACGTACTTGTCTACGGTTGCCTTGCCATCGTCGTTAATTGCATAACGCATGCGCAGATCACCCTTCTCATCTAAATCATAGCTCTGTAAGCTAACCAGTCCGTTTGCCTCTAAGGACATAACGTGATCCATATAACGATCTTTTGTAAACTGACGTTCACTGCCGTACTCTGACTTTAAAGCTCCCATAATCTGAGCGATGTCAGCACTTTCTACTCCGTATAAATAATTTAAAACCGCTGTTCTTGCAGGTAATAACATGTTTTTATTCCCCTTTCCTGAATAAATCCAGTGGATTCATGGTAACTACAATCGCACCTAATACGATTACGATAGAGCCGATTACAATCGTAGGGGTAACTGCCTGTCCCAGAAACAGGATACAGAAGAAAACGCCCCAGAACGCATATGTTACATTTAAGGACATACCAATCGCACAGCCAACCGTAGAGTTGCTCTTATACCAGCAAAGGAAAGATACTGCTGCGCTTAAGCCTGCAACTGCAAGCCAGATAACTGGAATTCCTGCTGTTAAAGTTCCGCCTAAAAGTCCTAAGCCTCCAACGATAGGAAGAATTACGAATAAGTCTATAATACCGGAGATGAGCTGACGTAAGTTTACAGCAACATCAGTGTCAATCATAGCTCCGCCGTAGGTAGAGAATACACCTTCCAGCGCCCAGCAGATTGCTGCGATGAAGGAGAAGATAATTCCCAGAGTGAAGTTATCACTGCCTTCCGGCTTGGCCCAGTTGATAATAATGGCACCAGCCACACATACAACCATACCAACCATAACTCTTTTTGTAATTTTCTGTTTTAAGAAGATCCAGGCAAAAATTGCACCAAACAAACTGCATAATGCGGAGATCGGGATTGCGTAAGCTCCTGCCATGGCAAGACCAACCAGATAAGCGCCGTTTGCAATAGGTCCTCCAAGAATGGATCCGATTACAATCATTTTTCCAGGGAATGTATTAAGACTTCTGCCCATCTCACGGAGACGGCCGCTCTTTGCATTGTATGCAGTCAGCCAGATTCCTGCGAAAAGGTCATTTAAGCCGGATAATACGTATGGTCCTGCTAAAAGGCCTGCTGCGCTGGCAAGAGGTTCATAGTAACCGGCTACCAGTACAAGAACTGTATAAATTCCGTAGGTAAGTCCGGAGAATGCACCGGTTGCCATTCCAGTTGTCCTGAATTTTTTGTTAATAGCTGCCATTTTCGCATCCGCAGATGCTGATGTCATTCCTTGGTTACCCATTACTTAATCTCCTTTTTATCCTTCGGAAGAATTGTCTCAACTTCTGCATGTGGACGTGGAATCACGTGTACAGATACCAGTTCTCCAACTCTCTGTGCTGCTGCTGCGCCTGCGTCAGTAGCTGCTTTTACTGCACCTACATCACCTCTTACCATAACAGTAACAAGTCCGCCGCCTACAAATTCTTTACCAACAAGTGTTACATTTGCTGCTTTTACCATAGCGTCTGCAGCTTCGATTGAGCCGATTAAACCTTTTGTTTCGATCATTCCTAATGCATCATATTTCATTGTTTAGTCCTCCTTTTTATTTAGCAATTCAAATGGGTCAACGGATACCAGTACAGCTCCGATGATAATGATAATAGAACCAATGATAATGGTCGGGGTTACTGGCTGTTTGATAAACAGGATACAAAACAGCACGCCCCAGAACGCGTAGGTGATGTTCAGTGACATTCCCATGGCACAGCCTACCGTGCTGTTTGACTTATACCAGCAGAGATAGGAGATTGCCGCACAGAGACCGGAAACGATCAGCCATGCAATGGGAGGCAGGGAAAAGAGTGTGCCTTTTAAAAGTCCCATACCGCCTACGATAGGCAGAATTACAATTAAATCTACAATTCCGGATAAAAGCTGACGGATATTGATTACTACATCTGTGTCAAGCATTGCACTTCCGTAAGCTGCAAATACGCCTTCCAGCGCCCAGCCAATTGCTGCTACAAAGGCACAAATGATACCAAGAGTAAAATTGGAGCTTCCTTCTGGTTTTACCCAGTTAATAACGATTGCTCCAACAACACAGATAAACATACCAAGACCAACTCTGGGTACAATTTTCTGTTTTAAGAAGATCCGTGCAAATAATGCTCCGAAAAGAATGTACATGGCAGAAATCGGGATTGCATAAGCTCCTGCCATTGCCAGGCCCATTAAGTATGCACCGCTGGCAATTGGTCCTCCTACAAGGGAACCAAGTAAAATGATTTTGCCTGGAAACAGTTTTAAGCTTCTTCCGATCTCACGTATTCTTCCGGTCTTTATGTTGTACACAGTAAGCCAGATCCCGGCAAATAAGTCATTGAGACCAGATGTTACGTAGGGAGCAGCAAAAAGCCCCACTGCCCCGGCAAGTGGTTTGTAGTATCCGGCGATCAGTACAAAGGTGGTGTATAACCCGTACATGAGACCGGATATCAAACCGGTTGTAACGCCAATTCGTTTAAATTTCTTTCGCGCTTCCGTCATTTAAGTTTCCTTCCCCATCTGAATAGTGCACAAAATTTAAGTTGTCCTGTTGCTTTTTCTTTCACGTTCAGCTGAAAACGTTTAGAAAATGCACGACGCCTGTTAATGTTACTAATTTTCTAGTGGCTGCCTGCATTTTTCTATGCATTTAGTATAGGACTTCCCCCTATGGGGAATGTCAACTGATTTTTTTTTATTTTTACACCAGTTTAAATGGTAATTTTTACCCTGATGCTCCACACATAAAAAAGGCTCTCCTGAAACAGAAATTTTTACTCATTTCTGTTCCAAAAGAACCTGTTAGATTACCTTTTTAATCCGTTGGGTCTGCGGTTCATGCTCCCCTACTGGCGGTAAACCGGGACAATCACTTCTGTTACGAACTCTTCCGGGTTCCTGGTCGTCCAGTAATCCACCACATAACGCTCGAAGCTTTCTTTCCCGCACTGATATCCCCGCTTGGCTGCCCAGCTTACAATCCGTTCGTATTCTTCGTCTATGGTCTCATGTTTTCCAATATGATAGACGGAAGCGACCATGATACCTCCATAAGTCTGACGGTTTAAGCATTCCTTGCAGGGGTGAATGGCTTTCTGCATAATGGTTGCAGTATTGCAATTGCCTTTCATCTTATCCTCGAAGGAGTCAAACTTAAGAATTACAGGGCCTGTAATCTCATTCTCAGCCTTTTCAAGGTGATTGGTCCATTCTATATTAATAATGGATTCCATATAATTGTATCCAAAACTCTGTGTCAGGCTGCAAAACGTGGACTCCGGAAGGAATCTCACAGATACCTCATGTACATTGTTCTGGAGCACCATTTTGGCTTCCTGAATCAGCTCGTACCAATCCTTAACAGCTACATAGCTGTTGTGAATCTGTTGCTCCTGAAGGCAGAGCTGGTCGATTTTGTTGCGGAAATTCTGTTCCAGATAATAGTAGGTATTGCCCTCGACAAGCCCCTGCATCTCTTCCAGCTTAAATCCCATTTGCTTATAATACTTTACAACTGGTACGGTCATAAGTGTTTCTTTGTTGTAATAGCGGTAGCTGTTCTCCTTACATATCATATCTGGTGATATGATTCCGATCTTGTCGTAAAAACGCAGAGCCTTTGTTGAAATGTTGCAGATCTTACTCACTTCCCCTATTGAGTACAGTTTTTTTTCTTCCATGTAAACCCCCATAAGCACTGGCATTGTCTATGTGTTCCGTGTTCGATTTACTCATTTTATCATTCGTACTATATACATATAGAACCAGTATAATCCTTCCCGTATAGGGGAATGTCAATACCTACTTATTTGTTATTTCTTTTCAAAAAAAACCACAGGTTCCTCCTTTCACCGGATTGACCTGTGGTTTTATGAGTCTGATTATTTTACCTGCTCTACCATCTGCAGAATGTCTTTCTTGGATTTTACTCCTACAGAAGTTGCCGCCAGCTTACCGCCCTTGAAAATTCCTACCGTAGGAATGCTCATAACCTTAAACTGTCCGGCAAGATCCGGCTCATTGTCCACATCAACCTTACCAATCTTTAAACCGGAATGATTCTCAGATGCAATCTCATCAAGAACCGGTGCAAACATCTTACATGGACCACACCAGGTTGCCCAGAAATCCACCAGCACTACATCGTCAGTTTTTAAAACCTCTTCATCAAAGTTCTGCTTTGTTAATGTTACGATTGACATATGTTACTCCTCCTTCATTCTATCTCATATTTCAGGGAAATTGCTTTATTCCATTAGTCTTATCATTATTTCATGGATTATGCCCTGTTATGTACAGGACTGTATATCCTCTGAATTTCTCTTACTTTGTTTTGTTACTGTTATTATAAAAGTTACAGTTGTATTTGTCAATAGAATTTTGCAATTTATTCTACATCCAATCCCAATATTTTTATCATTGCCAGGAACTTATCCTTTATTTCTGACAGACTGACAGTCTCTTCCCCTTCTGCAGTAAGTTTTTCCGGCTCCAGTACTCCGGCTGAAATTCTTCCGCCCTGGTATCCACCGCTAAGCTTAAGTCTGAGATTTAAGTCCTTCTTATTGTATATAATATTCAATTCTTTTATCTGAAAGGCACGTTTTTTATCATCACCATTTCCAAAATACACCGTGGTGTCAAAACTGATTTCACCATCCGTTCCAGTTATCTGACCGGATAAAAGTGCTCCCTGATTTTCTACTCTTTGAAATCCAACATAGGCCAGATCCGGTATAATGACCTGTGAAATGGAGAGATCTTTGCGTATGGAAAAGAGAACTTCCTGATTTTCCCCTTCTGTCCTTCGTTCTTTCAACAGTTTCGCCCAGTTTTTTGGCTCACTTCCGGGAACTTCCTCCATCAGCTCACCTGTCTCCTGCAAAATGGATTCAAACTGTTTTGCCGGAACCAGCGCCCGAATGGTAACACCGTTTTTGTCTCTTCCTGTAAACTCAACCCGGCTCTTACCTACCACATCAATGATGTGGTCTTCCAGCTGCTTTAAGCTATTTTCCATCTTTTCCTTCTTCTGAGGGATGGGGGATACTCCAATCTGATCCTTAACATCAGCCTGTGTTGTTTTAACCAGCGCTGCAGAGATCTGGGGCACATGTATTACCACCCTGTCAGGATCTGCCCAATATTGTGCTCCCTCCCGAATCGCTCCGAGAAAGTATACATCTACTTTACCCTGGGCAAATGTATTCTCAGAATTTCGCTGTTCTGTGACGGAAATACCAAGCCCCCCGGGAAGAATCAGTACCGACTTACCATTTAGGTAAGCTTCGTCTGCAACCAGTTTGAAGGAATCCTCATACGCGTTTCCATCTCCCTTTTCACTTCCCCAAAGCTCCTTTAGCATACCCTGTGTCTGTAGTGCAGAGCGGCCAAGATAAAACCTGGCATAATAGATAGGAAGATAATGCCAGCCTGCTGCTGCAAGAATAATAACCGCCACTGTGATCCCTGCTGCCCACATGATGGGTTTCTTCTTATTATTACATGATGCCGGTTTGGCTGAGTTTTTCTTCAAAAAATTCATTAAGTTCAAGCACCTTCTTCCTTAATACGATTCCCACCAACAGGGAGAGCGGAATATACACCAAAACATTTCTGATGTCAATCCAGTAAGCATTTTTATAAAGTCCTGCCACACATTCCCTCATGGCGTTAATCAAGTGAGTGAAAGGAAGCAGGGGATTTACCATCTGGAAGAATTTTGGTGTTACCTGAATGGGGAATGTACCGCCAGATCCAGCTACCTGTATAACCATAAATACAACAACGATGGCTTTTCCTACGTCTCCAAAAGACACCGTCATGGAATACGTTATATTTGTAAAAATAATACTTGCAATCACCGCAGCCAGCACAAATTTACCCGGTTCTAAGCACTGGATTTTCAGCATATAGAGATCGCCCAGGGAAACAACCAGTGCCTGTAAAATTCCAAGAAGCATAAACGTAAGGTATCTGCCGAAATATGTTTCATACAGCTTCAGTCCCTCTGCCCGTGAAGGCTCCACTTTTGTTTTCAATAATGCCACCAGGATCAGGCCTCCGACCCAAATAGCAAGTATGGTATAAAATGGTGCCATGGCTGAACCATAATTTTCTACCGGATATATTTTATTTGTCTGCATATCCGTAGGCTTCATCATAAAGTCACTGAACCGTTCCGGATCATTCTTCATGATGTCCATTATTTTGTTCAGCTGCTTATTATCTGCAATTTTATTCACATCTTCGATCATATCATCAACACGTTCCTGGCTCTTATTAATCAGATTCAGGGAACTGTCCAAAGCTTCAATGAGGCTTTGAGATGAAGTATTGACGCTGGTAAGCGTGGTATCAATCTGTCCTACCAGATTTCCAATGCTTCCAAGTGCTCCTGCAGTAGTACCAAGAGCTTCATAGGTTTTATCCAGACTGTCTTTTAAAGGTACCTCAACCTTACCCTTATAGAAATTATTAATATCAGAGATTGTGTTATATGCCAGAGACAGACTATCCCCAATATCATCTTTCATATCACTTGGTAATCTTCTGGTCTCTTTAACCGTTTTTTCCGCTGACTGAAGTTTTACCAAAAGATCCTGCTGCTGTTTTACTGCAGTACCTAAATCCTGCTGGATCTGAGTCACATCTGTTAATTTAACAGGAAGCTTGGTATTGATATCAGTTAAAAGCTTGCCGAAACTGTTTAACTGGGTGATCATGGCGGAAGTCATGCTTTCCATGGCTTTTAAGGTATTGATTGCTGCATCGGCTGATGTATCTGATATATTACCAAGCACATTAAATGTTTCATATACCGTTTCTTCTGTCTTGGTAATCTGATCCAGGGTATCATCCACTCCTTGCGTAACGATATCTGACATCCCTCTTGTGGAATCAACCAGTGTCCTGGCGCTTTGGGCGGTGTCTTCTCCTGAAGTTATCATCTTGTTTACGTCTGGCAGGGTACCTTTCACTCCGTCATTTAAGCTGTTTACTGTACGAAGAGTTCCTTTTAGTACCCCAATGGTATCCGTAAGCTGATTAAGACTGTCTTTGATCTCATTCAGGGAGGTGATGGCATCCCCTCTGTCTGTGTCTTTCTTGGTGCTCCAGTCATCGGAATATCCATTTATCAGTTTTCCCATCACTTTGGATGCAGAACTGATAAATGTTTCATTGATCTGCTGCTGTACGCTGGCTACGCCCTTATCCGTGATCTTAGTTGCAACAGCATTCTTTTTTTCATTTACATAATATTGTAAAACCGGCCGTTCAATATGGGAAGTCAGAACGCTTGATATCTTCGTACTGAAGTCTTCCGGTACAATCACTGCAGCATAGTATTTCCCGGACTCCACCCCATCCATGGCATCGTCCTTATCCACAAACTGCCAGCCGATTTTATCATTTTTTCTAAGTTCATCAAGAATCATCTCACCAATATTGATGGATGAATCATCAATATCAGAATCAAAAATGCTGTCAATGGAGGCGCCTTCATCCAAATTGACAACTGCAACCTTTAATCCCTTGGTATTTGCATAGGGATCCCAGCTTGCAGCTATATTAAACCAGGCATATAATGCAGGTAACAGGGTGAGCCCAAAGGCAATCAGCATTGCTACCGGGTTGGAAAATATATGCTTTAAGTCTCCCACGAATATTTTAAGTATGTTTTTTACATGATTTATCATGCTTACCTCCCTTGTAATGGATTCATAAATATGAAGTGAATAGCTATGTATTATAATATTTTATTGCACTAAATGCAATGTCTTATTCTGTTAAAGAAATTTCTTAATTATTATTAACCAGAATACCAATATTATTAAATAGAGCATTTTCTATACCAGTGACAAAAAAACTCGGACTTCCCAAAAGGAAATCCGAGTCTTTATTTATTATAATGAAACGGTATCAGGATCAGGCTTCTTAGTCATATATAATGCGATTGTGTCAATTATTTTTATCTGGTTTCCAGCATTCATAACAGCTTCCCTGATCCCTTCATAAAATCTGGTTTTATAGGGTTCTTCTAATGTTATATGCTCCACCTGGGTTCCTGCTAAGTATTCCACATACTCGTCAGCATTTAAAAATCTTTCTTTTTTCCATTCGTAATAGTTTAAGTCAGTAAATCCATAATTGAGAACATGTTCGTAGTCCAGTTTGCACGTATACTTTGTTTCAACATAAAAATGCTTTCTGTATACTTCCTCCATCTGTTCATACAACTCTTCATTCCCACTTTTGTAATCAGAGTATGTCATGAACATAGCCAGGATCCCACCTGGTTTTAAAAGGTCGAAAATTTTGGGAAATCCAATGTTCTCCGGAATCCACTGTATAGTTGCAGCGGAGTATATGAGGTCAAATTTTCGGTCTTCAAAATTGTGGGTCTCAAAGTCATCATTTACAATATGGAAATTATCATATGTACCAAATTTGTTTGTCATGAACTCCGCAAAATTTTCCCCCAGTTCAATCGCCAGATAGTCACATCCTGTCTTTAGGAAAGGCTCCGTGGCCTGCCCTGTCCCCGGTCCGATTTCCAGAGCTGATTTGTGGGGTCCCAGATCTGTTTTGGTGATTATTTCGGAATAAAGCTCCTCACAATACCTTGGTCTCCATTTATCAAATTGTTCCGGGATTGTGTCAAACGTTTTTCTGAAATCCATATCTTCTCCTTTATGGTCTAAATCTGCCGTACTGCCCCATTCTTAAAATTATCATACCACTGACTCATTTCCTCATCATTGTCAACTTTAAGGATTTTAAAAATCTCATAGGCGAATTCAACGGCAGCCGTTTCATTGGCAGTCATGATCCCTCCATCTACTACGACCTGAGCGGGGATATAGAGGTCTTCCCCTTTGTAATTTTTTACGCCCTTGAAATACTCCAAAGAATCTCCGGTATGCTTAACATGATCAAGGAATCCGTGCTTACACAGGAAATAGGTTGCACCACAGATTGCTGCTACTGGAATATTCCTATCGATGAGCTGTTTGACAAATTCTTTTATTTCTATATAATCGTTTTCTTCCCAGGAAAGACCTCCCGGCATAATTACCATGGCAAGATCGTCATAGGAATGGTAATCTTCAATGGTATAATCAATGCTGGCTTTGATACCGCCCATTGAGGTTTTAGGATGATTATCGATTGCTATGGTTTTTACTGTATAATCGGAAAATGAATTAATTACGGCAATTGCGTAACTTCCTTCCCAGTCGCACCATTGGTGAGTTAATAGAATTAGGACTTCTTTTTTTATAATATTGGTTCCTCCCCCCAGGCTGCATTTAAAGTTTTAAACCTGTATTATAATTATATTATCTAATAAACTCTCAATTTTCAAGAGTAAGCTTTGTACCTCAATAAATATTTGGAGATTTGAGGCAATAAGATTATGGAAATACTTTTTACTTACCATGATAAACGGTCATAGGAATGTTGAGAGTACTGGTAGATTATGGTATGATGTTAGTTGCAGGGGGAAGACACCCATAATAAAAAACGAAATGCAGGGGGAAGGCACCCATAACAAAAAACGGTAAAAGAGGTGATATTATATCAAAGCAAATTAATGTAGTGGATTGCAGTGATATTCCTTTAGAACCAACCTATCCGAAACGTGCACTACAGCTGGTCAAAAATCAGCGGGCAGATTGGATCTCAGAAGATACTATCCGCATGAAGCTGCAATATGTGGAGGGAAATTTAATGACTGTAGAAAATACCGTAACAGAATCTATTGATTCTTCAACACATGAATGTTCAGAAGAAATAAAGGGCATACAAACTCCAGATGATGTAACCATCATGGAAATTGCAAAACGAAGACTTGCTATAAAGAGAAATCTTTTTTACCAAATGCTTGACTATATGCTTATTCTAATGTGTTTTGCTTTTTTAGTTTTAGTCTGGGATAGGGAAACAAAAGCTTTGGTTTCTTTTATTTTTAGTTTGTTCTGGGGAATACGGCTGATGTACCGGATTTATAAATTTGCAAAGCCCTCTTTTCAGAATGGGATCGGAGCTTATATAAAGAAGAGAAATGATTATCAGTTGGAATCGGAATTTAATCGGTTGAAGAAAGAATATTTGAATAATCATTGAGACAAATATTAAATTCCTCTTAATGCGTACATAATAATTATAAGCTGTAATGACAAAATCCCCCAGCCTTAACACCAGGATGGGGGATTTTATAACTATTTATAATGCAATCATCATTCCACCCACGCCCCATCACTACCTACTTTATATCCATCAGGGGTCGTTGTATTGGTGTACATGGCACCATCATTACCACAGTAATACCACTTTGATTTCCAATTGATCCAACCGGTAACCATGGTTCCCGATTCATTCATAAAATACCACTTATCATTCTTATATTGCCAACGGCTTCCAGGACCTTCCAGGCCCTTCTTCGATTTGCCGAAACTGATTCTTGAAGCATCTTCGGAAGTGACCTGGAAAGCATCTGACTTACACCATGTTCCCTTGAGGGAGGAATCCGTTACTGCACGGACCTGATAGGAGTACTTACCCTCTTTTGTTATATAGGCAGACAAATCATAATTGGGGTCTTTCGTAATAAAAGAGCTTATCAATCCACTGCCACGGTACAGTCTTAACTGATATTCATCGGCTTCACTTACCTTATCCCATCTCACCAGACCGTTTGTCTTATCCCATTTCATCCCATTTACATTAAGATCAATCACGTTCAGACTATGGTTGCTGTTATTGTCATTTAAAGCATCAAATATGATATATATTTTCATATCTGTTTCATTCATCAGGCCGCCGATTACAGTTCCTTTGGTTCCGGTAATTTTTATATTTTTCACAGCTCGATTAGAGAAAGTATAATTGCCATCAGTCCTGAGCCGAACCACAAGCGTTGGCCGGTCAATATCCTTAAAATCACCATCCGGCTCATCTATATCGTATACTTTATCTAAGTGATACATATTAGAATCGGTTGAAACCACCACATCTAAATCACCGCCTCCGCTTGCCGATCCTCCAGCTGATAGGATATCCACCGAAACATCATTAATTGTACTGGAAGCCGCCATAGAAGTAAACGGAGCTGCCAGAATAAAGAAAGCTGTACCTAAAGTAATCAAAGTCTTACTGCCACAAAACATATCATTCCCTCCTGCATACATTGATTCTGCACCAACAATTAACATCTACAACCGTAAATTATATTAAAAGTCTACGTCTGTAGATGTTAAAAGTCAAGAGATTCATTAAATTGTAAGAACTTCTACATTCTGCGCTCCCAAAACCTTATAACTCCAGTTACCGTCCCCGCCTTCCACAGAAAGCCGGATCACATCTGCTTCCCGAACTGCCTTTACGTTCATCACAACTTTGCCGCTTAAATCAGTAACCGATGTTTCACAGATTCCCCCATCTTCAAATACAGACAGCCAGAATTCTACCCCGTCACCAAAGTCATAATCAGTCCTGCTGTCACAATTGCCAACCGCTATAATGCTGTTTTCTCTCACTAAAACCGGCAGACTGAAATAATCAAATGTTTCCTTCTTCCAGCTTCCTCCTTCTATCACCTTTTCACTCAGCAAATTCACCCATTTCCCATCCGGCAGATAATACTCCACATCTCCTGATTCTTTAAAAACAGGAGCTACGAGAAGACTGTCCCCCAGCATAAACTGTCTGTCAAGAACCTCACATCCCCGATCCTCAGGAAATTCCATAAACATGGGGCGCATGACTGGAATCCCATTTTCATGGGCTGCCACTGCCTGCCTGTATAAATAGGGCATTAACCTGCATTTCAGTTTGACAAATTTCCGGAGTACATCACAGGCCTCCTCGTCAAACAGCCAGGGAACCCGGTAGGAAGATGATCCATGAAGACGGCTGTGTGAACTTAAGAGACCAAACTGGCACCAGCGTTTATACACATCAGCGGTTGCAGTGCTCTCAAAACCACCAATATCATGGCTCCAGAATCCAAACCCGGAACAGGCCAGAGACAAACCGCTTCGAAGGATCTCAGCCATGGACGGATAAGAAGCAGAGCAGTCTCCTCCCCAATGAACCGGAAACTTCTGACTGCCTGCCGCAGCAGAACGGGCAAATAAAACTGCCTCGCCTTCTCCCCGCTCTCTCTCAAGCATTTCAAAGACAGCTTTGTTATATAAATATGTATAGTAATTATGCATCCGTACCGGATCAGACCCATCGTGATATACAATATCTTTTACAGGTATTCTTTCACCAAAATCCGTCTTAAAGCAGTCAACGCCCATAGTAAGAAGGGTTTTTAACTTTTCCTGATACCAGAAAGCTGCATCAGGATTGGTAAAATCCACCACCCCCATACCTGCCTGCCACATATCAGTCTGCCATACAGAACCATCTCTCTTCTTAATGAAATAGCCATTTTCCATTCCCTCCTGAAACAGAGGAGACTTCTGGGCTATATATGGATTGATCCAAACACAGATTTTAAGCCCTTTTTCATGGTAACGTTTGAGCATTCCCACTGGATCTGGAAATGTCTTAGAATCCCAGGTAAAATTACACCACTCATATGCTTCCATCCAAAAACAGTCAAAATGAAAAACCTGCAGAGGGATATCACGCTTTGCCATACCATCGATAAAACCTGAGGTGGTATCCTCATCATAGTCCGTAGTAAACGATGTGGTCAGCCATAGTCCAAAGGACCATGCAGGAGGAAGTGAGGGTTTTCCGGTTAGATCCGTGTATTTTTTCATGGTGCCTTTGGGTGTGCCGCCATTAATTATATAATAGTCCAGACGTTCGCCTTCCAAAGAAAACTGGATACGCTCCACCTTTTCACTGGCAACCTCATAGGACACATCGCCAGGATTACTGACTAAAACCCCATATCCCTTATTGGTAAGATAAAACGGGATGTTTTTATAGGCAATTTCACTGGCAGTTCCTCCATCTTCATTCCACATTTCCACGATCTGCCCATTTTTAACAAACGGTGTAAACCGCTCACCCATCCCATAAACATATTCTCCCACATCAAGTGCCAGCTGCTCCACCATATAGCATTTTCCATTGTCCCGGTTTTTCATATAGGCCATATTTTTTAAGCCGGTACTGGTAAGCTCCCTGTCTCCATCTAAAAATCGAATCCCCCAGGAATCAGGCCGTTTGTCAACAACTGCTTTCGTGCTGCCTGTCTGGAAAATGATATTTTCTTCTGATTCAACAATGTTTACCCTCGGGTCACACTCTTCAATTGCTGTAAAAGGCCCAGGGTCTGCTGCTCCTTCAAAATGAGAGACGGAGATTTTCAATACATCTTCCATGGGACTGGTAATGCGTATTGTCAGCATCCCAAGATTCAGAATGTCTCCTCTGCTTCTTATTTGTTTTCCAGGAGCATAAATGGTTAATTCTCTCCCATTGATCCGTCTGCCTCCATATTCAACTGCATAGAGGGGGGTAATTTCCTCTCTTATTTTCCAAAAACCATTGGTGAATTTCATATCTTTCTCCTTACCTGAATGAATCAGTTTCTGTCCCATTTAATTTCTTCACTCCAGAACGCATTCATCAACCTCAATCCGCTTCCTTAAACGTATATCCGAAACAGAACTTCCGACACAGATATCATATTCATCCTCTGGTACAGCAAAACATTTTAACTCTTCATTATAATAAGAAAAATCTTTCTTAGTTAAGCAGAACTCCAGCGTCCTTTTTTCTCCAGGCTCTAATAAAACTTTATCAAACCCCCGCAGCTCCATGACAGGCCGCTTTATAGTCTCTCCTGCTGCCCTGACGTAAACCTGAACGGTTTCAAGACCAGCTCGGTTTCCACAGTTCTCCACGTCTGCTTTTACCAAGTAACCACGACTGGTCTTCTCAACTCTAAGATTCTCATATCCAAACTTAGTATAAGATAATCCATGACCAAAGCAATATCTTACCGGAACCTGTTCTGATTCAAAGTATCGGTATCCCACAAATATACCTTCCCTGTAAACAACTATCTCATCCCCCGGAAATTCTCCCAGTTTATGTGCCGGACAGTCTTTCAGGCACCTTGGAAACGTAAACGGCAGCTTTCCGGAAGGATTTACATTGCCCAGAAGAACTCTGGCAAGCGCCCGTCCCCCCTCCATTCCATTGTAACTGGTATAAACAATGGCTTTGGCACGGTCTGCGAAGGCTTCTAATTCCACCGGTGATCCCCCCAGAACAACAATAACAGCATTTTCATTGACATTTAATATTGCCGAAATTAATTCCTCCTGACCAACAGGAAGTTTCATATCTTTCCGATCCTGCCCTTCCACATCTGATTGATGATTTAAACCGGTAAAGACAATGACATCTTCACATTCTGCTACCAGAATCTCAGCCTTTTTAAGTCCCTCTGGTCCCACTCCGGGTTCATAATCCACCCCAATGTTACCACCAGCCTCAATCTTAAGCCCCATGAGAGGCGAAATCTCATACAATGCTTTGATTTCGGCACTTCCACCTCCCTGGGCATGGAGTGCGGCGGCATTTTCACCAATAATTGCCAGACGCTTTTTTCCTTCCAGCATTAAGGGGAGCCGATCTTCTTCATTTTTTAACAGAACCACCGCCTCTTCTCCACAGGAACGGATTGCTTCCTGATGAGCGGAAATATTAAACACACCTGGATTTCTGTTTTTTCTATCCTCTCCAAGCATGGACAGGCGATTCATTAAATTAAGAATATGTCTGACCTTCTCATTTATAACTTCCTCAGCCACTTCTTTTTCCAACACCTTTTGGTAAAGTGGATCTGCCATATAATAATCATTAAAATCATTGGTAACTGACATTTCAATATCAAGCCCGCCTAAAGCAACTTCTGCTGTTTTATGGACAGCGCCCCAGTCAGAAATGACGACTCCGTCAAAATTCCATTCCTTACGGAGTATCTCCCGAAGAAGATACTGGTTGTGGCAGCAAAATTCTCCCCGCAGCTTATTATAGGCACCCATAATAGTCATGGACTTCCCCTCTTTTACTGCTGCTTCAAAACCTGGCAGGTAGATTTCCCGCAGCGCCCGTTCACTGACCTCCACACTGACAGTAAGCCGGTTTGTTTCCTGATTGTTTACCGCAAAATGTTTTACGCATGCAGCTGTATCATTTTCCTGAATTCCTTTTATCAGAGGAACTGCCAGCTGGGCAGTCAGATATGGATCTTCACTCATATATTCAAAGTTACGGCCACATAGAGGGGTGCGGATTATATTGATTCCCGGAGCCAGGATTACATCTTTCCCTCTTCCCCTTGCCTCTGCTCCCAAAACATGCCCCATCTGTTCTGCCTGTCTGCGGCTCCACGTGCATGCGAGAGCTGTATGGGACGGTAAATAGGAAACAAAATCATCTGTAGTGCCGCTGGGATTCCAGTTATCATCTTCAAACTCTCTTCTCACCCCCATTGGCCCATCGGACATCCAGAGCGGAGGAATATCAAACCGCATTACTCCGCCCGTATGAAAAATCCCCTGACCATGTATCATCCCTATCTTTTCTTCCAATGTCATTTCTTTTATTAATTTCTCTATCTCTTGCCTTTCCATGAAAACCTCCTGTTGCTTATCCCTTAACCGAACCAGCGGATACTCCTCCTACAATATACTTCTGGCCCAGTATAAATACGATCAGAACCGGTGCCAGAGTTAATATAATATCGGCTGCTACCAGATTCCACGAATTCTCAAATGCTCCGAAAAAGCTATAAACAGCAAGAGTCATAGGCCATTTTCTCGAATTATTCAAGTAATACAGGGGCATGGTAAAATCGTTCCACACCGTCATAAATTCCAATACGAATACCGTTGACATAATGGGCTTGATTAACGGCACAATCACTCTTAGAAACAGCTGTCTGGGACTACACCCGTCAATCACCGCCGCTTCATCAATCTCCCTGGGAATCGTCGCAATAAATCCAAAGGATAGAAAAAGACTTAAAGGAATATTAATTGCGGCGTATAAAAGAATAATACCAATCCGCGTATTAACCAGATGCAGAACCTGTAGAACCTTCATCAGCGCAACATTGTTAATCGGGACTGCAATGCCTGAAATAATAAAATAATACAAAAAGCGGTTAATCCCTTTCTGATTCCTGGAGATTACAAAAGCAGCTGCGGACACAAGAATAACAATTATCACAACGCTGCAGGAAGCATATAGAATTCCGTTTAAGAAAGACGAAAACAATTTCCCCTTCTCAACCACTGTAACATAATTTTCAACCACCCATTTTTCCGGAAGAGAAAGGGTCATCCGGTTGGCTTCCGCTGAGGTCTTAAAAGAATTGATAAATAAGACTGCCAGCGGAAGTAATACAATCAGGCTGATTACAAATGAAACCAGATTACCCACCATGGATACAATGCTCTTCTTCATCATACTTCCACCTCCTTGTTTTCCATGGACCAGATAATGAAATACAAAAGGGATAGAACTACAAGGAATAATATACTGGAAAGAGTGGTTCCCATGGCCAGATTGCCTTTGGAAAATTCTTTATACACTGCTGTATTAATCACTCCGGTTGCATTACCCGGCCCGCCGTTTGTCAGGGAATAGATCATATCAAAGACCCGCAGACCGTAAGTCACATTTAAAACGGTTACATTTACAAGAACCGGTTTTAAAAGGGGCAGAGTAATACAGGTGAACTTCTTAAAAAAGCTGGCTCCGTCAATGCTGGCAGCCTCGTAGTATTCCGGGGCTACAGAAAGCAGCCCCGCAATGACGATCACCATAATATATCCCATACCCTTCCAGGTATCAACTAAGATTACAGTTGGAAAAACAAACTTTAAATCAGTCAGCCAGTTCTTTGCCAGCCCTCCGAAACCAATTCCTCTTAAGAAATTATTTAAAAAGCCTGTGGTTGGATGTAGCATGCTGCGAAAAACCAGACCTACCACCAGATAGGACATGACCTGGGGTGAAAATATGATCATACGGTGGAGATTTTTTCCCTTAATAAAGGTCTGGGTTAATAGAAGCCCCAGTGCCAGACCCACAACCGTTTTTAAAACCGTTGTTGCAACTGTAAACCAAAGGGTATTCACTATGTATTTCATATATTCCGAATTTCCATGAAAAACCGTCTTATAGTTTGCCAGCCCAACAAAATGAATCTCATCGCTGAAATTATTCCAGTCTGTAAAGGAATAGGCAATTCCAAGCACTCCCGGAAGAAAACACAGGAGAAAGAAGAGAATGGCTGCGCCGGCAGCATAGTACCATGGGTATATTTTTTTTCTGTTCATTTCATCGTTCCTTTATTTTACCCAACCCGGATCTTTTTGGAGCGTTGCCTGCTCCGTACGCCGTTTCATAATCGAGTCGAGCACATCCTTTGGAGTCATTGCGCCGGTATACATGGATTCCAAATCTTTTCCTACATCCATCCACTGACTGTCTATGTAATTAACTGAGGTCTGAACCACGTTTGCCTTTTTTAAGGAATCCAGAAACTTCTGATCCTCTTCCGAATACTTGCTCTTAATCTCAGACCAGCATAAATTGCTAAGTTCCGGCTGTCCATCAAGACGTTTCTGTAGGTTTTCCGGTCTTGAGAGAAATTCAAAAAACTGCTTTGCTTCCTCTACATATTTACCGTCCTTGTTAATAAAATAAGCATTGCTTGCAGGGTTCACTCCAACGGTTTGATTGTCGCCCCATGGCATTACAAAAGCACCCAATTTTTCTGAAGCTTTAAAGTCAGGATAATCCGCGTCAATCTGCCCCCGGTAACCCAGTTCCGCAATTGTCATGGCACATCTGCCGGATGCCATTGCTTCTTTTCCATTTTCCCATGCATTGCTTAAATAATCGTCTCCAAAATATCCTGCTCTGGCGCATTCATCTAACTGGCCGATAATGGTAGAGAGTGCGGGAATCTGATCCAGATCAATTTTATTGTCATTTAATTTCTGATAAATATCCGGATCCTGTGCCAGCCATAATCCGCCTGTTTCAAACAATGGCAGTACCTGATGCCAGCCATTGGTGGTGGCTTCATAAATTGGTGTGGTACCGGAATCCTTAATCTTCTGGCAGACGTCTTTAAACTCTGCATAGGTAGTGGGAACCTTCAGCCCCAGTTTGTTGAAAATGTCCTTGTTATAGAGGTAAAAATACATCTTTGCTCCTGGAAAAGTGATCCCATATACTTTACCATCAACAGAAACTGCCGATTTTGCACTTGCATCCATCCGGTTTACCCAGTCCTGATCTGACAGTTCTGCACAGTACCGATCCATGTGAATACTGGAGACGAGGCTGATTGGTGTGTCTACACAGATAATATCAGGTGCCTCCCCTGAATCCAGCTTCACTTTAATTAAATCTCTCCACTGGGCATCCGGGGAAATCTGGAAATCAATCTTGATCCCAGTCTCTCCTTCAAACTCTTTGGCAAGTTCCTGAACAATACCGGAAGTAGGAAGTCCGCTTTGGTGACTGCCAAATGTCAGCGTAACATTCTTTTTCGCACCGTCGTTGTCACCACTTTTTGTGCTGCTGGTTCCCGTACTGCAGCCCGCTGTCATCCCTGCTGCCAGAATTGCTGCCAAAGTCAGACTGATTAATTTCTTTCCGCTTCTTCTCATGACCTTCTCCTTTACTCTCCACACTTAGACTTGTTACTTTTCTTAAATATACTGCTGAATAAAAATAATCATTTGTTATAATTTCATAATACCACAAGGGCGCAAAGGGCAGAATAGACAATTCCAAACTGTCATTTGCATTTTTTTGAACTACATTGTATAATATTGCACGAAGGGAGGTGCTTTTCTATGAAACGGCAAGGAAAACAATATTCCCAAAAATGGTATCTCTTTATTATATATGGTCTTCTGATCCTGATACTGCTGGTTATATTCTTTGTCTTTACTTATAGCCATTACCGCAAAAATGCATTAAAAGATGCTTCCAAGGATCTGGAAAACATGTGCGCTTCAGTAGAAAGCTCCGTAAGAACCCAGTTAGACAACCTCTCATCGATTTCCATGAATATCGTATATTCCAATGCGATTAAAATGAATTTCAGGGAATTCTCCACCTCATACCAAAAATATGCTTCGGCGCCCACATATCTGGCCACCTCCCGGGAAAAGGCGATGGCAATCCATGATATCGTCACAGCTATGATCGGAGCATATCAAAGTGCCTCCGAAATCAACTTATATACCATGGACGGTTCCTGCGTTGAGGCCGGTTACTGGCTTAGAACCACCTCTGTAGATTTAGAGCGTCTGCCCTGGTACTCCCAGACTCTTGCATTAAACGGACATAAATACATAACTGCACCAGTGGTAAACAAAGAGCTGCCTGCAAAAGGCGAAAATCAGAAATCACAAAAATTCATCTCCCTGGTACGTCTTTTTCTGGACTTTGACGGCACACCGGAGGGAATTGTTGAAGTTGTCCAGGATTGTGACAGGATTTTTTCCCTTTCTTCCCAGCTCGAGCATCAGAACCCGGACAGCCATGTTTTTATCTACAATGACAGGCAGGAGCTGGTATATCCTTATGCCTCCAATTCTTCCTACCCGGACTATTACTCCATAATAACCCAGGCTTCTGTACCGGAAAGCCAGGCGGGAGTCATAAGTACCGGAAGCAGCGGAAAGTTTCTTTATTCCTTCCAGACTATCGAAGGCTACGACTGGACGGTCATCCTGGTCAGGCCCCAATCTGCATTTTATAAGTCACTATCCCTTTTCCGTACAACATTTTTTCTGATCGGAGCATTTTCCATCCTTGTTACCCTGTTTCTTTGTTTTTTTATTTCCAAGCGTCTGACCGTTCCTCTGGAAAAGCTCACGGCAGCTACTGGGAAAATAACCATCAACCGGGTACTTGATGAAAAAAAGGTCAATTTAACCTCCGCCGACAGCAGTATAAAGGAACTTTCCCTTCTCTGTGAATCCATCCGCAGTATGTACGAGAAACTGCGTTCCACTTCACAGGAAGTTTTATTATCAAAATCCGAAGAAACCCGCGCCAAATTTCAGGCGGCCCAGTCACTGATCAATCCTCATTTTCTTTATAACTGCCTGACAAATATCTCTGTTATGGCAGAAGAAAATATGAATGAGGACATCGTAAGAATGTGTAGCTACCTATGTGATTACTTCCGCTACATTTCATCCTCAAGGGAAATGATTGTCCCCCTGAAAGAAGAAGTTCTTTATACGGAATGTTACTTAAACTGCATGCAGATGCGTTATAACGAAGGTTTTACCTATACCATGAACATAGAAGAGGGAACCGAAGAATTCTATATCCCCAAACTCATTATCCAGCCAATTGTAGAAAATACCTTCAAGCACGGATTCCAGATTGCCCCGCCATGGAAGTTGTCCATTGCATCTTATACAAAAAATGAACGGTGGTATTTAAAAGTTGAGGATAATGGAGGACTTCTAAGTGAAGATAAGAAAGAAGAACTGTTAAGGATCTATGAGAACCTGGATATGAATAAAGAATGGAATTCTTTGCAAATAGGAAATATGGGACTAAAAAATGTCTGCCTGCGTCTAAGACTTCTTTACGGCACTGAAGCAGTTTTTCAAATTGACTGTTCCAGTCCCTGCAAAACCAGTTTTATAGTGGGAGGCCCTATCTATCAAACAAGGGAGGAATATTATGAGCACCATCCAGAGTTATAGTTATCTTGTGGCGGAAGATGAAAGCCTCATTCGAAAAAACCTGATCAAGAAAATCACTTCCTTAAATCTGCCTCTTAAGCTGGCTGGAGAAGCCGCCAATGGACTGGAAGCCATAGAAATAACAGAAACAAACTGTCCCGATCTCATCATTACCGATATCCGTATGCCCCAGTGTGACGGAATTGAACTGGCAAGCTATCTAAAGAAAAATCATCCCAGTGTTAAGGTGATTATCATAAGCGGTTATAATGATTTTTCCTACGCCCAGTCCGCTATCCGATATGGGGTCGTGGATTATTTATTAAAACCGGTCACTGCAGAAAGCCTTTTTGAGTCACTTCAAAAGCTTCTGATTACCATGAAATCCGAAACTAATGCACTGGAGTCTTATTGTACTGTGACTGAAAGGCTGAGTCAGGAGTCCATCTGCGGACTTATGGAAAAATATCTTCAGGAGCATTATAAGCAGGAAGTCTTTTTTCAGGAAATGAGTGAACGGTTCGGATTTACACCGGAATACCTTGGAAAGATATTTAAGAAGAGAACTGGAGAAACGCCTTCCAAGTACCTGACCAGACTGCGGATCAATGAGGCAAAACGGCTGCTGCTTCATAATCCGGATATGGAGGTTCAGAAGGTAGGGGAATTATCCGGTTATCCGGACAGCGCTTATTTCAGCAGAGTTTTTAAATCCTGTGTGGGTATCCAGCCAAGTGAATACAGGAATAAGACTTAAAAATTTGGCTGCTGCATTTATTGATGTTGCCGTTCATATTGTGCTGACCATTTGCTGAAAACCTCCATAGCTTTGTGGATCAGAATCAAATTAACGGCCATAAGCGCAAAAGTCAAAACAGAGAACAAGATAACATCGTTCAGGGGAAACAGCTTCATCCCATTGCTAATTATATAAATACAGATTGGCAGGCAGATGATACTAGTAATAACTGCCGGGACATATTTTCTTATAACCAGTGCCTGAATACAGTGAATTACCAAATGCAAAGCAAACGTTATAAATAATCCTGTCCACAGAATATACCAGTTGGTCACATAAGAAACAACTGTAATAATACTGATTATGACAAATTCCTCTGCCACGCCAAGGGCAAAGGCAGAGGTTGTTATCTGATCAAAATGAGAGGATAATTTTTTTGATAATGCAGGAAATCTATGGGTTAAATAATTTCTGTTCTTACTGATCCAAGATTGCATAAAAATTATTTCTTCAAAATCATGAAACATAAAGAGGATTGGAAACAACCACACCATTACCTTAATATCATTCATTTTTTATCTCCCAAAAATTATTTGCGGTTAAATTCAGGTCTTTCTAACAGGATGCCGTATAACTGTCTTCCATTTTGAGGGTTGCACCTTACGGATATCTGAAAGATAAATTTCATGATGAAGACGTTTATCTGTCATATCATTCATATACCCGTTTTCAGCCAGATACTCATTCATAATGGCAACAGTCGCAGGTTCATCATCAAATGGTCCTATGTGCAGGGTCTGTACGCATAGCCCTTCATCTACCGTTAAGAACTCGGCCGGCGAACAATCCATTTTTTTCTTTTTACCGGCTTCTGTCACAGCCCAGTCAAAGTCCTTTTTGGTCACAAATTCCGGCAATCGAATTACTGAAATCCAATTAAATGTGTCCTTATGTGCGTAGTCCACCCCCTTAACATCATCCTGCCACCAGAAACCTTCCAGAGGAGGAACCACATACTCAAAAAAGCCTTCTATTTTATGTGAACTTTTATAACTCATCTTGATGGTATAAGCAACAGAATATAAGATCCCCAATGCGTTCTGATATGTTCCGGCTTCCTGATTCGGGTTCCCTTTTCCTCTAACTGCAATATAATTGGCGACTGGAACTGTCACTATCTCTGGTTTATTCCCTGGCATATAAAATTCTTTATACTCTTTTTTAAAATCAAAAGCCATCTTTTGCCTCCTCTTCTCAATTGCTATTAAGAGTAAGTATAAACCCTCTCATTGTGTGAGAGTCAAGAAATTGTTTGAACAATGTAAATCTTATAGCCGATACAATTAGCCTTCAATTAATTTTAAAACCTGCTCCATGCTTATAACCTTTGCATAGCGGTTGTTCCAAATTTTGTTTTCATAATATTCTGCTAAATCTTTCCCGCTTGCAAATGCATTGTCAAATGTAGTTGTTGTTGACTGAGGTATGGTTACCTCATATTCGTATTCAAACGCCACTTTACAGGTAACATCCAAACAGTACTCCGTCTGCATTCCACATAAAATAATATTTTTTACACCTGTCTCCTGAAGATATTCATGAAGCCCGGTTTTTCTAAATGCACTGTTATACTCTTTCTCAAATATTTTTTCATCTGGCATGGGAGCTATGTCTTTGTATATCGTCCAGCCGATGCTGCCATGCTCCAATTCATCTCCAGTTCCGCCATCGTGTTGAATGTAGATAATGGGGAGCTCTTTTTTTCTGCAGGTATCCAATAATGCCTTTATATTTTCTATCACGCCCACCCTGTTGTAGGGCTCAGTTTCTACCAAAGCTGTTTGCATGTCCACAATTATTAATGCATCATAATTCATAATAAATTCTCCTGGTTTCTTTTATTTTTTCATAATCTTGGCTGCGCATATCCCATACGGCATATTGACCAATTTAATGTTGTAGTTTTAATTCTATCAGAAATCTCCCATAAATTCTTAATAATTCGAAGTTCCACATTTCTTTTTAACAGTGCCTCAAATAAATCATTAACAATATATTTTTCAATGGGTTTTTGGGCCTCTCTGGAAATATAATACCCTGCTGTCTCATCCTGTACTTCAAAGCCTTCCGGATCAAATTCATAAAGATATAAATGAGTATTTTTCATAGTTTCAAACCATTTACTTTCGATAATAACAACGTGCTGAGTTTCGGGCGAAGTAAAAAACATCTCTTTATCATGCTTCGAAGTATGTTCACCTACGTGGTAAGTTACTCTTGGGCAATCTCTTGGAGTCAAAAAATTAGGCAAATGCTTTTCATCTATAGCCCATACTAATCCAACACTTTTATCTAAGTCCTCTCTTTCCGGAATTCTGGGATTAAAAATATCAATATTACTCTCCTCGCTTACATGGAACAGCCGCATACCAAATGCACCCTTTCGCAGTTAATCATATCAATTAATGGTAATTTCATTTCTAATATCTTAAATCTGTACATGATAAAATGCAACAAGTAAATAAAAACACTGTATTACAAGGCTTCATAGAAGTGGTAACCTCAGTTCTCAAGTAATGATCCCCACCCCCCTCGCATATAATTGAGTATCCATGTATTCTTCCAAAGCTTAAATATTCCGGCTATAGGAAAAATTGATTATTAATATAGGGGATGATGCAGATTTGAGCCAAATAGTATATATGAATTATAAAATTTATTTAGTAACTATGGATAAAAGTGATCAATTTTGGAGTTTTATGAATAATGGTGCCAGAGAAATGGCTTCTATGTTAGGTGTAACATATGTATGGGATGCCCCTATAACAAGAGATGTAAATAAACAAATCGAGATCCTTAACAATGCCGTAGCAGCGGGAGCAGATGCTATCATGTTGGCGGCCAGTGATCCTTTAAAGATTTCAAGTTCAGTTGAAGAAGCGATATCAAAGGGTGTCAAAATCATTTATGTTGATGCACCCGCATTTGAACAAGCCATCGTAACCTTAGCTACAGATAATTTTATAGCTGGTAAGATAGCCGGAGAAAATATGTATTACGAATTAGATGAGGCTGGACTCACTAGTGGTTCAATAGGAGTCATTGGGGTAACGCCTGAAAACAGAACGACTGTAAATCGGGATTTAGGATTCCGCGATTATTTTAATCTGTTTAGCCAATATCAAATATTAGATACGATCTACACCAATGGTGACCCGGAATTAGCAAAACAGGCAACGAAAAAATATATAAGAGACAATCCCAATCTTGTTGGTATCTTTTCAACCAATGAAGGTACTACGTTAGGAATGGGAAATGCTTTGAAAGAAAATAATACAAATATTATCGGGATTGGATTTGATATCACAGAGACCATTCAGGAAATGATCAGAAATAATATTATAAAAGCTGTATTGGTACAAAGCCCATTTACAATGGGCTATTTGGGTTTGGCTGAGGCAATTGCTGCATTAAGGGGATTAGATACTGGTTCACAATTTATTAATACCGGAGTGACTGTAGTTAATAGGTATACGCCAGTTTAAGACATGGCAACGTTTTAAGAAACCGCGTTTCCTTCCACCCCCCAAAAAATATGTCAGCACCCCAATTTATTTCTAAATTCAATAATTGTACCTTCCGGAGCCTTCAATTTAAATAATTTACCACCATTTACTTCATAAATATCATTTGCGCCATGTTTAATAAATGAATAGGCTCCTTTTTCACCGAGTTCATAATATAATTGATTTATATCATCTACCCAAAGACAAATATGAGAGACACCGGTATGTTCATCATCTATTTGATCAAACTGTTGTTCATTTTTGGGTGTCTGTAATTCAATACAAAGGCTGTCATTTTTAATCCATGTATTATACTCTCTTCCATGGAAATTAGGTGTTTCCTCTATTATTTCCATATCAAGCATCTTACAATAAAATTTCAACGACTGCTCATAGTCGTTAGTTTGTATACAAATATGGTGAAGAAAACTTTTACTCATTTTATATATTTATCTCCTCTTCAAAACTAATTTTTTCAATTAAGAATACACCTATTATTTCCCCGACTTTCTTACATTGTATCAAACCAGTTCTTAATCCTAATGTTGCCAAGCTTTACTGACAGACACTCAAAAATAGCGGAAACCCTGATAAAACCTAGGCTTCCGCTACAAATAAAAAAGCGCGAGACGGGACTCGAACCCGCGACCCCGACCTTGGCAAGGTCGTACTCCACCAACTGAGCCACTCGCGCATGAAATATTTATTTCACAACACAGGCATTATATCATATACAGTGGAAATTTGCAATATATTTGTAAATTTTTTTTATAACAGAAATAATAGAAAACAAAGGTTTATTTCAGAAAAACAGGAAACTTTATCCAATCAATTTTCTTAATTAAACGCTGGAAATTTCACCCATTACCCCTTATTATTTTCCTAGTTTTATTAATTTTCAAGCGTCATTCTTTTATATTCTTAATCCAATGCTTAATATAACCAATTATTCTGATTTTTCATTGACACCATACTAAGGGTTCCGTATAATGCAAGAAATTGGTCACCTGACCAAAAGGGAGGCGTGATATGGGTCAAATTTTATCAATAGAGGAACAACCCTGCAGCACTTCAACAGAGGACAGAATTCTGGATGCGGCCCTTACCATCATTCAGGAAAAAACCATCAGCGGTTTGAGAATCCGTCAGGTGGCAGAAAAAGCAAATTTGTTTCAATCCAACATTCATTATTATTACAACAGTAAGAAAGAGCTTCTCCTTGCTGTTCAGAAAAAAGTCTTAAACCGTTACCGCGAAATCCGCCAGCAATCCATTCATCAATCAGGTATTGGTCCGGAAGCGACTTTGGAAGATCGCCTGGACATTTTTATAAAACAAAAGCTTTACACCATTTTAATAGATAATAAATACGATGTGGCGGAGCTAGATTTTTGGAACCAGTCCCGCCTGGATCCTGATATGCATCAGGAATTCTGTCTTTCCTATCAGAACTGGAGAACGGAAATCCGGGAAATCGCAGAAACATTTGCACCAGATATGCCTTTTGCAAAGCAGAATCTGATTGCCGGAATTGCGGTTTCTCTGCTGGAGGGGGCCGCTGTTCAGTTTCTGGTTGATAACGAGGCATTTGACTTAGATTCTTATTTTGCTTATTGCAAATCAATCCTGATCAGAGAGATCAGAGGCTAGGAGGAACCAATGAAGGAATTGCTGAAAATGGAGCAGATTACCAAGCAGTTTGGGGATGTATATGCCAATCGCAACATCAATCTCTCTATAAGGGAGGGCGAAGTACATACTCTGTTAGGAGAAAACGGCGCGGGAAAAAGCACCCTGATGAATATTTTAATCGGCTTATACCAGCCTACTGCCGGAGCCATTTATCTGCGCGGAGAAAAAGTGAAAATTGACTCACCAAAGGCTGCGGTGAAAATGGGCATTGGCATGGTACATCAGCATTTTATGCTTGTAGAGGCCATGACTGTATTGGAAAATATTATTCTTGGAAGCCGGAAGGATTCCTCTGTCTTTATCAAGAAGGATCGGGTAAGAAAGGAAATCATGGCTCTTTCAGAAAAGTACGGTCTTGACGTGGAATTGGACAAGCAGATTACTGAAATCTCCGTAGGAGCGCAACAGCGGGTGGAAATATTAAAAGCCCTTTACCGGGGAGCGGAACTTCTTATTCTTGATGAGCCTACTGCTGCGCTCACCGACATTGAGGCAGAAGGACTTTTTTCCATAATCCGCAAACTGACTGGAGAACAGAAATCCGTGATATTTATTTCCCATAAGATGAGAGAGGTTCTTTCCATCAGCGACAGAATCACCATTTTGCGGGCAGGCGAGACCGTCACCACTTTAAATAAAGAGGACACTGATGGCACTCAGCTGGCGAATTTAATGATCGGAAGGGAAATGGTGCCCAGTAATTATAAGAAAGTTACCTCTGACGGAGATGAAGTGTTAAGCTTTCAAAATATCAGCTATCATAAGCAGCACAAGCACAGCGGCTTAAATCAAATAAGCCTTTCCGTACGAAAGGGAGAAATTCTTGGCATAGCAGGAGTTGACGGGAATGGTCAGTCACAGCTTGCACAGCTTGCAGCCGGAATTATTGCACCTGAAGAGGGAGAGGTCTTATTAAAAGCCTCCCGTGTATCCCGCTTTGCACCAAACGGCTTTATCCTCTCCCACGTTTCCCATGTTCCGGAAGACCGTAATAAGATGGGACTGATCGGCAATATGACAGTCAGGGAAAATCTGGTTTTAAAAGCCACAGAGGAAGCCCGTTTTTCCTACGGACACGGAGCACTCTTAAAGAACAAAGCCATAACTAAATTTGCACTTGAAATGAAAGAAAAAAATGATATCCGCTGCGCTTCCATTGAGCAGGAGGTTCGAAACTTATCCGGAGGAAACCAGCAGAAAATTATACTTGCAAGAGAAATGGAAAATGAACCGGAACTTCTGATTGCAGTTCATCCAACCAGAGGCTTGGACATCGGAGCCGCCCGTTATGTTCATGATACCATGGCCGCTGCCAGGGATCGTGGCTGTGCGATTCTGTTAATCAGTGCTGATTTTGATGAAATACTCAATTTATCAGACCGGATTCTGGTTATGTTCGAGGGTCAGGTCATGGGAACCTACTCAGGAGTTAACCCGCCCATTGAACAAATCTCACTTGCAATGGCAGGAAAGGGGAATTAGGACATGAAGCAGAGAGAAAATTTAATGAAGGTCATCGTGCCCGTGTTATCCATTCTGGTGGCATTTATTATCGGAGGGATCATTATGATCTGCCTGGGTAAAAATCCCTTTCAGGCATATGGATTTCTGTTTTCCGGCGCTTTTGGAAGCAGCAGAAAGATTGCCCAGACCCTTGTAATTGCCTGTCCTTTGATATTTACCGGACTGACTGCAGCGTTTTCCTATAAATGCGGTGTTTTTAACCTTGGAGGCGAAGGCCAGTTTGTTATGGGTGCCGTTGCCAGCATCTTTTTTGTAACCAGGTCCGGGATCGGAGGAATTGCAGGAATACTGCTCAGTCTTCTCATCGGCGCTGTTGCAGGAGCTGTATGGGGTGCAATTCCAGGGATATTAAAGATTACAAGAGGCTTAAATGAAATGATTGTCAGCATCATGCTGAATTACGTGGCAACCCTTTTTATGGGTTACGTTTATACTACCCTTTTGCGAGACGGAAGTGTTCCCCAGACTTTTGCAATCCCCGACAGCACCAAACTGGCAGTTGTATCAAAAAGCTTTCCCGTCCACTGGGGTGTATGGGTTGCTTTATTTCTGGCATTTGCAGGGTATTACTTTTTATTCTATACCTCTAAGGGATTTAAGCTGAGGGCAGTGGGCTTAAATTCAACTGCCGCATTTTTCAATGGTTTTCCCGTAAACCGGTATGTGCTTTTCTCCTTTATTGCCTCAGGAGCGGTTGCCGGGCTGGGCGGAAGTGTAGAGCTTCATGGAAAACAATTAAGACTGATGGGGGGATTTGGTCAGGGCTTCGGCTTTGATGGAGTGGCAATCGCACTGATTGCCCAGCTTAATCCCATCGGAACTGCTGCAGTTGCATTTATCTTTGCCGTACTGAGAAAAGGGGCAAGTACCTTACAGACTGGTATGCAGATTCCTACCGCTGTGGTTGATATCATTCAGGCATTGGTAATTATATTTGCAGTGGCTGGCACAGCGCTGTTAAAGCTTCCCGCTATCAGACAATACATAAACAGCCACATGGGGAAAAAGGAGGTTACCAACTGATGGATGCATTTTTCAACATGAATTTTCTCACTGAGCTGCTTCTCTCTACCATACGAATGGCAACTCCCATTTTGTTTGTTGCACTGGCTGAAACTTACTCCGAACGGGCGGGACTGGTCAATATCGGTCTTGACGGAATCATGTCCTTTGGTGCATTAATTGGTTTCTTGATCGGTTATAAAACCGGGAGCCCAACAACCGGTATTCTGGCTGGTGCCCTGTCCGGTGTCGCCATTAATATGATTTATGCGTTCTGCACCATCCGTTTATGTGCTCCCCAGATTGTTTATGGTATGGCAATTAATATTTTTGCACCGGCACTGGCTTCCTTTATCTACCGCCTTTCCTTTTCCGATACCTCAACACTGATCCAGGGCGTATCCATGAAGGCAATGCCCATTCCGGTTCTTAGCAGTATTCCGTTACTTGGACCTTTGTTTTTCAACCATATTCCTCTGGTGTACGTGGCATATCTGCTGGTACCTGTCACTGCAGTGTTCTTTAACAGGACAAAAGCAGGACTTAATTTTAAAGCGGTAGGGGAATTTCCCAAGGCAGCAGAAACACTGGGAATCAATGTTGTGCTTCAAAAATACATTGCCTGCATCATCTGCGGCGCACTTGCGGGAATCGGCGGAGCGTATTTAACCATCTGCTACACCAGTACCTACTCCGAGGGAATTGTGGCAGGCCGTGGATTTATTGCCCTTTCAGCTGTTATATTCGGGCGTTGGATGCCTTCCGGTGTATTGTTAGCCTGCCTGCTTTTTGGATTCTGTGATGCACTGCAGATCCGGCTCCAGCTGTTAAGTCCGTCCACTCCCTACCAGCTTCTCCAGATGATCCCCTATCTTTGTACCCTGTTTGTTCTTGCGTTTTTCGGGATACGAAAAAGCGGTCCAAAAGCCAACGGACAGCCCTATTACAGAGAAGAACGATGATGATAATTCCAGGACAGCCCTGCGATTATATATTTTTTCAAACATAAAAGGAGGATTTATTATGAAAAAGACTATGAAAACAGCATCTCTTATTATGGCCGCAGTCCTTACTGCCATGAGTCTTGCTGCTTGTGGCAGCGCGTCTGCACCAACAAAAGCGGCAGGCTCTACAGCAGAAACTTCTGCAGCGGAGACCACAAAGGCAGAAACCACAAAAGCAGAGGAGACAAAGGCGGCTGACTCTTCAAAAGCATCCGGCTATAAAGTGGCCATGGTCCTTGACTCTTCTGTTTCAGACGGAGGCTGGGGCGCAAGCTGCTATCAGGCTATGGTAAATGCGGCAAAAGACAGCGGCTGGGAAACGGTGTATACGGACAATGTAGCGACTGCTGATTTTGCCACGGTTATGACCGATTACGCAGAACTGGGCTACAACCTAATCTTCGCACCAGGCAATCAGTATACCGATGCAGTAAAGCAGGTAGCAGAAGAATATCCGGATATCAAGTTTGCTCTGTTAAATGGTACTGTTGAAACAGAAAACATCACCTCCATTCTTCCTGATGCAAAGCAGATCGGTTACATGGCAGGTGCTCTGGCAGGTCTTATGAGCAAGACAAACAACATTGGATTTATCGGCGGTATGGAGCTGGATACCACAAAGGCAAAGCTGGAATGCTATGAAAAGGCAGCCAAAAAAGTAAATCCTGATATTAAAGTTTCCTCTGCTTATGCAGGCTCTTTCAGTGATACTGCCAAGGGTAAGGAAATCGCTTCCTCCATGGTTTCCACCTATGATGTTGATGTAATGTTTGGTGATGCCTCAGCAGTTGATACCGGAGCACGGGAAGCACTGGCTGGATCAGAGGGCAGATATGATATCGGTCAGCCAGGTGATTTAGGTTCTGCTGATCACAAAATAATCATCTGCTCTGTTGTGACCGACAACGCGGCTTTGTTAAAAGCCTGTATGAAGGATGTGGAAGCAGATACCTTTGGCGGCAAAACCATCTACGGTGATTTAAGCAACGGCTGCTTAAGCATCGGAACATTTTCCAGTTTAGTTCCACAGGATATTCAGACACAGTACAAAGATATCGTTGATCAGATTAAGGCAGGAACTTTTATTCAGTAATTAAAAATCCCCGTGAAAGCTAGTATGAAAATACTACTTTCACGGGGATTTTCCTGTCTTTTTAAACGGGAATCTTTCTAACAATACATAGTGAACAGAATTGGGGAATCCTGATATTCGGTTACTTCAACTTATTATTTCAGTGCAAAGGAATTAAAGAAAGTGTCAATTTCCGGTGTTCTTTCTCCTGATTCAGACACTGCCTGAAGCTGATAAACATGATCTCCGGCAATATATACTCTGTGATAGAAGACAATGGTATCAGATCCCAGCGGCGCACTGTATTTTAATTCTTTACCCTGGTATTCGCCAAGGGTAATATCCTTGCTGTCTTCAATGGTATAGGGAATATTGGCAACTGCGCCTTCTAACATAGCTGAAGGTTCTGCTGCTGTACCCTCAGGTATAGCACTGTACATAACATTGTAAAGCGCATCTTCCTGCTCAAGCATATAAGAATACAGATCAATTGCAGTTCCTTCAGAGGAAACTGACTGCTTCATCTCTTTGGGTGTTCCTGGATAGCTGGCTGTAAATAATCCGTTCGGATCTTCAAATGCTGTGAAAGCGTCTGCGCCTGCTTCTGTACTGGCTTCAGCTGCTTTGCTTTCCTCAGTTGTTTCCTGTGATTGTGCAACAGTTGTTTCTGTTGCAACGGCTTCTGCCTTTTTACCGCAGCCTGCAAGTGCTGCAATCAATAAACAGGCCAGTAAAATAGAATAAATTCTCTTTTTCATAATTTCTCCTCGTCAATTGGTATTGGCAATCCCCCTGCTAATATATGTAAAATCGAAAGCAGTAAGATTATAGCATAAATCCCCAGTGGTAACAACTTATTATTTTTTAATTATTAATTAAGATTTTTGTAACAATTATTTGCATTCCATGAATGTCATGATTTTATATAAGGGTTTACCAAACAACAAAATTCATGCTATAATATAGGAAGAAATATGCCGTTTCAATACGGCAGAACGGAGTTTTACATGTCACTCATACCGTTTCAAAAATTACCGCCCAGAAGGCATACAGAAGATGCCAGACAGTATGCGTACCGGATCATACGGCATTTTATTTTAAATCTCCATCTACCTCCCGGAAGAAAGATGAATGAAGTAGAACTGGCAGATGCATTAAACATCAGCCGGACTCCTGTCCACGATACACTGTACAAGCTTTCCAGAAAGAATCTGATCGATATTATTCCTCAGAAAGGTGCGTTTGTTTCAAAAATCGATACTGCGCGAATCGAGCAGACCTTATGGATTCATAAGCAGCTTGGGACAGCCATGATCCAGAATATTTTTATCCGGAATGTTAAGGGCACTCAGTTTGATATCCTCTATCACCATTTGCGGGAGCTGGAGGACTATTTAGCTCAGGGGGATTTATCCCATTCTGTCCGGTTAATTACTGATTATTATCATCTTCTTTATGAATTGGGAGGAAAGATGAATCATATATGGGAAGCTGTGCAGAAAGCCGGCATGGATCTTCAGAGACTTTTATATCTGGCTGCGTCGGATTCTTCAGTAACAGAAGATTTTATAAAGGATCTTACGTCTCTTACCGATGCACTGGCTGCAAGAAACACCGATCGTGCATGCACCATCTACCGTCATCATTTATCCCGGATACAGCTTCTGATTCCACCTTTGAAGGAGTGTTATCCGGATTATTTTCTTGAAAGCCAGCCGGGTTATGATACGGCGGCTTCCTACGATCAGAAAGGAATCAGCTACGATGAATGATTGTATCCAAACCAGATTTTCCCTGACCGGAAAAAAGGCTCTGATTGCCGGAGGCACTGGTGGGCTTGGAAGCTCCATTGCAAAAGCATTTCTTCAAAGCGGAGCCGATGTTGCCGTCTGCGGAGGGCATCCGGAAAAGGCCGGTTTTTTAAGAGAAACAGCTGACAGGGAAGGAAGGCGACTTCTCACTCTCGGTTGTAATATTACAGATCCCCATAAGGTAGAAGGAATGATGGACGAGATTAGCCGGGAATTCGGTAATCTTGATATCTTAGTGAACAGCGCGGGTATGAACCGGCTGATTCCAGCCGAAGATTACGAAGAAGAAGTGTTTGCACAGGTTATGGATTTAAATGTGCTTGGAATTCATACAGTGACCCGGGCTGTGGGAAAACGTTTCATGATCCCAGCTGGATACGGACGGATTTTAAATCTGTCATCGGTAAAAGGCCTCATTGGAACCGGACAGGATTATCTGGCTTACTGTACCAGCAAAGGGGCTGTGAATATGTATACCAAACAGCTTGCCTGTGAATGGGGCAAATACGGAGTCACATGTAACGCCATTGCCCCAACCTTTGTCCGGACTCCCATTAACGCTTTTCAGCTGGATGATCCTGAGTTTTACCAGACCTTAACGAAGCGGATTCCTTTGGGACGAATTGGTCAGGAAGAAGATATTGCAGCAGCTGCGGTATTTTTATGCAGCGACGCCTCTTCCTTTATAACAGGACAGATTCTTGGTGTAGACGGCGGTTTAACCGCAATGCAGTAAAGGTAACATAAATCAGAATATAAGAATTGACGGAGGAATCGATTATGATTTTCGGAAATATTTATAGTTCCATGTTAAAAGAACAGCTTGCCATTCTGCCCGCTCCTCTTAGCTGCGCGATCCGTTATCTGACTGAGCATGATATGGCAGCCCATGAACCAGGGGTGTTTACTATAGATTTAGATGGTATCCCGGTAATTCTTCAGGTACTTGATTTAAAGACCGGTGACCGGAGCGGACTTCGCCCTGAGATTCACAGAAAGAATATCGATGTACAGTTTCTGGCCTGGGGTGGTCCGGAAGAGGCCGGCTTTTACACAGATGACGGCAACGGACAGGTTGAGGAGAATCTTCTTGATACTCCAAGAGATATTCTTTTTTATAAAAATGATCCCGCCGCTGGGGAAGGTCGGATTCATATGATACCGGGAACCTTTGCCATTTATTTCCCCTGGGATGTGCATATTCCTGCAATTCAGGCAGGTGATACCCCATCTTCCATCAGAAAGATTGTAATTAAAGTACCGTTAGATAGCTGCCTTCCGGACAGCACCCGTTAGGAGGGGCACCAAATATGGAATTAAACCATTATCTGGAGGCTCTTTCTTTGAAAGATCCGGATCAAAGACGCAATGCACTCAGGGAAGTTCTTGTAAAGGAGCATCTGGATTTTGATCTTCAGGAGGAAGCGCCTTCCCAAAAGGCTCCAAGAGGGATTTATAACTATATTCTGGCACCATGGAATAGTGAGCCCGGTCCTCTTTTTTGTGCACATTATGATGCAGTGCCCGGCAGCTTTGGCGCCAATGATAATGCTGCTGCTTTGTGCATTCTCATCGCTCTTGCAGGGAAACTGAAAGAAGAGAATTTTCCTGCCCGATTTGCATTTTTTGATGGGGAAGAAACCGGCAATACCGGGAGCAGGCTCTATGCTGCTTTCATGAATCATGAGGAGATAACAGGAGTTATTAATCTGGATGTGTGCGGCTATGGGGATACCATTGCAGTTAACAGCCGGGGATACGAACGAAAGCCGGGAGTGGAAGCATTTTGCAAAAAAGAAGTCCTGGCAGACCATAACGGTGTTCTTGTAAAATATCTTCCGGGAAGTGATGAAGCTTCCTTTTCCGGCAGCCGTACTCCGGCAATCAGTATTGCCAGCGTCCCAAGATGGGATATCCAGTATCTAAATGCTCTTTCCAAGATGGGCAGCGGATTATTAGGCAGACCCCCGGAATTTCATATGATTCTGGATCAGATGGAGATTTCCACTACCATGCATGGTGGATACCGGGATACTCCGGAATGGGTTGAATTAGAATCCATGAAACGGATATACGATTATTTAACCGATGCACTTCACAGGTCTATTGATAAAAAGAAAAGGTTCCTTCTGTTTTAATAAGCAGAAGGAACCTCTTCTTTTAGAGAGAGAGTGGGGTTTTAAAAATCAAATGTAAGAATAATCTTGCGGATAGACAGATCATGACTATCCACAAAATCAAAGGCCTCCTGAGCCTTAGTAAGCGGGAATGTGTGGGAAACAGAACCGGTCAGATCCAGTTTTCCCTCTTGAATCATATCAATAGCTTTTCCAAACATTTTATTCTGAAGTCTGGAGCCTCTCACATCAAGCTCCTTGGCTGTTATGGCAAACTGATTGATCTCTGTGGGAGCAGTTGAAAATCCCATGGTGATAACCTTTCCGGCGTTTCCGGTAGCATTTAAAAGGCGGATCAGGGAATCCTTGTTGCAGACCGCATCGATGGATACGGTTGCTCCATGCATATGGGTGTATTCTTTTACTTTCTCCACAAGATCCTCATTTAATACGTTAATCGTGTATTTTGCTCCATTGGCTTTCGCCGTCTCAAGCTTATCATCCTGAATATCAGCGACTATAATGTGATCGCAGATTTGACTGGCAATCTTTAAAATAGAGCTTCCAAGAGCACCGGAACCGTAAATGAGAAGCATATCGTCTTTTTCCAGTTCTGCTCTGGTGCAGGACTGTATGGCAATGGTGGTTGGCTCAATCATAACTGCATCCCGGTCTGATATGGAATCAGGCAGAATATAGCAGTCAGCTTCCGGCACCGCGATAAACTCCCGATAGCCTCCGTCAATATGAACGCCCCTTACCTTTAAATGATCACAGACATTGCCTCTTCCTTTCCTGCATGGATAGCAGTGTCCGCAGCTGGTAACCTGGTTAACGATTACACGGTCACCCACTTTTAATTTTTGAGCAGAGGCACCGGTCTCTGCCACTACACCTACCATCTCATGCCCGATAATTCTTGGATATGTTGCTGCTGCGTTGGTTCCGTGGTAGATACCAACGTCTGAACCGCAGATTCCGGCAGCTGTCATTTTTACAATCACATTGTTTACTTCATCAAGAACAGGTTTTTCTATATCAATTACCTTTAATTCTCCCGGTTTTACAATCTGTACCGCTTTCATATGATTCATCTCCTTTATGTCTTAGCGTACCTCCAGATATTTGGAAAGAATCTCATCCATTTCTTCTTTCCGGCTTTCTGTTAATGGCAGCATGGGCTTTCTTACTTCACCGGCTGGAATCCCCTGATTGGAAACGATGTACTTTAAGTTTGCACAGAGACCGTTCTTCAAAAGCACATCCAGAATGTTATTGGATTTGGTCTGAAGAGCTCTGGCTTCTTCCTCTTTTCCTTCCAGGTATAATTCCATGATCCGTTTGAACTGGGGCAGCATGAAGTTAAAGCTGCTTCCAATAAAACCATCACAGCCAAACGCAAGAAATGCCACCATAGAGCTTTCAAAACCTCCGTAACAGATGATATCGGAATTTATGTTTTTGATCCGTTCCATCTGCAGAAGATTTAAATTGGTGTGCTTGATTGCTCCAATTGCTCCGGATTTTATAAGTTCTCTGGTTTCCGGATTATTTAGATCCAGCTCCCTGTGAGTGCTTGATGGGATATTATAGTAGAGGACGGATTCCCCCACTGCCTGGGCAATATCGTAATAGTATCCTGCAATTTCCTTCTCCGAAAATCCAAAATACAAAGGCGGTGTTGCCGCAATGCCGCGAATTCCAAGTTCCTTTGCTTTCTTTGCGTAAAAAACGGCTTCCTCAGTGCTGATGGCACCTACATGCGCATAGAGATCACAGCGGTCTTTCAACTCCGATGCCAGTTCAAAGGAACGAACCCGTTCTTCTCTGTTTAACAGAAAGCACTCACCGGAGCTTCCCCCGATAAAGAAGCCATCTGCACCTTCTGTAAGGTTTCTTTCCCAAAGCTGTCTGGCTGAAGATTCGTTGATTTTACCCTGTCTGTCAAATGGTGTAATTGAAGCAACAATTAATTTTTTCATGTTAGTATGTCCCCCTGACATTTAAATGAACCCCATATTGTCCCGGTCTGATTCCGGAATGAAATAAAAATTGGGTGTCTCAAAAAGCAGATAGCATGCTGTATTCATTCACACTGACTCTTTGGGACACCCTCCCTTCTCTTGAGCAAATTACCTTTTTTTTCCTTCCAAAGCATGTACCATTTCCACTACAAACTCGTGGGTCGGAACAGGTATCCCGCATTTGCCAGCTGCTCTTACAACGGAACCGCTGATCATATCCACCTCAGTTTTCCGTCCATTCTGTATATCAGCACGAATTGAGGTACATCCATTTGGTGACATTTCAGATGTCTTTTTTACTTTTTCTATAATTTCTTCTGCATCAGCTTCCAGACCCAGACCATGAGCCACAGCTACCGCTTCGCGGATCAGTCGGACCGTCATATTCCAGGCATGGTCATTGGCAGCAATGTATCCCATGTCTACCTGCAAAATACCCGTAACTGCACTTAAGGAAACATTGGTAAACAGTTTGTTCCAGATCAGCTGCTGGATATTGGAATGAATCTTCACGGAAAAACCGCAGCATTCAAATTCCTCTTTTAACCTGGGGAGAAATCCATAATTATCTTCTGTGAGCATTCCCACATTGGTATTTCCAGTTCCGCCTCTCCTGATCAATCCAGGGCCCAGAACTGCTCCGTTGTCTTCTGTCGTGCCAATAATAATGTGATCCGTGGGAGCAAATTCTTCCAGAATGTCTTCATGACCGGAGCCATTCTGCAGCGTCATTAGATAGGTATCTTTCCCGATCAGGTTCTTACCAGATACAAGTGCATCTCTGGAATACAGGGATTTCACAAAAAGAAGTACCAGATCCATGACTGGAAGGCCTTCTGCAGAAGTAACTGCATTGGGTTTGTATACGTTTTCTTCCCCATTCTCCTGAAGTCTGATTCCTTCCTTCTGGATATGTTCTACGATGGCAGGGGAAGTATCGATCAGATAAACTTCATGCTTTTGGGACAGATGACCGCCATAGATGGAACCCATGGCTCCAGCTCCGATTACTGCAATTTTCATATCCATTCACCTTCCGTTATCTGGAAAACTCTGCAATACCCTCAATGGCATAAGCACGAATCGGGCAGGAATCAAGACCTTTGATGGGGATTGGTGTATAGGACATAAAGAAGGTGTCGGTTGTCAGTTCCTCTAAATTCTTAAGCACTTCTAAGAACACCACATCAACCTCCATTAAAACATCATGGAATGCAGAAACATCGGTGTTGTTGCTTTCAATGGAAACACCATCGCCAAATCCCACACATTTCACTTTCTTCTCTTTCAGCCACTCAGCTGTTTCACGGCAGATAAAAAGTCTCTTATCTTCCTCTGTGTTGGAAGCTGGAGTAAATGGAGGCAGCTTATACTGGGAATCAAGAATTACGATATCGCATTCTTTAATCCGGTCGCCGCAGGCTTTCTCTAAATCTTCTGCCTTAATTTTTCCGTTGGGCTCCATATGGGTAATGCTTACGTAAATAGCACGTCCCATAAATGTGCTGATTGGAAGGCCCTGAACATCAGTCCAGTTGTCGTTGTGATGATACGGACATTCTACATGGGTTCCTAAATGGCTGGTTAAATCCATGATGGTATGGAAATCCGGAATTGGGCCGCCTGTGTTAAAACGGAATAAATGGCACCGTCTTGATTCGGTAGCCGGATCCAGCTGCTTTGTTAAATCAATTACTCTTAAACCATTTCCTAATTGTGATACGCTCATTTGATTTTCCTCCTGCGAGATAAAATATTATTTTTCTTACTGCTACTATTATACCTGTATACCGGTATACCGGTCAATGATTTTTTGTTGACTTGTGAAATTTTCTAGGGTATGATAGGCTAAAACCCATGAAAGGAGTTTTTCATGTACGATAGCGGTTCCCTGCAGTCACAGGCTTATAATACCATCAAAGAACAGATTTTATCCAAATCACTGGACTCCGATCTTTTATATTCAGAGACCAGACTTGCAAAAGAACTTGGAATTTCACGGACTCCCCTTCGGGAAGCTCTTCAGTGCCTTTCCCAGGATGGCTACATCACCATCATTCCAAGCCGGGGATTTAAGATTCGCCGTCTTGATAAAGAAACCATGCGTGAATCCATCGAAGTCCGCTGTGCCATTGAAGGTTTCTGCGTTCATCTCGCTGCTTCATTAAGAGGAGATGAACGGTTTACAACTCTTCTTAAGGATATGGAAGAATCTCTTAAGAGACAAAAGGCTGCACTGACTTCAGACAACTTCCCGGCCTCATTTACGGAGGAGGACCATAAATTTCATATGCTTCTGGTCCATTTCGCCAGTAACAGTGAATTTGACCACTTATTCCAGCGCCTCCTTTATATGATCCATCTGACCACAGCCAATGCCCTTACTGTTACAGGACGGACACAGGCGACGTTAGAGGAGCACGAAAATTTTTATCAGCAATTAAAGGACGGAAATACCGATCAGGCTTATCAGGTTCTGATTGCTCATTTAATGATGCCTCTTGGCATGAATTTAATCTGATAAAAGCCAGCTGCTACAGAGCCACCTTTACTACTACTTTTTTGACCTGGCAGGGAACTCCTGCCACGCAGCGGGGCTTATGAGCATCCTCAGGTGCAACGATGATTAAGTCTCCCTCTTCCAGAAGTACACTGCCACTCAGTCCCGGCTCTTCATAAAAGATTAAGTCGTTTTCTTCCCGGCGTTCCTTAACAGTGAGTCCTTCCCGTTTGCATACACCAAACTGCTCCCTGCCGGAAACTACGTACTGGATATCGAAGAACTTTTCATGAGTTTCAAATGACGCCTCATCTGGAGAAATTGTGGTGTACTCCTGAACATTTGCCACAACCTGGTCACCAGCGATGGGATAGCTTCCCGGCTGAAGGGATGCGATATCCGTTGATCTCAGCCATTCATAGGCCTTTGTAAATTTTTCTTCCAGATAATTATATTTTTCTGCAACTGTGATATTAGAAAACAGCATAATCTTCTCCTCTTTCTGCTTAACAGGGCTGTGTTTATTTGCTTGCGATATCCTTAGTTTCTAAGTTTCCCTCAGAGATGGCAACAATCTGATTCCAGATCAGTTCATCCACATTGACTCCGTTTTCCATACTTTGCTTTCTTGTTTCTATTGTACGCTCGCCTGGACAGGTAACTTTCCCGCCCTCTTTTTCCGGATGGCTGGCATCTGCAGCTGCTACTCTCTTGTTTAACATTTCCTGAATTTCTTCCTTAGTGCCGAACAGATAAGGATCATAGGCAATGAAGATCTGACAGCAACCGGTACAGCTTCCTCGTCCTTCTTCATCCAGATTCAGACCGCTTTTACCGTTAGCCATAAGAGCAGCCGCCAGATCCAGAGCAATGGCCATGGAACTTCCCTTCCAGTAACCGGTAGGAAGAATTCGTTTGCTTTCCTCAATTGCTCCCGGATCATCGGTTAAATTGCCTTCTTTATCAAAACCGCCGGGGAAAGGCAGCTTTTTGCCTGCAAGGCGGTATACTCCAAGCTTTCCATACGCATACTGGCTCATAGCCATATCAAGAACGATGGGACCTTCCTCTCTTGGAACAGCGATGCAGAACGGGTTATTTCCTACGCCCGGTTCATCGCTTCCCCAAAGCGGCATACAGCTTTCCGTATTAATCCAGCTCATTCCCATGAATCCTGCTTCTGCCATTCTCCATGCATAAGTGCCACCACGCATCCAGTGAGTGGTGTTTTTTAATGCAACACAGCCGATTCCGTGAACTTTGGCAAGCTCCATAGCGCGGTCTGCACAGAAAAGAGCATTGGTAATACCGATTCCCAGATGTCCGTCATAATTTTCTACTGCACCCTTACCACCGATTAATTCCGGCTCACCTTCCGGATCTACCAGACCGCCTAATACATACTCCACAAAACGGGGAACACGGTTTAAACCGTGGCTTTCCACACCGTCTGCACTGGACTGTGCGTGGATTTTAGCACAGATTTCCGCTTTTTCTTTGGAAAGCCCTGCCTGCAAAAGCGCTTTCTCTACGGTTTCTTTTACTTTTTCATAAGGAACTTTTATACTCATATCTTCTCCTTTTCTCCTGCCTTTTTCTATACTGTCATTTCTTCACTGACTGACGGTTCCTGGGGGGCGGGTCTTGGTTCTCTCTTTGCAGCCTGCATCATCTCTTCATACAATCCGCTTGCCTCCTCCGGAGAATAGCCGTAAACCAGAAACACATCCATCAGATACGGAGAATAACTGATCTTCATAATTTCCTGGGCAAATCCCATTGCTGCAATTTCACTAAACGCAATTACATTGGAATCGTTATGAATGAATCCCAGAGACCAAAGTCTTATCTTCTCCGTTTTAGTAAAAATTTCATGCTTATATCGTTCTTCTACAAAATGAAAGAGTTCATGGGCCAATAAAAGTCTGCTTACATCAAGCCCTTCTGTCAAAACCTGAGTTACCTCCGGTTTCAAAAACAGTCTGGCAGCCTTGTTAACTGCATCCATATAAATACTGATCTTGTCAGGCACCCTGAATTCTGCAAACAGCACACGGTCCGTCTTTTCCGGAAATTCCGGATAAGAAACGTTCATACCCATGGCTTTTGCCAGTTCCTTTGGATCCTGGGTTCCATATTCTCTGCATACAATACCGGCATACTCTTTTCCGCATGCAAGGCTCTTTTCCATCCATTCCCTGCGCTGGTCATCATTAAATTTTCCGTTCAGGGGCTCTCTGGAAAATGCATAGCCATACCATTCCCATGGTTCAATTTCTGCAAGGTCAGTAAGCATGTCCCCAATGGGACGGATTGGAAAATGGGGGCGTTCATATCTTTGCTGGCTTGGTCTGCCTAAAAGCCCCGCCCCAATGGGTTTTAAGGCTTCCCTGAATTCTTCTTTTGTCATAATTTTTAACTTTCTCTAACGGAGGCGATAATCAGAACTTCCTCTTCCGGCTCCCGATCACCCAGATCCAGACTCATTAACAGCATAACCTGTTCCAGATCCACAGCACTGTAATCACTGACTCTTGGACCTACGCAGACATAAAAGTCCGGGCGCAGTACGGTATCTGTTTTAAAGACTGCATTTTCATTCCAGATTTTTTCAACGGTTTCCTCATAATTCTTAATATGACATTTCTCAACTACACCATCGGAACACTGTACCTTGATGAATCCCTTCTTATCCACAATTCTAAGGGGTGATTTTCCTTCTCTGCTGCCCTGGTATACAAAGAATTTATCAGTCTTATCTGCCAGTCTGATATCGGTAACTTTTGGTCCAAAATCTTCTTCTGCCAGTTTGCGGGCTTCCGCTTCGTCGCATTCTTTTAACAGATCGGTAGTTTTTACTTCTGTGGAACCGGTAGCAATTGCGGTTACTTTACCTGTCTGATTGTCAATTTCAATATGAATTTCTACTGTATCTGGAGAAGCACCGGAACTAACTGCAAGGTCTGCCGCTTCTTTCTTTAAATCCCTGATGTCTTCCTGGCTTGGATTTGGAATCACACGTTCTACCACATCACGAACCATGGATAAGGCTACACCAATGGAGGAAATTACTTCCGCATTCTCCGGAATGCTGTACTGAAGTCCCATCTTCTCTGCACAGTAAGGTACTAAGGAAGCAGCTCCGCCTCCGCAGCCAACCAGTCTCATGCTGTCATGATCCAGCTTATATTTATCTGCCAGAGCGTTGATACAGGCACTTACCTTTTCGTAATCCTTATCAAGTATCTGAGTAGCAAGCTCTTCCACTGTAATGCCAAGCTTGTCTGCCACCGGCTTCATCGCCTTACGGGCAGATGCCGCATTGCCGTGTGCAAAATACTTTTCGTCAATCAGTCCAAGAACATTGGCTGCATCTGTGTTTGTAAAACAGATTTTCTTTCCATTTTTTAAACGGAGGGTTACATAGTCAGCAGGATCTCCCGGCTTTGGACTTACCAGTTCAATCTGGGGATCTTCAATTTCTTCTTCCGGTAAAAAGCATGCATATTCGCAGCCTGCAATATGAGCAGAACGAGGGCCTACGTCCACAACAGCCTTGTCACCGATACGAACCATGGATCCGCCTGCACAGCCTAAAATTCTTACATCCAGGGAGTTAATGTACGTATCATGACCACCGATTTTCGCATAATCCACACCTGGACGCCCGTTCTTAATCACACCGATGTTGGTAGTGGTTCCTCCTACCTCGAAGTAGATGGCATTGGAAGCACGAAGATACATCAATGATCCCATAACAGAAGCAGCCGGACCGGAAAGAGCAGTAAGAATGGGACGTTTCCGCATCTCATTGATTTCCATAACGCCGCCGTCACCTCTCATGATCATTAACGGAACTGTAATTCCTGCCGCACGAACCGAACTTTCTGTGGCATTTGCAGTAGACATCATCTTTGGAAGTATGGATGCATTAATTGCAGCCGTACGGGTACGGCGGGTCAGACCATACAATTTTGTAATATCAGAAGCCATTGTTACCGGCACATTTTTCTTCTTTGCACAGTCGTGGATTCGAAGTTCCTCCTCCATGCTGTCTACACCAAATGCCATAGAAGCCACGACTACCTTGGCTCCCTGGTCCAGGAGTTCGCTGATATTCTGATTAATGACATCCTCAGTCAGCATTTTTTTCTTAATAAACGTATTGTAAACCTTAATCATACGTCCTACTTTTTCATCCAGCACAATATCTTTCAGCGCCAGCTGACGCTTTGCCAGAAATCCTTCCAGACCGCCTCCGGCAACGCCTACCACACCGACTGAAGCAACGTCGCCTTCGATAAAAGCATTGGTCGCCTGAGTGGTTGAATGAGCTACGAAAACTACATCTTCCGGTGAAATATTACTTTCCCGCATACAGTTTCTAAAGCTCTGTACAACACCGGCAGCAACGCCATCTTTATCATCATGTGTGGTCTTCACTTCATTTTTCCCAATAATCTCATGGGTTTCATTGTCCATGGCTACGCATTTGGTATAAGTTCCGCCTACGTCAATGCCCATTCGGACTGCTCTGTGTTCACGCTCTGCCATTGTATTCCATTCCTTTCCAGATAGATAAGTCAAATTTTACTAACAAAATTTTCATGTACTGCTCCTCAATTGCAATTGTTGAAAAGCGTCCGGGTGCGCAGGGGGCGCGCCCGGACAGGGGTTATCTTTTGGGGTTTTGAGAGTTTGTCTCCTTGTCCGAGACTGTTATTAAGACAGGAACCAAGCAGCGCCAAGTCCACCTAACATGATGAATGTAGCCACATACTGCAGTATTCCGGCAAAATATGCATTGGGTATGGAGAGCTTTAAGAAGTCTCGTGATTCAACCTTCGAATAAGCAAGTCCCCATGCAACCCAAGACTGAGTAATACAGCTTCCGATATTAACGGTAATAGTCGGAATTGCAAATACCGCATAGAGGAATGGAACTGAGAAAGATGCAACGTTGGAAAGCACACCAAGTGTTGCTGCACCGCAGCCTACTAAGGTCATAGGTCCACGGAACAGACCCATGCATAGAAGTACTGCAAATACAATACAAACAACGATCTCGCTTCTTGGCATTACATTTCCAAGAATCACCTTGAAGTAAGGAGAAGCAAGAGCTGCAACTGAGTTAAACATAGGAAGGGTAAGAAGGAATCCTACCAGCGGAGCGGTATCTACCACACCGTCATAATAAAGCTTGTTTACAAGCTGACAGTTCTCTTTGAAGCTTCCTTTCATTCTTCCGCAAAGGAAAAGTGCAAGGAAACCAGCAATTACGAAACCTCCGATTACGGAGAAGTCCAGCCAGATTTTTAATACAACCGGTACTACCGGAAGAATCAAGGTATAAAATGGTGCATTTTTCTGTTCGGAAGCAGCGCCTCTTGTCTGAGCAGCCCATGCATGAACTGTTTTTGCGCGCTTTAAATAGAAAGCAGCCAGAACAGTAGTAATAACCAGCATGATAATAAGAGCAGCATAGCCCCAGTGAGCAGCATACCAGCCCAGTGTGAATTCAGGCATCTGGTCGGGTTTTAAGAAAAACGCACGATACTGTGTGAAGTTAACCGGATTGATATAAATACCTGCTGCAACCGATCCCATAAATGTAAACAGAGCAACAGATTTTGGAATTCCCAGAGACATAAGAATCGGAAGTACGATAACACCGATTGCAATTACCGGGCCTGCACCTGTCATGGCAGTAAAAATAAGAGCAGTTACTACATTTAAAAGAGCTACTGTTACAAATGGCTTGTCTCCGCCTAACTCAACAGTTTTACGGATCAGGGTTGATGCAATTCCGGTATCCATAAGTACACGTCCAAACCATGCACCCCAGCATACGTTTACCAGAGTTGTTCCCCAGCCTTCTGGTGCTGACTGATAAATCTTATTTAAGGCAGCAATCAGAGTATTGTCTTTTCCAAACTGCAGAATCGGATTGGAAGCAAGAAATGACTCGCTTACAAACAGTGTTCCTCCAAGCGGAAGAATGGTCCAAAGAAGAGTAATCAGCAAGAAGCCGATCATCAGGTTATGGCCTTTGATACAGTAATACGCCAAACCAAAGAATGAAATTAATAAAATAATACCAATAATGTACTCCACAATAATACCTCCTATAACTTTTTATTCCCCATACTGCTGATAATAGTTAACCGGTCTGCCAATAAGCAGCCTATTCTCAAAACCTGGATTCCCCGCTCCTTTCCTCTCATATGGTATTTCTATTTCTAACCGGTCCGGCTTCCTATGCCTGTCCGGAAAAGAACTGTGGGTAAATATCCCGAAGTGTGCCTGCATTCCATAATATAGTGTTAAAATGATTGGCACAGATCAGGCTGGCTGCTTCCGCATCCCTTCTCCTTAAATTATCAAGGAGAAGCCGTCCTTCTACCTGAACATGTTCCCAGCTGGTCAGGGAAGACATATCAATGCGGTAGTTGAATGTAGTAAATTGAAGATAGTTTAATCGCAGCAGATCTGAGTCAATGGTTCTAAATACCTCCCAGGTATATTCCCGTCCGCTAAAAGTGGAAAGAAGATAATGTACCTGCTGCTCTATCACCAGAAATTCCAGGGGATTTTCTTTATTTATCTCCAATTTCTGTCGATTTAAAACCTCTTCCAGCTGTTCAAATTGATTATCAGTTAATCCTTTGCGGCAAATCTCCTCAATCATGGCCTGTTCCAATACAGTATGTGAAAAAACCACCTGTCTGATCCGTTCTAAATCAAGTAAAGTTACTTCCGTACCTCGCTGCGGATAGACTACAATGTATCCTTCTTCAACCAGCTTTGAAAGTGCATCTCTAACCATGGTCCGGCTGGCATTCATCTGACTTGATAATGTATTTTCACTCAGTCGTTCTCCCGGTTTGATCGTCAGATTCAGTATCTGCATTCTCAGTTGATTATAAATATCATTTCTCTGGTTTCCTTTTTCAGCTTCCAATTCTGGCATTTTTATTCTCCTTACTATCAACGGATATGAAATGCATACAAGTATTTCATTCTGTTAAGATTGCATATCAGTATCCCGCCAAATGCATATCAGTTAGCATTTGCCACTTTGCATCGGTCTTCCTTTTTGTAAAATATAACACATCTATTTTTGAAAATCAACTATATTTTTCATGTTTTAGACAGTGTTCGATAGTTTATCTTCAATATCGACGTGTTTTTGCACAACATTTTTTAAAAATCTTTCCATTTTTGCCTTATTCAAGATTGCATACAAGTTGATTTTTGCTAATTTTCACGCACAGCAAGCTAATTACGAATAAAAAACAGACCTTGACATTATACTGAAACTGCCAAAGTCTGTTTCTCATAACTTATTTCGGGTTGTCCTTTTCGTCTTTCCCATTAAATGATATACATGTTATGCTTCTTCTATTTCTCTGATTTTTCGATATAAGGTAGATCTGGAAATCCCCAGAATATCCGCAATATCGGTTTTTGAATACCCCCGCTCCAGCATGGTTTTTATCTGTTCCTTTGACATTTCCTCCAGTCCGCTGTAGCCAGGATCATTTTCAGGAAGAAGATTCTTTTCTCTTAATTCTTCCACGGTCACTCTGCCAGAAAGCTCTGCCGCAATCCGTTCAAGAATAATCTCCATACTGTGTTTTCCAATCTCAGTAAAATGATTTCTTAAATATGTAAGCAGTTCTGCAGACAGTTCCACGCCTTTATTATCATAAAGTCTCCTGTAATAATTAAGACCAGACGTTACATAACCGCGGAATTTTACCATATCTTTTTCCATTCCTTCAAAGCTGATCTTATAGCGGGCAATAAGGCGGTATAACTCAGAGGAAAACAGCTGTTGTTCCACCAGAGATTCCAGTTCCCTGTCGACGCAGAATAAAAACCTGACATTAGAACGTACCGATTTGTCATGGGTTTTAAATTTACCAGTCTTCATAAAATCAGCAATATAATGCTGAATATACAAAGGCATTTTTTCCGGCTGAACAATTACCACCGTACATCCATCCGCATTTTTCAAGACTCCATACTCATCCATCATATAGATTTCAAATAAATCCCTGTAAAGATTATCCGAATAAACCACATACAGATCATGAAGATTTCGTTCCGACGTGTTAAATACCGCTTTGGCAAGAAGAAGGTTTAACTCATTATCCGAACTCTGAATAAGTAAATTATGGTTTGTTTTTGCCATTTCCCTTGCCATTTGAAGTTCCTGGGCAGAGAAGTACTTTTTCAGCCAGTCAAACGTCACCAGAGAGCCCTGTTCCGATATGTTAATTCGTTTCACAAAATCACTCTGGGGTTTAAAATAAAACAGAGTACCGAATTCCGTATCGCTTAAATAAATCTTTTTGCTGGAAACCACGCCATGAAACAGATGGCCTTTCCTCTCAAAAGTCAGCCGTTCATTGCTGATATCCTCGTGGTTCTTAAAATAATCCTCTATTAGTTGAAACGGAAACAGTTCCTTCATGTTACTTCCCAGCATGTCCTTTTCCAGATGTATTACATCGCAGAAACGCTTGTTAACATGAATGATATTTCCGAAATAGTCAGTGTAAATAACCGCCTCAAACATCTTGTCTATAATGGCCTCGATCTCTTTTAAGCGGTTTTCCAATCGTATGGTTCTTGTTTCATTTTCTATTTTTCCGGAAATAAGCTCCGAAAAATTCTCCAGAAATGAAACAGTTGAATCCAGACTTTCAAATAAAAACTTAGCTCTGTGCCTGGTTAATATAAGAGCGAGGGCACCCACTGCCTGATTATCAACCCTTATGGGCACTCCTACGAAACTGCTCATCTTGCATTCCCGGTACTGGTCGCATTTGCGGCAGCCGGCAAGACGTGATTTGTCTTCCACAATCACATTTCTGTTCTCAATTAATATGGTGGATATGATGGTGCCGATCCTGATATCGGTATAAAGGTTTAAGTACTTAAAGGAACTTCCCACTATGTTCATATTGGTATCTATAATCAGTATGTCTGTATCCAGCGTATCCGAAATAATTCTTGCCAAATGATTGGTATAACCTCCTATTAAACCCAACAGGCTTTTCTCCATCCCCGCACCTCACAAATATTCTTTTATAAACGCCAAACAGGGATGCTGTATTCGTACAACAACCCTTTTGGTGAAACAGTCTGATTCTGTTTATTAATCCTGATTCTTATTAAAAGTTACCTCACAGATGGAGTCACCCTTTGCAATGGTTTTTCCCAGATGGAAGGTAAAATCCTCAAACTGGGAGCAGATTCCCCGATCTCCATCCATGGCAATTTCACACATCTCTGCAATCAGTTCCTCATCATCGGTCAGCTTTCTCCAAGCAGCTACAAGCGGGCAGTGGTGAAAGGTGATTTCCAGCTTGTCATCGGTACATTCTGTATCCATCTCAAAGATGTTTCTTACATTGTCACTGACAAATTCCTTCTCAAAAGCCTTTAAGTCACTGGTCTTTGTATATTTGTTCTGACCATGGAAGCAGCCGCATTTCTTAATGGCATCATGGGCAAATTCACTGTCTAACCCTCTTTTCTTAGCCTCCGTGAACATATAGTAGAACCATGTGGCTCTATGCTCGATTCCGTCCCGTAAATCCTTGATGTGCTGACCTCTGTCTTCCGGTGTGTTGCTGTACATAACTGTTCCTCCTTAGAAATTAATTTTTTCTTTTATGCAATTCATTAACGTTCCGATTTGATACGACATGGTAACTGCTCCCGGATCCAGGTGTCCAAGCCCTTTATTGGCCTGGTAAGTTGCTCTTCCTTTTACCGCTTCCATGTTTTTTGTATTCTCGGCACCGTCAACGGCTGCCTGTTTCACGACATCGCAGATTTCCAACTCACTTATCCCATCAGAAATCCCCTTCTTATAAGCCATGACTGCCGGTGCAAGACTGTCAATCATGGTTTTAAATCCTTCCTTTGCCTGCCCTCTGGACATAATTGCCTCCAGCATGGCTTCCAGGCTGTCACAAACTCCCTGGCAGTCCAATGTCTCTCTGCCCTTTACCGCTTTGGCTGCCGCCAGGTACGCAGATCCGTAAAGCACTCCGGAGGAACCTCCGATTACCGCCATCATGGTCTTGCCAATCTCCTTAAATTCCTCACTGATAGGAAGCTGCCCCAGTTCCTCAGACTTCTCAACCAGTTTTTCAAACCCCATATTAATATTGGACCAGTGATCCCCGTCTCCAGTAGCCAGATCAAGCTCTGTCACATAGTCTCCGTTTTCATGAATCAGCTCATATGCTTTCTTTATGTAATCCGCATAATCCCTACCTGTTATTTCAAATCCCATCTTTTCACCACCTTATCTGATTTTTAAAGCCGGAGTATTACAGGGAGCGTCAAGAAGCTCCTTTAACTCGTCATCCAGCTTCATAAGGGTTAAAGAACAGCCAGTCATATCCAGTGCGGTCATATAATTTCCCACAAGTGTTTTATAAGCCCTGATATTCTTTTCTTCCAACAGCTTCTGAACTTCCATATTCAGGATATAGAGTTCCATCAGAGGAGTACCGCCAAGGCCATTTACCAGCACTGCCACTTCACTTCCGGTATAATCATAGTCCCCAAGAATCTTCTCAAGCAGAATTTTGGCAGTCTCTTTTGCTGTTTTAACCTGGGTTCTTTCTACTCCCGGCTCTCCATGGATTCCCATTCCAATCTCAATCTCGTCGTCTTCCAGAACGAATCCGGGTTTTCCAACTGCCGGAAGAACGCAGGGGCTCATGGCCATTCCCATGCTTCTGATATTGGCAACAGCCTTTTCGGCTGCTGCTTTCACCTCTTTTAAATTACCGCCAAGCTCAGCCTTTGCCCCCGCAATCTTATGGACAAATACGGTGCCTGCGATGCCCCTTCTTCCTGTGGAATAGGTACTGTCAGGAACAGCCACATCATCCTTAACAACTACGCTTTCCACCTGAATATCCTCTGCCTCTGCAAGATCAGAGGCAAGTCCAAAGTTCATAATGTCTCCGGAATAATTCTTAATAATTAAAAGAACTCCTTTTCCGGAATTCATCCGGTTTATGGCATCACCAATCCGGTCAGGACTGGGGGAGGAAAATACGTTTCCCGATACAGCCGCATCGAGCATGCCTTTTCCCACATAACCTGCGTGAGCCGGTTCATGTCCTGCCCCGCCTCCGGAGATAACCGCCACTTTATCTGCTTTCACCTTCCGGGATATGACTTCATATCCCGGAGTATACAAAAGTTCCGGATGGGCAAGTTCCATTCCGCGAAGCGCTTCCCCTACTACATCCATGGGTTTGTTGATAATCTTTTTCATGGTACCTCCTTTAACCTAAGCCTAAATATGCTTTTTTAATTCTGGGATCATTTGCAATTTCTTTGGCATCACCTGACATGGTGACTTTCCCATTTTCCAGTACATATGCTCTGTTCGAAGCACTTAAAGCCATGTTGGCGTTCTGTTCAATGAGAAGAATCGTTACTCCCTGCCTGTTAATCTCTTTTATCAGATCAAAAATCAGCAGCACAAAGTTTGGTGCCAGGCCAAGCGACGGCTCATCTAACAGCAATAGCTCAGGTCCGCACATTAATGCCCTTCCAATTGCAAGCATCTGCTGCTCCCCTCCGGACAGAGTACCTGCCGACTGTCTGATTCGTTCCTTCAGCCTGGGAAATATCTGATATACCCGCTCGTAGCCGTCAGCAATCTTTTTCTTATCGTTTACCGTATAAGCGCCAAGGCGAAGATTTTCCTCAACTGTAAGGGCAGGAAATACCTCTCTGCCTTCCGGCGAAATACTGATTCCCAGCTTAGTCATTGTATGAGGCGGGCTGTTGGTAATCTCCTTGCCCATAAATTCAACCCTGCCTCCGGATGATCTTGCAATTCCTACAATGGTATTCAACAGGGTGGACTTCCCGGCTCCGTTGCTGCCGATTAAAGAGACGACTTCCCCTTTGCCAATCTCCATATCCACGCCTTTGAGAGCATGTATGGGACCGTAATGAGTATTTAAATCAGTTATCTTCAGCATCCTTATGCACCCCTCCCAAATAAGCCTCAATGACTCGTTCATTGTTTGCAATTTCCACAGGAAGCCCCTGGGCAATTGGTTTGCCGTGATCAATAACATAAATCCGGTCTGAGATGTTCATAACCACACTCATATCATGTTCGATGAGGAGTACGGTATATCCCTTCTGCTTTAAGGACCGGATAAAAAGCATCAGCTCCTCTGATTCTTTTGGATTCATTCCCGCTGCAGGTTCATCTAACAGAAGCAGCCCTGCACCAGTAGCAATTGCCCTGGCAATTTCCAGCTTTCTCTGGTCTCCATAAGGCAGATTGGAGGCATAGTCATCTTTTCTGTGTTCCAGTCCCACAAATTTAAGAAGTTCAATGGCCTGCAACACCTTTTCATCCTCTTCCTTGCGGTATCTCGCCGTACGGAAGGTGGAATCAAGAAAACTGTAAGAAGTCTTTATATGTGCCCCGATCAGTACGTTTTCGATTACCCTCATATCCTGAAACAGCCGGATATTCTGGAAGGTCCGGGACATCCCTGCCATAACAATATGTTTGGGTTTTTTATTCTGTATCTCTTCTCCGTTAAATACAATGGTTCCTTCGTCAACCTGGTACACACCCGTCAGCATATTAAAAACTGTGGTTTTTCCTGCACCGTTGGGGCCGATAATCGAAACTACTTCCCCTTTATTTATCTCAAAGCTTACCTGCTCCACCGCAACAATACCGCCGAATCTTTTGGTAATTCCTTTCACGGATAAATATGCATTGTCAGCCATTGTCTCCCGCCTCCTCTGTCTCCGCCATTTTAAGCCGTTCTATGACCTGCCTGGATAATTTATATGGAAGCTGGGATTTCCAGCCAAGAATTCCCTGAGGTCTGAATCGCATCATTACCACCAGAATCACGCCGTATAAAACAAAACGATAAACCATTAAAAACCTGGACGCCTCCGGAAGAGCAATTAAAATGGCTGCTCCCAGAAACATTCCCCGTATTGTTCCCATTCCGCCCAGAATCACAATGGAAAGAATCAGCGTGGATACGTCAAAGTTAAAGGTATTAGGATCTACATATCCGATGAGAGTGGCATACAGAGCACCAGCAGCGGCGCAAATGCAGGCTGACAGTACAAATGCCAGGATTTTATAGTAGGTAACATTAATTCCCATCATTACACTGGCAAGCTCGTCTCCCTTTATTGCCTGCAGCGCCCTACCTGTTTTTGATTTAACAAGAACCAGGCAGAAGACAGTGCAGACCACCAGAATGATTATAACCAGATAGTACAGACCGTGATTTGCAATGGTAAGCTTCATGCCGAAAACAGCAGGCTTTGGAATATTTTTCACACCCAGTGTTCCGTTGGTTACAGGAGACCAGTTCATCGCAATCATTTTTATAATTTCACCAAACCCCAATGTAACAATGGAAAGATAGGTTCCAGTAAGCCGGAGAGTCGGAAGTCCCAGTATAATTCCCACAAGTCCTGCCGCTACCATACCAAGGAGCATGGAAGGAAAGAAGCTTAAGCCAAGTTTGACTGCACAAAGTGAAGCCGTATAGGCTCCAATTGCAACAAACCCTGCATGTCCCAGGGATACCAGACCGGTATAGCCGGTAAGTATATTAAGTCCAAGACCGAACATGGCATAGACTGCCATCTTTACAATAACTGTCAGAAAATACTGGTTGTTTACGCCTTTTGGCAGCAGACAGAGAAATGCGGCCAGCAAAATAAGAAACAGCTTTTGATTCTTGCTTATAAAGCTTTCAAACTGATATAAAAAGCTGTGTTTTTCCATTCTTGTATTTGTCATACTTTATACCTTCGTGATCCCTTTCTTTCCGAACAACCCATTGGGTCTGACGATCAGAACAATAATTAATATGATAAATGCCATGGAATCCCGATAGGTGGATCCTAAAACAGTGGCTGCCATAGACTCAGACACGCCCACTATCAGCCCGCCGATAATTGCACCGGGCAGACTTCCAATACCGCCAAGCACAGCCGCAGCAAATGCTTTTAAGCCTGCCATAAATCCCATATTCGGGTAAACAATCTGATAATAGCTGCCTACCAGAGAACCTGCGATGGATGCGGATATTCCGCTTAAGAAAAAAGTAAATGAGATAACAAAGTTAACGTTAATTCCCATTAAGTTTGCTGCTTTGGGATTCTGTTCCGCTGCTCTCATTGCCAGCCCTATTTTTGTATAAAATACAATTCCAACCAGAAGCAGCATGAGAATCAGGGATACCACAAACATGCCAATCTGTGTGGAGGAAACTACAATTTTCCCAATCTGGAGAGTTCCGAAATCAAACAGGGGCGGGAACGCCCGTTTTTCACTTCCAAATGCTACAATCAGAAGATTTGTTACAATATTGGAGATTCCAATGGTTGTAATTAAAGATGCAATGGGTATAGATTTCTTTTTTCTTAAAGGCTCCAGAGCAAGCTTATCAATTGCTACTCCAAGGACGCCCGTAAGAACCATACTGGCGATTAAGCCAGGAATTACGCCAAACCGGAGACCAATGAAAACCATTGCCATCTGAGCCCCGAAAGCATAGACGGAACCGTGAGAAAAATTGACCAGCCGGAGTATACCAAACACCAGGGAATATCCTACCGCAATCAGGGCATATCCCATTCCCAAAGCCAGTCCGTTAAATATCTGTTGTGCAATCATGGCTTCACCTTTCTGCGGGAACAGCGCCTGGCCATTCCCGCCGCTTAATCTAGTTCATCTTGACAAATTTCCCATCTTTAATTGTAACTTTGTTAAACTGCTTATCAACATCACCCTGTTCATCGAACTTAATGTTTCCGGTTACTCCTTTGTAGGTGATCTCATTTAACTTGTCTCTCACTTTTTCCGAATCCGTGGTACCTGCTTCCTTCATGGCAGTGAGAAGAATTCCCACAGAATCATAGGCCTGCGAGGTCAGGGCAGAGGGTGAATTTCCATAGACTTTTTTATACTCATCAACATAAGCCTTTACATCTGTATCATCCGATTCTGAGAAGAAAATAACCGGAAAACATACACCTTCCACTGCTTGCCCTCCCAGCTGAATCAGCTGCTGGCTGTAAGCGTTGGAAAATCCAACAATGGAAATATCCGGATTAATATTTTTATACTGTTTGGCAACCGGCGCTACCAGATTATACATTCCACAGCAGATTACCACATCCGCCCCTGCTTCATTCAGCTTTGTAATTGCCGGTGTATAATCATCAGATCCTTCCATTACTTCCTCATGGGCTACCACTTTTACATTGGGATCATTTAATCCGGTAATCAGATCTTTGATAATTCCGGATGTATTGGTTCCCCAGTCAGTCATAATGGATATAATACCGATATTTTTCTTTTTCAAATCATGAACAGCAATATCCACAGAAGCCGCACCTTCTTTTGATATGACTGTATTATTTCTGAAAATATAATTACCGATCTTAGAATAATCCGGGTGAGAAGCAGACGGTGAAATCTCAATAATCTTATTTTCCTGGTAAATAGGCGCTGCAGTCATACATACTCCGGATGAGAAATGGCCGATTACGCCGCTGATATCTCCATCAGATACAATTTTCTGCGCGATGGTGGTTGCTTCCTCTGATGTATTCTTATCATCATAAGGTACGATTTCAATCTGTTTGCCCAAAACCCCTCCCTGAGCGTTCCACTGATCCGCCATTAATTTGGCTGCATTGGTAAAGCCAATTCCATATTCTGAATTATCTCCAGTCATCGGACCGGCTACTGCAATCTTGACCGTTCCTTCTCCGCCTGCCTGGCTGGTCCCTTCCGTTTTAGCCCCGGAAGTATTATTTGCTCCTTCTGAACTCTGTCCATTCCCCTGTGCACAGCCTGAAAGTAACCCCGCAAGTGCCATCATTGCCAATGAATACCTGATAAACCCCTTTTTCATAACTGAAACTACCTTCCTTTCCTTATCTGAGTTATTGTCTTAACTCTGAACCATAATGTTTAAAATGACCTCGTCTGTCTCCTTCATCCCTTCCCTTGCCAGTGTTATTACCCCATCCACTGTCTTTTGGATATCTTCCTTTACAATCCCGTCTCCCGGCAGAAAAACGTGACCATTCATAGATAAATAGCTGCCCATAATTGCTGCATCTACACTGGAAGCAATCTTTGCTGCACAGGAAGCGCTTGCACCATCACATACAATTCCAGATGTGTTGGCCAGAGTATTGATAATGGTGTTTTCAATCTGTTCCCTCTGACCTCCCATTAAGTAAGTAATTCCGGCACCTGCACCCGCTGCCGCACTTACCGCTCCGCAATAAGCAGACAGTCTGCCCATACGGTATTTCTGATAAATAGCAATCAGATTGCTGAGCACCAGCGCCCGGTACAGTTCGTCTTCTTTGCTTCTCAGTGTTTTTGCATACTCAATCACCGGAAGGGATACTGTCATACCCTGATTACCGCTGCCGGAATTAATGACTACCGGAAGCTCGCAGCCGTTCATTCGGGCATCCGAACCGGCCGCAGCCACTGCTTTTGCCCTGATTTTTACATCATCCCCATAAACGGATAAAAGTGTTTTTCCAATCTCTGCTCCATAGCTGCTTGACAGCCCCGCCTGAGCAATGTTGGTATTACATTCAATTTGTTCAGCAATCAGCCTCCTCACTTTTATTAAGTCTACCTGTTCTGTAAATTCAAATATGGAATCCATATTCAGACAGCTGTAATCTACCTGTTCTTCTTCCCCGCCTTCCTTTTCTTCAAAAAGAACCTGCTTGTTTTTCTCAATTCCAGTTATCCCCAGATGTGTTTTTTTCAGTTCCACCTTAACCTCATTTGAGCCCTGTGTCATAATTACAATTAAGTGAAGCTTCTCCGTGGTATCTAACAATTCAACCCGGCATATTTTTTTCTGAAGCAGCCGGTTTGCAATCTGTAAATCCGCCTCCCTGACTGATGTCAATACTTCTAGTCCCTTATCCGGAGCTCCACCTGCTGCCCCCACTACTGCCGCTGCTTCAATTCCCTTCATGCCACCGGTCATGGGTACCACCACTGCTTTCGCATTCTTAATCATGTTCCCACTGCAGGAGACTGTTATTTTTTCAGGAATTGCTCCCAGATATTTCTTTGCCGTTGCACTTGCATATGCAATTGCGATAGGCTCTGTACACCCCAATGCTTTTACCAGCTCTGTCTCCAGGATATGTATCAGCTGGTTTTCTGTCGATTTCTGCATGTTCCTCCGATCTGCTGTGTTGCTGCCAATTGCTTCATCATTCAATTTTATGCTTATTTTGTTGTCGTTTTTTGTAGATTTATGTAGTTCTTTTATGAATTCAGTATATCATTTGCATACCTGCAATGCAATGGATTTTTGTGCACATTAACTAATTTTTATCATTTTCAGCGTTTTTATTGGTTATTTTACACATTTATTTTGGTTATTTTATTGGTTTTAGATAGAGTTACCAATTCAAATGTATCATTTTGGCACACTTTGTTTTATTAAGTCAAAAATCTCCCGATTCCTTTTCCATTTTTTTGTTTCATTCCTGATATACAGGCACAAAAAAATGCCGTGTACAGCAATAAAAAACTGTACACGGCATAACTGGTTTATTGAAAATTATTATTTAACGGGATAAAAGCCAGAAGGCGCTTCACTTAAATTAATCATAATATTCTTTGTCTGGGTATAATGCTCCAGCATTACTTTATGAGTTTCACGTCCGACACCGGAAGTCTTATATCCGCCGAATGGAGCTCCCTCCGGGATTGCATTGTAGGTATTCACCCACATACGTCCTGTTTCCACAGCTCTTGCCACGCGTATTGCACGGTTGATATCTCTGGTCCATACAGCTCCGCCCAGTCCGAATTCACTGTCATTGGCCATGGCAATTACTTCATCTTCCGTTTTAAATTTGATAATGCATGCAACCGGTCCGAAGATTTCTTCTTTAGCCACTCTCATATCATTGGTCACATCTCCAAGAAGAGTGGGACGGAGAAATGCACCGTTCTCAAGACCATCTTCTGTAAATGCCTCACCACCGCACAGTACCTTGGCACCTTCTTCTTTACCAATCTCAACGTACCCTAATATTTTTTGTAAATGCCCTTTATTGATCTGGCTGCCCATCTGGGTGTCTTCTTCCCATGGAAGTCCTACTTTCACTTTGTTAAACCGCTCCACAGCTTCCTTTACAAAACGGTCGTAAATATCCTCCTGTACAAAAACTCTGGAACCTGCGCAGCATACCTGACCCTGATTAAATAAGATCCCAAGCTGCACACCATCCATTGCCATCTCCCAGTCACAGTCATTAAAGAATATATTGGCTGACTTACCGCCCAGCTCCAGGGTTGCAGGAATCAGCTTTTCAGCCGCAGCCAGGGCTACATTTCTTCCCACATCGGTAGATCCTGTGAAAGCCAGTTTTCTGAAACCAGGATGCTCCAGCATATACTGTCCTGATCTGGAGCCGCCGCCTGAGATCACGTTAAAGACACCTGCCGGAATCACATCCTGAATCAGTCTTGCCAGCTCAAATACACTTAAAGGAGTTGTGCTGGAGGTCTTAAATACAGTACAGCAGCCGCTTGCAAGAACAGGTGCCAGCTTCCAGGCTGCCATTAAAAACGGGAAGTTCCAGGGAACAATCTGACCGACCACGCCAATGGGCTCTTTTAAAATAAGACTTAGCATATTATCTCCCAATATGCTGGCGCTTCCCTCCTCTGCCATAATACAGCCGGCAAAATAGCGGAAGTGCTGGGCAGCCAGGGGTATATCCACATTCAAAGTCTCTCTGATTGGTTTTCCATTGTCTAATGTTTCAACCATAGCCAGATGCTCTTTGTTCGCATCAATAATATCCGCAATTTTATTTAAGATAGCTGCTCTCTGGTTAACCGGAACATTCTTCCATGTTTCAAAAGCCTTCCAGGCAGCCTTTACCGCATCATCTACATCTTCCCTTGTCGCTTCTGCACACTGCGCCAGTACTCTGCCGTCTGCTGGACAGGTAACGGTAAATGTTTTTCCGTCGGAAGCAGACTTCCACTCTCCACCTATAAATAATTGATATGTATCCTGAAGTGTAACATCCTTCATATGCTTTTCCTCGCTTTCATTCTTATATCTTTATTTGGCCTGTTGTTGCCCATACTCATGTATAATCATTATAGGCTTAATTTTATAACTGTCAATTTAATTATTTTTTTCACATTTTATTGATATTTATTTATCTTTTAACGATTATTATTTAACAATACATATTAACTTGCTTGTTAAAACTTTTAAATATATTATCTGTCTTTTATATCTGAATCAATCAAATACCGCTATCTGCTTTGATTAAATTTTTTCTATTAAATTCAATTAAAAGGTAGAAAAATGAATACTTCGATATGTTCTTAACGATTATAAGGTTCTGAATTGACAGGAGTTAGAAAATAGATGGTAGGTTACGATATATTTTTAACTAATCTAAACTGATTTGATCATGGTCTGCTTTCAATAACGCAAAAACAGGAAACCTCAAATTGAAGTTTCCTGTTTTTTGTAAGAAGCGGGTGATGGGAATCGAACCCACGTATCTAGCTTGGAAGGCTAGTGTTCTACCATTGAACTACACCCGCAAGGATTTCAGAAATATATTTCAAATGTGCTTCAAAAGCACAGTGCCCAAAGCCGGAATCGAACCAGCGACACGAGGATTTTCAGTCCTCTGCTCTACCAACTGAGCTATCTGGGCTTATTCTCCTGCAACATCAGTAATTTTACAAGATTTTACTCCAATTGTCAAGACAAGTTTTTAAAATTTTTGGAAAAAAATAAAAAATATTAACAGCTTATATCTTGACTATATTCTAATATTATCATATTATAAAATTATAATATAAAAGGAGATACATTATGTCCCTAAGCCACAGCATATTAGGTTTTTTATCTTATCAAAGCATGACCGGATACGATCTGGCCAAGGCATTTGGTTCATCTGTCCGGTTTTTCTGGTATGCACAGACCAGCCAGATCTACTTGGAGCTTAATAAACTGGAAAAGAAGGAGTTTGTCTCCTGCGAAATCATAATCCAGACAGAAAAGCCCAGCAAGAAATTATATTCCATAACACCAAAAGGAAAAGATGAATTTTTACACTGGCTGTCCCAGGAGAATGACGAATTATCCAAGGGCAGCAAAAATGCTTTTTTAATGAAAATTTTCTTTTCCGGCTGCAGACCCCCAAAAGAATGCATTGATATGCTGTCTGATTTTATTAACGACTGCAGTCAATATCAAAGTGAAATGCAGCAAATTCCTGGCAGCATCGGACAGTATGGTAATCTTGTAGAACCGGAACAAAAACTATACTGGGAACTTTCTGCAGATTTTGGTTACTGCTATATTAAAATGTGTATAGACTGGGCCAAACGGTCCATAAAAAAACTGGAGGAACTGGAATGAATGTCCTGATTATCAATGGAAGTCCCAAAGGTGCTAAAAGCAATTCCCTGAAACTGACAGAAGCATTCCTTCAGGGAATGAAGGAAACATCAACGATACAGACTGAAACCCTGACAGTTTCAAAGCTGGATATCAAACCATGTATCGGCTGCTTTCAATGTTGGAAGAAGACCCCTGGAAAATGCTGCATTTCGGATGACATGACAGTCGTTATAGAAAAAATTCTATCTGCTGATGTTTTAATATACAGCTTTCCTCTTTATTACTTTGGACTTCCTTCCCAGTTAAAGGCGTTGCTGGACAGGCAGCTGCCTATGGTCTTACCTTTCATGAAAAATGGCAATCACAGCGGCGCCCACCCCTCCCGGTATGATATGTCAGATAAGCGTTATGTATTAATCTCAACCTGCGGTTTTTATACAGCAGAAGGCAATTACGATGCCATTGACGCGCAGTTTTCTCATCACCTGGGTAAAAGTAGTTATGAATCTATATACTGCGGCCAGGGAGAGCTTTTTAGTGTACCTGAATTAAAAAATCGTACAGAGGAGTATTTAGAGTATGTACGTGCCGCAGGCAGAGAGTTTGCAGAAGGCAGTATCACCAAAGAAACCCGAAATCTGCTTTCTCAGTTTCTTTTTCCAAGAGATGTATTTGAACGTATGGCAGATGCCAGCTGGGGAATCGATCCACCGGATCAGAACAGAGTACAGGAAAAATCCCATCCAGCCATTACGTTTACCAGACAGATGGCCGCACTCTACCGAAAGGATTCCTGGAACGGAAAAGACCTTGTTTTGGAAATGCATTATACCGATGAAGATAAAACAGCCCAGTTGATCATGGGAAAAGACGGCTGTAAGGTTTTAACCCAGGACTTTCAGCCTTTTACCACCAGAATATCAACTCCTCTTTCTGTATGGATGAGCATTGCAAAAGGCGAGATTGACGGCCAGGCTGCATTAATGAAACATCTCTATCAGGTTGATGGCGATTTTCAGCTGATGCTTCACTGGGATGATTATCTGGGTTCTTCATCAAAAACCGAGGTACAACAGGTTGTTCCAGAAAAGAAAAGCAACATGACTCTTATGCTGCTGCCATGGTTTCCTCTTTGGTTTATCGGTATTACACAACCAGTCCTGGGGGGAATTCTTTCTATTTTGATCAGCACAGCCATACCTATCTTCTTTTTCCGGTATCAGCCCACTGTATTTGAAGTATTTTCAGGATTTACGACGGCATTTCTTGGAGTACTGGCCATATCAGGTTTTTCTCCCGTGGCTTTAGTGCCCGTATCCTATCTCTTATTCGGGCTCATGTGGTTTGTAACTGTATTTTTAGAAATTCCCCTGACCGCATACTATTCCATGAATGAATATGGAGGAAAATCTGCTTTAAAGAATCCTCTTTTCATAAAAACCAACCGGATTTTAACGGCTTGCTGGGGGATCCTGTATCTGGTTACTCCTTTGTGGACTTATTTATTTCTTATTTCAGATCATATAGCATCTTTAAGTGTCATAAACACGGCACTTCCTTTCCTGCTGGGCTGCTTTACCAAATGGTTCCAGAAATGGTATCCTGCCCATTACGCAGCCAGTAAAAAAGTCAAAAATTAATTGTAAAATTAATCATATTGTAATATAATACGAAAGCAGGGAATGAAGTTCTCCCTAAGGTAAAACCTTAAACCGCTTAATAAGCTGATGACTTCTGTGATGAAAACTCGCAGACGCATCAGCTTTTTTATTCGACTGTACAGAAGGAGAAAATGTATGTTATTATCACTTGCACTTGTATTTCTTATAGGAATGACTCTTGGTTCTCTCTTTGAAAAGTTAAAACTTCCAAGTCTTCTGGGAATGATTTTGACTGGAATGATACTGGGTCCTTATGCCCTCCGGCTTCTGGATTCCTCTCTCTTAGGCATATCTACGGAGCTTCGCCAGGTTGCACTGATTATTATACTGACCAGAGCAGGTTTAAATCTGGATATGAAAGATTTGAAAAAAGTGGGCCGCCCTGCCGTTTTAATGTGTTTTATACCTGCAAGCTGCGAGATTGCGGCAATGATCATTTTAGCCCCTATGTTTCTCGGTATCACGAGGCTTGAAGCAGCTATCATGGGTACCGTAGTGGCTGCAGTTTCACCCGCAGTTGTTGTCCCTAGAATGCTAAAGCTGATAGAGACAGGTTACGGAACCACAAAAAGCATTCCACAGATTATTATGGCAGGCGCTTCCGTTGATGATGTTTACGTAATCGTATTATTCACCGCCTTTACCGGACTTGCTGGTGGGAAGGCCATCACTCCGTCCGATTTCCTTACCATTCCCACCTCGATTGTATTTGGTCTTATAAGCGGTGCCGCTGCCGGTATAATTCTGTCTTCATTCTTTACCCGTATTCACTTAAGAGACAGCGTAAAGGTCTTACTGATTCTATCCATCTCTTTCCTTCTTGTGGCGTCGGAGCATCATTTGAAGGGAAACATCGGATTCTCTGGTCTTCTTGCAGTTATGGCACTGGGTGCTGTACTCAGGCAGAAAAAATACGAGTTATCCAGGCGTCTTTCCCTGAAGTTCTCTAAGCTCTGGGTTGCTGCTGAGGTTCTTCTATTTGTTCTGGTTGGAGCGACCGTAAATATACAATATGCGCTTAAAGCTGGATTAATGGCCGTAATTCTGATCTTTTGTGTGATTGTATTTCGTATGGCCGGTGTATTTCTCTGCCTGATAAAAACACCGTTAAACAAAAAAGAGCGGATTTTTACTGCATTCGCATATATGCCAAAAGCAACTGTACAGGCTGCAATAGGCGGACTCCCTCTGGCCATGGGACTTTCCTGTGGAGATATTGTTTTAACTGTGGCGGTTTTATCAATTCTGGTCACTGCCCCACTTGGTGCCTTTCTCATTGACCGGTCTTATAAAGTTTTGCTTGCGAAAAACCAATAGATAACAAATGCTGCACATAAAAACCGGATTTCTTTCCGTGTTTTTATGTGCAGCATTTGTTATCACAGACTAAAGAGAAGCCTTCAGCTGTTCCACGTTATTCTCTTCAAATTTTAACAGCCGATTCATTAATTCCACTATCTCTTTTTCAGCTTCTCCCTCATACTGACGGATTCTCTTGATACAATCAATAATACCGCGAACACTGCCAAGTATCAGCATCTCAGCCATATGGGAAGCACTTTTGTCAGTCATGGTCTTCATATCAATGGCTAAATAGGTCATGATCTTTTGAATCTGCCCTATTTCTTTTTCCTGGCACCCATTTTTATTTAACAGCTCCTTTGCCTCTTCATGAATTCCGGTATATTCCTTTAATTGTGCATGAAGCTGCTTTTTAAAATCCTCATTATCCGTCATTGGTAAAAGTTGGTGTAATGTTTCCACTCCCATTTGGGAATTCTGATAAATGAAATTAAGTAATTCTGCATCAGCACTCATACCTGCACCTCTTTTCTTTTTTATTAGTATGAGGCAAAAAAGAAGATTTTATGACAGGAGGAATACAATGATACAAAAACCGTTATTTTTTACCGATAAGAATCGAAACGTCATACTGGAAGCAATTCTTGGAACACCCAATGCAGCCATTCCGGACAGTTTAAAACCCTTTGAGGTCTTAGAACCCAATACTTCCGATGGGGCTGCGGAAAAGCATGCACCTGTACTGGAGACAAATGGCCTTCACGTCACCATCTCAGTGGGAAGCGTGCTGCACCCTATGACAGCAGAACACAGCATTACCTGTATTATGCTTGAGACAAACGCTGGATGTATGATGAGAATTCATTTAACACCTGATTGCCAACCAATCGCCCACTTCACTTTGGAAGAAGGAGACTCTCCTAAAGCGGCATATGCGTTATGTAATCTTCACGGCTTCTGGAAGACAGAGGCATAGAGGAACCTATTTGACACAGACTGCAGCATAGTTTATAATTTACTATAAACTACGAGATATGGGTATATGAGAAAATGACGTTGTAACCAAAAGTTATGGTCTGGGGGGGCTATCATATCAATACCGTAAATTAAAATGTGTTAAAACTCTTTTTATATTATAAGTGAAGATAACTCCTTACCTTAGCTTTTGAATTGTTTCTATTAATAGTTCAAAAATTAAAGGTAGGGAGTTTTTTTATTATAAAACAAGATAACCATACAAAAGTAAAAAAGGGGGATATATGAGAATATCAGGCTTTTACAATGGAAACCAAATGCGTAAATTAGAAATTCCTTCCTATACGATTGCTGGTAGAGATGAATCTCTGAGCAGACTCATTTATGAAGCACCATCCGAGAAGGACTCTTACACCAAGGAAGACGCACTGCTTAAACAATATATGAAGCAATACCGCACGGATGTAAAGATCGTGGACGGAACCATAATCAACAATTCGGATACACCGATTCGTCTTGTTATAAGAGATGATGTAACTGCTGACGAATTGAAAAACTACGCCCAATTTCTGTCTAAAGCAGAAAAAACAAAGGATATAGACTGGTTTGGTTTAAAAAATGATTTAAGTAATATGGAAACCGGGCTGCACAACGCAGATAAACTAAATAACAAGGTGGATTACCTGACTTCAAGATATGCCTATTTAAAAGATTACATACAAAATTCCTTTACCGGAACTGAACAGGAACAAAATCTGGCTCAACTGGAAAATATCTATCAGAAATCAAAAGAAACACTTGCCAGCTCATACTCCGATGCTGTTGGCAGCTTTTATGAATCCTTTGGTTCCAGTGATGAAAAGGAAAAGATGTATCAAAGCATGCTGTCAGGAATTGACAAACGCGTTTCAGAGTATGAAGACATTTTAAAAAATGGCGGCGATTACTCTGATATTAAAAATCCGGACGAGGAATGGCTGAGAACAGATGATTCCTATATGGCTGCCAGACTCCGGGACTATGCTTCAACCCAAAACGTTGAATTAAGTACTCCAGACAATCCTCGTAACATAAACAGCACCTATTCTCTCCGTGATCTTGCTGTCGCAGGAATCTTTGCAGCAGAAAGTTCCCAGCAGTACAATTCTATTGAAATGAATCAGTTTCCGGATGACGAAATACGGATTGGCCTGGATCTGGCACTTCAGACAATGAAGACCGATTCCTTAATAAAAAAAACGGGTATTGGGACAGATATGTCAGCCCTTATAAAAAATACGGCTCATGTCTATATGAATCAATACTTAAACCGACTTAATGAGAACCTGGCCAACGCTGCCGCCAGTTACAACGTACCAGGTGCCAAGCGGTCATTGGATCTTGATGCTGTGAACAGCATCTATGGTTATACCCTGGATCAATATCAGGACAGCGACGATATAAAAGCGTCATTTCAAAAGGGGGCTGAACGGGCAAAAAGTGATTTTTACAGCCAATATAGCAATAAAGGAGGTTCTTATTCCGAGAAAATTCATTGGGACCAGTTTTTTAATGTTCCCCAATATGCAACCAATGCAAAAGAGCTTTCTTATTACGAAAAATATAATGTTCTTATTGACCGTTTTACAGACAGTTTAAAAACTGGAACTACCGGGAGTATTGAACTGCTTTTTGCTCCAGGGGGCAGAACTCTGACGGAACGGTTTTCTTATTCTGCAGTCGATCTCTATATTTAATAGAAAAAACAGATTGAATCAGACTTCTTACTGGTCTGATTCAATCTGTTTTTCTTTATCATTTACACGAAAATGAGACACCTCTGTCTGAAGAGCCTGCGCCTGGCCTGCCAGCCGTTCACTGGAGAGTGAGCTTTCCCTTGCTGTCTCCATATTGGATTGAACAACTTCTGACACGGTTAAAAGGCTCTGACTGATCTGTTCCATTACCTGTACCTGATCCATAGATGAGGCTTCTATCTCCCTGATTACTTCTTCTGTCATTCCTGCCTGTCCTGCAATTTCCTTTAAGATCCGGTCGGTATTTTCAGCCAGAAGTCTGCCTTTTGAAACTGCATTTACCGATTGTTCCACCAGCCCTTTGGTTTCCTTTGCCGCATCTGCTGATTTTGCAGCCAGGTTACGAACCTCGCCTGCAACGACTGCGAACCCTTTTCCTGCTGCCCCTGCACGCCCCGCTTCCACCGCAGCATTCAAAGCAAGTATATTGGTCTGGAACGCAATATCTTCAATCAGCTTTGTAATTCGGGTGATTTTTCTGGATGTCAGATCCACCTCTTCCATGGCCTGATTTAAATTGTGCATATGTAAATTACCTTCATCCACTTTTATTCCGGATTCAGTTACATAAGCGGAAGCCTTCTTTACATACTCCGCATTTTTAACCGATTGCCGGAAAACACCATCCATGGCAGTCTGCAGTTCCTCTATGGCACCTGCCTGTTCAGAGGACCGTTTTGCAAGTTCCTGCGCTCCATCCCAAACCTGACCTGCTCCCTCAGTCACCTCATCTGCTGACGCATTAATACGATTCATGGTCTCTCTCAGGCGAAAAGCAATCGTCTCCATGGATGTCCGTATTCCGTTAAATTCTCCGGGGTACTCGCAGCTGCTTTCTGCCTGCAAATTACCACAGGATAGTTCATGAAGAAACCGGGATATATCTGAGATAATGTCTTTATATTTTCCCGCCATCTCATTAACCTTCTGTACAATCTGTCCAATCTCGTCCCTTCGCTGCACAGACAATTCCAGGTTTAGATCGCCTCCTGACAAACGTTCAATTGCTTCTGCCGCCTGTCCAATGGGCTTTGTAATCCTGTTTGCAATATGCAGCATTGCAAGTCCTGCAAGCAGCATGGATACAATTCCAAGAATCAGGGAACCCAGCATGGAAACGGTAACCCCTGACATAAACTCCACTTCCTTTGCTGTCACATTAACAGACCAGCCGTTTGTATCTGCTATGGGAGTATATGCACCGATTTTTCTCTCTCCTTTTATCTTAAAAAAGCGAAAGCCTGCATCTCCTTTTATCATGGAACGCTCCAGACTGGCCGCTTCCCCATATGCTTTTGGATCCTTATTTGCATCTTCCATATCATTTTGCCCGGCTAAAACAAGGGAGAGATCTTCATGTGCCATTTTCCTACCTTCCCGGTTGATCATATAAGTACTTCCAGTATCACCAAGCTTGGTGTCTTTTATGATGCCATCGAATACCGAGTAAGGAAATTCAAGCACAACTACAATATCTCCATAAGGATAAATATATTCATACGAAACATTTCCTTCTTTTACAATTGGATCAGATAATGAACCTTTTTCATCTACCGCCTGCATAAATGCCGGATCCTCAGCATAAGAATCCCCGTTTACAATTGAAACTCCGTCCTTAGAAAGAATATCAATCTTATTGAGACCATACTGAGAACTTGACATGTTTAAAAACAAACCAATATTTCCACCCCGTGCTGCATTTCCTTTTTGATAAAGTGCAATAGATTCTGCAATGACTGAATACTCTTTTAACTGCTGGGTGATTTTTTCTGATACCAGCTCTGATGTCTCCTTCAGACACTTGTTTAAGGTTCTGCGGTTCAAATCGTAAGAAAGGTATACGGAACCTGCGGATAATATTAATACGATACAGATAATACAGCCCATGGTAAACAAGATCAACTCTCTATTTACTCCTGTCTGATGTCTTTTCATTCCTGCTGTCCTCCGTTATAAACGTGTAGTTCTATTCCATTTTGGAAAGAGACAGGATCATTATAACGGATAATATTCTGATTAGCATAGACACTTTACCTATGTTTTACAATTTTTACCAACTATTTACACAATTTCCATATATCACATACAACCGCTGACTACTCAGTCGTTACATCTGTGTTACTCAGCCATAAAATTGCTACCACTGCAGAAATTATTAAATAAAACAGGCTGCCTGCCATAAACTGTACCTGACTGCATGCCATAGAACCACCCGGGCTGTTAGCTCTCATACCCAGGCTCAACAGTGTATAGGGATAAAATGCACCGACTCCTTTGGAAAGAGCCCCAATTCCCAGTATTCCTCCCGCCATTGCAATCCCTACCGGTACAGCAAAACTTCTGATTATAAGAGAAATGCTAAGCTGAATTCCACAGATAACGATTCCCCCTATTGCTCCATACACCAGCCATTCAGTTAATTCTGGTGGAACCGGACCTGACAGTCCTGACATTTTACCTGAGAGAATAAACAAAACCCCTACCCATAGCTGAGTCATTATTACCATTGCAGATGCCATAATAAGCTTTGCAAGATATAAATGCAGCGCAGACACAGGCAGCGTCATCACACAATTCCAGTTATGATTGGTGTGTTCCAGCCGAAAAAGGTAAGAACAATACACAGCAATTGTTGCAGGCAAAAAGAAGTAGCAGGTAAACAGCGTGTGCTGAGTCCACAGACTGTACCACCCATCTCTTAAAATCTCAATATTTTGCAGATAATTAAATGTTCCCATAAACGCAGGAAGAACAGGCAAAATAAAGAAAGCCAGCCATACAGGACTCCTCCTCAGCTTCATTTGTTCTCCACGAATTACATTCCACAGCATCAGCTCAACGCTCCTTTCTTGTAAAGCACCGGCGTCCGGTGAAATAGATCACTGCAAACAATCCCATAAGCAGCCAGAAACTGCTCCAGTCCACAGGAATATACTGCAAATCTGCTATCCTGGTCTCGCTGTCCCAGTTCATTCTTACCGGTGTTAAAACTCCGTAATAACTCCATAAAACCACTTTTTGTATATTCTGGGGCAGAAATAAACTGAACAGCCCCGCAAAACTTCCTGTGATACCAATAACAAAAGAAACCATCTGATTGGCAAACAATAGGGAAAACACCTGTTGAATCGCTAAGATAACAACAGTGACCGAAATTGTTATAATAAAATAATAAAGCAGAAAACCTGGAGGAAATGGTTCCGTAAATCCTGCTGCTTTACCCAGAATGATAATAAAGATTGTCTGGACCGCCCCTACTGCCACCATATACATGGAGGCGCAGATAAATTTCGCATCAAATAAGGTCCCCGCCGGCATGACTGTCAGGAGTAGCTTAAAAGTCTGTCCCTTATGCTCCAGATCACAGATTTTTGATGCCGTTATTGCTGCAATCATGGGCATCATGATGGTATTTAACACGGAAAAATGGTACAGGCACTGCATATATCCCTGGGACAGCTTTTTTGCATCCATATTCCGAAATGCCCACAACCCCCAAAGACACTGCACTCCAAGCAGCGCCAGAATAATAACCCAGACTTTTCTCCTGCGTATTTTATAAAATTCAAGAAGTATTCCTTTCATCAAAGCTTCACCACCATTCCTGTTAATTCCAAAAATATATCCTCTAATGTTTTCTTCCGTTCCTCTATGCGTACAACTCCAATATCTTCTTTTAAAAATCTCATAAAATACCCTGCCAGCTGATTATCGTTTAATTTAGGAATCAGCAGGTAGCCTTCCTGTTCCTGATACGCAATTCCCTGGCTGCTTAATACAGTTCCAGCCGCCAGATTATCCAGCGTACGAATTGCAATACGGCTTTCACTTCTGTCATGAAGTACGGAAAGCCGATCCTGAAAAACCAGTTCTCCTCTTGATATAACACCAATATGTCCTGCCATCTGATCAATTTCGCTTAACAAATGACTGGAAACCATTACTGTTATACCAAAGGATTTGGGAAGGGAGCAAATCAGTTCCCTTATTTCCTGGATTCCAGCCGGATCAAGCCCATTGGTGGGCTCATCTAAAATCAGAAGCCTTGGATTACCAAGCAATGCCCCGGCAAGGCCAAGTCTTTGCTTCATTCCCAGAGAGTATTGACCCGCTTTTTTGTTTTTTTGGTCCTCCAGACGGACAAACTTCAGTACCCGGTCAATTTCACTGTCCGGCAGTTCTTTTAAGGTACTGATAATTTTTAAATTTTCTTTTCCCGTCAAATGGGCATAGAAGCTTGGGGCTTCAATAAGAGAACCCGTTTCTTTTAAAATAGCAAGGCGGTTTCTCCGATTCACCTGTTTATCAAATACAGTAATGGTTCCCCTGGTGGGCTTCGCCAGCCCCAGTATCATCTTCATGGTTGTTGATTTTCCTGCTCCATTTGGTCCAAGAAACCCGTAAATTACTCCCTCTGGTACGGAAAGATCTAAATCCTTTACTCCCATAGCAGCTCCATATTGTTTACAAAGACCACTGGTGGTAATAATATTTGCCATAATGTTAATCTCCTCTGTTTATTATGATCTCAGTCTAACAATACTGCCTTACACCAGCCTGTAGGTGACCTTACATTTACCTTAAACATTTATTTTTTTGATCAATTTGTTAATAATTCGGGTTATAATGATAGCTATAAAAACAGAAAGGAACAAATGCAATGAATGATATCTTTGACTGTAAACTGCTTCTTGTTGATGACGAACCAGAGCTTCGCAGAATGGTTGGAAGCATGTTAAGACAAAGCGGTTTTAAAAAGGTCATTTCTGCAGCAGATTGCAGCCATGCTCGTCTGCTGTTTACTTCTGAAAAACCAGATGGAGTAATTCTGGACGTTTCTCTTCCAGACGGCGATGGTTTTTCCCTGATGCGTGAATTCCGCTCAATTTCTGCGGCTCCGGTTTTGTTTCTTTCTGCCAGAGATGAAGATGAGGACCGCCTTCTGGGACTGGGGCTGGGTGCAGATGATTATATTACCAAACCATTTCTGCCAAGGGAACTGATCTTGCGGCTGCATGCAGTCTTAAACCGTACCTATTTTCCAGTTGTGCTAAACCAAAAGGAGAAGCCTGTCTTTTATCTAGGAAAAACAATGATAGATTTTAACAGTGGCTCTATTACTTCTGAGAAAGGAACATTCACACTTACAGCAAAGGAGTATGCACTCCTTGAGAAATTATTTGATAATAAAGAGAAGATTGTGACGGGAGACAGCCTCTGCCTTGCAGCATGGGATGACCCTCTCTATGGGTATGAAAATACACTTATGGTCCACATTCGGCGTTTGCGCGAAAAAATAGAGTTGGAACCTTCCGACCCTGAATTTTTAATTACCGTCCGTGGACTGGGTTATAAACTGGTGGGGGTGACATCATCTTGAAAAGCTTAATAAAAATCTTATCCAGATATGTGCTTTCAGCTGCGGCTACAGCCATACTTCTGCTTATTATCAACTTTACAGTACTGACTGTCTGGCTGTTTCAATCCGCCAGTGAATACGGAAAAAACTATACCGTTGCACAGATGGCGGAAGAATTAACGGAATCTGATGGAATGTATTCACTTTCTGAATCCGTTTCCAGCGAGCTTAAGGATAAACAGCAGTGGGCTATGCTGATAGATGAGAAAGGCGCCGTTGCATGGGGTACAAATCTGCCTTCTGATGTGCCACTTAATTATAAGCTGACTGACGTGGCAGGGTTATCCCGCTGGTACTTAAAAGACTATCCAGTTAAGGTCTGGCAGCATGAAAACGGACTTTTTGTAGTTGGAAGCCCTAAAAACAGTATGTGGAAAATTGGTCTGGAACTCCCGATGAAATTAGTGAACAATTCAGAAATCCTCATACCTACGCTATTAATTCTGAATCTTATTACCGCTGTATTACTTGCCCTGCTCTTCGGTTACCGGCTGTTTTTAGCTTTAAAAAAACTGACCACAGGCATTGAGGACTTAGCTCGAATGCAACCCGTTGCATTACCGGTTCAGGGGATTCTGGGAGATCTGGCTACGGGTATTAATCATGCATCAGCCCAGCTGATCCGGCAGGAGTCCGCCCTGAACAAACGGGATAACGCCCGAACTACATGGATTGCGGGCATATCCCATGACATCCGGACTCCCCTATCTATAATTATGGGGTATGCAGGCCAGATGGAAGAAGACAATACTCTTAATAAGAAACAGCAGGAACTTGCTGTTACAATACGGATTCAATGCCAGAAGATAAAAGCTTTAATCAATGATCTGAATCTGGCCTCCAAGCTGGAATATGACATGCAGCCCATACGAAAAGAAGAATTTCTGCTTGCACCTCTTATCCGCAGTATTGTTGCAGAACTGTTAAACGGCAATTGTTCTCCCAGACATACGCTGAGTTTATCCATTGATGAGAATGCACAGAATATTTCTATAATTGGGGACAGCCAACTGATAAAGCGGGCCATTACCAATATAATCCTAAACAGTATAAGACATAACCCAGATGGCTGTGATATTACAATCCAGCTGAACGCGGAATCTGGGACGTCATCCCTTTCCGTTACAGATAATGGAACCGGATTTCCAGTACAGACGCTGAAACGTCTCAATCATCCCAGGGAACCAATGGAACTGGATAATCACGGATTGGGGTTAACCATTGTCCGCCAGATCATGAAAGCTCATAACGGCACAGCCTCCTTTACCAACCTTACAGGCAGCGGCTGCCGGGTGATCCTTGCTCTGCCGGAAAAACCATAGGAGCTTATATAAAAAAAGCAGAGATTATCTTAAACGATGTTTAACTGTTTAAAATAGCTTCTGCTTTTTTAATTTTAATTGCTGTCAGGGACAAGTTTCGCATATACGTCAATAATATTTTCAACTTCCTCATCTGTTGCAGTATCACTCAATGGTATGAAATCAAAACTACTTTTTTTGTACTGCTCTTTCAAACTATACTGTATATTATTACCTCTTTTATGCAACCACACAACAACATCACTGGCTATGTATACCACTTCATCTATGCACCCGGATTCCTGCGCTACCAGAGTATACCCGACGCATTTCTGTAGAGTAAACCATGCAAATACTTGCCGTAATCTATCATCTGAATCCATTTGCCTGAATCGGTTATACTCCAATGTAACGTTATACATTACATCAATGTTATCTTTATAATCGCCTAGAGATGCAGTGTTCATAATGAACTTTTTCGTATTATACGCAGCTTCATAATCATTTTTATCGTAAAGACTCTTTGCTTTGTTTACCAACGAATACTGCCATCCTATAAATGCAAAAATTGCTATAGCCAGAACAATTATCATTGCACCAATTTGTTGTTTCATAGTAAATTTCTTTGATTTAGAAATTTTTGCTGATGGATCATCCTTACTTACTTCATATAAATTTTCACTTACATCCTCTCGTTTTGTTCCACAATGAGAACAAAACATGCCATCTTCCGATAGTTCCTGCCCACAATTTTTGCAATACATTTCTACTCATCCCTCTTTTATTTTCTTCTAATTATACATAAGAAATCCATTAATTACCATAACTTTCATTTTTATTGTTTATTAATGCTATCTAAAAATTGGTCAAATATCTGATAGAACTCTTCCCTTTCTGCCAGATGCACATTATGGTTTGTGTTACTCATCGTATAAACAGTTCCATCTTTTAGACATGCTTCCATTTCCTTAAAATCCTGTTTAGTCACACATCCTTCTCCTGCCGACTTTATAAGTAATGTTTTGCATGTAATCAAGGAAAGCAGATCCATCCAGTTATAATTATTTGCCCGATATGCGGCTAACGCCTGCTTTGAAAACCAAAAGTGATATCCGGATTTATCTTCATATAAACTATTAATGAAATATTCTGTCTCCAGCTCAGAGCCTGAGGACATTCTTATACACTCCAAAGCTTCTCTTCTTGTGTCAAATGTTTCGCGCCAATCCTTTGTAAAGGCATCATAATCTTTCACCTGACTAGATAAAATGGGAATGTGCTTTTCAGGCCCTTTTGCCGTTTTATCCAGAATGGCTGCTGCCTTAACCTTGTTTTGATACGTGGCCGCAAGATATCCCACAATACCTCCCCCCATGGAATGCCCCACAAGAATTGCATGTTCTATGCCAAGCATCTCCATCAGTTCCCTGACATCTTCTCCCATTTCATCTATGGTATAATATCCATCCGGTTTACTGCTTCGTCCATGCCCTCTTAAATCCGGCGCAATTACTCTGTATCGATCCGCGTAATGGACAATAAAATCACTCCATGTTTCCGCTCTGCCATACATTCCATGCATACAGATAATCACCGGTTTTTCTTCCTTTGTATCATAATAAAATAATTCTGCTTCGCTTAAACTGGCTGTTTCCCTAAAAATTTTTCCCATACGTCTTTCCCCTTTTAATTAGTTTTATATAAAACTATTAGAATAAAAAAATACAATTACCCGCAGAAACTATGCAGAAATTATATTTTTAAATAGCGCTAAAATTCTTGTTAATTTTTTCCAGGGATTTCATCAAAGCTTCCCTCTCCTCTTTAGGGATATCTCTATATACAGTTTCATATAGATTCTTTGAAATATCCTCAAACATCGGTTTTAGATCCAACCCCTTTTGCGTAAGGGAAAGATAGGTTATCCGGTTATCTCCCGCATCCCGTTCCTTTTTTACATACCCTAGACGGACCAGTTTCTCTGCAAGCACAGTCACAGTTGATTTATCTTTTTTAATGGAACCCGCCAGATCCTTCATCGTAATTTTTTCTGTATTGAGTAATGTAAAAATAATATCTCCATGGGACGGTGCCAATTCACAGACTCCATAATCCGCCATTTTTCCAATAATAAATTTATTTGCCTGCGCCCTTATTTTGGACAGCACTGATATAATGTCTTGTTCTCTCATAGTTCTATAATAGTTTTATATAAAAGTATTGTCAAGCAAAAATTTTATTGTATTAAAAAAAGCTGCTGTACCCAAAAGTACAACAGCCTTTTTCCTATGCCGGCGACCGGAATCGAACCGGTACGGGCGATTAGGCCCGCAGGATTTTAAGTCCTGTGCGTCTGCCAGTTCCGCCACGCCGGCAACAACTGAATACAATGCTTACGCACTGCACAACATAAAGATTATACAAAATCATATCTTACTTGTCAACTATTTTCGATTTTATTTCATCCTGAAAAAGGAAATTAAAAAGATTGAATTTATCAATAATAGTAATTGTTTTTATTTTAACGATATGATATAATAAAAAAAAATCCACTAAGGAGGGTATTTTATGGAACGCATCGTAGTAATCGGAGCAAACCATGCAGGAACTGCTGCAATTAACACAATTTTAGATAATTATAAAGATAAAGAAGTAACTATATTTGATTCCAATAATAATATCAGTTTTTTAGGCTGCGGTATGGCTTTATGGATCGGAAACCAGATCACATCACCAGATGGGCTGTTTTATTGCAGCAAAGAGATTTTTGAACAGAAAGGTGCAAAAGTTTATTTAGAGACCATTGTTTATCATGTTGATTTTGATAAGAAGGTGGTATTTGCAACAGGAAAAGATGGTCAGAGTTATCAGCAGCCTTATGACAAGCTAATTATTGCCTCCGGATCACTTCCCATCTCTCCAAACATTGAAGGTACAGATCTTGCTAATGTACAGTTCGTTAAATTATATCAGAACGCCAAGGAAGTTATTGAGAAACTTCACGAATCCATGATCCGCAATGTTGTGGTAGTGGGTGCCGGTTACATCGGCGTGGAACTGGCGGAAGCATTTAACCGGATTGGCAAGAAGGTCACTTTAATTGATAACATGAGCACCTGTCTGTCAGGTTATTACGACCGTGAATTTACAGATATTATGTCTAAGAATCTGGAGAGCCACGGAATTAAGCTGGCCTATGAAGAGACTGTAACCAGCCTGAAAGGCAACGGTAAAGTAGAAAAGGTTGTAACAGATAAAAATGAATATGCAGCGGATATGGTAGTCCTGGGAATTGGCTTTAAGCCTAACAGCCAGCTGGGCAAAGATACTCTTAAACTGTTTAAGAATGGTGCCTATCTGGTTGACAGACACCAGCAGACAAGTATACCTGACGTTTATGCCATCGGAGACTGTGCTACTGTATTCGATAATTCCATTCAGGCTACCAACTATATTGCGCTTGCTACCAATGCGGTCCGCTCCGGTATCGTAGCAGCTCATAATGCCTGCGGCACTCCTCTTGAATCCATCGGTGTTCAGGGCTCCAATGGTATCTGCATCTGGGATCTGAAGATGGTATCTACCGGAATTTCGTTGGAAAAGGCTAAAAAACTGGGTTATGATGCGGCTGCAGCTGATTATGAAGATACACAGAAGCCTGCATTCATACAGCATGATAATTATAAAGTCAAAATCAGGATTGTATATGATAAAAAGACACGGATTGTCTTAGGTGCACAGATGTGTTCCGAATACGATATCTCCATGGCAATTCACATGTTCTCACTTGCCATTCAGGAGCAGGTAACCATTGATCGGTTAAAGCTGACAGATATCTTTTTCCTTCCACATTTTAATAAACCATACAATTACTTTACCATGGCAGCCCTTCAGGCAGAATAATCTAAGGATATAAAAAAGACGGTATGTCCACTGGAACACACCGTCTTTTTTATATCGCTCTTTTTTTAATGGGCGGAGAAGGATTCGAACCTTCGAAATCGTCGATAACAGATTTACAGTCTGCCCCCTTTGGCCACTCGGGAATCCGCCCATGCTTTATGATCAAGCGAGTGTTATTTTAACATAGACAAGTCAAAAAATCAAGGTATTTTTTAAAAAATTCTAATAAAAATGTACAACTTAGTCTCTGTCTCCCACCAGCAAAACTGAACTGAACGGCGGCATTGAAACCCTTACACAGCCATGTTCAACTGCAAATGAGATCTTACCTACATTATAACCACTCTCATACGTCAGCATAACCCGGGACATCGTCTCACCATCCTTCATACCAAGCTGCCAGACCGGTATGGAAACTTCCTGCTCACTTATATGATTACTCACTGCAACCGCACAGATACAATTATTGAAAAACCGCCCGTACGCAATCAGGTGATCTCCTGCAAGAAGGGATTTTAATGAACCAACGCGCAGTGCAGGAAGACTTCGATGCAGCTCAGTCATATATCTGTGAAATTCAATCAGTTCCAGATTTTCATTTCCCCACGGATAAGTTCTACGATTATCCGGATCGGTCCATCCGCAGACACCAGCCTCATCTCCGTAATAAATGGCAGGTGCTCCCGGCCAGGTCATCTGAATCATCACACCTTCCCGGAATATGCCATAGCTGATCCCTTGGGAAGCAGCCTCAGGTCCTTCCGTTGAGGTACGGCCTGTCTTTCCATTGGTTCTTGTAAGAAACCTGGAATGATCATGGTTGGAGAGCTGATTCATGGCGGTTAACAGTGATCCTGACATCATGCGGCTCATATGGTAATTCATGGAGTGAAAGAATGTCTCACCATCTCCCAATAGCTTTAAATTTTTCTCATCGCTATGTTTTTCCATGCCGGTTAAAAACCAGGAGACAGGCTCCATAAATGCATCATAATTCATCACAGTATCCCATTCGTCCCCCTGGAGCCAGCCAGATGGATCTCCGTAATGCTCCGCCAGGACAATGGCATTGGGATTTGCTGCTTTAACCGCTTTTCGAAAGTCCTTCCAGAACTTATGATTAAACTGGCTGCTGTGGCCTAAGTCCGCTGCCACATCAAGACGCCAGCCATCGGCGTTATAAGGCTCAGAAACCCATTTGGCGGCTATATCCAGGATATAACGGCAAAGGGTCTTAGACCCCTCATAATTAAGCTTTGGCAGAGTGGAATGTCCCCACCAGCCATCGTAAGAATCATTGTATGGCCATTTTGAATCAAAAAACTTAAAAAAAGACTGGTAAGGACTGTTTTCAGATTCAAATGCTCCCGGCTCATAGTTCCCTGACAGTTCATAGATCCGTTCTCCGTCTAACCACTTGTGAAAAGAACCACAGTGATTGAATACACCGTCCAGAATCACTTTCATGCCACGTTTATGGACTTCTCCCACAAATCTGGCAAAAAACTCATTGCTGGCCTTTAAATTTTCCCGATCCGTAGTGCGGATCATATATCTGGTAGCACTGCGGTTATCAGAAGCTTCGGGCGTCAGCGCCTCTCCTTCATCCTTAACAATCACACCGTAATGGGGATCTATATAATCATAATCCTGACAATCATACTTGTGATTGGAAGGAGAAACAAATATGGGATTTAAATAAATGACTTCAACCCCTAGATTTTCAAGGTAATCAAGCTTATCCCAGACCCCCTGTAAATCTCCGCCATAAAAGCAGCCCACATCAAACTGATCCGGGTATTTATTCCAGTCATCCACTGCCATAACTCTTTGTCCGATGTAGATATATTCATCTCTTACCACATCGTTGGAGTGATCCCCATTGTAAAAACGATCCACGAAAATCTGGTACATCACAGCGCCCTTCGCCCAGTCAGGTGTGGAAAATCCCGGTACGATGGTAAACCAGCCCGTATCCGGATACTGCCAGACAGGACCGAGACGGCTGTAATAGCACACCTCATCTCCCTTTGTTACTGAGAAACAATATTGGATGGGGCAGTCTCCCACCTTCAGCCTGTATTCATAATAATCAAACATATCGTCTGAGTCTGTTTTAATCATGGCAAAACCGGACTGACTTCCGACCTCAATATAATTTACAGAATCTGCATTATTTGCTGCCGTTCGGAAAAGAAGAACTACTTCATCTCCTTCCTCAGGTTCCGAAGGAAACCGGAAGCTTTCAGTTTCATCGGTGAATAATGCATCTAAATTTAACGCCTCTGCCTGGAAGCACATAGATTCTTCATATCCTTTCCCATCTATCTATTACCATTTTATCTGATTGGATTCAATTACACAACCCCGCCTTTTTCCAAATTGCAATAAAAAACGGTCAGCGGGGTAGCTGACCGTTTTTCGGAGAAGGTATTTCGTTTCTTATGGGGTGTAGCAAAAACTATATAATGTATTGGGGGGGTTTACGTTTATTAATATACCACGCCTGAGGAAATAAGTGTGCACAAACATCAATTTTTTATCAATATTTTTTTATGCATTTTTTCACCCATTCTCCACAGGCAACAAAAAAGCGCAGATTCGCAGGCAAAAACTTAGATATTTTACCGGATCTCTGCGCTTTTATCTCAAATCAAAGTTCAGTCATCAGACTTCTGCTTCAGCAGGAAACAGGCTTTCAAATTCTTTCTGGCCTATCTTCTCCTTTTCCATCAGCAGCTTACAGCAGGCATGAAGGACATCTTCATGTTTTAAAATGATTTCCTTCGCCTTCTCATAGCATTCATCAATGATTCGCTTCACTTCATTATCAATGGTATTGGCAACCTGGCCTCCATAATTCTTGGTATGAGCCAGATCCCTTCCGATGAATACCTCATCGCCATCATTATCATAATTGATCATTCCAACCTGATCAGACATTCCATACTGGGTTACCATAGCCCTGGCAAGAGCTGTTGCCTGCTTGATATCCTGGGAAGCACCTGTAGTAATGTCGCCGAAGATAATCTCCTCTGCGATCCTTCCGCCCAGATCCACCATAATATCCTGCAGCATCTTGCCTTTCGTGTTAAACATATGATCACTTTCCGGAAGAGGCATGGTATAACCGGCGGCACTGACTCCCGTAGGTATGATGGATATGGTATGAACCGGTCCCTCATCCGGAAGCAGGTGGAAAAGGATTGCATGCCCTGCTTCGTGGTAGGCCGTAATCTTCTTTTCTTTTTCCGTAATAACCTTGCTTTTCTTTTCTGCACCGATTCCCACCTTTACAAAGGCTTTATCGATATCAGACTGATTAATATATTTTTTCCCATGCCTTGCTGCATAAATAGCAGCTTCATTCATCAGGTTCTCTAAATCAGCCCCTGTGAATCCGGCTGTGGTCTGAGCGATTCTTCTTAAGTCCACATCTTCCGCGAGAGGTTTCTCCTTGGAATGAACCATTAAGATCTCTTCTCTTCCCTTCACATCCGGTCTCCCTACGCTGACCTTACGGTCGAAACGTCCGGGTCTTAAAATAGCCGGGTCTAAAATATCCACACGGTTGGTAGCTGCCATTACGATGATTCCTTCATTGATTCCAAAACCGTCCATCTCAACGAGAAGCTGGTTTAATGTCTGCTCTCTTTCATCATGGCCGCCGCCCATTCCGGTTCCTCTTCGGCGTGCAACTGCATCGATCTCATCGATAAAGATGATACACGGTGCGTGCTTCTTTCCCTCTTCAAACAAATCTCTGACACGGGATGCACCAACGCCCACAAACATCTCAACGAAATCCGAACCGGAAATCGAGAAGAACGGTACGCCTGCTTCTCCAGCTACTGCTTTAGCAAGAAGGGTTTTTCCTGTTCCGGGAGGTCCTACCAAAAGAATTCCCTTGGGAATTCGGGCTCCCACGCCGGTATATTTTTGAGGATTCTTTAAGAAGTCCACAACTTCCTCCAGTTCCTCTTTCTCCTCTTCCAGTCCGGCTACCTTGCTGAAGTTTATTTTATTGGCATCCTTTGCAAGATGGGCACGGCTTCTTCCAAAATTCATCATCTTGGCATTGGCGCTGCCGGCTCCGGCTCTGGCATTCATTAACATAAACAGAAAAACCAGGGCTACTGCCGTTAAAATAATGGGTAAGGTTATGACAAGAAAAAGATTCTCTTTCTGGACTGCATCCACTGTGTAGGTAATTCCATTCCGGTCCAGAAGATCCTGGATCTCAATCACATTGGATACATTGGCCTGCTTTAATGAATTGTCAGTCATGACCATCTCGATTCTGCCGGTTGGCGGCGGATCGTTCTGTCTGACTGTCGCTGAGGTTATGGTCCCATTGTCAATCGCCTGCATGAGTTCCTGGTTTGTAATGATTCCGCTCTTTTGGGGCAGTCTGCTGGCAAATAATAGCATTATAGCCAGAAGGAGCAGGAATCCCAAGCCTTTAAATGGTTGCTGTTGTTTCAACATGCTGCCTCCTTATTGCTGTTCTATCACTCCAATATATGGCAAATTTCTGTATATCTGATCGTAGTCAAGACCATAACCGATGATAAACTCATCCGGTACGGTAAAGCAGGTATATTTTACTTCAACCTGTTTCTTCACCCGTCGTTCCGGTTTATCAAGCAGGGTACATAACTCAACACTGTTTGGATTTCTCTGTTTCAGCACCTCGATTAAGTAAGAAAGAGTATTGCCGGAATCAATGATATCCTCCACAATCAATACGTCCTTGCCTTCAATTGGGTCATCCAAATCTTTGATGATTTTCACGATTCCGCTTGATACGGTTCCGGATCCATAGCTGGAAACAGACATGAAGTCCATGGTTAACGGCAAACTAATCCGTTTTGCCAGTTCGCAGGTAAAGAAAACGCCTCCCTTTAAAATGCAAATCAGGTGAAGAGGTTTTCCCTCATAGTCCCTGCTGATCTCTTCTGCTACTTCTTTAATTCTTGTTGCTATCTCTTCCTCTGATAACATTACACGTATCTTGTCATCCATTAACTTTTCCTCCGTCTAGCTGCATTTGTATTACTGTATGGGTATCATCTGTTATCTTATAGTATTCACTAATCCGGTATCCGATTACCCATAGGACATGGGAACCTTCCGTTACGAGCGGAATTTTTCCACGTTCTTCTTTGGGAATCTTGGAATCGATCAGATAAGACTTTAAAGTCTTTCTTCCGCCCCCGGCCAGCGTCATGTAATCTCCGGTTTCCCGATACCTCACAGAAAGTGCACATTTGATTTTATCATAATCAAACCATTTCGTATACCCGTTTTTGGGAATTTCCATGCCTTTTTTGTAGGAAAATACAGAAAAATCAACATTTGGGAGAGAAAGTTCCAGGTGGTTATCCACCGGATCTTCGACATTTTTCTTTTTTATCCACATTTGTTTCCCGGTTCTGACTGCAATCAGTCCTCCGGGAAGGTCAATCTGCCTGCCTGCAGGACCAAAAAGAAGCGCTGCCGCGCTTTCCACATGAATCATGGTAATGTCTTTCATGGACTGATTGACGCCCTTAATCATCTGGCGGATTACATAACCCCTTATAATGTCATCCTCGTTTAAGAGTATTTCAGTTCCGATTCCCCACTGATAAACGGTTCCGTCTTTGTCTTTTTTTATTTCCCCATAATTCGTCAGAAGGCTGTCTGCCTGTTTTTCCAGATAGGCATCTGCTTTGGCCGCCATTGACCCTGCATGGATAATGTTCTCCCCCGCCCTTGCATTAAGCTGCTCCTTAATCTGGGGAAGGATGACTTTCCTGATCCGGTTTCTGGCATATTCGGTTTCGTTGTTGGTGGAATCCTCACAATAAGATATCCCATTTTCGCTGAGATATGCAAGAATTTCCTCTCTTCCTACACAGAGCAGAGGCCGCACAATCCGGTCTCTTAATGGCCGCATTCCACCCAGTCCCTTTAATCCGGTGCCCCGGAATAAATTGTACAGTATGGTCTCAGCCTGATCATCACCGTGATGAGCCACCGCAATCTTCGTTCCATCAAATAACTGTCTTTCTTCTTCAAAAATCTTATATCTTAAATGCCTTCCTGCTTCCTCCACAGACATTCCATGCTCTTTTGCATAGCCTGCTGCGTCTACATGGGCGCAGGAAAAGGGCACTCCCAGTTTTTCTGAGAGTTCCCCGGCATAGTTACTGTCTCTGTCCGCTTCTTCTCCTCTTAATCCATGATGAACATGCACTGTCTTTAAAGCCAGATCAAACTCCTGCTTCATTTCGTTTAAAACTACAAGAAGACAGACAGAATCGGCCCCACCGGATAATGCCACAATTACGCGGTCACCCCGGTCAAACAGCTGGTTCCGTCTGACATAGTCTAAAATCGTTTTGTACATTCAGCCACCTTCCTTAGTTGATTTTCTCCCCTCTCTATCATAAATATACCCGTAAAACATGTCTGTTGCAATTATTATTTTCTTTTCCATATCCCGGCAGTCAGCACCGTCATATCATCGGCGGCACTTTCTGTAAATGATCTTGCAAATAAAAGAATCCGATCCGCCATATCCTGGGGATTCTTTATTGGCATTCCTGCAATAAATTCCTGAAGCATCAGCTCCTTGTCATCTGCAGGAAGTGCATCTAAGACGCCGTCGCTTACCATGATGATCCGGTTATCATCCCATAGCTTTTTGGATAAAAGCACCGGTTCCACCGGACTTAATATCCCCATGGGTACTTCGCCTGCCTCTAAGCGTTCCACGCCTCTCTCACTGCGGATATAGGTGGCCGCTGCGCCCAGCTTCATGGCCTCCATAATTCCGGTCTTTAAATCGATGCAGCATAAGTCAAGGGTCGCCGGATGCTGGGTCAGTCCGGTAAGGAGAAGTACGGTATTTACCATTTTAAGCGCTGCCCTGGTAGAAAATCCGGCTTCCAGCAGTCTCTGGGTCAGCTCGATCACCTGTCTGCTCTCTTCCTCTGCTATTTTACCGCTTCCCATGCCGTCAGACAGACTCATAATGGCCTGTCCGGGCTGAACCTGTCCAAATGTATAGTTGTCTCCGGAAATCTCTTCTCCTGTTTTAACGGCCTTTGCAGCACCGTAGATAATCTGATAATCCCCCTTTTCAACAAAACGGATGGTGTCTGCTGACCTGGTAACCAGAGTTCTTCCGTCAGGTGCCACCGTCCACTCTCCTTCTTCCATGGCATCCTCTAATATCTCTGCTGCTTCCTTGACCGTGACGCAGCGCCCATTTAAAGTTCTCATAGTGAGATAGGCTTCTCTCTGCTGGTTCTCATATTCCAGGAGAAGCATTTTTTCTATCACAATATGATTTTTGCGGAAAGCACGCTTGATCTCTTCTTCCCATTCCGGTGTAATATCAGTAGCATGCTCCACCTGATGAGAAAATTCTTCTAAAATCACTGCCAGTTCTTTAAACTGAACAATGATTGCATCCCTGCTTTCCAAAAACCGGTTCTTCCATGCAAGATTCATGGTCGCCCGCCCAAGACCCCTGTTTAAGTGAGCCAGATATTCTTCCCTTCTTTTACAGCTTTCCAGAAAAAAACGGGGCATGTCCCCGTAATCTACGCTTCCCTTTTGTTCAAACGCACGAATTAAATACTGCAGATAATACTGGTTGTCCTGTTCCTTACCGGGATATACGATACATTTGTTGCAGCCTGCGCATACCATTGCAGCAGCAGTCTCCAGTGCTGCTATCCCATCTTCCTTTGTAAGTCCCTGTTCTGCGGACAGCTCATCTGTGCACGCTCTGGCAAGTTCCCCAAGCGAATTTGCCATGTCGTTTAATCTCTTTGCCGTATATACATTCACATCAGCCATATCGTGATGTGCCGCCTTACGTCTGAACACAAAAATCCCTCCTGCCTGTATCATGCTTTAAATCATTATATACAGGCAGGAGGGAAAATTTTGTCAAAACAGCTGATTCATTTTTAAAATTGTACGACAGTTTCCACTAATTATGTCCAAGTTTTTTGGACATCCAGGGATACCCGCAGGGTGTTCCACTAATTATGTCCAAGTTTTTTGGACATCAAGGGATACCCGCAGAAATTCTACTTCTTCTGCGATGGTTTCAATAGTATTTCGTCGGGTTTCACAAGCCCCAGCTTCTGCTTTGCAACTTCCTCCACATACTGCTTGGTCTGAACATATACCCGGTATTCCTCCAGTTCCTTGGCACGACCCTGCTCCTTGTCCACCTGCGCCTGAAGATTCTGCAGGCGATACTGGTATTCCAGTTCTTTTTCTTTGAGCGAAGCACCTTCAATCGTGACAATCACTGCCAGACTGAATACCACAAAGGTAATTCCAATCAGAGTCATGCGGTTGCCCCATCTATCTCTTCTTTTTCTTCTTGACTTTCCCATCTTATTCATACAATCACCAGTTGTTCCTACTGCCGTCTCTTGGGACGGATCCACTTATGCATTATCATTTTAAGGTATTTCTGAAGGTTTTTCAAGGATTTTAAAAAAAACCTGCTGACCAGCCGGTCATATAAAAACATCCCAAGAAAAACCCCGGCTATGACATATCCTCTCAATCCTCCGTCATTTTGTTCATACAACAGGGAAAATGTCACCAGCGCGGCATAAACCCAATAAATCATGTCCTCAATTCCTGTGAATACATAAGAATGAGGAATAAATATACGGAAAATTCGAAGCAGGTCATATGTCATCATAAGCCCCGCACCTGTAAAAAAGCTGTAGAGCAGAAGTTTTACTTCATATACGATATGAACGCTCATATGACTCCCTCTGGATTTTATTTAAACAGCCTGGACAGAAGAGACTCCCCAGACCTTCTAAGAGCCTCGTTAGAGGAGTATAGAAGACTTTCTATTGTGCCGTTTAAATCCACTTCCCCTTTTTCCAGAGTTAACCGGCTGACATGAAGATCCTTGCCCTTTAACGTTAAAAGCCCCATATCCGTATCCAGTACCACCTGGTTTTCATCGAAGGAGACCACATCACGTATTCCAGTCATCGTACTGGAAGCACGATTATCTATTGTCAGCCTGTGAGGGCGTACGCTAATTTTTTCTTCCATAAAGAAAAACCTCCTAATATACCTGTATAAAGTATATTAGGAGGCGAGCTCCAATATTCCTGAAATTAAACTTTTGTATCAAGTGAAAGGCTAAAGATAGCGATAAAGCTCTTTTGCCTCATCTTTTTTTACGGTTTCCGCCACATCAAGAACCTCTACCTTAACCGAACTGGTGCCAAAGTGTATTTCAATTATATCGCCTTCCTTAATGTTTAAGGAGGCTTTTGCAGGTTTATCATTCACAAGCACACGGCCTGCATCACAGGCTTCGTTTGCTATGGTTCTTCTCTTAATGATCCTGGAAACTTTCAGAAACTTATCAAGTCTCATGGATTATGCGTTCACCATATCCTTTAATGCCTTACCTGCTTTGAACTTTGGAGTCTTGGAAGCCGGTATATTCATTACTTCACCGCTCTTAGGATTTCTGCCTTCTCTGGCAGCTCTCTCAGATACTTCGAATGTACCAAAGCCAACTAACTGGATTTTCTCGCCCTTAACTAATTCTTCAGATATTACATCTGTTAAAGCTTTTACTGCCTTTTCTGCATCCTTCTTGGACAGCTCTGCTTTCTCTGCTACTGCCGCGATTAACTCTGCTTTGTTCATTGATATCTTCCTCCTAGAATGTAGCACCAGGCTACTAATTTTCTCGTTGACACGATTACTATATCATTTATAGCTGTTTCTCCTGATTTTGTCAAGGTTTTTTGCTCTTTTCACGAGCCTTCTCCTGCATTTTTATCGCATTCCAGACAGCCTCTCCCTCTTCCGACGAAATCACCTTTTTATCGCCAAAAACATGGGGATGTCTGCGGATCATTTTCTCACAGATTCCATTCACCACATCGTCAATGGAAAAGCAGTGACTTTCCTTGGCTATCTGGCTGTGCAGCATTACCTGAAACAAAACGTCTCCCAGTTCTTCACAAAGATTCTCCATATCCTTATTGTCAATTGCCTGGAATACTTCCTGGCTCTCTTCTTCCAGATGCTTTTTTAAGCTCTCGTGAGTCTGCTCTCTGTCCCAGGGACAACCATCCTCCGCCCGCAGTTTATTTGTAATATCTACTAAATCTTTAAAAGTATACATGCACGGAACCTCCTTTTTTCAGATTATAACATATACCGGAACAAACCGGGGGAATCTGTTTCCAATTCTGACGTTTTTCTGACATTTGTCCCGGACCCCTGTTAAAAATCCCTTGATTCTATTATAATAATTGCAGTTAAATAAAACCGGAGGTTAACATGAAACATTTTAGTATATGGAAAAAAATAGCCGCCTGCGTGCTGTTTATTAACATCGTTTTAAGCGCATTTACACCTGAAATTGTAACGCCAGGAAGTACCGCAGATGAGTTGACTGCTGTACGTATGGGCATTGGTCCTTCCTTAAATATCGGACCTGGCGGCAAGATCTTTAATGGAGGGAGCCTTTCCCTTCTTGCAGATTATGACAACCGCCAGATGCTTTCCATGGTTTTGCAGGATAAGAACGGTTCTTTGGTAGTCATTGACGGCGGCTGGGATATTGATGCGGATCATTTAAGTGATGTAATCCGTTCAAAAGGCGGACATGTTTCTGCCTGGTTTGTCACCCATCCCCACTCCGACCACGTGGGAGCACTGGTTAAAATTTTAAATAATCCAGATCGTAATATTACAATTGACAATGTTTACTACTCTCTGGCAGACCAGGCCTGGTATGATAAGGTAGAGTCCTCCCGATCTCTGCTGGTAACGGATTTACGTTCAGCCTTGTCGACACTCCCGGCATCAAGTCTCCATACTGTGAAAAAGGGAGATGAGATCCAGGTGGGCTCTATAAAGGCCAAAGTACTGAACAACCCCTACCTGCTTGATGTAACATCAGTAAACAACAGCTCTGTTGCATACAAATTCTTTTTAAACAATGTAAGCATTCTTGTTTTGGGAGATATGGGGCCTGAGGCAGGAAAACTTCTCTTGGAAGAGACAAGCGCAGCTGATTTAAAAAGTGATATTGTACAAATGTCCCACCATGGTCAGTATGGCGTAAGCCGGGAAGTTTACGCAGCCATTAAACCCCAGATCGCTTTATGGCCATGTCCGCTCTGGCTGTGGAATAATGATAACGGCAGCGGTATCGGAAGCGGTGACTGGAAAACCCTTGAGACCAGAAAATGGATGGAAGAGCTGGGTGTAAAGGTTAATTATTGTATTAAGGATGGCGATCAGACCATCAACTAATTATGACCCGTCATCAAAACGGCAGCCCTGTTAATTTCCGGCTGCCGTTTTTAGTTGCGCATTTTTTGTATTAATCCCCTCCAGGACCATCTCGTCTTGGTCTTTCTGATTCTGGCAGTGGCTCTACATAAAAACCGTCTTTGTAAGGGTCCGTATCAATCTCCGGAATATCGCCATCACTGTAGTCATCCTCTTCGGGCATAAAAATCCTCATGTTCTCACCTCCTTAACCTTCCATCTGACGTCCTAAAAATCCGGCAGCTGTTGTCGCAAGTTTTGTCTCCATATCACCAAAGCGTGCTCTTGGCTCTCTGCTTAAAAGTGCAACTGCTCCAATGGCATCTCCTTCACAAATAATTGGTGCCACTACCTGAGCCGTTATGCCTTCCAGAGTCTCTCCTGTTAATGCTACAAATCCTTTATCATCTTTTCCTGCCACAACAACGGTACGCTCATTAATGATCGTCTCCAGCTGCTTGCTGATGGTCTTTTGGAGAAGCTCCTTTTTTGATCCGCCAGCCACAGCGATAATCTGATCGCGGTCACTGATACATACGGTCAGTCCGGTAGTCTGTGCCATGGCTTCCGCATACTGGGAAGCGAATGCAGTAAGCTCTACCATAGGAGAATATTTTTTTAATATAATTTCACCTTCTCTGTCTGTAAATATCTCAAGCGGAGTTCCTTCTCTGAGTCTGAGTGTTCGTCTGATCTCTTTTGGTATTACCACACGTCCAAGATCATCAATTCTTCTTACAATACCAGTTGCTTTCATATTTAATATTCCTCCATCTTGTGCATTTTTCTATCACTGATATTATTTTGCATCGAATACACCAGATTATACTTAAGTCTGCCATTTTTCCCAAAATTTAAAATCAGGGCCAGACTTTTAATAAAGTCTAACCCTGATTTTTAATTAGTAAATTATGAAATTTTAAGAAGTGGGATGTTCCATACCCAGATTAAAAATCACCTTGCCTGACACGATGGGGAACTTCTTTTGAAGAGGTTATATACGCCTCATGTGCCACTTTTGCTGCCGGATTATCGGGAACAGGGGACACAAATCTGTTTTCAAAAGAACCATAGCGCTGAATGGTTAATTCATCTGATACTCGTTGGAGAAGATACATACCTAAAACGTCCATAGCTACCACCTTTCTTCGAAACAAATGTATTGAAGTAAGAAAGCATCCGGGACTTAATCCCATCTTCTACTATTAGTATATCACAAAATGCCAAAAAATCAACCAGACAAGCTGTATTTTTTTAGTTATATTTTCTATATTTTTCTATTTATCAGATAATTCACTAATCTGCTTCAAGATGACCTCAGCCTGGCTTATCATGGCATCTGTTGTTGCATTTTTCTTCCGGTCAAGGTAGGCAAATTTGGGTTCTTCTCCCATATGGAATTTTAAATCTCCCCTGTACTGCTCAATAATCTTAGGAATTCCTTCTACCTTAAGCTTTGCATTCCGGTACATGGTAAGCCGGATTTCCTGGCGGTTAATATTTACCTCGGTCACATAGGCGCTGTGTGCCAGAGCCTTTATTGCCGCAACCTTAAGAAGATTCTCAACCGGCTTTGGCATCTCGCCAAAACGGTCCATCAGTTCATCCTGCATATCCATATGTTCTTCTTCATTTTCAATCGAAGAAATGCGCTTATAGATATCAAGCTTCTGATATTCATTTTTAATATAAGAAGTTGGAATATAAGCATCGATATCGCAATCCACCACGGTCTGGTAAGTGTCCTCTTCTTTTCTTTCGCCCTTCAGTTCCAAAACCGCCTGGTTCAATAGTTTGCAGTAAAGGTCATATCCCACGGCTTCCATATGTCCATGCTGCTCTGCACCCAGAACATTGCCTGCTCCTCTTATTTCCAGATCCCGCATTGCAATTTTGATACCAGAGCCAAGCTCTGTAAATTCACGGATCGCCTGAAGCCGCTTCTCTGCTTCTTCTTTTAACATCTTATCCCGTTTATACATTAGAAATGCGTATGCAGTACGACTGGAACGCCCTACCCGGCCTCTTAACTGGTAAAGCTGGGAAAGCCCCATTCGGTCCGCATCCTGAATAATCATGGTGTTTGCATTGGAAATATCAAGTCCTGTCTCAATAATTGTGGTACATACCAGAACATCAATTTCACCGTTTACAAAATCAAACATGATTCGTTCCAGTTCATGCTCGTGCATCTGCCCATGGGCAAACGTAACCACTGCCTCCGGAACCAGCTTTGCAATGTGGTTTGCAATCTCATCAATGTTATTAACCCGGTTGTATACATAATAGACCTGTCCTCCCCTTGACAGTTCCCTGTGAATCGCTTCCCGGACCATTTCGTCATTATGCTCCATTACATAGGTCTGTATGGGCATTCGGTCAACAGGCGGCTCTTCCAGAACGCTCATGTCCCGGATTCCCACAAGGCTCATATGAAGGGTTCTTGGGATTGGGGTGGCTGTTAAAGTTAGAACGTCTATGTTTTCCTTTAACTGCTTGATTTTCTCCTTATGGGCAACTCCAAAACGCTGTTCTTCATCAATAATTAAAAGACCCAGATCCTTAAACTGCACATCTTTGGATAATACACGGTGGGTACCTATTACAATATCCACCATGCCTTTTTTTAAGTCTTCCACCGTTTTCTTAATCTGGGCAGAGGTCTTAAACCGGGACATTAAATCCACCCGTACCGGAAAGTCCTTCATTCTCTGTGCAAAGGTATTATAATGCTGCTGAGCCAGAATCGTAGTGGGAACCAGGTAGACCACCTGTTTTCCTTCCTGAACCGCTTTAAAGGCCGCTCTCAGTGCAATCTCTGTTTTACCATATCCCACATCTCCACAGATTAAGCGATCCATAATTTTGCCGCTTTCCATATCTGCTTTTGTGGATTCGATTGCATCCCACTGATCCTCAGTCTCTTCGTAGGGAAACATCTCTTCAAACTCTTTCTGCCAGACGGTATCCTCACTGTAACGGAATCCATGTGTCTGCTGTCTGGCTGCATAGAGCATAACCAGATCCTTTGCTATCTCTTTTACAGCACCCTTTACTCTGGTTTTGGTTTTATTCCACTGATCTCCTCCAAGGCGGTTCAGCTTTGGCTTCTTGGCTTCCGCACCGGCATACTTCTGGATTCCGTCAAGCCTGGTAGCCGGAAGATACAGATTACCGTTTTCTGCATACTCCACTTTTAAGTAATCTTTGATTACACCATCCTGTTCAATCTTTTCAATTCCCCGGTAAATACCAAGACCATGATCCTCGTGAACCACATAATCGCCAACAGCGAGATCGGAAAAGTTCTGGATTCTGGTGCCTTCATAGACCGTCTTTTTCCGTTTACGTTTCTTTTTCTCCACACCGAACATGTCACCTTCGGTAATTACAAGGAATTTGATCATGGGGTATTCAAATCCCCGGTGAATGTTGCCGTGAGTCACCAGAATTTCTCCCGGCTTCACCTCATGCTCCCCATCCTGATCGTCCGGGCAGTAAGCGCGTAATTCGTATTCTCTTAAATCGCCTGCCAGACGGCTGGCTCTGGTTCTGGAGGCGGACAACAGGATAACCCGGTATCCCTCCCGTTTCCATCTGGTTAAATCCTTAATCAGAAGTTCAAAACTGTTTTGATAGGAATTAACGTTTTTCACCTGAAAACTATAGCGGTTTTTCACCACAAAGCCTGACAGCTTCTGTTCCAGACCGGTTAAATACACTCCGCTTTTCATCTGAATTCTGGCTAACATCTCTTTTGCCGGATAAAGAAGGTTTGTCTGTCCCGGAAGAAGATAACCATTTTCCAGACGATGAATCATGCTTTCCCGGAATTCCATCTCAACGGTTTCTCCCTTTTCCTTTAACCGTTCCGGTTCATCTAAGAAAAAGACTGTATCTTCAGGAGAAAAATAATCAAGAAAGGATACACTCCCTTTACAGAAGTACTGAATATAGCCATCAAGTCCGTGCTGCTTCCAGCCTTCCTTTAAGCCTTCTATCAGTTCTGATACAAGGGACCGGATTCTGGCGGCTTCCTGAATCTTTGACTGAGCCCGCAGATCCTTTTCATATTTTTTCAGTTCTTTTTGAAGTTCTTCCAACCCATCGTTAATCTGCCGGGAGGTAAGAACCATCTCCGTGGCAGGATAGATACAGATTTCATCAAGCTGGTCTATGGACCTCTGGCTTTCTAAGTCAAAGGTTCTAATGGAGTCCACCTCATTGTCCCAAAGCTCAATACGGACAGGTAGTTCTTCTGTTAAGGGAAAAATATCGATGATGCCGCCGCGAATGGAAAACTGTCCCATCCCGTCTACCTGACCCATCCGCTCATATCCCAGCTGGGTAAGCTGTTTTTTCCACAGCTCCACATCAATAATCTGACCGTTCTCAACGGAAAGTGCCTGTTTCTTCAAATCAGCAAGAGGCATAAGGTGGTCCATCAAACCATCAAAGGTTGTTACCACCCATCCGGAGGATTGTTCCATTAAATGACGGAAGACCTCCATTCGCTGTTTAGTCAGCAGATTCCCATGGATATCTGCATTGAAAAACAGCAAGTCCCTTGCCGGATAAAGCCACGTATCAGAATCAAAAAAGCGAAGATCTTCATAGATCTCTCTTGCCCTGGTATCATCATAGGTGATTACCAGTTTAAGACCTGCATGTTTTGCCGCTTCATACATCAGATGAACTTTCTGGGAATCCATGCAGCCGCTTGCCATGACTGGTCCGGCCTTCTTTTTCAGATCAGAGCAAAGACCTTCAAAATCCTTTAGTTCCCTTAATGGTTTCTCAAATAGATCGTTCATGAAATCTCCTTATTTCTTCCTGTTGAAATAATTCATCGCCTTTTCGGCTCCGTCTTCCACCATCATGATTGCCGCCTCTGCCCCAGCCAGGTAAGCATCCGCCATAACAGACTCCAGCTCCTTTGGAAAACGTCCAAGCACATAGTCTGCCAGATCCATCTCTTTAGGCTTCTCACCCACTCCAACTCTGATTCTTGGAAATTCCTGGGTTCCTAAGTGCTGTATGATGTTTTTCAGTCCGTTATGCCCGCCGGCACTTCCTTTCAGACGAATCCGAAGCTGTCCCTCCACAAGGTTGATGTCATCGCAGATCACAATAACATGTTCCGGCTCTACCTTATAAAAGTCAGCCATGGAGCGGATGCTCTCTCCGCTTAAATTCATATAGGTCTGGGGTTTTGAAAGAATAACCTTCTGATATCCTGCCATTCCCATACCATATATTGCTTTATGCTTCTTCTCCGTCATGGGGATTCCCAGTTTGTCCGCCAGAACATCAATAGCCTCAAAACCCACATTGTGTCTTGTTTTATCATATTCTCTAGTTGGATTACCTAATCCTGCGATGATGTACATGATGATTCTCCTTATTATTGTCTATATTAACAGCAGTTGCATTTCATGACTGATCATGGAGTTTTATGAACGCCCGAAAAGCGTTAGATTTCCCATATGAGGGCACCTAACGCGATTCCTCTAATTTTAGCAGTTTAAAACAAGGATGTAAAGGCAGAAACGCAGAATAATTTTATTCCATTGAAATCATTCAGACAGAAAGTTATAATGTAGGTATTTGAGAAAGGAACCTGACATGGAACAAACAAATAATACTTACCGCATGATTCTTTTAAGCTCATTAACCAAAGTATTTACCGATGAAGAGCCTTTATATTATCCGGAATGCTGCCGCCTTACCGGTCTTTATGGGGAAACGGTTTCTTTTCAGACTGCCTGCTCCTTTTCAGGTGAAGAGAAGGAAGCGCTTCGGGTTTCCATTGATTCTCCCCTGGAAAAACAGATCCGGATCAGACAGGTGATTTCCGTCCCCTCCGCTTACCCTGCTCATGAAAAACGGGACAGTAATTATCTCCGCCACACCCCCGGCCTTTACCCGGATCTTCTAAGGAATCTAAATCATGACAGTCTACTTCTGGTACCCGGTAAATGGCAAAGCCTTTGGGTGGATGTTTCTCTCACCAGCGAAATTAACCCAGGTATCTATCCAATTACAGTTTCACTGATTAATTCGGAAGAGTCAATTGCTGCATCCGTTACGGCCACACTGGAAATCATATCAGCCTCATTGCCCAGTCAGGAACTGATTCATACACAGTGGTTTCATGGAGACTGCCTGGCTGATTATTATCATGTCCCCGTTTTTTCTGAGGAACACTATACTATTCTGGAGCATTTTATTTCTCTTTATGCAAAGAGAGGAATGAATATGATACTCACACCAATCTTCACCCCACCTCTTGATACGGCAAGAGGCGGAGAGCGGACAACCATTCAGCTGGTGGATATTATGGAAGAGAACGGGACTTACCAGTTTGATTTCTCCAGGTTACGGAGATGGGTGTCAATCTGTAAAGCATCTGGAATCAGATATTTTGAAATGGCCCATCTCTTTACTCAATGGGGCGCAGAATCTGCTCCTAAAATTATGGTCACAACCAACGGGGAGGAAATCAAGCGGTTTGGCTGGCACACCCCTGCCTTAGGGGACTACACCCATTTCCTTAATCAGTTTCTTCCTGCACTGAAAATGGAGTTAAAACTTCTGGATATCTTAGATGATACCTGGTTTCATATATCCGATGAGCCAAAACCCTCCAATTTTGACTCCTATGCTGCCGCCAGAGAATCCGTTATGGAACACTTAAAGGGCTTTAAGATAATAGATGCACTATCTGATTATTCTTTTTATGAATCCGGCCTGGTAGAAAGGCCCGCTTGTGCTACCGACCACATAGAACCGTTTTTACACCACAGTGTCCCTCATTTATGGTGCTACTATTGTACTGCTCAGTGTGTTGATGTTGCCAACCGCTTTATGGCAATGCCTTCAGAAAGGAACCGCATCTATGGGATTCAGGTTTATAAATTTGGAATGGAAGGTATCCTTCACTGGGGCTTCAACTTTTATAATTCCGAATATTCTCTGGAGCACATCAACCCTTATCTGGTTACGGACAGCGGGGGAAGCTTTCCATCCGGAGATGCGTTTTTAGTTTATCCGGGAGCGGACAAATATCCGGAAGAGTCCATCCGGCTGATGGTCTTATATGAAGCCATTCAGGATCATAGAGCGTTAAAGCTGTTAGAACAGTACATTGGCAGGGAAGCTGTAATCGATCTTTTAGAAGAGGACTTATCGGAACCAATTACGTTTCAGACGTATCCGAAGTCAGCATCCTATCTGATTTCAGTCAGAAATAAAATAAACCGTATGCTAAAACAATTTATTTAAAAAAGATGCTGCAGGTCAGACATACCCGTTATTAAAATTTTATACTCATGTCCCTTGTCATACCTCCTGCCATTATGTTAAAATAAAACCGTTGCGCTTATATAAGTTCAAAATTGGTTGAACGTTTCTACCAACTACCTCAATAGTTGACTATAAGGGTTAGAAGGAAAAAGGAGTGATGTTCATGAAGGAAGCTTCAAAAAATTACGATGTGATCATCATCGGTGCAGGCCCTTCCGGTATTTTCTGCGCTTATGAACTGATCGATAAAAAACCGGATTTAAAGATCCTGATGATTGAAAAGGGCCGTCCGATTGAAAAACGTACCTGCCCCAAACGTACAACCAAAGTATGCGTAGGCTGCAAACCTTGCTCCATCACCACTGGCTTTGCAGGTGCAGGAGCATTTTCAGACGGTAAATTATCCTTATCTCCTGACGTAGGAGGTAATCTGCCCGAAATACTGGGATATGATAAAACCGTGGAACTGTTAAAAGAATCTGATAATATTTATTTAAAATTCGGCGCAGATACCAATGTATATGGTGTTGATAAGCAAAAGGAGATCCAGGAGATCCGCCGCAAAGCCATAAACGCCAATTTAAAACTAATTGAATGCCCCATCCGCCATCTCGGTACGGAGGAAGGCTATAAAATCTACACCCGTCTTCAGGAGCATTTACTGGAACAGGGTGTTGAGATGGAATTTAATACCATGGTAAAGGACATTATTATCGAGGATAATCAGGCTAAGGGAATTATCACAGATAAGGATGAGATCTATGAGGCTCCTGAGATCGTTTCTGCCATAGGCCGCGAGGGATCTGACTGGTTCAGCCATATCTGCGGGAATCATGGAATTGAGACGAAGGTCGGAACCGTTGATATTGGAGTTCGTGTTGAAGTCAGAGATGAAGTTATGGAATTTTTAAATAAGAATCTCTATGAAGCGAAGCTTGTTTATTACACTCCAACTTTTGATGATAAGGTACGTACATTCTGTACCAATCCTTCCGGAGAGGTAGCCACTGAATATTACGAGAACGGGCTGGCAGTTGTCAATGGACACGCATACAAGTCCCAGGAATACAAAACCAATAACACAAATTTTGCAATCCTGGTATCCAAAAACTTTACCAAGCCATTTAAAACACCCATTGAATACGGGAAACATATTTCACAGCTAAGCAACATGCTGTGTGACGGCAGGATTCTGGTACAAACCTTTGGAGATTTCCAGAGAGGAAGACGTACAACTGAAGAGCGCTTATGCCGCAACAATATTATTCCAACCTTAAAGGATGCGGTTCCAGGCGATTTATCCCTGGTATTCCCTCACAGAATTATGGTTGATATTAAGGAAATGCTGCTGGCTCTTGATAAGGTAACACCCGGTATCGCAAGTGATGAGACACTTCTTTATGGAGTGGAAGTTAAATTCTATTCCAATAAAGTGGTTGTTAACAGTGATTTCGAAACCAGCGTGCTGGGACTGCGTGCAATCGGAGATGGTGCTTCCGTAACACGGGGACTTCAGCAGGCCTCTGCCAATGGTATCAGCGTTGCCAGAAGTATTTTAAGCAAACTAATATAAAGAGAAAAAAGGGGTGTTACATTACCGACTTAGTTGGTTTTGTGGCACCCTGCTTTTTATCATGAATCATTATTAAACTTTATTAATCCTTCTTTTAATCTCCCCCACCAACTCATGCACCGTTGTACACGGCCGCATCTCCGATGGCTTCACTTTACCTTCTCTTTTACACTGCTCAAACTTCTGCTGTGCAATTCTTATAGCTTTCTCTTCATTACCATTCTTGCAAATTCTGCTGTAAATATTGCTGTCTGCTTTGGAATACTTTTGTCCTGTTCTATTTTCATACACTTTCCCGAATTCTGAACAACACGTCCATGATTCACGCACTGCAGGCATGGAACCAAAGTAGGCATAAGTCCAGATTTCAAAGCATGGATTCGACCAGCCTACTCCGATTCCTTTTTTTCTTGCTTCATGAATTATTTCATCGAAATCTTTTACTTGATCTCTATCAAACACAATCCAAGGCATGCGGTACTGTGCTTCATATGCTGTCAATTCCATACATTTTTCTAACATGTTACGTGTTTTGGTTTCTACTACCCGAATTACAAGCTTATCTTGAATTTCATAAGGCAGACTCTCGTGTAAGCCATTGAAGTAACATCGTTCTGTAGCCTCTGTATCTGTAACAATTAGATAATACCCCAACTCAGGTACTCTAACCTTATTGCGTTGTTCCCTTGTTTTTCGATTACCTGTTCTTTCGTCTCTTGCCACTCTTAACCCTCCTTAAAAATGTCAATACTCTTTAAGGAGGGAATTGCGCCATACTTACCAATCAGATAATTCTTTTCGTAACTCTCATCCTTCCTGATTCTAGTTCCATCTTCATCTATAAAATCCGCCAGTGAATATAAGGTCGATATTCCTTCATGACTTTTTTCAGTAAACCAGATTTCATCCCGTCTAAGCAATTGATTTGATAGCTGCCAGGTATCATGTGTCGTGAATACCAATTGTGCATGATTTACATTAATTTGTGGATTCAAAAATGTAAGAATAAAGTTTCTTACCAGTAGTGGGTGTAAGCGTGCATTTAATTCATCTATAAAGAATACGCTTCCTTTATTGATTACTTCCTGTAGCTCTGGATATAAAGCAAACATTTTTAAAGTTCCTGCTGATTCCAAATACAATGGAATCTCTGCCATTTCATCCGAGTCTATCTTTTTATGAAGTGCATTAATTTTATATTTACCCTCTTTTGAGTCTCCCTCTGTGGGAATCTTTTCAACACGAAAGTCCTTAATGTTTTCATCAAAAGATGCAAAATATTCAACTACTTTCTTTTGCACATTTTTATCTTCAACAAATTCTTTTGGCAATCTTTTTGACATAAAAAAATTAGTAATCACATCTCCAAAATCTGCAAATTGATTTGCAAAAAACCAATCACGAATTGCTTTACATTTTGCAATCTTTAATTTGGCTCCCAAGGACACAATCAGAACCTGCTTTTCTAAAGCAACTTCTATATTCTCTCTGCTATTCTTTGGAATACCAATAAGATCCAAAGTATCCTCTGAACGATAAAATACAGGGCTATATTTTCTGGCTGTTTTTGCTTTTACATTTAACCATTCTTCTGTAATACCTGCTTTACCAATGCAGAACCCATAGTTATATGATTTTTCCGTTTTATCACCAGGTATTGTAAAATAGACTTCAAAGCTGGATTCTACATTTTCTGAATTACTGTCAAACAAAAATGGGGTAGGTCTAAATTCTGTAAATTTTTCTTCTTCGTCACCGTACTTAAACGATTCTACTATATATTCTGTCATGTATTCAAATGCATTGTAGACATTTGACTTACCACTTGCATTTGCACCATAAATTGCTGCAACCGGAAGAATTTTTTCACTGCCTACACAAACAACACGTTCTGAAAACTCAGTCATTTTGGCTGCTGATAGGTCTAATGTAGCTTCATCTTTGAAGGATTTATAATTTTTAAAATTAAACTGTATTAACATTGTATCTACCTCACCTTCTATTCTATATTCTATTATACCCATTTTAGATATAAAATCAACGCATAAATGTGATAAATTCTCATTTGTCTGTATATTATATTTTATAAATTAAAAGTAGACACCGAAGAACCTGGCTTAGCTGGTTATACCTATTGATTGTTCTGTTAAAAAGAAAAGGAGCATTGCTCCTGATATGAAATCATAAAGATTTCACATCATTTTGCAATACTCCTTTTTATTATTCTGAATGTTTTAGACAAGCCCCAGCTTTTTCATCGCATAAGCCACTCCGTCATCTTCCACATTCTTTGTATAGAAGGTGGCATACGGCTCCAGCTCTACGCTGTGGTGCCCCATTAAGATACAGTTCTTTGCATATTCAAACATAGATAAATCATTGGTGCTGTCACCGAATACGTATGTATCGGAAAGATCCACTCCGTAATGCCTGATTACTTCCTCAATGGCAGTCGCCTTGGAGTGTCCTGCCGGAACACATTCGTAAAATCCGCCGCCCCGGTTAATAATATCAAAATCCAGTCCCAGTTCTCTGGCAAAGCCCTTCATATCACTTTGTTCATCTTCCATAACGCAGAATTTATCAAAGTCATAACAGTCTTCATCCCAGCTGAACGGAGAACAGTTTCCCTCGGAAGCTACATGCTCCTTCATGATTCTGACCTTATCGATCCGTGATTCCTCTTTATTAAAATAGCAGCTTTCTGTTCCCTCTAAGATCCCGTCAAGACCGTATTTCACAATCATTTTCTTAATTTTAATGCCCGTTTCATGAGGAATTGAGGCGGAGTAAATTACGTCTTTCCCCGCCACAATCCGTGTCCCGCAGCCGCAGCAATAGCCGTCTACTTCCAGGAGAGACCGAATGGGCCCGGTGAGGCAGTAGGTGCGCCCGGAATTAATAAATACCAGATGCCCTGCCTCTCTCGCCCGCTCAATGGCCTGCTTTGCGCTTTCCGGTACATTCCGGTTGATTTCCGAAAACAAAGTACCGTCAATATCAAAAAACAGGGCTTTTCTCTTTCCTGTCATCGGTCACCTCGAAAACAGATGGTACCGGTGGCTTCATCCATGCTTTCTACAATTGCAAGTGATTCTACCCGGATACCTTCTGAACGAAGGTGGTCTCCGCCGGGCTGAAATCCCTTCTCAATGACAATACCTGCGCCTACCAGTTCAGCACCGGAATCTTTTACAATCGCTGCAAGTCCCTCCAGCGCTTTGCCGTTGGCTAAGAAATCATCAATGAGCAGAACCTTGTCGCCTGCACCTATGAACTCTCTGGATACCATTACGTCATAGGTTCTTCCATGGGTGAAGGATTCTACCTGAGTGGTATAAACATCTCCGGCGATATTCTTCGTCTTGGATTTCTTGGCAAATACGACAGGAACATCAAAATACTGAGCTACAATACAGGCGATACCGATACCGGAGGCCTCAATGGTCAGGATTTTGTTAACTTCTTCATCTGCAAATCGTCTCTTAAACTCTTTTCCGATCTCCACGAACAGCTTAATATCCATCTGGTGATTTAAAAAGCTGTCTACTTTCAGTACGTCACCGGACTTAATCTTTCCGTCCTTCCGTATTCTATCCTTTAAAAGCTGCATAAAGGTTCCCCCTGTGGTATGTGATTTATTGGGTAATGTTGGCGTTTTCTTTTAAGAAATCCAGTACTTTATTGCTGATAATATAATCATCTACTTCATACTGTCCTGCTGCCTGAATCATGCTGTCTACACTTTCATAGCCCATCTTCTGTGCTACATCCGTGCGGTCATCATCACTCACTGTGATTCCCTCTTTTTCAGCAATGGCATTTAATACCAGTCTCTGCTTTACGATTCCCTCAGCCTGAGTTTTCACTGTGTTTCTGAAGTCTTCTTCCTTCATTCCGGTAAAAGCTGTAATAAAGGACGCAAAATCCATGCCATAAGCGGCTGCCTGATTGGTATATCTTGCTACCACATTCTCAACATTGGCATCAATGGCTTCCTGATTGGCCTCAACTTTGGAGTTTGCTAAAACTGCATCGTAAATATTGCTCTTTACAGTCTGGTCTGCCTGATCATTCTTATTCTGGAGAAGAGTGGTTTTCTTATCTTCCTTATATTCGTCAACTGTTTTAAACTTTGTATTCTCCTGAACAAATGCATCGTTTAATTCAGGGGTCTGCTTTTCTTTAATTGTATTAACGGTCACTTCGAATACAACAGGTTTTCCTGCCAGATCTTTGTTGTTATATTCCTGAGGGAAAGTAAGGTCTAAAGAAAGCTTGTCTCCCTTTTTAGCGCCGATGATGCCCTCTTCAAATCCAGGAATAAACTGATTGGATCCGATGGTTAAATCATAGCCCTGAGAAGTGCCTCCGTCAAATGCAACACCATCTTTCTTTCCAACAAAATCGATGTTTACAACGTCACCGGACTGTACAGCACGATCTACGTCAACGTCTTTCTCATGAGCTGCCAGATCACTCTGGATTGCCTGCTGTACTTCTTCATCAGTCACTTCAACAGTGTCTCTTTTTACTTCTATGCCTTTGTAATTTCCCAGTGTAATGGTTCCGTTATCCACTTTTGATAAATCTACAGTAGGAACAGTTTCCTGAGCTGAGGATTCGGTAGCTTCTGTTGTTTCAGGTGCTGCTGTAGTCGTCTCAGCTGCCGGTTTTTTAGAGCAGCCGGTCATAATTGCGGCGGCAACAAGACCGCACATACATACATTTAAAAATTTTCTCATAATACAATCCTTTTTCCTTCTAAAATTATATAACATATTCGTACCGCTTCCTGTCAGTTATACCATATCAGGCACAGTAAAAAAAGCACTTTCCGGAAATTAACAAAAATTTCAATATTCCGTTATTATTTGTAAAATGCTTTAAATGCCTTATATGTATTATAAACATCCAGTTTGGAAGAAAGCTCGAATGGGGAATGCATGGAAAGGATGGGTACTCCTAAATCCACTACATCAACATCCATGGCAGCTACATACTTGGCTATGGTTCCGCCGCCGCCCTGGTCAACTGCTCCCAGCTCACCGATCTGCCAGTATACGCCTTCCTGATCCATCATGGCAATCACCTTTGCCATAAGCTCTGCGCTGGCATCATTGGATCCTGCTTTTCCCCTGACACCGGTGTACTTTGTCAGAACACAGCCTTTATTTAAATAGCAGGCATTGCGCTCTTCGTAAACAGAAGCAAAGGTAGGATCATAAGCCGCATTCACGTCAGATGATAAACACATGGAATTGCGCAGAACCGTTCTGACATTTGCATGTGCCACTTCAGCCAGATCCTCAATAAAATGAAGAACGAAATGGGAGTTTAATCCAGTATTTCCATCAGAACCCACCTCTTCTTTGTCAGCCAGTATGGTAAGTGTGGTGTATTCCGGTTTCACTGCATCGATCTCCGCCATAAGAGCGGTATAAGCACATACGCGGTCATCCTGTCCATATGCACCGATGATGCTTCGATCCAGACCTACATCGCTGGCTTTCTGTGCAGGTACCATCTCGATCTCAGCCCGTAAAAAATCAGCTTCTGTAATACCAAAACGGTCGTTTAAAAGCTTGAGAGCCATCAGTTTTACCGGTTCTTTTATTTCAGCCTCGTCATTAAATGGAAGAGACCCGATTACTACATTCAGTTCTTCTCCCTTCAGTCCGTCTCTTAACTTTCTCTCATTCTGGTCTGCTGCCAGATGAGGAAGTAAATCTGTAATGCAAAAAACTGGATCGCCATCTTTTTCACCGATATTGACTTCCACGATTTCCCCGCTTTTCTTAATAATTACACCATGCATGGATAATGGAGTGGTGGCCCACTGGTATTTGCGGATTCCGCCGTAATAGTGAGTTTTAAAGTAAGCGAGATCGTTTTTCTCATAAACAGGATTGGGTTTTAAATCAAGTCTGGGGGAATCAATATGGGCACCATTAATGCGGATTCCTTTCTCAAGTCCCTGTGTTCCAAAGGTAGTAGCAAGAATTGCCTTTCCTCTGTTTACCTGGTATACCTTGTCTCCCGGGCGATAGCTCTTTGATAAGTCGAAGGGTACATAGCCCTGCATCTCCAGCATGGCAACGGCCTCTCTTACACATTCACGCTCTGTCTTACCGTTATCAAGGAATCTTTTATATCCCTGGCAGAACATCTCTGCCTCTTCTGTCTGATCCGGCGCTTCTTTTCCAATATGGGGAAATTTAAATGTCAATTCATCCTGAAGCTTTTGTCCAATTGTTTTATCCATGGTAAATAATCCTCCGTTGTTATTAGGGCTTAGCCCTGTTAATTAGTCATTGACGGACAAATTGTCTCACTGTCTAATACCAGTGTAAACGGTCCGTCGTTTAATAATGATACTTTCATATCTGCACCGAAGCTGCCGGTTTGCACCCTTCTTACCAAATTAGTAAAACGGGAAACTGTGTACTCATAAAGATGGTTCGCCAGCTGGGGAGAGCCTGCTTTATCGAAGCTGGGCCGGTTTCCTTTTTTGCAGTCTGCATAAAGAGTAAACTGACTCACCAGCAGAATCTCTCCATCCACCTGGGATAAGGATAAATTGGTCTTCCCGTTTTCATCGGCGAAAACTCTGAGTTTGCATATTTTGTCTACCATCTTATCCGCAATCTCCTCTGTGTCCGTATCTGAAACTCCTAACAGAAGAAGAAAGCCTTTTCCTATTGAGCCGGTCTCCTGTCCATCTACAGTGACTGCAGCATGGGCGACCCGCTGTAATACTATCCTCATATGTGCTCTCCTGTCTATTTCAATACCAGCTGCAGATATTCCAGCAGACTTTCAGTAGCAGCTTCCCGGTAGATGATCTCCCTGGCAAGAATAGGGTAATCTGTAATAATGTTATCCACTCCCAGCATCTTCATGCGTTCCATCTCACTCTTCCCGTTTACAGTCCATGCGTGAACTGCTTTCCCTTTTTCATGGGCAGCCTCCACCAGCCGTTCATTGATAAAGCTGGAGCGAAGGCTGATAAAATCGATGGAATCACTGGAATAAAAATCCCCATACGCCGCAGAAATAATATATCCGGTCCGGATCTGGGGATCCGCTTTTTTGATCCTGACCAGATAGGAGAAACGGGTGGATGTGACCACGCACTGCTCTTCCATCTGATATTCTTCAATCAGCTGCATCACCTTATCGGGCAGGTTACTGTCCTCACCCATGTTTTTAATCTCAATATTTAAATTGATCTTCCCTTTGCAGTATTCCATGACTTCCTTTAAAGTTGGGATACGTTCCTCTTTATATTCATCAGAAAACCAGGAACCTACATCCAGTTTCACCAGATCTTCATAATCATAAGAGCTTATACTGCGGTTCACACCAGCTACCCGGTTTAGCGTATAATCATGCCCCAGCACCACGATCCCGTCCTGTGTCTCTTGTACATCTATCTCTGCGTAATCGGCCAGATCATTCACTGCCTTATGAAGGGCGGCCATGGTATTCTCGGGAGCTTCGTTAGAACTGCCGCGGTGAGCCGTAATCTGTATCTCACTAAGCATATCTCCGGTAATAACCGAACCGTTTCTCAATACATAAAAGAGGGACATCAGGCAAAGCGCCGATGCTGCTGCCATGATAATGCCTGCAGTCTTCCGGTTTCCAAAGGGCTTCCCTTCATAACCGATGGCTGCCGCCTTTCTCGTAATTCTGCTGTTAAAACGGAAATACTGAACACTGACAGCTCCGTATTTGCCCACAGCAAGAAGCATACTGGAAAAGAATATAAGAACCAGCTCAATCCAGTCACAGGCTGCCGGAAGCACAGCAAGCGCCAGACGGTTATCTGTGAATAAGGTAACTGCAATAGCAGTAAGCACAACACAGAATCCGTAAAGAATCCAGAGCGCAAGGATAGCAAGCCCATAGTAGCAGAACATCAGAGGAAGAACCTCAAATATTCTCCGTCTCAAAAGCCACCAGCTTTTTAAATAGCCGTCACGAAACCGCTTTTGTTCCACCATACAGGCATGAAACGTGTAAAGTCCCGGAAGCACAAAAAGCAAAAGTATCAGGATCACTGCTGCCAGACCCATACGACCCAATGGCTGTCTTAAAATTTCAGTGGTAACAAAATTAATGGGTTTTACATGAGTAAATACCCGGTAAATCAGATAAACATTGGTAATAAAGTAATCTGCCAGAACCAGAAGTCCCAGCTGCCAGTTTTTCCGGCGCAGCTCATCTAAAAGTTTTGATAAACCTCCTGCCAGAATCTGCCACAAATTCAGCTTTCTGAAATAAAAAGCTCCCTGATACAATGTAATCAGACAGCCAGCTTCCAAAAGCAGCACTAAGATTCCAAGAATCAAAAGAGCTGCAATGGTCACTGCTGTCCATGGCTTTATCAGAAACAATCCGATGTTTGACACAGTTAAATAGCTGTAATCCGCCATTTTAAGCGCAAACTTAAGACCTGCATTAAGAGCAAGCAGATACAGCGGAGTTGTGATCAGACGAAACAGCAGCGTGAAGATGAAACCATTCCTCTGATTATATTTGAGAATCTTAAATGTGTCTTTTGTTAATGTGCCCATAGAACAACCTTCTTTTTATGAAGTTAAAAAACAGCCTTAAGCGAGTGGAATCGTCAAGGCTGTACCCTTTTTTCATCATTCTTCCTCTGCTTTGCTGTCCCCGCCGTCCGGTATGGGCTTTTGTGCTTCACTCAATTCCAGAATGGCCTGATTCAAAGAAAACATCTTCTTATCAAGCATATTCACCACATCTGCACATGCTTTTAACTCCTGCTGCAGATACGCCGGCGCATTGCCTTCAAACTTGTAGTAAATCTTATGCTCCAGACTTGCCCAGAAATCCATGGCAACTGTTCTGATCTGAACCTCCACCTTAGTGTCAACTGGCCCGTCCGTGAGATAAATGGGGATGGTCACTACCATGTGGTAGCTCTTATATCCATTGGGTTTTGGATTCTCAATATAATCCTTTACATAAAGGACTGTTACATCACTTTGCTTTGTTATCATCTCCGCAATCTGATAAATATCTGAAGTAAACGAGCAGATAATCCGTATTCCTGCAATATCGTTTAACTTTTCCACCATATTATCGATGGTCACATCGTATCCGTACCGTTTTAATTTTTTAACAATACTGTCCGGTGTCTTAAGCCTTGACTTGATGTGCTCAATGGGGTTGTAATTATAGATATGCACAAACTCATTATTGAGTATCTCTATTTTTGTATTAATTTCCCTTAATGCTGAGTCATACAAAAATATGACGGATTTCCACTGGTCAACCTGATCAAATGATTTGGGAATATTCATTCCACATTCCCCCTCTCCCTGGTAACCTGTCTGGGTCAGTGAGACAGGGGCAGCCCAATAGACAGCCCCTGCTACTTCTTTTATAGTATACCATAGAAACCCGATATTTTATATTGTTTTTCCCCAGTTTCTAAAATTTTAATCCTTTTAAAAGACCGGAGAGTCCGGTAAAGGCACTTCCTTCTTCTTTGTAGTCAAACATCTCCTCTGCCTCTTCTTCATCAGCTTCCACCGCTTTCATGCTTAAACTGATCTTATTATCTGCAGTTGAGATAATTTTAACCTTCACAGTCTGTCCTTCTTTTAAAACTGCTCCCGGATGTTTGATTCTCTGATTGCTGATCTGGGAAATATGAAGAAGACCGGAAAGGCCGTTTTCCAGATTGATAAATGCACCGTAATCCTTTATGGTATCAACCGTTCCTTCCATCACCACCCCGGCCTGGCATTTGGCAATTTTTTTGCTGGTATCTTCTTTTTGTTTTAACAATGCAGGTTCTTTTCCAGACAGAACCAGCTTGCGGTTTTCCTCATCAGCAGTAATAACGGTAACATCAATGGTCTTTCCACTGAATTCTTCCAGATTTTCCACATATTCCGCCGCCAGCTTGGACGCCGGGATAAATCCGCGGATTCCTTCCAGGTGAACCACAACTCCACCTTTTACAACCTCTGCAACCTTCACCTTTATGATGGTGCGTTCTTCCATCATGGTCTTTAACTTCTCCCATGCTGCCTGATCGTTTTGAAGCTTTCTGGAAAGTAGAATATTTCCTTCCCCATTATCGGTTTTAATTACAGTAGCGGTGATTTCATCTCCCATATGAATTTCCAGAAGTGGGTTGTATTCCGGATCACTGCTTAAATCTTCTTTGTTTATAATTCCTTCTGCATAATATTTTAAATCCAGAAAGACCTGGTCTTCGGTGACACGGATGACTGTCCCTGTAATTGTATCGCCTTCTCTGACCCGTTTAAAGGATGCCTCCAGCTCCGCAGCGTAATCATCCATGGTCTCCACATGCTCCTCTAAAAGGGCATCTGTCTTCATCTCTTCTTCCATAACAATTCCTCCATTCATAAAATACCTTATTTCAGGCATAATCTAAGTATATATTTAACACATCCCGCCCGATATTTCTATAGTTTTATCAGGAAAAATATGTTATATTTTAAGAAATATACATACCTGCCGGAATCACATGATCCGGCTTTGTAATAGAAAGGACAAACATGATGAAAGACATAATGGACCTGCATACACATACCGTGGCCAGCGGACACGCATACAGCACCTTGTATGAAATGGTAAGATCGGCCTCTGAAAAAGGGCTGGCTCTCATGGGATCCACCGACCACGCACCAACAGTGCCAGGAACATGCAACGAATTTTATTTTATTAATTTTAAAGTGATCCCGCGATCGCTCTTTGGAATTCATCTTCTTATGGGAGCAGAGCTAAATATACTGGATTATACCGGCCGGATCGACTTAAGAGAAGGCATTCTTCAAAATCTGGATTACACCATAGCAAGCATACACGAACCATGCTACAAAAACGGAACAATGGCGCAGAATACCAGTGCCTGTGTAGGTGCCACGGAAAACCCATATGTGAAAATTATCGGCCACCCGGACGACAGCCGCTTTCCTATTGATTATGATACCCTGGTCGCCGCTGCGGTAAAAAACCACACCCTTTTGGAAGTTAACTCCAGCTCTCTCCACCCATTAAGTCCAAGAAAGAATGCCAGAGAAAACTATAAGGTGATGCTGGATTTATGCCGCCGCTACGGAGCATCCGTTATTATAAACAGTGATGCCCACATTGAGGCTGACGTAGGAAACCACGCCCGGGCATTGGAACTTCTTGAGGAGATTTCATTTCCAGAGGAGCTGGTTGTAAACAGTTCCATGGACCGGCTGCTTCCTTATATTCCCAAGCTGGAGGCTTATTTATGATTAACTTCCTGAACCTGGAATATTTTCTGGCTGTTGCGGAAGAATTAAATATAACAAGGGCCGCCAAGCGGCTTTATATCTCCCAGCAGTCTTTGAGTAACCATATTTCCAATATGGAGAAAGAATTTGATGTTCAGCTCTTTAACCGCACCATGCCCCTGACACTGACCTACGCAGGCCGCGCCTTAAAGATCCGTGCCAAAGAGCTTTTGGATTTAAAAGATGAGACATACCGGCAGTTAGCAGACATTAAAGATTTCACCATTGGCCAGCTCTCCATCGGCGTATCTCATACCAGAGGGCGTTTTCTTCTCCCCGTTATTCTTCCCGCTTTTCAGGAGAAGTTTCCCAATATCGAGCTTCATCTGGTAGAGGGAAACTCTTTTGAGTTAAGCAATGCTCTGATCCATGGAGAGATTGATCTTATGATTGACCTTCTTCCATTTAAAGCTGAGAATGTAGAAACAGTTCCCATCTGCGAGGAGGAAATTCTTCTTGTCGTTCCGGATCAGATTTTAGACCGGTATTTTCCGGGAAGACAGGAAGCAGTCAAAAAGGAACTGGAGTCCAATGCAGATGTTACCCTGTTAAAGGATTGTCCTTATCTGCTCATTAATAAAGGAAACCGGGTGCGCACCATAGCCGATGAAATTTTTGAGGAAGCGCAGCTTACCCCCAATATTCTTTTGGAGACAGAAAATATTGAAACAGTTCTCGCCCTTGCCTCCAAAGGAATGGGCATCACCTTCTATCCTAAGATGTTTATGTCCGGAAACCAGGATAGCTCCGGTTCCGTCATGAAAAAAAACGGATTAAATTACTTTTCATTAAATTACATGCGAAGCCATGGCATTCTTGCTTTTGGATGCCACAAAGGCAGATATCTGTCCCAGGCTACAGAAGAATTTATCCGCATAGCCAGGGAAAATATATAGATTTTAACTGCAGATTGACAAACGGAGCATAATCCTATATTATTAAATAGTAACGATTATTACTATAATTATTGTTTATAGAAAGGGAGCGGCCATGAAAACATTAAAGTACAGCCGTCAACGGGAATCTATTAAGACCTGCTTAATGGCGAGACACGATCACCCCACTGCCGACGCCTTATACACATCGATTCGCGAAGAATTCCCCAATATCAGCCTTGGTACCGTTTATCGGAATTTAAACCTTCTGGTGGAACTGGGAGAAATTCAGAAGCTGACCTGTGGAGACGGTGCCGACCACTTTGATGCGGATACATCACCGCATTATCATTTCGTATGCAGGAATTGCGGGCAGGTGTATGATCTGCCTATGGAACCCATGGACAGTATTAATCAAATGGCTCAAAAACATGCGGAGGGCCAGATAGACAGTCACAAGATTTATTTTTACGGTACTTGTAATGATTGTTTGGAAAATAATTGAGAAATTCTCTTGACATAAGACAAATCTTGTGGTAACTTAATATCAGTAATCATTATTGTTATTGATTACCAACATATAACAAAAATAAAAATTAAAATAAAAGGAGACATGAGATCATGAAAAAATGGGTTTGTACAGTATGCGGTTATGTTCACGAAGGAGACACAGCTCCGGAATTCTGTCCAGTATGTAAAGCTGGTTCTGAGAAATTTAAGTTACAGGACGGAGATATGTCCTGGGCTTGCGAGCATGAGATTGGTGTAGCTCAGGGTTCTCCAGAAGATATCATGAAGGATTTAAGAGCAAACTTTGAAGGAGAATGTTCTGAAGTAGGTATGTACCTTGCTATGTCCAGAGCTGCTCACAGAGAAGGCTATCCTGAAATCGGTTTATATTATGAAAAAGCGGCTTTCGAAGAGGCTGAGCATGCTTCCAAGTTTGCTGAATTATTAGGCGAATGTGTAACCGCCAGCACAAAGAAAAACCTGGAATTAAGAGTAGCAGCTGAAAATGGTGCAACAGCAGGCAAATTTGATCTTGCAAAACGTGCAAAAGCATTAAACTTAGATGCAATCCATGATACCGTACATGAGATGGCAAAAGATGAAGCACGTCACGGAAAAGCATTCAAGGGCTTACTGGAAAGATACTTCGGCTAAATCCATTTTCAAAAGGAGGGTTTTACGATGTCTAAATATGCGGGTACAAAAACAGAACAGAACTTAAAAGATGCATTTGCAGGCGAGTCCATGGCAAGAAACAAGTATACATTCTACGCGTCTGCTGCTAAAAAAGCCGGCTATGAGCAGATGGCTGCTTTATATCTGGAAACTGCTGACCAGGAGAAAGAGCATGCCAAGATGTGGTTTAAAGAACTCCATGGCATTGGCACTCCGGCAGAAAACCTTGCAGACGCTGCAGAGGGTGAAAACTATGAGTGGACCGATATGTATAAAAGAATGGCGGAAGAAGCCAGAGCAGAAGGTTTCACGGAACTTGCACTGAAGTTTGAATTCGTGGCCAAGGTAGAGGCAGCTCACGAAAAGAGATATTTAAAACTGTTGGATAGCTTAAAGAATGATAAAACCTTTAAGGGAGATGCTCCCCTTGGATGGAAGTGCCGCAACTGCGGTTATATCCATGAAGGCGTGGATGCTCCTGAGATTTGTCCGGTATGTGCTCATCCAAAAGCCTATTTTGAAAGAAAATCTGAAAATTACTAAAGCAACGCCATAAACTCTCCGTTATGGCAGGAACGGGGCAGAAGCCAAATGAATTTAATTCGTTTGACTTGTGCCCCGTTTTTTATTTCTAATCATCTAATTCTTTTTCGTCCACTGCTTTACTGGCAAGCTCCTCATAAAACTTCGCCTGGGTCATATCTCCTGCTTGTTTATAACATTCTGCCAGTTTAAGAAGGGGTAGTTCCCCGGAATACCGGATATTCAGTTCACATACTGTTTCATAAGCGGCATTATAAAACCAGATCACAGCTTCATTCATATCTCCTGCCTCCATAAAATACTCCCCAACGTCATAGCAGACCTCTGAGCTTGCCTTCCCACAGGCAACATTTTTTAAGGCATTTTTTAAGATCTGGGTTCCATCCTTTTTAATCCGACCGCATCTGGTCAGAACGCACTGAATGATTTTTAACTCTTCTTCTGTCCTGTCCTCTGAAAGCAAACCGTTAAAGTAATCTTCCGCTTCCAGAAAATCCTGATCTTCTCCGGAAATAAACAGTTCTCTGGCGTACATGGAACGAAGCTTTTTCGAAAGAGGAATCCCTTTTCTGATCAGCTTATTAAATATGTCAAAATCCCGCTTGGAATGGTTTCCTTCGGGCAAATGTATGATTTCAATTTCGCTGTCAAATATAACCGGTTCTAAACGAATGGTTTCGTGAACGGGGTCCATCCATTCAAACCTGCGATTTCTTTTAAATAATTTGGGACGATACTCGCAGTCAAAGTTATAGGTTGTATTAAACTGAAGCTGATTGGTGTATTTCATCTGTACAATCTCTATTTCAGGCAGAATACACTGTTTTAAATCCATAAACCGTTTTCTGTTTTCTTCGTCAATGACCTCATCGGCATCTGCGGTGTAGATATAGTCCATGCCGGCTTTTTCAAAGGAAAAATTTCTTGCGGCTGCAAAATCATCCACCCAGGTAAAATCAAAGATTTTGCATCCGAACCGTGCTCCGATCTCTTTTGTTGTATCTGTGGATCCGGTATCTACAAGAATTATCTCATCAGCCAGATCCTTCAGACTTGAAAGACAGCGGGCCAATACATTTTCTTCATTCTTTACAATCAGACATGCGCTGACAGTAATCATCGTCTTTGTACCTCATCTCTTTCTTTTTCTTAAAAGCAGGATAGTATCAGTTCAAATGTAACACGGTATCCTTCTTTCAGACTGGCGATATCAACCCATTCCTGCCGGGTATGGGCTCCCCCTCCCCTGACTGCACCAAAACAGACACTGGGAATTCCCTGTGACAGAGGAATGTTACAGTCTGTAGAACCGCATTCATTTTTGGGCTCAGTGCCTGTATGGTTTTTCAATATTTCTGTGACCTTGCTGGTGATACGATTCTGTTTTACCGGATCAACACCACAGCTGCAGGGACGTTCCCCTACCAGAATTGTATTTACCTCCACCTGCTTTGACCGGTAACTTTCTGCCACTGCCCGAAAATGATGATCCATAAATTCCAGATCTTCTCTACTGTCAGACCGGAACTCATAAAGCATTTTGGCCTGCTGGGCTATGGTGTTGACTGAGGTTCCGCCCTGAATGGTTCCTACATTATAGGTGGTTTTTGTCTTTGTTTGCGGTACCTTTAATGTATAAAGAGTATCGATCATGGAGGCCAGATAGGCGATGGCATTACGGTTTCCAAAGTTTGTAAAGGAATGACCACCTTCTGTCAATACCTCCACCTCATACCGCCTGGATCCCACCGCATCTGTTGTAATATGGTCCATATATCCGTCTATAGAATAGAACTCTCTGATTCGCCCTTCATATTCCTTAACAATCTGCCTGGAGCCTTTTAAATTGCCCAGTCCTTCCTCTCCTGCATTGGCCACAAGAAGCAATCCACAGTCTGATGGTGTAATCTTTTTACCCGCAATGTATTTGGCACACATAAGAAGTGCGCACAGATTAGCCGTATCGTCTCCGATTCCGGGAGCTTTTATTCTACCTTTCTCCACTTCAACAGGAAGAGGTGTGATATCTGGAAAAACCACATCAGTATGAGCCATAAATACGACTACAGGGTTATCCCTGGTACAACCAATTGGGTAAACCACATTCAAAGCGGAATCAATATAGACATTTTCTGCCCCCTGACTCACCAGCCAGTCCCGGCAAAACTCTGCTCGTTTCTCTTCCTGGTTGGAAGGTGCAGGTATTGTTCCAAGGTTCAGCAAAAGTTCATATGTCTCGTTGCTGTGTTCCTCAATATATTCCAGTATCTCCAATGATAAGTGATCCATTGTTCATCCCCTCCGTTTTTATATATTCTATCACGTTTATCCGCTTTGTACAGCATGATTGGACTTTTGAGGGCAGAAAAAAAGTGCACAACTGCAGAGATCAATTGTACACTTTTCAAAATAATTATTCAGTTATATTACACGGTTTTTAATGGAACCAATCTTTTCTATAATACATTCCACCTCATCACCTGGAGACAGAAATGCCGGGGGATTAAAGCCCATGCCCACCCCTTTTGGCGTACCGGTGGATATAATGGTTCCAGCCTTTAAGGTCATGCCTTTTGATAATTCACTGATAATGTGATCAATCTGGAATATCATCAGACCTGTATTACTGTCCTGTCTCAGCTCTCCGTTCACCTTTGACTGAATAGAAAGCTCAGGCGGATAGGAAATGGAATTGGCTGTGAGAATACAGGGACCCATGGGAGTGAATCCGTCCAGGCTTTTTCCAAAATACCATTGCTTGTGGGCTGTCTGTACATTACGTGCGCTCACATCGTTGATGATAGTATAACCAAATATATAATCTTCTGCCTTTTCTGGAGGCACATCTTTTGCATCTTTTCCAATGATAACAGCTAATTCAGCTTCATAATCCAGGCTGTCCACTATATCGCTATGACTTAATATATCACCATAAGGACCAACTGACTCATTCACTCTCTTTGAGAAATAGACTGCATAGTTTCTTTCCCCGTCAAACGCTTCTTTTTTATAGCGCGCTGACTCCTCGGCATGTTCCATGTAATTAAGACCCAGACAGATAATATCCTGATCTGGTGTCAGAATTGGGGCCAGGAGGGTAACTTCTTTCATCATAGCTGCTCCAACGATGTTGCTGCTTTCAGGATCCAGCCCAGATGCATGTTCAAGCAAGTCCCGTTCTGACTGGCTCAGTCCCTTTACAACTTCCAGCATCTCTCTGTATTCCATACCGAATGCCTTAAGAGGGAAAACCCACATCTCATCCCTGCTCACGACTCCGATATCTCTTCTACGGTCAACCTCGTAAGTAACTAATTTCATAAAATCCTCCTTTTACATGAACCATAACTCTTCCCTGGTCGTAGAGATCGCATCTGCTCCTGCGTTAAAAGCAGCCATAATATCCTTCTTGTCCGATATGAGACCACCGGCAATGATGGGAATATTGGTGTATCTGCGAATCTCTTCCAGTGCTTTGGGCATTACTCCGGGCATGATCTCAACCATATCCGGATGGAAGGTATCAATCTGCTTTTTTGTCGTACTCATGGCAAGGGAATCGATAATAAATGTTCTTTGAATCCCGAACAATCCAAGTTCCACCGCGCGCTTTACAAGAAGCGGCTTCGTGCTGATGATACCATCAGCTAACGTATTTTCCTTGATGAAATCCACCACGATCTCTTTTGAATTGAGACCATGGGTCAGATCTGCATGTACCATAGCGTACTTTCCATGTTCTTTTATCTGCCGTACTATCGTTCCGATGTTTAAAATACTTCCGTACAGAACAAAAACGACCTGGCACTCTGATTCAAAACACCGTTTCAGCCCGCCTTCATCCTTTACTGCCGCAATCACCGGAGACGTCTCCAGCAGTTCTATTGCTTTCATTATTATCCCTCCGCACCCAAAATAACTATGGATCTTGTTCTACTTTATCAATCCTTACCACCACCGTCAAGAAAATTCTTCCTCTTTCTTTATTTTCTTTCAAAAGTAAAGTCTCTTTTCAGTCTTTTTCCACCACTGACTGATTAAAAATAAACCCGCAGCAAAGGCTCTTTTTAACCCGCTTGGAAAGCGGGCGGCATTTGCTGCGGATTTTTCTGATCAGTTATGATCTTTTTACATTTCTTGCGGCAACGATGGATACTCCGGTGCCTGCGCAGTTTTCAATGATTACATCTCCAATGGCAACCGGGGCATGAACGGAGGCTTTCTGAATCTCCTTCATACAATCAAAGATCTTACCTTTTGGAATATCTGTTTTGGTTTTTACGGGTACCATGGCAAATTCACCGTCAATTACTTTTACCGTGGAGGTCACAACCCGGGTTGGGCTTAACACTTCTTTCTCCCCGTATTCTGCACCTCTCGGACAGGAATTACCAGTAACGGTAACTGCACCGTTGTCGATACGTACGGTCATAGGGCAGCCCAGGGGACAGCAGATACAGATCAGTTCACGTTCTTCCATTTTAATCCTCCTCTGTGCAGATTACGATTTCTGCCAAATCCGGATATTTTTCCAGACTTTCTTTCTTAATTGCTACCTGCTCCATCTCCCCAGGTGCGAGAACCTTTTTCTTCTTATGATAAACCCGTTCATCTCCATAATAAATACTGATATAACGGTCGCGGTATACATCGGAAACACGGAAACGGATCTTCCACTGATCAGCCTCAGACTCCCGGTTAACAAACTGGGGAACTGTATAGCGGACACCATTTACAGCCCGGATTCTGACATTGGAGGAAGCAGGTTCCTCTTTCCGGGACCCGGCATATGCTGCAGCACTTCTTCCAGCAAGAGCAGCCTCTTCGGAAACGTAATCCACCAGGTCATGAACATGAAGTACATTTCCACAGGCAAATACGCCGCTTATACTGGTTTCCAGGCAGTCGTTCACAACAGGTCCGCCTGTTATCTGGTCAAGATCCACTCCTGCGCTTTTTGACAGCTCGTTTTCCGGAATCAGACCGACTGACAGAAGAAGTGTATCACAGGAGTAATATTCTTCTGTTCCCGGAACTGGTCTGCGTTTCTCATCCACTGCAGCAAGCGTTACTCCTGTTACCCGCTCCTTTCCATGAATCTCTACTACAGTATGGCTTAATTTTAACGGAATTCCGTAATCATCCAGACACTGTACAATGTTTCTTTTTAATCCGCCGGAATAAGGCATAAGCTCTGCCACAACTTTAACTTTAGCACCCTCTAAAGTCATACGTCTTGCCATAATGAGACCGATGTCTCCTGATCCCAGTATGACCACCTCTTTTCCAACTTCATAGCCGTCTAAATTCATAAGACGCTGGGCAGTACCTGCTGAATAAATTCCTGCCGGACGATAACCTGGTATGTTAAGAGCTCCCCTTGGACGCTCCCTGCATCCCATTGCCAGAATCACAGCACCTGCTTTTATCTGAATTAAGCCTTCTTCCCGGTTGATCACGGTCAGCACTCTGTCACTGCTGATGGAAAGAACCATGGTATTAAGCTTATAAGGGATCTGCTCTTTTTCAATCATATCAATATAACGGGACGCATATTCCGGTCCTGTCAGCTCTTCTTTAAATGTGTGAAGACCAAAGCCGTTGTGAATGCACTGATTTAAAATGCCGCCTAAGTGACCTTCCCGCTCCAGGATCAGTATATCTTCTGTTCCCGCTTTTTTTGCAGCCGCAGCGGCAGCCAGACCAGCAGGGCCTCCCCCGATAATAACGATATCATGCTCTGTCATGTCACTCTCCTCCTTGTCTTTTCCCAGTCAGTAAATTAGAACCGGATCTGTTTTTGCAGATGTCTTCCATATTTCTTCCTGTTTCCCTAGCCAGAATTTCCATTGTTTTCGGGATACAGAAGCCTGACTGGCAGCGTCCCATTCCTGCACGTACCCGGCGCTTTACTCCATCTACGGAAACTGCTCCCAGGGTTCTTGTCACTGCATCTGCAATCTCACCCTCACTGATGCCTTCACAGCGGCAGATGATGGTTCCGTATCTGGGATCCTTTTTGATCAGTTCTCCCCTCTCTTCCAGGGAAAGCTTCTGAGGATTGATAATACCTTTTCTGGTTTCAATAAAGTTTTCCTTCTTTTTTGCATTGGCTTTTATGGCTATCTGCTCTGCTAAGTAAACTCCTACAGCAGGAGCGCTTGAAAGTCCCGGAGATTCCATACCTGCTGCATCGAAGAATCCGTCTGCATCCTTTACTTCTCCTACAACGAAATCATCTCCCTCTTCATGGGCACGAAGACCGGAGAAGGATGTAATAACCTGGCGGAAGGGAATATTGTTCACTCCCCAGGCTGCTTTTTCCATAATATCGGCAAGCTCCTGGGCTGTTGTGGAGGTCTCCTCTTTGTCGGTTACATTAATCGCTGTAGGTCCTGTCAGCAGATTACCGTGAACGGTAGGTGTTACCAAAACACCCTTTCCCATCTTTCCGGGAAGCTGGAATATGGTATGGCTCACCAGGTTTCCGGCTTCTTTATCTAACAGACAGTAATCTCCCTTTCGTGGTATGATGTGAAGCTTTGACTCACTGACCATGTTGTGGATCTGGTCTGAGTAAACGCCGGCTGCATTGACTACATAGGTAGCGTGAATGATTTTATCACTGGAGATCAGATCATAACCGGAATCCGTTTTGTTTATTGTTTCAATTTCTGTCTCAAATAAGAAATCGGTTCCATTATCACAGGCATTTTCTGCCAGAGCGATAGTCAGTCCAAAGGGGCAGACGATTCCTCCGGTTGGCGCATACAATGCTGCCACCACTGTCTCAGAAACACTGGGTTCCATGGCACGTACTTCATCCCCGGTCAGTATGGATAATTGGGGAACACCGTTTTTTAATCCTTTTTCATACAGAGCATTCAGAGACGGTCTGTCGTCTTCAGAAAAACAGAGAACCAGTGAACCGTTTCGGTCAAAGGAAAAATCAAGAGCTTTTGAAAGATCTCCCATCATGCGGTTTCCTTCTGTATTAAATCTTGCCTTTAATGAGCCTGGTTCCGCATCGTATCCTGCATGCACAATGGCACTGTTGGATTTTGATGTACCGGAGCAGACATCTTCCTCCCGCTCAATGACACAGATGTTCAGCTGATAACGGGACAGCTCTCTGGCTATGGCACAGCCGGTAACGCCACCGCCGATAATCGCAGCATCGTAATTTAATTCCTTCATAATCAATCTCCTCCAAATCCGTGATAATTCCCGGTTCTCCGGGACTATAGAAAAAAAGAGTAAGGAAAATAAACGGATAGCTCCGTATCATAATCCTTACTCTTTCGTCTCAAAGGTTATTTATTCAATTGTATTAATGCTAACATAATTTCATTCTGATTGTCAAGTGATTTATAGCCTGGCTTAATCCTCATCCTGAGACCAGTAAAGAGCACATTTGACTGCCCGCTTCCAGCCCTTAATCCTCTTTTTGCGGCACTCGTCTTCCATCTGGTTGTCAAAGGTTCTGGAAGCTTCCCAGTTCTGTCTGATCTCTTCCCTGTCTTTCCAATACCCTACAGCCAGACCTGCCAGATAGGCAGCGCCAAGAGCTGTTGTCTCAATGCATTTCGGTCTGACAATCCGTGTATCCAATACATCTGCCTGAAACTGCAAAAGGAAATTGTTGGCGCAGGCTCCCCCGTCTACTCTTAATTCTTTTAAATGGATCTGAGAGTCCTGTTCCATGGCTTCAATCAGATCAGATACCTGATATGCCATGGATTCCAGGGTGGCGCGGATAAACTGCTCCTTGCTGGTTCCTCTTGTCACTCCTACAATGGTACCTCTGGCATACTGATCCCAATAGGGAGCGCCAAGACCTGCAAATGCCGGTACCACGTATACGCCTCCGGTATCTTCCACCGCCTGGGCATACTCCTCTGTCTGGGAAGCAGACCGTACCATACGCATGGCGTCCCGCAGCCATTGAATGGCAGCACCTGCCACAAATACGCTTCCTTCCAGTGCATACTGAATCCGTTCCTGATCACTGGCTGCTATGGTGGTCAGCAGGCCGTGTTCGGATTTTACCGCTTTCTCTCCGGTGTTCATAAGGAGAAAGCAACCGGTTCCGTATGTATTTTTAACTTCACCGGCTTCGAAGCAGCACTGTCCGAATAAAGCTGCCTGCTGATCTCCTGCTGCCCCTGCAATGGGGATCTTTCCGCCCATTACGTCAGAAGAGGTATAACCGTATACGCAGCTGGATGGTTTTACATCCGGAAGCATTGCCTTTGGTATATTAAAATAGTTAAGAATGTCTTCGTCCCAGCACTTTTTATGAATATCAAACAGCATGGTTCGGGAAGCATTGGTATAATCCGTTACGTGAATGCAGCCCTTGGTCAGATTCCAGATCAGCCAGCTGTCCACGGTTCCAAAAAGCAGTTCTCCACGTTCTGCCTTCTCTCTGGCTCCCTCTACGTGATCCAGAATCCATTCAATCTTACTTCCGGAGAAGTACGCGTCCGGAATCAGACCGGTACGGTCTGTGATAAGTCCTTCCAGCCCGTCTTCTTTCAGACGCTCAATGCGATCAGCGGTCCTTCTGCACTGCCATACAATGGCATTGTAAACAGGCTCACCTGTCTCCTTATCCCACACAATTGTGGTTTCTCTCTGATTTGTAATTCCGATTGCAGCAATATCGCTGTAATGCGCCCCAATTTTCCCCATTGCTTCCATGGTCACTGAAAGCTGTGATGACCATATCTCCATGGGATCATGCTCCACCCAGCCTGGTTTTGGAAAAATCTGCCTGAACTCTTTTTGTGCCTCGCTGCAGATGCCCCCTTTCTCATCAAACAGTATGCACCGGGAACTGGTAGTTCCCTGATCCATAGCGATCACATATTTTCCCATGATTCCTTCCCCTTCCATCTTCTTTCATTCGTTAATTTTTTACCAAATAATAAAGAAAGAGCCTTGGAAATGAACGGTTCCCCGCACTCATCACCTGGCTCTGTCATCTCTTAGGCTTTTTATTAAATAACACAAATTTATACTACCACGCAGGCAAAAATATGTCAAGTTCTACAACAAATACAAATTTTACCTGCAAAAAACCTTAATGCATACTCTCCCGGATGGTTTTCAGCGCCTGAATCACCAGCGTAGGAAGAATAGCAAATATAAATATAGTTATAAATTGTCTTCCTGTTAAATCTGCCACATAAAAAAGATCGTGAAGCGCCGGAATAAAAAGGACTGCTCCCAGCAAAACTGCTCCCGCCTCAAACGCCATGATACTCCATAAATTGCTCATAAAACCGATTTTCAAAATGGAATGGCTGCTGCGGCAGTTAAATCCATGGAACAATCTGGCAAGTGTCAGGGTGGAGAATGCCATCGTACTGGCTGCAGCTTCACTTCCGGTTAACAGCCCGGTGCTGTAGGAAGCCATGGTACATACTGCAATCAGTGCCCCCTGAAAGAGAATCACAAGGATAAACCTTTTCGTTAGTATGCCTTCCTTGGGATTTCTGGGCTTCTGGGACAACAGGTCTGCTTCTGCCTGTTCCATTCCGATTGCAATGGCAGGAAGAGAGTCCGTCAGCAGGTTGATAAACAGCAGATGAACCGGTGCAAAGGGCAATGGGAGTGCCATAAGAGAGGTATAAAGCACACATAAAATTCCTGCCATGTTTCCTGAAAGCAGGAACTTAATGGCATTTCTTATATTCCTGTATACGTTACGTCCATTGGCCACCGCTTTAATAATTGTAGCAAAATTGTCATCAGTGAGAATCATGGAAGAGGCTTCTTTAGAGACTTCTGTTCCCATCTGTCCCATGGCGACTCCGATATCCGCCTGCTTTAATGCAGGAGCATCGTTGACACCATCTCCTGTCATGGCTACAATGTGCCCCTTCTTCTGCCATGCACGGACAATTCTTATTTTATGTTCCGGGGATACCCGGGCATATACACTGATGGATTCCAGCCGGTGCCCCAGCTCATCTTCCGTCATATCATCAAGCTCCGGACCGCTGATTGCCAGATCATCTTCCTCCAAAATACCAATCCGTTCCGCAATGGCCGCTGCCGTAATTTTATGGTCTCCCGTAATCATTACCGGGAAGATTCCGGCTCTTCTGGCATTGGCGACTGCATTCCTGGATTCCGGCCGGGGAGGATCCATCATAGATACCATGCCGAGAAATGTATATCCGTTTTCTGAATTTTCCGAAAGCTTCTCCTGGTCCTCCATCTCCCTGCATACAAAGGTAAGAACCCGAAGCCCCTGGGCAGAGAACATCATGTTCTGCTCCATAAGCATCTGTTTATCACCGTCTCTGAACGGACGGATTCCTTCGGATGACCAGATCTGGGTTATCCTGGGAAGAATGATATCCACTGCTCCTTTTGTAAATAGAATGTTTTTTCCTTCCAGATAATGAAGCGTACTCATAAGCTTTCTTCTGGAATCAAAGGGAACCTCTCCTAATCTTGGGTGATAGGATCTGACTGCCTCATCATCGACTCCGGCGCGCTCCGCCATCTGGAGTAACGCGGTTTCAGTAGGTTCACCGTTAAGAACTCCATTTACATGGCTGGAATCATTGTTTAAAACAGCATCGTAAAGCAAATATTTATGTACTGGAATCTCAGGCTTTAACATTTCCGGAAGATAAAGCCTGTTATTAACAAAAACCTGCTGGACAGTCATTCGGTTCTGGGTGAGGGTTCCTGTTTTATCGGAGCAGATAACAGATACACACCCGAGGCTTTCTACCGCTTTTAAATCCTTAATAATTGCATTCTCTCCCGCCATTTTCTGGGTTCCCATCGCCTGAACAATGGTGACGATAGAGCTGAGAGCCTCTGGTATGGCGGCGACAGCCAGTGCTACTGCAAACATAAGGGAATCCAAAATTGGCATTTTTCTGTAAATACTTAACCCAAAGACAATCACACAGATAAAGAGGATCGCTACCGCCAGCCTGCTTCCAAACTGGTCAAGGCTCACCTGTAAAGGTGTCTTCTTCTCACCTGTATCATTCATTAAAGAGGCAATTCTTCCGATTTCTGTATTCATGCCTGTTCCGGTGACCACGGCAATGGCTCTTCCCGCTGCAACCTGAGAGCCGGAAAAAACCATATTGGACTGTTCTGCCAGCGGAACCTTCTCCATACGCAGTCTTCCTGTATGCTTTTCCACATTGACTGATTCTCCGGTCAGAGAGCTTTCATTGACCAGAAGAGAATAATTTTCCAGGATACGGCCGTCTGCCGCCACCATATCTCCTGCCTCTAATAAAAGTATATCTCCTGGTACGATTTCTTCCGACAGGACTTCTTTATTTTTCCCATCTCTTCTCACCCACGCCACTGGCGCAGATAATGACATCAGGCTGTCTAAGGATTTTTCTGCTTTCTGATGCTGCACAGTTCCAAGAATTGCATTAAGCAGTAACACTGCAAAAATTACTCCGGTACTTTCCACGTCACCAGATACCATGGAAATTACCGCTGCTATAATCAGAATGATGACTAATAAGTCTTTAAACTGATCCAGAAATACTTGAAAGGCACTTTTTCGTTTTGCTTTTTTCAGCAGATTGGGACCATGTACCTGCCTGCGCCTGAGAATTTCTTCGGAATTCAGTCCATTCCTGTCAGCTTGAAGCTGTTTTAAGACTTCATCCTCTGATAAACGAAACCATTCTTCCATTAATGACGCTCCTTCCCATTTCTCCTACTATGGTATGAAACAGGACGGGAGTTTCATGAATGATTTTCCCTGCATAAGGTGACGGCTATTTTCTATTCCCACTTTTAAAGTATGTTAATTATGTTTATTATCAGCTCCTTTTATTAACACTTTACGTAAACCACATTATACTGTTTCACAGGTTATTCAGACAAAAGGTCAACATGGTTGATCGCACCACACCTGGTATCTGTCCGGTTATGGACTGGAATCTGTTCCTATGATGCTTACAGAAGTTTCTGACGCATTAAAATAAGCAATCCATCAGACTGAATACGGCTGCGTGCAATTGTTCCTATTGCATGCAGCCGTTTTTTTTATTATAATCTGACTGAAGACAGCCAATTATTCCAACGGCTTAACCACCTTTCAGAAAGGACCTGATTAATATGGAAAAAATTACAAGCTTTACGATCAATCACTTAAAGCTTCTTCCGGGTATCTACGTCTCCCGCAAAGACAAAGTGAGCGATACCACAGTTACTACGTTCGATATCCGCATGACCAGACCGAATTTCGAACCGGTCATGAATACGGCAGAGATACACACCATGGAGCACTTAGGTGCCACATTCTTAAGAAATCACCAATCATTTGCTTCCAAAGTTTTATACTTTGGTCCTATGGGATGCCGCACCGGCTTCTACCTTCTTTTGGCGGGAGATTACAAATCCAGGGATATCGTACCGCTTATCACTGAAATGTATGAATTTATGCGTGATTTTGAGGGAGAAATCCCCGGGGCCGCAGCCAGAGACTGCGGAAACTATCTGGATATGAACCCCGGTATGGCAAACTATCTTGCCAGAAAATTTTTAGATACGGTTCTTTACGGCATTGATGACGAACACCTCATTTATCCGGCAGATTAGCGGTTATTTCCAGGCGGCATACTGCCCCTGCCCCCTTCACGGACTGCGTTTGAAGTGACAATTGACTCAAGGGTCAGTTCGGTTTGTTCCGAACCTGCCGTGAGGGTGTAGGTGCTGCCAGTCTGCAGCTTGGGACTGCTGATGACAACGGAAGAATACTTTTTCTCAGGAGTAAAGCTGATAAGCTCATTCCCTTCCTTGTCCTTAAGAGTAATTACAGTCCCTGCTTCCTGCTGTGCGGTTAAATTATGTAAGACAGAGCATTGGGTAGAGGTATCACCAAATCCCTGTGCCATACCAGAGCTGCCAACCGCTATTACTGTTCCTCCTGTAATAATCCCATCTCCATTATAATCGATTGCCCCATCTCCGTCGCTTACCGGACCGGTAACATAAACCATACCTCCTGATATTAAAAGACTTCCATTGGAATCCAGTCCGTCTCCGCCTGCGTCTACGTACAGAGTGCCTCCCGTTATCTTAATATAAGCATTGGTATCATTCTCCATACTTCCGCCCATTTGACCGCCACCCATTACACCTTTGCCACCAGGACCGCCGCCTCTTCTTTGCTGGCCTTCTTGTGGCAGGTTTTCATCTGATTGTGCTCCGGACTGGTTTTCCTCAGACCTGGGAGAATTCCCTTTCCCCTGGCCATCTTGCGGCATTTCCGGTTTCTCATTCCCACTATCACTCTGACCAGTATCCTGACCTTCTGCGGACGAAGATTTTGGCTGTGCCGCATTGATTCCATCATCGGAAGCCTGAATTGAGATTTCCCCTCCATTCACCGATACCCGATAAGCTTCCAGTCCTTCATAGCAGCTGGTGACCGTTATTGTGCCATTATTGACCACTACATCCTGGTCTGCATGGAACGCATCATCTCCACTTTCTACCGTAAAGGTGCCTCCGTCAATTACCATGGTTCCGCTGGCATGGAAGGAGTCGTCTTTGGAATTGACAGTAAAGGTTCCGCCTGCCACATAGATGTTTCCAAGAGATGTATCATCCTCATTACTTGATTTCACCGCTTTCCCTGAAGTTGTCAGCAGAAATGTTCCATCCAGGATTTTCACTTCATCCTTACCTGCCAGACACTGGGAGACTGCGTTAACAGAGATATTTCCTCCTGTAACTGCCAATGTATCCTTTGAAACAATTCCGTGTTTATAGTTGGCATTTACCTCCAGGCTTCCACTGCCGTTTACAGTCAGATCTTCTTTTGAGAATATAACCCCATCTACGGTATTGTCATCAGTATCTATGTACTCCGTTCCACCTGACAGCTTATTTGTTGTTCCATCTGCCAGAGTAACAAAAACCTTATCAGCAGATTTGACATAGATTGCAGCACTGGTTTCACAATTAATTCCGGCATTTGCTAAAACGATCTGAACCTTGTCTGTATCCGCTGCATCAACAATAATCTGACCGTTGTCCAACGTTCCGCTTACCAGATATGTCCCTTCTTTGCTTATGGTTACAGTGCTTCCAGTTATACTGACACCTGCTCCCTCTGCCTCTGCTTTGTCTGAATCCAAATTTATTTTAACTGCACTGCTTTCGTCGTAGCTCCCATCCTTATCACGGTCTGTAAAGTCCTTGTCAACAGTTGCTTCTGCCGTACTGCTGTCTGTATTACCATCAGTGCCGGAATCTGCCTGTGTGCTTTGGGTAACTACTGTATTATCCGTTGAAGTCTGGCTTTTACACCCAGAAATAGTTGTTGACGCCAGTGCCATTATTAACACCAATGCGGCTGCTTTACCTCTGAACAGCTTTCTTTTTACCATTATAGTTCCTCCTTATTGCCAAAAGGTCTTCCCAAAAATATCTCAAGATTCCCGTTTCTGCATCGTAAATCGTCGATCAGTTTCTTTTCTTCTCCGTTATTTTTTAAAACTACTTCATAATCCAGTTTATAAAGACTTCCCATATTGGTTGTCTTCACCTGATTCAGATCCCAATTTTTCAGATACCGTGCAAATACTTCATCAAATACAGATGTATAATCCAAGGACTCCGGAATTGTGATCTTAAGTACTTTTACGCCTGTCTTCTGCTGTCCAAATTTAAGGGAAGCCAGCAATATATTTACCACTCCCATTATAAGGACAAATAAAACTGCCATGCCAACGTAACCCATTCCCGTAGCCAGTCCAACCGCCATTGCCTGAAAAATGCTGCTGATCTCTTCTGCTTTTCCAGGAACTGACCGGAATCGGACCAGGGAAAAGGCTCCCATTACTGCAACCCCAGTGCCAAGGTTTCCGTTTACCAGTAAAATAACCATCTGCACCATAGCGGGAAGCAATGCAATTGTCACCACAAATCCCCTAGAATATGAATTCCGGTACATGTGAATACCTGCAATGATCAGCCCAAGAACCAGAGAAGCGGTTAAGCATACAAGAAATGATCTTGGTGAAAATGCAACCTCTGATTCTTCTATTAAGATTGATTGAAACCATGTATTAAGCACAGCTGATTCCTCCTTTTTTCTCTGATTTCATTATTTGCTGCTTTTCATACGCCTGACCGTATTTGGAAAAGGAAGCCGGATATATTTTCAGCTCATCCAGTATGTGCCCCAGCCAGAGGGGCATGGACCCTGGAATTTTTATCTCCATAAGGTGCCAGCCGTCTTCTAAAAGAGGGGTTCCCCAGGGACCATTTTCCAGTTTTAAGCAATCGGTTCTCCAAAGAATATTTCCGTCTAACGTCAGCCGCAGGTTCTCATCCTCCAGTCCATACAGGGCAGTTCTTTCATAGGAAATATACATAGCGGGAATGATATCTTCGTAATACTGCATAAACCAGTCAATCTCACGAAGCACCTGGGTTTGTCGCTCCGGCTTTATCCCCCTATATAAATACGCCTCTGCATCAGCTAAATTAAGTGTTTCACGGCGTTTATAGACAATACCCTGGTATTTCTTTTTTAATTCCAGAAAAACAGAACTGGTCTCTTTTGGCTGTCCATAGCTGCGGAGTCTGAATTTTTCCTTATAAACCGGTTTTTCCAAAGAGTTTCTGATCAGCCTTGCATCCGGTGTGTCAAAATAGACATTGCATATTGTGGAATTACCGTATTGATCGGTTTCCATTTTCCCCATCAGTCTCTCTTTAAGTTTTAAGTATTGTACCGGATCTATCAGATATTTCATTTCTGTCCTTTCAAATGTCATTTGATATCCACTCATAAAAACCTCCTTATCCCCTTCTTTGTGTTACTTTACGCAGATTATACAAATCAAACCTGAAATCAACTTGAAAGAATGGCAGGTTCACAGATCTTTCACAGCTTTCTGGAATGTAAAAATCTTATTGATAAAACTTGACCAATTAGGTACAGTATGTTAATCTTATAACGTGGAGGTGCGATATGCTCATAACCAGAGAATGCGATTATGCCATAAGAATCATAAGAGCCTTATCATCAGGCGATATCATGAATGTTCCTACGATCTGTGAGAAAGAATCCCTGACTTCAGCCATCACCTACAAGATGGCACGAAAGCTGGAAAAAGCGGGATTAATCAAAAGCTATCGTGGAAGCGCGGGAGGCTATGCCTTAAACTGTGATCTGGAACGCACAAGTTTATATGATATTCTCACTGTGATTGATTCCAAAATGCTGCTGATCGAATGCATGCAGTCCGGCTATGACTGCCTCGTGAACCAGCCCAAGCAGCCTTGCCTGGCTCACAGGGAGTTCTTAAGAATTCAGCTGAATCTTAATCGGGAACTGAAAGAATGTTCTTTGGCAAAGCTACTGCACGGATAATTTTTTTAATTTAATCTTTACTAAAATGGTATAGATTCAAAAGGAGGAAAAACAATGAATCAATGTTACGGGTGCAACACCTGTCAAAGCGCCGACAAACCTTTAGAAACGTTCATCTCTTCCCTGCCGATGGAGACTTCTCATCACAGAGTAGAAAAACAAAGTACCAAATGCGGATTTGGTCTCCAGGGAGTCTGCTGCAGACTCTGTGCCAACGGCCCCTGCCGTATTACGCCGGATGCGCCCCGTGGAATATGCGGAGCGGATGCAGACACGATTGTTGCCAGAAACTTTTTAAGGGCGGTGGCTTCAGGAAGCGGCTGTTACATACACATTGTTGAAAATACAGCATTAAATCTAAAAAACACAGCAAAAATAAAAGGCGAATTAAAGGGATTAAAATCTCTTGACCACCTGGCAGACATCTTCGGAATCGTAGAATCCGATGTGTACAAAAAGGCAGAGAAAGTCGCTGATGCGGTAATTGCTGATATCTATAAACCGGAATATGTGGAAATGGAGCTGACGGAAAAAGTCGCTTACGCTCCAAGAGTTGCCCGCTGGAAAGAACTTGGAATCATGCCAGGAGGAGCTAAATCCGAAGTATTTAAGGGCGTGGTAAAATGTTCCACCAACTTAAACTCCGATCCCTTAGATATGCTGGTTGACTGCTTAAGACTGGGTGTCTCCACAGGTGTATACGGACTGACTCTTACAAACCTGTTAAATGATGTGCTTCTTGGACAGCCGGAACTTCGTATGGCTCCTGTAGGTCTTCGTGTGATTGACCCGGATTATATCAACATCATGATTACCGGACATCAGCATACTATTTTTGTTGATTTACAGGAACAGCTTATTTCCCCTGAGGCAGTTGCCAAGGCAAAGGCAGTTGGAGCCAAAGGCTTTAAGCTGGTAGGCTGTACCTGCGTAGGTCAGGATCTGCAGTTACGAGGCGCTCATTACCAGGAGGTATTTGACGGCCATGCAGGAAACAACTACACCAGTGAGGCGATTCTTGCAACCGGCGCAATCGATGCTGTTCTTTCTGAATTTAACTGTACTCTTCCTGGAATTGAACCAATTTGTGAAGAGCTTAAGATCAAACAGATCTGTCTTGATGACGTGGCTAAAAAATCAAACGCAGAGTTAATGAAATTTGATTTTGACCACCGCAGAGAGCAGAGTGAAAAGATCATCGATAAAGTGGTGAAATCCTATCAGGAACGCCGTGGCACGGTACCCCTTAATCTTATGCCTGATCACGGATATGAGAACACTCTGACCGGTGTCAGCGAAGGTTCCTTAAAGGACTTCCTGGGCGGAAGCTGGAAGCCTCTTATTGATTTAATCGTATCCGGAGATATTAAAGGTATCGCAGGAGTGGTAGGCTGTTCCAACTTAACTGCAGGAGGACACGATGTTCTTACTGTGGAACTGACAAAGGAACTGATTGCCAAAGATATCATCGTACTGACTGCAGGCTGTTCATCAGGCGGCATCGAAAACTGCGGACTTATGACACCGGAAGCTGCTGAATTTGCCGGCCCTAAATTAAGAGAAGTCTGCAAAAAGCTGGGAATTCCGCCAGTTCTCAATTTCGGTCCCTGCCTTGCTATTGGACGTCTTGAAATTGTTGCTACTGAAATTGCACAGGAGCTTGGTGTGGATCTTCCCAAACTTCCACTTGTACTCTCTGCAGCTCAGTGGCTGGAAGAGCAGGCTCTTGCAGATGGCTGCTTTGGTCTTGCCCTTGGTCTTCCCCTTCATTTAGGACTTCCTCCTTTTGTAACAGGAAGCAAAGTTGCTGTTAAGGTTCTCACAGACGGTATGAAATCATTAACCGGCGGTCAGGTCATCATTAATGATGATGCTGTGGAAAGTGCCAACATACTGGAAAAAATTATTATGGAGAAGCGGACCGGTCTTAATATATAGGAGGAGGGCATATGAAACGGATATTCATTGATGAAGCCAAATGCGACGGGTGTAAGAACTGTGTTCTCGCCTGTATGCAGGCACATAGAAAAGATGGCGGAAGCATTTATGATCTGGATTTAACCAATCCGGAAAATGAATCCAGAAATCACATCGTCATGAAAGGGAACGGTCACTATGCTCCCATCTTCTGCCGCCACTGCGACCAGCCGGAATGTGTGATGTCCTGTATGAGCGGAGCTCTTGTAAAGGACGAAGAATCAGGTCACGTGTATTACGACGAAAAAAAGTGCGGTTCCTGCTTCATGTGTGTGATGAACTGCCCATACGGCGTGTTAAAAGCAGACACAACCACAAAAACCAGTGTGATCAAATGCGACTTCTGCTTTGATCACGGCAGCGAGCCAAGCTGCGTAAAAGCATGTCCTACCAAAGCAATCTATGTGAAGGAGGTGGAATGATGACTCATGTAATTATCGGCGCAGGCGCTGCCGGCATCTCGGCTGCTAAAACCATCCGAAAGCTGGAACCAAAAGCGGATATCATCATGGTGTCGGTTGACGACCAGGTTCATTCCCGTTGTATGCTCCATAAGTACTTAAGCCATGAACGGGATGAAGCAGCTCTTTCATTTGTTCCGGCAGATTTTTTTGATACACTTGGAATCAAGTGGCTGAAGAACAAAGAAGCGGTACATATTGATCCCATGAAGCAGACTGTTTTACTTGATGATGGAACAGAGCTTAACTTTGACCGCCTTCTGATCGCAACAGGTGCACACAGCGTGATACCTCCCATTGTTAATTTAAGAGAAGCCAAAAATGTATTTGGCCTGCGGGATTTAAGTGATGCAAGACAAATCCGCAAATTTGCCCAGTCCGCAGATAAAATTCTGGTAATAGGTTCCGGGCTGGTAGGAATGGACGCCGCTTATGCATTTCTGGAGCAGAAAAAGGATGTAACTGTTTTAGAGCTGGCAGACCGGATTCTTCCAAAGCAGCTGGATGAAACGGCTGGTAAAGCCTATCAGAAATTATTTGCACAGCATGGCTGCAAATTCGTTCTGGGGAGAAAAGTGGTTTTAACCACGATGCCGGAAAACGATCAGATCAACTCTGTTATGCTTGATGACGGAACTATTCTGGAATGTGATATGATTGTTGTCGCAGCCGGAGTCCGCCCGGCAACAGACTGCACAGAAAACTGTGAAATCGCCGTTGACCGTTTTATTAAGGTGAATGATTGCATGGAAACATCCTGCAAAAACATTTATGCTGCAGGAGATGTGAACGGGATCGCTGCCATCTGGCCTAATGCGATGAAGCAGGGATACACAGCTGCCTGCAATATGTGCGGAGTTAAAACCCCCTATGAAGATCCTTACGGCATGAAAAACACCATGAATTTTTATGGACTTACAACCCTCTCTTTAGGAGATGGAATCGCAAGAGACGGAGATCAGATCCTGTCACAGGAAGACTCCGGTTGTTATAAAAGGGCAATCTTACGTGATGGACGCCTTCAAAGCATTATGATTCAGGGGCCCATTGATTACACCGGTATCTATCAGTATCTGATCAAAAATCAGGTATCTCTTGATACTGTTAAGACTGATATCTTCCATCTGTCTTTTGCCGACTTTTACGGAACAGATTCCCGGGGACAGTATCGTTATACAATGAATTAATAAATAAGCAGCAGGGCAGCTGGTGATATACTCAGCTGATGCCTGCTGCTTATTTATTTCATAAAATCAGGAAGATGATTCTCTAATGCCATAGAATCCTTTACATAAAACTTGCCGTCGCTATAATAAAATAACCCCTGCTCTGCACACTGGGCAATTGCCCGGTTAATGCTGCGGACAGGTGCACCTGTCTCATTTGCCAGCAGGCTTTTGGTCAGCCGGTTAAGAATATTCTTATGCTGATACACTGCCACGCAACGCAAAACACGCTCTCTAACCGAGAGAATTGTCATCTCCTCAATCCGTTCACTGCTTCGGATCAATTTCAAAGCGATCAGTGAGATAAGCGCTTTCGTTGCTTCAAAATCTTCTTTCAGCCATTGGATAAAATCATCTTTATATAGAATGTCCACTACGCAGGGAGTAAGTGCCGTAATCGTCACAGGTTTAACGCCTTCATAAAAAGGTTCAATTTCTCCAAAAATCCCACCTGGTTCATATAGATAGACGGATGCAATCGCCCCGTTGCAATGCAAAACAGCAGCCTCTGCGCTGCCTTCTACTAAAAAAAACACATAATTATTTTCCAGTTCAGCCAAAATAATGGGACTTCCTGCCTTATAGTATTTTCTAATCAGACGTTTGCTGACGGATTCTGGCATTATATTACGAATGTCTGTAAACATTTTTCCCCCTATCGAAAAACGGGTCATTTGACCTTATTACTATGATAACAAATATGATAGCATAGCTTTCAGGAAAATACTACCGGTTAACAAGGTAGAAACATATTTCAATGGAGGTATAAAATGATTGCCCGGGATATATATAACAAACTCTATGCTGATTTTGATCTGGCAAACAGAACTGACGATTGGGGATTTATGAATTTTGATAATGAATTTATTACACCTGAGTTCAGAACTGAATATATGGGATTGGTACTTGATAATACCGAAATAATTAAGAAAGTATACACTGTCACATTTCCAGACAAAGCGCTATTAAATAAAATCTTTGACCGGAATGAATCAGACATTCTTCTGTTCTCCCATCATGCAATGGGATATGAGAATTTACTGGATGGCTTCCCCTTTTATGATATCCCGGTTGAGTATCTAAAAGAGCTGAAAAAACGCAGAATCTCGTTCTATATGCTCCATTCACCCTTAGACCAGTATGGTAAATTTTCCACTTCCGTAAGCCTGGCACGCGCTATGGGCTTAGAGATTATAGAGCCATTTTGCCAATATGATAAAAATACAAAAGTGGGGGTTATCTGCAAATCTCCATTGGAACAGATAAGAGATATACAAAAGCTTATGGAAAAAACAGTGGGTCATAAGTGTCGTCTTTATGCATATGGGGCAGATACCTTAAAAGATAGCCTGGTGGCTGTGGCAGCCGGGGGAGGCAGTTATCCGTTTGCTGCAACGGAAGTTGCTGAAAGAAGCATCAATTGTTATATTACCGGATTTACAAAACCCTTACCATATTTTGAACCTACCATGGAATTTCATAAAATTTCCAGGAAGCATTCCATTAATGTTATAGGCGGAACACACTATTCTACAGAAAAATTTGCATGTATTGTAATGGTTGATTACTTTAAGTCCTGCGGCCTGCCCGCAGAGTTTTTACCTGGAACCTGGTACCTGGAAGATTTATAATCATGATTGTCTTACAAATCCCTTGACAACTATATCACTCTGATATAAAATTCAAACTATATCAGAGTGATATAAGGAGGAAAAGGATGAATATTTTATTTGTAAATGCAAATCTGTATGGACATATCAATCCCACACTTGGACTGGTGAAGAAGCTTACAGAAAAAGGGCATAAAGTAGATTATTTCTGCTCAGTGGAATTTTCGGAGCAGGTAACAAAATCAGGTGCAGACTGGATTGACTTTGGAAGCGGCCTGAATCTTTTTTTAAAAGCTTACCGCCCCACAGACCGACATCCGTTTTACATGCTGATGGAATATATTCTTTTATACGATGAAGTAATGCTGCCTCAGATTCTGGATATTTTAAAAGAACGCACCTATGACCTCATTTTTTGTGACTCCATCTTTGGGGGCGGATGCTTTTTAAAACAACTTACTCATACACCGGTTATCTGTTCCCATTCTTCTTTTGCCATGAGCCATGCACCGGTACCACCGCGTATGCTGGTGCCTGGGACTCACCCACAGCTGGATTACTGCTATCAGATATTGAACAGAATCTGTACTTGTTATAAAATAGAAGAACCCACACTGGAAGAAGTTTTTATAAGCAAAGCTGATCACAATATTGTATATACCACCAGGGGATTTAACGGGGATGATGCAGTAACCGAACCCCAATATTTATTTGCCGGACCTTCTATGGAGCGGGCAAAAAACACTGAGTCTGTAGACTTATCCGGGATTGGAAACAGAAAACTGCTATATATTTCACTTGGCAGCCTGAACACGGATTTTATGGATTTCTATAAGATGTGCATTTGCGCATTTGAAAATACAGACTATTATGTGTGTATGTCCATTGGAACCAAGTGCGAAGTTGATCAATTGGGGGAATTACCGGACAACTTTCTGGTTAAAAATGTATTTCCCCAGCTTGAAATTTTAGATAAAGCAGATGCATTCATCACCCATGCAGGATTTAACAGTGTGAATGAGGCGTTATATTTTGGTGTGCCCATGCTTGCCTTCCCTCTGGTCAATGATCAGCATATGACTGCCAAAAGGCTTGTAACCATGAATCTGGGTTTATCAGATAACATGAAGGAACTATCAGCAGAAAAACTAAAAGGCCAGATCCAGCAACTCCTTTCAGATGATACAATAAAGGAGAACTGCCTTAGAATCTCCCATGAAATGAGAAGCTGTTCCAATTGGGAACTTACAGTTGAAAAACTGGAAAGTTACGTTAACAAATAAAAGAAAGGCACTTAAAATGGCGTTAAAAAACAAATCCTTATATGCAATATTAGGAATCTTAAATGTCTCACCCGGCACAGGCTATGACATTAAAAAATATTGCGATACCGTACTCTCCGGTTTTTGGAACGAAAACTTTGGGCATATATACCCAACATTGAAAAAAATGCTCATAGATGAACTGGTAGAGATTGTAGAAAGCGAAACAAGCGACAAAAAAATACAGTACCAGATTACTCCAAAGGGTCAGATGGAGTTGGAATCCTGGCTGATGGAAGACGCAGAAATACAACCCATGCGCTCCGAATTTATGCTGAAATTGTTATTCTCAAGCAATCAGCCAAAAGAACATATTATTAAAATGCTGGAAGATTATAAACAAATCCATGTTAGAAAACTGGAAAAATACTTAGACATGCAGCATGACCTGGAACAGGGAATTGAGGAAATAACAAAAGAACGCTCCCGCTTTTTAAAGGCTATGCTTCGCAGAGGTGTCTTATCCTGCGAGGCCACCATTGGCTGGTGTGATGAGACCATCGATTCCGGACTATAACAGATTCGCTTGAAACCCTTTCAGGCCTGTGTTACTATCATTGATAAGATTAGTGGCAATGCCTCCAGAAAGGAATCAAATATGTTTAAAGTGCTGATCCCAAGAACGATCTCTCATACAGGTACCGATTACCTGACAAAAAAAGGCTGCGAGCTTATATTATCTGCTCCTACATCAGCAGATGACCCTGTTTTTGTACAATGTCACGCCATACTTACAGGTCCCACCAGAAAATTCCGGTACGATAAACCATTGCTGGACCGGTGCAAAAACTTAAAAGTAATCTCAAGTTTCAGTGCTGGGGTTGACTATATTGATACAGTCTATGCAGAAAAACTGGGCATCCAGGTGACTAACTCTGGAAATGCCAACTCCAACGCGGTGGCAGAGCATACTGTTTTTTTCATGCTTGCCTGTGCTAAAAACCATGAGATTATGTCGGAAGCTGTAAAGAAAAGCGATTTTTCAATCCGAAAGGATGTTTTTAACATTGAACTGTCTGGTCTCACCCTGGGACTGATTGGTTTTGGTAATATAGGAAAGCTGGTGGCAAAAAAAGCTTCTATGGGATTTGATATGAAGGTTATCGTCTATGATCACCATTTGACCACTGACAATGCTCCGGCTTTCGTTACTCCGGTATCCTCTCCGGAAGAGGTCTATCGGAATGCGGACTTCATTTCTCTCCATGTTCCTTTTTCCGAAAAGAACCGGTACATGATAGCCAGAGAGCAGTTGGATATGATGAAGCCAGCCGCAGTCTTAATCAATGTCTCCAGGGGCGGATTAATACAGGAAGACGATTTAATACAGGCTGTAAAAGACAAAAAAATAAAAGGGGCTGCCCTTGATGTATTTGAAACGGAGCCCCTTCCTGCAGACAGCGCGCTGCTTAAATATAATAACATCATTGTTTCTCCCCATTGTGCCGCCAATACCAGGGAAGCTCTTGACCGTATGGAGCTTTTTGCTGCTATGGACATCTTCCGGGTCTTAAATGGAGAAAGACCGGAGTTTCCGGTCAATCATCCTTCTTTCCTATAAATACTACAATGGTTCTGGGAGGAACGGGAAAACTCTTTCCTTCCAGTACCGGTTCATTTCCTTCCTCATATTTCCCGTTCTCTTCCTGCTTATCCGTATGAAACACCACATGCCACTGATGTTTTTTCGGAAGGTTTGGAAGATCAAACGTATGGGGTTCCCAGTGCATGTTATATGCGATATAAAAATGGTTATCTGCTGCCCCATCTGCTTTTCTGGCATAATCTCCCCAATAAAGGATACCCAGCTGACGCCTGAAATTCTCATATTCCGGATACCATGGTTTTACCCCATGATAAGATACATCTGGGACTCCACAAGCAAGATAATCCATGTTCTTTGCTTCTTCTCTCCTGTGAAATACGGGGTGGGCCTTTCTAAAAGCGATGACTGTTTTCACAAATTCAAAAAGATCCCTGTTTGTTTTTAAGAGGTTCCAGTTTAACCAGGAGATATCATTGTCCTGGCAATAAGCATTGTTATTGCCCGACTGAGTATTGCCAAATTCATCCCCCGCCATAAAAAGCGGCGTACCCTGACTTAAGAGCAGCAGCAAAAAAGCGTTGCGCAGCTGTTTTTTTCTAAGCTCCACCACTTTTTTCTTCCTCGTTGGACCTTCTGTCCCGCAGTTCCACGAATAATTGTAGGGATTGCCATCCAGATTGGATTCTCCATTGGCCTCATTATGCTTTGTATCGTAGGAAACCATATCCATCATGGTGAACCCATTGGTATTCGCCATATATTGAATCATGCCCCGGTCAGACGGATTGTTTCTGGTCCGGAAGACCAGATTTTTCATCTGCTCCTCGTCCCCTTTCAGCACTCTTCTCATATCTGTCTGAAAGCTGTCATTATATTCTGCCAGATATTTAAATCCCTTTTGAGGTATGTCACCCCAGGAATCAGCCCATAGCTTTAACCCTTTTAAATAGGCATCACGTCCGATTAAATCAAGAGGCGGAAATCCCACCAGATGAATTCCATCCAGATGAAATTCTTCTGCCCAGAACCGAACCGCATCAAGAACAAGAGTCGGGGACTCCTTTCCTGAGAAATACAATTCTGTAATAAGTTCTATTCCTTCTTTATGAAGAGCCTTAACCAGATTTTTTAGCTCTAAAGCCGGTGTTTCCTTATTATCAGAGGCATAAGACGCTTTGGGAGCGAAATAGAATCCCGAGGTATATCCCCAATAATTTATTTTTCCCGTAGGTTTATCCACACCATAGGGACTGCCCTGCACAATTTCAGGAAGAATCACTTCCTGAAATTCATAAACAGGCATCAGCTCCACGGTTGTGATACCCAGCTCTTTTAAGTAGGGGATTTTCTCCTCTATTGCCCGAAAGGTTCCTTTATTCCTGGTTCCGGAAGAAGAATGCATGGTAAATCCCCGGACATGAATCCGGTAGACCACAGAATCCTCATATGGAATCAGCGGACGCTTCTCTTCTCCCCAGTCAAAAGCTTCAAACATAACCGGACTTTTGGATAATACAGCTGCTCTCTCTAAATCTCCCCAGCGATCCTTATCTGTAAAAGCTCTCCCATACGGATCAGAGAACCGTTTCCCATCAATCTCATAGCAATAGGAAATCCCGGTAAAGTCATCTCCAAGGATCGTAACAGAAAAAACTTCTCCCCGCTTTTCTTTTTCCGGAAAGAGAAAGGTACAGAAGGGCTCCGTTTCATCGCCACGAAAAAAAAGTAGTTTTAATTCCTTACCCTGAGCTGCAACGCTGAAATGAACCCCCTCCCCAGTCTTAGTCATTCCCATGGGATAATATCCTGTTTCTTTCCTGGCGATCCTGTACTGTTTCATTCCTCTTCTCCTCTGTGGCAATCCTGTTACTGGTTCTGAATCTGTTCTGCCAGATCATTTAAATACATCCAGCGCTCCATCTTCTCCTCTAATAGTCCTTCTTTTTCTGCCTTTTCTTCCATCAGCTGATTCAGTTTGCCATAATCACTGGCAGCCTCTTCAATCTTTTTATCAAGCGCCTCGATGGCTTCTTCCAAACCAGCAATGTCATCTTCAATGGTTTCCCATTCCCGCTGTTCTTTATAGGAAAACTTAAGTTTCCGCTCTAATTTGGGTTTTTCCTTCCCCTTCTTCTCGCCTGCATCGTCCTTTTTGTAAGATCCAGCTGCTTCCCCAGGAAGCCCATCCGGATATTTTGCAGCGAAAGCCGCCTGATAATCCGTAAATCCTCCCTCGTATTGAGTGACCTTTCCCTGTCCTTCAAATGCAAAAATTCTGCGCACCACCCGGTCCAGAAAATAGCGGTCATGAGATACGGTTATGACAATGCCCGGAAAGCTGTCTAAGTAATCCTCAAGGATGGTAAGTGTCTGAATATCCAGGTCATTGGTAGGCTCGTCAAGAAGGAGGACATTGGGTGCCTCCATTAGGATGCGAAGCAGATACAGCCGCCGTTTTTCCCCTCCGGAAAGCTTTTCCACAGTCGTATACTGTACACTTGGCGGAAATAAAAACCGTTCCAGCATCTGGGAGGCACTGACACTTCCATCTTTTGTCTTCACATATTCAGCCGCACTTCGGATATAATCGATGACCTTTAAGCTGCCATCCATATCTTCGCTTTCCTGAGAGAAATAACCCATCTTAACAGTCTGTCCCACTGTTAAGGTTCCCTCATCTGGCTGAAGCCATCCCACTATAATCTTCATAAGTGTGGATTTACCGGACCCGTTTGGACCAATGATTCCGATGCGGTCATTTTTCAGGAAAATATAGTTAAAATCTTTCATGAGAACCTTATCACCGAAAGCCTTTGAAATTCCCTCCAGCTCAACGGTGGTGCGTCCAAGACGGCTCTCAATAGAATCCAGTTCCACGTTTTTATCAAACTCCGGTGCCTTCTGGTCACGAAGCGTCTCGTATCGCTCAATATGGGCCTTCTGCTTGGTGGAACGCGCCCTTGCCCCTCTTTGCATCCACTGAAGCTCAATACGGAGGATTGACTGGCGTTTCCGTTCAGTAGCCTGCTCCATATCCAGCCGGTCTGCCTTTAATTTTAAATAGCCTTCATAGTTCTCCTGATAGCTGTAAAGTTTTCCCTTATCAAGCTCCACAATCCGGTTTGTCACACTATCTAAAAAATACCGGTCATGGGTAACCATCAAAAGAGCACCTTTAAACCGGCGCAGATAATCCTCCAGCCAGTCCGCCATACTGCTGTCCAGGTGGTTAGTGGGCTCATCAAGAACCAGTAAATCTGCAGTAGAAAGAAGAACACTCACAAGCGCAACCCTCTTTCTCTGTCCGCCGGATAAGGTGTCCACTTTGGTATCAAATTCCGTAAAGCCAAGTCTTGTCAGCATGTTCTTTGCCTGGCTTTCTAAATCCCATACATGTTCATGGCCCTCATTCTCCCGGATAATACTTTCCAGTATGGTTTCTCCAGCCTCAAATCTGGGATTCTGGGACAGAAAACGAATATCTAAGTTTCTTCCCTTTGCCACAGTTCCCTCATCTGGCTCTTCAAGCCCTGCCACGATACGTAAGAGCGTAGACTTTCCTGTGCCATTAATACCAATCAGACCGATCTTTTCCCCTTCATTTATGCTAAAGCTGGTATCATCGAAAAGAAGCCGTTCTGTATATGATTTTGTTAAATGCTCAATTGTTAATAAATTCATGTTTTTATTATTCTCCTGTGTAATACTCTGTCTGATCCGTTATTATTTAATTACAAGTTCCACCGGACAGTGGTCAGAGCCTGTCACCTGGGTGTGAATATATGCACTTACCAGCCTGTCCTCCAGACTTTTTGATACACAGAAATAATCAATACGCCACCCTGCATTCTTCTCCCTCGCTTTAAAGCGGTACGACCACCAGGAGTACATCTCTTCCTGCTGCGGATAGAAATACCGGTAGGTATCTATAAAGCCATTCTCTACAAGGATGGTAAACTTTTCCCTCTCCTCATCGGTAAACCCTGCATTTTTTCGGTTAGATTTGGGATTTTTTAAATCAATTTCCTTATGAGCTACATTTAAGTCTCCGCAGAAAATAACAGGCTTATTCTTCTCCAGCCCTTTTAGATAGGCCAGAAATGCCTCCTCCCAGGTCAAACGGTAGGGAAGGCGCGCCAGTTCATTCTGGGAATTTGGAGTATAGCAGGTTACTACATAATAGTCCGGAAACTCAGCCGTAATAATCCGTCCCTCTTTATCATGCTCTTCTATTCCCATTCCATAAGTTACTGATAATGGCTCCTCCCTGGTAAACAGGGCAGTGCCTGAATATCCTTTCTTTTGTGCGTAATTCCAATATTGATAATAGCCTGGAAGAGAAAGATCAATCTGACCTTCCTGCAGCTTGCTTTCCTGAATACAGAACACGTCCGCATCTACCTCATTAAAATAATCCAGAAAGCCTTTCTCCACACAGGCACGAAGTCCATTTACATTCCATGAAATCATTTTTTTCATCGCATTCACCTCCGTCAAAAAGATAGTGTTAGTATACCATTTTAAACAGCATTCGAAAAGGGCGTGTTGCAAAACTAATTGTTTGTTTCATCAGGGCCATACCTCTTTTCCTTTTGCACCTTAAAAGATTTGTTTCAATTCGCCAAAATTATTGATGAGAAAGGTTGGGTTTTGCGCTTTCAGATCTTCATAAGAATTGTTTCCATAGGTTACTCCACAGGTGTGGCAGCCTGCGCTCCGCCCCATCTGAAGGTCAAATATTGTATCCCCTACCACCAATGCCTCTTCCGGTTCACAGTTTTCCTGCTCCAATATTAATCGTGCCATGTCCGGAGCCGGCTTTTTATTTTCCACGTCCTGTTCACCGTAAATACGGGAAATAAAAGGACTTACCTCTAAATGATCCAGCAGCAGATGAAGAGCCTCTCTGCCCTTACTTGAGGCAACTGTAATAACAATTCCCTTTTGTGACAGGTACTCTATGGTACTTTTTACATCTGGAAACAATGTAACACTTTCCATGCAGATATCCTGGTATTTTCTGCGGTATATATCAATGGCATTATCTATCTCGCTGTCTGGTATTTTTAATACAGAGGTAAAGGTATCCTTTAGCGGGAGCCCTATTTTTTCCTGTATGTCCTTCTCCCTGGCAACTCCATAGCCCAGCTGTTTTCCAGTGGCCTGTATTGTATTTACAATGCTGCTCTTTGTATCTGCTATTGTTCCGTCAAAATCTAATATTAAAAGTTTCATAATTCATACCCCCTCATCATACCCGATATTATATCATTTGCTTTCTGTGAAAAATATGAGTTTTATTACATAAATCTGGAATTTAGGGAAGTTTTATAGTAAGATAAATTATAAAAAAGAGTTTGAAAGAGATTTGTCTATGAATATGAAAAAGGCGGACGAAACCATTCCCTCATATGTCACTAATATCTTTTCCTTTGATATTACTCCATATGTCAAATGGAAGGAATTTCGAAAAAATGAGTTAATATGCAGAGAAGGCGATGATTTATCTGATCTGGTATTTCTTATAAAGGGAAATGCCAAGCTTTTCCTGACTCATGAAAACGGAAAGGTTACCATTATTGATTTTTTTAAAGCTCCATCCTTATTTGGTGAGATGGAATTCATGGGTGCGCAGAAATATACCAATGGAGTCATTGCTTTGGATAATTGCGTCTGTATCCTGCTGCCTCTAAGGGAAGTCAGCCATCTTTTAAAAGATGATACCAAATTCTTAAATTATCTGTGCCTGTTTTTATGCCGGAAGGCCCTTCGCAATACCTCAAATTATGCGACTAATCAGAATTATCCTCTTGTTAACCGTCTGGCTAATTTTATACTATTATCTGCAGACGGAGAAATCTATAACAGGAAACACACAGAGGTTGCGGAATATCTGGGTGTCAGCTACCGTCACCTGCTTCATGTGTTTTCGGTCTTATGTGAGGCGGATATATTGCAGCATATGGACAAAAAAAGATACAGAATTAAGGATTTTTCATCTCTCGCCACATTGGCTGTTAATGAGAACTGTTTATGACAATTAAAAAAAGCCGATTAGATATATTATGATATCTGAACCAGCTCTTTTTCTGTGTCTAACTACACATTTTAATCATTATGAGTGTTTATCCTGCCATTTTTTCCGTTCCACCAGCCTTCCCATAAAAAATGCGATGACTCCCACTCCGATTCCCGTCTGAAGGCAGAACAAAAGACTTTCTATTTCCCCAGGAAGTTCTCCACCTATGGCAGCTTCCATAACGGGAGTAAACCATGGTTCATATTCCGCACCCCGGATTTCTGTGATCATCTGGCTTCCTGCATCATCCGATCCCCCAAACTCTGCTCCCTTTAAGGCAAACAAAGGAATGATGGCAATCAGACATACGAGAACCAGCAGCACCGCGATCGTCTGTTTTCTTTTCCTGCTCATATTATTTTACCTCCCTTGTAAATCCAATGGCTTTTAGCTCCGGAAGAGCATAAGTTTCAAGAGTCATTACAATGACTGTAGTGAGAATTCCCTCAATCACCGCAAGAGGCAGCTGGGTGGGTGCAAATACCCCAAGGAATTTAACAGCAGAGGCGCCAACGCCACCTATTTCAGAAGGATAGGCTAAGGCAAGCTGAAAACTGGTAACACAGTATGTAAATAGATCGCCTAACGTCGCAGCAAGAAAAACCGCTGCCATTTTATTCACTTTTAACGCTTTACAAAGTCTGTATATTCCATAAGACACGAAAGGACCTGCAATTGCCATGGAAAAGGTATTTGCTCCCAGTGTGGTAAGACCTCCGTGGGCCAGCAGAACCGCCTGAAAGATTAAAACAATAATCCCCAGAATACTGACTGCCGACGGTCCAAACAAAATTGCGCCGAGTCCGGTTCCAGTCATATGGGAGCAGCTTCCAGTCACAGACGGAATCTTTAATGAGGAAAGCACAAATACAAATGCTCCTGACATGGCAAGAACTGTGATCGCCTTCCTGTTCTCCCGGAGCGTCTTCTGAATGGAAAAGAAGCCCGCAATGAGAAATGGCACACAGACTGCCCCCCATGCGACACAATACCCTACTGGCAAATAGCCCTCCATAATATGCATTGCAAAGGCACTGGGAACGATTCCAAATGACAGCGCAAATGCAGTTGCAAGTTTCATGATACTTTTTTCTTTCTTACTCATTTTCATTCTCCTTCCAATAAAATAAGCACCTCACATCCGATGGTTCCCACACATCAGACTGGTGCCCTATGGGTAAATCTTTGTACTACAAAAAGACTTCCCGGCACCGGTCATCGCTCGTAACCGGATACTCCAAACAAAAAGGCAGGTCTTCTGACTCATGCTTCAAACACAGCTGCTCCCTCTTCCCGGTTTCCCAGTGACCTATGGAGCCCTGCTCTGCATATACAGCGGCGGGACCGTAAGGGACTTTCACCCTTTTCCCTATTATCCTGCGGAGAATTTCACAGGCACCTTTTAGATAATACGATTGTATTGTAACTGCAATACCAAATTCTGTCAACCTTCGTACTGCCTGTTAAGCAGCTGGTTCAATTCTTGTGTATCTCTGAAATAAGGACTCATTTCCGGCAAAATCCGGCATTTCACCAGACTGTCATAAACCTCCATTAAAACCGGCTTCTTTAAATTTCCCTGATTTAAAATATGATCAGATGTCAGGATCTCTGTTACCGGTCCATCTGCAATAATGGTTCCACCGGCAAAAACCACCGCCCGGTCTGCCCATTTATACGCGAAATCCACATCATGGGTTGAAATCAGAAGAGTTTTCCCCATTTTTGTCATTTCATCAAGAACCTGTGTGAGTATTTCCACATTAACCGGATCTAAAGATGCAGTCGGTTCATCAAATATGATTACCTCCGGTTCCATGGCAATGATGTCTGCTATGCTTACCCGTTTCTTCTCTCCGCCACTTAAGTAGTGGGGAGGCCGGTCTTTCAGCATCATTAAATTCATGGACTTTAACGCCATTTCAACCCGCTGTTTCACTTCCTCTTTGGAAAGCCTTAAATTCATAGGTCCGAAGGATACCTCAGCAGAAACGGTAGATGCAATAATCTGATTGTCTGCATCCTGAAATACGATTCCCACTTCTCTTCGAAGCTCATTTAAGTCTTTTTTTCCAATAACCTTTCCCTTATACCTGATTGTTCCCGTATCCGGGATCAGGACACCATTCAGGTTTAAAAAGCAGGTAGATTTCCCGGCTCCATTGGAACCAAGAACTGCAATTTTCTCCCCTTTTCTCACAGACAGTGACACATCATGAAGTGCTTTACTTCCTGTGCCATAAGAATACGAAAGATTTTCTGCCTGTAAAAGTATTTCTTCCATCATCTGTTCCTCCTCATTTTTACACCAGCCATAAAAGCAAAAGAAATGCAAGATAGCCAGCCGCAGCCGCAGCCTCCTTTGCTTTCACCGGTCTTTTCTCCTCCAGAAACAGAAGTTCGCCCTCATAACATCTGGCAGTCATGGCATCATAATACATACCCGCCTTCTTTAATGAAACGATAAACAGATTCGCTCCGATTCCTCCAAAGGACCTGCAGGAAGTAAGGAAATTATGGTATCCCAGCCTGGACTCCGCCGCCTGCTTCATATGGATCTGGACATCCATCATAACAAAGATGAACCGGTATATGAGATTCATCAGCTCTGATATCAGTTTGGGCACATGCAGTTTTCCAAGCAGATTAATAATCTCACTTGCCGGTGTGGAAAGTACAAGCATATACATGGCGCTTACGGCAGCCATTGCTTTTAAAATCAGCCGTGCAGCAAGAGCTGCTCCTCCGTCTGACAAATAAAGATAAAAGCCTGGCATAGTTATATAAAAGCGTCCTGCCGGCACGTGAGAGATCCCAACTACAATGGCGACAGTTCCAAGAACTAAAAAAGTTACCGGTATCTTTAATAGGGCAAAATACTTCTGAGCGGAAAGCCCTCCCATAAAAACCGTAATTAAACCCATGGACAGAAACACCGTAACAGATACCAAAACATCTCCAGTTCCAATACAAAATAATAATGCTGCCATTGCCACAACTGCTTTTAATCCTGGGTTTATTCCTTTTATGCGGGATTCATAAGCATAGGAATCTATGGTATTAATCGTTCTCACCTCCTTTTAAGGCTGATTATAAGCGATTAAGAAATCATCTGCAAGCACAGGTTTCACCGGTATTTTTTAATCATTACCAAATTTATGCAAATATACCAGTTTTTGCGCGCTATTCAAGGAAAATCCATCATGATATACTTAATTTCACAATAAGTTATGAAGGAGAACACGATGAAAAGAAGTACGAGAAAAGCAATTATGTGGACCATATCTGTTTTATTACTTTTTCTAATCAGCAACTACTGCACGAAAAATTCATTTGCGGCAAAGCCTGACAAAAGCACTTCCACTGCTCCCCAAAATCTAAATGCGACCGATATTACCAGCAACTCACTTACCCTGACCTGGTCCCCACCCACAGGTGGCCTGGGAGTAAGAGAATACCAGATTTACAAAAATAATACTTATCTTGGATCTACAACCTCAATTACATATGCCGTTAGCGGATTAACTCCGGCAACAACTTACCAGTTTTATGTAAAAGCAAAGGATACCAAAAGAAATATGTCTCCTGCCAGCAATACCGTTTCTGTCACCACTGGAACACCCGCTTTACCTCCGGCAGAACCCCAGCCACAATCCGGAAGAATTGTTGGCTACTATGCTGCCTGGCAGGCCTACAGCGGCGTCTGCCCGGATCAGATCGATGCCAGCAAGCTGACTCATATTAATTACGCCTTTGCTAACATTGGTCCGGATTTAAAGATTACTCTTGGATATCCGGATGTGGACCCAAATAATATAAGGCTTTTAAACTCATTAAAATTACAAAATCCAAATTTAAAAACATTGATTTCCGTCGGCGGCTGGAACTGGTCTGGTAGATTCTCGGATGCGGCTCTGACCGACGCATCCAGAAATGCCTTTGCAGACAGTGCCGTGGATTTTATTACAAAATATGGATTTGACGGCATCGATCTGGACTGGGAATATCCCGTAAGCGGAGGTCTGACGACCAACACCAGGCGGCCAGAGGATAAACAGAATTTCACCCTGCTTCTTCAAAAAATAAGAGAAAAGCTGGATGCCCGCGGTGCCATGGACCAGAAACACTATCTTCTAACCATTGCCGGAGGAGCAGATGCTTCTTATGTAAAAAATGTAGAAATGGCTAAACTGGCTCAATATCTGGATTTCGCAAATATTATGACTTATGATTTGCACGGAACCTGGGATCCCTATACAGATTTACTGGCACCCCTTTATAATAACAACGATTCCTCACCCCAATATAAAGCAAGCGTGGACTCGGGAGTTACTGCCTGGTTAAATGCTTCCTTCCCTGCCGATAAGCTGGTTATGGGCATCCCGTTCTATGGATACCTGTACTCTTCCGTGAATAATTCCAATAACGGCTTATACCAGACATACGGTGGGGCCAACTCCATCAGCTACAAGGACATCAAGGCAAATTATTTAAACAAAACCGGTTATACCAGATATTTTCATTCTCAGTCAATGGTTCCATGGTTATTTAACGGAACAATCTTCATCAGCTATGAAGACCCTCAGTCCATCGCTTATAAAACAGATTATATCAAATCAAAGAAGTTAGGCGGTGCCATGGTATGGGAGCTTGGTCAGGATTCCAATGGAGAACTTCTTGACACATTGTATAATGGATTAAAATAATTTTATGAATAGGAAAGCCGCTGCTTCCCAGGTATCATATCAACCTGTGAAGCAGCGGCTTTTTTATTACTGGTTTTCAGTAACCTGTTCTTCTGTCAAAGTAAATACCTGTCTCTTACGAGCCATTTCATCACTATCCAGATACTCGTCATAAGTCGTAATTTTATCAATCAGCTGTCCGCCTACGATTTCCATAATACGGTTTGCTGTAGTCTGTACGATCTGATGGTCACGGGAGGAAAAGAGAAGCACTCCCTGAAATTTCACCAGTCCGTTGTTCAATGCTGTAATGGATTCCATATCCAGGTGGTCTGTAGGCTCGTCTAAAAGCAGCACGTTGGCACCGGTTATCATCAGCTTTGAAAGCATACAGCGCACTTTCTCACCACCGGATAAAACACGGACTTTCTTCACGCCGTCTTCTCCGGCAAACAGCATACGTCCAAGGAATCCACGAACATACGTTGCCTCTTTCTCAGGAGAGTACTGGGTCAGCCAGTCCACGATGGTATCATCATTATCAAACTCTGCTGTGTTATCTTTGGGGAAATAGCTCTGGGTAGTGGTAAGACCCCATTTATAATCGCCCTCATCTGGTTCCATCTCTCCGGAAAGGATCTTAAACAGAACGGTTTTCGCAAGCTCATTAGGTCCTACAAAAGCCACCTTATCTTCTCTGGTGAGTGTAAAGGAAATATGATCAAGGATCTTCACGCCGTCAATGGTTTTGGTTAAATCATTCACGGTAAGAACCTCATTACCAATCTCCCGTGCTGGACGGAAATCGATATAAGGATATTTACGGCTGGAAGGTTTAATATCATCCAGTTCGATTTTCTCTAACGCACGTTTTCTGGAAGTAGCCTGCTTGGATTTGGAAGCATTGGCTGAGAAGCGCTGAATAAAATCCTGCAGCTCCTTAATCTTTTCTTCCTTCTTTCTGTTGGCTTCCTTCATCTGCTTAACCATAAGCTGACTTGACTCATACCAGAAATCATAGTTACCAGCATACAACTGGATCTTACTGTAGTCAATATCCGCGATATGGGTACAAACCTTGTTTAAGAAGTAACGGTCATGGGAAACCACAATTACCGTATTCTCAAAGTTAATCAGGAACTCTTCCAGCCATGCAATGGCATCCAGATCCAAATGGTTGGTCGGCTCATCTAAAAGAAGAATATCAGGATTGCCAAAAAGTGCCTGTGCAAGAAGCACTTTTACCTTCTGAGCTCCGGTTAAATCCTTCATCAGTTTATAGTGTAAGTCAGTCTCAATTCCAAGACCGTTTAATAAGTTAGCTGCATCGGATTCCGCTTCCCAACCATTCATGGTAGCGAATTCTCCCTCCAGATCTGCAGCCTTAATGCCATCTTCATCCGTGAAGTCCTCCTTCGCGTAGATCGCATCCTTTTCTTTCATGATCTCATATAATCTTACATTTCCCATGATGACTGTATCAAGAACCTGACTCTCATCATATTTAAAATGGTCCTGTTTTAAGAAAGAAAGTCTCTGGCCCGGTGTGATTACAATATCACCGCCAGTTGGCTCCAGTTCCCCGGAAAGAATTTTTAAGAACGTGGATTTTCCGGCACCGTTGGCACCGATTAAGCCATAACAGTTGCCTTCCGTAAACTTAATATTTACATCTTCAAACAATGCTTTTTTTCCAAGTCTTAATGTTACGTTATGTGCACTAATCATCTTAATTCCCTTTCTGAAATCTGGTTTTATTCCATATCGTAAGCTCTGCTTCTGATTTCAGCAAAGTCGTGGCCGAAATCATCAAAATAGGGGTCTTTTGGCCCCTTTTCTGTCATCTCTCTTATTGTACATGAAAATCCCGAATTTGCAAGCCTTTTATCAAAAAAGCCCTGCCGATCCGGGATTTACACCTGGTTTTACTTCGCCGCTTCCACCTTTAAGGGGAAGTTTGATTCACTGCCTGCATCATAGGTAACCGTAACATAGGTAACTTTTACCAAAGCTCCGCTTCCGTTGCTGTCATCTGTAGCATTTCCAAGTACACCGGAATCCAGTCCTTCGCAGTTATCTTTGATAAAACCCATCTCTTTTGCTGAACCGGTATCGATGGTAAATGTGCTCATGGCCTGATCCTTTACGGTTCCGGTGGCTTCTTTTACTTCCATCTTATCCTGGGCATCTAGGACTAAAATCACCTTTGCATTGGTCGTGTCAGACCCCGATATCTCACCTTTGTAGATGATGGAAACTTTCACATCTGGTTCCAGTGCGTAGGAGGTTTCCACTACAGCATTATCCAGATGAAAAACAGTTTTCGACTCTCCGTCTAAAACAGTCATGGATTCCATATTATCAGATACCTCGGTGACTTTACCGGTTAATATCTTAAATTCTGCTGTACTTCCGGGTGCCTGTGTACTTGCCGCCGGAGAAGTCTCATTTGAAGTTTCTGTCTGTGTAACAGTACCTGCTGCGTTTTGCGCCGGCTTTGATGATTTCCCGCAAGCCGATAATATAACTGCTGTGCAGACTGCTAATGCGATCATTAAGGTTCTTTTCATAAAGCATCCTCTTTTCTATGTTTGCCATTTCCTGATATATCGCATTTAGTATATCATCCGTTTGTGAAAAGTTTTTATCTTTTTTCTTAATTTACTTTTATCTATTTAATTACGTGCCCTATCATTTCTAGCCAGGAGATACAAACAGTACTGGTTCATGCTGATCCCCTCTTTCTTTGAGTGCTCCGCTAATTCCCGATGTAATGACTTGGGTATTCTTAATTTAAACTGTCCGGAATATTTATCCAGATTATCTGGCTCAGGGATTTCACAACCATCTTCAAGCATTGCTTCCAGCCAGGCTTTTTGGGCATCTTTGGCATTAGCAATTGCTGCTTCGATTGTCTCACCACATGTTATACAGCCCCTTAAATCTGGAAATGATACAATATATCCTCCCTCATCAGGATCTTCAATAATCTCCATTCTATAGTGCAGATTCATATAATCATCAATTGTTCTCATCATCTGATACCTCACTTTCAACAATCTCTCTAACCATCTGTACATAAACTTTTTTTATTGGTTCATGCTTTGGCAGAGTAATTGGCATACACCCTGATTTCCGAAACGTATAATGACTACTTCCCCCCTTGGGCGACTTCATTTCATATCCATAGTACTCCAAGACACGTTGCAATTCACTAAATCGCAGATCTTTTGATAAAGAGCATATTCTATTCAATAATTTATCCCATTGTGACATTTATTAATCCTCTCTTTATAATACATTATATTATGGTGTCGCATTTGGTGTCAATGATATATTAAAAATAAGACATAATATAAAACAAAACCCCTGAATCACACATAACCATGTGTTCCAGGGGCTATCATAAAATTTTTATTATTCCTACAAAATATCTCCATACCTCCCAAGAAAATTCTGTGTCCTGACATTGTTGGACGCAAACACTTCCTCCGGAGTCCCTTCCTCAACGATCACACCCTCTGCCATAAAAATCACCCGGTCAGAGATATCTCTGGCAAATGCCATCTCATGAGTGACAATTACCATGGCAATATGCAGATCCGCAAGGGATTTAATAACCTTAAGCACTTCACCTGTCAGCTCCGGATCCAGTGCAGAGGTAGGCTCATCAAAAAATAGTATCTTGGGGTTCAGAGCCAGTGCTCTTGCAATTGCCACCCTCTGGCACTGCCCGCCAGAAAGCTGGCAGGGATAGGCATCTGCTTTATCAGCAAGTCCCATTTTCTGAAGAAGCACCGTAGCCTCTTTGATAGCATCCTCCTTGCTCCGTTTCTGAACATGGATTGGTGCATCAATAATATTATTTAAAACGGTCATATGAGGAAACAAATTAAAATTTTGAAAAACAAGACCGTAATTCTTCTGGATCTCTTTCAGTTTTTCCTTTTTGGCATAGACAGTCGTTCCATCGCTTCCGTTCCACGCCGCCTTTTCTCCCAGGTAAAACAGTTCTCCTTTATCCATCTGTTCCAGCAATGTGGCACACCGAAGGAGCGTGGACTTTCCGGAACCGGAAGGCCCGATAACAGAAAGAATCTCCCCTTCTTTTACAGACAGAGAGATGTCCCGAAGGACGTTCTGTTCATTAAATGATTTTTCCACATGGTTCATTTCCAGTACGTGCATTTCGATTCCTCCTATTGGTAATAATTCATCCGTTTTTCTATGTATTCCATCAGCATAGCCACTACCAGATTAAATACATAATAGAAAAGACCTGCTGCCACAAAGGGGATCAGGCTTGTCTGTGAGGACGCCAGCGCCTTGGCTACGGCAAACATCTCCAGTACGCTGATGGTAAACGCAAGGGAGGTATCCTTTACCAGAGTTATTACCTCGTTGGTGACTGACGGAAGAATCCGTTTTACTACCTGGGGAAATATGATTCTAAAAAAGGTCTGGTTCTTTGAGTATCCTAAAAGCTTTGCTGCCTCATACTGTCCGGCCGGCATGGATTGAATGCCGCTTCTGTAGATTTCAGCAAAATAAGCCGCATAGTTGATCACGAAACCGATAAATGCAGCCCAAAGGCGGTATCCGTTCCCCACCTTTACTCCAAAAAGGTAATAGGGACCGAAATACACCACCATAAGCTGAAGCATCAGAGGGGTTCCTCTCATGACTGAAATATAGAATTTAACAATGGCCTCTATGACCCGGTTTTTTGACATCCTCCCAAAGGAGACCAGAAGTCCCAGAGGAAGAGAAAAGATGAGTGTTACCAGAAAGATCTGGATGCTGACCCACATTCCTCCTGCCAGTTGTGTAAGTATCTTTGTAAAAGCCATGATTGCCCCTCCGTCAGTATCAATTATTTTCCTATTGTTGTTACGTCTTTACCGAACCATTTTTCAGAAACGGTCTTTAAGGTTCCGTCTGCTGCCATTGCCTCCAGCTGCTCCTGCACCTTGTCTCTTAATCCATCATTTCCCTTTTTAAAGCCAACTCCGTACTCCTCTGCAGCAAGTGCTTCATCAAGAATTACGAAATCTGACTTTCTCTGCTGAATCTGATAAGCAGCTACAATCTCATCCATAGCCACGCAGTTTACTGCTCCCATCTCAAGATCCATAAATGCAGTATTATAATCTGGTGTGGTCTGAAGTGTCTTAAATGTTTTGGCTAATGTATCATTATCCTTTAATGCAGCTTCTGCAGAAGAGTCAGCCTGTACCTCCACTACTTTTCCGGAAAGATCTGCAAGTGTCTTGATACCGGAGTCCTTTGCCACAACAAAGACCTGTCTGTTTGCCATATAAGGCTTTGTCCATGTATAACCATCTTCTCTTCCAGTAATGGTAAATCCATTCCAGATACAGTCAATGTTGCCGCTTTCCAGTTCCATATCCTTTGCGTCCCAGGCGATTGGCTGAGCTACAAACTTTTTACCAAGGCGGTCTGCCACTTCTTTAGCAAGATCTAAGTCAAATCCTGTATACTCTCCATTATCTCCCACAAATCCCATGGGAGGAAAATCCTGATCAAATCCCACAGTAAACGTATCTTTTTCAGAAGCTGCAGAAGATGTTTCCTGTGCTTTTGTTGTCTCTGCAGATGAAGACTCTGCCTTTGTTGTCTCTGCCGCCGCAGGTGCTTCTTTTTTTCCTGCACAGCCGCTTAATAACGCTGCTGTTCCTAATATTGCTGCTGCCAGAATCACTATTTTTTTCATAACATAAATCCTCCTCTTTATTTTCATGTGTTACCATGGTAGCACAGTAAAGTTTTTCTGTAAAGAAGAAATTTATGTATAATGGTTCTAAAACCAGATGAAAGAAATGATTATAATCAGTATTACAAGGGCTGCGCCCCCACCAAGGAAAAAAGCAGGACTTATATTCCCATCGCTTTCCTCCCTGGAAGCTTCCGGCTCCGCCAGCATCCCCCAGGGACTGAGCACCAGAACGCCCTGAGGAATATCCATTGAATGTCCGTTGTTTAAAAATTCCGTAAATCCATTCCAATCCCGTTCTATCTGTTTCCTGCCTTCCTTAAAATCCTCTGAAGGTTCTTTCTTACCTTTTGTAAAAAAAGGTTCCGGCTCTCCCTTAATTTCTGAAACTTCTTTTTTCTTTAGAAACTGCTGATAGGCGTAGCGAATCCCTTTATTGGCCGTCTCATTTACATCTGCCTTGTTCTGGTATAGATTCATCATGTAATAAAAGATCCGGTATACATCCTTTGCTTCAAAAACTGGTTTTCTCACACCGGAATATTTTAGAGAGGACTGACTCACCATTTCCTGAATCAATTCATCGGTCATCCGGTCACAGGCTTCTCTTAAATCCATGGCGATCCCTTTTTCCGCTCCCAGACTGGATACAAAGATCTGTGTTTTTATTGACATAAGAGCGGCTAAAAATCCCAAGAGCTCTTCGCTTTTACCAGACAGTCCTGATATCCTGAATAAATTTCCTTCCCGGTTCATGTAGGACGCAAACCGCTGTGCAGCCTCCAGATCGCTTATTTCATATACCCTTCCCGTTTTCATAGGGGAAATGGTTAAGCTGGCTCCCTGGGCTTTTCCAGCTATTTTCTTGGAAGGCCCACCTTTTTCCAGAATAGTTAAAGAAGTTTCATCCATCAGATTTTTGGCATATCCGGGATTATTTTTAATCGTTCCGAAGGCTGTCGGCTGGTAAATAATCCCCATACCGGTTTCATTATCTCCTGTAGTAACCGGGGTCCTGATTCCGCCTTCCTTAGAAGCACTTAACTGCTTTCCCTCCACACTACTGCGTCCGAATATCTGATTCAGCTCTGCCTCCGTAAAATTTTTCCCCATAACGCTTCGGCAGATGGCTGCCCTCAATGCATTAATACTTAAGGCAGATCCGTAATTACTTAACAGAAGCTCCAGATCTCCAAGTCGGGACATCAAAAGCTTTTGCAGCATCACAGACAATTCCTGATTGAGCTCCCCGGCTTCCTGGCCCTCTTGTGTTCCATGGGTGAGAACCGCCAAAAGAAGTTCCTCGTATATTCTTGCCAGCTCTTTTAATTCCTCCGAAAGAGGAAGGGTTTCAGATGGAGTCCAGTCTGTTATGTCATGAAAGGCCTCCCTCCATTCTTCCTCATCCCAAATGTCAGGAGTATCACTCACGGAAGCAGTATCTCTGACAGACCTGGATTTTTCAGCATTTTCAGTTTTTTCAGATTCTGCTTTTGCCTCTTCCTTCATGAACTGAGTCTGAGCAGCCACCTGATTAAGCACAATTTCTCCTGCAGTTAATTTCTCGTTTGCTTTTAATGCTTCAACAGACAGATTCAAGTCTGCTTTACCACTCACTTTACCCTCAGCTATCCCCTCTGTTTTCAATTCCCCCGGGACAACAGAGTCCTGCGCCCTGATTTCCATCGCTTATCCTTTTCTCGTGTTTATCCGATTAATCCTGTTCATCCTGGTAGACAATTTTACCTTTGCAGATGGTATATTTCACTTTTCCAAAAAGTTTTTTTCCGGTAAATGGGGAATTGGATGATTTGGAGACATATTCACCTGCGGTCCATTCCTCGTTGGGATCAAATATTACCAGATCTGCTGCGCCTCCGGTTTTCAGCCTTCCACAGTCCAGACGATATAATTTCGCCGGATTGATACTCATCTTTTCCAACAGCTGCATCATGGTTAAATGACCCTGACGCACCAAAGTGGTTACTCCCAGCCCAAGTGCCGTTTCAAGCCCGATAATTCCACTGGGCGCCTCCAGCAAAGGCCTGGCTTTCTCTTCCGTACTATGAGGTGCGTGATCGGTGGCTATGATATCAATGCTGCCATTTTTAAGACCTTCTATTACAGCCATACGGTCTGCCTCTGTCCGAAGAGGGGGATTCATCTTAGCCAGACTTCCATAGGAAAGAACCGCCTCTTCTGTCAGTGTGAAATGGTGGGGTGTCACTTCCGCATAAACGTCTGCCCCTAAATCCTTTGCAAACTGTACCATACGTACCGATGCAGCAGAACTGATATGCTGAATATCTACTGCAGCCTTGGTATGGAGAGCGAGCATACAGTCTCTTGCCACCAGACTATCCTCCGCCTCAGCAGGAGAACCATAGATGCCAAGTTGTTCGGATACTGCCCCATGATTGATTCCGTTGTTCTCTATTAGAGCAGGATCTTCTTCGTGAAAGCTTAAAGGGAGATTTAAACTGGCCGCTTTTTCCATGGCTGTTTTTACAAGCTCCGCATCCATCAGCGGAATCCCATCATCAGTAAAGCCTGCTGCTCCATGGGCCGCCAGTGCCTCCATATCAGTCAGCTCACGACCCTTCATTCCTTTTGATACAGCTGCTGCATGAAGGACATGGATTCCGGTTTTCTCCCCTTCTTTTTTTACATATTCCAACGTTTTTATATTATCCACAGGAGGCTTTGTATTGGCCATGCATACAACTGTTGTAAAACCACCTTTGGCTGCTGCTCTTGCACCTGTCTGAATGTCTTCCTTGTAAGTAAGCCCCGGATCCCGGAAATGAACATGTACGTCCACAAGACCCGGTGCTGCGATAAGACCGGTACCATCGATCACTACATCATTTTTTGAAGTCCCTGCCCCGGGAGGATTCTGATCCGTTCCCATCCCGGATATGATTCCATCTTCTATGCAGATATCCATATCCTGCTCTGTCCGGGTTGCCGGATCAATTACGTGAACATTTTTAATCCATATCATCGTTTCTTTCTCCCTTTCTCTTTTAATGCCCGTTTATCCTTCTTTGCCGCAAAACGGAAGAATCCCTGAGGCAGTTCAAAAACAAACACAATACCTAGCACGATTGCAACAGCCACTTTCAAAGCAAGAAACCCGGTTCGGGCAGCAAGTGCTATTTCGTCGGTTACAATATAGTAAGCAGTCCAATATACCAGCGCACCTGGAACTAATGGAAAAATACCGGATATCAAAAAGATGGTTACCGGGCACTGTTTTCTGACCGCAAATATTCTGGAAAGAAGAATTACAGCAATGGTTGCAAACATTGCAGATGCCGGCTCTGAAAATCCCTGTACCAGCATGCTATATACGAACCAGCCTGTTCCCCCAATTAAACCGCAATAAGGGTAGTATATAGCAGGTACTCCAAACAGAAGAGCGAATGCAACCGTACCAAGGGCTGCAACTGCCATCTCACAGACAGCCATCATAAAAATCCACCTCCTGTAAACCGGTGAAGAAGGCTGAATACCAGCCCTACTCCCATGGCTATGCAGAAGAATACCAGCAGCGCATCCATCATACGCACAGAACCAGCGATATAATCTCCGTCTGCAATATCACGAATTGCATTGGTAAATGCAACTCCTGGTATCAAAGGCATAATTGAACCAATAATCATAAAGTTTAAATGTTCGCCCAGGCGAAGCTTGTACATGAGAGTGCACAGCGCAGTAACCAGCGCTCCCCCTCCAATATTAGCCACCAGCTTTTTAAGATGAGGACCTGCCAGAAAAATGATATATCCATATAGAACCAATCCAGAGACAAATGCAGCTGCTGCATCTTTTACATTTCCTCCGAACAGATAACAAAAGCAGGCACTTCCCACTCCCGATGCAAGAATCTGCATCATCTTTGACTTTCCAGGCATCCGCTGTATCTGATCAAGCCTTTCTCTTACTGCTTGGGGAGTTAACGATCCTGCTTCAATCTCCCTGGAGAGCTGATTCACTGCAGCAACACGGTCTAAATGTGTGCCGCTCACCGGAATGTGCTGAACCTTTGCAAATATCTCTTCTCTCTCATCTCCTGCGGTGGTAAAAATCCCATTGCTTAACACAAAGGAATTGCAGGATTTAATTCCGTAATGACGGCAGATCCGGTCCATGGTTTCTTCCACCCGGAAAATCTCAGCACCATTTTCCAGCAGAATATGACCGGCCAGCATGGCCGCATCTAAGACCTCCCGCTCTTCCTCTTTCCGCTCATTCATGAATTTGAGGCTCCTGTTCCAGAACAAACGATTCTCCGTCTCTTTCCATCATAACAATCCGGTCCCGGTAAGGAATGGAAACTTCCATTGATTTTAAACGTCCTATTACGGAATAATCATCCCAGCAGTGCATGGGAAATGCATGCACTACTTCCGCCTTTCTCATAAATTCATCAAAACCCAGATAGAAGTTTTCCTCCTGTCTTGTATCCAGAGGCAGAAAGGCTGCATCAATTTTCGTTCCTGCCAGCTTGTCCACTTCTAATGAATAGTTCTTAGCCATATTCCGGTTCCATTCCTCTGGCTCACCTTCCCATCTCCAGTTGTTTAGATCGCCAGCATGGTAAATCACGGTTCCATCCACTTTTATGAGAAATGCGACACCCTCATCTGTGGATTGAAAGGTAGTAATTTCTAATGCCAGATTACCTCCTGTACCATACGAAAAGGTGAGCGTTTCTCCCGGTTTGACAAATGAAATATGGCTTCTTTGTTCCTCACTGATCTTTTTCCTGGAGATATCATCAGACAGAATATAATGAACTTCTCTGGGTCCGTTCCCCAATTCAAAAATTTTATCCGAATAATGATCGCCATGGCGATGACTGGCGAAAACAAAAAGTGGTTTATTGGTATCCAGGTCAGGAAGTGTACCCTGGGTATAATCGAATAGCAGAGCAGCAGACCATAAGTCTGCCAGGAATGCACTGTGATGAACGTAAGTAATTTTCATAAAAAGCTGCCTCCTTCAAATGACTGTTTGGAGAAATTATATCACATACTAATCCATTCTGCATAGCAGATGCGCGCAAAAAAGGCGGAGACATCTGTCCCCGCCTGCGGAAATTTTCATTCCATCTAAGCTGTTATTTCTATAATAATTAGTTAGCAGCCTTTGTAGTTTCTGTAGCTTCAGTAGTTGCTTCTACGCTGGAAGCTTCTTCAGAAGACTCTTTTGCAGATGCTTCTTCAGTTGTTTCTTCTACAGACTCAGAAGATTCTTCTGTTGTAACTTCTTCTTTTGTAGCTGCTTCTGTTGTAACTGCTTCTGTTGTAGCTGCTTCTGTTGTAACTTCTGTTGCTGCTGTTGTTTCAGCAGTCTTTGTGCTTCCACATGCAGAAATTGCTGCCATTGTTAATACTGCTAATCCTGTAAGTACCAGTTTCTTTGTTGTTAATTTCATAATATTTCTCCTCCTTGCGGCTACCTGTGTTTATTGTTAAATATGTATGCCGCGGCTTTTTTTATTAATTTCTAAAGCCGAGACACAGTTTAACACCTTAAGAAAATAAAGTCAATGAATTCATTATGATTTTTTTCTTAATATAAAAGTGGTAAATTCTTAATTAAATTTACAAATGGGGATAATATGTCTAACAATAAATTATGGATTTATGCTCTTGAGTTTTTTTTATTCTATTTGTTTGTATTTTGTCCATTCGAAAAAAATACTAATTTTTAGGGATGTAGTGGCTTTATTTTTGTGCTATATTCCCAAATCCTTTTCCTTTTTATTCGTTGCAGATCATTTTCATACCTGCTATACTTTATAAATAAATACTGATTGAATATGATAACAGGAGGAATCTACTATGTTAAAGGATCTCGTTTCCAAATGCCGTACATACCGGCGCTTTTATCAGGAGTGCCAGATCTCCAAAGAGGATTTACTGGAGCTCATTGATATGGCGAGACTCACTGCGTCCACGGCTAACTCACAGGCATTGAAATTTAAGATCAGCAATACACCAGAAGAAAATGCTCTGATATTTGATACTTTAGGCTGGGCGGGAGCACTTCCTGACTGGGACGGACCCGAGGAAGGGGAGCGCCCATCTGCCTATATCATCATTCTCTGTGATCTGTCACTTGGTAAGAACAAGCTTACCGATGATGGCATCGTCGCTCAGACCATAATGCTTGGAGCAGTAGAAAAAGGCTACGGCGGCTGCATGCTTGGAAATGTACGTCGAAGTCAGCTGGGTGAAGCGCTTGGCATTGATACCTCTCTTTATTCTGTAGATCTTGTCCTGGCTCTTGGAAAACCAAAGGAAGAGGTGGTCATCGTTCCTGTTAAGGAAGACGGAAACGTTAAGTATTACAGAGATGAAAACCAGATTCATTATGTTCCCAAGCGGGCATTAGAGGATATTATTATCTAATAACAAAACATGAAAAAACAGCCGCTCCGGAACTATACCGGTTCGGCTGTTTTAAAATCTTTGTCCGCATTTGGGACAGTATTCAAAATCCTCTGTTGTTTCATACCCGCAGTGGGAGCATTGCCTCTTATTCCACTCTGCGCTTCTTTGTCCGGATTGAACCAGGGTTAAATCCCGCTCCTCAATTTCAACCGGCTCTCTTCTGCTTAACTTCTTTCCTTTTTCCCCATCCAGTTCATAAACGGTATTACAGCAGGACATCTGTACATAATAATGCCTGTTCCATTTTATAATGGGGATAAAAAATACACTGAAATAGCTGTAAGTCATAAAGACCTGATATCTGCCATAGCCTCCGCATAAGGAGCAAATCACTGTCCTGGTATAATCAAGCAGCTTTTTCCCCTGACTCATTCCGCATATGAAAAACATCGCATACCTCCTAATGGAGCCAACCGCAATAAACTGGTTGGCGTTGATTTTGATTAAGAGTATAGCATAAAAAGATCAAACATCATAGCCCGGTCATTTTACACGCCAAGCAGGCCGCTGCATTATGATGCAACGGCCAGTAATTGATGCTGGTGTTTTTACAATTATTATTTTAATAACTGCAGAACGCCCTGTGGAACCTGATTTGCCTGTGCCAGCATGGACTGAGATGCCTGAACCAGGATGTTGTTCTTGGTATATGCCATCATTTCTTTTGCCATATCTACATCGCGGATACGTCCTTCTGCTGCAGTCATGTTTTCCTGTGTAACTCCAAGGTTATTGATGGTGTGCTCGAGACGGTTCTGAATGGCACCCAAATCACCTCTGGTTGCAGATACTTTATTAATGGCAGCTTTAATTTTTTCAATAGAAGCCTTTGCCCCTTCCTGAGTGCTTACATCAACATCTGCAATTCCGAGACTTTTTGTGCTCATATTTCCAACAGTAACGTTAACCTGCTGATAGCTGTCCTTTGTCTCACCAACCTGGATTTTTAAGCCTCCGGATTTAACTCCCGCTTTTGCACCATCTTCAATTGTAATCTTATTTCCTGAAATAGAAGACTTTATACCGTCATTGCTGAGAGCCAGACGCAGATTAGCTGCTGTCCCATTATTATCTGCTCCAATAACAACTGCAGTAGCACCCTCTTTCAATTTACTGGCATCACCAACGCTTGCACTGTCAATAAATTGATATTCTTTACCACCCACTGTAACAGAATCGCCTTCAGCAATACCTGAATTTACCAGCTCAACAGTCTTTGATGCACGGGCAGGAGTAGCTCCGGCAGAAAGTGATCCAAGAGCACCGGTGGTCGTATCTGTTGTGGATAATGCGGTAATGGTAACACCTTCTTTACCGCCTAACGCTTCTAATGTAATTTCATTTGTGGAATCATCAACCGTTGCTTTAAATAAAGATTTTGTATCCTTATTTGTATTAATTGCATATGCAATTGCTGATGCATTGGTTGCTACTGTACCACCTGCTGTATAATCCACTTTGATGGATTTTACATTGCCGTCTGCGTCCTTATATCCAATACCAAGGGTATGATCTCCTGCTGCTCCGGCACCAGGTGTAAATTTAAAAGTACCATTAACAGCATCTGCTGCACCAAGCTTAACACCCAGAGATTCCGACTTAATATCAACCATCTCATTATATCCAACTGTTTTATCGGAGGTTTTCAGCTGATTCTTATCTCCGATCTTAATATTACCGTCCGCAGTTAAAGACGCTGAGGTGATGCCGGAATTTTTCATAGCTGCAACTAAGTTCTTTTTGGTTTCTGTATCATTGCTTCCGATTATAACACGTACATTATCACCGGTGGTTTTATAATCGTCTGCCGCCTTCATTTCAAATGTATGGTCACCAACTGTAATTTTTTTACCTGATGCCAGATCGGCTGTTTCCACTTGCAAATAATCAAATGCATCAGTTGGTGCTGTAGTTACTGTGGCTGTAACATCTGATCCTAAGGCAGTGTTAGTGGATAAATCTACTGCCGCCGTAGGTGCACCATTAGCGTTAATTGTACGCTCTTTTACAGTAATTGACGCCAAACCGACACCATTTGTTCCTAAATCTTTACTGCTTGCAGTAATTTTTAAGCCATCGGCTCCATCTGTTTCCATTTTAACATCAGCAAATACTTTCTTTAATGAATCCAGAGCATCTTTGTTATCTGCTGCAAATTGAGCATCAGAAATGCTATTAATTCCACCTGACAAAATAGCACCGACTTTTGTCGCTAAATCCCCTGTAGTAATTGCACCTGTATCATTAAATTTAAATTTCAGAATATGATCTGTTCCAGCTGTATCCTTTAAGCTAAATTCAAATTGTTTTGAAGCTCCTGCAGCTACTGCTTCAGTACTTCCATCTGTTTTCGCACTATCCAGATCGACCTTGACTTCGTACTTACCCGCAACTGCCGGCTGGGTATGAAGCGCATTATCAGTCAGTCCAGTAACTGTCTGCGCACCGGATACTAAAGCATTTTTTGCTTCGGTGTTTACAGAATTGGCACCCAATGATCCATCCAAAAGTTTAATTCCATTGTAGTTAGTCGATTCAGAGATTCTGTCAACCTCAGATTTTAATGAATTCAATTCTTTCTGCAGATTATCACGGTCAACCGCATCATCATAGGTACCACTTGAAGACTGAGTCGCGAGCTCGGTCATACGGTTTAACATGGAGTGAACCTCAGTTAAAGCACCTTCTGCACTCTGTACAAGTGAAATACCATCATTCGCATTTTTCTGGGCTGTCTCAAGACCTGTAATCTGTGCTCTCATCTTTTCGGAAATAGCAAGACCTGCGGCATCATCTCCTGCGCGGTTGATACGATAGCCAGAAGACAGTTTCTCTAAGCTCTTTGCTACAGAGTTATTATTGTTTCCTAACTGCCTGTAGGCGTTTAATGCTGCAATATTGTGTTGAATTCTCATATGTATTACCTCCTTGAATTATGACAGGGACATCCATTTCCCTCATGTTACTTTGATTTTTTATTTCTAACTTTCCCTCGGGCCCTTGAGGAAAAAGTCGAAAGCGTAGTAAACTGTTCTTACCACCGTAAGTGCTTTTCCCTTAGTTTTTTCAAACACTGGGGAATTTGGTGGCCTTTTTCATAGATCTCTCCTCTTACGATGGAAATATCTTTTGGTGCATCGATGGCAAGTCTTAAATCTCCCTCCACGGACACCACCTGTATTACTATGTTTCCATTGATTACGAGATACTCACCTGGATTCCTTCCTAACGATAACATTCGCGTCACCTCCTTGTTTTTGACGAAGCCTGCATTGTTATTTTTTTAACTACTTGACATATATTCCCAGAATGTGTATTACAACAACCTGTTTTCATCTTATTTTTCCTTTATTTTCGTAACTCTTTAAATTTTTTCAAAAAATCCTTATTAAAACTTATTTTTATCCGATATACGTTTTAGTGAGTAATTCACACGTTTTTATAGGATATAATCAGCTTTTGCCTGCGCGGCATATGTTCCTATAATACACATTATAGGAACATTAAAAGTTATTCCTTGATAACGATCGACGCCCGGAAAAGGTCAATATAAAGCAAAAAGAGCCCTAACCTGTCTGTATTCAGACGAGTTAAGACTCTTTTTAATTTTTATTTATTCTTATTAGAATAGTTCCATCACCATGTAACAATTTTATCTATCAGGCTCTGCTGCTCCGTTGCTGTCCTTCTTAAGTAGATCCTTGTGGTCTCAATGCTTTCATGCCCCATAAGATCAGCAAGAAATGCAATGTCGTTGTATTTTTCCAGAAAATTCTTTGCGTATCTATGTCGAAAGGAATGAGGATAGACCACATCGGGATCAAGTCCGTATTTTATAGCATATCGTTTTAACTGCTGACCAACTCCCCGGGTTGAGATTCGTTCGCCGTATCGGTTTTTAAATAAGTAACCACTGGTTATCTGATTTTGATCCATCCATACCTTTGCTTCCCTTTTAAGCTTTTCGGGAATATAGACTCTGCGAAGCTTTCCACCCTTGGAATAAAGATCCAGATATCCAAGATCAACGTGCTCTGCTTTTATCTGAATGAGTTCACTGACTCTGGCGCCGGTTGCTGCCAGGAACCATACGACAAAATACCATTCCATATTTCCATCCTGCTTCAATTTCTTTTTTAAATATTGATAATCTGCATTACTAATCACATTTTCAAGGAAGTTCTTCTGCTGTATCTTAACATTTTTAAGCTGCAGTGGCTGTTGCTCCATATAATAGAGATATTTATTCATGGCCTGAACTCTTAAATTCACAGTTTTGGGTTTATAACTTTCCATTAGATAGCCCTTATAAGCCAATAAATTATCTTTGCTAATATCATTATATTGGGTGAAATAAGATCTTACTGCAGATATATAAGTTATGATTGTACTTTCAGATAAATTTTCCCTGCGAAGATATGATTCAAACTGCATTTGTGCCTGCGTTCTTTCCCGCAACTGTGCCTCCATCTGCTGTCCTCCGTACGCAAATTTTAATGCATATCAATTTTAAAGCATAGATGAAGGGCATTGCTCCATAGCTTAATATCTGCTATGCTGCAACGCCCCCGCTACCATCATCAACTATCTTTCCGTACTTGTTTCTGAATGACCATAAAAGGTAAGCAGATATAATCCGCAGATTCCTACGACGGCATACACGATCCTTGTCAGCCAGGTCATGCTGCCGAAAATAAATGACACCAGGTTGAAATTGAAGAAACCTACCAGCCCCCAGTTTACTGCACCGATGATGGCAATTGTCAGAGCTGTGTAATTTAATGCTTTATTTCCCATGGCACTACCTCCTTTTCCCTTATATTATGGAGTAGCTTCTTGGTTTTTATACATTATTTTCCCAAACTCGTGATTCTTGATCTGATTTCGTCCTCCCGGTCTTTAAATAAAAGACTTTTATTATATTGATAATAGCGTTCACACTCATACTCTTTTAAAAAGTTCACACTGTAAAAACCAGTATTTAACTCTGTAATAAACAATACCATTTCCTGGCCGGCTGCAAAGGATGCTTCCAGAAAATCAAAAGCGTGTTCAAGGGATTTTCCACTTTCTGCAAAAAACATATCGTATCGGTCTGTTTCTTTCTGGAACAGCTCTCTAATCTGCTTCCAATCCTCCTCCATGTTGTTTTTTGAAGATTTTTTAAGCGTTTCTTCTATATTAATCAGCATTGCTTCTACATCACGGTATAGAAAATCTTCCCGTCTGTTCAAAAGTCCTGCTTCCCATTTTTGTTTTACGGATTCACTCCACTGGGTTCTTACATCTCGTAACCGTTCTACCATTGAAGCGTTTGAATTCCCATCTATTTCCGGATCAATTTTTTTCAGTTCTTCCATTAACAGGCCTGTACGGTCTCCCTGGTCAGCCACTTTCTTAAAATGCTGACTCAGCCTTGATAAAAGGAGTCCCATTACATTTAACTTCTCATCAAAGGGAGCACGGCTTAATTTGTTGCACAAACTTTCCCGGATTGTGCCAGACAGTATTTCGTCAATCTGATAATCATCCCGGTATTTATAGTACAGCTCCAGATAATTGGCAAAATCCTTGGCTATTTTGGGATACTGAATGTACTCACCTACTACATCACGATCTGGCTTCTTATCCAGACGTTCATAAATCTTTATGAAGCTGGATAAATCCTCCCAGCCTCTTGGCGTCGCAAAGAATTTTCCATCTACCGTAGTTTCAATCCGGCAGAAGTTTTCCGTTCTTGCATTCAGATAGGAAATAACTGCAGGATGGACTTCATGCTCATAGGCATAAGCCTTCCATACCTCGTAATCCGGCTCCACATGAATCAGCTTTATACGATCTAAGGTAACCACATCAAAATCACGGACTGATTTGTTATACTCCGGAGGATTTCCCGCAGTTACAATGATCCAGCCTTCTGGTATGCGATGATTTCCAAAAGTCTTATATTGAAGGAATTGAAGCATGGTGGGTGCCAGTGTTTCAGAAACGCAGTTTATCTCATCAATAAAGAGAATTCCCTCTGACAGTCCTGTGCTTTCTATCTTATTATAAACAGAGGCCACAATTTCACTCATGGTATATTCCGTCACACGATACTGTTTGCCTCCAAATTCCTTATCAGTGATAAATGGAAGTCCCACCGCACTCTGTCTTGTATGATGGGTGATGGTATAAGCCACCAGTCCGATCTGGCACTCTCTTGCAATCTGCTCCATAATCTGTGTTTTTCCCACTCCGGGCGGTCCCATTAAGAAAACCGGTCTCTGCCGCATTGCAGGAATTTCGTAAGTGCCGTAGATATCTTTTAGCAGATAAGCCTCTATGGTATTTTTAATTTCTTCTTTTGCTCGTTTTATATTCATTGTTTTATTGTTCTCCTGTTAATTTACTTTCAGATCTTCCCTGGTCAATATTACCTTCATTGCCCAGCCTGGCACTGATATATCCTGATACTGATCTTCCATAAACACAAATGCAGTTTCATAGGGAGGCATTTTTACTGGATAAATTCCTTTACCATCTGTAAAATACAACAGCCCCCGGAGCTTTTTAAAGACTCCTTTATTAAGCAGACCATTTACATACTCAAATGCAGGACGAAAATCAGTTCCACCAAATCCCGAAAGAGTAAAATGTTTCATATAATCTTCCATCTCTTCCCGGCTTGTAATTGTTACATCGGAACGAATCTGTTCATCACACTGTATAATATGAATGTTTATTTTACGAAAATAACTTTCCGATTCTCCAAGAACCTCATAGGTCTGCTCCAGAAAGCTTCTCACCAAATCGCCTGAGACAGACATGGAAGTATCGATCACAATTACAAAATCTTCGATCTTAAAAACTTCTCTCGTCTCAAGAGGTTCAATTAAAGGCATGTTTTTATAGAGCGTCAGGCCATACGTATAGAATATGGAATCATAAGAATCGGGATCTACCTCCGCTTCCTCTTTTAGAACTGCGAATTTTCTTAAAAACCGTTTATAATCGTAGCGTTCCCGATTTTCTATCTTTACCTGTTCCAAAAGCTGTCTGGAGGAATCATCCTCCTCTTCTCCAAAGGATTCCATCTCCGTTTCCATTTTATCCCTGATATCCTGCCATTTATTCTGACGTTCTATTTTCATACGGGGATCTTCTTCCTGTTCCCACTTATCATGGCTGTCCACATAAAATTCTGCCTGCATACGGTGAAGTGCTTCTTCTGACAGATTCATTTCCATAAGAATCTGGTAAATTCCTTCCGCTGTAAATACAGAAAGCCTGTTTTTTATCTGACCATAAATTTCACGCCGATACGGTGACTGATGCTGAAAAACAGATTTTACATAAAATCCATCCAATATTGATTCAACCACTATATCACACGCCAGATCCCAGTATTGCTTATCACGGTTTCCCATAGAACCCAGATGCCAGAATAAACAGTGAAAAAGCATATGAAGATATGCCCGGTTAATTCGTATGCGGCTGCCCCCGAACATGGAAAACAACAACTCCGGCTGATAATAAATTACATAGCCGTCTGTACTGAGCCCGGAACCGGAACGATCAGCTTCAAATCCAAAACTGCTTAACGCAACATCTAAATATCTGAAGTTTAGATAAAGTTCGTTTCTTGCATTACCAAGTATCTCATGTCCAAGTTCTACCTCGTTCAGTTCATCTATCTGACGCTGTCTCACCGGATCAATCATTCTATTTACCTTCTTTCTATACTATCCTAAATACTGTAAAACCCAAATATTATATTTATCGCCGGAAGAATCATAATGACTGCGATTTATATAACATTATTCTAACAAAATTGAAACTCTTTTTCTATTGTTTTGGTCTTACTTTTAATTGAAAGTAATAAAGAAAATAACAATAAAACAATTTTAATTCATATTAGTGCATTAAAGTAAACTAACAGTTCATCATTCTACACCCATTTATAATCTATGTCAATACCTTTAAATACTCATTTTATAAAAGGTGCATGAAACGAGCAATTTCCCATTTCATACACCTTACTATGTTAATGATAATATTAAAATTAATTCATGTTAAAGAGAAAATGTGCGTTTTTTTACAGGAAAACGCAAATGCCTTAAATCCATTAGAGAACTTAGCAGCTCCGTATTATTATTTTCCGATGCCAGATCGATCAGCCGGTCAAAATCAGTTTGCTCTTTGCAATACTCAGACGCCAGCCACAGAAATAATTCACTTTCCTTTTGAGTCGCTTCCCCTGCAGCCTGTAGATGCTCCCTTAAATAATCCTCATAAATCTTCCGGTCTTTGGGGAGGAGATTAAGGGGCGTATACAGTCTTGAGAGTGCAAGCGCTGCAGTCAAACGATCCGATTCCTGAACACGGACATGGGGGAATAATGCATCATATTTATGAAACTGAAATTCGGACTGGTCGAAGCAATATCGGTACAAATGCCCGCATCCGTGCATCTCCCGGAATACAATCCGAGCTGGCGTGTGTTCTACCGACTCTTCGTACATTTCAGGAAATATCAGTCTTGCAGTCATATTCTTTGTATGATAATTTACATAAAGTTCCTGCCTCAGTTCCGATACAATGCCCTGCATACAGGAACGATTCCCAGCTGTAATATGAATATCCAGATCTCTGATTCCAAGACATCCGGTAAACAAACCAGAGCCCAGATCCCCTATAGAGCTGAAACACTCCATATGACGAAACCCAAAACAATTATAAAAAGCATAGTTTCCAATTTTTCTAATGGAAGGAGGAAGATACAGATCCTCCAAAAGATCGCCTGTTATTTCTGGCGGCAGATCCTTTTCCTCATAGGAGGCGGGACTTCCCTCTTCATCGCACATTTGAATGCCATCTCCGATATGAGAAAGCATCTCATCCCTTCCCTCGCTGTTGGAGAATGCATACTCCGCCAACTCCGTCACCGGAAGATTCCCAATCTTCTCCGGAACACGTACTATACTCCCGTATCCTCTGCATGTCAAAATCCGCACATGATCATTTACTGTCTCATATAAAAACATTTTAGTACCTCTCCAATAGATTGTTTAACAAATCAATATAACAGAAAGAGGCAAAAAAATCAACAGATTCTCCTTATATTTATTCCTGATTCAACGTTAAGTTCATGCTCCCCATGCGGTAACCGTCTAAATCCAGTGTAACATAGGAAAAACCAATCCGATGAAACTCTGCCGTTATCACACCTTTTTTAGGTTCAGTAATAAGCTGGGCAATCTGGTTCGGGAGCACTTCGATCCTGGCTATTGTACCATGGATGCGAACTCTCACCTGGGAAAACCCTAAGTCCAGTAAAAGCTGCTCTGCTTTGTCAACCATAGAGAGCTTTTCTTTGGATATAGTCTCGCCATACACAAACCGGCTGGACAGACAGGCGAAGGACTGCTTGTTCCATGTATTTAATCCCAGCTCCCTGGATAACTCCCTTATTTCCTCCTTATTCAACTTGGCATAGCGAAGGGGGCTGTGGACCCCCAGCTCTGCAACAGCAATGAGCCCAGGGCGGTAATCGCCATTATCATCCAGATTAGAGCCTTCCGCTATCTGCTTTATCCCATGCTCTGCCGCAACTTCTGCCACTTTTTCAAACAACTCATGCTTGCATAAATAGCATCTGTTTTGGGGATTGCTGCTAAAACCTTCTATATCCAGTTCTTCGCTGTCAACAATAAAATGCCGGATTCCTTCTCTCTCACAAAACTGAATTGCCTCATTCAGCTCCCGTTCCGGAAAGGAACAGGATTTGGCTGTCACAGCAATCACCCGGTCTCCAAGAACTTCATGTGCCGTTTTTAATAAAAATGTCGAATCCACCCCTGAAGAAAAAGCAACTGCCAGACTTTCCAATTCTGAAATATAAGTCCTCAATTTCTGGTCTTTCTCTTGTATATTCATATAGTCTCCTTTTACCACACTTTATTAATATGTTTATAGGAATTATAGCAACCGGAAAGAGGAGTGTCAATTCCTCATTTTCACAAACTCTTCACAGTAGCATCATAATCTGGTCACATTTTTCCGGTATATTAATAATTACAAAGAGGCTAATAACCCTTTCATATAAATACTTTTTCATACTTCAGCCGGTAGGATCCCGCCAATCTTACCGGCTCCTCCCTTTTTCGAAGCTTATTGAGCCTGTCTGTGTTAACTCAGGCAGCGCGGCACATCTGATTGTAATCTGTACCTTTTTCCTATATAATATATAAAAACAGCTACAATAGGGGGATCATATGAAAAAAGTAAAAATTCTATTATTATCAGCATGTCTGTCATCTCTTTTCACCATTCAATCGTTTGCCGGTTGGATACAACAGGATAATGGTCAGTGGAAATACGATCAGAACGGAACACCAGTGGTCAGCCAGTGGATTGAGGACCAGGGTAACTGGTATTATTTTGATGAAAATGGTGTGATGTTAACAAATACCACACAAAACATTAATGGTGTAAATTATACTTTCGACGCTTCCGGGAAATGGCTTGATTCAAATGCCGACAATAAGAAGGCTTCTAATACATATAAAAATAAAGAATTTGGGTACTCTCTTGAGATTCCAGGGGATGTGACCACTACTGCTTTTGATGGTAATTCTCAAACATTTGATATATCCAACGACAATATGTTAATTACATTTGATAATGAAACATGTCCTGAATATCTTGATCCACAAATATATGCCAATGCCTATGAAGTGGGTTTTGTCAGTGCATTAACGGATAAGGTGACTTTTATTGATCGAACCAACACTCAGCTGGGGGAATTTGCAGCAATAAAATCCAGATATATCTACAAAGATGTTATTAATTTGGATTTTTATGCTTGTATCCGAGGAAATAAAATAATATTTGTCTTCTCATTATATACACCGGATACCCAGGGTAAAGCCCAGGAGATATTAAATACATTAAAATTACTAAAATAGAAAATACGAAAAGAAAGAAGTGAATATTATGTATTTTTGTGCTTCCTGTAAAGTTCATTCCTGCAGTTCAGGTGATTTTTCAAATGCACCCAGAGGCTGCCCAAGTCTCTCAAATGATATGGAGAATCTGTCATCTTTATATCAGGATGAGGAAAACTTAAAAATCTCCAGGGCTTCTGCGATTGTGGTAAGTGACAGATATGGTAGTAAAACCAGATTGGAAGAAACTATGGATTTTGCCAGAGAATGTGAATACAAAAATCTGGGGCTGGCATTTTGTATCGGGCTTACAGATGAAGCAGAAGTATTACGAAATGTACTTGTAAGCAATGGTTTTCAGGTGGAATCCATATTATGTAAAACCGGTCATCTCTCCAGGGAGTTAATTGGAATTCATGATAATCCGGTGGCTATGTGTAATCCTATTGCACAGGCTCATTTTCTTAACGAAGCCAAAACGGATTTAAACATCGTACTTGGTCTTTGTGTCGGACACGATTCTCTGTTTATAAAGTATTCCGAAGCCCCTGTCACCGTATTTGCAGTCAAAGACCGTGTATTGTGCCATAATCCTTTAGGCGCGATTTATCAGGCCAATGCGTATTATCACGATAAGCTTTTCCCTTCAAAGGACTAAGCATGCCATCTGAAATCCAATGTTTAATAATAGATAGGAAGGCTGCCAACGCTCATTCTAGTGGTAGCAGCCTTCCTGTTTGTATTTATTGATTAAATGAGCCAATTTCGATCAAATTTCCTTCCGGATCTGCAATATAGCAGGTACGCTGACCCCAGGGCTCTGTGGTCGGTTCCATAACCGGAGTAGCTCCCTTAGAAACCACATCCTGGAATGCCAAATCAACGGCATCAAAATTTTCCACGCCCAACGCTATTTCATAATGCCCATTGATTGCCTTTGCATAATGAAATCCCCTGTTTGTCATCTTCTCAAAATCACTTCTCCGATACAGCAAAAACAAGGTGCCGTCTTTCTCCAGGTAAACATTGGTTGTGTTTTCATCTTCCTTTATATCAAATCCCAGTACATCGCGATAAAACCGTACCATTACTGGCATATCCTCTACAAAAATGCCAAATCCATCTAATTTCATTCCTTAGTCATACCTCCTGTTTTTTATTATCATACTACTTATAACAGGACAACTGTCTGTCACCTATTAATTATGTCATCAGATAGATTTAATATCCGAGGATATGATACCATAGTAATTAACATTACGGTAATTATCATTGTGCCTGTTAAAGTGCCTTAGAATACCTTCACATTTAAAACCACATTTTTCCATGACTCTGCATGATGCTTTGTTATCTGAAAGCACTAAAGCTTCGACACGCTCAAATTTCAGATCAATAATTGCATGTATTACCAGCTTTGCGGCAATCTCAGTGGCAAATCCCTGATTCCAAAATTCAGGCAGTAGATTATAACCTATCTCACATCGATTCGCATTCCTGTTTATTGAGATAATTCCTGCCTCTCCGATATACTGGTTATTATCTCTTTGATATAAAGGCATAAAACCCCCGTTGTGCTGTTCCCTGGTAACAATTTGCTCATTTAGTAAATGTTCTGCTTCCTGTATACTTTGCACAGGAACAAATGTTGAATAAGTCCAGACAGATGTGCATGACTTCAGCTTATAATAATCATTAATACAACTCTTATCATATTCTTTTAAACAAAGACGCTCCGTTAGAATCTCCATTGCTCTCACAAATCCTCCCCTGTATTTCACAAACTCTTCACAGTTACAACAAACTCCTATCACAATTTCCCGGTATAGTAATAAATGTAAAGAGGCCAGTAACCTTTTAGAATATACTTTTTTTCATACTTTAGCCGGCAGGATCCCCCCTCTTGCCGGCTCCTTCCTTTTCTAGTGTCACATCACAAATCACTGAAATTCCCTATCCGTTATGTATTGGTGCCACAGTCCGCATAAATTTAAGGCTCCACGAAATCCCATAAATGGAAGTTCATAAGGGTTTATACTCTGAGACAGGATGCTGCGTCTGACTTCAATGGAAAACATCCCGGGATTATTCCTAAGCTCTACTCCATCGGACATATGAATCCCACCCTGAGCAAATGTAAATCCAATCTCGTCCATGGCAAATGTGCTGATACCTCTGGCTAATTCATCTTCTCCGCTAATCCATATGTTTGCCCGCTCTTTATGAAGTCTGGTATAAAGCTGGCAGATATGTTTTGCATGTGCGGCCTCTTCCTGCTCCTTTTTAAGGAAAGTTTGTTCTGCGGTTTTACCAAGAAGAGTCTCCAGTTCCTTTATCCACTGAAGAGTTCCGGCAAATCCATAGGGTGCCAGATAAAGGTAGGGAATGCCCCACTGTTTATAAAGAAGCTTAGCTGCTTTAAGGCCTTCTTTTCGAATAACCAGCGTTATTTTTGCCTTTGTCATCTGGCAGATCTGATCCATACTGCAGGATGATCCCAATATTGCGGCCGGTTCCATGTTAAAGCCTTTCTTCATCATGCGGCAGATCTCTGCTGTGTCCGCCTGAAAACGTGACCAGTCACAGGAGATACCAAATACATTAAAAGAATCCTTTTTTAATGTACCAATTTCCTCATCTTCCTTTTCTGACAGGTAACGGACGATTTTTTCATAGGCCTCCTCCATCCCCTGTTCCCTTGAAGCCTTAAAATTTCCTGCTTTAAATGAAATAATTGGGATGCCCGGATATGTCGCAGACAGCTCTTCTCCAATGGACTCCAGATCGGTTCCAATCATCTCGGGCACACTTGATGGAATCAAAAAGATCGCTTTGGCACGACCAGACTTTACCACTTCTTCTACACATTCTTCCAGCCTTTTTGTAATCCCCAATGCAATATCCTTTTCAGACAAATGAGTAGATATCAACTCCCCATATTTTACTAATCCAGTCTGACTCATCCATTTTTGGGCGTACAGCATATGTCCCATGGAACCATATTCAATGACAGCGCTGTCATAGATCGTTGCCAGCGACCATATTAGTCCCATTCTTCCCGATGGCTCCGGTACGTTCTTATAAAGCGGCATAGGTATTCTCCTCTCTTAAAAGCCCGTCAAGAAGTTTAAGAAGGGCAAAGGTTCTCTCATATCCAATGAGCCGCGGCAAAAAGCTTCTTCCTGCTTTCAGACAACCAAGCTCCTCCCCAATCTCTTTTCCAATGACAAACCGATAACTTCCCGGCTTTTCAAAACCAAGCTCCTTAAATCCGTCTTCTGTCATGCTATCTTCTACAAGAAATGCAGTCAAAGGATTAGAACCGTGGGACAATATCTTATTCTTCCATTCTTTCATCCACTGCTGGTATTCTTCCAGATGTAGAAAACAGGGAGTCATTGAAAGGGAACACAGATACTCGGTTAAAATCAGGGCATCCGGAATGTTTGCTGTAAGGAGAAAGCGGCTGCCCTCTAACCCCTCTCTCACCCTGGCTTCTAACTTAGCAGCCTCTTGGGAGTGAGAAAAGACCGGAGTCTCTCTCAACAAAAGGGCGGTTCCTATTTTCTTATATGCCTCCTGAATGCCATCTCTTCCATAAGACTCTCCCAGAAAGACATAAGCAATATCATAGACTTCTTCTAATCGCTTCGCCAAGGGAAGGAAATGAATATTCGTGACAATATTAAGGCAGGAACTGCTAATTTTAGTAAACTGACTTAATTCAAAGACATCTTCAATTGTAACGATATCATAGGAAGAAGATCCTGTATGCAACCATCCACATAGTTCCTTGCCCTCTTGTGACTGCGCTCCGCCTAAAAGGAAGACCACATTTTCCTTCTTTGATGTATCACAAAATTCTGCCAGTGCCAGATAACTCTCATAATAACCAGCCTCATAACCATTGCGCTTATAATGGGCCAGATCCATGGCAGCCGCCCTGGCCCTGTGCCCTGCACCAAAGCTTTCCGTAATTTCCTGAATGTCTTCTCCAATCAGCGCCGGGACACAAGTCATTATAACAGCAATTGCATCTGCTCCGTCTCGTTCCATTTCTTCCAGCGCTTTTAGTAATCCTTCCCGGCATCCAAATACCACTTCATTGGCATCTAACACATACGTATAGTGAAGCTCTCCACCAGGACCTTTTGGTGTCTCCATCACATATCTGCTGTAAAATCCGCACTCCGGCATTCCCACAACAAGTGTGGAAACACCCCTTACCCCCTGAAGCGTTGCCAGCGCCGTATGCATGGGACAATGATGCCCCACGCTGGGGGCTGCATGGGAAAAAGGGATTCCCTGATTGCTCTCTATCTCAGATAACCGACAGGCCTTAAGCTGTTGATTCATAAAAATCTCCTTTTCAGTTAGTTAAATAACTGGCTTAACTAAAAATCAAATTGCCAAGTTTCTCATAGTTTTTTGCCATCTCACTATCCGGAAATGCACTGACCACGGTTTTTCCCAATGCTTCTGCCTGCTGGATCAGCGGATTTCTTGGTATCCGAAAGACCACCTGGGTCTCAATCTCCCTGGCTGCCTGTTCCACCAGTGCCTCTTCATTTTCAATGTTTTTGCTGTTTAAAATAATTCCACGAAGAGAGGCATATTTTCGTTTTCCAAACATCTTAACGGCTGATGCAATGTTATTTGCTGCATACAAGGACATCATCTCACCGGAAGATACGATGTAGACTTCCTCTGCATAACCGCCCCTTATTGGCATGGCAAATCCGCCGCATACTACATCTCCCAGGACATCATAGATTACAATATCCGGCTGGTATACTGAAAATGCATCTAACTCCTCCAGCTTTTCAAATGCCGTAATGATTCCGCGCCCTGCACATCCAACTCCAGGAACCGGTCCTCCGGCTTCCACACATAGTACGCCTTCATCTCCCTCATAAACCAGATCCGTAAGCACCACATTTTCTTTATCCCGTAACAGCTCCAGAACCGTTGGAATTTTCTTCCCTCCAGTCAGATTCCTGGAGGAATCTGCTTTAGGATCACACCCGATCTGCATCACTTTATATCCTTTAGCAGCCAGTGCTGCAGACAGATTGGATACTGTAGTGGATTTTCCAATGCCGCCTTTTCCGTATATTGCTATTTTCTTCATATTTTGCTGACCTCCATTTTACTACACGACTGCTGTTTTTACCACCGCTGTGTCCGGTTCCTTGTGACGGCAAAGCCGACAGGACATGCAAACCGGCTTTTTACTGTAATCTTCTATCATAATATCCGCCTCAATCTGATAGACCTCCCGAAGTAACTCCCTGGTAATCACCTGATGGGGCGTACCTTTCCCTATTACTTTTCCTTTTTTTAATGCAATGAGATAATCCGCATACCTGGAAGCCATATTGATGTCATGAAGCACCATTACAATGGTACACCCCTGGGTTTTATTGAGATTTTCTAATAGTTCCAATATCTCAAGCTGATAGGCCACATCCAGATAAGTGGTTGGCTCATCAAGTAAAATTACATCTGCCTGCTGTGCTAATGCCATGGCAATCCACACCCTCTGCCTTTGTCCTCCCGACATATGATCAATACTTCTTTTTCCGAGTGCTGAAAGATTGGTGACTTCAAGCGCCCACCTGATTATCTCCCGGTCTTTTTCACTTTGTTTTCCAAATCCCTTTTGATGAGCATATCGTCCATAAGATACCAGTTCTTCCGCTGTGAGACCTTCGGGTGCAAGAGGGCTCTGGGGAAGAATTGCAAGTTTCCTGGCAAATTCTTTACCGGATAACTCATAGATATCTGTGCCATCCAGATACACCAATCCCTTTTTCGCCTTCATAATCCTTCCGATGGTTTTTAACAGAGTGGATTTGCCGCAACCATTGGGACCTATGATGGTGGTGATTTTACCAGAAGGTATCTCTAGGCTTAAGTTTTCGATAATAACATTTTCCCCATAAGCTACTCTTACCTGGTCCGTTCTCAATTCTCTCATCCTGGTTCCTCCCAAATGTTTATATTCCTGCGTTCTCTTTTCTTCCAGCACGGCTGTTCGTAACTAAAAGAAAGAGGAAATAAGGTGCACCTAAAATTGCAGCTACAATTCCTGCCGGAATCTCCGACGGCTCTATTATAATCCTGCCTATGGTATCCGCTGCCAGTACCAGAATTGCGCCGGTTACAGCGCAAAAAGGAAGAAGTATCCTGTGTCTGGAGCCAACAATTCTTCTTGCCATATGTGGTCCCAAAAGTCCCACAAAATGCAGGCTGCCACTTACTGATACAGAAGCAGCCGCTAGTGCTACCGCCATAAATAGCAGTATTTTTTTCTCTTTTTGAACTGAAACTCCCACTCCTGCAGAAAGTTCATCGCCAACCATCAAAATATCCAGTTCCTTTGCTCTCATACACAGGTATCCCATTGCGGTGAAAATCCAGGGAACCAGACTGACAACCATCTTCCAGTTGGAATTATGAATACTTCCCGCTTGCCAGACAGCCAGGGTATTGTACTGGGTGTCATCCAATTTAAGAACCAGTATGGTCATCAGTGCATTGATACCGGCCTGAATGGCAATTCCGTTGAGAATCAGCCGGGCTGTATTGAGTCCCCGTCCTTTTTGCACCGAGATGGCATATAACAATCCACTGGTCAGCAGTGCTCCAAGCAAGGAGAGGAAGGGAAGGCTCAGAACACCTCCCATACTAAGGGTACCGGACAATGTCATAAAAATCAGAACTACGATTCCTGCACCGGAATTAATGCCCAAAAGTCCCGGATCTGCCAACGGATTTCTTGTAATGCCCTGCAACACACAGCCTGACAGGGAAAATCCCATGCCCACCAATATTGCAACCACGATACGAGGAAGGCGAAAATCAAATACAATCATGTTTTCTCCGCCATCTCCCCCACCGCTTAATATGCGCAACATATCTCCCAATCCAATGGGAGTATAACCAGCGTTAATACTTACAAAGAAAAGGCCTCCTAAAAGCAGTAATGACATTATCAGTAAACGGATATTCCCGAACTGCTTCCATAGTTTTTTCATTTAATCTCTCCCCCTTTCTTTGCTTGCATAATAAAGAAATATCGGGACTCCAATCACCGCGATTACCGCTCCCAGGGGAATTTCAGCCGGAGCATTAATGGTCTTTGAAAACACATCTGCCACCACCACCAAAACGGCTCCCTGTAAGGCGCTGATAGGGATAATGAGCCGATAATCCGGCCCCACCAGAAATCTCACAAAATGAGGAATCATCATTCCTACAAAAGTAATACTTCCGCAAAGAGCAAAGGAGGTTCCAGAAAGCAGTACTACCAGAATCGTTCCCAGTCTCCTGGTCTGTCCGGTGTTTACTCCTAACCCCCTTGCGGTCTCCTCTCCCATATTCAAGATAGAGATTCTCTTTGATAACCCAATTCCGGCCACAATGCTGACGGCTATTACCGGGCCTCCGATCCTTAACTGGGACCAGGTGACTCCAGAAGCATTTCCCATGGTCCAGAACATAATACTTTGGGATGCGTTGGTGTAGATGGCAATTGCCTGGCTGATAGCAGAAAATAGTGTACTTACAGTAGCCCCTGCAAGCACCAGCTTCATGGATTCATTTCCCCCCGGAACTAAAATGCTGATCAGATGTACGCTCCCTGCACCAAAGGCGGCTCCAAGAAAAGTCATTCCAATAATCCCGGAATAACTCATTCCCTTTAAAAATATCAGGGAAACAGCTAAAAATAATCCCGCACCTGCGCTTAGTCCCATAAGACCGGAATCTGCCAGTGGATTTCTGGTCATTCCCTGCATCATTGCTCCTGCCACAGCAAGGGCAGCTCCGATTAAAGCGCCGGAGATTGCTCTTGGTACTCTCATATCCCGAACCAGCAGATGATTTGAGTCATCTGCATGAAACGAGAAAAATGAGTCACTCACAACTTGTAAAGTGAGATTAGCGGCACCCGTCATAATGGATATGAAAATCGCCACACAGAGCACAAAGAGGCTGCCTGAAATCACGATCATAACCCGGTTCCTGTATTTCATTCTTACTCCTTCCCACCTAAACTGTCATTAGTAAGTGCATTCTGTTGTAATTCATATAACTTTTTATAAATCCCATTGTCTTTCATAAGTTCCTCGTGAGTTCCTTCCTGAATTGTTCCGCCTGGCTCCACCACTATGATACGGCTGGCATCTTTAATGGTAGAAAAACGATGGGCGATTAAAAGTGTGGTTCTTCCTTTGGAAAGTTCTCGTAAGGAGCGGTGGATTTCCATCTCATTTTCTGCATCAAGAGCTGAGGTTGCCTCATCCAGAATCAGAATTGGAGGATTTTTTAAAAACATTCTTGCAATGGAAAGCCTTTGCTTTTGCCCACCGGAAAGCTTGATTCCCCGCTCCCCGATCATGGTTTTCATTCCATTGGGCTGTTCTATAATAAAATCATAAAGATTTGCCTGCTTTGCTGCTTTCCACAGCTCTTCCTCACTTGCATCTGGTTTCCCAACCCGGATATTTTCCTCTATTGTTCCGGAGAAAAGAAATACATCCTGTGCCACTACACCGATATGCTGCCTCAAGGATTTTAAACGGATATCCTGAATGTTCTTTCCTTCAATTTGAATGGAGCCTTTACTGATTTCATAGAATCTTGGTATTAAACCGCAGATCGTACTTTTTCCTGAGCCAGAGTTTCCTACAAAAGCCACCGTCTCTCCTTCCCTTATGGTAAGAGACAGATTCTCAAGAACCGGCTTTCCTTCTTCATAAGAAAAGTTTACATCCTTAAATACAATCTCGCCCTTTGGCTGTTCCAGTACCACTGCATTCTCACGGTCCTTAATATCTGGCTCTATCTTCATTAGTTCCACGAAATTCTGAAATCCGGCGATTCCTTTTGGGTATCGTGCAGCAAAATTACTTAGCATCTCAACCGGCTTTAGCAGCAGATTGGTAAGCAGAATAAAGCTAAAGAATTGTCCCTCACTGATTCTGCCATGAAGTGCCAGCCAGCCACCGGCCAGTATAATTAAAACCGGAAGAAGTTTTGTGACAAAATATGTAATTCCATTACAGGCTGCAATTCGAAGAAAGCCCTCCTGCTGCCGCTTGCAGTAGCGCTCTGTGGTTTTTTGAAATGTCTCTCTTTGATGTGCTTCACAGCAATAAGCCTGTACCACACGAATTCCGGCAAAATTTTCTTCCAGTTCTGCTGACATCTCTCCCACATTGCCAAACAAGCTCCGTGAAATATTGACCATGACCTTCGTAAAATTAATATTAATTGCTAAAAGTAACACTACATTCATTACAATCAGGCAGGCAAGCAGCTTACTAATGGATAACATGATGATTACTGTGGTTACTAACATAGAACCGGCAACCAGAAACTGCTCTGGCGCATAATGAGCAACCGTTCCTATCTGATGCAGATCGTTAGAAACCTTTGCAATTAGCTGTCCGGTTTTATTATTATCAAAGAACTGATAAGACATCTTCTGCAAGTGGGTAAAGAGATCATTACGGAGGTCATTTTCAATGTACATACCTAGCTTTTCACCCCAATAATCAATGACCATATATAAAAAGGTATTTAAAAAATATGCAAGGACCAGCAAAAGACTGATTTTTACCATCTCATCCCATTTTCCCAGGGGAAGCAGATCATCAACAATATGACTGATGGCATAGGGAAATAATAATTCCACTACAGCTACCGCCACTGCGCAGAGTAAATCAATTAAAAATAGAACTTTATAGGGTTTATAATACTTCATTGCCTGTTTTAACATCGTTTCTCTCATTTCTAAAAAATGAAACAGACAGATACATTCGTAACGACACCGTATCTGCCTGTTTGAAAATACCATTTTTCCTTAAGTTTCTGAAATTTAATCTGCCGTTAATTTATCAGTAATAAAATTTACGGTGTATAAGGTTGCAAGAGGACTGGCTGCATGTCCACTTCCATCAATCTGGTATATATGTTCATTCTTTACTGCCTTTAATGACTTCCACACAGAGTTATTCTCAAGTTCTTCCAATAACGGCTCATCCCCGTCAAATACATTGACAAAGATGTAATCAGGGTTCATCTTAACAAGTGCTTCCATGGAGATCTGCTCATAAGTCTCTGACTGAGTAAAGCCTTCTGGAACATTTAATCCCAGTCCTTTCTCCTTATCATATAGATCCGGGCGGTATGCAACATAATATTTATCTTTACCCATGAGTGAAAACTGAACTACGGTCTGGTCTTTATATTTTTCTGCCAGCTTTTCTCTGTCCGCCTCCAGCTTTTCATCCATATCTTTAATTACTTCTTCTGCCTTGTCCTGTTTATTCACAATTTTGGCAACTTCTCTCAGACTAAGCCGCCAATCCATCTTGGTATCATTTCCAAAGACAGCAACTGGTCCGATTTTCTCCAGATTTCCAATCTCCAGGTTTTTCATATCATAACTCTGGTTTAATATCATATCCGGTTTTAACTGGGCAAGCAATTCCAGGTTAAGCTCACTGGCGCCAAGGTCCTTCACTCCGCTTACATCGTACCCCTGAAAGGCATCCCAGGTCTTTATGTAATTATCTGCACCAGATACAGCAATTGGCTTAACCCCCAGAAGAATCAGGGTTTCCCACAAAGGCAGATAATTGGTCACCACTGCTTGAGGTTCTTTTTCAATGACAATGGTTCTTCCTGCTGCATCTGTGTATTCATATGGATAGGCTATCCCGGATTCATTAACTGATTCCACCGCTATTTCAGTCATATCTGTTGAATCCTTTGCATCTGCAGTTGTCTTTTCACTGATGCTTTGACAGCCTGAAAGCATTGACAATGATAATGCTGCAATGGTTACAATGGATATAATTTTTTTCATACATTCTCCTTTTTGCTTTATCTTTCCTTTATAAAGGAGAATATAGCATAAGAAAATGAGAAAATGAATGGACTTTTTCCAAAATTAATATGGATTTTTTCCAAAATGGCGATGAAACGCACTGGGTGCTATGCCTGTGCTCCGCTTGAACATTCGACTAAAATGAAGTGCATCCTCATAGCCAATCCGTCTGGAAACCTCTGCAATGCTTAAACTGCTTTCTGACAAAAGCTCTTTGGCTTTTTTGAGCTGGATTTGCATAATATATCTCTTTGGTGGGAATCCTGTCTTTTTCTGAAAGGAATAGGAAAATTGCTTCCCACCCATTTTAAAGTGTTCTGCAATCTCAGATACAGATAAATTATCTTCCAAATGTTCATGGATGTATAATAGCACCTCCTCAATCCAATCCTTTGGCTTTTTTGCCAGACTCTCTTCGGAAAAGGCAAAGAGTTTTTCAATCAGCTCGTATAATAAAATTTTCGTGGATAATAGATATTTGGTACCATATTGCTTCTGCTGGTCCATAATGTAATCTGTAATTTTCATAATTTCCTCACTCTGACTGGGAAATAGATTTATTATATAATGCATATTTAAAAGAGAATCTATCCTTTCTTCCTCTTGTAACACCCGGTAATGAAGCAATATGAACTCCCACTCTTCCTCTCCAATTACTTCCTTACTTAAGTTCATATCCGGGCCTGCATGGAGAATGGTTCCTCTTTTCAGTTCATAGTTTTCATTACACACCTTAAATAAAGCCTTGCCATGGATGGGAATTACAAATCCGCAGACCCCCTGCATGGTGGTCACAGCATCTACCCTGCTGCCGGGAGGAACGCATATATGGAATGCTTCGTCCATTTCTAAATTTGCTTTTGCATATTTCAACACTAAATTGTTTTGATTCATTTGTCTTTCCTCTTTAATATAAAACATTACAGCTGTTAAGTTAGTTTCTGCTAACCGCATAGTATACTATAGCATAAGTTCATGAAATAGGCAATTTTTTTACCATTATCAATCAGCTGCACACTCATTTGTATAAACAAAAATAAAAATGCAGGATAACGGAAGAATTAACATTCCCTCACCCTGCATTCACTCTAGCTAATCCCCAACCTTCCTTGCCACAAACATCTGACTCAACACCAGCCAGTTAGCCCGGAAGAACTGCATAATCTGCCAATATCCCGCTCCCGTTAATCCATATTCTTTTATAAGATCAAATTTAGCCTTATAACTCCTTACATCTTCAAACCAGACTTCGTGTTCAACTCCATATTTCCAATAACGGAAAAATGGTGACATGGCCTCTTCATCAAACTGAATTTCCGCACCATTTTCAATTGCAATCTGAACCGCTTCCAAATTGCTTACGGTTTCTGCTCTGGTGACTCCCCTTTCGTATGGGAGCGGCCAGTCATATCCGTAATTCGGGATTCCCAGACTGATCTTATATAATGGAATTTCTGTTATTGCGTAGTCTACCACTTTTCTAACCATGTTAATTGGTGCTACCGCCATGGGTGGGCCGTATGTATATCCCCACTCATAAGTCATAAGCAACACCCTGTTTGCTGCTTCCCCCAGAAGCCTGTAATCCACGCCCTCATATAACAGCCCACTCTGATCGGCCGATGTCTTGGGGGCAAGTGCTACCGTTACCTGATAGCCAAACTGATTCATAATCTGGGTGATCCGCTTTACAAAGTCCGCATAAGCCTGACGGTCATCTGCCATAATGTACTCAAAGTCAATATCCAGACCGCCAAACCGTTTCTCCTGCATGATCTTACCAAGATTCCATATCAGACGCTGCTGAATCTGTGGGTTGTGTACCAGGTTTGTCACAAGATTATTATTAAACCGGCCGTCTGGTCCAAAGGGCGTTAAAGTCAGAACCGGGCGCACTCCGGCTTCCAGTGCACGATCGATCATCCAGTCATCCGGGCTCTGAGGTGGAACTAAATCTCCCTCTAACGTAAATCCATAAGAAAAAACGTAAAGATCTGTTAGAAATGGAAGAGTTTCATCCAGATTATCCGGATTAATGAAGGGATATGCATAGCCAAACACATAAAGTGGAATCCTGTCTTCGGGAGGACTGTCACCCCTGATATAAAGTGCCTGACCGACTGCCAGGCGGTATGGAGGATAAATCTGATTGTCATATGTCAAAACTTCTACCGGAACGTTCTGGGACGCGGCAATGGAATCTACACTGTCACCCGGCTGTACTACATATATGTTCATAGCAGCACCCTTTTATCTGAATTGGTAAAGCATATGAAAAATCAGCTGGAAACATGCTAGAAACTGCTTCATTTTCCTTCTCTTCATAAAAATGTAATGTGCTTTTTTACTGCCTTCGTTGTATAATATTGAAAAAAGGAGGTTATCAAATGCAAAATATCTTAGTATGTGACGATGACAAGCAAATTGTTGAAGCGATTGATATATATCTGACCGGAGAAGGCTTCCATGTAATAAAAGCCTACGATGGCTTTGAAGCCCTGGAACTATTGGAAGAAAATGAAGTGGATCTAATGATACTGGACGTAATGATGCCCGGCCTTGACGGAATCCGCACCACCTTAAAAGTACGGGAGACAAGCAGCATCCCTATCATCATTCTTTCAGCCAAATCAGAGGACACCGATAAGATCCTCGGTTTAAATATCGGGGCTGATGACTACATTACCAAGCCATTTAACCCACTGGAACTTGTGGCAAGAGTCAAATCGCAGATGCGCCGCTATACCCAGCTTGGAAATATGAATCAGCAGCCTGCCGGACAGATTTATAAATGCGGTGGACTTGCCATTAATGATGATAATAAGGAAGTTACAGTTGATGATGAAATCATTAAGCTGACTCCTATTGAATATAACATCCTTTTACTTCTTGTAAAAAACGAAGGAAAGGTCTTCTCCATTGATGAAATCTATGAGCAGATCTGGAATGAGGAGGCAATTGGCGCCGATAACACAGTTGCTGTTCATATCCGCCATATCCGGGAAAAAATCGAGATCAATCCCAGAGAGCCCCGATATTTAAAAGTGGTCTGGGGCGTTGGGTATAAGATCGAAAAGCAATAGGAGCCACTATGAAAAAAAGAAAAGAAAAGGCCATTCTGGCCCATCTCCTGTTCGCCCTTCTTGTAGTGATCGGTGTCTCTGTTATGTACAATAACACCCATTATGGAGAAGGCATCGGATGGATTGCAAACGAAAGTTATGAAGATACCCCCGAGTTTGCAGGCCAGTTAAAATCCGATATTGATGATATTTTTAATTATGTAAAGTATAAGGAAGTATTTGAGACCAACGGAAAACTGGATTATTCCAAATTTATTATTCGGGTTGCTGATGGGCCGGGAACTACGAAAGATTTCACATTGGATGAGATGATCCGCCACGCCAAGTCAAAGGGTTATTATTTAAATGAACAGTTTAAAGTAAGTGGAGGTCACCCTAATAATAATACAGGTGAAGATCTAAATTATCAGGTCGTTTACCGGGCCTATGAACCTGACTTTAAGGCCGCAGAACCAGGTGACTCTTTTCAGTCCATCGATCAGCTCTCCTATGAGGTTCTCTCTCATTTGGGAAACTATTACCGGTTCTATTACCGGTTTATCCAAAATCCAGGGAACTTAAAGTTTGAAATCCAGTATCAGAATACAGACAAGGATTATAAACTCTATACCAATTTCCCAGGTAAAACCGTCGATGAGTTTAAATCCCTGGGCAAATATTTATACGTGACAGGTGAGGCACTCTATGTAGACTCCAACTTAACATCTGTTCCAAAGAACGTTTCGCCTGAGCTTGAAAAGATGAATCCCTATAACAATGGGAATTATCATATGTCAGTGGCTGTTAATACATCCTATCCTTACAAAGACGCCTACTTTCAGGCAGCTGAATCCTTCGATCAGATGCGCCTGTTTTTCATCGTTGGTATGATCTGTCTTGCTCTTGGAATCTTAGGATGCGCCGCAACACTTTACATGTTGATTCTACTTGCCGGTACTCCGGAAGAACAAAGTCCTTCACCTCTCGTGCAGAGAATGGATGGGCTTCCTGCTGAGATCAGTGTGATCTTATATCTGGCAGCTTGTGGGATTGCATTGCTGGCTTCACAGCTTATATTCTTTAAGATTATCCATCTGTTCCTTTCCACTGAGGTTTGGTACTATGGGGAGCTGGTTTTAAAAGTTCTCATCTTATATGTGACAGGAGTTTCTGCACTATTAAACCTCTTAAAACAGTATAAGACCGGAGTTTTATGGAAAAACAGCCTGCTAAATAAAGGGTTAAGAACCCTTTTACTCTATTTTAAGCATCACCGTTTTACAACCAGAATTATGATAACCTATTCGCTGTTTCTGATTTTTAATGTTGTGATGATTATGGCTTTTTCATTTTTACTCTTTACCTATAACGATTTAGAATCCCGGATTCTTATGGGAGCGGTAGCCATGCTGTTTATTCTTCTGGATCTGTGGGTATTTCACCAGATGTATAAAAATGCCTGGCAGACGGATCAGATCAATCAGGCGCTGATAAACATCTCCAACGGGAATACCACATATAAAATTGATACCAAACAATTTTATGGAAAAGAACGGGAGCTGGCAGAAAATATCAATCATATCAGCACAGGACTTGAAACTGCGCTGCAGGAAAAGGTCCGCAGTGAGCGGCTGAAAGCTGATCTGATCACTAACGTTTCCCACGACATAAAAACTCCCCTTACGTCGATCATCAATTATGTGGATTTAATTAAAAGGGAGAAAATTCAGGATCCTCGAATTCAGGGTTATCTTGAGGTTTTGGAACAGAAATCCCAGCGGTTGAAAACATTGACCGAAGATCTGGTGGAGGCTTCCAAAGCAAGCTCCGGTAACCTGAAATTAGATATGACAAGTATTGATTTTGTTGAACTGATCTATCAGACAAACGGGGAATTTGAAGAAAAGTTTGCACTGAGGCATTTAGAACTGGTGTCTACGCTTCCAGATGATGCTATGTTGATTGAGGCAGACGGACGGTACCTATGGAGAGTCCTTGAAAACCTTTACAACAATGCGTTTAAATATGCAATGGAACACAGTCGTGTTTATGTAGACATTACGAAAGAAGAAGAGAAGATTTTATTTACCATAAAAAATATTTCTGAAAACCCGTTAAACATCCGGGCGGACGAACTGACGGAACGGTTCGTCCGCGGTGATGTTGCAAGAACTACCGAAGGAAGCGGTCTTGGAATCTCCATTGCGAAGAGCCTGACAGAACTTCAGGGAGGGCAGTTTCAGCTTTATATTGACGGAGATTTGTTTAAAGCAACTGTTGCATTTCCCCTTAAGAAATAAGGTGAATTCGCTCCCACTTTCCGGTGAGATAACGGATCAGTGAGATGATGTAATTAGCGGTCCAGCCGATGGGTACTGCAAACCATACGGCCTGGACCCCGATTACAGGCGCCAGCAAAGCCGCTCCCGATACACGGATAGCCAGATTCACCAGATTGGCGGCCGTAAACACCACTACATCTCCTGCACCTCTTAAAAGCCCGTCTGTTATTGCCTTTAACCCAATAAAGATATAAAAGAACGATATGAAATGAACATAGCTGATTCCAGTGGCAAACGCTTCACTTGCACTGCTTTCATCTAGAAAGCTTCTGATAAATATTTCTCCAAAGCCCTCCATTATGATGCAGATAATCACTGCGAATACTGCTGCCATCATGCAACAGACACCATATCCCTTCTTAATACGATCTGTTTTTTTAGCTCCCATATTCTGAGCGGTATACGTAGACATGGCATTTCCGAGAGCCAGCATTGGTACAATGCAGATGGATTCAATCCTGGTTCCTGCTGCAAATCCTGCCATAACCGCAGATCCGAACCCATTGACAACCGACTGTACCAATAACATCCCAATGTGTACAATGGACTGCTGAAGCGTGGAAGGTATGGCTACCCGCATCATGTGGGCTGTCATCTTCCAGTCATATATATGGAATAATTCTGTGGTTTCATAAGCTTTAAGCCGCCTGATCAGAATGAAAAATGACAAAACAGCGGACAGTCCCTGTGCAATTAAAGTGGCTACTGCGACACCAGATACTCCTTTATGGAACTGTGTCACAAACACCAGGTCCAGCACAATATTTAACAACGAAGAAAAAAGCAGAAGATACAGCGGTGTTTTAGAGTCTCCCAGAGACTGAAACACCGCTGCCTGCACGTTATACATAAACAGAAATGGCAGACCAATAAAATAAATACTTAAATATACCGCTGCCTGTTCAAAAACATTGGAAGGTGTATTCATAAGTAATAAAATACGGTCATTAAATGCCAGACCAAGACCGCCCAGAATCACACCAATCGTCAGGAAATTAATCAGCGTTGTGGAAATGGCTGTCTTCATATTCCCTGTCTGCTTTGCTCCAAGAAACTGTGATACCACGACGGAACTTCCGATTCCTCCGCCTACCGCTATGGCAATAAATACATTGGTAATAGAGAAAGATGCCCCCACGGAAGCAAGGGCTTCTTCCCCAACAAAACGTCCTACCACAACAGAATCAATAATATTATAAAACTGCTGAAATAAATTACCAAGGATCATGGGAAGTGCAAAAAGGAGAAGCGACCTTCCCGGATGATCCGTAATCATGTTAATTTCTTTTCTCTGTTTTTTCATACCCATTATTCTAAACCGTTCCTATCCAAATATACGCCAGCCGCAGATAAAGTTGTTGCTCCACCAGGAGCTTAAAGACCGTTCTACCACACGTCCGTTACTGGAAGAAGCATCAATTACTTTTCCGCCGCCTGCCACGATTCCCACATGACCGCTAACCACGATAATATCTCCTGCCTGCAGACTGCCAAAGCTTGATATCTTCGTATATTTTCCAACGCTCCTCCAACCAGAAGAGGTAATATAACTCTGACGGACACCAGCCTGATTTAAAGACCAGTATACAAAACCGGAACAGTCAAAAGAACCTGATCCTTTTGCACCCCACACATAAGGGCTGCCCAGCTTGGATCTTGCAATGGAAAGGAGTCCGCTAACGCCAGAACCTCCCTTTACAGTTCCTCCCTTGACCGTATTACCGCCTGATCCGCCGGAACTTCCGGCAGATTTTACGCCGCTTCCGGATAATTTACTTAAGGTCATCTGACCTACAGCACCATCGGATGAAAGGCCGTTTCTGCTTTGGAATTCTTTTACGGCTTTTTCTGTTGCTTCCCCGTAATAGCCGGTTATGTTGCCTTTTGCCAGATATCCGTATTTATTTAAGAGCTGTTGAATTTTAGTTACAGAATCCCCCTGTTCTCCAAGTCCCATACCATTGGGCTGTGCCTCTGAGCTGTTTAAAGCAACTCTGGTCGAGGGTCCCAGGTAACCATCTACAACAAGGTCATTGCGTGACTGGAACTGCTTCACAGCAGTTACTGTATCATTTCCATAGGCACCATCCGGTTCGGTCATCAAATAGCCTAGTTCCTTTAAGCGCTGCTGTGAGGCAAGCACTACGTCACTCTTTTCTCCATAGGTCAGATAATTGGGACGGATCTCTTCACTGTAGAGCAGGTTGATCGTCTGGCGTCCAACCTTACCATCTACATTAAGACCGTTGACCTCCTGAAGTTTCTGAACTGCTACTTCCGTCTCATCACCGAAGGTTCCCGAAACCTGTCCTGCATTAGCAAGATATCCCAGTTCATAAAGACGGTTCTGAATCCTTGTGATATCATCTCCCTGAACCCCTTTGGCAACCGCGTAATATTTTGCTGAAGGAGACATAATTGAATTTAAGGTTTCCGGTCCCACTATTCCATCCTGAACCAGTCCGTTTTGTCTTTGGTAAGTCTTTATTGCTGCCTCTGTCACGTTTCCGAAATATTTGGTAGGTTCATCGTTATCCATAAATCCAAGATTCATCAGACGTTCCTGAAGGCTGGCCACTACCGGATGCTCCACACCATTTCTCAAAAACTCCGGTATAGGATTGTCCTTCAGCACCGGAACGTTATCAATATCTGGAAGCAATAATCCTCCCGGTGTCAGAATGTTAACTGACTGCTCTTTCTTTGCTTCAGAGACGGTAGCTACGGAAGGTGTAGCAGCCCCTGTTCCCTTGTTAATTCCACTCTCACTATTGCATGCAGACAGGCAGGCTGCAGTCACTGCGGCCAGTAAAACCGGCCCTGCAAAACGTCTGTTCCAGTCTTTATCTATGTTCATTAATCAATTTCCTTTCGTATGTAAAATCAGGTCTATTTTAACACAATTTTGTCGTAAATGGAAAGGGAATTTATTTCATTGCCACATTTAATGGGTTATGGTATAGTAAATGTAAGAAATGCAGGTTAGCATTTGCTAACTTTTTCTGATAGAAAGGAGGAATTTTATGACACCAATATTATGGGCTGCCGGAGGAACCGGCTTTACATTTTTGATGACAACACTGGGAGCTTCGGTTGTATTTTTCTTCCGTAAGGAAGTAAACCAATCAGTCCAGAGAGTCTTTCTTGGATTTGCGGCAGGCGTTATGATTGCAGCATCTGTCTGGTCTTTGCTCATACCTGCCATAGAAGAGGCGGAAGCAAAGGGCGGTATTGGCTGGATTCCTGCTGCCGGTGGATTTTTACTGGGCGTACTGTTTTTAATTGTACTGGATTCCTATCTGCCTCATCTTCATCCAGATATGAGCAGTCCCGGAGTGAATAAAGCGGAAGGCGTTTCGTCTTCCTGGAAACGAACCACACTGTTAGTCATGGCTGTTACACTTCATAACATTCCGGAAGGTATGGCAGTCGGTCTGGCCTTTGCTCTTGCAGCGCAGCACGGAGGTGATCCTGCGCTTTATACCTCAGCCATGGCTCTTGCCATAGGAATTGGTATTCAGAACTTTCCAGAAGGTGCTGCCATCTCCCTTCCCCTGAGACAGGAAGGGCTGTCTGCAAAAAAGGCATTTATAAAAGGAAGTTTGTCCGGAATCGTGGAACCTGTTTTTGGGATTCTTACCGTTATTGTTGCTGGAAGCATTGCACCACTAATGCCATGGCTATTGTCTTTTGCCGCAGGAGCCATGATGTATGTTGTAGTAGAAGAGCTGATTCCGGAGGCTCACTTAGGCGAGCATTCTAATGTAGGAACGCTGGGCGTTATGGCTGGATTTCTTGTTATGATGATTCTGGACGTTTCTTTAGGCTAAAAAACAGACCCTGGAAGGTTTTCACCAACCAGGGTCCATTCTATTAAAACGATTCGTTTTCCGTTTCTTTTCTGTCGCAGTACAGGTGGAAGCGCTCCACAAGCTGCTCTAAGTATGCCGCCTGACTGGACATCTCCTCGCTGGCTGCTGCACTCTCCTCTGCGGTAGCAGAATTGGTCTGTACCACTGCGGCAATCTGATTAACCCTGCCGGATACATTCTCCACTGACTCTGCCTGTTTTTCCGATGCCAGGGTGATGCGGTTAACCGTATCCACTACCTGATCCATGGTATCTCTCACCACATTCAGTGAGCGGGAAGTCTGCTCCGCAATACCCATTCCCTTTTCCACCGTGCTCACAGAGTTTTCAATTAAAACAGCCGTATTCTTGCTGGCTTCCGCACTCTTGCTTGCTAAGTTTCTTACTTCATCTGCTACCACTGCAAATCCTTTTCCTGCTTCACCTGCTCTTGCAGCTTCTACGGCTGCATTTAAAGCAAGAATATTGGTCTGAAATGCAATATCCTCAATTGCTTTCATTATCTTTCCTATCTCCTGGGATGACTGGCTGATCTCCCTCATGGCATCATTCATGGATACCATATGATGATTGCTTTCTTCTACTTCTGCCTGGGCCTGCTCCGTAAGAGAATTGGCCTTCTTTGCATGATCTGCATTGTCCCGGATCTGCTCTGAAATATGAGAAATCGCTCCTGTCAGATCCTCTAACGCAGTTGCCTGTTCCGTGGATCCCTGTGACAGCAGCTGAGCCGCATCAGAAACCTGATCAGAACTGACATCAACCTGGGCACTGGCTTCGTGTATATCTCCCAGTGTACTGTTAAAGCTCTTTAATATGGTAACAAAGGAGCTTTTAATTTCTGAAAAATCACCTACAAAATCAGTAATCTGATCTCGCGGCACCGTTAAGTCTCCCTTGGACAGCCGTAAAAGAATGGATGATATTTCTGAAATATAAGCATCCAGAGTCTTCATGGTAAGGCGGAGGTTTTCTGCCAGACCACCCAGTTCATCACGGGACTGGTATGTAATATAACGGACTGCCTTTAAATCTCCGTTTGCCATCTCCTTTGCCGCCAGATCCAGTTCCTTCAGTGGCTTTAAAATAGATTTTGAGAAAAAGTACCCCGTAACGCCGCATATTACAATGGTCATTACCATAGCCATGATACCTGCCATGAGATACAGGTTACTGGATCTGTTTGCTGCTCCCACAAACCCTTGCGCATCCTTTGCCACAAGATCACCCAGATTCACAGCCTGAGACCTGACCTCTTCAAACTTTGGTTCGTAAGCACTTTTTACAAGACTTCTTGCTTCATCAAGCTTTCCGCCCGAAGTCAGACTTAGTACACTCTCTCTGATCTTTGATGTCTCTGCAATACCAGCCTGTATTTTTGCCAGTATATCCTTTTCTTCCTGAGTTCTTAACTTCTGCCCCAGTTCTGCTACTGCTTGTTCGATCTCCTTACTATCCTGATCCATAACAGTCCTAGCTTCCTCAGTTGCTGAATTAAGATCAGTCTTTTTTTCGCTGGTCAGGCGGTAAAGGGCCATCTGACTGTCTAACAGTCCGCGGCGGATCTCCCATGTGTTCTGGGCTGCCGAATATGGCTTGTCATATAGATCCTGGGCATTGCCCGCAATCTTTTTCATGCCCATCAAAAGGCCAGAAAAGGCAAGTATTCCAAACACAATAATCATACCAAAAGCAGCAAAAACCTTGGCTCTTATCTTTAGATTCCTAAACACTACAACTCCTCCATAATCTATTTACCCTGTTATTTACAGGTTTTGTACTGTTTACTATAGCACCAATCAAATTCACCGTCAACCGCAGTACTTCCAATAAAATCCATATTTTTGGATAATTTTTCATACAAAAAAAGATACCCTTACAGCACTATCTGCCGTTCCCGGGTATCTTTTTTATAACTGTAATTTCCTGTCAGATCTCATATTTATGCTTGGTACGCAGTCTTGCCAGAGATCTGGCTAAGGATGCTTCAAAATGATGATGCTCCTGCAGGCTCTTGCCCTGTCTTAACTGTTCCTCGGCTCTCTCTCTGGCTTCTTCCGCACGGCGTTCATCAATATCCTGAGGAAGCTCTGCCGTATCCACCAGAAGAGTCACACGGTTGTTAACAATCTGAACAAATCCGTTTCCGACAACGGCGTGAATCCATTCTCCGTCTTCGTTCATCAGTCTCATCTCTCCGATGGCAACAGCAATTACCATATCTTCATGATGAGGCAGAACTGCTTTTTCACCATCTTCAAGAGGAATGATTAACTTTTGGCACAGTCCTTTGTAAAAAACCTTATCACTGGCAAGCACCTGAAGGAAAAATGTACTTGTACTCACTGGCAGCACCTCCAAGTTAAGCCTGTAATGTCCTGGCCTTTTCTATTACTTCGTCAATAGTTCCCACATTAAAGAACGCAGCTTCCGGATACTGATCCATCTCACCGTCGACGATTGCTTTAAATCCGCGGACAGTCTCCTTTAAAGGAACATACTTTCCTGTGATTCCGGTAAAGTTTTCTGCAACGGAGAAAGGCTGGGATAAGAATTTCTGAATCTTTCTGGCACGATAAACAGTGGTCTTATCGTCATCACCCAGTTCTTCCATACCAAGAATTGCAATAATATCCTGAAGCTCTTTGTATTTCTGAAGAAGCTCTTGTACTTTACGTGCTACTTCATAATGCTCTTCCCCAACTACATCAGGCTCTAAGATACGGGAGTTGGATTCCAGAGGATCAACCGCCGGATAAATACCCTGTTCCACAATCTTTCTGGATAAAACCGTAGTTGCATCCAGGTGGGCAAATGTAGTTGCCGGAGCGGGATCAGTCAGGTCATCAGCAGGAACATAAACAGCCTGTACCGAAGTAACAGAACCATTTCTTGTTGATGTAATTCTCTCCTGCAGCTCACCCATCTCAGTAGCCAGCGTCGGCTGATAACCAACCGCAGAAGGCATACGTCCAAGAAGGGCAGAAACCTCAGAACCAGCCTGTGTAAAACGGAAAATATTATCAATGAATAAAAGCACGTTTTTATGCTCCTCATCACGGAAATATTCCGCCATGGTAAGTCCTGTTTCAGCAACACGCATACGTGCGCCCGGCGGCTCGTTCATCTGTCCGAATACCAGGGCAGTCTTTGCAATAACGCCGGATTCTCCCATTTCAGTCCATAAGTCATTACCTTCACGGGAACGCTCTCCAACACCAGTAAAAATGGAATATCCACCGTGTTCTGTTGCGATATTATGAATCAGCTCCTGAATTAAAACGGTTTTACCAACACCAGCACCTCCGAACAAACCAACCTTACCACCCTTCGCGTAGGGAGCAAGAAGGTCGATTACCTTAATACCTGTCTCCAGGATTTCAGCTACCGGACTCTGTTCTTCAAATGGAGGGGGATCTCTGTGAATGACCCACTTAGGACCATCCTTTAACTCTTCTCCATTATCAATGGTATCACCAAGAACGTTAAATAAACGTCCTAAAGTCTGCTCGCCAACAGGAACTTTAATTCCTTCTCCCGTAGCGGTTACTTCCATATCCTTGCACAGACCTTCGCTGGAAGCCAGCATAATGCAACGGACTGTACTGTTACCCATGTGCTGGGCAACTTCCATTACGCAGCGTTTCCCGTCATTATCCACCTCAAGGGCGTCCTTGATGCAGGGAAGGTCGCTGCCCTCTAAAAATTCCACATCTACTACAGGTCCTAAGACCTGAACAATTTTGCCTTTATTCATAATCTGTTACTCACAGTCGTGAGGACTCCTCCTCTCTCAATTTATGGAAAATACGATATAGCCTAAGCCTTTTTCTGTTTCTTCTTCTGTGCCTTCGCACCGCTGATTACCTCGGTAATTTCCTGGGTAATTGCGGCCTGCCGCACCCGGTTATAAGTAATTGCCAGGCCGTCAAGCATCTCCTGGGCACTTTTTGTAGCCGCCTGCATTGCCATCATTCTGGAGTTCTGCTCGCTGGAATAAGATTCCACCAGTCCTCCATAAATAAATCCTGCAATATAGTTAGGCACAATTGCGTCAATTACTGCCTTGGGAGACGGCTTCATGGTGATTTCCTCTAAATGGACATTTAACGGAATACTCTGTCCGGTGCGGTTCTTGGGAATCGGCAGAAGCTGCCGTATTTCGGCTTCCATTTTCATCGCATTGACCATTCTGGTATAGATCATATACACTTCATCAAGTTTCCCTGACAGAAAATAATCAACAATCTTCTCTTCAATAATTCTTGCACGGCTCATGTTGGGTTTTTGTACTGTATAGCGGAAATCCTGTTCCACCGGTATTCCTTTTTTAGAAAAATACTGCTGTCCCAGATCACCTACTACAAACAGGGTGGGGTTTCCACCCTTGTCAATCTGTTCCTGTGCCAGTTTAAAAACATTGTGATTATAAGCACCTGCAAGACCCTTATCTGCTGTTACTACGATATATCCGATTTTACGATCCTCTTTTTTGATCTCTGGCCGGGTATCTAAATACTGGTCATCAATGTCGGGCGTATGCCTTATGATTCGGTCAATGGTTCTTTGCAGCCCGTAAAAATAAGGCTCCGTATCAGTCAGGGCTTTTCTGGCCCTTTTTAACTTTGACGAGGAAATGGTATACATCGCATTGGTTATTTTCATGGTACTCTTGATACTGTTCATCCTGCTTTGTATTTCTCTCGCATTTGCCATATCTTACACCCGTTTCTGTTTAAATTCTGCGACCCCGTCAAGAATCTTCTGTTTCAGCTCATCAGATAATGCCTTGGTTTCCTCAATCTCTTTGACAATCTCCGGATGAACACTCTCAAAGAAATCAAGTAAGTTTCTCTGGAATTCTTTCATCTTGGGAACTTCTACATCGAGTAAAAGGCGGTTATTGGCTGTTAACAGACTGATTACCTGCTCATGAAGACTTAATGGGTGGCATAATGGCTGCTTTAACAGTTCCGTTAAACCTCTTCCGAACTGAATCTGTTCCTTGGTAGCTGCATCAAGATCTGAACTGAACTGGGTAAATACCTCCATCTCACGGCACTGTGCCAGATCGATACGAATACTTCCTGCTGCTTTCTTCATTGCTTTTGTCTGAGCTGCACCGCCTACACGGGATACAGAAAGACCAACGTTAACTGCAGGTCTCATACCGGAGAAAAAGAGGTCACTCTCTAAAAAGATCTGTCCATCTGTAATAGAAATAACGTTTGTCGGGATATAGGCAGATACGTCTCCAGCCTGTGTCTCAATAATGGGAAGAGCTGTAATGGATCCGCCTCCCAGTTCTTCCTTTAAGCGGCTGGAACGCTCTAACAGCCTGGAGTGAAGATAGAAAACATCACCTGGGTACGCTTCACGTCCTGGAGAACGCTCAAGAAGCAGAGATAATGCACGGTATGCAACCGCATGCTTGGAAAGATCATCATATACAATCAGTACATCTTTGCCTTTATACATGAAATGCTCAGCAAGTGCTGTTCCTGAGTAAGGTGCAATATACTGCAGGGGAGCCGGCTCACTTGCAGTGGAAGACACTACTATTGTGTAATCCATAGCGCCATAATGAGTCAGAGTATTTACAAGCTTTGCAACTGTAGATGCCTTCTGGCCAACTGCCACGTAAACACAGATTACATCTTTGCCTTTCTGGTTTAAGATAGCGTCTACTGCAATTGAAGTTTTACCTGTCTGACGGTCACCGATGATTAACTCTCTCTGACCACGTCCGATTGGGAACATGGAGTCAATGGCAAGAATTCCGGTTTCCATAGGAACGGATACGCTCTTTCTGTCGATGATACCAGGTGCCTCATTTTCAATTGGACGGAAATCATCAGAAGGAATCTCTCCCTTTCCATCAATCGGTGCTCCCAGTGCATTTACGACTCTGCCCACAAACTGATCGCCAACCGGAATTCCGGCACGTCTTTTTGTCCTTGTAACCTTGCAGCCTTCCTTTATATCGCGGTCTGAACCAAAGAGAATACAGCCGATATCTTCTCTTCTGATATCCTGAACCATTCCCTTGACACCGTTATCAAATATAACAATTTCACCGTACATTGCATGGTCAATTCCGTATACCGTTGCAATGCCGTCTCCTACGCTTAAGACAGTTCCCACTTCCTGGTCTCTGGCATGAGCGTCATAATCCTTAATTTCACTTCTCAATATAGAAATAATTTCATCTGAATTGATGGAAGCCACGTTTTTCACCTCCGCATTATATTTTGTTCTAATTGTTTCAGACGTCCCTTTAAACTCCAGTCAGTCTCCACATCTCCCACACGGAGGATGAATCCACCGATTAAACCAGGGTCTTCGATCATGCAGAGTCTTACTTCCTTTTTCGCATATTTCCTGCAAAGCATGGTCTTAATCTCACGGATCTGTTCTTCATCTGGTTTTGTTACATAATAAAGCGTTGCTTCTAAAATGCCCGCTTCTTTACAAACTTTGGATCGCCAGGCTTCAAATATTTCATCTGCAAGATCCATATCACGGCGATCAACCAGCACCTTAAAAAAGATTCTGATCGATTCGTCAAATACCCGCTCAATAACCCGGTGTTTGCTGGTTTTGGGAACCACAGGGCTGTTTAAGACACGCTTAAGCTCCGGCACTGTTTTAAGCGCCAGAGCCGCATCCTCTATCACCTTCTCGGGAAGGGAGAGTTCATACAGCACCTGCCCGTAATTAATTGCTGCCTGCGTCATGGGAATCACCTGCTTCTGCTAAAAATGAATCATAAAGCGCCTGATTTGCTTTCGCGTTTGTTTCCTGGCCAACTACCTTGGCTGCTGCCGCAATCACCAGACCTGCAATCTGGGCTTTTGCTTCACGCATTGCTTTTTCCTGATCGGCTTCTGTCTTTTTCTGTGCTTCGCTGATCACGCGTCCCGCATCTTCCTGTGCATCCTTTAAGATCCTGTCATACTGGGCTTTCGCCTGGATTTTCGCTTCCTCAATCAGTTTAGCGCCCTCTTCTCCGGAAGCGGCCAGTTTTTCTTCATACTGCTTTTTCAAAACTGCTGCCTGCCCTTCCGAAGACCTTGCATTGCTGATGCTCTGCTCAATCATCGTTTGCCGTTTATTAATGACATTCATAACCGGCTGAATCAGGAAATGCCTCAGCAGAAAATACAGGACGATGAGATTCACGATATTCCACACAAAGTTCATATCCAGTCTAAGCATCTGTATCGCCTGCCTTTCTAATATTTTTTTCCATGTACATTCTGTCGGTATAAATTATTTAAGGAATAAAATGATAAGAATGGCTACAACGAAACCATAAATAGCGGTTGCCTCTGCAAGTGCACAACCAAGTAACAGCATTTTGCTGATCTTGCCTTCTGCCTCAGGCTGTCTTGCAATAGCGTCTGTTGCTTTTGATGTTGCGATACCGATACCGATTCCTGCTCCTAAACCTGTAAATACTGCGATTCCTGCTCCAATTGCTGCAAACATAATTATTTCTCCTTTTTCATCAATAGTTTTATTCTAATGCTTCTTTCATAAATAGACCTGTTAAAAATACAAATACGTATGCCTGAATCAATCCGTCAAAAATGTCAAAATACATGGTGAACGGAATTGGTACGATAAAACCCGCCACCTGCTTGATCAGTTCCATTACTACGAATGATCCCAAAACATTACCGAATAATCGCATACACAGCGACAATGGTCTGATAAATAGTTCCATGACATTCATTGGGGTCAACAGCGGCATTGGCTCTGCAAATGCCTTCAGAAAACCTTTTCCCCCTTTTTTATGAAAACCGGAGTATTCAATCAGCACAATGCTCATAACCGCAAGTGCAGCCGTGGAATTTAAATCCTTGGTGGGAGGCTTAAATCCAATGATGCCGATTAAGTTCGCCACTGCAATATAAATTGCCACAGATATCAGATAAGGGATATAACGTTTCCCTTCCTCACCGATCAGACTTTCAAAGAAATTGTAAAGCCCGCCGATGGCCATCTCAAGCACCTGCTGTTTCTTTCCAGGGTTCTCAACCTGTAGATTTCTAACCAGGATGATGGAAAGGACAGTCAATGCCAACATGATAACCCATGTCACCACTACGGACTCAGCGATTGGAATGCCGCCGAATATGGGAATGGTAAAGACCGTTTCGCAGTTCAGTTCCTCTAATAACTTCTCTGCCAGCTCCTCCGTAATGCTCACTTCCTTTCTTAGAGACTGTTTTTTCTCCTTTATGGTTCCCGATTCACAATATTGTACGCGTAAATATACAATGTTGCTCAGGTATACCGTGTATCATACTTTCATCTGCAAAAATTGTCAACTTTTTGACTGATTCATAACATCTTATTAATGCGCACAATTGTTTGAACATTTGGAACAATTTTGACTCCCTAAAATCTAAAATTATTATTAATTTTTTAACCTAAAATGTAAACAAATTGTAAAGTTAGTCTCTTTAAGCAAATTTTTCTAGGTTTTATGTAGAATTTTTTTCTAATATTTTGTGTAAATTGCCATGTATTTTTTTTGATTTTTTTAATTCATCGTCATAAGTAACTAACGATCGTCCAAATATAGTATTTAAGATGGATAAAAACCCAACTACCAATTTACTGTACTAAAGTGACGCTATCAAAACACACAAATGCTCCCACGTATAGAAATATAAATTTGATTCTCTCTCTTCTTATTAAAATGGATTAGAAATTGGAAGATACAGGAAAAGAAAATATAAAATGCTATTTTTTCAAAAAGGAGCACTAGCTGTTAAGACAAGTATTACATAATCTTTACCGTAATATTCTTGTTTAAATTTAATTTATCCAATAATATAAATTCATCACATTGTGAACGGAATAAGGAGCATTGTTATGGACGACAAGCAGCGGCTATTAAACAGAATTTTAGAAGGCCGGCATTTGACACCGGTATTCCAGCCAATTGTTTCCCTTGTAGATGGAAAAACCTACGGATATGAAGCATTAAGCCGAATTTCTCAAAAAGAACTGGAAATGAATATTGAGGAGATGTTTCTAACAGCATTTAAACATAATAAGTCCTGGGAACTGGAAACTCTGTGCAGGGTAAAAGCACTGGAACATTCCATACATATGGAGCGGGGTAAAAAGCTATTTCTCAATGTAAACTGTAATATTATTTATGATAACGCCTTTCGGGAAGGCTTCACCAAAGCATACCTTAATAAATTCGGTTTAAATTCCAATGACATCATTTTTGAAATAACAGAACGTGTATCTATATTGGATACCCATGCCTTTACATCTGCAGTTGAGCATTATCAAAAGCAAAACTACGGAATTGCAATTGATGATGTGGGCGCCGGTTACTCTGGACTTAATATAATTGCAAATGCCAGACCTGATTTAATAAAGCTTGACATGAATATGATCAGAGATGTACATAAGGATGAAACAAAACAGTTACTGATTAAGGCACTGTCTGAATTCGGGAAAAATGCAGGTATACTTGTAATTGCAGAAGGAGTTGAAACGGAATCAGAATTGGAAACACTGGTTAGTCTGGGAGTCGGTTATGGCCAGGGCTTCTTTTTAGGCTGCCCCGATCCGGATTTTAAAGATATTTCCAAAGATAAGGCTGATTTAATCAGACGCTGTCAGGCAAAAAATTACATCAGGAAAAACATAGCTTCGCTTTATCCTATGGCCGGGTATCTGTCACGTTCAGGGCATACTTTTTTCCCACAGGAAAAGGCTCTCAGAATATATGAAGAACTTCAAAATGATCCCTCAATTACGGAATTTACAGTGACAGAAGGCGGAGCCGCCATTGGTTTTATGACCAGAAATTCCTTAATCGAAAAATTCGGAGGAAGATATGGTTTCAGCCTTAACTCCAAAAGAAGCATACAGCAGCTGACCAGCAAAAATTTTCTCAGTGTAAATTACGATATGCCCGTGAACCAGGTTTCCAAGCTTGCCATGCAAAGACATTATGATCAGCTTTATAACCCAATTGTTGTGGAAAAAGAAGGGATGTACTGGGGAATTGTGACCATCAAAGATCTTCTAGAAGCCTGTACAAAGGTAGAGGTAGATACCGCCATGCACTCAAATCCACTGACAGGATTACCCGGCAACCTGTTAATTGACCAGGAGATCCTGTACAGGGTATTAAATGATTCTCCCTATTGTATTATATATTTTGATATTGATAACTTCAAATCTTATAATGACGCATACAGTTTTCAATCTGGTGATATGATGCTGATGCTTCTCGCAGATATCCTGAAAAAAGCCGCCTCCAGAAATGAGTTTATTGGCCATATCGGAGGTGATGATTTTATTGTAATCTGCGATTACCATGAAGCAGAGATCTATTGTGAAAAAGTAATTGAGTGCTTTTCTCATCGCGTTTCTTCTCTATACCATAAAGATGATATGGATCGGGGTTATATCATATCAAAAAACAGGAGGGGAATCACAGAAGAATTTCCAATCGCAAGCCTGTCCGTGGCAGGAATCTCAAACCGGATCAAGACTTATAAGGATATGGATGCTTTCTCGGCAGATATTGCTGAGCTTAAAAAGAAATGTAAAAGACAGAATGGAAGCTATTACGAAATAGAATAAATGTAAGACTTCTCCTTTCATACACCCTATAATAAGATAATTATGTATAAAAACACTTAAGAGAGAGGATACTGCCAGGCTGAAGGAGAAAAATGAAGTTTTATCTTTAGTTATGGGATTATCAGTAGTACAGTTACAAGGAAGGGAAAATGAGAATGAATGTATTTAAAGAACTTTTTTTATCAATTTATGATTTTAAAATCTATAAGGAATTTATTAAAAACAAACGCCGGAAAGTATTCTTGGCTGGGTTTGTTCTTATGGTATTGTATTTTTCACTGACCATGATAATTCCATTTTAAGATTTCAGTTTAAAACAGGAGGGTTTGTAAAAATTATAGAAGACTATATTCCTGATTTTAAATTGAGCGAAGGAACGCTTTGGGTTGAGAAGCCGGTCGAATATGAAGAAGGCGGTATGTATGTATACATAAACAACTCTCCGGATACCTCTTTTTATGATGCTGATGAGATCGGAGAATATATCTCAGACTATTATCAGGTAATCCTGATGGATTCACAAAAGGTTATTGTAAAGAACAAAGGCGAAATCAAAGGAAGTTACTTTTCCGATTTTGATTTTAATTTTAGCAGGGATTAGCTACAGCAGTGGGTACCCAGGGCCTATCTGATTGTTATAGCTTTTATGGTTCTGGCGTTTATATTTATGACGGGGTTGTTTTTCTTTGGTGTACTGGTGATTGCCCTTATTGGAATGATAGTCACCTCCTGTTTGAAGTACCGTCTTACCTTTGGACAATTGTACCAGATATCAGTTTATGCCAGAACACTTCCATTATTGCTTAACGCAATTGTATCCTTCCTGCCGTTTTCCATACCGATGTTTGGTATTATTAATTTTGGAATTTCCGTGCTGTTCCTTGTAGTTGCCATTCAGAAAATGAAAGAATCTGATCTGGCAAAACCCATAGAAATAGTTTCAGAACAAAGTGATTATTTTAGATAAAAGCTAAATGAGCAGCCTACGATCAGAGCGGGATTTGAGGTGCATATTTTTAATCGCAACTGTTGTACCCCCTTCCTGCTGTGCAGTTTGGGATATAACAGCGCACTTAGCATTATATTTCCTTTCTCGTATTTCGTCTACAATATTCAGTAAGAGGGGGGCTCTGTTTTCGAGAGCGCCCCTCTTTTGTATCTCAATTTTCCTCCCTGGTTGCCCGGAGCTGCTCTGGTCGGTAACTTGGTTGAGATACACTTTTACACTTGTAAAATTTTTCATTTATAATATAATTAAAATACTGAATTATTTATTTTTTTAAAAATACGCATTATGAGCCTAATATAATAGCAATAATGCGTAGCTCATAATGTACAATTGTTTATTAATCTGAGGTATTAATTCTTAACTTAAAGACTTGAGGTGGATGGGTGAAGCGAAAACTTTGGATAACAATGCTTTATATTATAATAACATTCATTTTATTTGTTTTTTTGTACTTTTATATTGTAGATTCAATTCAAGATCATAGATTAGTAAAACTAGCTACCGAAGCAGCGGAGAAGGCTATTGAGAGTAAAGATTTTTCTTTATACTACGGATTAGCAGAAAAATCATATATTTCAATTAAAGAGAAATTATATATAGTACTTGCTCTAAGTATAGCCGCATTATTAATTATTTGGTACATAATAATAACTTCAACTAATTTAAAGATAGAGAAAGATATGTCAGAAACTAAAAATGCTAATATCTTTACATTAAAAAAAACTTATATTATTATTTCAATTATTGGGTTAATAAGTTCTATCATATATTTATTAAATGCCATAAAGGATCATAAATCCATTGCTATTTCACTTATTCTTCCAATAGACATGCTATGCATATTATTCATTATGTATAATATTCGATACAAGTATATTAAGACATATGGCGAAGATATAGGTCACTTTTCTTCCAAAATTATTATAGTTGGATTATCAGTAATGTTAATAATTATTGATTTCTTACTATATAAGCTCATAGCAATAACAGGTATAGATATTATGAAGTGGCATTATTAAAGATTATAATCAACACAATCTTTCACAATTTTGAAAGAACCCAACTCCCCATTATATTTAAAAAGTGAATATATAAAACAAAATTTCTAGTACAAAAAAAGAAGTACTGTCCCCGACGTTCCCACCCGTCAAAGATAGTACTTTTTTTACCCCTAAGTCCTTCCCAAAGGACAAATAGATTCCGACCATTATTTTTACACAAAGGAAAAGCACCGACCCCGCAGCTCTCCGTCTGCAAAACCAGTACTTTTTTAGTGCGCCTTCAGGGACTCGAACCCTGGACAAATAGATTAAGAGTCTACTGCTCTACCAACTGAGCTAAAGGCGCTTGTCTTTCGTTTTTTCGGTGTGCTCTTGTCTCAAGCACGTGTGTAATTATATAACCGTATTCAGCAAAAGTCAACACCTTTTTTACAAAATATTTACAACTTTTTCGAATTTATTTATTATTTGTATTTTTTTTAATATTTCCACCCAGTGTTTTGTTCACTTCCACAAAAGATTTGTTCCATGCGAGCATTTTCTTATTCAGCTCAGTTTTATCGCTGGTTGCCTGCAAAAGCTTATTTGTTACCTTATCTTTCATTCCCATGGTACGCTCACCTGCCTCACCTTTTGCTTTATTATATGCAAAACCGGCCTCCTGGTTATAGAATGGAGACCGGTAATTATTTATTAATATTATCGACAGGCAATCAGCTTGTAGATAGGATTTCCTTTTGACGAAAACTTTTCTTCATATTCTGTCATCACATTCCCGGTTCCCATTTCGCTGTGATGTAAATCATATGTGAAGTCTTCAATCTTCCAGCCTGCTCTTGGAATGGCTTCCAGAGAATAATCAAACAATCCCCTGTTATCAGTTTTAAATTCTACTACTCCGTCCGGTCTTAAAATCTGATTATATACTGCCATAAATTCCTCAGAAGTAAGCCTGCGCTTTTCATGACGGTCCTTAGGCCATGGATCCGAAAAATTAAGATAGATTTTTTCGACCTCTCCCGGCGCATAAATTTCAGCCAGATTCTTGGCATCAACGCACATGAAGTAAATGTTATTCAACTCCAATTCTGCCCGTTTCTGTAATCCTCGCAGTAAAACACTGGGATACCGTTCAATACCGACATAATTAATATTCGGATGAAGTGTAGCCAGTTCCATAATAAAACGGCCTTTTCCCATACCGATTTCTATTTCTATTGGGTTTTCATTACCAAATACATCCTTCCAGCATCCTTTTTTCCCAGACGGGTTCTGGATTACATAAGGACTCGCAGCAATTTCCTCTTCCGATCCGGGGATGTGACGTAGCCTCATATCTATATTCCTCCAATTAATCATCTTTCCAATTCAATTCACAGCCTTGTTGGCATATGGCAGATAGATTGTATCATATTGGATATAAAATGTGCAAGTTACTACTGATTTTTATATATAGGGATTCCTTTAATTATGGTACTCCCTGTATATTTTTTAATTTTCTCTTACGACGTTCTATGTTTTACTCTGTCTTGTAGATATCGTTTTCATGTGCTTGTTGCGTCAATTTTTTCGAATATTTGTTCTTTTTGCTGTTCTTACAAAAAATAACAGTATCATTTTAGTATCATAAAGGCGTGTCCGGTATACCGGACACCCGCCTTTATTTATTCCATATACATTCACTCTATTTGCAATGCCTGAATAATTTTGTAGTACCATTTTAGTACCGCCTAAACATCATCACGTTTCTTTATAGCTTGCTTGGCACTCTCTGGCAGAAAACCATAAATTTCATCTATTTTCTTAGGCTCAGTTATCATCTTTTCAATTATAAAATTTAAAACTTCAAATAAAGTTCTTGCAACATTAGGTTCATCATTTAGATCAATAGTCCCAGGGTGCACTGCATTATTTCCAATTATTCGTATTGAATCTAATGCTTTTTGCACACTGCAAGGTAACCCTTTTTTTACAAGTGACTTAATATCTTCATTTATATTATCGCCCTTTTCTCCTAAATGCTTGCACAAATTTTGTAGACCTAATCTCAATAAAGCCGCAGAAGCTCTTGGGGATTTTGAATATATTTCTTTAGCTTCATTATATACTTGCCTTACTGATTCCGGCATATCCGCATTTGCTGATGGAAGTATTGTTGATGAAGGAAAAATCATATTTCTATTAACCCATATTTGAATATTATTACATGCTGCACATGCAACAACATCTATCTCATCTTCATAATCTATGTAATCCAGGTTATCATCATATGAAAGCAGAAAATCTCCATTTTCTTTTATAATAGCATATATATGACTCCAACGCATTTGAGACACAGTTCCACAGTGTGGACATGTATACACGGCTTTAGCATATTCGGCTTCATTGTAATCACCCATAGTCAAACCCTCATACCATTTTCTTCCATAATACACCAAAATATCTTAAAAGAAAACACCCATCTTTCGACTGGTGCTACGATCTATATGGATAATACAAAGTGAATCAGCATGTCTACACATTGAAGACTTACATAAGATTATATTAATTTTAGTACATGAATCATACATAAGAATATATTAAAAATATATGTAAACCATTGAAAAGAATAATACGATATGCTATATTAGAATTACAAAAGGAACAACCGCCCCTCCACAAGGGGTTGGCCAATATTCAGAATAGAAATCTCCCAATACCGACCAAGTATACAAGGGGGATTTTCTATTGCCCATTTCTGGGACTTTATAGAAAAACGTTACTTACAATTTACGAAAATAAAGGTAAGTAATGCGATTATGAACATGCCAAAGGCCATAAGGTCTTTAAAGTCATATTTCATCCGCACCACCTCCCATCTATGTATGATGGAAGGCCAACGCCCTTGCAGTGACACGATTGTTCCATGCCACTATGGTAACATATCCCATTTCAATGTGCAATTACTTTCCCAGGCAGAGATGAAATAACGTCCCTTGATTTGCTGCCACTTTTGGCAACAGACGGCATGTCCATAATCCAAACAGATAGCGATTCGTTATTGAGTTATCCGGAGTCCTCATAGTTCTCGTCCAGCAAGACGAAAACCTCCGTCTATTAACCGGTTCAACTTTGAGCTCGTCCCCATGACGAACGGAAGGAGTCTCAATCTGCGATCCCGTTCAACATTAATGTTGAATACCTGGGGCTCAACTTCAATGTTAAACCCTACTTCAGGCTCGTCAACAAAGGCGAACGGGAATATAGAGTAAGCGCCCGTCCTGTTAAATCTGCAGGGCGTAAGAGAGGGGTATTCATTAAGTGAAGACCCTTTACAGCGCAACACTTCTATCCTTCCTGACCTGTTGCGACCGTCGCAACTCCTCAAGCCATCGTTTGTGCTCTTCCATTTGTTCTTCCAATTCTTCCCTGGCAATAACCGCCCTCTTCCGTAGAACTGGTCCAGGTTCTATTAAACCGATCCACACCGTTTCCAACAAGCCCCATACTGTAGATGCGATCTTCTTCCGGTAAGAACTGCCTTAACCTCTTTGAGTTTTTAGGCTTCCGCAGCTCCCTCATGGTCCGGGATGTATATTTTTTAATTTTCTCTTACAAATTCAAAATCAATAAAATAACAGGTGCGCAATTTACTATAATCTAGTATAATGTCTGTATATTGGGATACAACCGTTTTGCAAAGGAGGAAATATATGGGAACTACAGATAACAGTCTCTGGATCAAGATCCAGCAGGGTTTGAGGGAAACCGAGGCGCTTATGAACCAGAAGCAGTATAACATGGTCATGATCAAAGCTCGTCAGACTCTGGAATATATGATTCATTTTCTTGCCGAAAAGGCTTTGATAGTGGAAACCGATCTGGCTGACAGCATTGACCAGTTATATGAAGGACGATTTATTTCCCAGGCAGTCAAAGATCACTACCACCGGATCCGGGTACTTGGTAATAAAGCAGTACATGAAGGCAATGACAGTCCCTATGATGCTTCAGAGGCCTGTAAGCTGATTTCAATCGAAGTTACTGCCTTTACAAACGCATTTCATAAAAGCCATCAGGGCTCACAAGCTCAGAAACCACGTACTGCAGGTGTGCAGGCTGCCCCCATCGCGTCAAGAGCTGCCTCCCAGAGAACTGCAGCTACAGCAGACGAGCCCAAAAGAACAGGAACGCCTCAAAGGGCCAATACCGGTTCTTCCCGCAGAGCGCCACAGAATTCTGGTTCCAGATCAGGTCAAAGACCATCTCAGGGTACTGCCCCAAGAAATGACAGACGACCGGCTCCTCAAAACAGAAGCCGTCGCCGAATTAAAAACAGACGTTCTGACTTATCCGGTTTATTAAAGCCGCTTCTTATATTTTTAGTTCTTTTTGTTGTCGTGCTGATAATTGTAAAGCTGATACCAGGAAAAGATAAAAAGAATGAGACTGTTCCTACAGAGATTTCATCAGAAGTTACTTCAGAGCCAATATCTACTACTGCGGAAGTTGTCACTGAGCCTGCGGAAACAGAAACAGAGCCCCCGAAAGTTTATACGACTAAAAGTAAGCTTAATGTCCGGTCCAAACCTGCTTCCGACAGCACAAAGCTAGGAAGCCTTGCGTCTGGTACTGTTGTGGAGTATGTTGAAACCTATGATGATAAATGGACCGTTATCACGTTTGAAGGGAAACAGGCTTACGTAGCAACAGAATTTTTAACCGTCACGGAAGGAACTGGTAAATCAGAATCAGAATCGGCTTCCGAAACCACCAAAGCCGCAAGTCAATAATATTATGAAGCGAAGAATCAAAAGTAAGCTGCTTTTGATCTTCGCTTTTTTATGTATATAATGCATAAGTATAGTACGGTTGGCATACCTTATATTTATGTCAAAATTCAAACCACTATTTGTTTTTTTCCAAATTACTATGGAAATTTTTTTTAATTGTAGTATTATTAATAATTAGAACCATTTTATTTAGTTCACTATTCACAAAAGGAGGGCAAAAAATGGATGTTGTGATTGATAAAATATCTGAGATCGAATCAGCTGCCACTTCCATCATGGAGCATGCCAATGAACAGAAAAAAGCGTTTGCAAAAGAAATGGATGAACGCACTGCTGCATTTGATGCCCAGCTGGAACAAGAAACAGAAAAAGAAATAGAGAAACTGAGAGCAGGTATGGAAATCAAAATGAATCAGCGCTTAAAGAAACAGCGGGATGAATTGCAGGAAATCCTGAAGGCTATGGAAAAAAACTTTGAAGTCCATCATACCCAATATGCAGAGGAACTATTCAATAACATGATAAAGGAGTGATTCCATGGGAAATCTGTTATCCTACAGCGGTTTGACAACCAAGGTACGGGCGATGGAAAGCCATCTGATCTCCGACAGCCAGTTCCGTGATATGGCTGCTCTTGAAACAGTTTCCGATGCCGTGGAGTATTTAAGACATTTAAAAGCCTATGAGGGCTTGTTTTCCGATGTGGATGATGAAAAACTTCACCGGGGTGCGATTGAACAGCGGCTTATCCTGTCCCTGTACCAGGATTTTGCAAAGCTCTACCGTTTTTCCAACTTAACGCAGCGTAAATTCCTTGACTTATATTTTATGCACTTTGAAATCGATATCCTGAAAAAATGTTTCCGTAACGCCATGGGACGTAACCAGCTGGATATCGATCTTTCTGTATTCAGGGACTTTTTTTCCAAACATTCTTCATTGGATTTAATGAAGCTTTCCTCTTCCGCAAACTTACATGATTTTATTGCAAATCTGGAGGGCTCCATCTATTACGATCTTCTGATTCATCTGGAAGAGGGAACTGAAACCACACTGTTTGATTATGAAGTACATCTGGATTTGCTTTATTTTAAAACAATCTGGAAAGTAATGAGTAAATACTTAAACAAGAAGTCCCAGGAGCTTTTAATCCAATGTTTTGGCAGTAAACTGGATTTGCTCAATATTCAGTGGATATACCGTTCTCTTAAATATTACCACTTAAATTCTGCTGATATTTATGCACTTCTTATACCTTTTCATTATCATTTAAAAAAGGATCAGACTGCGAAGCTGGTAGAGTCCGGGACTATGGATGAATTTTTTACAGTCCTTAAAACTACCTATTACGGTCAGAAGGCAGATATGGATGTAAGGGAGAAACCTGATTTAGAGCAGCTTACCAGTGAGGTTCTTGATAAGATATACCGTTCCACTAGCAGACAGAATCCTTATTCCATTGCAACATTAAATTCCTATCTTTATTTAAAGGAGGAGGAAATTCAAAAAATAATAACACTCATAGAGAGTATTCGGTATCAGCTGAAGCCGGAAGAAATTATCTCCTATGTAGTTAAACAGTAAAGGGGGTAGCTTTTCCTGTGATTGAAAAAATGAAGTTTTTAAGTATTACCGGACCAAAAGAGGATATTGACCGGGTCATAGATACCTATCTGTCCAAATATGAGATTCATTTAGAGAACGCGTTGTCCGAGCTGAAAACGGTAAAAGATTTACGGCCTTATATCGAAACCAATCCACATAAGGACACATATCAGCGGGCCCAGGAGTTGTCCAGACTTCTTCCTGATAACATTACTGATACAGACGTAAAAGATGTATCAATTGAAGAAGCGGTTAAAACGATTGAGGAAATTGGATCTCAGGTGGAAGAACTGACCACAGCGCAGACAGAATATCAGGAAAAAATAGATGCCTTAAACCAGTCTCTTGAAAAAATAATACCGTTCACGGGACTTAATTATGATTTGAGTTCCATACTGCATTTTAAGTACATCAAATTCCGTTTCGGACGAATTTTACATGAATACTATAACAAATTCGAGAGCTACGTTTATGACACCATAGACACAGTCCTTTATAAGTGCCGGGAAGATTCAGAATACGTCTGGCTGGTTTACTTTGTCCCAGATACAATTTCCAATCAGATTGATGCTATTTATTCGTCCATGCATTTCGAACGATTCTTTGTGCCTGACGAGTATAAAGGTACTCCTTCCGATGCCATTCATACCCTGCAGGGTAAAATAAAGGTACTTGAGACGGAACAGAATGCCGTTAAAAAGAATCTGGAGCAGGTACTGGCTGCAAAACGGGTTGATCTGTTATCCGCACTAAACCGGCTGGAGACCTTTTCCACTAATTTTAACGTGAGAAAGCTTGCTGCCTGCACCAAGCAGAATATCAATACCTTTTACATTCTCTGCGGCTGGATGAGTTTCCGGGACGCCAGGGCATTCCAGAAAGAAATCTCCAATGATGAGAAGACTTTCTGCATCGTGGAAGATGACCACAGTAACATTATGAGCGATCCTCCCACAAAACTTCTAAATCCCCGGTTATTTCAGCCATTTGAACTGTTTATTAAAATGTACGGTCTTCCGGCATATAATGAGATCGATCCTACAATTCTCATTGGAATTACTTATTCGTTCCTGTTTGGTTTCATGTTCGGGGATGTTGGTCAGGGGCTTTGCCTCCTCCTTGGCGGATTTCTTCTTTTCCGTCTGAAAAAGGCCAGCCTGGCTGCCATCATATCCTGCTGCGGATTCTTTTCCACCATATTTGGATTCCTGTTTGGCAGCGTATTTGGATTTGAAGATGTAATACATGCCGTATGGCTGCGTCCAATGGAGCATATGACCAATCTGCCGTTTATCGGTAAACTGAATACCGTATTTATTGCTGCAATTTGCATTGGTATGGGGATTATACTTCTTACCATGATACTCAATATCATAAACAGCATCCGGTCACATGATCCGGAGCGAACGTTTTTTGATACCAACGGCGCCGCCGGACTTATCTTTTATGCAAGCCTTGTCCTTACTATTGTTCTTTATATGACAGGCAATCCAATACCGGCATCCGCAATCTTAATTTTAATGTTCGGACTTCCGCTTCTGCTTATATTCTTTAAAGAACCGCTAACCGCCCTGCTGGAGCGCAAAGCGGCGGTACTGCCGGAAGGCAAGGCTATGTTTGTTATACAGGGATTTTTTGAACTGTTTGAAGTTCTCTTAAGTTATTTTTCCAATACGCTTTCCTTTGTCAGAGTGGGTGCTTTTGCAATCAGCCACGCTGCCATGATGGGAGTTGTATTAATGCTTTCCGGAGCAGAGGCCGGCAACCCCAACTGGATTGGTGTGATCTTAGGCAACTTATTTGTCTGCGGCATGGAAGGACTGATTGTAGGAATTCAGGTCCTTCGTCTGGAATATTATGAATTATTTAGCCGCTTTTACCGTGGAACCGGCCGTGCATTTAAACCTTACGGAAAGAAAAATTAATTATTTCAGGAGGAAACCAATATGTCAACTTTAGTAAAAATTACATTAGCAGCTGCATTACTTTTAAGCATTGCAATCCCGTTCGGAGCATTTGCCATGGGGGAAAAATCAAAGGGGCGTTATAAAAAAGCGCTGGGAATTAACTTACTTCTGTTCCTTGGCACCATTGCTGTATCCGGTATTTTTCTCTTTAACGGCCAGGCACAGGCTGCAGAAGCTGCTGCAAATGCTTCTGCTAGCGTTGCAGGAATGGGATATCTGGCAGCCGCTCTCTCTACCGGTCTTGCCTGCGTCGGCGGTGGAATTGCTGTTTCCGCAGCAGCAAGTGCAGCACTGGGCGCCATCAGCGAGGATGGCTCCATACTTGGAAAATCACTGATCTTCGTAGGTCTTGCCGAAGGTGTTTGTCTCTATGGCCTGATCATATCCTTTATGATCTTAGGTAAATTATAATTTATGAAAATGTATCTGATCAGCGACAATGTTGATACCTGGACAGGTATGAGACTGGCCGGCGTAGAAGGCGCTGTCGTTCATGAAAAAGCAGAATTGAAAAGCCAGCTTGATAAGGTTCTGGCCGACAAAGAGATCGGGATCATCCTCTTGACGGAAAAATTCGGGAAAGCATTTCCTGACATCATTAATGATGTAAAATTAAACCGTAAGCTGCCGTTAATTATCGAAATTCCCGACCGCCACGGTACTGGCCGCAAGCCCAACTTTATCACGGACTATGTCAACGAAGCAATCGGATTAAAACTATAAGAAAGAGGTGGTCATCTTGACAACTGAGGAAAAATTGCAGCACTTCCTTGAGTTTTGTATGGAAGATGCCAGGTCCCGCAGTGCAAAGATGCTTGATGAATATACCACTGCCTTAGAGCAGACCTTTTCAGAACATCAAGAGGATGCAAAACGCAGAGCCAGACAGCAGGTGGCATCAGAAAGCGAACAGATCGAACGGGAGATTAACAAACAACTCTCCTTAGAGCAGATCGGCACAAAGCGTGAATTTGGAAAAAAACAGGATGAATTAAAAGAAAAACTGTTTCAGGAGTTACAGGAGATGGTGGATCATTTCAGAAATACCCCCCAGTATACAGAGCTGATTGAAAAAGAAATCAGGGAAGCAAAGGAACTGGCCGGAAAAGAATTTATTACCATCTACATTGATCCTGCTGACGAGGAAAAAATCAGAAGCCTGTCCTTACCGGAAAGCGCTGATATCCGGGTCAGTGAGTATTCCTTCATGGGCGGAACAAGAGCCGTGATTCCTAACAGACACATTTTAATTGATAACTCCTTCCAGACAAAACTGGCTGAAGCAAAACGGGATTTCCGGTTTAACATAAAAGATTTGATGGGAGGTACGGAAAATGACTAATACAGGCACCATTTCCGGCATCAATGGCCCCGTCATTTATTTAAAGGGCGATCCCGGATTCAGAATGAATGAAATGGTCCATGTGGGAAAAGATCATTTAGTCGGCGAGGTAATCGGACTTACGGACCGCCGCACCATCGTTCAGGTATACGAGGAGACCAGCGGTATAAAACCAGGGGAAACAGTCACAGCCACAGGGTATCCTGTTTCCGTAACTCTGGCACCCGGAATTCTTAACAATATTTTTGACGGTATCGAACGCCCCTTAAGCGAGATTGCAAAAACAGGAGGCGCTTATATCGACAGAGGAATCCACGTAGATTCCCTTGATACCGGGAAGCTCTGGCAGACACATATTACGGTTAAAAAAGGTGACCACTTACTTCCTGGCGCAATTATCGCAGAAGTACCGGAAACGCCTGCCATCGTTCACAAGGTAATGATCCCACCTGATGTGGAGGGAATCGTACTTGATGTGGCAGAAGACGGCAATTATACCATATCTGACCCAATCATTACACTAAAGCTTTCTGACGGAACAGAAAAACAACTGACAATGACACAGAAGTGGCCCATCCGGGTTCCGAGACCTACATTAAAACGATATCCGGCAACCAAGCCGCTGATCACCGGGCAGAGAATTATTGATACCCTCTTCCCCCTTGCCAAGGGCGGCACTGCCTGTATCCCCGGAGGTTTTGGTACTGGTAAAACCATGACCCAGCATCAGATTGCCAAATGGTCCGATGCTGATATCATTATCTATATCGGCTGCGGAGAGCGCGGCAATGAGATGACTCAGGTACTGGAAGAATTTTCTCAATTAATCGATCCCCGTTCCGGCAACCCCTTAATGGACCGGACCACCCTGATCGCTAACACTTCCAATATGCCGGTAGCCGCCCGTGAGGCCAGTCTTTACTCCGGACTTACACTGGCAGAGTATTACCGTGATATGGGATATCACGTGGCCATCATGGCAGATTCCACCTCCAGGTGGGCAGAGGCTCTTCGTGAGTTATCCGGCCGTCTGGAAGAGATGCCTGCAGAAGAAGGCTTTCCTGCTTACTTAGCCTCACGTTTATCTGCTTTCTACGAGCGTGCAGGCATGATGCAGAATATCAACGGTACAGAAGGCTCCGTTACAATTATTGGCGCAGTTTCTCCTCAGGGAGGCGATTTCTCAGAGCCGGTTACACAAAACACCAAACGTTTTGTCCGCTGCTTCTGGGGTCTTGACCGGAATCTGGCCAACGAACGCCATTTCCCTGCTATTCACTGGCTCAGCAGCTATTCCGAGTATTTAACGGATCTGGCTCCCTGGTACCTGGAAAAGGTAGATAAAAAGTTTGTGGATTACAGAAACCGTATGGTATTTATCCTGACACAGGAAAGCAGTCTCATGGAGATTGTCAAGCTGATTGGCGGAGATATGCTTCCTGATGATCAAAAGCTGATTTTAGAGATTGCAAAGGTCATCCGAATCGGATTCTTACAGCAGAATGCCTTCCATAAGGACGACACCTGCGTTCCTATGGAAAAGCAGTTTAAGATGATGGACTTAATTCTCTATTTATATAAAAAGTCCCGTTCCCTTGTTTCAATGGGAATGCCCATGTCTGTCCTGAAAGAAGATCCTGTCTTTGATAAGATTATATCTCTGAAATATGATGTGCCAAACGACAGACTGGATCTATTTGATGACTATAAAAAACAGATTGATAACTTTTATGATTCTGTCATAGAACGAAACGCATAGGAAGGAGGCAGACGATGGCAATTGAATATTTAGGCTTAAGTGCAATTAACGGACCCCTGGTTGTTTTAGAAGGTGTCCAGAATGCTGCCTTTGACGAGATCGTGGAAATGACAGTCGCTGGTAAAACACAGAAACTGGGACGTATTATTGAAGTTTATGAAGATAAGGCAATTATTCAGGTATTTGGAGGAACCGACGGACTGGCTCTTAGAAATGTCCATACAAGACTGACCGGACGCCCCATGGAGCTTGCTGTTTCCGAAGACATGCTAGGCAGAACGTTTAACGGGATCGGAGAACCAATTGACGGACTGGGTGATATCAACTCGGATATCTATCTTGATATCAATGGAAAGCCATTAAATCCTGTGACCAGAGAATATCCCAGAGATTATATCCGTACAGGAATCTCAGCCATTGACGGTCTGATGACCTTAATACGAGGTCAGAAGCTCCCCATATTCTCGGGAAACGGTCTTCCCCATGATGAGCTGGCTGCTCAGATTGTACAGCAGGCATCTTTAGGTGATGATTCCAAATCCGGTGAGAAATTTGCGGTTGTATTCGCAGCCATGGGTGTGAAATACGACGTGGCAGATTTCTTTCGGCGTACCTTTGAAGAAAGCGGCGTATCCGACCATGTGGCAATGTTTATTAACCTGGCCAACGATCCGGTGGTAGAACGTCTTATTACTCCAAAAGTGGCTCTTACTCTGGCAGAATACCTGGCTTTTGAAAAGGGGATGCATATCCTGGTTATTTTAACGGATATGACAGCCTATGCGGAGGCTCTCCGTGAGGTTTCTTCCTCCAAGGGAGAAATCCCCTCCAGAAAAGGTTATCCCGGCTATCTGTACAGCGAGCTGGCATCCATCTATGAGAGAGCAGGCATCGTAAAGGGGCGGCATGGATCTGTAACCCAGATTCCCATTTTAACCATGCCAAATGATGACATCACCCACCCAATCCCTGATCTTACCGGCTATATCACAGAAGGGCAGATCGTTTTGGATCGGAACTTATACGGACAGTCTGTTTATCCACCCATTAACGTGCTCCCGTCCCTAAGCCGTCTGATGAAGGATGGAATCGGAGAAGGCTTTACCAGGGCGGATCACCAGGGCGTGGCAAACCAGCTGTTTTCCTGTTACGCCAAGGTAGGAGACGCAAGAGCATTGGCATCTGTAATTGGTGAAGATGAGCTTTCCCCTATTGATAAAAAGTATCTGGTATTTGGTAAAGCGTTCGAAGACCGCTTTGTCGGACAGGGAAATCACTCCAACAGAAACATTCTTGAGACATTAACCATCGGCTGGGAGCTGCTTGGTCTGCTTCCAAGAGCGGAGCTGGACCGTGTCGATACCAGGGTATTAGACCAGTATTATAAGGAAACCACCGCTGAAGCTTCAGTCGAATAGGAGGGGTCAGAATGAATCCGAATACATTTCCCACCAAGGGTAATTTAATCCTTGCGAAGAACTCCCTGACATTAGCCAGACAGGGTTATGAGCTGATGGATAAAAAGAGGAACATCCTGATCAAAGAACTGATGAGCTTAATTGATGAGGCCAAGGGAATTCAGTCGGAAATTGACGTGACGTTTACTGCTGCGTACAAAGCACTTCAGAAGGCAAATATTGAACTGGGGATTAATTACGTGCAGGATATTGCCATGGCAGTCCCCATTGATGACAGGGTTCGTATTAAAACACGAAGTATTATGGGTACTGAGATTCCGTTAGTGGAGCATGAGGAAATGCCTCTTAATTTAACCTATGCTTATTATAGTACCAGGGAATCTCTTGATGAAGCACGTTACCATTTTGAAAAGGTAAAATTGCTTTCCGTAAAACTTTCCATGGTGGAAAACTCAGCTTATCGTCTGGCTAACAGTATTAAAAGGACGCAAAAACGGGCTAACGCATTAAAGAACATTACCATCCCCCGCTACGAAACTCTTACCAGAAATATTACGAATTCTCTGGAAGAAAAGGACCGGGAGGAATTTACAAGGCTTAAAGTTATTAAGCGCACCAAGAAAAGCATGTAAGACAAGAGAGCTGGGATGCCTGATTTAACGGCATCTCAGCTCTCTTGTTTATTAAATCTTTCGTTCTGATAATTGCTTCCACTTGACGCCAAGATCCGGGGTAGAATAATTTTTCATTTTTTCAATCAGACCCTGGGGTTGTGTATCCACCAGTAAAAGACCCTTGTTGGAAGGATTCATAAATCCTTCTGCAATCGCTGTATCTATCATATTTAACAGCGGATCAAAAAAATGGGCTACATTTAATAATCCTACCGGTTTTTTATGAATACCAAGCTGTGACAAGCTGAGAACTTCAAACAGCTCCTCATAAGTTCCAACTCCACCAGGCAATGCAATAAAAGCATCTGCCAGATCAGCCATTGTTTTTTTTCTTTCATGCATATCCTTTACTTCTATCAGAAGTGTCAGATCCTGATTGATGATCTGACCGGGAAACAGTCCGGTGGGAATGACGCCTGTCGCCTTACCCCCATTTGCCAGAACTTCCTGTGCCACTTCTCCCATTAATCCCACGTTGGAACCTCCGTAAATTAATTCCATACCATTTTCACTCAGATTCTTACCCAGCATTCTGGCACAATCTTTATATTCTTCTCTGCTTCCCAGATTGGAACCTGAATAAACACAGACTTTTTTCATGCGGTACCTCCCATTCGTTTTCTAATCATGAATTCGTTGACGTTGTGATCTGAAACTATTATAATCAGCTCATAGTCATAAGTAAAATAGAGATTAAATATGGGAGGTATATTAAAATTTTATATGTTAATTCCATTTGAACTATACCGTGTCTTTTATACCACAGCCAGACTTGGAAGCATTTCAAAAGCTTCCAAAGAGCTTTTTACCTCTCAGCCAGCTGTCAGTTATTCCATAAAACAGCTGGAGGAAAAACTGGGCGGGCAGTTATTTTTCAGAAATGCAAAAGGGGTGTCCCTGACTGCTGAGGGAGAGATACTGTACCAATATATTGAAAAGGGATGCTCTCTGATTCTCTCCGGCGAACGCAAATTTGGAGAATTGAAAGATATGACTTTGGGACAACTGCGAATTGCTGTCTGTTCTGCTGTCTGTAAAAACGACCTGCTAAAGCCCATTACCCATTATCATCAGCGGTATCCGGATATCCGCATCCACGTCAGAGATGAATCCAGTCATGAAATCTCCAGGCTTCTTGATACGGGAGATATTGATATTGGTATTATTAATTTTCATGAAAATGCTAATGAACAGCTGCATATAGTCAAACAAATAAAAAAAGAGATGTGCTTTGTTGCAGGAAAGAAATATGAGGCCCTAAGCACAAATCCCATCTCACTTCGCGCACTGACAGAAGCTTACCCCTTAATTGCACTTCACAAAGGCGGCAGTACAAGGAATGCTCTGGATCAATTTCTGCTCACACATGGAATTAATAAAAATCCCCAGATCGAGTTAAGTACATTGGAGCTGATTGTTGAATTTGCCATTAACGGTCTAGGATTCGCCTGCGTAACAAAAGATTATGTGGAAAAAGAACTGGCCGGTAAGAAGCTTTTTCTTATTCCTATTTTAGAGTCTCTTCCAAAAGTAAATCTGGCGGTTGTATTAAAAAAAGGCATGCCGGTCTCCACTGCATCAGAAAAGTTCTTAGAACTGATTAACCCGTAAGATAGCAGTCCCACATAAGCCGCTGCCTTCTTAATATCCCAGACTCTGATCCACAATAATCACTTTTATCCTGTCCTTTATAAACTGGCCTGTTATGAGGACGAAGTCATTGCAGAATCTATCTTTATGATTGCAGTCAATACACCTTCCTAAAGTTGCGCAAGGCGTTGATTTTCCCAGCCGCTTTGCATCCAGTGGTGCTGCAATCTGCCTGGTTCTTTTTATGGCTTCGTCCAGATTATCAGTGATTTTATTAACTCCTGCTACAACAATTACCTGACCAGGTCCATATAACAGGGGAGCCACTCTGCTTCCATTTCCATCTATATTAAACAGCTCGCCTTTTTTCGTAATTGCATTCACACCGGTAATAAATGTATCTGCCCGGAAATTCTGCAAATACAATTCCCTTTTATCTTTGCCAGTCAGAGAAGGTTGAAACTTATCCAGAAAATGAATATCCCGAATTCTCAAATGATCGAATACCCCAAGCTCATCCAGAGTCACTGAATCCCCGCAGCCTACGGTTTCTCCATCTTTGATCAACTCATCCAAAAGAGAAATCAACAGACCCTGTTGATCCACATAATATCCTGCCATTTTGTTTTTATTAAGATTCTTAATAACCTCTCCCACGTGCTCAGGAATGTTCTTGTTATCAAAAAGCATCAATAAACTCCTTTCATTCTATCAGTATGTCATTCAGATTTTTAATTATTGTAAATCCCATATGTCAAAAAAGCAAATAAAAACTGCCGGAATTCTAATACCCGGCAGTTTAACTACGTTTTTTTGTTATTTATTTACTGATTCAAATTCCTTATAAATTTCATGATCAGGTTGGGGGGTCAAAAGCGATACGATAATGATTGCCCCGCATGCCACAGTAAAAGCCGGAAGAAGTTCATAGATGTTAAACACTCCACCCATAGGCCTCACCAGATATTTCCAAATAAACACCATTGCGCCTCCAGAGATCATTCCTGCAACAGCACCGTAAAAATTGCTTCTTTTCCAAAACAGTGCAAACAGCATTACAGGACCAAAGGAAGCTCCAAAACCAGCCCAGGCAAAGGAAACGATGGTGAATACGGAACTATTGGGATCCCAGGCAAGGAACACCGCGATCAGAGCGACTCCGATTACAGTCAGCCTGGCCGCCAGCATGGAAGTTTTATGACTTACTTTAAGTTTTAAAAAATCCTGCATAAGATTCTGGGATACTCCTGATGCAGCTGTTAATAGCTGGGAATCTGCCGTAGACATGGTACATGCAAGTATACCCGCAAGCACCACACCTGCCAACACGGAATAAAGAAAACCATGACTTCCCAAAAGCCCCGCCAGCCGGATAATCACTGTTTCCGCTTCCGATCCGGAGGTGAATACCGGAATACCGCCAGCCACAGAAACGCTGTAACCAATAATTCCAATAAGAATTGCTACAAACATGGATATCACAACCCAGGTAGACGCAATACGGCGGGAAGTTGTAAGCTTCTTCTCATCACTGATAGCCATAAAACGCAGAAGAATATGAGGCATACCAAAATATCCCAGTCCCCATGCCAGAGTAGATACAATATTTAATATACCGTAAGGGGATGATGTCTGCCCCGCCATATTATGGGTTCTGCTCATGCTTAGATAGCCTTCCAAAGCGCCAGCATTCTCTGTCACTCTGTCCCAGCCACCAGCTACTGATATTCCATAAAATACAATAATAATAAGAGAAATGCTCATAACAATACTCTGTACAAGGTCGGTTGTGGATACCGCCATGAACCCACCCATTACCGTGTATCCCACCACTACGATCGCACCAACAATCATAACAGTATGATAGTCTATGTGATACAAACTGTTAAACAGGGTACCTATTGCCTTAAAACCAGAAGCAGTGTACGGAATAAAGAAGACAAGAATAATTACTGCAGAAATACACATTAAAATATTTTTATCATCCCGATATCGTCGGGAGAAAAAATCCGGAATGGTAATGGTATTGCAAACTACAGAATACCGGCGAAGTCGTCTTGCAACCAAAAGCCAGTTTAAGTATGTGCCCGCTGCCAGACCGATTGCTGTCCAGCCAGCGTCAGCAATTCCAGTCATATAAGCAACACCCGGAAGTCCCATCAGCAGCCAGCTGCTCATGTCCGATGCCTCTGCACTCATGGCAGTTACTAACGGTCCCAGCTTCCTTCCTCCCAGATAGAATTCGTCCGCGGAGTCTCCCCCACCCTTCTTGCTGTAATAAAACCCGATATAGACCATTGCCACCAGATAAACCACTATGGCAGATAATATGCCTATTTGACCTATACTCATAACGTTCCTCCTTATTACTCACTTATTTCTGCTGTCAGCCTTATAACACAGCAATAATGGGTGTATTATAGCATCAACAAAAATAGAACGCAACGCAGAACGAAGTATAGACTAAATACCATACTTTTTCATTTAAAATATCATTATATCTATATTTTATAAGGATTTTTAACTGTACTCAGGTTAATTATAATTCTAATACAAGTATGTGTAATTTATTTTTCAGGCAGAAATCCACTTAGAAAGGAGGGCAGTACCGATGCACTGTATTGTCTCAGTGAATACTCTCCTCCGCACAGACACCAGTCATATAAAAACGCCCGTTCACAGAGAGCATAAAGCTTTACCATTTCAGTAACGCTCATTTTGGTTCCAATCTGTCCGTCTTCCTGTCCCTGTGCAATAATCTTTCTTAACAGCTTATAATAGGTGCGGTTATGATCCAGTAAATGCTTCTCCCCATTTGTTATAAGCTGAGTGGACAATAATCTTGCAAGAAGATCAATGGAGATACTATTCTCTATCATTGTAAATAGCTCACTGTTTAACCGAAGCAGCTTTTCTACAGCCGAAAGTTCAGGATCAAGCTGAGTTTTCAGCTCCTCATATTTATCATCAAATAGAACACTAAGTGTACTAAGAAGTGCATCCTTTCCATCAAAATAATGATAGAATGACCCTTTTGACGTCTTTGAAAGTTCTATGATTTCCTCCACAGTCGTATCTTCATATCCCTGTTCATAAAACAGTTTCCAGGCTGCGCTTACGATTTTACCCCTGGTATTGCGCACACTTTTTTTCGCCACGTAACAATTCCTCCTTAATTTTCATCCTTAGATGAAATTACATAATTCAGTATATCACATGAGAGGAAAAAACGTCCATGAATTAAATTCAGGTGGCGGATCCGTACTTGTGGTGACATGACGAAATCACTGTGTTACAATAATAAAAAACCGGCAAACTGCACCTTAGAAAGGAACGGTGAACAATGAACAGCCTGACAAAAAACATTCAATCCGAAGAGACTCTTCTTAACCTTATTCATCACGCATTTCCACATGCAATCTGTACAGGTATTGAAGAACTGACAGAAGGTTATTTTAATGTGGCATATAAAGTATCCCTGGAACATGCTCCCTCCTGCATATTAAAGATTGCACCCCCTGAGGATGCTCTTGTTATGTCCTATGAGAAGAATATTATGATGAGTGAAGTCCTGGCTATGCGCACTGTAAAGGAGCAATCTGATGTACCCGTTGCAAAAGTTTTATTTTATGATGACAGCTTAAGTCTGATTCATGCTCCGTATTTTTTCATGGAGATACTGGAGGGTGCGAGCTTCCACTCCATTATTTCCACTCTATCCCCAGATGTACAGTCAGCTATACGAACGGGAGCGGGCAGTTTGAACAAAAAAATCAACTCGATTCAAGGAAACAAATTCGGCTATCTGGGGCAGCCGTCTTTGCAGGGAAATGACTGGTATCCTGTATTTTCCACTATGACAGAGCTTGCTTTTTCAGATGGAGAGCGTTTGTCCATTGACTTAAAGATATCTAAAAATCAGCTGTTTAAGGATTTAGAAGCATACAAAGAACTGTTTGATGAGGTTAAAACCCCCGTACTTGTCCACTGGGATCTGTGGGATGGGAATATCTTTGTGAAAGACAACCGGATTACTGGTTTGATAGACTGGGAGAGAAGTCTTTGGGCAGATCCCCTGATGGAGGTTGGGTTTCGAACCTATAGTGCAGACACGAATTTCTTTAAAGGGTACGGCATTGACCACCTTACAGAAAAGGAATACTTGCGGGCGATATGGTATGACGTTTACACCATGCTCCTTGTTATCCAGGAATGCGATTATCGCCAATACGATACCCGGGATATGTATGAATGGGCTGCCGGCCATCTGACCGACAAATTTGCAGAGCTTCACCGAATCATACATGCCAGTTATTAACTCAGCGATTTATCTTCCACCTTACAGCCGTTACCGATGCCATCAGGGATACAATTGGAATTGTCATAACAACTCCCAAACTTCCTGAAATCCCCTGCATGATTTCAATTACCATGTTGTTGGAATTAATAATCTGCAGATAAGGCAGTTCATAGGCATAGTTTAACAACAGCGTACTGACTCCACTGCCAACAAATGCCAGGATTAAGGTATTCACCATGGTTCCCATGGCATCTCTGCCTACATTCATGCCAGAACGAAACAGCTCTTTTGTGGTCAGTTCAGGATTGTTGGTATGTATCTCAAATACAGTAGACGATATGGACATTCCCACGTCCATAACTGCGCCCAGAGCAGAAATCAGTAAGCCGGAAAACAGAAGTTCCCCCACACGGATTCCTCGTATGTTTTCCAGAACTGTCAGAGACTCAATATCAGATACATTGTAACCTGAGATATGAGATACTGCACCAAATACATAGGCTGACACACCCGCAATGATAACTCCGCTCACAGTTCCTGCCACAGCACACAACGTTTTTCCAGACCAGCCTCCCAGTAAATACATTGTGACAAAGGTAGTGATTGATGCAACCAGGACTGCTGCAAAAAATGGAGAATATCCTTTATAAATCATTGGTATATAAAGCCATACGATGCAGACGAAGGTAAAAATCAGTCCTACACAGGAATAAAAGCCTTTCCATCCTCCGATCACGCAGACAACTCCCAGAAAAAGCAGAACAAATCCAAGAACAGCCCACTCGCGATCTACGCTGTATACGGTATGAATAGCAATATCACCGGACACGCTTTGAATCACTATTACATTCATTCCCGGTTCACAGGCTGCTCCAAACAGATAGCCATTGTTGCTGGTTGCCTTAACCATTTTACCTTTCAGAGATCCGGAACGGATTTCAACCAAAACATTCTGCTGGCCGGTCCTGCTGCCGTCTTCCTGTAAATTATCCGAAAGAACCTCTATAACCCGGCCACGTTCAAAGGTTCTTCCCTGTGTGGATATAAGACTGGCTATATCTATCTGATTAAAGCAGATCAAAAACAGAGTAAATGCAGCCATAACAGCTGCAAATACGATCCACTGAAGCCACCTCTTTTCCTTTGTTATCCATGTGATTTTTCCCTGCTGCTCAAACTCCATATATGGTGGCTCCTTTCTCACCTGTTACTTTTTTCCGGCTATCCCCCGGGACATTCAGCCTCAGCCATATGTCCCGGAGTTCTTAAAAAACCTATTACCTTCTTGATGCGTTGGTCTTTTTTAACTCATAGGTATCATCAATTTTCTGAACCTTCCCGCCCGCAATTTCATAAGTATCAATTGCAAAGGTATTGTTGTTTATACGAATTACGGAATAAGTAGGATTCCAGTTCTGGCTTCTAGCAGCTATATAATCCTGTTTGCTTGGAATCAATTCATAAAATTTGCTTCCTGTTGCAGAATTGGCTTCCATATAAAGTGTTCCATCCCCATTTGTTACACCACCTGTCATTGAATTAGCAATGGTGTAACAACTGTTCTGAGCCTGGTAAGCTGGGTCTGTATAAGGAAATACATTCCCTGCCTCATCCTTTACATTATCCCAGTCATAAAAATTATAATTGGAATGAGTCTTAGAATCAGACTTTAATAAATAGCTTCTGGAATAGGTATGGTCATGCCCCTGAAGTACCACATCCACATCATATTTGTCCATTAAAGGAGTAAGCTGGGTTCTTAAGACGATTCCATCAGAGTCAGAGTGATCAAGGCCACTTCCATAAATATCCTGATGAATCATTACAATTCTCCAGGTTGTTTTAGGATACGCTTCCACTGCCTGGCGAATGGCCTGTTCATGTTCCGCGCAATTGTAATTATTCGTATTAAGCACAACATACAAAGCAGGACCATACTTATAAAAATAATCTCCTCCTGCGGTTGTTTTTCCCAGCTGGGTATTATTAGGATTATTAAAATGCAGACTATAGCTTTCATTGGTGGAGTCGTGGTTTCCGATAGTTGTAGAAACAGGAAGGGATTTCATCCAGTCCGCATTTAAAAATCCTGCATACTCCGTTTCATTTCCCATATCTTTTCCTTCCACATTTTTATTAATCTGATCTCCTGCAGAAAGTATAAAGCTGATATCCGGATTTGCAGTCATGGCGGTATTTAATGTCTTGTTCCAGCTAAAAGCATCATTGCGTGCTGCTGTATTAATCTCAGATTTGTTTTCCAGTTTATCGCCTCTGGAAGTGGTCTGCCCCTTTGAAGCACCAATCTGAGGATCTCCAACATAGAGCATGGAATAACTGTTAAAATTATGAGTCTTAAAAGAAGCCGTTTTGGAAGGCTGGCCGTTTTTAAAATACCGATAGTAATATGTGGTATTTTCAGAAAGAGAATCCACGGTTACCCGGTTGCTCTGATATCCCTCTACCGCCTGTACCGCATTCCCGTCGTATGTAACGGATTGGCTTAAATCACTGTTTTTTGATAATTCAATCCTGGGAGTTGCAGCACCATCCGTTTTTGAGTACCAGGCAAAATTTAATTTTGACTCATCTGCTCCAGGTGTAAGAGCTATTTTTTCGTAATCACGGCTCACCTCCCCTTCCCACTTCTGAGTCCACGCATCCCATGCCTGATCAGTAGTAGAATCAGAAAAGTGCTCCGTTGCCGCATATACGTATCCCCCCGCCAATACTGCTGCTATGGCAGCTAAAATAAAAGCAGCCCCATAATTCTTTCTGCTCTTCATACTTAATTCCTCCTTATGCTTGACGTTATTATATTCCGTCTGGATGTTTTTCTAATGAAGGCGCGTCTCATTTTCTAAAGCATAAATCGGCAGGTTATAATATTCAAGATACTTTGCCAAAGCTTTACAAACTATATCTGAAATTTACATGTAAACACCAAAGTGCCCGAAAAAAAAGCAGGCTTTTCAGCCTGCTTTTCTAAGGATTATTATCTTAAATCAAGGGGATTATACTCTTCTTCCTGCATCACACTCACATAAGCCGGACGTATAATCTTATCCATGTTAATCAGCTCCTCTATCCGGTGAGCGCTCCACCCTACGATTCTTGCTATTGCAAAAATGGGAGTAAACAACTCATTGGGAATGTCTAACATCGAATAAACAAATCCGCTGTAAAAATCAACATTGGCACTGACACCTTTGTAGATCCGGCGCTCTTCCCCGATTACCTTGGGAGCCAGCCTCTCTATGGCAGAGTAAAGGTTAAAATCTTCCATACGTCCCTTTTCTTCCGAGAGCTGTTTTACAAAACCTTTGAATATTTCCGCACGGGGGTCTGATTTGGAATAGACGGCATGTCCCATTCCGTAGATCAGTCCCTTCCTGTCATATGCTTCCTTGTGAAGCAGCTTTCTTAAGTACTCTTCAATTTCTTCTTCATCTTTCCAGTTGTGTACCTCTTTCCTTAAGTCCTCCATCATCTCAACTACCTTGATGTTGGCACCGCCGTGCTTCGGCCCCTTTAATGATGCGAGAGCTGCCGCTACTACACTGTAGGTATCCGTGCCGGAAGAGGTCACCACATGGGTTGTAAATGTGGAGTTATTACCGCCGCCGTGCTCCATGTGAAGAATAAGAGCCAGATCAAGAACATGAGCTTCTACTTTGGAATACTTCATATCCGGTCTTAAAAGTCTCAAAATATTTTCAGCCGTGGACAGTTTTTCATCGGGTCTGTGAATATACATGCTCCCGCCCCGCTCATAGTGATTAAAGGCATGGTAACCATAGACAGCCAGCATTGGCATGACACTGATTAACATCAGACTCTGCCGAAGGACATTTGGCACCGATATATCCCCTGCTTTTTCGTCATAGGCTGACAGGGTGAGAATACTTCTGGCAAGGGTGGACATCATGTCATGACTTGGTGCTTTCATCACTACATCCCTGACAAAATTGGTAGGGAGAGTTCTGCTGTAGCCCAGTGTCTGAGAGAAACGTTCCAGCTGCTTTTTATCCGGTAATTCTCCAAACAAAAGAAGATAGGCGATTTCTTCAAATCCATACCTTTCCTCTTTCACTACACCATTTACCAGGTCATAAATATTATATCCCCGATAATAAAGTTCCCCTTCACAAGGTACCTTCTCTCCGTCTATGGTTTTACTCGACAAGATCTTTGACACTTTGGTCAGACCGGCAACCACTCCGTTACCGTTCCTATCTCTAAGCCCCCTTTTTACATCGTATTTATCGTAGGATTCTAAGTCAATCCGTTCATCGTTTAAACAGATATCTGACCACTCCTGTACGTTTTTTTCAAATTCTTTCTGATCAATCATGCAAACACCTCTTTCTGAAAACAGATCATCAAGTTCCGCCGTCTTACCTAATGCCTACCCACTCCTTTCCCTCTGTAAATATATTCCAACTGTTCACTTTTGAACTTTTTCATATAATATATAATTTCAATAAAAAAATCAAGATATATTTTGTGAACAGCTGTATTTCTCACAGTTTTTGTATATTGACAAACACTCCCACAGCTTTTATACTTGCCTTAATTTCCCTACTTGAAATAATCGGAGGATATCCATGAAAATAGAATTATCTTTGCTTTTTTTTGTAGAAGCAGTTGGTACCATTGCGTTTGCCTCTTCGGGGGCCATGGTAGCCATTAAAAAACAGCTTGATTTGCTGGGAGTTATTGTTCTGGGGGTTACAACAGCAGTGGGCGGCGGTATGCTGCGGGATATTATTATTGGAAATGTCCCTCCTGCGCTGTTTAAGGACCCGATTTACGTATTACTTGCCTTTATTACGGTTATGCTTCTATTTATTACAGTAAGGATGAATCAGAAATTTATTTCCGGCCGTCACATGGAAACCTTTGAAAAGGTCATGAATATCTTTGATGCAATCGGTCTTGGCGCATTTACAGTGGTTGGCATCGATACTGCCGTTTTGGCGGGCTATGGTGATTATCATTTTCTCATAGTTTTTCTGGGTGTCATCACTGGTGTGGGCGGAGGCATCCTGCGTGATATCATGGCAGGCCAGACCCCTTATGTTCTAAAAAAGCACATTTATGCCTGTGCTTCCATTGCGGGTGCCATGCTGTATTCCGGTTTGATGAATCACATCAATGAAGATATTGCCATGCTGGCAGGTGCTGCAGCTGTCATAGTCATTCGTCTTCTGGCTACCCGTTTTTGCTGGAATCTGCCTACAGCCGTTAAAAAATAATAGAATCAGGAGGTTACACATGAACCGTTTACTGCAATATACGTTTGGTATCATTTTTTCCATCTGCCTTATGGTTGTACTGTTATTCACAGCAGTGGAGGCCGCCGTTTACTGGACTCCCGGGTATTTTGAAAAGGAATATAAAAAATATAATGTAACAGAGTCAGTTTCCATGAAAATGGACGACCTGATGGATGTTACAAACCAGATGATGGCATATTTAAAGGGTAACCGGACAGAGCTTCAGGTAAATACCACAATGGGGGGAGTCCGCAGAGATTTTTTCAGTGCCAGAGAAATTGCTCATATGAAAGATGTTCAGGGACTGTTTTTAGGAGCTATGTCGATCCGCAGAGGCTGCCTTATGGTAATGGTACTATGCCTTATTATCCTAATGTTATTGAAAATAAGCTGGAACAATACCTTTCCCCGGTCAGTTCTAATAGGAAGCGGGTTGTTTTTCCTTGGATCCGCTGTAATCGCAGGAATTATTTCTTCGGATTTTACCAGATATTTTATAATGTTTCACCATATGTTTTTTACAAATGATTTTTGGATGCTTGATCCATCTACTGACATGCTGATCAATATTGTTCCGGAAGGTTTTTTCAGGGACACTGTTTTTTATATTGGTTTTCTCTACTTTTTCTCGGTCGTGATACTATTAGCTTTATGCGTGTTTCTTATGCGTAAAAAGGGGAAAAATAGCAAATAAACTTTACTTGTTACTCAAAATCACCTATACTGTAAATTGACAAATTATCTGAAACTGAAACATAACTATGGAGAGATTATTGAGCATGACCCAATTGACTAAAAAAGTATTAAGTTTCTTCCTGTGTCTGTTTTTGTTCGCCTCTTCCTTTACAGTAACCGGGAAAGCAGCTGTTGACTGGCCTGACAATATATCGGTACAGGCAGATGGAGCGATCCTGATGGATGGGGATACCGGAACAATTCTCTGGGGACAGAATATACACAACCAGTATTTTCCTGCAAGTATTACCAAGGTAATGACTGCATTGCTGGTGATTGAGAACTGCAAACTGGACGACACTGTAACCTTTTCCCATGATGCTGTATTTAATGTGGAATCCGGAAGCAGCAATGCCGGAATTAACGAAGGGGACCAGCTGTCTGTAAAAGACTGCCTTTATGCTCTTTTACTAAAATCTGCCAATGAATCTGCCAATGCGTTGGCAGAACATGTTGCAGGAAGCAGAGAAGCTTTTGCTGATATGATGAATGCAAGGGCAAAGGAACTTGGCTGCAAAAACACTCATTTTGCCAACCCCAGCGGTTTAAACAACCCGGAACATTATACATCCCCCTATGACATGGCACTCATTGCCAGAGCAGCCTTTAATAATCCCATCTTTGAAGAGATCGATTCCACCACCTATTATAAACTTCCACCTAATTCCATTAACAAAGAGGGACTGGCCATCTATCCGGGACATAAAATGATGAGAAAAGGTTCTCCATATTACTATCCTGAGATAGTGGGCGGAAAAACTGGTTATACCACACTTGCCGGCAATACATTGATTACATGCGCCGAAAAAAACGGAATGAAGCTCATCACCGTTATACTAAAGGGGTCCACTCCCCAATACTGGGCAGATACCAAGAATCTTCTGGAATTTGGTTTTAATAATTTTACGTCTTTAAAAGCGGCTGAATACGAAAAAACCTATAGTTCCATTACCAACGATTTAAACTTCAGCGGTCTTTCCATCACAAAACCGGAAGCGCTGGTACTGGATCCTGACAGCCGCATTATATTACCAAAGACTGCCGACTTTTATGATGCGCAGCCAGAATTAAGTTATGACATATCAAACGATGATCCGGAAAATGCAATAGCCAAAATTAATTATCGTTACCAGGACAGAGTAGTTGGTTCTACCTTTCTGGAAATCAACGATTCCCTGGTAGCATCCGCAGTTAAATCAAAGCTTGATGATGCTCCTTCCACCAAAGCTTCTGAAACGTCTGAAGAGGCTGTAGACGCTCTGGCAGGAAGGGACGCAGCAAAGTTAAAAGCAGACCGGGCAGCACAGGATTATAGGGAAAAAGCATTAAGACCTTTTGAGATCCCCATGTCAGCCTGGCTTATCCTTGGATGTGTGGGAGCTGCCATTATCATCGGTGGCCTTATATCTTTTATGATTTTCAGGAAGCACCAGGAAGAACAAAACTCTCTGATACGGAGGGAACAAAGACTAAAACGTCTGAAAGAATCAGGCGTCTCGGCAGATGAATTTGATTCACTTCTTCAACAGCGCCGCGGTATCTATACCTCCAGAAAAAAAGGCTGGAGAAAAGGAAAATTTAAATTCCGGTAAATGGGAGGGGTTATGAAAAAGTCCTTGTCAAGAAAAGAACTGGTGTGGAACTTTCTGGTTACCATCTTAGCTCTGACCGGAGCAACCATTGTTGCCTATCTGCTGGTCTTTGTGGGCGGACACACCGCGAATGTAAGTATCGTATATATGATGGCAGTTGTTTTAATCTCTCGTTTTTCAAATGGATATGTACCGGGAGTCATCGCATCTTTCATCAGTGTAATCTGCGTAAATCTGGTATTTACGTACCCTTTTATGCACTTAAATTTCACCATGGATGGATATCCCATTACCTTTATTGCTTTAATGGTGATATCAAGTATTACAAGTGCCACCACAACACATTTAAAATATCAGAATAAAATTATCCGTGAACGGGAAAAGCTTTTAATGGAAGCAGAAAAAGAGACGATGCGGGCAAATCTGCTGAGAGCCATTTCACATGATCTCAGAACACCCTTAACCGGAATTATCGGTGCAAGCAACTCCTTTCTTGATGCTCAGGATTCCATGTCCGAAGAAGAAAAAGCAAATCTGATAAACGGAATCCGTGAAGATGCCAACTGGCTTCTTAACATGGTAGAAAATTTGCTGACAGTTACCAGAATCCGTGGAACCAAAACGCAGATAACCAAATCCCTGGAACCATTGGAGGAGGTAGCGTCCGAAGCAGTCATGCGTTTTCATAAACGTTTTCCTGGTACCGAGGTAAAGGTAACTGTACCAGATGAACTGGTCATGGTACCCATGGATGCCACACTGATTGAACAGGTGATTATCAACCTTCTGGATAATGCAGTGTACCATTCAAATTCCAAAGATCCTGTCAGTTTAACCATCTCGATTGAAGATGGTAACGCCCGCTTTGACATCCGTGATCACGGTGTGGGAATCGCACCAGAAAGACTTTCTACCATATTTGACGGATATACCCCTTCCCCAAACAGCAGTGGAGATTCTCATAAGGGTATGGGAATTGGTTTGTCCATCTGTAAGACAATCATAACCGCACATAACGGAACCATAACAGCGGGCAATGAATCACTTGGGGCAATTTTTACTTTTACATTACCATTGGGAGAGAATACTTGTGAATAAATTTACAATAGCAATTATTGAAGACGAAAAGAATATTTCGGGTTTTATTGAAAGCACCCTTCAAAGACATGATTATAAGGTCATCAGTGCAGTGAATGGAAAAGACGGACTGGCTATGATCAGTTCCAACTGCCCTGATGTGATCCTTTTGGATTTGGGTCTGCCTGATATAGATGGATTGGATATCATCAAGAATGTAAGAAGCTGGTCAACCATTCCTATCATTGTCATTTCTGCCAGAACCCAGGAACAGGAAAAGGTTACAGCACTTGATTATGGTGCTGACGATTATATTACCAAGCCCTTTGGCACCAGCGAACTTCTGGCCAGAATCCGTACAGCGTTGCGGCACGGCAAGTCTACAGTCAGCACAGTTGACGGATCTGTGGTACAGACTCCGTATCAATGCAAGGGTCTTGTAATTGACTTTGCCAAACGCCTGGTTACGTTAAATGGGCATGTGATCCATTTAACTCAGATTGAATATAAGCTGGTATCCCTTCTGGCTGAAAACTCCGGCAAGGTACTTACCTATGACTACATGATCAACCATATCTGGGGACCCTATGCAGACAGCAATAACCAGATTCTAAGAGTGAATATGGCACATATTCGGAGAAAAATCGAAATAAATCCCGGAGAACCAAATTATATCTTTACAGAAATAGGTGTTGGTTACCGAATGCAGGAAAGCGAATATTAAGAAGGGGGAATTGCCCCCTTCTTTTTGTTCAGCTTGCGGACTTTGGTTTTTTCCACCCGTTTTTTCTTGGCCTCGTCCTTTTTTTCATAGATTCCGCCAATTTCATCCTCTCCAATCAGCTTCATGGTCTTTACCACATAAACCATTCCCGCATCATTTCGCCTTAGCCTGATTTTCCCCTTTACATTACCATGAACAGGGCAGCATCCCAGTGCCGTATATACTTTCTGGTTTACAGAAAACCACCGGATTTTCTTCTTCAGCATCCGGTTGCATTTACAGCAGATCAGATCCGTTACCGTCTTATCTTCGATGGCAGCCTGCTTTGATTCAAAGGGCCTTGAGATGTATTTGGAATAACTGGGAAAGACCAGATAGATCTCTTCCTCTTTATTGACAGGCAGACAGTAATAATCCGTAGACCAGTATGCCTCCACCTTTTTAAAGTCCATTTTACTCATAATCCGCCCCGTATAATGAGCATCATCAAGAGCTCTGTGAAACGGACGTTCTTCCATGACTCCTGACTCAAAAACAGCTACATCAAGAGACACCCGGTCTTTTCCATCCCCCTCCAGGAGGCTGTATAGTTTTTGGATGTCGTAGTAAAGAAGGGGTTTTTTAAAGGGATCTGGCAATCCATAATAGGCGATGTTTCTCTGGAGCTCCGTTAGATCCATGGATCCCCATGTACAAAATACGGGATCGTCTCCACACCAGAGAAAAAACTCTTTCACAGCCTCCTCAAAGCAGATTCCCTCTTCCATCAGCGTCTGTTGATCCATGTGGGTCACTTCCAGGATCTTTTCATGAAGCTCAGTATAGACTCTGGGCTTAATCAATCTCCTGTATTCTCCCGTTTCTTCCATGGTCTCATTCAGCCTTACTGCTCCGATTTCAATAATCTCAAAGGGAAAATGGTCAACTGCTTCCTCCTTCCCTCCAGCGCTCTGGTTCCATTCCAGATCCAGTACAATGTAGTTTTTCATATATTCAAATCCTTTATTTTATGAGTCTGTTCAGTTTCTCACGCATCTTCTGTCTGCGCCGGTTTGTTTCTTCTCCATCAAATTGGAACGCTCCGTTTATTTTAAACAATACGTCCCCTTCTCTGGATCCTTTTGGGAGTTCCTTTAAAGGCAGCTTCACCATAGTTCCGCTTTCCTCTTCGCAGATCGCAATCTCCTGTTCGATCCGGTCTATGATATATTGCATGGTATTCCCCCTTCATGCCGGTTCTTTATGGATTACAGCTTTTACACGGCTCTAACCCTTGGTTAATCAGTTCTTCTCTGGTTCCAGTATATAGCTTCCGGTTCTCTTTTTTTATAGATTGTGCAAGCCTGCAATCCGGTAGGTGGAATTTGCCTGTATTGGTATTTATAATATAATCCTTGTGGGTATCAGTCTCATTTTCCCTGGTTTCCCCGGCAAGACTCTCCTGCTGCTCATCCTGCCCGGGAATCCGAAGCCCGGTTCCGTCACTTTCAATTACGACTGTTCCAATCTGATCCGTCCGCAGAACTTTTATTCCCTGCTTCTTAAATAAATCCATTGTTTCTTTGTGAGGGTGTCCGTAATCATTATTCTTCCCGCATGAGATAACTGCATACCGCGGACTAACCGCTTTTATAAATTCCGGGGTTGATGAGGTACTGCTGCCATGATGAGATACTTTTAAAACATCTGCTTTTAGAGGAAATCCACTTAGCAGCATATCCTGTTCGGCTTCCTTTTCCGCATCTCCGCATAAAACAAAGCTGGTTTTTCCGTATACCAGCCTCATGCCTATGGACCAGTTATTTAAATTATCTCCATAATCCCGGTTGGGGGAAATAATTTCAAAAGATGCCTCACCCAGACGGTAACTTTCACCTGCTTTTGGGATGGTAACCTTAATATTTTTATCTGCAATGGCATCAAGCATCCCCTCATAAATTCTTGTAGTATGCTCTTTTTCTGGAAGCATAACAGTTGTTACATCAAATTCACGGATAACCCCCTCCAAACCACCGATATGATCCGAGTGGGGATGTGTTCCGATCACATAATCAAGTTTTTTTACTCCCTGTGCTTTTAAATAATTAATAACTGTGTCCGTCTGATCTTTTTCTCCTGCATCAACAAGCATAAAGTGACCATTTGCTTCAATCAGGGTGCTGTCACCCTGACCTACATCAATAAAATGTGCAGCCAGTCCAAAGCCAGTCTTTTGATCATCAGTCTCATTTCGCACAGCAGTATTTAAATCATCTGTCCCGGTTGCTTTATATACACAGCCAGTCAGAAAAATCATACAAAGAACAGCTGCCAGTGCCAGAATCCTTTTTCCTTTGTTTCCAGCCAAATTTGTTGTCATTTCCATCTGCTCCTTCGTGTTATTATATGATAGAATTCCTCATTCTACAAGTATTTTCCACGTCCTGCCACAGGGCAATCCGTTTCTTTTGCATTAAAAACGGACTGCAATATGCAGCCCGTGCAAATATGATCCATCTTTAAGGTAGCCGAGCTCCGTCAGAACCGACTTTGGCACCGTCAGGAGTCGTACTGTCAGTAAGCATCTGTCCAGTCTGTGTGTCACAGTAATACTGTTTCCCATTCCAGTCGATCCAGCCTGTAGCCATATATCCCTGCGCGTTAAAGAAATACCATTTTCCGTTGATATTCTGCCAGCTGTTTTTTGAGTAACTGCCATCTCCATTTTCATACCAGCGGCCTGTCTGATCCTGCTTCCAGCTGCCTGCATAGTTTATAAAATTGGACTTGGCCTGTTCCCCACTGACAAAGTTTGAGGAAGATTCTACCCAAGCGCCTTTTTTCTCCGGATTCTTTGCGTTTACGGTGCGAACCTGGAATGTGTAGTTACCTTCTTTTGTCAGGAAGCCTCCCAGCTCCATACTTGTCTGATCCGTTGTTTTTGCAGTTCCTACACCTTTTCCATCACGATAAAGCTTGACTTCATAGCTTCCTGCCCCCACGCTCTTTGACCAGTTTGCCACATGACCATCGGTCCAGTTTAAGGAGCTGACTGGCTGGGTAAATTCACCTGCGGAAGGTAAATCTATGGTAACAATTACAGTCTGGTTATAATCTTCTTTTTTTTGCTTTACATAAGTCCCGCCCTCAATGGTATAACTTCCATCCTTAGTATCAAAATAATAATCATCCTGACAATGCAAGGTTACTTCCAGTCTTGGAACATCATTTTCATACCACTGAAATCCGTCATTGATAAATTCACACTGGTCCACTTCAATTTTATCGCCTTTTACCGTAACTTCTGCCTGCTGTTCAGAAATGTTTCCTCCCAACACTATGTCTGCAGTTACCGTCATTTTTACTGTAGTGATCTTCTTTCTGGAAGCAGCTGATGCAGTGGTACAGTTAGCCCCTGTAACCAATGCCGCCGTTAGCATCAGTGCCATAATCTTCCTCATATTCATGCAGCATCCCTCACCTTTCTATCTCTTTAATACAGTACAAAATTATGTATACGTGTACTCATTATACCTCATATAAGAGAATTTGTGAATGGTGATGAGCATTAATTCCCGTGAGATTTAATTCAGAGTATCTTCAGAGGGTACAGAAAAACAGGGCAACAGAAGAAAAGACCCGTTCTATTTCTTCTAATTGCCCTGTTATATACGCTATCATAGCTACTTTGCAAACTCCGCCAATGCCTGATTGAACTCATCCTTCTGATCATAGAACGCGCCATGTCCGCTGAATTCAAATGGCAGTAGTACTGAATTCTTAATATACTGATGCTGAATTTCCCCTAATGGGAAGGGTACTACTTTATCATGGATTCCATGAATAATCAGAGTTGGTACACAAATCTCTGTCAGATCCTGGAACAAAACCTCCTGAATCCATGTATTTGCAACTTTTGCCGTTGCCCAGCCGGCCGCCTGCAGTCCCACCTGGAAAAACCAATCGGAAAATGGTGCGGTTAAATGCTGGAAGAAGAATATATCTCCAAAGTTTCTTAGCATGTTGGGCCGGTCTTCATAAGTTCCGTTTATAATATCCGTTACGATCTGCACATCAACACCATAAGGAAAATTCTCCCGTTTAATCAAACTCGGGGCTGCAGCGGCAAACAAAGCCAGTTTCGATACACCATGCGCCTTATGCCTTGCCATATACCGGATTGCAATGGCACCCCCGGTTGAATGCCCCGCCAGTGTGATATTCTTTAATCCCAATGCATCAATTACTTCCCTTACATCATCTGCAAGTCTGTCGTAGTCATACCCGCAAAAAGGCTTATCCGAATCTCCAAATCCCCGTGTATCAATCCCTATGCAGCGAAATCCCATGGCCGGAAGCACATCAAACTGATACTCAAACAGCTTACGGCTCCCTGGCCATCCATGAAGAAACAGGATAGTGTTTTCGCAGTCCGGATTTAAATCTTCCACGTAAATGTTGACATTTCCATCAACAGTGACATAATAACCCATAATCTTATATCTCGACCTTTTTGATTTATACTATTCGAAAAAAGCTGGTCCGGTACACGATTATGTCATTTTTCTCTTCCAAATCAAGATACATTTTTATGATAATGGTGTTTTGCAATACTCACATTCACATACAGTTCCAGTCGTGACCTTATTTTGGGCCCCGCAGTTCTGGCAAATAAGAACTTTTGAACTTTCTGCTTTTGTTGCTTCATGCCTGATGTTTGTTCTGCTAAATCTATCCGACAGATAAATTCTACGATTATTGTCATATAGATAAGAATCCTCTAAATAACCCCCATCAATAATCTCCTGTATTTCTTTTATAGCCTTTGGAAAATCTAGAGCCATCATTGCTGCTATACGCTCGGTATTTGTTTGGTGATTGTCAACAATTAGCTCCATATATCTTTGATACCTGACTCCTGACTCCTTAACTTTTCGGGAACCATAAAACATATGTAAAGAAATACAGGTAAGCATAATTATTCCCGGAATTGCTTCCGAAAATTCAGCACCCGTTTTTACAAATTTAAACCAATAACAATAATAACAGTTTAGCAGCAAAACTATTATTCCTAAGAGAACCATAATCCTGCTGTTTATTTTAGCCCCCTCTTTATCTGTCTTCATTTTCCTATGAAATAATAAAAAACCGATAGGCATAAAAAGCAAGAACCAAAAAATAACTACAGGCCATAAAATAAACTTAGTTTTATGCTTCATTTTTTCTTCCAACTCAGTGGTGAGCCACAATACTCACACTCACCAACCTTTCCATTTATTATTTTATTGCTTGCTCCACAATTGTGGCATGTCACGGTAATAAAATTCTGTTTTTCTTCGATTTTTCTTTGAGATACCACTTTAGTTCCTGGTAAAATACATTCTGAAACAGTGTCAATATAGACATTCTTAAAAAATTTTCGCTTTATCATTAAATTTAGTTTTTTAATTACTTCTTCTTTAGGACTATTAATTGCATTGGCAAGAGATACAATAGAGCCTGAAGAACTCGTACTCAAAAGTATTTGATATCTTCTAAATTCATCTATTAGCTTTATTCGTTTTCTTCCAAAAACAATAAGTGATATTCCCCAGCCAGTAATTAAAAAACCTAAGATACGATACACAAAAGATAATTCTGGATGCATCATCACCGATAGGGTAAACGTACCAAAAATAAATGTATTAAAAATACCTAAGCCGATCATTGAATTAGCAATAAAATGTCCAAAGCTAATATGGGATTCCGAGCTTCTCACTGTTTCTCACCTTTACCTTTATATTATCTGGATTAATTGTATTATATCTAGGTGCCACTTATGATAATGGTGATCCACAGTATTCACATTCACTTATTGTTCCTGTGATAACCGTATTCTTTCCACCACAACTTTGACAAATGACTACCTTAGGATTCTTTTGTGTATCCTTCTCATAACTCCTGTTGGGCATTTCACAATTATTTTCCTGTTTATTCATATAAGTTGTTTGATTTTGAGTAAATAAAATTGTAGTCTGATTTTGGAAATCTTTAAAATCTTTCATAAAATCATCTGTCATTTTATTTAAAAATTCTTTACTTTCATTAATTGATGCAATTCGTTGCTTCTCATAGTAATCTGCTTCTTTTTTTAATAAAACTGCTCTCAAGAATATATAAAAATTAGGAAATAACATTATGATTAATACAGGGTAAAACGTTTTAATATCTTCAAAATTTATATGCGCACTCCCCAGCAGCCAAATATTAAAAACCATTAATATAACGCCAAATATAAACATAATTCTACAATTATGTTTTGCCCCTGGTTTGTCTATTTTGATTCTTTCATTAAGCTTATATATACCTACAGGCCAAAAGAATACAAACCATAAGATGATAGCCAGCCACCCAGGAAATCTATACTCCCTTTGCATTTTATTCTCCTTTAAAATATTCTTCTAAACAAATTTCTCCCCACATTCCGGACAGAAGTTTGACTTGCCATTCATTGTAGCACCACACTTGGAACAGGTAATGGTTATATTTTTACCGCACTCCGGGCAAAACCTGGCATTTACTGGTATGCTCCCACCACATCCTGGACATTTTTGAGATAAATTTTGACCGGTTGGATTGGTGAAATCATATCCGCAGGTACCACAGTATCTCTGATCATTTCTCTTAACAGAATGACAATTGGGGCATACTGCTCCCGACTCCTGTCCAAGATTCAATGACTGTGTCATAGTATTTAATGTGTTTCCAAAGCCCGTTCCCATACCAAGTCCCATACCCGCACTCATAAATGGCGCTGATATAGATCCCGGATTTCCAGCAACATGTTCCATTGTATCAAATGATCGTTCCTGCTGATAATTATAACCCAGTATATTCATCTCCGCTTTTTTAGCCAATGCATCTTTTAATTTCTTTACTGCAGTATCATCTTCAGGCACACTGACATCATTTACATAGAAACTAACTAATTCTATTCCATATTCAGACATAACCGGCATAAGTTGTTCTTTCAAAAATTGAGATAACTCGTCTATATACGCATTGATTTCTAGTACGCTGATTTGTCGTTTCAGCAAATAAGTGGAAATTGCGTCTTTCACTTTTGTAATATAGATGCCTCTAAAAAATTTTACCAGGCCAGGTTTGTCAAATGAGGGCAATGTTCCAACCATTTTCGTAAGAAACTCTTTCGAATCTGAAATCTTTATTCCAAATATACCGTTAGAACGTACTGGAATAAACAAACCAAATTTAGGATCCTGAATCTGTATTGGTGATGGAGTGCCCCACTTTATATCAAGAGAAGACGCTTTGTTCACATACCACACCTCAGCGGTAAACGGAGATTTACCACCAAAGGGAAGGTTTATAATCTTATTTAAAATTGGCACATTAGCAGTTTCCAGAGTATGAGTTCCTTTCTTAAAAACATCAAGGGCCTCACCACCCTTGAATAAAACTGCCTCCTGGGATTCACTGACGACAAGCTGCGTCCATGTACCCAACTCTTCATCTGGGTACTTCCATGCGAAGACATCTGGTTCTCCATTATATTTTATTACATTAAAAAGTGCCATTATTACCCTCCATGCTCTTTTTTAATTGTTTTTTATCGCTACATCTGAGTTTAATGATACCATATTTTTCCTTTTTTTCATAATAAAAGTAAAAAAAAGGTACCGAAATCCATTACGATTTCGATACCTTATCCCGTTCCCGAGGTGATTTGAACACCCGGCCTACCGCTTAGGAGGCGGTCGCTCTATCCAGCTGAGCTACGGAAACATCTCTGTGCTGCAGGCAGCCTGCAGCACAGTTCAAAACTTATTATATTCAAATATAAAGAATTCGTCAAGTCATTCTTGGATTTATTCCTCTGATTCCTTGAATTTTACAGTTCCCTGCATCCAGATCTGTCCTTTGAATCTGCGTCCGACTTCCGGTGTTCCGGTTAAGTCTTTTTTCGCGATACAGACATGGAAAATTAAATCACTGCATTCAAGAGTAAAATCGTATACCTCTTCTTCTGTAATATGGTTCTTCATCTCATCAATTTTAATAATTTCACCAATTACAGAATACTGATCGCATTCTACACCGCATGGCATAAAGCATGAATCAATAATCGAATACAAGTCTTCCTTCATCACCCGTCTTGACGCCTGGGAATAGAGATCAATGTCCTCGATGGTTAATGTCTCCATCGCATCTTCATCACCGTTCTTAGCCGCCTCTAACAGATTATTACGGTCCTTTGCAGCTACTCTTGCTTTTTCCCTTTGCTTATCTGACTTCTGAATGGGAAGAAGAACCTTACCGCTGACTGCAAGACCCGTAAGGCACGAATAACTGGTATCCATGGAATGATGGTCTATGATCCGTTCTCTGCATTCAAAGGAATTGTCTATATAAAAAATCAAAGAAATTCCAACTTTATATTCGTCTAAAAGCCCGGCGTAGGTTTCCCGTTCTGTGTGACGCTGTATGGAGCATGATACTTCTGAAGTTATATCACTGCTTTTTAAATATGGGTAATAGTACATTCTTTGAAACTTTCCATCCCGGTCCATCTCTCCATAGATGGCAATCCCCATTCCGGGCGCCACTTCTCTTCGGATTTCACACAGATTGGACTCTTCGTCAATCTGTATCCTTTTTACATCGGACAGATCTTCACAGAGCTTATCTAACAGCTTATCAATTTCCCTGTCTTTTTCATAAAGACTGAAACCTATGGTTCTTAAGAATTTATGCATAGAATCATCACCTGCTTTCTGTTTTTCTAAGATAATTTTCAGGAAAACAATAAGGCGAAGAATACTCCGCCTCAAGCCTTACGGTTTATTATATACTAAAACATTTGAGAATTCCAGTAAAATTTTTGATGTTAATAAATTCAGGTCCGTACCTTCCAAAAAAAGGTACGGACCCGGTCTTATACGATGCCCTGTGCCATCATGGCTTCAACTACTTTTTCAAAGCCGGCAATATTGGCACCTGCCACATAATTACCTTTTACACCATAGCGTTTTGCAGCTTTTGCAGTCTTCTCATAGATTCCTACCATGATGTCATGAAGCTTCTTATCCACTTCATCAAAGGTCCAGGAAAGTCTTAAACTGTTCTGGCTCATCTCAAGTGCAGATGTAGCCACACCGCCAGCATTGGCTGCCTTTCCAGGCATAAACAGCATGCCATTCTCAAGGAAGAAATCGGTTGCCTCTCTGGTGGAAGGCATATTGGCACCCTCTGCAACTGCAAAACAGCCGTTGGCCTTTAATGCCTTTGCATCCTCTAAATTCAACTCATTCTGAGTTGCACAAGGAAGGGCGATATCACATGGAATAGTCCAGATTCCCTTTCCTTCTGTATATACGGCAGAAGCAACTTCATCGGCATATTCCTTAATACGGCCTCTGCGTACTTCCTTAATTTCCTTTATTACTTCAAGACGAATGCCGTTCTTGTCATAGATATATCCGTTGGAATCACTTAAAGCCACAACCCTGGCTCCCAGCTGGATTGCTTTTTCAGAGGCATAAATTGCAACGTTACCTGATCCAGAAATTACCACACTCTTTCCTTCTAATTCCTTGCCATTATGTCTGAGCATCTCATCAAGGATATAAATAAGTCCGTATCCGGTTGCCTGGGTACGCACCAGAGAGCCTCCGTAGGTAAGTCCTTTTCCTGTAAGAACACCTTCATAAAGCCCGGTCATACGTTTATACTGTCCGTATAAAAATCCGATCTCTCTTGCTCCTACGCCAATGTCTCCGGCCGGTACATCCTGATCTGCACCAATATATTTGGATAATTCGGTCATAAAACTCTGGCAGAACGCCATGACCTCTCTGTCTGATTTGCCCTTGGGATCAAAATCCGATCCGCCTTTTCCTCCGCCGATGGGAAGACCAGTTAAAGAATTTTTAAATGTCTGCTCAAATCCTAAAAACTTTAAAATACCCTGGTTTACAGAAGGATGAAGTCTCAAGCCTCCTTTATATGGACCAATAGCACTGTTAAACTGAACCCGAAATCCCTTATTAACTCTTACCTGTCCGTTGTCATCTACCCACGGCACACGAAATGAGATGATACGCTCAGGCTCTACCAGGCGCTCTAAAAGTGCGGCTTTTCTGAATTTTTCTTCATTTGCTTCAATGACAATGCGCAGAGAATCAAGAACTTCTTTTACTGCCTGATGAAATTCTACTTCTCCCTGGTTCTGCTTTACGACTCTGTCATAAACTTCATCCACGTAAGACATAATTTTCTTTCCTCCTAAGATTATAAATAATACAGTATTATTAATAAAATAAAGTTATTCCTAATGTTAAAATAAGGCCGGAACTCCTTAAAGTTCCGGCCTTATCTCCCCGCCATAACTTTTTAAAATTATAGCAAGTTAATTTAGTAAAGTCAATAAACCATTTCCTATATTTTACTTATCTGGCTTCTTTTTTTTATTAACCGCTGCATAGAGCGCCAGCATGAAGCCCGACAGTGCCACCATCACCTTTCCGGCATTGGACTTTCGTTCCCCTGTTTTAGGTAATTTTGCCAGAGGCACATTCCCATCATCAATTGTAACGAAATCCATCTGGCTGTCTCCCGGCATATTTGCCAGCGGCACCGGATCCGGTATTATGGTTACTGTACTTTGAGGAGTTCTTGGACCTGGACCATCATCATCTCCTCCATCCCCTCGGATTCTTTCATCCTGTATGGTAATTGTAAAGCTATTAATGCCATCAAGAGTCAGAGGTGTAATACTGGAGTTAATATGATATCCGTATGGTGCTCTCGTCTCCACAAATGTATACGTGTCTGCAGGCAGACGTTTTATTGAATATTGACCGCTGCTGTCTGTTTCAAATCTGGTAGCCTCTTTTTCATTGGCTGTATATCCGGCGAATGAACCATTATTCAGTTTCACATAACCGTCTTTAGAGGCCTTTACAATAAATTCTGCCCCACCCAGTCTGATATCTGCAAACACCGCATTGGTCTTAACTACAATCACTTTAGATGGCTGATTTTCAACAGCCCCTTTGGTTTTTTCTAATAAAGTAGGTTTCACATAAAGCTCGCTGGTTTCAGACTGACTTAAGGTAAATTCTCTGCTCCATGGCTGAGTCCCCAGTAAATATCCACTGGGCGCTTTCGTCTCTGTGATCCGGTACGTTCCATAAGGCAGGTTTGTAATTACTGCCTTTCCTGAAAGGGTGAAGACAATGGAACTGCCGGTTACATTATCTGGCGTCCAGGCTGCTCCGTCAGAGGCTGCCAGACTTCGATAACTGTCCCATGCTCCCGGTACCATGGTAGATACATTGGTAAGCATAAATTCCGCCCCAGCCAGCCTTTTATTTGTATCTTCACTGTCTACCTTTTCCAGGCTCATGCTTCCTGTACTGATCTGATTTGTTACGGTTAAGCTTACCTCAGAATCGTTATCTACCGAAACTGCCTTGCTGTTATCCTTTAAAATGCTTACCTTCCCTTTTTCATCCACTCTGATATAGAACGGTTCAATGGAATCATAGCGGTCAGTGGCAGCCTCTCTGATCTGGTAATCTCCGTGTTTTAAACCAAGACTTATAGTACCGTCATCCCCTGTAACAAAGGTCCCGTTTCCGGCATCCGGCAGGGTGTGGAACCGACTGGCTCCGAATACAGATAAAATTCCGTTATCCTCATACTTCCCAGGTCCCAGGATATAAAAGCTGATTCCACTTATGCTTCTTTTCAGATTATCTGTCTTCTTCAGCTTAATAACAAACTGTGCCCGGTCATTGACTACCTGGTTATCTTCGTTCAGCTTCGCATTCTTCTGGTCTGCAGAGAGGGTAAATTCAAATTCTGCTTTTCCGTTTAAGCTTAAATAACCCTCCGGTGCTTTTTCCTCCTTCAGCGTGTAGGTGCCATAAGGTATATTGCCAATATCAACGTGACCGCTTAACGCCGTAAATCGAATGCTGTCTCCGTCTTTTTTTACATCCCTGATTCCCATGGCTTCCAGTTCTTCCACACTGGTATCAAGCAGTTTATTAGCGAAATCTTCATATGTCCCTTCTATCTGCGTGGTTCTCTTCGTTAAAGAGAATTCCGCTGACGGAAGAAGTTTCTCTGTCACTCCATCCACCTTGTCAAAGGTCAGGTTTCCGGTTCCATAATCATTGAAGACAAGTTCACTTCCATCTGTTGTTACGATGCTGCTTTCACTGTCTGCCTTTAAGGTGACTTCATAGACCCTGCTGCCAGCTTCATATCCCGCCGGTGAAACCTTCTCTTTCACATAATAAGTTCCAAGAGGAAGCATCTGTGACTCACCCAATCCGTCAATTCCAGTTGTAATCGTACCTGCCAGTGCTGTTAATCCCTGATCAGAATAAATATCAAATACGGCTCCGGAAAGATGCATTTCATGGTTGTGGGACGCCGCCTTGTTAATACGTATCTTAGCCCGCTCTCTTGTATCAAATACCTGGATCCTGTCTGTATTACCAGTTTCCAGCACGGAAACTTCCGTGTCCGCAGACACACTGTAGTTTTCCGGGGCTTTTATTTCTTTTAAAACATAGTTTCCTGCAGGCAGACGTTTTATCGTTACCAAACCGCTGCTGCCAGTTGTAAAGGAAGATCCCTCCTCTTTTTTGTCTGTCAGACCGGTAAAGGAGTTATTGCCATCAAGGCTTACATACTTTCCTTCTGGTGTCATTAAAATAAATTCAGCATTGGAAAGCAGAGCATTTGTTGACTTATCCCGTTTCTCAATTGTCAGTTCATGAGGTGTATTAATAATTGCCTCATTTCCTGTCAGACTGATTCCTTCCGGTTCTTTCAGCTCAAACTCTTTTGTAAACCCATAATCACCGCCGAAGAGATATCCACTTGGTGCCTGAGTCTCCTTCAGTATATAGGTTCCGTATGGTATCTGGGTCAAAATTCCCTGTTTAGAATCTCCCAGGCCGTCTACCCGGAATGTTACAGAGAGGACATCCCCATCGGTTTTGGTTGTAACGAAAGAGACACCGGAGCCTGTCACATTACTTAAATATTTTTTAAATGCTCCATCTACCAGTGACGTACCGCTGAGTTCAAACCACGCTCCCGTAATAAGACTCTTACTTTCCCCATCCATTTTCTCAATCACAATGGGTGCAGTCAGCACATTGTTTGTTACAACCACATTGATTGTCTTCTGTTCCTGACTATCAAGAACAATCTCCGGCCTGTCTTTTGCGTTTAGCAGTGATACTGCTCCATCCTGGCCGATTCTGACATAAAACGGCTCTACTGCCTGATATCCAGGAGCTGGAAGCTCTGTAATCTCATAATCGCCGTAAGGCAGATTCCAGGTTACAACGCCATCATCACCGGTCTGTTTCACTTCATAACCGGTATTCCCCGGATCATTTACTTTAAACTTGTTTCTGCTAAATGGATTCCAGGTATTGCTTACATATTTCCCTGGACCTGAGATGGAAAATGAGATATCCTTTACTGCTTCATTTCCGGCGTTATCTGCCTTTCTGATGCTTAAACTGTATTCTGTTCTGGTATTCTCAATTACATTTCCATCTATATTGTTTAATTGTGCCTGCTGTCCATCCGAACTGATTTCAAATGCGGTTTCTTCCAGTTTCTTTGAGATATCATATCCGTCAGGAACCTGGATTTCTGAGAGAGTATAGCTTCCAAGGGGTATTCCCGTAATATGAACCGATCCGTCAGTAACCTTAAAACTTACGCCCTGACTGTTCTCTTTCACATCAGTTATTCCCATGGATGCGGATTCTTTCTTCATTGATGCAATCATAGCATCCCATGCATCTTTCACCACATCACTCTTTTTATTAATCTGGAATGAAGCACCGGCAATTTGCTCTTTGGTAATCCCGTCAATCTTTGTAAAATCAAGTGAACCGGCTATATACGAATCCTCTACTGTAACCGTACTTGGAATGGGATCAGCCTCTGTTTTAAACTCTTTACTCTTAAGAACCCATGCCTTTTGACCCTGTACCTGATAGGTATCCATTGCTTCCATATCACTGGAAACAGCGTTAGAAAGCTGGTAACCTGCGGGAGCACCATCTTCAACAATAATATAGTTCATGTAATACAGAAGCTCTCCTGCATTCCACACTGCTTCACCGTCTGTAAGCGTTGTTTTGCCTTGCGATACCGGAGTCTTCAGCGCGTTTGTATTAGTAATTTTTGTATTACGTAAGGAATCCATTTCCTGGTTTGTAAAAGGACCATATACCGTAAAATGAGCACCTTCAACCGGGTTTTGAGCTTTGTTTGTTTTCTTTACTGTTACACTTCTGTAAGGTACAAAGCCTATGTCCTTGGTTGTATCGTATTCCCCCGTTGTTGACCATAAGAAGAAATCTTCTGAGGAATATCCGTTTTTCGTTTCATTAAAGTTGCTGTCACGGCTTTCGTCGTAATTGACTCCACCCTCCAGCAATGTCTTTGGAACTCTGGATCTGCCAGCTTTTTTATTTTCTCCATCTGGCAGCATATTCGGCTTTGCAAGTTTTAATATCAGATCTTCAAAGCCTTTCGGCATAGTTCCTTCATTCACTTCAATTTGATAATGAGCCGGATCATCACCCTTTAAGCTGTTTAATTTCAGTGATGTACCACTGTACCATTTATCCTGTATACTCTCCGTAATCTCTGAGTCGGGGAGATCATAAGGCTTAGCCGGAGTCAGGCTGTCAAATAAGAATCTGGCATCTCCGGTTCCCGGTACCATAGAGGTCTGATCATCACCATTTTTACTAAACTTCAACAGGCTGACGTTGAAGTAACCACTTTGTAACAGTGGGAACAGATCGGTAAGCAAATGATCCTTGCTAACACTTTCATTCTGTATTCCGTTGTCATCATCATCAATCCAGATTCGTCCCGATACCTTTACTTTTCCAGGAACCAGAAGCACCTGAACGGAATTGCTGGTCTGCACCTGTGAGAATGGCTTTTCTATACTCTCAAGACTTGCTTCTTTATAACTATAGGCTGTTGCAAAATCATTGACAGCATATCCATAAGCAACATCCTCCAACTCTTTTGCCGTACTGTAGGGCACCACAGTCTTGTAGGTAACAACCAGATTTTCTCCTGGTGCCAGATAAAATTCAGGATCTGTGATTTTAATGCGGATGGCGGTAGGTTCACTGGAACTTGCCGACCAGAATCCGGAAGAGTTGTTATTTAGCATTGCATTCTTTCCGGCACTTGCCGTATCCCGATTATCAAATATTTTATTGGAATGCGAAATCTCATAATTAAATCCCTGAACTTTTCTTCCTGTACTTCCGGTATCTTTTCTGTTTTCAATTTCAATAGACTGAATGCTGTCATATTTCAAACGGAAATCACTAAGTCTTTCAAAATTACCGGTACTGTAATCTCCTTTAACCGGCAGAATATCCATAAGCTGCAGCTGGCTCACATAATCCTGCGCCGATGCATTGTTTACCATAAGCCGGTATAATACGGTTCCATCATACTGAGTAAGCTCGGTATCCTCTGCTGACTTCGCCACCTTACCAGTGGTAGTACCGGAAACATATCTGGTATCCAAATTACCTTTAACTTCTTTATAAAGCTGGATACCCGTTCCGGTGCTCATGGTATTTTCTGCGGAATCAGAAGCATAACCGTAGCTGCGGTATTTTTCATCCGGCAACAGCGCTCCAGACGGTAAATCATTGCTGGGCCACTTGGTACCAGAGCTGGTATTAATCATAAAGGAGGCTCCGGTATGATTCAGCGAAAATGCCGGTTGCAGCACATCGCTTGTTACAAACAGGGTGTTTAAAATGTTCTTACCATAATTAATAATATTTCCTGCAACTTTTGCTTTTACCGATACTGTAACAGACTCCCCTTTTTGCAGATTCCCATTCAGACGTATAAACAGTGTCTCACGCCCTGTTTCAGGGTCCACTTTCCGGACTGTCTTATCAATGGTTACACCAACAGGTGCCCGATCCAGTGCGACCGCAGTCAGCAGTCGCTCCTCTCCGGAAGTTTCTCCGGAAACGGATACTCCCAAAGGTACCAGATCAACAAGAACCGGCTTCTGGATAGGTGCAATTCCAGTATCACTGCTGGTGGTTGCGTTGGTTACAGTAAGCGTATAGGTAAGTATATCACCTGGCTGTACTCCCTTAACAGGATTTACATTTTTACTTACTGACAGGATTGGAGCCTGGCTCTGAACTACATTAATATCACATAATGCTTCTGCCTTGCTGACATCCTGGCCTGGATTTAAGGCTCCATTTACATCCCACTTCCGGTATTTCATAGATACATCTGCTTTGTTACGAATAAATTTAATATCCTTTTTGTAGCTTCCATCAGTAAGAGTTGCATCCTGACGATTCAGTTTCGCTGTAACAGCAATCGTTCCGGGTACAAAATCCTGCCCCAGTGTATAAGCGTTTTTGGTAGATCCCTTTAGCGTCTCATCCCGGTAACTAATCTTAAATGATTTGACTTTCCTGCTTCCAGCAGGTTTTATCTCACCAATTTCACCATCCCCGGATACGCTTACGGTCTGCACTGTACCAATTTGGCTTCCGTCAAATCCATAGAAGGTAACATCTGCCATAATGGTTCCTGTTCTTCCTTCCTTCAGACGGTTTACCTGAGCGGCCTTGCCTGGCTTAACAGAAAGAATAGTATACTTTTCATTGCTGTATTCTTTTTCATCAAGAACATTTTTACCTGAATCAAGCATAGTCAGTCCCTGGTCGGTTACTTCGTACTGATCAAGAGGAATGGTATTAACTGCTCCTGGTGTAAGGGTGTAGGTAACCACCTGGCCATCATTCCACCACAAATCTTTTAAAGAAGTGGTCTGAGTGGACTTTTCAAGATTTACTCCAGTCTTCTGCTTAACATTGGTAAATTCTAAGGGCGACGGAATAGTTCCTTTTTCAATGGTTACTTCCTTTTTATAAACGGTTCTGTTGTCATCCGGATTAATTACATATCCATCTGTATTTGGCGTAATAGCTGTCTCTTCTATCTCATAGGTTCCGGGAAGCAGCATAACTGTGGTTCCGCTTTCACCATAAGGCACTGAAACAATATCTCCCGCCTGTTTTCCGTTTTCTATATTTGTTACCTTTACAAATGCGCTTATGGCAGAGGACGGATTATCCTGTTTATTTACATCATTCTTAAACAGTTTTAATGGCAGCGCTTCCTGATTATGAACCGTAAACTGATACACTCCCGGAGCTTTGGTATTACTATCAGAAAGCACGTATAAATCTAGGTTCCGTATGGTCTCGCCATTCTTATTTAAATCTGCGGTCACGGGAAGAATGGTTCCGCTTTCCCCATCAAACGCCTCCAGCCGGAAGGTATCAAATCCATGATCCTTTACAGGCACTTCATATAACCCGTAAGAATATCCCGATTCCTGTTTCAGCCCCCGGAAAGAAAGTTTACCCTGGGCATCGGTGGTTCCCTCTGTTACATAGTTCCAGGTATTGCCGGCCTCTTTTTTATAAAGCTCAAAGGTGATTCCAGCTTTTCCGGCCTCTGTTTTACCATCTCCGCTGTATTTGGTAATCTGGAAATCAATGCCGCCCTGATTTTCTACGGTAATCTCCGTAGTCTTTCCGGTCTCAGCTGTCAATCCCTGTTCCGGAACTGCTGTCCCAATGGTTAAATATCCCATAGGGGCATTTGTCTCTTTCACATAATAGGTTCCCGGATTAAATGTTTTTGTAGATAATAAAAACTCATAAATACCGCTTGTTCCAATTTCTTTAAAGTCACCTACATAGGATGTCAGTGCCTGATCGGAATATAAGCTGAATCCAGCACCGGTCAGCTTCTTTGAAGAATCTGCTGAATCAACCTTAATTATGCGTATCTTAGCTTTTGCATATTGATTTACAACCCCTATGGCAACCGGAGTCTTGGTGGTAAAATCTGAATTCGTTCCTACCTGGATATAACCATCAGACCATAGTTTTCCATTGGTTACACCTGTTTCTCCAGTCAGCATCCAGTCTGGATTTTCCCGCTCTTTTACATAATAAGCTCCGCCTTCCGGATTCTGAGCCAGCTCAACTTTACCTTCCGCGGTATAATACCCGTCTGTTGCCGCAAAGTTATGAATCGTTACGGTAACTTGCTGGTTCTTCTCATCATATACCGGCTTATAGGCCTTTTGGGCATCAGAGTAGGTATAAACATCAAATACAACCTGAGATGGAAGTTTATCTTTAATATCCTGGTCATTTATAAACCCATCTCCAAAAATAAGTTTCTTTGTTATTGTCAGGGTAACCTTTTGCCGGTTCTCAAAGGTCACTTCCGTATTTTTATAAGCTCCGGTCATATCACCGGTTACAGCCACTATTAACGGTGCGGTATCAACGGTATATCCCTCGGGTGCTTTTGTTTCTGTAATACGATACCAGCCCGGCTGACAGTTCTTAAGGATATAAGAACCATTCCCCTGATCTTCCAGAGTTTTTGTCAAAGCTGTAAAGCCATCCCCTGGTTTGTCGTAAGCAGGATCTTCTACATTACCAAGAACACCTCCGTCTAAATCTGTACCCGGACGGAACTTCATGTATTCCAGACGGAACTCTGCTCCTTTCATGGAATCACCGCTTTGCTTATCCTCACCGTCTGTCTTATGTAATGTAAGCTGTGAAAGTCTTGGGTTTCTAACGGTCAGTGCAGCCAGAGGACTTGTTATGCCATCAGCAACCGGAACGAGAGTGACTTTGTTACCGTCTGCAACTGGCCTATAACCAACGGATACGGAATGTTGTTCGAAATAATAATCCGTTGCTGTATTTTCAGCGCTGCTTCCCAGTTTCTCACTGAGCACAGTATAGGTGCCGCTGTCAAGTCCGTTTAATACAGCAAGATATCTTCCGTCTCCCTGCTTTTGTGTAACAGCTGTGACCTGATTGCCTGAAGGAGTCTTTAGTGTAAACGTAATGCCTGAAAGTCCTTCTGGCCGCTCTCCGTTCCATGCTGTTTTTTCAATCTCAAGCTTTGGCTTTTGCGGATTGTAAACAGGTACTGTCAACGACGTACTGGCTACGGTAAAATACCTCCAAAGCCCGTTGTTACCGGTATACATGGTAATATATTGTTTGTTCTGTTCCGTAGTCAGGGTTTCCTTCATTTTATATAGACCGGAAGGAAGTCCGCCGGGAATTAAAATCTTGCCGGTACTGTCTGTTGTATAAGTGCCATATTCCTTATAATCATATCCAGATGCACTCCACTGATATTGCCAGACTTCAAACGCAACCCCTGAAAGAGGTGTTTTCTGAATATTCATCCCGTCTAGTTCGTCATCTGTTTTCTGGAATGTACCTGTATCTGGGGTATAACCGTATTTCTTAAGAGTAACCGGATATTCTTTAGAGACCTTGTTAATCAGCCTGAATTCAGTTGCTTTTCCAGAGTCCCAGAAATACTGCTCATCAATATAATCCTTACTAATTGGTACTGTCACATTTAAAACATGAAGTGTTGCATCCATCGTAACCTTAGATGGCGCATAAATCTCTTCCAGTCCCAGAACCAGCGTAACCGGTTTTCCATCTGTATTATATTGAAGAATATCTTTTGGATTCTTACCCAGTTTAGTAAGTTTATTGCTTATTTCATCAAGCCTGATAATTTTTGAAAGTGCATAGCCTGTTTTATGAGTTCCATCAGATTCCAATCCGGTTTCCACTACATCGATCGGCAGAAGTTTTTCATTATTTTCCGGATTGAGCAGCCATATCTGGAATTTTGCTCCGCCAAGCAGGCTATATTGCTTATCTGCTGTTTCCAGCCATTTATTTAAGGCAACCTGAAAATGATAATTTTCAAGTCCCGTACCTCCGCCAGAATGCTGATTGGTAATGACTGCTATCTTTTCATTTCTTCCACTCTGATAAGAGTGACGGATTTCATCATATCCGCTATATTCCCAATGATCAGGTACAAATACGGCAGCGATTTTTCCGCCTTCTTCCAGAAGATATCCCGGTGCGGCCTGGTCCTCAACCAGCCAGTATACATATCCGTCATCCAGAATCGTAGTATCAAACTGTCCATCCTGACGTTTACCTGTCTGGGGATCAATCCGGGTGCCGCTCTCATACTGGCCTTCTGTCTCAAATCTGCTTCCATCTGCTAAATCCTTCATCTGAATGGAGGCTAGATTCTTGGTGCTATCAAGCATTTTATAGAGTGTAAATCTTGCACCGTTTACCATGTGGCGCTCTTCATGTGTTCCTCCGCCAAACGTTATCCCATCACAGGTTTTCCATACGTTAAACTGGACCCAGGATTTATAATTGAATATTGGATCCGTATACCTGACCAGTGAATCTACATTTGCTGGAAGGTCTTTACCACTAAATGCAACTGCATTATACCGGGTTTGTAAATCTGCAACAGACAGACTCTTGGCAGGCTGACCATTCTCAAGTGGAAGGGGTTCTTTATTGCCCATATTTAATTCAAAAGGCAACTTGGATTCACCCTTTGTGGGAACCCGTACTTCAGCTACATAATATGTATCTTTACGGTCAATATCGTTGAACGTGGCAATACCATCAAATTCATTTGTTACCTGTGTCTGCACAAAATCTGCAATACCTGGCTGATCCCGGTTCACTTTATAAAGAGCCAGGTTTACATTTCCTAACGCCCGGTTCACCTCATAGAACTGATCATTCCAGCCATCACGCCAGTATTTCTGGGTACGAATGGTCAATTTGGGCTCATCTTTAATTATAAGAGGTGGGCCTGATGGCTCTCCATTTATAGTGTAAATAGTTTTCCCTTCTGTTAAAGTAGTTACCAATACTTCATGAGATGGAAGATATTGCGATGGTGGATTGATTTCAGCGATTACATATTTAATTTTATTTCCGTTCTCATCAAAAATTTTCAATCTCGGGTCATTAAAAAGAGCTTCTCCATTGGAATTTGTAAATACTCGCTGGAGAGGAGTCTTCTTTACGCTGTTCTCCCAGTCACCTGAATTAAACTCCTTCTCAAGGAAAATACCAAACTCTGCATTAGCTAATAGGCTTCCTCTAAGAGCATCTTGTTTCTTAACCAATATACTTCCCTGATTCAAATAATTACTTATTGGCTTACCACCTTTTTCCAATTTTATATCCATCTTTTGGAATTCTTTAGTTTGAGCCGCATCTACAGAAACAGGACCGTAATAAACTTCGTCATTGTGTATAATTCCATTTGTTTTATCCGAAAATAGAAATAACGGATTAATTACTTCTTTGTTCAGTACCTCTTTAAAGTAGTATGTACCCGGTGCTAGAGGTGTGTCTGTATTTGATTGTATTGTTGTAAAGTAATTAAAATTGTCATCTGATTTTTGAAAGACTTCAAAGTAAACTTTTATATTGGTATTTGGTGAACCAAATGCATCATATTGTGTTTTCTTCAAATTAATGATTTTATATGGTTTATTGTAAATTATGCGACTGACATCCGGTGATTTTATTTTATTTTCTATCCAGTCCTGCAACATTTTTTTTGTTATTGGCACATTGGGGGTTTTAAATTCAAAATCATCAATTTTTACATAATTTGTTGGTGCACTGATTTCTTTAACTCGGTAGCTAGTCCCTGGCTCCAAGGTGAGAAATATTCCTACTTTAGAAATCTTTCCATAAAAAATATCTTGTTCATTATCCAAGTTTGTTATTTTGAAGGTCGCACTTATGTCCCTGCTATTGTCTGTTATATCCTGTTTATAAAGCCAAAAAGGAACTTTCTGGGATATATTATAAGCCTTAACAATTGTGTCTGTTTCTCTACTGACTTTATATGGACCAATTAGAGAAACCTTTTCTCCATTAATCTCAACTTTTCCTTTGGTCTGCTCTTCAACTTCTGCCTCCAGGTAATCTGTATTTTCCACTTCACCCCAGTAATACGCCTTATTGATATCCAGATTTTTCACTATTATATTACCATATTCATCCGTGATATCCGTTGATACTTCAGTATAGTTAGTTTTATCAGTATCAGTGGCATAAAGTTTGAAATGATATCCACCTTTTGTATTATTCTGATTGATACTTATTTTGTTCTTGTTATTAACTATGGTCCAGGCTTCCTTCTGAAGTTTTAAAACTCCCTGCCTGTTATTTTTTATTTCAACTGAAGTTGTTTTTAATGGCACCAGAGTAAATTCTTTATAAAGGTAAGTTTTGCTGTTTTTTGTTTCAGTAGTAAAACCGCTTCCTGCAGGATTTCCATCCGAATAACCATCCGGAAGTTCTTCTACTACCCGGTAGCGAATCTCGCGGTTAACATTATCATAAACAGGAAGAACTGCTTCAAAACCGCTGTTACCATCCAGTGAATAGGTTTCCTTTGAATTTACGGAAACTCTGGTCCAGCTGTTTCCATCAGTAGTCGTTTCGAACCAAAAATGGTTATCAAAATTCCCTTTAAACTGTTGTGGAACGGACTGATAAGTCCCATCATCCTTTTGGAGCAGTTTTGTTACCTGAACCTTTGCCTGGTTTAAAGTATTAACCAGATAATTGCTGCCATCCTTTAAAACAGATGTTTCCCCTCTTTTTACAGTAACCGGGTACTCCCTGGTATCAATAATATACCCGTTTGCACTCTTTTCCTTAATTACATATTCTCCGGGAGTAACAGGCTTAAAACGTACCAGACCATTTTCATCAGACTGCACTGTTGTTACCTCTGTTAATGTACCGTTATCCTTTGTGTAAAGTGTAAACTGTGCACCTCTTAAGGCATTTAAATCGGTCTCCTTTGCGTCAGCGCTATCCCATGTACGTGCCTTCTTATAAAATTCAATTGCACCTTTTCCCACAACGTTATTAACGACTTTAACTTCCTTAATCTCTCCAGCCTTAATGGTAAATTGAATCTCCTGACTGTCTTTAAATGTCTTAGTATCCACAACTGCATAACTGTATTCTGTTCCTGCAGGCTTCTTTCCTTCCTTAATCACATAAGTACCAGGATCAGCCTGAATCTGAATATATCCTCTGTCTCCGGTTGTATATGAGATCGTTTCACCAGCTTCATTGGATGGATTAACAGCTATAGTTCCTTTTTGAATACTTTTACCGTTTGGATCTAACACAGTATAGTTGTCATAAGGTGTCTGGTTTCCCTGGGCATCAACGGAATAAATCTCAAATTCAGCAGATCCGGGATATTCCTTTTCCATCGTCAGACCATACGGTTTTAAAACTCCGATTCCTTCATCCAGCATTTTGGTTATCTGAATGACAGCTGGTTTATTAACCTCATGAACCGCTACCGCAGCTTCAGAATCATCTTTCATAACCTGGCTGGTTCCCAGTTTTACATATTCCAGATGTGCCTGGTTTAAAACAGTAAATACTGTAGAATCATTGACACGAGGATCATTGTATTTTAAAACAAAGGGTTCAAATGGATACCTGGCTGTAACCAGATAGGAACTGTAGGTAGGTGCCAGATCCGATACATAAATATGATCAGCCCCGTTTTGCCCCTGTGTCTTATAACTGTTTATTACTATAGAACCATCTTCCTTTTGATCTACAGGAATGCTGTTTCCATCGCCCCATTTTGCTGTAACAGATATTGGCTTCATCTCTGCGGGAGCATTGGGTGTTGTTATAGAAAGATTATCCGTAATATGGAAGGAACCTTCTTTAAATCCGGTACGCCCATAGGTCTGATAAACCGTGCCATCAGGCTGTCTTGATATCTCTCCCTGGTTTCCATACATTCCCACTTCTATCGTATAGGTAATGTCCACGTATTGAGGATTCCCCTGATTATCATTAATGATATCGTAAGACTGATCCGTTGGATAAACTCTCTTTTTAATATGCCACTGATCATCGGATATTAATTGGAGCTGGGTCTGTGACGGCTGTGTGGCATAAGTAACGGTTGGAATGTTTCCGGGATAAGTAACTTTATCTTTATCTGTTTTATCCGCAACCTTAACATCAGCATGAAATGCAACGCTGTTGTCTGGAAGGGTAAAGTTTTCTCCCACCGCTCTTTTACCATTTCCGTCTATGTACGCGTTTATTATGATATTATCCGATTTACCCGGACGTATGGAACGATTTTCGTCGCCTGCCTGAATTTTATAAACGCTTTTCTCGCTGTCTGAAGTGTCAAGTTCTACTTTTCCCTTCTGCTCTTCCAGGGTGATTCCAGCAGGAACAGTAAAATAAATGACAGCATTTTCATAAGTATCAAACAAAGACAATTTACCGCCCGCTGCATATTCATAAAGAGGTGCAGCCTGCATGGTATAAGTAATTGTATAAGTAAAGAGCTTCCCTGCCTTGATTTCTCCGGTCATACTCTGGGCAAGGTTGATTTCTACCGTTTCTTTTTTATCTGTGGCATCTTCTCCATAATAGCTTAATGCTGTCTCATAGGGTGTAAGCTTCGCCTCATCGCTTACTTCCATATTCAATAATGTGATACCATAGCTTGGAACTACCATAGAGAACGAAGGTTGAACAAATAAGGAAGTCAGGCTAAAGCCACTGTCTTCTTCACTGCTAACTCCCATTAATGCAGACTTTTCATCACCAGATAATACCTTTCCATCTCCAATAGATACAATATCTGCACTGTCAAATTGTTCCGGCGCAGAAACTGCCTCTGAAGGAGTGGCAACAGTATCCTGTGCTTCTGATAGCACCGGAACCTGGTGTCTGGAGATAGAAAGCTGCTGACTACTTATTTCATTTTTGCTAACAGTCACCTCATCACCAGATACGGAATTACCGGAATCTTTACTACCTTCCTCCGGCTCAGCTTTTTCTATTTTTACCTCATCCTGTTTAACATCCTCTGTCTTTTCTTCTCCAGTCTCGTCTGAGATGGATTCCTGTGATTCATCTTTACCCGCCTGTGTTTCAACAGGTTCCGATTCATTCTCCGTTGATGAAGCAGCTTTGGTTTCTGTATTTTCAGTACTGCCCTCATCCTTATTACCTGAAGTCGTTTCATTGGCCTGTGTTTCAGCAGCCGTTTCTTCTATTGTCTCTGCTTTTGTTCCTGCTGCTGCAGCTGCTCCTGTAGAACCTCCAGTTGCATTATTTCCACCATTCTGTAATGTGGCTTCCTCTGAATTTTCTCCCACAACCGCATATTCATCCATCTGGGCATCAGTGACAACAAAATTATCACTTACAACCCTGAGACGGAATTCGCATTCCCGATCTTTATAACCATTCACACCAATAATCTGAACGCTCTGAAGAATAGATTCCTGTTTAATACGGTCTGATTCATCAGTTTCAGAAAAGGGTTCGCCATCAAGAACATCGGAAACAACCACAAGGTACATGGCCTTTCCTTCTTTTTTCTGAAGAATTAAGGTTTTTCCTTCCAGCTCTTCATACAATTTTTCCGTAACCAGATCTTTTTGCTCCCCTTTAAACGGAATCAGATCTTCTTTTAATTCAGGTCTTCTGTCAGCATCCTTTTTAAGGACTTTTTCTATTGCAGACTGGGTGACTTTGACATCGATAACTTGTTTTGCCTGTGATGGCGTTGCTTCCGACGGAGATGCCTTGGACGCATTGGATGGACTAGCCGTATTTTGTTCAGTATACTCTCCCGCATAAACCGTAATTGCGGTAAGCTGTGATACATTTCCCGAGACAATGGCAATTGTTAATAACCAGGCAAGTACCCGCTTAAAGCGATGTATTTTTTTCATTGCTCCCTTCATTTTCACACCCTCCTATATATTTTTTACTCTTTCTAAATTCGTCTTCTATTTTAAGCCATGAGATGGCAATATTTCCCTCTTTCTCAGTATACATGAGACCGGTTACAAGCCAGTTATTTTTGGTTACATAATCATTTTTAACCAATTAATTTTTATGCTTGTTTTCTCACTACTTTGTATGCTTTTTCCCTTAATTCAAGTACATTTTTCATTACTTTTTAACACAAAATTATAACTTGATTCTAACTGTTAACTTAACATATATTTGTTGTTTACATTTATTGTTCTGTGTGATAAAAATAACAGATATGATTGTTAAAGAAAAAATGAGAATTGGTATTAAAGTTGCTATCTTGACAGAACGCCTGATTAATTCTAAAATAGATCCAACTGACTAATTTCTAATTACAAAAAAGAAGGTCTTAAACATATGATACAAGATATTTTTCCCCACGTATTTCATAACGAATTTGAAGTAAAATCACCCACTGAAGACAGCTGTTTTTTCTATTTTTCAGAAGGGAGCATCTGTCTGACAGAAGGCAAATCCAATACAATTCCCCGATTCTCCGCATTAGAAGATGAGGTTCGTAACCGATTCATGTCCCATTGTGATTATTTATTTTCCATCGATCAGATGGATTTTTTTCTGGTAGACGAAACCAGCGTATCACTGGCGGATACCCCCGGTATCAGTCTTTTCAAAAATAGCATATTGCGGGAATTAACCCCCATGTGGGTATCTTTTTCAGCTGTGTGTGCCTCCCAGCTTCACCGCTTCTACTCCTCTAACCGCTACTGTGGTTGCTGCGGATCAGAGATGATTAAAAGCAAAAAAGAACGCTCTATGGTTTGTTCCTCCTGCGGTAACACCGTCTATCCAAAGATTGCACCCGCAGTGATTGTTGGCATCATCCACGACGGAAAGCTGCTGCTTACGAAATATGCAGGCAGGGAATATACACGCTATGCACTTCTTGCTGGTTACACAGAGTTTGGTGAAACCTTAGAGGATACGGTAAACCGGGAAGTCATGGAGGAAGTAGGTCTGCGGGTAAAAAATATACGGTACTATAAAAACCAGCCATGGGGCTTTTCAGATTCCATTTTAATGGGCTATTGGGCAGAGCTGGATGGTTCTCCACAAGTCACACTGGATGAAACAGAATTATCCACAGCTGTCTGGATGGCTCCTGAGGATATCCCCGATGATTTTACCAATATCAGCCTGACCCATGAAATGATTCTGTTATTTAAAAATGGTAAAATAAACGAAACCCAGGAGTAAAAAAGCCTGATCAGGCTTTCCTTCCTGGGTTTCTGTAAAAAGTTGCATATCCATTTGCAATAAGAATTCCATCTTTCGGAACCTGTGAAAGAATTAATATTACATTTAACACATCAACACACGCGCCTCCAGCATTAAATACACTTAAAAAAATGAGATAAGCACTTAATCGACCGAAAACAGCGAAAAGAAACGGTACTGCAAATGAGAGAATAAAAAGCGGCATAAGTGATATGACCACCATTCTTTTTCTGGTAAGGATTTCTTCCGTAAATACAAAACCAAACAGTCCATTAAATCCCCAATAAGTCTTATCTGAATTTCTTATTCCTGGTATATATGCCGCATGAATCAACTCATGAATGAGAAGGTATAAAATCATTCCTAAGAGATAATATAAAAACTCTATGCCAATGGTAATTTCCAGGGAAAACCCCTGCTGTCCGGAAAGCAGATTCTTAAATGGCGGGTATAAAAAATAACACCATACTGCTGCGGATAACATCAGGATCAAACTGATAGGCATAGACCATAAAATTGCTCCCGATACAGACCTTGGTTCTTTTAAACGAAACCAGCCTTGCTCTTTCAGTTTTCTGGTTGTGTCTTCATTCTCCGGTGGTATTTTTTTAATAAATTTCATAGTTTGTCACCTCAATTATTGCATAATAGTTCTTATATATTATATATCGCTTTGCGACAATATTAAACAGTGATATTCCCGGATTTTTTAACGTATATAATTTCAATCAAAGGAGTTTTTATAAAATTAACCGTTTTAGTTGAATACGCTAAAATCGTTTGTAAAACTGAAACTGTCTTAGGAGTAATTGGAGGATTTCATCTTTTTCAAACAGGCACAAGGCTTGAGCAGACAATTCAGTATTTTCTCGATAATAACATTAAGGAATTATACCCTTGCCATTGCGTCTCTTTTAAGGTTAAAGCCGAAATAAACAGCCGCCTCCCCATCCATGAAGTAGGTGCTGGACTGACAATTACAATTTAACAATTGACTTACGACAGCGTTGCAGCCCATTTTGCCGCGCTGTCAATGCTTTCGGGATTTTTCTTAGGTTCCACAAATGCAATCTCACCTAAAAATTTATTCTCCGGCAATGCCTCCTTTAGCTTTGCAAAACACTTTGCTGCGCCTCCCCCGCCATGGCTTGCAAATATTGCAATCTTTTTATTAACAATCTTATAATCGTTAACAAAACTTCTGATAGGTGGAGCAAATGATCCCGCCCAAACCGGAGTTCCAATGATAATTGTTTCATAACAACTCAGATCAATGCTTTCGTTTGTTAACGTGGGCTTATCTCCAAAAACAACACTTTTTCCACCCCAAAAATACTTTCCAATCCCCTCTGTCGGATACTTCTTACTAGTCTTTAACTCAACAACATCCGCATTTAATGTCTCTCCAATTTTTTCCGCTATCAATTTTGTATTGCCTTCAAATGAAAAATATACAACTAAAGCACTCTTCATTATGATTCCCCTTTCTCAATTATAATTTTCTTTGCTTCTACAGCCCAATCCTTCATTGCAGAATAAACATGTACACCACACAGCGCAGTCAGGTGGCTATAAGTAAAATCAATCCCCTCACACGTTAACTGGCTAAGATTCTCCATACAGTCCTTCATTTCTTTTACCAGTTCTTCATTTCTCCTGATAAAATCATCCAGATGTCCGATTAATACTTCCGATTCAGTATTCTCTCCAAAAGAGATCTTAAGTAGTATTTCATATCGGAGCTTTTCAATCTCCGGTTTCTCCCGCAGCCATTCCGAAAGTTCTTTTCTGCCCGCTTCGGTAATGCTGTATACGATTTGTCCCCGTCCGTTACCATGCTCTCCCTTGTCGGAGCAGACAGCTAATCCCTGGGCAACTAATATCTTTAAAGTGGGATATATCTGTCCATAGCTTTCCTGCCAAAAATGACTGTATTCATTTTCAAGCCATTTTTTAATGTTGTAACCGGTCAGCGGCATACGGGCAAGCATTCCCAGTATTACATATTTTGACTTTCCAGTGTTCTCCTTCATTTGTATTCCTCCTGCGTTTATATAACATAATGATATATCATATTGATATATAAATCAAGTGAAAATTTCAACAAAATATAAAGCTGAATGTCCTTATCAATGCTCATTTTTCTATTTATGGCATGAAGAGAATGGTAATAGAACGTTACCTATGATATAATATCCACCAAAAGACATTAAATTAAAAGCGCAGATACAAAAAGATTTTTTAAGGCGGCGAAAAAATGACAAATGAAAAAACAGAAAACAAATACGCTGATTACGCGTTAAAACTAAAAATAAATTGCATAAATTGCAGCGGTTTATGCTGTGTTTCTTTATATTGCACAAAGACAGATGGATTTCCTGAAAACAAAGAGGCTGGAATACCATGTACATATCTCGACTCTGATTATGGGTGTAACATACATTCCAAACTAAGCGAAAAGAATTACAAAGGTTGTATCGCTTATGACTGTTTCGGCGCTGGACAAAGAGCCACTCAACTCTGTCTGAAAAATGGCACTTGGAAAACAAATCCCAAACAGGCAGACATGATATTCGAAACATTTATGATTGTATTTCAGCTTCATCAGATGCTATGGTATTTGGTGGAAGCATTTCAGTTAACATCTGATAATAAATTAAAATCAACCATAGATGAACTGATACTGGAAAATGAACAGATAGCAGAAATGCTTCCAGAAAATTGTTCAAAGACAGACCTTTCAGCATACCGCTTAAAAGTAAATACCGTTTTAAAACAAATAAGCACCCAAAATTCAATCAGTACATCAACAAGCAGGCATTCTGACATGATGTATCTGGGCAAAAATTTTAAAAAAGCAAATCTGGACGGAAAAGATTTCAGTATGTCACTGATGATTGCATCCGATTTTACAGGGTGCAGTTTGAAGAAAACCAATTTTTTAGGTGCTGACATCCGTGATGCCAACGTTAAAGATACGGATTTAAGTGAGTGTATATTTTTAACACAGATGCAGATCAACTCTGCAATTGGAAATAAAAACACCAGGTTGCCGGACAATCTAAGCCGTCCGGCAACCTGGAACTAACAACGTTAAATATTGTATTTTAATATCTTTCAAGTACAATTAACCCGTCACCTTTAAAATCATGCATGGACACAGAAGTTTCTCCAACCTCAGGAGTCAGCCTGACTCTGGCGGTTCTTCCAGTGGCCAGATCCACCACTTTGCCGTAATATCCTTTCAGTTCCTTTTCAATTACAAGCTTTGTCGTATAAGGTACATAGATAAGATACCGCTCATCATTGGTTACAGCCATCCGAATCTGCTCTGATTTCTCAAGTAAGAGCTCCTGCGCAGGGATCAACTCTTCAATACCATTGACTTCTAAAAAGTTAGCAATAAACCCGTAATCCCAGGCACCGGGAAAATGAATTGCCTCCCAGGCAGGGAACGCCTCATCAAACCCTTCACCCAGTACAGGATTGGCTTTCTTTCCTGTTTTTTTCCAGTTCCAGATTCCATGGGCTCCATACGTAACCCCGGCACATGCGCCAGACAAAATTCCGCTCCACGCTGCCTTACGTAAGTCATATGGCTGAAAACGTCCGTACATCTTCCGGCTGTATCCCATCTGCTCATAGCAGGGTTCCGCGTTTACAATCGGTTTTACCGGATAATCCCTGTAGAATTTTTCAGCAAGGAGATACGCCATATCCTGTCCCTCTGCAAAATGCCCTGACTGGTACATATAAAAATCCAGGCGGTTTAAAAACTGTTCCGGTATATAATCATATCCTCTCTTAATATGCATGGTTTTTAATGATTGGGGAGATTTCTCACATACCGTTTTAAGCGCTGCTTCATAATAAGAAACCGCCTCCGCCGTATCAAAATCCGTATCTCCGCTGACAACATAGATGGGATCAAACTCATCAAATACTTCCACTATTTTTTCCGTATAAGTACTGACAAACTCCTCCGGCATTACATTTAAATCTACCACTCTGCTTCCCCAGGTTCCCGGAACATAATTAAGCCACAATACAACCAGAGCCAGCTGAAATCCTTTATTAACAGCCATGCGGCACATCTGCCGTGCTCTTTCATAATACGCTTCATCCCACTTCGTAAAATCAAATTTCTGACCATCCTCAGTGTAAAATGGATATACCCCCACATCGGACATACATCTGTCCCATTGCGGCATTGTATTGATCTGCAGCACATTGAATCCCTGAACCCAGCGTCTTTCCAGATACTCTTCCCACTCCTCCAATGTAATTGAGGTAAATGCGCTCCAAACCGTATCTGCCAGATAAAAGAAATTCCGCCCCTCCAGTGTAAACCCCCTCTTGTTTTCATGTATCTTAAGTCTGCTCATGGAAAACCTCCAAATCTTTTATTACCTGGGAATACAACGAATCATACATTTTCCTGCCACAGCCTTTTTTTCCTCTGTAGTTAAAATATCTGCATAATCATTGCTGTTTGTTACCAAAACCATGGTAGTTACATCATAACCTTCCTGCCTGATACTGTTTAAGTCGGCCTTTATAAGAAGATCACCTTTCTTAATCCTGTCTCCAGTTTTTACCAAAAGCTCAAAAAATTTACCTTCCAGTTTCACCGTGTCTAAACCAACATGAATAAAAACCTCAGCCCCCTGATCCGTCATGATCCCCACTGCGTGATGATATGCAGTTTCAACTGTTCCATCACAAGGTGCATAAAATGTGCCGTCATCCGGTAAAATTGCACTGCCTTTTCCTAATCCTCCTCCTGCAAATACAGGGTCCTTTACTTCAGATAATGACAGGATGGTTCCGTTTACAGGCGCTGCTAATTCTTCTTCCTGTTTAACCACATCGGCAGAAGTCTCTGTTGTTGTTTCTTCAAGGAGCATATCATCACTAAATCCAAACAGATACGTACATATGGCAGATCCAAAATAGGCAATCGCGCATGCCACACAGAATCCTGCAAATCCCACTCCGATATAACCAGTTAAGGTAAGAAGGCTGGTCCCTAAAACGGTAGGAGCTCCTGCACCAACTGCTGCAGTGATTGCTCCTGCAATACCAGAGAAAAATGCTCCGATAAAGAACGGCTTTTTGTATTTTAATGTTACTCCATAAATGGCTGGTTCTGTAATACCGGCAAGTACTGCTGAAAGTGCTGCAGGTCCGGCAATATCTTTTACTTTTTTATTCTTAGTCTTTAAAAACACTCCGAGCGCAGCTCCCGCCTGAGCAAAATTGTTCGGCCCAGTTATAGTAAACAGAGTATCTCTTCCATACTGTGAAATGTTATTGATAACAATGGGAATAAATCCCCAGTGAAGTCCAAACATAACCGCAGCCGGCCATACAAGTCCCAGAATAAAGCCTGCAATAATCGGATTGACAGAAACAAGAGCTGTATAACCTCCTGCCAGCATTTTTCCCGCAAAATCAGAAACCGGACCAATTACCAGGAAAGTAGAAGGGACCATAATGACGAGCGATAATAGAGGTGTAAAAATATTCTTAACTATATCCGGAAGAATACTCCTAAGTCCTCTTTCCAGCTTAGAAAGTACATAAACGGAAAGAATAATTGGAATTACAGATGAAGTATAGCTTACAAGAACCACCGGAATATTTAAAAATGTCAAAGACTCTTTTGCTGCAAACGCTGCAGTTATGTTCGGATACATCAGTGCCGAAGCGATTGCCACTGACACAAACGGATCTGCCTTAAATCTTTTGGCTGATGTATAGGCAAGGAAAACCGGAAGAAATGTAAATACCCCGTCTGCCGCAGCAAATAAAATACGGTAGGTTCCCATATCCGTTGACAGCCAGCCCATTGTTGTAAACAGAATCAGGAGTCCCTTTAATAAACCGGCTCCTGACATCGCTCCCAGTATTGGCGCAAAGATACCGGAAACTGTACTCATGAACATGTTAATAATATTTTTATCACTACTCTTTTTATCGTCCGTATCCATATCCCCGGCCTTAATGGATGACGTTGCTAATATTGTATCATACACATCTCCTACTGCATTTCCGATCACTACCTGAAGCTGACCACCAGCTTCCACCACCGTTATAACTTTTTCCGTCTGGCTCAGCCTTTTTTTATCAACTTTAGCCGGATCTTTAATCTGGAAGCGCAGTCTGGTTGCACAGTGTATCAGGGAATTAACATTACCCGCTCCCCCTACGCTGGCCACAATCTGTTTTGCCAGCTCATCGTAATTTTTCTTAGCCATGATTATCCCTCCTGAGATTGAGTCATACCTTTAATACCTTCTTTGTATTACGTTTTGTAAACTCATACTAACACCCGTTTTTTTCTCAATCAATCCCCCTCGGACATTTCTCCGTATCAATCAAAACACCCTAGAAAACCCCCACGATTTTCCATGTTTTTTATGCATTTATGATAAATATTTAAATTTAATTTAAAAACTATTACTTGTAAATGTACTTGTTTTTATCAAAAACACTTTCTCCCTCCAGCAGTCTGGTTTTGTAATAAACCCGGACCATCTCCCCTTCTTCATTTTCCATATGCCTGATCAGATGACTCATGGCTGCTTTATGCCTCATTGTATGGGTTCCCTTTATTAGTGTAAGATTTATTCCAGGTATACTAAGATTCGGAAGTGCATCAAACCCAATTAAGGAAATTTCTCTCGGCACACGTATATTTCGTTCCAAAAGAGCTTTGCTCACTCCCAGGGATACCACAGAGCTTTCCAGAACAAAAGCGGTTGTTTTTCTGAGACCTCCATCCAGATACCGGTTCATAGCATCATATACCTCATCAATCTGGTTTCCCAAGCGGATAATGCGGCTGCTTCCGTCTCCACAGTGACGTTTCTCCATTTCCTCTACAAACGCTTCTCTACGCTCTGTAAAATTAAAGATATCAACCTTTTCTGCAAGATAGGTTATATAGCTGTGCCCTTTATCAACCAGATAATCTACCGCTCTGCAGATTCCTTCTTTATTATCAATCAGAAAGCTGTCCATCCCCTGTTCATAAAACAGATTGTCTCCCACCACTACAGGAATTTTAAGCTGGCCAAAAGGATAAATATCACTGTAATTCATTTCCGCTGCCATCATGTAGATTCCCTTTATATTTCCGTTCCTGCATTTATCCAGCAATTTCTCCAGACTTCCTGTCTTTTCATAAAACTCCTGGTAATCAAACCGGTATCCCGCTTTATTACAGATGTACTCAAAATCATCAAAAAGCAGAGGGTTCCGTTTATTTTCCCTCTGCTTTAAAATAATCCCATGCTTAATATAGTTAAGCATCAGCACAGTTCCCTTACTTTCGGTATACTCTGCCCTTAACCTGCTGTTATTTTTCTCTTCTTCCATCAGAATATAATTCTGAATCCGCTTTCTTGTTGAGGGTTTAACCCCGGGCTTATTATTTAATGCCAGAGAGACGGTCGCCGGTGAAATCCCCAGCGCCGCCGCAACATCCTTTGCTTTCAGCCGCATAGCCGTATCCTTTCTTTTATGGTCTTTTAGCCACCGGCATTTAAGCAGACCAGATTAATCCCCTCCTTCCAGCGGTTTTTTCTCTCATTTCTGCTATCCTTGTCCATGTGACTGTTATAAATTTCATAATCTATATTGGTAAATATTTTACTTCTGTCATATATCCCTGCCGCGATTCCTGCCATGTATGCTGCCCCAATGGCAGAAAGCTCTTCCTGTTTTGATACCCGCATACGGATATCTGATATATCAGACTGAAACTGCATTAAATAGCGGTTTTTAGCAGGCCCGCCATCTGCACACAACTCCTTTAGCATTTTATTACTGTCCTTTTCCATGGCAGTCAGTATGTCAGCTACCTGGAAGGCAATGCTCTCAACTGCCGCTTTTACCAGCTCTGCTTTTCCTGTAGTCCGGCTCATACCTAAAATCATGGCTCTGGCATGTTCCATCCAGTAAGGCGCAGAAAGTCCCGAAAATGCCGGAATTAATACAGCTGTATCCTTTTGATTTGCATGATAAACCAGTTCTTCCGCTTCTTCCTCTGAGCAGATAAGCCCCATCTCATTTTTCAGCCAGGAAATAACTGCTCCTGCGTAATTAATATTCCCCTCTAAAACATATTCTACACGACCTCCCAATCCCCATGCAAGAGATGTGGCAAGACCTGTACTGCTTTTTACAAATGAATCCCCGGCATTCATCATAATGGAGGATCCCGTTCCATAGGTTGCCTTTGCCTGTCCCGGCATATGGCATCCCTGCCCAAACAGGGCCGCATGGGAATCTCCCATTACTCCGTATATAGGTACCGGCACATCAAGATACCCCTCAAAATCAGTATAACCAAAACAGGCATCACTGGAACAGACTTCAGGCAGTTCCTTTATGGGTATCCCAAACATCTGGCACAGATCTTCATCCCATTTTAAGGTATGGAGATTAAATAACTGGGTTCTGGATGCATTGGAGTAATCTGTAAAAAAACCACATCCCTTTGTAAGCCTGTAAACCAGATAACTGTCCATTGTTCCAAGACAATAAGATTCCTTTGGCGAGATATTTTCTAAAAGCCATGTCATTTTAGCCGCCGGAAAATAGGGTGATAGCGGAAGCCCAGTCTTCTCATAAATATCACTGCTGCAGTTCTTAAAACGGTCAGCGACCCGTGCTGCCCGGTTACACTGCCAGACAACGGAATTGGCAAGTGGTTCCCCGCTCCGGCTCCATATGGCAGTTGATTCTCTCTGATTACTGATTCCTACCGCTGCCACGCTCTCTTTTCCTATGTCGGAACAATCCAGTACTTCCCTTACAGATAAAATTGTATTTTCATAAATTTCTTTTAAATCGTGAGAGATCCAACCCTTTTCATTGACGATCTGGTTATGCTTTCGGTCTGCCCTGCCAATTAATTTTCCCTTATCATCGAATAGTACTGCTTTTGTACCCTGTGTACTCTGATCGATAGCGATTACACAACTCATTTTACCAGCCCCTGACTCAATCCGGCTATAACAGCCCTTTTTATTCCCTGATCGTCCAGTCCATAATATTGAAATATTTCATGATTTGTACCTGCAATAATATGTCCGTCAGGTAGCGCCAGGTTCACTACCTTTTTGGGACAGCTGGCAGATACAATCTGTGCCACCATGCTCCCAAGCCCCCCGTAAGGAGAATGCTCCTCTGCTGTCACAATTAAATCAGCCTTCTCTGCCGCATCAATCACAGCTTTCTCATCCATTGGCTTTAAGCAATACATATCAATGACTCCAACACCATACCCCTCACGTTCCAGCTCCTTTGCTGCTTTCACAGCATAAGGAACCAATTCTCCGCAGGAAATAATGACGGCATCTGCTCCCTCCTTAATCACATTGGCGCGATTCAGTTTAAAATCCATATTCTCTTCATATACATCCTCAGTGGCAGAACGGCTGACTCTTACGTAAGCAGGTTTTTCATCCTCAAGAAGTGCCTCAATCAGCTTTCTTGTCTGAAAACGGTCGCAAGGCAGATAAACCCGCATATCAGGCAGACTTGCCATGGCGGCTATATCCTGACAGGAATGATGGGTCATACCCAGTGCTCCGTAGCTGACACCTCCGCTGATTCCGATTAAGGTTACATTGGTCTTTGAGTAAGCCACATCAACCTTTACCTGTTCGTAGCTTCTGGTAGACAAAAAGCTTGCTGGTGATGCTGCGAAAACCTTTTTATTGCAGGAAGCTAAACCCGCAGATACAGATACCAGATTCTGCTCCGCAATTCCTACTTCAACAAACTGTTTGGGGTACTGTTCTGCAAACGGTGCCAGGGAAGCGGAACCTCTGGAATCAGAACATACTACCACGATATCCTGGTCTTTCTTTGCTGCATCCAAAAGAGTATCACAAATCACCTGACGGTTGGTTATCTGACTCATGCCAACACCCCCTCTATTTCTTCAACTGCCTTCCTGTATTGCTCCTCTGTCATGACACCATGATGCCATTTCTTCTGGTTTTCCATAAATGACACCCCTTTTCCTTTTGTAGTATGGGCAAGAATGACGGAAGGCTGACCTTTTTTAGCCTCAGCTTCCTGGTAAGCGGCAAGAAGCTGCTCACAATTATTTCCATCTTCTACTTCTATTACATACCAGCCAAACGCCTTGAATTTTTCACCCAGATCATCACTTTTCATCGTCTCCCCAGTAGTCCCGCTGATTTGAAGACCATTTAAATCGACGGTTGCGCACAACTGGTCCAAACCATAATGTCCGGCTGCCATCATAGCTTCGTAATTTGATCCCTCAGCCATTTCACCATCTCCCAGAACAACATAGGTTCTGTATGACCGTCCATCCATTCTGGCTGCCAGTGCCATTCCTACTCCCAACGAAAGTCCATGCCCTAATGATCCGGAATTCATCTCAATTCCAGGCACATCTGTATTAGGATGTCCAATAAAAACAGAACCAAAGCTGCTGAATGTGTCTATGGCTTTCTGCTTATCAAAAAAACCCCGCTCTCCCAGAGTTATATAAAGTGCATCAGTACAGTGTCCCTTACTAAGCAAAAAGCGGTCTCTGTCCTCAGACTTCCAGCTTTCAGGATTCACATTCATTACTTCAAAATAAAGCACGGTTAAGATATCAATCACACTTAAATCCCCGCCAATATGTCCGGCTTTCGACCGGTATACTTCCTCAATTATATCTCTTCGAAGCTCATAAGCCTTCCTGGTGAGTCTGTCCATGTCCGTTCACATCCTTTCTTATTCTCCCCGTATCCACGCTTTTACTTCTTCATCATTGTTATCATACAGATCCGGTGAAATACCAATATACTTACATGCCTCATAAAGAACCGGTACCACGTTTTTATGAATCCCTACGCAGTGATGGATATAAGGTCCTTCCACAATTTTAGCTTCCAGCCTCTTTAAATTTTTAACCTCCACCCATACGTAAGTTCCCTTGGTATAAGGCCCCTCGATGCCTTTCGCATTGCCAAGAAGCAGACTGTACTCTCCGTTATCACCATCAAACCGGCAAAGGGTCATCTCTCCCAGCTTTGCCTGTGCTTCTACGGCTCCCGGATGGCTGAAAGCAAGAGGATATCCAATTGACGGTTTACAGGATGCGCAGGATAGAGGCCATGGACCGCAGTGCTGCAGAAGTTCTCCATTTTCATTATCAGGGTGCCGGACCGTCCAGTCAGCAAAAAATGTCCTTGCTTCCCCAAGTCCTGCAGCCTCACACATGATTGCTGTAATAGCACCATGAATATCAGTCTCGCATACAACAGGAAGTCCCTCTTCGTTTAACAGACTGTTTGCTGCACAGGGCATAATTCCGATTTCTTCCTGTAGTTCATTCCAGCACTGCAGGGCAATTGCATTGCACCCATAACGGTCTGCCAGAGCTTTCATAGCCGCTTTTAGCGCTGCCACCGTCTTAAGATCCTCATCCTTTATGTTCACCTCAAAATTTTCCTTACAGTAACTTATAATCTTCTGAATTTTATCCTCATCTTCTCTTACCCGTTTCATTTCTCTTGTCAGTTCAGGCATGGGGATAGGTGCCAGCTGAATATTAAAATTCTCAAGAAGTTCCCCTTCATTACACATAGTGGACCAGAAATCAAAGGGCCTTGGTCCAATCTGAAGGATCCGGGTATTTTTAAATGCCTTTACCACATTACATACAGCCAGGAAATTAGTGACCCCTCTGTAAAATGCCTCATCTTCCAGACGGCAATTGCATAAATAAGTAAATGGAATTTTAAATCTTCGCAAAACCTTTCCTGTTGCAAAAAGCCCGCACTGACTGTCTCTGAGACGGATTCCGTTTTCATCCGGCCGTTCATCTCTCGGTCCCCAAAGCAGTACTGGTACACCGCATTCCCTGCAAAGTCTTGCTACCTCATACTCTGTTCCAAAGTTACCGTGGGGAATAAACAGACCATCAATTTTTTCTGCCTTGAATTTCTCTGCAATTCTTATTCTGTCATTTTCACTGTGCAGCAAACCATCCTCTGAGATATCTGTAATATCTACGAAAGTAACTCCCATTTCCTCCAGCTTTTTTCTGGTCAAATCTGCATACTTAACTGCATCCGGTGCAGAAAAAATGCTCCTTCTCGTTGGTGCAAATCCCAATACTACATTTGTCATACACATGTCTCCTTTTCTTAACTGCTACCCATATTATTTACTGGAGCCAACTTAATTACAATTAATAGTTAAGTGAAATATAGTATTTTGTTGACTTAATTCACTTAATCTGTTACCTTGATAATTAAGTAGTCTGTCAGTAAGAAAGGAGCCCATTTCGATGTCCATAACAGCAAAGGAACTTGCTAAACTGCTTAATCTGTCAGAGGCTGCTGTCTCCATGGCACTTAACCATAAACCAGGAGTCAGCACTCAGACAAGAAAGAAGGTCATAGAGGCTGCAAAAGAACATGGTTTTGATTTTTCAAAGATAAAAGAGACCTCTCTGAGCACCAGCCCTCAGGGCATGATACAATTTATCATATATCGAAAAAATGGCGTTGTTGTTTCAGATACCCCCTTCTTTTCCCAGTTATCAGAAGGAATTGATGCCGGCTGCAAAGAGGCCTGTTATTATCTGAACATTTCATATCTTTATGAAGAAGATGATATTCCAGCCAAGGTTTCCGAAATGATGCGGTTAGGCTGCAGGGGAATTTTGCTACTAGGAACAGAGATGGGGGAAGAAGACTTTAAACCGTTTTTAAGTCTTCCCGTACCCGTTGTGGTAGTAGATACCTGCTTTGAAAACCGGAGCACTGACTGTGTCATAATAGACAATGTGCAGGGCGCATTTTTTGCAACAAATTATCTGATCAGAAAAAGGAAAAAGCAGCCTGGATATTTAAAGTCCTCCTATCCCATCAAGAATTTCGAGCAAAGATCTGACGGCTTCTACCAGGCAGTCAGAAAGAACGGAATGTCTGTTTCCAATTCAAAAGTTCACAAACTATCTCCGTCCATGGATGGTTCCTATGCTGACATGGCGGCTATTTTAAAGCAGGGAGAAACCCCGGCAGACTGTTATTTTGCAGACAATGATCTCATTGCAGCCGGAGCCATTAAAGCACTGAAGGAATATGGTTACCGGATTCCACAGGATGTGGCCGTAACTGGTTTTGATAATATGCCTTTATGTACGTTCCTGGACCCACCCCTTACAACTATCCATGTTCCCAAACAGTATATGGGAATGATGGCGGCAAAGCGTATGGCAGAACTTATTAAAACAAAATCATCATACCCTGTGAAAATTGAAATCAGTACCACTCTGGTTCTAAGAAAATCTACTTAATATATTGTTGCAAAAAAAAAGAGAACAGATTTGAAATAACTCCAAATCCATTCTCTTTTATTGATTGTCCTGTCAAAAGATCCTGTTATGATCTTTTCCCGGTTTCTATTTATTTACCGTAGTAAGCCTTTAAATACATTTCCTTAATTTCACTGAACAGCGGATATCTTGGGTTTGCACCGGTACACTGATCATCAAATGCATTTTCAACCATCTCATCAAGTGTATCTAAGAAATACTTCTCATCTACGCCGTAATCTTTAATAGTTGCCTTAATGCCTACTGCTTTCTTTAATTCCTCAACCTTAACAAGGAATTTTTTAAATACTTCCGCATCATCCTTGCCTTCCACTCCACAGAAGCGTGCGCATTCTGCATATCTGGCCAGTGTATGGGGATACTGATACTGGGGGAATGTTCCCATCTTAGTCGGAACTTCAGAAGCATTAAACTCCATAACCAGAGTGATTAACAGTGCATTTGCCACACCGTGAGGAATATGGTGGTAAGCTCCTAATTTATGAGCCATAGAGTGACAAACTCCTAAGAATGCATTGTTAAATGCCATACCAGCCATACAGGAAGCGTCAGCCATCTTGCATCTTGCTTCAACATTTGTTCCATCGTTATAAGCGGTTGGAAGGTATTCAAATACATTTTTCATAGACTTCAGTGCAAGACCGTCCGTATAGTCAGAAGCCATGACTGAAGCGTATGCTTCCAGTCCGTGAGTCAGAACATCAATACCAGAAGCACTGGTCAGCCCCTTAGGCTGGCTCATCATGTTGTCTGCATCAACGATAGACATATTGGGCATTAACTGGTAATCTGCAAGCGGATATTTTACTCCAGTGTTCTGATCTGTAATAACAGCGAAAGAAGTTACTTCAGAACCAGTACCGGAAGAAGTTGGGATTGCTACAAAATAAGCTTTCTCGCCCATCTTCGGGAATGTGTAAACTCTCTTACGGATATCCATAAAGCGCATTGCCATATCCTGGAAATCTACTTCCGGATGCTCATACATAACCCACATGATCTTCGCAGCATCCATAGCGGAACCGCCGCCCAGAGCAATGATTGTATCTGGCTGGAATGCCTTCATAGCTGCAGCACCGGCCTCAGCGTTTGCAAGAGTCGGGTCAGGCTGAACATCTGAGAATACAGTATAAACGATTCCCATTTCATTGAGTTTGTCAGTAATTGCCTTGGTATAACCATTCATATAAAGGAAAGAGTCTGTTACTACAAATGCTCTCTTTTTGTTATAAACATCTTTTAACTCACTAAGTGCAACTGGCATACAGCCTTTTTTGAAATAAACTTTCTCCGGATTTCTGAACCACAGCATGTTCTCTCTCCTCTCAGCAACGGTTTTAATATTCAGCAGATGCTTCACACCTACATTTTCAGAAACAGAGTTTCCTCCCCAGGAACCGCAGCCCAGTGTCAGAGATGGCTGTAACTTAAAGTTATAGATATCACCGATACCGCCATGAGAAGATGGTGTATTAACCAGAATACGACAGGTTTTCATTGCAGCTGCATGTTTTGCCATCTTTTCAGTTTCATTCACATTCACATACAGAGAAGCTGTATGGCCATAACCACCGTCTGCAACCAGCTGTTCTGCCTTTTCAATTGCCTCATCGAAGGTTTTAGCCTTATACATAGCCAGAACTGGAGACAGCTTTTCATGTGCAAATTCTTCCTCAAGATGTACGCTTTCCACTTCACCAATTAAGATCTTAGTTGATTCCGGAACTTCAACACCTGCAAGCTTTGCAATGGTATGAGCTTTCTGACCAACAATCTTTGCATTTAACGCACCATTGATAATAATGGTTTTACGTACTTTCTCAATCTCATCGCCTTTTAAGAAGTAGCAGCCTCTTGCTGCAAATTCCTTCTTAACCGCGTCATAAACCTTTTCAAGAACAGTAACAGACTGCTCAGAAGCACAAATCATACCGTTATCAAATGTTTTGGAATGAATGATGGAGTTGACTGCCATCTTTACATCAGCTGTATCATCAATGATAACCGGTGTATTACCTGCACCAACGCCCAGAGCCGGCTTGCCGGAGGAATAAGCTGCTTTTACCATTCCAGGTCCGCCTGTTGCAAGAATGATATCTGCACTTCTCATAACCTCGTTGGTTAATTCCAGAGACGGTACATCAATCCATCCAATAATTCCTTCCGGAGCACCTGCTTTGACAGCCGCATCAAGAACTACTTTAGCTGCTGCTATTGTACAGTTCTTTGCTCTTGGGTGTGGGGAAATGATAATAGCATTTCGGGTTTTTAAGCTGATTAAGGTTTTAAATATAGCAGTTGAAGTCGGGTTTGTAGTGGGAATAACAGCTGCTACCAGTCCGATTGGTTCTGCAATTTTCTTTATTCCAAATGCTTTATCTTCTTCAATTACACCGCAGGTTTTTGTATCTTTATAAGAATTATAAATATATTCAGCTGCATAATTGTTCTTAATTACTTTATCCTCTGCAACGCCCATTCCGGTTTCTTCGACGGCCATCTTTGCAAGAGGGATTCTTAATTTATTTGCAGCACTGGCTGCTTCATAAAAGATCTTATCAACCTGCTCCTGAGTGAAGGTTGCGAATACTCTCTGAGCTTCTCTCATTGCCTCCATTTTTGCGATCAGGGTATCTACACTATCAATTATCTGGGGAACCTTAACCAGTTCTTCTTTTTTTGCCATCTTGAATTTCCTCCATTTTATAAGTATCAATCCCATTGGTTACTTGATCGATATTTTTTTAACGATCTTTATGATCTTATTATATTCTATCGTTATTTTTTTGTCAATGTGAGAACTCACAAAAAAATACATCAATCGCTATATTTTTTATATAATTTTTATAAATATTTTTTTACTTATATAAGAATAGGCCTGAACCTTATAAATCTCATAAAACAAGGGTTTATAGGGGTTGATATTGATTCAGAATAATCAATAAACCGTTATACCCTGTTTTTTCTTTATTTTTATCTCAATTATAATAAAGAAATTACATGATTCTGCCCTGCTTCTATGAACACATTTAAGAACTTGGCATTTACCTATAAATATGGTATAGTTAGCCTTACTACCTGCTATAATAAGGTCCGGACAGGTTGATTAGATAAGGTGATTTAAGGGGACATATATGAAAATAACCATTGGAATTGATCTTGGAGGAAGTACAACGAAGATTGTAGGATTTCAGGATCATAAATTGAAAATACCCACATTTGTGAAAGCAGATAATCCCATCGCTTCTCTATTTGGTGCTCTGGGTAAATTTATCTATGATAACAACATTCAGTTAAATGAAATAGAAAAAATTATGATTACAGGGGTAGGAAGTGCATATGTAGAGCAGCCCCTTTATGGTATTCCAACTTTTAAGGTGAATGAATTTACCTGCAATGGATTAGGTGGTCAGTATTTTACCGGATTAAAAGATTTAATCGTGGTAAGTATGGGAACTGGTACTTCACTGGTACAGGTAAATGGAGATTCCATTGTTCATACCGGAGGTATTGGAATCGGCGGAGGAACCATCCTGGGTCTTTCAAGCCTTTTATTAAAAACCCAGGATATCTCCCATATCATGGATCTGGCCAGCAGAGGAACTTTGAGTAATATCGACTTACAGATTCAGGATATTTCAAGAACTCCTCTTCCAGGGCTGCCATTATCTGCGACAGCATCAAACTTCGGAAAAGTGAGGGGTTTTGTATCAGATGAAGATATTGCAATCGGTATCATTCATATGGTACTCCAGGTAATAGGAAAGTCCGCCATTCTTTCTTCATTAAACAGCAATATTAATGACTTTGTTATGACAGGGAATCTTTCTAAGTTTCCTCAGTGCAGGGAGATCTTTCAATCCCTGGAGACCATGTTTGATGTTCACTTTATTATTCCTGAACAGGCTGAATACGGTACTGCCATCGGCGCTGCTCTCACAGAAGAGCATCATTTTGAGATGACAGAGATCCGTTAGTTAAAACGAATATTCTTTCTTTTCACTGGTAAGGGACTGGATTACAGCTTTGGCATTTTGTAAATAGAAAACTTCCATTAAGTAATCGTCAACCGAATACATTCTGCTTAAAGCTGATCCATACTCTTCCATCATTGCTACTCTCGCTTCTCTTCTGGAATCTAAAACAGCTTCGCACTGAAGACGGATCCAGGTCCCGTGGTTCATTCCGCTGATTTCAATTTTAGGGTTTTTCATCATTTGATCATATACCGGTTTTTTATTGTTGGTAATAATATAAATTCTTCCTTCAAACTGGCATACTGCTCCAAAGGGGCGTACTCTTGCCTGATCGCCGTCACAGGTAGCCAGATAAAACGTTTTGCATTCCTTTAAATACTGAAGTACTTCTTCCATATTGATTTCTCCTCTTCTTATTATAATGATTCATAAAACATATATATAAAAAACACGGTAAAAACCGTGTTTTTATGAATGATATCCCAATGCCCGTTCCAGAGCTTCTTTTTCTTCACTTCCAAGAAGTACTTCTGTTTCTCCTCTTTCTACTTCTTTAATGTATACATAACACCCTTCTCTGCTATGAACTGAGTTCAGCACAAATCCACTGTTTGTATAATCCAATAATGACATAGCAAAGCTTAAATTACCTCCCATGCCCTTAAAAGCGTTATATTTTACAAGACCAAACTTCTGGAATGCACTTCTATAGTTTTTATTGGTATTTCTCAGAGAGTCTTTATTCGCACGATCCTCTGATTTTAACTGGGCAATATCTTCCATCTGTTCCATGATAATGCCCTCAAGTGTCTCTGCATCTTTACCTCTCATAAAAAAATCATACCTGCGATACAATTTTTTCATTTGTATCATACAAATAATTACGACAATTAGTAATATTAGTGTAAGCGCGGATAGTCCAATGATCAAAAAGGCTGGATCAATCGGCAGCTGATTTAATATACTGTTATCCATTCTTTCGTCCTCACTTCCATGATGTTATCTTATGGATTCTAATAACTCTACTATTCTTTCCAATTCTGCCTCAGAATAGTACTCAATTTCAACTCTTCCTTTATTTTTATCTTTTCGGTTAATGCTGACTTTGGTGCCCATGGCAGTTTTCATTCGATCTTCCAACTCCCGGAATATCAGTGAAATACTTTCATCCTCATCTTTTACTTCCTTTGGTTCTTTCTTTTTTGACAAGGATTTTACAAGTTTCTCTACTTCCCGGACACTCATGTTTTCAGCCACAATCTTACCGGCAAGCTGATATTGTAAATCTCTATCTTCCACTGCCAGTAATGCTCTTGCGTGACCACTGCTGATCTGATCCTGTATCAGCATCTCCTGAATTCGTTCATCCAGCTTTAATAATCGCATGCTATTAGTTATGGTAACCCGATTTTTAGCTACACGTGCTGCTATTTCTTCCTGCTTCAAACCAAATTCCTGCATCAGGATAGAATAAGCTCTGGCTTCTTCAATGGGATTTAAATCTTCCCTTTGAACATTTTCAATTAATGCTATTTCCATGGATTGCTGCTTTGTATATTCCCGGATTACTACCGGTACTTCTTTTAAGCCAGCCAGTTTCGCTGCCCGCCATCTACGTTCACCAGCGATAATTTCATAGTATTCGCCTTTTTTTTGCACTAAAAGTGGTTGTAATACACCATACTCCTTCATGGATTCAGCCAATTCTACTAATGCTTCTTCCCGAAATTCCTTCCTTGGCTGATTATGGTTAGGCTCAACCATTGAAATTTTTAAAAACATCTCTTTCCCAGTTTCCGAATCAGCTTTCTCTTTTTCCGGTACTTGAGTTGGATGTTCTGCTTCTTTATGATTCTTCATTTCCTGCTCTTCTGCTGCAGATTCCATTACTTCATCTCCAAAAATTGCGCCAAGGCCTTTCCCTAAACCTGTTCTCTTTGCCATATCTAGATCTCTTCTCCTCTGCTGATAACTTCTGCCGCCAGTAACCGGTAGCTTTCTGCCCCCGCTGATCTGGAATCATATAAATTGATCGGCATTCCATGGCTGGGAGCCTCTGCCAGTCTGACATTTCTGGGTATGATTGTTTTATAAATATTTTGATTCAAATTGTTTTTTACACTTTCAACAACTTCCAATGAAAGATTTGTTCTTGCATCATACATGGTAAATACGACTCCCTCCATTTCAAGGGAAGGATTCAATTTCTTTTTTACTAAATTTACTGTCTTTAATACCTGACTAAGACCTTCCAATGCATAATATTCACACTGGATGGGTACTAGAACGGTATTAGCTGCTGTTAAGGCATTAATTGTCAGTAGACTCAATGACGGAGGACAATCTATAATAATAAAATCATAGTTTTTCTTGACTTTTTCAAGATATGACTTAAGGAGTATCTCCTTATTTTCTATTTCCAGCAGTTCAATTTCAGCTCCTGCCAGATCCACGTTTGATGGCAATAAATCCAGATTTTCCTGAACGTTAGGTATCAAACATTCTTCTATTTCACATTCTCCAACCAACAGATCATAAACAGTACGCTCAATCGTTGACTTTTCCATACCAAGTCCGCTGGTTTCGTTTCCCTGTGGATCAAAATCCACAGCTAATACCCGTTGTCCTGACTCTGCAAGACAAGCTGATAGGTTTATTGCGGTCGTTGTTTTACCAACTCCGCCCTTCTGGTTTGCTATCGCAATGATTCTTCCCATTTTTAATTTTCTCCTGTTACAACGTACGGAAATGCAGTTCAAATTAGAGTATAACATACTTTATTTTTTTTTCCTATGGTTTCAAGTAAAAAAATACAGAAATTACAAAAAATGTTTCACGTGAAACATTCTTCCAAGTTTAAGAATAAATTAATATGTTTGACGTTGTAAGTCCATATCGATTATATTATAATAAGAAGAGATTATCCGCACTCAGGAGGTATATAATGAAAACTAAGAGTAAATTACTGACTCTGCTCATCCTTTCAGCAAGTACAGCTGCCGCAACTGCAGTTATTAATAAATTTGTTAAACTCTCTGCATCTTCTAAAAATATCTTATCAGATGCAAAGTCCCTATGTTACAAATGGAGATTTGGTAATATCCATTATACGAAATCTGGCACAGGGAAACCACTTCTTTTAATCCATGATCTGACTGCATACTCGAATGGCTATGAGTGGAACAGCATGACTTCATTGTTGAAAGAACAGTATACCGTATATACCGTAGATCTTCTGGGATGCGGTCGTTCAGAAAAACCCGATCTTACCTATACTAATTATCTCTATGTACAGATGATTTCCGATTTTATTAAATCAGAAATTGGACACCGAACCAATGTAATCGCTACCGGTGCTTCATCAGCGCTGACTCTTATGGCATGTAATAATGCTCCGGAACTATTTGACCAGATTATGCTCATTAATCCGGAAAGTCTAATGACGTGTAGCCAGATACCCAATAATCACTCCAAAGTATATAAATTCATTTTGGATCTGCCAATATTAGGTACTCTTCTATATCATATATCAGTAAGCAAACAATCTATAACAGAAGAATTTAGCAAAAATTACTACCTCAACCCCTATTCCGTAAAAAGCTCAATCATAGACGCATATTATGAATCGGCTCATTTAGGAGAATCACCAAAATCGCTGTATGCCAGTGTTAAGTGTAATTATACAAAATGTAATGTGACTAATGCACTGAAAAAAATTAACAACAGCATCTACATTACTGGTGGTGAAGAAATGGATCGCATCAGTGAAGTTATTTCAGAATACCAAAAGTATAATCCAGCTATTGAAAGTTCACTAGTGCCGAAGAGTAAATATCTTCCACAATTGGAGAATCCTAACAGTTTGTATCAAATAATTCAAATGTATTTTCTATAAAAAAATGTTTCACGTGAAACATTCCTACAGAGATATGATTCTCCACTGGATGTTTCACGTGAAACATTTTACTTTAACGGCTCTTTTGATGGTGATCCTGCTTTTCTTGGATACTTTTTAGAAATACCGTTTACTTTATTAATTTTAATCAATGATCTCTCTGCCTCAGTACCTGGCAGTAAAAATCGTTCTGTATCTTCTATTTTTCCACCTAAGAGAAAAACCGCATGTTTTGCTTCTCCTAACTCCTCTTCTATCTTGCCAGATTTGTATGGTATAAAATATCCACCTACTTTCACAAATGGCATGCAATATTCTGATAAAGTGCTTAAATTTGCTACTGCTCTGGAAACACAAAGATCATACCGTTCTCTATGATTGGTATCACGTCCTAAATCTTCCGCTCTTCCATGAATTGCATAAATTTCTTCTAAACCCAAATTATTAATTACTTCATTAAGAAAATTTATTCTTTTATTCAAAGAATCCATCAATGTAATTTTAAGTTGTGGAAATGCAATTTTTAAGGGAATTCCAGGAAAACCAGCACCTGTACCAACATCTATTATGCTATAATCCTCAGTACCCAGATCACTCAAAATCTTTATCAGAGATAAGCTATCAACAAAGTGTTTCGATATAACTTCTTCCATCTCCGTAATTGCAGTAAGATTCATTACTTTGTTCCATTCAACTAATATTTCATAATACTTATAAAATTGCTCCAATTGATTCTTTTCCAAATTAATAGATAATAGACTCAATTCACTTTGGAACTTCTCATAGAAAGCATCTGTCATATTTCCTACCTCACTCCTTCTGATCTGTATTTTTATGAATCTTCATCTGTTCTAAGTAAACCAGAAGCACGGAGATGTCTGCTGGAGAAACACCTGATATTCTGGATGCCTGTCCAATGGACAAGGGTTTATATAAATTCAGCTTCTGGATGGCTTCTCTTCTCAATCCTTTTACTTCTGCATAATCGAATTCTGCCTGCAGCTTTCTGTTTTCCAGTTTTTTATATTGTGAGACCTGTTGCTTCTGTCTGCGTATATATCCTTCATACTTAATATTGATATCTACCTGTTCCATTACATCATTTGGAAGTGGCAGCCGATTGGTATCTATATCAGTTAACATAACATAATCAAGTTCTGGTCTGCGCACTAATTCCGCTAAAGTTGTTCCTGTTTTTAGCGGAGTGCTCCCATGCTTCTCCAAAAACTCCTGTACTTTACTGGATGCTCCCATATTGGTTGATTCCAGACGTTTAATTTCTAATTCGATTGCTTCTTCCTTTTTTAATAATTCTTTATATCTTTCATCACTGATCAAACCAATCTGATGCCCAATTCCCATTAAACGCAGGTCCGCATTGTCCTGACGAAGAAGAAGCCTGTATTCTGCTCTTGATGTCATCATACGGTAAGGTTCCAGATTCTCCTTGGTAACCAGATCATCAATTAATACTCCGATATATGCCTGTGAGCGATCTAAAATGACTGGCTCTTTATTAAGAATTTTCATGGCAGCATTTACTCCCGCCATAAATCCCTGAACAGCCGCTTCCTCATAACCTGAACTTCCGTTAAACTGTCCGCCGCTGAATAAACCACTGACTGCTTTAAATTCCAAGGTTGCGTACAGCTGTCTGGAATTAATACAGTCATATTCAATTGCGTATGCATTTCTCACAATCTTAACATTTTCCAGCCCAGGAACCGTTCTGTACATAGCATACTGGACATCCTCTGGAAGGGAACTTGACATTCCTCCCAGATACATTTCATTGGTGTAAAGGCCTTCCGGTTCCACAAAAACCTGGTGACGGTCCTTATCCGGGAATTTCACCACTTTATCCTCGATGGATGGGCAATATCTTGGTCCTGTACCTTCAATTGCACCGGAATATAAAGGGGAACGATCCAGATTATTCCTGATAATCTCGTGCGTGTTGCTATTTGTATAAGTCAGCCAGCAGGATATCTGTTCCTTCTGGATGGATTCCGGATCCGTTGAAAAGGAAAACGGTACTACTCTCTCATCACCCAGCTGCTCCTCCATTTTAGAAAAGTCAATGCTTCTTTTATCCACTCTGGCAGGAGTACCTGTTTTAAAGCGCCTCATTTCGATTCCATTGGCCTTTAAGGAATCAGTTAAGTGATTGGCTGCCTGCAGCCCATTGGGGCCTGTATAATTACTTACATCACCGTAAATACATCTTGCTCTTAAATAGGTTCCTGTGGCTAATATAGCTGCCTTACAGTGGTATACAGCACCGGAATAAGTTTTAACTCCAGTCAGAATCCCGTTTTCTGTTATGATTTCAGATACTTCTGCCTGCCTTATGGTCAGATGATCCGTATTCTCCAGGATTCTCCTCATAGATCTTGAATAGTCCTGTTTATCAGCCTGAGCTCTTAATGAATGGACAGCCGGACCCTTAGACTGGTTAAGCATCTTTGACTGAATAAATGTCTTATCAATGTTTTTTCCCATCTCTCCGCCTAACGCATCCAGCTCTCTCACCAGATGGCCTTTTGAGCTTCCACCAATATTGGGATTACAAGGCATCAGGGCAATACTGTCTACACTGACAGTAAACATAATTGTCTCAAGGCCCAGCCTGGCGCATGCCAGGGCAGCCTCACAGCCAGCGTGACCAGCGCCGACTACTACTACGTCATAAGACTCCTCTAAATACTGCATTTTTATCTCCTCTTTTCTGATCCTTACTTACCCATACAGAATTTACTGAATATTTCTTTGACCAGATCATCTTCTATGGATTCTCCCAGTATAATTCCAAGCTGCTCATATGCATCCATTAAGTCAATGGAATAGAAGTCCTCAGCCATCCCGTCATGTATGCTCTGCTCCACCATAGAAAGACTTTTAAACGCCTCTTCCAGTGCATTCTTCTGCCTTACATTCGTGATATAAACCTGATCATTAAAATCAATTTCACCCTCGTAGAACATGGTCTTAATCTCATGCTCCAGATCCTCTATACCAGAACGGTTTCTGGCAGAAATTGTAATCACCTTATGACTGGTTCTTTCATTTAATAAATCTGGTGTAACAACCATGGATAAATCTGATTTATTTAAAACAATCACTGCTTTCCTGCCTTCAATAAAAGATAATATATCTTCATCATTTTCATCAAGCGGGCAGGAACCATCCACCACATAGATAATTAAATCAGCGCCCTCAGCCGCCTGCCTTGCTTTTTCAACCCCTATTTTTTCAACTACATCTTCCGTATCACGGATACCAGCTGTATCTATCATATTCAGGCTTAAATCTTCCAGCATGATCTGTTCCTTTAATGTATCACGGGTAGTTCCGGCAATATCTGTAACAATTGCCCGATCCTCACCCACAAGAACATTGAGAAGAGAGGATTTACCAGCATTGGGTTTTCCCATAATGACAGTTTCAATGCCTTCAGAAAGTACTCTTCCGTTCTCAGAAGAACGAATCAACCGCTTCAGTTCCTCCTTTATGGGCATAATCCCCTGAAGCAGAGTTTCCTGATAACCATCCAGAGAGATATGCTCCGGATCATCAAGTGCCGATTCGATAAAGGCAATATGATAAATAATCGTCTCTCGTAGTGCACGGACACGCTTGGATACAGCACCATCCAGCTGACTGACGGAAGACTTTAAAGCATATTGATTTTTTGCATTAATTACATCAATGACTGCCTCTGCCTGAGTTAAATCAATTCTTCCGCTTAAAAATGCCCGTTTGGTAAACTCCCCTGGTTCAGCCGGTCTGGCCCCGTACTTTAATACAGTCTCCAGTATCTTTTTAGTAACCAGAACTCCTCCATGACAGTCAATCTCAACGGTATCTTCTCCCGTATAACTGCCTGGTCCTCTCATGATCAGAACCAGAACCTCATCAATCAGTTCCTCGCCATCATAAATGTATCCGTAGTGAATCGTATGTGATTTCTCCTCAGAGAGCTTTTTCACACGTTTCCCTTTTCCTTTAAAAATTCTGTCTATAATCTGAAATGACTCCTCGCCGCTGATCCTTACAATTCCAATTCCGGAACTGGATATCGCTGTGGCAATCGCCGCTATTGTATTCATCTTCATATTCTATCACCTGTTTTACACCAGTCAATATACTGGCGTGAGAAAAGGGTTGAGGGTGCCTTCCGACAGCCCCAACCCTCATTGTTGTTTGACTATTTATCTCTATCCTGATATCGTTCTTTTTTCACATGTTCCTTTTTCAAGGATATTACCACATGTCTGAATGGTTCTTCCCCATCACTTCTGGTAACAACAAATTTGTCATTCTGAAGTGCGGAATGAATAATTCTTCTTTCATACGGATTCATAGGCTCCAGAGATACCGGTCTTCTGGTTCGCTTTACTTTATAAGCAATATTCTTAGCCAGTGTTTCCAGAGTCTCTTTTCTGCGCTCTCTGTAATTTTCCGTGTCCAGTTTCACGCGAATATAATCTTCGCTTTCTTTATTAACAACAAGACTTACCAGATACTGCAAAGAATCCAGAGTCTGTCCTCTTTTTCCAATCAGGATTCCCATGTCATCACCAGACATATTGATGGAAAGCTCACGCTCTCCCTGATCAAATGCGGCTTCCATAGAAACTCCTAAATTCATTGCACCAAATACATCGGAAAGAAAGGTCATTGCCATGTCCTCCAAGGTTTCTTTCTTCCTTGCGCGGATGACAGCAGGCTTTGAACCGATAAATCCCAGAATACCATTACTACCTTTATCAACAATCTCATACTCCAGTTTATCACTGGTTGTTTCCAGTTGGATTAATGCTTTTGTAATCGCCTCATCAACGGTTTTTGCTGAAACTGTAATCATATCCATAGGTCACCCCTCCTATTTACTGTGCTTTTCATTATACTTCGAAACCATACGTGCTTTGGCAGAAATGCTGTTGGGATCTGAAGTTGAGCTTTGATAGTAATCGGTAGAAGCCTTTACCTGCTCCTTTGCTTTTTCTATTTTAGCATTCAGTTCCTGCTCTGCTTTCTCATTGTTAGCCTGAAGATTCTTAAGGTTCGCAGTAGCATTCTGAGAAACACGCTGAGGTGGAAGACCTTTTTTCGCACGCTTTTTATTTGCCTTATCCAGATTCTTCTTAATCATCTCATCCATATCAATGCGGTTTAAATGACGGTTAATTAAAACCTGCTGAATGATCTGGAACACACTGGACGCAATCCAGTAAATACCAATACCAGACGCAAATGTAAAGCAGAAAAATACAGACATTAATGGCATAACTGTATTCATGCTCTTCATTGACTGTGCCATAGCATTATTCTCATCTGCTCCACTCTGAGGCTGATTCACTGTCATAAGCTTTGTACTAAACCACTGGCTGGCACCAGCAAGAATAGGAATCAGGAGTGCAAGGCTTAAATGAAAACCGCCGCCAGTTGGGAAAATAACACTGGCTGGTGTTGATGCCAGGTTTATACCAAGGAAGGAATTCATATGCTCAATCTGTGCAGCATTGGTAGTAATGGTATCCTGGATGGTTGGATAAAGAGCCTTTAAAGCATTCCACTGATCCGGATTTAACTGGTATAAGAAATCCACCATTCCATTACTGGTATTTAAATCTCCGATTCTTGATAATGTGACCTTATGATCAGCTGCAAACTGTGTCAGCTGTGCAACATGATCACCACCAAGAGAAGTAATTGCAGTCACTACATTAACAAAAACAGCCTTAACACTCTGTACGTAAGCAGGAATATGATAAATTACCTGATAAAGAGCGAACAGAATTGGCATCTGGATTACCAGCTGAACACAGCCACCAGTCATGGATGTTCCGTATTTCTCATAAACTGCCTGCATTTCCACGTTCTGTTTTCTCATGGATTCCTGGTCAGTTTTACCTTTATACTTTGCCTGTACGGCAGAAATTTCCGGCTGCATAACGCTCATCAGTTTTGATGATTTCTGCTGTTTTAATGTCAGCGGAAACATTAGAAGCTTTGTCACGAGAGTAAATAAAATAATACATAAACCAATGTTCTGGATTCCAACTGCAGATGTCATCTGGAATAGCAAATCCATGATTACACCCAGAACAGTTGCGAAAGGTCCCAGAACTCCTCCTACCTTAGTGAGTACTAAGAATTCCAATGAACTACCTCCTCATCATTTACGGAACTGGATCATAACCGCCTTTTGCAAAAGGATTACAACGAATAATTCTTATGCAAGCCAAAAACGTACCTTTTAACACACCATACTTTTGCAGTGCCTCAATGGCGTATTGAGAACACGTAGGTGTGTATATACAGTGAGTTCTTATCTTCAGAGGAGACAAATACTTCTGATATCCTCTGATCATCAAAATCATGATTTTTTTTACCATAAGATCACTTCGATTCTTTTTTTAAAATGTTATGAAGTCCGCACAAGTGCAGATATGCACTTTCGATTGTCTTGTATTTTTCTTCTTTTGCCGATGTTCTCACAACGACCACGATGTCTAATCCTGTCTCAATCATATCTTCATGAAGCCTGAAGCTTTCTCTGATTAATCTGGTTATATGATGCCTGATTACACTGTTTCCTACCTTCTTGCTCACCGAAATACCGATTCTTGTATCCGGCCTGTCCGTCTTTAAAACGTACATGACAAGAAGTCTGTTAGCAAGGGATTTTCCACTCTGATATACTTCTTTGAAATCCCTGTTCTTTTTAATCGAATTAAAATGTTTCATTCAACTCTTTCCTTTTCCGATTTCTGGAATTTGAGAAAAGAAAAGGCCACAATTACTTGCGGCCTGGTCCATTAAGCTGATAATTTTGCTCTTCCTTTTGCTCTTCTGGCAGCTAAAACTTTTCTTCCGCCGGGAGTGCTCATTCTGGCTCTGAAACCATGAACTTTTGATCTTTGTCTCTTTTTTGGCTGGAACGTCATTTTCATAATATACGGACACCTCCTCTTGTTACAATAGCTTATCATAGGCAATATGATGAAACATATTGAGACTATTTTAATTAAACATCATACCAATTATATAGAAGAAACCATGGTTCGTCAAGGGAAAAATATAAGTTTTCATTAGACTTCTAATATTTTCCACATTCCCTGATTATGCAGTATAATAAATAAAACTATTTAATTTCCCAATGGGGATTCTTAAAAGAATAAAAAAGGATGGGTTAATACGATGAAAAGTGAGCAAATCAATATCAGAGATCCTTACGTACTGCTGTCTGACGGTATCTATTATATGTACGGAACCAGAGCAGAAACCTGCTGGATGGCCGCCACAGGCTTTGATTGTTATACCAGTACTGACTTAATTGAGTGGGATGGCCCTCATGAAGTTTTTCACAAGCCTGAGAACTTTTTTGCAGACCAAAACTGCTGGGCCCCTGAAGTTCACTGCTATCAGGATTCCTATTATATGTTTGCTACATTTAAAGATACTAAAAATCATGGCGGAACTGCCATTTTAAAAGCAGACCATCCACTGGGACCATTCACCTTATTCAGTCAGAAACAAATAACTCCCCCTGATTGGGAGTGCATTGACGGAACCTTTTATGTGAGTTCTGATGGAACTCCCTATATGGTTTTTGTGCATGAATGGGTTCAGATATCGGATGGTTCCATCTGTGCAGTAAAGTTAAGCAGCGATTTAAGCCATGCCGTATCGGAGCCTGAACTTTTATTTCATGCATCGGAAGCCAAAAGCTGGGTCGTTACAATTGAAAATAAAAACAGACCAGGAAAACATTATGTTACGGATCGGTCCATTCCTTTACCGGACAACAAACGGCCGCCTTCTTATGCTGTGGTCAAGTTTTGGAAACGAAGGTTATACCCAGGCCATTGCATATTCTGATAATGGGGATATTACTGGCAACTGGATACAGCAGGATCAATTGCTCTTTGAAAAAGACGGAGGTCACGGCATGATCTTTAAAGATAAAAAAGGAACGCTTATACTTACCCTTCACACACCCAATGAGCACAAAAAAGAGCACCCCGTTTTTTATCGGCTGGAAGAACGAAATAATACCCTGACTGTTAAAGGACTGTATCAATGAAAGAAGTCATTTTTGCAGGAAAATGCCGGGGCGTCGGGATGAGCCATGTATCCAGAGACTGTGATCTGGCTGAAACCATCGGATTCTATAAAAATGAATATCAGATTTATTATATCTTAAATGGAGAGCGTTTTTTTTATTACGGCAACCAAAGCTACCGGATGGGAAAAGGCACGCTGACCTTTATTGACAAGAAACTCATCCCTTTTACCAATGTAATCGGTGGTAATTATCATGAACGGATTCTGATCGAACTGGAAGAGTCCTGGCTTCGTCTTGCAGGAAATGCAATGGAACTTAATCTTTTGGAGTTTTTTCAAAATAATCACGGTGTTCTGCAATTAGACGAAAAGCAGCAAAGCATTCTGGAAAAAAAACTGTTCCGCATGGAATCTGCATTGAAAAACCAGAAAACATACGGTGCAACAGAGGTTAAAAATCAGCTGCTGTCTTTATTTCTCATGATACTAAATGGAGCCGGAATCAAACCAGAGGTCTATTATATGCCAAAGAGAAAAATGATGCGCTACGTAAAAGTCGCAGAAATCATACAGTATATTATGATTCATTATTCAGAAATCTTTGGCTTAGAAGATCTGGCCAACATATTTTATTTAGATAAAAGCTATTTAAGCCGAATATTCAAAGAAGTTACTAATTTTACTGTCAATGAATTTATCAATTGCCAGAGAATTGAGCAAGCCAGAATTCTTCTACTTGACGAGAAACTTACCATGGAAGACATCTCGCAGAAACTGGGTTATGAACGGTTGTCTTACTTTGATCGTGTTTTTAAAAAATATACCGGTTTATCCCCTCTTCAATACAGAAAATCCAAGAAATATAATGACGTTTAGTCAATATAGTGCAAATTAAAGGTTTTTTTTGATGTATTGGGGCTTTCCTTCAAATGTATTGTGATTGTGGTTGATTAATAGTAAAATGTAACTATACAAAAACAAATCCGGATTTTATAATTGGTACATTTACACAATATTTTATAATGCAATCACAATTAGGAGGAACTATGAAAATCAAAAAGTTTACTGCACTGTTTTTATCTGGCCTGATGACTTTTTCTCTTGCCGGCTGTTCCGGAAGCAAACCTTCCTCTTCTGCAGAGACCGTCTCTAAGGACACAGGAAAACAGATAACTCTACGAATGGCCTGGTGGGGTTCTCAGACAAGACATGATGCCACCAACAAGGTTATTGAGCTCTATGAATCACAAAACCCCAATGTGCATATTGAAGCAGAATTTTACGATTTTGACAGTTACTTTACCAAGCTGGATACTTTGGTAGCAGCTGACGATGTGTGGGATATCTTTCAACTGGGTGGGAATTTTCCAAAATACATCAAAAATATAGAACCACTGGATGGTTACATAAAAGATGGAATTATTAATACCAGTGATACCACCGAAAATTTTCTGGCAACAACAAAAGACAACAACGGTTCTCAGATTGGGATATCCATTGGCACTAACACTTATGGAATTGCATACGATCCGGAGTTATTTCAAAAGGCCGGCTTAGCCGAACCTGAAAATGACTGGACGTGGGATGACTGGAAAAAAGACTGTATTACCATAAAAGAAAAACTTGGTATCTACGGGAGTTCAAAGATTGACCATTTTATAGCAGGTGTAACCATGCGTGCCTCACAGACAAAAAAAGATGCAAATTTCTTTAAGAAAACCAATGATGGCATTGAAGCAGAAGATCCGGCACCCTTTGCTGATTACTTAAAAATGATCAAAGAACTGACAGATGACGGCGCCTATCCCGATGCCGGGGCGATAAAAGAAATCAAGGACATAGAAGGGGATTATCTGGTTACCGGGGATGCAGCAATGACCTGGGTTTCCTCCAATCAGGTTTCTTCCATTGTCCACGCCTCTGGCAGAAATATTAAAATTGCACCAGTACCAAGATTAACGAAAAATGGCCCTTATGGAATGGGAGTCCAGTCTTCCCAGCAGCTTTGTATCTCCAGTAATTCCAAAGCAAAGGAAGAAGCCGCCAAATTCATTAACTTTTTTGTCAATGACATAGAAGCGAATAAAATATTAAACGGAGAACGGGGCGTTCCTATTATGTCAAAGGTAAGAGAAGCTGTCGTTTCCCAGGCAGATGACTCCGGTAAAATCATTTATGATTTTGTTGATAAAATAGGAAATTTTCCAAAAGAAGACAGCAATGTTATAAGCCCTGATCCAAAAGCTGAAATTGAAGATCAATATAAGCTTCTGATTGAAAAAGTACAATATGGTGATGTAACACCAGAAGATGCTGCAAAACAATTGCTGGATTTTTCCAAGTCAAAATTTCAGCATTAAGGATCATTAAGAGGCAGGTAAGGATTCTCTTTGCCTGCCTTTCCTATGGAAAAAAGGAGGTAATAAGCAATGAACGAACTAAAAACTAACTGGAAAAAAATCCTCTATCATAACAATACCGTAGGTTATATTTTTTCCTTTCCCTTTCTATTTGGATTTTTCGCATTTACATTGATTCCAGTTCTGGTATCCGTATATTATTCCATGACCAATTATAAACTGGGTCAAAGTCCGGTATTTATAGGACTTGAAAACTATAAAAATCTGTTTTCAGATGACCGTTTCTTAAATTCAGTAAAAGTCACCCTTATTTATGTCATCACCTCCGTTCCATCCAAACTGGTTTTTGCCCTTTTTATTGCATATCTTCTGACGCAGAAACACAGTGGTGTAACATTTTACCGGTCTCTCTATTATGTTCCTTCCCTGATTGGCGGAAGCATTGCCGTAGCACTTGTCTGGAAAACCATATTTTCAAGGAAAGGACTGGCAAATACCATTCTTGCCTCTTTTGGTATTCCAAAACTATCCTGGCTGGGAGAACCCCATCTGGCAATGGGAATCCTTGTCCTCATGTCCGTCTGGCAATTCGGATCATCTATGATTATATTTGCTGCCGGATTAAAAGAAATATCTCCAACTTATTACGAAGCTGCTGAAATTGATGGTGCAAACAAATGGCAGCGCTTTACAGCAATTACACTCCCCTGCCTCTCACCCATTATTTTATATAATCTGATTATGCAAACCATAACTGCCTTCATGGCTTTTACCCAGGCTTTCGTCATCACGCAGGGAGGCCCCAACGACTCCACTAATTTCTACGCGCTTTACGTTTACAACCATGCCTTTAAATGGTCCAATATGGGATACGCCAGTGCCATGTCCTGGGTCATGCTGGCTTTAATAAGCATTATTACTTTCCTGTTTTTTAAGACATCAAAATTCTGGGTATTTTCAGAAGCAGACCAATAAGGAGGATCATAACATGACAAACAAACATAAAATACATGCTTCTGTCTATCATTTATTTGTCTGTATTCTTGGATTGGTGATGATTTATCCGGTTCTCTGGATGGTCAGCGGTTCACTTAAAAATAATGCGGAAATTTTAAATGGAGGTATGAACTTAATTCCACCCCAATGGAGATTTTCTAATTTTTTCACTGGTTTTCAGGGTTTTGGCGGCATTACCTTTCAAACATTTTTTTCCAATTCATTTTTTGTTGCATCTGTCTCCACATTTGCAACGGTTCTGTCTTCATCCTGTGTTGCCTATGCTTTTTCCAGGGTGAGTTTTAAAGGGCGAAACATCTGGTTTATGTCTATGATCTGCACCATGATGCTCCCATCCCAGATAATTCTGGTGCCTCAATATATTATATATAACAAACTTGGCTTTGTAGGAACTTATCTCCCACTCATACTGCCCCATTTTTTCGGTCAGGCATTTTTCATCTATCAGATGATGCAATTTGGTGCTGGTATTCCAAAAGACCTTGATGAAGCTGCAATTATTGATGGGTGCAGTAAATATTCAATATTTACCAGAATTTTTTTACCTCTTTTAAAACCATCCATTGTAACCACAGTCATCATTCAGTTTTACTGGAAATGGGATGATTTTATGTCTCCCATGATTTATTTAAGCAAACCCCGGATGTATACCGCATCTGTGGCAATAAAAAATTTTGCAGATTCCACCTCCACAACCGATTATGGAGCAATGTTTGCCATGTCCACACTTTCATTAATACCAGTATTTTTGATCTTCTTATTCTTTAACCGTTATCTGGTGGAAGGAATCAGTGGAAGTGGGATCAAAGGTTAATATACATACAGAGAGGAAAAAAAGTGAATATCCAAACCAGTGTATCATTTCAGACTTCTAACGAACTTCTGCAAAAACTAATGGATTCAGCACAGAGGAAAACGTTAAACAACTTAAAAATGTTTGAGAACCGGCTCGTTCTGATTGAAGGAGGCGGATATGAAAAAATATGGCTGGAAACCCAGCCTATGGGCGGAGAAATGTATGCCAAACGCAACATGGAGGCTGGAATTAATAATCAGCTCCTTTTTATGGAGCACCAAAGAGCGGATGGCCGCATGCCCGGAAGCATTGCCTTAATTAATAACCGGATCACTCCCCAGTTTGATAAATTCCAAGGCTTTTGCTTCCCCTCTTCTGCTCTTAACATATATTACTTAATGGGAAAAGATAAAGAATATTTAACTCTTCTTTACCTTACTCTGGAAAAATTTGATTCCTATTTATGGAAAACCAGGGATTCAGACGGCGATGGCTGCCTGGAAAGCTGGTGCAAGTATGATACAGGGGAAGATCATGCACTTCGATACCAGGATGCTCCCGACTCCTGGAGTAAAGAAACTCCTCCAAAAAATTGCACAGCAGTTCCCATGGCATCTCTGGATATTATGAGTTTTTCCTACTCTGCCAGAGAGACCCTATCCATTATCAGCTCTATTCAAGGTAATGAAGACCGAAAAAACCATTGGAAACGAAAGGCATCGGCCATCCAGAAAACCATAAAAGATTATCTCTGGGTCGAATCAAGAGATGCCTGCTTTGACCGGAATAAAAATCATAAATCTATTGATGTTTTATATCACAACAATTTAAGAGCAATGTACTGGAACAGTTTTACAAAGCCCATGGCAGAACGTTTTGTCAAACAACACTTATTAAACCCAGAAGAATTCTGGACGTATATGCCCCTCCCCTCCGTTGCGGTAAATGATCCTCTTTTCCGTAACATAAAAACAAATAACTGGAGTGGGCAATGTGAAGCCCTCACCTACCAGAGAGCCATACGGGCTTTTGAAAATTATGACTATGATGATCTGATTCCAAAACTGGGAAAAAAATTATTTCACGCCATTGGAGATTCCTGCGTTTTTGTGCAGCAATATGATCCTTTTACAGGCTCACCTTCCCTGATATCTCTGGATGGTCTCCAGGATTCCTATGGCCCCGCCATGTTATCTGTTATGGAATATACCTCCCGTATGTTGGGAATCCATATAGAGCAGGATCACATCTTTTGGGGAACATGCAAAGGATATGAAAGTGACTATGAACAAATCTGGGGGAATCATTCATTTAAAATAATAAATAATGAAAAAACAGCTGAGGCTTTTGTTGACGGAAAAAAAGTTTTTGAATCAGGAAAAGACTTAAAAATTATAACGGATCTTTCCGGTAATCTTCTTTATATAAAGCAATTTTCTGCTGACGCTGATATCAGGAGCATTAAAACATTCAAAATATCCCCTTAAAAAAACAAAGTCTCCGGTATCATTCAATAACCGGAGACTTTTATATACATATATTATGAAGCGTACAAATGTAATCTATTTAATTTCTCATAACCTTAAAAAGTGCCTGAGTGATGGCAACCGTTAAAATTCCTGCTACAATCGCCTCTGGAATCCCATTCATACAGATGATACCAATAATTACGGAATAGATTCCCTCAGTCAGCCCCTTAGCCGCCTGACCGTACTCTTTGCCAAAAAGAAAATAAATCAGATTCATTACCAGCAATGTGTTGGTTAATGATCCGGCAACGCCTGCCGCTGCAAGAGCCACAGTCGTTTTCATCTTACTTCCCTTTAAAGCTTTTAATACTCCCCTGAATACATAATATGCCACGATTCCAATGAGAATTCTTGGCACCATACAGATAATCAGGCTTCCTAAATTGCCTCCGTACTCTCCCATCTTTACAAATGGTGAAAATACAAATGAGGTTGCATTGGGCATGTTGGTGTTTTTCCACAGACTTGTCAGCCCAAAAATCATTCCCAGAAATCCGCCATATTTTGGTCCAAGTATAATGGCTCCAATAATGACCGGAACGTGAATGATGGTGGCGTTCATAAATCCCAAAGGAATATATCCAAAGGGCGTAAACGCCATGATGATGATAAGGGCAACAAAGATTGCAGCCAGTACCATGTCGCGTGTTTTGTTTCCAGTATTCATATTTTTCCTCCTGTGCTACTGTTCTTTTATAAGATACAATGCATCTGGTTACAACTGCATTATACATAACTGAACTTTATCCGTCAATCCTGTCTATTAAATCGACATTTCTTTGTTAATTTACATAAAGTTATCAACATTATGGGGATAACTTGTGGAAAACTCTCTGGATAGTATCTTGATAACCTTTTTTTGTACACATGCCTGTCCGAAAGATTTTGATAAAATCAATATTTCCCGGATGTGAATAACCAGAGTTTTAAAATCGGGTTTTTTGTGGACAACTTTCCCTCTGGATGCTTATCAACAATCCATACACAGCTAATTCACAGCCCTTTCACACACTTATCCACAATTTTTTACTATTATCATTGAAAATTATTACAAAATAGTATAGAATGAACAGTAGATTGGGCTAATGCGCATATTTGCATTTTAATAGATGTAGGAGACATACAATGTTAGAAAAGTTAAAAGAAAAATGGGACGAAATCTTATTGAATTTAAAAGAAGAGCACGAAATTACAGATGTTTCTTTCAAAACCTGGCTTCTCCCGCTTAAAGTTCATGCCGTTGACGGAGAAAAGGTAATCGTCACGGTACCGGATGTAGAATTTCTAGGATACATCCGCAAAAAATACGGGTTTCTTCTAAAAATCACCATAGAAGAAGTAACTGGCTTTGAATGCAGCGTTGATTTTGTTGTGGAAAATCAGATTCAAAAAGAAGCAGCTCCCGCTCCTGCAGGAAATACACTGATAACCAATACGGTAAATTCGGTCAGTCAGTCCGCAATCATAAACGCGAATTTAAATCCAAAATACATCTTTGATACCTTTGTTGTAGGTGCCAATAATAATCTGGCGCATGCGGCATCCCTGGCAGTTGCAGAATCCCCCGGTGAAATTTACAACCCTCTTTTCATCTATGGAGGTGTGGGACTGGGGAAAACTCACTTAATGCATTCCATCGGTCATTTCATATTAAAGAATAATCCGAATGCAAAGGTTCTCTACGTGACCAGTGAGAAGTTCACCAACGAGCTGATCGATGCGATCCGAAACAAGAACAACTTCTCTCCTACTGAATTCAGGGAAAAGTACCGAAATAACGATGTTCTATTAATCGATGATATTCAGTTTATCATCGGTAAAGAAAGTACACAGGAAGAATTCTTCCATACATTTAACGCATTATATGAAGCGAAAAAGCAGATTATTATTTCATCTGATAAACCGCCAAAAGAAATTGAGACATTGGAGGAACGTCTCCGATCCCGTTTTGAATGGGGTTTAACAGTGGACATACAGTCTCCCGATTACGAAACCAGAATGGCCATTCTTCGCAAAAAAGAGGAAATGGAAGGCTACAATATTGACAACGAAGTTATTAAATACATAGCTACCAACATCAAATCCAACATCCGGGAGCTGGAAGGCGCCCTGACAAAAATCGTAGCACTCTCACGCCTTGATAATAAGGAAATCACCGTTGAGCTGGCTGAAGAAGCCTTAAAAGATATTATATCACCCAATGATAAACGGGAAGTAACCCCAGAACTGGTGATTCAGGTTGTTGCTGATCATTATGGTCTGACACCTCTTGACATCTGTTCTCAAAAGCGTAACAAGGAAATTGTATATCCACGCCAGATTGTGATGTACCTTTGCCGTGAGATGGTTGGAACTCCACTGCAGATGATTGGAAAATTCCTTGGAGGAAGAGATCATACCACCATTATTCATGGTATTGATAAGATCTCCGTGGAGGTTAACAAGAACGATACCTTAAACAACACCATTGAGATATTAAAGAAGAAAATTAATCCACAATAGGGTGTGAATCACCTGTTAATCTCATGTGGATAATTAAGCTTCTCAAAAGTGTTCTGATCAGTCTGTGGATAACCTTTCATTTTTCCTCACGTTTTGTGGACGTTATTCACATTGTTATGAACAGGACAACTTTAGGCTTTATAACGGTTATGAGGGCTTTTACACAAACCCACAGCCCCTACTACTAATACGACGAAATTAATCTATATTATTTATCTATTTATTGTTATTTTGAGAGCAAAGGAGTTATCAACAATTATGAAACTGACATTTAAGCAGGATGCCATTTTAAATGGTATTAATATTGTATTAAAAGCAGTTCCCAGCAAAACAACCATGTCCATCCTGGAATGCATCTTTATCGATGCCAGTGGTTCTGAAATTAAACTCACTGCCAATGATATGGAGCTTGGTATTGAAACAAAGGTGGAAGGAACCATCCTGGAGCGGGGAAAGATTGCTTTAGAAGCCAAACTTCTTTCAGAAATCGTAAGAAAGATGTCCTCTTCTGGTGATTCCATGGTAACAATTGAAAGCGATGAAAAATTTACAACAACAATTTCCTGTGACAACTCTATTTTCCATATACAGGGCCGGGATGGGGAAGAATTTGCATACTTACCTTATATTGAGCGTGATCACTATATCTGCTTATCCCAGTTTTCCTTAAAAGAAGTCATCAGGCAGACTATTTTTTCCATCGCACCCAATGACAGTAATAAGATGATGACAGGAGAACTGTTTCAGGTTACAGGTAACCAGTTAAAAGTGGTTTCTCTGGATGGTCACAGAATATCCATTCGAAATATTGAATTAAAAGATACCTATCGTGATATAAAAGTCATTGTTCCTGGCAAGACTCTAAATGAAATCAGCAAGATACTTGGCGGAGATAACGAAAAAGAGGTTCTTATTTTCTTCAGCACAAACCACATCCTCTTTGAATTTGATCATACAATCGTTGTATCCCGTCTGATTGAAGGAGATTATTTCCGTATTGACCAGATGCTCTCCAGTGATTACGAGACAAAAGTCAGTGTAAATAAGAAAGAGCTTTTAGACTGTCTTGACCGGGCAACCATCCTGGTAAGAGAAAATGACAAAAAACCTCTGATCATCAATATTGAAGATCAGGAGATGGAACTTCGTATGAATTCCAGTTTTGGATCTATGAATGCCCAGGTACCAACCCATAAAACCGGAAGTGACATCATGATTGGATTCAATCCAAAATTCCTCATTGATGCATTAAGGATTATTGATGACGAAGAAGTGACAATTTACATGTTAAATCCCAAATCCCCCTGCTTTATCCGGGATGAGGAAGGAAAATACATTTATTTGATTCTTCCTGTAAACTTTAACGCGGCATCTGTTTAAATTAACTGCAGGAGCGTCCTGCGGACATACCTTTATGTCCGAAAGCGTGGACAAGAAAGAGGAGCGTCCTTACGGACATACCTTTATGTCCAAAAAGCGTGGACAAGAAAGAGGAGCGTCCTTACGGACATACCTTTATGTCCAGAAAGCGTGGACAAGAAAGAGGAAACCATGGAAACAATAAAATTAAGGGATGAGTATATTAAGTTAGGACAGGCTTTAAAAGCTGCCGGTCTGGTAGGATCCGGTGTTGATGCCAAGTTTGTTATCGAGGATGGTCTTGTTTCCGTAAATGGACAGCCTGAGTATCAGAGAGGGAAGAAATTAAGAAGCGGAGATATGGTTACATTCGATGGTAAGAGCATTAAAATTGAGTGATACTAAACAGCCATACCTTTATGTCCAAAAAGCGTGTACAATAGAGAGGGACGCCCTGTGGGCATACCTTTATGTTCAGAAAGAGTGGACAATAGAGAGGAACGCCCTGCGGGCATACCCTTATGTCCAGAAACCAGGGACAATAGAGAGGAACGCCCTGTGGGCATACCTTTATGTCCAAAAAGCGTGGACAATAGAGAGGAAATCACAACATCCATGATCATTGAATCGATAGAGCTTAAGAATTATCGCAACTATGATGAATTACATATGGATTTTAGTCAGGGAACCAATATACTCTATGGGGACAATGCCCAGGGAAAAACAAATGTCTTAGAAGCTATCTATGTCTGTGCTACGACAAAATCCCACAGAGGCAGCAAGGACAAGGAAATCATACAGTTTGACAGGGATGAGTCGCATATCAAGCTAAACGTCAGAAAGAATGACATTCCATACCGGATTGACATGCATTTGAAAAAGAATAAAGCCAAAGGCGTAGCGGTTAATGGTGTGCCCATCCGCAAAGCCAGCGAATTATTTGGAATTGTCAACGTTGTATTTTTTTCTCCGGAAGACTTAAATCTCATAAAAAACGGACCGGCAGAAAGGCGTCGGTTCGTTGACATGGAATTATGTCAACTTAACAAGCTGTATGTACACTCATTAGTCCAGTATAACCGGATTGTGACACAGCGTAATAAATTATTAAAAGATCTTGCATTTCGCCCGGATTACGAGGAGACACTGGATATCTGGGACATGCAGCTGGTGCAGTATGGGAAAGAAATCATACTGTACAGAAAAGAATTTGTAGAGAGACTTGGAAGGATTATTGAACCCATCCACCGTAAGTTATCCGGGGATAAAGAATCTTTGCATATTCTTTATGAACCGGACGTGGAGGCAGATTCTTTTGAAGAAACCTTAAGACGAAGCAGAAGTCAGGATCTGAAGCAGAGAACCACTCTGACCGGCCCCCATCGGGACGATTTAAGTTTCATGGTGAATGGCATTGATATCAGGCGGTTTGGTTCTCAGGGGCAACAACGGACTGCAGCTTTATCTTTAAAACTGGCAGAAATAGAACTGGTAGAAAACATTGTGCATGATTACCCCATTCTTTTGCTGGATGATGTACTGTCTGAACTGGATAACAGCAGGCAGAATCAATTACTGGCAGGAATTAATCATATACAGACTGTAATTACCTGTACGGGACTGGAGGATTTTGTAAATGACCGGTTCCATATTGATAAGATATTTAAGGTAATAAACGGTACCGTAGACAATGAAAATTAACGATTCAGGAGGAAGCGTACGAATATGAGTCAAGAATATGGTGCAGATCAAATCCAGATATTAGAGGGGCTTGAGGCAGTAAGAAAGAGACCCGGTATGTATATCGGCAGTACATCCATCAGAGGACTTCATCATCTGGTATACGAAATAGTGGATAATGCGGTGGATGAAGCTCTTGCAGGATACTGTGACAGCATAGAAGTAGTCATTCATAGTGACAACTCCATAACAGTAGTGGATGATGGGCGCGGAATCCCCGTAGGTATTCAAAAGAAAGCAGGTATTCCTGCAGTTGAGGTAGCATTTACCATCCTCCATGCCGGCGGAAAATTTGGTGGCGGAGGATATAAGGTTTCCGGCGGACTTCATGGAGTTGGAGCATCCGTTGTAAATGCTCTTTCCCAGTGGCTGGAAGTAGAGATCCGTACAGAAGGAAAGATCTATAAGCAACGTTATGAGAAGGGTAAAACCATGTACCCGTTAAAAACAATCGGTGATTGTGATCCGGATGATCATGGAACCACGGTTACATTTCTTCCTGATAAGGACATTTTCGAGGAAACAATCTATGATTATGATACACTGAAAATACGTTTAAGAGAAACTGCCTTCCTCACTAAGAATTTAAAGATCGTTCTTCGTGATGAGAGGGAGGATTCCCATGAGCACGTATTTCATTACGAAGGCGGAATTAAAGAATTTGTCACCTATTTAAACAAAGGGAAAACTCCGCTTTATGACCAGGTATTTTACTGTGAAGGAACAAAAGACGGTGTGTATGTGGAAGTGGCTCTGCAGCACAATGATTCCTATACAGAAAATATTTACAGCTTTGTAAATAACATCAACACGCCCGAAGGTGGAACCCATCTGGTTGGATTTAAGAATGCACTGACAACCACCTTAAATGATTATGCAAGAAAAAATAAGCTGTTAAGGGAAAGCGAAACCAATTTGTCCGGTGAAGATATCCGGGAAGGTATGACAGCCATTATCAGTGTAAAGATTGAAGAACCACAGTTTGAAGGACAGACCAAGCAGAAACTGGGAAACAGTGAAGCAAGAGGTGCAGTCGATGGTCTTCTCAGAGAGCAGCTGACCTATTACCTGGAGCAGAATCCTGGAATTTCAAAAACCATCTGTGATAAGTCCATTCTGGCTCAGAGAGCAAGAGCGGCTGCCAGAAAGGCAAGAGATTTAACCAGAAGAAAAACAGCTCTTGAAGGAATGGCGCTTCCGGGAAAACTTGCAGATTGTTCTGACAAGAATCCGGAGAACTGTGAGATCTATATCGTAGAGGGAGACAGTGCCGGCGGTTCTGCAAAGACAGCCCGCTCCAGAAATACCCAGGCCATTCTTCCACTTCGTGGAAAGATCTTAAACGTTGAAAAAGCAAGACTTGATAAAATTTATGCAAATGCCGAAATCAGAGCCATGATTACAGCGTTCGGAACCGGCATTCATGACGATTTCGATTTATCCAAGTTAAGATACCATAAAATCATTATCATGACCGATGCCGATGTTGATGGTGCCCATATCAGCACCCTGCTTTTAACCTTCTTATACCGGTTTATGCCGGGACTGATCAAAAATGGTTATGTATATCTGGCACAGCCGCCGTTATATAAAATTGAGAAAAATAAAAGAGTATGGTATGCTTACAGCGATGAAGAACTGGAATCCATCTTAAAAGAGGTGGGAAGAGACAACAACAATAAGATTCAGCGATATAAAGGTCTGGGAGAGATGGACGCAGAGCAGCTTTGGGAAACAACCATGGATCCTGAGCGGCGAGTTCTCTTAAGAGTTAATATGGATGAAGATTCCCAGTCTGAAATGGATTTAACATTCTCAACCCTTATGGGTGACCAGGTAGAACCAAGACGTGAATTTATCGATGCGAATGCCAAATACGTACAGAATCTTGATATTTAATTGGAGGAAATAAAATGGAACCAAATATCTTTGATAAAGTTCATGACGTGGACTTAAAAAAGACCATGGAAAAATCGTATATCGATTATGCCATGAGCGTCATTGTTTCCAGGGCGCTTCCGGATGTCCGGGACGGATTAAAACCGGTTCAGAGAAGAGTCCTGTATTCCATGATAGAGCTCAACAACGGTCCGGATAAGCCACATCGTAAATGTGCCCGTATCGTTGGTGATACCATGGGTAAGTATCACCCTCATGGTGACAGCTCTATTTACGGAGCCCTGGTAAATTTAGCACAGGATTGGTCCACCAGATATCCTCTGGTAGACGGGCACGGAAACTTCGGTTCTGTGGATGGAGACGGCGCAGCTGCCATGCGATATACAGAAGCCCGTTTAAGCAAGATCTCCATGGAAATGCTTGCAGATATTAATAAAGATACCGTTGATTTCAGTCCGAACTTTGATGAGACAGAGCGGGAACCAGATGTACTTCCATCCCGTTACCCCAATCTTCTGGTTAATGGTACATCAGGCATTGCAGTAGGTATGGCAACCAATATTCCTCCTCATAACTTAAGAGAGGTCATTGGAGCCGTTCTAAAGATCATAGAAAATCAGGTTGAAGAAGATAGAGAAACCACCATGGAAGAAATTCTGGAAATTATAAAAGGACCAGATTTTCCGACAGGTGCAACCATCCTGGGAAAACGGGGCATAGAAGAGGCTTACCGTACAGGAAGAGGCAAGATCCGTGTAAGAGCAGTCAGTGATATTGAGGCTATGCCCAATGGAAAGAGCCGTATTATCGTTACGGAACTTCCTTACATGGTCAATAAAGCTCGATTGATTGAAAAGATCGCAGAACTGGTAAAAGATAAAAAAATTGATGGTATTACAGACTTAAGGGATGAATCAGACCGTACCGGTATGAGAATCTGTATAGAACTTCGACGTGATGCCAACGCAAACGTTATTTTAAACCAGCTTTTAAAACATACCCAGCTTCAGGATACATTTGGCGTAATCATGCTGGCACTTGTAAAAAACCAGTCTGGTACATTGGAACCGAAAGTATTAAATCTGGTTCAGATGTTAAATTATTATCTGGAACATCAGAAAGAGGTTGTTACAAGAAGAACCCGTTATGATTTAAACAAAGCAGAAGAACGGGCTCATATCTTGGAAGGTCTGCTGATTGCGCTGGATAATATTGATGAAGTGATTCACATTATCCGGGCATCCCAGAACGTTCAGATAGCGAAAGCAGAACTCATGAGCCGGTTTGGTTTAAGTGATCCTCAGTCCCAGGCAATCGTTGATATGCGTTTAAGAGCTCTTACTGGTCTGGAAAGAGAGAAGCTGGAAAACGAATACAAAGAACTGGAAATGAGAATTGCAGAATTAAAGGCCATTCTTGCAGATGAAAAGAAGCTTCTTGGAGTAATCAAAGAGGAAATCAGTATCATTTCCGCTAAATTTGGAGATGATAGAAGAACCTCCATCGGATTTGATGAGTTTGATATGTCAATGGAAGACTTAATTCCTGATGAAAGTACTATCGTTGCCATGACAAAGCTTGGTTACATTAAGAGAATGTCCGTGGACAATTTCAAGAACCAGAATCGTGGCGGTAGAGGAATTAAGGGAATGCAGACCATTGATCAGGATTACATTGAAGATCTGATGATGACTACGACCCACCACTATCTCATGTTCTTTACCAATACAGGACGTGTTTACCGGTTAAAGACTTATATGATACCGGAAGGAAGCCGGACCTCCAGAGGTACTGCAATCGTAAATCTTCTGCAGATGCTTCCAGGTGAAAACATTACAGCCATTATTCCAATGAAAGAATACGATGATGACAAGTTCTTATTTATGGCAACCAAAAACGGTATGGTTAAGAAAACACCGATGATGGAATATGCCAATGTGAGAAAGAATGGTCTTCAGGCAATTGTTCTGCGTGAGAATGATGAACTGATTGAAGTTAAATCTACCGATGATACCAATGATATCTTCCTGGTAACAAAGAAAGGACAGTGTATCCGTTTCCATGAAAAGGACGTACGTGTTACAGGCCGTGTCTCCATCGGTGTAATTGGTATGAAGTTAAATGATGATGATCAGGTAGTAGGAATGCAGATGGACTCTCAGGGACCGAAGCTTTTAATCGTTTCTGAAAATGGAATGGGTAAAAGAACTCCTATTGAAGAATTTACACCACAAAGAAGAGGCGGTAAAGGTGTTCTGTGTTATAAGATCACTGAAAAAACCGGTGATATAGTAGGAGCCAAGCTGGTACAGGATGATCATGATCTTCTTCTTATCACGACAGAAGGAATTGTAATCAGAATTTCCGTTAATGATATCTCCGTTATTGGAAGAAACACTTCCGGTGTAAAATTAATGAACATTGATCAGGATTCCGATATCATGGTTGCAAGTATTGCAAAAGTACGGGATGATGGAAGCAAATCTGAAGGAGAAGGTTTGGATGAACTGGATCTTGAGGATGTAGAAGAACCTGTTCAAAAGGAAGATGCTCCGGAGACGGAAGATATAACAGAGACCGAAGAATAAATCTTAACACAAACGATATAGATAAATATTGTTCTTTATTTTATAATACCAATCAACAATAAAGGACAGTGAAAAGGCTCAGGCTGCAGCAATTTTTATTTTACTGCTTCCTGAGACTTTTTCATTAATCCAGATTAAAGGAGGAAATTCAGCTTGGAAACTGACCCAGGCGTGGCGCAGATATCCGCACAGATTTTACTGCTTATAGCCCTTACCATAATGAACGCATTTTTTTCAGGCGCAGAAATGGCTGTTGTATCAGTTAATAAAAACAGGATCCGCATGTTAGCAGACAGCGGAAACAAAAAAGCAATTTTGATTCAAAAGCTTTCAGAAGACTCTACGGGATTTTTATCAACCATCCAGGTAGCAATAACATTTGCAGGATTCTTTTCAAGTGCTTCAGCGGCAACTGGAATTTCCCAGGTTCTGGGAGCGAAGCTTTATTTACTTGGAATTCCTTATAGCAAAAGTTTAGCCATGGTGGCAGTAACCATCCTACTCTCTTATTTTAATCTGGTCTTTGGTGAATTGGTCCCCAAGCGGATTGCTTTGCAAAAGGCGGAAAAATTCAGTCTGTTTGCAGTCAGTCCCATTTATGCGATCTCAAAAGTACTGGGTCCATTTATCAAACTTCTATCTGTATCCACAAACGGTGTATTAAAGTTACTTGGTATGAAGACGGAAAATCTGGAAGAAGAGGTTTCCGAAGAAGAAATAAGAACCATGCTGCAGACCGGTAGGGAAAGTGGCGTATTTAATAAAATAGAGGAGAAAATGATCAAGTCTATTTTTCTCTTTGATGATAAAAGAGCAAGAGAGATAATGACTCCAAGACAGGACATGGTAACAATCAATATTGAGCAGCCTGTAGAACAGGTCCTGAATGATATTCTAAATACGAGACATTCCAGAATTCCCGTTTATGAGGGTGATATCGATAATATAATCGGAATATTATCCATGAAGGATTTTTCAATCAAAATGAGTAAGATGGAACCTGACGCCATTGATATTAAAGGCATCCTTCAAAAACCGTATTATATACCAGAAAATAAAAAAACGGACAATCTGTTTCTTGAGATGCAGAAAAACAAGCTGAAGATGGCGATTTTAATTGATGAATACGGTGGGGTTTCAGGCCTAATCACCCTGGAGGATCTGATTGAAGAGATTGTGGGAGATATTCATGATGAATATGAAGAATCTGAGCCGCTGCTTACAGAACTGGAACCTTTTGTGTTTCAGGCTTCAGGCGGAATTTCTCTCTATGATCTTGATGAAGTTCTTCATGAAAAAATTGACAGTTCCTGTGATACATTATCCGGATATTTAATTGAATTGCTTGGATTTATTCCTATGAAATCACAGATTCCAATGGAGCTTGAAGATGATGCAAATCATTATTCCATTCTGGAAGTAGAAGACAGGGTAATAAAAAAAGTAATAATCCGTATAAAAGATAAGAATGAATAGTCCTTTATTTCCCTTTCATGCCCTTGACATTCAGCATACAAATTGGTAAGATACAAACTGAAACAACAATTATTACAGATGATAATGCAAGATTTAGCAGAATGGGGGATTAGCATGACAAGTGAATTTGCAGTTGCCGTTCACGGACTGGTATATCTGGATCAAAGGAAGATTACTACATCCAGCGAAGAACTGGCTTCCAATGTCTGCACCAATCCTGCCCGCGTAAGAAAAGTTATGGCGAAGTTAAAAAAGGCAGGTATTATTGCGACAAAAGAAGGTCTGGAGGGAGGCTATCATCTGATAGGTGATCCGGACACAATAAGTCTGAAACAAATAAGCGATGCACTTGATGTGGCATTTGTATCATCTTCCTGGAAATCAGGAGATGAAAACAATCCCTGCATGGTTGCTTCCGGTATGGCGGGAGTAATGGATGAAATTTACGGTGAACTGAATGAGTTATGCAAAGAGAGAATGGAGCAGATAACGATAAAGGATATCCGTGAAAAATTAATCCGGAGCCGGCTTATTATATAGTGAAAGAAAGTTAGTGGGAGTGGTGAATGCCATTCCCCCTTTTTTTTTCTTGATTTCATCATTTGATTCGTATATGATTAAGTAAGGAAAGGTAGTAACCGTTTATCTGGAGGAGATCATGATCAGAACCATAAGAGCAGAGGAAATAACTGAGAATATTAAGGATATGTGTATAGAAGCCAATCATATCCTGTCAAAGGATATGGAAGAAGTATTTTTACAATTAGCAAAAAAAGAGAAATCGACATTGGGAAAACAGATCCTTTGTCAGCTGAAGGAAAACTTAGAAATAGCCAGAGAGGATTTTATTCCCATTTGTCAGGATACGGGAATGGCGGTCATATTTTTAAAAATAGGACAGGATGTACATATAGAAGGAGCTGGATTGTCTGATGCAGTGAATCAGGGTGTGAGGGAAGGCTATATGGAAGGATATTTAAGAAAATCCGTAGTTGAACCAATTGAGCGGATTAACACTAAGGATAATACGCCTGCAATCATCCATTACGAGATTGTGCCGGGAGATCAGATTGATATAACTGTAGCACCAAAAGGATTTGGAAGCGAGAATATGAGCCGTATATTTATGTTAAAGCCTGCAGACGGACTGGAAGGGGTAAAAGAATCTATTTTAACCGCTGTAAAGGATGCCGGACCCAATGCATGTCCGCCCATGGTTGTAGGAGTTGGTATTGGAGGTACATTTGAAAAATGTGCCCAGATGGCAAAACATGCACTTACCAGAGACTTAAATGAAGAGCCCTCCATTCCATATGTAAGAGAACTGGAAAAAGAGATGCTTGAAAAAGTGAATAAACTGGGAATCGGACCAGGAGGATTAGGAGGAACCGTTACTGCACTTGCAGTCAATATTGAAACCTATCCTACCCACATAGCTGGTCTTCCAGTTGCAGTTAATATTTGTTGCCATGTAAACCGGCATGCTCACCGAATTATATAGGATCATATAAGGGAGAAAACCATGGAATATCATATAAATGCACCAGTCAGTAAGGAAGATGCACAGAATTTAAAAGCAGGGGATTACGTCTATCTTACCGGTACCATCTATACAGCCAGAGATGCTGCACATAAAAGAATGAAAGAAACCCTTGATAAGAAAGAAAATCTTCCTTTCGACATAAAAGGAAATGTAATTTACTATATGGGACCATCTCCGGCAAGAGAAGGGCGCCCCATCGGATCAGCAGGACCCACAACAGCCAGCCGGATGGATCGATACACTCCACAGCTTCTGGATCTGGGACTTGGAGCCATGATCGGAAAAGGAAAAAGGAGTAAAGAAGTAATTGATGCAATTATAAGAAACCAGTCTGTTTATTTTGCTGCAGTAGGCGG
>NZ_JBMBWP010000002.1:2650000-2812500 GCF_048627165.1 Lacrimispora struthionigena
TCTAAGGTTTCCAGAGTAAAGCTGATCTGCTCTGGGTAAGTCGGGACCTAAGGCGAGGTCGAAAGACGTAGTCGATGGACAACAGGTTGAAATTCCTGTACCGCATATTATCAGAACTGTGGGGACACAGAACCGAGAGAGAACCCGGGAATGAAAAGACCGGGGCAAGCATTGGACTGGTTAAGATGGAAAATCCGCTTAACAACAGGAAGGTGTGACGCGTACCGAACAAAAGTAGGGAAGTCTCTGTAGGGGCTGTCAAGAAAAGCCGCTATTGTGTAATATGTGCCCGTACCGTAAACCGACACAGGTGGATGAGGAGAGAATCCTAAGGCCGGCGGGAGAAGCATTGTTAAGGAACTCGGCAAAATGACCCCGTAACTTCGGGATAAGGGGTGCCTGAGAAATCAGGCCGCAGAGAATAGGCTCAAGCAACTGTTTAGCAAAAACACAGGTCTATGCAAAACCGAAAGGTGAGGTATATGGGCTGACGCCTGCCCGGTGCTGGAAGGTTACGAGGAGGGGTTAGCGGCAACGCGAAGCTCTGAATTTAAGCCCCAGTAAACGGCGGCCGTAACTATAACGGTCCTAAGGTAGCGAAATTCCTTGTCGGGTAAGTTCCGACCCGCACGAAAGGCGTAATGATTTGAGCGCTGTCTCGACAATGCACCCGGTGAAATTGAAATACCAGTGAAGATGCTGGTTACCTGCGCCAGGACGGAAAGACCCCATGGAGCTTTACTCCAGCTTGATACTGGGATTCGGTGCTGCATGTACAGGATAGGTGGGAGGCAACGAAGATAGGACGCCAGTCTTATCAGAGCCGATGTTGGGATACCACCCTTGCGGTATTGGATTTCTAACCTGCAGCCATAACCTGGCTGGGGGACAATGTCAGGCGGGGAGTTTGACTGGGGCGGTCGCCTCCGAAAGAGTATCGGAGGCGCTCAAAGGTTCCCTCAGAATGGTCGGAAACCATTCGAAGAGTGCAAAGGCATAAGGGAGCTTGACTGCGACACCGACGGGTGGAGCAGGTAGGAAACTAGGACTTAGTGATCCGGTGGTATAAAGTGGGATTGCCATCGCTCAACGGATAAAAGCTACCCTGGGGATAACAGGCTTATCACTCCCAAGAGTTCACATCGACGGAGTGGTTTGGCACCTCGATGTCGGCTCATCGCATCCTGGGGCTGTAGTAGGTCCCAAGGGTTGGGCTGTTCGCCCATTAAAGCGGTACGCGAGCTGGGTTCAGAACGTCGTGAGACAGTTCGGTCCCTATCCGGCGTGGGCGTAGGATATTTGAGAGGAGCTGTCCTTAGTACGAGAGGACCGGGATGGACTGACCTCTGGTGTATCTGTTGGTGATCAACACCATGGCAGAGTAGCCAAGTCGGGAAGGGATAAACGCTGAAGGCATCTAAGCGTGAAGCCCCCCTCAAGATGAGATATCCCATCGCAAGAGTAAGACCCCTTGAAGACGACGAGGTAGATAGGGCAGAGGTGGAAGCATGGCAACATGTGTAGCTGACTGTCACTAATAGGTCGAGGGCTTAACCAGGTTGGTTTAGGTAAGAGGAAAGAACGGATGAAAGATATATAACAATGTGTGGTTTTGAGGGTATATGTATTAACCTTCAAAAAGGTTTGGCCTGGTGGCTCAGTTGGTTAGAGCGCCGCCCTGTCACGGCGGAGGTCGTGGGTTCGAGTCCCATCCGGGTCGTTTTACAACTGAATTTTGCTTATGGGATCTTAGCTCAGCTGGGAGAGCATCTGCCTTACAAGCAGAGGGTCATAGGTTCGAGCCCTATAGGTCCCATTCTGTATGCACACGCCATACATGAGTAGATTTGTGCCGATGTGGCTCAATTGGCAGAGCAGCTGATTTGTAATCAGCAGGTTATCGGTTCGAGTCCGATCATCGGCTTGCATCAAAATTAAATATGGATGGGTTCCCGAGTGGCCAAAGGGGGCAGACTGTAAATCTGTTATCGACGATTTCGATGGTTCGAATCCATCTCCATCCATTTAGTGATTAAAATTCTAATCACTGCATATAATATAATTGAATAACGCGGGGTGGAGCAGTCTGGAAGCTCGTCGGGCTCATAACCCGAAGGTCGCAGGTTCAAATCCTGCCCCCGCAATTTTTGTTGGTATTTTTTATGAATTATGTGTTTTTTACACATGAGCCCAGATAGCTCAGTTGGTAGAGCAGAGGACTGAAAATCCTCGTGTCGCTGGTTCGATTCCGGCTTTGGGCATATGGGATACTAGCTCAGGTGGTAGAGCACTTGACTTTTAATCAAGTTGTCCGGGGTTCGAATCCCCGGTGTCTCAGGACAAGCCTTGGAACAGAAATGTTTCAGGGCTTTTTTTATGCAAAAAAATATTCGATGAAAGTATTACTATTCATCGAATTCTACGATCACATAATATCCCCTGTCGTTGTGTTTGATTTCTTTCACAATTCCATGATCTGATTTAATACGGTCACGGCCCATATAGCATCCGGACATGGCAACCGCAGGGTCGATAATATAGCTATAGCTGCTGGTTCCTTCTCTTTCGATAATTTGAACCTGGTCACCGGCCGTTACAAGTCCGGGGCGTTCCATTTTAAATTCTATCAGTCTCATAATCGGTGTTCTCCTTCTTATTTCCAGGTTATTATAACCCTGTGAGAAAAAATTGTAAAGATTAGATAAGAATGATATACTAAAAGGGCAATTTTGAGTGCTGTTAAGAGAGGCGGTTGGCAGGGTGAGTGATAATAGGAATCTATTAGAACGATTAAAGGAGTATGGAAGATCAGATTTTTATCCCTTTCATATGCCTGGGCATAAAAGACAATGGGAAGAATCATTTTGTGAGAAATTTACCAACCCATTTTCTGTTGATATTACGGAAATTGATGGATTTGATAATCTGCATCATCCTCAGGGAATATTAAAGGAGTCTATGGGATGGGCAGCGGACGTATATAAAAGTGACAGGACTTATTATCTGGTGAATGGAAGCAGCTGTGGGATATTAAGCGCCATCAGCGGTACGGTATCAAGAGGCGGAACTATTTTGATGAGTAGAAATTGTCACAAGTCGGCATTCCATGGAGTTTTCCTCAATAATTTAAAAGCAGAATATATTTATCCACAATTGATCGGGGAATTTGGCCTTCAAGGTGGAATACTTCCTGAAGATATGGAATGGATGTTGAAAAACCATCCGGATGTGGAAGCCGTACTTGTGGTATCTCCTACTTATGACGGTATTGTTTCGGATGTGGGTAAGCTAGCGGATATAGTTCATAAATTTGGTTTACCTTTGATTGTTGATGAGGCACATGGCGCTCATTTTTCATTTGGAAAGGGACAGGGATTTCCTGTTTCAGCCATTGAACTTGGGGCTGATGTGGTGATTCAGAGTCTTCATAAGACACTTCCCTCTCTTACACAGACGGCTGTTATGCATGTAAAAGAAGGGTATGTGGATATGGACAGGCTGGACCGGTATGTGCATATGTATCAGACCAGCAGTCCGTCTTATGTTCTGCTTGCTTCCATAGACAACTGTATCGGATATATGGTTGAAAATGGGTCAAAATGCATGAATGAGTTCTATGAGAGGATAATGGAGTTAAGGGATGGATTGAAAGATCTTAGCTGTCTGAAGATTCTTGATGAACAGGTGAAAGGACAGTCAGGAGTGTATGAGGTTGATTTATCAAAGCTTATTATATCTACAAGGGAGTCTAAATACTCGGGAGCTGAACTGGATCATTTATTAAGAGAAGATTATCATTTGGAAATGGAAATGTGCGGAACGGACTATGTAACGGCTATTTTAACCATGGCTGACACAAGAGAAGGATTTAAAAGGCTTTCCCAGGCATTGCTGGAGATTGATTCAACGGCAGGGAAGGGCTCTGAAATATGCTATGGCGCGAGATATTTAGCAGCGGAATACAACAGTTTTAAAGTCAGACCCGAATGCAGGATTACCATTGGGAAGTCAATGGACTCACGTAGAAGAAAAGTTCTTTTAAATGATGCAGCGGATCTTGTCTCAGCGGAATTTGTTTACATTTATCCCCCGGGTATCCCCATTATTGCGCCTGGCGAAGTGCTGAAAAAGGAACTGATTGAATTGATTGCAGCATATAAAGATATGAAACTTCCGGTACAGGGACTGGAAGATGAAAAGATAGAACATATTTATGTTATGGATGAATTAGCTGAATAAATAAGTTTGGAGTAGGAAACGATGAGCAGGATTTTTTATATTATGGGTAAAAGTGCGTCTGGGAAGGATACTATTTATAAGAAACTTCTGGAGAGAATTCCTGGTTTAAAAACTATTACCCCATATACCACAAGACCAATTCGGGATGGGGAAGTTAACGGAGTGGAATACTTTTTTACAACCAGAGAAGAGCTGGAACAATTCCGCAGAGACGAGAAATTAATTGAAGAACGTACTTATGATACAATCTATGGACCATGGACTTATTTTACGGTAGACGATGGCCAGTTTGAACGGTCAGGACGGGAGTCTTATCTTATGATCGGGACCTTGGAATCTTATGAAAAAACCAGACATCATTTTGGAAGTGAGTATTTGATTCCAATTTATGTGGAGGTGGATGACAGAGAGCGCTTACTTCGTTCTATTGAGAGAGAAAGATGTCAGGAAATGCCTAAATATAAGGAAGTGTGCAGAAGATTTCTTGCGGATGAAGAAGATTTTAAAGAGGAGAATCTGCTTCGATGCGGTATTGATACGCGTTTTAATAATGATGATCTTGATTGCTGCCTGGATGAGATTACAGAACAGATTAAAAAGAGTTTATAAATAAAATGCTCTCTGAAACTGGTGTATTACCAAGTTGTTCAGAGAGCATTATTATGTTTATTTTGCTGCAAGTCTTCTGGCTTTTGCTTCCATACGGGATCTTGTTACATCAATGAATACGGCTGCGATGATAACCATACCAATTACAATGTATTGAACAGAACTTGAGGTATTAAGGAGTGTCAGTCCGTTACGAATGGTAGAGATCATCAGTGCACCGATTAACGTTCCCCAGATGGTTCCCTTGCCTCCCATGAAAGAGGCACCTCCTATAATACAGGCTGCAATGGCATCTGTGTCATAAGGAGATATGGCTGCAGATGGATTTGCCACTGCAGAACGTCCTACGATTACCAGGCCGGCTATTGCACACATGAAGCCGGATAAGCTGTAGACAAAGATCAGGACGTTGTCGGAATTGATGCCTGATAGACGGGCAGCTTCCGGATTACCGCCTACACAGTAAATCATTCTGCCCAGTGCGGTTTTGTTTAAAAAGAAATGATATACACCATATATTAGTAAAAGAACTACAAAGCATAGAGGAATTCCGGAGAATCCGTCCAGTGACTTAAACAGGTTGCAGGAGCCTAAAAATGTAACGCCTGCGGGGAAGTCGGAAATCGTTTTGGTTGATACCACTAATAAAGCAATACCGCAAAGTACGTTCTTCATACCCAGAGTAGATACAAAGGGATGAGGGAGATGCATTTTCGTCAACAGAAGTCCATTTAAAAAGCCAACACAAAGTCCTGTGATAATGCAGGCGAGTATGAGGATAAATGGATTGGTAATTCCCAGTGAATTCTTGAGCATACCCATTACACAGGCGCACAATATGGCATTTGCGCCTACAGAAAGGTCAATGCCTGCAGTAATCAGTACAACCAGCATTGCTGCGGATATCAGGCCGTTAACGGCCGTCTGACGCAGGATATTCATCATGTTATTCATTGTAAGAAATTTGTCTGTTGCTACTGACAGAATCATAAACAACAGGATCAGAGCCAACAGCGGAGCTGCCTTACTGACTATGTCTTTCATTTGTTTTGTTTTCATTGTATAGCACCTCCCCAGGCAGCTTTCATAATTGTCTCCTGATTCAGTAAGTCACTGTCTCGTGAAAGCTCACCCATGATTTTTCCTTCTCTCATTATAATGACTCTGTCACTCATTCCGATAATTTCAGGCAGCTCAGAGGAAATCATGATTACACATTTTCCTGCTTTAATTAAGTTGTTCATGATGTTATAAACTTCAACTTTTGCGCCTACATCAATGCCTCTGGTGGGTTCGTCAAAGATATAGATATCTGCATTGGTATTGATCCATTTGCCGATTACTACTTTCTGCTGATTTCCACCGGAGAGCTGACCCACTGCTTCTTTTGAATCTGATATTTTAATTCTTAAACCGTCTACATTATCTCCGGTTAGCTGGTCAATGTGCTTCTCATCCAGAAAGAGTCCTTTTTTGCATTTTTTCATGGAACTGAGAATGAGATTGGTACGTACTGACTGGGTCAGAACAAGACCCTGGCCTTTCCGGTCCTCTGTTAAAAATGCGATGCCATGTCGGATTGCATCCTTTGGAGTTTTAATTGTGGCAGGTTTTTCATTGATATAGATATTTCCCGAATCATGGCCGTCAGCACCGAATATGGCGCGGAACGTCTCTGTACGGCCAGCGCCTACCAGGCCAGCAAAACCCAGTATTTCTCCGTAATTGGCATGGAAACTCACATCTTTTAAAAGTCCGGTTGAATTCAGATGCTCTACTCTTAAGGCCTCTTTCCCTCTGGTGGTCTCTATCTTTGGATACTGGTTATCCAGAGTTCTTCCTACCATGGCAGAGATCAGTGAGTCATTGTCCATCTCCGAAATATCTTTTGTCAGAATATGTTCCCCATCTCTCATAACGGTTACGCGATCGCATAAATCGAAGAGTTCTTCCAGTTTGTGGGATACAAACAGGATGGAGATTCCTTTTTCCTTTAGAGAACGGACTGTCTTCATTAATTGAGCAACCTCTTTTTCACCAAGACTGGAAGTCGGCTCATCCATAATGATCAGCTTGGCATCAATTAAAACAGCTTTTGCTATCTCAACCATCTGCTGTATTCCCATACCATAAGAACCACATTCTTTTTTTACATCAATATCCTGTCCCAGTGACATCATTACCTCATGGGCCATCTCATGCATTTTCTCATATTCCAGGAGCGGGCTGTTCTTCTTTTTCAGCGCTTTATTAATAAATATATTATCTGTGACTGACAGAAGGCGTACAATATTAAGTTCCTGGTAAACACAGGCGATTCCATGAGCTGCAGCCTCTCTGGGGTTTTTAAAGGAGACCTCTTTCCCATCCATGATGAGAGTACCTTCTTCCGGGGTATACACCCCGGTCAGTACTTTAATCAGCGTAGATTTACCGGCACCGTTTTCACCGATCAATCCATGAATTTCGCCTGGTTTTATTTCCAGTGACATATTGCGCAGAGCCACAACTCCTGGGAAGCGTTTCGTCACATCTTTCAGTTCCATTAAGCTCATAGCAGTTCAACCCTTTCTGTTTCTTACAAGCAGGTTATTTTAAATAGCCTTTCAGTTTTTCTAAGTAGTCTTTTGCATTTTCAGAAGAAATAACTTCACAGCCTGTATCAACGAAGGATTTCACAGTCTCTCCCTTTACAGCTTTTACTGCAGATTCTACTGCTTTATATCCCATGGTGTAAGCTGACTGGGCGCAGGTTGCAGAAATAGTTCCGTCGATGATATTCTGAACACCACTCTGATTACCATCAAATCCTACTATGACTACATCTTTTAATCCGCTTTGTTTGCAGGCCGTTGCAGCTCCTGCAGCAGTATCGTCGTTATGACATAAGACGATCTGAATGTTACCGCTCTGGGCAGTAATCATGTTTTCCATAACATTGGCAGCCGTGTCAGGGTTAGACTGGGCATACTGTACGGAAACCACGTCTATTCCATTTTCTTTCATCGCTCTTTCGTAACCGGCCTGTCTGGCATCGCTGGTGGCATTTCCTTCAACCCCACCTATAATAACTGCTTTTGCTCCCTTGCCGGCTTTTTCTGCAGCATATAATCCGCCCTGATAGGCTGCTTTGTCATTACCGGTACCGACAAAGGCTATTTTTCCGGGTATTTCAGCATCGGTATCTACGGTTATGATTGGTATTTTTACATCACCAATTACGCTGGCAACTGATTCCGACTGGAGAGGGGAGATAACAAATGCATCAATGCCTCCTGACAGCATGGTTTCAATCATATTGTTCTGTTCGTCATAAGCTGTTTCTGAAGCAGGACCCTGAAGGTCAACTTTAACACCTAAATCCTTTGCAGCAGCATTGACTCCAGCCGCTACGTAGCTCCAGTATTCGCTGGAAAGCGTTTTTAAGATTACACCGACTTTGATATCTCCCGTAGTGGAAGCGGCGGTGGAAGCAGGGGCAGCAGCGGCAGTGGTAGCTTCACTGCTGGCTGGCGTTGCATCCGCTTTTTTTCCTGCGCAGCCGGTAGCTGATACCAGTAAGGCAGAAATTAACATCATGGATAAGATTCTTTTTTTCATGTTTAATCTCCTTTCACAACACGTATTATACAAGTTGCATAAAATGATTCAATGTAATTACTATTTTATAGACAAAAACACAATAACACAATGGTATAATTTGCGCTGTAAGGGGGTGGATGTTTCGATATCTTATTTTATATCAGATGAAAAAAAGCCCGGCAGAGATAGGCTTTTTTCAAAGAGAGGTGGTGGAAAATGGAAGCAGTTAATCTGTAAACAAACAGCCATTTTCGACGGTCAGATGTTTTCCTTTCATGGTATATGCTTCTGTTATATGATTTGTAATGAGTATGACTGCAATTCCGGATTTTAGTGCTTCATCAAGCAGGTTGATGGTCAGGGAACGAAGCTGAAAATCAATGGATGAAAATGGTTTAATACAGACCAGTACTTTAGGACGTAGGAAAATCCATCTGTAATAGATCAGCTTCAGCTTGCATTCGTCACTGACATTCTCCGCTTTCTCTACCAGTTCCTTTTCTGTAAAAATCCCTTCAGTCATATTTTTAACCAGCTTTCGATAGGATTTTTTTAATTGTATGCCAGCTTTTTTTTGCATGAACATAAAAATAAAGTTATCCATAATCGTCATATCGGTAAATATCATCTCATCTAAAGATCTTGCCTCGATGAATACAATTTCGTTTAAAACAGAGCGAAAAATAGTATCTGATCGGTTGGATATTATTGCTTTTCCGGTTATGGAACGGCAGCTTTCCAACATGGAAATAGCGTGACTGCATTCTGCAGAATTTGTGTCCAGTATATTTAACAATTCCCCTCCCTTTATATAGTGGGTTAAGGAAATTATGGGATTCAGTTTTAAATCCTGAATATCTTCGGTATCTGTAATGGTTTGATCATTTACTGACTGAATAAAGTGATGGGGGGTGAATCGGCTTAAGGATCTTCCGTTTTTTATAATGGTAATTTCATCAGCGCGTTTCCATAAATCGGAATTGCTTCCTGAGACATAGAGAAAGGTCATTCCCTTTCCTTTTAATTTGGCGGATAGTTCAAAGAAACCGTTCATCTCATCTTCTGATAAAAACATTTCCAGATCTGTAATAACTGCCAGCTTTCGTCCGGAAATATAGGCACGAAGGAGTTCAATCTGCTTTTGCTTTCCGTAATCCAGAGTATGGGCTTTGGAAGACATGGGGAGAGACAGATCCAGTTCTTTTAAAAGGTCCGGCGCCAGGCGGCAAAGTGAAGCGGCCCGGTTCCACCAGAATACCTTACTGTTAGCCACAAATATATTTTCTTCCACACTTAGCTGGGAGAATATACCACGGTTTTTCCCTATAAAAGCGGTTTGTTTTTGAATCTGATCATTAGAACGGCAGGAATTTATCTTTTCTCCATTCCAGTAGATCCAGCCGGAATCTGGTTTTAATGAGCCATTTAGAAGTCTTAAAAAATTCTGCTTTTCAATTAAATTAGGAATAATGGCGCAGCAAATCTGCCCCTGAAAGGCTCGCAGGCATACTCCTTTTAATAAAGTCTGATTTCCCTCAGAACAGTAGATATTTTCGTAGCGCAATACTTCCTGTTTCATTTTTCAAGCCTCTCTGCGTCATCAAGTATGTAGGGAAGGGTAAGAGATACTTCAGTTCCGGCTCCGGGAGAACTGAACAGATGAATGCCGTATTCCTCTCCCATAAGAAGACGTATTCTGGAATTTACGTTATTCAGTGCGATTCCGCCTTTTTTGTCTTCTCTCACGGAACCAGTGCCGCCTGCCATATGAAGAAGTGTATCATTTAAATGTTCGACTGTTGCTTCGTCTATGCCAATACCGTCATCTGAGACGGAAATATAAAGTATGGTATCGCTGTGATCAATGTCTATGATCACCTTTCCCCCCTCAACTTTTGGCTCTAGTCCATGCTTAATGGCATTTTCAACAATTGGCTGAAGAGTAAGCTTTGGTATTCTGGCTTTTAAAAGGTCTTCCTCCTCTGGCAGCAGGATATCCAGATATAACTTTTCCTCAAACCTGTATTTTTGAATTATAAAATAGTTTTTTACATTGGAAAGCTCCTCTTCCAGTGTTGTAAGACTTTCCATATTAGAAGTAGTATAACGGAAAAATACTGCCAGTGCTTCTGCAATTTTCCCAATCTCAGGAACTCCAGCCATAATGGCATCTGAGCGGATGGATTCCAGTACATTATAGAGAAAATGAGGGTTGATCTGATTTTGTAAGGCCAGATATCGGGCTTGCTGTTTTGCATTTTCAATCATCTTATCCTTATCCAGACTGGTATGGAGTCCTGATAACAATTCATCGAAGCTGGGAGATATGCCTTCCAGACTTTTAAAAAGCTCCGTGAATATGATCCCATTGTTAAAGAGCTCTGCCTGTTTTTCCATAAAACGCAGCGGTTCCCATATTTTTGCTTTTCCCCAAAGAAGAATTGAAAATAATCCAAGACCCATAAATAGAATCAGGAGTACTGCAAAGTAGGATTCCTGACTGTGATCCTCCATCAGAATCAGGAAAAGCATAAGAAGCATAAGAATACTCCAGGATATCAAAGTACCGATCCATATGACAAACCGGTTTTTTAACCATTGCTTTTTCAATTAGATTCCTCCCAGCTATCGGTTGGTAAACAATTTCCTGTATTCATTGGGCGAAACGCCAAGGGTCTTTTTAAACTGTCTGGTGAAAAATTTGATATCATTATATCCGGCCAGTTCAGCAACCTCACTGATGCTTCTTTCTTTTTCTGTGAGCAGCTTTTTAGCGGTGTCAATGCGCACCATTTGTATATACTCGGTTAAGGTTTTTCCGGTTTCTTTTTTAAAGAGAGAGGAAAAATAGGTGTAGCTGAACCCTGTATTTTTAGCCAGCTCTTCCAGCTTAATATTAATTCCCTTATTTTCTTCTATAAAATGTTTGGCATAGATGACAGGCTTTATTTCTCTGTTTTTCAAATGATCCAGCACATTCATAAGTGTTTCACAGAGAATGTCTTCCAATAGACGGAACGTCTGCTCAAGACTTGTACAGTGTTCGTACATTTCAGAAAACCAGGCTTCTTTTTCGTGTTCGTCCAAAGAGGAATCCAGCTGCTTGAATCCATTGAGATAATAGTTAAGAATCAGCAGGAGATTTTTCTTTACCTGTAAACAGGAGGTTATATCTTCTGCCTTCATAATATGTTTTGCAGCTTCCACACATTTCTTAATCTCTTCCATATCAAAGGCTTCCGGCCTGTTTTCCAACAGCTTTAAGATTCTGGCGTCCATGGCGGAGGAGAGACCCGCGTTTACAAAAGGTGGTTTTATCTCTGAGACTGTATTTAACCCAGTGAGAAAACGGTTACCCATGGCAATACGGCTTTCCTTAATTCGTTTAATCAGCTGGATGCAGCTATCTGCCTGTTCGCTGACAACAGCATTAAAGTAGAGCCTTGGGAATAAATCCTGAAGACTGAGGACACGCTCCTTTATGTGGTTTACGGATTCCAGCAGCTCTTTCCTGTCAAGAGCATCAGAAAATAGAAGAAAGAATATTCCTTCTTCTGTTACTTCAGAGATCCAGATCCAGTTGTGGGAGGAAAACTCCACTTCAGCTATTTCAAGGGTTTTCTCTGTTAAAAGCTGGTAGCTTTCTTCCGTAAATTCCCTGTAACTGATATTGGGTTTTACTGCAATACACCTTGCTGAATTCTTCATAATATCAGCAGCATTTATTTTTTCAACTTCCTGCAGTATGTTCTCCTCCTGTTCGTTTAACTGCTTTTGTAAAACAGTTTTCAAAAACAGGTGTTTAAATGTACCGGTATAATTCTTTATGGTTTCTTCAAGATGCAGGCGGGTGGATTGTATGGATATCTGTTCCTGGGTTTCCTTAACCAGTTTTTTTAATGTACGGGTTAAATCTTCCTGGTTGATGGGTTTTAGCAGATAATCTCTTACCCCAAACCGCATTCCCTGCTGTGCATACTGAAAGTCTTTATAACCGCTGATGATGATGCATTTGAGAATTTCGTTCTGCATTTTTGCTTCTTCAATCAGACGAAGACCATCCATTCCAGGCATTCGGATATCTGTAAGAAGAATATCCGGTTTTTTTTCATTAATCAGCTGCAGAGCAGTTAAACCGTCGTATGCGGTTCCAAGCAGCCGGATGCCAATTTCATCCCAATTAACTAAATATTCGATGAGCTTACAGATCTTTTTTTCATCGTCTGCAATTACCATTCCTAAAATTGCAATCATCTCCCGTTTTGTCATTTTTAACAGTATTGCCTTTTAGGTTAAGTATACTTCACTGGTAAGAGATTCTCAACATAAATAGTGTTGAAAAATGTTGGAAATTGTAAAAAACACCATAATATTTTAGATATTCATTAAAATATTGAGTAATAATGCTTTTTAATATCGGTTAATTTGTTAAATTTATATCAAAAACGCATAAAAGCAGTTCAATTCATAGTAAGAAACTATGAGTAAAGATGAATTTTCTTGCTATCAATGGGTGGGTTTGGTATATTATTAATAAGATTTTGTACCGTAAAAAAACATAGAAATGTAAGAGGTATAATAAGGTGACTAAAATATGAATGCTATGGAAGCCCGTAAGAGCAGATTCTTTAAAAATATGTTTTTGTCCTACTGTCTGATCATTATATTAAGCTTTCTCATTTACTCGGTTACAGTCATTTATGAGGCTGCAAAAGTGAAAGAAAATCAGGCAGTTAAGTATTATGAAACAAAGGCCCAGGCATTTGCCAATGGGATGGATCAGCAGATTTACAGCGCACAGAATATCATAACAAATCTTAACAATTCCTCGTTGATTAATAAATTGTATATGACTGTTCAGATGCAAAGCCCGGTTGATTCCTATCTTTTGTACCAGGTGTTAAATGACATCCGCTATCAGAAAACAGCTGGAGATGATTTTAATATCTCAGATGTAGTCCTGATGATGAATAATTACAATAAGGTATATACCAGTGATGAGGTGATTCACTTATCTGATCGCATTGATTTATCAGAATGGAAAACCGACCGTCTGGCAATTACAGATTTAAATACCTGTTTAAATATGAATAACAGCCAGCTGACATTTTTCAAAAAATACCTCATATTCAGTGGTGCCTATCAATATGGATCTGGATCACAGAGAGGTATTATCTGCGTTCTGTTTGAAAATCAGAAGATAGAAGAGATGCTTAAGGCTGCATCGGGTGAGGCCCGGGGATATGCAGTTTACTATAATGGAAAACCGGTTATAAAAGAGGGGATTGAAGATGGAAGAAGCTTTAAACAGACCTCACAGGTAAGCAGTGCCATCTCTTATGAGATTATAGCGGATCATAATAAGTTTGGCTTTGAGTTCTCTGACTTAGGATCTTTTGCATTGGTATTTGGATTTCTGATTTGTGTGGGATATTTAATTCTGGCTTACTTTTTTACAAACCGGTATTCATCCCCATTTGAGAAAATCAGGCTTTTAGTGGGGAAAGACAGGAAAGAGGGAAAAAACGAAGCAGAAAAAATTGTCTCCGGTGTGGTTGATCTTCTTGGAGAGCGTAATGGGTATATGCAACAGGTTCATAACATGTCACCTTATGCCAGCCAGGGAATTCTTCACAGTCTTATTCTTGGGAGTGATGGGGAATCCGGTAATAAAGAATTTCTGACTGATTTTGTCCAGTTAAAACGAGTATTTTTTCTGGCTGCAATGGTTGATTTATATTTTGGAGAAAAATGGAGTAAGGATGAGGCAAAGAAAGCGGTAAAAGCAATTTCCCTGCTGGCAGAACAGGAATCAGATGAGGAATTTAAGATCTTGTCTTATAAAAAGGATTCTTTCCATGTCTATCTTATTTTTAACAGTAATAACGGAGAGCGTCTGGAGGATAAACTTTACGAATTTTTTGATAAAATGAAAAAGACCCTGGATTCCAGGTGTATGGTGACCGTTGGAGCAGATGAGGTTAAGGAAGAACTGGAAGAGATCTCTGTTTCCTGTGACAATGCAATGCTTGCTTTGGAAAAAATTTTATGGGAGGGAAGAGGGGCCATCTATTTTCATGATCCACAGTCAGACTGTTCTATGAATTATTATTTTCCTAAGGATGGAGTAAAACAGCTGACTAAGGGAATGAAGGACAGGGACAGGGAGTCTATCCGTCATTTCTTTGAGGAGATTGAGAAGAAAAACCAGATGGAGTTTGATAATTCTGTTTATGCCGGAAAGCTGCTGTTAAGTGAGCTTTATGTTACCGTTGCAAAAGCAATGCAGGCAGTATGGGATCAGTGTGGCATTCCTTTAAGAAGAGTGGATGTCTGCCCCTCTTACCGTACCATGGATGAGGTCATTGAATATTATAGTAATCTGATCGAAGGGCTTTTTATTGAAGTGGACCAATCTGAGGAATTAAGAGAGGAATATTTCCAGAATGAATCGGAATTAATTGAGTATATCAATAAGAATGATAAAAATCCGGACCTTTCCCTCACCCAGATAGCGGACCATTTTTCGGTAAGCAGCAAATATGTGACTGCTTTGGTGAAAAAGCGGTTTGGCATGACCTATTTAAAATATGTGCAGGAACGAAGAATTTCTTATGCCATTGATCTTTTAAAGAATTCGTCTCTTCCCCTTGAGAAAATAGCGGAGGAATGTGGTTACACCAATATGCTGACATTCCGAAGAAACTTTAAAGCGATTATGGCGTGTAACCCAAGTGACTTCCGGGGAGAGAAAACTACGGAAGAAGAGTCGTAATAAATCAACAAATAAAAGGGCTATAAAACCAGGAATGAATCAAAAAAGGATAGTAAACACTGCTTCCTTTTTTGATTCATTCATTTTTTGTGGTCAAAATGCCCTTGGAAAAAGTGAAACTAGCAAAAAAGTAGGGCAAATTATACAATTTACTCATAACTCATCAAATGGAAGGGGACAAAAGAAATGAATGTGCTTGCCAGCAAAAAAGCAAAGCCAGAGATAAAAAAACTCTCGAAAGAAGAAAAAAAACTGCTGTTTCGAAAAAATGTGAAGAGAGATAAATATCTGCTTCTAATGTTTGCACCAGTTTTGATCTATTATCTGATATTCGCCTATTTACCTATGACAGGTCTTGTAATGGCGTTTACACAATTTAAGGCGGGCAGCGGAATGATGGGCCTTTATACAGGTACCTTTGTGGGGCTGAAATGGTTTATTCAGTTTTTTAACTCACCATATGCGTTCCGGTTGATTCGAAATACCTTTTTGCTATCATTTTATTCGTTAATATTTGGGTTTCCGATTCCTATTATTTTTGCACTGTGTATTACCCAGATAAAAAACAAGTATTTACAGAAAGGGACTCAGATCATTACATATTTACCTTATTTTATCTCTACGGTAGTCATCTGCGGAATGATAACAAACTTTTTATCACCGTCCAGTGGAATTATTAACCAGCTGATCGTTAAGGCAGGGGGCACCGCAATAAACTTCCTGGGTGAGCCTAAATGGTTTCGGGCGATTTATGTTATTTCCGGTTCCTGGCAGAGCTTTGGATTTAATTCCATTATCTTTGTAGCTGCAATTATGGGCGTTGCACCGGAACTTTATGAAGCAATGAAGGTGGATGGTGCCAGCAAGGTTCAGACGATACGTTATCTGGTGCTGCCAAGCATTAAGCCAACCATCGTGCTTTTACTTATTATGTCACTGGGCAATCTCTTAAATGTGGGATTTGAAAAGGTTTATCTTCTTTATAATTCAGGAATCTATGATACGGCTGATGTAATTTCCACTTATGTTTACAGGCAGGGTATTGGCAGTCAGAATTACAGCTATGCAACAGCAGTGGGACTGTTTAATTCGCTGATTGCTTTTGTCATCGTATTTACGGCAAACAGGCTCAGCAGAAAACTGACAGAAACATCGGTATGGTAAGGAGGAAGAGATGAATCAGAAAAGTACATGGATAGAGTTTAAAAATGAATGTATCACAGATAAGCTGTTTGATATCTGCATCTGGGTACTGATTGCGGCGGCAGTCTGTATTACCCTGTATCCCTTTATATATGTTGTAAGTATTTCCTTAAGCTCTGGTGAGGCGGTGAACAAGGGATTAATTACCCTGTTACCGGTGGATGTGAATCTGGATACCTATCGGATGGTTATGTCTTATAAGGATCTATGGATTTCTTATGGAAATACATTTTATTATACCGTTATGGGAACCTTTTTAAATATCGTATTTACCTGTCTGGCAGCTTATCCGCTTTCCAGAAAACGGTTTTTCTTAAGAAAGAAAATGAATTTCCTCCTGGCATTTACCATGTATTTTTCCGGTGGACTCATACCAAGTTATCTGGTTGTAACGGGGCTTGGTTTGTATAACAGCAGACTGGCCATGATACTCCCGGTCCTGGTAAGCGCTTATAACGTTATGATCTGCCGTTCTGCGTTTGAAGGAATTGCTGAGGAATTATTTGAAAATGCGTATCTTGAGGGAGCAAATGACCTTCAGATTTTGGTAAAAATAGCAATCCCATTAGTAAAACCGACGTTAGCTGTTTTAACTCTGTATTATGCAGTGGCACGGTATAATGATTTCTTTAGTGCGCTGCTTTATATCGGAAAGCAGAATCTTCAGCCGCTGCAGTTGTTTCTTCGAAGAATTCTTCTGATGGCATCTGCAGAGATTATGCAGTCTTCCGGAAATGCAACCGCCGCCAGTGCAGCAGCTCAGTCTACCATTCAGATCAGATACGTCTGCATCGTTTTATCTATGGTGCCAATCGTATGTCTCACTCCCTTTATACAGAAGTATCTGGTGAAAGGTACCATGCTGGGAGCAGTAAAAGGATAATCATGTTTTGATTATATATAATAAAAATGAGGAGGACGTTACAATGAAAAAGAAGGAATATTGGAAAGCAGCAGTCATATCTGCAATGATAGCTGCAGCGGCGTTATCTGGCTGTTCAGGGAAGAACACCCAGACGGAATCAAAAGAGGAAAAAAGCAATGAGGCTGAATTTAATTACACCGGGGCAGCACCGGTAACCAACACCCCCGATGCAAAGGTCAGCATTCTTGCACAAAATTCATGGTACTCTACCGTAGACTATGCCAACGCGGATATTATTAAGAAAATTGCTTCCAATGCAGGTGTGACAATTGACTGGACCCTTGTCTCACCTACCAATTATAAGGACAGCGTCAGCCCGATGCTGGCATCCGGTTCGGATCTTCCAAATATCGTGGAACTCCCTGATCTGGATGAAAATATGACTTATATTACTGGAGGACTTTTCTATCCTCTTGATGAGTATATGAATTATATGCCGAATTACAAGAAGTTTCTGGATAGCAACCCGGCTATAAAAGCCAGTCTGACAGCTGAGGATGGTCATATTTACTATGTACCTCAGACAGTTGTAACGGATAATTATCAGCCCTGTACCATGATGAATATGCAGTGGTTGGATCAGCTGGGTCTTCCGGTACCAACCACACTTGATGAGTTTGTAGAAGATCTGCGTGCGTTCCGTGATAATGATATGAACGGAAATGGAGACAAAACGGATGAGATTCCATTAAGCGTAACAGCTAAGAATCTTCCTTTTATGTTTGGCCCGGCGTTTGGTCTTAACCTGGTAGATGGTTTTTATGCGGATGAAAGTGGAAAGGTACACTATTCAGCTGCTGAATCTGAGAATTACAAGAAGTATCTTACGTTCTTAAATGGTCTTTATAAAGAAGGTCTTTTGGAGGTGGAATATACATCTCTTACCCGGGATCAGATTACAGAGCGCTGCGCCCGTAATATAACTGGTGCAACATTTGATTACAGCTGGCAGATGTCACAGCTTTACAGCAAGCAGTATCCGGAGTATACTGGTGAAAAAGGAATTATGGTTGGAATTCCACCTCTTTCCGGTGAATCAAATGGCTTTTATCTGGGAAGAAATCCTATTGCCAATATTTTCGGTGTAAGCAAGTCAGATAAAGACCCGCTTCTTGCCATTAAATTTTTAGATTATGCCATGAGTGAGGAAGCACAGAATTATTATGTATGGGGACTGGAAGGAGAAAGCTATACGGTATCAGCAGACGGCAAAAAGGCTTATACAGAAAAGGCATCTGATAACAACTGGCTGCAGCAGCTTGGTATCAATGCAGGATGTCTTCCTTCCCAGCAGTCGGTAGAGGCTACAGATGTACTTCTTCCAAAATGGCATGTTGATAAGGATAAGGAGCTTCAGGCATTTTCCAAGGCACCTTGGCCATTCATCTATTCTACAAAGGATGAGCAGAATATTATTTCCCAATATCTGGTTGATATTACTACTTATGTAGATGAAATGAATGTGGCATTTATTACAGGAACGACAGATCTTAGTACATTTGATTCCTATTTATCTACCCTTGACAATATGGGATTAAAGGATCTGCTGAAAGTGAAACAGCAGCAGTATGACCGGTTCGTTTCATCCACCAAATAATGAGTTTACGACCGGCACAGAGGATGGATTCTGTGCCGGTTTTTTACTTTAATTGTATATGTAATTGAAAGGATCAGATATGGAAAATAAGAAAAGAACAATACCAATCTCCAGGTTTTATACCTGCGAAGAGAGGCTGATAAAGAGAATAAAGGAAAAAGGCAGAAAAAACAGGTTTTGTTCGGAGACAAAAAAAGATTATGAAAATTGGAAGAAGGAAACAAGAGAGCTGTTAAAAAACCTGATCGGACTTCAGAACATGGAATATTGTCCGTTAAATCCCCAGTGTCTTGAACGGGTGGTAATTGAAGACGGCATTATACGGGAAAAGATTCTTCTTCAGGTGGAACCGGAAGTGTATATGCCGGTCTATGTTCTGATTCCACCCAAGAAGGGGGAAGAAAAGTTAAAATGCTTTCTGGCACCTCCAGGTCATCAGGGAGCAGGAAAGTATTCGGTAGCAGGAGTGCGGGAAATTCCGGCAGTTGCGGATAAAATTGAGCTGTTTCATTATGATTACGGTCTGATGATGGCAAAGCTTGGCTATGCAGTTCTCTGCCCTGACTGCCGCGGGTTTGGGGAGAGAAGGGAGGCTGCACTCCAGGGGGAAGAGGAAAATGAATTTTTAAATTCTACCTGTTTTCATCTTGCCCATATGGCAGAACCCCTTGGTATGACCGTGATTGGCATGTGTACCTGGGACTTAATGAGACTGGTTGATTATGTCTGGGAGCGGGGAGAATGGGATGTGGAATCGGTTGGCTGCGTGGGGTTTTCCGGCGGAGGAATGCAGACACTCTGGCTTTCTGCTTTGGATGACCGGATTAAAACCGTGATAATCAGCGGATACTTATATGGATATTCGGATTCTCTTTTAAGACTGAATGGCAATTGCAGCTGCAATTATGTACCTCATCTTTGGGAACATGTGGATATGGGAGATATTGGGGCACTTCTGGCGCCAAGACCTCTTATGGTACAATCCGCCCGTTCTGATCACCTGAATGGATACAGAGGAATGGAAAATGTTTTAGAGCAGCTGGACGTGATCAGAAAAGCATATGGCTTGTTTGGCAAAGAGGAAGTAATTTATCATGATATATGGGATGGTGGTCACTGTTTCCATGGAGAAAACTTAGAGAAATTCTTAAATGGGGTCATGGAAATGAAATAAAGTAATTTTAATTGGATACGATAACATTTGCCAATACTTCTTTCTTGTGGTGAAAAACGTTATATGCTATAATGATACTGGCTGGTTTTTAATAAAACGGGTCATACAACAGCGATAGGGAGGTGTCTCTATGCCAGGTTTCCACGATATTATCGGTCATGAGAGAATCAAAGAACATTTGCAGAAGGCGATTGAATCAAATCATGTATCCCATGCGTATATTCTCACTGGAGAAGCGGGAATGGGAAGAAAATCTCTGGCTAACGCATTTGCCATGACTTTGCTGTGTGAAAAAGGTATGAGCGAACCGTGTATGCAGTGCCATGCCTGCAAACAGGTTATGAGCGGGAATCACCCGGATCTTATTTTTGTCACACATGAAAAAACAGCAGGTATCGGTGTAGATGACATCCGAGGTCAGATACAGGATACGATTATGATTCGGCCTTACAGCAGTTACTATAAAATATATATTGTTGATGAGGCGGAAAAGATGACGGTTCAGGCTCAGAATGCTCTTTTAAAGACCATTGAGGAACCTCCGTCTTATGCAGTTATTATGCTTCTTACTACCAACCAGGAAGCATTTTTACCCACAATCCTCTCCAGGTGCGTGCAGTTAAAATTAAAGCCGTTAAAAGATTCTGTTGTTACTTCTTATCTGACAGGATCTATGGGAATTAGTGAGAGCAGGGCGGAAGTTTACGGAGCATTTGCCAGGGGTAATTTGGGACGTGCCATTCATCTTGCTGCGTCAGAAGAATTTCAGGCGCTGTATATGGAATTAATTCATATGCTGAAGCACTTAAAAGAGATGGATATCATGGAACTCTTAAATTATATCAGGAAGCTGAAGGAACAGGATCCGGATTTATCTGACTGCCTGGATTTTATGCAGCTGTGGTATCGGGATGTTTTAATGTTTAAAGTAACACAGGATATCAATCTTCTTGTTTTTAAAGAAGAATTTAATACAATGAAGGAAATGAGCGCTGCCAGCTCTTATGAGGGAATCGAGCTGATCCTACAGGCCATAGATAAGGCAAGGGTTCGTTTAAATGCCAATGTAAATATGGAACTGGCGATGGAGCTTATGCTGCTTGTTATGAAGGAGAATTGATTGATGATAAAAGTTATTGGCGTCAGATTCCGGAATGCAGGAAAAATCTATTACTTTGATCCTGTAAATCTGGAGGTAAAGGCTGGGGATCATGTAATAGTAGAGACAGCAAGAGGTATTGAGTATGGTTACGTTGTACTTGGAGCCCGTGAAGTGGAAGATGAGAAGGTGGTTCAGCCTTTAAAATCGGTGATCCGTATGGCTACCAAGGCAGATGATGAAGTAGAGAAAAAGAATCATGAGAAGGAAAAGGAAGCATTTAAGATCTGCAAGGAAAAGATTAAAAAGCATGGTCTTTTGATGAAGCTGATTGATGCGGAATATACCTTTGATAACAATAAGGTGCTGTTTTATTTTACGGCAGATGGAAGAATTGATTTCAGGGAGCTGGTTAAAGATCTGGCTTCTGTTTTTAAAACAAGGATTGAACTGCGCCAGGTTGGTGTCAGGGATGAGACTAAGATTGTGGGAGGTGTTGGTATCTGCGGCAGAACGCTGTGCTGCCACTCTTATCTTTTTGAGTTTATACCGGTTTCTATTAAGATGGCCAAGGAGCAGAACCTTTCACTCAATCCAACCAAGATTTCCGGCGTGTGCGGAAGGCTTATGTGCTGCCTGAAGAATGAAGAAGAAACCTACGAAGAGCTTAACAGCAAGCTTCCAAATGTGGGGGATTTTGTGACCACAGATGACAATTTAAAGGGAGAGGTTCACTCAGTCAGTGTTCTAAGACAGTTGGTTAAGGTCGTGGTTACCATTAAGGATGAAAAGGAAATCAGAGAATACAAGGTGGAACAGTTAAGGTTTAAGCCCAGACGCCGCAGGGAAAAGACCCAGGTGACGGATGAGGAGTTAAAGGCTTTGGAAGCTCTGGAAAGGAAAGAGGGAAAATCCAAGTTAGATGACAATTAAGCTGAAAGACAATGAACGAATTGATGACCTGCAGCGCAATGGTTATCAGATCATACAAAACCGGGACGGCTTCTGTTTTGGAATGGATGCCGTTCTGCTTTCCGGATTTGCAAAGGTAAAGCCAGAAGAAAAGGCAATTGATCTTGGGACCGGAACGGGTATTATCCCCATTCTTTTGGAAGCGAAGAACCAGGGAATGCATTATACAGGGCTTGAGATCCAGGAGGAAGTGGCTGATATGGCTGCCAGAAGCGTGGCGCTGAATCATCTTGAGGATAAAATAACCATTGTCAGAGGAGATATAAAGGAAGCCAGCCGTTTGTTTGGTGCGGCTTCTTTTGATGTGGTGACATCCAATCCTCCTTATATGAATGATGCCCATGGTCTTAAGAATCCGGATCTGCCAAAGGCAATATCCCGTCACGAGGTATTGTGTACCTTAGAGGATGTGGCAAGGGAAGCGGCAAAGCTTCTTCGTCCAGGCGGACGGTTTTATCTGGTTCACAGACCCCACAGACTGATTGAAATTATAACAGCATTAAAGAGTGTGGGTATGGAACCCAAGCGAATGAAGATGGTACACCCCTTTACTGATAAAGAAGCAAATATGGTTCTTATTGAAGCAGTCAGGGGCGGAAGGTCCATGATTAAGGTGGAGGCACCTGTGATCGTGTATAGGGAACCAGGTGTGTATACGGATGAGATCTATACGATTTACGGGTACTGATCTTAACTGGGAATGAAATAAAAGGAATTTTAGCGGGAGAAGGAAAATGAACGAGAAAAAAGGTAAATTGTATTTGTGCGCCACTCCCATCGGTAATCTTGATGACATTACCCTCCGGGTGTTAAATACGCTGAAGGAAGCGGATTTAATCGCAGCAGAGGATACCCGTCACAGCATTAAGCTTCTGAATCATTTTGATATCAAGACGCCTATGACCAGCTACCACGAGTACAATAAGGTGGAAAAGGCAGTTTATCTGGTGGAGCAGATGAAGCAGGGAGTTATGGTTGCTCTGATTACAGATGCGGGAACACCTGGGATCTCCGATCCTGGTGAGGAACTGGTGAAGCAGTGTTATGAAGCAGGAGTAGAGGTAACTTCACTACCAGGACCTGCGGCCTGTATCACAGCGCTGACCCTTTCCGGACTGGGAACAAGGAGATTTTGTTTTGAAGCGTTCCTTCCTTCCGATAAAAAGGAAAAGCAGTGGATTTTAAATGAGTTAAAGAATGAGACAAGAACCATAATTCTCTATGAGGCTCCCCACCGTCTTGTTAAGACTCTGGAAGAGCTTTATGAAGCATTAGGGGAACGTAGAATTACCATCTGCCGGGAATTGACGAAACGATACGAGACTGCATTTCGTACAACATTTACCCAGGCACTCAGCACTTACCGCAATGAGGATCCTAAGGGAGAATGCGTCATCGTGGTGGAAGGTAAGAGCTTCGATGAAATCCGTTCGGAGCAGACAAAAGCGTTTGAGGAGCTTTCTATTGAAGATCACATGGCTCGCTACGAGAGCCAGGGAACGGATAAAAAAGAGGCTATGCGTATGGTAGCGAAGGACCGTGGAATCAGCAAAAGAGAGGTTTATCAGTATCTGTTAAACCGGGAAATATAAAAAAATATCTTGACAACAGGAGTTTATTCTAATAATATTAGTTTGAGATTCAAACTATTTGAGATATAAAACAATCCAACGAGGCATGATTTCATTTCAGTCCGGGAATTACCAGAATGGAATAGAAACATGAATGGGGGAAATATATGACAACAAAAATAATTGGAACAGGGTCTGCAGTTCCGGACCGGGTGGTTACCAATGACGATCTGGCTAAGATCGTGGATACCAGTGATGAATGGATCCAGTCAAGGACTGGTATCAGGGAACGGCGGATTGCCGATGCCCAGTCTGGAACCACGGATCTGGCTATAAAGGCAGCTATGGCCGCACTGAAGGATTCGGGTGTATCGGCGGATGAACTGGACATTATTGTTTTGGCTACTTCATCTCCTGACCGATGTTTTCCAAGCGGAGCCTGTGAAGTACAGGCGGCAATCGGAGCTCACAGGGCAATTGCTTTTGATTTAAGTGCTGCATGCTCTGGTTTTGTTTATGGCTTCCATACAATCTCCGCATTTTTTCAGGCAGGTATCTATAAAACAGGTCTGATCATCGGAGCCGATACGTTAAGCAAGTTAATTGACTGGAAAGACAGAGGAACCTGCGTACTTTTTGGAGATGGCGCGGGAGCTGCGGTAGTACGGTCCCAGGATAAAGGAACGCTTTACATGACCATGGGTGCTGATGGCACAAGAGGAAGTGCATTGGACTGTGTATCACGGACCACTGATAATTTTCTCACTGGTCAGGAACCGGAAACAGGCTATATGACCATGGATGGCCAGGAGGTATTCCGGTTTGCAGTTAAAACCGTTCCGGAAGCTATCTCAGAGGTGCTTTCAGAGAGCGGAACGGACATTAGTGAAATTAAGTATTTTATTCTGCATCAGGCGAATTACCGGATCTTTGAATCGATTGCAAAGAGACTGAAAGTGCCCATGGAGAAGTTTCCAACTAATTTAGAACGGTATGGAAACACATCGGGAGCATCGATTCCGATTTTGTTAGATGAATTAAACAAAGCCGGGAAGCTGCAGCAGGGAGATAAGATTGTACTTGCTGGATTTGGGGCAGGTCTTACCTGGGGAGCTACACTTTTGGAGTGGTAAATAATGGATCTAATACTTTGAAAATCAAAGTACTAGCATATAAAAATGATTAAGAGGAAGCAAAAGGAGATTAGAAGATGTTAGAGAAAATGCAGGAAATTATAGCAGAGCAGTTAAATGTGGATGCAGCAATCGTAAAACCGGAATCCTCTTTTAAAGAGGACTTAGGGGCAGACTCCCTTGATTTATTTGAACTGGTTATGGCTCTTGAAGATGAGTACTCAGTTGAGATTCCATCTGAAGATTTAGACAAATTAACAACCGTTTCACAGGTTATGGACTATTTAAAAGCAAAGGGCGTGGAAGCGTAATGAATACCAGAATCCCCCAACTTTTGGGAATTGAATATCCCATCATACAGGGCGGCATGGCATGGGTTGCGGAACATCATCTTGCAGCAGCCGTGTCGGAAGCTGGTGGCCTTGGACTGATTGGCGGAGCCAATGCACCTGGTGAAGTGGTGCGTGAGGAAATCCGCAAAGCAAAGAAGCTGACCAACAAGCCAATTGGTGTCAATGTCATGCTTTTAAGCCCTCATGCTGATGATGTGGCAAAGGTAATCGTTGAGGAAGGCATTAAGGTGGTAACCACCGGAGCCGGTAATCCTGAGAAATATATGGAGATGTGGAAGGCAGCAGGAATTAAGGTAATTCCGGTTGTTGCTTCCGTAGCACTTGCAAAGAGAATGGAGCGCTATGGTGCAGATGCAGTAGTAGCGGAAGGATGCGAGTCCGGCGGACATATCGGAGAGCAGACTACCATGACTTTGGTTCCCCAGGTGGCAGACGCAGTTTCCATACCTGTTATAGCAGCAGGAGGAATTGGTGACGGCAGAGGAATCGCAGCAGCATTTATGCTTGGTGCAGAGGCTGTCCAGATCGGAACCAGATTTGTGGTTTCCAAAGAATCCATTGTACATGACAATTACAAACAGAGAATTATAAAAGCAAAGGATATTGATTCTGCAGTAACAGGACGTTCACACGGCCATCCGGTAAGATCTTTAAGAAATCAGATGACCAGAGAGTATACGAAACTGGAAGAGGAAGGAAAATCCTTTGAAGAATTGGAATACTTAACCCTTGGAACCCTTCGTAATGCGGTTTTAGAGGGAGATGTTATCAACGGCACGGTTATGGCCGGACAGATTGCAGGTATGATCAGTAAGGAACAGACCTGTAAGGAAATGATTGAAGAAATGATGGAGCAGGCCGGGAAACTTCTTGGCCGTTAAAGAGGAGTTTATGACTATGAGCAAGATCGCATTTATTTTCCCAGGCCAGGGCGCACAGTACTGCGGTATGGGCCAGGATTTTTATGAGCAGACAGCAACTGGAAAAGAAATTTTTGATATGGCTTCCGGACTTTTGGGTTTTTCCCTGCCGGAACTCTGCTTTGAGAAGAATGACCGTCTGGATATTACAGAATATACGCAGGCAGCCATGGTGACCACAGGGATCGCCATGATGAGGGTGCTGGAAGAGAGAACAGGTATAAAGCCGGATGTGACGGCTGGTTTAAGCCTGGGAGAATATTGCGCGCTTGCAGCAGCAGGAGTCATGAGTGACAGGGATGCAATCTTAACTGTCAGACAGAGAGGAATTCTTATGCAGGAAGCAGTTCCTGCCGGTCTGGGAGCAATGGCAGCCGTTCTTTCTTTGGATGCGTCTAAAATTGAAGAGGTTTTAAGCCAGATCGAAGGAGTTCAGATTGCAAATTATAACTGCCCCGGGCAGATTGTTATATCAGGTAAGAAAGAAGCTGTTGAGGAAGCCGGTGAGAAGCTTCTGGCAGCAGGAGCAAAGAGAGTCATTGGCTTAAATGTAAGCGGACCGTTCCACTCAGCCATGCTGACGCAGGCAGGTGAAAAACTTGGTGCCGTGCTTGAGAACATAGAGATTCATAAACCTGTGATTCCCTATGTAGCAAATGTAACAGCCCAGTATGTGACAGAGGCAGATGAAGTTAAGCCTTTACTGATCCGACAGGTATCTTCTTCCGTGCGTTTCCAGCAAAGTGTGGAAGCCATGATAAAAGACGGAGTGGATACATTGATAGAAATAGGGCCAGGAAAAACACTGGCTGGGTTTATTAAGAAGATAACGAGAGATGCGAAAGTCTTTAATATAGAAAAACTGGAAGATATAGATAAGTTAACGGAAATTTAAGGGGAGGTGACAGGATATGTTAGATGGTAAAATAGCGGTGGTCACTGGTGCCAGCAGAGGAATCGGAAGAGCAATTGCGTTAAGGCTGGGACTGGAAGGAGCCACTGTAATAGTCAATTATAATGGATCAGAAGAAAAAGCACTTCAGGTAGTAAAAGAGATTGAAGAAAAAGGCGGTAAAGCAGAGGCGATTGCCTGTAACGTATCGGATTATGAAGCTTGTGGTATATTCCTTGAAGGAGTTATTAAGAAATATGGGAAGCTGGATATTCTCATTAATAATGCAGGTATCACAAGAGATAATCTTCTTATGAAAATGTCGGAAGAAGAGTTTGATGCAGTCATCAATACCAACTTAAAAGGGGTATTTAACTGTATGAAGCATGTTTCCCGTCAGATGATCAAACAAAGAGGCGGCAGAATCATCAACATTTCATCTGTATCCGGAATTCTTGGGAATGCAGGTCAGGCAAATTACTGTGCGGCAAAAGCCGGTGTCATAGGAATGACAAAATCATTTGCCAGAGAAGCTGCCGGCAGAGGCATTACTGTAAATGCCATAGCACCTGGCTACATTCAGACAGATATGACAGATGTACTGTCTGATTCTGTGAAAGAGGCATCTCTTAATCAGATTCCAATGAAACGTTTTGGTACGCCGGAAGATATTGCGGCTGCGGCTGTATTTCTTGCATCAGAGCCGGCTGGTTATATCACAGGTCAGGTCATCAGTGTAGATGGCGGAATGGCTATGTAAAAAGGAGAAAAACGGTATGAATAGAAGAGTGGTAGTAACTGGCATGGGAGCAATTACTCCTATTGGTAAGGATGTAGAAAGTTTCTGGAACGGACTGAAGGAAAAAAAGGTGGGAATTGCGCCTATTACTCAGTTTGACACAACAGAATATAAAGCCACACTGGCCGCAGAAGTTAAGGATTTTGATCCGAAGGAGTATATGGATCCAAAGGCAGCCAAACGAATGGAACGTTTTGCACAGTTTGCAGTTGCAGCTACAAAGGAAGCTCTTGAAATGTCAGGAATTGATATGGAAAAAGAAGATCCTTATCGCGTGGGCGTTAGTGTAGGTTCCGGGATTGGAAGCTTACAGGCCTTAGAGCGGGAACATAAAAAGCTATTAGAGAAAGGTCCGGGCAGAGTCAATCCTCTTTTGGTACCCATGATGATATCCAATATGGCAGCAGGAAATGTGGGGATTCAGTTCGGATTAAAGGGTAAGTGTATCAACGTGGTTACGGCCTGTGCTACAGGAACCCACTCCATCGGAGAGGCGTTCCGATCCATCCAGTATGGGGAAGTGGATGTGATGGTGGCAGGAGGTGCAGAAGCCAGCGTATCACCAATCGGTGTGGCCGGATTTACGGCTCTTACTGCACTTACTACTTCAGATGATCCGCTCCGTGCTTCCATCCCATTTGATAAGGACAGAAGCGGCTTTGTTATGGGTGAAGGTGCTGGCGTTGTGATATTGGAAGAACTGGAACACGCGCTTTCCAGAAATGCCGTTATCTACGGAGAAGTAGTTGGTTACGGGTCTACCTGTGATGCATACCATATTACCTCTCCTGCAGAGGACGGAAGCGGTGCTGCGAGAGCCATGACTGAGGCGATGAAAGATGCCGGCATTAAAGCGGAAGATCTTGATTATGTCAATGCTCATGGGACCAGCACTCATCACAACGACTTATTTGAAACTATGGCAATTAAAGCTGCTTTAGGCGATCATGCAAAAAATGTAAGAATCAGTTCTACAAAATCCATGATTGGCCATCTTCTTGGCGCGGCAGGCGGTGTGGAATTCATTGCCTGTGTGAAATCCATTCAGGATGGATTTATTCATGCCACTGCCGGTCTGGAAGAAGAAGGCGAAGGTTGTGATCTAAACTATACAAAGGGTGAGGGCGTTTCCTGTGACGTAACATATGCCATCAGCAATTCCCTGGGCTTTGGCGGTCATAATGCCAGCATTCTTGTAAAGAAGTATGAACAGTAGGAGGCAGTCATAATGGAAATCAATGATGTGATCAGACTGATGGAGGCCGTTTCACAGCAGGGCCTCACCAGTTTTAAGCTGGAAGAGGGTGACTTTAAGTTATCCATTAAAAAAGAAAAACAGATGGTGATTGCGGCAGAAGGCGATTATGTCCAGAGAAGTATGGAGATTCCTTCTTATGCCGTTTCTAATACGAAGGCTACAGCGCTGGAGAGCGGAATGGATCAGGCTAAGACGGAAGCACTTGCTACTGATAATGTAGTATCCTCTCCGTTAGTAGGAACCTTTTACAACGCTTCTTCACCGGACAGCGCACCGTTTGTAAAGGCGGGAGATACGGTTAAGAAAGGCCAGACTCTTGGCATCATCGAAGCTATGAAGCTGATGAATGAGATTGAATGTGAATACGATGGTGTGGTAGAAGCCGTTCTGGTTGGAAATGAAGATGTGGTGGAATACGGTCAGCCTCTGTTCCGTATCCGGTAGACGATTGTAAAATCTAAGAGAGGTCCAGGGTCGGACCTCTCTTTTGAACATAAGGAGATAGTATGATGTTAGGTATAAAAGAGATTCAGGAGATTATTCCACACAGACATCCGTTTTTATTGGTAGACTGCATTGAAGAACTGGTACCGGGAGAAAAAGCTGTCGGATATAAATGTGTTACTTATGATGAGTCCTTTTTCCGGGGGCATTTTCCGGAGGAACCGGTTATGCCAGGCGTTTTAATTATTGAAGCGCTGGCTCAGGTTGGAGCGGTAGCTATATTAAGCCTGGAAGAGAATAAGGGAAAGATTGCTTATTTCGGAGCAATTGACAAGGCTAAATTTAAACAGAAAGTATATCCTGGAAGTAAGATTAAACTGGACTGTGAAATTATTAGAAGAAAGGGTCCGGTAGGAGTTGGGAAAGCGGTTGCCACTGTAGATGGTAAAATCGCTGCCAGCGCTGAACTGACATTTATGATTGGATAGGTGGAGACCGATGTTTGATAAGATTTTAATTGCCAACCGCGGTGAGATTGCGGTAAGAATCATAAGAGCATGCAGGGAGATGGGAATTAAAACGGTTGCTGTATACTCGGAAGCGGATCGGGAAAGCCTTCATACCCTTCTGGCAGATGAAGCCATCTGCATCGGACCGGCACCGTCCACTCAGAGCTATTTAAATATGGAACGGATTCTCACTGCTACCGTAGCCATGAAAGCAGATGCAATTCACCCGGGATTTGGATTTCTTTCTGAGAACGCCCGGTTTGCAGAACTGTGTCAGAAATGCAACATTACCTTTATCGGACCAGATGCCGGAATTATCAATAAAATGGGAAATAAATCGGAAGCCAGAAAAACCATGATGGAAGCAGGTGTTCCGGTAGTACCAGGCGGAAAGGAAGCCGTTCATCACGTGGAAGAAGCCAGACAAATGGCAGAGCGGATCGGTTTCCCGGTTATGATCAAGGCCTCATCAGGCGGCGGCGGAAAAGGGATGCGTATTTCAAGGGGCATGGAAGACTTTGAAGCCAATTTTAAAAATGCACAGATGGAATCGGTAAAAGGATTTTCCGATGATACCATGTACATTGAGAAATATATTGAAAAACCGAGACATATTGAATTTCAGATACTTGCAGACCAGATGGGGCATGTGATTCATCTGGGAGAACGGGATTGTTCAATTCAAAGGCGTCACCAGAAGGTTCTGGAGGAATCCCCTTCTGCAGCAATTTCTGAGGAGCTCCGCCATCAGATGGGCGAGGTTGCAGTACGTGCAGCAAAGGCGGTAGGCTATGTGAATGCAGGTACCATTGAATTTTTGCTGGATAAGGATAAGAATTTTTACTTTATGGAGATGAATACAAGAATTCAGGTGGAGCATCCGGTAACAGAAATGGTAACCGGACTGGATCTCATAAAAGAACAGATCCGCATTGCAGCAGGTGAACCTCTTAGTGTATCACAGTCTGATATTACAATCTCCGGTCATGCCATTGAATGCAGAATTAATGCGGAGAATCCATCAAAAAACTTTATGCCATGTCCTGGTCTTATTAAAAATGTTCACGTGCCAGGAGGCAATGGTGTGCGAATTGATACCCATATTTACAATGATTATAAGGTTCCTGCAAATTATGATTCCATGCTGATGAAGCTGATCGTCCATGGAAAAGACCGTACAGAAGCAATTGCCAAGATGAGAAGCGCCCTTGGTGAGCTTATTATTGAAGGAATTGAAACTAATATAGATTTTCAGTTTGATATATTAAGTCATGATGCATATCGGGATGGTGATGTGGATACAGACTTTATTCCCAAATTCTTCCCGGATTATGTCCGGTAAACAGGGAAAGGAGCAGATCTTATGTTAAAAGAAATGTTTAAGAAAACTTATACCCTGATTGACAGCAAATACAGGACAGTGGAGAAAACCGGAGAACCCAATATTCCGGAGGGACTTTGGAAAAAGTGCAATAAATGCTGTCAGCCAATTTATGCGGAGGATGTAAGAAATAATCATTACGTCTGCCCGAAGTGTAAGGGATACTTCAGAGTTCACGCTTTTCAGAGAATTGAAATGACAGCAGATCCAGGAACCTTTGAAGAATGGGATAAAGAGATGGAATTTGAGAATCCTCTTGATTTCCCAGGATATGAAAAGAAGATTGCTGCAGCCAGAGAAAAAACAGGACTGTCAGAAGCAATTGTGACAGGTGTCTGCGAAATAAACGGCCAGAAAGCTGTGCTTGGCGTCTGTGATGCCGGGTTTATTATGAGCAGCATGGGGCATGCAGTAGGAGAAAAGATCGCCAGAGCTGTTGAGCGTGCGACTGTTGAGAAACTTCCTGTAATTTTATTCGCCTGTTCTGGTGGAGCCAGAATGCAGGAGGGAATCGTGTCCTTAATGCAGATGGCGAAAACTTCTGCAGCATTAAAACGCCATCATAAGGCAGGGCAGCTTTATGTCAGTGTTCTTACTGATCCTACAACCGGTGGTGTAACCGCAAGCTTTGCAATGCTTGGAGATATTATTCTCGCTGAACCAGGGGCTTTAATTGGTTTTGCAGGCCCGCGGGTCATTGAACAGACAATCGGCCAGAAACTGCCGGAAGGTTTTCAGCGGGCAGAATTTTTACTGGAACATGGATTTGTTGATAAGATCGTTCCAAGAGAAGAGATGAAGGATATATTAACTTCTATCTTAAAGCTCCACAATCCCCACAACAAGGAAAGTTTTTGTGTGGATAACCAGGAAGCAAATGAAAACGCCTGTGGAAAAAAGAGTGGGTTCTGGCCGAAAAAAAATAAACGAAGCCCATGGGATACAGTTCAGCTGTCAAGAAGTGCGGACCGCCCGGTAGCTTCAGATTATATTCATCAGCTCTTTGATGATTTTATGGAGTTTGCCGGAGACCGTTATTTTAAAGATGACGGGGCAATCGTAGGCGGAATTGCATCCTTTCATGGAATGCCTGTCACTGTGATCGGACAGGAAAAGGGTAAGAATACAAAGGATAACATCAGGCGTAATTTTGGTATGCCTTCCCCAGAAGGTTATAGAAAAGCCTTAAGGCTGATGAAACAGGCAGAAAGCTTTAACCGCCCCATTATCTGTTTTGTGGATACGCCAGGAGCGTTCTGCGGTCTTGAAGCAGAGGAGCGGGGGCAGGGAGAAGCCATTGCCAGAAACTTATTTGAAATGGCAGATTTAACAGTTCCGGTTCTTTCTATTGTAATTGGAGAGGGCGGAAGCGGAGGTGCTCTTGCCATGGCAGTTGGAAATGAAGTCTGGATGATGGAGAACTCTATTTATTCCATTCTTTCTCCGGAAGGCTTCGCCTCTATATTGTATAAAGACAGTAAAAAAGCAAATGATGCAGCCAGAGTCATGAAGATTACGGCTAAGGATCTGATGGACCTTGGTCTTATTGAGAGGGTAATACCGGAGGAAGAGCCTGCCTGTGCAGAAAATATTCCGGAGATTGCCAAGGAGATGGACCGGGCCATGACAGAGTTTTTTGCCGGATACCTTACTATGACAAAAGAAGAACTTGCTAATCAAAGATATGATAGATTTAGGAGAATGTGATGGGAACATTAAAACCATTGGTAATAGGAGATCTGGTGGCAAAATATCCGGTAATTCAGGGTGGAATGGGAGTTGGAATCAGCCTTTCCTCTCTTGCAGGAGCTGTGGCTAAGGCAGGAGGAGTTGGTATCATTTCAACGGCTCAGATTGGTTTTAAACAGCCCGATTTCCTTAAGAATCCCCTGGAAGCCAATTTACGTGCAATTGGTGAGGAAATGAAAAAGGCCAGAGAGATTGCTCCAGAGGGAATTATAGGCTTTAATATTATGGTTGCCACCAAGAATTATGCAAGCTATGTGAAAAAAGCGGTGATAGCAGGAGCTGATATCATCATTTCAGGAGCTGGTCTTCCTGTAAGTCTTCCAGAGTATGTGGCGGAGGCTGCAGAAGAAGCAGGTATTAAACTGAAAACAAAAATTGCCCCCATTGTTTCTACTGTAAAGTCTGCTATGGTTATCTGTAAGATGTGGGATCGTAAATTTAATCAGGCTCCGGATCTGGTTGTTGTGGAAGGCCCCCTGGCAGGTGGTCATCTGGGATTCTCCAGAGAAGACTTATCTGAACTGGGTGTTGATACAGCAGATGTGGAACACACCTTTCAGCAGGCGAAATATGACGAAGAAGTAAGGGGTATTATCCGGCTTGTAAGAGAGTACGGGGAAAAGTATAACAAAGTAATACCGGTAGTAACTGCAGGCGGAATCTATACCCATGAGGATGTTATGCATCAGATTGATCTGGGCGCTGACGGTGTACAGGTGGCAACCAGGTTTGTCACAACCCAGGAATGCGATGCCCCGGAGGAATTTAAGGAAGCTTATATAAAGTCAGCCAAAGAGGATATTGTCATCACGAAAAGTCCGGTTGGAATGCCAGGCAGAGCAATAAAAAATCCATTCTTGGATCATGTGGCCAATACCCCCTTTAAACTGGAACACTGCTACGATTGTCTGGAGAAGTGCGACAGAAAAACCATACCCTACTGCATTACAAAAGCCTTAATCTCATCGGCGGAAGGAAGAACCGAAGATGGACTGGTATTTTGCGGAAGCAATGCTTACCGGGCAGAGAAGATGGAAACGGTTGATGAAGTAATGAAAGATCTTGTTTTTGGAGAATAACATTTCATAAACTCTTCTTTTTAGGAATAGGATAAAAAGAAAACAAAGAAATGTGGAGTGATGGATGTTAAATTATCTCTGGGCATTTATGTTATTGATAGGTGTTATCTGGGGAGCACTTCATGGAAATTTAAGTGCTGTAACAGACGGAGCTTTAACTTCTGCAAAGGAAGCAGTGATGCTGTGCATTACCATGCTTGGAATTATGTCTTTTTGGACCGGACTGATGGAAATCGGAAGTAAATCAGGGCTGATTGAACGATTGTCAGCCAAAATGGGGCCAGTGCTTCATTTTTTGTTTCCAAAGATACCTGAAAAGCATCCATCCCTGGAGTATATATCTACCAATATCATTGCAAACATTCTGGGACTGGGATGGGCAGCGACGCCTGCTGGTCTGAAGGCAATGGAATCGTTAAAGGATTTAGAGGAGACCAGAAGAATAGAGTATTCTCAGGGTAAGAAAATCCCCAAACCGGTTTCCCATGATACTGCCAATAATGAGATGTGCACGTTTATGATTATTAACATATCGTCGCTCCAGTTAATCCCTGTCAATATGATTGCATACAGAAGCCAGTATGGCAGTCTTGATCCAACAGCAATTGTAGGGCCAGCCATTGCAGCAACCTTGTTTTCAACGGTAATCGGTGTTGCTTTGTGTAAGCTGCTTGACCGGTAATATCTTTACAGACTAAAAACCGCCGGTCCTCCAGATGCTTGGAGGACCGGCGGTTTGCATTTATTTGGTGTTGAAAGAGCAGTTGACTACTGTGGCGCCTACAATGACATCTTTACTTGCACCGCCGCTGGAAATACAGTCTGAAAACTTATGAGTTCCTGAGGAAGGAGCTTTTGGGAAGTAGAAATTAACGTTGTTATTCTTTGCTGTACAATTTTTGAGAGTGATATAACCGGTATTGTTATTCTGGTCATATCCTCTTTTTTTATTGCCAATAGCAACGCAGCCTTCCAGATAATGGTTGTCGCTGGTATAATTTCCGCCTACTTTAAAGCCCTGTCCGTTTCCATTGCCTTTTCCGTTGTAAGAAGCTTCGCAGTTATATAATTTAACTGCATTGCCTGCGGAATAGAAATCAAAGCCGTCATCAGAATTGTTAAGAGCGTTACAGTTTCTAAATACATTGCCGCTTCCGATGCTTAACTTGGCTGCAAAACCATCTGCATTTTCTCCGTTGGTTTTGGAGTCGTAGTTATAAGTAGAGGTAACACGGGTGATTTCATTATTGAATGCCCCGTTGCTCATCTGGAGGCCGGTGTCTCCACATTTAGTAATGAAGCAGTCTGTAATCTTGTTGTTGCCACCGCTGATATGTATTCCGTTATCACCCGCGTTCTGAATGGTAAGACCGGATATAACCCAATAGTTTCCTGTAATCTGAAAGCCTCTTGAGCTGTCAGCATATGGCTGGCTGGAGAAATCAACAACTGGCTTGTGACCGCTGTAATTCATAATCCGGATTGGTGAACCGGAAGTACCGCTTTTGCTTAATTTGTAGGTATTAGATGATTTGTAGGTCCCATTCATTAAATAGATGGTAGTACCTGCGGAAGCGTTGCCTAATGCCTTATCAATGGTCTTATAAGGCTTGTCCTTAGACTGTCCGTTATTGGAGTCGCTGCCGCTTGCAGAAACATAGTACTCCTTTGAAGCACCATGCGCTGGTGTGGGACTCATGACACATAAACTGGTGACCATAAAGCAGGTAGTGATGATACTGATGATTCTTTTTCCATTTCTCATTTTTTATCCCCTTTCTTTCTATCTAGATCCCGTGCCAGTTATTTGACCCGGTATTTCTAGCTACATAAACTATAATTAGATACTAAAATAGTAAAAAACAATTGTCAATGAAAAAGAAGGGGATTGTTGAATTATTCCAAAATGTCATAAATAATACTATAATTATCAAGTGAATAGAATATAAATAAGAAAAAAGCATATAGAAATGATCGGTATTCTCGTCATCTCTATATGCTTTTTAACATGCATGAAAAACTACTGGTTGCTTTCCTTATACTCTTTTAATGCTTTAGAAAGCTGATCAGGGCAGGAAGTTGGACGAAAGCCACATTTGATTCCTTCCAGACGGCGAATGGCATCATCAACATCCATGCCTTCTACCAGTCTTGATACGCCCTGTGTATTTCCTGAACAACCGCCTACAAATTGTACATGGCCAACCTTACTGCCTTCTATTTCAAAATTAATTTCCTGGGAACAAACTCCGTGTGTTTTATATTTCATCATTCATACCTCCGTATAATTGTAACGCTTACCTCAACTGGAACTTTAAAGAATTATAACGAATTCCATGGCAAGTGTCAATAGATCATAAAAGGAAGAAATAGGAAGCATCACGCAGTTAACATTCTGGCATAAGTTCTTTCTGTTCTTTTAAATATTCATACAACATATTGGATTTGTCGACTAGTTGGGGATTGATACAGTTGGAGGATAATTTGGCAAAACCAATATTTGTTTTAACCGAATCTCTGATTCTGTAATATGTAAGGTTTGGAAACATCTGAAGATTGGCAAGCTGTCTGGGTAAAATGGCACAGCCGCCTTTTTGAGACAAAAAAGATAGAAGCATCATATGCCGGGGGAATGTCCCGGCAATACTGCCTGTGTATCCAATTTCATAAAGTTGTTTTTTTGTCAGCCGGTAAATATCTGATTCCTTGGCTATGGTGTAGATATTATCAAATTTAAAGCCTTTTAAATCAATCTCACTGCCTTGTTCAAACGGAAATACATTCTTACTGCAGATCATCACCATCTCATCTGAGACCAGAGAGACCGTATCATATTCTGTGTCATTCATTAAATCCGTGCGGCAGATTGCAGCATCAATCTCCTGCTGAGAAAGCATTTTAAGCAGATTTGACTGGTCATCCTCCACAATTTGGATAGAATAGTTACCAAATTTCTCCTGAAAGTTAAGAAGCAGCTGCATAATCCCGCTTTCCGCAAGGCAGGGAATGGTTCCTATGGTCAACTCTGTAACATAGCAGGAAGTACCAAACTTTTCCAGTTTCGTTCTTAAGTCCTGGGTACACTTGCGGATGTTTAATGCATATTCCAGGTAGACATTGCCTGCTTCTGTCAGTTCTGCCTTTGTATTACTTCTTATAAACAGTACAATTCCCAACTCATTTTCAATTGCCTTAATATGTTTTGATAAAGCTGACTGGGAAATATAAATGCTTTCGGCAGCGGTAGAAAAATTTTGATACTTTGCCAATGCTAAGAAATCATCAATCCATTTTGTCATAATCAAATAGCCCCCTTAAGTTACTGATAAATCGTAAAAATCTACACTCAGATGTACGTTTTGTCATTAACACTATTATAATACAGAATGATGAGAAGGAAAATATGTTTATACTATTTTGTCATGACATTTTAGAATACTTTTAAATATTGAAAAAACATAAAGTTAACTATCATTTCAATGGAAAACTGCAATAAAATGCGTATTTATAAAACGTTTATTTTTGGTTTACTATTTGTTATGAATCATAAATGAAAAATTTAATGATTTTTTGATTCCATTATGGAATAGTTGCGCGAATTTAATCGAATTGCCACGAAAATTGTAATTGATTATAATTTAACTATGTTGGAAAAATAATCCAGCTGGGAACCGTATCAGCATCACATGAAGAAAATCAGGAGGAAAATTTATGGCAAAAGTTTATCAGGATTTGCGCAGTTTCCTTTCCACTCTGGAAGAAAACGGTCAGTTAGTACGAATTAAGGAGGAGGTTAATCCAGAACCGGATATTGCAGCGGCAGGAAGAGCTGCGGCAAACATAGAGAGTGGTCCGGCGGTTTTATTTGAAAAGGTAAAAGGATATCCTTACAGCGTAGTTACCAATGTGCATGGTTCATGGGCCAATCATGCTCTGATGCTTGGCATGGATAAAACGGCATCAACCAAAGAGCAGTTCCATGAGATCAACCGCAGATGGGACCGATTCCCGGTTAAGCCTGAAATCCTCAAACGAGAAGAAGCACCCTGTAAAGAAAATACCATTGATAAAGCGGAGGATATCAACCTGTTTGAACTCCTTCCATTATACAGAATCAATGATCAGGATGGCGGTTTCTTCCTTTCTAAAGCGTCTATTATTACGGCTGATCCCAATGAGCCGGATAATTTCGACAAATTAAATGTTGGTACATACCGCATTCAGGTTAAGGGAAAGAATCGTGTAGGAATCCAGGCACTGGCATTTCATGACATTGCAATCCAATTGGAAGCTGCTGAGAGAAAGAATGAAAAGGTTCCGATCTGTATTACAGTTGGAAACAGCCCGCTGGTAACCTATATGGCATCTACGCCTGTTATGTATACTCAAAATGAGTATGAATTTGTAGGTGCGCTTCAGGATGGAGTTCCCACACAGATTGTTCAGTCCGATCTTTACAAAAACCTTTATGTTCCAGCCGGCTCAGAGGTTGTTTTAGAAGGTTATATTGAGCCAAGGGTACGTGAGGTAGAAGGCCCGTTCGGAGAATTTCCGGGCTCCTACTCAGGTTCCAGACGCCAGTGTGTGATTACAATTACTCATGTAACCCATAGAACAAATCCTATTTTTGAAAACCTTTATCTGGGTATTCCGTGGACTGAAATTGATTATCTCATGGCTTTAAATACATCAGTTCCTCTTTACCAGCAGATCAAACGGGATTTCCCTGAAGTACAGGCAGTTAATGCCATGTATACTCATGGAATCGGCTGCATTATTTCCACAAAGGTACGGTTTGGCGGCTTTGGCAAAGAAGTGGCATTCCGACTTCTTTCCACTCCTCATGGCGGTTCGTACAGTAAGATTATTATTATCGTTGATGAATTTGTTGATCCGTTTAACCTCCCTCAGGTTATGTGGGCACTGACTACCCGTGTGAGACCGGATAAGGATGTTGTAGTGATTCCAAACTGTCCGGGTATGCCTCTTGATCCCTCCTCATATCCTGCTGGAATGCATTCCAAACTGATTATAGATGCGACTACACCAAAGGATCCGGAACCTAATCCAAGAGAAGTTGAACTTTTAGAGCCGCCGGCTGGTTATGAAAAGTATGAAGCTTTGATTCGTAAACTGATGTCTGAGATGTAAGCTCTATAACGAAAGGAGATTGAAACTATGAAATGTCCACGCTGCGACGGAAATAAAATTGAAGTGATTGCAACCTCTCCTGTTGGAAATGTCTGGGAAGTTTATGAATGTATGGATTGCTTTTATTCCTGGAGGTCTACTGAGACGCCTCATATTCATGATAAATTTAAACTGAAAAAAGAACAGATTGATACGTTACAGATTATACCCCCCATTCCGCCCCTCGATAAATAATTTACATATAAAGGAGAAGCTTCGTGACATTCACTAAACAGAAATCAGGTTTTTTAATCGGTATTATTATTTTTGTTCTTGTCCTACTTCTTCCGCTTGATGGCCTGTCCAGAGAAGGACAGATCTGTCTTGGATTAACACTAATGACCGTAGTCTGGTGGGCTGCACAGGTTGCCCAGTCAGGTTACGTGGGGGGATTCTATCTGGTCTCCGTATGTCTTTTAAAGCTTGCAGATACGAAAGTGGTATTTGCAGGCTGGACAACTTCAACCCTGTGGCTGGTTATCGGTGCTTACATGATTGCGGCAGCAGTTAAAAAGTCAGGATTAGGGGAACGGATCTCTTATGCCTACATCCTGAAATTTGTAAGATCATGGAAGAGCATTATTATCGGCATTTTTGTATTGACTTTTATTTTGTCCTTATTTATTCCTCACCCATGGCCCAGGGCATTCTTAATCATGTCGGTGATGTCCGTAGTGATTAAGGCTGCGAATATGCCAAAGGAGGATGCGGTTAAGGTGGGATTTACGGTGTTTGCAGCATCGGTTCCGGTTTCGCTTATTTTCCTGACTGGCGATTCGGTTATTAACCCGTTGGTAGTGACTTACTGTACAACAGAAAGCATTAATTTTGTTCGCTGGTTTCAGATTATGGGACCTCCGGCTCTGTTTTTAAGCATTACTACCCTGATCTTAATCCTGATTTTGTTTAAACCATCGAAAGCAGTTGAAGTTAATTTCGATGAGGTTCGTACCGCTCAGTCTGCTCTTGGTAAAATGACCGAAAAAGAGAAGAGGACTTTAATCTGGATTATGATAGCAATTGGTCTCTGGCTTACCAACGGTATCACCGGTCTTGATGTAGGCTGGGTTACACTGGCGGTAGCCATGTGCATGGCTTTGCCTGTAATCGGTAATGTCTTAACAGTAAAAGAGTGGAGCGATGTTCCCGTTCATGTTCTGGTATTTCTAACCTCTGCCATTGCAATTGGTAAGGTTGGGGCAGTAACCGGTATGAATGAATGGATTGCAGCGACTCTGCTTCCCAAAACCATGCCGGGTAACATACTGGTACTGGCCATAATGATTGCAGCAATTGCGATTCTGATTCATATGTTTATGGGGTCTGTGATTGCAGTTATGGGAGTTGCCATTCCGGCAATCTTAGTCTGTACCAATGCACTGGGAATTAATGAGCTGGCAGTGATTTTTGTAATTTATCTGGCTATTTCAGGCCATTATATTCTTCCGTTCCATCACTTAAATATCCTGGTGGGGCAGGGAGAGGAAAACGGAATGTATACACAGAAGGAAACCATTAAGATGGGGGTTCCGCTGCTGATTCCGATTTTCCTGACAGTTGGTTTTGCCGTAGCGTGGTTTGCAGTTCTTGGCATTGTATAACTGTTAAAAGAGAGGTGTTTAAATGAGAATTATTGTAGGAGTATCAGGAGCAACCGGCGTGGTCATGAGTCTTTATCTGCTAAAAGCGCTGAAAAGTGTTAAGGACTGTGAAGTCCATCTGGTGGTATCGGACTGTGCCAGAAAAACCTGGGAGTTAGAAACCGATTATCCCTTTGAGAAGCTGGTTGAACAGGCGGATTATTATCATGATGTACATAACCTGGCTGCAGCAATCTCAAGCGGCTCTTATCAGACAGACGGAATGATTATACTGCCCTGCAGTATGAAGACTCTGTCAGGAGTTGTAAATGGTTTTACCGATAATCTCCTGATCCGTGCAGCTGACGTCTGCATGAAAGAAAACCGGAAGGTAATTCTGTGTACAAGAGAAATGCCTCTTGGTAAGGTTCATCTTCGCAACATGATGGCAGCAGCAGATTTAGGCTGTACCATAATACCTCCAATGCTTACTTTTTATAATGGTCCCAATTCCCTGGATGATCAGATTAACCATGTGGTTGGAAAGATCCTGATGCAGTTTGGGCTTGATTATAAAAATTTCGTCCCATGGCGTGGTGCAGATTAACTGCGCATATGGAATTGTAAAAGGGAGAGATATTATGATAAACAAAATTTACGGAGACGGAAAGTATGCGGTAAGTATGAGCGTCCATATAACAACAGGAAACGGACTTGCAGTTTTTATAAGCGGCGGTGAAAGACCACATCTTGGAGGAGTAGCATTGGCTGCCCCCGGTGCAGAGATTGATGGACAGCAACTTTCCAGCTGCGATCTGTGGACCCTGACAGTACCGGGGCATAAGGACGCACAGCTGGCACAAAAGATCGCGAAGAAGCTTTGCACTGCGCTGGGAGAGCCGGTATCTGTAAGTCTTGGAGTTCATGTTGAACATGCCACGATGGATGAGATTAAACTTCTGTGTGACAATGTGGAAGCTGCAGCAGATTTATTTTTAAAAGAGTATCTTAAAAAGGACTGATTGGGGTAATTATGGACCATTTGATTTGTGTTGACATACTGGATCGGGAAATAGGGAAAGCGACCAAAGAAGAGTGTCATCAAAAGGGATTGCTTCACAGGGCTTTTTCAGTATTTTTGTATCATGAGGGGAAATTGCTGCTTCAGCGGCGTGCATTGGAAAAATACCATTCCGGTGGTTTATGGACCAATGCATGCTGCTCTCACCCCCGATTTCAGGAATCTTTAGAGGAGGCAGTTAAAAGACGTCTTTATCAGGAACTTGGAGTCGTCTTAAACTGTGAGGAAGCAGGTTCTTTTATTTATTATCATAAGTTTCATGATGATATGTTTGAGTACGAATATGACCACGTGTTTATTGGTCAGTATCATGGAGAAATCAGTCCGGATCCGGAAGAAATTATGGATCTGAAATGGATGGAAATAGCTGATTTGTCTGAAAGCATGCTGCAAAATCCGGAACAGTATACGGTGTGGTTTTTAACTGCAGCACCTATGGTTATTAAAAAACTGATGAGCGGAAAAGTACCAGGGTAATGACCTGGATTTTTCGCTGTTCAGAGATAGATTGGCTTTAAAATAAATACTTAATGGGAGGTACACGAATGAGTGACAAGAAAGGGTTTAAGGTTTGGATTACAAATTTATCGGTTAAATGGAAATTATCAATTGGGTTTGGTATATTATTTTTAATATTATTAATTTCGCTGGGTACATCTGCTAGCAGTATATCCAAAATTGGAAACCAGGTGGAATTATATTCAAAATTCACCTATCCTCTTACCTCTAACAACCTGGAAGCCCAGAGGGAAGCTGTGTCAGTACAGAGATTTTTACTAATGGCGCTTCTTGAAAAAGAATCAGGAAAAGATTATCAGGCATCTCTTGACATGTCCAGTAAAAGCGCACAAAATTTTATGGAGGTTTTTGACAAATTTGCCAAAAACCAGCGAAGTGCAGCAAATGATAAAAACATAGCAGATGTGAATCAGCATGTTCAGGAGGCGGAAGTAGCCCGTAATAAAATTCTTGACCTGCTAAACGACCCATCAAAAAAAGATGCATCAGCAGCTTATACAATTTTCCAGGAAGAATTTTTACCACCCTTTAATCAGATTACAGATATAATGGAACAGATGAATGTGGTTGGTGCACAAAAAGCGGATGTACAGAAACAGACAGCTAAAAGCGTTATTGCAGAGTCATGGGTAATGCTTCTGGTAGTACTGGTGGCATCTGTGTTGGCTACCCTTTCTATTATAATTGTACTGACACGGGCAATTTTAAAACCTGTTAAAGAAATAGAAGAAGTGTATAAAGGCATGGCAGAAGGAAATCTTCGTTCAGAAATTCACTACGAGAGCCGTGATGAACTGGGACGCATGGCTGAAAGCATTCGTTCTACCAATGCAAGACTTATTACTTATATTGAAGATATTATTTCAAAGCTCACTATGCTTTCTCAGGGAAACATGAGTTTTACGGTTGATCTGGATTATGTTGGTGATTACTCTGCAATTAAACAGTCTTTACTCAGCACAATTGCCTCATTAAATGCAACCATGCAGGTAATTCATTCAGCAGCTGAGCAGGTAAACTCAGGAGCAGGACAGGTCTCTGATGCTTCTCAGGCATTAGCATCAGGAGCAACCGAGCAGGCGGCAACCATTGAAGAACTGACTGCTTCCATTCACAGCGTAACGGAAAAAGCGGAAAAGAATACAGTATCTGTACGTAATGCGACAGAGTCAGTATTCCAGGCTGGTCAGGGAGTGGGAGAAAGTAATAACCGGATGAAACTCCTGAATGAAGCAATGAAAGAAATCAGTCATTCTTCGGAAGAAATATCCAAGGTAACAAAGATAGTGGAAGACATCGCTTTCCAGACAAACATTCTCGCATTAAATGCGGCAGTAGAAGCAGCAAGAGCTGGTGAGGCAGGCAAGGGCTTTGCTGTAGTTGCGGATGAAGTGAGAAATCTGGCTGCAAAATCAGCGGAAGCGGCCAAACAGACAGCAGATCTTGTACAGAAATCTACAGATAAAGTAGCAGAAGGCGAGCGGATGGCAAACGAAAGCTTACGGCTTTTAGATGATGTAGCTGAAAAGTCTTCAATGGTGGAAAAAGCAATTAAACAGATCGAGTCCGATACCCAGGATCAGGCAAATTCCATTGTCGAGATTAACCAGGGGCTTTCCCAGGTTTCCGCTGTTGTACAGACCAACGCTGCAACTGCGGAAGAAAGCTCTGCTTCCAGTGAGGAACTGGCTGCACAGGCACAGATACTCAGGGAGCAGATTTCAAAATTTAAGCTCACAAGTGTATCTGTCAGCACAGGAAATGAACCGTTCGCTCCAAGATTTGCGGAACCGGAGATAAACCAATCTGCAGCCTTTGATTCAGCGTCCGGAAAATATTGAAATTAATTACACAATTGCTCCGTTTTCCGTTATAATAATACGGTAGTCGATGAAACAATAAAACAAAAAGGAGGACTGCTATGTTAGGAATTATCGGAGCAATGGATGTGGAAGTTGCAGAAATAAAAGAATCCATGAAGGATGTTACGGTTGAAACCATAGCGGCAATGGATTTTTATAAAGGTACATTAAAAGGGCTGGAAGCAGTTGTAGTCCGTTGTGGCATAGGAAAGGTCAATGCAGCTATCTGTACACAGATTCTGGCGGATCATTACCATGTGACTGCAGTTATTAATACAGGAATTGCCGGGTCTTTAAAGAATGAGATTAATATTGGAGATGTGGTGCTTTCCACAGATGTAGTACATCATGATATGGACGCAACAGGCTTTGGTTATCCGGCAGGACAGATCCCACAGATGAAGGAATTTTCATTTCATGCAGATGAAAAACTCCGTAATCTGGCTGAGAATTGCTGCAAAGAGGTGAATCCTGAAGTTGGAATTTTTAAAGGAAGAGTGGTTTCAGGGGATCAGTTCGTCTCTGACAGGGTTAAAAAAACCTGGATCTCTGATACATTTCAGGGATTTTGTACAGAGATGGAGGGGGCTGCCATTGCACAGACCGCTCACTTAAACCATATACCATTTCTCATTATCAGAGCTATCTCAGATAAGGCGGATGACAGCGCAAATATGGACTATAGCGAGTTTGAACAAAAGGCAGTGAAAGCTTCTGTGAACCTTATTTTAGCTATGGCAGAAAAATATTCAGATTAACTTAATAATCGAATTCTGGCAGGATTTGACGAACGATTCTAGGCTCTCTCATCTTCCCAAAGGCAGTCCGGGTGTTTATAATAAACCTATCACCCGGAGATGCCGGGAAGAAAGGGGAGCTATTATTATGCTGGAATTTTTACAGACAGGCAAAGCGTTATACGTGATGGCAGTTTTCTGCGGCATTGGCATTATTACCAGATGGCTTACACGTAACCTCTACAAAAGACTGATTAAAGAATCAGACAATCTGACACTTACTAAAAACAGGAACCTTCGTGCTTTTAAACAGAAGACCGAATCAACTTATCAAATGAACCAGGGGATTCCCAGGGTCAAGCCTTATTTAGAAAGACAGATGTATGATTTTAAACATATGGGTATTACACTCCATGGCTGGAACATGTTATCGAATCAAATGACACTCTGGTGTTTCTTAGCGGGTGGTGCAGCCGCGTTTGGTTCTTACTGGTACCGGACAGATCCTTATTACATAGTTTTATATGGTTCGGTAGGAATTATGGCAGGTTTGTTTACCATATTGGTGGATCATGGTGCGGGAGTTACAGAGAAACGTCAGCAGCTGTTTGCAACACTGGATAATTATCTGGAAAATACACTGATCTACCGACTGGATCAGGAACGGGAGGAATCAGCTTCCATGTCGGGGCCGCGGCTGGAGCCTCGTGAAAATATCCGATCTATCTATGGGGCTCAGTCCAGAGTTGCGGCAGAACCGGAAGCAGAGCCTGATCGAAAGGCTGACAGAAGGAGCGCCAGACAGAGGGTGCGCAACCGTCCTCAAAAGCAGGCGGAGGAATATTCTGATGAAATGGAGCGTTTGCCAATGAGAGGAGAATCCATGGATGCATCGGAAGTAAAAGGTTCCGTCCGTGATGTGGACTATTTAAAAAAGAGTCTGGAACAGATTGCAGCAAGCAGGGAAAAGGAGCGGGGAAACAGACAGGGAGAGGATTGGCTTAAGGATTTAAATCCGGAAGAATTAAAGCTGATTGGCGAAATTCTCCAGGAATATTTAACATGAACGTTCGGAGGGCAGAAGAAAATAAAGTCGCATTTCGATGAGTTCTATGATATAATTTTCCTAAACAGGCAGACAGGAACCTGACATAATAGGAAAAGGAGAATATTAGCAATGGGAAATATAGTTTTTGATGATTCCAGAGCAGCAGGATTTGTATCAGCAGAAGAGATGGATAACATGAAAGCCACAGTACTGTGTGCGAAGGATGTGCTGATGAACAAAACTGGTGCAGGTAACGATTTCTTGGGGTGGATTGATCTACCGGTCAATTATGATAAAAAAGAATTCCAGGAAATAAAGGCGGCAGCAGAAAAAATTCAGAGTGATTCTGATGTACTGCTTGTTGTCGGGATCGGCGGTTCTTATCTTGGTGCAAGAGCAGCGATCGAATTTTTATCCCACAGCTTTTATAACGTATTACCAAAAGGAAAGCGTAAAACTCCGGAGATTTATTTCGTCGGCAACAGCATTAGCAGCAAGTATATTCAGGATTTAAAGGACGTGCTGGAAGGAAAAGATTTCTCCGTTAATATTATATCCAAATCCGGTACAACCACAGAGCCTGCAATTGCATTCCGTGTATTTAAGGATCTGCTGATCGAAAAGTATGGACGTGAAGAGGCAAATAAAAGGATTTATGCCACTACGGATAAGGCGAAGGGTGCGTTAAAGAATTTAGCGGACCAGGAAGGTTATCAAACGTTTGTTGTTCCGGATGATGTGGGAGGACGTTTCTCAGTGCTTACGGCAGTCGGCCTTCTTCCGATTGCAGTATCCGGTGCTGATATTGATAAATTGATGGAAGGCGCGGCAGCAGCCAGAGAGGAGGCAGTAAACACACCTTATGAATCAAACGGTGCACTCCGGTATGCAGCGGTCCGCAACATTCTCCTTAGAAAGGGAAAGTCGGTTGAGATCGTGGCAAATTATGAGCCAAGCCTTCATTATGTTTCCGAGTGGTGGAAACAGCTGTTTGGAGAAAGCGAAGGAAAGGATCAGAGAGGTATTTTTCCGGCAGCAGTGGATTTAACCACAGACTTGCACTCTATGGGACAGTTTATTCAGGATGGGTCCCGAATTATGTTTGAAACTGTATTAAATGTAGAAGAATCTCCGGCAGAGATCCTCTTAAAGGAAGAAGAGGTTGATACAGACGGAATGAACTATCTGGCGGGAAAGAGCGTGGACTTCGTGAACAAGAGCGCGATGAATGGAACCATTCTGGCGCACAGTGACGGAGATGTCCCGAATCTGATGGTGAACATTCCGGATCAGGATGAATTCAGCTTAGGACAGCTGTTTTACTTCTTTGAATATGCCTGTGGTGTAAGCGGCTATATTCTGGGAGTAAATCCATTCAACCAGCCGGGTGTGGAAAGCTATAAAAAGAATATGTTTGCTCTCCTTGGAAAGCCTGGGTTTGAGAAGGAAAGAGAAGAGCTTTTAAAGAGATTATAATCTGTTTTAAATATAAAAAGTCCTGCCATGTAAATGGAGGACTTTTTTTTACCAGTAAGTATTATTCTTCTATAATCTGTATCTCCAGAAAATCAAAATCAATGGGTTCTATAAAATTATCCTGAGTAAATCGTGCTTTTGAATGAACTTTAAAATCCTTTACAGTAGAATCAAGCCATATGGGCTTTCCTAGATCAAACTGATAGCAGATCTCCTCCAGAGACTGAAACACCATGGAAGTTCTGGACAGACTGTAATCGGAGATACAGATGACGGTATCTTTTACGATCCGGGTATTGGTTATTAATTTTGCCCACATACGAAACATAATAATTTTCCCTTCTATCTGACAAATTTCGGTGACCGGCAGTCATTTGATGAAACGATTATAGCATTATGTGTACGAATATGGCAAGGAAGAAATTCAGGACATTGTAAAACAAATCAACCTATGATAAAATTGTGAGAGGAAAAACCGAAGGAGGAAGACAAAAGATGGCACAGCCTATAGAAGATCAGGTTGGATTTCTTGGAGAGGCATGCAGAGCCGTTCAGGAACTATCGGTAAGCAAGAGTTTGCTTGAAAAATACCGTCTGGAAGAAAAGAGTCTTTTTAGAGAACTGGAAGCAGAGAGAAAGGCTGTGACCGATGCCATCAGCCTTACGGTAAAAAAAAGGGTACAGGAAATTAACGATACCTATGACAGAGAGATCGCGAAAGAACAGGACAATCTAAAGCGATTAAGAAACAAACGGGAAAAAGCCAAAACACAGGGAATTAAGGAACGGATTGAAGAGGAGACTCAGGAGCTTAAGGATAAAAACAAAGAATTGTTAACTGAGTTAAAATCTGTTTTTAAACGGGATCATGTTCCGTCTTACTGCAGGAGCACCTGGTATTATGCTTTGTTTTTTACCAGAGGGTTTTCTGAAACCATTATCCTGCTTTTTACAGCACTTATTTTTTTTCTTGCCATACCCTGCGGAATCTATTTTCTCATTCCACAAAGAAAATCATTTTATCTGGCAGGAATTTATTTTGTCTCCATCCTGCTTTTTGGCGGGATTTATATTCTGATTAACAATCGGACAAGAGTCAGACACCCAGAGGCTTTAAAAAAGGGAAGGGCGATTAAAAATTCTATAAAATCAAATCGGAGAAAGCTTCGTGCCATTATCCGTTCTATAAAAAAGGATCGTAACGAAAAGGTCTATAATCTGGAAAAGTTTGATGATGAGATTGCAAAAACAGAACAGGATCTTGCAGACATTGCGGACAAGAAACAGGAGGCATTGAATACATTTGATAAGGTAACCAGTACGATTATTTCCGATGAAATAGCCAGCAGTAAAAGAGAAAAAATCTCACAGCTTGAGAAGGAACACGAAGAGGCGGTTAATAACTGGAAAGAAGCTCAGATACGGGTTAAGGAGCAGACGCTGTTTATCAATGATAATTATGCCTCTTATATCGGATCTGAATATATGATCCCGGAGAAGCTTGATGAACTGGCAGATATGATACGGATGGGGAAGGCACAAACCATTAGTGAAGCCAAGGAAATTTATAACAGCATAAAAGACTAAAATAAAGGTACAGGAACCAGCCGGCATAAACGGCAGGCCTGTACTTTTTTTGCGTTTTTCTGAAGGATTGAGGTGAATAATTCTAAAGAACCCGGCTTATAATAGAACAGAGAAAAATAAGGACAGCAGGGCAGTATATTATGAAATTATGGGAAAGAATTGCAATCCGGGGAAATCGGGATGTTTTTTATTATGACACCAGGCAGACCTTTGAAGCAGAGGAGTTTGCGTCCAGACTTTACAGCATGATATGCTCGGAGCAGGAGAATGGAAAATCGGCAGGTGTGCTGTTTTTATGCATAGGTACCGACCGTTCCACGGGAGACAGCCTTGGGCCCTTAATTGGTTATAAGCTAAATGAAATGGGACTGGAGCATTTAGAGTTACTGGGCACGTTGGAGCGTCCGGTTCACGCCATGAATTTGGATACCTATCAGACTATTTTAAAGCTGCGATATCCCAATCATGTAGTGGTAGCCGTGGATGCCTCTGTTGGAAATATAGAGCATATTGGTTATGTCACCCTTGGAAAAGGGGCGTTAAAACCAGGCCTTGGAGTCAGCAAAGAGCTTCGGGCTGTAGGGGATATTTTTATTACAGGTATTGTGGGAAGCTGTGGAAATTACGATCCGCTTATGCTTCAGAGTATCCGGCTTTCTGTTGTCATGCGTATGGCAGACTGCATCAGCCGCAGTATTTGTCTTGTCGAAAAGTTATGGGAAAACTCGTACTTTCTTTGACACGTTTTTCAAATGCCTTATGCTATGATTCATTGGATTAAATAGAATAGCGGGGTGATCCAATGGATGAATTATACAATCCGTTCCCGAAGCTGCCCAAAAACATCAGACAGATTGGGGAACGGGATGAAATCGTAAAATTATATGTAGAGGATTATGTTAACACATATTTAAAACGTCTTTTTCCTGTAACTGGACAAAGACTGCGGGTCGGACTTTTGCTTGGCAGTATGGAGTTAAGTGACGGGACGCCGTATATCTTTATCGACGGAGCATTGGAGATGGAAGATGTGACGGAAGAGGGCCTGAAGGTGTCCTTTACAGAACTGTCATGGAAAAGAGCTTCCCAAAACATGGACCAGCTTTTTCCAAAAAGATCTATACAGGGCTGGTTTATATGTGGAAGTCCGGGAGAAGATTTAAGTCCTTTAAATTACTGGAAGCAGCACATGCAGTATTTTGGAGGTCCCAACAAACTAATGTATCTAAGCTGTGGAACAGAGGGGGATGAAACAATTTATGTAACCTCGGAAGATGGTTTTTATAAGCTTCAGGGGTACAGTATCTATTATGAACGCAATCAAATGATGCAGGATTATATGGTACTGCGCAAGGATGTAAAACGTATCGAAACCGATACAAATGATAAGGTAATTGAAGAATTCCGCAAGCGAATGGGCGAGAACAAGGAAGAAGCAGTGGACAGGCATCAGACTGTCGGACTTCTCCGGGGCATGTGCATGGCCATGTCAGTTGTCGTATTAGCTGGCGGAATTGTTATGTTTAACAACTATGAGCGTATGAAAAGCATGGAAAGTGTGGTAGTCTCTGCAATTCCAGCCAAGGCAGAAAAAATTCTCCTGGGTGATAAGACCCAGCAAAAGGGTGAAAAAAAGGAATCAGGAGTAGTGGTAGAGGAAGCAGATGGAGAAGTATATCCGACCTCTGCAGTCAGCAAGGAAACCATGTCTGAAACCATGCCGGGAGCCACACAGGCGCAGACAGCGGCACAGGCTGGGGAAACAGCGGGTGAGACAGTCAGTGAGACAGCTGCAGCCGCAGAGTCAGAGCCAGCAACACAAAAGGTAGTAGAAGAGAAGGTGACACAGGCAGCTAAACCTGAGACACAACCTGCAACCCAGGCAGCAGCGACGGATAGCCAACGGATTCATACCGTGGTAGAAGGAGAAACGCTGTATGGGATTTGTATTGCTGAATATAAGAGCGTTAATAAATTAAAGGAAATTTGCGAACTGAATGGACTAGAAGATGAAAATAAGATAGTTGCGGGCCAGAAATTGCGTCTTCCGTAGAAAAACTTAATGCGTTTCTCTCTAATTTGATGTATACTACAATTACATATGGGCATTTTTAGGAGAAACTGCATGAGCGATATGAACTCTATGAACAGAGAGATAAAGAAAGACCAGCTGCGGCGTCAGATTGTCCCGGCTTCACCGCAAAAGGACGAGGACAGCAATGAAATCATAAAAAGAGCCCGCACAAAGGTTAAAAAGAAAAAGTTAAAGATTTTTCTGGTGGTGCTTTTTATCCTGTCTGCAGGTGCAGTCAGTCTGTATACATATTTGAATTATTATCAGTATACTGGATACAGCGTCGTCTGGGAAAAATCGCTCAATGAAGGAAGCTACGTTGGATATTTGGACTTTGGAACCAATGTGTTAAAATACAGCAAGGATGGAGCTTCCTATATTGATAACCAGGGGAAAGAGGTATGGATACAGAGCTATGAGATGAAATCACCGGTTGCCAGTGTCAATGGCTCTTATGCGGTCATTGCGGATCAACAGGGTAATTCCATCTATGTCTTTGATAAGACGGGTAATACCGGAGTGGCAAACACGGTACTGCCTATTATAAAGGCGTCTGTATCAGCCCATGGAGTGGTGGCTGCGATCTTAGAAGATACTACTTCCAATTATGTGTATTTTTATAAACGGGATGGCAGTTCTCTGGATGTGAAGATCAAAGCTTTATTAGGAGGAGATTCCGGTTATCCGGTGGATATCAGCTTATCCCCTGACGGAACACAGCTGATTGGATCTTATGCATTTTTAAAGAATGGAACAATGAATGGAAGAGTTGCCTTTCATAATTTTGCAGAAATCGGTAAAAGTGTTCCGGACAGGCTTGTAGGGGGATTTGATGAACCTTATGAGTCCACATTTGTAGCGCAGGTAAGGTTTCTTGATGACACATACTCCTGTGCGTTTGCAGATAATGGTATTTCGTTTTATTCCACAAAGAATGCACTTTCTCCGGAGCTGATTAAGCAGATTCCGGCTGAAGATGAGATAAAAAGTGTATTTTACTCGGACAAGTATGCAGGAATGATTACCGATAACCCTGAAGGGGAAAATCCTTATAAGCTTTCTGTATATAAATCCAATGGGAACCTGATGTTTACCAGTGGTTTCCAATATCAGTACACCCATGCTGATATTGACGGAAACCTGGTAATTTTGTATAATGAAGACTCTTGCAGAGTCTATAACATGTCAGGAAGGCTTAAATTTTCCAGTACATTTGATTTTCCCATAACAAAAATCCGAAACGGCAGATTTCCCAATACTCTGATCGTATCCGGACCCCAGAACATGAAAGAAATAAGATTACAAATAGGAGGACAATACCAATGAGCAACATCGATACTATGTCAATTAATGCAATCCGCATCCTTTCTGCCGATGCAATCCAGAAAGCCAACTCCGGACATCCGGGACTTCCTTTAGGCTGCGCATCTGCTGCGTATGAATTATGGGCAAATCACATGAATCATAATCCAGCAGATCCAACATGGGCCAACAGAGACCGTTTTATCCTGTCTGGAGGTCATGGATCCATGCTGTTGTACTCTTTGCTCCATCTGTTTGGATATGGTAATTTATCCAAAGAGGATGTGATGAATTTCCGCCAGCTTGGTTCTAAAACTCCTGGACATCCGGAGTATGGCCATACAGTGGGAGTTGAGGCAACCACAGGTCCTCTTGGAGCTGGTATGGGTATGGCAGTCGGTATGGCAATTGCCGAAAGTCATCTTGCTGCTGTATTTAATAAGGACAACTATCCGGTAGTTGATCATTACACCTTTGCTTTGGGTGGAGACGGCTGCATGATGGAAGGAATTTCCTCTGAAGTATTTTCTCTTGCAGGAACTCTTGGTCTGGGTAAATTAATTGTTATTTATGATTCCAATAAAATTTCCATTGAAGGAAGTACAGATATCGCATTTACAGAGAATGTACAAAAACGTATGGAAGCATTTGGTTTCCAGATTATTACGGTTGAGGATGGTAATGATTTAGAAGCCATCGGACGTGCAATCGAAGAGGCAAAGGCAGATACCGAGCATCCTTCCTTTATCACCATAAAGACACAGATCGGCTTTGGCTGTCCTGCAAAGCAGGGTAAGGCAAGTGCTCACGGGGAACCTCTGGGTGCTGATAACATTACTGCATTAAAGGAAAACTTAGGCTGGCCATCAATGGAGCCATTCTATGTTCCGGAGGAAGTTTACAGCCATTATAGAAAGCTTGCTGAGGAAAAGGCGGAGACAGAAGCGGCATGGAATGTAATGTTCGCTGCTTACTGCCAGGAGTATCCAGACATGGAAGAACTGTGGAATGCTTACCATGACCCGGATGCAGGAGAGAAATCCATCGAGGCATGCGCTGATTTCTGGAAAAAGCCGGAGAAGGCAGATGCAACCAGAAATTTATCCGGACAGATTTTAAACAGAATTAAGACATATATGCCAAACTTAATCGGTGGTTCTGCGGATTTAGCTCCTTCCAATAAGACAAATATGTCGGATATGGGAGATTACAGCAAGGAGAACCCGGCTGGCAGAAACATGCATTTCGGAGTTCGGGAACTTGGAATGACAGCCATAGGAAACGGTATGATGCTTCACGGCGGACTTCGTACCTATGTGTCTACTTTCTTTGTTTTCAGTGATTATACAAAACCCATGGCACGTCTTTCTGCTTTAATGGGAGTACCGTTATCCTTCGTATTCACTCACGACAGCATCGGTGTTGGTGAAGATGGTCCTACTCATGAGCCAATTGAGCAGCTTGCCATGTTACGTGCATTGCCAAACTTCCATGTATTCCGTCCCTGTGATGAAACAGAGACAGAAGCAGCATGGTACTCTGCACTGACTTCCAAAAAGACTCCGACCGCTCTGGTTCTTACCAGACAGAATCTGACTCCTATGCCAGGAAGCAGCAAAGAGGCATTAAAGGGTGGATATGTAATCGATGACTGTGAAGGAACACCAGATCTGATTCTGATTGCCAGCGGATCGGAAGTTGAATTGTCTGTAAAGGCAAAAGCTCTTATTCCTGACAAGAAAGTCCGCGTAGTTTCCATGCCATGTATGGATTTATTTGAGGAGCAGAGCCAGGAGTACAAGGAATCCGTACTTCCAAAAGAAGTTAGAAAACGTGTGGCAGTGGAAGCATTAAGCGATTTCGGCTGGGGCAAATATGTAGGTCTTGACGGCGCTTATGTGACCATGACCGGATTCGGAGCAAGCGGTCCTGCTAATCTGTTATTTGACCATTTTGGATTTACGCCTGAGCATGTGGCAGAAGTGGCAAAATCCTTATAATTAAACTGCCTCTGTGGTACAAAAGCATAAAGGAGTGTATCTGGATATGGGAAAAAAGTGTGTTGGCATAGATGTGGGAGGAACATCTGTTAAGATCGGAATATTTGAAACAACAGGGGAACTTCTTCATAAGTGGGAGGTTGGTACCAGAACGGAAGAGAACGGAAGATACATTCTTGATGATGTGTCTGCTTCCATTCTGGAAACACTTAAAAAGCTTGAGCTCTCTCTTGATGAGATCAAAGGCATAGGAATGGGAGTTCCTGGACCGGTTATGCCGGATGGATATGTAGAAGTCTGCGTCAATTTAGGCTGGCGTGATTTATATCCGGGAAGAGAACTGAGCAGCAGGCTGGACGGAATTCCGGTGCTGTGCGGAAATGATGCCAATGTGGCTGCCCTGGGTGAGATGTGGCAGGGCGGTGGTAAGGGCTACGAAGACATCGTTATGGTCACCCTGGGCACAGGTGTGGGCGGAGGCGTAATCATAGGAGAGAAGATTATTGCCGGCAAGCACGGACTGGCAGGTGAAATCGGTCATATCCATATCCGGGATGAAGAGACAGAACATTGCAATTGCGGCGGCGTAGGCTGTGTAGAGCAGATTGCAAGTGCAACCGGTATTGCAAGGGAAGCGAGACGGAAGATGGCTTCTACGGATATTCCTTCTGCATTGCGGGAGTTCGGAGATAGCGTAACTGCGAAGGAAGTATTGGATGCGGCAAAGGCTGGAGATGAACTGGCAAAGACTGTGATCAATATCGTGGGTCATTATCTTGGTCTTGCACTGGCTCAGATTACCATGGTCATTGATCCGGAAGTATTTGTTATAGGCGGAGGCGTATCAAAGGCAGGACAATTTCTGATTGATGAGATTTACCGCCATTACGATGAATTTACCCCTATATCAAAAAGCAAGAGCAAAATCGTTCTTGCAACACTTGGCAACGATGCCGGTATTTTCGGCGCGGCAAGACTGATTCTTGACTGATGACCATTTATATATTTTTATTATAAATTAAATATGTCTATAAAAGACCTCATTTTCCAATTATCTGGGAATGAGGTCTTTTAAGATAAAAGTAGCTTCATACTATTATTGAATTCTTTTTGATAGATTAATGATTGACAGACCATAAAATAAAGTGGCTGTGAAGACCAGAATGAGGATACTGAGCCACCACGGGACAACAGAGTTACCAAAGTGGAAGGTAACTCCCATATACTCTTTAAATTCATTTAGATGATTTGCTGGTATTTCTGAAAATGAAGCCTCCATGGCCTCTTTCATAAGTACCTGGCGTAAGAGTGAAGCAGCGTGGGATACAGGAAATAATTTTATGACAAATTGTACGGATTTGGGCAGGGCTCCTATGGGGAGATAAATACCTGTTAAAAATCCAATTGTAGTCCCTATTATTGTGCTGGCAGTACTGAATGCGCTGTGGCTTTTGAAAAAGGAAACAATAAAACAGACAATAGAAGTATTTGTTGCTGTTGTGAAAATCACAAGTAATATGACTTTTAAAAGCCCAATAAACGTCATCCACTGCCCTCCACGTAATACTATATATATTTCAGATACAAAAACCGTAATAATCGATAATATTACACCTATTAAAAATGCACTGCCAATATATCCAATTGTAATCTGGCTGCTTTTAATTGGAGCAGAGTAAAAATCCTTGTTAATTTTACGGACTTTATCGTCAATCATAATGCCAAATGCACCCATAGTTGTTGTGATAGACGCGACTGCAAGAAGGCCTGCTAAAAGCCAGGTATTCATTAAATAATTGGTGCCTTTTATATTCTGCATGGAGTCATCCAGCCACACATCGCCTAAAAACACTGCGTATAATGCGATAATGATAAAAATAGCAAGCAGGGAAAATAATACTGCGCTTCTATCGCGAAAAAAGATTTTTAAGTTCCGCTTGATTAAAATATTCATTTCCTTAAATCCCTCCCCATAATACCAATAAAAGCATCATCCATAGTACCTTGTAGAACCTGAAAACTGCTGATGCAGGATTTGCATTTTTCCAATACAGGCAAGGCTTTCATAGTATCAGGCAGATTTATAATAAACTCACCTGCTGAAATGGTAAAATTAAGCTTAAAATCCAACAGGATCTGACGTAATGCGTATTCATTTGATACGGAAAGCCTTAAACAATCGGTGGCATACTTTGATTTTAATTCAACAGGCGTCCCCTTTGCTGCGATTTCTCCGTGGTCCAGTACAATTACATAGTCCGATTCGGCAGCTTCTTCCATGTAGTGGGTTGTAAGAAATACTGTCATTCCTGTTTTTTTCTGAAGCAGTTTAATTGAATTCCAAATGCTTTTTCGTGTTTGCGGATCCAGGCCGGTTGTGGGTTCATCGAGAAAAAGGATTTTAGGTGTATTAATCAGTGCCCGACCAATATCCGCTCTTCGCCGCTGTCCTCCTGAAAGCTTACAATAGGGTTGATCAATAAATTCATTTAATTCGGTTATCTGAGCAGCCTCGTAGACGGATTTCTGAATCAATGATCTGTCCGACTGATAGAATTCCGCCCTTATGAGGAGGTTTTCCCGTACAGTAAGCAACGGATCCAGTACGTTGTCCTGGAAAACCACACCAATTATACTTCTTATAGATTGTCTGTCATGGCAAAGATTAAGTCCGTCTATGGTAACTTCACCGCCGTCAAAATTCATTAATGTGCACAAGATGTCAATGGTCGTTGATTTACCGGCACCGTTACTACCTAGAAATGAAAAAAGTTTTCCTCGCTCAACATAAAAATTAATATTATTCACAGCACATAGACTTGAGTAATTTTTTTGTAAATTTGATACTTCAATAATTTTATCCATTTTTAGTCACCTCTCTTGGTAATCACTGTACCAGAACAATGAAGTGCCGGCAATGGGTCTAAAGGTATGCTGTGAATAGTAAAAGGTAAGTTGTAAAAAAAAGATGGTAAGCTGTAAATAGCCTGCCATCTTTATCGTGATATTCTATTGTGAACGGTAACGCTCTCTAAGTCGATGATTTAGCTTGTCTGCTAATTTTTTATCTTGATATTTGCAAATTATATAAACCATAATATATACAAAAAGAAAAAGCAAAACGAATGTCAGCACTTCTTTGGTGTGGTTAATACTGATCCAGTCCCAAAGGCAGGCAAAATACAAAACTACGGATAAAAGTACTGGCAGGTGTATTGACTTACGAATGTACATCTGCTTTTTACTGAGTTCCTTGCTTGAGTAAAAAAGGAGATATGGAAGATCGCTGACAAAAGCCATCACTAGTATTCCGCCAATGTCATGCAGGGAAAAGCTGGCATCTGGATAAAATACCAGGCAAAATACGTACATAGAAGTAATAATCCCTGTTACTATAATGAAGAAGGAACGAAACATTGTTTTTATCAAATTTTCTATATTCATGCTGACGCCTCCTATATTCCGAGAATTCTCTTTAAATCGCTTACATACTGCCGGGAAATAATAACTTTTTCGTTATTGGAAAGAGTCGCTTCAAAGCGTCCGCTCAGCGCAGGACTTAGCGTTTTGATTTTACTTAAATTAAGCAGTATCGATTTTGATACCCGAAGAAAGTCACTTTTTAAAAGTAGGCTTTCTAATTCATATAATTTTTGTTTTGATTCAAGCACCTTATCTTTGCAATATAGGAAAGTTTTATTATCAACAACTTCAATGTAATAGATCTCTTTCGGTTGAAGACGGTGAATATTAGTTCCATCGTAAGCAATAAGTGCATCATGTAATTTAATCATAGCCAGTAGATGAATCAACTCGTCAGTCATCTCCCGGCATTTAATAATTATTTGGTCTTCTTCCCCGTCTTGTGATTCCTCAATGACAATTTTCAACTTATTTCACCTGCCTGCAGATTTAGAATATAATAATTTATTGTAGCATAAAGGCATTGGTATTACTATCGTAATTACAATAACACTCCATATAATGGAATTACTTTTGATTATCATTATTTGCCCTGAGAGGGAAATGTTCTCACCAAGAGCATGTTAACAGCAGTCATCGCTTATTTACAATTTACTAAATTATGATATAATGGGAATACTTCACAAAGAATAAAACCTTGTAAAATGAGGAGACCCCGGCTGCCAGGCAGTCGGGGCAATTATGAAAAATCTATGTGCAATTTGACTATTTAAGCGTTTTTGTTTGTTTGATTTCTATACAATTAGTATAAAAAATACATGTGAACACAATATGAACGCTGTGTAAACAGATTATGAAATAAAGGAGGAACGCATGGAAGAGAACCGTAGAAACAGGAAAACAATTGTAATTGGACATAAAAATCCGGATACAGATTCCATTTGTTCAGCTGTCTGTTATGCCAATTTAAAAAGGCTGCTGACAAAGGAAGACTATCAACCGGGAAGAGCTGGGCGGGTGAATGAAGAAACCCAGTTCGTACTTAATTATTTTGGAGTTGAGCCTCCGGAGCTGATTGAGAATGTAAAGACCCAGGTACTGGATATTGAGATAAGGGAGACCAGAGGGGTAAAGAAAAACCTTTCTTTGAAAAATGCCTGGAATTTAATGCAGGAGGCCAATGCTGTGACCATTCCTGCTGTGACTGACGATGGAATGCTAGAGGGGCTTATTACAGTAGGTGATATTGCCAAGTCCTATATGAATGTGTATGACAGCAGTATTTTATCAAAAGCCAATACCCAGTATGCTAACATTGTGGAGACTTTAGAAGGAAACATGGTGGTTGGTAATGTCAGCGATTATTTTAATAACGGAAAGGTTTTAATTGCTGCAGCCAATCCTGACATGATGGAATATTATATTGCCAAAGGTGATCTGGTTATTTTAGGAAACCGCTATGAATCCCAGCTGTGTGCCATTGAGATGGAAGCAGCCTGCATTATTGTCTGTGAAGGTGCTGCAGTATCCATGACCATAAAGAAGCTTGCCCAGGAGCGTGGGTGCGCAGTTATGACAACTCCGTATGATACTTACACAGCTGCCCGTCTGGTAAATCAGAGTATTCCCATCAGTTATTTTATGAAAACAGACGGACTGATTACCTTCGAGGTAGAGGATTATATTGACGATATTAAGGATGTAATGGCCAGCAAACGCCACCGCGATTTCCCTGTTCTTGATAAGAATGGAAAATACAAAGGTATGATATCCCGTAGAAACCTTCTTGGCGCCAAAGGAAAGCGTCTGATTCTGGTTGACCATAATGAGCGGTCCCAGGCAGTTGAGGGAATGGAAAGTGCTGAGGTGCTGGAGATTATCGATCACCACAGACTTGGAACTGTGGAAACCATAGCCCCGGTATTCTTCCGCAACCAGCCAGTTGGATGTACGGCTACGATTATATACCAGATGTATCAGGAAAATCACGTGGAGATAGAACCCAAGATTGCCGGTTTATTATGCAGCGCCATCATTTCCGACACGCTGCTGTTTCGGTCTCCTACCTGCACAGAGGCAGATAAGAGGGCGGCTCTTAATCTTGCAGACATTGCAGGGATTGAGGTGGAAAAATACGCTTCATCCATGTTTGCAGCAGGAAGCAATTTAAAAGGGAAAACAGACGGAGAGATCTTCTATCAGGACTTTAAGAAGTTTACATTTGGAAAGGTGAACTTTGGAGTAGGACAGATCAGCTCCTTAAACCCCAAGGAACTGGATGAATTAAAAGAGAGAATGCTTCCTTATATGAAAAAGGCCAGAGAGGAGCATGGGGTAGATATGATGTTCTTCATGCTGACCAATATCCTTACAGAATCCACGGTACTTCTTTGTGAGGGACAGGGTGCGAAACAACTGATTGCAACTGCATTCCGTGCAGAGGACTCCACAGACAGCAGTGAAGATCATCTGGTAAGTCTTCCTGGTGTTGTATCCAGGAAAAAGCAGTTGATTCCTGGTATCATGCTTGCAGTGCAGGAATAGAGGGAGGAATCATGAAAGATAAGAATAACAGAGAGTCCGGGCAGGCGAAGCCATCCGGAAAGATAGACTGGAAGCCTGGAAATATGCTTTATCCAGTACCTGCAGTTATGGTGAGCTGTATGCGCCAGGGAGAAAAGCCCAATATCATTACGATAGCCTGGGCCGGGACGATCTGTTCTTCTCCTGCCATGCTGTCCATTTCCATCAGGCGGGAGCGCTACTCCTATAATATTATTAAGGAAACCCGCGAGTTTGCTTTAAATCTGGTGACTGCCGATTTGGTACGGGCAGCAGATTACTGCGGTGTGAAATCTGGTAGGGACGTGGATAAATTTGCGGATATGAAATTAACCCCCTGTTCTTTAACAAATATAGGAGTGCCGGGAATCGCAGAAAGCCCGGTGATTCTCTCCTGTAAAGTTACAGAGATCAAGCCTCTTGGAAGTCATGATCTTTTTCTCGCTGAGGTAGTAGGGGTAACGGTAGATGACCGGTATATGGATGAGCAGAACAAATTTCATCTGAATCAGTCAAAACTGATTACTTATTCCCATGGAGAATATTTTGAGCTTGGAAAAAAGGTGGGCACTTTTGGCTATTCAGTAAGAAAATCGGATAAGAAGTCAAAGGACAGGAGGAAAAGGAAATGAGAAGAAACCAGAATCTTGACAACATTACCTTAATTGGAATGCCGGCCTCAGGAAAGAGTACAGTAGGAGTTCTTTTAGCAAAGCGCCTGGGCTATTCCTTTGTTGATGTGGATATCGTAATCCAGGAACAGGAGGGAAGGCTGTTAAAAGAGATCATTGCTGAGGAGGGACAAGAGGGCTTTCTTCATGTGGAGAACAGAGTGAATGCAGAGCTTTCCGTTCATAACAGTGTCATTGCCCCTGGTGGAAGTGTGATCTACGGAAAGGAAGCCATGGAACATCTTAAAAATATCAGTACAGTGGTTTATTTAAAACTTAGTTATGAAGCAGTAGAGGAACGGCTTGGTAATTTAACGGATCGTGGAGTTGTGCTGAAAGATGGAATGACACTAAAGGATTTGTACGAAGAGCGGATTCCTTATTATGAAAAGTACGCGGATATCACCGTTGATGAGACCGGAATTGATGCCGGCGGTATCGTTGATGTACTTAGAGGTATATTGGAAGAGCGTTTCGGATTGGAAACATAATGGAAACATAAAGGAATGAAAGCAAGACGTTGAATTGATAAGATTCTGCGTCTTATTTTATTTGTACCAGCATATTTATATAAAAAATGAGGTGATAATGTTAATATATTTAATTTATTAGTTTAAAATATTAAGTAAGTAATTCAAAAATTAACTTATTGATTTTATTATAAGCAATGGATATCGAAAACTATTGACAAATATATAAAAATATCATAAAGTTATAGAAAATTAAGACTAAGGCGTCTGAACAGAAAACAATTCTGCCAGATGCCTTTATTTTTTTAAAATTAATTGCATTGGGAGGTAATTAAATGAAGAAAGCCATGAAAAAAATGGTATCACTGGGAATCTCCGGACTAATGGTCTGGTCTTTGGCCGCTTGTGGCAATTCCAAACCTGCGGCTCCAGTCTCAGGCACAACCCAGGCTGCGGCGGAAACGAAGGCGGCGGAAGCGGCAAAAGGGAATGCATTAAACGTACATATCGATGTGGAGGTTGCTTCCATGGACCCCCAGATAGCGACAGATGGAACATCATTCGAAGTAATTGCGGATACAACGGATGGACTCTATGAACTGGATGCAGACGGGAAACCGGTTCCCGCATTGGCGGAGAGTGTGGATAAGAGCGCAGATGGGCTGACTCTTACCTATCATTTAAGGGATGCAAAGTGGTCTAATGGAACACCTGTTACAGCTAAGGATTTTGTATTTGCATGGAGAAGGGCAGTGAATCCTGTAACGGCAAGTGAATACGCTTTTATTGTTGGAATCGCGGGCATTAAGAACGCAGATGCAGTTTCTTCTGGTGAAAAACCAATAGAAGAACTGGGAGTAACTGCGGTTGATGATAAGACACTGAAAGTAGAACTTGACGTACCGGTGCCATTTTTTGAATCTTTAATGGCTTTCCCAACCTTCTATCCCGTAAATGAAGAATTTTTCACCAAGTGTGGAGATCAGTATGCAAGTACACCGGATACACTGCTGTCAAACGGACCATTTAAGATTACCGCCTATGAGCCGGCAGCAACTACTATTACTCTGGAGAAAAATCCGGATTACTGGGATGCAGGAAAGGTAAAACTTGATGGTATTAATTATCAGGTTATTAAGGATTCCCAGCAGGCAATGCTTGCATATCAGAATGGAGATCTGGACTTAGTTACACTTTCTGGTGAGCAGGTGGAACAGTTCCAGGCAGATCCTGAATTTAAAAATATTATGGCAGGATATTTATGGTATATGTCACCCAATACCAAAGTGGCAGGCCTTGAAAACCTTAATTTAAGAAAGGCATTGTCCCTTTGCTTTGACAAAGAGGCAGTTTGCAAAAATATTTTAAAAGATGGTTCAATTCCGGCATATTTTGCAGTACCAACCCTTCTTGCAACAGGTCCTGACGGAAAAGATTATAGAGAAGATGCAGGAAGCAACTACTTTAAGACAGATAAAGCGGAAGCTTTGAAATATTGGGAAGAGGCGAAAAAAGAACTGGGAGTTGAGAGCCTGACTTACACCATGATTGTGGAAGATACGGAATCTGCCATTAATGTGGCACAGTTCCTTCAGTCAGAAATTCAGACCACGCTTCCGGGAATCACCATTAACTTAGAGCAGATGCCTAAGAAAAACCGTGTAGAGCGGATGCAGGAAGGTACTTTTGAACTTGGTCTTACCCGTTGGGGACCGGACTATGCGGATCCTATGACTTATCTTGACATGTGGATTACCGACAGCCCCAACAACTATGGCTTCTGGTCAAATGCTGAATATGATTCCATTATCCAGTCTGCTAAGAAAGGGGATCTTGCACTTGATCCTGCAGCAAGATGGAAAGCCTTAATTGGTGCAGAAAAGATTGTTTGTGACAATGCAGTGATTCTTCCTGTTTACCAGAAGGGAAATGCAGTAATGCAAAAAGCTGGTGTTGAAGGCGTGGAATTCCACTCCATCGCGATCAACCGTTATTTTAAGAATACAACTAAGAAATAAGACTTTGTAAGTTTTATATTCTGGCTGCCGGAGGGGTTACAGGTCCTGCCTGTTATTCCTCTGGCTGCTTAATTTGGGAGGGTAACGTTTGTGAAACGATATATTGTTAAGAGAATCTGCATTTCAGTAGCCACTTTGCTGGCTATCCTGCTTATATTATTTCTGATGCTGGAATTAATGCCGGGTTCCCCATTCAATGATGAGAAACTAACCCAGTCTCAGGTGGCGCTGTTAAATGCCAAGTACGGTCTGGATAAACCGGTATTCATACGGTTTTTAAATTATGTTAAGAACATGCTGTCCGGTGATTTTGGGGTATCCTATACCATTTCCAAGAATACGTCTATTACTACTCTTTTAGCAACCAGACTTCCTATTTCCATCAGAATCGGAGGGCAGGCAGTTTTACTTGGAACTGTGGTGGGACTGATATTGGGACTCATAGCTGCTTTAAAGCATAATACGATTTTTGATACCATGACAACGGTCATTTCTGTTCTTGGAGTCAGTCTTCCATCTTATGTATTTGCACTGGGACTGTCCTATACTCTTGGCTATCAGTTTAAATGGTTTCCTTTATTGTATCAGCAGCAGGAAGCGGTGAAATCTTCCGTTCTTCCTACCATCTCCTTAGCCATGTTTACAGTAGCAACCGTAGCCAGGTTTACCAGAACGGAAATGCTGGAGGTTCTGGGTTCCGATTATATGCTTCTTGCAGAAAGCAAAGGACTTCCGGGCTGGCGGCTCATACTGATTCATGGATTAAGAAATGCACTGATTCCCATTGTCACAGTTCTGGCGCCTCTTGTTGTCAGTCTGATGACCGGTTCTCTGGTGGTGGAAAAAATATTCTCCATTCCTGGAATCGGAAGCCTTCTGGTCACGGCCATTCAGTCCAATGATTATAATGTGATCGTAACTCTGGCATTTATATACAGTGCCATGTATATCGGAATCATGCTTGCTGTGGATATCTTATATGGTCTCATTGATCCACGGATCAGGCTGGCGAAGGAGGATGACTATGAGCAGTCATAACAGGGAATCAGTATCGTTTGAATTTAAGCCGGATGATTTTATTATGGCTGATAACCGCAGGATTGGAATTGACCGGGTTTATCCGGCACAGTCTTACTGGAAAGATGTTATATCTTCCTTTTTAAAAAATAAAGGAGCAGCAGCGGGTTTTATTGCTATAGTTTTTGTCATTTTTTTGGCAATTGCGGGCCCATATATGAATGGCTATACATACAATGAACAGATCATAGCAAACCAGAATCTTGCACCAAGAGTTCCGGTTCTGGAAAAGTGGGGAATTATGGATGGATCAGAGACCATGAACACCTCCACTGGTAAAGTAACAGTTAACCGGTATGTTGATCCGCAAAAGACTACCGGACTTGAAAATACTTATTACTGGTTTGGTACAGATGTACTGGGCAGGGATATATTTACCAGGACGTTTATGGGAACAAGAATCTCCCTTTACATTGCTTTGGTGGCGGTTCTTGTTGATATGTGCTTTGGTATGAGCTACGGTCTGATCAGCGGATATTTTGGGGGTGCAGTGGATAATGCCATGCAGCGGTTTGCGGAGATTTTAAATGGAATTCCAACCCTTGTCATTGTTACCCTTCTTATGCTGGTGTTAAAGCCAGGGCTTGCAACCATTACTCTGGCACTTGCAATTACCGGCTGGATTGGTATGAACCGGGTCGCCAGAGCCCAGGTTTTAAAGCTGAAGGAGCAGGAGTTTATTCTTGCATCCAGAACACTTGGAGCGGGGGATTTCTATTTGATTTTTAAGGAAATACTTCCGAACATTTTTGGTCAGCTGATCATAATGTCCATGTTTTCCATACCAAACGCAATCTTTACGGAAGCATTTCTTGCATTTATCGGCCTGGGGGTTCCGGCACCGTTAGCTTCTCTTGGGTCACTGATCAGCGATGCGTTTAAGTCCTTCACAACCCATCCCTATATGATCATATCACCAGTGATCGTTCTGGCAGTTATTATGCTCAGCTTTAATATGCTGGCAGATGGACTGAGAGATGCGTTTGACCCGAAGATGAAAGAGATGTAGGAGGCAGATTATGAATAAAGATAAGGTTTTATCAATCAGAGATTTATCCATCTCGTTTCAGACCTCTGCCGGCGAAGTAAATGCCATTAGAGGAGTCAATCTGGATTTATATCAGGGGGAAACGCTGGCTATTGTAGGAGAATCGGGCTCCGGTAAATCAGTGACTGTAAAGGCAATTATGGGTATATTAAGCGGAAACGGAAAAGTAAAGAGCGGAACCATTGATTTTACCTCACGTAAGAGTGGGGAGGAGATAAAAGAAGAACTATTGTCTTTCAGTAAAAAAGAAATGCGCCGCCGGATTAATGGCCGCCGGATCGCCATGGTATTTCAGGACCCTATGACTTCTTTAAATCCAACCATGCCAATTGGCAGTCAGATTATGGAAGGAATGCGTTATCACTATAAAACCAGTAAAAAAGAAGCATATGAAAAAGCGGTGAAACTTCTTGATCTGGTTGGGATTACAGAGCCGGAAAAGAGAATGAAAAGCTATCCCCATCAGCTTTCCGGAGGAATGAGGCAGAGAGTGGTAATTGCAATTGCCTTGTCCTGTGATCCTGAGATATTGATTTGTGATGAACCTACTACTGCTTTGGACGTGACCATTCAGGCTAAAATACTGGAACTGATTAAAGATATTCAGAAGAAAACAGGAATTTCTGTCATCTACATCACCCATGATTTGGGAGTAGTGGCGAAGGTGGCGGATTATGTTGCTGTGATGTATGCGGGGAAAGTGGTAGAAAAAGGGCTTTCTGAGGAGATCTTTTATGATCCCAGACACCCCTACACCTGGGGATTGTTGTCTGCCATGCCGGATTTAGATACCAATGACGAGGTGCTTTATACCATCCCCGGAAGTCCGTTCAATCTGTTAAATAAAACAGAGGGTGATGCATTTGCAGAGAGAAACCGGTTTGCATTAAATATTGATTACCGTATGGAACCGCCTATGTTCCAGGTCACGGAGACTCATTATGCGGCAACATGGCTTCTTCACGAAAACGCACCTGCTGTGTCAATGCCAGAGGCATTAAAGGAAAGAATTAAGAGAATAGGGGAGGAGGTGAATATGCATGGAGGAGAATAGAAAACCGCTTTTGGAAGTGAAAGGTTTAAAGCAGCATTTTAAGCTTGGCAGGAAGTTTTCCATAAAAGCTGTTGATGGAGTTTCTTTTCAAATATACCCAGGAGAAACCTATGGTCTGGTGGGAGAGTCAGGAAGCGGAAAATCTACCATCGGAAGGTCTGTTATCCGTCTGTATGAGCCCACTTCTGGTGAGGTGTGGTTTCAGGGAACAAAAATTTCGGGAAAACTTTCCCCTCAGGATACAAAACATTTAAGAACTAACATGCAGATGATCTTTCAGGATCCCATGGCTTGTTTAAATCCCAGAAAAAAAATTCTGGATATTGTTGCCCAGGGACTTGATATTCACCACATGTACACAACCCTGCAGGAGAGAGAGGAAAAAGTATATCGGATTCTTGATATGGTGGGGCTTTCCAGGGAACATGCCAATCGTTATCCCCATCAATTCTCGGGAGGTCAGAGACAGCGGATCGGAATTGCAAGAGCGCTTATTATGGAACCGGAATTAATTATTGCAGATGAGGCAATTAGTGCATTGGATGTTTCCATTCAGGCCCAGGTTGTAAACTTGATGAAAGAGCTTCAAAAACAGACGAAGACAGCCATATTATTTATCGCTCATGATTTATCCATGGTAAAATATATTTCTGACAGGATTGGAGTTCTCCATTTGGGCCATTTGGTGGAAACGGGGACAACAGAAGAAATATTTTTAAGGCCGATCCATCCCTATACAAGATCTTTATTGTCCGCAATACCAAAACCGGATCCTGTTTCAGAACGGAGCCGGACGGCATTTACTTATGACCTAAAAGGAATGGGGATCGATTATCTGTCGGGGACGGAGCATCACGTAGAGGGTGAGCATTATGTTCTCGGAACAGATGATGAGGTGAAACGGTGGCTGACCGATGATTTCTTACAACAATAAAAAAAGAAGGTATGCACATTGACGGGCATACCTTCTTTTTACTTCTTATCGCTTAATTTAATCTTTTAACTGAAACTGTTTCATCAGAGATTTAAGCATCTGAGCCTGACCGGCCATCTCTTCGCTTGCTGCAGCACTCTCTTCCGACGTGGCGGAATTCGTCTGAACTACGCTTGCAATCTGGTCAATGCCCTGTGTAACCTGGTTGACTGCAGTGGCCTGCTGTTCGGATGCGGTGGAAATCTGGTAAACAAGGTTGGCTACTGTCTGGGATGATAATACAATGCGATCCATGGATTCCTTTGTTTCTTTTGCAATGTGATTGCCGGATTCTATGGAAGCCAGTGCCCGTTCAATTAGTGCAGCCGTATTCTTGGAAGCTTCCTGACTCTTGTTGGCAAGATTTCGAACTTCGTCTGCGACTACGGCAAAGCCTTTGCCTGCATCACCTGCTCTTGCTGCTTCTACCGCTGCATTCAGCGCCAGGATATTGGTCTGGAAAGCAATGTCTTCAATGGTTTTTATAACCTTGCTGATTTCAGAAGATGCTTCGCTGATGGTATCCATTGCAGAATTTAAATGTTCCATTCGTGTTTTACCGAACTCTACCTCGGCAGAAGTCGTTTCAACCTGAGTATTTGTTTCTTTTGCATTCTCAGCATTCTGATTGATATTGCTTGAAATATCGTTGATTGTTGCTGCCAGCTCCTGAATGGAGGAAGCCTGTTCAGTTGCTCCCTGACTAAGCGCCTGAGCACTGCTTGCAACCTGTTCTGCACCGCTTGCAACCTGATCTGATGCCTGAGTGATTTTAATCATAACATCATTAAGGGAATCAGTCAGATCCTGAATGGAAATCTGAACATCCCGGAATTCACCTTTAAATTCTTCCGGATCGTGAGGAATATTAAAATCTCCATCCGCCATCCGCTGTGTGGTTACGGAAATATAATTCATATAGTAGGAAATCCGTTCCATCATGGTTCTCATGCTTTCGGCTAAATGTCCCAGTTCGTCGTTAGAAGTATACTCAACATGACAGTTTAAGTTACCCTGAGCCATCTTGTCAGCTACGTCTTTTAATTCATCAATGGGTTTTATAATACCGCGGGTGATATAGATTGCAATGAATATGGAGATTGCTATGGACCCGAGTATGATAATTATCATGATAATTATGAAGATATTAGTCTGCATTTCCAGCTGATGTGATTTAGCATTGCCGTCATTTGATTTATTTGCCAGCATCGTATTGATGGTGTTGGCGATATCAGCTGCCAGTGGGGCTGCCTGGCTGCGGAAAGTGGACATGGCTTCCTGGGTGGATTTACCTGCAAGTTCTATGGTATTGCTTCGAATACCTTCGTATTTGGTCATTTTTTCAACAAGTTGGCTGTAAAGTTCTTTCTCAGCGGGAGTCTTCATTCGACTCTCTACCTGCTTCATCATCTTATTAATTGTATCAACCTGTGTGCTTAAGTTCTGTTTCTGTTTTTCTGTTTCAGATGCATCCTCTGAAAAGATTATGTATAAAACTGTTGCGCGATGTGCCTGAAATGCCTGCCCAAGGCTTCCGATATCTCCTTGCGCGAAACCATAATCCTGAAGTTCAGTACTATACTCCTGATTAACGGTGCGGATGAGCAGGATTCCTATGGTTCCTGCAAGACCAGAAAATAATACGACAATAAGAAATGTAAGTAATAACCGTTTTCCAACTTTTAACTTTTTCAGCATGTGTTTTCCCTTCTTTACCTCTGTTCTTCATATACCTTTATTCCATAAAAATCCTTAAACGCATTGTAAAATAATTCCGTTTATAACAACATTATATAACAATGGTAAGAATTAGTAATATCCAAAATATGGTATTATTGCAATATTATAATTGCTTTATTGACATTAGTCAAGAACAGTTAATGACAATAATTCCGCATAAGGTCCCCCCCGTTTTAGGGAAGTTTTAACGGTCTTTTCCCTGTGATATCAGAAACAGAATCAGGAGGTGTTTATTGGAATCATTGTTACATCGTTCCCATCCACTGATTCCTGACCGCAGATCTGTTGACTTAAAGCCGTAAACCGTATATGATTAGGCTCGGACTTCACATGATAACTTCTTTTGGTGAGGCAGGAAATTAATCTGTCTGCATATGAGGGGGAATATGATGAGACAAGAAGATAGAAAAAGAAATTTGCTTTTTATCGTAACAATTATTTTGATGTCAATCTATTTAATCTGGAGACTTGTATTTACGCTGCCTTATCATCAGGGCGCATTAAATATGATTTTTGGACTTCTTTTGTATACTGCGGAAGCAGTTACTGTCTTTACTACCTTTGAACTTTTTTACCAGAAAATGCGTATGAACCGGTATCATCTGGAATGCCCGGAAGTACCGGCGGAATATTATCCTGACGTAGATGTTTTTATCGCTACTCATAATGAACCTGCAGATATTTTGTACAAAACGGTAAATGCCTGCACATTTATGGAATATCCGGATAAGAATAAGGTTCACATCTATCTTTGCGACGATGGAAACAGAGAAGAGATTGCGAAACTGGCGGAAGAATTTCAGATTGGATATCTGGGACTTGCTGATAATAAACATGCAAAATCAGGAAACTTAAACCACGCTCTAAGCAGGACCAATTCCCCGTTAATCGCCACATTCGATGCGGATATGATACCACAGAGAACGTTTTTAATGAAAACAGTTCCTTATTTTCTGCTTTCCAGATTTAAGAAAGAAGATGGGGGCTGGAAGTTAAGAGCGGAAGGTGAGATAGATAAAAAATTTCGGATGGGCATAGTCCAGACCCCTCAAAGTTTTTATAATCCGGATTTATTTCAATTTAATCTCTATGCAGAAGGTAACATACCAAATGAACAGGACTTCTTTTCAAAAGAAGTGAACATTATGAGAAATTCTTCCAATGCAGTGGCCTATACCGGAAGCAATACGGTAATTTCAAGAGAAGCGCTGGAGGAAATCGGAGGCTTTCCTTATAACACCATAACTGAGGATTTTGAGACAAGTATACGTATTCAGAAAGCTGGTTATATCACTTATGCAACAGATGAGATTCAGGCAGCAGGACTGACAACGACTACAGTAAAATCCATGTTAAAACAGAGAGTTCGCTGGGCAAGAGGCGTGATTCAGAGCCTGCAGAATACAAAAGCTATCGTTACAAAGAAACTTTCACTGCCAGCAAGAATCACTTATTTAAACAGCTTTTTGTATTGGTGGTCATTTTTTAACCGTCTGATATTTATTCTTTCACCAATCCTGTTTGCCTTATTTGATTTTAAGATTGTAAACAGCGGATTTTGGGATGTAATTGTTTTTTGGCTTCCTGCTTATATTTTTTATAGCACTTCAATGCGGTATTTATCAGGCAATATTAGAAACCAGAGATGGAGTCAGGTCATTGACACGATCTTCATGCCGTATTTGATTATTCCTGTGATACTTGAGACGCTTCATATTCATCAGAGAAAATTTAAGGTTACCAATAAGAAGAGAAATGTGAATGAATCACGGTTTGGCTATATTCTTTATGCGATTCCCCACATAATTCTTCTTATTTTATCAGCAGCAGCCATGATACGGTTTGTTAACGGAAAATATGGCTGGGCACTTTTATACAGCAGCGTCATTATATTCTGGATCGCATACAATATGGTCGCACTGTTTTATGCTATCTTTTTTATGCTTGGAAGACCCGCTTATAGAAAATCGGAACGTTTTATGGCAAATGAAAAAATAGTGGTGGAGTATAAGGGGCAGGAGTATGAGGCTGTCACTGTGGATTTATCTGAGAATGGAGTGGCATTTCGTATGGAAACACCGGTATATTTACCGGAGCAGGAAGTCATTCATTTTACTGTTATTTCCAACCATTATAAGGCCCGTCTTTGCGGGAATATAAAGTATGTGAAAAAGGATGAAGTTGAAGGGGGCTGGCGTTATTCAGCCTTAGTAGAACCTGAAGATGAAGGCAGCAGGCGTCAGTATATGCAGCTTATTTATGACAGGGTTCACAGTCTGCCAATGGAAATGAATCTTTGGATCACTGCTTACGACGATATGATAAGAAATATAAAAAAGAGGATTAGCAAAACATTTTACGATCAGAGAAAATTACCTCGGATACCGGTTAATAAGGAGATTGCTTTTTCCAATGGAGCGACCTGCAAAGTAGTTAATTTTAATTTCAATTATTTTTCTGTTCTGAATTTTGATGCAAAAGGGAATGAGGAAGATCAGTTTGATTATAATACAGAGAAAGGAATCAAACTGACTTTAAAGAGAACAGGAAAATACCGGCAGCATTCGGTGGAAGAGCTGTTGGCAGTTACTAATATTGATGAACTGATTGAAAAAAATCAAATCGATAAAATCCTGTCTGATATATCAAAAACGGACGAAGGTGAGAAATAAAAAATGTTATGGCAGCTTCAAAGTGGATTAATAATTTTGCTGATAGGTTCAATGACTGGTTATATGCTTTTTGCAAAGGAGTTACTTCAGCTTCAGAGTGAATTTATTCCTATTTTCGTTTTTTCCTCTCTGGCCTGCGGGGTTTATTTCGCGGGCCTTGCGGGGTATTTATACCTTGGAGCCGTGATTCTTCTGGCAGGGGGAGTTTTACTTGCGGGAATTTATGGGGTCAGAATTCTATTTAAGAAATATAAAATCCATGCAGAGATTACTTTATTTAAAAGTTTGTTTGTGATTGGCAGCCTGTTCTTTTTTTATCTGTTATACAGGAGCAGGCTGATTCACTATGACAATTTTTCTCACTGGGCAGTGGTTCTAAAGCAGATGTTAAGCACCAATGCATTTCCGGATGCTACCTCTGCGCTGATCGATTTTAAAAATTATCCATTGGGAACTACTTCGTTTATCTATTTTATCTGCCGGTTTGCGGGGCACTCTGAGGCAGTAATGCTGATTGCTCAGGGACTTCTGATTTTTTCCTGTTTTTATGCTTTGTTTGGCGTTATAACCGAGAAAAAAAGGTTTTTACTCTATGCGTTTTTAGCCGCAGGCTGCTCTACACTTTCTGTGTTTAATATTACTATAAGAATCAGCAATCTGCTGGTTGATTTTTTGCTGCCAATTTTTACGTTGGTTTTATTTGCTGTTGTTGATCGTTATGAGAAACAATTGGTAAAGGCATGTTTTGTAATAGCGCCCGTTGCCGGGCTTTTAATGATTATTAAGAGTACTGGAACGATCTTTGCCGGGATTGGGTTTTGTTATCTTATATTTATATGGTTAAGAAACAAGGATAGAGATTTGGTTAAGAATGGATTTGCGGTACTTTTTTCCATTGGAGTGGCATTGATTCCCTGGTTATTATGGAGCTGGCATATGGCCGCGGCCTTCAAGGGAGTTGAAAATAAGTTTGATGTGACGCGGCAGGTGGATACCGTATTTGGTGGGAAAACTCAGGAGGAAGTCAGACAGATTGTTAGTCTGTTTATACGGTCGGTTTTTGATTTGAAAAGCAGACCGTTTATGGGGATTTTGGCGTTTAATCTGATGGCAGCGGGAGGCAGTATATTTGCCTGGGCAGTGTTGAAAAAGAACTGGAGACTATGGAAGGCTTTAATTGCACTGGATGTTGTAGTTATAATTTATTATGCTGGTATATTGGGTCTGTATATTTTCTCCATGCCTTCTGATGAGGCTCTCAGGCTGGCGGGATTTGAACGTTATGCTTCCAGCATTGTAGTTCTTTTTGCGGGAGGTCTGGTTTTATGCGCAACCGGGGATCTGGAACGAACTTTTTATTATAGAATCGGACAGGTTTCGGATTTGATGGCTTTTAAAAGTGTGGATAGCAAGGATCGATATCAGAAAGGGGTTATTGTCTGTATTGCATTAGCGGTTGTTCTTCTGATGTCGGAGTTTAATGGTATGAAGACAATACAGGAATCTTATACTTCTACATTGCCTTATAAGGTACGGCAGGTCACGGGAGACCGGTGGTATCAAGATGGGAAGATGGATGAGAGCAGGTATTTGTTTTATGCAACGGATGCGGACGGACAGGTAACGGATTATTATCTGCAGTATATTGGGAAATACATGCTTTTTGCGCCTCATGTGGATGGCATCTGCGCTTTCTATGAAGATAATATGGACAATCTTCTGAGTGGGTATGATTACCTGGTGGTGGTGGAGAGTGACGTGGAGGTGCGGTATTTGCTTAAGAAGCATTATGGGGTAGCGGGGGAGGTTGGGGTTTATCGGGTTGAGAGAGATGGGGGGAAGGTAGTATTAATCGAGAATTGTAAGGGTTGATCAAAGAGATGGATTATTAAGTATTAGGTAACATTAGGCTTTTTTGTTAAGTTAAAGATATTTTCCGATAGAATGTGATATAGCCCCTATATTTTCTTTTAGGTCTAATCTATAGGGGCTAGTTTATTAATTTGACTGAATATTATTTTATAGTAGATTTAAGAAATGTTAATGCCATTTTTAACAAGTAATTCTTTGACTTCATTTCTAATTATTATAGGAACCTCATCCAAAGTTTTATAAGTTACTCCAGTTTTAAGACTTGTCTCAATTAGGTCCGCATAGATATAAGAAATTACGTTCATAATTAGTTATCTCCTTTCATGTGTTCATACATTTCTACCAACATCTTTTCAAGTTTTAATATTTTGCTCTCGAGTTTTAATTTATCCTCATAAGTATCCGCCAGTACGAGTTGTGAATTTAATAATTTTCCATGTAGTAAGTCTATGTTTTCCTGTTCAGAGGGGATATATGCGACCTCCTTTACCGTGCCGTCTTCTAGAACGTGGTAGAATTTATTATTTTCGTATCTATCCCCAACGGTCGATGCATATTTAGTTGTATCTGTTGCAAATGCGTCATTTCCGAATGATGCTCGGGCTAATAAATTTGCTAGTTCATAATTTTCACATTCAAACCTATTTTTCACTATGTTTTCATAAATTAATGCATAAGTCATATGATTTTCACCTCTTTCTATCCAATATATCTGATTAAGCATACTCCTGAACCACCATTACCTCCAAAGTGCGTGGTTGAACTTTTAAATCCAAGTCCAGTTGCACCGCCACCACCACCACTACCTGTACCAGGCGTACCAGGAGTTGCGTTTGATATGGTGGCTTGTGCCCCGGTACCACCGCCACCGCCACCGCCACCGCCGGGAAGTTCTGTATCTCTATCTTGACCGCCACCACCACCACCACCCCCTGCGTATAGTGTACCATTATATTCTCCAAAAGCTCGTGTTGTGCTATGTTGACCATACCTGGGGGAGGCGCCTGATTTATATCCGGTATTTGTTCCACCGTCATTTCCATCTGTTCCGCCATAACCTCCCACTGAATATGCTGCATTCCCTGTTGTGGTATAAACCCCAGAGCCGCCACCAGAGCCACCAATACTGCGATCACCACCAGCTGCTATACATATTGTCTGTTGGTTATATACGAAATTACTAACACTGCCAGCATATCCAGTAAAAGAACCGGATTCACCTCCAATCCCTCCACTTCCGACATTAATATAAATAACTCCTCCAGGGGACACATTAAAATTATATAAAGTGGCTGTTTTTCCACTATTTCCACCCCAACCTGCATATGTACCGGAATCATGCATACCCTTATCTCCAGCCTGACCACCACCTACAGCAAATAAATCTACCGAATAAACATTGTTAGGAACAACCCAAGCGGTGCTTTGGGTGAACACTTGAGTTATTTTATGAATAGTTATACTGGTTGCTTTTGTAATATTACTAATCCATTCTCCACTATTTCTAGTTGTGTAACTAAAAGCTGTAAAATAATAAGTAATCCCCACACTAAACCCATCTACTATTGCATTTGAAATTCCAGATGCATTTGCATTGTTTCCAAAACCTTTATAATATCTTGTCCCATCAGAGATATTAGTAGGATAACTACCTGTTTTTCCAATAATAATAACACCAGAAAAAGGACCTCTTGATGGATTCTGCCAAGTAAACATAATTTTGGTAGCTGAGTATGGGGTACAACTAAAAGACAGTATACTTTGTAAGTAGACTGTACCCGTTATGGAATATCCATTTACCCAGGCTGTTTTCCCGCTTATAATATCGGAAGAAGAGGCAGTAGCTAGTGTCTGGCTCCTTAGACTGTTTGCTTCCACCGAGAAATCCTGTGCATGATACCCCTTTTTTACCAGAAATAAACTTCCTGCGTTAAGGCTCTGATTTCCGGTAGTTCCGTTATTTGCCATTGTACCAGTACCAATCTCATCGTTGGTATCCGATCCTACATATGTCTTACCACTTAATACAGTATCCTTTGTAGCGGAAACTTCATCGGAACCAATTCCCCCGCCACCACCAATATTTGTTACACCACATTTAGCCATTTTTTCTCACCACCTCTATATTCCTAATATTTAAAGTACGTTTAGGTGATTTACTGGCTTCCAGAACAAGATTGCCTGCGCCGGTATCATCTTTCACAACAATAAAAGCCTTTGCCGCTGCTACCATGCTGTCGGAACTGAAGTAAACATTCACCGTATCATTTTCCTCAATTTTATCCGAATTAAAAGTATAGGTAAGATTACTATCCCATGCCGTAACCGGAATAGATAATTTGGTAGCAATGGATACACCCGTCAGATAATCTGTTTTTTCCGCAGAATAAGAATTCAGCTTTTTTTGGTCTTCAGCCGGACTGTCATTTATGCCAACAGTTTTCTGTGCGACATCTTGTATCATTGCATCCACTTCCTCTTTAAAAAACTTTTGAGTTGCTTTTACTCCATCGAGTAAGGTGTTAAATTTGTCTGCATTAAATAAAGACTTAGTCAGATTAGGATACTTTTCCTTTATAGCAGCCATAGCATCCACATCATTGTTAATCCAAGCCTCATTGTATTGCTCAATAGCCGGACGCATAGTTGCAGATACGTCCTGCATGCTGGGCAAGTCGCAGATTTTTTCAGGAAAACTGCTGTGAGGATATTCTGAATAACTCATTTTTAAAACCCCTTTCATTTACTATTATAAACATAAGAAAAGCTCTCCAGAAAACGATAGAGAGTAATGCTCATTGTCCCTTCGCCTGTGGACCAGCTTATGTTTTTAACTATGTATTGACTGGTTACGTAATTGTATCTGGGTGTATATTCAACTTTTGTATTGACCTCAAGCCAGGGGATTACCAGTGAAGTCAGCTGTATGGTGTCCTTCATGGCAGTGGACTGGTAGGTCAGGTATTGTGCCTGATTATAACAGGCGGCATCGTCACTTAGGGTATTGTAGTCCAGGGATTGGGGGATTTCGTAACCTAAGTTTGTTACCGAAAAAGGGCAGTCCTTGGATCTCTCAACGTATTTACCATAGCACTGAAATTGTCCTAGTAAGAAAAGCGCTCCCGGTATGGTATTTAAATTAGTAAGTCTTCGATAACGAAAGACATAGACAGTATCTTTTTTCAAAACGCCCGCTTTTAACAAATTACCATCCCCATCGTAAATAGGAATAGCGGGAGAAAATCCGTTTATAGTAAACATAGGGGCATCAGTATGATCTGCAGTAACTTTAAATGCAAGTTGTGTAAGATTATCAACATCCTGCCAAGAACTTAAGGAATCAAAATGTACATCATAAACCTGATTCTTATATGTTGAGGTATCCGCATACCGATCCTTCGACTCTAATTCAAGCACCTTTCCCCATACCTCAGTTACATTGTAAATCTCATCGAATTTCACATCGGTATCTTCGCTTATAATAAGATTTCCAAGCAGCGAGTCATTAATTGTAACTGGTTCATCCAGGCAGGTAGGTATCTTTCTCCAGACAAATGTTCCATCTGCATCAAAATAAAATTCCCAGGAATCATAAAGATCCCGAATCTTAGTCCAGATATCTGCGTAGGTTGATCCAGTCTCGAAAGTCAGGTCATAGGGAACTGGTTTTCTTATGTCTTCAATAATGTAGTTTTCAATTCCTGCCTCTTTTACAATTGCAAGGACAGAGGAACGAATATCCTCTCCGGCAGGAATGGTAATAGACTGGGACGCAAAAGCAGGCGGATTGTTAGAAGAACCATAGCCCGCAAGATGTCCGTTTAATGTTCCGTCATATAGAGCCATTAAATCAGCACAGGTGACAGAAAGTCTTTTTTCCTGTAAAGAAAAAGTATACTTCATGCTCACATAGCAAAAGATTCCAAGAAGATACCATGTGATTTCACCAGTGCGCAGCGATTTAATGCCATAGTAGATCCGAACCCGTTTGTCCATCCAAATTTTCTTATCCTTTCCAATGGCAAAGGAAGAATTTAATACAATTAAATCAAAGCTGTAACTCCTCCGTTGAATGGATTCATTATCCTGACTATAATTGTCTGAAATGATCTGGCCCTCCAAAGAGTCCAGAATTTTATAGGAGGAGTTAAGCAACTCTGCTTTCAGGAAGATCTCCTGTGTTCCCTGTTTTAAGAGGCTGATATCAGATTGTGTTACTTGATAATTCATGGGTTCACCTACCTGTCAATGTCAGCGTTAATAAAGCCGTTGTCGTATAAATCGCCGGGGTCATAAGCACTGCCGCATTCTGCAACACTGAACTTGGTAATTACGTGTTCATAATGGTCGGACTCTTCAGAAATATCACCGCTGGTGACGGCCATCATATAGATATTTCCAAGATAATCCTTCAGAATTTTGGGTTTGCCATTTGTGAGAAAATCGTAAATTCCATTTCTATATTCCCAGGAGGTGTGTGTCTGCCAGCCATCTTTTGTTGATTCAATAAAGGTACAGGAAACATCTCCCGCATAATAACGGACACGCCCGCCTTTTAATATCACTGGTTTTTCACGTCCCAATAGCTCAATCAGGCTTGTTTTTTGGGTCAGCTTCTTTTCAAAGCCTGTGTCCAGGATCATCGGGTAGGATATATCCTTTTCACAGATAAAGTAGGAGTCAAAGAATGATTCAATCCGATTTGTAATATAACTGTTTTCACCGCCTGAAATAACTGGTACATAGGCATATTCTACAGTGCCCACGGGTTCATAATAATCCATTAACTCAATTTTAAAATCATCATTAGAGGTAATGGATTTTTCATAAATGGTTTTGAATTTTTTATCGCCCTTAACTTTCTTTTTAATCCGTATAGATTCCACAATACTTTCCGTGAAACTGACGTTTCCACCATATAGGTTGTCCTGGAACAAAGCGTGTAATCGGGTATCAAATCCCCATATGGCAGGAATTTTAAAATCTGTTTCTGTCATAGGGGTCAGGTTTACTGTGGAGTAAATTTCGTCAAACACTGCATTTGCAATGGTTAAGTCAGTCACATCTGAAGAGGATGCAAAGGAGGAGGTCAAAGATTCTTTACTTGAAGCAAATGAACTACCTAAAAACATTGGATCACCGCCTTTCTGCCTGGTTCACCACACTGGCATTTATTTCATATGCATTGCCAATCCGGTTTAGGTGAAGTAAAAATTGTTGGTTTGTATCAGGGAAAGTTACATAGTTACTGAACAGAATATATTTGATTCCTGAAGTTTCTGCCTGGAGTTCAAAAAATGCTTTCTCTCCATTGGAATCAGATAAAGTACCTTCCCGGTAAAAAATGTTTACATTGGATTTCCCACTATCTGTAAAACGAATAATTCTTGCGTTACGGTCGGGCTTGTAAAAAAGAAACGCTTTGGTGAAATCACCTTTTACTTCAAAACCAATATCATAAGTGACTGAGTTGCCTCTTAAATCTGCAAACTCATGGTCAATATAGGTGACTTCCTTTTCCGGTATGCCAACGGTTGAAGTGATATTGCTTTTTATTTCAATGGCACCAAGCTCTGCTCGGTTATTTAACTCAAGCGGATTAAATATCTGGGCTTCTGTGTAGGATACGGTAAACAGAATGTAGCCGGTGTCTAATGTCATGTTATGGAGAGTCTTACCAGTAGCCCGTATGTAATATTGTTTTGCATTTTCAAGACCGGAAATCAGATAAGTAAGATTATCGGTTTTATACAGGTTACCAGAAGTCGAAAGTTCTGTTTTTTGATAGGTATAAAGGGTAATGGAATAATAATCTAAAAGTTCGTTCTCAGCTTGGTTATAGGTTAGCTCTGTCTGATAGGCTGATGTTTTTATAACATCTCCAGGTTTAATGGATAAGTGAAACTTGGGAGTCTGATAACAGTAAAAAGGGGTACCAATGTTTGAAAAGCTGGATTCTACTCCATCGACATCGATTACCGATAGATAGGCAATATAGTACCCCCCATTTTTTAAAGTTGAATCAGGCGGCAGAAGATAGCTCTGCTTCATGGTGCTTATGGTCTGGTCATATACTACGTCCCCTGTTGAATTATCCTTAATCAAACAGCGGACCTTAAATATCTGATTTCCCTGCCATGTAAAGTTGATATTAGTTCCTATGGAGGAATCAAAAGGTTCTATTGGGTGAATAATTGCATGCATATTAAACTCCTTTTCTTTGAATGCATATGCTGTATTTTATTTAAATTCCGACATCTGGATATATAAGGAATTCCAATCATTGCAGGGGGCGCATACCCACACAGCATCATTGAGATTAACCTGTGTATTGCATCGGGCTGTATAAGTTTTGTTTTTATAAGAAATAGTACATTTTCCATCTTTTGCAGCGCCGTTGACCAGTGCGCGAAATGTCCGGTCAAACTTAAGATTTTCCGATGCCGAGTTAATGAGATAATTCATATCTTCGGCTAGTTTTTTATAAACGTCCTGTAGATTTATTGGTATCACCATCCTTTCCTGATTTTACAGCATTAGCGCTTTCCGGTTTGCTGTATGATAGCACTTTTTAATCCTCCGTTAAGAATTCCTTTTGCCAGTTCGTTTGGATCACTGCATTCATTAATACGAATATCTCCAAATTCAAAATTTGTAATTGTCTGACCTGGTTTAGCACCAGCGTCAGTAATATATGAACCGGTTCCAGGAGTGAAATTCCAGGCATGCTCCAGATTGGATAAGAGCATATCCTGTTGTTCTGTGTTAAATACAGCCTCATTTTTGTGCAAAATAGAAGCAAATTCATCAGAGTCCAACGGCTTCAGACCTAAGAGTTTCATCTTGGTTTCTCTGGCAGATACAGAGGTTGCCCCGATCAGTCCTTTGGAAATTCCAGCTTTATGTGTATCACCAGGTCCACCACTTACATAATCGCCTCCCATATACGGTTCACCGCTTGATTGCCCGGAATTTTCATCATCATTATTGTCTGAAGATGACTCTAAGTTATCCCGTACATCTTTCAAAACGCTTAGCATGGAAGCAACATTATCTGTCAGCTGTTGCCAGCTTGAAGTATATTCTGATATGGTTCCGTAATTTTTGTTATACTGCTCCAATGATTTTAAGAGTTCAGAGGCGGAGTCTTGTATCCCCTGTCGGAATCCGGCTAGAATACTTGATCCATCTGGATTTGTACCCTTTATGGATGCGTAGTAATCATACAGATTTTGCAGATTTTCTGATGAGGACATCTTCTGGTTCAGCTGGGACAGTAAATTGTTAATTCCAGTTAATGCCTGATTGTAGGTTAATGTACCTTCTTTGTAGGCGGTTGTATAGTTTTCCAAAAGGGCATAAATTTTCTCTGTACTTTCAATCTGCTCTTTATAAGCACTAATCTGCCGTGTAATTCCGGTATAAAGTCCATTTATATTTTGGAAGAGGCTATCATCTTTCCCGGAGAGTATTTTATCCTTCCAGCCAGTGCCAAGAATTTCATCGGCTTTGGCATCATTTTGAGACTGTGTAATTTTTGCGTTAATCTCAGACCATTTATCCGATATTTTTTGTAGTGATTCTATTTGACTCTGATAGTTATCATTTAAACCATCCAAAGTCTCCTGAAGGGAATTAATCTGAGATTGAATTTCATTGGTCTCTATTTCAAATTTGGCATCCTGTACAGCTTCTTTAGCAGCCCGCAGCTTATCCGCATCCTGTTCATAGACAACTTCTCCGTTACGGATTACTTTCTCTGTTGCCTGCTGATTTGCTTTTTGCAGATCATAGAGAGATTGCTCGTATTTTTGCTGCAGTTTAAGTTTATCATTTTGTTTATTTAGTAAATCTAATTTATCCTGCAGTGATTTTTTAGATGCTTCATATTCTTCGTTTACCGCATCTTTTTGTTTGTTTATGGACGTTATTTGTTCATTGATAGCTCCGGTTACAGCATTGATCGCAGTATCATAATCGCTTCTCAAGGCTTCCAGGCCGTCAGAAATTTTTTGCAGATCAGAAGATGCAGCGGATAGTTTGTCTAAGGGCATTTTCAGCAGTTCTTCGTTCCATTTATGGAGATTTTGTACCATGGAAGACATTTCTGAATTCACGTTCTGCAGCTTGCTGTAAAGCTCATTCCAGTTGTCGGACCCTGCGTCATAATGGTTCATAGCCCTTTCAATTAAGTCTGCCTGTTCCCCCAACTGATCAGTGAGTGTCAGTCCGTTTGAAATAAGCTCCTGGTAATATCCGGAGTCCGCTTTTTTGCCGGAAGCTTCCATTTCGCCAAACCAGTTTTCCATTGCAGACTGAACATCCTTATACATATTGCCCACAGTTTCCAGGCGCTCAATTGGCAGCTTTAGGAGTTGGAAGTTATATTCTTCCTGCGCCTTTTTTAAGTCATACAAAGATGACTCGGATTTGTTTATTTCATCTTTCAGCTTGAGATAGGATTCTGAGTTTTCTGAATTCAGACCCTGGTTCAGTATGTCCTGTAATTCTTTTCGTTTATTGGCAAGAATTTCATTCGTAACAAGCTCTTCCTGACCGGATAAATGAATCAGCTTTTTATAGAGGGAAGAATCTACTACTTCGCCGGATGATTTAATGTAAGCAATTTGTTTTTCAATGAGGGAGCTGGAATTTCGAATCTGTTCATTCTCTGCCTCCAGTGCCGATGAACGATTTTCGTAGCTGGCCATAAAATCTTCGGTATAGGCTTTATTCAGATCGTTCACTTTATTTTTCGATATGGTAAGTTTGTCATAGGCAGAAATAGCGTTGTTAATTAGTTCTGCTTCTTTTCCGGAAAACTGTTCGACTGATAAACTTCCGTTTTCAATTTTATATCTATAATCAGGGTTTACAGCAGATACGGTATCTTCATACTGCTTTTGGTATTGCGCTGTAATTTCCTTTTGCCTTTCCAGCGAGAGCTTGTCTGCATCAACCAGCTGATCAAGAAGACTTTGTCTGGAAGCGGACCAGGTTCCACCCTGTATGGTTTTATAGAATTCCTCCATGGACAAACCGGACTTCTCAGCCATTTCCTTCAGCTCATTTAGCTGCTCGATGGAAGGTGTGGTTGTAGAATTAAGTATATCCTTCGCGTGGTTGAAATCTTGCTGGGAAACACCAAGGTAGTCAATATTGCTGTCTGATGCCGCATCTTTTAATCGGCTTCGGGCCTCGTCCAGAAGTTTTTCTTCTCGTTCGATCCAGTTGATTTCCTGGGTTGATTGTGATGTTGAGTTTGGGCTAAAACTGGAGTTGGAATTTGGGCTGGTAGGTTTATTCAGAGGAGTTGTTTTTGGTATTTCAGGAACAATTATCTGTGCACCTGCAGCATCATCCAGTTTCTTTATATTTTCGTTATATTTAGAAACCTCTTTATCAAGAGTCTGCCCCTGTATTTTCGAGTATTTTTTCCTCGTCTCCTCTTTAACAGAGATTGTATTATCTTTATTTACGGAGATATATGTATCAAATAACTCATCAGGTGTAGGTGCGCCGTCACCAGTGCCTCCTAAAATATTTGATAATTTATTCTTAAAGCCAGTGTTAATTCCAGACTTTGCCCGAACCAGATTATTCCAGTTTTTTAAATCATCACCGTAGGCAATTGCAAGATCCTCAAACAAGCGTTGATTACGATCTCGTACAGTAGAGAAGAAGTTTTCATCAAATTGCAGTTTATAGACAATGTTTAAACGATAAGCCTCCGCATCATTGTTATAGCACTCCTCCAGTTGTTCCATTAGTTCGTCATAATTTAAAGCTCCTTGGCTGTATTCAAGAACAGCAGCTGATAGCTGAGGAAACTTTTTTGAAATGGCATTTAGACTGCTGCTTCCAACTTCCTGGGTCTCGGCAAATTGCTGTTTGACGGCTCCAATTAGCTGAGCAGTATTTTCCATACCTGATGTTAAATCCGAACTTGTTACATAGTCTTTGGAGAAATCTTTTAAGCCATTAACAGCATTTTCTGCGCTGACTCCGGTTTCTTTCATAATTTTATTCAATTCAGTAAATGAAGAAATGGAGTTTTTATTCAGGTCACCCGAATTTAAGAAGTTTATATACTCTTCAAGTTTTACGGCACTTAGTTCAGATAATGCACTATTAAAATTTTCATTTTTTTGTTTTCCTATCTCTTCTTCAAATTCTAAGTTAAATGCGGAGATAAAATCTTCTGGTGACATATCGCTTTTTACTAATAAATCGGTTTTAATATCTGTTGTGGTAAGCCCGCCATTGGCTGCTTGTTTTATCAATTCATCAATTTGATTTTTATCAACATCTAAATCAAGACTTACCTTTAATGGAACTGCAGGTTCAGATGACCCGAATTCTAGAGCGAAATCATCCAGCCCGTGTTGGGCCTGATCTATTAAGTCTTTATTTTTAACTGGGTCAAGACTGGACAGGTTTTGTTGTATTTCAGGCACAGAATCTTTTATATTACTTTTAAGTTTATTTAACTGTGCTTCAATGTCGGATTTTTCCATTTGAAGGGAACCCAGTTTTTTATTATCATCAAAAGTTTTCTTTTCTTTATTTTCAAGCTGTGATTTTTGGTTTACTACGTCTTCATACAAGTGTTTTAATTCCTGATAATCTGCAAGTTCATCCTTTAGCCTGTCTAAAGGAGTTGAATGTTTAGTCCTCATATTTGGTGATTCGTAAGATTCCGTATCATCAAAATATCGATCATCCATCCCTTTGAACTTCTTATAACCCTGTGTAGATTTAAAATAATCTTCTGATTTGTCATTTGCGTCATCTGCCGCGATATTTTCAAGAGCACTCTTTATTTTGAGCTGATCTTTTAACCCTTCGTTAGCTGCTGTCAGATTTTTTAATTCATTCTGCTCTACAAGAGTAAGACTGTCTTTGGATTTTAGTTCATTAATTCGCTGGGCTGTAGTTTGTAGCTTGTTATTAAGACCATCAACCTCAGCTTTAATGTCTGCCAGTTTCTGTTGGGCATTGGCAGCAGCTTCTGCAGCGATGTCTGTCTGGTGCTGCTGATCGTATATGGCTTTTCCAAGGGCTTCAATTCCCATTGTAACTAATTGCATTCCAATGGCGGAAACTGTTGAAAATGCAAGATTTAACAAAATAGTTTTTTTTCTCAAAAGGTCTGTCTGTACTTCGGCTTTATTTAAATATTTTTGATATCCTGCCAATGAGGCGGGCGCCTTTTTCGTACATGTTCCAAGGTAGTATCTTAAATTTTCATGATTTTTCGCAATGGAAGCAGATAGGGAATCAAAGCCGTACTCCCCTTTGATTAGCTGTTCTTCCAGCTCATCAACCGATTTTGATATATCCTTAAAATCCGATGCAGAACTCATTAATCCCTTTAAATCAAAGGCTTTGGGTGCTGATTTAGTTTCGTTAACAGGGGTATTGTCATTCTTAGCCGTGACCTTTAAATCTACAGTTGCAGCTAAGGCCGGAGAAGAACTGATTTCTGCAATCTTTTGAGGAATTTGATTTAAATACTCAAAAAGGGTTTCAACACTTAAAATGGTCTCAAATAAAAAAGTGCTGCCACTACTTAAATCCGGGTTCATTAGGGAGTGGACAAAGCCGTCCCATGCATTTTGCATGGAGACCAGTCGATTTCCCCAGGAAATGGTGCTCTTTTCAAAAAGGCTGTCCATTGTTTGAAACACCTGTATCAGCTGATCTTCCTGGCCGGATATGGAAACCTGACTGTTTTTTAAAACCTCAAGAACCCCTTCTAAGTATTCCTTAATACTTTTACCATAGGTACCGGCCGCCTGAAGAGATGCTTCACTTAACTTTTGGACATCATTCGAAGCAATACCACTAAGATCAGATATTTCATTAAATAATAAAGAGATTTCCCGGGAGGTTTTCACTGCCTGTCTGAATTTCACAATTCCAGACACAACCAGTTCCAGCGAAGCCGTAACCAGAGATAAATTCTTCTGAACATTACTGAGATCCATATGAATTTGATCTTGTTTCATTTCTAATTTTGGTAAGGTTACATAACGCTCCAATGTGTCCGTAACATTTTGAGCCATTTTTCTTGCTGCAAGTTTAATTCCCAGATTGTTGATTTTTATATCTTTGAGCGAAACCTTCCGCAGTGAATCATTTATTTCTTTGTTGATGCTGCGGACGTCAACGGTAGTTTTCAATTTAAATGCTTTTACATTGTTTTCCAAATCCTGTATGGAAGCGTTTATGCTATTTTTACTTTCGCCCTTAGAAAGAGCTGCTATCAGGCGAAGTTGACTGATGGTCTTTTCTAATGCTTTAATATCCTGATTGATTTGCTTTGTACTTTTTTCTTTTTCCAAAGCTGCGGTTAGTTTAATCATAGAATCATTGTCTGCCATATGTTATCCTCTTAATAGGTAGGTGGGAGATTAGGGGTTACTCACATATCAGATACATTTATTTTTCTGCCAGCGTTTATAAACCAGTTCGCTTTTCGCCTTATGAAACCAGGCAACGATTTTTCCTTCCTGCTTTTCTGATTCCCAGATAAATTCCGGCTGCAGGCCGTTGGAACAGTAAAATATAATTTGCCGCAGGGAAGATATGGGAATAAGAGAATCTTCACCGTATACGGACTTTGCTTCTTCCAAAGAATAAAATTTCAAAATACATTCTCCTTTTTAACAAGAAAATAAAAAAACAGGGAATAACGATTGTATGGTACGTCGTTATTCCCTGAGTGTTATATTTAACACAAACTACAATCGTTTACATTCAAAACTTATGCCTCAGCCTCTGCGTACTCAACCATGTCGGCTACATTTCCATCCTTATCTTCCAGGCATGCAAATTCAATCTTAACAGTTGCAGCATCTCCGCTGGAAGAAAAGCTTAAATCCAATGCCTTTTTGGGCTTGCATTTGTAAGCAGTAATCACATAAGGAGTAATTACTCCGTTTTCATCCTTTTCTACGGTTTTCATGGTGATGTAATAGTCCTGAGGGTTTTTCTTGTTATTAAAGCTGATTTTCTGAACTCCGGATTCCTTCACGGTTAGATAGCCAACTTCATAAGACTGACCAACTACCAGTTCAGCTGGCGTTGCTGCTGTAAATTTAGTCTCCTCTGCAACACCCTTAATAGATTTACCACTAAAGTCGCCTTCTCCATAAACAAATACAGAAGTGGATTTTACCCCTGATGGGAGAGAAAGTTCGCCGGCAACTGTGCAGGCAATGGTTTTCTTTTCTGCAACTACTGCAGTGGTATCAATGGTGCCATCAGATAATAAAGCATAGAGTTTAAATGGTTTTACCTGCGCCTCTACAGTCATGGTTCCATCCATAGGATTTGAGAATGCGATTTTCTTAGCACCCTTGCTTGTGGCGTATGTTTCATCAGCTGTGAAACCAAAGGTAGTTACATTGGCATCCTCAAAGAAAAGATAAGGAGCCAGTGTTTTCAAAACGCGGATATCCACGTCGCAGCAAGTTCTGTTAGCTTTGTTAATGTTTGTCATTTTAAATTCCTCCTGATTTTTAAATTATAAAAAAAGACCAGCGTTTTGCAGGTCTAATTTTCCTTAAATAAATTTTTGTACCACTGGGATGCGTCAAACTGCTTCTTTTCATCCCCCCAGGCAGCAACTGTCATGGATTGTATATCGTAGAAACTGTTGACTTGAAGCCGTTTAAACTGGTCATATAGCTGATAGACTGTAATGCCCCATATATTATTAATATTAAGTGAGGGATGCCTGGCAGAAACTGCCGAAATAATATTGGGCAGATCCATATTTTTATCTGTCTTAATTCCTGATCTGTTATTTTTCTGAGCCTGCAATGCCCGATAGTAAAGGGTTTTGGCCAGTTCATTTTTAAATACAGGTTTCTCTGTCTCTGATTCTTTAGTTGAGACTCCATTTCTTTGAAGAATTAAATCTGCTATTTCTGGGTAGGCGGCTTTGGAAATAAAGCAGACTGAGCTTTCCCCATCTTCCTGATAAAAACCTTGCTTTTCCGGAGAGTAAGTAAGGCGGAAACCTGAGAAAAAGGATAACGCCTGTTCCAGACTGAAGACAAGAATCGGATCAAAAATAATAATATCCAAAAGCTGCAACGAATCTTTTTCATCCTCTGGAAATGATTCATACTGCGTACGCATTCTTCTAAAAGCCTGTTTTTCTTTTTCAGAGTAATTAGAAAAGTAATGGAACTGTTCATGATCAATTCCGTAAAAATATGATTCTTTATCCAGCATCAGGGCTGCCAAATAGGATTGATATACAGGAAATGTAATTTCTGATACTTCTTTCAGCAGTGGAGACCGAATATGTAGGCCGTTTTGCAGAATCAAAGGGTCCGTGCCCAGTAGCGTTCCATAATCCAGCTTCATTGGATTACCTCCTTTCGTAGATTCAAATTGTATGCAAACGGCAGTCTGACAGCTTAAAGCTATCAGACCACCGGTAACAAGGAGTGTATGAGAAAGGGAATTTCAATTATTACCTTTCCATATTAGTAAAATTACAATCGAACATACGTTTGCATTTTACCTTGTATTATCAGGGTTCTCAAGTCCCTTATGATAATACCGGGTTGAAATGAACCCAGTCTACACAGTTGTTTTATTACGGTAACGCCTCATTTTCAACTTCTGAAGTTCTTTACGGTGAGAGGTCTTACATAAATCGCACCTGCAGTCTCTGCTGGCCGCTTCTGCGTTAAAATGCTTTCCACAGTCTATACAGGTGATACTCTTTATTCCTAATGGAGTATAATAAGGATTCTTCTTTACACAATCTTTGCAGTATTTCTTATTAACAGATGTTTTACGGACTAAGATACCACATCCGGAACATCTTATATAATCCTCACCTTTATAAAGCCGCCACTCATAACCCAGCTTACGGTAATCAGTAATGTAGAGCCTCTTCTCAGCTTCATTATTAACAAATAACACCTTTATGCTCAGGTTGTCGATCTTGTTAGCAAAATCAATCAGGCCAGCTTCTTTCAGCTTGTGAAAGCGAATGTCTTTTTCATAAGAATTAGTAGTAATACAGGCAAGTCTGTAAATTTCACTGTCCGGATTATTTACCCAGTTTTGATTGTTTTTATTTCTATAATTATGATACTTTGCCAGACATAAGAGGGTAAATGCAAGACGTTCCAAAACCTTATCTTTGATCTGACTTATAACATCGAGTTCATTAGAAGTAATCCAGACTCCGTCACATTGGCATAGAGGATACTTTAGGGCTCGCTCTGCACAGGTTTCTATAATGCTTGTCCAGTCCACAGGATTATATCTTGGATAATGCTGCTTCATAAAATCCTGAAGCTGCTCAATCAGTTTATCACCATTGCAGTCCCAGATATGATAATAATAGCGGGCCAGAAGGCTAAGGGTCTGATAGGGCTTTGAAAAATCAATCTGATCAGATGTAAGTAATTGTTCTGCATAATTTTTTTCATTTAAAATAATCAAAGTAACTCATCCTCTCCTAATTTTTTTTCTTTTATAATGAATGATTCTCCTCCAAATTTAAATTCTCCCTCTGTTTCTGTCAGTACAGGAAAATGTATGGTGTTATTATTTTTTATAAGAAGATTTTGTATAATGGTATCTCCGCAGACATCCCACACAAACTGCTTCGATTTATTGGTGGTGTAGCACATATCCAAAAGAATTTCACATAATTCCAGAGCATTAGGGCAAATGGATTCACAGGCGGAACGAAATTTCATCATCATCATAGCCCGGTTTGCAGCGGTCTCTTCTTTATCCAAACGCTGGGTTTTAGCAGTCTGCTGATAGAGCTTCAAAGTCTCATCATATTCTTTTTTTATAGTTTCTATTTTTTTATAATCACTTTTCTGATAGTTAATATCACATTTTAAAATGGTGTAGTCAAATGCGGTATCATTTTTTTGGTCAGTGAGAAATTGACCAAATTCATCTTCAAATAAATGGCAGATCCGATTGATAGTACAGAGATTGTTTCCGGTTGGCATAAATTTTTGATGGTATTCCAGAAATTCTGCCTGCTGGAGTGTATAATTCGGAATCTGTTCAAGATCCTTAAGAGGCATTTGGAAACGCCGAATACATTTCTTATTGCTGTCAGTGGTGTACTTTTTATAATCCTTCATAAGGTCAGGGTATATGTATCTCATAAAATAAGGTTTTTTTTCAGCTACTATGTGAGAGCAAAGTTTTTTAAATTCCTTTTCTTCTTCTGTTGTTTCAGGCAGCTGGCCGCAGGCAGCTTTATCGTACCAGTACCTGGGCATTGGCTTTGAAAGGATTCCCTTGGCCTTATCTATTGAATTTTGCTGGTAATGCTGCCCGCACATAATTCTGTATTCAAGTATCCGATATTCCTGGCTATCCCGTTTAAAGCTGGACTGAAGTTCAATCATAGAGGTGATTTTATTGGTTGTAGAGCCAATTTCATCACCAAAGGATAAAATATTTGCTTTGACAAGATGGGATTCGTCTGGAACAATCTTTTCAGCCTGCCGTTGAACGCATTTAATAGTAGGAACGTTTCTGGTATTTTTCAAAATGATTTCGTTATCGGTTGTAAAAAAACTGTCACTGTCTTTATCCGCTCCGTTTAAAGCATCGCAGGTGGAATCCCAGGAATTAAGTATCATTCCGGTCTGATTGTACTGATACCAGTAATCCATTTCCTGGCTGTGAACCACAGACTGCTTCCGAATGTTGTTGTGACAGGTCATAGGAGCGCGAAAGCATGCAATTTCTTTTACATTTTTTGATATCCAGTATCTGTGATATACCTCTCCTGGTTTTAACAGGCCGGTAACAGGAAGGCCAAAGATTGACTGAGCCAGAGAGTAAAGGTCTCCAGATACAATGGCATAATTACCGGAAAGCTGAATGGATCCTTTTGCGGCCATCTGAATCCTTTTCTTTATCATCCCATAAACCTTACCCAGTATAAATGGATCATTCATCATCCGGGAATCAATCATGAGTGCCTTAATAAAATCATTGTTCAGGCACTCCATTTGATCCTCTTTCAAATACATTCCTTTTAAGAAAACAAGAGTTTTCCCCCAGTCCATGCATAGGGCACCTTTCAGCTCCTCCATAGTAGGTTCACAAAGTTGGATTAACTCTTCCTCTGTAAATTCATAGGTTTGAAGAAACTGATAATTTGCATTTCTAACATGTTCCAGCTTAAGAGGTGTAGTCTTTGATACGGAAAACTGATAATGGTTTTTCCTGGAGCAGCAAAGAAAATGCTCCAGACTTTTATAGGAGTCCCAGAGTTTTACCATTGAAGTGGTAAGTATGACATCAAAATCCCGGACATCCCGAAGTGTCCCCCAGGCATCCGTAATCATAAAATTTCCGTGGTTGATTTTACGGGCAAAATCTACATAATCAAATGTAAAAAGCATCCCTTTTGTCCATGCAAAGCGTGTATTGATGCCTGTGATGGTCTTATTTTCTGCTAAATCTCCATGGAGCTCTTTATTAACGAGCCTGGAATATTCCGGAGTCATAAGACCGTATCCGTCAGAATCACAATAGTTGATTTCATAATCTTTTTCATGAGTCATTTCTGGCTCCGCGCCATCCTTATCCTGTATAAGGATGACATCTTCCTTCCAGGACACATTACAGTCTTTTACAATTACAATGCGCGGCATGGAGACGGGAATGGAGCCACTGCAGATCAAAGCCTGATAGGCTTCCAGCTTGGCCGGTATCAGCTTTTTGTTTAAATCTCTGTCATTGTCCATACGATTTTTAATTTCATTGTAAATACGCTCACTTACATAAGTTATTGTAGACTTTTTTACACCACCGTTAGTACCCAGTAGTCTTCGGTACCTGGTGCCATTTACTGAAAATCCTTTGTTTGCTCTGTAATAATCCTTGCTTGAATTCATAATCAGATAAAGGCAGTCTTTCTGATGTTGGAGATTGTATAACTTCTTGTATAATTCTTTTATCTGTTTTTTAGCTTCTTCACATCTTTCCAATTTTTTTAGTATATTTAATTTCTGTTTAATAGAAATAACCTTGCTGTCTATATCCTCGTTGCCATTTAACTCCATAATCCAGCGCAGCAGCTGGCTGTCTCCTGTGGCTACCACATCATTTTTATTATTAAGTGCAACGGAAAGCGGAAGTGTTAAGTTCCAGTCTGCATTAGCAAGGCGTTTGCTTTGCAGTTTATATATATATTTGTGACAGGATTGTTCTCTGACCAATTGTTTTTTCCCCCTTATTATTTCGTTTTAAGTATTATTTTTGTTCTGCATCTTTGCTTTTTCTGACTGAACTTTACGTTCTTCCGGCGTATATGGGGGTATATGGCGCTGATTTGTACGTTCGGTGCAGAAATCTCGAATACTGAGCTCACCTGCATAGACTCTGTGAAATTCTTCCCTTGTTGGTATGGTTGGTTTATTAAATGATTTCATATAGATTGGTTCTCCTTTTTGTTTTTTATCTTTTGGCAGTTTGCCGGTCAGATATTTTTAAAATAGGAGAGAAGAAATAAAGGAAGTAAAATGAGAAGTTTTTGAAAGGGGTATATTTGGTTGTAGTTTATTTTGTGGTGTGGACAAATAATAACACGATGTAGACAAAATGTCAACTACTGATTTTAATGGTTTTATATTATTAACTCTTGACTTCATAGGTTATCAGTGTTATCATGGCAACAGAACATGCGTTCGAAAGAGAGAGAGAGGGAATAGGGGAAGAATAAAACCATATTTTGGGAAGATAGTATAATTTATTTATACGTGGTATATTTTATAGGTTAGGTTGTGGGGAAATTACTTTATAGAAAAATTGATAATAGCATATAAAAACAGCAGAAAATATCATGCAATATGCCTTCTTACTGATTAAACTAGACTCAGAACAGGAGGAATAATAATATGATTCATGTAACAGCTTATACTGTAAACCTGGAAGGTAATAATTATGAAGTAGGTTACCAAGCCGGAAAGTTTATGGGGGAGAATTCCCAACTGAGATCAATTCATACCCAATCGGTGGAAGGATTTGGAGCAGGAGATTTTAAAGAGGCACAGACATTGTTCAGCCGATGGTGTCCGGGACTGAATGAGGAAATCCAGGGATTTGCGGATGCGTTGCAGGTCAAGGCAGAGCAGATATATTTCTATGGAATGACTTATCTGTTACCCCGTTGCAGCCAGGTTGCACTTTTACCATCTATGACGGCAGAACAAAAGCCTCTTCTTGCCCGGAACTATGAATTTAATCATGAGGCAGAGGATTTTTGTCTTGTAAAAACTAATATTACAGGAAAGTTTGCCCATATTGGCACCAGCGTACTGTTTTTTGGGCGGGATGATGGTATTAATGAGCATGGACTTGCGGTGACCATGAGTTCCTGTGGATTTCCAGTAGGGGCGATGCCTTATATGCGGGAGCCAAAGATGAAAGGTCTACAATTCTGGGCAGTCATTCGGGCTTTATTGGAGAACTGTAAAGATGTAAGGGAAGGCCTTGAGTATATTCGTGATATGCCAATTGCATATAACCTGAATTTAATACTCCTTGACCAGGCTGGCAACGCAGCTTTGGTAGAAACCATGGATGGAAGATTATCCTATAAAAAACTGGATTCCACTTCGCCACAACAGTTTTTACATGCCACTAATCATCCGGTCTTACCGGAATTAATTCCTTATGAACCCAAAGCATTTGTCCATTCTTTGAAACGCTACGATTACATTACAGGAACCTTGACCGACGCCAGTAAAGTTACCAGAGACCAGTTGAAGCATATGCTTTTGTCAAAATATCCTGAGGGATTGTGTACCCATTATTACGAAGAGTTTTTTGGCACTACGAAGAGCATGATTCTGTCTCCGGCAGATAAATCAATCGATATCTGTTGGGGCGGCAGAGAAGAGAATAGTTGGGAACGTTATAAAGTGGTCGATACCATGAAAGAAACAGCCAGGGAAATTGGATTGAATTTGGAAAACGCCGATCCGGATATTTATACATACCGGCCGCTTCTATAAAAAGGAGAGATTTATTATGGATTACCGGAAGTCGCTGGAACAGGCAGTGATTTATATCGAAGCCAACTTAAGAGAAAACATTCGTGTAGAAGAAGTGGCCAGGGCTGCCGGTTATTCCTACTATCATCTCAATCGTCAATTCTATTCCCTTCTTGGTGAAACCATAGGAAGCTATATAAAAAAACGTCGCCTTGCCGATGGGGCAAAGCGGCTGCTCTATACAGATGAGAGAATTATTGATATTGCAATTGACAGTGGATTTGAGTCATCAGAAGCATTCAGCAGGGCATTTAAAGCAGTATATCGGGTGAGTCCTCAGTTGTACCGTATCAATCGATTGGATGCTTATGTTGGAGCAAAAGAACGATTGGATCAGGGACTTTTACAGCATCTAATATCTAACGTAACGGTTCATCCCAAAATTGTGACCATGCCAGAGATAAAAGTGGCAGGAATACGGGGCAAAACCACACTCTCTGATATAAAGCTAAGAGATCTTTGGAAAAATGCAAACAGTATGCGTAGCCACATACCCAATCTGGTGAAGGGAGGCAGAGGTTTTGGTATTTGTGAAGCCTGCAATGAAAATACTTTGTATACCATGAATGATTTTGTTCTATTTACTGAAGTGGCGGGTTTTGAAGTGGATACATTGGAGGACCTTCCACCACAATTTGTAAAAAAAGTTCTGCCTGCAGGGAGGTGTGCTGTTTTCACTCACAGGGGAAGTTTAAGAATGCTTCCTCAGACCTTTGAATATATTTGGGGAACCTGGTTTCTGGAAACAGAAGAGGAATTGGATTCGCGGGAAGATTTTGAACTCTACGATAATCGGTTTCTGGGCTACGATCATCCTGAGTCCGAAGTAGATTTATATATTCCCATTCGATAATCCATGGAATTAGCGAGATAGAGGTGGCTTACTTGCAAAATCCCCCCGACTCCCTTATGATAATAGATACATAACTATTAATTTATTTGGGATAAGAAAGGTAATATTATGTTTACAAAACAAAGCCTGAAACAGAATTTAAAAGAAATGGGAATTCAGCCTGATGACACATTATTGGTGCATTCATCCATGAAAGCAATCGGAGAGGTTGAAGGTGGAGCAGATACTGTACTGGATGCATTCATGGAGTATTTATCTGAAGGTCTTCTAATACTGCCAACTCATACATGGTATACCATGTCGGAATATCATAATGTATATGATCCACGGATAGAGCGGGCTTGTGTAGGGATTTTACCCAATCTTTTCATGAAACGGAAAGGTGTTCTTCGTTCGCTCCATCCCACCCATAGCTTAGCGGTGTACGGAAGGGACAGCGAAGCCTTTATTGAAGGGGAAGAGAATCGTACAACCCCCTGCCAGCCAGGCGGAAGCTATGACCGCTTAATGGAAAGAGGAGGCAAGATTCTGCTTCTCGGTGTGGGACATGAGAGAAACACCTTTATCCACTGTGTGGAAGAGCATTTAGATGTGCCTGACCGTCTTACTAAGGAGCCCACATATTTTAAGATAGTGATGCCCGACAGTCAGATAAAACCTTGCTTTATGCACCGGCATGAAAATTCTGTTACAGACCATATCTCAGAAAATTATAAAAAGCTGGAGCAGGCTTTCTATGACAGACATGCAGCAGTACAGGCTGCATTTGGCAATGCCGCCTGCATTCTGTGTGACACGAAAGCAATTTTTGAAGTGACGAAAGACGTCCTGTCCCACCAGATCAATTGCCTGATTGAATTGGAGACCATTCCGAAAGAGTGGTGGCAGAAATAATAAGGCAGATTCTGGGTATGACTTGCATTTGTACCTAATTTGTGCTATAGTATCACCCGTAATAAGGCCGTGGAACCCTTTTTTTACAGGGGATTTCACAAAAAAAGACCGGTGTGTTCGAGACCTTCCACACCTAAAACAAAACTAAAGGAGAATTGAATATGAATTACAAATTATCAGGAAAAACTCATTTCATGGTTTTTTCCGCAGTTATTGCTGCAATCTACACGGTGCTGACTATGGCATTTGCCCCAATCAGTTTTGGACCTGTCCAGTTTCGGATTTCCGAAATGCTTTGTATTCTCCCCTTTTTTACGCCAGCCGCAATCCCAGGATTATTTATCGGTTGTTTCCTGTCTAATTTTTTGTGCGGTGCAGCAGCTCTTGATGTGGTTTTTGGTAGTCTTGCCACTCTGATCGGAGCCATTGGAGCGTATAAACTCCGGGGAAATAAATGGCTGGTCTGTATTCCGCCCATCGTGTCCAATGTTCTTATTATTCCATGGGTTCTTCGATATGCTTACGGTTCACCGGATATGATCTGGTATGCGATGGTTACTGTTGGTATTGGGGAAGTTCTTGCAGTCGGAATATTGGGGAACATTTTGCTGGGCGTACTTAATAGATATAAACACATTATATTTGGCCGTTTTTTATCGGAAACGGTTTAAAAGATGATCAAAAACTTAGTAACTCCTGACCCATTTAAAAGTCAGGAGTTTTTTGTTGATTTCTCTTTCAATAGATAGTTACATGTGGTAAAATATATTTATCTGAAACAATGTAATGTAACCGATTTGTAACCGTTTTTTTATATAATAAATTTGTAAACAAAGGACTATGGTGAAGGGATGACAGTTGGTAGAATGAGTGTGGTTCGTAATGGAGATAGATATTTTACAATAGCAGTAGATGAATTTGAAGATAGTAGTATTAAAGGAGTTTTATTCCACGACAGAGATTCAGAAGGAATATTATTTGATAGTCTTCTGGAGATGTTTTTTAATATGGATCGGATCTTTGATCAACTGGGAAGCCCCAAACAGACAGTTCAGAGGCGGCAGTTTTCCGGAATAGAGGATCTTTCTCCGGAAATAAAGAAAAGCAATGAAAAAGAAAGAGCCGGTAAACTGGCTACTTTTTATGTTTTTGTACAGTATCGGTATTATGCAAGCTGGCAGGGGAACTTTAAGTGGATTGAAGGAGACGAAAAGATACCATTTGAAAGTGAACTTGATTTAATTCTTTCCATGTATGGGTTATTGAGCGGGAATGAAAAGAAAGAACAGGTTAATAATATTATTACTACCTGCCATGTGGCGATTGACAGCTACCATTCAGGAAAATTTACTGGGAACTATCAGAATATACCTTCTGAGATATTAGAACAGCAGATGAAGCCCGTGGATCTTGTAAAGTCCCTGGGTACTTTTATGGAATACGAATTAAAAAATGATGATATTCCCAAGTACGGGCTAAACTATGGACAACTAATTTCCAGTGATGCCTGTACGTTTTGCAGAAGAGGGGGAAAGATCGCTTCTTTTTCCATTAAAGTACTATTTCACGAACACTCAACCTGGCAGGGGATTATCTACTGGAGAGAGGGACGGCAGCAGCAGCTGTTCCGCAGTTATAAGGAAATGCTTTATTTAATAGCATCAGTAGCAGAGGCTTCAGAAGGAACTCCTGGTTTTAGGGGACATCTGCCGTCAGGAGCGGAGCTGGCATTATCCGGATCATGATTTTCGGTGTCATAAAATGCACTTTACAGGTCATAGAATCTGTAAGGTGCATTTTTTTAATTAGGGGATTATATTGCAGCTGCAAATGGGGTATTTTATCACCAGACTTTGTCCTTGTTTGGATTCCCCGGTAGATTTTCTGTTGTTTTTCTTATATAATAAAGAAGAAAGCAATTGACTTTATAAGAAAAAAGCAGTAAAAGTAAGTGAAAGTAACAGTTACATAAATAAATTATAAATTTAAGGATGGATAAAGCATGTATCATATTGATTTTCATAAACCACAGGCAGTTCATTTTATCGGTATTGGAGGAATCAGCATGAGCGGTCTGGCTGAGATTCTCATGGATGAGGGATTTTCGGTGACCGGATCAGATTCTCATGAATCAGAGCTGACACATCACCTGGAAGCAAAAGGCGCAAAAATTGTGTACGGACAGCGCGCAGAGAATATTACAGAAGGAATCGATGTGGTGGTTTATACGGCTGCGGTACATTCTGACAATCCGGAGCTTATGGCTGCAAAAGAACAGGGACTTCCCATTTTAAGCAGAGCAGAACTTCTTGGTCAGATGATGAAGAATTATGAAAATTCAATTGCTATTTCGGGTACTCACGGAAAGACAACCACAACCTCTATGATTACAGAGGTTCTTCTTTGTGCAGATGCAGACCCTACTATTTCCGTAGGTGGAATATTAAATTCTATAGGGGGAAACATTCGTGTAGGCGGTCCGGAACTATTTGTGACTGAGGCCTGTGAATATACCAATAGTTTTCTCTCCTTTTATCCAACAGTGGAGATCATATTAAATATTGAAGCAGATCATCTTGATTTCTTTAAAGATATCAAGGATATTCGTAATTCATTCCGTCTGTTTGCCCAGAAGCTTCCAGCGGACGGACTTCTGGTGATTAATAATGACATTGAAAATATTGAGGAAATCGTCCGGGACCTTCCATGCAAGGTGATTACTTTTGGTAAGAAAGACGGAAGCAGATATCAGGCAGAAGCAATTGCGTTTGATGATCTGGCAAGAGCTACCTATGATTTAAAGATTGATGGCTCCGTTGTGGATACAGTAACTCTTGGGGTACCAGGAGAACATAATGTGTATAACTCCCTGGCTGCAGCAGCCGTATGTGCAGAACTGGGAATATCATTGGAGCAGGTGAAAAAGGGACTGAAACATTTTACAGGCACCAACAGGCGCTTTGAAAAGAAGGGCGAACTGGGAGGCGTGACCATCATTGATGATTATGCTCATCATCCACAGGAGATTCGTGCGACCTTAAGCACAGCACAGCACTATCCACACAAAAAACTGTGGGTTGTTTTCCAACCCCATACTTATACACGTACAAAGGCATTTCTTGACGAATTTGCAGATGCGCTGTCTTTGGCAGATGAGGTAATTCTTGCAGAAATTTATGCAGCTAGAGAAACCGACAATCTGGGTATCAGCTCTGCAGATATCGTGGAGAGAATCGAGAAAAAAGGTGTAAAAGCGCATTATATTACCTCGTTTGATGAGATTGAAACATTTATTTTAGAAAATTGTATACACGGTGATTTGTTGATAACTATGGGTGCCGGAGACATTGTAAAAGTGGGAGAAAAGCTGTTGGGCTTATAGTTATCCACATTATCCACATAGTTTTCAACATTTTATGTTAAGAAACTATGTGGATTTTTTAATTTACATAAATTATCGTCTCACAATTTAGAAAATCTCGATTTTATCAGCAATTCAACAGGATCATAGTGGATAAACTAAGATTATGTATACTTGGTTTCCACATTATCCACAATATCCACAATTGATTTAGTGGATAACTGCCCCTATTTTCTTTTGGAAAGACCTGTGGTATGATAGGAACATGATAAAAAGGTGAGGTTATGGCGGTGAACTTTAAAAGCAGTTTTAAGATCAATGGTACGATAATATCCAATCAATTCATAGACGATTTTATGGCTTCGGCCAATGGTGAATACATAAAAGAATATCTATTTCTGATGCGTCATGAAGGGGAAGAGGTTACTGTTTCCATGATTGCTGATGCTTTAAACCATACAGAGGCAGATGTAGCCCGTGCCTTATCCTATTGGAAAAAAGCGGGAGTATTAAGCGAGGAGGCAGTCTCAAAACCGGAGGTTTCTCCGGCTGTTTCGGAGACTGCATGTTCCGGGCGCCCAGCAGATGCAGTGAAAAAGGAGATACCTTCACCATCTGCAAGCAGAAAATCCTACACTCCGGATCAGATCAGTGGGCTGGCAGGTGATGAGGATTTTTCTCAATTGCTTTATATTGCCCAAAAATATATGAATAAAGTGTTCACTCAGAGAGAATGTGAGGTATTTGCGTATCTGTATGATGGTCTTCATATGCCTGCAGAGCTTTTAGAGTATGTTGTGGAATATTGTGTACAGGGCGGTCATACCAGCATTCGATATATTGAGACAGTGGCCATCAGCTGGCACGAAAAGGGTTTTAAGACAGTTGATGATGCTAAGAATAATGCACTTACATTTTCTAAGGATTCCTTTGCGGTCATGAGAGCATTTGGGCTGAGCGACCGTAATCCCGGAGATTCAGAACGGGAATACATGGATAAGTGGTTCCGTACTTACGGATTTACCAAAGAGCTGGTTATGGAGGCCTGCAGCAGGACTCTGACGGCGACACATTCTCCCAGTTTTCCTTATACGGACAAGATTATAGAAGGCTGGAAGAAAGCAGGAGCCCGTACGATGGAGGATATTAAAAGACTGGACGAGCAGCACGCAGACCGGAAAAAGAGCAGCGGGGATAAAGGTACGAAGACAGCAGCCAGTGCAAAAGGGAAGAACGGACAAAACCAGTTTCAGAACTTTCCTCAAAGAGAGATTGATTATGATGCTCTTATTCTTGAACAGCTGACAGAGTTTAAATAACGATAGATATGCACAATAGAAACGGAGGTAATTATGGCACTGAGCAATTCACAGTATGATGCCATCATGCGGGCTTACGGTCAGCAGCAGTTAAAGAACCGGCATGAACAGGAAAAGCGGATTGCGCAAGTATATAATAAAATACCTGTCATAAAGGAACTTGATGATTCCATCAGTACAAAAGCAGTCTCCTGCGCACGCAGGCTTTTGGATGGGGATAAACAAGCCTTAAAAGAGCTGAGAGAGGAAATTGCAGATCTGCGGGAACAAAAGGCGGTTCTTTTAAAGTCTGCGGGATATACCGTTGATTTTATGGAGATGCAGTACTTGTGTCCGGACTGTAAAGACACAGGGTATTCCGAAGGCATTAAGTGTCACTGCTTCCGACAGTCAGAGATGAAATATCTATACGCACAATCCAACATTGAGCAAATCATTGCAGTGGAAAATTTTAACACATTTTCTTATGAATATTTTGATGATACAAGAGTAATACCGGTTTTAAACCGGACAGTGAAGCAGTATATGATGCAGGTAACGGAAACCTGCCGAAGTTTCGTTAAAAACCTGCCGAAAGAGCATGGGAATTTATTGTTTACAGGTCCAACAGGAGTGGGAAAGACATTTTTAACCAATTGTATTGCCAAAGAGCTGATCGATAAGTTTTACTCCGTAATCTATTTATCCGCTAACGATCTCTTTGAGGTATTCTCCAAAAACCGGTTTGATTATCAGGATGAAAACGATATGAAAGGAATGTATCAGTATATTCTGGACTGTGATCTTTTAATCATTGATGACCTGGGAACAGAGTTAAATAACAGCTTTACCTCTTCCGAACTATTTTACTGTATTAACGAACGGCTTAATTCTTCAAAATCCACAATTATTTCCACCAATCATCCCATTAATGAATTAAGAGACCGGTATACAGAGCGGGTGACTTCCAGACTGATCAGCCGATATACCGTTATTCCACTCTATGGAGATGATATCAGGATCAGGAAAAAACTATCCGATTAACTTGACTATTTTCGCGCATAATGTTATAAAAGAACCGTTGCATTGCATAAGGACACGTTGGAGGAGAAACAAATGCTTTACGAAGAGAAAACGATAGAAACCATTCCGGTTGGACCATTGGGCTTAATTCCCTTAAAAAGCTGCAAGGAACTGGGAGAGAAAGTAAATGATTACCTGGTGTCATGGAGACAGGAGCGGGAAAGTGAACATAAGTCTACCATCGCTTTTTCCGGTTATCAGAGAGATACTTACATCATAGGAGCCAGCACCCCCAGATTCGGAACCGGAGAGGCAAAAGGCACCCTGCAGCAGTCTGTGCGAGGTGATGACCTTTATATCATGGTCGATGTGTGTAACTACAGCCTGACCTATTCTCTGTGCGGTATGACCAACCACATGTCCCCTGATGATCATTTTCAGGATTTAAAGCGTGTGATCGCTGCATCAGCAGGTAAACCAAGACGTATTAATGTAATTATGCCTTTCTTATATGAGAGCCGTCAGCATAAGCGTTCCAGAAGAGAATCTCTTGACTGTGCATTGGCACTTCGTGAGCTTGTGAACATGGGTGTGGAGAATATTATCACATTTGATGCTCATGACCCCAGAGTGCAGAATGCTATTCCGTTAAAAGGTTTTGAGACGGTTCAGCCCATATACCAGTTTATCAAATATTTGTTAAAAGAAGAGAAGGAACTGGATATTGACAGCGAACATATGATGGTAATCAGCCCGGACGAAGGCGGCATGGGACGTGCAGTATTCTTTGCCAATGTACTGGGACTGGATATGGGTATGTTCTATAAGCGTCGTGATTACACCCAGATTATAAATGGACGTAATCCTATTGTTGCCCATGAATTCCTGGGAAGCAGTGTAGAAGGCAAAGATGTAATCATTGTTGATGACATGATTTCCTCTGGCGAAAGTATGCTTGATGTTGCAAAAGAACTGAAACGGAGAAAGGCAAGAAAAGTATTTGTCTGCGCTACGTTCGGACTCTTTACCAACGGACTTGCAAAGTTTGATGAATATTATGAAAATGGATTAATCGACAGGATCTTAACCACCAATCTGGTATATCAGACACCGGATCTTCTGTCCAGACCTTATTATATTAATGTTGATATGAGCAAGTATATTGCCCTTATTATTGACAACTTAAATCATGATGCTTCCCTCAGCGGTCTGCTTAACCCAACAACCAGAATCAACCGTCTGCTGGAGCGTTACCGCGCCGGAGACCGTTAATTACGAGGATATTATGGAGCGATTGACTAAAGAAAAATTAGTTTTAGCCGGACTTACGGTATTCTCCATGTTTTTTGGAGCAGGAAATCTGATCTTTCCGCCTTTTCTTGGAGCGTCAGCAGGAAGCGTTACCTGGATTGCAGTGGCAGGATTTGCAGTAACAGCAATCGGCTTTCCGGTTTTAGGCGTCGTGGCAGTGGCACAGTCCGGAGGACTGGACAAGCTGGCGGGGCGTGTTCACCCGAAGTTTGCTTTTGTTTTTACCCTGTTAATCTATTTATCCATTGGCCCTTGCCTTGCAATACCAAGGACTGCAAGTACATCTTTTGAGATGGCAGTGGTTCCCTTTTTAAAAGAGGGAACTTCAAGTGCACTGATGCAGTTTTTGTATTCCGTGGTATTTTTTACCATTGCATTTGTAGTAGCGCTAAAGCCAGATAAATTGACAGACCGTCTGGGGAAGATTCTGACTCCCATACTTTTGGTTCTGATCGCAGTGATCTTTGCCGGCTGTATCATTCACCCGGCGGGAGCTTATGGAACGCCTTCTGAAACATATCAGAAAGCTCCGTTTGTTAAAGGATTTCTGGAAGGTTATATGACTATGGATACCATTGCAGCCTTAAATTTCGGTATTATTATATCGCTAAATATTAAGGCCATGGGTATCAAGAAAGAAGCAGATATAGTTCATGAAACAATCAGGGCCGGTTTTTTTGCAGGTGGAATTCTCCTGCTGGTTTACAGTGCCTTATCACATGTTGGCGCAGTGACCGGCGGTGCATTTGGACTGGCAGATAACGGTGCTCAGACCTTGAATCAGGCAGTACAGTTTTTATATGGGAAAGCAGGTCTTATTCTGCTGGCAGCAGTTTTTTTTATTGCATGTCTGAATACCTGTATTGGTCTGATCAGCTGTTGCAGCAAGTATTTCTGCACCATTATACCCAAGGTTGGCTATCGGACGTGGGCGTTTTTATTCGCCTTTGTCAGCCTAATTATATCCAATGCAGGACTTAATAAGATACTGGAGATATCAGTTCCTGTTTTAAGTGCTTTATATCCTATTTCCATTGTACTGATTATACTATCATTTGCTTTTCGTGATGGAAAACGATGGAGAGCGGTCTATGTCTGTGCCATGGGTTTAACCGGAATTATAGGAGTGTTGCTGTCACTGGAAACGGCAGGAGCAGATATATTACATGCAGAACTTATAAAGCTTCCATTTTATTCATACGGGCTTGGCTGGATATGTCCGGCAGTCGTGGGTATTGTAATTGGAGTTATAATCGAAGCTATAATGGGGTCACTAAAAACTCATGATTAATAAAAAATCCCTGAAAGAGATGTCAAATCTCCTTCAGGGATTTTTCTATATTTCGATTAAATGATAGGGCATTAAGTTTGCAGTCATCATTTGAGCTTCCCGCTGGTGGCAGGTAAAAATAATGATCTGATTTGTATAAGTGCCAGCCAGCCATTTTAATCCGGTCTTTAACCTGTCGTCGTCATAAAGAACGAAGCTGTCATCAAAGATAAATGGCATTCTTTCGTCTCCGGTCTGAATCAGCGTTGCAGCAGCCAGACGGAGAGCCAGATAAACCTGATCCATAGTTCCGCTGCTGACCTGCTCCAAAGGTACCAGCTTGGTTTTCGTATTTAAGAAGATGTTTAAGTTCTCATCGACGCTCATGCTGGTGTAGATTCCTCCAGTAATTCCGGAAATTAAATCGGAAGCCGCTTTATTTAAGTATAGTCCGAACGAGTCTCGGATTGAGGAAGATAAGCTGGTCATTGTTTCCAATGCTAAGTCTACCGCTGAGATTTCTTCCCGTATACGGTCATTTTCAGCAATAATATGCTTTAATCCTTCCGCCTGGGTCTTACAGCCGGATAAATGATCCAGCTTCTTCTCCAGCTCCCACTGACTTTTTTGCTGTGTCTCTATGGTAACTCCGCAACCTTCCAGCTTCTTATTAAGCTCTTCGATCTGGGCTGCTTTCTGGCTGATGGCTGCTTCTGATTTGGATACGGCAGAGCAAAGCCTTGTGAATTCAGCCATGCGATTTTTAAATGCCTGTATGGATTCCGGAGTAATATCCGTATCACCTAAGTGCCGGGACAAAATCTCTTCAAGTACTTTGCCACTCATTTCCATATCCTTCATATGATGGCGGATTCTTAGAAAAAGGAGCAGGCCAATCAGATAGAAAATAAGAGCACCGCTTACAAAAACACTTAACAGCAAAATGAGATCAACGCCGTAATATGCGGAAAAATAATTGGATTCTCCCATATAGTAAATAACACCGGTGCTGCAAAGTAAAAGTGTAGCTATAATAAGTGAAATGGCGGAAGTAAACTTTGTAGGTTTCCTGTTACAGGCGGCCTGAGCTTCCATATAATCATCATAATGCTCCTGAGCCTTCTGGGAATAGGAATCTATGGAGTCGTGATCGGTAAACTGGTTGCTTGTGAGAACCTGCCTGCCTCTTGCCACTTTTTTAATTAATTCTTCCTTTTCCGCCTGGCGTTCTTCCAGATCCGTCTTCATATCCACCCGAAGCTTTTGGTAGGTCTGAATCTGGTTTTCGTACTCAGGGGCTGAAATTTCCTTTTCAATGTTGCGTATTTCACTTAACAGAGAGGTGTAGGTACGGGCAGCTTCCGGCACCATCTGGGATTCCAGTTCCTTTCTCTGAGACTTTAAACAGGCGGCGGCCTTTGTTATGTTAAGCGCAAGATTGCCAGTAGTATTTAAGTTTGCAATGTAATTTTTCAGTTCCGTCACCATACCTTCATCAGTAGCACTTTTTAACTGACCGATGCTGATGGTGTTGATGTAGGAGGTTTCGCTTAAACCGCAAAGAAGATCATCTAAAAACGCCTTAGTGGGCTCGATTTCTTTTCCAGCCGTTTCATCCACTACCTTAAACTCTTTTTTGTTTTTCTGGAAAGTTCGTTCAATCCGGTAGATGTGTTCCTTATGTTCCACCCGGATCTGGCCTTCATAGGTCCCGCTGTTTTCCCAAGGCTCGAAACGGGAGTAGAGATCATTTCTGGAAGCTCTGCCTCTTTGCCGCTCAATTCCAAAGAGCATGCTGCGGATAAAGGTATGGATTGTGGATTTTCCAGCTTCATTTTTACCGTAAACAATGTTGATTCCATCATGGAACGTTAAGTTCCTGCCGTGAAATTTCCCAAATCCATTGATGTAAATGTCCAGTATTTTCATGGGTCAGCTCCTTTCATCCGTTGTACGAAGCAAAGCATTGATTCCGTAATAGAGTGCTTTCTTCTCCACCCCGCTCATCTCCGGCTTTTGAAGTGCCTGGATAAAAAAGCCGATCATATCGCTTGGGTGTTCCGCAAAGAGAGCAGAGAAATTATACTGTGGTTCAGATTCGTCTATGATTTCCAATATTTTAAAACGGGTGGAAAGCATATCCAAATCAAAGGTAATATCAGGATCCCTCATACCACGTATGCGAAACCGGTAAATATTCTCCCCGCCCCGGTTTTGAATCTCCTGGGTAATTTTCATGGCTAGTTCTGTATTGGTTGTGGCTGGGGTGACATTGACTGCAAGAGAGATGTACTGAAGCTTTGCAAGAGGGATGAATTTTAATGAGGTTACCATACGGGTTACCTCGTTGATCTCTCCTACCATCATGCCGTGGGGACCGGATTCTGTCTTGTCCAGAGGTTCCAGAGAGCCTGCAAATGCCATACGGTTTTCAATGAGAATCTCAGGACGGTGAATATGTCCCATAGCGATGTAGGAGAAGTCCAGACTAGACATGGCACCTTTATCAAAGGGGATATGGTTGGCATCTCCTCCGTGGCCTAAAAGGACGTGAATTCTTCCGTTGTTTGGTACCTTTAAATGATCAAGACGGTTTTCGGGTATCTCCACAGAGTGATAGCTAAAGCCATAAACCTCCGTATTGATCTCTTTAAAATAAACGCTTTCCAGCTCCTCGCCCATGATATAAGAGACGTTAGGAGCCCAGGTAAAGCTTAAAAGAGCCGAATTATTACGGATGCGGTCATGATTTCCTGCTATGATGACCACACGCACCCCAGGAATGGTTGAAAATAAATAATTAACCTCTTTTAAGTCTCTGGCAAGGGGCTGGCGGTGAAAAAGATCGCCGGAAATAAAAAGACAGTCAGCTTCCATAGTCTTTGCCTGGTTTACCGCCTTTGCAAAAGTGTCTTTTATATCCTGGGAACGTTCCCGGCTCCAGGGCTTATCGCTGTCAGGGCTCATGCCCCAGTGAACATCTGCAATATGTATGAATTTCATCGTCAATACCTCGCTGGTACAGCACTGTACAGAGAATCTGGTCTTGCTGTACGGAATCCTCTTTCATAGACTTGGAACCACATATAAAAGAAATCTTAAACTCCCTTCATACATGGTTCCGGTATAAAGAGGCTGTCTGATTATTGGCAGCAGCCTCAGCGGCTTAAAGTTCGCAGTTGTTAACGGTTCTTGGGAATGGAACCACGTCGCGGATATTGGACATACCTGTTAAATACATAACACAGCGTTCAAATCCAAGACCGAATCCGGCATGACGGGTAGAACCGTATTTTCTTAAATCAAGGTAGAATTCATAATCTTCTTTCTTAAGTCCCAGTTCATCCATACGTGCGGTGAGCTTGTCCAAGTCATCTTCCCTCTGGCTTCCGCCAATAATCTCACCGATTCCTGGTACCAGACAGTCGACAGCAGCAACAGTCTTGTTGTCTGGGTTCATCTTCATGTAAAATGCTTTGATTTCCTTTGGATAATCCGTCACAAATACCGGTTTTTTATAGAGCTGTTCTGTTAAATAACGTTCATGCTCGGTCTGTAAGTCACAGCCCCAGAAAACTTTATAATCGAATTCTTCATTGTGTTTCTCTAAAAGCTCAACTGCTTCGGTGTAAGTCACATGAGCGAATTCGGAATTTAATACATGGTTCAGTCTTTCTAACAATTCCTTGTCCACAAACTGGTTAAAGAAGTTCATCTCTTCCGGTGCGTGCTCAAGAACATAACGGATCACATATTTTAACATGGATTCTGCCAGTTCCATATCATCCTGAAGATCAGCAAAAGCCATCTCAGGCTCAATCATCCAGAATTCTGCTGCGTGCCGGGTGGTATTGGAGTTCTCAGCACGGAATGTAGGACCAAAGGTATAAACATTCCGGAAAGCCATGGCATAGGTTTCAGCGTTGAGCTGTCCGCTTACGGTTAAGTTGGTTGGTTTTCCAAAGAAATCCTGAGAAAAGTCTACCGCTCCCTCCTGGGTTATTGGAATATTCTTTAAATCCATGGTTGTTACCTGGAACATCTCACCAGCGCCTTCACAGTCACTTCCTGTGATGAGGGGAGTGTGTACATAGACAAAATCCCGCTCCTGAAAGAACTGATGGATGGCATAGGCAATGAGAGAACGTACACGGAAAACTGCCTGAAACGTATTGGTTCTTGGACGAAGATGAGAGATGGTTCTTAAATATTCAAAGGTATGGCGCTTTTTCTGAAGTGGATAGTCAGGGGCAGACGCACCTTCAATGTCGATTTTTGCGGCCTGAATCTCGAAAGGCTGTTTGGCTTCCGGTGTGGGAATCAGGGTTCCTGTGACGATAACCGCTGCGCCAACGTTTAATTTGGATATCTCTGAAAAATTATCCATGGTGTCATGATATACGATCTGAAGCGTGTCAAAATAGCTTCCGTCATTTAATACAATGAAACCAAAGGTCTTGGAATCCCTTAAGCTTCTCACCCAGCCGCCAATTGTAACTTCCTTGTTGAGAAATGAATCTTTGTCTCTATATATTTGTCTTACTGTGGTTAATTCCATAATAGCTTCTCCTTTTACATGTTCGCATACTTAGTTAAGATTATACTGTATTTTCGGCCTCGATTCAAGGGGGATGGGGGTCAAAAACGCTGTATCTGTACTAAAATGTAAAAGAAATGACAAAAGCATGAAAAATGTCGGAAAATGCACAAAAAATTATCACAATAATTCAAAAATTTGTTCACTATTTTACGAATGTGTGGTATAATGCTAGTACAATAAATATCAACAGCAAGAGGTGATAACGTGATTAAAAAAGAGATGATTGCCATGCTTCTTGCGGGCGGTCAGGGCAGTCGTTTAGGTGTTCTGACGCAGAAGGTGGCAAAACCCGCAGTATCCTTTGGCGGAAAATACCGGATCATCGATTTTCCGCTTAGCAATTGCATCAATTCAGGAGTCGATACAGTAGGGGTCCTGACTCAGTATCAGCCATTGCGTTTAAACACTCATATCGGAATAGGTATTCCGTGGGATTTAGACCGTAACGTTGGCGGTGTCACGATTCTTCCTCCCTATGAAAGAAGCAAGGGAAGCGACTGGTATACTGGTACAGCCAATGCCATCTATCAGAACCTGGAGTATATGGAAACCTATAACCCGGATTATGTTCTTATCCTCTCAGGGGATCATATTTATAAGATGGATTATGAGGTTATGCTGGAGTATCATAAAGCAAATAATGCTGATATCACTATTGCTGCCATGCCGGTCCCTATTGAAGAGGCCAGCCGTTTCGGAATTCTGATCACCGATGAGAACAACCGGATAACAGAATTCGAGGAAAAACCTGCAAATCCCAGAAGCAATCTTGCTTCCATGGGCATCTACATATTCAGCTGGAAGGTCTTAAAAGAAGCGTTAATTAAAATGTCAGATGTTCCCGGCTGTGACTTTGGAAAGCATATCATACCAGACTGTTTTGATTCAGGGAACCGTGTATTTGCATACGAATACAACGGTTACTGGAAGGATGTAGGAACCTTAAGCTCTTATTGGGAAGCCAATATGGAGCTGATTGATATCATTCCGGAATTTAATCTTTATGAAGAGTATTGGAAGATTTATACCAAGAGTGATATTATTCCGCCTCAGTATGTGTCAAAAGAGGCTGTCATTGACAGAAGTATTATCGGAGAAGGAACTGAAATCTGCGGAGAGGTTCATAACTCCGTCATTGGTGCGGGTGTAGTAATCAAGTCAGGGGCTGTAGTGAAAGATTCCATTATCATGAGAGAGTGCGTGATAGGGGAGAACACTACAATCAGTAAAGCAATCATCGCTGAAAACGTTATTGTCGGTGCAGACTGTGAATTGGGAGCAGGTGATTTCGCACCCAGCAAATACGATCCCAAGGTTTATCAGTTTGATCTGGTAACCATTGGTGAAAATTCAGTCATACCAGATAAAGTAAAGGTGGGGAAGAACACAGCAATTGTCGGAGAGACCATACCGGAGGATTATCCGGATGGGGAGCTGGCAGGTGGTGACTACATCATAAAGGCAGGTGGTATGAAATGAGGGCCATAGGAATTGTATTAGCAGGCGGAAACAGCAAAAGAATGAGGGAATTATCCAATAAAAGGGCCATAGCCGCTATGCCCATTGCAGGAAACTACCGCAGCATAGATTTCGCACTCAGTAATATGACCAACTCTCATATACAGAATGTGGCGGTTTTAACCCAGTATAATTCCAGATCTCTTCATCTGCATTTAAGTTCTTCCAAGTGGTGGGATTTCGGTAGAAAGCAGGGAGGCCTGTATGTATTTACCCCTACCATTACAGCAGAAAGCAGCGACTGGTACAGAGGAACTGCCGACGCCCTTTATCAGAATCTGATATTCTTAAAAAACAGTCATGAGCCATATGTGGTTATCGCTGCAGGAGATGGCATCTATAAGCTTGATTATGGAAAAGTACTGGAATATCATATTGAAAAGAAGGCTGATATCACCGTTGTCTGTACGGAACTTCCGGCAGGAGAAGACACAACACGCTTTGGAATTGTGAAAACCAATGATGACGGAAGAATTACAGATTTTGAGGAAAAGCCAATGGTTGCTTCCTCTAACACAGTCTCCTGCGGAATCTATGTAATCCGCAGACGACAGCTGATTGAGTTAATTGAGCGGTGTGCCATGGAAGACCGTTATGATTTTGTGAGTGACATTCTCGTCCGTTACCGGAATCTAAAAAGAATCTATGCCTACCGTATGAATACATACTGGAGAAACATTGCCTCTGTGGAGTCCTACTATAAGACCAATATGGACTTTTTAAAACCAGAGGTCAGGGATTATTTCTTCCGACAGTATCCGGATGTTTATTCGAAGATTGATGATCTGCCACCAGCAAAGTATAATCCTGGAGCTTCTGTGAAAAACAGCCTGATTTCCAGCGGCAGTATTGTCAATGGAGTAGTAGAAAACTCCGTTTTATTTAAAAAAGCTTATATTGGTAACAACTGTGTCATCAGGAATTCCATCATTTTAAATGATGTTTATATAGGAGACAATACGGTAATAGAAAACTGTATCGTGGAAAGCCGGGATACCATCCGGGCCAATACCACCTATATAGGAACGCCAGACAATGTAAAAATTGTCATAGAAAAAAACGAAAGATACACATTATAGGAAATGTGACGGGAAGGGGCTTTAACATGCAGATTACAGACGTAAGAGTTAGACGCATCGAAAAAGAGGGTAAGATGAAAGCTATTGTATCCATAACACTGGACAATGAATTTGTGATTCATGACATTAAGGTAATTGAAGGAGAAAAAGGCCTGTTTATTGCCATGCCAAGCCGCAAGGCTGCAGACGGGGAGTACCGGGATATCGCACATCCCATTAATTCCGGAACCCGGGATATGATCCAGAGAGTAATTTTGGATAAGTATGAGACCACGGCTCTTGAGATGCCGGAGGTTGCAGCAGCATTTGCTTAAGTAATATATGATTTTAATCCGCAGACCAGTTTTATCCGGCTGCGGATTTTTTTTATCAAGAATCAATAGAATACGGGATTTACACCAGTGTTCTTGTAAACTATAATAGAAAGTAATAAATTTGCGAAAGGTGGGTCATTTATGACTATAAAAATAGGAATTTTAGGCTATGGAAATCTTGGAAGAGGTGTGGAATGTGCAATTCTACATAATCCGGATATGGAACTTAGTGGGGTATTTACAAGAAGAGATCCCAAATCAATCAGTCTGCTTACACCTGGGGTAAAGGTTTATCCGGTTGATGAGGCCATTTCCATGAAGGAAGCAGTTGATGTACTGATTCTCTGCGGAGGAAGTGCCCATGATCTTCCAGAGCAGACTCCCCAGTTTGCCAGATATTTTAATGTGGTGGACAGCTTTGATACCCATGCTAAGATTCAGGAACACTTTGAAAAGGTGGATGCCAGCGCCAAAGAGGGTAATAAAACAGGAATAATCTCCGTTGGCTGGGATCCGGGTATGTTCTCTTTAAACCGCCTGTATGCAGGAGCCATATTACCAGGTGGTCACGATTATACCTTCTGGGGTAAAGGCGTCAGCCAGGGTCATTCAGATGCCATACGTAAGATAGAAGGTGTAAAAGATGCAAGGCAGTATACCATTCCTGTGGAAGAATCTCTGGAAGCAGTGCGGAGTGGGAAAAATCCGGAGCTCACAACCAGACAGAAACATACCAGGGAGTGCTATGTGGTTTTAAAAGAAGGCGCAGATCAGGAAAGAATAAGGGAAGAGATTGTGACTATGCCCAATTATTTTGCTGATTATGATACAGAAGTTCATTTTATCAGTGAAGAGGAACTGCTGCGGGATCATAAAGGAATTCCCCACGGCGGATCTGTGATAAGAACTGGAACAACCGGCTGGAAAGATGAGAACGGCCATGTGGTTGAATACAGCTTAAAACTGGATTCAAACCCTGAATTTACCGCATCTGTTCTGATTGCTTATGCAAGGGCTGCCTATCGTTTGAATAAAGAAGGGCTGAGCGGTTGTAAAACCGTGTTTGATATTGCACCTTCCTATTTAAGCATATTAGATGGCGAACAACTTCGCAGACAACTGCTATAGACAGCAGCAGGAGGAGACGAAATGTCAGTAAAAAAAGAAATGGTATTGTATTATTGTCCGGAAAAGGATAGTCAGAAAGGGAACGATTCAAGAATTGCCAGGTTAAAGGCAGTTCTGGTACGAATGGGAATCCGCATTAAAAATATTACACCAGAGCAGACCGGTCAGACGATCGGTTATCTGGCTGATATTGAAGGATTTGAAGAGCAGTCATCAGGTGAATATCCCATAGTGGAGGAAGAAGTTCTGGTAATGAAGAATTTTTCCAGCAGGAAAATTGATGAACTGCTAATGAATTTAAGGCGTTCCGGAGTATCAAAAATAGCTTTAAAGGCTGTGATAACAGATACCAATTCGAAATGGAGTTTTTACGAATTATATCAGGAACTGAAGAAAGAGCATGAGACTATGTCTGGCAAAGAAGAGTCATGAAACGGATTATAACGTATTATTTAAAGCCCTATTATCTTCGGATGACTGTGGGCTTTTTCATTAAATTTTCCGGTACGCTGATGGATTTATTTCTCCCCTGGACACTGGCCCGCATGATTGATGTGGTGATTCCGGCAGGAAGAAAGGAAGAAATTTTTTTGTGGGGAATCTTCATGCTGGTATGCTCTGTTCTGGCGGTGACACTAAGCATTATTGCAAACCGCATGGCATCGAGAGTGGCAAGTGACTGTATTTTTACCATACGGGAGGATTTATTTCGCAAGGTAATGATTCTTTCAAACCGGCAGGTTGATGAAATAACAAGACCCTCCCTGATCTCCAGACTTACCAGTGATACTTATAATGTGCACCAGATGATTGGAAGAATTCAGAGACTTGGAGTACGATCCCCAATCTTACTGGTGGGCGGAATTATAATGACTTTTTTACTGGATCCTGTTTTAGCCTGCATCCTTTTAGGGGTTCTTCCCCTTCTGACAGCAGTGGTCATTGGTGTTTCCGGCAAAAGTATTCCTCAGTTTACCCAGCTGCAGGAAAAGGTGGATGGATTTGTTCGTCTGATTCGGGAAGATATAGCCGGAATTCGTGTTATTAAAGCCCTATCCAAAGAAGACTTTGAGCGGGAACGGTTCAATCAACATAATCGTGAGGTAGTGGATTGGGAGAAACGTGCTACCGTTACAACCGCTATAATAAACCCGGTCATGAACCTGTTTCTCAATATAGGGTTGGTGTGTGTTGTAATTGCAGGTGCATACCGTGTTAATGAGGGGCTATCCAAAGTTGGCACCATATTGGCATTTATGACTTACTTTACAATAATTTTAAATGCTCTCATGTCTATTTCCAGAATGTTCGTTATTGTATCAAAGGCAACCGCGTCAGCAGAGCGGATTGACAGAGTTTTTAAAGGTGAAGATGAGACCTCTTTTCTACTGGTACCTGCATTAAAAGAAAAGGAAAAAGAAATTTCATTTCTGGAATTTGATCATGTATCCTTTTCTTATGACGGTACTGGTAATCATTTAAGGGACATCTCATTTCGAGTGGAAAAGGGAGAAACACTGGGGATAATAGGGGCAACGGGATCGGGAAAATCTACGGTTGTTAATCTTCTTTTGAGATATTACGATCCGAATGAGGGTACAATCCGGATCAATGGACGGGATATCCGTGGGATGAGCCTTAAAGATTTAAGGTCCAGGTTTGGAACTGTATTTCAAAATGATGTGATATTTGAAGAATCCATATTTGAAAACATACGAATGGGGCGTAATATTTCTGAGAAAGATGCCGTTGATGCAGCTGGCTATGCCAGGGCACTTGATTTTATCGGAGAAAAAGGGGGAATTTTAGAATCCTTAAATATCCGGGGTGCCAATTTAAGCGGAGGCCAGAAGCAGAGAATCCTTATAGCAAGAGCCCTTGCCGCGCATCCTGAAATTTTAGTACTTGATGATTCTTCAAGCGCTCTGGACTACAAAACAGATTCCCAGCTAAGGAGAGAACTAAAGGAAAACTTTTCCCGAACTACCTGTATCCTGATTGCCCAGAGGGTTAGCTCTGTTATGAACTTAAACCAGATTCTGGTACTGGATGAGGGGGCTGTCATTGGGCAGGGAACTCATGAAGAATTGATGAAAACCTGCGAAGGCTATCGGGAAATAGTTACTTCTCAGATGGGATCGGAAGGAAACGTATGAAAGACTCACAAAAAAGCACAATAAAACGTTTAATGCCTTATCTGATGAAATACCGGTTTTTACTTCTTCTTGCCTTTGTTATGACAATAGGAAGCAATCTGCTGGCATTACTGGGACCTTTGCTTTCCGGATATGCTGTTGATGCCATAGAACCTGGGAAGGGAAGCGTGAATTTCCCACGCGTGTATCAATACGCAGGTCTTATGGCAATGTTTTATCTGATATCTTCTATTCTTTCCTATATCCTGTCTGTATTGATGATTACAATCAGTCGAAAGGTAGTATATCAGATGCGTAAGGATGTCTTTGACCGAATGCTTAACCTGCCAGCCGGTTATTACGATACCCATCAGACAGGAGATATCATAAGCCGTATTTCTTATGATATTGATACAGTAAATGAATCTCTGTCCAGTGACTTAATTCAGATACTTACCACGCTGGTGACGGTTGTGGGGGCTCTTTATATGATGGTGATTATCTCTCCAAAGCTTGTGCTGGTATTTGTAATAACGGTGCCGTTATCAGGTCTGATGACCAGATTTATCACGAGCCGAACAAGACCTCTGTTTCGTGAGCGGGCCAGAAGCCTTGGAGCACTCAATGGTTTCGTGGAAGAAACGGTTACTGGGCAAAAAAGTATTAAAGCCTATTGTGAGGAAGAAGAGGTCATACGTAAGTTTTCTATTAAAAATAAAGAGGCTGTGGAAAATTATTATAAATCAGAATATTATGGAAGCATGACAGGTCCAATGGTCAATTTCATTAATAATCTGTCCCTGACCTTAATCAGCGTATTTGGTGCATTCCTTTATCTGACAGGTGTCATGTCAGTGGGCCAGATCTCCTCCTTTGTACTCTATTCCAGAAAATTCTCCGGTCCCATTAATGAGGCCGCAAATATTATGAACGATCTTCAGTCTGCCCTCGCCGCGGCAGAGCGGGTCTTTAGGCTTATGGATGAAATTCCGGAGCAGGAAGACAGAAAAGATGCGGTGGTAATTTCTGATTTAAAACAATCAGTCAAAGGCTGTGTAGAATTTGCTCATGTGGATTTTGGATATGAGCCTGGAAAACCCATACTGCAAAATCTATCCTTAAAAGCAGAACCTGGTAAGCTGATTGCGATTGTAGGTCCCACTGGAGCAGGGAAAACAACTATTATAAATCTGCTAATGCGCTTTTATGAGGTGGATGGCGGTAAAATTACCATTGATGATATGGATATAAGGGATCTGACCAGGAAAAGTCTCAGAAAGGCATTTGCCATGGTATTACAGGAAACATGGCTGTTTCAGGGAACGATCTATGAAAACCTGGCTTACGGAAAAGAAGATGCAACTTTGGATGATGTGGTAAAAGCGGCAAAAGATGCACGGATTCATTCCTTTATTGAGCAACTGCCGGAAGGCTATAATACCATCTTAAAAGAAGATGGAACAAATATATCTAAGGGTCAGAAGCAGCTTTTAACCATAGCAAGAGCTATGTTGCTTGATAGTAAAATACTAATTTTGGATGAAGCAACTTCGAATGTGGACACAAGAACTGAAATTCGGATTCAGCAGGCTATGCGTCGCCTCATGGCAGGAAAAACCTGTTTTGTAATTGCACACCGTCTCTCTACCATTCAGGATGCAGATCTGATCGCGGTTATTTACCAGGGGGGAGTTGCAGAGCAGGGGACTCATCAGAGTTTAATGGAAAAACGGGGCAGATATTATGAAATGGTCATGGCTCAATATGATTCTTAATAAGGGAACGGATGAAACAAAATCCGTTCCCTTTTCCTGGCTTTTACTGGTAATCACAAACTCCGGCCCATTTATTCAGAAGCTCTGCTTCTTCCGGCCGTTTCTTGGAAAGCTGGGCAGCTGCAACAATAGGAAGCCATGACTGAACATACTTTTTCGCAGTTCCGGTCTTCTTACAGAACAGGTTCATATACATATCTGCCTTATTCTGGTCCTGCAGACAGAACAGCAGATAGGTTCTCGCTACATCTGCACTGGCATTGCCCTGAGTGGCATGAACCCAGTCCAGAACAAACATGGTTCCGTCTTCCTTTACAATGATATTGGAGGGGTTAAAATCGCCATGGCAGAGTTTTGTATGCTTTGGCATGCTGTCAAGCTGAGTGCGCATGTCATATCTTGTTACGTCACCAAGCTCTTCAATGTCCTGGATCTGCTTGGATATTTTATCCTTCAGCTTATTTAAATGGGGACAATGCTTAGACATGACATTCAGGTGAAGATTTACCATCTGTTCCATATATTCAGGCAGTTTATCCGGATTTTCATCCATAAGCTGCTGGAGGGTTTTGCCTTCAATAAAGTCAAAGGTAATGGACCACTGGTTATCAAAAACACCGACTTCCAGTACTCTTGGAACATTAATTCCGCCAATTTCTTCTACTCTGGCGCTGATCAGTGCTTCGTTTAATACTTCAGCCTTTGGAAACTCAGCGTTAAAAACCTTAATTGCCTTTTCACCATCGTGAAAGACCTTTTTTGTTGCTGTTGTAGCGATTAATTCTGCTGCCATATGAACCTCTCCTTCCATCTTTGAGTCTAGCATATTAAGTAATTTTATACGTTTATTTTACTACAAAATACCGAAAAAGTATAGCAATTTATAGAAATATATAGAATAAATTACCAAATAATTTGTGAATCAGAAACAAAATATGGCTGCTCCATAAGCTGGAAGCGGATAAGCAATGGAATAATCCTGACCATCCCATGGAGTCTTTTCAGATTTATAAACCAGAGCTGTTTTTGCTTTTTTATACAGACCGTTGGAAGTATCCATAACAATTGTGTATTTTCCTGATTTTGGCACACCCACACGGTACTCAGGACGGGATACTGGAGTAAAGTTAAGAACAAACAGCAAGCTGCCCTGCGTGTCCTTTCCATGCCTTATAAAACTGAAAATACTATGCTCGTTGTCATTGGCATTTATCCAGGAAAAACCTTCCCAGACATAATCATTGTCATAAAGTGCAGGAAATTTCCGATACAGGTGTAGAAGATCTCTGACATAATTTTGAAGATCTTCCCCAAGGGGTTCTTTGGCCAGATACCAGTCCAGGGAATCTTTTTCATCCCACTCGTGGAACTGTCCGAAATCCTGTCCCATAAAAAGCAGCTTCTTGCCGGGATGACCAAGCATGAAGGTATAACCAAGTTTTAAATTAGAAAACTTATCCTCAAGAAGTCCGGGCATTTTGCCAATCATGGAACCTTTTAAATGAACCACTTCATCATGGGATAATACAAGTATATATTTTTCACTGGTAAAATATGTAATTCCAAAGGTCATTTTATGATGATTATATTTTCTGAAATACGGATCCAGCTTCATGTACTCCAGAAAATCATGCATCCAGCCCATATTCCACTTAAATGTAAAGCCAAGACCTGAATTTTCCGGCTTCTCCGTAACCTTTGGCCAGGCAGTGGATTCTTCTGCAATTACAACAGCACCTTTTCCTCGTTCCTTCATAACGCTGTTTAAGTGTTTAAAGAACTCAATTGCCTCAATGTTTTCATTGCCGCCCAGGCAGTTTTTCACCCATTCACCCTGGGATCTTCCGTAGTCTAAATACAGCATGGAAGCGACAGCATCCACCCGCAGCCCGTCGATATGATACTTTTCTACCCAGTAAAGAGCATTGGCAATCAGGAAATTATCAACCTCATACTTGCTGTAATCAAAAACCTTGGTTCCCCAGTCAGGGTGTTCCCCTTTACGTGGATCTGCGTATTCATAACAGGCCTCTCCATCGAATTCGGAAAGTCCGTGGGCATCCTTGGGAAAATGTGCAGGCACCCAGTCAAGTATGACTCCAATTCCATTCTGATGCATGTAATCAACAAAGTACATGAACTCTTCCGGTGTCCCGTACCGGGAAGTAGGAGCATAATAACCGGTCACCTGATAGCCCCAGGAACCGTCGTAGGGGTGTTCTGCAATGCCTAATAGCTCTATGTGGGTATAACCCATATCCTTTATGTATTCTGCCAGTTCATGAGCAGCTTCTTTGTATGTATAAAAACCTTCTTTATCCTCTCGGTTTTTTCTTTTCCAGGATCCTAAATGAACCTCATAAATGCTTAATGGCCCTGATAATGGATCCTGTTCTTCCCTTTTTGCAACCCATTCCAGATCATTCCACGAATATACAGATAAATCTGCAGTAATAGAAGCGGTCTGTGGGCGGAACTCTGCATAAAAAGCATAGGGATCCGCTTTAAAAAGAATCTTTCCGCTGCGTGTGGTCACAGAATATTTGTATAACTGTCCCAGACCGACTCCTGGTACAAACACTTCCCAAATTCCGGAGTCGGCTAAGGGAACCATAGGATTTAAGTCAGGGTTCCAGCCGTTGAAATCTCCCACTACACCAACCTGACTGGCATGAGGTGCCCAAACAGCAAAATACATTCCCTGTTTTCCGTTGCATGTTTTTGGATGAGCGCCCAATTTTTCATAAATTTCGTAATGCCGGCCGTTGTTGTATAAATACCGGTCAAGCTCAGTAATAAAACCTGTTTCCAATTCATTCGTTAAATCTTCCATTTGCTCACCCCTCCATTTTGGTACACGATTCCACAGGCAGAAGCAGCGTTTGCAACAGGTTACGTATTAAAGCGGGTTTTTGTCTGACTATACTTCACGGCTTTTAAAACGACGCAAAAGAAACTGGTAACGTAGCTGTGCGGCATTAAGCTCGTAAATGTAACAGTCAATTAATGTCGGGTCAACGACCTGTTCAAAATGATTTCTTGCTGCATCAATGGCGGTTTTGGAACGTTCGATTTCTTTTCGTAAATTCCGTTCCTCTTCCGTAAGGGAAAAGTGATTTCCTAACAATAAATTTTTCATACGATCATCTCCAGATAACAAATTAACGAGGTACTTATAAAACTCAGTATATCTGGAAATTGGAACTTTATTCATCTATTGCCTGAATCTCCATAAATTTATTGGACTGGATCCATAAAATTCTGGAGATACTGCCCAAGAGTACATAACTTTCTTGTGCTTTCTCCAAAGGTAAGAAAGTAATAATTAGCAGTTCCTTCCTGTCTGGCAGACACCAGTCCTGCTTCCTTGAGAATCTTTAAATGATGAGATATGGCCGGCCGGGATAAGTTTGTCTGATCCGTGATCTCGTTCACGTTCATTCCCCGGATATTTGTCTGAAACGAATCCGTACTGGCCAGAACTTCAATAATTGTTAGCCGGACCTCGTCTCCCAATGCAATAAAAAGCGGCATGCAGCTTTTGAAAAGCTCAGAAAATTCGCTATTTGCCACCTGAAACATCTCCTTTGGTTTAAAATAGTAAACTAATATTATATTAACACCCGGGGTGAAAAAGGTCAACTGATATTGTGTAAAATCACTTATATAAAATAAAAATATGATGAAATATTGTAAAATTTTACAATAAAACACGATCCGTGTTACATTCACCTGTTTAACAGTTTTTAAAAAAGTTGTAAAAAGCTGTTGACTTTTGTATTTATCTTGTGCATAATAAAGTCAGAATCCCGCATACGTTCTGTATACGGACTCTCTCATTATCAATGAATTGGAATTCTTTATTCCGTCGTTCAAGGCCGATATTCCGGCACTATTTCCAGATTTATAGTTTAAATAAAGGGGATGATATTGTAAAATTTGTGGTATTATTTTTTATTCTCGCAGCAGGTTCTTATTTTGATGTAAGAGAACACAGAATACCCAACAGGCTGGTGCTGACTGGTGTGGCGGGGGGAGTTATTTTATTTGGCTGGGAGGCAGGGAATCATGCAGTACTATGGGGAGCCATGTTGTTTTTGAGCCGTTTCTTAGCGGTAACAGCGTTGTTTTTTCTTTTGTTTCTAACTCGTATGATTGGAGCCGGTGATATTAAAATCATTGCTTTGATATTCGGATATCTGGGTTATGGCAACGGTTTTGCAGCAGTTGCCGGAGGTTTCATAATAGGGGCATTCTGGTCCCTGGTTCTAATGACTGTGAAAGGCTGTACCTTTCAGCGGTTTTCTTACTTTCTGACCTATGTCAGGTCATTGATTCAGACAAAAAAAATTACAGCTTATTATAGTTCCGCCCGGGATGGGTACGACGCAGTAATTCCGTTAGGATTCTGTATGTTTTTAGGAACAATACTTACGGTTGTTTTCTTTTATCAAGGAGGTTTGAAATGACAAAACGTATTATGGCAATATACGATGCGGACTCTGAATTCGGAGAACGGTTTGCAGAATTTGTAAATTTTAAAGAGAGGATTCCTGTGTCTAGTGTGTCGTTTTCATCGCTAGAGGAGCTTAAAAGCTACAGCTGTGATCATAATATTAAACTTCTGCTCATTAGTTCTAAAGTTTCAAACCAGGAGATCGGGCAGATTAGCGCAGAAAAAGTTGTTCTGCTTGAAGAAGAAAAAATTATTCCTGCAAATGAGTCCTATCCCAGTGTTTATAAGTACCAGGCGGCGGATCGCCTTATTCGGGAGATTATGGAACAATACTGCGCAGATCTGGAAGAGACAGGATATACCACACTGTCTGAAAGAAGCAGGGTGATAGGTGTCTATTCACCAGTAAACCGTTGTTTAAAAACATCCTTTTCTCTGGCTATGGCCCAGCTTTTGTCACGGGACATAAAGGTTCTTTACTTAAATATGGAAGATTGCTCTGGTTTTGGGAGTTTGACAGGAGAAGAGTATAAAAGGGGGATGTCAGATCTGTTTTATTATTACAGACAGGGCAGCTTTTCATTTGGACGGCTTGGTTCTGTTATATATACATGGGGAGATCTGGATTATGTGCCGCCGGTTCAGTATCCGGAAGATCTGGCATTTATTTCATCTCAGGAGATAGCGGGACTAATTAAGCAGATCTCTAAGGAGAGTACATACGGTACCATTATTCTTGATCTGGGGCAGATGGGAAAAAGAGCGGCTGACGTTTTGGAAGTATGTGACGGAATCTATATGCCTGTAAAAGATGATTGTGTATCAGCAGCCAAAGTTGAAGAGTTTGAAGCATACCTTGCTGCTTCCGGTCACAATGCCGTAATGAGCAGGATTCAGAAAATCAATCTACCCTATCACTGCACCTTTGGCAGAAAGGATAATTATCTGGATCAGCTTTTGTGGAGTGAATTAGGAGATTATACCCGGCAGCTGTTAAGAAAACAGCCATAGGGAGGGAGAAGATATGAACGAAGAACAACGCATCAGGATGCGGGAAGATATTATGCTGGAACTAAATCAGCATCAACAGATTTCAGATGAAGAGCTTTACACCATGATCGATGAGAAGATAATCAGATTGGGAATGACTCAATATCTGCCCTTAAGAGAAAAATTAATATTAAGAGGCTGGCTGTTTGACTCCTTCAGACGCCTGGGGATTCTTCAGGAGCTGGTAGATGATAAAACTGTCACAGAAATCATGGTAAATGGGGCAAATAACATCTTTATTGAGCGAAATGGCCGTATGGAGCGGTGGGAAAAGGAATTTGAGAGTCAGGAACAACTGGAAGATATGATTCAGCAGATTGTCAGTCGTGTAAACAGGACTGTGAATGTTTCAAGACCCATTGCAGATGCCAGACTGGGCGACGGTTCCAGGGTTCATGTTGTCCTGCCCCCGGTTTCCATTGACGGACCAGCTGTTACAATCAGAAAGTTCCCAGAACCTATCACCATTGCTAAGCTTTTAAAGCTGGGATCCATAACCAGTGAAGCAGCAGACTTTTTAAAAGCAATTGTGGAGGCTGGATATAATATTTTCATCAGCGGAGGAACCAATTCCGGTAAAAGTACTTTTTTAAATGCCCTTTCTTCTTACATCCCCCAAAACGAGCGTATTGTAACAATTGAAGATTCTGCAGAGCTTCAGATCACTCATATCTCCAATCTGGTACGTCTGGAAACGAGAGGTGCCAATGGAGAAGGGGAGGGAGAGGTAACCATCGGCGATTTAATAAAGGCAGCTCTTCGCATGAATCCATCCAGGATTATCGTGGGTGAAGTTAGAGGAAGAGAAGCACTTGATATGATTTCTGCCATGAATACCGGACATGATGGAAGTTTAAGCACCGGGCATGGAAACAGTCCAAAGGACATGCTGTCAAGGTTAGAGACCATGGTGCTCATGGGAACAGATATTCCTCTTTTGGCGGTGCGCAGTCAGGTAGCGGCAGCAATTGATATCTTAATTCATTTAGGCAGATTAAGGGATAAAAGCAGACGAGTCTTATCAATTGTGGAGGTAGCTGGATATGAAGAAGGTGAAATCAGACTTAATCCCATTTACCGGTTTGAAGAAGGGGAAACCGACGGGGGAGATGCAAAAAAAGTTGGGGGAAGCCTTAAGAAGGTTGGAGATCTTAAAAACACAGAAAAGCTTAAAGCAGCAGGCATTGAATTATGATATTTATATCCTTTCCATGAGGGAGTGGCTATATTATAGTGGACAGGGAGTCTTAATTGCAGCACTTTTTTCTTATATTTTCTATCGCAGTCTGGTGGTATTTCTTATTTTCATTCCTTTCGGAATTATAGTTCCGTTGACAAAAAGAAAAGAATTAAAAGGCAGACAGCTTCAGCAGTTGAATCTGGAATTTAAAGAAGGCATTTTACTTCTCTCCTCCTTTTTAAGTGCAGGTTATTCAGTAGAAAACTCTATTATTTCTGCGTCAGGAGAATTATCTGTTCTTTATGGCGAAGAGGGACTCATAACAAAGGAATTCCGGTTCATTGAGAGCCAGATTCATATGAACCGGTCCGTTGAGCAGGCATTTCTAGAATTTGCATTAAGAAGCGGCCTGGATGATGTGAAGAACTTTGCAGAGGTATTTTCCACTGCAAAACGCAGTGGAGGAGAATTGGTTTCTATTATCAGTCATACAGCAGATGTAATTCGGGACAAAGTACAGGTTAGGCAGGAGATTCTGACTATGACGGCTTCCAAGCAGTTTGAACTAAAAATAATGAATCTTATTCCTTTTTTCATAGTCATTTATATTGATTTCACATCCCCAGGCTTTTTTCAGATTATGTATACCACTGGAGCGGGGAGAATTTTAATGACCATATGTATGATCCTTTATATGATTGCTTACCACATAGCAAAGCGAATTATGGAAATTGAGATATGATTGGGGAGCCTTATGAAAAAACAATTAAATATTAAATGGAGACCGCCTGTAACAAAGGTACAGGCTGCATGTGCAGCGGGCGGAATTGTTTTATATGCAGTTCTGGAACTTTCCACTTTTTGGGGCAGGCAGGATGTGTTTTACGGAGAGGGACTTAAAAGAGCCGGACCAGGGCAGGGAGAGAACATTTATGAGGTTTTGGTAAAAGGACTGGATAAAGATCAGGAAGATAAAAAATTATTAATAGAAATTCCTGTTAGGGAGCGGAGATATACAGACAAAGAAGCAGAGGACCTGTTTGATCAGCTGGAAACCCAGCTTCCAACCCAAATACTTTCAGAAAATGATTCTCTTAACTCAATAAGACAAAATCTGAACCTGAAAACAAGACTGGACAGTTTTGGATTAACCGTGCGCTGGGAAACCAGTGACCCTGAGCTCATTGACTCCTTCGGAACAGTTTATAACAAGGATATTCCTGAAGCAGGGAAAGAAATTCTGATTCTGGCTATGGTATCAGATGGTATCCACCATCAAAGCTATCAATACAAATGTAAAGTATATCCACCTGTTCTGACGTTGGAAGAGAAAAAGAAAGCAGCCTTTCAAAAATGGGCAGATGATCTTGATACGAAGCAGCAGACAGATACATCACTTATTTTACCGGATGTATATGAAGGACAAAAACTCAAGTACTCTAAACCAAAAGAAGGAAGTTATGGGATTTTACCTGTGCTTGGTCTTGTGCTGGCTGTACTTTTGCAGGTCAGGACTCAGATTGAAAAGCAGAAAAAAATCAGGCTGAGAGAGCAGCAGCTTTTAATGGATTATTCAGAGGTGGTTTCAAAGCTTGTAGTTTATATTGGAGCAGGTTATACAGTAAGGGGGGCATGGGAACGAATTGCAGCAGGATACAGGGAGTCTCTTAAAAATGGAAGGCGTGTCATGCGCCCGGCTTATGAAGAGATGGTACATACGGCATCACAGTTAAAAAGTGGTTTGTCGGAAAGCCGTGCTTACAATGAATTTGGAAGGCGTTGCAGCCTCCAGCCATACATAAAGCTTGCAGCTTTACTGGAGCAAAACCAGAAAAATGGAGGCAGGCAGTTAAGAAATGCACTTGATATAGAAATGGCTTCGGCTTTTGAGCAGAGAAAGAATGCAGCCAGAAAGCTGGGAGAAGAAGCAGGTACAAAGCTTTTGCTGCCCCTTCTTCTAATGTTATTCGTTGTCATGACTATGATCGTAGTGCCTGCATTTCTTGCATTTTACTAGAGAGGAGGTGATACCATGGCCTTAATATTAAAAGAGCAGATCCAAGATTTTATAAAAGAAGAAGATGGAGTAGGGGTTATTGAGATTGTATTAATTCTGGTAGTTTTAATTGGACTTGTTATAATTTTTAAAACTAATATTAAAAAATTGCTGGATGGCATTTTTGAGGAGATTAATAAGCAGTCGAAAGAGGTGTATTAATGCACAACAATGGTCATATAACGGTATTTCTAAGTTTAACCCTTTTATGCATTGTCAGTTTGATGTGCGGACTTTTAGAGTCCGCACGGACTGCAGGAACGAGATGGTATTTAAAGATTGCTGCGGATTCCGCAATGGATTCTGTATTTAGCAGATATCACAGAGAGGCGTGGGATAAGTACCGGATTTTTCTTCTGGAAGATAAAAGCGGGAATGATCTGGAACAGAAATGGCAGGAGTATATAGCACCATATATGGAGCATTCTGGCTGGTATGGTGTGAATATAGAGGGTGCCAATGTGTTACATCGTGACCTCATAACCAGCGCCGGTGGGAAATATATGAAGCAGGAGATCCTGGATTATATGAAGTATGGAATTTTTGATCACATACCAGATGAGGCAGGAGCCGTTACAATGCTTGCTGATCTTAAGGAAGCTGCTGTAGTAAAAGATCTTTCCACGTCATATGGGGAACATACAAAAGAAGCAGTACGTCTGGAGCATGTGATTGAAGAAATTAATAGTTCCTTAGAAAAGCAGAAACAGATCTGGAATGAGGCAAATTCATGTTTGGGCAATTACAATGGACAGGAATTTATAAAAAAAGCGGTTGAATTGGAAAAAGAGACGGATCGTATACCGGCTCTTGTAAAATCTTATGGAAATATTGCAGATAAATTATATGTTCAGTTACAGCTGACAAAAAGCAAAAAATCAGAAGAAATGGATCAGTTAAGCGATCCAATCCAGATAACATTAAACAGTGATACCGATTGGTTTGATTCTTATGTGAGGCAGGATGGAGAAAGGCGAAAAGAAGTCGAAGCACTTGCCACAGAGGCTATTAATATTAAGAACACAATAGAACATTCAAAAGACCGGGCGTTGGAAGTAGAACAAATAATTGATGAATGGGAAAGCAGTTCAGATGACGATGATGATGATGGACCAGATTTATCTGAGTTATGGGGTTCTGTCAGGGATATCTGGTGTGAAATCCATATTTCTATGCTGCCCTATACCAATGGTGTGAAAGATCCTCAAAAAGAAAAGATTTTAGAAAAGGTGGAAAGTCTTGTGCGAAATGGTCTTATGAGTCTTGTACTTCCAGAGGGGACACAGATTTCCAAAGGGCAGCTTGACCTTAATTCGTTTCCATCTACGATCTATTCAGAGGAACAGGGGGAAATTGATGGTTTGATAGACCGTATTTTATTTGAGGAATACTGTGGACGTTTTCTTACCAGTTTTTTATCAGAAGAAGATAAGGCAGTTAAATATGAACTGGAGTATTTAGTCGGAGGGATGAATAGCGATGAGAAAAATTTTTCGCAGGCTGTAACAGAAGTTCTGGCCATAAGGGAAGGTCTCAATCTGGTACATATTTTAATGGATCAGGAAAAAAGGAAAGAAGCAGAAGCTTTGGCAGGTGTGATTACCGGAGTGACAGGAACTGCCCCTCTTACGGGACTGGTGGCTTTCTTTGTTATGAGTATCTGGGCAATGGGAGAAGCCATTATGGATGTCAGACGGCTGTTACAGGGAGAAAAGGTTGCATTTATCAAGTCAAAGGATAACTGGAGGCTTTCACTTCAGGGTTTGTTGGATTCAGGAAGCAGTGGTTCGTTTGAGGGTGAGGGAAGTGACAATAACGGTGTTAGCTATACTGGATATTTAAAATTGCTCCTGTTTCTCTCCCATAGTACCCGGCAGTATTACAGGCTTATGGATGTTATTCAGATGAATCTTCGGACAACCGATACAGAGTTTCGTATGTCTCATTGCGTATATGGGGCAGAAATTCAGGGAAAAGGGCGTGGGCAGCATTTCTTTTTCGGAGTGCTGGAACCTGTTTATTCCATAGAGGTGCGGACGGAAAAAGCATATTAGGATAAGGAGGCGAATAATTATGCCCTTTTTCAGAGAGTTAATAAAAATCATTTGTAAAGCAAAGGTTACTCTCCAGGTACATTTCCCCTTGACAAGAAAAAATATCTCTGCAAAAAGGGTATTATTATTCGCTTCCTTTCAACCAAAACCGGGCAGTCTGACAATCGAAGCAGCTATGGCACTTCCGCTTTTTCTGTTTGCAGTCATAATACTGATGACGCCAATGAAACTTTTAAATGACGGAAGAAAAGTTCAGACAGCGCTTGAGATTACAGGAGAAGAGTTAAGTCAGTATGTATCAGCTTTAAAAGAGTTAAAAAGAGGCAAAGATTTAAGTGCAGCGGGATTAAATGAGCTCCCGGATGGTTTTCTGGAGGGAATAACAGAACAGAGTATTCTTCTATATGCAAGAATGAAAATGGGAAAATATGAAGTATACCGAGATGCCCAGTCTGTATCTTTTTTAAGATCCTCAGTTTTAAAAGATAAAGAAACCATTGATTTGATTATGGATTATCGGATCCGCCTTCCATTTCCTGTTTTAGGGCTGAAAAGTGTTCCAATGTCCGCCCGGTGTTTCAGGAGAGCGTGGATTGGAAATACACTGTTCTATGAGGAAGAGTCCGGTGATATAGAAGAGATGGTTTATGTAGGAAGAGACAGCACCAGATATCACAAAGAAAGAACCTGCCATTATTTATTCAATCATATAAAGGCAGTGAATGAGAAGGATCTGGAAAGTATCCGCAATACTGGCGGAGGGATATACAAACCCTGCAGCAGATGCAGCAGTCTGGCAAAAGAAGGCAATATTGTCTATATCATGCCGTCAGGTGAAAAATTCCACAGCAGTAGAGAATGCAGCGCAATTACGGCATATGTGAGAATCGTTCCTATATCGGAAGTGATTCATTTAGGTGCTTGTTCTTATTGTTCTCAGTAAGGAGGTAATGATGATTGAACGATTAAATTTTATTATTTTTGGTATGTTTCTTCTGACCGCAGCCTGGGAAGATGGGAGAAAGAAAAGTATCAGTATCTGGCTCCTTTTAAGCGGCGGTGCCGCAGGACTGGCTTTGAGCTTATTACAGAGAGAGAATTGTTTTAAGTTTTCTGGCTGTCTGGTTGGTCTTGCTTTATTAACCTTAAGTAAATTATCAAAGGGATCGGTGGGCACTGGGGATGGCTGTTTCTTTATAATAAGCGGTTTGTTTTTGCCTGCACAGTCCAATCTGATATTATTTTTCTATGGCTTAAGTCTGAGCGGTATTTTCTGCGGTCTGTTCTTTCTGTTAAACCGGGTAAAAGGAATTGATGTTGGAAAAGAGAGAATCCCATTCATTCCATTTCTGGTTCCGGTCTGGCTAATCATGGTGATGAGATGAATAAGCGCTTAAATGGAAGTTATACGGTAGAAGCCGCCTTTGTTATGGCTGTCATATTATTCTCTCTTATGATATCCATTCAGTCTGCCTATCGCCTGAGAGATGAGGTGGCAGGGACTATGGCGCTTTCTGAATCAGTGCAGAGATTAAGGCACAATGAGACGGAGTCGCCTGGTGATGCTGCAAAATGGGCGGTACACAGGGCTGGAACTCCATTTTCATGGAAGGAATATCAATTTGAATTGAACTTGACCGGAAATCTGCTTACCGGAAAGCGGATTAAGGGTACAGGAGAGGGTGGCAGATGGAAGCTTGAACTGGAACAACAAGTATTTGATCCTGAAAATTTTCTAAGAAAGCTGACACTGATCAGTCAGGAGGAATGATATGAATGTTACATATAGACGGGAGATGAAGCATAATTATTTGATTATAGAGCAGGATGATTCCTATATACAGGGATATGAGGAAAACATGCTCAAAGTAAATCAAATAAATGGTTTACTGAAATTCCAATTGATGCAGATTGATAATCGTAAATATTTCTATTATGAAATCACTTCAAAACAGCCTTTAAGTCGAATATTAGAGTTTCACAGCATAAATAAACAGGAACTTATAAATTTAATTACCGGGATTGCCCAGGTTCTTAACCGTCTTCCGGCATATCTCCTTAAAGAAGATCAGATACTTCTACAGCCGGAATTTATCTATATTGAGCCAGAACAGTTTTTTGTGTCTCTCTGTATGATACCTGGAAGAGACCGGAAATTCTCAGAGGAGATGAGAGAATTACTTCGTTATCTTTTGGGAAAGATTAACCATCAGGATAAAGAATGCGTGGTTATGGCTTATGCGTTATATCAGGAGAGTGTAAAGGACAATTACAGTATGGATGCTTTGGCGGAACTGGTTTGCCTACACAATGATAAGCTGGAGGCAAGACAGGAAAAGAAGGAATGTGAGTCTCAATCAGGATTTACAAGTACAGAAAAAGAGGAGATACACGTCATTGAGGAATTTTCAAGTCCCGTACAAACCAAAACCACCGGCTTAGGTTTGTTGAGACCGCTTATTATATCGTCTGTAGTTGTTACTGGTTTTTCAGCTGTGTTGTGGAGTATATCTGGTTACAGGGGAATATTAAGATACTGGTATCTGGTCATAGCAGCAGGAGTATTGTCCGTTTTACTTGGATTCAAATCAACAGGCAAAAATCAATATCAGCACCCAGAGGAAGGCAGTCTCACAAAAGACCGTAGTTATGACAGCGAACAGGAAGAGTGGCAAACTGCTTTTTATGAAAGTAAGGAGGAATCGCAAGTTCTGCTTAGATCAGCGGCAGGTGAAGAACCCTTACAGACAGTGCTACTTAATAATAGTCAAAAAGATATGCAAGTAAAGGTTTTTAAATCTGCAAGTCCTGGAATTCCAGATATAATAATTACATATACTCCCTATCTCATAGGCAAGCAGGAGGGATTGGTGGATTATGTTCTTAATGGAGAAGCAATCAGCCGGATTCATGCGAAAATAGAGAAGGAAGGAAATGATTACTGTATCAGTGATTTAAACTCTACCAATGGCACATATGTCAACGGTCGGCTTCTGGAAACAAACGAAACAGTTTTATTAAACGAGGGAGATGAAATTTTTATCGCAAATTTTGCGTTTATATTTACATAATCTGTCAGTTTATGATAAAATAAGCATATTATAGTTCAGAAGGAGCGCTTCAATGGATGAATTTAGCAGGCGCAAGAAGGCCTTTGTCAATATTGGTCTCATTGCGGTGAATATCATTTATTTTCTATACCTGGAGATGAATGGATCTACCGAGGATACCCAGTTCATGGTTTCCCATGGGGCTATGTATGCGCCGCTGGTTATTGAAAGAGGGGAGTATTACAGGTTAATCACTTCCACGTTCATGCATTTTGGAATAAATCATATTATGAACAACATGCTGATTCTGTTCATTCTGGGAGATAATCTGGAACGTGCACTGGGGCATATTAAATACCTGCTTTTTTACTTGATCTGTGGTGTAGGAGCGAATGTTGCTTCCATGATTATAAATCTGTCTGGATATAGAAATGTGGTTTCCGCTGGCGCTTCCGGTGCCATTTTTGGAGTAATCGGTGGCCTTTTATATGCTGTGGCAGTTAATCGTGGGCAATTGGAAGACCTAAGCACCCGCCAATTGGTTGTGGTAATTTTATGCTCTCTGTATTTTGGCTTTACCAGCACAGGTGTTGATAACGCGGCCCATATTGCGGGTCTTATCATAGGCATTATAATGGGAGTTATTTTATATCGCAGACCCAGGAACGGTCGCAGCCGGTAGTTATGGAAAAAATGCTGGAAGGAGGTGAGTGTGTGAGAGAAGATGACTGCATTTTCTGTAAAATTGCAAATGGGGGTATTCCCTCAGAGACAATTTATGAGGATGACATGTTTCGTGTAATTATGGATTTAGGACCAGCTTCCAAAGGGCATGCCCTGATTCTTCCCAAGGAGCATTACAGAGATATCTGTGATCTGGATGAAGATACGGCAGCAAAGGTCCTTCCATTGGCAGCAAAAATAGGAGTCGCCATGAAAAAGGCGCTGGGATGCTCCGGGTTCAATGTAGTGCAGAATAATGGAAAAGAGGCAGGCCAGACGGTTTTTCATTTTCACGTGCATTTGATTCCCCGTTACGAGGAAGGTCCTGTTATGGTTTCCTGGATGCCGGGTAAGGCAAGTCCGGAAGAACTAGCACAGACAGGAGCCGCCATCAGGAGCGCCCTGTAATCAGAGGGGCATATGATATGAGCATACATGAAGATGAAAATCTGCTGCTGCAGTCCATATATGGTAAATATCAGGGGCTGTTGCGACGAATAGCTAAAACACTGAATGTACCGGATCTGGAACTTGATGATGTGGTACAGGAGACATTTATTTCTTATTTTGAGAATTATTCATTAACATGGTCAGACACGCGGAAAAAAAGCATGTTGATCAAAATATTAAAACGCAAATGCATAGACTCTCTTCGCAAAAATGGTCATTATGAGAAAGTAAGTCTTGATGAGGAAGATGCATCCAACGAGATGGCGATGCTCGCAAGATATGTGGTAACGGATCCTCTTGAGGTAGTTCTTGGGGAAGAGTCTGTTTTAAAAATCACCAGTGAGATTTCCAATATGAGAGATGAGTGGAAGGAGATGGCTGAACTATATTTTCTGGAACAGCTGACGATTCCGGAGATCTGTGAGAAGCTTGAAATACCGGGAACGGTCTGCCGTTCCCGGATTTATCGGACAAGAGTCTGTTTAAAGAATATACTCGGTCCAAATTATAATACTGATTAATTTTTGGAAACCAGATTCTCTATCATTTCTATAATTGTATTAACAGCATCATGAAGTTCGCTGCTTTCCATTTTTGAAAGATAGGTCTGACGGTTAGCAAAAGTATCTGTAATGGCCTGCAGTAAGGTGTCTCCATTTAAGCTTTCTTCTTCCAGAAGATAACTAAATCCCTGTTTTGAAAAAGATTTGGCATTTAAAATCTGATCACCTCTGCTGGCAGCAGCGGAAAGGGGTATCAGAATATTAAGTTTTCTTAGTGCCAGTATTTCACAGATCGCGTTGGCACCAGCTCTGGAAATCATTAAGTCAGCAGCAGCAAAAAGATGTTTCAAAGGGGCATCTACATATTCGTACTGTACATATCCATGGACACCAGCAAGGCTTTCATCCAGATTGCCCTTTCCGCAGATATGTATGATCTGGTAATTGTTTAATAGTTTTGGAAGGATGCCCCTTATAGCGTTGTTGACGGTTACAGAACCAAGGCTGCCTCCGATGATTAGTATAACAGGCTTATTGTCGTTTAGCCTGGCATACTTTAATCCAGTCATCCGGTCGCCCTCTAAGAGTTCTTTTCGAATAGGGGATCCAGTTAGTGTTGCCTTATTTTTCGGGAGATAGCTGAGTGTTTCCGGAAAATTACAGCAGACACGGGTTGCAGCCGGAATGCAGATTCGGTTGGCAAGGCCGGGAGTCATGTCTGATTCATGTATGATTACCGGTATTTTTAAATGCTTTGCAGCTAACACGACTGGAACGGCAACAAAGCCGCCTTTGGAAAATACTATATCAGGTTTGTAACTTTTAATCAGTTTAAGAGCTTCTCCAAATCCCTTTATTACACGAAAAGGATCCGTAAAGTTTTTGATGTCAAAATATCTTCGGAATTTACCTGTTGAGATACCGCTATATGGAATCTGAGCATTCTCGATCAATTTTCGTTCAATTCCCTGATAGGAACCAATGTAACGAATCTCATATTTTTTTTCTTTTAGTGAAGGAATTAAAGCCAGGTTCGGGGTAACATGACCGGCAGTACCGCCGCCAGTTAATATTATTTTTTTCATAGAAAAGCTGCCTCCCAAATTCGATATACTATTATAGTAAACGTTAGTGGTAAAAAGTCAACCCCAAAGCGTATGAGAACCAAAGGATAACCAAACATAAAGAGGTATAGACGTGGAGCAGAAGAAAGTTTCCATCAATAAGTGTTCCATCTTTTATTTGTTTCATACAAATCATAATTCAAGAGAGAAACTGGAAGCCCGTTTGCTTGATTATATGCAGAAACACCCGGAATTAACACCGTCTGTGCCTGCGCCTCCGCCAGATGAATTTCAAAAGATTATGGCAGAGTTTAATAAAAGGGGATCCAAGACAATTGTAAGAAAGCAGCTGAAAGTACTGCATTACTGTAATTTTGTCATTCACTTTTTTCAAAAGATTGTCTTTATTTTTGAGAGAAAGACTTTGAAATAAATGCAGAGAATGAAAAGGAAGTCGCCGGAATAGATTATAATAATTAACGGATAGTGAGTAAAACTATGGGATTTTTATTATTTCTCTCTGAGGCTGCGGTTCCGCTGATCATTTTTTATATTGTTGGATTTGGCATTTTATCAAAGCGTCCGGTGTTTGATGATTTTTTAAACGGCGCAAAAGATGGCATGAAAACGGTTGCAGGCATTATGCCTACACTAATTGGTCTGATGACAGCGGTAGGAGTACTTAGGGCATCCGGGTTTTTGGACTTTCTGGCAAAGCTGCTTACAAAACCCGCATCTTATTTATTTCTTCCGGCACCGGTTGTGCCGGTTATTTTAGTTCGGCTGGTCTCCAATTCGGCGGCCATCGGGCTTGTTTTGGATATCTTTAAAAAATATGGTACAGATTCTTATATTGGATTTATGACTTCTGTTCTGATGAGTTGTACTGAGACGTTATTTTACTGCCTCAGTGTTTATTTTGGTACTGTTAAAATCAGAAAAACCAGATACACTCTTGGAGGAGCCTTAACAGCAACTGTTGCTGGTATTGCTGCCAGTGTATTTTTAAGCCGGTTTTTGGTATAAAAGGAAATTAATCATTTTGATTTAAGAATTTCATAAGAATTCAGGTGGTTGTCTTCGTATACATAATCATGTATAATTACGAAGAAGCTTTTATTGTCATATAGATTTGAAGGGGATAAACGTGGATACTTACGGAACTCTTAACGAAGTACTGGTAAGGCTGTTTCGAGACGTAATGGATATCGAACAGCAGGCTATCATTACACAGGAATTTAATAATATCACCAATAATGATATGCATGTGATTGAGGCGATCGGAGTCGGAGAACCTAAGAATATGTCCGCTATAGCCAGAGAATTGTCTGTCACAGTGGGGACATTGACCATAGCCATGAACAGTCTTGTTAAAAAAGGTTATGTTACCCGCCAAAGGGGAGAAGAAGACCGGCGCGTTGTATATATTTCTCTTTCAGATAAAGGAAAACAAGCCTATGAACATCATGCTACATTTCATCGGGAGATGATAGCCGGAATGATAGAAGGGCTAAGCGAGAATGAGGTAGAAGTTTTAATCAAAGTTCTGACCAAACTGAATAAGTGGTTTCGAAGTCTTTAACAGAATTAAAGGAGGCAATACGCATTTATGAAAAAAATTATTTTATATTTAGTGAGCGCTATGCTGATGGTATCCCTGGCTGCCTGTACACCAACCCAGCCAAAGATGGAGACAACAGCACCTGATCCACAGGTAATGGCATCAACAGGAGGCGCCAGTGATAAAGTTCCTGACCCTAATGCAGAACCGATGGAAATTATTTCTGTATATAGTAAGAATGAAAATAAGACTGGTTTAAATCAGGCGATGGATGCAGTGGACAAGCTGACTGCAGATGCAATCGTAAGTAAACTTATAGAATACGGCGTATTAGAGGACGGCACAAAGGTTCTGAAATATGATTCTGCTAATGGAATTGGTACGTTGGATTTATCTGCAGTTCCACAAAGCGGTTCTGGTGATGACAGACTTACCCTTACAGCCATTGGCAACACCTTTGTAGAGAACTTTGAACTGGATAAATTAAAACTTTTGGTGAATGGTAAAAATTATTCCAGCGGTTCTATCAAACAGGGCGATAATGATTATCTGGAATATGTAAAGAATTATAAGGAAATAAAATAAAAAACAGGCAAAAGCCAATGGATCTTATGGCTTTTGCCTGTTTTATTTTAATATCAACTTCTAAGCTGTTTTGCCAGCCAGTTGCGGAAAGCAGGCTGAATTACTGAAAATGGAGCTGGCCCCACATCAAGCAAGAAAGTATGAAAGTCTTTTAAGTTAAATTTATCCTTTAAGACTCTCTCCGCCGTGTTTCGCATTTCCATGATTTCCAGATAGCCTACGTAATACTCCATATAATTGGTTGGATTTTCCACCAGGCTGTTGTAGATGGAATCTACGATGTCTGTATTTTCCACGTTATAAAAGGTTCCAAGATATTTAGCGGTAGCTTCCTTATCCCAGCCTTCATAATTGATACAGATATCAAGGTAAGCGTAAATTCCCAGCGTAATGGCTGTATTATGTGCCAGAAGCTTGCCAAGTTCTGGATCCAGCCCGTTATCTAATGTATAGGAATAATATTCTACATAGGTAGCCCATCCTTCGGAATAGCTTGAAAATGAAAGGATACTCCTTAAATCATTTGGTTTTTTGCTTAGGAAGTATACGTTCTGATATAAATGTCCGGGATATCCTTCGTGAGCCAGAGTAGTATAAAGGTCATCATTTTGAAAACGCGGGTTGTTGTTGATGTAAATAACATTATTCTGGTACTGGTCCAAAGGGGGCACCAGGTAAAAGGCCGGGCTTAAAGAGGATTCCAAAGCGCTTGGCACATACTTAACTGTGTAGTTGCAAGGTGGAAGCTCTGGAAAATCTGTAGTAATCTGAGATTTTAAAGATTCCAGTATTTCTTCCGGTTTTGTGTACTTAAAGGAGTAATGATCCAGAGAGTCAATCACTTCAGGATGATCTTTCGTAATCTGTCCCAATGCCCTGATATCACTATTCATCTGTTTTTCAATGGCTTTTTTCAGGCTTTTGACTGAATCATAGGAGGTACCGGTATTGGAGTTTACCAGATATTCAAAGTATTTCTTTCCGTCGGGATACCAGGAAAGACCTTTGTCATTGGTTCCGGTTCCAATTAGAGCTGTGATACCGCTTATTAAATTCTTATAGGCAGGAACAAAATGTTCTTCCAGAACTTTGATATTCTGCTTCTTATATTCTGCTTTCTCCTCATCGGTTAAGTCTGTCAGGGAATCAATTCTGGTATTGAAGGTTTCCGCAAGGAAGCTGTGATCCGGCTGTATTAAATAAGCTTCACAGGATTTTAAAACATGGTCAGCTGCAGCATCTGACATAAAAAGTCCTGCCTCTGATTTCTTCTTTTCGAATTCCATTATCTGCCCGTAATACACGTCAATGGAAGACAGCAATGATAGATAATGGTCTACATCCGCTTTATTGTTGAACGTATACTCGGCAAACAGAACAGGAAGCTGGGCCTGAATTCCTATGGTCGTGGTCAGCGGCTGGGCGTAGAGTTCCATACCATCAGAACTTAATTCGGTATTAACGTAGGAATACAGAATCTGATATGTAAGCCTCTGGTCGGCAGTCAGCTTCCGGGGGTTAAAGCTTTCCAGCTTTTTCTTTACCTCCTGAAGGTCCTTTGTACCCTGCTTCATCTTATCCAGAGAGTAATCTCCAAGAGTGAGAGGAACCGAATTAATTCCTCTGGAAGCAGGATCGGCAATACTGAAATGAAAACTGATGCCGGAATCGCTGATTTCATCCCGGAATAAGTCTGCAGTAAACTGATCGAATGCTTTCTGCATGGATATATCCTGGGCATGGTATTTTTCGTATTGGGCATCGGAAGGCGTTCCCGTCTGTCTTGGAGGTGGTGTACAGGCGCAAAACAGAGAGGCCGCCAAGACAATGGAAAGGATACGGCGTCCCTGCCTGATGATCATGTTTTTCATATTAAGATCCTCCACAATTCACTAATATTATTTATATGTTTATAAGAAAAAAGTAATGACAAAAGGTCAGATCCTGAAACTTACCTGCTTGACAAACGGGAACGAAACTATTACACTAGGGTTACTGACAATTGATTCATTTGAGAATGCTGAGAAAAGAAGAGTAAGAAACCCGCCTCATGTACAGAGAATTCCGGTAGCTGAAAAGGAAGCCTGAGCGTATTTCCCAACATGGCCTTGGAGCAGCGAAGTTGAATTGGCTTAATAAGCCTTTAAATTTCGACGGTCACACCCGTTATCGTGTCAGACTGTTATTATATACCAAAAGCATCATTCTGGAAAGCTTTTGATTAGAACGCAGCCGGTGAGGTCTGTGTCGTAAGGCATGGATAAATTAAAGTGGTATCACGGGATAGTGCCCCGTCTTTAAATTTCCTATGTGGATTTTTTAAGACGGGTTTTTCTTTGTTGGGAAATGATTCACCCTGCATCTCATTATATTTCTGGAGGAAAAGATTATGTGTAAAGATTCAAACAAAAAGCCATATTATATCACCACAGCCATTGCATACGCATCCGGTAAGCCTCACATTGGTAATACCTATGAGGCTGTTTTAGCTGATGCCATAGCAAGATTTAAAAGAGAAGAAGGATACGATGTATTTTTCCAGACAGGAACGGATGAACACGGACAAAAGATTGAGGAAAAAGCTGCAGCAGCAGGCATAACTCCCAAGGAATTCGTAGATCAGGCTGCTGGTCAGATTAAAACTATCTGGGATCTGATGAATACCTCCTATGACAAGTTTATACGTACTACGGATCCGGATCATGAAGCACAGGTTCAGAAGATATTTAAAAAACTTTACGATCAGGGTGATATCTATAAGGGATATTATGAAGGTTTATACTGTACTCCATGTGAATCTTTCTTTACTGAGTCCCAGCTGGTAGACGGCAAATGTCCGGATTGTGGACGTGAAGTAAAACCGGCAAAGGAAGAGGCTTATTTCTTCCGTATGAGCAAGTATGCAGATCGTTTGATCCAGCATATTAATGAAAATCCTGATTTTATTCAGCCCGTATCAAGAAAGAATGAGATGATGAACAACTTCCTTCTTCCGGGACTTCAGGATTTATGCGTGTCCAGAACCACATTTACATGGGGAATCCCGGTCACATTTGATCCAAGACATGTTACTTATGTATGGCTTGATGCATTGACAAATTATATTACAGGAATTGGGTATGACTGCGATGGAAATAACAGTGACCAGTTTGCAAAACTGTGGCCTGCAGATCTTCATCTGATTGGTAAGGATATCATCCGCTTCCATACTATTTACTGGCCAATTTTCTTAATGGCACTGAATGTACCCCTTCCAAAACAGGTATTTGGTCATCCATGGCTGTTGCAGGGAGACGGTAAGATGAGTAAGTCAAAGGGTAACGTTCTTTATGCAGATACACTGGTAGACTTCTTCGGAGTGGACGCAGTTCGTTATTTCGTTCTTCATGAAATGCCTTTTGATAATGATGGAGTCATTTCCTGGGAGCTGATGGTAGAGCGCATGAACTCTGATCTTGCCAATATTCTGGGCAACCTTGTTAACCGTACCATTTCCATGTCCAATAAGTATTTCGAAGGTGTGGTAAGAGACGGCGGTATCACAGATGAGTTTGATGAGGATTTAAAAGCAGTTGTACTTGAAGAGGTAAAAAAGGTCGGCGAGAAGATGGAGAAACTCCGCGTCGCAGATGCGATTACTTCTATTTTTAATATCTTCAGAAGAAGTAATAAATATATTGATGAAACAGCACCATGGACTCTTGCAAAGGATGAGGCTTCAAAAGCCCGTCTGGAGACGGTTCTATATAACCTGACAGAAGCGATTACCATCGGAGCATCTCTTTTGGCTTCTTTTATGCCGGAGACCTCTGCTAAAATTCTTTCTCAGCTTAATACAACAAAAAGAGAACTGCCCCAGATGAATGAATTCGGTTTATACCCATCTGGCAATAAGGTAACCGACAAGCCTGAGATTTTATTTGCCCGTATGGATATGAAGGAAGTGATGGAGAAAGTGGAAGCTATGCATACAGCTGCAGAAGGTGCCACAGAGGAGAAAGAATCACAGGAAGATGACGGAATTGATATAGAGGCAAAAGCAGAAATTGAATATGAGGATTTTGCAAAGCTGCAGTTCCAGGTGGGTGAGATCATTGCCTGCGAAGCAGTAGCAAAATCTAAAAAACTCTTATGTTCCAAAGTTAAAATTGGAAGTCAGGTAAAACAGATTGTCAGCGGCATCAAGGCCCATTACTCACCAGAAGAAATGGTTGGTAAAAAAGTTATGGTTGTGGTAAACTTAAAACCAGCGAAGCTGGCTGGTGTTTTATCCGAAGGCATGCTTTTATGTGCGGAAGATGCACAGGGCAACTTATCTCTTATGGTTCCGGAAAAGGCAATGCCGTCAGGAGCGGAGATCTGCTAATAAAAAGCTGTTTTAAGAACAGGAAAAGATGATAATGAGGCCGGATTTTTATAATCCGGTCTTATCGTTTAAGAGGAGGACTTGATGACAGAATCCACTGCTTTCCAAAAGAAAGGAATTTCAGGAAATACCTTAAAGATCATCGCGATCATAACCATGCTGATTGACCATATTGGTGCGGTTGTAATTGAAAATGGGATATTGAAGTATCAGGACCCTTTACTGATGCAGACAATCCTGGCTACGCCAGAAGGCGTAAAGTGGAGTACCATTGATTTTGTTCTCCGAACCATTGGAAGAATATCCTTTCCGATTTTCTGCTTTTTGCTTGTTGAGGGTTTTCTTCATACCAAAGATGTTAGAAAATACGGAATCAGGCTTTTGGCATTTGCTTTAATTTCAGAAATACCGTTTGACCTTGCGGTTTTTAACAGCTGGTTTCACCCCGGGTATCAGAATGTATTTTTCACCCTTTTTATCGGTCTGTGGGTGCTTGAGTGGTACCAGAAGGCCATGGGTGATCCCCTTCGGCAGTTTCTGGCAATCGGAGTGGGATGTGGGGTATCCATACTGCTGAAATCAGATTACAACTTAGACGGAATAGTATTGATACTGATCATATATATATTTCGAAATAATAAAAAACTTCAGACAATATTTGCAGGAATAATGGCTGCATTAATCAGTGCAAGCTGTTTTGGAGCAGGAATATTTGCTCTTTTGCCGATCCACTTGTATAACGGGAAAAAAGGTGAAAGGAATTTAAAATATTTATTTTACGGATTTTATCCTCTTCATTTAATCCTGCTTTATATTGTTCGGTTATTGATTACAGGCTGACAAACGTTTTAAAGGAGATATCTATGATTTTTGATACACACGCTCATTACGATGATGAAGCATTTAATGAAGACAGAGAAGAGCTGCTTGCAAGTCTGCAGTCTCATGGCATAGAAGCGGTTACCAATGTTGGAGCCAGCATAAAGACATCAGAGAATACCATTAAACTCACAGAGAAATATTCTTATATATACGGGGCAATCGGTGTTCACCCCAATGAGACTGGTGAGTTAAATGATGAGAAGTTAAACTGGCTGAAAGAAAATTCCAGCCGTAACAAAATAGTGGCCATTGGCGAAATAGGTCTTGATTATTACTGGGAGGAACCAGATCATGAAACACAGAAGACCTGGTTTGTGCGGCAGCTGAATCTGGCTAAGGAGGTAAAGCTTCCGGTTATTATTCACAGCCGTGATGCGGCAAAAGATACCCTTGATATTATGAAGGTGGAGCATTCCCAAGATGTAGGCGGTGTGATTCACTGTTTTTCCTATGGAAAAGAGATGGCCAGGGAATATCTGAATATGGGCTTTTATTTGGGAATTGGGGGTGTGCTGACCTTTAAAAATGCCAGAAAGCTGAAAGAAGTGGTGGAATATATGCCTTTGGATCAGCTGGTGCTTGAGACAGACTGCCCTTACCTGGCCCCTGTTCCCAATCGGGGAAAGCGCAATTCTTCCCTGAATCTTTCTTATGTTATTGATGAGATTAGCGCTATAAAAGGAATTTCCAGGGATGAGGTTGTGGAAGTTACCAACCGGAACGCTAAAAAGCTTTATCATCTGTAAAAAAGACAAAGAGTTGGTAAGGAGTTTGTGTGAAAGAAATCAATGAAAAAACCCATATCATGATATTGAAAAATACCCAGGAAAGCGATTTAGACTTCGTGGTTGAATGGGAACATCAGCCTGATAATGCTCAGTATGTTGGACAGTGGACAAGACAACAACATAGAGTTTCCTTGTCTCAGGAAGACATATTGCATTTGTCAATAGAAGAAAGATCCACCAATAAGCTGATCGGATATGTAATTTTAGCTGGTATTACAAATCCAAATCACAACATTGAATTTCGGAGAATTGTTATATCAGATAAAGGTCACGGCTTTGGAAGAGAAACTCTGAAGTTAGTAAAAAAAATCGCCTTTGAGCAGTTAAACGCACATAGATTATGGCTTGATGTCAGATATAAAAATCAGAAAGCACAAAGACTATACAAGTCAGAAGGCTTTGTTGAAGAAGGCATACTAAGAGAATGTATTTTATATCATGGCAGTTATGAATCACTGATAGTTATGTCAATTCTGAAAAGTGAATATGTTAATCAATATGATTTATAGTGTTAGCTTTTCTAAATATCATATTTAGTGGCGGGTATCCGGACTTCGGACCCGTCTTATATTTATTGACTTTTTGTTTATAATAAGATACCATTGATTAATAAAAAACGATAGGAAAATGTGTATGCAAAATAAATTAGGCAACCCTCAAAATACAATCCAGATCATCCAAAAATATGAGTTCGCATTTCAAAAGAAGTTCGGACAGAATTTTTTAATTGATACACACGTACTTGATAAAATCATTCTGGCAGCAGGTGTAACCAAGGATGACTGCGTTTTAGAGATCGGTCCTGGAATCGGTACGATGACTCAGTATCTGGCAGAAGCAGCAGGCCATGTGGTTGCAGTAGAGATCGATTCAAACTTAATACCAATTCTAAAGGAAACGCTGGCTGATTATGATAATGTAACTGTAATTCATGCAGATATTTTAAAGACTGATATTAATGAACTGACTCAGAAATTTAATGGTGGACGCCCCATAAAGGTAGTGGCAAATCTGCCTTATTATATTACCACGCCCATTATTATGGGACTTTTTGAAGGTCAGGTACCCATTGATAACATTACAGTCATGGTGCAGAAGGAAGTGGCAGACCGTATGCAGGTAGGACCAGGTTCCAAGGATTATGGTGCACTTTCACTGGCTGTTCAATATTATGCAGAGCCATATATTGTAGCCAATGTTCCTCCCAACTGTTTTATGCCCCGTCCCAACGTGGGTTCAGCGGTGATCCGCCTGACCAGGCATAAAAATCCCCCTGTCAGTGCACAGGATCCGGGACTGATGTTTCGCCTGATCCGGGCATCCTTTAACCAGAGAAGAAAAACACTTCAAAATGGTTTAAATAACTCTCCTGAGGTTCCTTATACCAAAGAACAGATTATATTGGCAATTGAAAGCCTGGGTCTTTCCCCGTCTGTGAGAGGAGAAGCGCTGAATTTAGAGCAGTTTGCGGCACTTGCCAATTATTTTACAAATATAAAAGAATAGTATAACAGGAGGGCCTATGTCGGATTCGCTTATTACGAAACGTGCAATTGCAGAAGCATTGAAGCAGGTGTGCAAAGAGAAACCATTTGATAAGATATCCATATCAGATATTACGGCAGTATGTGGTCTGAACCGGCAGACCTTTTATTATCACTATCAGGATAAATATGAACTATTAAGCTGGATTTATTATAATGAAAATTTTGCTGCAATTGCAGATGATATCAGCCTTGATAACTGGAATGAGAAAATCCATGAGCTTTTGAGTAATATGAAACAGGAAAAAAACTTTTACGTAAATACCATAAAAGAGCAGGAACATACCTTTGAGAGTTATTTGTATGAGATGACAAAAGCATTATTTTCTGAAGCAATTGAGTTACTTGATGAAAAGGGAAAACTGACCTTTGAAGAACGGGATTTTGATGCGGGATTTTATGCCTATGGTCTTTGTGGAGTAATCATGGACTGGGTAAAAGAAGGAATGAAGATGGAGCCAAAAGAAGTTTCAAAACGGTTAAAAAGCCTCGCCAGGGCTACGGAGCGGATCGGATATATTCGCAGCCAGGCGGAGCTTTAAGCCAGTTTCTGAATGATCAGATTCAGGCAATCGTCTCTGGAACAATTTTTTATCATGATAAGCAGTTCTTCGTAAGTAAAAAGTTCACTGGAGGCGGGGCTGAATTTTTGTAACAGTTCCCTTAAGTTACGGGCGGTCCGTTCCGGTGCTTTCTGACCATTTTTAAGTTGATGAAAAAGTGCTGTTTTTAAAACGCTTTCCCGTATATGGTTGTGTAACGTTCCCGACATGGATAGTCCTCCTTATTCATTATTTTCATTGTAAAAGAATATATAAAAAATTACGATAGACAATATAGAAGAATTGTCTGGTTTTTCGACACCATTTTGCGGGTGTCGTTTTTTTATACAGGAACAAAAGCATGTATGGTGACGATAAAAATGTTATATGATAATATAAGTTTATCAATTGATTTTAAAAGAGATTGGAGTGTGGCTTATGTTAAACAAAATGGAGAAAAGTAACATGATGAAATTGCTGGCACTGGGGGCGGCAGCTACGGCAGCAGGTGTGGCTGCCAAGACACTGTATGAACGTACTGGGAAATCAAAAAAGGCAAAGCGGATGGATTCCAAAAACAATTCCGTTATTCCAAAAGGAAAGGCTTATTTTGTAGGAGGCGGCCTTGGCAGTCTTGCGGGAGCAGCCTATCTGATCAGAGACTGCAAGATGCCCGGCAACCAGATCACCATCTTTGAGGGAATGCCCATCTTTGGTGGAAGCAATGACGGTATCGGTACTCCTGAAAAGGGATTTGTCTGCAGAGGGGGACGCATGCTCAATGAAGAGACCTATGAAAACTTCTGGGAGCTGTTTCGATCCATTCCCTCTTTAAGCAAACCGGGAAGAAGTGTAACAGAAGAAATTTTGGATTTTGATCATGCGCATCCTACCTCAGCCAAGGCAAGGCTCATTGACAAAGATGGAACCATACTTGATGTGAAAAGTATGGGATTTAATCAGAAAGAACGTATGGCTTTACTGAAATTAATGAATACACCGGAAGAAAAGCTTGATGATATGACCATTGAAGAGTGGTTTGCAGATTCGCCCCACTTTTTTACCACTAACTTCTGGTATATGTGGCAGACTACCTTTGCATTCCAAAAATGGAGCAGTCTATTTGAATTCCGCCGTTATATGCGCAGGATGATATTGGAATTCTCCCGTATTAATACATTGGAAGGCGTTACAAGGACGCCTCTCAATCAATATGACAGTGTAATACGTCCGCTTGAAACATATTTAAGAAAAGAAGGGGTTATTTTTGCAGAGAACTGTACAGTAACTGACATTGACTTTGCAGAAGGAGATGAGATTACGGCTAAAGTTCTTCATCTGACTGATCATGGGGTTACCCGTACGTTAGAATTGGAAGATGACGATATCTGCATTATGACCAATGCATGCATGACAGACAGTGCTACATTAGGTGATCTTCATACACCAGCGCCAGCGCCTGTTTTGAGGCCCATATCCGGGGAATTGTGGAGTAAAGTGGCAGTGAAAAAGCAGGGACTTGGAAATCCATATCCATTTTTTGGAGATGCCAGCGAAACCAACTGGCTGAGCTTTACCGTAACCAGCAAAGGAAACAAGCTTTTAAAGCTTATTGAGGACTATTCCGGCAACGTTCCGGGAAGCGGAGCCTTAATGACCTTTAAGGACTCTAACTGGTTAATGAGTATTGTTGTTGCTGCGCAGCCTCACTTTCCGAATCAGCCCATGGATCAGACCATATTCTGGGGCTATGGCTTATACACCGATAAAATAGGAGATTATATCAAGAAACCAATGAAAGACTGTACAGGAGAGGAACTTCTTACAGAACTTCTTTGCCACCTTCATATGGAAGACCGCAAGGATGAGATAATGGCAGATGTGGTAAATGTAATCCCGTGCATGATGCCATATGTAGATGCCCAGTTCCAGCCGCGTAAAATGGTTGACCGTCCTGAGGTGGTTCCTGCCGGCTCTACCAACTTTGCAATGATCAGTCAGTTTGTTGAGATCCCGGATGATATGGTATTTACGGAAGAGTATTCAGTTCGTGCTGCAAGAATAGCAGTTTACACACTGATGGGTATTGATAAAAAGATCTGTCCGGTTACACCATATGTGAAAGATCCTAAGGTATTAATAAAGGCAGTGCAGACCTCCTACCGATAAGATATATTAATAATAATGTCTTTGTGAGCCAGACGAAATATAGGTATCAATCGTCTGGCTCTTTGATGCTTTATCACGGTACAACCTTAATATACAATAGTTTAATGCGAAAAAGTTCGTTGCATGATCGTCCCTTTTGTGATATGCTATTACTCGTGCTGTCCTTGAAGGACGGACGAATGAACGTAAATACGGAGGGAAGTATTATGAAGAAAACAGCAATCGTATTAGCGGCTGTTCTTGTCTCTGGTCTCGTTTTAAGTGCATGCGGAGGTACCGGAAAGTCCGGCGCAGCACAAAGCGGAACTGAGAAGACCACAGAAGCAGCAGCAAACACAGAAACAGCAGCAAGCACCTCAACAGAGCCACTTGACCTGGCAGTGCAGATAGGATCTGATCCCGAAACCATTGATCCGGCTCTTAGTACAGCAATTGATGCATCCAACATCATTATGCATGCCTTTGAGACTCTTATGACATTTGATGAGAACAACAATATCGTTTCCGGTCAGGCAGAATCCTATGATGTCAGCGATGACGGACTTACTTATACGTTTCATTTAAGAGACGGCTTAAAATGGAGCGATGGTTCTGATTTTACTGCAGAGGATTTTGTATATTCCTGGAAACGTATGGCTGATCCTGCTACAGCAGCACCATATGCAGCAGATATGCTTTCCGTGGTAAAAGGTTATGACGAAGCAGCAGCAGGCAATGTTGATGCACTGGCAGTTTCTGCTCCTGATGCAAAAACATTCGTAGTTGAGCTTTCTGGTCCTTGTACATATTTTGACAAAATTGTGACTCATGCAAGCATGGCACCAGTGAAAAAGGATGTAGTGGAAGCGAAAGGCGACCAGTGGTCCCTTACTCCGGATACCTATATTTCTAACGGTCCGTTAAAGATGGTCGAGTGGGTACCAGGTTCTCACATCACATTTGCTAAGAATGAAAATTACTGGAATGCTGACAGAGTTACTTTAAATACTTTAAAGTTTGTTCTTATGGAAGATCAGAACGCCGCATACAGCGCATACAGGACAGGTGAGGTACAGATGATTCGCGATGTGCCCACTGAAGAAATTCCAAACCTTAGAGATTCCGCTGAATTCCATTTAGAACCACGTATGGCAACATCCTATACAATTTTTAATACCCAGAAGGAACCCTTCAACAATGCAAAAGTACGCCGTGCATTAAGCCTTGCAATTGACCGCGACTATATTGCCAATACCCTTATGATGGGAACTGCTCTTCCTGCCTCCAATTTCGTAGGGCCTGGTATCTCTGATGATAAAGAAGGTTCTTCATTTGAAGCGGTAAGCCGTACAAATAACGGCGGTGACTATTTCAGCGTAGATAATTATGCGGCAGATCTTGATAAGGCAAAAGCCCTGCTGACTGAGGCTGGATATCCTAACGGGGAAGGATTCCCTGCAATTGAATATATGACCAATGATGCAGGCTACAACAAAGCAGTTGCTGAGTACTTGCAGAGTGCATGGAGCGAGCTTGGAATCAGAATGGATATCAAGATTGTTGAATGGTCTACATTCACACCAACCCGCCGTGCCGGTGATTTCCAGATCTGCCGTGGAGGATGGGTTTATGATTACGATGATCCTTCCAACATGTTGAATCTGTTCTCAACTGAGAGCGGAAACAATGATGGAAAATACTCCAATGCAGAAGTAGATAAACTCCTGACTGAGGCAAGAACTACAGCTGATAGAACGGAGCATTTTGATAAGCTTCATAAAGCAGAAAAAATCATGATGGAAGATGCTGCAGTATCTCCTCTTGTATATTCCAGTGATTATTATCTTCAGAAACCTGAAATTAAAGGAACATGGCATTCTCCATATGGCTACTGGTTCTTTATGTACGCTACAAAATAATCCAATAAAAAGCCTTCTGTCAGCGGTTATACCACCTGACAGAAGGCTTTTTTTATTCAATGGTATCATCATAAGAAGCACGGACACCGCCGATGTATTTTGGTCTGGTACGGGCTGCAACCACATGGGCAGAGCCAATATACTGGGTTTTTATGCGAATGGGAACGGCTACAGCTTTCAAATGCATTCCGATCAGTGTATCTCCAATATCAATTCCAGCATGAGCTTTAATCGATTCTACTGCAACCGGATGTTCAAGACTATGGTAGGCCGCAAGTGAGAAGGAGCCGCCGGCCTTAAGCTGCGGCACAACATTGACCGGTTCATAATGATAGAACTCCGCTGCTTCCCTTTCTAATATGAGTGCCCTGTTTAAATGCTCACAGCACTGGGCAGCCACATAAATTCCCTGTTTATGAAAGACTTCATAAATAGCCGAAAATACTGCCTGGCCGATCTCTGCACTGGAATGAGAGCCGATTCTGTGATCGGATATCTCACTGGAAGAGCAGCCGATCACTACCAGGTCCTTTTCCTTTAAATGAGATGCGTCCAAAACTTCTTTTGCGGCTTTACCTGCCTGCTTTCTGATTTCATCTAACATAATCCGGCACCTTCCTTCCTGTACAGTCTGTCTGTTTGATTATAAGGCTGCACGAATGGCTTCAGCCATTTTCTCATACTCATCATCAGTTAAATATACTTTATCCGGATTCATGGTAAATGTGCCACCCCATTCATCTCCGCCATTGTATTTGGGAACAATATGCATGTGAAGATGACAGCCTGTATCACCATAAGCGCCATAATTTACTTTATCCGGATTAAAAACCTTGTGAATGGCTTTGGATACTTTGGAAACTTCAGCAAAAAATGCATTTCTCTCTTCATCGCTGATATCAATCATCTCGCTGACATGATCCTTATATGCAAGAATGACTCTGCCTTTCTTGCTCTGTTCTTTAAATAAATATAAAAAGCCTGTTTCCATTTCACAGACAGGATAACCAAATTTAGCAACCAAGTCTCCTTTCATACAATATGCGCAATTTGTGTCTTTCATAATCATGTACCTTCTTTCCAGTAGTTTGTTTTTGATTTCTGAACCTATTTTATCAAAATACAGACGGAATGAAAAGAGAGCACAGTAATTATTTTATACCATAGCACAAAAAAACAGCTTCTTTCCAGAATCTGGTAAGAAGCTGTTTTATGATTATTCTTATTTGGATCAGGATCTGCTTTTTATGTGAGTTGCAACTTTGACATCTTCTTTTTTAATATGGTTGATCAGCCAACCTGCAATCGCACTGTTTACTTCGCCAACCAGTGCAATGGTAGGACCTTCCTTATCAAGCTTCTGGCAGATTCCTGCAACTACCTTCTTAAACTCTTCATGATAGCGTTTGTGATTTGCATAATCGGGATACTGGCTCTGAAGCTGGAGCTTTTCCTCGTCTCCAAAATGCTTGGCAGTATAATCCTGTAAAAACTTAGTAGTATTAGCCAGCTCTGCACGGCCTTTGCCGGTGGAGCAGGCCGTCAGTAAATTATTGATCGCATCAATCAGCTGACGGTGTTCTGAATCGATTAACTGGTTTCCGGTCTCCAGATCCTTTGTAAATGCGTATGCCATATGTACACCTCTTTCGTTATAAATAATGTAAGTATATTCTACACTAAACCTACGAAAAAACCAACTGTTAATTTTCCCGCCAGCTCAGATATAAATTAGCAACTACATCTTCAATGGGTGATTTTTTAATTTCCATATCAAGGATTTGGGGAAAATCAGAAAGTAACCCCAAAACCTCATGGATTCCTAATACATTCCGGTCAAATTCGTATTCGTGAACTCCACTTTCCGTTTTCAAAAGCCGCATACCCGGAATGGAGAGTGGTATCTCTTCTTTTGCTGTAGTAAGGACAATCCGGTAAAAGCCTCCCATTACATTTCGTAGTTCATCAAAATTTCCGTCAAATGCAATTCGCCCCTTGTTAATAAGAATGATTCTCTGGGCCATTTCCTCCAGATCGTCCATATCATGGCTGGTTACCACCACCGTTGTTTTACTCTCAAGATTAATCTTCTTTAAAAACCGGATCATCTGCTGCTTGGCAAGTACATCAAGACCAAGCGTAGGCTCATCAAGAAAAATCAGTTCCGGACTGTGAAGCAGAAGCATGGCAATATCCGCCCGCATTCTCTGCCCAAGGCTCAGCTCTCTGGTAAAGGTTTTTAAAATATCAGATAGATCCAAAAGTTCTGTAACCATCTCCAGATTCTTTTTGTAAACGGGATCCGGAATGTTCCACACCTCCTTTTTCCATTGAAAGCTGGATATCACCGGATGGTCCCACCATAATTCTGTGCGCTGGCCAAACAGGACTCCAATTTGACTCATAAGCTTGATCCGGTCTTTGGCGGGATTTAATCCCAGTACAGATACCGTTCCTTGTGTAGGCATGAGAATACCGGAAAGAATTTTTATTGTAGTGCTTTTACCGGCACCATTGGCACCTGCATAAGCAACAAATTCCCCTTTCTTTACCTGAAGCGATATGTGATCAAGAGCTGTTACTACCCGCTTTTCCGGGTGAAGAAGATTTTTAATAATGTCTCGGGCATTGCCGCTTCGCTGCCACTGGCAGTATTCTTTTGTTATATTATCGATGGCCAAAGCCGGAATATCTTGGAGAACCATAGGTTTCATAATATTTCATTCCTTTCTTAAATGTGATAATTGCTATTAATGAAAAAATCGTGGCTGCCATGGGCAGATAGAACGCTTTCGGAACTAAAATTGCCTCTACCCCATATTTCCCGGCTTTTATTAAAAGTGTGGAGGGAAGCCAGGCACAAAGACCAACAGGAATCAAGGACAAAAAAATGTGCTTTTGAAAGCCTCTCATATTACCCAGCGGGTAAGTTTTTAATGAAGAAAACAATTCCTTCCCCACCCCGGCAATCTCCTCTGCAGCAGCAGGGGCATAGAACGCAGAGCAGGAAATCAGATAGATAAATGACATCACAATAACAATTGAGCAAATGCTGTAAAAAAGAAACAGCAATAAAGTAAAGGCGTTTATAGGTAAACCAGCTCTTATGGCACCGTAAGCAGTAAGCCCTGTTCCAAAAATCAAGATGGGAGAACCGGAAACAGGGGAAAACCCCTGTGCCAGAAGTTCCGCCCAAAGAGGAACCGGCTGGATCATTATGTGGTCAAGCTGCCCCCGGCCAATAATCCGGCTGACCATGCCTGTATTGTTGCCGATAAAAAATACCATGTAAATACCGTCAATAAAGAGAGCGTAACCCATCATAAATAAAATTTCATTTTGGGTCATACCGGAAAAGTTCTTAAAATTTGTGGATAGCAGGCAGACACCTGCAATGGTGCAGCCACCGCTAACAACATCTGAAACCAGTTGAATAAAGAAATAACGGGTATCCCGTAGAAACCATAATAAATCCATTTTTGCATATTGCCTGTAAAGCCTGATTAATATTTTAAAATTATCCACCAAAAGAGATCATCCTTTCTTTGCTTTTATTAAATACGTAAATAGCAAGAGCCCATAAACTAACAGCCCAGAAAAACTGAAGCGCCAGAATCCTGAATGGAAAATGGGCAGTGCCGGTGTAGATAGTTAAAGGTCCATGGGCAACTGAGCCCAACGGAAGCAGGGAAAAAAGCGTTCCCAATTTTTTTGGAAATAATGAAAATGGTATCATTTCTCCGGAAAGCAGGGAATAAACTGCCTCTCTGACAGCAAGAGCCGCAAAGCACCCATTTTTCAGATTCATTGCAAGAGAAGCGAACAGCAAATCTATGGCAAATCCAATACAAATTGCCAGCAGCAGGCTTATGAAAGAGAGAATCCCCATACGTAAAGAAGCAGGCAACGGACTGACAGAAAGAACCGGTGCAAAAAGCAATAATGGAATACCCAGAAATAAGAAGTTGGGAACCCAGAATCGGCCAATGGTTTCAGAAATAAAGCTTGCTTCAATTGCCATGGGTCTTAAAAAACGCCCAATGACGGATCCCTCCCACAAGGACGAAGTGGCGGGAGAAATAATATTTAATTCCTCATGTAATACGGCAGACATCAGTGTGTAGGTCATTAACTGGTTTACTGATACATTTGCTGGCAGAGCATTCGTCTCTGCCAAGGTCTTCCAGACAAAGGTCAGCATAATGAACTGGACAATCTGGACAACGTATCCTCCAGCTACACAGAGAAAGCCTCCGTCAAAAATTTGTTTCGAGCAGATTAAAGTTGTGGAGCATACGGCTCTTGAGAGAGAGCCGCAGCCGGACAGAATGGTTTTTACCTGTTTCATAGGTCATATCCTCCATATTGTGTGTTTAGAATCAAAGTGGAAAATGTCCGTTCAGACTGCCATTTCGAAAAAAACGCACAAAAAAACCCGGTGCAGGAGCATCCGGGCGGAAAATCAACCGAAAAACCAGTGGTAAAACCTACCGGCTAACAGAATAATTTTCAGATGAGACGCTGCCTTTTTCGTAAAAATGGGCGCACTGATACACGGACGCGTCAAAATTACCGAAAACTGCAGAGATATTATTAATATTAGTCCATAATGAAGTAGCTTTAATAGATATATTTCTCACAGCGTCTCACCTCCTTTTAAAAAATTTAACTCATTATATCATTGTAAGCTATATACGTCAAGATTAGTTGGTTTCCCATTTTGACAGTGCTGCTTCATCGGCCACAATAATTACATCCGGATGGAGTTGCAGAATGGAAGCAGGAACTTTTGGTGTCACCGGCCCGCAAAGGGCATTGTAAAGAATTTCAGCCTTATCCTCACCACTTACCATTAACAGGATTTTTTTGGCTCTGATAATTGTACCGATTCCCATGGTATAAGCCTGGCGCGGAACCTGATCTATAGATTCAAAAAATCGCTTATTCGCTTCAATGGTGCTTTCCTGTAAGTCAACAATGTGGGTATCTTTTGGGAAGATATCGGAAGGCTCATTAAATCCGATGTGCCCATTATGACCAAGCCCAAGAATCTGTAAGTCAATGCCGCCCAGATTTCTGAGAATCTCTTCATATCTGGCAGCTTCTTTTTCTGCATCTAGTTCCATACCATCAGGTATATGAGTATTGGTTACATCAATATTTACGTGCATAAATAAATTTTGCTTCATAAAGTGGTAGTAACTCTGGTCATTGTCTCTGGTTAATCCCTTGTATTCATCAAGGTTTGCTGTTTTTACCCGGGAAAAATCCAAATCCCCTTTGTTGTACCATTCAATCAGCTGTTTGTAGGCACCCACAGGTGTAGAACCGGTAGCGAGTCCCAGAACACAGTTTGGTTTCATAATGATCTGGGCAGATATAATATTGGCTGCTTTTCGGCTCATGTCATAGTAGTCTTTTGCACGGTAAAGCTTCATTTTTATCATCCTCCACATATTGGAAAAAATTTTTATTTTATTCTTTCATTAGGATATCATTTTTATGTCATAGATGCAATGGCATTTTGCATAAAATAGTGATAAAGGAGTGGTGGCATGTCTAACTATCGAAGACTAATCTCATATATTTATGCCTACGAAGGCGGAGTCAAAGGAAAAAACATCGGATTTGCCAAGATAGAGACGAGAGGAATCCAGTGCAAAATTACGGTAAGTGTGAAAAGAATTTATGTAGGCGGTAACGACATTGGAGTGTATCTATTGGCTGGAGAACAGGAAATATACCTTGGTAATATCTTCATACGAGGTGGTTCCGGTGAATTCAGAGCCACAGTATCCGTAAATGATATTGAACGTTCCGGTTTTAACATGGACCAATGTTTTGGACTGACCATACATGATGTAAAAAATACATGGAGATCTTATACCACCATATGGGAGGACGCAGTTGCTCATGCGGCGGCAGTTGATCTGGAAAATACAGATTCTGCTGTAAAAGAAAATTCTGCCATATCGGAAGAACAGATAAAAAAAGCTGTTCAGGAGATAGAAAAAGAGTTTCCACTGGAAGGTGGAGATAATCAGGATACAAAAAATGAAGAAGAGATTCTTCACCAGGCGGAAAGTCCGGTGTCATCCGACAGTGAGCCAAGCCCGGAGGCCGAAAGCCTCATGCCTGAGATCCAGCAGATGACAGGTTTCTTACCGCAAGATGGAAATACCAGAACCGCAGTAACCGTAACCGGTCCAACTGCAGGAGGAAGGCAGGGGAATCCTCCTTCAGTCACTGCGCCTGCGCCGGATAGACAGCAAAACGCACGCCCGACCATGACTGGCCCGATTCCTGGCTGGTGGCAGGAACCACGTCCAACCGGACCAATGCCCAACGGGTCAATGCCAACAGCGCCAATACCTAATGGTGCAATGCCACGGTCAATGCCGACAGGACCAATGTCTCCTTTACCGAAACCAACCAGTCCGGCTTCTCCAGCGCCGCGTCCAACGGGTCCGATGCCAACAGCACCGATGTCTGCAGAGTCCATACATACAGATCCGTCTGAAGAGACTCAGACCGTTTTACAAAGTCAGCAGGAATCGGTTCCCTTAATGCCAAAGCCCATAATGTTTGATGCTGAAGATGGCGGATTAAAAGAATCTGTTCAGATGAGTTCAGGCGACGCAGGTCTGGCTGAGGATACAGATGTATTTCTTGAGCCCGAGGCAGGAACTACCCGTTTGTACCGCGCAGATGCCGCAATAAAAGAAACGAAAGACCAAGACCATACGGAACCAAAGCTTGGTGATCCAGAGGTACTGGAACATTTGCGCCAAAATGAAAGCCAGGAAGAAAGTCAACATAGTGTGATTTGGGAAAAATTAAGAAAAGAACATACCAGGATTCTGGCATTTGATTATGAAGACGGCTGTGAAATTCTGACAATCAAACCTCAGGATATTGGTCTTCTTCCCAGAGATGCATGGGTATTTGGAAATAACAGTTTCTTATTACATGGTTACTACAATTACCGGTATCTGATCCTCGCCAGGCTTAACACGGAAGGAACACCCCGCTATCTGCTGGGAGTCCCGGGACATTATTACAGCAATGAACGATATATGGCATCTATGTTCGGTTTTCCTAACTTTGTGCTGTCAAAAGATCAGCCAATGGAAGATGGACGTTTTGGATTCTGGTATACCGACATAAAAGTAGGGGGCTGAAAAGCCCCCTGGTTTGCGTTAAAAAGATTCACCCCGGAGTATGGTGCCCGGAAGAAATGGTTTTAGAATTTTTAGAAATCCCTTCAGTTCACTATCAGAAAAAGAAGTGTAGCCCGGGCATAAAACCTGATCAGAATCCACATAATTTTGAAGAAAGTACTGGGAATCTCCCTCCAGCCAGTTGCCGATATCCACGAAATCCCCCATTGTATGAATCCCTTTTACCACTGTGGTGCGAAATTCGTATGGGATACGGTTTTCCATTAAAAATGCAGCGCTTTCTTCCACGTTCCTTATTTTAAGATCCCCGGTTCCAGCAGCTTTCTTATAATGCTCCCGACCGGATTTTATGTCCATGGCTATATAATCCAGAAGCCCTTCTGTAATCAGCTTTTTTAATACATCAGGACGATAACCGTTGGTGTCAAGTTTAATTAGATAACCCAGTTCCCGGATTTTTCGGATCAATGACTCCAGTTCTACAGTGAGTGTGGGCTCTCCGCCGGTAATACAGACACCTTCCAGAATCCCTTTTCTCTTTATAAGAAAATCTAAAATTTCTTCCTCTGAGAACAGTGACGCTGCATCGCTCCCGATCAATCCGCTGTTATGGCAAAAAGGGCAGCGGAAATTACAGCCGCCCAGAAAAATCGTGGCAGCCACATGACCTGGATAATCCAGAAGTGTTGTTTTTTGAAGACCACATAACTTCATCTATTCACCATTCCTTTATTTCATGATATACTTAGGACAAGTATACCACATTAAACAGCAAAGAGGAATCATTATGACAATAGATGAAAAATATATGTGTCAGGCAGTTACACAGGCAAAAAAAGCAGGAGCAGTTGGTGAAGTCCCCATTGGCTGTGTGATTGTTTATGAAGACAAAGTGATAGCCAGAGGATACAACCGGCGTACATCAGATAAAAATGTGCTGTCCCATGCAGAAATCATTGCAATCCGGAAAGCCTGCAAAAAGCTGGGTGACTGGAGACTGGAAGACTGTACCATGTATGTAACCCTGGAACCCTGTCCCATGTGTGCGGGAGCGATTGTACAGTCAAGAATGAAGAAAGTTGTGGTTGGCTGTATGAATCCCAAGGCAGGATGCGCAGGCTCTGTACTTGATTTGTTCCATGAAAAAGGGTTTAATCATCAGGTGGAAATGGAATCCGGAGTATTAGGGGAAGAATGTGCCCAGATGATGAAAAAATTTTTTAAAGAATTAAGGGATAATAAAAAACAAAAAATGGAAGATACAATTGCCCCCTAAATCCTTGACAATCCGGTGGTTTCCATGTATACTTAACTGCGATTAAGTCATAATACGTCATAAAGTTTCCGTGCAGCCGGGGAGATAGCGGTGCCCTGTACCTGCAATCCGCTCCAGCAGGGGTGATGTCTCACCCAGGGCCGGCTATTGTAGGGCTGCCCCTGATAAGTGACGATGACGTTTGGGTCTTACGCAACAGATCTTCATGAACCGTGTCAGGGCAGGAATGCAGCAGCACTAAGTGGAACCTTCTGTGTGCCGTGAGGGTGCCTGGACCGAGTTAACTGTCAGGGTAACGCCTGTGATAGCGGTTCAAAGTGAGACGCACGGATTAAAATATAGTTATCAGGACGCCGGGGAGCAGTGAATTGCTTTGCGGTGTTTTTTCATTTTTAATATTTCCTTACATTATCTTATGAAATAAAGTTTTCCCTTGCCCCACATTCCCCTTTGTATTATAATTGAGAATAAAATGGGTATAATAGTACCTATTTCCAAATAACAAATCTAATCAAAGAAGAGGTGTGCTTTTATGATGAGAATTGGAATTCTTACAAGCGGCGGTGACTGCCAAAGCTTAAATGCTACCATGCGGGGCGTTGCCAAAGCATTGTACCGGCTGTTTGATGATATTGAGATTGTAGGATTTGAAGACGGTTATAAAGGTCTTATTTATGCGAATTACCGTGTGATGAAGCCGGAAGAGTTTTCTGGAATCCTGACAAAAGGGGGAACCATACTTGGAACCTCCAGACAGCCGTTTAAACTGATGCGGATACCGGACGGGAACGGTCTCGATAAGGTAGAAGCGATGAAGCACACCTATAAGAATTTAAAGCTGGAATGTCTGGTTGTCCTTGGCGGCAACGGCAGCCAGAAGACAGCCAATCTCCTTAGGGAGGAAGGCTTAAACGTTGTATCGCTGCCTAAGACCATTGATAATGACTTGTGGGGAACTGATATCACCTTTGGCTTTCAAAGCGCGGTTAATGTGGCAACCAATGCCATTGACTGCATCCATACAACAGCTGCTTCCCATGGACGAGTCTTTATTGTCGAAGTTATGGGTCATAAGGTAGGCTGGCTGACTCTCTATGCAGGGATCGCCGGTGGAGCTGATATTATTCTGGTTCCGGAAATTCCATATGATCTGAATGTAATTATAGAAGCGTTAAAGAGCAGAACCAGAGAAGGCAAGAAGTTTTCCATTATTGCCGTTGCAGAAGGCGCTATTTCCAAAGAGAATTCGGTGCTGACAAAAAAAGAACTGAAAGAAAAAAAGAAGAATGGCGTGATTTACCCTTCTGTGGCCTATGAGATCGGAGCACAGATCACCGAACGGACTGGACAAGAAGTCAGGGTTACCGTTCCAGGTCATATGCAGAGGGGCGGAGAACCATGTCCATATGACAGAGTGATTTCCACCCGCCTTGGGGCAGAAGCAGCAAAACTGATAAAGAATAAGGAATATGGCTACATGGTGGCAGTTAGCAACAATGAAATTGTTAAGGCGCCCTTAGCTGAGGTGGCCGGTAAATTAAAAACCGTCGATCCGGAATGTTCCATCGTTAAGGAAGCCAAGATGATCGGAATCAGCTTCGGCGACAAATAAGGAGTAACAGGCATGTCATATACGGCATTATATCGGAAATGGCGCCCTTCATCCTTTGCAGATGTAAAGGGACAGGACCATATTGTGCAAACACTTAAAAACCAGATTATATCCCAGCGTATCGGGCATGCATATCTGTTCTGCGGAACCCGGGGAACCGGTAAGACCAGTATCGCAAAGATTTTCGCAAAAGCAGTCAATTGTGAACAGCCTTCAGACGGCAGCCCCTGCGGGGAATGCCATACCTGCAGGAATATAGCAGCAGGTGCTTCATTAAACGTTGTTGAGATTGATGCGGCATCAAACAATGGTGTGGAGAATATCCGGGAGATCAGAGAGCAGGTTCAGTATCCGCCTACGGAAGGTAAATACCGGGTTTATATTATCGATGAGGTTCATATGCTTTCAACAGGAGCATTTAACGCATTATTAAAAACCCTGGAAGAACCTCCCTCATACGTTATATTTATTCTGGCAACAACAGAAGTGCACAAGATTCCGGTCACAGTATTATCCAGATGTCAGCGCTATGATTTTAAACGTATCACAGTTGAGACAATTGCTGAACATCTGAACGAACTTACACAAGCAGAACAGATTCAGGTAGAGGAGAAGGCGCTGACTTACATTGCCAAATCGGCAGACGGAGCGTTAAGAGATGCTTTAAGTCTGTTAGATCAGTGCATTGCCTTTCATTACGGAGAACTGCTTACCTATGATAACGTACTTGATGTGCTTGGAGCAGTGGATATTACGGTATTCGGAAAGCTGTTTCAGGCCGTTGCACAAAACAAAACAAAAGACTGCATCGCATGTCTGGAAGATATGGTGATTCAGGGTAGAGAGTTAGGACAGTTCGTAGTTGATTTTATCTGGTATTTAAGAAATCTTTTGATTATTAAATCAGTGGATAACGGAGAGAATCTTATAGATATGTCAACGGAGAACCAGAATCTGTTAAGAGAGGATAGTGCTCTTGCAGATTCTGAGACACTTCTCCGGTATATCCGTGTGTTCTCAGATCTGTCTAATCAGCTGCGCTACGCTTCACAAAAGCGTGTGCTGATAGAAGTTGCACTGATCAAGCTGACCCGCCCTCAGATGGAGCAGAACTATGATTCGATTCTGCAACGCATCAAAGGCATTGAAAAACAGCTGGAGAGCGGAACATTTCTGCAAAAAGGAGAAGCGTCCGCAACTGTTGAAGCCAGCTTAGGTGCGGGTGAGGCAGAGACACTTACTCCTGCTCAGAGAGTTGCACTTCCCCAGGGGCAGTTAGAAGATTTAAACCTGATACGAAGTGATTGGGGGAAAATTATACGGGAACTGGGTGGTCCCATACGGGCCAGTTTTCGGGAGACTGTGGTGGAACCCGCAGGTGAGAACCGGCTTTGTGTGGTCTTTTCCGATCAGAGCAATTTTATGATTGGAAGCAGAGAAACCACCATTGCGGATATTGAACGGTATGTGGAGGATCATTATAAAAAATCCATTGCCTTTCAGACAAGGCTCAGGGGCGGCGGCGAACGTATGGATACCATTTACGTCAGCGACGAAGAATTGAAAGCCAATATTTTAATGGACATAACAATAGAAGAATAAAATGATTATGAAAATATAGGAGGATTACACCATGGCAAAACGTGGCGGTTTTCCAGGCGCTATGCCTGGCAATATGAACAATTTAATGAAGCAGGCACAGAAGATGCAGCGTCAGATGGAAGAGACGACAAAAGCTCTCGAAGACAAAGAATATAAAGCGACAGCAGGCGGCGGAGCGGTTACCGTAACAGTTTCAGGTAAGAAAGAAGTAACTTCTGTAAAATTATCCCAGGAAGTGGTTGATCCCGATGACATTGAGATGCTGGAAGATTTAATTATGGCGGCTACCAATGAAGCGTTCCGTCAGATGGAAGAAGACAGCAGTTCCGCTATGTCTAAATTAACCGGTGGAATGGGAGGATTAGGCGGAGGATTTCCGTTCTAATTATGGATTATTACAGCAGTCAGATAACCAGATTAATTGAAGAGCTTTCAAAGCTCCCCGGTATTGGCAGTAAATCAGCACAGCGCCTGGCATTTCATATTATTAATATGCCGGAGGAGCAGGTAACAGGCCTTGCTTCATCCATAACAGAGGCAAAACGTAACGTGCATTACTGCAAAGAGTGTTTTACTTTGACGGATCAGGAGCGCTGCCCCATTTGCAAGAGTGAGAAACGCAATCATAAGGTTATTATGGTGGTGGAAGATACCAGAGATTTAGCTGCCTATGAAAAAACCGGAAAGTTTGAAGGCGTTTACCATGTGCTCCATGGAGCCATATCCCCTATGCTGGGAATCGGACCTGGAGATATTAAGCTGAAAGAATTAATGCAGAGGCTGCAGGGAGATGTGGAAGAAGTGATCATAGCCACAAACTCCAGTCTGGAAGGTGAGACAACAGCCATGTACATCAGTAAGCTGATCAAACCTACAGGAATCAGGGTTACCCGCATAGCCAGCGGTGTTCCCGTTGGCGGAGACTTAGAGTACATAGATGAGGTGACATTGTTACGGGCTCTGGAGGGCAGAGTCGAACTGTAACTCATTTGCCTTGTTAGGAGATGCAAAGAATGGATAAGTACGAGTTTAATATAAAAGTTGAACAAATTAAAAAACTGGTCGGTAAAAACGACTATGAGACGGCTATGAAGATCGCCGACACAATCGACTGGAGAAGAGTCCGCAACACCAATTTGCTTTCCATGGTAGCCATGGTATACGAGAAAAATGAGGATTATCAGGAGGCAAAGGAGATCCTTTTACAGGCGTTTGAGCGGGCGCCTATTGGAAAAAGGCTTCTCTATAAGCTGGCAGAGCTGGCCATTAAAGAAGGCAATATCGAGGAAGCCGAAAGCTATTATAAGGAATTTGGAGATCTGGCTTCTGAGGATCCCAGACAGCAGCTTCTCCGTTATATGATTTTAAAGGCAAAAGGAGCACCGGCCCAGCAGCTCATTCATTCACTCGAATCCTATACCAGTGTGGAGCTTGATGAAAAATGGCTTTATGAACTGGCGGAACTTTACAGCCTTGCCGGAATGGCGGAACGCTGTGTAGAGACTTGTGACCGTATTATGCTGATGTTCGGACTTGGAAAATATGTGGAAAAGGCAATGGACTTAAAAGTTCAGTATGCCCCTTTGACAAATTACCAGATGGATCTCATAGAAAACAGAGATAAATATGAAGCCAGACTTCGTGCAGTAGAGCAGGAGTACGGCACCGGTAAAAAAGTAAGTGTACAGCTGGAACCGGAGATCGATTATTATCAGGAAGAACCGGAGATCAGCCAGTATTCCAACATGGTATATGAGGAATCAGTGGAAGAGGATTATGAAGCCAGCATGCAGGAAGCGGAAGTACAGGAGTCTCTCGCCAGAGAGATGTCCAGAATTTCTTATGAAGATCCGGTTGTTGAAGAAGAACCGGCTGCAGAACATACCAGAGTGCTGGAAGATATCCGCAGAGTAGGACGCAACATTTCCATATTCCCAAGAACAGTGGAAGATTATATACCGGAAGAGGAAGAAATGGAAACATACTCCGAACCGGTAATTGAAGAGGAAGAGCCTCAGGAGTTTGACCAGGAGATTTACGGTATCCAGTCAGCTGCTACTGCAGAGGAAGATGAAGTATATGATCTGCCTCAGGAAGAAAGCTTTGATAATGAGGAAGAGCAGTATTCTAACTATTATGAGGCAGAAGAAGCAGCATATCCGGAGGAAGACGGAAGCGGATATCATTTCCCCCAGCAGGAAGAAGGGGAAGAGTTTGCTTTTGAGGATCTGTATGAAGATGAGGAAGAAGAGGCTATTGAAGAGCCTGTCCGCAATCATCTTATGATTGAGGCCAGAACTCCTGAAAAGGGACTTCAGATGGCAGTAGAAGCATTAAAGCAGATTCATAAGGAAAGCGGTGTGAATAATCCTGTTGCCAAGATTTCAGGATCCAAACTTTCAAAGCGTGGAGTGTTTGCTTCTGCAGATAAGCTTTCTGGAAAAGATTTAGTGATCGAAGAAGCCGGAGACTTAACTCCGGAAGCTCTTGATGAGTTAAACCAGCTCATGGAAAGAGATGCCAGCGGAATGATCGTAGTTTTAATCGATAATCCGAAGCAGATGGAAACACTGCATCAGGACCATCCGGTTCTGGCCAGTAAATTCGAATGCATTGGAAGCGGAGAGGAAGCTCCGAATTCTGAATCTGAACCTGTGCCTGCTCAGAGGAATTCCCGGGTTGTACAGGAGAGAGATAGGTATCAGCACGATCCGGTAATGCAAAATAATGCTGTGGAATACCAGCAGAGTCAGGAATACCATTACCCTGAATCCGGTGAGTACGATCAGTATGACGAGTATAATCAGGAGCAGAATTACGAAGATAGTGATTATTACGAAGAATCTGAATCTGAACCTGTGGACGAGCCCTCCTTCAGACAGCAAAGTCAGCCTGAGTATTCCGGCGAGGAGATGGATATCGACGAATTTGCACAGTATGCCTGCCGGTATGCCAACGAAATTGACTGTAATATT
>NZ_JBMBWP010000002.1:2817500-3087500 GCF_048627165.1 Lacrimispora struthionigena
GGAATTCGGGGGGACCACCCCCCAAGGCTAAATACTACTTAGTGACCGATAGCGCATAGTACTGTGAAGGAAAGGTGAAAAGGACCCCGGGAGGGGAGTGAAAGAGAACCTGAAACCTTGTGTTTACAAGCTGTGGAACCACGTTTAAAGTGGAACCGCGTACTTTTTGTAGAACGGTCCGGCGAGTTACCGTTACTGGCAAGGTTAAGCACTGAATGTGCGGAGCCGAAGGGAAACCAAGTCTTAATAGGGCGTTAAGTCAGTAAAGGTAGACCCGAAACCGGGTGATCTACCCATGTCCAGGTTGAAGCTGCCGTAAAAGGCGGTGGAGGACCGAACGCACATCCGTTGAAAAGGGTGGCGATGAGGTGTGGGTAGGGGAGAAATTCCAATCGAACCCGGAGATAGCTGGTTCTCCTCGAAATAGCTTTAGGGCTAGCCTCGTATTAGTCTGCCGGAGGTAGAGCACTGAATTTCCTAGGGGGCGTCAAAGCTTACCAAAGAATATCAAACTCCGAATGCCGGTCAGATGATGTACGGGAGTCAGACTGCACGAGATAAGTTGGGCAGTCAAAAGGGAAAGAGCCCAGACCACCAGCTAAGGTCCCAAAGTGCGTGTTAAGTGGAAAAGGATGTGAGATTTCAGAGACAACTAGGATGTTGGCTTAGAAGCAGCCACACATTCAAAGAGTGCGTAATAGCTCACTAGTCGAGAGGTCTTGCGCCGAAAATGTCCGGGGCTAAAACACGACACCGAAGCTGTGGAATGTATCGTATGATACATTGGTAGAGGAGCATTCTTAATGCGCAGAAGCATTACCGTAAGGAGATGTGGAGCGTTAAGAAGAGAGAATGCCGGAATGAGTAGCGAGATGGAAGTGAGAATCTTCCAGGCCGAATATCTAAGGTTTCCAGAGTAAAGCTGATCTGCTCTGGGTAAGTCGGGACCTAAGGCGAGGTCGAAAGACGTAGTCGATGGACAACAGGTTGAAATTCCTGTACCGCATATTATCAGAACTGTGGGGACACAGAACCGAGAGAGAACCCGGGAATGAAAAGACCGGGGCAAGCATTGGACTGGCTAAGATGGAAAATCCGCTTAGCAACAGGAAGGTGTGACGCGTACCGAACAAAAGTAGGGAAGTCTCTGTAGGGGCTGTCAAGAAAAGCCGCTATTGTGTAATATGTGCCCGTACCGTAAACCGACACAGGTGGATGAGGAGAGAATCCTAAGGCCGGCGGGAGAAGCATTGTTAAGGAACTCGGCAAAATGACCCCGTAACTTCGGGATAAGGGGTGCCTGAGAAATCAGGCCGCAGAGAATAGGCTCAAGCAACTGTTTAGCAAAAACACAGGTCTATGCAAAACCGAAAGGTGAGGTATATGGGCTGACGCCTGCCCGGTGCTGGAAGGTTACGAGGAGGGGTTAGCGGCAACGCGAAGCTCTGAATTTAAGCCCCAGTAAACGGCGGCCGTAACTATAACGGTCCTAAGGTAGCGAAATTCCTTGTCGGGTAAGTTCCGACCCGCACGAAAGGCGTAATGATTTGAGCGCTGTCTCGACAATGCACCCGGTGAAATTGAAATACCAGTGAAGATGCTGGTTACCTGCGCCAGGACGGAAAGACCCCATGGAGCTTTACTCCAGCTTGATACTGGGATTCGGTGCTGCATGTACAGGATAGGTGGGAGGCAATGAAGATAGGACGCCAGTCTTATCAGAGCCGATGTTGGGATACCACCCTTGCGGTATTGGATTTCTAACCTGCAGCCATAACCTGGCTGGGGGACAATGTCAGGCGGGGAGTTTGACTGGGGCGGTCGCCTCCGAAAGAGTATCGGAGGCGCTCAAAGGTTCCCTCAGAATGGTCGGAAACCATTCGAAGAGTGCAAAGGCATAAGGGAGCTTGACTGCGACACCGACGGGTGGAGCAGGTAGGAAACTAGGACTTAGTGATCCGGTGGTATAAAGTGGGATTGCCATCGCTCAACGGATAAAAGCTACCCTGGGGATAACAGGCTTATCACTCCCAAGAGTTCACATCGACGGAGTGGTTTGGCACCTCGATGTCGGCTCATCGCATCCTGGGGCTGTAGTAGGTCCCAAGGGTTGGGCTGTTCGCCCATTAAAGCGGTACGCGAGCTGGGTTCAGAACGTCGTGAGACAGTTCGGTCCCTATCCGGCGTGGGCGTAGGATATTTGAGAGGAGCTGTCCTTAGTACGAGAGGACCGGGATGGACTGACCTCTGGTGTATCTGTTGGTGATCAACACCATGGCAGAGTAGCCAAGTCGGGAAGGGATAAACGCTGAAGGCATCTAAGCGTGAAGCCCCCCTCAAGATGAGATATCCCATCGCAAGAGTAAGACCCCTTGAAGACGACGAGGTAGATAGGGCAGAGGTGGAAGCATGGTAACATGTGCAGCTGACTGTCACTAATAGGTCGAGGGCTTAACCAGGTTGGTTTAGGTAAGAGGAAGAACGGATGAATGATATATAACAATGTGTGGTTTTGAGGGTATATGCCTCAAGGATTGCAGCAATGCAATATTCCTCGATAGCTCAGTCGGTAGAGCAAACGGCTGTTAACCGTTGGGTCGTAGGTTCAAGTCCTACTCGGGGAGTTCGTGATACTCAGCTAGATAGACTATGAGGAAACGAAATTTAAGTAAGGCCCCATGGTCAAGCGGTTAAGACATCGCCCTTTCACGGCGGTAACACGAGTTCGAATCTCGTTGGGGTCACTGAATGTAAGTAGTTCAGTTTTATAATTTAATGGCGACATAGCCAAGTGGTAAGGCGTGGGTCTGCAACACCCTGATCACCAGTTCAAATCTGGTTGTCGCCTCTATAATTAAAGCCTCAGAAACCTGATAAAATAAGGGTTTCTGGGGTTTTTACTTTGTGTATTTGGTGTTTGCGCTTGTTTGCGTGGGCATTTTTGGTACTTTTGAGGGCTGTTAATCCAGGATTGCCCTCATTTTTGATGCTGTTTCTTCCTGGGAAGTAATGTTGCGGAGATAGTGGTGGGTCATGGTGAGGTTGGTGTGACCCAGGAGCTTCTGGAGTTCCGTGTCTTCCATTCCGTTTTTGTACATGATGGAAGCGGTGGAGAAACGGAGTTTGTGGGAGGAGCGGTATTCTATGCCTAATTCTTCACAGCATTTCTTTAAGCGGCGGTTAAAGGTTACAGTTGCCAGAGGTTGGTCGTTGCGGATGAAGATGTATTCGCTGTCCGGATTCAACGTTCGAATTTGTAAAAGTATTTCTTTGGCCTTTGGTGTTAATGGCATGTAACGCTTCCCCTCGCCAGCATGGCCTTTTATATCGTCGATTATCTCATTTCTGTCATCTACAAAGCGCTGGACATGTAGGGAATCTCCTGAAATGTCATCCCATCTTAACCCTTTCAATTCGCCTATGCGCAGAATGAGATAAAAATCCAGCTTTATTGCTAATGAATAAAAATCATTGCCCAAGTGATTTATAATTTGTAGACGTTCTTCCTCGGTGTATGGGGTGATTTTAGTATTTTCTGCCTTATAGCTGAATTGTTTATAGTTGATATCTCGAAGACAATTTCGCTCTATAATATCGTTTTCTACTGCAAGATACAGGATTCCATTCATAATACTTTTTAGGTCATTAAAACGCTTTCTCGTAATCTGCCGACCTTTTGTTATATTCCGAAAATAGATAATCAGATCCTTTGCTGACAGATCCTTTAAGGGAATTAAAGTGATATCCTGATCCTTCAATAAAGAAGTCCACATAAAGCGGTTTTCTTTGATTGTCTTTTTACTTACACTTGTCTCATTCTCTCTCCACTCCATCCAGGTTTCAAAGTATGTGCCCATGGTGGCAGCATTATCCCCAAAGAAATAATTATATAGCTTATCAATTAATCCTTCGTAGGAGTTGCTACTTATTGATTTTCTGTTGATGATAAAATACATTCGTCCATCATCAGGCCGGGTTTTGATTTTTGATAATTCACAAACTCTTTTTAACTGCTTTTCTTTTGTTTTTATATTTATAATAATTATGGGTGCCGGTGAAATTATCATAGCACCGCGCTTTAAAATGTGCAATCCGCTTTTTATAAGTAAAAATAAATATTTGGTAAAGAGTCTTTGCTTAATAACTGTTTACATTGTAAAATTTGTGCATTTTAAAGCAAATTAGTTGCTCATCTTACAGAAGGTCTTGATAAAGGATACAAGGAGTTTAGAAATGGAGAGACAAGATACGGGTATGATATTTATGATTCGACTATTACGTTATATTATCCTGAAGGATATAGATTCACCTATAATCCGCGTACAGATGATTTTGCTATTTTTTATGGGTACACGAAGATGAGTATTTGGAGATGAAAGAAAAATATGCTGGTCTGGATGAGTTGATCAAAATTCTTCAGTCACAGCCTAAGCATGAAGGCGCTTTGGGATTTATGGGAATGATGATTGCTGGAATAGGGCTTATAACTTATTTTTATCCTGATATGTTTTACGCTATTCGTTCAAGACGAAAGTTTTATATTCCCTCTGAGAGAGAATATCCAGTCATAAAAAATATGTCTATACTTTTTGTTATAGCTAACTTTATTTTACTGATTTTATATATGATTGGTTAATTCCTTTGAAAAAGGAGCTAATATCAGACCGTATTCAATACAGGTTCTTGTCGCAATATCATTGATCAAAAATTAGTACCAGCTGGTTCGTAAAGAGAAATGTCGGTCAAAATGTCGGTTAAGGAGTCTGTCAAGAGAAAGTGGTTTTACACGAGTTGATTAGGAAACTGATAGATGAGAATAATGAAGTTAAAAAACAGCGTTGATTTAAAAAAAATTCCTTGTGAAATTGTTGGAAAGATATTTCAGGGTAAATGACTCAGTTCATGACGTAGAATTACGGGAAGCATATTATTACCTATTTCACAGCAATGTTCTAAATATATTTTTTATGTCAAGAAAAATGGTTAATAATGCATTTTTCTTGACATAAAAATTTAAAACTTATAGAGTGTTGTTTTTTTATATTTTTAAATGGTAAAGTCTTATCGAAGAAGCCAATCCAGAACATTAATTTGCTTGATTCCATTATGGGAAGTAAGTGGGGTAAAATCCATAGTTAAAAGATATTTTGGATTGTGATCCCTTATAGCATCTAATGGGGATAGCTCACGCTCCAGTGTGGAGCCGCCGGCGTCGATTACGGTGTAAGCTACCTGATAATATTCTTCTCCTTGACTTCCAAATGCAATAAAGTCGACTTCTGCCTGATTAACTTTACCTACATGAACCTCGAAGCCTCGCCGCAGTAATTCCAAATAAACAATATTCTCAAGAATATGTCCGACATCTGCTCGTTTGGTACCTAAGAGATAATATCTTAAGCCAATGTCTGATAAATAGTATTTAGCCCCTGTAGCAAGATGCTGTTTCCCTTTTACATCATATCGGTTTGCTTTGTACAAAATGAAGCTGTCAACTAATGCAGTCAGATATGTTTCAATAGTATGGACTGATATTTTACGGCCTGCAGAAGTCATGGTATTGCTTATTTTTGTGTAAGAGCATAAGTTTCCAATATTATTGAACATATAGCGGATCACGTTATCCAGCATATTTACATCTGAAATACGGCAACGGGCAACAATGTCTTTCAATACAACGGAGGTGTAAACACCTTCCAGATAAGAACGGATTTCCTGTCTGCTGTTTAGATTCAGAATATAGGGAAAAGAACCGTTTTGGATATAGTTTTGGTATTTTATAATCAAGTCTGTTTTATCGTCAAAAGCAGACAAGTATTCTTTAAAGGAAAGTGGGAGCATTTTTATTTCTACATACCGACCTGAAAGTAAGGTTGCTAGTTCGCCTGAAAGCAGAAAGGCATTTGATCCAGTGATATACACATCGCAATTTTTTATAATAAATAAACCAACCACTGCTTTTTGGAACTCAGGAACATTTTGTACCTCATCGATGAAGATATAATTCATATGGTCCGGTGCCAACTGCTGTTTGATCAACTGGTATAGCTGCATGTAGTCTTTTATATCATGGTAATCGGGGCCCTCTAAGTTCAAGCGTATAATCTGGTTTTCTGACACGCCATTTTGCATTAAATAGCTGCAGTATAAATCAAACAGGGTTGATTTTCCACAGCGTCGAATACCAGTCACTACTTTAATCAACTGTTTTTCGCGAAAGTTGATTAGCTGGTTTATATATTCGGGGCGTTCTATGGTTTCTTGCATGCTCAATACCTCCAATCTACTAAATTGTATATCATAAATTGCAGAGAATAACAAGTTTGTGAAATACATTGCACAAAAAATAAAAAAATATATAAAATGTGTAGTTAAAATTTTGTACAGGTTTTAAATATGTACTCGTAGTATTGATTTTGCTGTATCTTTTATATTTACGTAGATTCACATATCTGGGTAATGGAGAAAATGTATCATAAGAGACTTTAGGCATACAAGAAGATTGGTTATTAAATTTGTCTGACTCTGATGGGTAAAAATCAGAGTACAAATGCGATATATGACTATGAATCCTATGGGGCAACCTATGAAAGAGATATTTTTATTGGTGTAATAGCTTTTCTAAACTATTTTTTTCTTTTTTACTTCTACAGTATCCGTAAACAGAAAGACTGGTAGGTGTAAGAGAGGAGAGGGCTTCCAGACGGTGGTTTTCTTTAATCAGCGTCTCCGGAAGCAGAGCAAGTGCTCTTTTGATAAAAGTAGTGATATCATTAAGTCCCGAGTATCTACCTCGATTATTGATATTTTATTTTCTTCCTGGTTTAAGAGTTGAAGGGTTAAGATACGAAGGGGACAGAGTTTATCCCAGTTTACAATTACTGGTAAATTTTCAGGTGAAGTGAAATCGAAACTGGAAGATCCGGTCCATATGAGGGACACTGAGTTTCGAATTTCAAAGACTCCTTTTTCAGGAATAAGTCTGGTATGAGTAATGATTGCTTCATAGGTCTGATTGTTAAACTACCGGTTTAATTTTTTAATAGGATCTGTATGCATCGTATACTGGCTGTTTATTTCATATAGCTGGGGAAAGTACAAGCGGGAAAGAAGTTGCGTAGAACCAATATGAATATCTGTATTTTCTGACTGAAATTCCTGGTATAGAAATTCAAGAAAAAGGGGTTGATGGTTTTGAACATGTCTATGCACCTCTGTATTTATGGGAGCAGGAAGAGAGCATAAATAAGTTCCTGTTTGTAGGGCTTTATGACCATATTATAGAATCCTTTGGTTGGCAGCATGTCAATATCGGAATTCCATTATTTACGGATTATTGAGTTAATTTCTTGAATTCACGCTATGTATTGGAAAAGACAGGAAATATTGAGCCAGAATTGTCTTTAGGTAATATGCAGGATACAATCAAAAGAGTTGCAGAGGAGGAAAGGGAGATTACAGGACAGGTCTGTATTTATAATCCGGATAAATGGAGATATAGTTTGTTTTCATTCCGGAAAGAACGCCCTCAATATCTAGGAAATCAGAGTATTTATCAGATCCTTCATATCTCATAAGGTGGAAGTATTAGAGAGGAAATATTAAAAAAGGATTAATTAGACATAACAAATGTTTTCATTAAAACTTTAAGTAAATAAAAAAACTACAATTAAATGACAGTTCTCTTAATATCAGGCATTGTTTATTTATTATATAATGTACTGGCAATTCTAACGGATTTAAATAAGATGCTTTGCTGCTTATGGATTTTCTTTATATAATAAAATTCTTATTTTCAACATCAAGTCTAGATTTAATATTCGTTAAATCGAAGATTCTTTTTAATTGTTTTTTTTTAGTCTTATATTCATGGTATATAAGTAAGTATGCCGGTGAACCTATCATATAATTTGTCTTTTTAATAGGCGAATTGCAATATGGATATAAAGTAGAATAATGGCTGAAAAAAGGGTTACCTTTTTCTACTTCCTCTTATAGATTTTGAGGTAGTTTTATGATGTACAGCCAAATTGACCCGATCCTGTTGAAATAATCTTGTCTTTCATAATAATTACCTGTATAATACTTTATATATTAAAATTTTATACAGGGGGATAAAGTTATGGGTTATAAAGTATTTTTTGGAAACTACAAAGGTGGTGTGGGAAAAACAACCAGTACATATAATATAGCTGTTGAACTAGCAAAAAATTTTAATAAAAAAATTCTTCTTATTGACCTTGATCCACAATCATCATTAAGCGAGGTATGCATGACGGCGTTTGGAATGCAGTTGGATGAATTGGACAGAAGTGAAACGTTAAATTTTATTTATATGGTATACATGCAAGCGAAAAAAATTGGGAATATTAATTTTACTGTAAATAGTGCTGATATAATTAAAACAGCTAATTCTATTGACTTTATACCTAATAGTCTATTCTCCAAACTGGGTGGTTTAGATAAAATAAGTATGGAAATAGGTAAGAGCATAGAGAACTTGTTAGTTTTACGTGATTTCATAGAAGAAAATAGCCTAAATGAAAAGTATGATTTTATATTCTTTGATTGCCCTCCAAGTAATAATGTAATAACCCAAAGTGCTTTTTTATATTCTGATTATTATATTATACCAACTATAATGGATCCTTTGAGTTCAAAGGGAGTTAAGCATTACATTTCTGTCATAAAAAATATATACAAAAGTTACTGTGAGGATAGTGAGTTTGCAGATGTCTTATCACTTCTTTTTGGAAAGCAACCTCAATTAATTGGTATATTTGAAACTATGCGCAAAGGGAATACGAATACAACTGCACATAGAAATTCTATGAAATCAGCTGGTTATTTATTTAAAGCTGAAATCAAAGACAGAAGAGATGTAGCTGATACAATGGGTAATGGTGATGAGACAAATTATTATGAGTATATTCATCTGGCAAGAGAATTTTTAGAGCGTGTTAAAGAATTGGAGGATAAGTAATTATGGATAGGTTACAAGCAGTAAAAGTTTTAGAGAAATATAAAGGAGTTAGCCGCCTTCTTGGTTTACAAGAAGATGAATCAGTTTTAGATGATTTAGTGAATTTTATCACAGAGAATTATACTAAGTCATTTACCAGTGATAATGATATGAAAAAAAGCAAATTTGGTGATAAAGATTTCCAAGCTATCACAGCAAATGATGATATAGATTTATCAATTTACGATATTGATGAGCAGATATTATTGAATAGAGAAAACCTTTGGGATTTCTGGTATTCGCTTGATGATGACAAGAAGAATAAGTTTACGATTTTTGAATTAAATATTATTTTATATTTTATTTCAAATCAGTATAACAAATACCAGAAGAAGGACAAGAAAAGAATAATATCAATAATTAACAATGTGGTTAAAGATAAAAGAATGGATAATTCCTATAGTAATATCATAGTTTAGAAAAATGCATATTCATAGCTATTTCTTTATATTGAAGATCGGTGGTACATTCTCATTCTGACATTGTTGTTTGTTTTTGATATGCTGAAAGTATTAAATCAGAGACAATGGAAAACTTATGTTAACGCAGAATTCAGATATATCATTTGCAGATATTTAAGATGAGTGGCTTAGTACTTCAAGATTATCTTTTAAGGTTAATTATATATATGCTGGGAGACTTAACATAGGTTCGGTTCATGGCAATTTGACCCAGGATAGACTGTTTTTGGGTAGGTGTAATGGAAGGGCTGGATCTGCGACTTATCATGCTCTGCATGACAAGCCTCTGTGGTTTTATTAGCCATATAATAAATATATTGTGTTTTGTATTGTAAGATTATGGGAGAAATCCCAAATTGGAGTGAGGACTATTAGCCGAGAATAGTCCTCATTTTTTCAGCTGTATTATCGATTTCAATAATACTTTTTAAGTAATGGTGACTCATAATTAATGTAGAATGACCTAGCAGCTTTTGAAGCTCTGTATCTTTTACACCATTTTTATACATAATGGATGCCGTTGAAAATCTTAATTTATGAGAAGATCGATATTCAATGCCAAGCTCATCACAACACTTTTTTAAATGGCGATTAAAAGTACATGTAGATAGTGGCTGTCCATTTCGAATAAAGATATAATCACTGTCAGGGTTCAGTCGCCTTACAATATCTAGGATTTCTTTTGCTGTTGGTGTAAGAGGCATCAATCGTTTGCCTTCTTTGGCATGCCCCTTAATATCTTCAACAATTTGATTATCATTATCTACAAATCGTTGGATACGGATATAGTCATTGCAAATGTCACTCCATTTTAACCCTTTAAGTTCTCCGATACGCAATACCAGATGAAAATCAAACTTTATAGCGAGAGAATAAAAATCCTCATCGTCTAAGTGATTAATAATAAGCAGGCGTTCTTCCTCCGTATAAGGTTTTATGACTGTATTCTCCGATTTATATGCAAATTGTCTGTAGTTAATATCCTGCAGGCAGTTATGTTCAATGATCCCCCTTTCAACACAGAGATATAGCATAGAATTCATTATGCTTTTTAAATCATTAAAACGTTTTCGGGTCAACTCCCGGTCCTTTGTAATTCTGCGGAAGTAATTTATGTAATCTTGAACCTTTATGCTTGATAAAGGTATCTTAGTAATGTCATCATCCTTAAGAAGGGCATTCCAGAGGAAATAATTCTCTTTGATGGTTTTCTTTGATACGCTTGTCTCTTCATCACGCCATTTCTGCCAATCAGGAAAGAAGGTCTCAAGTGTGGTTTGCTTTAATCCAAAAAAGTATTCATAAAGCTTATCAATTAAACCAACATAGCTGTTGCTGGTTATTGGCTTACGTTTTATGATGAGATAGATCCTGCCATCATCAGATCGTATTTTGATTTTGGACAAATCGCATACATTTGCAACCTTTTCTTCTTTATCTGAAAAATTTACAATTAATCTAGCACGTGTTGCGGTTGATAACGATCCACTATGACCGCTCATTTGAATTAATTGGCTAATGGCTACATCACCTGCATTGGTAATAGGCTCTGACGGACTGGCAGTCAGACTCATTACAATTGCTTCATTCTGTTCTTTAAATTTGTTTACTTTACTGGACAATCCGTCTTCACCTCCTTCTTAGCTATTATATATAATTAAAAATAATAACTTTTTATTATGGAGTTTAAAAATATTTAACTAAGCATCTTTATAAAGAAATATAACATAATTTTTTTTACATAAGTTGTGATAAAAATGCTTGATTTTCCTTTATAAATCTCACATAATTAAAAAAAGGAGGTAGTTTTGATGGATTGTACTGATATTAAAAGCATATTTGAAAGAGATGTTACTGAATATACATGGTATTGTTTTTGCTGGCATAATTCTGCCTGGATGGATTTGAGCGAATATTGTAATATAGCAAAAAATAATAACCATCTATTGCGTACATATTTAAGTAAATGGGATTATTTTAATGAGAGAAATAATCTATGTCGTATGATAAAAAATATAGAAAATGATGATTCAGGGATACCAAAAAATAAAAAACTTCTTGATGAATATAAATCAAAATTAATGAAAATAAATGCAATACAGTTTACTTTTAATGCATTTTCTATAAATGTAAGTTCATTTAATAAGCAATTATTTAAAAAGTATAATGTACAAAAGAAAAAGAAGGGGAAGCGAATTTTATTAAATGATATTTTACAAGAGAAAAATAATTCTACAAGTTCTGAATATATAGGCATATCAGTTAGTAATGCTATTCCTGCAAAGATATACGATAAAGTACTATCATTGAATTATATACTAAAGATCCCACTGGATAAAAAAGTTAAAGATGATACAGTTACTAATTGGTTAAAATGGCTTATATTTGAAAGTCCTGATTTATCTGATGTGGAGGAAGTATTATATTTTTGGATAATTGATTACATTTTTAAAATTAGTTTAGTAATAGATATATCAAAATCATATAACACTATACTTGCCTTAATTAAAAAAGATGAATCTTTGAATAAGATACAGAAAGAAAGTTTTATCAAAGATATAAATGATAACGAAGAATATATTCTAAAACAGTTTACTAAATTTGCTCAATTACCATTTGGAAGAACTGTAGAATATTACGCTCAATATGAAGCTAAGAAGCTGTTTGAGGATTTAAAATCAGAGTATTTGAAATCAACCATACAAAAGATAGAAATATCTAATATTACGGGTGACATATTTTTAAACTTTAGTAATGAAATAGACGGAATAATTGATTATATTAAAAACTCTTATGAAGCAAGTGATATTAAAATAACTAACGAAGTAGGATTTGATACACTGAGTACTCTTGAGAAAATTTTAAAACAAATTGACATAGTCTATAATTCAATTATACACAGCCATGTTAATCACAATAAGATAATTAATAGTAATGATGTGAGGATTGCTATAGGTAAACTTGAGTCGGAAGTTATAAAAGAACTTAATTCAGTATCTATAATAAAAGATCAATTAATAAAAGAGATAGAAAACTTAAAAACTGAAATACTAAATAATGTTGATTTTTGCCAAAAAACACATAACCCAACAAATAAATTATATGATATTTTTAATAAAAGTAAGAAGGCTTGTTGTAATATTATTTTTAGTATGCACTCAATGGAATTAGCTATAGGGTTAAAAGAAATAATGAATAAAAATTACAATGATGAGTCAATATTATTGAAAGAAAAAGTACAAAACTACTTCGGCATATCAGTAAAAAATGAAAAATTATTAGAAAAAAATGATGTAAAAATCTTTACTTATTTATATAATTATATTAATAAATGGGGGTTGTTTATGCCAATCATTTAGCTTGGTATAATATTATTAAAGTAGGGATAATCTATTTAAGAGCCGGAGATGAATTTGATATTTTAAATCCACTTTCTGGCTCTCTTCTGTAAATATTATCTCTCTTCAAAGAATTTTTTGTGAAGATAATAGTACCTTGTTGTTGAACTACAGATTTGTTTATTAAGTTTATGCGTAAATCGTTTTTTCTCTCCTTCCAGTTTAGACAGTATAAAGTGGGCTCCGTCAAGTATATTACTGAGACCTTTGATTGAATTACAATAAAAGTTTTGATCTTTATTTCTAAAGTATGTTTTTAGTATTCTCAATAGTGTATCAGGATATATAATATAATAATCCTCAAGGATTAGTATACCATTTTGTGTAAAACCATTAAGATTATCAGGATAATATCTACATAGCTCCCCTGTAATTACCGCATTTTTTATAGCTTCCATGATCCTTTCAGGTATGGTTTCTGTTTTTAGATTCTCATCATTAAGGAGTAGAACGGAGTGTACAATGTTATACATTTCGTCCTTTATGTTATTCATAAGATTTCTATCCATTATGGAGAGATTAGATATATAATCTATAAAAATGTCAATAACAGTTTCATAGATTGCCTTGTATTCCTGGAACCTGGGCGTGTAGTATAGGTTATTGTATTTATCCCGTTTTTCTGTGACTGTTATATTTATATACGATATCACCTCCTGTACATTTGGTGTTATATAATTAATAAAATGGTACAGAGCCGTAGAGACAATGTATGGGGACTGTTGGTATCGTGTTAAGAGATCCGTATTAATATCGGACCTTTTTAAATCAAGTTGAATCAGTCTGGCCAGAGAAGATTGCATACCATCTAACATTTCTCCAGTTATAATAACACTTGATTTAACCGGATAGGCTGCATCTTTTGTATCAGGACTATATGCTGTCATTCTATGCTTAACTACTCTATCTCCTACAGCACGAATTACCTGTTCTAGCTTATTTAATAGCGTACTCATCTCTGCTTTATTTAACTTAGGAGCCAGATCGTCAAGGATAATGGCAGCATCCGAAATTTCCGATAGTTTTTCTTCAATACCGCAGGCTGTAGATGAAAAACTTAACGTAGGACTACTAAGATCGTTACGATCGTATACTTTTGTAAACATTAAGGCTAGGGTAGTTTTCATACTCTGAGTTTGTCCTAGAATAAAAATACCTTTTTTGTTAGGGTAACCAGCTAATTCAAATAAAGTATTCATGCATCCTAATAATGTTTCAAGCATAAGGATACATGGAACGGTGTGATTATTGGTTATTTTAAGCATATTCACGTATTTTAAAACAGCATCAGCCTCTATCATATCTTTATCATATAAAAATAAGTTTTTACTACTTCCCGTAATAGGTATATCAAAGCCTATGGCGCCTTTATCTGTTAAGTAAACCAGTTGACCATTATCCAAACGAGTCCATCCATTTGTTTCATAGTGATAAAGTTTTGGATAGTTCTCTTTGGTAATTAATTTCTGGAGATACTGTCTAACTTTTGCACCACAACCCTGCTCTATTTGCGCCTTTGCATGAGATCCTTTAGTTATCCAGGTTAATTTTTCTAGAAGACTGTCTTCAATACTGGCGGAGAATGTACCTTTAGTAGTTTGTATATTGATTTTATAAATGGAATGCGTATTACGATTTCCTTGTGTATTCGCTTTTCCATATACAATCAGTTGCTGTATTATTTCTAATGAAAAGTTAGCAATAATACTTTTATCCATTATATTATTCTCGTCATAGTAAATATAATACAAGTTTTCATTTTCAAAAATAAAGTAAGGAGAGTTACTTTTGGGTTTCCTTGTTATAAAAACCGCATTTGTATTGATATCTGTTATATTTGAGTTATCCTCTTTATTTCGGCTTTGTAAATTTAATAATAACTTTTCAGGACAGTTAACATTATCAATATTTAAAGACATACGGCATGCTGCATCATATAAATTCTGTATCACTTGATTAGTTTTTTTGATTTCTAGATATTCATCTACGTAATCTTGTGATAGACTATTACCATTGTCGTCATAAAATGTGACTGGTTCTATGCTTATTGCTTGAACTGCCGGCTTATCAGTCTCTATTATAGCAGATATGTAACTGTCACATGGCACGAGTGCGTGAGGCAAATTTGAATGTTGTGGGTTGTCTTCAAATTCCTCTTTTGCTTTTTTTGTCTGTTGAGAAAAACGATAAAAAATTTTTTCAAATTGTGATTCCATAAACATCCTCCTCGTATTTTTTATTTAGGTATCTTACTTACAGACTCTCCGATTTAAAAAAACGATCTGTAGTTGTAAAAGGATTGTACCTTATTTCATTTAAAGAAGGTTGTGATAAAACACTAATTTTTTATGGATAATTTATCACTATATTTTTGCAAAACACTGATTTTGATTATTAAGCAGTAATGACATCAAGATATAACTGTGTATGCTTGATTAGATTTGCTAATGGCTCCATGGGTTCACGTAGCAGATTTAACTTTAGATTGGCTAAATACCACCACTTGAAGATTGATTAAGCTGCCAGGCTTAGTAAAGAATCAATCACGTAAATAGAAGGAGCTCAAAAACGTACTTGTATAGCCACTAATGCAAAATATGTGGTTTCCGTAATTTGCCTGTATTTTAAACTAGACGGATAGCTAAGCACTTACCTTTAATAGGTGTAGATATCCTGAAGTTAAATATATAGACTGCGCAAATTAAGGACTGAATATTCCCACCGTGAATACCCCTGTTGTCCATACTATGTAAACTGCATTTAGGAATCTATTTAATACATGTTTAGACATTGCTGAGTTATATTTTACGACCCAAAAATCCCTAAGACCCACATATAATAGTAGTGGTTAAATGCTTGTATAATCTATATTTATATAGTGTGGGTATTTGGGTTTTATGGGTTTAAGTTTTAAAGAAAGATGTATTTAGGCAGATTAATATATTTAGCAAGAAGCTATTTTAATCTAGTATGAATATACGTTTGAGTAGTGCGCATCTTTCGGATGAATATTCCGGCAATGATTACCGGTTTCCTAAAGCAAGAATATTCATTCGGAGTTACTGTATACCCATTTCCAATTAAATAGAGCATGTTTTCCGTAAAGAGTGCATTTTCACATTGGAATACTCATAGTATTAGGAAAGTATAATATGAAGGTCAAATCCCGTATTTTAAAGGGACTGTCATAAAATCAATGTCGAAGTGTATAAGCATTGATTTTAGACAGTCCCTTTCGTGAATAAAGGATGATTTTTAACATGTGACTATCAAAGACGATCAGCAACAAGAGCAAGAGCCTTGATCGTTTTTATATATTTTTCATATTGAGTAGAACCACTTTTTTTGGCTTCATATAAAATATTAAGTAGTACCTCATCAGAGTTTAAGGTACTATCGCTTAAGAGATAGTCAGCGCTAGTAGAAAACGCGTTGCAAATAGAAGAAAAGGTCTCTAAAGACATAATTTTAATTCCTCGTTCTATATTACTATAAAACGAGGGAGAAATTCCGCAACGTTCTGCAGCAGCTTCTTGAGAAAGTCCTAATTCTTCCCTGCATTTTCTGATTTTTTTACCTATTTCACAATAATCAAGTTCTTTCAAGAGCCACCTCCATAAAATTTAATTTTATTGTACAAAGAGGAAAACAAAAAGACGATATTCCAAAAGAATAAATATTGCCCATAAGAATTATGTGAGGTATAATAAATAGAAATACAACAAAGGAGAAAAGGTATTATGCAGTGGATTAATGAATCAAAAATTGTTTATAATGAAAAAGATTTAAAGGATGCAGTAAAGGAAAGATATGCGGATATAAGAGTAAGAGGTACATATGCACAAAAGGCATATGAAAAATTTAGTAAAGATTCAAAAATACAAACATTGTCAAAGGTTGCTTTATTTGGAGGATTACTTTTTTGGCCTTTATTTATAGCTGGATTAGCTGGGAGTGCAATTTCTGTAGATTTTTCAAGGTATACAATGACTTCAATAACGAGTACTGAAATCATTTTGAAACTTATGGAAAAATATAAAAAGAATAAATTTAAAAGATAAAAGTTGACTATAAGTAATACTAAATCATAAAATAAACAGTTCGTAATATAGACACCTCAAGCTTAGATACCAAGGTGTCTTTATGTTCCCAAACTAAAGGTTAATTTACTAAATTATATTTATTAATTATGAAATACGTATCTTATATGTAATTTAAAGAGGAATTATATACTACCCGTTTTATAAAAAGTACAAAAATACAATTATATATTATAGCTTTGATGATAAGGAGAAAAAGTCATCTAAAAATTACAATATAAAGGAGAAGAAGATGAACGAAGGAAAAAGGGATGTAACAAACAATGGTGAGAAAGCAGAAAAAACGGAGAGTACAGGATCAGCAAGAGAGGAGCAGCCGGGTGGGCAATCGGAGCATGGTAAAAACGTTTCTAAATTGGAACAGAAAATTATGGATATAAATCTGGAGGAAGCAGATAAAAAGATGGATGATTTTTTTGGCAAAGTCTCAGACTTCATCGGAAAAATATTTAGAGTTGATTTTAATACAGCAGAAGGAAAAAAGAAAGCAAAACAAAGGTTAGGAATTATATTTAGCGCGATAGCCACTATATTTCTTGGCTTATATTTAAATGGAAATCTTACTAATGAAGGGAAAGAATATGTAAATATGATTAAGACTGGATCTATAGATGCTTATGATAAAGTAACATATGATGAATCATTTGAAATGATCTTTAAGAATACAAAGTGGGAATATATTGGAGAGGATGATAATAAAAATCCGGTTGTTGAGTTTAATGGTACAAGTATAAATAATAATCTGCCTGTATGTATCCAATTTGGTATTAATGTAAATGATAAGACATTTGTACCGGTATATATGGATATCAATGGGAAGGTAATAAACTTTTCTCAAGCTCAAAATGAAATACTTGGCATATTCGAATATGTATATGCACAAAAGGGATTTCAGACTCAGAAGTCTTACAACAGCAATGAGGGAGGATTTGAAGGGCTCTACGATCAGATTTTCAGTGGGGTGGAAGAAGCCATGGTAGATTCCTATGTAAATGCAGCTAACAATAATAGCGAGCAGGTAAAGGTTCCAGAAACCATTACTCAGACAGAACCAGAGACCAAAGAATATGTTCCTAATGGTACATACACAGATGCATATAATTTTGCTGCATTTGATGAAACCAATCGATCTGCATGGTATTCATATGATGCAGACTGTTTTATGAGTGCATATGTGAGTGAAGGTGATCCGATTATTGAATTTTCGAATAGCGTCACAGATGATCATTCAACAGTGATTTATTACGCATTGCCAGTAAGTATGCAATTAAAAGATAATGGTGGTTTTGAATATTTAGGTGAAGTGCATGAAGCAGATAGCAAGGATTTTGTTGGGGATATTCATGTTGTTTGGGAATCTGGAATGGACTATAACAAGCCTTATGTGGAGATAAAAAATGGTAATAATAATTTCCGCCATTCCATTGATGGTGTCTATGAGATTCAATAAGAGATTAAAATAAACATTTTTCAATTAGATATTATAACCATGAGAATTGCATATTTCAGGAGGTAAACTTCATGTACAAAGAAATTCTCTCAGCAATCCTAAAGGTTATTGTATCAATTATTGACAGTCTGATTCAAGATGAATGACCAGTAGGAAAGACCCCTCAGGCACAAAAAGCCTGGGGGATTTTTACGTTCCTAAGCCATAGGGAACAGGAAATAATTAATTTATCATAAGGAGGAATGGATAATGGCAGCAGAAGTAGAAAACATGTTTTACACAAGGGAGAAGCCCTGGCACGGACTTGGAACAATGGTACAGGAAGCGCCGACGTCAGCGGATGCTCTGATATTAGCAGGGCTAGACTGGAGCGTCATTCAGAAACCAATTCAAACGGTAGAAGGGTATCCTATTCCGGGATTCCGGGCCAATATTCGAGATTTTGATAATAAGATTCTTGGCGTAGTGACAAACCGTTATAAGGTGGTTCAGAACCGTGATGCATTTGCTTTCACAGATGAATTATTAGGCGAAGGGGTCACATATGAAACAGCTGGAAGTCTGCAGGAGGGACGGCGCACCTGGATGCTGGCAAAACTGCCACACCGATATATCATTTCTGGCGATGAGATTATACCATATCTTGTTTTAATGAACAGTCATGACGGGTCTGGCTCCATAAAAGCTGCAATGACACCAATCCGTGTTGTCTGCAATAATACGTTAAATCTTGCTTTATCTACGGCAAAGCGTTTCTGGTCTACAAACCATACGGGTGACATTGGTGGCAAGTTGGAGGAGGCCCGGTATACATTACTCTATGCAGATAAATATATGGGAGAGCTGGGCAAGACAATTGATCATCTGCAGAAGGTAAAGCTTTCGGAGCGCCAGGTCTATGAATATATTGATTCCCTATTCCCATTGTTTGACAATCCTACGGAACAGCAAAAAAAGAATCTGTTACGGCTAAAGGATGATCTAAAGCAGAGATATTTTGACGCACCGGATTTAAGTCATATAGGTAAGAATGGATATCGTTTTATTAATGCTGTATCTGATTTTGCCACTCACTCTAAACCTTTGAGGGAAAGTGCAAATTACAAGGAAAGTCTGTTTGCACGTACAATTGATGGAAATGCCATGATTGACAGGGCGTATGATTTGGTGAGGAGTGCTTAGTTATAGGAGCAGTGGGAGCATCTGTGACAGTGATCTGTTACAGAGAGCTCCTGTTTTTTATATAAGGAGGAAAGGAATGGTTGTAGAAAATGAACAGGATTTAGGTAAGGCAATTGATAACCAGGAAGATAACATAAAAGTGAAAGGAAAGTTAGCACCAAGAATTAAAAGGATCTGGTATATGGATCGGCTGATCTGGTGCTTATGCCTTACCTGTCTGGCAGTTGCAATAACAGCAATACTTGCAGTACCTGCTACATGTGGGATATCAACAGCACTTACAATGTTGGCTGGATCACCCGCTGCAGTTTTTATGGGGACACCCGCAGCCACTACTGCAGTACTTACAGCGGCAGCAGGAAGCGGTATTGCAACTTTGAAACGTCTTCGTTATGGATATAGGCTAGAGACTATAAACAATGAGTATGTAGTATTGCGAAGGAGGTAATAGAATCTGGTTATATATAGCGAAGGAAATATTGAAACCATATAGTTGAAAATTAAGGAGGGAAATTACATGGATAAAAAAAGTCAGGATGAAGTACTAAGAGAAGTAATGAAGCGTCCGGTTTTAAAAAAGAAGGTAGGTATCATCCGCCTTCAGATGGTAAGAGAGAGCCGATCGTTGTATGGAATGAAACGTTTTTCGGAGCCTAAAGAAGCTGTAGAAACGGTAATGCCTTTGCTTGAAATGGCAGATAGGGAAATAGTCCTTGTTATGTCACTTAATATTAAGCTGGAACCTATAGCTGTGGAGATTGTGGCAGTGGGAGCTTTAAATACCTGTTACGTTGATGGCCGTGATATATTCAAACATGCAGTTCTTAGTAATGCAGCATTTATCACCTGTTTTCACAACCACCCTTCTGGTACACCGGAACCAAGTGTCCAGGATAAGCAAATAACGCGCCGACTGGAGAAGGCGGGAGGGATTTTGGGAATTCCATTAATTGATCATATTATTATTGGAGAATATGGATTTTATAGCTTTCGAGAACATGGGTATATTCAATCAATAATTCCAAATGATGTTGCATGAAATACGTTATGGATATTAAAAATCAGGATTGGCCCAATTTAAAAATGTGTAGAGATTATCCTATTTTGCAAAAATCATTTACGATAAAGGAGATGGATCTATATGAAAGGCAATTAAAAGAATATATCGATATGGATGAAATTAAGGATACGTACTTATCTGATGTCCCACGAATTGTATGCTGGTATGAAGGGCTTATCAATACGGAAATGTTACTAATGGAAATGAAAGACTATGTTTTTCTATGAAATGATTCTGTTTTAGAATTGAAGTATGTGCATTGCTTGGATATAATAAAAGTAAGTGAAAATCTGTGAAGGGAGAAATATGTAAATGTCTGTTTCAGAAAGATTGAAAGTAGTAGAAGATTTTGCAGCTGCTATAAGACAAAAGTATCCACAGACAGATCGGTATAATGTCCTGATATTTGGCAGCTTTCTTACGGAACGCTATACAGATGAATCTGACATAGACATAGGTATTTTCTCTATGATACCCGGACTTACCTTTCGCCTATACTCCTTTACAAAAGATTATTTTGATCAATTACATATTGACAGTGATGTAGTACGTATGAAACTGTCTGAATTTCAATATATTAATATTTCCATTGTGACGGGACAGAAATTTGCTGTAACGGATTATTGCCCTGAAATGTTAATTGATTATACAAAAAAGATGATTACACGCTATGGAGATAATCCTCAAGAGATGATTGTGAAACAGATGCGTCAGGAGGCGCCATTCTAGAAAATTAATTGATGAAGTTGCCGCTTTTGCTGACAGAAATGAGATTGTCCATGTATATGAGAATTTTAAAGGAAACATGGAAGCTGTACTGGAAAGTGTTAAGAACTACAGGGATGAGAATTAAATAATCATATTTTATGGAGTTATTGCGAGAAAGAAAATATCTTGCAAAAGTAGTAGAAAATAATAGTTATATAGATAGGAAGTATCTTGTTTAAACACGGTTCTTTCTGAGCTTTGGGTATAAACGATTAAAAGCAGATTCCTTATGAAGCACTTCTGACATCATTGTGTTTTCTTAATGCAGTAGAGCCAATGAGAATAGCAAAAATAAAATTGAGCTCGATTGATGTGGAGAGAAATATCATCCATATGAAAGCAATTCCAGATATTTATCTTATGCCAATTGAAATAGTTTTACTTAAAGAGTACCTTTTGCAAAGAGTGGATTTTCCAAACCAGGAAACAAATAGTCACTTATTTATTAGAAGAAATAGAGGTGATTACATTCCTGATAAGCCAGTAACGAAAACATTTATTACGAAATCTGTACAGTTATTTAGCGGATTTGGGCCACAAACATTAAGGATTACCTGTCTTCAGGAGATGGCAGCAATGAATGGTCCAAATTTCTTAAGGGAAGCATATGGAATATCAGCAACACATGCTGGCAGGTATGGTTCTTATGAAGAATATTTGGTCTAAGAGTCATTGAATGATATACGATTGAAATAGGGAGATTATCTTGGGGTGGAAAAACTTGTTCGATTACTAAAATTGATGGAAGTATACTTACCTTCTTCGAATAACTCAGATTGAAATTTGTAACGCAGATAATTTATATAATCTACAAAAAATTGAAAATATCTATTGACTCTTGGGTCACCCAAGGGAGTAAGCTATTTATTGACGGCAGGGGTGCACACCTGTAAAGTCTGTTAGGAGATGATATTATGTTCAAAATTGGTGAGTTTTCAAAGCTTTGCGGCTTATCGGTTGACACTCTTTACCATTATGAAAAACTTAAAATTCTTGTACCAATGACAGTTGATAAACTCACTGGTTATCGTTATTATGATGCTTCGCAGATGATGACTGTTAATAAAATATTAGCATTAAAGGACGCTGGGTTCGTATTGGAAGAAATTGATAATATAATGAATGGTGATGTTTCTGTTCCGATGCTAATTGAAATGCTCGAGAGTAAAGCAGTTTTTCTTGAGACCACTTTGTCCAATGAATACAACAGACTTGAACGTCTCCATACCAATATATTTTTAATAAAGAATGGAGGCATTTCACAGATGAATGAAGTAAGTATAAAAAAGGTTGAACCAATTCTTGTTGCATCAATACGCAAGGTTTTTGACAAAGAGGAATTCAATGAAAACTTAGAAAAAATGTGGACGAGTGTAAATGAGTACATTGATAAAAAAGGGGTAAAGCGAACAATTCCATGCCTTATGCTTTACAACTCAGGCTGGTGGGATTTACGGCAATTGAATGTCATGTATGATGAAAAAAACCTTGATGTTGAGGTAGCTGAACCAATTACAAAATCCTTTGAGGGCAATAAAGAAGTACATGTTTATGAACTTCCGAGAGTAGAAAAAATGGCGTGTATTGTTCACAACGGTCCATTTTCAACTATTGGTAAAACAATTGATACCCTCTTTGAATGGCTGAAGAACAATAACTATGTTGCTGATGGCGCAGTCAGAGAAATCTACCATAAAGGTGAATGGGCTACAGATAATCCAGATGAGTATATAACTGAACTCCAGATACCTATAAAGTAACGAACAGTATAATCTGTAGAGTAATACCTGTCAGTATGTAGAGTTAATGATATATCAATTTAAATGAAATAATAAAAGACAGACTAGCTAATATAGTAGTCTGTTTTTTTGTGTCAAAAAAGGGGGTGATCCAATTTGGAAACAGTAATGTTAATAAATTAACTGAACTTGTCGCAATAGAACATGAACATTTCCACCCTTCCGGAGAGCCGAAGCCAAGTCGGGAAGATTCTCATATCACAGGTCGGATCAAGGAAGCTGGGGTATTGCTGGGAATCGAATTGCTTGACCATATTGTGATTGGCTCAGAGGGCAGATATGTAAGCTTTCGGGAAGAAGGGATTGAGCCTTTTGGGATTGGGGGTGCGGCATGAATGTAGAGAAACACATTTTATTAGCTTTTATTTTGTATGATATATCCTCTAAAAGAGTTGTAAGCAGTTAACTGTCAGGGTATAATAGGAAGAGAAATGTTTTGTATGCTTCAATGATTTCATATTATCTAAGAGAGAATGTGGTGTTATGCCTGATCAGATGCAGAACTTACTTTTACAGTATGTAAAAGAGGTACAGAGAATATATGGAAGAGAGTTAAAATCAGTTATTTTGTATGGCTCCTATGCCCGTGGTGATTTTCATGCAAGTTCGGACATCGATATTATGATTCTGGTGAATGCCGATGAGAGTGTCATAAAGGAGAAAGGCCGTATGCTCTCGGATATCACATTTGACTTTAATTTGGATCATGATATGCTGATTATGCCAATCGTAAAAAATATCAGCCATTTTCAGTATTGGTTACAGGCAGATCCCTTTTATCAAAATATAAAAAAAGAAGGGATTGAACTGTATGTTGCATAATAAAACAAACTGGCTTTTAAAAGACATAAAGATACAATCGCATATTTTAATAAGGAATATGTAAAAACAGAAAAATTCCCCAGGGTGCTTGGAAGATAGATCAGCAGATCACAGGAAATTCGCCATGCCAGTGATTATGATGAGTTTTATATCGCATCAAGATAAGAAGCTCAGGAGCAAATAGATGCAGCGGAATCATTTTTGAATGCGGTAGAACAATATTCGAAAAGTTAAGATATGATATGGATTAGGGAGTACAGTTCATGTACTCTCTATAATTTTGGGCAAATTGGGTAAGGGAAGCTTTGTTGCATGATAATTAACGCCCGAAGAAAGGAAGATGTCATAATGAAAAAATTAATTTCAACAAACGGCTTATCTCATGAAGGTTGGCTGAAATACAGAAAACAGGGAATTGGCGGCTCTGATGCAGGTGCAATCTGCGGCCTTAATCCCTATGTCAGCCCTATGAGTGTTTTCTATGAAAAAACAAGATTAGAAGTAGAAGATTATGATAATGAATCCATGAGACAGGGGCGGGATTTGGAGGAATATGTTGCCCGGCGTTTTATGGAAGAGACAGGCTTAAAAGTAAGGCGGTCTAATGCCATGTATCAGAATGAAGAATATCCGTTTATGCTGGCAAATGTTGACCGCCTTATTTCAGGGGAAAATATGGGGCTTGAATGCAAAACTGCCAGTCCCTATAATGCAGATAAATGGATCGGAGATTCTGTTCCTGCCCATTATGAAATCCAATGTCATCATTATATGGCGGTGACCGGGGCGAAGGCCTGGTATCTGGCTGTAGTAATATTGGGAAGGGAATTTAAGTATAAGAAGATTGAACGTGATGAGGAGTTGATTCAAAATCTGATTGCCATAGAAAAAGAATTCTGGGAGGGGCATGTTTTGCCAGGAAATATGCCCCTCCCAGATGGCAGTGATATTTCAAATGAGGTTATTAACCGGTATTTTCCAACGGCTCTTAAAAAGACGATTCCACTTCCGTCCCATTTAAATGAGCAGTTAAAAAGAAGGGAAGAAATCATTCTTTTGGCAAAGAAATTGACACAGGAGCAGAATCAGATTGAACAGCAGCTTAAGCTTTATATGGGCGAATACGAAATGGCATTTAATGAGCACTATAAAGTTTCCTGGAGCAATGTGGATACGGTACGCATTGACAGTAAGCGGTTAAAAGAGGAACGACCGGATCTTTACCGGAACTTTGCCAAGAGCAGCCAATCGAGGCGATTTACGGTCAGAGCTGCGTAATTGCTTGAAGTTTAAAGTTGTAGAGGCTCAAGTTTAGCATTTAACATGATGCTTGTTTTGCTCAATGAATAAATGCAAATTGTACATGTATCGTTATCACGTTATAATAATGTAATAAAATCATGACGAGGAGGACGCACAGTGGAAGCAACCAGATCTTCATCTGATTTACAAAATAAGTATTTGGAGATATCAGCCTTAACGCGGGAATCCCAAGAACCAGTTTTTACTACGGTAAATGGTCGAGAGGATACCGTTTTGATGAGCCATGTCCAGTATGAAAAAATAAAACTGAACTGGAATTGTGGAAAATATTGGCGGAAGCTCAGGCTGATGTGGATAACGAGAGCACTACTCCCATAAAGGATATATTTTCGGATATCCTAAAAAATCTTTTAGTTAGGAAATCTCATGACCTGTAATCAAATAAGAATATAAAGATGGACAGTCAGGCAAATGATTTGGGTTTTTATAAGATGGAAGAGCGGAATCAAACAGAATTCTATATTCAGTCGTTGATTCCAGACGTAATTATGCTAATTAATATTTTGAGTGTTGATGAGAGGGATCGTCTTGCTGGATGCAGGATGGTCCTTTTTTAAATGATTTAATAAACTAAAATGAAAGGAATGAGAAAATGTCAGATGTAAAGCAGGAATTAGAAAAGAGGGCAGCAGGCGGCGGAGGTCAAAGTCAATTCGTCAGGCTGACAAAAAATATGACAATTGTTGATATGGTTAAGGCCCTTGAACCGGAAATTAAACGGGCGCTTCCCAGTATTCTTACGCCAGAACGATTTACGCGTATGGCATTGTCTGCAATAAACAATACTCCTAAGCTGGGAGAATGTACTCCTATGAGCTTTATTGCAGCTTTGATGAATGCGGCTCAGCTAGGGCTGGAGCCAAATACGCCTCTGGGACAGGCATATTTAATTCCATATAAAAGCAAAGGGGTATTGGAGTGTCAGTTTCAGCTGGGGTATCGAGGACTGATTGATCTGGCATATCGCAATGATAGAATGCAGAGTATTGAGGCACAGGTGGTCTATGAAAATGATGAATTTTCTTATGAGTTGGGACTTCATCCGTCGTTGACTCATCGGCCATCTTTTGATGAGCCGGGAGAGATCCGGGCTTTCTATGCAATTTTCCGGCTGGATAACGGTGGGTTTCGCTTTGAAGTTATGAGCAAAAGCTATGTAGATGCTTATGCCACTCGCTATTCCAAGGCTTTTACCTCGGATTTCAGTCCATGGAAAAGTAATTATGAGGGGATGGCGAAAAAGACGGTGATTAAGCAGCTGTTAAAATATGCACCCATTAAGTCAGATTTTCAAAAAGCAATAACCTTGGATGAAACGGTGAAAACCCAGCTTTCTATTGATATGAGCGAGATCCGGAATGAGTGTTTGCCGGAAACATTGGAAAGCGGTGAGGTGGAATAAAAAAGAGAATTCGGAGTAATGGATACATTAAAAAAAAGGCACTGGCTAAATGTTTGTGCACTTGTTGCATTCCGCCATGTTTCTACAATATAATGGATTTACTTATAAGAAAGGGGTTATGATATGCCAACGAATGAGACCTTGAAAATGTTATACAATGAATGCCTGAAATTAGATCTGAATGAGGCTACACAGTTAATCCTTGAGGCAGAAACGGAAGAGGAACAGGAATTTTATTCCATAGTCAGTGACTTTGTTCTCCAACAGAGGCAGAGAAAGGTAATTAGGGAGAATCGGTTTTGATAAAAAGATATTTTAAAGTTATGAAAAAGAAGAACCATTACGATGAAAGATAAGGATTTCAGTAATAAATTTTTGCTGAATGGATTTTGAATTAGAGTTGGACTATAGCCTCTTTATACTTATTTAACAAAGAATGGGCTGAGAGTCTCATTAATTTGCTTATGTAGTGACGATAGCAACAGCAGAAGAATAAATTGATTTTGCGAAGGAAGCATCAAGCAGATGCTTCTTTTTATGTGTATAAAATTAACCAATGGAGGAATAGCAAATGGATTACAATCAGTTTTTGGAGGAAATCAGAACAGCAGTACAGGAAAGATTAGGGAGCAATTATGAAATCCGCATTCAGAAGATAACGAAAAATAACGGAATTGTCCTGGATGGGCTGATTATCGGTAAGGCAAGTAAAAGTATCGCTCCCACAATTTACTTAAATTCATATTATATGCATTATACCCATGGTATGTCCCTGGAGGAAATTCTGGAAGATATTATATCTGCGTATAAAGAGAGCAATGACGTATCTTTTGGTGATACGAGAGAATTTTTGAATTTTAATAAACTAAGGGACAAGGTAGCTTTTAAGCTGATCCAGAGGGAAAAAAATCAGGAACTTTTAAAGGAGGTTCCATATATTGAATTTCTGGATCTTGCAGTGGTATTCTATCTGATTCTGGATGAGCATAAAGGAGGACAAATGACAGCTTTGATTCATAACTCTCATATGGAGACTTGGGTAGTGGAGAAAGAAGAACTGTATTGTCTGGCAATGAAAAATACCCCCATATTGTTACCGTCGGAAATTAAAACAATGAAAGAGATTATGTGTGATATATTGAAAGGACATTTAGAGGAATTGGAAATGGGAGAGATGGTAGATGATTTGCTTGATTTTGATTCGCAGAAGCCAGCCTTATATGTCCTTTCGAATATAAAACAGATTAACGGCGCTGGGTGCATTTTATACGACGGGTGTTTGAAGAATTTTGCTGATTCTCAGAATTCCGATATTGTTATATTGCCGTCCAGCCTGCATGAAACTATTTTGGTTCCTGATAATGGGAATTTAGATTATGAGGAACTGCAGAAAACAGTTGGTCAGATAAATAAAAGTGAAGTGCCAAAGGAGGATGTGTTGTCGGATAGGATTTATAAGTACTCTCGTCAAGATTGTAGTATAAGTCTTTTGAAATAAATACTAATTCCTGTGTTATGTATCGCTCCTATGGCAGAAGATCATAGGAGCAAAACACAAAAATTATTTTTTTTATTAAACAAGCTTATTATTAAATAAAAAATCTGTTATAATAATTATTGTTAGACTATCATAAGTCTATAGGAAAGGAAGGTATGTTACTTGAGTTTTTAATAACATACAAATTTCAAATATGAATTTAATTGATAATGGTTTAGATTCTTTTAAAAAAGCTTTTAATAAGTTATGTTCACTGGATTCTCATTCTGAAAAAGTGGAATATATTCTTAAAGATATTATATTAGATTTTCATCACTCATTTGAAGTTCTTTTTAAGGCTTTATTATATGAGAAAGATCCAACTTTACTTTATTCAGATCTGGAAAGATATTATGATAGTAAATTTAATAGTTTAATTAAAACTAATGGTAAACAATCACAGGATATACATACAATAACTTTCATGCAAGCTTTTAAAAGAGTGATTGTTTGTAATAATATAAAAATAGATAATTTCTGCTATCAAAACGTAATAAAGTTTAATGAGCTAAGAAATTCATTAACTCATTATGAAACAATAATAAAGCATCTACAAGTACGCGCATTAATAGCAAATGTGTTGTTTAATATATTGCCAATATTGGAGTCTATTAATGAATTTAAGAATTATATAGAAGAAAAATCAGTTTTTGATAACTTGAAAAAAATTTATTTTATCAGAGACGAGTGGGTTATAAACAATATAATATATTTATTAAATTACAAAAACCAAGATCAAACAAATATTGTTGAGAATTCTAATTATAAAAGATTATTGTTAGATATTGGTTATTCTAATATTGATAAATTAGATGTTAATTATATATCAGAAAATGAATATGTATTAAGTCAGTTTGAAACAGAATTTTATGAAATTGGAATTTCAGGTTATTATAATAATAAGGTCGATATAGACAACCCGTATATAATGGAATTAATAAAGACAAAAATTAACATTATTGAATTATCTACAAATGAAATAATTAAAGAAAAAATAGCTAACGATTTAGCTATGTTATTATCTGTATATAGTGGTAATATATATGATTTCAATAATATTAATATTAACGAAGTATACGATTTGTTTTATATATTAAGTGCCTATAAAAAACTTACCATTGGCTTTAATTTGCAGAAAATAGAAAAAATAAATAAAAAATGGGAAGATGTTTTTAATAAAGAAAATAAATATAAAAAAATTGCAAACATAGAAAATTTATATGAATTTAACAAAACAAGTTTTGGCATGCATAACTTTTATAATTTATCAGCAGATGGTAAATATAAATTTACTATAAAAATAAATGACTATTTAGAGACTATGAAAGATCTATTTAATAAGAATAGCATACTACTTTCTTCTGATTCTGAATTTGCAAAATATGTATCAGCAAAAGTAATCGATACAGTAGAAAGATACCTTTGCTATGATACAATTGAATTTTTTTGTTCTAATTTAATGGGAAAGTGGGGAAATAATGGAACAATTGAAAGAATTGATGAAATCAACTTTTGTGATGTAAAAGCTATTTGTAATATTATAAATCTTAAAGAGTTCACCATCTGGGGTGAAATGGAATTAGGTACAGAATACTATTTTGATCATGAGTATTATTCGGATGGTTATCTTTATAAATATATAAGTTTAAAAGTTTATATAGATGACGATGAAAAGATATATTTAAGTCAAATGGAGATTTTAAATTAATATATTTTAATTAAATGTCATGAAACAATATATAGGATGATTATAAAGGAACAATTTTAAATATTAATAAATTAATATTATCGTAATCTGGTTTGTAATGCTACTATTTAGAATAGGTTAGCTTATCGAACTCCGCGTGGGTTGAAAGCCTCACGTACAGAGTGGGGGAAAGGTAGAGATAAATTTTAAAGCCTTACTTAATGCTATTTATATTTGTTCCTGATAATAGGAAGTTAGAGTGGAGTTGAGAAAAAAGATTGGTGAGATAAAAGAAAGTTGCTCCTATGGTTGAAGCCCTAGGGGCAATTTTAATATGATTTATTTTTTTAATCTTGTAAAACTATTAAAATTATTAATTATGACAGATTGTATTGATATTATGGTGCACTAAAAATAATGTAAAATAAGCGGGAATTATGTAGAGCATAAATACAAAGAACCTTAATTATTGTACTATGGGTAATAGATTGACATTTTAAACTTTTAGTTTTATAATTTATAATATAATTTTTCAAATGTAAAGGTGTATTTAGATGACAATATCAGAACAAATTAAGGTATTATGTGTTCGTTCAAATATTAGTGTATCAGAGTTAGCGCGGAGAGTTGGTACTACTCCGCAAAATTTTAATGCAAAAATGAAACGAGAAAGTTTTACTATTTCCGAATTGGAAATGATTGCATGCGTAGTCGGAAGCAAATTTGAGCGCAGATTTATACTTGAAAATGGTGACAAAATATAATAGGAGGACGTTTTATGCAGATTTTAAAATATAAAGATTCGCCCTCTAACAGAGATGTAATTTCGCTGTTTTCAGGGGCCATGGGATTAGATATAGGTTTAACGAAAGCGGGTCTTTCTGTCAAAGTAGGTCAGGACTTTGAAAATTCGTGTGTGACAACTATGAAAGCGAATGGACATAATGTCTTAGGCGGAGATATCAGGGAAATACAACCACAGCAAATGCTGGATATTGCTGGTTTAAAACCGGGAGAACCATTTCTAATATGTGGTGGACCACCGTGTCAGCCTTTCTCTACTGCAGGAAAAAGACTTGGAATAAATGATCCACGTGGCAGCTTATTTATGGACTTTATTCGTATGATAGACGCAATCAGGCCTCGATTTTTTATTATGGAAAATGTAAAAGGATTGATGTCCGCGCCTCTCAAAAATATTCCTCTTTCTCAAAGGGATGATAAAAATATAATGGCTGAAAGTAAAGGAACTGTGTTGGATGTTGTTTTATCGGAGTTTGACAAGCTCGGATATAAGACTGTTTATGGGGTTTTGGATGCTGTGAATTATGGTGTTCCACAGTTTAGAGAAAGATTTGTGCTAATAGGAAGCAGAGACAACGAAGATATCTTTTTGCCATTCCCAACAAATTTTCAAATGCATCAAGATCCGGACTATCGTTGGAGATCTTTAAGGAGTGCAATTGCAGATTTGGAATACGATCCGGGAGAGTGTGCTTCTTTTAGCACAGACAGAATGGATTTTTTGAAGTTAGTCCCTGAAGGTGGCAATTGGAGAAATCTTCCTAATCACTTAATTGAAGAGGCCATGGGTGGTGCTTATCATTCGGGTGGTGGTAAAGTTGGATTTTATCGTCGATTGTCTTATGATCAACCGTCACCGACTCTCGTTACTTCTCCTGTTCAGAAGGCATCTATGTTATGCCATCCAACACAAAATCGGCCATTGAGTGTTAGAGAATATGCGCGGATTCAGCAATTTCCAGATGATTGGCAAATTACGGGGACAATGGTTGCAAAATATAGGCAGATAGGAAATGCTGTCCCTGTTGGCCTGGCTAAGGCATTAGGCAAGGCAATTATTTCTGTAGCGGATGGTAATGCTGTGATTAAAACAAAAAGAATACGTGGAACTGATATTCATAATAGAATTAAAAATGCTATGGAAATGGGGGGAAATCATGCCTATTAATGATACTTATAATGAAGAGGCTGTTGTTCAGGCAATTGCAACTGCATTGGATGAATTCTATACTGCATTAATTAACAAGGTGGATAAATTAAATATCAAGACGGTGATAAAACGTAAAAATCCATATTTATTCAGGGCCAAGGCAATGAATGGTGCTGCTCAGATAGTAGATGCTATTCTGGCAGCGTTTGTTTCTTCTTCAGAAGAAACCATCTTTGGTAATGTGTTTTTTGAACCTATTGCAACGGCAGCTGTGCAAGGGCAAAAAGCATTGGCAGAGGGTGTAGACATTATGGTGGAACGAGAAAATACCATTTACGCTATTGCAGTTAAATCAGGAACGAGCGTTTTTAATGCAGACAGTCGCAAAAAACAGGAACAGAATTTTATGGCAGCCAGCAAATTAGCTCAGCAGGCTAAGAAGAGATTTGTCCCGATTATAGGATATGGTTATGGAAAGAAAAAAGCTTCTAAAAGAGGTTTGCCTAAATTTTATGAGGAACTTGCTGGTAAAGACTTTTGGACAGAACTAACTGGAGATGAGGATTTCTACATAAAACTTATTCGCTATATGGCTGATTTACCCGAAAAGTATGTTGCCAACTTTGATGAATCTTATCAGAAGGCTGCAAACCGTCTGGTAAAAGAATTTACAAATGAGTTTTGTAATGAAGACGGAAGTATAGATTGGGAAAAGCTTGTGGAGTTTAATTCTGGGAGTAAGTAATATGAGGTGAAAATGGTATGAGGGACGCACTAAAGGATGCTGTTAAAAATGCTATTTGTATCGAATGCACACTGCCACACATTGAGAGTGGAGTTGGTAGGTCGTGTCTTTCCACCCATAATGATATTTGTTTTAATAATGATAATCCTCAAGATATTGCCAAGATAATATATAATGGTATAGTGGAATTTGCCGTAAATGAGTATGAAATCAATTATGATGATTTAGAAAAAGAACAACTTAAAGTACTCAAACGACGTATTCGGTACAATTCCGATGATACGACCACGACGAAATTAAAATATGGATTTTATGGGGAGGTATTATTAGATCTAATTTTAAGATGCTTTCTAAAAACAAATGTTTTACTTGCCAGAGGGTATCTTTATTCCCCTATAGAAAATAGTGAAGTAAAGGGGTTTGATGCATTCCATTTAATAGATAAAGATGGTAAATTAGATTTATGGCTTGGAGAAGCAAAGTTTTATATCAATTTTAGAAAACCTTTATCGGATGTACTTAAAAAATTACAAATATCGTTATCTGACGAATATGTAAATAGGAACTTGCTTGCTATTATAGATTTACAAAATCGGTTCACGACCCAAAATATCCGATTAAACGTAATCCTTGATGACTGGCAGGAAGACCCCAACATCAATTTAGCTCAAGAAATGAAAAAACATAAAATCAGAATTACATATCCCATTTTTATTGCGTATGAGAAAAATGCAACAGACAAATATCATGAAAGCGTTAAAAAATGTATAGATCATATTGCTGCTGAATTTTCGCGGTTAAAAATATTAATACCTGCCAGCTTTGAATATCGTCTTTTTTTTATTTTTCTTCCTTTGTCAGAAGTGAAGAAGATTAAGGAGAGTGTCATAGAATGGATAGAATCACAAGAACCTCTGATATAATTAAATCATACTATCAATATAAAAAGACAAAAGATGCGGCGAAATTTGTAAAACAGGTCTGCGGTTATTTTGATTATATAAAGGATCAGAAATTAAGCCAAAGTGATTTGAATTTTCTTATTTTTTTAGCAAATGAATCAGGTATTCCCCAGTATTACGACTTGTTAAAAGAAAAATATACTAATTTGGAGATAGAAGATGAGAATATTAATCTGCTCTCCCTAGGAGCTTTACTTCATGATGCAAGTTTGGTTTTGGGAGATGGCAAACTACATAGATATCAGAAGTATGTTTTATATAGCTTTAATTTACATATTAAGAATCGATTTGTGCTTACGGCTCCAACTTCTTTTGGTAAGACTTTTTTGGTCTATGAAATTGTCCAGAAGATGAATTATCAAAACATACTGTTAATATTTCCTTCTATTAGTTTATTGTCTGAAAACTATTCGAGAATCCGCCAGTCACCAGCTTTTAGTAATTACAAAATTCATTCGCTAAGTGAGGAAGAGTATAATTGCAATGAGAATAATATTTTTATATTTACTCCAGAACGCTATCTGTCTTTTATGGATAAAAACATAAATTTAAAATTTGATTTTTCTTTTATCGATGAAGTTTATAAAATTGATAATAGCTATATTATTGATCAGGAAACAACTGGTGAAAATGAACGAGATACTGCTTATAGATTAGCATTGGAGTTTATATGTCACATGTCAGAGGATATGTTATTGGCGGGTCCTTATATGTCTTTACCAGAGCAAAAGGATAATGAATTGGCTTCTTTTATGAACTTTGCTATGGATAATGGTTTTACTTTTTTAAAATTTAATAATTTTGAAATAGTTGACAAAACTTATCAAACTATCAAAGGGCAAAGACAATATACTATCGGAGATTCTATTGTTACAATAGGAGCTATAAATAAGACTGAGAAAATAGCCCGGATAATTGAAGCAGTTAGCAAGCCGTCAGAAAACACCATTATTTATTGCGGTAGCAAATCTCAAACGGAGAGTTATGCAAAGGCATTACTTGAAAAACAAGAGCTAATATTGTTATTTCAAAAAAGATGTGCAGAATCGACCTCTCATATTTATACTTCTTTTTTGTCCCACTTAGTAATCACCTTTGGTGAAGATTGGATTGTTTATAAAGCTCTAAATGCACGAATAGGAATTCATCACAGTTTAATTCCTAAATATATTCAAAAGGAAATAATAAGTTTATTTAATGCAGGTGCATTAATTTGCCTGTTTTCAACCACCACTATAACAGAAGGGGTTAATACTACAGCAAAAAATATTATTATAACATCAAATAAAAAGGGAATTAAAACATTAAAACAATTCGATGCAAAAAACATTGCAGGTAGGGCAGGGCGCTTTGGTCAACATTATCTTGGGAGAGTAATAGATTTGAATAACAACTTTGAAAATATTGCTAAAGGTGATCAGGATATTATTGAACACAAGAATTACGATATAAATTCTAATAAAACGGATGTTGACTATCAAATTACAAAGGAACAGTATTTGACAGAGATTGATAAAAGAGACAGAGATTCTATACAGAACCAAATAGATTTACTGGGTATTCCTACCTCGGTTTTCAATTCTTTCAGAATTGTTGGGCCGAAAGATAAACTAATATTATATTCTAAGATAATGAGTCTAAGCACATCCCAGTTAAATATGATAAATAATGTGCCGGTATCATTAGCGAAAAGTAATGCTGCCAATCTGAACTGGAACGGTTTTCAACTGATTATGGATATTGTTTTACCTATAGTAAAAGAAGATAAATTAAAAAATTTGATAATTGTTAAGACTGGGGAGCAACAAGTATATTCTCTAATTACGGTACTGTTACAATCTTATCTACAAGGTGGATTTCTGTCCATGGTGGATTATTATACGAATAGAGAATATTCACCGATGACAAAAGATGGAGCCATACGTAAAGTTGCTGATTACGTATATAATGTTTTTAAGTATCACCTGGTTAAATATTTGGGTATATTTGACATATTCTATAGGTATAGAATGTCAATTTTAAGAGATATGGATATGGAAAATGTACCGGGGTTAGGATTATTGCTCCAGAAACTCGAATATAATGCGCTTAATCCGATAGCTAGAAGATTAAGTGATTTTGGAGTTCCATTTAATATCGTTAGATATTATGATGATGGAGCTATAAAAAATAAAAATTTTGATGAATATGAGCATTATGTAGACGAAAGCATACAATCTTTATTAGATTGATGTTAGTAAGCTTACTATTAGAATTAAGGACAGGCCGTATAACGGAGAGGGGAAATGTGTTGAAAAGAAGGAGGATATAATGGAATTAATCTTATCAGATTCTTTTGAAGATGTAAAATATGAGTTGAATAATCAATTGGAAAAGATGATGGAATTTGTTGTACCAGTACAAAACTCAGAAAAAGAGATTGCTTTTATTGCTAAAAGCATTCGCAATGCAGGAAAGCTTTTATTAATGCATGGTATTCCCGGCGTTGGGAAATCTACATTTATACAATCATTAAAGTGGAGATCTCATATGCCTATTCGGGAAGTTATTAATCTCGACGCCGCGGAACTTTCTATGCAGAAATCAAAATTATCACAGGTAATAGAAGAAATTAAGGATATAGTTGATAATCATAATATTTCAGTAAATTCAAATGGAGTATTTACAATAGTTATAGACTATTTAGAATCAATTCAAAATGAAACTGCAGAAAGTAAGAAAGCGTTTTTTAGAGATTTAAACGGTTTGTTAAGAAAGCATCCTATTTTTATCATTTGGCCAATTACTGAAAAGCAAGATGTTGATGATATTATTAACTACTCGAAAGCAGTTTCCGGAACATTGTTTTATAGAGATAAAGAAGTTCTTACTTTTACAGGACCAGAAAAAAACGAATTTCCATCTGTTCTAAAGAATACAATTTCAGTACTTAATACTGGGTATACTTATAGCGATTTTCAATTGACAGAATCTGATTTTATCGAAGTGTTAGAGGAATTAATAAATAAAGGAGATAGTTTTACACTACGCGATTATATTATACAGATTAGGCAATTGTGGTTTAAAAAAACAGACGGTATTGCAAAAATTATTGAGAGTATACCTAAACCTACAGAAATATGGTTTATATTTAGTATGCCGGAAGCAGAACAAGTAGTCGCACAGTTTGTTAGAAAGTCACAGAATATTGAAGAGTGCTGGGATGCATATCACGCAAAGTTAGATGAGTATATACATGATAATCAAAAGGCAGAATATTGGAATTCTAATAGATTACAATTAGCTTTATCAGGGGCCTTTAAAACAAAAATTATGTATTTACAAACAAATGCTTTGGTATCTTCTCTTGCAGCATATGGAAATCAGTATAGTGTTGATGGTAAGATTAATTGGGATGAAGTTTCCATACCTAAGACTTGGAAACAAAAATCGAAAGCAAAAAGTTTCTTGGAGGCAACTCCTATAGTGAAGCAATTAAATGGACAAAGGACAACATTGGGTGCTAGCAGAGGAAAATCTAATAGTGCTATAGAGGTGGCAAGAACAGCGTACGATGAAATCAATAAGGTAGCATCTGGCTATAATCTAAATAGAGATGGAAGCGATAAACCATTTAATAAAACTTTAGCAGCTGCATTTAGTGATTTATTACCTAACTTAAAAGTTGAATCAGAGCGAAGACATCCATGGCTAAACAATATATATCCTGATATTACTATAGAACTTGAGGATAGATTAGTTTGTCTAGAGTTTCATTATACTAAGAAAAAAGTACCATCAGCTATAGCAGATTATGTATTGAAAAAATTGGATGTATACATGAGGCAGATAGAAAGTAGGTATCCCAAACTATTTTGAAAAATACTTTGCTCTGTGTTTTACATAATAGAATAATGAAGAATAAAGGGTGTAATATTTTATAAGTATTTGATAATGCAAACCTTTTTGTTTGCCCCCCGCTTGCGCAAACCCATCCCGGCACGCCAAACCCTCCTTTTTCCTACGTTTTTTGGGCGATCTCCAGTTCAAATCTGGTTGTCGCCTCTCAAAGAATGGTCTCTAAACCTTTAAAGATAAGGGTTTAGAGATTTTTTTGTTGCTCGGAAAATTTGGTCCAAGCTAGTCTAAAACACAGTTGACTTTGTTATATTGATAATATAGATTTAGTTTATAAATTAGATTTCGTAAAGGTGTTTGCTCTAACAAAATATAGATAAGGGAGTGGTAGTATGGTGGACGGTCATATTCATATTGAACGAGGAGAATATACGTATGAATGGATAAATCAATTTGTTAAGAAAGCAGTTGAGAAGCGTTTAGACGAGATTTGGCTTCTTGAGCATTGTTATCGGTTTGAAGAATTTGTCCCTATGTACGATTCTGTTTGTGCTTATAGCAATTATATTGATACATGGTTTCATAGAAAAGCAGGAGTACTGAAACTGGGAAATTATATGTCACTTATCAAACAAATTAGAAATATTCAATTCCCTGTTAAGATTAAGTTTGGTCTTGAGATATGCTATTTTAAAGAATTTGAAGACTTAGTTGTAAAATTAACTAAAGATAAAGATTTTGATTTTATGTTAGGTAGCGTTCATTTTGTTGATAATTTTGCCTTTGACCATAAGGCGGAGCATTGGAATGGAATTAATGTGGATAAAATATATCATAGATATTTTGAAACATCTGTTTCGCTTGCTCAAAGTGGAATATATGATGGTATAGCTCATCCTGATTCGATTAAACTTTTTGGACATAAGCCATCATATTCTCTAACGGAATATTATACCAATTTAGCAAAAGAGCTTTCTAAAAATGATATGTACGCTGAACAAAATAGTGGAGTATATCGACGTTGTCCTAATACGGCTACATTAGGTATGGATAAAGAAATGCTAAAGATAATGAGAAATAATAATGTCAAAATCATTACTGTATCGGATGCACATTGCCCTGAAGATGTTGGTGATAGAATACTAGAACTTAACAATTGTATAAAAAATATTTAGCTGGAAAACAGGTGAACCAGTATTAGAGAATGAAAACCTTCCTTGGGGCTGTAGTCAACTTATATCTGTGGTTAAACAACAACAGAGGGAAACAGCCACGACTGTTTCCCTCCTGTGTAATTTAAGATAATTTTTCGATCCAAGCAGCAAAAGCAGCTAAAAAACCGTTTAAAAATTCTTTGGTACCTTCGTTATTAATCTCTCCGTTTTCATCAATTAATGTATGAAAAGAACCAATATACGCTTCTGGTTGAGCGAGGGTTAAAACATTTAGAAAAGCCAGTACCTGTCTTAAATGATGATTTGCGCCAAAACCGCCGATGCCGCCTGGGGACTGGCTGATTACGGCACCTGGCTTGCCGCTCCAGACATTTTCACCATAAGGTCTGGAACCTATGTCAAGAGCATTTTTCAGTGCTGCAGGAATAGAGCGGTTATGCTCTGGTGTAATGAACAGTACGGCGTCTAAATCCTTTACTTCATTTCTAAACACGGTGTATTCGTTTAAATCTTCGCCATCATAATCCTGATTATAAAGAGGAAGTTTTCCTATATCAATGATTTTAAATGCATAACCTTCCGGCGCGTTATTTTTCATATAGTCAGCAATGCTTCCGGAAAATGAATTTTTTCTCAAACTACCATTAATAATTCCAATTGTCTTACTCATAAAATAGACCTCCATTTCAAATTTGTTTTCTATTTATTGGTTACATACGGTAAATCTGGTACGAATAAATTGTGGATTTTCTACTTCATCCAAAATGGCAACAGCCATGGTTCCACTTGTTACAACTGATTTGCCTTTGGAGGAGGTCAGCAGATGATCCTTTCCTATAACAGGTACCGTCGCTTCTCCTGGGACAAATTCCGCCGATGGGGATACGCCTACCCAGTTTACATTTTCAATGCTTCTCAAGAAGTTAAGGGTTTTATATGCCTCCACTGGAATGGAAATCCAGGATGCAACGTCAGGTAATGTCTTCAACGTGTCTAGAAACAACTTGTTGTTTTCATCTAAAAGACTGGCTGCACCGAGAATAAAAAACAGTCTGGGCTTTTCCGTTTCACGGAAAATATTTACCAGCTTTGCAGCCAGATCCAGGTGTAAATACGCTTTAGCGGGAGCTGTAGCAAAGGCATTTATTATGACATCAAAGCCCTCGAGATCTGATCTTGTTAGATTGAAGACATCTTTATCGATTACTTTTACTCCGTCTCCCAGTAAAGATACTGCCTTATCTTTATTACGAACAATTGCAGTCACTTCGTGTCCGCGTAATACACTTTCTTTGTAGAGCGCAGTGCCGGCCATACCGGTTGCACCTATTATTGCAATTTTCATAGTTATTCACATCCTTTCTTTTTCTTACAGTCTCAGATTGTATTGAGACGAGTCAGCGTTGTTCTATATAAATTCTTTTATAATGTCAGCCAGGCTAATGGCAGATAACTTTTCCTCTGTTGCTGTTTGTATGTTGTCGTATAAATGTTTCAATGTGACTTCTATCTTTGCCCCTACTGGACAGTTTGGATTGGTGTTGCTATGAATGCTAAACAAATCCTGATGGTCTTCTGTTGCTAAAAAGATATCCAGAAGTGAAATATCTTTTGCTTCTCTGGCAAGACCTGTTACACCAAGTTTCGTACTCGTTTTAATTAACTTTGCTTTCTTTAAACGGCTCATTAAACGTCTGACAAGGGCGGGATTGGTGTTGATGCTGGAAGCGATGTACTCAGACGTGACGGGCTCCCCCTCCATCAGTACAATTACACTCATTATATGAATGCTTACAGATAATTTAGTTGAATACATAAGCACCTCCTTTTGTAACTATTTTAGTTACAAATATGCATTTTGTCAAGTACTTATTTCCTTTTTTTCTAGTATGTTTGTTCCGAACGGCTGTGGAAATTTTTCCACTTGATATTATTTGTATTAATTGTAACTTATTAATTTGTATTATATAATAGATCTGATTAATATAAATGGAGGGATATGTATGAAAAAGTTTATAGTTATGGTGTCTTTGGTATTTTCTGTTTTGGGTTCCATTGTGAGTTATGCGGATGAATGGAAGCAGGATTCAAACGGCTGGCAATATGTGTACAATGATGGTACAGTATTAAGAGACAACTGGTTTAAAGACCCTGAGACGGGTGAATGTTATCATTTTGATTCAAATGGGTATATGCAGACTGGGATTGTTAATATAGAAGGTAAGGATCACTATTTTAAAGATACTGGAGCGCTCCTGGTAAATGGGTTAATACCAGATGGACGTATGGCTGATCGAAACGGAGAAATTATCAATGATGTCAATGATGGAGTGACGTTTCTGGTAGCGTGGCTTCCTGATGTAAAGGTTGGAAATAGCAAAATTGTCTCTGTTGGCATAAAGAATATAAGTAATAAACCAGTTACAGTTAATAACAGATGTTATATAACAACTAATGAGAAAACCACGATGTTATCTCTTTATAATCCCGATACCCATGGCTTTTATGATGAGAGAACCATTAATTCCAATGAGATGGTTAATATGAGTTTTGTAGATCCTAATTTTAATGAGTTTTATACGGATGAAAGCAGCAAGATTATGTTTCCGACTCAGACTGACGGTAAACAGATTTTATGTTATGTCAGTGAACACGTGGCTGTTATTATGCATAAATCTCAGGATGAGCTTAATAAAGCTAATTAGTTTATTTAGAAAGGTTTCTCCTTTGCAAAAACAAAGCAGAAACCCTTCTTTTATTTTTGCGATTTGTAAATGGTGGGGCGGGGTGTGTATGTATGATATTATATCAGAAACCCACTCTGTTATCAGATATAGTAAAGTTTTAATTAGGAGATTTGGAATTTATGTAATAAACTTTTTCTCACTCTATAAGGGAATAAATTCTTATAATGCGTTATTTTAAAATTAAGATTTCGGTGTTAATATTAAAAATAATAAGTCCAGGGGGTATTGTGTATGAAGCTAATGATTGCAGAGCTTAGAAAAAATAAAGCACTAAGTCAACAAGAATTGGCAACTGTTATGGGGGTGGCACATCAGACTGTGAGCAAATGGGAAAACAACATTACATTTCCCGATATAACGCTTTTACCTCAGCTGGCTCAATACTTTGATGTTTCAGTTGATGAATTGTTGGGATTAAAACCGTTACCGTCTCAAACTTATATTCCTTGTGAAGCGGGGACTAAGGATTACTGGAGTGGACGTCTGAAATATTTGAAAAACACGCGGGATTTTCTGTGGAATAAAGACTACCTTCAATTTTTGATCGAAAGAGTCTGGAAGATTAATTACCCGATTAATGTTCTGGACTGTGGGTGCGGTTATGGTTTTTTAGGTACTATGCTTATGCCCCATCTGCCAAAAGGTAGTACTTATACGGGCATTGATTACTGCGAGAGCCTGATCAATGAGGGGAAAAGGACTCTTAAAACCGGAGAATATGATGTTCAATTTGTATGTGATGATGTGTTAACCTATGAATCTGAAATAAAATATGATTTTGTCATTTCACAGGCAGTATTAAGACATATTGATAATTCACATTTATTTCTTAATAAGATGATTTCATTCACGAAAGATGGAGGTCTCGTTGTATGTGCAGAGGTTAACAGAGAATTGGAAAATGTGGGTCTCTATATTCATGGTATGGATTATGATTATTTATGTCAATATCCAGGATTTAGAGAAATGTGGAATACTCAGTTAAAACGCCAGGGGAGAGATTATTCTATTGCTCTGAAAATACCTAAGATGATGAGGAATCTTGGACTAAGGGATGTAGATATTAGAATGAGTGATAAGGTTAACTTCATTTCACCGGAACATGCTGATTATGCTGATGAGGTAGCAGCATTTATTGAAGCTCATAAGTTCTGTGAGCATAAGACAAGTGAACAGCAGACTCTGGTGGTTGAACGGTTTATGAATCATGGAATGGATAGAAAAGATGCAGAGTACTATTGCAACAAGCAAAATAAAATTACAGAGTTTATAGGCAGGAATCAAGAATTTCTGACTTTGACCCAGTTTTATGGGTTGCTAATTTCGTATGGTACAAAATAATTATGAATTATGACTCTTATTATAAAAAATGCTGCAAATGGGATAATATATTTTAAAAGTATAGAATGGAGTAATAATAATGAAGGAATACACAAGTGAAGAACTGACAGAAGCACTTCGAGCTATAAATTCCATAATAAGCAAATGTGAAAAAGCACAGGATAAATTTACTGAGGGGAATACTCATCATACACTTCTTAGAAATCGTTTAAAGGCGATGTATATCTCAAAAGAATTGATTATGGATGCTATCTCAAAAAATAATAATTAAGCATAATCTACCATGTGTAATGGAATATATAGAATGGCAGTATGATAGAACTTAGATTAGTTAAGGGTTTCTCCACCGCGAAAGCAAAGCAGAAACTCTTTTTTTATTGCTCAGACTTTGAAAAACAAGTATTTTAGTTAAGAATTGAAACAATTTAAAACAAGATAAAATAATAAAAAATCTATTGACACAACCACTAGGTATCTGTATAATTTAAATAATTTTATAGGCAAATTGCTATAAATTAAGACGAAACAATAAAAGTAATACAAAAGGAGAGGAAATATGAAAAAAAGAGTATTAGCATTGGGTACTGCTGCGTGTCTGGTAATTGGAGCTCTTTCTGGTTGTGCATTTACTGGAAGCACCGGTGGAACAACTGCTGGTGAGTCTTCCCAGAGTGCAGGTGCAAGTGAATCTGTTTCTGACAAAACCACGGCTCCAGCAGCTGGTGATCAGGTTCTTAGCGTTTATGCAAATGCAGAAATCAAGACGTTGGTACAGTGGGCAGCCTCAGACAGCCAGTCCTCCATGGTAAATAACAACGCATTTGAGGGTCTGCTTCGTCTGGATGAGAAAAATGAGGCCCAGCCTGCACTTGCAAAAAGTTATGATGTTTCAGATGATAAACTTACATACACCTTCCATTTAAGAGATGGTTTGCAGTGGAGCGACGGAACTCCTTTAACTGCCAGTGATTTCGTGTTCTCATGGTTAAAGCAGATGAGCGCAGATGCGACTAACGGCTACAGCTTTATTATGACAGATTACATTGTAAATGGTGCTGAATATAATGAGGGGAAAGTTAGTGCGGAGGAAGTCGGTGTAAAAGCTGTTGACGACAAGACATTCCAGGTGACCATTAAAGCGCCCACTCCTTATTTTGCACGTTTAACTGTGCTCTGCCAGTTCTTCCCGTTAAATGAGGCATATGTTACCTCAAAGGGTGATCAGTATGGTTTAAGTGCAGATAACATGATCTACTGCGGACCTTATACAATTACCAGTTACGATCCGGCAGTTGGTGCTACCCTTAAAAAGAATGACAAGTACTGGGATGCCGCAAACGTTAAGATTGAAAATGCACAGGTAAGAGTTATGAAAGATGCTTCGGCAGCTTTAAATGCTTATCTGGCTAATGAGCTGAGCCAGGTGGCACTGGATTCTTCCAATGTGGCGGCTTACCAGAATAATCCGGAATTCAAATCCGAAAGCGAGTTCAGAACCGAATATCTTCAGTTCTCTTTAAGCAATCCGGTTATGAAAAACAAAAACATTCGTAAGGCAGTTTCTGCAGCAATTGACCGTGATACTCTGGCTAAGGTGATCCTTGCAGATGGTTCTTCCTCCAGCAACGGTCTTGTAGCAGAGGGTATGTATGGAGACGGAAGTAAGACCTTCCGTGAGCTTAACGGAAATTTATGCCCGTTTAATGCAGAAGAAGCGAAAAAGTATTGGGAAGAGGGATGTAAGGAGTTGGGTGAAACTCCAAAGCTGACACTTCTGGTGCGTGATGATTCTGTGACAAAAGCAGTTGCGACTTACATTCAGAGTGAGTTAAATAAGAATTTAGGTATTGATATTACAATCGATACGAAGACGGTTCAGGCTAGAAATGAATTAATGGATAACGATAATTATATGTTTGCTTCCACTGCATGGGGCGCTGACTATGATGATGCCATGACTTATCTTGATTTATGGACCAATGGCACTCCTTACCGCGGTTCCTATCAGAACGAGAATTACAATAAGCTGATCAACGATGCAAGAGTTGAGACTGATGATGCGAAGCGTCTGAATATGCTGCTGCAGGCGGAGAAACTTCTGGTTGATGAAGACGTGATTGTTGCTCCTTTGTATCACAGAGGATCCGCTACACTGACTAAATCAAATGTAAAAGGACTGGTTAACCACCCATTTGGACCAGATGTTGAATTTAAGTACGCTTACTTTGAATAATCCGCGGCGGGCAGAGGTTTGCCCTGGCAGCTAGTATGCGGGAAATGAGAAGAGCCGCCCCTTCTTTTTCAAAATTGGAGAAGGACGGCTCTTTTTGGAATCTTATGAAAATAGGAATGCAAAGGAGGATACGGCATGATAAAATATATCTGCAAGCGTCTGATTTATCTGGTGCTGACATTATGGGTCATTGTAACGGCGACATTTTTTCTGATGAAAAAGCTTCCCGGCTCTCCTTTTGATGCGGAACGTTTCAATATGATGTCTGCGCAGCAGCAGCATGTTATTTTAGAGCAGTATGGATTAAATGAATCTCTGCCAAAACAGTATATAAAGTATATGGGAAATATTCTTCATGGGGATTTCGGAACTTCTTTTACCTATACGGGACAAAAGGTATCCACTGTAATTGGAGGAAGAATTGGTCCCTCGGCATTGATCGGAATTCAGGCAGTATTGATCGGTTTGGCACTGGGGCTTGTGCTGGGAATTATTGCGGCGTGGAAACATAACAGCGGAATTGACTACTTTACCATGATTGTAGCTGTGCTGGGAGTTTCTGTTCCCAATTTTGTGGCAGCGGCTTTGCTTCAGTATTATGTGGCTTTAAAATGGGGGATTCTTCCGGTTGGCTTCTGGACGGACTGGAGATGCTCCGTTCTTCCTTCTGTTGCCCTGTCCTTTTCTGCTACGGCTATGGTTGCCAGGTTTATCAGGACGGAGATGTTGGAAGTATTGGAACAGGATTATATTATTACTGCTAAGGCTAAGGGACTGAGCCCTATGAAAGTACTGATGCGGCATGCTGTGAGAAACTCCATCATTCCTGTGGTAACGATTCTTGGACCGATTGTTGTTAATCTTCTGACGGGATCTCTGGCAGTAGAAAATATTTATACCATTCCGGGTATTGGCAGCTTATTTGTGGACAGCATTAAGGCCAATGATTATTCAACCATTATGGGAATCACTATTTTTTACAGCGCTTTCTACATTTTTGTGGTACTGATCGTTGACATCGCGTATTCCATGATTGATCCAAGAATACGCCTGGCAGCAGGAAAGGAGGCGTGAGTATGGATGAGTTATTTGTAAGGGTTCATGTGGATGAATCCGAAAAGGAACATATCGCCCACCCCAATTTGACCGCATTTCAGGAAGGGTGGCTTCGCTTGAAAAAAAATAAAGCGGCGGTTGCAAGTTTGTTTACCTTAATAGCGATTGGGCTTTTGGCATTACTGGCGCCGGTGTTTTCCGCTTATTCTTATAAAGAAACGAATTATGATATTATTTACCAGATTCCTTCCGCTGCGCATTTGTTTGGAACAGATCAGTTCGGGCGGGATCTGTGGGTCAGAACCTGGATGGGAACCCGTATATCACTGCTGATTGCATTTGTGGCTGCATTTTTGGATCTGACGGTTGGTGTGGTTTATGGAGCGGTTTCTGCTCTTATCGGCGGAAAAGTGGATGCAGTTATGCAGAGGTTTATTGAAATACTGGTGGGAATTCCCCATCTGATTATTGTGATTCTTTTGATGATGATTATGCCGGCCGGGATTTGGACCATTGTGGTGGCTCTTTCCATTACCGGATGGGTGAATATGGCACGTCTGGTCCGGGCGGAGATTTTGAAGCTGAAAAACCAGGAGTTTGTGCTGGCAGCCCGCGTTTTGGGGACAAGTACTTCCAGGATTATATGGAAACATCTGATACCCAATACGGTTGGGGTAATTGTTATTAATGCCATGTTCACGATTCCATCTGCCATATTTACTGAGGCGTTTTTAAGCTTTATTGGTATTGGTATGCAGGAGCCAAAGGCTTCTCTGGGAGTTTTGATCAATAACGGATACCAGGTGCTTCGTAATTTTCCCCATGTACTGATTTTCCCTGCCATCGTGATTGTGCTTATTATGGTATGTTTCAGTATTCTTGGTGATGGTCTGCGTGATGCACTGGACCCCAGAATGAGAAAGTAGGTGAATCGTCAGTGAGCAGATTATTAGAAGTGAATCAGTTACGGGTACAGATAGAGACACAGCACGGTACGGTTCAGGCGGTCCGGGGAGTCAGTTTTCATCTGGATGAACAGGAGACTCTTGCCATCGTAGGAGAATCTGGTTCCGGCAAATCTATTTCCGTAAAAAGTATTATGGGACTGCTTCCTAAGAATGGAAAGATCGTTGAAGGTAGTATTCTCCTGGAGGGAAAGGATCTTGCGAAATACAGCGAACGGCAGATGCAGTCAGTTAGAGGATCGGATATATCCATGATATTTCAGGATCCTATGACCTCTTTAAATCCGACTATGACCATTGGTAAGCAGATCGTTGAGGTTTTAAAAGAACACCGGAAAGATCTGTCAAAGGCACAGATGAAAGAACGTGCTCTTGAACTCATCTCTCTGGTTGGTATTTCAAATCCGGAAGCCAGGTTTGATCAGTATCCTCATCAGCTTTCCGGAGGAATGAGACAGAGAGTTGTGATAGCAGTGGCTCTGGCTTGTGATCCCAGGATTTTGATTGCCGATGAACCTACTACGGCGCTGGATGTGACGATTCAGGCTCAGATACTGGACCTGATGAGAGATTTGCAGAAAAAAATTAAGACCTCTATTATTATTATCACTCACAATTTAGGTGTTGTGGCTAATATTGCAGACCGTGTGGCTGTTATGTATGGAGGACAGCTGGTGGAAACTGCTGATGTGAGAGATTTATTTTATGAAACCGCTCACCCGTATACGAAGGGGCTTCTGGCTTCTATACCAAAGGCTTCAGAAAAGGGTAGTGAGCTGACGGCAATTCCGGGAACACCTCCGGATTTGATGGAACCGCCAAAAGGCTGTCCATTTGCGGCCAGATGTACGAAGACCATGGAGGTCTGCAGGCAGTATCCTCCTGAGGATATGCTTTGTGGCGATAACCATCATGTGCGCTGCTGGCTGCTTGATGAGCGGGCGAAGGCTCTCAGGGAATAGGAGGAAATCAGAATGTCGGCGGATAAGAAACCTTTATTAGAAGTAAAACATTTGAAAAAATATTTTCATGTGGGAAAAAACCAGACCTTAAAAGCGGTGAGAGATATCAGCCTGGATATTTATAAAGGAGAGACACTGGGGCTGGTGGGCGAGAGCGGATGCGGAAAGTCTACTTTTGGACGGACGGTAATCCAGCTGTATGAGCCGACGGAAGGAACGGTGGTTTATGATGGACAGGTAATTAATAACAGCCTGTCACAGGTGGAGCGTCATACATTTACAAGGAAAATGCAGATGATTTTTCAGGATCCTTATGCTTCCCTAAATCCACGTATGAAGGTTATGGATATTATTGCAGAGGGAATGGATGCTCACGGAATCTTTAAGGGACAGGAACGGAAAAAGAAGGTAATTGAGCTTTTAGAAACAGTAGGGCTTTCCGAAGAGCATGCAAACCGTTTCCCTCATGAATTTTCTGGCGGACAGAGGCAGAGAGTTGGGATCGCCAGGGCCTTGGCTGTTGATCCGGAGTTTATAATCTGTGATGAACCCATATCTGCTCTTGATGTTTCCATTCAGGCTCAGGTAATTAATCTGCTGAAAGAACTGCAGAAGAAGAGAAACCTTACATACCTCTTTATTGCTCACGATCTTTCCATGGTGAAACACATCAGTGACCGGATTGGCGTTATGTATCTGGGAAGTATGGTGGAACTGGCGGACAGCGAAACTTTGTTTGATGATCCGGTTCATCCTTATACACAGGCATTGCTTTCTGCAATCCCAATCCCTGACCCGGATGTGGAGAAGAACCGGAGCAGAATTATGCTGGAAGGAAGTCTTCCTGATCCCATCAGTCTGACGCAGGGGTGTCTCTTTGCCGGACGATGCCCTTATGCGGAAGAATTCTGTAGCAAAAATACACCGGAGATGAAAGAAGTAAGACCGGGACATTTTGCAGCCTGTCATAGAGTGAAATAACAGGATGGCAATGAAAATTAGATTGTTAGGAGAAAATGATGAAAGACTATATCTTGGAGGTCTGTGTGGATTCTGTGGAGTCTGCAATAGCGGCAGTACGGGGAGGAGCCCAAAGACTGGAGCTCTGTGCGAATCTGGTGATTGGAGGAACTACTCCTTCAGTAAGCCAGTTTAAGCAAATACGCAAAGCCTGTGATATTCCCATAAATGTACTGATAAGGCCCCGGTATGGCGACTTTTTGTATACAGATTATGAGTTTCAGATGATTGCTGAGGATGCCCAGATGTTTCGGGAGCTTGGTGCAGATGGTATCGTGGCAGGCTTTTTAAAACCGGATGGAAATCTTGATGTGGAACGGTTGAAGGTGTTGAAGGAAAAGGTGGGGAACGGCAGTATGACTCTGCACCGTGCTTTCGATGTATGCCGTGATCCATATAAAAGCCTTGAGGAAGCCATAGAAGCGGGAGCAGATACTATACTGACCTCAGGGCAGCAGAATACCTGTTTTGAGGGAAGAGAGCTTTTGGGGGAACTGATCCGTAGGGCGGAAGGCAGAATTGATATTATGGCTGGCAGCGGGGTGAATGTGAGTACAATGGCCTGTCTCATGGATGAGATAGGCGCCAGGATTTTTCATATGTCAGGTAAGGAGATCGTGGACAGCGGAATGATTTACCGGAAAGAAAATGTAAGCATGGGAATTCCGGGAATCGGAGAATACGATATCTTCCGCACACGGGAGGAAGAGATACGCCAGGCAAAAAAATTAATGGAGGAAAAAGCATGTTTACGGAAGAACGTTTAGACAGGATATTACAGATTCTTCAGACAGAGGGTATGGTGAAGGTAAAGGATTTAAGCGCCCTTTTTCAGGTGACTGAGGATTGTATACGAAAGGATTTAAAAAGCCTGGAAAATGCCGGAAAGCTGAAACGAACCTATGGGGGAGCTTTATTGTCCCAGGATTATCCATTAAAACGGGATGTAATTGACCGAAGGGATACGAATATTGAGAAAAAGATGTTAATTGCTCAAAAAGCGTTTGATCTCATAAGCGGAAATGAAACTATTTTTCTGGATATATCTACTACAAATATTATGGTTGCGGATCTGCTTGCCAAGTCCCATAAGCGGGTGACTGTAGTGACAAATATGATTGACATAATGCAGACACTGGCAGTGAATCCCAGTATTGTCGCCATTGGAACCGGAGGGATTATGTACCACACGGTGAATGGATTTATGGGCGCGGCTGCCATTGAAATCATTAAGCAGTATAGTTTCGACCGGGCATTTATCGGGACCTGTGGCCTGGATCTTACGGATAATTCCATTACTACTCTGGGGGTAGAGGATGGGCTGACAAAGAAAGCTGCCATTGCCAGCAGCAGGCATAAGTATCTGGTAATGGAAAAGGATAAATTTTATTTTAATGATTCTTATAAATTTGCCCATTTTGATGACATCGATGGAATTATTACTGATTCAAATCCAGATGAAGCTACGTGCAAAAGGCTTTATTCAGCCGGGGTCACCATACTTTAATCGTACGATATAGTCTAAATGGAAAAATACAATGAGATGATTAAGCGGAGGAAAATTTGTAATGTTTACAGAACATTTGCAGAGGTATGCCCAGGAAAAATATGAACTCAGGCTTCCCTATTTAAAAGATTTAAAAGAGGAAGTTGAGAAAGCCATGGAAGGCTGTAGCTTTGAAGAACAGGTGCTCATGAAATTTTTGTATGGTACGATGCCGCTTAGGGATGCCGGAGAATATGATTTTAACGTATTCCTGGGATTTGTTAGGCATTCTCTTATGGTTTATGAGCAGATGGAATGGTGCCGGGAGATTCCGGAAGATATCTTTTTGCATCATATATTGTATTACCGGGTTAATACGGAGAATATTGAAGACTGCCGCCAGTTTTTTTATGATAAGTTAATTGACCGGGTCAAAGGACTTTCTGTAAAAGATGCAGTGCTGGAAATCAATTACTGGTGTGCGGAAAATGGAACTTATGAGTCGTCCGATAACAGGACCATTTCTCCGGTAACCGTTTATAAATCAGGTAAAGGCAGATGCGGGGAAGAGTCCACCTTTGCGGTTACGGCTTTCCGGAGTGTGGGAATACCGGCGAGACAGGTATATACACCCAGATGGGCTCATTGTGATGATAATCATGCATGGGTTGAGGTGTTTGTGGATGGAAAATGGCATTTTCTGGGGGCGTGTGAGCCAGAGGAAGTACTTAATAAGGGCTGGTTTACCAATGCATCTTCCAGGGCATTGCTGGTGCATACCAGAACCTTTTCTGATTATTCTGGTGATTCAGTAAAGGAGTGTCTGGGTCAGGAGGATTTGCTGGTTTATTATAATGAAACCGCCACCTATGCCCGGACTAAACTTTATGAAATACAGGTGCTTGACGATGAGAGCAATCCTGTAGAAAACGCTTCGGTTTCTATTGAAATACTTAATATGGCGGAATATTGCAGCGTGGCTTCCCTGCTGACGGACAATCAGGGTAAGGTGACAATTACCATTGGTCTGGGCGATGTACATGTCTGGGCAGGTAAAGGAAAACTTAGCTGCGAAGCATGGATTTCAATAGAAGATGAGGATCATACAGTGCTGTATCTGAGGGATGAGAACAGAAAATCCTCCCAGGAAATCTGGGTTGATACAGATGTCAGAGCCCCTAAGGATTATCCGATGCATTCGTTTAAACTTACCAGAGAGCAAAAAGAAAGAAACAGAGACAGGATTAACAAGGCGAATCAGGTGAGGGAAGAAAGGATTGCAGGGTACTTTAGAGAAGATGGTTTTGCAAGTCCAGAGCAGAATCATATTTTACGGTTATCGGCTGGTAATTTTGATGAAATTAACAGGTTTATGAATCGGGATAATAACCCGGATCGGGAAGTTATGCTGGAAAGTCTGACTATTAAGGATTATAAAGATGCCAGTCCGGAGATCCTGGAAAGTCATTTAATTGGAGCGGCTCGGTACCGTAAGACATGGGAAGATAACAATAAACTGGATGTTTATGCAAAGTATATACTCTGCCCCAGAATATTATTGGAAGAGATGACGGACTACCGGGGATTTATAGATGGATTCTTCGGTGAGAGCCAAAAGGAAGAATTCCGAACCAATCCCAGGGCTGTCTGGCGGTACGTGAAGCAAAATATAGGTTTTCAACCCAAGCTTGATTACAAGACTATAACGTCTACACCGGTTGGAAGTCTTAAGCTTTTACAGGGCAATTCCCTTAGTCAGAAAATATTATTTGTAGCAATCTGCCGTACTTTGGGCATTCCCGCAAGGATTAACCCTGTGAATCTGGAAGCTGAGATATATGAGAACGATTGTTTTGTATCTGTGACCGGAGAGAAAGTAGGAGTAAAGTCACAGACTGGAGAAAATGGAAAACTGTTATTGCACGCAGATCTGGACATTGTACCGGTTTATTATCAGACGTGGACCATTGGTATGAAAAAAGATGGAAAGTTTGTAACTTTGGATTATACTGGGTTAAAGTTTCAAGAAGGCTTATTGAGTCTTGACTTAGCACCTGGAGAATACCGCCTTATTACGTCCGTCCGTCTTCCAAGCGGAAACCAAAATGCCAGTGAATATTTATTTGAGCTGAAAGCGGAAGAAGTAAAGACGGTCAACATGCGTCTGCGTACTGGAAGTATGGAGGATATGCTGGTTGACTATGTAATGAATGATTTTGAAGTGAACTTGAAAGATAATATGAGCGAACATACGGTTTTTGCATCGGTACTTATGGCTGAGACGGCCAATATACTGGCTGTCTTATCTGAGGGGCAGGAACCCACCGAGCACGTTCTTAATGAAATGCTGGAGCAAAAGGATTCCTTAAATGCTTTGGAGGCCCAGATTATTTTTCTGCTGCAAGGAGAAGCATCTTTAAAAAATTTAACCATGCAAAAGGTTCTCAAGGCAATTCCCGGAATCAAGGTGGGGTACTTTAACTTTGATGAGGGGGTAGAACCGTTGGCTCGTAAAATGTATGTGGACCCTGAAAAGCTTCCGCTTTTAATTGTCACGAATCCGGGGTTAAATGCAATTTATGCATGCAGCGGTTACAATGTGGGGAGTGTGGCACTGATGGAGAAGCTTCTGTGCTTAAGTAAGTAAATACATGTTTGTAAAGAAAAAGGCCGTCCTGAAGGATGGTTCTTTTTTGTTGGAGAAAATAGCATAACCAACGTTAATCTGGTTAAGGCTTTACTAAAAAGTTACCACAATTGAGGGCATAAGTTCTTTTACACCGGTTAAATAAAGGATGATATTATCATTACAAACAAAAGAACAGGAGGCAGGAAAGTGAAGATAGTAGGAATAACAGCATGTATTGCAGGAATTGCTCATACTTACATTGCAAAAGAGAAGCTGGAGGGTGCTGCCAGAGAAATGGGGGATGAAATTAAGATAGAGACACAGGGATCTATCGGAATTGAGAATGCACTTACACCTGAGGACATCGCCGAAGCAGATGTGGTTATCATTGCTGCAGATATTGGGATTACCAAAGACCGTTTTAAGGGGAAACCAGTGATTGAGATTCCCATCAGTCTTGTTATGAAATCTGCGAAAGGTGTAATAAAGAAAACACACGAAAAATTAGAGAAATAAGTGCAAAAGGAGAGGGTAAAAATGAATAGTAAAAAGAATAACATTCAGCGTCATGTTATGACGGGTATATCCTACATGATACCATTTGTTGTTGCAGGCGGTTTGTTGTGCGCACTGGCTAAGGCTTTGGGAGGATACGATATTGGAAATGCGGTAGAGGCTGGGGCAACCCCTTTTAGTAATTTAAACCCGTTTACATGGCTGGGATTCTGGTGGGGTGTTAATAAGATCGGTACATTTGCAATGGATTTTGCTGTTGCAGTTATGACAGCAGGTGTTGCGTATTCGATCTCCGGACGTCCCGGAATTATGCCTGGTCTGGTTATCGGTTATTGTTCATCACAGTCTAAGGCAGGCTTTTTGGGCGGATTACTGATGTCCTTCATTATCGGTTCCTTTATTAACTGGATGAAAAAGTGGAGAGTTCCGAAATGGAGTCAGGGCCTTATGCCAGTAATGCTGATTCCTCTTATTTCAACTTTGGTGTGCGGTATGATATTCCTTTGTGTATTCTCAATACCAATGTCGTTCCTGATGACAAAATTTCAGGCATGGATTATCACATTAAATGGTGGAGCAAAGGGCATAATTGGTGGTGTTATTGGATTTTGTATGGGATTCGATCTGGGCGGTCCTGTGAATAAAACAGCTTCTATGGCAGCAAATGCATTGTTGGCAGACAAGATTATGGGACCGGCAGCAGCAAAAATTATTGGTGGTATGACACCCCCAATCGGGGCATTTATCTCTACTCTCATTGCAAAGAAAAAGTTTAGTGCAGACCAGCGGGAGGCAGGAAAAGCGGCATTTCCAATGGGATTATGTTTTATTACAGAAGGTGTTTTGCCATTTGCAGCATCAGACCCTCTGCGTTTTATACCGGCATCTGTAATTGGTTCCGCTGTTGCAGGAGCAATTGCCGTAGGATTTGGTTGTGAAAGCCCTGCAGCAGCAGGCGGAATCTTTGTTGTTCCCATGATGAAGAATCCGATTGTATTTATTATAGCTCTTATTATAGGTTCTGTACTTACCGGTGTTATTTACGCATTTATCAAGAAACCTTTAGATGAACAGGATACAAGTATAAAAGAAGATGAAGATTTCGATTTTAATATCGAAATACAATAGACGTAAAAGTAAAATGGAGGAATAAGTATAATGTTAACTTCAATGAAAACAATTCTGGATCATGCCCATAAACATCATTATGCGGTAATGGCCATGAACAGTATTAATATGGAGATGGTGAGAGGTGCAATTACTGCAGCTCAGGAAGCCTATTCCCCCATGATTATCCAGTTTGGATGCGGACAGATGAAAAATCATGCACATGCGGAGGAAATGCTTCCCATGATCAGGGAGCTTGCAGAGAGGGTATCGGTTCCCATTGCATTAAATCTTGATCATGCCACAGATTATCAGATTATAGCAGACTGTATCAACCGGGGATTTACCAATATCATGTTTGATGGTTCGTCCTTAACTTATGAAGATAATATTGAAAGAACCGCAGTGGTAGTGGCAATGGCACATGCAGTGGGGTGTTCCGTAGAGGGAGAATTGGGACATGTTGGTATGGCGGTGGATTCTGACGATACCAATCTGGATCTTTATACGAATCCCCATCAGGCGCTGGATTTTGTAAATAGAACTGGTGTTGACGCACTGGCCGTAGCGGTGGGTACCGCCCATGGGGACTACCCCAAAGGTAAGATTCCAAAACTTGACTTTGACCGGTTAAAATTATTAAAGGAAACTGTTGATGTACCCCTGGTACTTCACGGCGGGTCCGGTTCTGGAGAAGAAAATTTGAAAAAGGCCATTGAATGCGGAATTAATAAAGTAAATGTAGCTACTGACGCATTTTCCACAGGCAAAAAGGCAATGATGGCGGCTCTTGAACGGGAGCCTGATATGGACTATATGCATATGTGTATGGAAGCGGAAAAAGGAATAAAAGAATTTGTAATGAATTATATGAAGATTCTTGGTTCTGCAAACCGATATAAGTTCTTAGATGCCATTGCAACGGGAAATGAATAAATAAAATGGAGAATAAATGAGTAACGCAGGTGAGAAGGCATACTTAAATAAAATACTGAAAGCTCTTTTGGACAATGAAAATATCCCGGTTTCCAGACTGGCTGATCTGCTGGGAGTCTCGGTAAAAACTGCCAGAACCAGAGTGGACCAGGTGGATGAATGGCTGCAGCAAAAGGAACTGGGGCATATAGAGAAGAAACCGGGTCTTGGTGTTTGTCTGTATACTACAAGGCGTACGGAGCTGCTTGCAATGGGGTATTCTGAGAGCACGGAAATAACTGAGGATATGTCAAGGAACAATCAGATGATTGGAATGCTTTTAAAGTATGCCATGGATAAGCCGGTTACTCTCTGGCAGCTGGCGGAACGCATGTATATGAGTGCGCCTACGGTGTCTGTTCTAGTAAAGTCTGTGGAAGGCTGGTTTCAAAAATATAATATAAAGATTGTGACTGTGCGGGGCAGAGGGATCGTGCTTCAGGGTGATGAAAAAACCTACAGGCAGGCCTTAGTAAATTATATGGTTTATATAATGCCGGAAATCACGGATGCCCTATTTGAGACTTATGCAGCCGGGGTAAATTATGCAAGGGTAAAGAGTATTATTGTGGATATGGAAAATGCATGGAGAATACAGTTTGCTGAGAATTCATTCCGGACTGCCTGGATTATGGTGTGTCTGTCCATCAAGAGAGCTGCCCATCCTCTAAAACAAGACGAGAGTGAGACGGAAGACAGCTTAAGGGATTTTGCAGAATATCTGTTTGCAAAATCAATTTATGATAAGGTGAAATCAGAATTTTCCATTCAGGGGATGGATGAGGATACTCTGCTGCTTACCTCCATGCTGCTGTCTGCCAGAAAGATTGGAAATGACGGTACAGAAAATATGCGCACAAACCCCAGTTATTTCAATCAGCTGCTGCAGCAGTTTGTGGGAGAAGTGATCAGCACAATTGCCAATGTTTTAAATGATGATTTATCCGAAGATAAAGTGCTGTATGATGGATTGCTCATGCATATGCGTTCTGCTATTTTCAGAATGAAGTATGGTGAGGAGCATCCCGATAATATCAGTAAATTTGTAAAAATAGAGTACAAACAGGTGTATCTGGCAACATGGTCAACAAGCTCTCTTTTTGAATCGTATTACGGGGTGCAGATCACCGAGGATGAAATATCAAACATTGCGCTGTATATCCAGTCAGCCCTTGTCCGGAAAACCATACCCATGAAAGCATTATTGGTCAGTAATTCAGGAATGGGACCTTCCCAGCTTATGATTGATTTGATAAAAAAGAATATTCCTGAGATTATTTTCGTAAAAGCAATCAGTGAACATGATTTTAAGCCGTTTATGTGTGATCGCTATGATGTGGTTTTTACAAATATAAATTTAAAACACAGTCATGACAGAATGATAAGCATTGGACAGGCCCCCACGGATAAAGACATATTTTCTATCAGAGAAGCGGTGACCCGAATTCGAAACAGTAAAGGAAATATGCGCTTTCGGGCATCCAGTATCTGCCATCAGCTGTTTCGAGCAGGTTATATGCTGGTTCACCCCGCTGTTAACAATAAAGATGAACTCCTTCGGCTTATGGTGAACCAGCTGCTGGAATCTGGTGATGTATCTGAGGATTATTTAAAAAATGTAATGGACAGGGAGAAAGCAACAACAACTGCTGTTGGGGGAGGCGTGGCAATTCCACACGGTAATAACCAGGCGGTCAATGAATCCAGAGTGGTAGTGGCAGTTTTGGAGAAGCCCATCGGGTGGCATGAGGATATGGTAGATGTGGTATTTCTCCTGGCGCTTAAAATGGATACTGATCTGCAAAAGGCATGTACCCAGCAGTTCTATAAGGATTTTATTTCCCTGACTGAAAATGATGAGTTCATGAAACAGATACGTCAGGTGAAGACTGGACTGGATTTATACCAGTACTTTATTAAGTAGAGGAGTGAAAATATGGCTGTGAAGGCTATTTTAGATAAAGAAGTTATTGATTTGGATATGGTGGCTGAAGATAAGGAATCAGCTATCCGGTTCCTCTCGGGTCTGCTTTATAAAGCAGGATATATCAGTGATATTGATGGTTTTGTAAAGGACGTATTTGTAAGAGAAAGCGAAGGAATTACAGGCATTGGAAATCATGTGGCAATTCCACATGGAAAGTCTGATTTCGTAAAAAAAGTCGGAATTGCTATTGGTAAAACAAAAAACATGATTACATGGGAGTCTTATGATGAACAGCCGGTTCATTATATATTTCTGTTTGCAGTACCGTCTGATAATGAAAATGCAACGGTTCATTTAAAGCTGTTATCTGAACTGGCCGGAAAACTTGGTAATGAGCAGACGATGGAAAAACTGGAAACCTGTAAAAACTTTTCTGATCTTACAGAGGCGTTTGAGTGATAGAAAATACAAGAAACAATGAGAAATGAGGAACAAATGCAGATGAAAATATCAGAAATACAGTATGATGGAGAGGCTCTGAAAAGAGTTTATGAAAATCCTCAGTGGACAGTAGGAATCAAGAATTGGAAACCGGCCAATGATATTGAACAGATTGGAAATCTGGAAAGACATAATTGCACAGATGAGCTGTTTGTTTTGCTGAATGGAAGCTGTTCACTTGTCTATGCCACAGAAGAGGGGGCTGGCCTGGATATTAAAATTGTTGAGATGAGGCCATACGCAGTTTATCAGATTCCGCCTACACTTTGGCATAATACCATTATGACGAAAGAGGCAAAATTGATTCTGATAGAAAATAGTGATACATCTATGGAAAATTCAGATTTAAGGGATTTGACAAAAGAAGAGGTATCCTTTCTGAAAAATCAGATAAAGTAATTATTATACTGGGGAGTATATATTAAGGCGTTGCTTTGTCAAATTGACAGGCAGCGCCTTTTTGGCTGTAATCTAATTATCTGCGAAGCATAAAGTGGCTAAACTTTGTGATCCGATATCTGGCAGATAAGTATTTCTCAATACTGCTGTTCTGGCTAATTTACCACCTGGGTCTATATGGAAAATGCTGATTGAACCCTGGTTTCCGTTAAGAACATACAGATTATTGGCGCAGACACTGCTGTCAATCGGAGAACCCATTCCATTGTTAGTACTGTATCTGATATTAGAAACGCTCATATGGCCCTCGCAATCAACCTCATACGCGGTTATGGTATTACTTCCGGCATTGGAGGTATAGGCAAATCCATTTTCTGAGAGGGCGATCCAGCAAGTAGCTTTTTGATAATTTAAAACCGATGAGCTGATTACAGACAGTGTTCCATTAGGGTTGACTCTGTAAGAGGATATCGCATTTGTCCCAGCTTCTGCAACCAGTATTATTTCATTGGTTAAAAAGACTGCGCCAAAAGGCCCCGTTCCGCTGGAATTGCTGATAATTGGGTTGTTTAGAGATCCATCTGTCTGTATGGTGAAAATATTGAGAAGATTGGTGTTCCGCTCGGTGACAGCAATTATTTTACAATTATAATTAGTGACAATGCATGCAGGCTTGGCATGGGGTGAACTTAATTGTTTTGATGAACCAGCAATTTCTGTAAGTATGCCGTTGGCATCCACATAAAAGCCCATGATATTAGAGGCTATGGTGCTTCCGTTGCCTGCATTTGCCACATAAAGAAGGCCGTAACAGGCAGTCAGACTGATTGGCTGAAACCCCCCGGAGGGTTTCACGTCTGCCAGAACCAATGCCCCCGAACTGGTAATCCTGAAGCTGGAGATGCTGTTGTTTCCTGCATTTACTGCAAATAGAAAATGTTTATCAGGAGAAAGTATGACAGCCCCTTGTGAACTTAGCGGGTCTTCATTTGGAGATCCTGTGCCTTTGCCGCCTGTCTGGTAAGATATCACATGGACAGTATCACAATAGGAGTCCAGTTTAAGGGCTATTACTTCATTGTTATCAGCAGCATTTGTCATAGAGTAAATTAAAATTTTATATGGGCAGTTAACTGTATCATACAAATATCACCACTCCTTATATAATCTATAATGCATTAAAGGATATTCAATATGGGGGGATACTAGTATTAATACTTTTTACTTTCTATTATTTACCTTTTTCTGTTCCACTCTTTTTAAAATCACCCGGTTTGAATGTCCAAGAAACATAGGCACTCTTTCAATATAAACATCACTGGTGTCAAGCCCGAACCAGTTTGAGGGGGAGGCTGTGAATTTCTGTATAAACAGTTTTGTGTTTAATACGAACGAGTCCCAGGCGGATAATGTGGCATCACGAGATAAAATCTCCTGGATAAATACAAATCTGAAATCTCCCAGCTTTCGGTTGGGAAGAATGGAGTAGCTGTTTGACTGAGGTTCAATTTCCCCGTTTTCCACCAACTCCGTTGATATCTGCCGCAAAAACACATTCAGGTTTTGATCAATACGAAAGCCCAGTTTTAATTGAATTTTTATGATATTGTTTGTGTTGAATTTTTCAACCGTATATTCTGCCTGATAGGGTTCATCAGTTACGTTAACATCTACAAACCAGTAAACATCTGCTTTTTTTGGTCGTTTATCTAAAAGAAAATATAATATTTTGCGTTCAATTTCCTTTGAATTTGGACATTTGCTTAAACACACCAGATTACTGGCATATTTGGGAACGTCAGGATCCTGGCTTAACTGAGTCAGTAATTTTAAATAATTATCAAGGGGCACAAATTCCTCATAACGCACCCGGATCACATGAGCTCTGTCCCAGAGATACATAATAAACAAAATGGATACTGCTATGATTATGGCTACAAATCCGCCATGGAAAAACTTTACGATGTTCGCAATAAAGAAAGAAATCTCAAAGCTCATAAAGAAAACAAGCATGATGACTGCAAGCAGAATGGGTGTTTTCTTCTTAAGCATATAGTTATAGAGCAGAATAGTTGTCATGAGCATGGTAACTGTTATTGCAAGACCATAGGCTGACTCCATTTTCTCAGAGCTTTGAAAGTAGAATACAATTCCAATACAGACTATCCATAAAATCCGGTTGATTGCAGGTATATAAAGCTGTCCCTTGGAAGGGGAGGGGTATATGGTATGGAGTCTGGGAAACAGATTCAGTTTAATTGCTTCTGATACAAGTGTAAAGGAACCTGATATCAGAGCCTGAGATGCTATGATTGCAGCAAGGGTAGAAATTAAGATGCCGTAAACAAGCATACCATGAGGAATCATCTGGTAAAATGGATTAATGTCTTCTGTCAGAGCAAACACGGGATTGCTTTTTGAAGATAAAATCCATGCACCCTGACCAAAATAGTTGAGTAATAAACATATTTTAACAAATGGCCAGGTAAAGTAGATATTCTTTCTGCCTACATGCCCCAGATCAGAGTAAAGTGCTTCTGCGCCAGTAGAACACAAGAATATGCTGCCCAGGATAAAAAAACCAAGTTTATTGTCAGGGCTGAAAAGGGTATTAATCGCGTAATGGGGTGACAATGCACGCAGCAGAGAAGGATTTTGCGCGAGATTAATCACTCCGAAAAAGGCCAGGCTGCAGAACCACAAAAACATGATAGGACCGAATAATTTACCAATGGAATCTGTACCAATGTGTTGAATAAAAAACAGAATACAGATTATGAAGATAACCAGAGCGATGATACTTCCCTGATTGTCACCAAAAAGCTCGTGAAAGACTGGCAGCAGTTTCAGACCCTCAACAGCGGAAGTCACGGTTACTGCCGGAGTAAGCATACCGTCTGCCAACAGTGCGGAACCTCCGATCATTGCCGGGATGATCAGCCATCTGGAGCGGCTTCTGACCAGTGTAAAAAGGGAAAAGATACCGCCTTCACCATTATTGTCGGCTCTTAAGGTTATAAATACGTATTTTATACTTGTTAATATGGTGAGTGTCCAAAATACCAGGGACAGGGTTCCAAGAATAAAATCTTCGGAGACAGTCTGAATACCGCCATTTCCATATAATACAGATTTCATTACGTAAAGCGGTGATGTGCCGATATCTCCATATACAACACCTAATGTTACCAGGATTCCTCCAAGTGTTAATTTAGAAATACTTGATTTTTTTGATATTAATTCCATGTCATCCTCTTTTTATATATTTTATTTCAAATCAAAAAAACCTTTGCTGTAAAGTAAATATTACAACAAAAGTCTTGTCACTCTCTCACGGCGCTGATTATAGTATGCTTTAATAGCCGGAATAATAATCGTCATGATGCAGCAGCAGATCACATTTCTGTGAACTATGGGGTATTTTACAAAAAACAAAATGGGATGTCAATAAAGGATCCGTTAAGAAAGCTTGAATTCTATTACGTTTAGTGATAAGTTTGTTACAGAAAAGGAAATATGTGGAGAAAGGGAAACTATATGGAAGCAGATAAGGTTGAACCGTTCATGAAGTTAAAAACAAAGGTGGTTTTTGGAGATTCTTTTATTCTGAATCGAATGACAAGAATTCTGGGAGGTGCACAAAAGCATACATATCTGGCAGAGACTAAAAGTGGGTTTTGCTTTATTATTTACATATGGGATAAAAGCACTACGTATTTTACTTATGATGAGGAAAAAGATATTTTTTCATCCAGCAGTTCTTTATTGTTTGAATTAAACAATAAATTGATGTTACAACATAACGTGCTCACACCAAAGTTATACTTTATGGATAGAAGCAAAGGAGAGCAGGACTATGAATATGCTTTTGCAGAATACATAGATGGAACTGATATGGATGATATAATTGCGCAGCAGGAAGACCGATTGCCCAGAGTATTATGTTCTTTAAAAACCAGTATTAATAACCTGCATAAAATAAAGAGTGATTTTGTGGGGCAGTTAAACCGATTGCAAACGGAAGAATTTAATGTCCTGGAACATTCACTTAGAACCGCACAAAAGAATATCGGATATTTAAAGGCAGCAGATGGTAGTAATATAAAATTGTATATGGGAGTATGGGATAAATTGCTGGAGCTGTCAAAGATTATGGAGAAAAGGCAGGAGTATACCTTTATTCATGGAGAGCTGGGACCAAATCATGTACTGGTTGATAAATATGACAATGCTTACTTAATTGACATTGAAGGAGGCAAATATTGTGATTTGGAGGAAGAAATAAGTTTTCTAAATATCCGGTTCGGCAGTCTGCTGGAAAATCTGGAAATGGATTTGGATTTAGATCGGATGGAGTTCTATCATATTGGACATTGCCTGAACAATTTGTCGGGAGCGATACAGCTAAAGTTGAAAGATTATTACGATATGGACGATGTAAATGGAATGATTCAGCATTTTAATGGCTTACTGAAAGAGGTAGTGAGGCAGCAGGCGGTTGATTAAGTCGAGAGGAAATTGATATGAATGTTCAGCAGATAAAAGATAGGCTTGTGTGTGAGATATTAAAATGTAAATATGTTAAAGGGATCGCACAGACTGGTGACATAAATGCAGTATTGGTCCCCGGAAAAAGTGATATTGATCTGTTTGTTCTTTGTACGGTTATTCCGGAGAAAAAAGAACGGGAACGGATCTATGCTTCCTTTGCTGGAGAATACTCAGAATGTACCATGAATGTATGCAATGGCGGTATGTGGGGGTATGGGGATATATTGGTTATTGAAGAAATTGAAGTTATGCCTATGTATTTTACCGTAAAAGAGATGACGGAGTATTTGGAAGAGACTTTACAGGGAAAACATCTTGGTATGACAGGGGGCTTTTATCCTACAGGAAGATTGTCCAGCGTGGAGTCCATTCATATCCTATATGAAGAGGATTCTGTCTGGTCAGAGATGAAAGCAATGGTGAAGAAATATCCGCCAGAACTGTTTCATAAGCTGTTTCAGTATCATATCTCACGTGTGCTGAATGAGGAGGATCTGGGCAGAGCGATTTTGAGAAAAGAAGTTCTATTTTATCATCAGGTGCTGGAAAATTCACTGGATCATTTGCTGCAGGCTCTTTATGCACTGAACCATACATATTTTCCCAGCCGAAAAAGAATTGAGGGGTATATCCAGAGATTTGAAAATAAACCTGGGCATTGTTATGACAAGCTTTTAAGGATTCTTGAATTGGCAGCTTTTAGTGATACCATAGAGGAATCAGTAAAGGAACTTGAATTACTGGCAGGTGAAATTGAAAAGGCAGGAAACTATAATTAGGTGGGCGTTATTGCGGTTTCTAACTGTGCAATTATAAAAAGCAGGCCTCCGCTCTGTTTAGACATATAGAGAGGAGGCCTTATAAAACTTTATTAGATTTCATCCTACCGGAGTTCATCTCTCCAGTATGCCACTTTTCTTTCATTGATTTCTTTAATTACTTCAGGATCTACTTTATAGTTTCTGGAGATATCCATCAGACCATTGATCTCCTGTTGTACATCTGTAACCTGGGTATAGCAGTAGCCGCAGACATAGGGAATTTCTTTTATAGCGGTTGTAATACTGTCAAACCTCTTTAAAAAGTCTTCTTTTGTATTGACTTTATTTCCATATCCCCAGCCTTCTTTATCACTGTCAAATGCAATGCCTCCAAATTCACTGATGATCACTGGCTGACCTTTGTAGGAAAAGCCGTTTGCAAGGGCGGATTTGGAAGTGGAGTGGTAAATCTCCGTTGTCATAATTTCTTCTTTATACTGCGTATATCGCTTTTTGAGAATCTCGCCTGCCTCTTCATAATCATGCAGAGTAAGAATATCGGAAACGGTATGTTCCCACCCGTCATTTACGATAACCGGGCGGTATGGGTCAATGCTCTTTGTCAGGTGATAGATCGCTTCTGTAAAGTGCTGCTGTGTTCTGTTTGTCTCAACCTGTGGGACACCCCAGGATTCGTTTAAAGGAGTCCAGGTGATAATGGAGGGGTGATTATAATTCTGTTTTACAATATCTAGCCATTCCCTTGTAAAAAGTTTCACTGCCCTGTCGGAATAAATGTAGGCAGCAGGCGCTTCGCTCCAGATCAGCATTCCCTTTACATCACACCAGTAAAGGAATCTTTCATCCTCTGTTTTCTGGTGCTTTCTTAAACCGTTATAGCCAAGTTCATGAATTTTATCAATATCCTGGATTAATGCTTCCTCATCTGGGGGAGTCAAATGAGATTCCTCCCAATATCCCTGGTCAAGAATCAGCCTTTGATACAGTGGTGCTCCGTTTAGAAGAATGTTAGGACCTTTGATCCGGATCTCGCGCATTCCAAAGTAAGAACCAATTTCATCCCACACCTCTCCATTAAACCGGGTACTAAAGCAGATGTCGTAAAGATTTGGTTCGGCAGGAGTCCACGTACGAATTCCCCAGGGGTAGCCTGCCTCTGCAGCCACCAGATCAACGGAAATTTTTGTGGGATTTTTCGCTATGGCTGTCAGAACTTTTGTCACAAATCTGCCACCAAAACTTACCAATGCCTCCACTTCCAGTTTTTTTCCGTCCAAAGCTTCAGGACAGTCCACTGTATATTCCAGTTCCAGCCTGCCTTCCGGCAGAATAGGAGTCATTTTCACTGAGTGTAAGCTGATGTTGGGGACATACTCCATCCATACGGTCTTCCAGATTCCTGTTGTCTGAACATACCAGCAACCGAAATTCTCGGATATCCATCGCTGTTTCCCTCTGGGCTGCTGTGCATCGGGATGATCCTCGGCTTTAACGACTACAAGGTTTTCGCCATCGGTTATAAGATTTGTAATATCGAAGGAAAAGCGGGAATATCCGCCTTCGTGCATTCCGGCCAGTTGACCATTAATCCACACCTTTGTAAGAAAATCACTTCCCTCAAAATGCAGAATCAGCTTATTGCGTGTTGTTTTTGCCTTATCAGCTTGAAATGTACGGGCATACCACACATAATGATGAATTTCTTCGTCTCGAATATTACTTTTCTTCGTCTCATAGGTGAAGGGGACACATATCTCTGTTTCCCTGTGAAAACTCTTATACCAGCCTTCTTCCTCTCCTTTGTTGCTGTCGTCAAAGCTAAAGTTCCAGATTCCGTTTAAACTGGCCCAGTCATTTCGGACAAATTGTGGTCTTGGATAATCTTTTTGATAGCATAACATGAAGTTAATTCTCCTTTATCTGTTTTATACTTATGTCAACCCTTGACGCCGGACATGGTAATTCCCTGTACAATCTGTTTTTCAAAAATCAGGTATATGATAATAGCAGGAATTGATGCAATCATATTGGCCGTCATCGGTTTCACATAATCCACGGTGTAAGTTCCGGCAAAAATGGGGATTCCCACAGGCAATGTAAATTTACTACTGTCCATAGAACAGAGTAAGGGCCAGAGATAGTTATTCCAGCTCCCTATAAATGCAAAGATACTGATGGTTGAAAGGACTGCCTTTGACAGCGGCATGACGATTCTGGAAAAAATTGTAATCTCCCCGGCGCCGTCTATTCTTGCGGCTTCAATCAGGGAATCAGGAATACCTTTAAAAAAAGTAACCATGATAATTAAATTCATGGAAACTGCCACAGATGGCAGAAGGAGACCTGCATAAGTATCAATCAGATGAATATTGTTGGCTGTAATAAACAGCGGAACAATGGTGGCCTCTCCTGGAACCATGAGCCCCAGTAAAAAGTAAAAGAACAGTTTATTTCTCCCCATAAATTTAATTTTTGACAGAGCATAAGCAGCCATGGCAGAGAAGAGAAGGGTTAAAACTGTAACAAGAACCGCAACCACCACGGAATTAAGAAGCCATTTGGCAACATCTGAGCCAATAATCAGATCCAGATAATTCCCAAAGGTGTATGGGGGAGAAAACCAGCTGACTACGCTTTTAATCTGCTTTCCCTCATATTGCAGCGATACAAAGAAAGCCCAGATCACAGGAGCCAGAAAAATGATAGCCAGCCCGGCTGACAAAACGGTCAAAATAAGACTTCCGGCTTTTGCTTTTTTACGCTTCATCTTTTTGTTCCCCCTTTTTCTGAATTGCTTTCTGAATCAGGGTACACACCACCAGAATAGCAAACAGTACATATGACATGGCAGCCGCATATCCCATATTATTTTTGGTAAAGCCCGTTTCATAAATATACTGGATCAATGGTTTGGTGCTTCCCGCTGGTCCTCCGGCCGTGATCAGCTGGATCTGACCGAATACTTTAAAGCTTGCAATAATCTGCAGCATCACGATTAAATACGTGGTGGGTTTTAGCAACGGGAGGACGATGGAGAATAATTGCTGCCATTTTGCAGCCCCGTCGATTTCCGCAGCTTCGTATATTTCAGGAGAGATATCCTGCAAAGCTGATAAATATAACAGCATGGAAAAACCGACAGTCCACCATACGGTCATTATGGTGACTACCGCCCATGCATGATTTGTATCGATCAGCCACTGGATTTCCGACCCTGATTTTAAGAGGCCGGTCAAATGAAGAATACCGTTTACAAAACCCATGTAGGGCGCAAACATATATTTAGCAATAAAGGACGCAACTGAAACTGAGATAATGCTTGGAAGATAAAATGCGATCCTTAATCCACGTCTGATCTTTACCGGCCGATTGGCAAACAGAGCAAGTATCAGAGCCATGATTACCAGAAATGGAACGGAAAGTGCAACAAATATAATCGTATGTTTTAGTGCATCAATAAATTTTTGATCCGATAAAAACTTAATATAGTTATCCAGCCCTACAAATTTTACCTTCCCCATTAAGGACCATTTATGTAAACTTACATACAGCCCCTGAATGACCGGCCAAATAGTAAAAACTGTATATAAGGCCAAAAAAGGAAAGCACAATCCAAGACCTGTCGCCATATCTCTTATTTTTCTGCTTCTGCTCAAGGTTTAAGTCCTCCCAACCATACAAACCGCCTTGTTCAGAGGGGGAAATAATCCCCCTCTGCTTACCTGTTATTACGGAAGATTTGATTCAAGCTCATCGTAAAGAGTGTCAATGCCGGATTTGGCATCACCCTTTCCTGTCCAGATCGTATCAAGGCTGTCAATCATGCCTTTCTTCATACCGTTAAAAGTTGATACCTTCGCAGGAAGAATTGCTTTCTCAACTTCGGACATGTAACTGCTTCTGTATGGAAGAGCCTTATATTCATTACTTGCAAGAACTTCTTTGCATGCCGGAATCTGACCGGAACCAGCCCAGGTAACGCCGCCTTTCATGGACGCTGATACCATGAATTCCACGGCAGCCTTGCAGTCTGCTTCATTCCTTGCTTTTTTTGTTGGAAGAATGAATGTATGGGAATCTGCCCAGCAATTGTCTGTATCAAAGAGCTTAGGAAATGGTACTGGTATAAAGTTTAAGTTATCTGTCTGTTCAAAGGCTCCAACGGCCCAGGTTCCGCCAATGCAGATTCCTGCTTTGCCGCTCTGGAAGAATTTCTGGTGGTCATCAATACCTTCCTTAACATAACCTTTGTCATAAAGTCCTTTTACAAACTCGGCCGCCTTAACGGCTTTATCCTTATCAAGAGTCACTTTTTTGCCGTCATCGCTGACTATAGGAGTACCTCCCATCTGGAAATAGGATGCCCACCATAAGCGGTAAGGGTCATCTCCGTTGCTGGTAAGGGCGATAACGGAACCATCTGCTGGAATCACGGATTTTATTTTATCGCAGACAGCATAAAAATCATCAGCGCTTTTGATATCGACTCCTCCGCTTCCGTTTAAGGCTACTCCTGCCTGTTCTAATATATTCTTATTAAAATACATTATCTCTGCATGAGTATCCAGCGGCACCGCGTAAACCTCTCCGTCAAATGTAACAGCATCTATGGAAGCCTGGGAATAATGCTGGCTAAGATCAATTCCCAATTCCTTAAGATAGGGAGTGATCGGCTGTACTACACCATCTTCCACTAACTGAGGCAGAGAAGAAGCATGGGATATGCCGATATCAGGTCCTTTATCAGCAGCAACAGCCGTCTGAAGCTTGGTATAATAGTCTGCCCATACCAACATGATGGACTGTACCTGCTTCGTAGGACTGGTACCATTGTAATCTTCAATCATCTTTGACATAAAGCCGCCGTCGCCTCCGCTGAATAAGGACCACATTACCAGCTTGTTGGCATCCACTGCAACTTTTTCCGGATTGTTAACCGTTCCGTCGTCGTTGACATTCTTTGTTTCTTCCGTAGCGGCTGACGTTTGCCCTGATGCAGTCTCTTTGCTTTCCTGTGTACTGTTTGCTGTCTGAGTACTCCCGGCAGTCTGGGTTGCGGTGGTGCCTGAGCAGCCAGACAGAGCTGTCATTACCAGTGCTGCTGCACCTAAGGCAGCCATCCATTTTTTGCTTCTTCTCATAATTACCTCCTTATTTTGTTTGAATGCATACACTATAAACCAGTTCACTGCCATTTAGATATAATTGTTTTAATAACAGTAATGCTGATTTAATAAAGCAACAATACACCTTTTTATTGTGTAAGTCAATATATTAAAATAGAATATATGAATATATTTGTATATATTTTATATTTACAACAGTAATAATGTTATTAACTCATTTAAATTTCCTTAAAAAAATAGAAATTCTGTTATAACCATTTATTTCTGTTTTCCGGACATAAGACAATAAAAAACAACCATCTGGAAACAAACATATTTTCCAGACAGTTGTCTTGTTATAAAATGTAATTAATATTCTATCTCCATTAAAATATCCCTGGGATAATCACCGAAGGTCTTGCCAAAAAGATTAAAGCCGCCTTCATACCTGGCGTTTTTCTTATTTCCTATGGTCATTGCAACAAAGGGTTTATCCGAAATTGCAATATCGCTGAGCCTGACTTTTGAGACCTGTTCCCCATTGATATAAGTTCCGTCTCCCCTGATTTCCCACTTTACCCAGATGCCGTATTGCGTAGAGCCGTTGGGCCAGAGCGGAGGTGTAAGTCTGCCTCTTCTGGATCCAAAATCTCCCGGACAGCACCAGGTGGCACATTCGATACCGTTTACCCACAAGGTAATGTCGGATCTCCAGTTTTCGGCATAACCAGGAGCCTCTGAACATATCTCCATGGCAAACGACAGGTTTACAGGAAGTCTGCCGGCCGGCAGCTGATTGGGGAACTTATATTGCACATATCCCTTTGATGTCCATAAAAGTCCGGCATTCATCCGTTCTGGCAGATAAAAGCTGTACTCTTTATCCTCCATTCCAATAACTCCAGTCGGTGTATATAAACCGCAGGTGGGGAAAATGCTGCAATCTACAAATGAGCCGACCGGCATCTCGATGCTGACTACCTGGTTGATCTGACTGCTTCTCGGTAGAAAACAAAGATTGGCATAATCCTGTTTCCGGCTGCAGACCTTCATAGTTCCGTGGCTCCCGGGCTGCTCCTCCATTCGAATTAAGTCTGCAGCCTCAAGAAGCTTTAAATGAAATGCAGTACTGGACTGTGGCAGCTCAAGAGCTTCCGCTATCTGGCTTATGGAATAATTGTCCTGATACAACAGTTTAATGATCTCCAGCCTTACGGGGGAGGAGATTGCCTTGCCGAATTCACAGATTTCCTTGATGTTCTCCAGGGTAAAATCTTTGATTTTTGCCATGATATCACCTTCCTTCCTTTTTTAACCTTATATGTACTTTGCGGATCTTTGTATTTGATATTTATAATACTCTATCCTTTGGGAGGCTGTCAATCCGGTCAGATTCCTTTTAAAAAACTTATTTCACCCCATAAAGTATTCCAAGTCCTGACAGCAGCCATGGTGCTTTTACGTAGAAAGGAATGCATTTCATATTTTCTGAATGAGGAATATAATAAATTTCTGTAATTCCTTCTTTTTTCAGTTCTTCCACCAACGCTTTCATATCACCATATATTGTTTTTTGTTCAAATAAATCGTGAAAGGCGAAAACCCCGCCTTTTTTAACCACCCTGAGAGCCTCCCGGACTACCTTACGTTTGTCGTGCTGTGTCATAACCTCGTGGAAAACGAAATTACTGATTACAGCATCAAAGCTTTCGTTCTGAAACGGAATTGCAGCAGCGTCACCTTTTATGAATGTAATGGGCTGAACCTGTTCAATCCGCCTGTTTTCTTCACACTGCTCCTTGGCATAGTTCCATTGTGCTCCCCAATAGTCGATTCCGGTTATTTCTGCTTTTGGAAATGCTTTGGCGCAGCGAATGGTGAGTGCACCGGAGCCGCAGCCGATATCCAGAAGGGTGCCATTTCCGTTCCAGGAAAGATGATTCAGTAATTCGCTGTGAATGCCCCTCATTACCCCTCTTCCTGTGAAGGAAAACGCATGGCGGCAGACCTGGTGATAAACGGACAGAATGGCTGACAATATGGTCAGCACCAGAGCCGCTGCGGCCAGAATGTTCACCTGAAACAGATAGGTGAACATCAAACTGAGTGCCAGAAAGATGACGGTTGCGGTCCAGAGAAACTGCATCATTGTTTTGGAAATCCAGTTTCCGTAGTTTGGTTGTTTCATATTTAAAATACCTCCTTTTAATGTGGCAGCATAACAGCTGCCTGTTTTTGTTATATAAAAAATCCAGGGCACCATGCCCTGGATTCTATAACTGCTCTTTATGATTTTGTATTAGATGTGTAAACCCGCCTTCTGCATAACAAGCCAGCATATCATTGAAAAATAATGTCTGTGACCTGTCGTAATTACCTTTTAATAGCTGTATGTTTCCGTAGATACGCATCTCTGCCAGAAGCTGTATGAATTCTGGATCGGGTACGTGACCGATGGCTTTTGTAAAATGAGTCATAAAATGTTTTTTAAGTTCCTGCTTTAGATTATCCATAAAATGCTCTTTTCCGCTGCCAGTGGATTTTTCCAGCAGTATGAGTATCTCTCTGCGGTGTCTGAGTTCAAGATCCATCATAGCCCGGTCGTTATCCAGGGCGGTGGACTGATCTTTGAGCTCCCGGTCCGCAAGAGTGTTTCCAAGACTGGTCCATTGTTCTATAACTGGTTCCACAATAGTGGAAAACAGCTGCTGTTTTCCGGAGAAATGAAAATAGAAGGCACCGGTAGTAACGCCGCAGGCAGCACAAATTCTGCGAAGACTGGCCTGTCTGTAACCTTTTTCATAAAATTCTTCTATACCAGCCTCTATAAGCCGTTCGCGGGTTGTTCCGGCATCGGACTCCGGTGAAAACGGGATCTCCAAATTTTGCTTCATAATTGCTGTCTCCAATCTTGTTGTATCTGCATAACAACTGTTATGTTATCACAAAAAAACAGGTCAGTCAAGAATGACTGGTTCTGTATTGAAATGATTGGAAGTGGAAAAGGGCTGGAATCCTCTTATGGGAAACCAGCCCTGAATTTTTATTTATTTATTGTCTCTGACCGATGTGAAATCAAAGCACTAAATACCATAACAACAAAAAATACAATAAGAAAAGCAACCACAGCCATTCCGTGGGCAAACCATGCGGCAATAATCATAAATGCACAGCCTGCAAGGGATAAACAGGGCATTAAGATACGATTAAAGAAGTTAAGTCCTTTGCTCTTTACCATAAACATAATAAAGATTGGAACGTATAAAGCATAAACAGTGACAATCGGAAGTTCAGAAGAATCAAAAGTGAAAAATCCAAACCAGCTGGCAGTCAGATTTGCTCCGTAGAAATAGAACAGCCAGATGCCGCAAAGAAATAACCCTAAAATAGCTGAATTAACAGGCATGTTGGTCATGGAATCTACCTGACTGAAAACCTTTGGTTTTGGTCCTAAGCCCCTGGCAGCAAGAGAATAAATTCCCCGGGTGCAGCCAAGCATCAGCCCGTTTAACGTGCCCAGACAGGAGATAATTACAAATACAAATAACAGATTTCCGCCTATTGAGGTGAAAACAGTCTGGAATGCCAGCTTGGCTCCTGCTTCACCACCTGCCATGATTATTTCATTTTTAACGGTTCCTGCAAGTCCGATGTAATACAGAATATACGCTGCCATAGTGATTAAGGTACCAGAAATTAAGGCAAGGGGCAGATTTCTTTTTGCATTTCTAAGTTCTGCATTGATACAGGTTGCAATAATCCAGCCTTCGTAGGCGAAGCTGGCGGCAACAACAGCTGTAAATAACCCGTTGGCGGTGCTGGCAGATACGGTATGGGTAAAATTATAAGCAGTCATTCCGTTGCGAAGTCCTGTAAAGGTCCCAACAATTGCCATAAGGAATAAGGGAATGAGCTTAATGACAGTGGTGCTTACCTGAAATTTTCCTGCTAAAACAGGGGATAATGCGTTGATTGTAAAGCTGGAAACCAGATAGAGACAGGCTATGGTCATACATTCTCCACCGGTAATGGAAAAACCGAAGATGACACAGGTATACCGGGCAGATACCCATGCAAGGACTGAAGTAATGGTAGGGTAGTAAATAATAGCCATAAAACTTCCTACATAATAGGCATATTTTTTTCCTACGGTTGCTTCCGCGTAATCCACAATACCGTTAATGTACTGATACTTCGTAGCCATAACAGAAAATGTGTAAGCGCAGGAAATCATAATAATACCGCCGATGATCCAGGCCAGAATTCCCTGCTTTAAATTTCCCCCTGTTGCAGTCAGAATCTTTTCGGCTTTAAAAAATACACCGCTTCCAATCACGATGCCTACAACCATCGCAATGGCTGTAAATAGTCCATACTTTTTTTCTAATTTTGATTCCATAGTTCAACTGTTCCTGCTTTTCTATAGTATTGTTTATATAAAAAAATCCTTTTTATTTTATCATAAAATGAAATACAAATCAGCAAGATTTTATTACCAGAAGCAAGATTTTTTACTGGTAAAAAATCCTTAAGAAACAGCAGGTTTAAGTCATAGCTTTCGGTACTTTGGCTGTTCGGATAAATCCACCATATAATCGCTGGCTTTTCTCTTACCGGAATCAGTCAGAGTCAGATAAATCTTTACCATGGCAGTGATCTTATCTCTGTCGTCCGGACCGGCGCTGTTAATAATGGCACCTAAGCTATCGTTGGTGTGATATCCTTTTCCTTCATCTTCGCGGAAGAAATCTTCGCTTCCGCTTGCAGGCCGATGAATCCATGGGGAAGCATCTGCTCCGGAATCTGGGTATTCAAAACAGTCATCCTGCCAGCCCATTAAATAAGCAGGGGTAGTTCTAAGAATGACCGCCAGCTTTTCTAAAACATTAGCAGGAACTTTTTCTATTTGTCCGTTCTCATATCTGAAAATTGTAGACCGTGAAACGCCTAACTCAGCGGCGATATCGTCAGCACTCATTTCCAATTGTTTTCTTCTTTCTTTAATTCTCTGACCAGTGATTGACATGTTCATACCTCCTGTTAATATCATACCATTGATGTTGCAAAAATGCAACACTTATGCCCCCTGGGCTGACTTGTATATTGACATTTTATTTTTTATAGGCTATTCTTATGATATAATAGTGGCATAAATGCAACTGAAAAGAGGTGAATTATTTGAATATATACATGTTAAAGGATAAGATAGCGGATTCCGGATTGACCCAGGAATCAATTGCAGATGCTATGGGTATCAGCAGATGTACTTTTTACCGTAAGATGAAAAAAGAGGGTAATACTTTCACTGTACAGGAGATGAACAGAATGATAAAGTTCATATCTTTGACAAAGGAAGAAGCAGCTAAAATTTTTTTGCTTCCAAAGTAGCGTAAATGCGATAATATTATATAGATTGCCCAGTCAATTTGCAGATGGGGTGTTTGGTACAGTCAGGCACAGCATCTGCATTTTATTGTTATCAATTTAGGCACAGGATATTTAATAATTTCTATTTTTAACACCAAATGTCAAAATTGAATCATATTGTTACATAATTATCAAAATAAGTGTTGACAATTCAATAATTAATGAAATAAACTAGAGACGGGCAAACTAAAATTCTGAAGTTTGCTTCGTGATTATGGTGACAGAGGTGATTTGTTTGACTTGAAACATCATAGCAGAAGGGGGTAGACATGGATAAATCGGTAAAAGAAGACAAATTTTCAAATGCCTATGAATATATAAAAAATAAGATTATACTGGGCGAATATCTTCCTTTGCAGGATATTTCTGATATGGAGTTACAGAAAGAATTAGGCATGAGCAGGACTCCCATTCGCGAAGCGATTCAAAGATTGGAAAAGGATTCATTTGTTAAAATATATCCGCGAAAAGGAACTTTAGTTGGAGAAATCGATTATAATCTGGTCAATGCAATTTATGAGGTGCGTTTACTGAATGAGCCTTATATAGCGGTAGAGTGTTATAACAGATTAAGCAAAGACTGGCTTAAAAAAATGTATAATTCCTTTCAGAATCCGCCTGAGTTTAAAGATCATGAAGAATATGTGAAATATTACACTGGGCTGGACGATTGTTTACATAATACGGTCATCTCTCAGTCTCAGAATAGCTTTTTGAAAGAGTTGCTGAATGTGGTAGCAGATCATAGTAACAGAATAAGGGTATATTGTGCAAAGGTTAACTTAAACTATACACTTTCCATTGAGGAGCATCTGGAGATTTTAGATTCAATGCTTTGTAATAATGATGCAGATGTTCTTGAAAATTATAAAATGCATATTAGAAATTCCTGGAATAATGCAATGGATTTGATTTTCCCTAAAAAATCAATGTTATAATATTATAAAATAGATGAATGCGTTAAATAAATATTGAATGCTGAGAATATGCCTGAAAAAGCACATTTTCAGCATTTTTTTTTGCTGGCAGAAAAAGAATCTGTTGCAAAACAAATGGCACAAATCATAAAACTATAAAATGTTTCAAATATGCAAATAAACTGATCAAATATTATACAATTAAGAAAATTTATATAAAATATACAGAAAATAACTTGACGGAGAGTCTTTATTAGTATATTATGTGGCTATATTTCATCTGATATATTAGTTAAATATAAGTAAAATAACAGGTGAATAAAACAGGAATTTAGATTTTCTCAATCTATGAAAGTCAGGAGAAGGGGCTTTCAGTTAACCACGATATCTTTTAAAGATAATAATAAAAAATGGAGGAAGTAAAAATGAAAAAGCAGTTATCTAAAATTCTTGCACTGGGTTTAAGTTTAACAATGTTCTTAACCGCATGCGGGGCTGGAAAAACAAGTACAAAGACGGAAGAAACCACGACAGGTGCGGCTGTTTCGGAGAGCACAACTGGCACTGCTGAGGCAGGAGAAATTTTTGTAATAGGAAATCCCCAGCCTTTGACTGGTGTCAATGCCCAGGTTGGAGAATCTGCCAATATGGCAGCGGAACTGGCTGTTAAGGTGATTAATAAGGAGGGCGGTTTTAATGGGGTACCAATTAAGCTTGTAAATTATGATGATCAGGGTTCTCCTGAGGAAGCAGTTAAAATTGCCAATAAGATGATTCAGGTAGATAAGGTGGATGCCATCCTGGGCTCTTTAACAAGCAGCAACGTTCTTGCGGCAGGTGGAATCTATAATGAAGCTAAGATTCCTACTATCGGAACGGGCAACAGTCCCACATGGATGCAGCAGGGATGGGAATATGTTTTCCGTGCAGGATTAAATACCGCTCTTTCCATGCCTCATGTTACGGAGAAGATGCTGAATTTAGATGTTAAGAAGGTGGCGGTATTCCGCGGTCTTGATGATGCTGCAAAAACCAGCGCTGAAACGTTTATAGAGGAAGCAAAAAAGGCGGGAATTGAAGTTACTACCATTGAAAGTTACACAGAGGGGGATACAGATTTCTCCGGTCAGGTGGCTAAGATGATTAATTCGAAACCAGATGCAGTATTCTGCTCTACCAATGGTCCGACTCAGGCAATTTTTGCAAAGCAGCTGCGGCAGCTTGGATTTAATAAACTCTGCTTTAACCGTGAGGGGATTCCGGTTGATACAATTAATGTGGCTGGGGATGCAGTTAACAACTGGGTATTTGCTTATCCATACGTGGTATACAGCAGTGTTGAAGAAGCAAAAGATCCTGAAATGAAGGAATTTTTGGAGCTTTACTATCAAGCGTATGGTGTAATGCCGTTTCATGACTGCGCATACAGAAGCTGGGATGCGATGATGGTATTCTGGGAGGCCTCGAAGATAGCAGGAAGCAATGATAAGGAAGCAATCAAAGATGCAATCAGCAAGATCAAGGATTTTAAATCTCTTGGAGGAATGCTTGATTTCACTGACGGAACCCGGGAAGGACTTCATACACTAAACGATTACATTATTATTGATGGAAAATACTTAGACTTTAATGAGTGGATTAAGGCAGGAAATATTTCTAAACTGGCACAGTGATAAAACATATAGTATGGACCGCCTATATCCGGTCAGGTGGAATATAGGCGGTTTCCTTGGAGGTAAGAAATGATAATACAAATTCTTGTTTCGGGTCTTGTGCTGGGCTGCGTTTATGGACTGATTGCACTTGGCTACAGCCTGATTTATAAGGCTTCAGGAATGCTTAACTTTACACAGGGCGATATTCTTACATTAGGCGCATTTTTGGGATATACCTTTTATGGGGTTTTTCATATTCCCTTTATTCTTACAGTGATTATTGTTTTTATTATTATGCTGGGGTTTGGAATGGTTTTGGAGAAGGGCATCATCAGTAAGCTTGTTGCAAAGGGAACCTTGCCAATCTATACGGTTCTGGCTACCATTGCGGTTTCCTATATCATTCAGAACGGATCTATGCTGGTATGGGGGACTCAGTCCATTAACTTTCCAAGAATATTTCATGTTACCAATATAAGAATTCTTGGTGTAAACATTCAGACAGAAGCATTTGTCTGCATTTTAGTTTCTATGATATGTATGGTTTCTCTTCATATCTTTATGAAGCATACCAGGTTTGGCACTTCCATGAGAGCTGCTGCCATGGACCCGCTGGCTGCCAGAAGTCTGGGAATCAATGTATCTCTTGCCACGGGGCTTACCTGGGGGATTTCTGCAGCAGTGGCTGCGCTCGCAGGTATGCTCATCGGACCCCTTTACGGGGTATATACAACCTTGGGTGCGACCATTGGAAGAAAAGGTTTTGCCAGTGCAGTAATGGGAGGTTACGGCAATATGTACGGTGCCATGCTTGGGGGCGCGATTCTTGGATTGGTGGAAACGTTTACTTCCGCATATATTTCCTCCTCTTATAAAGATCTGGTGGCTTATATCCTGCTAATTACGTTTTTATTTATTAAGCCTACTGGTATTTTTAATGAGCGGGCAATTCAGGATTAGGGAGGAGAATGGAATGAATCTACGATTAAAAAATGCGATATTAAACAGAAAAAAAGACTTAATAATTCTTTTGGTCCTCTTATTAATGCCTGTGCTTCTCAATGTGATACATTTTGAGTATGCATTTACAATTGTGAGCTTTATCTTTATTTACATCATAGCAGTGTCGGGTCTGGACATTGTGTTTGGTTATAGCGGCCAGATATCGCTGGGACATGCAGCCTTTTTTGCAATTGGGGCTTATGGATCTGCGATTCTACATAAATATACCCATATTCCGGTGATTCTTACCATGATAATTGCTGCTTTTCTGGCAGCTGTTATCGGTGCAGGTCTGGCTTATCCTGCTTCCAAGCTGGTTTTTCATTTTCTTTCCCTGGCAACGATTGCCTTTGGAGAGATCGTGTATCAGTTGGTTGCTCAGTCTCCCTATGAGATCACGGGCAATTTTACAGGATTTTTTACAGATTCGGTAAGCATTTTTGGATATAAACTGAATACCTACAGCAAGTTTTATTATTTTGGACTGATCAGTGTACTTGTTTTTCTTCTTATGAAAAACAATCTGATAAAATCCAAAGTTGGACGGGCTTTTATAGCAATCAGAGAGAATTCTCATGCAGCGGATGGAATGGGAATCAATGTCCGGAATTATAAGATACTGGCATTTGCCATCAGCGCATTTTTTACAGCCTTTGCCGGTGGAATGTATGCTCACTGCGTGAAGTTCATCAGCCCGGACACATTTATGTACAAGCAGTCTGTTATGTTTCTTACCATGCTTTTATTTGGCGGAACGGCTTCCCGCTTTGGTCCCATTTTTGGTGCAGTATCGGTACTTATATTAAACGAGGCGCTCCGTGCTACGGAAAAGTATCAGCTGTTAATTTACGGTGTTTTGCTTTTAATTGTAATTGTTGTGCTGCCAGGGGGTCTTTATGGGGCATATCAGGACGTTGCAGTAAAATTCAAAAAGAAAGGAGTAAATAAATGCTGAAGGTCAAAAACGTAACCTTAAGGTTTGGCGGTCTGGTGGCGAATAATGATGTTTCCATGGAAGTAAGAGATGGGAAAATCACTGGCCTCATTGGTCCAAACGGTGCGGGTAAAACAACTTTTTTCAACTGCATCAGCGGTGTTTATACTCCAAATGAAGGAAAGATAATATTTGAAGGGAAAGAAATTCAGGGTTACCGCCCTTATCAGATCAATAAAGCAGGAATCAGCCGCACCTATCAGATCATCAATTTGTTTAAAAAAATGAAAGTATATGAAAATGTAATCGTAGGTATGCATTCCAGACTGAATTCCAGCGTTACAGATTCTCTTTTTAAGACAAAAAAAGAAAGAGAAGAGGAGAAAAAGGCTTATGAAAAGGCTTTAAAATTGCTGGATTTCGTAGGGCTTCTGGAATTAAAGGATGAACCGGCAGGTTCCCTTTCCTATGGGAAACAGAGGCTTCTTGAAATCTGCCGTGCCCTGGCAAGCGATCCTAAGATATTGCTGCTTGATGAGCCGGCTGCAGGAATGAATGCCACAGAGAAGAATGAGCTTGATGTGTTGTGCAAGAAAATAGTAGAAAGAGGGGTCAGCATTCTGATCATTGAACATGATATGAAGCTGATGATGGGGCTTGCTGATTATATGTATGTTTTAAACTATGGTAAGCTGCTTGCAGAAGGCGCTCCCTTGGAAATCCAGAACAATCCTGCTGTAATTGAAGCTTACCTGGGAGGTGAATAATGGGAAAACATTTATTGGAATTAAAAAACCTTCAGTATTCTTATGGAAATATTAAAGTGGTGCATGGGATTGACCTCTATGTGGATGAGGGTGAGATTGTAACCATAATAGGTGCTAACGGAGCGGGAAAAACCACAACTCTTCAGACTGTTTCCGGACTGACGGCAGCATCTGGTGTGAAAGGGGAAATCCTTTTTGATGGCAGGAACATCGGAAGAACCAGAGGGCATTTAATTGCAGGTCAGGGTCTGGTGCAGGTTTTAGAGGGAAGACATGTATTCTCAAAGCTTACTGTTGCAGAGAATATTCAGATGGGAACCTATATCCGTAAGGATAAGGCAAATATTAACAAGGATATTGATCATGTATATGAAATGTTCCCAAGATTGTATGAACGAAGAACCCAGCTTGCGGGCACTCTCTCTGGAGGTGAGCAGCAGATGCTGGCAATCGGCCGTGCCCTGCTGTGCAATCCCAGAATGATTTTGCTGGATGAACCATCACTGGGACTGGCGCCTATTATTATAAAAGAAATTTTCGAATCCATTGTTCGAATTAACAAGCAGGGAACCTCCGTTCTTTTTGTGGAGCAGAATTCAAAAATAGCTTTGAATGTGGCGGATCGGGGTTATGTGATGCAGAATGGAGAAATCATTCTTCACGACACCAGTGAGAATCTGCTTCGGAATGAAGAGGTTAAAAAAGCTTATTTAGGTGAATAAAAGGGGGGTATTAACATGAGAGAAAGACCTTTTGTGGCTGACTTGGTAAAGGATGTGACGGTGCCCAGAATGTTTCGGGTCCGTCAGATATTTCCCCGTAATAAAATCGAACCAGAAGAGATACCTGGCATAATAAAGAAACTGCTTTCAGAAGAAAAGTTTTCTTCCCAGATTAAACCGGGAATGAAAATTGCTATTACAGCAGGTTCCAGGGGAATAGCAAATAATGCGTTAACCACAAAGTGCATTGCAGATTTTATTAAATCAAAGGGTGCACAGCCCTTTGTTGTTCCTGCCATGGGAAGCCATGGGGGGAGTACTGCTGCGGGACAGAGAGAGATTCTCAGGGGCTATGGAATTACAGAAGAATATCTTCAGTGCCCCATCCTTTCTTCTATGGAGGTAAAGAAAATCGGAGTGAATGAAGAAGGAAAGGATGTTTACATAGATAAATACGCAGCGGAATCCGATGGCATTGTTATTGGCTGCAGAATCAAACCTCATACAGCGTTCCGGGGTCCCTATGAAAGCGGAATTATGAAAATGATGGCAATTGGATTGGGAAAACAGTATGGGGCGCAAGTCTGTCATGAAGCAGGATTTAAACATATGGCAAAAAATGTGCCTTTATTCGGAAAGGCCATAATCAGGCATGCTCCTGTCTTATTTGCAGTTCCAACCATAGAAAATGCCTACGATGAGACCTGTAAGATCGTAGCGGTAAATGCAGATGAGATTGAGGAAATGGAGCCAGTCCTTTTAAAAGAAGCTTCCTCCTATATGGCAAGAATTCTGGTGGATTCCTGTGATGTTCTGATTGTAGATGAGATAGGAAAAAACTATAGCGGTGACGGAATGGATCCCAATATAACCGGTACCTTTTGTTCTCCCTATGCCACTGGCGGTATTACTGCTCAAAGGGTGGCGGTTCTGGATTTAAGCAAAGAAACCCACGGAAACGGCATTGGATTAGGATTTTCAAGCGCTACCACAAAACGTGTTTTTGATAAACTGGATTTAGCTTCCATGTATCCAAATGCAATCACCTGCACCGTGCTTGGAGGAGTCCGGATTCCAATTATAATGGAAAGTGATAAGGAAGCAATTCAGGTTTGTATTAAAAGCTGCAACGAGATCGACAAGACCCGGCCAAGAGTTGTCAGAATTCCCAACAGCCTCCATCTGGAGCATATTATGCTTTCCGAGGTTTACTTAGAGGAAATTAAGGGAATGGAAACCATTGAGATAGAATCGGAGCCAATGGAGCTGCCCTTTGATGAGGATGGAATGCTTTGGTAGGTTCTGAAAATAAGGAGAAATGACAAAATGAAAGCAATTTATATAGTGGAACCTGGAAAGGTGGAAGTAAAAGAGGTTGAAAAACCAGTAAGAAAGCCGGGAGAGGCATTGCTAAAAATTTTATACGGAGGTATTTGCGGAAGTGATTTAGGCTCTTACCGGGGAACATTTGCGTATTTTGATTATCCAAGAATTCCAGGTCATGAGTTTAGCGCAGAGATTATGGAAATTGATGAAGACAATAAATATGGGCTGAAAAAGGGAATGATTGTTACCTGCAACCCTTATTTTAACTGTGATGCCTGCTACAGCTGTGAAAAAGGGCTTGTCAATGCCTGCATGGATAATCACACCATGGGCTGCCAGACGGATGGTGCCTTCTGTCAATACATCACTATGCCTTTGGAACGAATATTTGATGGAAAAGGACTTTCTCCCAAGGTGCTGACAGCTATTGAACCCTTCTGTATCGGTTATCATGGGATACAGCGTGCAGGAATTAAAAAGGGAGATAGAGTTCTGGTTGTAGGGTCTGGAACCATCGGCGTTCTGGCTGCAATTGCGGCAAAAGCTCTGGGAGGCCAGGTTTACATATCAGATGTGGCAAAAGAAAAGCTTGATTATGCAATGGAACATTTTGAGTTTGCAGGAACCATCTTAAATGACAGCCCTCATGCGCTTCTTCAGGCGGCCAGAGAGATTACTGGCAGTATATCAATTAACGGCAATGAAGCAGTTTACGGATTTGATGTATGTATAGAGGCGGTAGGTCAGCCCTCCACCTTTCAGGATTGCATTGAGGCTGCAGCATTTGGAGGAAAAGTGGTTATTATAGGTGTTGGTAAAAAGAATCTGGACTTTAATTTTACTATGATTCAGAAGAAGGAACTGAATGTCTATGGCAGCCGGAATGCAATGAATAAGGATTTTATAGAATTAATAGATCTGGTAAAAGATGGCGGAGTCAATTTAGATCAGGTAATTACCCATGAATATCCTTATGAGGAAGGGGCAAAGGCCTTTGAAGATTTCAGCAGCAATGGTGCACATATGCTAAAGGTACTTTTGGATTTTACAAAGTAGCTCTTTGTCAGGAATACGTTCGGATTGATGAGAAACGATTCAATCCGAACGTTTCTTTTGATATTAATTTTATTCCGCTGTTCTGAAACTGCAACAGGAAGTGACGCAAAACAGGGATTTGGATATTGACTTTTCAATTTCAATGAGCTATTCTTATATTGTGTAGTAGCATAAATGCAACTGGGGAGGGGTGAGTTATTTGAATATACAAAAGTTAAAAGGGAAGATGGCTGAGTCTGGAATTACCCAGGAGGTAATTGCTGATGCCATCGGAATGAGCAGATGTACATTTTACCGAAAGATGAAACGAAGGGGAGATACGTTTACTGTAGAAGAGATGAACAAAATTGTAAAGATAATACCTCTGAGCAGAGAGGAGGCTATCACTATTTTTTTTACCCTGTGAGTTGCATGAATGCGACTGCGCAGACGGAACAGGGGATGGAGGTTTATCATGATTATTCCGCTTGATACGAATATTATAGGGAATTTAACAAAGACAGAACGTGAAATTATAAATTACATAAACGGCCATGAAGGAACACTTGCCGGAATGTCGATTGTTGATATTGCATTTGAGACATTTTCATCACCATCCACCGTTTCAAGGGCGATTCGTAAATGCGGGCTGAATGGTTTTAATGAACTGAGATATCGCTCAGGACATAAAGCAAAGAGTGAAGAGATTCAGAACATCAATGAACTTTTTAATAAGACACTAATAGAGGCGCAGGCTGTGCATGAGCGTATTTCACTCACTGATATACTGAAAGTTATTGAATGCATGAAAGATGCACATCAGATTTCTGTATTTGCGAGAGGGCTGACTACTTATGTTGGCCAGGAGTTTTCCTTAAAGTTACAGCTTCTTGGTTATGATGTTTTCTTTTCCGATGATCCCAACATCATGAGAGTGAAAGCGTCCAAGATGAAAGAAAAGGATATTTTATTTATCCTGTCTTTAAACGGCCAGACACCGGAACTGATTCTGGCAGCTGCCACAGCCAGTCAGAAAGGAAACTGTGTGATATCCTGCTGCTGCAATCCGCAGTCCCAGTTAATTTCATACAGCAACATTGCTCTTGTGGGATATAAGCATGCTCACCAGGCAATTAAGGAATTCGAGGTGTCTTCGAGAATTGCTCTTTATATGATTTGCAGAATTATCATTGACTATATTTCGGAGTCTGTCTAAGACTCCTTTTTCATAACCTGAAAAGATTTTCATAGCAATCTTCTCTATAATGACAGGTGAGCAGAGATTTTCATAAAAGGAGAGGTGGAATAAAGTGATCTATACATTGACGGCAAATCCGGCGATTGATATGAATATCTCGTCTAATGGAATTATGGGAAAGGTGGTTAATCGGACGTTTGATGCTGTTTATACTCCCAACGGCAAGGGGTTAAACGTCAGCTATTGCTTAAACAGGTTTGAAACACAGTCCGCTGTTCTTGGTTTTTTCGGCGGTTTCTCCGGGCGGTATATTGTTGAGGAGACACAGAAGATGGAAATTCTGGTATATCCGGTATGGGTGGAGGATACAACCAGAATCAATATCTTTTTAAATGACAGGACCGAGGAATACAAATTTGTTAATGAAGGGTCTTATGTTTCTCAAAACAAGCAGAGAGAGCTGTGCAGGCTTATGGAAGCTCTTGAGGATATGGATACGCTAATTGTCAGCGGAAGCCTGCCAAAAGGGCTGACAGATTCTTTTTATGATGAGATTCTGGATATCTGCAGGAAGAAGCAGACGGCTGTTATTTTGGACATCAGTTCTCCTTATCTTAAAAATCTGATGAGGACCAGGCCCTATCTTATCAAACCCAACGATGAGGAGATTAAGGATATCTTCGGAATCGTAATGAGAGATGAGGCTGATATCAAAGATGTGCTTCAGGACCTCCATGAAGGGGGAGCAAAAAATATTCTTTTAACTTTGGGAGAGCGGGGATCGTATTTTTACAACGGAAGTGATTTATACCATGCAGGGGCTAAGAAGATAGAACTGGTCAGTTCGGCCTGTGCCGGTGATGCGGCACTTGCAGGTTTCTTAAGTATATGGCTGGAACGACCAGATGAGATTGAGAGGGCATTAAAGCGTTCCGCAGCGGTAGGTGCCAATGTGGCAGAGAGCAGCGGGCTTGGTTTAATGGATAAAGTTGAGAACTATGAAAAAGAAATTATAGTGAGAAAGGTGGAGGGAGTATGAAATTACTTGGAGTAACAGGCTGTCCTACGGGGATTGCCCATACGTTTATGGCAGAAAAGGCTTTAAAAGCGGCAGCAGGAAAACTGGGGTGTCAGATCAAAGTGGAAACCAACGGAGCCATCGGGGTTGAGAATGCGTTAACGGAAGCTGATATCAAAGGAGCAGATGCCATAATTGTCGCCAGCGATAAAAGTGTGGATCTGGATCGTTTTAACGGAAAGCCGGTTTTGGAGGTGTCGGTTGGAGACGGGGTCAGCAAGGCAGAGGAACTGGTTCAGGCTTGTCTCTCTGGGAAAGTGCCGGTAAGGAGAGGGGCAGTCATTCAAAATCATAATCCCGGTGAAAACCAGAATGCTGCACGTCAGATTTATAAGCATCTGATGAACGGTGTTTCTCATATGCTTCCCCTTGTGGTAGCAGGTGGTGTACTGATCGCCATTTCATTTCTGTGGGGTATTTATTCCTTTGATCCGGCATCGGATCAGTATAACCCGGTAGCTGCCATGATAAAGTCGGTGGGCGGTTATTCCATGGGACTGATGGTAACAGTTCTCAGCGGATTTATCGCCCAGTCCATCGGCGGACGCCCAGGGCTTTTGGCAGGTCTGGTGGGAGGAGCCATTGCAGCTGGTACTGATGCGGGATTTCTCGGAGGAATTGTGGCTGGCTTTTTATCCGGGTATCTTTCCCAGGGGGTTGTCCGTTCATTAAGAAGACTTCCCAGGCAATTGGAAGGGCTAAAGTCCATTTTCATTGTGCCAATTGTAACCATTGGCGGAGTGGGAATCCTGATGATGCTGTTTGCCCAGCCATGTGCGGCTCTTAATCAATGGATGATGGCAGCATTGTCTAAGATACAGAATACCAGCCCGGTTCTGTTGGGAATTGTAATTGGCTGTATGTGTGCATTTGATATGGGAGGTCCGGTTAATAAAGCTGCTTATGTGACGGGGACCGTTCTTCTTGGACAGGGGAATTACTATTTTATGGCAGGTGTTTCCGCCGCATGCATTACGCCCCCTCTGGTTCTGGCTATTGCAGCGACCATTAAGAGAAACCGCTTTTCGGAGGATGACCGGACGGCAGCATTGGTTAATTATGTTCTAGGTTTTACTCATATTACAGAAGGGGCGATTCCTTTTGCAGCGAAGAATCCGTTAAAAGTCATTCCCATTCTTATGTTAAGTTCCTCCATTTCGGCTATCGCTACTTATTTGATGAGGGTTGAAGTTCCGGCACCTCATGGCGGCTTTCTGATACTAGGTCTGGTGAATAAACCGGTTGTATGGGTTTTATGTATTTTGCTGGGTTCTTTTGTAGGGGCAGTGCTTTATATTTTAGTGACTCCTGTTTCGAAAAAGAAGACTGCTTTATCTGAAGATTTATTAAAAGAAGAAACTGTTTGCCTTTCGCTTGAAAATACCGGAAAAGAGCAAGTCATTGATGAAATGGTGGCAATGCTTTATGAAGATGGAGTTTTACAGGATGCAGAAGCGTTTAAGAAAGAGATCATAAAGAGGGAGAAGATTTCTTCTACAGCATTTGGAAACGGAATTGCAATCCCCCATGGAAAATCCCCGGCCGTTCGTATGCCCAGAGTAGCAGTTGGATTATCAAAGAAGGGAATTTCATTTGATTCTTCCGATGGAGAACCGGTATATGCGGTATTCATGATTGCTGTGGGAGAGGGTGAAGATGAAGCTCATTTAAAACTCCTTTCTGCTCTTTCGAAAAAGCTTATGGAACCCCGGTTTTTGTCCAGGCTGAAAGAATGTACGGGGAAGGATCAGATGATACGGCTCATTACAGAAGAATAGGAGAAAAAAGATGCCATTAGTTACTTCAAAAGGAATGCTGCTGGATGCACAGAAAGGAAATTATGCCGTCGGGGCTTTTAATGTAGAAAATATGGAGATGGTCATGGCAGTAGTGGAAGCTGCGCAGGAGATGCAGTCGCCTGTCATTTTACAGACAACACCGTCTACCGTCAGATATGCAGGTTTCAATCTTTACTATGCCAATGTAAAGGCGGTAGCGGAGAGAGCCACGGTCCCGGTTGCTCTTCACCTGGATCATGGCAGCAGCTTTGAACTGGCAGTTCAGGCATTACGGGAAGGGTATACCTCTATTATGATAGATGGTTCACAACTACCACTGGAGGAGAATACAGGATTGACCAGACGGGTTGTAGAGACATGCCGCCCCTGCCGGGTTCCGGTAGAGGCGGAGCTGGGGTGTGTAGGAGGTAAAGAGGATGGCAGGAGCAGCAAGAATTCCGGTCTTACTTTGCCGGCTCAGGCAGCAGAATTTGTAGAGAAAACTGGAATTGATTTTCTGGCAGTGGCAATTGGAACTTCACATGGAATATATAAGGGGGCACCCCGCATTCGTCTGGATCTGCTGGGAGAAATTAAAAAGTGTGTACCTGTTCCCCTGGTACTTCATGGGACATCTGGCGTAGAGGATGAGGTTGTTAGAAGCTGCATTCAGGAAGGCATCTGTAAGGTAAATTACGCCACGGATTTAAGGATTGCATTCAGTGATGGGATAAAAAGGATTCTAAGTGAAGACAGTTCCGTGATAGATCCGAAAATTTACGGGAAAATGGGGAAAGAACTGGTAAAACGCTACGTACAGGATAAGATCTGGGTTTGCAAAAGCAGTGGAAGAGGGTTCTAGAAAGAATAATTACCCGGACTGTCTATATAATGGTAGAAATAGAGGGAATCCAGACCGTAGCTGGTAAGGAGGAAACATGAAATTATCTGAAGATCTGGTTGGCAAAGGGTATACAATAGAACCAGTTGCCGAAGAGGACCTGGAACAGTATATTAAGATAAGAAAAGAATTTTTAAAACCATTTGTAGATCAGTATTATGGTGGCTGGGTTGAAGAGATACAAATAATTATTGCTGGTGACCTGTTTCACAGATCCAGAAAAGATGCCTGTTTTTGGAGCGTCAGGTTAAATGGGATAATCACAGGATTCTTAGCATATAAGGAACGGCCGGACCAGATAACAGATGTCTCTGTAACATTGTCTGAGTCCGGTCGTGTAAAGGAACTATTAGATGATTTTCTTGATTTTATTACTCAGTTATCCGATGAGACTAAAAAACCTGTTTTATTGATGGTTTACCAGTCAGCTCCTTTTGCAGAACTCTATGGGGAGCACGGATTTGTCATTTATGGAACATCAAGAACCCACTACCTCATGAGTTATAACATTGAGGACACCAGTGGTATGGGGGATTATAAAAATCGTATTTTTGCAGAAGGATTTCGGAAATGTGTGTAGGATTATGTGTGAGTGTTTCCAGAATAACACATTATAATAAGCAGGTTTGTTAACAAAAGTAAGATAGCCATAGTAATGAGTGAAATAGCAAAACTACCTGATCCAGATGTATTCATGTACTGGTTTGTATCAAATCGGATTATGGTGAGCCCGGATAATATGGGATATATACTGCGTAGTGTGGCATTTTTTATAAACATAGAGAAGTAGCCAAAAAGAAAAGATACAACAACCCCACCCATAAAAGCATCTTGTTTCCTGCTGGTAAAAACAATAATGGGTAAAACTGAAATAAAGGTACAGAGAGAAATAACAGTCATTTGCTCAAAGCCTATTAATAAGGCGGTGAGATCAGGTACTGTTAAACCAGTTATGAAACCTGCAATTAGTGTTATAAAATAACTGTAAAAGCCTAACAAAATACTTATTATACCCATTGCAATCAGCTTTCCATATATCAACTGTGGAAAGCTGATTGAGGTTGTAAAAAGATTTTTTAATGTATCATCTTTGTATTCCCGGTTAATAAGATAACCTCCGATCAGAGTGAAGATTACAGGCATAAATATTGTAGTGCTATTCCATATAGTATGATTGAAAAGGGTTGCAAAATCAAAATTTTCAATCTGTTTTTCTGGAATGGTGACTTTCTGTGTGAATATAGAAAGAATGGATGGAAAGGTCATGCCAATCATACCAACAAGTATGATATGTAAACGTTTTAATTTAATAAATTCCGCTTTTATTATGCTAATCATTGATAATTCTCCTCTCTTAATATTCTCTTTTGTCATAGATTTGTATGATACAAATTATGCAAATCATGGCTTCAAGAAGAACAACAGAAAAGCATATAGGTGTAGAAACAAAGTAATTACTGAGACGTTGATAAAATGTGGTCTGTATCACTCCGGTTGGCGTGTAGAACTGATATAGCCATCGGAAAATAATAGGCACAGGCATTAGCGTTCCGGCATTTAAACCAAGAGGACGCATCATGATCAGGTCACTGAAATGCAAGGTGTAATTTATCAGAGTGTAGAAGAAGACCATGATTACAGACAGAATATAATTCTTGTTAAACCAGACAACCAGGACAATGCATGGCAGAGAAGCAGACCACATTAATAAGCCGGTTGATGCAGTTAGACAGAATTGGAAAAGCGGTTTTGTAACTGGTATGTTTTGTGAAACAACAAATAAGGTACTGACGAAAAAACCTGTAATTTGAAATGCAATTGAAAATATCAGTAATACCAGGAGCTTTACGAGTACCAGCTTCTTTTTTGATATGGGAATACAAAGCAGATTTTTAAGTGTATGATTATCCTGTTCTGTAAAAAACAAGTTTGTTGCTAAAAGAATAAGTAAAGGCATTAAAATTAAAAAGGCATTGTCTTCCCTGACTCCGGATTGGATATCTGCAAAATCTGAATCAGATAAAAGTATTGCGTTAAAAATGGGGAATATAAATGCAGACAGCATACCAAATGTAAAAAGCCGTTTTCTTTTAAATTTTAACAACTCTGCATACAAAAGGTTAGCCAATTCCTTCACCTCCTGTTATTCTCCTAAAGTAGTCTTCCAGGCTGTCTTCGCAGGTGCGTGCTTCTGAAACCTCTAATCCATTTTCTACGAATGTACGATTTAATAAAGCAGCAGGCAGATGATCCTCATATATCCGAAGGCTGTTACCTTGCTCTACAGTAAAATTTTTTGTGTTAAAATTTTTTTCCAGAATTCTGGCAGCCTGAGAGGGATCTGAAATGATAAAATGCAGGTATTTTTCGTTTTTTTCTTCCAGATTAACCAGACTTTCCTGTTCCAGCAGAACACCATGATGGATAATTCCAATGTCATCTGCAAGTAAAGATATCTCTGATAAAATATGGCTGGAAATAAGGATTGTTTTCTTTTTAATGCTGCTTAGCTCTCGGATAAAAGAACGCATTTCGGCAATTCCAATAGGGTCAAGCCCATTCACCGGCTCGTCTAAAATAAAGAGCTCCGGATCATGCATAATTGCCAGAGCAATGGCAAGACGCTGTTTCATGCCTAGTGAGTATTGTGAGAACAGCTTTTTATCACCATAAGGCAATCCAACTGTCTCCAAAGAATCTTGTATTGCATTGCGGGTGGGAGTGCCCCTCAGCAATGCGAAAATTTTCAGGTTTTCGGTTCCAGTCAGATTGGGATAAAAGCCAGGTGATTCTATCAGACTTCCGATTCGGGGCAATATTTTTTTTGCATCCTTTTTTATATTCTTTCCAAATATACGTATTTCTCCGGAAGTCGGATCTGTCAGATTTAAAAGCAGTTTCATCGTTGTAGTCTTACCAGCTCCATTCCGCCCTAACAAACCATAAATACGCCCTTGCCTTACTTGGAGATTTATGTTATTAACGCTTTTCTGCTCACCATACTGTTTTGTAAGATTGATTGTCTCAATGATCATATCACTCAAATCAGATTACCTCCTTTTCTCATTGAAACCATTCTAAATCTGAAACCTTGCATGAACCTTGCCGGAACCTTGCATTAATCTTGCAATTATGGTTCAACAGCCGGAAAATGAATTATAAACTCACTATAAATGTCTGGTTCACTCTGCACATCTATGAATCCATTCATCTTTTCAGTCAGTTGCCTGACAATGAACAATCCAAGACCACTGCCTTTGCCAGAACGTCCCTGATCACATTTGTATAAACGATCAAAAATATGATGTAAGTCAGCCGGAGCAATTCCAATTCCGTTGTCCAGAATACGAATAATAACAGCTGCCTCTTTTATGTACAGTTGAAATGTTATTTTGTCTGCATGGCTGTGGCTGATTACATTTTGGATTAGATTATTGATAATCCGTTGATAACCGTCAGGATCAGCGTTTATAAAAACAGGTTGTTCTGGTATCTCTATTTCATATTGAAGCTGATTCTCTTCAAAGACAGGTATCCAGTTCTTTAAAATATTACGTGTCAGTTCTGCCAGCTCAATTTTTTCAGCAGTCAACGTAAAATCGTCTGAGTTTAACTTAAAACAGTCAAACAGCTGGTCAATATAGTCCTTTAGACTATGTGCTTTCAATCGGGCTGTTTCCAAATAGTCCGCCTGTTCATCAGGACCGGCAATTCCTTTTTTTATGGCATCTAAATATCCGATCAGAGTAGTTAAAGGAGTTCTTAGATCATGGGACAAGCTGGTCATAAGCTGTCGGTTTGCGTTATCTGCTGTCTTGAGTTGATAGATCTGTTCTTCATAACGATATACAATTTCATTTAGTTGATAAGAAAGTTCAGCGGTTAGATCATTATGGACAGCCAGAATTTTGCGGTTACCATTTCCGCCCTGAATATCTGATAACGCCGCTGTTATTTCTACTAATTTCTTCCTGACTGCAAGTAACTTTGAATAACAGAAAATTGCAAAAGAAAGTGATATAAACAGTAGGATGCTTAAAAGAAGTATTACAACCATTTTTTATACCTCCTTATTAAAACGATAACCAATTCCTTTAATAGTCTGAATGTAAAAGGGAGTACCTGGATCAGGTTCTATCTTTTTACGGAGGCGGCTGATAATCGCCATGATATTGCTGTCATCATAAACGTACGCTTCCTTCCATACCGCTTCATATATCTGCTGTTTTGTTAAGATCCTGCCCTGGTTTCTGGCACAGTAAAGCAGAAGATCAAATTCCTTAGGGGGCAGTTCAAAGGTCCCATTTTGAGTTGTAACACTTCTGTTGTCAAAATCAATACTCATTCCCATATATATGAGCGGCTGGGACCTGTCCTGTATTTCATTGAAACGGGTGTATCTGCGAACCAGTGAAATAATCCGGGCAATTAATTCTTCCATATTGAAGGGTTTCGGCAGATAATCGTCAGCACCGGAACGAAGACCATATATCTTTGAAGTGGAGTCATCTTTCGCGGTCAGCATAAGGATAGGAATATTGCTTTTATTGCGTATTTTATCCAATGTCTGAAATCCATTCATTCCAGGCATCATCACATCCAGTAGAATAAGTTGGTATTTCTTTTTATCAAGCATTTCCATGCCGTTTAAGCCTGAGTGACAATAATCTGCACTTATTCCTTCTTTCGCAGCGCATTGTTTGATTAAAACACATAAATCCTTATCATCGTCTATTATTAATATTTGGCAATCCAAGTTTCTCCCCCTTAAACCAATGTTTTATCAGATAGATCCATTTTGCTTTCAGTGTAAACGGATGCGGGGATAAATTCAAGTGAGTTGACTGAATATATACAAAAACCTCCCCTGATGGAAATGGGGAGGTCGTTTTTTAAATAATCACTGGCTGAATCTGCTTTCCATCCAGTGCATATTCCAGCGTTTTACTGATTAGTTCAGTTCGGGCAATCATGGAATTAGGCTTTTTCACGGGATTATCCTGGCCAAAAGGCACAAAATAAATATTTTTTACATTGTAGAGTGTGCCGATATTTTTAAAATTCATTCCAAGAGCATCATTGGTAGAAAGAGAGATAACCAGAGGTTTCTCATTTCTTAAATGTGCTTTTGCAGCCATAAGAACTGGTGAGTCGGTAATTCCGTTTGCCAGCTTTGCCAGTGTATTGCCGGTGCAGGGAGCAATCAGAAGGATGTCTAAATATCCTTTTGGACCAATGGGCTCTGCTTCTTCCAGCCGGAGTATTGGCTTATTTCCTGCTATTTCAGTAATTCGTTCCATGTATTCTTTCGTGCTGCCAAACCGGGAATCTGTGGTCTGGACGTTGGAAGAGAAAATGGGATAGATATCTGCCCCTTCATCTGCAAGAACTTTTATTTCTTCCTCTATTTTGTCAAAAGTACAAAAGGACCCGGTAATTGCCAGGCCTACTTTCTTTCCTTCCAGCTTCATAGTGCACTCCTTTGCCTAAACAGTTTGAGATAAACAGGTGAGAATTGCTTCATATAAAATTTTCGCCGAGGTTTCGGGAGCATAGATTCCAGGGAGGCCAAGGCAAAGCTTTGCACGGATTCCCTGCTGCCTGCAGGCTTCAAAGTCCACACCACCTGGGGCAGAGGCAATATCAATAATGGTTGCCTGCCGGGAGGCCAGAGAGACAAGTTTCTCATCAATGACCAGTGCTGGTATGGTGTTGAAGATATAATCATATCTGCCTATTTCTTTTTCCAAATCACTTAATAAAATCGTTTCAAACCCCATGGCTGATGCAAGTGCCAGCTGGTTTGCTTTTCTTCCTGCTATGGTGATTGAAAGGTCGAGGCCTTTTAGCTTAAGTGCCAGGGTTTTGGCACATCTTCCGAAACCGGTGATCAGGCAACTGCTCTGATGGAGACAGCCGGGGCTTACCCGTATGGCCTCCGCAATGGCGCCTTCTGCAGTTGCAATGGTGTTCTTTATGGTGACATCTTCCATATCCATATAGTCGAAGCAGCCAATTTCATTTTTTCTGGCATATTCTTTCACATATGCCGGAATATTGCCTCCAAACAGGATATGGTCGGAGGTAAGATGGCTTAAAAGATTGCCAATTCCAAGGTCGTTCATTTCATGGGCAGAAAACAGGCTGATTTTATCCTTGGTGAACGGGATAGGACAGAGAATAATATTACTGGTTTCCATGGCTTCCTTCAGTGAGAAGTCTGGGTCGTCTCCGTCAGAATGAAGAACAGTAAAAAAGCCGTTTTCAGTTAAAATGCGGCTTAAATAAAGCTGTCTTGAGTCGCCGCCTAATAGAAGAAATTTATGCATACGGTCATCACTCCTTATACTGGTTTATATGATAAAAAAAATGATTTGTGTATGGTACCATCTGGGAATGTTTGTCATATTTCTGTTAGTATGAACCTATTTTTTAGGAATGAATGTCTATGAATGATGGGATTTTTAAAGGCTCTGCTGCAGCCATTGTTACGCCTATGGATAAACATGGGAATTTGGACCTTGTGGCTATGGAACGGCTGTTGAAATTTCAGCTGGAAAATGGTACAGATGCAATTGTTGTAAACGGAACGACGGGGGAATCCTCAACACTGGAAGAGAAGGAAAAGACAGAACTGCTGGAATTTGTGGTGCATTATGTAAATCACAGGGTTCCTGTAATTATGGGGACGGGGAGCAATTCCACCTCAAACTCAGTAAGGCTTTCCAGAAAGGCACAATCACTTGGAGCATCAGCTCTTTTGCTGGTCACTCCTTACTACAACAAGACATCCCAGCATGGTCTGGTGGAGCATTTTAATACCATAGCAGACCGGGTGGATATTCCGATTGTTTTATACAATGTTCCCACGCGTACAGGGGTTAATATTGAGCCTGAAACTTATTTAAAGCTTTCGGAGCATCCTAATATAAGAGCTGTGAAGGAGGCTGGCGGGAATATTTCCCATATTGCAAAAGTTGCTGCGCTGTGCGGAGACCGGCTGGATCTCTATTCGGGAAATGATGATCAGACTGTACCGATTATGTCTCTTGGGGGGAAGGGTGTGATTTCTGTTCTGGCCAACATCATGCCCCAGGAAATGCATACCATGTGTCAGCTGTTTTTTGAGGGACAGGTGAAAAAGAGCAAAGATATGCAGTTAGAGTTATTACGCATTATGAATGCTATGTTTATGGATGTAAATCCTGTACCGGTGAAAGCGGCTTTATCTGTATTGGGACTGTGTGAAGAGAAATACAGGCTTCCTCTGGTTCCGTTAAAAGAGACGGACAAAGAAAAGCTTAGGGAAATCATGGAATCTTATTTTCTTATTCAGTCATAATAAAAGAAAGCGGGACGGTTGAGTTCTCATCAGCCGTCCTTTCCGTTAATGTTAAGAATATTAATGAAACTCTTTCGAAAATTAATTGATTTTCTAAGCAGTTGCGATCCATAAATCTCCATGCTATATTAAAGTATACTTACGAGGAGAAAGGATGTCTATGATGAACAAGAGAAAAAAACGCATATTTACAAAGCTGCTTTTCGGTATTTCTGCTCCAGTCATAGTAATATTAATTTTATCAGGGTTCCTGATTACTATGCAGGTAGGAAAAAGCATGGAACATCAGTCTATGGAAAATCTTAATTCGGCATCCTTAGCGGCGGCAAATCAGGTGGACTCTTTCCTGACTTTTTACCTGGCTGAGATGAAGAGTGCTGCGGCAAGCCAGCAGGTGGAAGAGTATTTAAAGAATGCCACTGGAAACGTCAGAATGCCTGACAGCCAGGGATATCCGGAGATAAAGAAAACCCTGGACAAGATACAGGCAACGGATAAGGATAACATTCTTGCTGCATGGGTTGCAGATCTGGATTTAAGTCAGGTAACCCAGTCGGACAACTTTACATCCGAGGAAGGATGGGATATCTCAAGCAGGCCCTGGTACCGGGCGATGGAACTGGATCACCCAATATTGACGGAGCCATATGTGGACGCCAGTACCGGACAGGTCATTGTCAGTGCCGTTTGCGGCGTATTTGACAGCAGCACTGGAAAACCCCTTGGTGTGATGGGACTGGATATTAAGCTGTCCCAGCTTGTGACTATTATGAGTAATTACAAAATCGGGACAGGAGGATTCGTGGTTCTGGCCACTGAGGGAGGACAAATTGTTTATCACCCCAACAATGATATGATTCAGAAGAATGTTTCGGAAGTGGAGATATCTGATAATATTAAACAGGCCATAACCGGACAGGCAGCAGGAAGCTATACATACTCCATGAATAAGGAAAATTATTTCGGTGCAGTAAATAAGGTGGGAAATTCCGGCTGGCTAGTACTCTCCAGTATACCCAGATCAGAAGTACTTGCTTCCCGCACGGCTGTTACTGTCACAATTGTCTCTGTCTTTTTACTGGGATCGGCACTACTGGTTCTCTTAATTATTCTTATTTCCAGACGGTTGACAAAGCCCCTTAAAAATCTGTCCAATGTTGCAGAACAGATTGCAGAAGGTAAACTGGATCTGGCTATGGAGAACTTTGATAATGACGAGATTGGTATGGTCGCTGCTTCATTGGGCAATACCGTGTTACAGCTGAAAGATTATGTAAATTATATTGATGAAATTACTTCTGTTCTCAACCAGATTGCAGACAAGAATCTGGCGTTCCAGCTGAAATATGATTACAAAGGGAATTTTGAGAAGGTTAAGAATGCCCTGCTTAAAATCAGCAGTACCTTAACGTTAACCATGGAGAGGATTGTAAATGCGTCGGAACAGGTAGCTTATGGATCACAGAACATAAGCGGAAGTTCACAGGCACTTGCACAGGGGGCAACAGAGCAGGCCAGTGCAGTAGAAGAGCTGGCTGCCACCATCAATGACATCTCTCATAACATTGATAAGAATGCCCAGGATTCCACCAGCGCCAATGAACAGGCGGTTGTAGCCACTGGTGAGCTGGAAACCAGCAGCAGACACATGGAGGCTCTGGTTACTGCCATGGAGGAAATCAGTGAGAATTCCAGGGAGATCAGCAAGATTATCAAGACCATTGAAGATATTGCATTTCAGACCAATATCCTTGCACTCAACGCGGCTGTGGAAGCAGCCAGGGCAGGAGAAGCGGGAAAAGGATTTGCCGTAGTGGCAGATGAAGTCCGCAATCTGGCCTCGAAAAGCTCAGAAGCGGCTCAGAATACCACACACCTGATTGAGAACTCCATTCAGTCAGTTATGAATGGCTCTGGCCTGGTAAAAGACGCAGCAGAGTCTCTTTCAACGGCAGTTGTAAGCACCCGTTCCGTATCGGAGATGATAGAACGGATCTCACAAGCCTCCGTCAGACAGTCGGAAGCAATCCGTCAGGTTACTGTGGGCATCGATCAGATCTCAGCAGTCGTACAGACCAACTCCGCAACTGCAGAGGAAAGTGCAGCTGCCAGCAAAGAGCTGTCTGATATGGCTGCAGTATTAAAAGAACTGGTAGATGAATTTCAATTAAATCGTAATTAATTTAAATAAGAGGCTGACGAAAACTAACAGATCATAGTTAGTTTTGTGAGGCCTCTTTTTGCTTTTTATGTAGTAGTTATGCAGTTTTTTGATTTACCAGAAATGGTGATAACGATTCCAAAACATCGTCATGATTGTTATTGTAAATGACCAGTTCAAGATCGCAATCAGACCAGATGGTCATGATGCCTAAAATAGATTTGGCGTCTATAACTATACTTCCTTTGCAAATGTCCATATCGCACTCAAAATGATTTGTCGCTTTAACAAAAGCCGTCGCTTCTTCCATGTTAGCCAAACGTATTGGATACTTTTTCATGATGTCTACCTCATTAGAAATTATATTGATTGTACAAAAATTAATACATAGCTAGATTATAGGACCAGTCTCATAAATAAGCTATGTCTAAATTTGTATAAAAACCGTCTTTTCTTGCAAATAATGTCATAGTGGTGATATAATTAATCGGGGGAAGTGCGAGTAGGTTTGCCGTTTGGAGGACAATATGAATGAAGAACTTCTGAAATTTTTGAGAAAGACATCGGAAGAAAAAAACGGTATTATCAAGGATGCATCTTCAATTTTGACATACTATGTAAGAGACTTAGATAGCAGTGTAGTGGATAAGGATATGATTATAGAAGAGGGCAGCATGATGGGGCTTTACTGTCAGCCTCACCACATAGCAATCCCGGATCATAGTCATAATTATGTAGAGCTTATTTATATGTACAGTGGCTGTGCTGTCCAGATTATTAATAAGACCGAAAGGATTAAACTGGAAACCAGCGACCTTCTTCTGCTAAGAGAAGGTACCAGTCATGCCATAGAGCCCTTAGGGGAAGATGATATAGCAATTCATTTTTTCCTAAAGCCGGAGTTTTTCTCTCATCCATCTCTTATTACAGAGGATGGGGGCATCTTAAGGCATTTTATTGCAGGTGCAGTATCTGAGAATCATTCGGTGGCGGATTATCTCCATTTCCGCCTGCAGGAAATTTTGCCTGCCAGGAACCTGTTGGAGAATATGATCTGGTCTCTGATGGTGGAAAAGAAGTGCAGGCAGGAGATTAATCAGGCAACCATGTCCATGTTAATTATGGAACTGCTTCATGATGCCGATAAGGTGGAATCCCATGATACGACACAGTATGAAGAGCAGATTGCTTTAACAGCGTATCAGTATCTGGAAAATCACTATACCACGGCTACACTGGAGGAATTTTCTTTAAAAGTCATGCAGCCAACTTATTATATCAGCCGGCTGTTTAAGAGGTACTATCAGATGACTTTTACAGAATGCTTACAGCTGATCCGTCTTTGCAGGGCAGCGAACTGCCTTACCTCATCCAACAAATCAGTAGAGGAAATTATACAGGAAATCGGTTATGAGAACAGCAGTTATTTTCACCGGATCTTTAAAGAACGCTATGGTCTGACGCCGAAGCAGTACCGGGATAAATCCAGGGATTAATTCTGAAAAGATTATGAAATATATGCTCATAACATTGACTTTGGCTGGATAGGTTATTATAGTTAAGGCAAAGAAAAGGGGCGATTATACAGCATGAATCAAATGAGAGATCAATTAATTCGATTTATGACGGGAAGATATGGCGCTGATAAATTAGGGAAATTTTTAACAGCGACGGCATTTATTTTATTTGTTGCAGGTCTGTTTATAAAGAGTCCCTGGGTGGATCTCATAGCTGTGGCAGTCCTGCTAATAAGCTACTATCGTATGTTTTCAAGAAATATCAGGAGACGCTTTGATGAAAATCAGAAATTTGAGCGGTTTTGTTTTGCTATCGTAGAAACATTTCGCAAATGGCGTTTCCGTCTGCAGCAGAGCATGAAGTTTCACATTTACAAGTGCCCGGGCTGCGGACAAAAAATCAGGGTACCAAGGGGAAAAGGTAAAATAAAAATTCACTGTCCCAAGTGTAATACTGATTTTATTAAGAAAAGCTAGTGATAAAAATAGAAGGGAACAATTATGAATTTACAATTTAAGCCAATTGAGGCGAGTGATGTTGAAAAGATAACTCCGTTTTATGCCCTGCGGCCCAATAAGACCTGTGATAGTGTATATCTGGATTGCTTTATCTGGAGAGAATACTACCATGTGAAGTACGCAATCAGCGACAATAAAGCATTACAGTTTCTGATGGAAAAGGATGGCCAGCCCTTTACAGCCATGCCTATGTGCCGGGAAGAAGATCTTTCTTACTATTTCAATGAAATGAAAGAATACTTTAATGAGGTTTTAAAAAAGCCTCTTCGAATCTCTCTGGCAGACGAGGCGGCGATTGAGTATTTAAAGCTGGATCCCGATCAGTTTGAAGTAAAAGAGGTAGAAGATTTAAAGGATTATCTCTATGACGCTCAATCATTAAGGACACTTTCCGGAAAGAAGCTTCACAAAAAGAAGAATCATTTGAACTCTTTTTTGAAAGAATATGAGGGAAGATATGAGTACCGGACTTTATGCTGTTCAGACAGGGACAGCGTGGTTGAATTCTTAAATGAGTGGTGGGAGAACAAGGTAGAGGCTGCAGAGTTTACCCGTCAGCTGGATTATGAAGTGATGGGAATTCACAGCATCTTAAAAAACTGCTCTTTTTTAAATGTAAGAATGGCAGGAGTTTTTATAGACGGAGTTTTAAAGGCATTTACCATAGGCAGCTACAACCCCTTTGAAAAAATGGCTGTTATTCATATTGAGAAGGCCGATCCCAATATTAAGGGCCTTTATCAGTTTATTAACCAGCAGTTTATCACCCATGCATATCCGGAAGAACTTATTTTGGTGAACCGGGAAGATGATGTGGGAATGGAAGGCTTAAGAAAAGCGAAGATGTCTTATTATCCCGTTGATTTTGCAAGAAAATACTCAGTGGTACAGAAGGGTTTCTAAACTATGGTACGGTATTTGAAGCAGGAAGAAAAAAGTGAAAGCCGGGCATTATGGGAAAAAGTTTTCTCCGAGGATTCCAAGAGCTTTCTGGATTATTATTATTCGGACAGAGTCCGCAAGAATAAGATTTTAACTGCATGGAGCGGAGATCAGCCTGCTGCGATGCTCCATCGCAATCCCTATGAAGTGGTGGTAAAAGACCGCATATGGAAGGTGGATTATATTGCCGGAGTGGCTACTGATCCGGATTTCCGTCATCAGGGTTATATGAAAAGACTGCTTGCCCGGTGTTTTTCAGATATGTATATGGAGCGGATGGAGTTTTGCTTTTTGGTTCCGGTTGATCCTGCTATTTACCATCCCTTTGACTTTACCTATATCTGCGATCTGCCTAAACGGGTGCTTAACGAAAAGGGAAGAACCCGGTTAAGCCGCCGTGCGTTTATGGAACGGTCTGATGACTGTAAGGAGGCCGCCAGATTTGTTGGCCGCCAGCTGGAAAAAAAATATGAGGTGTACGCTCACAGAGATGAGGAGTATTACCGGAATTTATGCAGAGAAGTAAGAAGTGACAGGGGAGACATGATTCTTCTTTTTACCAGAGATGAAAGAGAACGGCTTGCGGGTGTATGGGCTTATTACGGAGAACTTGCAGAGAACCAGCGGGAGCTGATTGTTCTTCCTGATTATGCAAAGGAAGTCGGTAATCTAAGACCTGCTGTAATGGGGCGCATCATTCATCTGGAGCAGTTTGTCTCCGTGATCAGGCTGAAAGAGGATTGTCCGGTCAGTGAGATGGAATTGTTTATTGAAGTAAAGGATGATTTTATACGTCAGAACAACGGTGTTTTTCGCTGGAAGCTTACAAAAGATGGATCTTCAATGACTCCGCTGTCAGATAATAATAAGATAAAACCTCATCTGGTTATGGGGATCAGCGAACTGACTTCCTGGCTTTTTGGCTATGGAAAGCCGGAGATTCCGGAAAACCGACAAACCATGGCAGACCGGATAAGACCTTTAAATGGAGTGTTTTTCGATGAAATAACCTGATTTTATAATTATGAAAATCAGTTACGGGCGGGTTCAGCTGAATCCGCCCCTGCAAGTTGGAGGGAAAAGTCGATGAATGAACAAAGTCTGTTAAAGGACTGGATCATGGAAAGCCAGAATATTGTATTTTTCGGCGGAGCGGGGGTATCAACAGAAAGCAATATTCCCGATTTCAGAGGTGTTGACGGGCTGTATCATCAGGAGTATGAGTATCCTCCGGAGACTATCATCAGCCACAGTTTTTACCGGTCCAAACCAAAGGAATTTTATCGTTTTTATAAAAATAAGATGTTATTTCCGGACGCAAAACCCAATCCGGCTCATCTGGCTCTTGCAAAGCTGGAAGAGATGGGGAAATTAAAAGCGGTTATTACTCAGAATATCGACGGACTTCATCAGGCAGCAGGGAGTAAGACTGTGCTGGAGCTTCATGGATCTGTCAGGAGAAATCATTGCACCCGCTGTATGAAGTTTTTTTCATTGGAAGAGATGCTCTCTTCCATGGGGGAGGACGGGATTCCAAGGTGTACATGCAGTGGGGTGATTAAACCGGATGTGGTCTTATATGAGGAAAGCCTGGATGAAGGTGTGCTAAGTAAGTCAGTCGCTTATATCTCCCAGGCTGATTTGCTCATTATAGGAGGGACTTCGCTGACTGTCTATCCGGCGGCTGGACTGATTGATTATTACAGAGGCAGCAAAATGGTGCTTATTAACAAAACCGTTACACCAATGGATGAGAAAGCCAATCTGGTGATCAGCGGCAGCATCGGGGAAGTGCTCCATGATGCAGTGGGAGTCTGAAGCGGTTCAGGATATAAAGGAGAGCAAAACGATGTATCAGGCGGCAGAAAACAGATATGACACAATGAAATACAAGCGTTGCGGGAGAAGCGGTATCATGCTTCCCATGGTATCTCTGGGATTATGGCAGAATTTTGGACTGGAAAAACCGGTATCGGAACAGAAAGAAGTTCTTTTAAGTGCATTTGACATGGGAATTACCCATTTTGACCTGGCTAATAATTACGGGTTTCCTGCACCTGGAAAAGCGGAAGAGAATTTTGGAACTGTTTTAAAGAGTGATCTGCTTCCTTATCGTGATGAGCTGATTATCTCTACAAAAGCTGGATACGATATGTGGCCTGGCCCCTATGGAAACTGGGGTTCCAGAAAGTATTTAATGTCCAGTCTGGATCAGAGCTTAAAGCGCATGGGTCTTGAATATGTGGATATATTCTATCATCACAGACCAGACCCGGAAACTCCGGTGGAGGAGACCATGGGGGCTTTGGCAGACATTGTAAAGCAGGGGAAAGCTCTTTATGCTGGAATTTCTAATTATGGTGAGCAGGAAGCGGTAAAAGCGATCTCCATGTTAAGAGACATGGGAGTTCCGTGTCTCATAGACCAGCCAAGATACAACATGCTGGAACGGGGAGCGGAAGATGGTTTGTTTGGAGCACTGCTGGAACATGGAACCGGGTGCATCTGCTACAGCCCTCTTGCCCAGGGAGCTTTGACAAACCGGTATTTAAATGGTGTTCCGGCGGATTCCAGGGCTGCCAGAAAGGGAACTACCATTGGAGGACGTTATCTGACTGAGGAACGGCTTGAGCAGATCAGACGCCTTGATGAGCTGGCTGGAAAAAGAGGGCAGACACTGGCGCAGATGGCGCTATCCTGGGTTCTGCGGGAACCGGCTGTGACCTCAGTGTTAATAGGAGCCAGCAGTGTAAAGCAGCTGGAAGATAATGCAGCGTGCCTTAAGAAGCTGTCTTTTACCCAAGAGGAACTGAAGGAAATCGATATTATTTTAAAATAGCGTCTTATTTAAAAGAGAAAATAAAACGTACGGGACAGGTGTATGATATGATCTATGAAGTTGGAGATGTTGTAAAATTAAAAAAGCAGCATCCATGCGGGAGCCAGGAATGGGAAATTCTGCGTGTTGGAGCTGATTTTCGTTTAAAATGCACTGGATGTGGCCATCAGATTATGGTACCCAGGAAGCTGGTGGAGAAGAATACCAGAGGATTAAAGGGAAAAGATGGGCAGCCAAAATCATAAAATCCCTATTATATAAGAAAAAAGTGATGAAAGTGGGAAAAGGACTTGCTTTTATCATAAATTTCCGGTATAATACTGTACCGTGACATATATTAATCCTTGCTCCTGAAACTGAAGTCAGGGGCCAGAGACCACAAGGAGGTAAACAAGCATGAACAAATATGAATTAACGATTGTTCTGAACGCAAAGCTCGAAGATGAAGAGAGAGCAGCTGCCATGGAAAAGATTAATGGTTACATTACTCGTTTCGGCGGAACTGTAACTGGCGTTGATGAATGGGGTAAGAAGAGATTAGCTTACGAAATTCAGAAAATGAAAGAAGGATTCTACTACTTCATCAAATTTGATGGCGCGTCCAATACACCGAACGAATTAGAAGAAAACGTTCGTATTATGGAGCCGGTTATCAGATACTTATGCGTGAAACAAGAAGCATAATAGATAAAGAAAGCGTGATCGTATGAACAGAGTAATCCTTATGGGCAGATTGACCCGTGATCCAGAAGTAAGATATTCCCAGGGCGAGCGTGCTATGGCCATCGCAAGGTATACCCTTGCTGTTGATCGCAGAAGCCGCAGAAGTCAGGACGGCAATGAGCAGACCGCTGATTTTATCAACTGCGTTGCATTTGACAAAGCAGGTGAGTTTGCAGAGAAGTATTTCCGTCAGGGTATGAGAGTACTGATTTCCGGAAGGATCCAGACTGGAAGTTATACGAATAAAGACGGCGTAAAAGTATATACAACAGATATCGTTGTAGAAGATCAGGAATTCGCAGACAGCAAGGGCGGCGCTCCAGGCGAAGGCGGCGGCTATCAGCCAACCTCCAGACCAGCTCCCTCCAGTGCAATCGGCGATGGATTTATGAATATCCCGGATGGAGTCGAAGACGAAGGACTTCCATTCAACTAAATCTAACAGGAGGTATACCAATGGCATTTAACAGGAATGATAAAGCTGATGGCGCTAAGATGAGAAGAGGCGGCATGCGCAGAAGAAAAAAAGTATGCGTATTCTGCGGCGAGAAGAATGGCGTTATCGATTATAAAGATGTAAATAAATTAAAAAGATACGTGTCTGAAAGAGGAAAAATCCTTCCCAGACGTATCACTGGCAACTGTGCTAAGCATCAGAGAGCACTGACTGTTGCTATTAAGAGAGCTAGACATATCGCTCTTATGCCTTACACTATGGAGTAAATCCTTATTTTATAAGGGTTTGCGGATAGGGTAAAGGAGATTTACTCAAAATTTACTCAAATCGGGATGATTTTTTCAGTGGAATAATGGCTGGGAAGAGAGTTTCGTGATATAGAAAGACTTCACATGAGAGTGTGGGGTCTTTTTTTCTTAATAGGAAATTCCTTATTTTTCAGTATTGTAGAAAAAAATGCCCCTGATTAAAAAATAACTTTAGGAAGAGCATAACATTGCCAGGAATGGAACATTTTTTAAAAAATAAAATTAATAATAAGTGAAAAAATAACATATTTATATTATCATACGGAGTATATTAGCGGTCTTATTGAAATAAATATTGATATATGTGAAAAAATCACATATAATAGTATTATTAGAAAGGGGATAATATCTATGTTAATTCGATTTGCTGTAGAAAATCATTTATCCTTCAAAGATATGACCGAATTTAATATGTCTGCAGGTAAGATTACTCGCCATAGTGATCATGTCGCTGAAAAAAATGGGAAAAGGATATTAAAGGGAGGCTTCATCTTTGGAGCCAATGCTAGTGGAAAAACGAATTTTATTCGTGCAATATCATTTGCAAAAAAAATTGTAACAAAGGGATTATCTAATGTTAGCTGTGATAAAAAGTATTTTCGTATTGAAAGTTCTTGTAAAAACAGACCCGGTATATTTCAATTTGACATATTTTCAGGAAATCATTTTTATTCCTATGGCTTTGCTATGTCATATACCAATATAAATATTGAAGAAGAATGGCTTTATCAAGTGGACGAAGGGGACAAATGTATCTTCCTTCGTAGCAAGTCAGAAAATGGGGAGATAGAATTTTCAAGTGATATTACTTTTAGCACTGCTTCACAGCAAGAACGCTTTAATGTATATTCTGATGATATAAAAAACCCTAAGATGGAAAAAACATTGTTTTTATCTGATGTACTTCTTCGGAGTCCTGATGATAAAGAATATCAACCATTCAGAGATGTAATGGAATGGTTCCAAAAATTAATTATTGTTTTCCCTGATTCCAAGTATGGTGGAATTACGCAATTGATGGAAGATGATTCCATACGTAAAGAATTATCTTTGTTATTAGAGTATTTTGATACCGGTATTAAATCCGTAAATAGTATTGAAAAAAATATTGATAAAATTTTCGCTAATATTCCAAAAAGTATGATGGAGTCACTAAAATTAGATATATTTAAAGAATTATCTGAACAAACTAAGGGTGCACTCATACAACGAGGGGACTCATTAATTGAAGTGAATTTGCGAGATGAAGATTTGTATGCAAGTGAAATTGTTACAAATCATGGAAATGATAACGATTTATTTGAGTTTGAGGATGAATCAGATGGAACAAAGCGTTTGTTTGACCTTATTCCGCTTTATCAACATGTAAGACGAGGGCATGTTATAATTATTGATGAATTAGATCGCAGCCTCCACACGAAAGCTACATTAGAATTTATTAAATATTTTTACAAGGTTACACTTAATTGTCCCGCACAGCTTATAGCAACTACCCATGACTCTAATATCATGGACCTAGATTTCCTTAGACAGGATGAAGTATGGTTTGTAGAAAGGCAAGAGGATCATAGTTCCCATATTTTTTCTCTTAATAAGTTTAAAACACGCTTTGATAAAAAAATAGAAAAAGATTATCTTTTAGGCAGGTATGGTGCCATTCCTATTTTCAATCAGTTGTTGTTGGATGAAGTGGAAGAAGGTGATAGCTGTGCTGACTAAAGCAAGCCGTTTTCGCTTGCGTTCATCTGCGTTTATTCGTGCCGAGGAAGAGAATCAAATTGAACCTAAAAAAGCACTTTTCCTATCTGTTGAGGGAGATGAAACAGAGCGCAATTATTTTGAACACCTTCAAAGATATATTGATATTTCAGGATACAATTCTCTTATTCATATTGAGATTTTAAGGCATAAGCGAGGGGATGGATATTCTTCACCTGAGCAAGTTGTTGAGCTGCTCAACGAATATGTGAATATACGCCATGGAGAGTTAATTCCAGAAGGATTACCTGAAACTTTTACAAACGAATACACAAAAGACATGATAAAAAGTTATCTAGAAGATCCCCATAGCTTTTCTAAAGCAGAGCGAAATAAAATCAATGATGACTTAATGAAAATAGGAATAGATTTAGAATATAGAAAATATCTAAAAATGTTCGACCAAGATAGCGACTGTTTTGCTGTTATTCTTGATAGAGACTGTGGTAACCATAGTCGACAATTAATGATTGAATGTATTGAAATTTGTAAAGAAAGGGGGTATGGTTGTTACATATCGAATCCATGCTTTGAGTTTTGGCTACTTTTGCATTTGTGTGATGTCAAACTAGAATATGCAGATAGGTTAACGGAGCTCTTGATCAATAAAAAAATATCAAAGCGTCATACTTATGTGAGCAATGAGGTTTCACAACGTGCGCATCATAACAAACAAATAAATGCAAATGTTTTTTTAGAAAAGTATTTGCCTCAAATACCTCAAGCCATTAATAATTCAAAAGGCTTTGCGTTAGATTTAGAAGAAATATTAGATGAGTTAGGTAGTAATTTATCTGAACTATTTCAGATTATTGGATATGATGGAGCTTAAGTGACAGTTACCTTTTACTCAAAATTTTACTCAAATCGGGATGATTTTCCTAGGCGGTTTACCGGTTGGGGATAGATTCGTAATATTGAAAGACTTCGCATGAGAGAGTGAGGTCTTTTTTAATTGTGAATCTGTTAATTGTTATGTAAATTTGCTTGTTATTAATGTTGTCCTTTTAAACGAATAATGTAGTGGCGCCTTAATTATAGTATATATGTAACTTTGGTTGAATAATATATAATTTACGTTATACTATAAATAATCGTTATTATACGCACTGTTATTAATAAAAAATCGAGTTATATAACTAAGGTAATCACTTATATGTCACAAGAACAAAATTTACTAGTTTATTGTGGCTAAACTATAAATATTAGAATCGAGGTTTGATAATGAACAAAAAAACCTTTATTCAATCTCCGATAGGAATTATTTTACCATGCATCTTCGAAATATTTATATTTCAATGCTTTTGTTTTTCCGATTGGAGACGGGAGTTAAACTCTTCATATGTATTTATTATACTTTAGATCAGTTATATGGGGGAAAATATTATGGCAGTGATTCAAGGATTAGAATGGACCTTTAATACAGTGGCAGAAAAATATGAAAGATTGCGTCCAGGATATGTACCAGAGTTATATATAGATATTTTGAGTTATATTCCAATTAATCAATCCAGTAATGTTGTGGAAGTTGGAATAGGAGGAGGTCAGGCGACATTACCAATATTGAAAACGGGCTGTAACCTGACAGCTGTGGAATATGGTGCGGAACTGGCTGAGCTATGTCGTAATAAATTTAAGGAATACCCCAATTTTTCTGCCGTAACAGCAAAGTTTGAGGACTTTAAATGTAAAGACAATACATGTGATTTAATATATTCTGCATCAGCATTTCACTGGATACCAGAGGAAGTTGGATATAAGAAAGTTTTTGCACTATTAAAAAGTGGTGGTGTATTTGCACGCTTTGCCAACCATCCTTATAAGGATAAGGGGAGAGAGGAAATAAATAATGCTATTCAAAAGGTTTATTCTGTATACATGCCCGGGACACTTAGTGATAATGAATATAGCGAAAATGCAGCAAAAAAACGTGCTTATATAGAAGTCATTACGGCTTTGTTGACATAAGTTATAAATTATATCATAGAACAAGAACTTTTACTTCGAAAGAATATACATCTCTCCTCGGTACTTACTCTGATCATATAGCAATTGAAGAAGGCATAAGAGCAAAGTTCTTTTCAGAGATTGAAACGGCAATAGACAATCTGGGTGGTATAATTACAATCTACGATACCATAGATTTGCAGCTTGCAAGAAAGCCGTAGGGTTATTGGCGTATAAAAACAAAGAGGGGAACAAATGAATATGGGAATAAATACATCTGCAAAAGAAACGGTAGATTCTTTGAAGAAAATATTTGATAAACACAAAAATGACCGTATTTGTATTATGGCTACTACTTGTTGCGGAAAGTCTACATTACACGAGCTGATTCCAGAGACAGTGGATATGGATGATGAATTGTGGCCCCAATTAACCAAAGAAGAGGAAGCACATTTATGCCAGAAACCATGGACGAAAGAAATTGGTGACTTTGCTGGCAGGCTGGTCAGAGAGAGGGTAACGGTGAAACCCGGACACCCATTATTCACTTTGATACTGTTGGATTGCGAAGTGCTGGTATATCTTGATATAAGTGATGAACTGCTTGCGGAACATTGTAAAAAAAGACAAGCAGATTTTCAGGATGCGAAGAATGTTAAGGATGCGATTGAATGTACGTGGAATAAACAGCAGGAAAAGAATGATAAAGTATGCTACTATTTAAAAATAACAGAGTGATATAAAATTAAGCGTTTTGGTTAAGTCGAAAAGTGTATTGGGTGGAGGGGTTATGGAACGCGAAATTATAAATTATTATAAAGCATACGATGAAGATGGTAGGCTGTTTCGAAATAATAGCCATAAGATAGAATGGCTGACTAGTATGCATTATTTAAAGAAGTTTATTAAAGAAGGGGCTTTTTTATTAGATGGTTGTGCAGGGACTGGAAACTATGCGTTTCCTTTGGCTGAATCGGGATATGATGTTATTGCAGGAGATATCGTTCCTGGTAATATTGATATTATTCGTGAGAAGCAAAAGAATAATCCTGTATTAAAAGATATTTATGTTGGAAATATGCTGGATCTTTCAAGGTTTTGTGATGATAGTTTCGATGCAGTACTATGTATGGGAGCGTTTTATCATGTTGATGATGAGATAAGATTGGGTATCATGAAAGAATGTCTGCGTGTGTTAAAACCAGGTGGATTGTTGATTATTTCCTACATCAATACGATGGCTGGAGTTATTGTTGGGTTGGATGATGAATTAAAAAATATGGATCAGGCGGACAAATGGTTTGAAAACAGGACTACAGATGGGGTGTTCCTGTATATGACGCCTAATGAAATAGAGGAAATGGCATTGGGTTTTCATACGGAAATTGTTTGCCATCTTGCCGTTGATGGAATAAATTTTTTACTTTCTGATAAAATCAATGTTGCTGATGAGGAAAATTTTAATAAGTGGTATCAATTTCATTTGAAAACCTGTGAAGATAAAAGTTTGTTAGGATATAGCTTACATAGCATGATAATATTGAGAAAGTAAGTTATTTGAAAAGGAGCGGGATTATGACAAGTATTTATTATCAGGCAAATAGAAACTACCCTCTTACTCAGTCAGAGCAGGAGCAAATTGTTCAGATTTTAAAAGAATGCGAAGAAAATTATCCTTTCCCGGGGAGAGGCGAGACGCTGTGCCAGTACTCCTATGATCTGGCTGAACCCACATGCATCTTTTCTGGTGCTGCCAAGCTTCCATTTCCGTGCGATGATGATAATGATATGAATGATGAAATAGTGGAAATGCAGACAGAAGCATTATTCTTTCTCATAGATTGGCTGACTTCCCTTCGAAGAGTGATACCGGATGCGATATGGGAGGCTTCATTAGAAGATGTAGAGTTTATATGGGAAGAAGAGAGTGGATACCGGTTAATGACAAATGAAGAATATGAGGATTATTGTTAAGAGATATCAGGAGGGAGCGTGAAGAGTCCGATGGTGAGTATAAGACATGTACAGGAAGAAGATAGAAATTTCTGGCTAAAGCTCGATAAGCATTTGCCGAAGACTGAATTTGAAAAAAAGATCAGGGATAAAATGGGGTATGTTCTATTAGAAAATAATATTCCGTATGGCTTGTTGAGATACAACCTTTTTTGGGATAATACTCCATTTTGTACAATGCTCTATGTTGATTCTGGTAATAGGGGTAGGGGCTATGGAAAGAAACTGATGGAGTTTTGGGAAAACGATATGAAGTCAATGGGATATGGGATGCTGATGACGTCTACCCAGGTGGATGAAGATGCCCAGCACTTCTACAGAATATTAGGGTATCAGGATAGCGGCGGATTAATTATTAATATCCCGGGATATGAGCAGCCCATGGAAATGTTTTTGATTAAAAAAATATAGTTTGGGCTGCATCATGTTTTTATATCCGACTATCCAATAAGTTTTGCCAGCTGATGCATGTTCTTGTGAAGAATTTTCATATTACCAAATGCAAAAACCAGGCCGATAGTAACCCAAAGTGCTATCTCAATTGCGGAGTAATTTAAGATCCTCTGCGCAAGAATCAGGATGTAGCAGCAGGGGAACAGGGTCAGCCATGCGGTAACTTCGCCTGGCACGTAATGCCGATAAGATAAGGGTAGCAGGATAATATGGAATAGAACCAGATGAATAATGTTTGCCGTCAGCAGGCCATACCATAATCCATAAAAACCGGTGATGTTTCCCAGTAAAGTGGCAGACATCCACAAAATAAGTTCTTCAAATACCCCAACGGAAAAGGCTGCTGTGTTGTTAGTGTTACCAAAGGGTGTGATGGGAAGGGGAATAAATTGTCTTAATCCTTTTTTACACTATTGTTTTGCTCTCATAATCTCTTCCATATCGTGTACAATAAATAATAACGGAAATAGCCAGGTAAACCATCTTAACTCATTCATAATTGTATCTCTCCTTTTTGATTTTATTTTAATCATATGGCGAAAAGTTTCAATCAACAGAATTTTATTTGTTATATAAATAAGCTATAATAAGATACAGAATGTTGCTTATCTATATTGAATGTATTAAAATGTTGTATGGAAAGGAGTACTGATGAACCAGAATGATTTGCGCGTAAGAAAAACCAGAAAAAATATTGAGAGTGCGTTTATCTCGTTGTTGAAAGAAAAGGATTTTCATAAAATAACGGTTCAGGATATTCTTGACCGTGCATTAATTAACCGTTCTACATTCTACAAGCATTATATGGATAAATATCAGCTGGCTGAAACTCTTTGCAACGGCATATTTGATGTATTAAAAGTGGGAGTCATGGATAGACTTGAATGCGATAAAATTGAAGATGCCATTATGGTGATTAAACCAATGTATCAGATTCTATCTGACAGGAGAGAAGAAATTCTGGCACTTTTTGAAATACATACAGAAACCATTCACTTATATGAGGATATGTACAATTTCCTGCAAGAGAGCTTTTTTGAAAGACAGTTAGACACAAATAAAAAGTCCATAGAACTATTAGATTATATGTCAAATCAATATGCGTCGCTTGTGCTGACTGCAATGAAATGGTGCCTGAAAAATGATGGATACGAGGAGCTGACCAGACATACTCAGCTTTTTATGTATCTGGCAAAAGCATTTAACTATACCAGAGAGTAAATAGTCAGGCCGCCAGATCCATCTGTTCCATGGCAGAAACAGATGAATCCGACAGCCTGTTATTATCTGCGTTTCATTAATTTTACGATTTCCATAATCGGTATGATTGAAACTGCAATCAGTACAGCCACTGCATATTCCAGAAGTGAGATATGCTCAAAAGAAAATGCTCTTCTTAAAAAAGGAATGTAAATAACCGCGGTTGTTAAAATAAATGACATCAGCAGGGAACCATTTAAAAAGCTGTTCTTTGTTTTTAAATGAAAGATGGAACGAGTTCTGGAGCGCATATTAAACGAATGAAACATCTCTAGGAGAGACAATGTAAGGAAAGCCATTGTCATGCCGTCTGCGCTTTGGGCAATTTCCCAAACACCACTTTCCACATAATGACCTACAAAGTATGCAATCAAGGTCAGGAGTGCAATGACAAAACCCTGTATAGCGATTTCAACACCAACACCATCAGAAAAAATGCTGTCTTTTGGATCTCTGGGGGCTCGTTTCATAATATCTGCTTCTTCTGCTTCCATACCCAGACCAATGGCCGGGAAACAGTCAGTGATCAGGTTGATCCAAAGCAAATGAACTGGTTTTAAGATGGTAAAGCCAATGAGACTGGCTACAAATACTGCAATTACCTCTGCTAAGTTGGAGGAAAGCAGGAACTGGATTGCTTTTCGTATATTGTCATAGATCCTTCGACCTTCGGCGACTGCCGCAACAATGGTGGCAAAATTATCGTCTGCCAGAACCATATCTGCGACATCTTTTGTTACGTCAGTTCCTGTGATACCCATTCCAACACCGATATCGGCTTCTTTAATGGCTGGAGCATCGTTGACGCCGTCTCCCGTCATGGCAGTTACTTTAGAGAGTTTCTTCCATGTCTTCACAATACGGACTTTGTGCTCTGGCTGTACCCTGGCATAGACGGAAAAGTTGGTAATCTTTCTTTCCAATTCCTCATCAGATAATTTCTCCAGCTCCGCACCAGTGATAGCCATGCTCTCATTTTCAAGAATACCCAGCTCCTTTGCTATGGCTACGGCAGTATCTTTGTGATCGCCTGTAATCATGATAGGACGAATGCTGGCATTCTGGCATTCCTTAATAGCCGCCTTTACTTCAGGGCGGACTGGATCAATCATACCGGAGAGCCCAAGGTAGATCAGTTCTTTTTCCAGTGTTTCGGGTGTGAAGTCACGGGGAGACTGATCCCAGTTGTGCATGGAAGCGCATAAAACACGGAGAGCCCGGTCTGCCATGGCTTTGTTGGCTTTAATGATATCATGGCGGATATCATCTGTCATGGCTACGATGTTTCCATTTATTAACGCATGGCTGCAGCGTTTTAATACCTCGTCGGGTGCGCCTTTGGTAAACTGAATTATTGAGCCGTCCTTCTTTTTGTGCACGGTTGACATCATTTTTCTTACGGAATCAAAGGGTGCCTCTCCGATTCTTTCATAATCTTTGGCGAGTACCGGCTTTGATAAGTTGTTTTTATATGCGTCATTTACCAAAGCGCATTCCGTAGGTTCTCCTACTGCCTGAAGGCTGTCCGGATCAAGGACTGCATCGGAACACAGTGCCATTGCCGTCATAAGAAGGGGTTCGTCTGAAGTGGCGTGCTCCACCACCGTCATTTTGTTTTGAGTTAAGGTTCCGGTCTTGTCAGAGCAGATGATCTGGGTGCAGCCTAAGGTTTCAACTGCTGTCAGCTTTCTGACAATCGCGTGTTTACGGGACATTTTAGTCACGCCAATGGATAAGAGAATGGTTACTACAGCTGCCAGACCCTCGGGTATTGCGGCAACAGCAAGTGAAACAGCAATCATAAAGGTATCAATCAGTTCTTCCAGATGAATGCCGTTGCCGGAAAAGCCAATTCGAATGATGTTTACAGCAAACATTAAGGCGCAGATCCCCAGAACCATAATGGACAACACCTTGGAGAGCTGATTCAGCTTGATCTGAAGGGGAGTTTCTTCATCTTTTGCAGTATTTAAGGCATCGGCGATATGGCCAATCTCCGTCTCCATTCCTGTGTAGCAGACGATTGCCTTACCACGGCCATAAACGATTGTAGAACCGGTATAAATCATATTTTTTCTGTCTGCAAGGGCTACTTCGCCTTTTCCGGCCTCTAACACGTCGCTATGCTTGGAAACTGAGACCGATTCGCCTGTCAGTGCAGCTTCTTCTGCCTTTAGACTTGCGCTTTCCAATAATCTGGAATCGGCAGGAACGGAATCTCCGGCCTCCAAAGCGATGATGTCGCCAGGCACAAGCTGCTCGGAGCGGATGACTTCAAGCTTGCCGTTTCGAAAGACTTTTGATGTGGCAGCCGTCATTTCCTGAAGAGATGCAATGGCAGATTCAGCTTTGGATTCCTGATAGACACCAAGAATTGCATTAATCACCACCACGATCAGGATAATGACAGTATCGATCATGCTTTCTCCTGCATAGATAGATGTGGCCCCCGAAACTACTGCAGCAGCAATCAGTACAATCGTCATAAAGTTGGCCAGTTCTTTTAAAAATTTCTTAAAGAGACTTGTTTTTTTACCCTCTTTTAATTTGTTTAAGCCGTACTTCACCTGACGTTCCCGAACCTGGGCTTCTGAAAGTCCATGAGGAGATGAATCAAGCTGTTTTATAACTTCATTGGATTCCAATAAGTATTCTTTTTGCATTGTTATTCTCCTATATTGTTTATGTCTTGCTAATCAATAATAGTTAGTGTATCCCTTTTTTTCTTTAATTATCAGAGTTAATCAGCCTCCACAGGGTTGTTCTGCTGATTCCCAGACTTTTGGCGGCTTTTGTGTGGTTCCCATTCTGTGTATCCAGTACAATGAGCGCTACTTCCCGGTTGATTTTATTCAGAGGCTGGGATAAATTCAGCATATTCATATAACCGTTTGCAGAGGCAGAGGTGAGCGTGACTTCTTTGTGTAACACTTCTTTTACTTCTTCGATTCCAATATATGGTCCCTGGGACAGGACAAAAAGGTTATTCATTACCCGGCTGAACTGCATGTAGTTATAGGGCCAGTGATATTGCTGTAATTCTTTCATGGCATCTGGTAAAAAACCCAGAACCTGTTTATCATTTTCCATATTCAACTGATTTAAATAGAGATTTGCAATCGGCTCGATTCTGGATACATCTGCTCTGAGCGTGGGAAGCGTAAAAACAAATAATTTCAGCCGGTTAATAAATTCCATGGAGCCGGAATCTGTAATGCCGTAGGAGTTGCAGATAAAGGAGATAAGAAGCCGGTTTCGTTTGCAGGCATCCGTATCGATTATATTGATCCAAAGCTGTCTTTGCCGTTCTTCGTTTAATAAATTCATGTTTTTTATAAAGATGGTGCTCCCGCTGCTGCAGAGAGGGGAATTGTGGTGACTGGTTAAATACTCCCACACCTTTTCATTTAATAAGCTGCAGTCTATTTCAATAAATGGCTGATCCTTAATGGAGCTGCGCAGATAGATGGCCTTGGCAATCTGTTCCTTTCCCGTGCCTTCCTCTCCGGTAATGATGACCGGATATAAATCCTTGTTGACCTGATCAATGGTATTATAAAATTGGGCGAAAAAATTAGTGACGCTGTATATGCTTTCATAAAACTCTTTTTCTATCTCTCGCTGGTTGCTGTATTGAATGCCGCTTTTTGCACCGTTTGAAGGAGCTTTGTTTACGGTAATGTAAAAGGCAATATAACCGGTTCCTGCAGAAAGCAGACGCTGAGCCTGTACAGAATAAATCAGGTTGTTTTTCCTGAAAATCAAATTGCGCTTTTCATCCAGAGGTATATTGTTGATTTCCAAGTGCAGAGAATCGATAATTGTTGTATCAGTTTCTGATATGGTTGAAAAAATCAGCTTCCCGTCATTGTCGAAAACAACGGTACGCATATCTCTTAGCTTGACAAGGCTTCTGAAAAAGTTGTTTTCACTTCTTAGCTGAGTGTAGTACCTGCAATATTCAAGTGCAGTATGAAGGGCATCCCGTATGCTTTCAACTCCGGAGGTAAGAAGAAATGCATCCATACCAAGGTTTCTCGCCGTTGTATAAGTAATCATATCACAGAGTATTGCTTCATAACCAAGATCTGCAATCTGTTTTAGTATTGGTAAAGCCTCTTCTGTAGAGTTGATGGAAAAAACATCGATGGGGTAGGGAAGAACCTCTTTTAGAAACTGACTTTGTTCTGTTATGCTGGAGAAACCGGCAATGGCAACCTTTTTGGTGTCTGCATTGGAGAGCTTTAAGGTACGAAGTATATCGTATGCCGATGTATGGATTTCAATAACAGGCAGAGAGATGGATTGCCGCAATAGCTTTGCTGTACCTCCACGGGAAATTACCACATCATAATTCTCATAAAAATTACTCTGGGCAATTTCCACACCTTTTTTTAGATCACCCACCAGGATGTTCAATTCAATGTTCGGATATTCCTCTGCAAGCTTTGACATAATAGATTTCATACCTTCATAAGGTGCAATTGCCAGAATTCGTATCTTATCAGACATGGGTATCCTCCTTATCCTATAACGTTCTTATTTGAAACACAAATCTGAGAATTATTATACCATAATATGTACCGTTTTTATATATTTATAAAACATGTATACATTTACTAGAAATAATAGTAATTCTTTTTCTGCGTGTTTCATATATAAACCAAAACAGACCCTGAGTTTATTTTCTCAAAATAGAATGTATGGTATGATGTGTTAAATAAAGGTGTCTTGCTAAGAACCTGATCAATTCAAAATACTGGAAAAGGTAGAAATATGATTAAATTATTGATAATATCGGATGACTTTACAGGAGCTCTGGATACGGGCGTTCAGCTTTCAGCTGACGGGGCAGCAACCTATGTGACTCTGGATTCTGATTTTAATATGTCCGATTTTACTCAGGATATTGACGTTCTGGTTATAAATACCGAGACCCGCCATTTGAACCAGGAACAGGCGTATAAAACAGTGTATTCCATAACCCAGCGGGCGAGAAATGTTGGAATTCCTTATATATATAAGAAAACAGACTCTGTGCTTCGGGGTAATATTGGAGCGGAGCTTGCGGCAGTACTTAATGCCAGTGGTTATAAGCAGATTCATTTTATTCCTGCCTATCCTGAGATGGGCCGGATAACAAAAAACGGAATCCATTATGCAGATGGTATCCCGATAGCGGATAGTATCTTTGGGAATGATCCCTTTGATCCGGTTCTTTATTCTGATATTCCCAGTATCATATCTTCACAGACTTTGATTCCTACTCATGTAATTAATCAATTGGAAAATGAAGAATGGGAGGTTAAGGAAGGCATTCTGATACACGATTCCCACACATCTAAGGATATGGAAAGAATCGCCCTTACGCTTATGTCGGGAAAGGCTTCCTGCTTATTGGCAGGCTGCGCAGGGTTTGCGGCTCTCCTTCCTAAAATACTGGGCATACAGGGCAGAAAGCCTGTAACTCCAGTTTTATCGCCTCATATGTTCATCGCCTGTGCCAGTATTCACCCGGTATCACTTGCCCAGTGCGAGAATGCCAGTCAAAAAGGTGTACCCCAGTACGTTTTGTCGCCAAAAGAGAAGCTTGACCGTTCCTGGATCGGAAAAGGGTCTGACAATGCTCTGGTAAATAAGATTTTGCGTTCCTGTGAGGAGAATCCGGTTGTTATCTTAAATGCTAACGGCCCAGGTGAACCGGAAGCTACTTATCAATATGCAAAAGAAAATGGGATTACACCGGAACAGCTTCGGACAGAGATTGTCTCTGTCATGGGATATATGATCGAAGCTTTGTTAGATAAGGGACTGAATGCCAATGCTTTTCTTATGGGAGGAGATCTCCTCTATCAGTTTGCAAAGCAGACAGGTATGAAAGCTATTTCTCCCATCTGTGAATTAGAGAAGGGAGTCGTACTTTCAGAAGCTCTTTATAAAGGGAAAAACATAAAATTAATTTCAAAATCCGGTGGATTTGGACAAGAATCTCTTTTTACCGATTTATCAAAGCAACTTTTTATGCCCCCCATGGAGTCTGAACATGTGGATATTGAATAAATTACTGACCAGAGCTGAAAAGAGCCCGTGGTTTTACAGAATCTTAAATTCCTGTAAAACCACGGGCTCTTTTCAATATGCAATTAATTCTAAAGGAGATCCATGAATTTCTGAAGACCATCCCTGGTATCATCGCTGTTTAACCTGGAATAAGATGCAGCCTTTTGAAAAAACTGGAAAGATTTTACATCCTCAGACAGGAAATTATGGAATAACATATCAAATAGAACCAGTATCAGGATTTCCCTTGTTATGGTGTTGCTGCTAAAAAGCAGGTCTGTCTTTGGAATCACCAGAGTGATATTGGCATAGGGAGAGCAGAGAGACTTCTCATAATTGGTAATGAGCAGGATGCTACTGCCATTTCTATTTAAATCGGCCAGTATGGAAGCCAGCTGTTTGTGATTGCCGGAGAGCGATATGGTGATAAAGAGATCGGTCTCCTGAGAAAGACTTTGATATAGCTTCAGTGTATCATAGTTGGTAAGTGCCTGTACGGTGAGACCCAGTGTCATAAATTTGTGGGCAATCATTTCCGCTATATTCTGATTAAAATTCAGTCCGATAATAAAGATCCGTCGTGATTTTAACATCAATTCCCTGGTATGGTTGATGTCTGTGGGATTGGTTAAATGAAACAGGCTGTCTAAAAGCATCTTGTAGTCATTAAGCAGGGCGGAGTAGTCGGAATGGTTTACGGAGGAAGAACTTTTGTCAATTTCCTTCTGCATCGTATATTTTAATTCATTCAGGCCGGAGTATCCTACTTTTTGAGCAAAACGAATGATGCTGGCATCCGACGTTCCGATCTCCTTTGCCAGTTCCTGAGCACTAAGTTCAATGAATTTCATGGTAGATTTTTTAATGTATTGCACAATTTTCCAGTCTGTTTTGGTGAACTGGTTGGACATGCCATCTATGCGGGCCATTAAGGTAAAAAGTTCATAGTTTTCTGTCATTTGAAATACAGCCTTCCTTTCAATCTTCCCGGAAAAGGGAAGCCGTTTTGTTATTTCTGTAGCAGTTATGTAGTGAATTTCAGATTAAGTATATCATAATTCTGATTTATAATTCAATATTCCTTGATTAAAAAAGTTATAATTACAAAAAAGTAGCAAAATACATAATTAAAACTGTGAAAATAATATAAATACATTATTGACATGAAAAATGTAGTATGCTACAATTCGGATGACGAAAGGATATACAAAACAGATAAATGAGGAGGTACGAGATGGAGAAACCGCAGATTTTGCTCTTGACTCACGGAGGCTGGGGAAAGGCGCTGACGGAAAGTCTGAAAATGATTATGGGAAGCGTTGATTTTGTTCATGAGATCCCGCTTTTGCCGGAGGTTACGTTTGCAGAGTATTACGCCAAGGTGGATGAATATGCAGCCGGGATGCCGGAGAAGTCCCTGATTTTTACGGATGTATTTGGCGGGACAACCACCAATGCAGGTGCTAGAATCGGACGGGAGCGGAATATTAAGGTGGTTTCGGGACTGAATGCGCCGCTCATGATTGAAGCCTGTACCCAGATCCAGTACACCGGAGATTGTAACTTTGATGTAGTTTTGCAGCAGGGGCAGTCATCAATCATTGATGTGATCGGTGAGGTCACTAAGTCAATGGAAAAAAAGGAGAGTTAAAATGGCAGAGATTGTATTATGCAGAATTGACAGCAGACTGATTCATGGACAGGTTATGACCAAATGGGTGAATCAATCACAGGCCAATCGGATTGTTGTAGTAAGCGACAGTCTGGCTGCGGATGAATTTATGCTTGAGATCTACTTAATGTCTGCACCAGCGGGGGTTAAGGTAGAGTGTTTAAGCAGAGCAGACGCAGTAAAGAAATGGAATGAAGACCAGTTTGGCAGCGGCCGGGTACTTTTACTGCTTCCGGATTTAGCAAGCATGAAGGAAGTATATGAAGGTGGAATTAAGGTCACTGATATTCAGGTAGGAGGGCTGGGGGGAGCTCCTAACCGTAAAGTGGTATTTCAGAATATCACTTTAGATGATGCAGATGTGGAAAAGTTGATTTCGTTACAGGAGGCAGGAGTAAATATTATCTTCCAGACAATTCCGGAAGATGTACCGCAGGATTTTCACACCATTTTAAAAAAATACAATAACTAAGGAGAGTATGATATGAGTGTGTTGATGTTAGCTGTATGTATGGGGTTTTATTATTGGTTCTGCCGTCTGAGATTTGGATATACCTTTTCTTCCATGCTTCTTCAGCCAGTTGTCATTGGTGTTTTTGTAGGGCTTCTTACGGGAAACATGCCTCTGGCCATGAAGATTGGTGCAGGACTTCAGCTGGTTTATTTAGGGGTTACATCCACTCCCGGCGGCAATGTGCCAAGTGATCCTGCTCTTGCAGGATGTATTGCAATTCCTCTTGGAGTAATGTCCAATATGTCTCCTGAGGTTGCCATTGCTCTTGCAATTCCATTTGGAGTCATTGGAGTATTTGTGGATCAGTTAAGAAGAAGTACCAATGCAGTCTGGGTTCATATGGCAGACCGCTATGCGGAAAAAGCAGATACAAAAGGGATTTTAAGGGCAGCGTTTCTTTACCCGGCTATCGCAGGACTGGTAATTCGTTTTCCAATCGTTTTTGCAATTGACTTTTTTGGTGTAACAGCTGTAGAAAAGCTGATCGCAATTCTTCCTCAGTGGCTGATGCATTCCTTTGAAATCATGGGAGGAATTCTTCCGGCTCTTGGTTTTGCCATTACCTTATCCGTAATCGGAAAGAAGTCACTGATACCGTTCTTTATAACAGGATTTTTCGCAGTTATGTACTTAAAACTTGATACGATGGCTGTAGCAATTTTTGCAACCTGCGTTGCATTGTTGTTAGGTTTATTCCAGTTAAAGGAGGAGGCGATTTAAGATGGGAGAGCAGACACAGGTAAAAAAACTGAATAAAAAAGATATTACCAAATCCATGTGGATCTATTATGCCGGCGCAGAACTTTCCAATTCCTATGAACGTCTGCAGAGTCTTGTATTCTGTGCGTCCATGACACCGGTTTTAAAGAAGCTTTATGATACCGATGAGGAACTGAGTGCAGCCTTAAAACGTCACCTGGTTTTCTTTAACACGGAAGGAATCTTCGGAGCCATCATTCAGGGAATTGCCATTTCCATGGAAGAACAAAAGGCCAATGGAGAGAATGTAACAGACGAGGCAATTACTGGTATTAAAACCGGACTGATGGGACCGCTTGCAGGAATGGGAGATGCAATTGTATGGGCAGCAATTATGCCGATTATCATTTCTATCTTTTTACCTTTTGCAAGCAGCGGTTCTGCACTGGGAGGTATTATGCCTCTGATCCTGTATCCGGCCATTACCATTGCAATTGCTTACTGGCTGATTCATAATGGCTACACATTAGGCAAAAAGTCTGTGGTATCACTGCTTCATGGCGGTAAGATGAAATCCATTATTTTTACAGCAAATGTCATCGGCCTTACCATGATGGGGGCATTATCCGCAAGCTACGTCACCATATCAACACCTTTGAAGTTTGGTTTTTCCAGCGGAACGCAGATTGTGGTACAGGACATACTGAATACGGTAGCACCAGGTCTTCTTCCTCTGGCAGCCGTGTTTATCATCTATTTTTATCTTAGAAAGAAAGGACCGTATTACAACAGAATCCTGCTTACAGTCGTGGCAGTATCTGTCATTACTTCTCTGCTTGGAATTCTGTAATGGTCTTAAGGAGTAATCATGGAAAACATATACAGTAAAAGCGGTCTTCAGGCCGTGATTAATGCTTCCGGAAGAATGACAAAGCTGGGTGTTTCCACCATATCGAAAGGTGTGGGGGAAACACTGGTGGAGGCAGCCGGCAACTATGTGGTAATTGACGATCTCTATGTCTATGCAGGCAGGAGAATCGGAGAGCTTGTCGGAACTGCTGATGCCTGTGTTACCTCCAGCGCCTCTGCCGGAATCGCACTGGCAGTTGCTTCTTTAATCTGCGGAGGAAATTTACAGAAAGTAAAGCACCTTTATGACCTTCTGCCTTCTGTTACGAAAAGGGAAGTTATTATTTTAAAAGGGCATAACGTGGACTTTGGGGCACCGGTTGCAGAGATGGTACAGATTGCCGGAGGGAAAATCGTCGAAGCAGGATATGCCAACGGAGCTTCTGTAGAAGATATTGAGCAGGCAGTAACAAAGGATACGCTGGCAATTCTTTTTGTCAAATCCCATCACTGCGTTCAAAAGGAAATGCCAGAAGCCAGATCTGTGATTGAGCTGGCAGAACGTCTTGGGATTCCATGTATCGTGGATGCGGCAGCAGAAGAAGATTTAAACATCTATGCAGCCATGGGGGCGGACTTTGTATGCTACAGCGGTGCAAAAGCCATTGAAGGCCCGACCAGCGGTTTTGTTGCGTGTAAGACAAAAGAACTGGCAGACAACATGAGACTCCAGTACAAAGGCATCGGCAGGGCCATGAAGGTGGGGAAAGAGTGCACCATGGGGCTTGTAACGGCAGTGGAAGAATACATTGCCGGGGGAAAGACAAGCCCTGTCTCCAAAGAAGAGCTGGAACGGTTTGCAGCATGTGTAGGGGAGATACCAGGCTGCAAAACATCAATTATTAAGGATGAGGCAGGAAGAGATATATTCCGCTGTAAAATTGATTTTAATCCCCAGCAATACGGGATGAATGCCAAAGACGTGGTAAGAGAGCTGCAACGGGGAGATGTAGCCATCTTTACCAGAGATTATCAGGCAAATATCGGTTCCATCGCAATTGATCCCAGGCCTTTAAACAGTGAGAAAGAACTGGAAATCATTGAACAGAGGCTTAAAGAGATTCACAAATCAGCAAATGGAGGGAAATAAAAGATGGAAGGATTAAATTTTTACAAAGGAAGAGTCTGCTTAAACTGCCTGACCAATTCCGTTGATAATGCTAAGGCAATTTATGAGGCTGCCAAGGGTCATGTTGCAGTCGGGATTTTGTCGGCAAATTATCCGGATGTGGAACAAGCAGTGGAGGATATGAAACGATATCAGGAAGCAGTAGACAATAATATTTCCGTTGGCCTGGGTGCGGGAAATCCCGGACAATGGAAAGCAGTTGCGGATATATCCGGACAGATTAAGCCAAAACATATCAACCAGACCTTTACGGCAGGCGGATATACCAGAGCCAAAACAGGTGAGGGACCATTTTTAAATTCCATGGTTGCACCCTGCGGTAAAGTGGGTTATGTTAAAATCTCAACTGGTCCGCTTTGTAAGGATATGGAGCCGGCAATCGTTCCGGTTAAAACTGCAATTGCAATGGCAAAGGAGCAGGGAGCCGATTCCTTAAAGTATTTTCCCATGGGCGGACTTAAGGTAAAAGAGGAGTTTGAGGCGGTTGCCACAGCCTGTGCAGAGAGCGGATTCGGACTGGAGCCAACCGGAGGAATTGATCTTGATAATTTTTCCCAGATCTTAAAGATTGCGGTTGATGCAGGAGTGGAACACATCATTCCTCATGTATATTCTTCGATTATTGAGAAAGAAACGGGAGCTACGAGGATTTCAGATGTTGTGAAACTTTATGATATGATTCGGGAGATTTTAGATTAGAATAATATCCACCCAAAATGCTTACTAACATATGAACAAGGTGGGACAATACATGCCTGTTTGTGTACGTGAATTAACTTCTGGACAACTCGTCCAGAAGTTAATTTTATATTATCTATTTATTTGCCAATAGCCTTTACGGTCAGAACCAACTCTTGTGATTTTCCCGCTTTCTCTTAGCTCCTTAACTATTCGGCTAATCTTTCGTGTGCTAAAAGAAGACTTATGACTGAGTTCTTTTGCTGTGATAGCCGGCTGCTCTGCGATTAGTTTTAATACTACATCATCGCCAATTTCATCGCCAAATTCATCGCCAAATTCATCGCCAAGAACATTCTTGTTTTTATTAATCACATCAGCAAAAGGAAACACAACCTTAATGAAATGCTCTAAAATTTGAAAAATGCTCTTATCGTATACTTTGAGAATGCGGCTCATACCGGAGCCGAGCTGTTCCACCAATCCTACATCTTTGAATACACGCATTAATTCACGATTTCTTGGCATACTGGAGCAGCTAAAAAAATCTTCTCGGCTTTGACCCTGTATCAGTCCCCCGTAAGAGGTCATTACAACCCTCTATGCGATTACTTTCTTGTAACATAAACTCCTCCTAATCAAATTAATCTTATTATAGATCTTTTATTGAAACAAGCCAAGTTATGCCAAAATAACGGCGGTCCTTATCATTCATTTCTGTACTCACTGGGACTGATCCCATAAACATGTTTAAAGGTTTTACTGAAATGAAACGGGTCAAGGTAACCGGTCAGCTGGCTTATATCGGCAATGGACAGATCTGGATTGCGCAGAAGCTGTCTTGCAATATTCAGTCTGTAGTTTCTTAAATATTTGGAAGGTGTAATCTCTGTGTATTTGAAAAATATTTTGCTTAAATAAGGCACAGAAAAACCAAATTCAGAAGCCAGTGTGGTGAAATCGATCTGAGTCTGATAATTCTTGTGAATGTATTCTTTTATCAATTCCACGATTTCTTTTGCCCTGTTTGAAGAATGAAGGAGTGTGACGGAGTCAAACCGGTCCTGGGCAGCCAGAAGCTTGGTTTCCAGGGCAGCCAGTGTCTTTTCCAGTTCCTCATAATTGACTGGCTTCAGTAAATAATTGCTCACCTCGTACAGGAGTGCTTCCTTTGCGTATTCAAAATCTGTATATCCGCTGATGATCACACATAAGATAAACGGAAATTTTTCGTGTATATTTCGTACTAACTCAAGTCCATCCATCTCCGGCATCCGTATGTCTGTGAAAATTACATTGGGAAGATGTTCTTTCGCCATATCAAGTCCTTCCAGACCATTGGTTGCAATGGCTGTCACCTCAAAAGCGGGATTTAACTGTTCGATTCTTCTGGCTATATTTCTGGCAATTAAGGCTTCATCTTCAACAATTAAAACAGAATATTTCAAGGGATCATTCCTCCTATAACAACAATGGCTCCGTGGGGTACATTGTTGCTCAGTCTAAATATATGATTGCCGTGGTAGAGGATTTTAAAACGGATGTAAATATTCATCAATCCCATCCCGTCTATTTCCAGATTGGGCAGAACCCCGTTTTTCTCAATCAGGTTTATCTGGTTTTGCAGTTTTTCCAGGTCTTCACTGGAAAAGCCAGGACCATTGTCCCGGATCTGCAGCTCCCAATAGGTGTTGGTCATAATACCAAGAATTTTCACGCTCCATGGTGGGCTTGATTTAGTTGAATATTTGATGGCATTTTCCACGATCAGCTGGAGGCAGAGTTTTGGAAGCCGGATCTGATACATTTTTTCCGGTATGTCAAATTCAAATTGAAGAGAGTCACAGTACCTCACCTTCATGCATTCCAGATAATCAATGGTATGATCAAGTTCATCTTTTAAAAGAACCAATTGTTCGCTGTCGGAAGAGATATAACGCAGGATTCTTGAAATGGTCTGACACATGAGAATAATCTCGCTGTTCATGTTTTCGTCCGCCATTGCCTGTATGGTTGCAAGAGAATTGTAAAGAAAATGAGGGTTCATCTGCGCCTGCAGCGCCAGCATTCTGGATTGCATGTCACTGTTTTGAAGCTGAAGTTCCCGTTCCATTGATTTCCTCGCCTGTCTCTGCATTTTTAACAGAGCCTGGTATAAGGTGTTCACTTCAGTGATGCCAATTTCCATGTCCTCAAATTCAGTTGTGTCTTTTTCTTCCCCTGTCAGCTGGAATGCCCGTACCTGATGATAGATCTTATAAAGCGGAGTGGCAATTCTCCGTGAAATCAAATAGGACACCATAACGGTTATGAGCATGACGGTAAACAGAAGAATAAAAGCTGTGTTTAAGTATTGATGGACCGGCTGCATCAGCATACGGTTATCAATAACAAGTGCTGTAGTAAAACCGGTATAGTCAGATGAAGTAAAAATGATGTATTTATTCTGGGATTTTAAATATATGGGATTTACCCCCGGGCTTTTGGCGGGTTTGCTTTGCTGGGTCTGTATCAATTTGTAATAGCTGTCTGGTGTGCCAGAGCTGTCAGTCGTATAGATGGTCTTCCCTTCCGGACTAAAAATGTATACATCTTCCTGATACGGGCTGTTAAACGTATTTACTGTATTTGTTATACTTTTAAAGGATTTTTTGACCTCTACAATCCCCTGTGGAACATTGAGCGGGCTGTAATACAAGCGGCAGAGTGATACAAAATAATTATCACCTGAATACGAATAAAAGCGCCCAAGAGTGTCGTCTTTATCACAGTAAATATATTTCTTCCCCTTTGCCTCAACCACCTTATTGCACCAGTCTTTTTCACTCACCCGTTCCTTCGATGCATGATTATCAAGACCTACTCCAAATTTGCCATAATCAAGGGAATAAAGGTAAGTCTGATCGGCGGGAGAATTGGGACCGATCATGGCGATAATCAGGTCAAACAGGATTTTGGTATTATTAATGTTTTCATAAATCTCATCTGAACTTAAGGTGTTGTCCTGATAATTGATATAGATACCAAATTTTTCTTTAATCAGATTGGAATAAATGATATTCTGAGATACAGTATCAAGGTCGTGAATGACGGAATCAAAGCTGCCCATAATCATAGCGGCATTATTCTGTAGGGAAGAAAATGCATTTACCTTTATCTTGCCGGTTTCACTAAAAACTGTGTGGACCGTAAATGCCAGGATTACTGCAATGAATAAAGCAGTATAGGGAAGAAAAAGTGTTGACATTATGCTGCGTTTCTTAATATTTTTTGTTTTATTCGCTGTCATTTTAAGCCCTTCCTTCCTGCGGTTTTTTCTGTTGGTTAAAAATATACATGAAAACAGATCAAAATGTTCATTCAAAAATGTCTATATTACACTATATAATACAGATAACATGATAAAAGTCAACATTTAATTTTGGGGAGGTATTTTTTATGAAGTTAAAAAAGTTAGCTGTATTCAGTCTGGCTCTGGCCGCTGCCCTTTCATTTTCCGGTTGTTCAAAAGAGGAGAATGCTCCGCAGAAAAGTACGGCTGCAGGAGAAAGCACGTCTGGGGAAGCGAAGACATCTGCTGCGTCGGAAAAAGGTGGAGTGACTCTTTCTTTTATGGCCAGCCAGGACTGGATTCAGGATGCAGAAATTGAACTGTCCAAGAAATTCACACAGGAAACAGGAATCAAGGTTGATTATCAGATTATTCCATCGGATCAGTATGTGAATCTTCTTATGACAAAGTTAAACACCGGGGAGTGCACGGATATTTTTGGGGCACAGAGCGGTAAATTTGATATTAAAGCACAGATTAATGTGGAAAAAAATGCGGTGGATTTAACAAAAACCTCATGGGGAAGCCAGGTTGAACCACTGGTGGCGGATCAGCTGTCTGTGGACGGTAAGCTTTATGGTCAGCCGATACAGGACGTATCTTCTGTATGGGCTATCGGTTATAACAAACAGATTTTCAAAAAGCTGAATCTGGAGATTCCTAAAGATTATGAAAGCTTCCAAAAAGTGTGCGATACCATTAAGGCAGCAGGAATTACTCCAATCTATGAGTGTGTATCAGATGGATGGCATCATACATTATGGCTGCCTGAGGCAGGTGTAGAGGCTGAAACAGCAGAACCTGGCATTGTTGATAAATGGAACAGTAACCAGGCGCCCTTCAAAGGAAACGCTACCCTGATGACAATTTTGGACCAGATAAATGACATGGTTGCCAAGGGCTACTGGGGAGAAGACTACATGTCCAATACATATGCTGATTCAGCAAAAAACATCGCCTCCGGCAAATATGCAATGACAGTGGCCAATCAGGGATTCGGAGTTGAAGTAAATAAGGTTAATTCTGAGATTGCAGTGGATGACATTGGCTATTTCGTAATTCCACTGGCTGACAATCAGACATTAAACGTGAACCCCGCAGGTCCTGCAAGATTTATATTCAGCGGTTCCAAGCACGCAGCTGAAGCACAGCAGTACTTAGAATTTCTTGCAAAGGAAGAAAATCTTAAGTACCTGACTGAAAACGTAGGTAAGTTCAACAAACTGCCATTTAACAACGCCCCCAGCATGTATACGGATACGATTCAGGATTTTTATAACAGATATGATAAAAAGGGTACTGTTATTCAGACAGCTGTAAAATATGTAAATCCGCAGTGGAGTGAGATGGGAGCAAATTTGTCTGCCATGATCGTGGGTGAAATGACTCCGGAGGAAGTTCTGGCATCCATTGATGAAGTGAGAGCCCAGCAGGCAAAGGCAGCAGGGGATCCCGCCTGGAAATGACAGCATGGAAGATCAGTTGAAAGAGAGTGAATACAATGAATAGAAAAAAGATATATCCTACGTGGTTTGCAGCTGGGGCATTGCTCCTGTATTCGGTGCTATTTGTCCTTCCCGGAGTGATTGGAATCGGTTATTCTTTTACAGACTGGTCATCTTATTCGGACCAGCTGAAGTTTGTGGGGCTGGAAAATTTTAAGACTGTATTTTCCGCTGACGGAAATTATCTAAAGATTATGAAAAACACTTTGGTATTCACTCTTGGAACAACTGTTATAAAAAATATACTGGGACTTGCGCTTGCAGTTCTGCTTACAAAGTCCATTCGCTTTTTGAATTTTCACCGGGGTGTTATGTTTATGCCCTCTGTGTTGTCCACCCTGATACTGGGAATGATTTTTACTTCTATTTTAAATCCGTCAACCGGGTTGCTAAACACATTTTTTAAAGGGATCGGTCTTGGTGGTCTTGCAAAACCATGGCTTACAAGTCCCGCGTACGCATTCAAGTCAGTAATGGCAGTGGATATCTGGCGCGGAACGGGATACATCATGACAATTTTAATAGCCGGAATCCTGTCTATCTCCTCGGATTATTATGAGGCGTGCAGTATCGATGGAGCCTCTGGCTGGCAGAAGTTCCGGTTCATCACGCTGCCGCTGCTTTTACCAACTCTGGCGACAACCACTGTTTTAAATGTAATCTACGGTCTTAAGGTCTTTGATATGATCTATGCGTTAACAAATGGTGGACCGGGTAAGGCTACCACAGAGGTTCTTTATACGGCAGTATTTAAAAAATTCGGCACTGGTCAATATGCCATAGGTACGGCTCTTTCATCCGTAATGTTTTTATTTATGGTGTTTATCGGATTTTTTATGATCCGTCTGATGACGAAAGACGAGGTGCAGGAATAATGAAAGCAAAAAAGAAAGCCGCTGCTGCAGCAGTAAATGCAGCGGCGTGGATTATAACAGCAATATGCCTTGTTCCCATGCTTTTAATATTGTTAAATTCGTTTAAAGACAGTCTGGGAGCGTCGGAGATGAATCTGAAGTTTCCAGCAATTCCGCTACAGTGGAATAATTTTCTGGTAGTAATAGAAAAGGGAAAGCTTCTTACCTCATTTATGAACAGCTGCATCTATTCCGTAGTCAGTGTGTTTCTGTGTACCATACTTGCATCAATGGCTTCTTATGTATTTTCAAGAAACCGTTCCAAATTAAACCGTTTTCTCTATCTTTACATGGTGCTTGGAATTACCATGCCGGTTAACTATGTGGCATTGACAAAAGTTATGATGTTTCTTACACTAAATAATACAAGACTTGGAATTGTGCTTTTGTATACGGCAATGCAGCTGCCATTTTCAGTATTTCTGATTCATGGGTTTGTGGCAAAGCTGCCGGCAGAACTTGATGAAGCCGCCGTAATTGACGGATGCTCACCGGTGAGACTGTTTGTATCAGTCATTCTTCCACTATTAAAGCCTGCGATTGCCACGGTGATTGTGCTGACCTTTTTAAATACCTGGAATGAATTTGTATCACCGCTGTATTTTTTAAGCAGTTCTTCTAAATGGCCAATGACATTGTCCGTATATAATTTTTTCGGTATGTATTTTAAAGACTGGAATCTGGTTTGCGCAGATATTCTGCTGACCAGCCTTCCGGTAATCCTGGTATATTTGCTGGGACAGAAATATATTGTATCCGGTATGACGGCCGGAGCGGTGAAAGGATAAGGTTATGTCAGAGAAATATAGTGGGGCGGTTGTGATTGAGGTGGGGGGAATTACCCTGACTTATCGGAATATTGCATCAGACATTATCCATTGCAGTTGCAGCAAAGATGGGCGAAAGCAGATGACTTCCCCTCTTGGAATTGAGCTGCCGGAGCAGGGGAAACTGAATTACGAGAGTACGGATTCTGTTTGTCTGCTGGGTAATGGGCGGATGAATGTGAAGGTTGACATAAGAACTGGGGCAGTATGCTGGACTCTTGCTGATACGGGGAAGCTGCTTTTTGAAGAACCTGGAAGGGAACTGGAGGAGATTCCTGTTTTTCGCTATACAGTAAATGGGGATAATGTTGATGTTTCACGGGTAAAAACTGTGGATGGAGAGAGAAACTTTGTAAATAATCTGGTTTCTCAAAAGGTGAGGACTGCTTACCGGGGAAAATTGTATTTTAAATGGCAGGAAAAGGAACGGATTCACGGTTTGGGGCAGGGAGAGGAAGGTATCTATAATTATAGAGGAACCACTCAGTATCTGTATCAGCATAACATGAGGAGTCCGATCCCATTTCTCGTATCAGACCAGGGCTACGGCATATTATTTGACTGCGGTTCTTTGATGACGTTCAATGATGATTACCGGGGATCTTACGTCTACTTTGATACCATTGATCAGCTTTCCTACTATATTATACAGGGAAATAATCTGGATGAAATCATGTCAGGGGTCAGAAGGCTGACCGGTCAGGCCCCTATGCTGCCTAAGTGGTCTTTTGGATACATTCAGTCAAAAGAGGCCTATCATACCCAGGAAGAACTCCTTGCTGTAGCAAATGAGTATAGAAAAAGGAAAATTCCGATTGATGGAATAGTACAGGATTGGAACACCTGGGAGGATGGAAAATGGGGGAATAAGATTCTGGATAAAACCCGTTATCCGGATTTTCAGGCAGCGGTAGAGGAGCTTCACAGGAAACACGTTCATGTAATGGTTTCTGTATGGCCAAGTATGAGTTCTGATGGAGAAAATTACGAGGAATTTAAACAAGAGAATCTCCTTTTAAATGATTTCTCCACCTATGATGCGTTTAACCCTGAAGGTAGAAGTATGTATTGGAAACAGCTTGAGCAGGAACTTTTTTCGGCAGGTGTGGATGCGTGGTGGTGTGATTCCACAGAGCCGTTTAGCGGGCCTGACTGGAGAGGCGGCTATAAAAAGGAGCCATGGGAGCGTTATCTGATTGTTGGAGAAGAACATAAGAAATATTTAGACCCAGGGGAAGCAAATCTGTACGGTGCAGTTCATGCCAGAGGAATCTATGAGAATCAAAGAAACAGCTGTGAGGATAAACGAGTATTAAATCTCACCCGTTCCGGCTATGCAGGTTCACAGGCTTATGGCACGGTACTCTGGTCAGGGGACATCTGTGCAACATGGGAAACATTTCAAAAGCAGATCCGGGAAGGGCTTAATTTTTGCATGAGCGGACACCCTTACTGGACTTTAGACGCAGGCGGATTCTTTGTGGTAAAGGACAACTGGAAGAAGCGTGGCTGCGGCTGTCATAATGATCCGGAACCAAAATGGTTCTGGCAGGGCGGATATGAACTGGGAGTAGAAGACGGTGCGTACCGGGAGCTTTACGTCAGATGGATGCAGTTTAGCACATTTCTTCCTATGTTTCGTTCTCATGGAACTGATACTCCAAGAGAGATCTGGAATTTCGGAGAGCCTGGAACTATGTTTTATGATGCACTGGAGAAATGTATCCGTCTGAGATATCAGCTTTTACCATACACCTATTCGCTGGCAGGAAAGGTGGCGCTTCATGATTACACCATGTATCGAAGCCTTCTGTTTGACTTTCCGGAAGATGAAACTGCCTGTGAATTGGGTTCCCAGTTTATGTATGGAGACTCTCTGCTGATTTGCCCTGTAACAGAGCCCATGTATTATAAACCGGAAAACCGCAGCTTAGAGACAAAGAAGCAGTGGGAATGCTATCTCCCCTCTGGAGTAAGCTGGTATGATTTTCAGTCCGGTGAGAAATACGAAGGCGGGCAGTGGGTTACAGTGGAGACCATTCTTGACCGGATACCGGTGTTTGTACGGGAGGGTGGGATTATCCCCATGGAGCAGGGACTTGAGTATACGTTAGAATCGGTAAATACCCCATTTGAATTCCATATATATGAAGGAAAAGATGGAGTTTTTGAACTGTATGAAGATGCAGGAGATGGGTATGAATACGAGAGCGGAACGTATAACCTGATCTCAGTTTCATGGAACGATGCTGAGAAAGAGTTGTGTGTGGGTGAAAGCAGCTTTGTATTTGATCAATCCATATCCGGGCGGATCTGTGTGGTTCATACTTCTTCAGGAAAATCGAAAACATTCTCTTATAATGGTAAGGAGATAAAAGTTAAAATGCAGGATACGGATTCTGAGGATGAAACCTGCTGAAATAACATGTAAAGAACCGGAGACATGTACTTTGTTCACTTGTACATGTCTCCGGTTTTTGTGATGATTTTTTTATGATTTAATAGAATATACCATTAGTTGAAGCTCTTTTGAAGTTTCTTGTTTTCCATAATAATTGGAATAGGTTTGTATTATCGTCATATTTCTGGCCTCTAAAATTTCATCCAGCTCGTCATGGGAATAGAGCCGGATTGTATCACCGCGGAGGATTTCCGGTTTAACCAGGGGTTCTCCATAAGAAATAGTTTTACCCCCATAAAGCATAATTTTCTTTTCCGCGTTCCATTCAAAACTGGATAGAGAAAGCGCATTCTCCCCTGCCTCCCAACTGGTGGCTGGAAAATGTAATTTGGCATATTCCCCATTGCACAGATCCATAAAGTGTTTTCCGCCAGGTTTTAAAGCATCTGCTATCACATCAAAAATCTTTAAATTTTCATTATCATTTTCCAGATAACCAATGGCTCCGTCTGCTAAGTTTAATACAACATCAAACTCCTGATTAAATTTAAGATCACGAATATCTGAAAGTATGAACCGGGCGCTTAAACCCTCTTTCTTTGCTGTATCTTCTGCATCTGTGATATAGTCTTTGGTAATATCAGCTCCGACAACCTGAAATCCTCTTCTTGACAGTTCCAGACTATGCCTTCCAAAACCACAGGCCAGATCAAGGATTCGTTGATCTTTTCTTAAGTCTAATGTTTTAATAATAAAATCAATCTGCTGTTTTGTATCCTCTACCCATGAATGATTTTTTATATCCAGGCTCCATATATTTTTATACCAGTCTGATCCTTTTCCAATCATCAAAGTTCCTCCAAATTTTTAATTGCCGGCATAATTATTTTAATTCAAAAAACAGGAAATTAGTAGACTTGAATAAAAAAATATGGTATGATTGATAATAGAGTGCGGCTATATACAGAATACTTGTATTGTGCATTTTCGACAAAAACATACAGGAATTTTATCAGATTTGTATATAGATCTCCATAGGTATCCATGATATACTGTACCTAGAAAATAGATGTGTAGTTTGTGACTGGTAAGGCAGGCAAGATCTACAGGGTTGATATCACATGTTAACAGAATGTGGTAAGTGGTCCTGATAGCTTGTCTATTTTTTTTATCTGAAGGGGCTTATGAAGATAGAGAAGGTTCTGAATAATAATATGGTATTAGCTTATAATACTGAGGGAAAAGAGATCATACTGAAAGGGAAAGCAATCGGCTTTGGCAGGAAAAAAGGCGATGAAGTGGACCACAAACTGGTAGAGCGTGTGTTTATTCAGAATGATAAGCGTGATGCTCGTCATTTTGAAGAATATTTTGCAAAACTTCCTCAGGAATATTGGGAGATCAGCGAACAGACTGCTGATTATGCAAAGAATGAGTTTGGCATGCAGCTGGATTCCAGGATCATACTGACGATCTGTGATCATATTGCAGGTGCAGTTGACCGTTACAAAGAAGGAGTTATCCTTCGAAACGCCATGCTATGGGAAGGAAAGAGGTTTTATCCCAGCGAATTTAAGGTAGGTCAGTATGCGGTTGATTTAATCCAAAGAAGGCTTAATATTTCCATGGAAGAAGATGAAGCCATGTTTCTGGCATTTCATTTTGTTTATGGACAGAACAAAAAGCAGGAGCCGGACAATCTGGAATTAATTACAGGCATTATCCGTGATATAGTGGATATTGTGGAAGCTGCTTATCAGGTTAAACTAAACACGGAAACCTGGGATTACAGGCGTTTCGTAACACACATTCGATTTTTTGCGCAGCGTATGCTGCAAAACAAGCAGTACGAATCTACGGATGATGAGTGGTATCAGCTTTTGAAGAATAAATACCGCAAATCATACAACTGTATAGTTAAAATAGCTGATTATATCCATGACCGGTACTATTATGAGATGGACCGGGAAGAGATGATGTATCTGATGATTCATATAGAAAAAGTGACGAGAGAACTAACTTAGTTTTTTAGAGCACTGTTAAAACAGAAAGATGGGATTGTTACCGGACTATATTGTCTGGGCAGGACCCTGCACATAAGCGGCTGCGGATTATTATCAGGCAGTCAGCTTTTAGCAGGGTCTTTTTTTGTAACTTTTTTGAATGATGAGGCGTCACAGACACCTTTTCAGATAGACAATAAAAATAACCTTATAAAGGGGGATCATTTTATGGCATTAGATTATGCTAAAACCGCAGAGACAATATTAAATAAAGTCGGCGGAGAGAAAAACGTATCAGGACTGACACACTGCATGACACGTCTGCGGTTTGTACTAAAAGATTCAGCAATACCAAAGGATGCTGAAGTTGAAAAAATTCCAGGAGTCATTCGTGTTATTCGCCAGGGCGGACAATATCAGGTGGTAATTGGAAACGAAGTCAGCAATGTTTACAAAGAGATGTTAAAACTGGGCCATTTTGAAGAAAGCACAGGCTCAGCGGAAGGCGGTTCCAAGGAAAATTTATTCTCAAGACTTTCCGGCTTTATTGCAGGCTGTATGACACCACTTCTTCCTGCCATGCTTGGCTGTGGTATGATTAAGGTGGTTCTGACACTTCTTACTACGTTTAGTCTGATTGACAGCACAGGCAGCACTTATGTCATTCTAAATGCAGCAGGAGATGCATTCTTTTACTACATGCCAATATTGCTTGCAATGACAACGGCAAAACGCCTTGGCTCTAATATTTACCTTGCGATGGTAGTAGCTGCATTAATGATTCATCCAAACATTACAGCTCTTTTGGCACAGGGAAATACCACATATTTTGGATTGCCGGTAACAGCAGCTTCTTATCCTTCTTCTGTACTGCCGGTATTGCTGATTGTACCGATTATGGGTTATGTGGAGCGATTTGCAGACAAAGTCTGCCCAAGCCTGGTCAAAGTATTTTTAAAGCCCTTACTTGTCATTTTTATTACCATTCCTATTGCTCTCATTGTAGTTGGACCAATCGGAAGCATCCTTGGAAATTATCTGGCTTCTGGTATTAACTTATTATACAGTAAGGCAGGCTGGCTTGCAATTATGATACTTTCTGCAGGTATGCCGTTTATCGTTATGACAGGTATGCATTATGCATTAATTCCGATTGCATTAACCGGTCTTTCCAGTTTGGGATTTGATGCAATCTTAATTATTACCATGTTCTGTTCTAACTTAGCACAGGGCGGTGCGTCTTTAGCAGTTGCTGTACGCACGAAAGACAAAGATGCAAAATCTACAGCATCTGCGTCAGGTATTTCTGCTATTATAGCCGGTGTAACAGAACCCGCTATGTACGGTGTTACATTAAAATATAAGACTCCAATGATCGCTGCTGTAATTGGTGCCGGAGCCGCAGGTCTTTATGCAGGAATCATGCATCTTGTAGCTTATTCCATGGGAGGATCACCATCCGGATTATCTTTAATTCAGATGATTGGCGGAACAGGATTTGGAAACTTATTAAACGGTGTGGTAACTCTTGTTATATCACTGGTTGTTTCCTTTGTTATGACCTTAGTTCTTTATAAACCGGAAGTAAAAGAAGAATCACCGGAAGAAATCGTCGAAACTCCAGTTCAGGAGAAGAGGACACTGGTGGATACAATTGAGCTGGCAAGCCCATTAAGCGGAGATATAATCCCGTTAAGCCAGGTAGAAGATGCAGTATTTGCCGGCGGAGTTTTAGGGGAAGGTCTTGCAATTATACCTTCTGAAGGAAAAGTATATGCACCTGCAGATGGAATCATCAGTGCTGTTGTTGATTCCAAACATGCAGTGGGAATCACCACAGATACAGGAGTTGAAATTCTGATTCATGTAGGTCTTGATACCGTTCAGCTGGGGGGAGAAGGATTCACTCTTCACTGCAAGGCTGGAGACAAAGTAAAAAAAGGCAGTCTGCTGCTGGAATTTGATATGAATAAAATTAAAGAAGCTGGTTTCCCGGTTACCACTCCGGTTCTGGTGTCAAATATGGTAAACTTTGTCAGCCTGAAGACCACCGATAAAAAACAGGTGAAAACAGGTGAAACTTTATTAACAATTGTCTAATAAATGAAAGAGGTGTGAGATGTCTGTATTTTCTGATAACTTTTTGTGGGGAGGCGCAGTAGCAGCCAACCAGTGTGAGGGTGCCTGGGATGTAGACGGGAAGGGAATTTCCGCTTCCGATGTATGTACAGGAGGTTCCCATACAAGATCCAAGCGGATCACAAGGACCTTAGAGCCTGACACCTTCTACCCAAGCCATGAAGCCATTGATTTTTATCATCACTATAAAGAAGATATTGCTCTGTTTGCAGAGATGGGATTTAAAGTATTTCGTTTCTCCATTGCCTGGACCAGGATTTTTCCTACAGGCATGGAGGAAACTCCCAACGAAGAAGGACTTGCTTTCTATGACCGTGTGATTGATGAATGCAGAAGCCATAACATTGAGCCTCTCATTACCATCTCTCACTATGAGATGCCATTTGCACTGACAGAAAAATACAACGGCTGGTCCTCCAGAGAGTGCATAGATTTATTCGTGAAATATGCCAAGACGCTGTTCAAGCGTTATAAAGGAAAGGTGAAGTACTGGCTGACATTCAATGAAATTAATGCCGGAACAATGCCTATGGGAGGTTTCCTTTCTCTTGGTATTTTAAATGAAGGAACGACTGATTTCACCAATCAGGTTGATAATCCTCAGCTTCGCTTCCAGGGTCTGCATCATCAGTTTGTTGCCAGTGCCCTTGCTGTGAAGGCAGGTCATGAGATTGATCCTGACTGTAAAATCGGCTGTATGATCTGCCACATTACCACCTATCCAATGACCTGTAATCCCGATGATATTTTAGAAGCTCAGAAAAGAAACCAGATCTTAAATCAGTTCTGCGGAGATGTTCAGGTGCGTGGTGAGTATCCTAAGTTCATGGACCGATATTTCAAAGAGAATGGTCTTGAAATTAAGATGGAACCAGGTGATTTGGAGGTTATTAAAGAAGGCTGCGTAGATTATTATACATTCAGCTACTATATGTCCAACTGTGCTTCCGCTGATCCGGATCTAGAAAAAACCTCCGGCAATTTAATGGGCGGAGCCAAGAATCCCTATCTGGAAGCAAGTGACTGGGGCTGGCAGATTGATCCCAAGGGCCTTCGTTATACATTAAACGAGCTTTATGGCCGCTATGAGATACCGCTTATGGTTGTGGAAAACGGTCTGGGTGCCTATGATAAAAAGGAAGAAGACGGAAGCATTGAGGATGATTACAGAATCAGCTATTTAAAGAAACATATCGAGCAGATGCGTGAAGCAGTTGCTGACGGTGTGGATTTAATGGGATATACGCCATGGGGGTGCATTGATCTGGTCAGCGCTTCCACTGGAGAAATGGCAAAACGTTATGGTTTCATCTATGTTGAGAAATACGATGACGGAACCGGGGATTTATCCAGAAAAAAGAAAAAATCTTTTGACTGGTATAAGAATGTGATCGAAACCAATGGAGAAGTATTAGATTAATATAACTGGGGAGTTATTCATATGAAAAAAAGAGGTTTGGCAGCAGGTTTTGTTTTAATGATCATGGTTATGACAGCTGGTTGTGGCAGTGCGGCAAAGACAGAAACATCTGCTTTGCAGACGACAACTGAAACAACGGCCGCAGCTACGGAAGCAGTACCCGTTTCGTCAGACAGTACAAAAGATGGGGCCACAGTGGTTTCTACCACATACGGCCCCGTAAAAGGGGTACAGGAAGGGGAGCTCCTGACCTGGTACGGAATTCCATACGGAAAGGCACCGGTGGGTGAATTAAGGTGGCAGGCACCAGCAGCGCCGGCTGCCTGGACAGAGGAATTAAATTGTACCGAAGCATCACAGCCTGCGCTTCAGCTTTCCGGCACTGAGGTAAAGGGAAGTGAAGACTGTTTAAAACTTGATGTATATGCAAAAGAGGGAAGTAAAAAGCTTCCTGTGCTTGTATTTATTCACGGAGGCAATAATCAGACTGGAAAGGCAGGGGAAATTCCCGGAGCTGATCTGGTAAAGAATGATAACTGCGTTTATGTTTCTGTGGATTACCGCCTCGGCCTTTTGGGCTTTAACTGCCTGCCTGCATTAACCGCCGGAGACAATGGAACCGGAAACTTTGCCATGCTTGACATTGCCTATGCTCTTGACTGGGTGAAGGAAAACATTGAGGCGTTCGGCGGAGATCCGGGTAATATTACTATTTCCGGGTTTTCAGCAGGAGGCCGTGATGTTATGGCAATGCTGATCAGTCCTCAGTTTAAGGGCAAATTTCAGAAAGCCATTGCCTTCAGCGGAGGTATGACCACAGCTTCAGAAGATTTAAGCGCAAAAAAGATTGCAAAAGCCATAGCACCGCTAGCGGTTGAGGATAAGAAAGCAGCAGATGAAAATGCTGCATACCAGTGGCTGATGACAGATTCCGCTGATGTGAAGGAATACCTTTATTCCTTATCAGCAGAACGTCTGGTGCCTCTTATGGGAAATGCAGCAATCCGTATGAGTGTATTCCCCCATCTTTATGAGGATGGAGTGGTAATTCCGAAAAATGGATTTGATACGGAAGATTATAACAGCGTTCCGCTCATGATGCTTACCGGAAGCTCTGAGTTTTCCATGTTCTGTCTGGGAGACGGATATTTTAAGAGTGATGACATGGCAGGATATTCAGAGGATGAGATTAAGGCTGCGAAAGCATTTGCCAGCAAATACGGAAGTGATATGTACCGGATCTTTAATGCCCAGGAAAGTGCGGTGAAGATGTCTGAGCACTATCAGTCTGATATTTATATCTGTCAGGTTAATTACGGCAGCGATCAGTCTTCAGTTAAAGATTTGGGCGACTATGGTGCATTCCATGGCATCTTCGTCCCCATGCTTTCTGCCAAACACAATTATCTTGAGTTTTTCCCGGATGCATTTGGTAAGGCAGGCTATCAGGCGATGGCGAAGCAGTACAACAATTATCTGGCAAACTTCTTAAAATCAGGAGATCCAAATGGTGATGGGCTGGCAGCGTGGAGCAGCTGGAAACCGGATAAAAAAGTGTCCATGGTATTTGACGGGACACAAACCGATGCAGTTGTTGAAGAAAAAGATGTAACAACCACCTACCAGGATATTATGAAAGCCATGGATCAGGATACCAGTGTTTCTGATGAGATTAAGGATAAAATGATTAAAAATGTTCTCAACGGACGGTGGTTCAGCCGCGGGCTAGATGAACATTACGGTAATAAGAGCCTTTGGAGTGACGTAGAATAAGTGTTTTAAAAGAGATTTGTAATTCCTGAAAAACCGGGAGTTACGAATCTCTTTTTTTGTGGTACTATATGGGGAGAGGTATGTTTTTTTACGAATGAAAATGAAGGGGCGGAAATTATTCTCTTATATTTCCATAGAGGATTTTATATAATCGAATCATAGAAATGCGGCTGACAGGGGGAATCAGACATGGTTAAGATATTTCTTGCAGAGGATGAAAAAATTGTCCGTGAAGGAATTAAGAACGGAATTGCCTGGGAAAAATATGGGTTTGAATTTGCCGGGGAAGCACCGGATGGAGAGTTGGCTTATCCAATGATATTAAAATCGAAGCCGGATATACTGCTTACGGACATCCGGATGCCTTTTATGGATGGACTGGAACTGGCGGAGATGGCGAAACGGGCTTTACCGGATATACATATTATGTTTTTCAGCGGATACGATGATTTTGAGTACGCCAAACGGGCGATTAAGATTGGAGCTGCGGATTATCTCTTAAAGCCGGTGAGCAGCAGCCAGCTTTTGGAAGCGTTGGAACGAATGAGTGAGACAATCATGCAGGAAAAAAGCGAGAAGGGATACAAACAGGAATTTTTAAAGCAGCAGGAAGAACGAAAGCAGATGGACCGGGACCGGTTATTTGATATTATCGTATCTGGGAAGCTGGGACTTTCTGAGCTGCTTCGAAAAGGTCAGGAGCACAATCTCTCTTTATCTGCCCCTATGTACAATCTCATTTTGTTTCAGGCAAAAGGAGCGGAGAGCCAGGATCAGTACTCGGATGAGAATGTGCTGTTTGATAAGAGGCTGAAGGAAGAACTGGAGGGAAGAGCCGACATTATCGGATTTAACCGGCTTTCGGAAGGATATGGCTTTCTGATTATGGGAGAAGAATCCGATATGGAGCGGAAGGTATCATATTATTCGGAAATTCTCATACGGCTGGCGGAATCATTTCCTGAGATGGAGTATTTTGGTGGGATCGGAACTCCGGTGTGCAGACTCAGTGAGATCCGAACTTCCTTTAAAGCAGCAAGCAGGGCTTATGCCTGCCGTTATATGTTGGACCGCAACCAGATTTTAACGGCGGAGGCAGCGGTGCGGATTCATAACGATACCGGAAGTATCAGCCTGGAGGGAATTGATATCACCAAGTTAAGCCGTGACATTATTCCCAACTTCTTAAAGAACGGATCAGTCCCTGAGGTGAAGTATTTCGTTGAGGAATATATGGAGGCCTGCGGGAATAATATTAATTCACTGATTTTCAGACAGTACATCCTGATGGATGTGTATCTGGCAGTTATCGGGTTTGTTTCTCAGCTTGGCTTTGAGCCGGAACAGGTTTTAAAGGAGTTTGGAGATGCAAAGACCATGCAGCCCTGTGTGAACTCCATGGAATCCGCGGTTAAGTATACCAGGGAGATTCTTGCAAAGGCCATTGGTTTTCGAACCACCTGTTCCCAGAAAAAGTACCGGCTGGTTCTTGAAAAGGCAGTGGATTATATAGGAGCCCACTATCAGGACGAAGATATTTCATTAAATGCTGTGGCGTCGGCGGTAAATATCAGCCCCAATCATTTCAGTACCATTTTCAGCCAGGAGATGGAGATTACATTTGTGGAATACCTGACAAAAGTACGCATGGATGCTGCCAGGGAATTACTGCTGAAAACGGATTTGAGGACTTCAGAAATCGGATATCAGGTGGGATATAAGGATCCCCATTATTTCAGTTACCTGTTTAAGAAGATTCACGGAATCACACCGAAGTCGTTTCGGTCAGGGGGAGAAAATGAAATACAAAAGTGATTCAATTAAAGCCAAAATAAAAAACATGCAGGCAATCGTCTTTATCCCGGTCATCATTATGATTGGGATATTGCTATATACCATGGAATGGCAGAATCAACAGTATCGTCAGAGTATACGTAACCTTACAATGGCAACAGAGTTTAATTTTGATTTTAAATCCAACATTGATTATAAGATGTACCGGATTGTTATCGGAGCAGACACCTTTGAATCCTTAAACCCGTATGAAGATCTGGAAAATTCCAAAAAGATCTTTTTGGAGCTGAAAGATACCACTCCACAGGAAACCAGCAAAAAGGGGCTGGATGGAATCGTAGTTTTAATCGGAATGCTGGAAAAACGAATTGAGGATATTCAGACCAGCAACATTATCGGGGATTATGACCGGAATATGGCACGTCTTGATCAGGATATCTATGCCATTACTGATTTAATTCAGGAGTCCATGTCTGACTATATCTATAATGAGACAAAGACCCTGGAGTCTGTACGCCAGAAGCTTGACACCCAGACAAGGCAGGTCATTGCTCTTTGCATTGTAATTGCTTCTTATCTCATTGTATTTTTACTTGCTTCCTTTTCATCCTTTGGAAAAAGAATTACAAAACCCATTGAGGAACTGTGTGAATATACCATGAAGCTGGCAGACGGGAACCTGGAAGTCAGCGCACCAAAAAGCAATATCAGGGAGATAAAGGTTTTAGGGGAACAGTATGACCAGATGGTAATCCGGATTGGAGAGCTGATCCGACACATTAAGGAAGAACAGGAGTTAAAGAGGAAAACAGAACTAAAGCTTTTGCAGGCTCAGATCAATCCTCATTTTTTATATAATACGTTAGATACCATTGTCTGGCTGGCCGAGGGAAAGCAGCATCAGGAGGTGGTAGAGATGATTACTGCACTGTCTTCTTTTTTACGGATTGGTTTGAACAACGGGCGGGATTTTATTACGATTAAAGAGGAAGCAGAGCATATAAAAAGTTATCTTTTAATCCAGCATTTCCGCTATGAGGACATTATGGATTATGAGATTGATTTTGAAGAGCGGATCCGGGATTATTCCATATTAAAACTTACCCTGCAGCCCATTGTGGAAAATGCACTTTATCATGGAATAAAGAATTGCAGAAAAAAAGGATTCTTACGGATCAGCGGCTGGCAGGAGAATGAAGATATTCTTTTAAAGGTAGAGGATAACGGAATTGGAATGAAACCGGACGAGGTAAGAAAGATGGAGCATCAGATCGCCGGCGGCAGCAAAGCGGATTTTCATGTAGGGGAAGGCTTTGGAATTGCCAATGTGGCAGAGCGGATCCGGCTGAATTTTGGTGAGGCGTATGGACTTACCGTTGAAAGTGAGTACGGAGTCGGAACGGCGGTTACGGTGAGGATTCCGGCAGTGAGATGGGGAAATATATAAAAAAATCAACTTTTATCCGAAAAAAATCAACTTAATTTCTGGAATATATGGAAATAGCGTAAGAAACTCAACCCTTTGCAAAAGATATTGTATTGAGAAATCAGGGGGATGGGTCTATGATACAGGTAGTTACTTAATAGCGAGTTATTCTTATTGGAGGGAACGGATATGAAGAAAAGAGTTTTAAGCTTTTTGACAGCTGCGGTTATGACAACCGCCATGATTTTATCTGGTTGCAGCGGATCTCAGACAGCCGCAACGACAGCAGCACCTGCTGCTACAGAAAAGAAAGCAGAGACAACGGAAGCAGCAAAAACAGAAGCAGCAACCACCACAGCAGCACCTGCAGAGAAAAAGGAGATCGTAGTAGGATTTTCTCAGGTTGGTGCAGAGTCTGACTGGAGAACGGCCAATACCGAATCCATGAAGTCAACGTTTACAGAAGCAAACGGTTACAAGCTGATTTTTGATGATGCACAGCAGAAACAGGAAAATCAGTTAAAGGCAGTTCGTAACTTTATTCAGCAGGATGTTGATTATATCGTTATCGCACCAGTTACAGAAACTGGCTGGGATACCGTTTTACAGGAAGCTAAGGACGCAGGAATTCCGGTTATCATCGTTGACCGTATGATTAATGTATCTGATGATTCCTTATATACTGCATGGGTTGGTTCCAACTTCCTTCAGGAAGGTTATGATGCAGTAGCATGGCTTGATGAGTATTTAAAGAAGAATAACAAAGCAGACAGTGATATCAATATCGTTACTCTTCAGGGTACCATCGGTTCTTCCGCACAGATCGGACGTACCAACGGCGTGGAAGAGAAGATGAAAGATCACCCGAAGTGGAAGATGTTAGAGCGTCAGACTGGTGAATTTACACAGGCAAAGGGTCAGGAAGTTATGGAATCCTTCTTAAAGACCTATAAAGATATTAATGTTGTAATTGCTGAGAACGACAACATGGCATTTGGTGCGATTGATGCAATCAAGGCAGCAGGAAAGACTTGCGGACCGAAGGGCGATATCATCATCATTTCCTTTGATGCAGTTTCTGCAGCATTTGACTCCATGATCGCAGGAGATATGAACGTTTCCGTAGAGTGTAATCCTCTTCACGGTCCTCGTGTAGCTGAGATCATTCAGAAGCTGGAGAAGGGCGAAAAAGTTGATAAGATTGCATATGTAAAGGAAGGCGTATTCCCGGCAGATACAGCAGCAGCTGAAAAACCAAAGAGACAGTATTAATTGGTTGGGACTAAGGCGCTGAAAGCAGAATGATAGCCAGAGAAACAGGTGCAGGGAATGGAGGACGGGGTCAGTCCTCCTCCAGGCACCTTTTTTAATCTCCTGACATGCAGTGAAAAGCAGAAAAAGTGGAGAAAAAGGAGGGATTTTATGCCCAATGAGATAGTACTTAGCATGAAAAACATATCGAAGACATTTCCCGGGGTACGTGCCTTAGACCATGTGGATTTTACCTTAAGAAGCGGGGAGATCCATGCTCTTATGGGAGAAAACGGAGCAGGTAAATCAACGCTCATAAAGGTTTTGACCGGGGTAGAAGAATTTGAATCAGGTGAGATAAAAATTGAAGGCGAAAGCCAGATGATTATTAACCATTCTCCCCAGGAAGCCCAGGAGCATGGGATCAGTACCGTATATCAGGAAGTAAATCTCTGCCCCAATTTATCGGTGGCTGAGAACCTGTTTATCGGAAGGGAACCAAAGCGGGCAGGTCTCATTGACTGGAAGACCATGAACCGGAAAGCGGCAGAGCTTCTTTCCAAACTTGATATGAACATAGATGTAACAAAGGCACTGGAGAATTACTCCATTGCGCTGCAGCAGATGATAGCCATAGCAAGAGCTGTGGATATGTCAGCAAAAGTTCTGATTCTTGATGAACCCACCTCTTCCCTGGATGACAATGAGGTAGAAAAGCTGTTCCGGTTAATGAAGCGTCTGAAAGCTGACGGAGTGGGAATTATCTTTGTTACTCATTTTCTGGAGCAGGTTTATGAAGTCTGCGATAAGATAACCGTACTTAGAAACGGCGGTCTGGTAGGTGAATATGAAGTAGAAAAGCTTCCCAGAGTACAGCTGGTGGCTAAGATGATGGGTAAGGATTTTGATGATCTGGAAGCCATTAAAAAAGAAGGAAAAACTGCCGGAAAATCCAGTGAGGCAGTCATTGATGCCAAAGGAATCGGCAGGCAGGGAACCATAAAACCCTATGATTTGCAGATTCATAAGGGAGAAGTGATCGGTCTGACCGGACTCCTGGGTTCCGGACGTTCAGAACTTGCAAGAAGTCTTTATGGGGCTGATAAACCGGATAGCGGGGAGTTAAAGGTCAATGGAAAGACTGTAGTTCTCCATACTCCACTTGATGCCATGATGGCTGGTATGGCATATCTTCCGGAGAATCGGAAAGAGGAAGGAATTGTTGCCGATTTATCGGTAAGGGAGAATTTAATTCTGGCTCTTCAGGCTAAGAGAGGCATGTTCCACCCAATTGGAAGCAAAGAGCAGGAGGAACTGGCTAACAAGTATGTGAAGCTGCTTCAGATTAAGACCGCAAGCCTGGATACTCCCATAAGAAGTTTAAGCGGAGGAAACCAGCAGAAGGTGATTCTGGGAAGATGGCTTCTCACAGATCCTGATTTTCTGATTCTTGATGAACCCACCAGAGGAATTGATGTTGGTACCAAGACTGAGATTCAGAAACTGGTGGTCCAGCTGGCAAAAGAGGGTGTTACTGTTATGTTTATCTCCTCTGAAATTGAGGAGATGATCCGTACCTGCAGCCGGATGGCAGTTTTAAGAGACCGGGAGAAGGTTTCTGAACTTATGGAGGATGAACTTGATCAGAACCATATCATGAAGGCAATTGCAGGAGGTGGAACAGATGAATAAGGGAAAGGCATTTATAAAAAGACTGACAGGATATCGCTTGTTTCTGCCCCTCTTCTGTCTGGTGCTTGTTCTGTTTTCCAATTTGATAAAGACTCCCAGCTTCTTTGAGGTAACCATTAAAAACGGCGTTCTCTATGGATATATTATTGACGTAATTAACCGTGCCAGCGATCTGGTTATTCTGTCTGTTGGAATGACATTGGTAGTTGCTGCCTCAGGTGGTACAGATATCTCAGTGGGGGCTGTTATGTCTGTGGCAGGAGCGGTGTGCTGCTTCATTCTTTCAGGGGGACAGCAGTCTGTAAATGAGTTTGTGAATCCTTATATTCTGGGCGTACTGGCTGCCATTCTTGCAGGAATTTTATGCGGCTGCTTTAATGGTTTCCTTGTTGCAAAGCTTAAGATCCAGCCCATGGTGGCGACGTTAATTTTATTTACCGCCGGACGAGGGATTGCTCAGCTGATTACAAAAGGCCAGATCACCTATATCCGTGTGGAATCCTATAAGATGCTGGGATCCAGCATTCCAGGCATCCCCATTCCCACTCCCGTGTTCGTCGCTCTGATCGTGGTGCTGCTCACCTACGTTCTGTTAAAGAAGACCACACTGGGACTTTATATTCAGACTGTGGGAATTAATGCAAAGGCTTCCAAACTGATGGGAATTAAGTCTGCAATGATTATTTTCCTTTCTTATGTTTTCTGCGGTCTATGCGCCGGTATATCCGGACTTGTGGCCTCTTCCAGAATCTATTCTGCCGATGCCAACAACATTGGACTGAATCTGGAATTAGATGCCATTCTTGCAGTGGCACTTGGAGGAAACAGCCTTGCAGGCGGAAAATTTTCACTGTTAGGAAGTGTCATCGGAGCTTACACCATTCAGGCACTGAGCACCACCCTTTATGCCATGGGTGTTTCTCCAGACCAGATTCCGGTATATAAAGCGGTTGTAGTTGTTGTAATTGTAGCGTTACAGTCAACCGAGTTAAAGCGTATGGTGAGTAAACTGCAGATGAACGTTAAGTCAGGAAAGAAGGTGGCATAAATGAAGAAGAGAGAAAAAATTGATGGAAAGGTATTTTTACTGATTATCACCATCCTTCTCTTTTTGGTGATGTATGCAGCCGGTCTGATCATATTCAAAAGCAAAGGGTTTGCAAAGCCTCAGGTATTTTTAAACCTGTTTATTTCCAACGCCGGTCTGATTGTAATTGCAGCGGGTATGACAATGGTTATGATAACTGGTGGAATTGATATTTCGGTTGGTTCCATTGTAGCCCTGACCTGCATGATGCTTGCATGGATGATGGAAATTAAGGGAATGGGAGCTGTTCCTGCTCTTGTAATCGTTCTGATTATGGGAATTGTATTTGGTCTGGTACAGGGATTTTTAATTGCATATCTAAAGATCCAGCCATTTATTGTTACCCTGGCCGGAATGTTCTTTGCAAGAGGTCTTACTGCGATTATCAGTCAGGAAATGATCAGTATTAAAAATGAGCTGTTTTTAAAATGGGCAAAGAGCAAAATTAACTTAACCTTTTTAGGCGGTACTGTAAACAAAAAAGGTATGGTGAATTATTCATTTATTTATCCCAGTGTAATCATTGCACTGATTGTTCTGATCGGTATATTTGTTCTTTTAAAGTTTACCAAGTTTGGAAGAACCATTTATGCGGTAGGCGGAAACGAACAGTCAGCGCTGATGATGGGATTAAATGTCAGGCGGACCAAGCTGCTTGTATATGTGATTAATGGCTTCTTATGTTCGTTGGGAGGTTTCTTATTTGCATTAAACACCTGCGCAGGCTTTGTTGAACAGGCAAAGGGCTTTGAAATGGAAGCCATTGCATCAGCAGTTATCGGAGGAACCCTGCTAACTGGAGGTGTGGGCAATGTGTTTGGCAGTCTGTTTGGAGTTCTGATTAAGGGAACTATTGAGACCTTTATTACGTTCCAGGGAACACTGTCTTCCTGGTGGACCAAGATTACCATTGCAGCACTGCTCGCATTCTTTATCATTCTTCAGAGTTTATTTGCAAAGGCAAAGGAAAAGAAATAAAACGTGAATGAAAGAAAAGCCGGGGGATTTGCCTTCCCCCGGCTTTTCTTTTTTCTAATCACTGGCCGTTTTTTTCTGGTTTTCCGGTAATTCTCAGTTAATGGTAATATCCTGATTTGTAGAAATTATGTAGAAGTTTTGATTGCCTTTGGGGGTTATATTTATTATAATCGAGGAAACCTGCTTTTTTAAAGTGTGGGAATGAAATTTGGAAAAAACGGAGGTAGCACAGAAAAAGTACGCTTTTACTGTTATAAGTATGAAAAAATTTATTGGAAACAAAGCGTTTTATAGTATGGTACTGGCCATTGCAATTCCTATTATGATCCAGAACGGAATTACCAATTTTGTCAGTCTTCTCGATAACATCATGGTGGGAATGGTGGGTACCGGGGAGATGTCCGGAGTTGCGATTGTAAACCAGCTGATATTTGTTTTTAATGTCAGTGTGTTTGGAATCGTCTCTGGTGCGGGAATCTTTGGAGCCCAGTTTTATGGCTGTGGAAAGCATGAAGGAGTAAGGCACACCTTCCGGTTTAAGTTTTTGTGCTGCCTGTTCCTGGCAGCCGTAGCGGCGGTCATATTCTATTTTTACGGAGAGAACTTGATTTACATGTACCTTCATGGAGAAGAAAGCAGCGGAGATCTTACAATTGCTCTTACCAATGGCCGCAAATACATGCTTGTTATGATGGTGGGGCTCTTGCCCTTTGCCATTGAGCAGGCATATACCAGTACTCTTCGTGAGTGCGGGGAAACCGTAATCCCCATGAAGGCAGGAATCGTTGCAGTGCTGGTTAATCTGGTCCTTAACTATATTCTTATCTTTGGTAAATTCGGAGCACCGGTTCTTGGCGTGGTGGGCGCAGGAATTGCAACTGTTGTGGCAAGGTATATTGAGACCATAATTGTTATAGTCTGGACTCATAAGCACAAGAAACGCTTTCCATTTATTGAGAATGCATATAAGAGCATGCATATACCAGCGAGCCTGGTGGGCAGAATCTTTGTGAAGGGTACCCCTTTAATTGTAAACGAAGCTTTGTGGGCAAGCGGAGTGGCAATGTTAATGCAATGTTACTCTATCAGGGGACTGACTGCTGTGGCTGGATTAAATATTTCCAATACCATTGGCAATGTGTTTAATGTGGTTTATCTGGCTCTTGGAGTGTCTGTTTCCATTATTGTAGGACAGCTCCTGGGTGCTGGTAAGATGGAGGAAGCCAGAGATACAGATACCAAAATGATCGTATTTTCCGTTGCATCCTGCGCAGTAATGGGTACAATCCTGGCAATAGTAGCACCTCTGTTCCCTATGATTTACAATACAACCGATGAGGTAAAGCACTTAGCAGTTCAGTTTATCCGGATTCTGGCCTTTATTATGCCGATGAATGCATTTATGAATGTATCTTATTTTACATTGCGTTCCGGAGGAAAGACGGTTGTAACCTTTTTCTTTGACAGCGTGTTTATGTGGGTGGCAAGTATTCCGGCAGCGTATCTGCTAAGCCGATACACCCAGATCCCCATTGTTCCGCTTTATTTTATGTGCCAGATGGTAGATATTATTAAATGTATCATCGGTTTTGTTCTGGTAAAGAAAGGGGTATGGATTCAGAATATCGTTATGGATCACGAGGCATAAGAGAGGAGAAGGTATGATGTTTGAGTCGGTTTCCGTTGATACAACCATTGAAGAACTTTGTACAAAAAAAGAGCTCTCCCAGTTTTCTGATTATTTTTTTACTCATATGACAGAGGATGTATGGAAGCGCAGAATTGGTGATTATGGAAATGAACAGTGTGGGATACTGCCTGCGATCAAGCGGATTTATGAGGTAATGGAAGAAAACAGCCAGGTAATCTACGATGTTTATCCAAAAGAGGCATGGGAAAAAGAACCGGATAAGGAACAGGTGAAACTGATTCATATGCCGGGAGACCCGGATAAGCCCTTTGTACTTGTGTGTCCCGGCGGGGGGTATGCAAGGGAATGGGTACTGGTTGAAGGCTATCCCATCGCCGAGCAGTTAAACCGAATGGGGTATTCTGCATTTATCTTAATTTACCGGACAGGTCAGAAGAACCTTCTTCCCAAACCTATGGAAGATACAGCGGCGGCTCTTAAATTTCTTGATGCCAATCGGGATAAGTTTCAAATCAGAATGGAAGGCTATGCAATGGCGGGATTTTCCGCTGGAGGCCATCTGGCAGCTGTATGGGGAACGAAAGAGAAGGGATATGCGGCCTATGATATTCATAAGCCGGGTGCCCTGTTTCTTGGTTATCCCAGCATCTCGACGGTTCAGTTTTTAAAAGATATGGAGCGGGCTTCTGATTCTGAGCGGGCAGCAGCCGTGAAGTATTTAGAACGGATCGGAGGGGAGAATTTTACAGAAGAAGGGCTGGCGGAGTACAGTGTGGAATACCTTATGGATCAGGATTATCCTCCCTGCTATCTGATTCACAGCAAAGATGATCCTGTCGTTAATATTGAAGCCAGCTACTTAATGGAAGAACAGCTAAAGCGCTTAAATGTTCCTCACAGAGTGCGGTTTATGGAGCATGGGGGACACAGCTTCGGTCTTGGAAACGGGACGGAACTTGATGGCTGGCTAACAGACGCCGTCAGTTTCTGGGAAGCTGTTTGCGGTTTTTAGAAGGTGACATGCCGATTATGGACTTAAATACACGGTTAAAATGGGTTACATTGGAAAAGCCCACCTCTTTGCTGATATCTGTGATTGTCCGGTTTGTCTCCATAAAAAGCCTTTGAGCATGGATAATACGAATGTTATTGATATACTGGATAATGGTGCTGTTTGTGTAGCGCTTAAACTCCCGGCATAAGTAATAAGGACTTAAATAAAAGCGGGAGGCCAGATCTTCCAGTGTGATATTTTCCGAAGAATGGCTGTGAAGGTAGTGAAGAATTTCCGTAATGCGGCTCCGGTTTTCCGGGGCTGCTTTTTCATCCGCTCTTCTGGCAATTTTAATTAAAAGGAGATTGAGCAGCATCTTCATGGCATCAGAATGAAACCCTTCTCCTTCTCCCTGCTCTTTTAAAATATCGTTTAACAGAAGATGAACGGACTGGCTGGCTTTTGTATCAAACCGGTATACTCCGGCTGACTGGCTGAGGGTGTGGAGAACTTCCGGCACAATGACTGTTTCTGGGGAAAAATAGACCAGAACCCGTTTAAAGGGCACGTCATTATCTCCATAGGAATGGTGCATGGAGTAGGGAGGAAAGATAATAAATTCCCCTGAGTTTAAGGAATAAATATTATCGTTCACCATATGATATCGTTTTCCGTATTCCAGATAATATAATTCAAAATATTCGTGATAATGGGATTTGGCCATGTTATCGTTTACACCCTGAATCCGCTCAGTGGCGATCATCTGGCCTCCTGCCATAATGAAACTTGCTGTATCAATCAAGATCGTACCTCCATGGGTATAGCTGGCTTCATTATAACGTTTTAATGACCGGATATCAATATAGGATTAATGAGAAATGATATCAGTAAATGTTCTTGCTTTTTCTTAGATCTTGTGATATCATGAACTCAGTTAGCAATAACTAACTACATGTGAATATTCTATACATCAGACTAACCCTCTGAGATTATCCTTCATTGACCCGTGAGGGATCATGACTCCTACAAAAAACCCGCCCCTGTAACCGCATGACAGGGACGGGCTTTTTGGTTTTATTACATTCCGATCATATCAAACTGCTGAAATGAAATCACAAGTCTGCAGTCTTTTTTAGGATTCAGATATTTAATCTGAACGGATTTTAATGTCTGGCTGTAATACCAGCCGCAGTCTGCTGCTTCGAATTTTTTACGATACAGGAAATGAGGAAGTTCCCTGCCGTCTAATGTAATCCAGAACGGCGCCTTGTCTCTGCGGATTACATCTAAATAAATATTCTCAACCGTGGTCTGATAGCTGCCTTCCTGCTTGAATTCCACGACGGTCTGTTCACCAGAAGTCATTGTGATTTCAGTCTTTAAATAATCTCCGTTCTGATAATTTAATGTAGTGCCATCATCCTCGTAGAGTGTAAATGAATTGTCTTTACCAGCAGCAAGCAGCAGGTGGATTCCCGTAACAGTCTCGGTGGTTAAGTTATTCATCTGGTTGGCTGCCATAGGAATGATTGCACCTTCCCTTACAAAGAGAGGGATACTTGCCATTGTTACTGGGAACTCAAGGGTTTGTCCGCCCTCGAATCTTTCTCTGGTATAGAAATCATAGAACGTCTCACCCTCAGGGAGGTAAACCTTTCTTGTAAGAGCACCTTTTTCCACAACATTAGCTACCAGCAGAGAATCACCGATCATAAAATCAATGCCTTCTTCATAACAGGCAGGATCATTCTGGAATGCGCTGCACATGGGTTCCATAATAGGCAATCCGGTTTCGTGGGCACGTTCCATAAGAGAGTACAGATAAGGGATCAGTCTGTAGCGGAACTTGATGGCATCCCGGATATATCCGGTGTGATTTCCGTACATCCAGGGTTCTGTAACCGTATTATCTGTATTTACGGAGTGCACGGAAAATCTCGGCTGGAAAATACCGTTTTGAATCCAGCGGACCATCAGCTCTGCTTCCGGAGATGTACCGTAAAATCCGCCGATGTCACAGCCCTGATTTGCCACGCCGCTTAAACTCATGCCCAGTATGGTTGCAATGTTGTATTTCAGTGAATCCCAGCAGGTTAAGTTATCTCCAGCCCAGGTCTGAGCGTAGCGCTGAATTCCGCTGTGTCCGGACCGGCATACAATAAAAGGTCTGGTGTTGTCAAAGGTCTCATGAATGGCCTCATCAGTGATCTGGCACATGATATTGGACATTACGGATTTCAGCTGGCCGATTGTACCGCCTTTTCCTTCAAAATCACAGCGGCAGTCTTTATCCACCATGCTGTCATATTCACAGTTATCGTTCCACACCGAGCAGGTTCCCATTTCCAGGACATTTTCCTTTAACATTTCTTTCCACACGCTGCGGGTTACGGGCTTGGTGAAATCGGCGAAAACTCCCTTGCCGCCCCACCAGGTACCAATGCCGGGCTCGTCGCTCTGACTGTCTTTTACAAAGATATCTTTTGCTTTCATCTGTTCCAGATTGGGGTGGGAAAGAAGAATTCCGGGTTTTACGTTTGGAGATACGGTAATTCCTCTTTTCTTCATCTGTGCAAAAAAGTCTCTTGGATTTTTAAAGCGTTTTTCATTCCAGGTAAATACACAGCGTTTTACACCCTGCTCCGTGTCCTGAGAGGTGTAACCGGAGGAAAGCTGGAAACCATCGACCGGGATATCCTCTTCTTTGGTTGTATCAATAAATTCTGTAATTGCGTCATCACAGTCGGCCTCCAGCTCGGGATAATACATGGACGAGCCAAGATATCCAAGTGCATACCGGGGAAGCATGGCGGATTTACCGGTAAGATCGGTATAACCGGAAACAACCTCACGAATAGAAGGACCGGCAATCAGGAATAAATCAATATCACCGCCGTCGGTACGATACCGGCTGTGAGGTTTCCAGTAATTGCTCTTTTCTCTCCCCATATCAAAATCGCATTCATAAGTATTATGATAGAAATATCCCACTGCTTTTTTTGAATCGCGGTTCAATTTAATGTAAAACGGAATGTGCTTATACAGGGAATCTGTTTCCTTTGGGTTATAACCCATGGCATCCTTGGGACTCATGGATAGGAACTTCTGTGCTTTATTCCACTGCCCGCTTTTCTCACCAAATCCGTAGAAGCAGTCCTGGGGTGAGATCTCACTGGTATGAATCCGGCGATGATTGCTGTCCTCTAAATATCCAAGGTCTACAATATCAGAATGAAGACAGGTGCCTTCTTTATCATAAACGCAGATACGGAATGGATCTTTATCAATAATAACCTTTAACTGGGACCCGGTCAGAATGGCCTGTTCTTCGGTCTGGCTGAGATCTGCATTGGCTGGAACTACCCGCTTTCTCTGCCCTTTTAAAAGCCCGTCCATGCGGTCCTCCCATGCAGTCATAACCAGACTGTAGGATTCTTCCGCAAAATCACCGTCAAATCCGGCGCGGATTCTTAAAATGGTTTCTGTTAAAAACTGTACCCGGATCTCGATGGAATTGGTAATTATTTTAAAATAACCATCCATCTCCTTTACTTCATTCACGTTTGTACATAGCTTCATAAGGCATATACTCCTTTACTGTAATTCTTAAACAGGTTTGTGATATAATCATAAAGAAAACGGCAATCAAATACTAGACTAAAATTGCAGACTGTCAGTCAAAACTATACATATCTTGCACTCTTTCAGAAGGAAATATCCCGGATAAAGACGCAAACCTGAGGATAAAAGAGCAAAATAGGTATAGGATATATCAAAAAAGTGCAATTTTTGTCTAGTACTATAAAAGGAAGACGAATATAATGGAGAAAAAAGGAGGTTTCAACCATGGCCAGTATGAATTGTCATTATTATAGTTATTCTTTGGGACATACCGTGGACGTCAATGTATTTGTACCAACACCAGAGGGAAATGAGCAGATCACCAGTGAATCAGCAAAGAAAGCATTTCCTTATGAAAAAGGTCTGCCAGTCCTGTATCTGCTTCATGGAGCGTTTGGTGATTACAGCTCATGGATGCGTTTTTCCAACATCGAGCGTTATGCTCAAAAGCATTGCTGTGTGGTAGTTATGGCTTCAGCGGAAAATAGCTTTTATCAGGATATGTATCATGGAAACCGTTACTTCACCTTCTTTTCAGAAGAACTTCCTGGATTTATTAAAAGTATTTTTCCAGTTTCTAAAAGACGGGAGGATACCTTTGTAGCAGGACTGTCCATGGGAGGCTATGGAGCATGGTTTCTGGGATTGTCAAAACCGGAGCAGTATGCCAAGGCTGCCAGTATGTCTGGTGCGCTTAATATTGTAAAAACCTTTGAGCAAATTAAAAATGGATCCATTGATGGTCCGTTCCCCTGGAAAAATATTTTTGAAAATCCGGAGGAACTTACTGGAAGCAGTTCAGATCTGATGACTCTGTATGACCGCTGCGTAAATGAAGGAATCGTACCGGAGCTTTATCAGGCCTGCGGAACGGAAGATTTCCTTTATGAAATGAATAAAGAAGTAAAGAAAATAATGGAAGAAAAGGGTGCTCATGTTATTTATGAGGAAGGACCGGGCAATCATAACTGGGATTTCTGGGATCAGTATATCAAGAATGTCCTGCAATGGATGCTTCCGGTATAATTGAGAATTCTTTCTTATAAAGAGGGCTTGTTTTTTAAGAAACCTTATGATATTATTATGACAGTTAGTTAATCCTAACTGCGTGTGAATATTCTAACATCAGACTAACCCTCTGATTGCATCCTTCATTTGACCCGTGAGGGATCATGACTCCTACGAAAAAGCCGTACCTGTTACCGCATGACAGTACGGCTTTTTTGGTTAAGAAAAAGAAGAAAAATATGGTGAAAGGAGTAATAAATGGAGATAAAACAACTGGAATACTTTGTGGCGACTGCAGACCATGGAAGTTTAAATAAGGCGGCTGAACAGCTTTATACTTCTCAGCCTAATGTCAGTAAAGTGATAGCTAATTTGGAAAAAGACTTAGGTGTAGCATTGTTTGAGAGGAACAGCAGAGGGATGCGAATGACAGAGCAGGGAAAGATGCTCTACGGTCATGCCCTTTCCATATTGAAAAATTCCAATATGATCCGGTCTCTTGTTCAGAAAAAGACTGGTAATTATTTTTCTGTTTCAGGGTATCAGAGCAGCATTCTTGCAAAGCTGATCGCGGATATTTATGAGACACAAAAGGGGCAGAATATTACCTTTGGATTCAGGGAAGGGACCGTAGAGGAAATCACGGACGATGTGTCTGAGCATATATCGGAGATTGGAATTGTCTATCTGGCACATTCTCAGCTACAGTGCTTTAAGCACATTATCTGGCATAAAAAACTGGAATTTTTCCCTCTGGCTGAGCTTTCCATCTGTGTTTATTTAGGGAGCCATCACCCTTGGTATGACAGGGGATCTGTGGAACTTAGAGAACTTTCCCAACTTAAATTCATAGAGGGTACCAAGGATTTTTTTGCAATGGAGCATCATATTGAACGGATCAGTGTAGGTGCGGTTCAGATGGAAAATTTAAATAACGCAGTCTGCACCAACAGTGACTATCTGATTACCAGTATGTTAAAACATACGGATGTCTGCTGCCTTGGTATCGATTTTGTGTCCGGAGAATATGAAGGACAGGGAATACGGGCACTGAAGGTGAGGGACTGTGAGAAGTTTCTGACTCTGGGATATGTAAAGCAGAAGAAAAAGGATCTGTCTTCAGAGGCCCGGTTTTACATAGAAGGATTAAAAAAAGCGCTGGCTGCCTATAACGGTTTGTTATAACCGGCTCTTCCTGATTTGTATTAGTAAGTCATCACTAACTATGCTATAGTTAACACCATAGCAAATCAGGAGGAGCAATTATGAAAAAAAGATTATTATATACCTGCCTGGCAGGTGTTATTTCTGCAGCACTTTTAGCAGGGTGCCAGAAGCAGGGCAGCAAAGAAGCTGCAGCAACCGGTAAAGAACAGGCGAACACAGAAGCAACGAAAGTATCTGAGGGGGCGCCAAAGGATGAACTGGTATTTGTAAATTTCCGGGATATCAGAGATTTAAATCCCCATCTGTATGCCGGAGAGATGTATGCCCAGGAAATGCTTTACGAGACTCTTGTCACAATAACTGCTGACGGTTATGCCCCCTGCCTGGCAGAGAGCTGGAACATAAGTGAAGACGGAAAGACCTATACATTTAAAATCAGAAAGGGCGTTACCTTCTCTGACGGTGAGGTGTGTGATGCCAATGCCATTAAGGCAAATTTTGATGCTATTATTGAAAACAAGGAACGTCATACATGGCTGGAAATGATGAATCTGCTGGTGGGAGTATCCGCTCCTGATGCAGAAACATTTGTCATTGAGCTATCACAGCCATATTACCCCATGCTGACAGAACTGGGGGTTACAAGACCATTTGCAATGATTTCACCTAAGGCCATGAAAAACGGAAGCACAAAGGACGGTGTGGAAGCTTATATCGGAACTGGTGCTTATGTGCTGAAGGAATCTGTTACAGATGAATATGCTGTATTTGAGGCAAATGAAAACTACTGGGGCGAAAAACCAAAGGTGAAAAAGATCACTGTTAAGGTGATCCCGGACAACCAGACCCGTATTCTTGCGCTGGAAAAAGGTGAGATTGATTTAATCTTCGGTAAGAATATGATCGATGCTGATGCAGTGAACAAATATAAGGAAAGTGATAAGTTTTCCGTAGCATTGTCTGATCCCACGTCAACCAGACAGATCGTAATTAATACGACCAATGATATTTTAAAGGATAAGGCAGTGCGTCAGGCAATCCAGCACGCTACCAACCGCCAGGCGATCTCAGACGGTATTTTCTATGGTCTGGAAGCACCTGCTGATACACTGTTTTCCAAGACAGTTCCTTACTGTAATATTGAATTAACTCCCTATGAGTTCAGCCAGGAAAAGGCTGCTAAGATGTTAGATGAGGACGGCTGGGTTATGGGCAGTCAGAATATAAGAGAAAAAGATGGAACACCTCTGAAACTGACTCTTTTATATAACAGCGACAGCGTTACTGAAAAGACCATTGCAGAATATCTTCAGTCTGAATATGGCAAGCTTGGAATCGGACTGGAGATCAAGGGGGAAGAAGAACAGTCTTACCGAGACAATATGAAAACAGGAAACTTTGACATGGTGTTCAACATCTGCTGGGGAACGCCCTATGATCCACAGTCTTCTCTGGCTGCCATGAGACAGCGGGTATACGGAGATTACGCAGCACAGCTGGGGCTTGAGGATAAGGCAGAGATTGATCAGGCAATTACGGAAATACTGGTATCTACACAGGAAGAAAAGCGCCAGGAGCTGTACCGCTTCGTTCTGACCAGACTTCATGAGGATGCGGTATACATCCCTCTTACCTATGAATGCAATAAGGCAATCTACGGGTCAGATTTAAAAGGGGTAGGATTTACCCAGACTCAGTATGAAGTACCTTTTGCTCAGATGTATTTTGAATAATTTCAGGAAGGGATTTAAAACATGGGAAATACCGGCTGTCTGTATGTCAGGCTGCCGGTTTTCCGTGTTTTTCCATACCTTTTCCCATAAGATGGAGGCGTAATTATGAAGACTTATATAGTGAAACGAATTCTGTCAGCAATTCCTCTGCTGCTCATGATTTCATTTTTGTGCTTTGTGTTTATCAATATGATTCCTTCCGACCCGGCAGAGGTGGCACTTAGAGTCCGCCAGACACCGGTAATTACGGAAGATGCCATTTTACAGGTCAGGGAAGAGCTGGGATTAAATGATCCCTATCTGATCCGTTATCTGCGCTGGGTGGGCAACTGTCTGAGGCTGGATTTTGGTGTCAGCTATACCAATCCTTCAAGAACAGTGTTGGGAGAGATATCCAGATGCTTTCCTGCAACATTTATACTTGCCATGTCTTCTCTGGTGATTGTAATTGTCCTAAGTCTCCCTATTGGTTTCTTTTGTGCTGTTTATAAGGACAGCCTGTTTGACCGGATTGTGAGAGGGATTGTATTTATGACAACGGCCATGCCGGCATACTGGGTGGGTCTTCTTTTGATCTGGCTGGTCAGCATTCGGTGGGATCTGCTTCCTACCAGCGGAAGCGGAAGCATAAAGCATTTAATTCTGCCTTCCATTACAGTGGCACTCACCTATATTTCCACTTATATCCGACTGATCCGCAACAACATGCTGGAAAATATGAAAGAAGATTACGTTTTGTATGCCAATGTACGAGGATTAAAGCAGAGTACCATTCTGGTAAGACATATTTTAAAAAATTCCCTCCATACCTGTATTGTGGCAATTGGTATGAGTGTGCCCCAGCTGATGGCAGGAACCATTGTAGTGGAAAATGTTTTCGCCTGGCCAGGGCTTGGAAAGCTGTGTATTGCCTCCATATTCAACCGGGATTATCCGGTAATTCAGACCTATGTGCTTTTAATCGGAACGCTGTTTGTGGTATTTAACCTTTTGTTTGACATTATTCAGAGCATTGCAGATCCAAGATTGAGAAGGGAGGTATCCTAAGATGTGGAGACGTTTCCTGAAAAATAAGATGGCTGTCATCATGCTGGCATTTCTGGCCACAATTGCATTGGCGGGTGTATTTGCTCCCATACTGGCCCCCAATGATCCTTATGCCAACGATATTTTAAATAAATTTGCAGGCTTTAGCCTTCAGTATCCATTAGGAACGGATCAGCTGGGGCGGTGCATCCTCTCCAGAATGATCTACGGCATCCGGCCTACCTTGTTTTTATCTCTGCTCACCATGACCGGAACCATCGGACTAGGCTGTATCTTAGGGCTGCTTGCCGGATATTTCAGAGGGCCGGTGGAGGAAATTATTATGAGAGCAGTAGATGTGATGATGTCATTTCCCAGTCAGATCATGGTATTTGCCGTAGTGGCTCTTTTGGGAGTGGACGTACGCAACGTGATACTTGCCAATGTGCTGATAAAATGGGCATGGTATGCCAGAATGATCCGTACCAATGTTATGAAGTACAGGGATAAAAATTTTGTTTTATTTTCCAGGTGTGTGGGGAGCGGAGAGGCGTTTATCCTTTTTCGCCATCTTCTTCCCAGCATTGCATCGGAAATGGCTGTTTTGGCGACTCTGGATATCGGCTGGGCCATTTTAAATATCTCTACTCTTTCTTTTCTGGGACTTGGTGTTCAGGCACCAATACCGGAATGGGGTGCTATGCTGAACGAAGCTAAAAATGTTATGACAACAAATCCGGTCCAGATGATCGCACCTGGACTGGCTATAGTGATTGTAGTGGCAGCTTTTAACTTACTGGGAGATGCACTGCGGGATGCTCTGGATCCGAAGGAGGTGGAAGTCTAATGGAGCCTGTTTTAGACGTAAATAACCTGGTGGTGGACCACTGCAGGAAGAAACAGAGGCAGACCATTATCAAAGGAATTGATTTTAAGGTCTTTCCGGGGCAGTGCCTTGGAATTTTAGGAGAGAGTGGAAGCGGGAAAAGTATGAGTTTAAAAGCGGTAATGGGGCTTTTGGGGACTGACTTTTCCGTAACAGGAGAAGCCTTTTTCGGGGGAGAAAATTTAATCGGAAAAACCAGGGAACAGCTACGCCAGATCAGAGGGAAAAGGGTTGCCATGATTCTGCAAAATCCCATGACCTGCTTTGATCCCCTATACCGGATTGAGGATCAGCTGTCAGAAACCTACAGAGAACACACGGAGCTGACAAAGAAGGAAATATATGAAAAGTCAATGGCAGTACTTACCGCCATGCAGATAAAAAATCCGGAAGAGGTTGTTAAGAAATATCCTCATCAGTTAAGCGGAGGAATGCTTCAGCGGATTATGATTGGTCTTGCCATGTCTATGGAGCCGGATCTTTTGATTGCCGATGAGCCGACTACCGCCATTGATGCAATCACCCAGTTTGAAATCATGAAGGAATTTATCCGGATAAAAAAAGAGTCCAATACAGCCATGATCTTCATCAGCCACGACCTTGGTGTGATTTCTGCTATATCCGATGAGGTTCTTGTACTCAATAAAGGGAAAATGGCAGATCAGGGTACCTTCCGGCAGATTTATGAACAGCCAAAGGATCCATACACGCGGCTTCTGGTGGAAAAAAAGAAAGCGGTTATGGATCAATATCAAAGAGCGCTTAAAAGAAAGGAGTGAGGAAGGTATGATAAAAGCAGAACATATAGACGTCAGCTTTAAAAAAGAGAACCAGACAACTCTTTTTGGCAGGGAGCGTCAGCAGGTACTGTTTGATGTATCTTTTGAGGTTAAAAAAGGGCAGTGTCTTGGTATTCTGGGAGAGAGCGGAAGCGGGAAAAGCACGTTGGGAAGAGTTTTGTGCGGATTATTAAAGCCTGATAAAGGAAGTGTCCGCTTTGAAGGGGACAAAAAAGCGGTGATAAGTGTAGTGTTTCAGGATTACTCCACATCCGCCAATCCCAGATTTACGGTAAAAACCCTGATTGGAGAAGGGCTGATGGTAAAGGAAAAAAGGGAGAAAAAGGCGTTAAACCGAATGGAAGAGACCAACCGGCTTTTAAAGCTGGTGGGGCTTGATGAAAGCTACTTACACAGACTTCCCCATGAACTCAGCGGTGGCCAGCTCCAGCGTGTCTGCATAGCCAGGGCACTGGCTGTAAATCCTGAGGTAATCTTGTTTGATGAGGCCATCAGCTCCTTAGATGCACATACCCAGGTACAGATTATGGATCTGCTAAAGGTAATACAGAAGGAGAAAGGACTGACCTATATTTTTATCACCCACGACTTAACTTCTGTTACTTATTTGTGCAGTCATGTATTATTTCTTTATAAAGGAAAAGCCGTGGAAGTGAGAGAAACAGATACCATCAGTGAAGTGAGTCACCCTTATGCTAAAAAACTTCTGAGTGCAATACTCAATGTGGGTGAGTGCAATGAAACAAAGGTTCCCGATCAGGCTGTTTCATAATAAGAGAGGAGAAAGAACATGCTTCAGACAAAAACCATAAAGCTTCAATCAGGAAAGCGGATTCAAGGAATGCTGCAGGTGGAAAATCATGATTTAGAACTGCCATTTTGTGCTGTGTGCGGCAGCAAAGAAGGGCCGGTAGTTCTTATTACAGCCGGAATACATGGTGCAGAATACATTGGAATACAAACGGCCAGAGAATTGTCAACGGAGCTTGATCCGTTAAAGATAAATGGAACTATTGTGTTTCTCCTTGTTGCAAATCCCCAGGCAGCATTTTCTTATACCCGTCTTTTTGTGCCAGAAGATGGGAAGAATCTAAACCGGGCTTTTCCAGGAAAAAAAGATGGCAGTCTTTCCGAAAAAATTGCTTATACCATAGAGCATGAGCTTCACAGTCAGGCAGACTATTATATAGATCTCCATGCAGGAGATATCCACGAACAGGTAATGCCATTTGTGTATTATCCTGGAATTGCCAGAGAAGAGGTTATTGAAAAATCCAGAATAATGGCCGAGGCAACAGGAATGGAGATTCGTGTTAAATCCTCCGCAACCACTGGTTCCTACAATTATGCAGCAATTCAGGGAGTCCCCTCAATCCTGATGGAACGGGGAGGGGGAGGAAGTTTTACTAACCAACAGCTAATTTCTTATAAACAGGATGTACTAAATGTTCTTTCGGTTCTTGGTGTTGTAAGCAAAGACCGGAGGGAGGAAAAAGATAGTATTCAGAATGAAGTGATAAATGCAGTCTACACGGATTCTCTTGCAGAAGGATTCTGGCGTCCGTTGAAGCAGCCTGGTGAGCGGATTTTAAAAGGAGATCTTTTGGGAATAGTGGAGGATGTGTGGGGAAACCCTCTCCAGCGGTGTCATGCTGAATTTGATGGGATCGTATTATATGAAACAACAGCCATGGGAGTGATGGAAGGAGATTCCCTGATTGCTTATGGAGAGTACCGCCAGTTGTCATAATCCGACCAATGAGCTATAATATACACAGAAATGCCATTGGAGGAATAAAATGAAATCTTTAATTATAGCAGAGAAACCATCCGTCGCCCGGGATATTGCCCGGGTGCTTCACTGTACAAAGAATCAGGGAGGTGTTCTGGAAGGAAACGCCTATGTGATTACCTGGGGGTTAGGCCATTTGGTCACCCTGGCAGACCCGGAGGATTACGATCCTAAATATAAGGAATGGAAGATGGAAGATCTTCCTATGATGCCGGATCAGTTCCGGCTTGAGGTAATCAAACAGACTGGAAAGCAGTACAGTGTGGTGAAAAAGCAGATTCACAGAAGTGATGTGGGAGAAATCATCATTGCAACCGATGCGGGACGGGAAGGGGAACTGGTAGCCCGCCTGATACTGGAAAAGGCAGGAAATAAAAAGCCAATAAAACGGCTCTGGATCTCTTCTGTTACAGATAAAGCCATCACAGAAGGTTTTTCCCGACTAAAGAACGGACATGAATACGATAATCTCTACGATGCAGCCATGTGCCGTGCAGAAGCGGACTGGCTGGTGGGAATTAATGCAACCAGAGCGCTGACCTGCAAATACAATGCCCAGTTAAGCTGCGGACGTGTTCAGACTCCTACCTTAGCCATGATTGCAAGGAGAGAAGAAGAGATTAAAAATTTTGTACCAAAGTCCTATTATGGTATAACAGCAAAGGCTTCCCAGCCGGCATTGACATTTATCTGGCGGGATGAAAAGTCCAAAAGTTACCGTTCTTTTGACCGGGAACGTTTAGAAGGTCTGGTTAAGCAGATGGATAACGGGAAAGACGGGATAATTACCGAGGTAAAAAGCACTCCGAAAAAGAGCTTTGCTCCCCAGCTGTATGACTTAACAGAGCTTCAAAGAGAGGCGAACCGGAAATTTAATTATTCTGCAAAAGAAACCCTGAATATTATGCAGAGGCTGTACGAGAATCATAAAGTTCTCACCTACCCAAGAACCGATTCCCGGTATTTAAGCTCCGATATCGTCCCCTCAATCAAAGAAAGGCTGGAAGCCTGTGGCGTGGGGCCTTACAGAAAGCTTGCAGGGAAATTGCACAATGTGAAGATTGAAGCAAAGCCCTATTTTGTAGATGATAAAAAGGTATCCGATCATCATGCTATCATTCCAACAGAACAGTTTGTGCAGCTGGATCATATGACCATTGATGAGAGAAGGGTCTATGACCTGGTAGTCAGAAGATTTCTGGCAGTTTTATATCCTCCATTTGAGTATGAACAGACGGAACTTGAGGTTCTGATCGGGGGAGAAAACCTGGTTGCAAGAGGAAAAACGGTAAAGGCATCCGGCTGGAAAGAAGTCTATGAATTCCCGGACGAAGACGAGGATGAGGAATCGGAAGTAAAAGAGCAGAATCTTCCATCTGTGAAAAAGGGCGATCCCATAAAAGGCTTTACTCTGCTGCTGACGGAAGGAAAGACAAAGCCACCGGCTCCATTTAATGAGGCAACCCTCCTCTCAGCCATGGAAAATCCGGTATCCTATCTGGAGACAAAGGACCGGGATATGGCAAAGACTCTGGGAGAAACCGGAGGTCTGGGAACTGTAGCAACCAGAGCGGATATTATAGAAAAACTATTTTCCAGCTTTCTTCTTGAGAAAAAAGGAAAAGACATTTACCTGACATCAAAGGCAAAACAGCTTCTGACTCTGGTTCCGGAGGATTTAAAAAAGCCGGAGCTGACTGCAGACTGGGAGATGAAACTGTCTTCTATTGCAGCCGGAAAACTGAAGCGTGGCTCTTTTATGAAGGATATCAGACTGTATTCAGAAGAATTAATTCAGATGATCAAAACCGGGGAAGGAAATTTCCGTCATGATAATCTGACCAATACCAAATGTCCCGTTTGCGGAAAACGGATGCTTTCTGTCAAAGGAAAAAACAGTGAGATGTTAGTCTGTCAGGACCGGGAATGCGGACACCGGGAAGTGGTTTCAAGAACCAGCAATGCCAGATGCCCGGTCTGCCATAAAAAGCTGGAACTGAAAGGAAAAGGAGACGGACAGATCTTTGTCTGCAGATGCGGTTATAAAGAAAAGCTGACTGCCTTTAAAGAACGCCGGACGAAAGAAGGGGCCGGAGTCTCAAAAAAAGATGTGGCGAAATATTTAAATAAGCAGAAAAATGAGGCCGCTGAGCCCATCAATTCTCCTTTTGCAGATGTGTTTGCAAAGCTGAATTTAGGAGGAGAAAAAGACTGACAGTGTACCTGGATGCCGGAAGGAAACTTTAATTTCTTTCCGGTATTTCTAATTATGCAAAGTTTTCGATATACTTTGGTAAAAGTTTAGTAAAAATTTACTATTCGTATTGACGGTGGCATGGACTGTTATTATAATGAATTTGAAAGGTGAGGATATAGATTATGGCTACGATTAAAGAGATTTCAAAGCTTGCGGGTGTTTCAGCCGCTGCAGTGTCCCGGGTGTTGAACCAGGATGATACCATTGCGGTGAGCCCGGAGGTAAAAAAGAGGATATTTAAAATTGCCCACGAATTAAAATATGTCCCACCCAGAATGCGTCACGCGCAGAAAAAAAAGGAAATTGTCATAGGAGTGGCTGACTGGCATATTATTCGTACGGACAGAACCAATATCAGGCTATCCTCCCTGGACTTAATTGTAAAGTCCATGTCTGGAAAGCAGGAAGTGAAATTCTGCCGTCTCGATAAGAATCAGCCGGGTCAATATGACGGGATTATGGCTTTCGGTGTTTTTTCCCAGGAAGAGATGGAGTTTTTAAGAATGCAGAGCTATAGCATTGTATTTATTAACTCAGATCCCAAGAATTATGAGTATGACAGCATTGTTATGGATTTTACAAAGGGAATCTGTGAGATGCTTGATTATCTTATGGTGCGGAAAAAGTACCGTTCTGTCGGCTTTATAGGCGGTCTTTATGAAGAAGGACAGGTAAAGATCGGTTACCGGAGACTGGAAGGAATCCGGGATTCCTTTATGGAAAGCGGATATTATGCGGAAGAGAATTTCTACATAGGCGAAATCAGCCGGGAAAGCGGCTATGAGCTGGCAAAGAAAGCCATTTTATCGGGTCATCTTCCCGAAGCGGTTCTTTTAGGAAGTGAAGAAGTTGCAGAAGGAGCTTTGGAAGCATTTCAGGATGCAGGACTCCGTGTGCCAAAGGATATTGCGGTAGTGATCTACAAGGATATTGAGACCATTGAGTCCAAATGGCCCACCTACACCAAAGTCCGTATGTTTCCTGATATTGTATGGCAGACTGCCATCAAGCTTTTACTGGAACAGATTACAGAAGGCCGGAAAGACAATATGACAATTTATCTTCCCACCAAGCTGGAGGTGGGAGACAGCGCGTAATGCCTCATGATCCCAAGAAAAAACCGATGAATCACACGAAAAGGAGAGCAGTATGAAAAAATCAGTTTCTGTATTAATGGCAGCAGCACTCTGTGCATCAATGATTGGCGGATGTTCTGGCGCGGGTAAGACCGGAGCACCGGCAGAGACAACCGCAGCAGGGACAGAAAGCACTTCTTCTGCAGCAGGAGCAACAACCGCAGCGGAGACAAAGGCAGAGAATAAGAAGATTGATAAGCTGAATGTTTATTTTGTACCTTCCAGAGAGCCACAGGAAATTGTCACCGCTACAGAGCCTTTAAAAGGTCTGTTAAAGACAGAACTGGGCAAAGAGGGCTATGATATTGGTGAAGTGGTAATTACGGTTGGAACCAGCTATGAAGCAGTGGGTGAAGCTCTTTCTGCAGGTACTGCAGACATCGGTTTTATTCCAGGAGGAACTTACGTCCTTTATGATGATGGAGCAGAAGTACTTCTCACTGCAACCAGAGATGGTCTGAGCAAGAATTCCGATAGTGCAAAAGATTGGAATGACGGCAAGGCGACTGAGGCAGCCACAAATCAGGCAACTTCTTACCGGTCACTGATTATTGCAGGTCCTTCTGAAAAGGGAAAAGCGCTGGCAGCTAAGATTAATGGCGGTGAAAAACTTACCTTTGAAGATTTAGACGGTGTAAACTGGAGTGTAATGTCCTCTTCTTCATCAGCAGGATACATTTACCCATCTTTATGGCTCCAGAAGAACTTTGAGAAAAATATTTTAAATCTTTCCCATGCAGTTCAGTCTGATTCTTATGGCAGCGCATTTGCCAGACTGGCTTCCGGTCAGGTAGATGTTTTATGTACATATGCAGATGCACGCAGGGATTATGAGGAAAAATGGAAATCTGAATACGGCAGAACTGGTTCCATCTGGGAAGAGACCAATGTTATTGGTGTAACCCCTCCAATCTTCAATGATACAGTCAGTGTAAGCAAGACCTCCAAGATCATGGATGACAGTTTCAAGAAAGCGGTTCAGACTGCTATGATCAACATCGGAAATACGGATGAAGGTAAGAAAGTCATTGCTATTTACAGCCACAAGGGTTATCAGGCTGCTAAGAGCTCCGATTACGATGATGAACGTGCAGCACAGAAGATGATCAAGGAATTAAATGCTAAATAAATAATATAAAACAGGCTGCGGAGGCGACGTGATCGAAAAGAAAAAGCGCGCCTCCGCTTTTTTCTGGGAAATGAGGGTATGTATGATTGAATTTAATCAGGTGGGCAAAACCTATTCCAACGGCTTTCAGGCTTTAAAAGACGTTAATTTAAAGATTGAGCAGGGAGAATTTGTGGCCATAATCGGTTTATCCGGCGCAGGAAAATCCACTCTTTTAAGAACCATTAACCGAATGCATGACATAACAGAAGGGACTCTTACTGTAGATGGAGTCAATGTTATGGAATTAAGGGGAAAGGCGCTGCGTCGTTTTCGCCGCAGAATCGGTATGATCTTCCAGTCCTTTAATCTGGTGACCAGAACCCGGGTCATTAACAACGTTCTCATGTCAAAGGTACCGGATCTTCCGTTTTTTAAGGCTCTCTTTGGAATCTTTCCCAAGAAGGATAAGCTGGAAGCGTTAGAGGCACTTGATAAAGTGGGAATCTTAGACAAGGCTTTTGTCCGGGCGGACCAGCTCTCCGGAGGGCAGCAGCAGCGGGTTGCCCTTGCAAGAACTCTGGCTCAGAACCCTCAGATTATTCTGGCCGATGAGCCGGTCGCTTCTCTGGACCCGGTTACGGCAAAGCAGGTCATGGGAGACTTTCTAAGAATAAACAAGGAGATGAACATTACCATTCTCTTAAACATTCATCATGTGGATCTGGCACTGCAATATGCGGGACGTGTGGTAGGAATCCGGGCAGGCAGGATTGTATATGATGGTCCGGCTACAGAAGTTACTCAGGAGATTCTTGATGAAATCTATGAAGGTAAAACGGAAGAGGAGGCAGTGGGATGAGCATTTATGACAAGATATTTCCGCCGAAAAAAATGGTTCTTTCAAACGGAAAAACAGTCTTAAAGCCAGCTTCCAGACTCCCTCTTATTGCACTGATTCTGGTACTTTTCACTGCATTATCCGTTAAGATTACAGGGTTTGATTTAGATGTTTTACGGGAAAGGGGAAGCCAGTTTTTTGTTATACTTGGAATGATGGCCCCTCCGGAATGGGGCTACAGTGCCCAGGTCTGGAAACCATTATTTGATACCTTAAAGATGTCACTTCTTGGAACGGTGATTGGTGCTGTCACTGTGATCCCATTTGCCATGGTAGCTTCCACAAATATTGTTAAAAACAACGCAGCAGTTGGTATTATGAGGCTGTTTTTAAGTATTGTGAGAACGCTCCCCACTCTGGTAACTGCGCTGATAGCCACCTACGTTTTTGGACTGGGTACTCTGGCAGGAACCACCGCTATTGCCGTGTTCACATTTGCTTATATGGGAAAGATTCTTTACGAAGAAATTGAGACAGCTGATATGGGTGCATTTGAAGCAATGGAAGCCATTGGAGCGACCAAGGTCCGGGCATTTGTCCGTGCTATTATTCCCCAGGTACTCCCATCCTATATATCAAACGGGCTATTCTGCTTTGAGGGAAATGTACGTTATGCTGCAATTCTCGGTTATGTGGGGGCAGGCGGTCTGGGATTGATTTTAAATGAGAAGCTGGGCTGGAGAGAGTATCCCAGTGTAGGTATGATACTCATCATGCTGTTTGTTACTGTATTTTTCATAGAAACGGTGAGCCGCTACTGCCGCCGGAAACTGGTATAGGAGGTGGCAAACTATGAATAAACAGATTGAAAAGGCTTATGAAGAACGTCCCAGGAACACCGTGTATCAGGTTACGGTCTCTGTCATTGTCCTTGCTTTGCTTATCTGGTCAGGATCCGCAGTGGACGTATCCAAAACCGGTCTTTCCGGAGTACAGATTGCCGGAAATATTTTAAGTGGTATCTTTCATCCGGACGGGAAGCTTTTGTTTAATTTGACCCTTCAGGGGGTGCCTTATCTGCTTTTGGAGACTGTCTGCATTGCATTTTTAGGTACGATTGTGGGAGCGTTTCTGGCAATTCCCCTGTCTTTTTTATCCGCATCTAATTTAATGCCGGCTCCCGTTGCTTATGTGACGCGTCTGGTGATTATGGCAGTGCGAACCATTCCTGCTTTTGTATATGGACTGATGTTTATCCGCGTCAGCGGGCCGGGAGCATTTACAGGTCTTCTTACCATGTCGGTCTGTTCCATCGGAATGGTTTCCAAGATGTACATAGAGGCCATAGAGGATCTGGATACCAGAATTCTGGAATCTTTAGATGCATGTGGATGCAACACGTTTCAGAAGATCCGGTATGGAATTTTGCCTCAGCTGATTCCAAATTTTGCATCAACGGTGATATACCGGTTTGATATTAACTTAAGAGATGCCACAGTTCTTGGTCTGGTTGGAGCAGGAGGTATTGGAGCTCCATTAATCTTTGCCATGAATGCCTACCGGTGGAATGAGGCAGGTGCTATTCTGGTAGGGCTCATCCTTCTGGTTCTGATCGTGGAATATATTTCTACCAGAATCCGGGTGAAGCTGGCAAGGGGGTAAATGATTGAAAAGAAATGCAAAAATTTATTATACTTCGGATGTTCATGGCTATCTGTTTCCCACCAGTTATGGGGATAAGACGGAACGTCCCATGGGACTTTTAAACTGTATTTCCAATTTTGAAAAAGATGGGAATACGCTGATTTTCGATGGGGGAGACACCATATCCGGCTCCCCTATGGCGGCTTTTATTACAGAACAGGCTGGAGAACTGTTAGAAAGTGAGCCGTTGGCGCAGGTGTACAATGCGGCTTTCTATGACGCAGTTGTTCCTGGAAATCACGATTTTAACTTTGGTTATGACCGGCTTGCTGGTTATATGAAAAAACTGAATGCAGTATGCCTTTGTGCCAATGCAGATGATTTAAAAGGGGATACAGGAATTACTTCCAGTTATATCTTTACCTTGGAAAACGGGCTTCGTCTGGGAGTTGCCGGTATTGTTACAGACTACGTAAATGTATGGGAAAACCCCAAACACCTGGAACAAATAAAGATTACCGATGCATTTGTGGCAGCGAAGAAAGAACTGGAACATCTGAAAATGGAATCAGACATTACGGTTTGCATCTATCATGGCGGTTATGAATGTGACTTAGAGACCGGAGCCGTGCTGACATCCGGCAATGAAAATATCGGATACCGGATTTTAAAAGAGCTTGATTACGATATTTTGTTAACGGCTCACCAGCATATGACGGTTAAGGGGAGAGACTGTTTTGGAACCCATACACTGCAGGTGACTGCCAATGCTGTTCAATATGCCTGCATTGAAATGGAGTATGAAGATGGCACCTGTACGGTTTCTTCCTCCATATTGCCAGCAGGTACCCGCCACAACAGGGAACCATATGAATCATTGCTTCCATTGGAGGGGCAGGTACAAAATTGGCTGGATCTTGAAATCGGGAGCTTAAAGGAACCCATACCTGAAAAAGAGAAGCTTGATATGGCTCTTAGCGGAAGTCAGGTGGCAGACTTTTTTAATCAGATACAGATGGAATATACCAAAGCTGATATTTCCTGCATCGGACTTGGCAATAATCCCATTGCACTTCCGGCACATGTCACCATGCGGGATCTTGTAAGAGTCTATCCTTTCTCCAATACTCTGGTGGTACTGGAGGTTACCCAGGAAGTTTTAAAGCAGGCGCTGGAACGTTGTGGAGAATATTTCACTTTGAATCATGGAATGGTTGAAATATCAGAAGTATTCCTAAAGCCTAAGGTGGAGCATTATAATTATGATTATTTTGCCGGGATTACATATGAGATTGATCTGGAGAGACCGGTAGGAGACAGAGTGGTAAGAATTCTTTTTGATGGCAAACCAATTGAGGACCGGAAGCTGAAGCTGTGTATGAGCGATTACCGTGCAAGCGGAACAGGAGGCTATGAAGTTTACAAACAGTGTCCTGTGTTAGAGCGATTTGGCACAGATGTTCCCCAACTTGCGCTGGAGTATTTAAAGAATCATCCCCATACGGAGATAAGGCAATGTGGCGGTATGAACTTATATAACCACAGGTTATAAATGATATAGATATTACGTATGTTCTTGTTGAGAAAAGGTATTGAATTTCTCACTGTAAAGTGGTAAACTCCATTTCAGCAAATGTGATATCGAAAAAGCAATGACTGGGATACAGTCTGATTCCCCACATTCCTTTACAGAGAGCAGCTCGTCAGATGGAAAGGGCGCAAAGGAAGGAACAGGCCATCACCCAGGAGTTCCGAACTGAAAGACCTCCCGACAGGAGGATTGATTAAGTAAGGACGGGTCTTTCCGTTAGCAAAGAGCCGCTGCCCGACAGGCGGCGGATTTAAGCGGCTGCAATTTGCAGCAAACAGAGTGGTAACGCGGATTGGTTCATTCGTCTCTGCATCTTTTGATGCAGGGACTTTTTTCGTTATCTGGGACAAATGTATGTGGCTTTTGTCTGAGTATGAAAGGAGAGATTCTATGAATGGTTTAACTATGATGGTTCTTGCAATTGTATTTCTTGGGGGAGCGTATTTCATTTACGGAAGATATCTTGCAAAGACCTGGGGGATTGACCCGGAGGCAAAAACTCCGGCTTTTGAGCTGGAGGATGGGGTAGATTATGTTCCTGCAGATACCAATGTTGTATTCGGTCATCAGTTTGCTTCCATAGCCGGAGCCGGGCCTATTAACGGGCCGATTCAGGCAGCCATGTTTGGCTGGCTTCCGGTTTTACTCTGGATCCTGCTTGGTGGAGTATTTTTTGGTGCTGTACAGGATTTTTCCGCCATGTATGCCTCTGTAAAAAACAAGGGTCGTTCCATTGGATATATCATTGAGCTTTACATAGGGAAAATGGGAAAGCGGCTGTTTCTTTTATTTACCTGGCTGTTTTCCATTCTGGTAGTGGCGGCGTTTGCAGATATTGTGGCGGGTACATTTAACGGTTTTTCAGCTGAGGGAGCTCCGGTGACTGCCAATGGAGCAGTGGCAACCACGTCAATGCTGTTTATTGTGTTTGCAGTAGTTCTTGGATTTTTCTTAAAGTACAGCAAATTTGGCAAAATGGTTAATACGCTGACAGCAATTGGTCTTCTTGTATTATCTGTAGGGCTTGGGCTGCTTTTTCCAATTTACATCCCTCAGAATATCTGGCTTATTTTTGTGTTTATTTATGTAATAGTTGCTTGTGTAACTCCGGTATGGGCACTGCTTCAGCCCAGAGATTATTTAAACAGCTATCTTTTAATAGCCATGATCGTGGGATCGGTAATTGGAATCATTGTGTATAATCCTACCATGAATCTTCCATCCTTTACCGGATTTAAACTGGTAAGTGCAGGCGGAAGCATTTCTTATCTGTTTCCTACCCTTTTTGTTACCATTGCCTGCGGCGCAGTTTCCGGTTTTCATTCCCTGGTGGCGTCTGGTACAGCATCAAAACAGATTAAGAACGAAAGGAATATGCTGCCGGTTTCCTTTGGCGCAATGCTGCTTGAGAGTCTCCTTGCAATTGCAGCCCTGATCGCGGCGGGATTTGTTGCCACAAAGGAAGGACTTCCTGCTGGAACACCGCCCCAGCTTTTTGCAAAGGCAATCGCTGTTTTTTTAACAACAATCGGACTTCCGGAAACGTTGTGTTACACACTTATTACCCTGTCTATTTCTGCATTTGCCATGACAAGTCTTGATTCTGTAGCCAGGGTTGGGCGAATTGCTTTCCAGGAATTTTTTGCTGATGATACGCCGCAGGAGGAAAGAAGCTCCTTAAATAAGCTCCTGACCAATAAGTACTTTGCAACAATTATTACCCTGATCTTATGTTATGCATTATCAAGAGCTGGTTACAGCAGTATCTGGCCGTTATTTGGTTCCGCAAATCAGCTGCTTTCCGCATTGGCGTTAATTGCATGTGCCGTGTTCTTAAAGAAAACCAGCCGGAAGGGCTTTATGCTGTGGGGACCTATGGTCATTATGCTGGGAGTTACTTTTACCGCTTTGGGTTTAAAAATTAAGGACTTAGTTTCGTCTCTGTCGGGTAAATTTGTATTTGGCAATGCACTTCAGCTTGTTTTTGCAGTATTGCTGCTTGTATTAGGAGTGGTTGTTGCCATAGAAGGTTTAAAAAAATTAGTTGGAAAAGAAACCGAAAATGACGCAAGTACTGGAGAAAATGTATTAGCTTAGAAACACTTCATAAAAATACCAATCCAACTTTAATAATTTACTTGACAAAACTAAAATCATGTATTAGTCTAGCAATGTAATTTATATAATTAACTCTAAGGCAAAGAAGCCATAATCAGTGCAGAGACGCACACGATTATGGCTTAATTTTTTTGCTCAAAATTAACGGAAGAGGTGTTTTTATGGATCATGGAGATATTTCTTGGATGCTGATCAGCTCCGCTCTTGTACTTCTAATGACCCCGGGACTAGCATTCTTTTATGGGGGTATGGTAAAACGGAAAAGTGTTGTAAATATGATCATGTCTTCTGCTATTATGATGGGAATCGGATCTGTTATGTGGGTTCTGGTTGGTTTTTCCCTGTCCTTTAGCGGAGATATTGGAGGCATCATTGGAAATCTTAACTGGTTCGGACTTAATTTCGATACCTTAACCGATGTGACTCTTCCTTACCCCAATACACTTATATTTGCTATTTTTCAGATGATGTTTGCAGTTATCGCTCCGGCACTGATCACAGGTGCAGTTGCAGAGCGTATGAAGTTTTCCTCTCTGGTTATTTTTATGGTGCTTTGGTCTCTTCTCATTTATTATCCCCTGGCCCATATGGTGTGGGGAGGCGGACTGCTCTTTCAAATGGGCTCTGTGGACTTTGCCGGAGGCGATGTGGTACATATCAGTTCCGGTGTAAGCGCACTGGTTCTGTCTATCATACTTGGAAAACGTAAGAATCTTGGAAAAGCACCTTATCATCCACACAATGTTCCCTTCGTGTTTCTTGGAGCCGCACTTTTGTGGTTTGGCTGGTTTGGTTTCAACGCAGGAAGCGCTTTGGGCGCCAATGAACTGGCGGCTCATGCTTTTATGACAACTAATACAGCGGCAGCTTCTGCCATGCTTTCGTGGGTACTGATTGAGGTGATAAAAAATGGCAAACCTACTCTGGTGGGAACGTCAACAGGGTTAGTAATTGGCCTTGTAGCAATTACACCGGGAGCGGGATTCGTTCCAATCTGGGCCTCAGTCATAATCGGAGCTCTGGTAAGCCCCATCTGTTATTTCTTCATCACCAGGGTAAAACCAAGATTTCAGTACGATGACGCTCTTGATGTATTTGGCTGTCATGGAATCGGCGGGATCTGGGGAGGAATTGCTACCGGTATTTTTGCAAATAAAGGCATAAATCCAGCGTTGCCATACAATGGGCTGGTTTACGGTGAGATTCAGTTATTCCTTCGCCAGATTGGTGCAATTGCAATTACGATCCTGATTGCAGTGGCAGGTACTCTGATTGCCGCAGGAATTGCCTCTGCCATAACCAAAGGAATGAAAGTCTCAGGAAGAGCTGAAATGACAGGACTTGATACCTCAGAGCATGGGGAGACCGCTTATCCTGCATTTAATGGTATGGATTAAGGAAGGGGGATTATAATATGAAGAAAATTGAAGCATTTATCCGTCCGGAAAAACTGGAAGATATCAAGGAAATTATGGACGAACTGAAATTAAACGGGCTCAGTATTATGCAGGTAATGGGCTGCGGAAATCAGAAGGGCTGGACGGAGTTTGTCCGTGGAGCAGAGGTGGATTATAATTTCCTTACTAAAATAAAAATAGAATTATTTGTAACCGACGACCAGTCGGAGGCTGTGATATCCGCAATTACCAGACGAGCTTATACAGGAGAGTATGGTGACGGTAAAATTTTTATATCGGATATACAGGATGCCATCAGAATCCGCACTGGAGAGCGGGGAGATGACGCAATTAAATAGTTGATTTTTTTGGGCAGTAAAGCTGGATTTTTTCGGTTTTACTGCCATTTTTTGTTAGAAACATTTTTTTATGGGAATGAATATGATAGATCGGGGTATATGCCCATTGAATTAAAACAGGATAATCGTTATAATTATCATATTTCCATAACGATTAAAAGAAATTATAAAAGAACCAGCGGAGGAGTTATGAGCATCAGGGTTGTAGTTGTAGATAATTCAGAGGAACTATTGTTGAAACTAACGGGTATTTTAAAAGATATGAGTGAAATTGAGTTGTGCGGAAGCTTTCCGGAGGCCATTACAGCAATGCAGTATATAAAGGATAATCCGGTAGATCTTGTTTTTTCGGATATTGTTATGCCGGATATCAGTGGCATTACGCTGGCCTCCAAGCTTTACGAACTCCCTGATCCGCCAGAAGTTGTGCTTCTGTCCGGAATCCCGGGGTTTTCACTGGAAGCATTTAAAATCCGTGTATTTGCATTTATTGTAAAGCCATACACAAGAGCGCAGATCAGTAAGGTAATACGCTTATATAAAGAGAAAAGGTCAGGGGCAGAGGCCGACAGTATGGCTGAAATAGCCAGATAGACTCAGGGGTTCGTGTCTTTCCCGTTTTTGCTTTTTAATGGACGAACCCTATATCCTATGTTATAATAGGAAGATAGTGAAAAAAGAACCTTTTTTCCATAAGGAGTTAAATATGAAAGAGAAGTTTAAAATAAAGGGACAGCTGGGGATCTACATGCAATGGCCTCTTTACTTAACCGGGCTGTTAATTGTTGCCAATGCAGTAATCGGTGCAGTGAGCGCAAAAGCAGGGATCATTATGGCTCTGTTTACGCTGATGTATGCAGGTATCGCCTTCTGGCTTTCTTTTTATAGAAAGAGACGTCTGCTAAGCGGTCTTGTGGAATTCTCTGCAGAGTACTCCTGGATGCAGAAGAAGCTCCTCAATGATCTTGAGATTCCTTACGCAATTGCAGATGAAAGCGGGAGAATTCTATGGGGGAATGACGAATTTTCCGTGGTTCTGGGAGAAGAGAAGCACATCAGGGCATCGAGAAAGAATTTAACCGGTATATTTCCTGAGATTACAAAAGATGTGCTAAAGCTGGCAGATGGAGCTGTAACACTTCATGGAGTATGCAATGACAGGAAGTACCAGATTCAGCTCAAAGCAGTGCATATGAACGATGCATCGGAACTGATGAGCGAAACTGAAGGAATGAATGATGCAGAACAGACGCTGCTGGCAGTTTATTTATTTGATGAAACAGAGATTCTCACATATAAACAGATGGTAGATGACCAGAAGATGGTCGCAGGTCTTATTTATCTGGACAACTACGATGAGGCACTGGAAAGCGTAGAAGAAGTACGCCGCTCTCTTTTAACTGCACTCATCGACCGGAAGATCACTAAGTACATCACCGCTATGAATGGAATTGTAAAAAAGCTGGAGAAAGATAAGTACTTTATTGCCATCAAGCAGTGTTACATTGCAGAATTGAAAGAAAACCGTTTCTCCATTCTGGAAGAAGTTAAGACCGTCAATATCGGCAATGAAATGTCGGTCACATTAAGTATTGGTCTTGGAATGAACGGAGACAGCTACTATAAGAACTTGGATTTTGCAAGAATCGCCATTGATATGGCACTTGGGCGCGGCGGCGACCAGGCAGTGATCAAGGATGGAGAACGAATCCAGTACTTTGGAGGAAAAGCTCCCCAGGTAGAGAAGACAACCCGTGTAAAGGCCCGTGTAAAGGCACATGCACTGCGGGAACTGATGGAAACGAAGGACAGAATCCTAATTATGGGACACCGCCTGACCGATATCGATTCCTTTGGCGCTGCCGTTGGTATCTACCGGATTGCGACTGCCATGGACAAAAAGGCTAATATTGTTATTAATGAAGTTACCACTTCCGTCCGTCCCATGAAGGACCGGTTTGTGGGAAATCCGGATTATCCGGAGGATTTATTTTTAAAAGGTGATGCAGCAGCCAGTCTGGTTGATGCCAATACCCTGCTTGTTGTAGTAGATGTGAACCGTCCGAGCATTACCGATGAACCCCAGCTCCTTCGTATGGTGAAAACCATCGTGGTTCTGGATCATCACAGACAGAGCAGTGAGATCATTGATAATGCGGTTTTATCTTATGTAGAGCCGTATGCCTCTTCCGCCTGTGAGATGGTAGCTGAGGTGCTTCAGTACATTGCCGATGGAATTAAGATCAAATCTGCGGAAGCAGATGCTCTATATGCAGGAATTGTAATTGATACCCATAATTTCACCAATCAGACAGGTGTAAGAACCTTTGAAGCAGCGGCCTTCTTAAGAAGGAACGGTGCAGATGTTGTCCGTGTCAGGAAGCTGTTCCGGGATGATCTTGATGATTATAAGGCAAAAGCGGAAGCAGTGAGAGAGGCCGAGATCTTTGAAGGAAACTTTGCTATCAGCACATGCCCCTCTGAGGGAATTGACAGCCCAACCGTAGTAGGCGCACAGGCAGCCAATGAACTGTTAGATATATCGGGAATTAAGGCCTCTGTGGTTATGACAGAGTATAACAATACGGTATATTTAAGCGCCCGTTCCATTGACGAAGTCAATGTACAGGTGATGATGGAGAAGCTTGGCGGCGGCGGACACAGAACCATTGCAGGTGCCCAGCTTGCCGGTGTAAGCATAGAAGAAGCAAGAAACCAGGTAAAAGCGGTTATTAAAGAGATGTTAGAGAAGGGAGACATATCATAATGGATATTGTATTATTAGAAGATGTAAAAGCACTGGGAAAAAAGGGACAGATCGTTAAGGTCAATGACGGATATGCAAGAAATTTCATTCTCCCTAAGAAACTGGGAATGGAAGCAAATACAAAAAATTTAAATGACTTAAAGCTTCAGAAAGCCAATGAAGCCAAGATCGCAGCAGACCAGCTGGAAGCAGCAAGAGAGCTGGGTAAGAAGATTGAAGAAGCTTCCATTACCCTGACTATTCGTGCAGGGGAAGGCGGTAGAGCATTTGGTTCCGTATCTGGTAAAGAGATTGCCCAGGCGATCACAAACCAGCTTGGATTTGATATTGATAAGAAGAAACTGGTTCTTCCTGAACCGTTAAAGACATTTGGTACCCATGAGGTTCCTGTTAAGCTTCATAAGGATGTAACTGCGAAATTAAATGTTAAGGTAATAGAGAGCTAGGAGGCACAGATATGGATGAGGCCCTGATCAAACGGATACTCCCTCACAGCATTGAGGCAGAGCAGTCCGTCATCGGATCCATGCTGATGGATCGGGATGCGATCATTGCTGCTTCCGAGATCGTTACAGCAGGAGATTTTTATCAGCACCAGTATGGCGTCATGTTTGAGGCCATGCTGGAGCTTTTTAATGAGAATCTGCCGGTGGACTTAATCACTTTGCAGAACCGTTTAAAGGAAAAAGATGTTCCCCCTGAGGTATCCAGCCTGGAATTTGTAAGAGACATCATTACAACGGTTCCAACCTCTGCGAATGTAAGGTCCTATGCTAAAATAGTGAGGGACAAGGCTGTATTAAGGCGTTTGATAAAGATAAACGAGGATATAGCCAATACCTGTTATGCAGGAAAGGAACCGCTGGAAGATATTCTGGCTAATACAGAGAAGACCATATTTAACTTACTCCAGAACCGTAATTCCGGAGATTTCGTACCCATTCGCCAGGTAGCCATGAATGTACTGGAGAAAATTGAGGAAGCCTCCAAGAATCAGGGAACCGTTACTGGAGTTCCAACCGGTTTTATTGATCTGGATTATAAGACTTCCGGACTTCAGCCGTCTGATTTCGTTCTGATTGCGGCCCGTCCTTCTATGGGTAAGACTGCTTTCGTATTGAATCTGGTAGATCACATAGCTGTGAAGAAGGGACTTCCAGCCATGGTATTCAGTCTGGAGATGTCAAAGGAGCAGTTAGTAAACCGTATGCTGGCCATGGAGTCCAATGTAGATTCCCAGAAGTTAAGGACAGGAACGTTATCGGATAGTGACTGGGATGCGGTAGTGGAAGGAATCGGGGTAATAGGAAATTCCAAGTTAATTATAGATGACACCCCTGGAATTTCAATTATGGAGCTACGTTCCAGGTGCAGGAAGATGAAGTTAGAATACGGGTTAAGCGTAGTGATTATTGACTACTTACAGTTGATGAGCGGAAGCGGAAAAGGCGGAGAGAACCGTCAGCAGGAGATATCCGAGATCTCCCGATCATTAAAAGCCCTTGCAAGAGAGTTAAGTGCTCCGGTAATAGCGCTATCCCAGTTGAGTAGAGCCTGTGAGACAAGGCCAGATCATCGGCCGATGTTGTCAGATTTGCGAGAATCGGGAGCGATCGAGCAGGATGCCGATGTGGTTATGTTTTTGTATCGAGATGATTATTATAATAAAGATACTGATATGCCGAATATAGCTGAGGTAATTATTGCAAAGCAGAGAAATGGTCCGATAGGAACGGTGAATCTGGTTTGGAGACCGGAGTATACGAAGTTTGCAAACATGGCCCGGCAATGAGCAGGATAGAAAAAGGGGTAGGCCCACTCTCAGAAACAAATGCATTTGTTTCTGAGAGTGGGCCTACCCCTTTTTCTATGGAGCGAACGCTCCCCATCTGGTAGAAAAATTGTTTCACAATTTTTCTACCAGATGGCCCCTGCGGCCTCCCGTCCCCCCCATCCCTTTATCTTTTTCTTTATCTTCCCGTCCCCCCCCCCTCGAAAAATCCCCTCACCCCATAAAAAAAATTTCAACATCTTATTCATAATCCGTATCATACCAGCATAAGATATAAATAGTAAGGTTATGAAAACTAAACGAACCAAAGGAGAGGATATAGCTATGGCTGAGATACATTACTTAATATCGGATGCATCAAAAAAGGTTGATGTAGAATCCCATGTCCTTAGATACTGGGAGGACGAGCTAGAGTTAAACATTCCCAGGAATGAAATGGGACACCGGTATTACACCGAAGCACACATCCGTTTATTCAAGCAGATCAAGGACTTAAAGGAAAAGGGATATCAGTTAAAAGCCATTAAGACAGCGCTTGAAAAAGTCATTGGGGACGGGAAGGATCCGGTTATACCTGATGAGTTATTGGAGGGGCAGATGACCCAGGAATTAAAAGACAGTGGATTAGCCGGAGAAGACGGCGAGTCAGGCCTGGAGGTACATAACACAGCACAGGTCTCTATTGCACAGGGAAAGATGGAACAGTTTCAGGAAATCATGAATCACATCATTGGACGTGCGTTGGAGTTAAATAATGAGCAGTTGAGCCAGGATGTCAGCAATCTGGTCAATGACAAGGTCATTAAGGAAATGGAGTACTTAATGAACCTGAAAGAAGAAAAAGAAGAAGAGCGCTACAAACAGTTGGACGAGCTGCTTCGTACCTATCAGAAAGATAACAAAGGCCGTGCAGAAGCTGCAGCATCCAAGATCCCCTTCTTCAATCGCAAAAAGAAATTTGGTCGAAACGGAAAAAAGTTATAGCATTCTCTCACTTTCAGATAAAAAGAGCCGAGAAGCGGCTCAGGCAAAAAATCCGCAGTTGCCACTGAGAGTGTAAACTGCGGATTTTTTAGAACGTCTTAATTCTCAGAACAAGCTTCTACAAACCTCTTAAAAAGCCGAAAAGCTTCCTCATTCTTTTCCCATAGATATTCCGGATGCCACTGAACTCCAACAAAGAAGGGATATCCAGGCATTTCCATTGCCTCAATCAAACCATCCGGCGAGTAAGCCGATGCAATCAGTCCCTGCCCCAAATCCTTAACCGCCTGATGATGCATGCTGTTCACCCGTAATGTATCCATACCAGCGATTTCCCTCAGCATCGTTCCCTTGTTCAAAGAAACCGTATGGCTGGGCATATGATATGCAAATGGCTGCGTATGTGCGATAGGAAAATCCGATTTTGTCATAGAAAAAATATCCTGCCAGATCGTCCCGCCCATGGCGATATTCAACACCTGAATCCCTCTGCAAATTCCAAGAACCGGTTTTTGTTTCTCCAGAACAAATGGCAGCAGCCCAATCTCCATCCGATCCCTTGCCTCCGATACATTTCCGCAATGTACCTGAGTTTCTTCACCAAACAAAAACGGATGAACATCCGGACCTCCAGTAAACAAAAATCCATCCAACTCATCAGTCAACTGCTTCAGTTCTTCCTCATCCGCCTCCAGCGGTATAACAACAGGAATCCCCCCCGCAGCCTTTAAAGCACGTAAATAGGTAGGTCTCATCTTAATATCATTATTATCCGTATCGTGGGCAGGCGTCAATCCTATCAGCGGTTTTCTCATACTAACTTCCTTTCACAACTAACATCAGTGATAATAAAAAGATATGAAAATCAATAACAAAATGCCCCTCCCTTACGGAAGAGGCATATATGTATTCAAATAATTAAGCTTCAGAAATAGCTCCTGTTGGGCATACACCTTCACATGCGCCGCAATCGATACAAGCATCTGCATCAATAACAAACTGAGAATCACCCTGGCTGATAGCGCTTACTGGGCATTCGCCTTCGCATGAACCACAACTAACACAAGCGTCACTAATAACACGTGCCATGATAAATAACCTCCTTATATTCTATACATTTTTCTATATTTTATACTATTAATAAAATTTAATCAAGTAGAAAATGTAACAATTAATGTTTAATTTTAGGAGCAATAGGGATCAGGCGCATCAGTGCGGGCATCCCTGATTCCGGTAAGAATGATCTTCTTAGCCGATAGAGCATCTTCCTTTGATAAAGGTGGAACGCCTTTCAGCGGATAATCCATCCCCATACTTTCATATTTCACCTTTCCCATATCATGATAGGGAAGGACATCAAGGGCCTTCACGTTTTTTAATTGTCCGATAAAGCGACCAAGATGGTATAAATCTGCGGCTTCGTCTGTGATGCCGGGCACCACCACATGACGGATCCAGACAGGAATTTCTTTTTCATCAAGATAGCGGGCAAAATCCAGAATAGCTGCATTGGAATGACCAGTTAAGGGTTTGTGTCTGATATCATTAATCTGCTTGATATCCAACATGACCAGACTGGTTGAAGCAAGAAGACGGTCTATTTTCCTTAAATATTCTTCATTGCCTCTATTAAATGTCACTCCAGAGGTATCCAGACAGGTATGAATATCCTTTTTTCTTGCTGCCTCAAACAGCTGGGTAAGAAAATCCAGCTGCATCAGCGGCTCACCGCCTGTGGCTGTGATACCTCCGCCCCGGTAAAAATGCCGGGACGACTCATATTGCTTTAATATTTCCTCAACTGTCATCAGACTGCCGCCTGCCAGCTCCCAGGTATCCGGGTTGTGGCAGTACTGGCAGCGCATGGGGCAGCCCTGAAAAAATACCACCATGCGCACGCCTGGACCGTCGACGGTACCAAAACTTTCAATGGAATGGATACGTCCTGTCATAAGTGCTTCGCCTTCTTTTCTGATTGTTACATATTGCTGTGGAATGTACGGGAGATAACCTCATCCTGCTGTTCTTTTGAAAGCTTGATAAAGTTAACTGCATAACCAGACACACGAACGGTCAGCTGAGGATAGTTCTCCGGATGCTTTTGTGCGTCCAGAAGAGTATCCTTTGTAAAAACGTTGACATTTAAGTGATGTCCGCCTTCTTGTACATAGCCATCTAATAAGTTTACGAGATTGTCAATTTGAGATGCACTGATATTTGCCATTGTATTATCCTCCTTATGTGTTTTCGTTCATTTGTTATTCCTGACTGTCTATAGCTCATCTTCTTCCCGGTCCATGCCCTTAAACAGGGTAGGAACGCGGCAGGCTACATCGCCTTCGGCACAGTCAAGAGAATTGGTAGTAGTAATTGTTTTTGCCATAGTCTTATGGGCATTTACGGTACCGTCCTCAGCTACAAGGATATTCATATGACCGCCGTTGTTGGTCATAAAGGAATCCAGCATTGAAACGATATCATCAATTTGTTTTTCATTCGGATCTGCCATAACAGCCACTCCTTACTTCTGGTCCTCGTTTAAAGCCAGCTCAAGATCCACTTCCAAGTCTCCGGTGAAGATCTTATCCTCTTTACCAAGAGCTCCTGGTACGATTGAGAAGGTGTTGGAGATACCATCCTGAGCGTCCTTAAATGGAAGCTTGGCCACAGATGCCAGAGATGCGACAGCACCGTGAGTATCTCTTCTGTGCATTGGGTTTGCACCAGGTGCAAACGCTTCACCCTTCTTACGTCCGTCAGGTGTTGCTCCTGTGTTTTTACCATATACTACATTGGAAGTAATTGTCAAGATGGAAGTTGTAGCAATTCCTCCGCGGTAAGTGTGATTTGACTTCACAAAGTTCATGAAGGTGTGTACCAGATCATTTGCAATCTGATCCACGCGGTCGTCATTGTTTCCGTATTTCGGGAAATCTCCCTCAATTTCATAATCCACAACAATACCATTCTCATCACGGATTGTTTTCACCTTAGCGTATTTAATAGCGGAAAGTGAGTCGGCTACAACGGAAAGACCAGCGATTCCGGTTGCAAACCAACGGGTTACTTTTTTATCATGAAGAGCCATCTGAATGCGCTCATAACTGTATTTGTCGTGCATATAGTGAATGATGTTTAACGCGTTTACATAAACATTTGCAAGCCACTGCATCATATCCTTATAAGCATCCATTACTTCATCATAATCTAAATACTCAGAAGTAACAGGACGGTATTTCGGGCCTACCTGTTTCTTTGTGATTTCGTCCACACCGCCGTTGATGGCATATAAAAGACATTTTGCCAGGTTGGCGCGTGCTCCGAATAACTGCATTTCCTTTCCGACTCTCATGGAAGATACACAGCAGGCAATGGCATAGTCATCACCGTGGGTAACTCTCATTAAATCATCATTCTCATACTGAATAGAAGAGGATGCGATGGAAGTCTTTGCGCAGAAACGCTTAAAGTTATCAGGAAGCTTTGTGGACCAGAGAACTGTTAAATTAGGTTCTGGTGCAGTGCCCAAGTTCTCAAGTGTATGAAGGTAACGGAAAGACATCTTTGTTACAAGAGGACGTCCGTCAATACCCACACCACCGATAGACTCTGTTACCCAGGTAGGATCTCCTGAGAAAAGCTCATTGTATTCTGGTGTACGGGCAAACTTCACAAGACGAAGCTTCATAATGAAATGATCAACAAATTCCTGAACTTCTTCTTCTGTGTAAGTGCCTTCTTCCAAATCTCTCTGAGCATAAATATCAATGAAAGTAGAAGTACGTCCAAGGGACATGGCAGCACCGTTCTGTTCCTTAACTGCAGCTAAGTAAGCCAGGTAAGTCCACTGAATTGCTTCCTTTACATTCATGGCAGGTTTTGAAATATCAAATCCATAAATAGATCCAAGTTTCTTTAATTCCTTTAAAGCACGGATCTGCTCGGATAATTCTTCTCTTTCACGGATTATTTCAGAATACATGGTAGAACGGGTTGTGTCCTTCTGTTCTTCCTTGTCTTCGATCAGGCGGTCAATTCCGTAAAGAGCGACTCTTCGGTAATCACCGATAATACGTCCGCGGCCGTAAGCATCCGGAAGTCCGGTGATGATGTGGCTGGAGCGGCAGTTACGCATTTCTTCTGTATAAGCATCAAAAACGCCTGCATTATGAGTCTTTCTGTGAACGCTGAAAAATTCTTTTATTTCCGGATCAATGGTATAACCATTGTCTGCACAAGCCTTTTCTGCCATTCGGATACCACCATAAGGCTGCAGGGAACGTTTAAAAGGCTTATCTGTCTGGAAGCCAACAATTGTTTCTTTGTCCTTGTCTAAATATCCCGGGCCATGAGAAGTAATAGTGGAAACCAGCTTTGTATCCATATCAAGGACACCGCCTGCTTCACGCTCCTGTTTGCTTAATTCCATAACCTGTGCCCACAGCTCCTCTGTCTTTTTGGTGGGTCCTGCAAGGAACGTATCATCCCCATCATAAGGGGTATAGTTCTTCTGAATAAAGTCTCTGACATTAATCTCGTGTTCCCAGATGCCGTTGTTAAAAGCTCTCCATTCCGGTCTCATTTGTTTGTACCTCCATAAAAAATCTTTATAATAAGTGTCATTTATAAATAAGTGTCATCAAAGGTTATAATTCCTAGGACCTTTGTATGAATACATTATATATGAATACTGTATACAATGTCAATAGCGCTTATTGATAAATTTTTCTATAAGCGTTTTAAAGAAAAAAGGAAATGAAACCCTTGCTAATTGCATGAAAAAGTATTATATTATAAAAACAGTATGTACAATTTAATAAGGAGGGATACAAGATGCAGATTGATAAAAATATGCTGATCGGAGCATTACTTGATATGGATGACAATATTGCACCGATGCTTATGCGTGCAGGTATGCATTGTCTTGGCTGCCCGGCATCTCAGGGAGAGTCTTTAGAGGAAGCTTGTCAGGTTCATGGAATTGACTGTGATGTTCTGGTTTCTCAGATTAATGAAGTCATAGCAGACAGATAGAGTAAAAGGAGGCGATCCCTGGATCTGCCTCCTTATTTTTCACATTTTATATCTTTTTTCTCTTCCCGGTAATGTCTGGGACTCACACCATATTCCTGTTTGAATATCTTTGAAAAGGTCAGTGGATTATCGTAACCGATGCTGGTGGCAATTTCCTGTATGGATCTGCAGGTGCCGGCAAGTTCCTGGGCAGCAATGTTTAAACGGAATCTCATTAAGTACTCCTGAGGAGAGACTTCCAGCTTCTTTTTAAAAATTGATGTTAAATAAGAGCGGTTAATTCCGATATAATCTGCAATATCCTGAACTTTAATACGATCATAGTTCATCTTAATATACTGAAGGGCATAATCCACATAAGTATCAATGGAATAGTCATACTGATTCCTGCTTGTACGCAGGCTGCTTTGTGTGTCAATCAGCGTGGACAGAATCTCATACAGATATCCCACACGCTTAATTTCATTGGCAAAGGTCAGCTGGTTGGTATCCAGCATCTTCTGTATCATGGGAAGATAGCACCGGTTGGGGATCTGGGAATGGATGGCACAATGATCGTTTAACAAACCTGCATAACCTAAATAGGCTTCTGCCATGGTACCGTCAAAAGTGATCCACATATACTCCCATGGGTTTTCATAGTCGGCATGATATTGAATCGGCTGTCCTTTTGGGATCAGAAATATATCATCAGCCGCCAGCTCATAATGAGTGCCTCCCGTCTCCAGAACACCCGCTCCCCCTAAAACAAAGTGAAGGTGATATTCGTTTGGAATCTTATGATTGTAGGTATATCCGGGAGGACACTGCTGAATGCCGCAGTGAACCAGATACAAATCATTGGTTTGTCGCTTGATGTTTCTTAAACAACGGAATCCCGCCACACTTTTATAACTCGTCTGTTTTTCAGTCAATGCTATGCCCCCTCAATCGGATACTGATTATTCATATCTATTATACAGGAAGCAGATTTCACATGCAAATCTTATTTGTGGAAGAAATGTCATCGGTACATACTCATGTAGTCACCGTGTGCATCAATCAGTTCATCAACCATAGCCCGGATATCCCGGATACTAAGTTCAGCGCTGGTATGGGGATCCAGCATGGCAGCCTGGTAAATCATTTCCCTGCTTCTAGTTCTTGCAGCCTCCACGGTGATCAACTGAGGATTAATATTTGTCATATTCATGGCAGCCAGCTGGACTGGAAGACGGCCAACATGGCAGGGAGTAATACCGCTTCCATCCACCAGGCAGGGAACTTCCACACATGCATCAGATGGAAGATTTTCAATCAGCCCCTGATTTAAAACATTTCCGCCGATTTTATAAGGCTGATTGGTTATAATCGCCTCCATAATATAGGAAGCATACTCCAGAGAACGTGTATGAGTAATGGCTCCGTTATTTAAAATGGATTTTTTCTCTTCTTCCCATTCATTAATCTGCTTGATGCAACGTCTGGGATATTCATTTAAAGGAATATTAAATTCTTCAATCAGCTGTGGGTAGCGGGATTTAATAAACAGGGAATTATACTCTGCATTGTGTTCGCTGGATTCGGTGCAATAATACCCCAGATTTCGTATGTATTCAAAGCGTACCATATCCTTGTGGCCGCCAGCCTGATTCATCTCAAAAGCCTTCTGCCGGATGGCCGGATAGAGATCCTCCCCGTTCCTGTCATGAATATTTAAAAGCCAGGCCATATGATTAATTCCGGCAATCAGCTCGGTCCGCCCCTCCAGGCGGTCTTCCATATCCAGTTCTTTTAACAGATTTTCCGAACAGACCTGTACACTGTGACACAAACCAATGGTTTTAACTGAGGTATACCGCTGCATAAAACCAGTCAGGATTGCCATGGGATTGGTATAGTTTAAGAACCAGGCATTGGGACAGACCTCCTCCATATCTCTGGCAAAATCCTCCATAACCGGAATCGTCCTTAATCCCCGCATGATCCCGCCGATTCCCAAAGTGTCTGCAATGGTCTGGCGCAGGCCGTATTTTTCCGGTATTTCAAAGTCAGTAATGGTGCATGGATCATATCCGCCAACCTGGATTGCATTTACCACGAAGGTAGCACCAGACAAAGCGTCTTTTCTGTTTTCCGGTCCTAAATAGGTGTGAATATCTGCCCTGCCCTCATTCACATTTTTGTTGATTGCACTTAAAATAAGCTGTGAGTCCATAAGCCTTACGGGATCAATATCATACAAGGCAATTTCGGCATCCCGCAGTGCTGGTGTACACATGCAGTCACCCAGGACATTCCTTGCAAATATCGTACTTCCAGCTCCCATAAAAGTTATTTTAATCATCGTTTCTCCTCCTTGTTTTTCTTGTCTGTCTATTAAGGTTATTGTATAATCACACTAGATAAAAAGATAGGAAGTTTGTTTCTAAAAATTGTCGTTTTGTTGCATGGAGGTTTTAGAATGAATCAATCACCAAGGGAACTGACCATCTATTACTGCGGTCGGGAAAAATGTGCACCCGGTCATTTTTTCGGACCTGCCGTCCGTAAGCACTACCTCCTTCATGTCATATTGAAAGGAAAGGGGATTTATCGCGTTGCTGACAAACAATACAGGCTTTCAACGGGGGAAGCTTTCTTAATTAAGCCCCAGGAAGTAACGTATTATCAGGCAGATGACAAAGATCCCTGGGAATATGCCTGGGTGGCATTTTCCGGAAATGAGGCAGAACGTCTGGTTTATGAATACCGCAAAGAGGAATCAGGATACTGCTATCGTTTTACAGATGGAAACCAGTGGAGGGAAATTATACTGGCACTTGTAAAATCTTTTTACGGAACAGCTCATAACATGGACGAGCTGAGGGGGTATCTTTATCTTTTGTTTTCCCGGTTTCCAGGTAATACAAAAGAGTCAGATCTATTTGAAAAAAGTTATCTTGAGCAGGCAGAAACTTATATCCGGCATAATTACAGTTATCCCATACAGATTGCGGATGTAGCAAGATTTATTGGCATTGACCGGACTTATCTTTACCGTATTTTTATGAAACACAAAGGGGTATCACCCAAACGCTATCTGACCCAGTACCGGGTCTTTGAGGCAAAAAGGCTTTTAGAGGATACCTCATTAAGTATAACCGAAACAGCCCTTTCCTGTGGTTTCCACGATGCCTCGGTTTTCTGCAGATGTTTTCAAAAAGCAGAGGGAGAATCTCCGCTCCGACACAGGAAGCAGTTTCACGAGGCTGATGAAGGAATGTAACAAAACGCCATATAAAAATCACATTAATCTATGTAAAATTAACAAAGAACAGATTATAATTAGGTCTATAATAACAAAAAGCAACAAAAATGTATTGGGTAAAATTTTTGTAACTATTGAAAGTGACAAATTATGGGAGGTAACAGAATGAAACGGAGATGGGGATTACCAGCAGCAGTGGCAGTAATTGCAGCAACCGCACTGATTGGATGTACGGGTCAGCAAAGCAGTAGCCAGACAACAGCTGCAGCATCACAGGAGACGAAACAGGAATCAAAGCAGGAATCAAGTGCCGCAGAGACAGAGAAGGAAAAAGCAGGCTCTTCCGGTACCCTTACTGTTGCGATCTGGGATAAAAACCAGGAACCAGGTCTGACAAAGATCATGGCTGATTTTACAAAAGAAACGGGAATTAAAACACAGATACAGGTAACACCATGGGATCAGTACTGGACCATGCTGGAAGCGGGTGCTACGGGAGGTTCCCTTCCTGATGTATTCTGGATGCATTCCAATGAAATCGCACGGTACTCAGAATATGAGATGCTTTTGGACTTAACAGACCGGATCAAAGCAAGTAAAACCCTTGAGATGGATAAATTCCCAAAAGAAATTGTAAACATCTATAACTGGCAGGGCACCAAGCAGTATGCAGTACCAAAAGACATAGACACAATCGCTCTCTGGTACAATAAAACCATGTTTGATGCAGCTGGAATCTCATACCCAAGCAAGGACTGGACCTGGGATGATTTTGCAGATGCAGCGAAAAAGCTTACCAAGGCAGATGGCAGCCAGTATGGGTTTGCAATTAATCCCACCAACGATCAGGCAGGCTGGTGCAACCCGGTTTACGATATGGGTGGCTACGTAATCAGCGAGGACAAAAAGTCTTCCGGATTTACACAGCCGGGAACCATAAAGGCTCTGACATTCCTTACCGACCTTATGAAAGAAGGGTATGCACCTCCTTATGAGGTAATTGCAGAGAATAAGGAAGAAGCATTATTTGAAGCAGGCAAGGTAGCGATGATTACCCAGGGTTCCTGGATGCTTTCAGAACTTTGCAACAATGATTACGTAAAAGCAAACTGTGATATTGCAGTTCTTCCAAAGGATAAAACCACAGGAAGACGTGCGTCGATCTATAATGGTCTTGGCTGGGCAGCATCTGCTAATACCTCCATGCCGGAAGAGGCCTGGAAACTGATTGAATACATGGGTTCCAAAGAAGCTCAGCAGAAACAGTCTGACCTTGGAATCGTAATTTCTGCTTATCAGGGGACCACGGCTAACTGGGTTAAGGCATACCCCAGCTTTAATTTACAGGCATATCTGGATATGATGGATGATCTGGTTATTCGTCCATACTCCAAATCAACGGTTGCATGGACCAACATGATTCATGAAAAACTGATTGATGCATGGACTGGAAAGAAGAGTGTAGAAGATGTCTGCAAGGATATTGATAAGGAAATGAATGCCATGCTGGCGGAAGAATAGGTATGGTCGGGGAGGCAGATATAACGGATGCCTCCCCTTTTAACGAATTTGCGGAGGGACTGCATGAACAGAGAAAAAACGGTATCAAGACGGGAAAAAAGTGAATTTTTGTGGGGCTGGCTGTTTCTGCTGCCTACCATGACAGGCCTCATAATTTTGAATATTATACCAATCTTTCAGACAATCTATCAGAGTTTCTTTAAAACTGGAGCCTTTGGTAAGGGAAATGTATTCATAGGGCTTGGTAATTACAGCAAGCTTTTACAGGACGGTACAGTCTGGCAGGCTCTTTGGAATACCTTTAAGTATGCGCTTGTTGAAGTGCCATTTTCCATTGCCATCGCGCTGGTGCTTGCTGTTATACTGAATGGTAAAATAAAAGGCCGTTCAATCTGGAGGACTATTTATTTTCTGCCTATGGTCGCTGCTCCTGCAGCAGTAGCCATGGTCTGGAGATGGCTTTATAATTCAGAATTTGGTTTGATTAACCACCTTTTAAATCGAATCGGACTTTCCTCTGTGAACTGGATTTCAGATCCTGGAATCGCTTATATTTCCGTAGCTATCGTGGGAATCTGGTCGGTGATCGGATACAACATGGTTCTGTTTTTTGCCGGTCTTCAGGAGATTCCAAGAGATTATTATGAAGCAGCGGAAATCGACGGAGCCGGAGGTGTGAAACAGTTTTTCTATATCACCCTTCCCCTGATTTCCCCCACCATGTTTTTCGTGACTGTGACCAGAGTAATTGGAGCCATGCAGGTATTTGACAGTATCTATATGATGATGGAAAAATCCAATCCGGCACTGGTAAAAACCCAGTCTCTGGTTTATCTTTTCTATAAATACTCCTTTGTTGAGGGAAACAAAGGATATGGTTCCGCTATTGTCATGCTGCTGCTATTAGTAATCATGCTCATTACAGTAATCCAGCTTCTTTGCCAGAAGAAGTGGGTTAATTACAACTAAGGGGGAGAATGATGGATAAGAATAGAAGATTTAAGTCAGTACTGCAATACTTTGTGCTTGCAGTGGGTTCTGTTGTTATGCTGGTTCCTTTCTTATGGATGATTCTTACGGCTTTTAAATCAGCGTCTGAAGCGACGCAGATGAATCCATTTATCATCTTTCCTTCTGTCTGGAGAAAAGATGCATTTTTATCTGTAATGAGTAAAATGAATTTTTTAAGGCTGTACTATAATACACTGGTTCTTATTATAGAACGTGTAGTCTGTGCTGTGCTTACAGCTACCATGGCAGGATATGCCTTTGGAAGACTTCATTTCAAAGGAAAGAATCTTGCGTTTTCCCTGGTATTATTCCAGATGATGGTTCCATCCCAGATATTTATTATTCCACAATATCTGATGGTAGGCAGGCTGGGCTTGTTAAATACCTCCTTTGGTCTCCTCTTCCCGGGACTGGTTACAGCGTTTGGAACCTTTCTGCTTCGTCAGGCTTATATGGGGCTTCCTGCATCGTTAGAGGAGGCGGCGAGACTTGACGGCTGCAACATTGGTCAGGCATTCTTGTATGTAATGGCACCGCTTACCAAATCATCTATGGTAGCACTTGGAATTTTCACCGCATTGTTTGCTTTTAAGGAACTGATGTGGCCTTTGGTCGTCAATACAGAACAAAATACCATGCCGCTATCTGCAGCACTTGCAAAGCTGCAGGGTCAGTTTGTGACCAACTATCCGGAACTTATGGCAGCTTCTTTGCTCGCCTGCATTCCCATGGTTATCATTTACCTGATTTTCCAGAAACAGTTTATTGAAGGAATTGCAACATCAGGAGGAAAATTATAAAGGAGTTTACACTATGCCAATCATTTATCATCAACAAGCAAAAGAGTTTCATCTGTATAACCAGTCTGTCAGTTATATCATTCAGATAATGGGAAACGGCCAGCTGGGCAACCTGTATTATGGGAAACGAATCAGGGATCGGGAGTCATTTGAGTATCTTTTTGAAACAGGTGAGCGGCCTCATGCTGCAATCAGCTGCCCTTATCCCGTCAATTTATGCCTGCAGTATACAAAACAGGAGTATCCGGCATATGGAACCGGAGATTACCGGTACGGTGCGTACCGTGTAAAGCAGGAGAACGGCAGCAGGACTACAAACTTTACTTATGCTGACCATAACATTTGCAACGGCAAGCCTTCCATTGAACCTCTTCCCTCAACCTATACGGAAGATGATTCAGAAGCATGCACGTTAACAATCCGGCTTCACGATGATCTTATTGATACAGATTTAATCCTCACTTATACCATATATGAAGAACGTCCGGTGATAACAAGAAATGCCTGTTTTACACATAACGGAACTGAGGAAATTGTGCTTTTAAATGCCATGAGTGCAGCAGTTGATTTACCGGAATCAAACTATGATATGATTCATTTATCAGGTGCCTGGTCCAGGGAGCGGTATGTAAAGAGGCGGCCGCTGGAACAGGGAATTCAGTCTGTCTACAGCATGCGGGGAATCAGCAGCGCGGAACATAATCCCTTTCTGGCACTGGCAGAAAAGACCGCCACAGAAGAAAGCGGAACAGTTTACGGATTCAGTCTGGTCTACAGCGGAAGCTTTCTTGCCCAGGCAGAGGTCTGCTCCCATGATACAACCAGGGTTTTAATAGGAATTCATCCGGATACTTTTGAATGGCCTTTAAAAACAGGGGAATCATTTCAGACACCGGAGCTTGTTATGGTATACAGCGATCAGGGACTGTCTTACATGAGCCAGGTATACCACAGACTTTACAGAACCAGACTTGCCAGAGGATACTGGAGAGACCGGGAACGGCCCGTGCTTTTAAATAACTGGGAAGCCACCTATATGAATTTCAACGAAGAGAAGATTCTTTCCATTGCAAGAAAAGCAAAGGAAACAGGGGTGGAGCTGTTTGTGCTTGATGACGGCTGGTTTGGCGACCGCAGCGACGACGACCGCAGTCTGGGGGACTGGTATGTCAATAAGGAAAAGCTGCCGGGAGGCATATCCGGGTTGTCAGAGAAGATCGAAGCCATGGGGCTTAAGTTTGGTTTATGGATTGAACCTGAGATGGTCAATAAAAACAGCAGATTCTATGAGGCCCATCCAGACTGGATTATATCCGCTCCAGGGCGTTATGAAACACCCAGCAGACAGCAGCATGTCCTGGATTTTTCCAGAAGTGAAATTGTGGATTCCGTTTACCAGATGTTAAAAGATGTGATAGAAGGCGCAAAAATATCTTATATCAAATGGGATATGAACCGTTATATTACAGAATGCTTTTCACGGGGCGCAGGTAAGGATGAGCAGGGAATGGTGATGCATAAATACATTCTTGGAGTTTATGATCTTTACAGCCGCTTAATTCATGATTTTCCACAGATTTTGTTTGAGTCATGTGCCAGCGGAGGAGCCAGATTTGATCCGGGATTGCTTTATTACGCACCTCAGGCGTGGTGCAGTGATAATACAGATGCCATTGACCGGTTGAAAATTCAGTATGGAACCAGCATGGTTTACCCTGTGTCCAGTATTGGAGCTCATATATCAGCTGTTCCCAATCACCAGATTCACCGGATTACACCTTTGAAAACCAGGGGAAATGCAGCTTTCTTTGGTGCCTTTGGATATGAGCTCGATTTAAATCATTTAAGTGAGGAAGAAGTACAGCTGGTAAAAGAGCAGATTGATATTTATAAAAAGAATCGGAAACTTTTGCACCAGGGTACCTTTTACCGGCTGAAAAGTCCGTTTGAGGGAAATGATACTGCTTGGATGGTAGTATCTGAGGACCAGAAACAGGCAATTGCCGCTTATTATCAGACCTTAAACCCGGCCAATGCAGGATGGCTTAGATTAAAATTTGCCGGACTTGGTGAAGATGTGCTTTATCAGGTGACTGTTGAAGGCGATACTGGGGAGTATTATGGAAGTGAGCTGATGCATGCGGGACTTCCCATAAACAGAAACCGTTTCTTTAAGGAAACAGGTGATTTTGCTTCCCTCCTTTTCTTTATGAATGAAAAAATAATATGAGTAAAAAATATTTAAATATAAAGTCCGGATCCCATTGGTTCGGACTTTATTAATGTAATATTTTACATTATTTTATCTGTAATCTAGTGAAAATGTTGAAAAATATTTCAGCGCATGCTATAATTCTATAAAAATTATGGGTGTTTCCTCATATAACTGAAAAGAGGAGGGTTTCAATGAAGGATTATAATGTGCATTTGACGTTGATTGATCGGATTATACTTGATTCCTATAAGGTTTTACTGGAAGGGCTGGCGGATTATCTGGGCAGTGGTTATGAGATGGTGTTACACAGTCTGGAAGATACGGAGCATTCGGTAATTAAAATCATAAATGGCCACCACACCGGTCGGACAGAGGGGATGCCTATTACGGATCTGGCACTCCAGATGCTGGAGCAGATTAAAAAAGAAGGAGAAAAAGGTTCTATCTCTTATTTTACAAAGAATAAGAAGGGAGAACCCTTAAAATCAACCACAATTGTAGTGAGGGGAGAGGAGAGCCGGATTATCGGTCTTCTTTGCATCAATTTCTATTTAAATACTAATTTTTCTGAGATTCTATCCGGATTTATACCGGACATTACATCCCGTGCCCAGGTAAAGACTGAGACATTTGCCAGTAATCTGGACGAACTGATTTACAGTAAGGTTTCGGAGGTGCGTAACGAGGTGATGGAGGACGACCAGATTCTGCCTTCTCTTAAAAATAAAGAGATTATCAATATACTGTGCCAGCAGGGGGTTTTTACTTTAAAGGATGCGGTGGTTAAAGTTGCGGAGTATCTGGACATTTCTAAGAATACCGTATACATGCATATTAGAAATGCCGGAGTTGTTACGGATAAAGAAAAATGAGCAAAATTTATTCGGGGTATCATAAAGATTAGAGAAATGTCCTGCATTGTTTGTTAAAATAAACAAAAAATAATGCAGGACATTTTATTTTTTGCCGTATCACACAAAAATATTGCATTTATTAAATTTTTATGATAAAATAAATTACACTGATACGAAGAGAAGTAAAAAATATTTTATTCACCAATGAAAGGGAGGTATTGAAATGGAAAAAAGTAAAAAGAAACTTGGACTTGTACCCAAATTAATCATTGCCATCATCATCGGAATTCTGTTGGGACTGTATTCTCCAAGCTTTGTCATCTCCATTTTAATTACAGCAGCAGATTTATTTAAACAGTTTTTAATGTTTATCATTCCGCTGATGGTTGTTGCATTTGTAACTATGGGTATTGCAGATTTGTCACAGGGGGCAGGTAAGCTTTTAGCGTTTACAGCGGGAATATCCTATGCATCTACGCTGATTGCAGGAAGTGCTGCATATTTAGTAGCCAGCAGCTTTTTCCCAACTTTTGTAAATGAGGAAGTGGTTTCCAAAGTTGCCGCTGCCAGTGACAGGGCCATAGAAGGGTATTTCTCCCTGACCATCACTCCTCTGCTTGAGACTACGGCAGCAGTTGTATTGGCATTCGTTCTGGGTGTATCAATCAGTACAATGAGAGGAAAAGAAATTGGAGACACGCTTTATAATGTATTTAAAGATTTATCTGAAATTATAACGAAGGTATTAAACCGCATCATAATTCCGCTTCTTCCTATGTATATCTGCGGTACTTTTGCAAAGATGACTTATCAGGGAACTACATTTGCAATTATGTCCGTACTTTGGAAGGTATTCCTTGTTGTTATAATTCTGCATCTTCTTTACCTTTTAATTGCATTTACATTTGCAGGAACCGTAACAAAACGTAATCCTATTACCATGATGAAGAATCAGATTCCAGGATATTTAACGGCTATCGGTACCCAGTCTTCAGCTGCTACCATTCCGGTTAATATTAAATGTGCGGAAAGCAACGGAATTTCCGAGGAAATCCGTAACTTCGTAGTTCCGTTATGTGCCAATATTCATATGGCAGGTTCCATGATTACCATTACCTGCTGCGTGACAGCAACTTTATTAATCTACGGAATGCCTCATGGTTTCCTTACACTGTTTCCATTTATCTGCGTTCTGGGAGTTGCGTTAGTTGCATCTCCGGGAGCTCCGGGCGGTTCCATCTTTATAGCCACTCCATTTTTCCCTATCGTGGGAATTCCGGCAGTGGGAGATATTGCCAGCCTTTTACAGGCGATGTATATTGCACAGGACAGCTTTGGAACTGCATGCAATGTATCCGGTGATAATGCAATTAGTGCACTGGTAGAATCATACTACCGCAAATACATTAAAAAAGACAAGTAGAATTACACGCTTTGAAAGGAGCAATTAATATGCCGTCAATCAGTATATTTGATGTGATCGGTCCCAATATGGTTGGACCGTCTAGCTCCCATACGGCAGGAGCCGTAGCCATCGCACTTCTGGTAAAAAAACTGTTTCCTGGCACTGTGAAAGAGGTTGAATTCGTATTATACGGTTCCTTTGCCAGGACTTACAAGGGGCACGGTACAGACCGTGCCCTGCTGGGAGGAATGCTGGGATTTGAAACTCACGATTTGAGAATTAAGAATTCTTTTCAACTGGCAGAAGAACAGGGACTTATATATTCTTTTGTTACCAATGAAAAAGAAACGGAAGTTCATCCGAATACCGTTGAGATCCATTTAACCGGCACAGATGGGGCTTTTATGTCCGTAAGAGGAGTTTCTATCGGCGGCGGTAAGGTAAAAATTGTTAAAATCAATGGTGTCGATGTTGATTTTACAGGAGAGTACTCCACTCTGGTAATCCGGCATTTGGACTATCCCGGGATGGTGGCCTATATCGCTACCTGCTTAAGTGAAAGAAATGTAAACATTGCATTTATGCGTTTGTACCGGGAAAAGAAAGGGGCTACTGCCTATTCTGTAGTGGAATCAGATGAAGAGATTCCCCAGGAGCTGCTTGAAAAACTGCGGGAACATGAAAAAGTTGAAGATGTAATGCTGATTCAGGTTTAGGAGGAGCTATGGATTTTATTTCAGGACAAGAATTACTGCAATTGTGCGAAGAGAACAACTGCCCGATTTCCGATATCATGATTCAACGTGAAATCAGTGAATATGGCGCCTCTTCGGAAGAAATAATGGGGCGAATGAAGGAAGCTTATCGAATCATGAAAGAAGCCTGTCATAAGCCATTAGACGAACCGGTTCCCTCCATTGGAGGCCTTATCGGGGGAGAGGCAAAAAAGGTAAGGGACAGAAGACGTCAGGGAAAATCCATTTGTGGAAGTATGCTTTCCAAAGCAATTACTTATTCTCTTGCGGTTCTTGAGGTGAATGCTTCCATGGGTCTGATCGTGGCAGCGCCAACAGCCGGAAGCTCCGGAGTCCTTCCCGGCCTTTTACTGGCTTTGGAGGAGGAGTTTTCCCTTGATGATGAGCAGATCATATCCGGTCTTTTTACAGCAAGTGCCATCGGGTATCTGATTATGAGGAATGCTTCCGTAGCGGGTGCTCAGGCTGGCTGTCAGGCTGAAGTGGGTGCAGCCTCTGCCATGGCGGCAGCAGCAGCAACCGAAATTATGGGCGGAACTCCACAGCAATGTATGGATGCAGCCTCGGCTGCACTTGTTAATTTGCTTGGTTTAGTCTGTGATCCGGTAGCAGGACTGGTGGAATGCCCCTGTCAGAGCCGTAATGTAATCGGCGCTTCCAATGCCCTGGTCTGTGCGGAAATGGCCCTGTCCGGGATCCGGCAGCTAATACCATTTGACCAGATGGTGGATACCATGATGACGGTTGGACGTTCTATTCCATTTGAATTAAGAGAAACGGCACTGGGAGGGTGTGCAGCAACAGAAGCTGCCTGCGCCAGGACCTGCCAGATCTTTAAAAATTAAGAGAAATAGTATAAGAGAAAAGGATCGGTCTTTAAAGCTGATCCTTTTCTCTTTTCCAATTATTATTTTGCCAAAATAAAATAGTTGCGAGTGCAACTATTTTGTGATATGCTGTTTTTGAATTATTTTGTATATACGTGTTTAAACACCAGGAGGTGAATGAATTGGATAAACACAGAGATATCGGAAAATATATTTCCATCCTCCAAAGGCTGAATAATATGTTTTACGCAAACCGATTATCTTCTTTTCAGATAGGCTGTGGACAACAGTTTTTTTTATTGCAGATTTTTAATCATCCAGGCATGAATCTTCATGAACTGGCATTAAACGGAAATTATGATAAGGCGACAGCCACACGGGCAGTAAAAAAGCTGGAAGAAGAAGGCTATGTGCGGACGGAAACGGAAGAAGAGGACAAGCGGATACGGAGAATCTATTTAACTGACCAGGCGAATCCGGTTGTAGAAAAGACCCAGGAGTGTGTAGATGAATGGGCAGAAATAATCTTAGAAGGACTTACAGGCGCAGAGCGCATAGAAGCAGAACGGCTGCTCATCCGCATGGCGGATAATGCACATCGCTTTAATAGCAGGCAAAAAGGAAAGGAATGACATAATTTATGGAACACAACAAGATAAATCAGGGGGGAAATCCCCTGGGCTATAAACCAATCGGACATCTGCTGATGCAGTTTGCTCTTCCTGCGATTATCGCCATGCTGGTAAACTCAGTTTACAACATCGTAGATCAGATATTTATTGGACAGGGAATCGGTTATTTGGGAAATGCTGCGACTACCATTTCATTTCCCATTGTCACTATCATTTTAGCAGTTTCAACCCTCCTCGGAGCGGGAGGAAGTGCTTATGCCGCCATTAAGCTTGGTGAAAAGAAGGAAGAAGAAGCAGAACGAACTCTTGGTACTGTAACCATTCTTACTCTGGTAGCAAGTGCTATTGTAGTGGCTGCTGGTTTTATATTTCTGGATCCAATGTTAAGGCTTTTTGGTGCAACGGATAATACCATGGTTTATGCCAGAGAGTATACCTCCATTATGTTAATAGGTACTCCGTTTAATATGCTTGGGGTAGTACTTAGCAACATGGCAAGAACTGATGGCAGTCCGTCTGTCGCTATGTATGCCATGCTGGCCGGCGCATTTTTAAATACAATTCTGGATCCAGTTTATATTTTTGTTTTCCACTGGGGCGTTACAGGAGCAGCCATTGCAACCATTACTTCCCAGATCATTTCAGCGGTTGTTTTAGTCATGTATTTTGTGAAAAAAGGCAAAAACATGCGTTATCGCAAAAGCATCCTGCGTGTTGATCCGCAAATATGCCGTCTGGCACTTCCACTTGGAATCTCCAGCGGTATTACACAGATTGCATCAACTATATTACAGGTTGTCATGAATAATTCTCTGGTGTATTATGGTAATCAGACGGCTGTTGGCGGCGATGTGGCTCTTAGCGCCATGGGAATTGTTAATAAGATCGGTATGATTTTAGTCTCCATCTGCCTTGGAATCGGAATTGGGTCACAGCCTATCTTTGGGTTTAATAAAGGTGCAAACCAACCAAAGCGGGTGAGAAAAACATTTGTGGTTGCTGCAGCTGCAGCAACCAGTGTGGCAGTGTTCGGCTGGCTGATCTGTCAGCTCTTTCCGGGAGCCATTTTAAGTCTGTTCGGAACTGAGGATCCTCAGTTTAGCATGTTTGCTGAGCGGTGCTTAAGGATATACATGCTGGGAATATTTGCAGCAGGCTTTCAGGTTGTCAGCACAAGCTATTTCCAGTCAACGGGACAGCCTTTAAAAGCATCTATTTTGTCCATGCTTCGCCAGCTTTTATTATTAATACCGCTGATTTTAATTCTGCCTCTTCAATTTGGCCTTTCCGGGATTTTGTATGCTGGGCCTGCCGCAGATATCATTTCAGCAATAGTGGTCAGTCAGTTTATCGTTCATGAGTTAAGGCAATTAAACAAAGCCTGCAAGGCTTGATGAGTTTTAAGCGGAAGGAGAACGACAGCCGTGAGCCTGAAGATACGAATGACAAAATTTTTAGCAGGATTTGGTAATGCAGAAAAAAAGATGGAAGCGGAGCTTCTGGCTCCGAAACGAGGCGGCAATGTCATTGACCGGGATCATTATAATAAAAAGATCCAGGTGAAGGAGTGGAGTGTGGATGGCTTTAAGGGAGTCACGATCAACGGCAGCTATACCAGCCAAAAGCATATATTAATGCTGCCGGGCGGTGCATATTCCCTGGAACCTTCCAGCCGTTATCTGGAGCTATCAGAATATTTTGCTCTATCCCATCAGATGAAGGTCACGATTCCCTTCTGTCCGCTGTCACCGGAATATACAGCTTTAGAAGTACACCAATATCTGCTTCATGTTTACAGCCGTCTCATTAAGGAGTATAGGGAAGATCAATTCTTTTTTTGGGGAGATTTTTCAGGAGGCGGTTTGGCACTTTCCTTTTTACAGGAGCTTCGGGATAATAAGAATTTACCACTTCCGGTTAAAACTGTGGTAATTTCGCCGTGGCTAGATATCACTCTGGATAATCCATTGATTAAGATAGCGAAAAAGGCAGATGTTCTCCTTCCGGTAGAAATGTTAAAACAAACGGGAATCCGTTACCGGGGCTCCCTGGCTTCCGATCATCCCTTTGTTTCTCCTATCTACGGAGACTGGGACAATCTGGGTAAAATTCTGATATTTTCTGGAACGGAAGATATTATGACCCCGGATTGTGATTTACTTGCAGAAAAGGCGGGCAGTTTTAAGGGAACCGAGCTGATTTATAAAAAAGGAGCTGGCATGTTCCATAATTGGATTTTAACACCCTGCAGAGAGACAGATGCAACATTAGATTTAATTGCTACTTATTTTCTTGATGAGGGGGAAATTTAAAAATGAGGTTCGACCCATGGCGGGTCGAACCTCATTTTGGCTTGTGATGAAGTACTATGAACAAAGGAACGGATTAAAGTTGTGCAAGTGACTGAAGGGCATTCCCCTCAACCAGGACCTCGTAATGTTCCTTGTAGTACGCTTCGGAGGCGTAATCCTGATGAATCTTGGATCCGTACTCTGCAAGTAGATTGCATACCCGGCTGAAGTCCAGAGACTTCTCAGGTGTGTTACGTATTACCAGATAATACTGTCTGGTATTTGGTTTTTTATATAAAGTATTCCTGCCATCATAAACCTGTCCGATGATCTTTGCAGCATCAGAAATTTGATCCAGACTCTGAAAACAGTAGATTCTTACTGAGGAAGCGGTTGATTGTTCTTTTGGTTTCTCTTCTTCCGGCTCTTCTTTTTTGTCTATTCCCAACAGATTTAACAGACCATCAGCACCTTCTAAAAGCTCACTAGCCAGATCTGCAGGCATGGAATCTAAATCCTCGTCTGTTGTTGGTGAAAATTTTGCAAACCTTGTATCTAATTCTTCCGGGTCATCAATTTTAGTGATTACTAACATCACGCTTTCGTTGGATAACGGAATTGCTTCTACCATGAGAGGAATGTCTTCAGCTTCAAATCCCACTTCGTTAGAGGCTTTTTGAATCATCTCGCGGAACAGGTTGCGGGCTTTTTCACTGCCGTAGGCAAGTTCGCCTAAATTAAGGTTTCGGACGCTTAAATCAAAGCTGGTAAGCGTACAACGGATCTGATTTTCATTGATACGTTCTATCTTCATAGGATCACTTCCTGTTCTTTTTAAAATGGTGAATATTTTTTACATACTTCCTCAACATAACTATACTATATATTATAGCAAAAAGGCAATTACTATGTGAAAAAATTTATATAAATTTAAGGTTTATATGCAAAAATACGGGTATCCTATCTAATTACTGGGATTTATCGGTTTGTATTTATCGCGTGATACTAATATGATACTATTTCCTGTAATTTCTCTGCAACTTCGATGTGGCGATTTGAATATAAGTGTCCATATACATTATTTACCATGTCTATCGTGTCACCGCTCCGCTCCGCTATAAGGTGTGGAGAAAATCCCAAATCTATGAGCATGGAAACATGGCTATGACGAATATCATGTATCCGTATGAATTTTACTCCTGAAATTTTGCAAATAGAAACCATCTGATAGCGGAGCCATTCGGGATAGAAATGGAATAGCCTGTCCCCTGGTTTAATGCTATAAAATCGTTCCATATATTATCTTTATGGAGTAATTAATTATTTTCTAAAACCTCTTCAATACAATGAAGAATATATTCGTCAGGATTATCATGTAAAAAAACTACTATAAGATATATTACTCCTACCACAAAAAGACAAAATAATATAAAAACTTTAAAATCATAAAAATCCTCCTGTTTTGCATTATCTGGTATCAGCGATACTAATAGAGCCATACCTGCTAAAAATGTGCCTATGCTTCCATTCAAGCTATCAATTAAACTTTTCCCTTGACCAGATTTTAACTTTAAGTGAAGTGCTTTCAACTTATCTAATTCATACGTATTTAACACTGTTATTAATATTTTATATCTTTGGTCTCTATCATCATTAATTTTACAAATCCTACGGGCTATATCATATATGTCATTATTTCTGATTCTCTTTTCCACCGTTGAAAAATATATAGGTAAAACTATTAGGATTGCTAAAGCAAGAATAGCTATATGAAAACTTCGATCACTCCTATTAAAGCAGTAAATAGCAAGTGAAATTGCTCCTACCATTAAGCAAATTTTTGATTTAAGCATAGTCCTATTATAATATTGATATCTAATTTCGTCTAAAATATCATTCATTAGTATTTGTTCCTTGTTTATTTTTATATAATCATATACCATAATTATCCAAAAGAAAAGCACCCAGTTTTGAGGTGACCCCTAAAAGTTAGACTTTATGGCGAGGTGGATTTTTCCGCTTCGCCTTTTTCTTTTATGCTGCCAAGAGGCTGAGTCTGTATTGCACAGGACTCATCCATCCTAGTTTCTCTTTAATTCGTTTCTCATTGTAATACTTGATAAATTTTTCTATTTCACTTTTTAGTTCTTCGAAACTATAATACACAACACCATAATAAATTTCTTGTTTTAAAAGTCCGAAAAAGTTCTCCATAACAGAATTGTCGTAACAGTTCCCTTTTCGTGACATACTCTGAAAGATTCGTTCTTCTCTGAGGCGATGAGAGTATGCTTTCATTTGGTAAGCCCAGCCTTGATCTGAATGAAAGGTTCTGCGATATGGGCAATCAGATGTTATTTTTATTGCTTCATTTAATGCATTCATTACATTAACAGCCAATGGATGTTTATCAATAGCAAAACTTAAGATTTCACCATTACACATATCCATAAATGGATCCAGGTACAGCTTATGCATTGCCATATGTCCCTTGCAATCGACTTCATAGTATTTAAACTCAGTAGTATCTGTCGTAATCTTCTGATGAGGTATAGAAGTTTTAAATCGTCTCCTGATTCTATTGGGTGCTACAGTTCCAACTTTCCCTTTGTAAGAACTGTATTTACGGCTCTTTCTGGTAAAGGAGAATACCTGAAGATTAAGCTTTTGCATAATTCTCTGTACTTTCTTCTTGTTAACCGTAAATCCTTGATTACGAAGTTCTCCATACATACGACGGTATCCATAATCTTTGTTATTTTTATGAATTTCTAAAATTTTATCTTCAAGTTCCTGATTAGGATTTTCTCTATCAAATCTTTTTTGCCAATACATATAAGTTGCTTTTGGAAATCCAATAACTGCGAGAATGTCTTTTAGTCTGTATTCTCCTCGGAGGCTGTAGACGATTCTCGCTTTTCTTTCAGAAGAGCTTCCTCCTCTAAACGCAGCCTCCTCAGTTCTTTTAAATAAGCATTCTCAATCCTAAGTTTTAGAAGTTCGTCCTCAAGTTGCTTTACATGTTCAGCACTAGTATCAACTGGAGTAATCTCAGTAGGCTGAATATCTTGTTTTCTTCTAAATAAATCCAATGATTTCTTACGTCCCTTCTTCTTTGGTCTCAAAGCATCAGGACCGGCAATTCTGTAATCATTTACCCACTTTGCAATTAATGCATTATTGTTAATTCCTTCAGAAAGAGCCAGCTCTTGATATGAAACTTCACTTGATAAGTATAACTCTACCACACGAAGCTTATATTCAAAAGAATAACTCTCATTTTTTCTAGAACGAAATAGTCCTTCATCACCAAATTTCTCGTAATAATGAACCCAATTTAAAACTTGACGCCTATTCGTAACTCCAAACTTCTCAGCTAGAAACGTATATCCACCTTTTCCTTGTAGATATGCATCAACCACCTGTTTTTTAAATTCAAAACTGTATTTTGACATAATAAAACCGACCTCCAATCGTTAGATTCTAGGTCTAACTTTTGGGGGTCGGTTCATTTCCCAGGTGCTCCCTCTCATTCCTTTACTTCAATATATGCCTTTTTAAACTGCTCTTCCTGGTTCCTGGCAACCTTCAGACTTTTAACCTCTGGCCGGAGCCTGTCCAATATTCGTTTAAGCTCCTTCGGCCCAAGCTTCCCATATTCGCTATACAGACGTTTTTATGGATATCTCTAACCTGATCTATACTTAAGCCCATGTGGGCGGCTGTCTCGGCTTCTGATGGCTCCCGTCCATATTCTTTCATGAAGGAATCATAAAGCCGCTTATACTGCCGTAAACGTGCCTGACTCTGAAAGGAAAGCCGCAGGACGCGCCTGTGAAGGGATATGAGGAGGAAGGGCTCACTGTGATTGAGGGCATAGCTTACGGGGAGGATATGGAAGGGGATGCGCTTGATCGGCTGCAGCATGAGCAGCTTAAGTCTGTACTATGGGAATGTGTGGACAGCTTACATGGTCGGCAGCCAGAAGTGATCCGGAAGCGGTATCAGGACGACATGAGCATGAGAGCGGTCGGGAGAGCATACGGCGTTTCCTGTGAAGCGATCCGTCAAGATGAAGCCCAGGCCATGAGGGAGCTGCGAAAGCCCAAAAACTCAAAAAGGTTAAGGCAGTTTTTACCGGAAGAAGATCGCATCTATAGCATGGGGCTTGTTGGGAATAGTGTGGATCGGTTTAACCGGACCTGGACCAGTTCCACGGAACGAGCGGTCATTGTAAGGGAAGAATTGGTGGAGCGCGTGGAAGAGCATAAACGGTGGTTTGAGGAGTTGCGACGGTCGCAACAGGCCAGGAAGGAAAGAAGTGCTGCATTGTAAAGGGGCTTCACTTAATGAATACCCCTTTCTTCCGATCTGCAGATTTCACAGGTCGGGCGCTTATTTTATGCCCCCCCCGTTTGCCTTTGATGGCGAACCTGAAGTAGGGTTCAACATGATGTAGAGCCCCAGGCTTTCAACATTAGTGTTGAATGGGATAACAGATTGAGACTCCTTCCGTTCGTCATGGGGACGAACGGAAGGAGTCTTTTAAGGGTTGTTATGGGGGAAAGGGTCGGTACTTTGTACCGATCACAGCCGGATCATGCTATTGTAGCTGATGGGAGATTACAGGAGGTTTTCGTCTTGAAGTACTAAAAAGACATTTGTCCCCATCAAATAGCAAGAATCAAATAAATGTTGTGTGCTTTGGGAATGTATGGTAATATGCTACCAGGAGTAACCGAATACAGGGTGGAACCTTCCAGCTTTTATGTCTTTACGTCATAACGAGATGGGAGGTGGTGTCGGATATGTTTTCATTTGCAGACGTGCTTTTATTTGCAACCTTTATCTTGGCATTGCTGACTTACATAGATAAGTTAAAAAAATAGCCTACCCTGCTGCGAACAGGATAGGCGGTGTCCGTTAGGACATTTGCTTTGTCTGGGAGCTTCCACCTTGTGTGGCGGTTACTCTTTGTAATTCTAATATAACATATTTAATGCTTTTAATCAATATATCTATATTAACTTATGTAAAGAAAAAAATAATTTTTGTAATTTTATTCTGGAACTAAAACCCAACTACAAAATTGATAATGTATTTGAATAAGATATAGGTGGACACTGGCATTCCGAGCCCTGCCTTTTCAGATAACAGAGATTAATGCACCTGTCGATAGATGGGTGTTTTCTTTTGTTAAAATCCGGTGTAATATGTAAGAGAGTATAAATTTAGATTTAGGGGGACTCTATGAAAGAGGATAAATTAATCGAAATAATGAATTCAAAAACTATTTTTGCAGAATGTGATTTTGATAAATATAATTCGAAATGTAGACTTATCACAAATGTAGGAAATGGGACATTAATATATGTATTAAATGAAAATACAAAAGAATGGGATAGTTGCATAAATGAGCTTTATAAAAGTCTATGTAAAGTAGAAAAGGACGTTTCACTTCAAGAATTCAATGATCATATACATAAATTATTAATAAAAAATGAATTCAATGATTTTGAGAGTATTAAAAAATATTATGAAAAGCATCCTATGAAAGAGTATAATTTTATAAAGGTCGCTTTTGGTATAACTATTAATGATGTCGATTTTAAAGAATATAAAGGGATAACATTAATAAAAAAGGATTTTATTGAGGAATATATAAAAAAGAATGTATTAAATAGTGATATGGGTTCTCATTTTTATAAAGAACTTAAAACAGACGATGATGTAGTGTATATGAATATAAAATGCGTAGCAAAAGATAGCAATAAAGCAATAGAGTATGCGAAAGAAAGGTTCAAACTAATTGATAATTATTTAAGATTTATGCTAAAATTTAGTAATTCAGATGAAATACGATTTGGATTTTATAATCTAAATCATGAGTCTACGTCCGGTATGTATGGTTATAACAATGATATGTTTATTTCAATGTCTGAGCAAAAGGATAGTATGTGCATAGATACGTTTTTAAATTATTTATTTGAAACTGATTTGTCAGACAAAGTATGGGGATTATTGGAAAAGCAAAACCTAAATGATATGGAAATGAGGATAAAAGAGGCTATAATCTGGTTGTCAGAAGCTACTCATCAAAATGATGATGGGATTGCATATATGCAGTGTTTTTTAGCATTAGAGGCTATATTGATGGAACAAGATGGTTTTATAAATAAAAGTATTACTGCCCAGATTAGTGAGTATGTAGCATTTTTACTGGGGATAGAGAGAGAGGAAAGAATAAAAATTGAAAAGGAAATGAAAGAATTGTATTCAATACGTTCTTCAATAGCTCATGGTAAAAATAAAAAGGGTATAGATCAAGAATTAAAAAGAATATTTATGATTGTAAAATTAATTGTTTTAAGATTTCTTAATGATAAAAGATTAATAAAAATATGTAATATAAAAGAATTAAGAGAACTTATTACGAATTTAAAATTTAAATAATTTTCCTCTTAAGTTGTTAAATTATATAGTCGAGAAATAGTGGCAAGTATCCGGTATTCTAGGCTCGATTTGTGATACTAATATGATACTGTTATTTTTAGCAAAGATATCAAAACAAACATACATTCTGATTTTTATGACCAGAATACGAGGAAATTCAACCTTTTCACCATGGACAATCCCCCATCTTAAATTTAAGGTTTATATGCAAAAATACGGGTATCCTATCTAATTACTGGGATTTATCACTTTGAATTTATAGCATATTCATTTTGGCATTACTTACATTCGTTTTTACGTTTAGTAAGTAGCAATACATAAGAAAAACCACCCTGATACTTGACCTGTACGGGTGGCTTCTCTATCCTAATTCGGGTCAACCCCTTGTGGGCGATTGTTCCTTTTGTATTTCTAATATAGCATATATTCTAATTAGTATCAATATAAACTTATGTTTATGGACTGCGTAAATTTATCTTCGGATTTAATGCTCTGAATTTTTGGTGAAGAGGATAAACGGTGTAATGGCGGCTGATTGTTTTTTATTTTTGCTTTGATGATTACAGGAAAGAATGATATGATTAATTCCATCTTTATGATTTTCAACCAAATTGATAGAAGTCTTTTGAACCGGGAACAAACAGCTGCGGCCATTTTTCCCCAGCGTTACGGGAGGTTCAATTCCGAGAAGCAGGGTATATTCCTTGTATGCTTTGTTCCATTCACTGGTTGAGATCATAATTTCCTGGATTGCATCTGCTCCGTTGGCATGAGAGGTGTCTTGCATTTCAATAATTGGAGATGGATGATATTCACTCATCAAAAAGGGCAGACGAATACTTTCTGGACAACAGAGTGTCCAATTGAGCTTAATTCCATGGTGATCAGTCCTGGATTTTGGACGTGGTTTAGATAATTTTAGGCCATTTTTAAGAAGCTTATATATATTTTCCTGATACTGTGCGCCGGGTACAGAATCCAAAGCATAATCTTTTAATCCCTCCTGTCCCGGAAGGTAGCGTGCAAGACGGCTGGAATAGGCTGGGTTCTTTAATCCAATAATTTTAACCATAAATCTAAGAAGTATGTTTATGACGCTTCCGTGATTTGTGGAGAACAGTTCCAGAAAAGAACCATCTTTTAAATAAATCAAAGCATTATGTGTCTTACCAGGAACACCTCCCGGTACTACTTGAAACCCCATTTCCCGATATTGCCGGATGGCTGTATCAAGGTGGGGGACTTGAATTAACACATGCCCGATTTTAAATGGGATGTTTTCATTTTTCACAAATAAGACCTCCTGATTTGGGCTTTGGTTAGATACGGCTAACTAAAGCGGAAATAAAAGACCGCCAATAAAAGACGGCAACTTTAAAAGTTTATAATGCTAGTATATAATTTAAATATAAATTATCACTTCTTTTGTTGGTTGTCAATTAAAACAATTTCATTTTCCATTCTCAGTTGTACTGTGACACTATATTTATAAGGGTAGAGGGGCGAGGATTTGCTTTCTGAATTCTTATAAATAGAAAAGAAAATGTAAAAAAATTATAAAAAGGTTGAAAAACGAAGAATATTATATTACAATATTTCCCAAGAGATGATATTGAACAGGCACAAGGAGGTGATTTTAGTAAGCACCGTTCTGTTCGGTAAATATCAACTATGCGGTATCTTGGGAACCGGTCGGGAAGGAACAGTTTTTCTGGCGGTTCATCTTGGGCTTGAAGAATACAGGGCAGTGAAACGTGTATCCAAAAGCTTTCTCAATTATGAACAATTCAGGCGTGAAGCATTGATTTTAAAAGAGCTGCGCCATCCTGGTATTCCCATTTTATACGACGTAGAAGAAGATGAAAGTTACAGTTATTTAATTGAAGAGTATTTGGAAGGAGATTCCTTATATGATCTTGTGAAAAAACAGGGTCATCTGTCGCGGGAGCTGACCATTTTCTATGGAATTCAGCTTGCCAGCATCATTAATTACCTGCATCTCGCAGGAACAACCCCTATATTACATTTAGATTTACAGCCGAAAAACCTGTTATTATGCCATGATACCATAAAACTCATTGACTTTGGACTGGCTGCATCGTTAAAAGAAGCAAATAAACCGGGAGAACGTTATGGTACGGTGGGCTGCGCTGCACCGGAACAATATGAGGCAGAAGCAGTGCTTGATGAAAGAACAGATATTTATGCCATTGGCACGATCCTATGTTATCTGTACACTGGGGAATTTCCCAAACTGCCTTTTATACCAGCATCGTCCATGCACCCGGGGCTGGCATCAGTTATCGAGCAATGTATCTGTAAAGAGAAGGAGAAAAGGTATTCAACGGCACAGGAGCTTTTGGATCAGCTCCGTCACTTAAAAGAAACGGAAACGGATGCAAAAAAACGTCTGCAATCATCATCTCTTACAATTGCTCTTTCAGGGAGTAAATCTGGGGCAGGAACAACCCATATTGGAATCGGCCTGTCTGTCTACCTTAAAAATCAAGGAATTCCCAACTTAATGGAAGAAAAACAGGACTCTTTTATGGGTTCCAGTCTTTTTAAATTCACGAAAGCAAAGCGTGACAGCTATGGGTTGCTGCATTACAGAAACTTAATTATAAAGCCATATTATGGTGCAGGAGTGAAATTAAAGGATCCACACTTTCGTGTGCACCTGATGGATTGGGGAGAGAATTTAAGCCAGGCGCTTCATATGGTACCTGATGCTGTAATACTGGTGTGTGATGCCAGTATATGGAATCAGATTCATGCTTTTAAAGCTGTGGAAGAATTAACAAGATCCGGCCTCCCCTATGCAGTCATATACAATCATTGGGCGCATGATAAAAAAATCAGTATCCCAAAAGGTGCACAGGCCTCCGTCTTTTTTCGAGCCCCATTTTTCTCTGATCCATTTACAGTCAGTCATGAACTGGAGACTTTTTATCAGGCTGTTACCAATGTAATCATGGAGGAAACCCAGGGAGGAGGAAAAAGATGGGATTTACCAGTTATGCGCTGGGGGAAAAATGTGATGAAAAAACTAAGGATAAGGGAGCGCTGTCTGCCAGGAAAGGGTTAAACTTCTATGAAGAGATTTGCAAAAAGAGGCTGGAAACGGGGTAATCCGTTTGGTAAAGTCCAGACCCCTGAATTAATAGGTATTATTGGTACCGGAAGAGGGAATGGAGTGACTCATTTTTCAGTCATGACAGCCGGATATTTATCTGGTGTGATGAGAATGCGGTGTGCAGTTTTGGAGTGGAATCATCATGAGTCCTTTTCGTGTATGGGAGCTTCCTGTTCCGGTGGAAAAACAGGTGAAAACCCGTTTCGGGTTCTGGAGACAGATTATTTTGGAAAAGCGGGGATTGATACACTGTTGTTGTGTAAAAAGTCCGGCTATCATGCTGTAATTGTGGATTATGGGACTGCAAAGGAAGGCAATCTGGAAGAGTTTTTTCGATGCAGCAGGCAATTTGTAATAGGAAGTCTTAGTGAGTGGCAGATTGGTGAGTTTCTTGAATTTGAAAAGAGGGGGATAAAAACGGAGAAAAGCTGGAACAGCCTGGTATCATTTGGCAGTGAAGAAGCAAGAACAAGTCTGGAAAAAAGATTAAAGATTCCGGTGAGAAGAATTCCCTTTTCTATCGATCCATTTTCCATTACTTCTGAGACGATCAGTTTTTACGAGCAATTATTTTAAAAAACAAAAGATAAAATGGCGGGGAGATAGCAATATGAGTAAAGAAGACAGCAGTATATGGAAAGAAGGTAAAAGAGACCAGTATCTGGAAGGACTGAAAAAGTACAGAAATAAGGGGGTTCCCATTGTGATTGACGGCGAAGAACTGCCGGAGACAGACTGGGGAAGAATATTTGAAATAAGGGAGGATGACAGCTTTTATATGGCAGACTATGTTCCTAATGAGAATACCGGTAAACTGCAGGAAATCAGATTTGACCGTGTCTATAACCGGTAATTTCAGGGAACATGGTATCAGGGGCGCGTTGGCGGATTCCATCTTCAGCCCGGAGAGAATGAGTTTATGCGCGTCAGGGAGGGACAGGGGAATCAGAATGTAATGAAAATGTAAATTCCAAAAAGAAAGAAGTATGATATAATCTAGAAGATATTACAGAAATGAGTTCATAAGATATGATCCATAAGCAGGAGGAAAACAGATGAAGAGGAAAGCAGTGCCGGTTATGGTGGCGCTGGGATTGATTTTGCTGGTTCTGGCCGGTTCTTTCGGAGTCCGGTTTTTGGAACGGTATATTCCATCCAGTGAGCAGGCAGATTTGACTGAGATTTTTGGGGTCACAGGGGATGAGGTAGCGGTTTTTTTTAATGAAAATCTTCAGGAAACCAAAGGTCTTTTTGCAGAGGATCAGACTTATCTACCCATCAGTTGGATTAATGAAAATTTAAATGAGCGTTTTTACTGGGATAACAATGAGAAGCTGCTTGTGTATACGCTTCCGGATTCCATTGTTTATGCAGACCAGAATACAAAAGGTTCTTCCGGAAAATCACTGATTCTGGAGAAAGGGGATACTGTGTATTTATCCCTGGGCCTTATTGCTAACTATACAGATGCTGAGTTTACCGCATATGATTCAGCTGTAAATAAGCGGGTGTTTATTAATAATGACTGGACGGATAAAGAACGGGCTACCGTTGTTAAAGACGGTAATGTGCGTATCAAGGGCGGAGTCAGGAGTCCCATCGCAACTCATGTGAATGAGGGGAGCAAAGTGACGGTTCTGGATTCCATGAACAAATGGGATAAAATCAGGACAGAGGACGGTTTTATTGGCTATGTAGAACGCAGACGTCTTGGAGAGTCGCAAAAAGAGGCTTCCGTAAGTACTTTTACAAAGCCGGTTTATAAAAATATAACCATGGATCAGCCGGTTTGCCTGGTATGGCATCAGGTTACCTCGGCAGAGGGAAATTCTACCTTTGACAGTCTGATTGCCAATACCTCAGGGGTTAACGTGATTTCACCAACATGGTATGAATTAAGTGATAATGAAGGTGGTTTTCATTCCCTGGCAGATGCGGGGTATGTAAAAAAGGCTCACGACAAAGGATTGAAGGTCTGGGCACTGATTAATAACTTTAGTTCCGATGTGAATACGGAGATCCTGATGTCTAAAACATCAACAAGGAAGAAACTGATTGATAGCCTGATGGCAGAGGCAAAGACCTATGGATTTGACGGCATTAATCTGGACTTTGAAGGCATAAAAGAGGAAGCGGGTCCCCATTACATTCAGTTTATCAGAGAGTTGTCCATCCCATGCAGAGAGAAGGGGCTTGTCCTGTCCGTGGATAATTATGTGCCCGTTGCAGGAAACGAGTTTTATAACCGGAAGGAGCAGGGGATTGTCGCTGATTATGTGATCATTATGGGTTACGATGAACATTATGCAGGCGGAGAGGCCGGATCTGTGTCCTCTATTCAATATGTAGAAGATGGAATAAAGAATACGCTTAAAGTTGTTCCCAAGGAAAAGGTTATTAATGGTATTCCTTTTTACACCAGAATATGGACGGAAGGAACAGATGGAAAGACTTCATCCTCTGCCATTGGTATCGCAAAATCCAAAGAATGGGTTACGAAAAATGATGTAAAACTGTACTGGCAGGAAGAGTTGGGACAGTATTACGGAGAACTTCAGACAGAAGAAGGCAAAAAGACCGTGTGGCTTGAGGAAGAACGTTCCATCGGTCTGAAGATGAATTTAATCCGGCAGTATGATCTGGCAGGTGTGGCATGCTGGAAGCTGGGATTTGAGCCGGCTGATTTGTGGGATGAAGTACGGCTTGACAAGGAATAACAGAAGAAAGGGATAAGCAGGAAGGTCAGTTTATGAAAAAAAGGGTATTATTGGCAGCATTGGCGGCTGCAATTTGTGTAACTTCAGGCTGCTCTTTAAAAAAAGGAGCACAGGAACTTACGCAGGAAGAGAGTACGGCGCAGCCGGAGACAACCGTTACGGGGGTACAGACACCTTCCACAGCACAGGTTCCTGAAACCTCCAAGGAATCTTCGCCAGAACAACCCCAGGCACTTGAGGAAGGAACCGCCAGGATTATAATAGCTACAGATATTCATTATCTGGCCAGAGATTTAACCGATATGCAGATGAGCTATGAATATACGGCTGATCACGGAGATGGCAAAGTAATGAAATATATCTGGGAAATTACAGATGCGTTCATTGAAGAAGTAAAAGCAGAAAAGCCGGATCTGGTAATATTGGAGGGAGATTTAACTTATAACGGAGAGCGGGATAGCCATATAGAACTTGCCAGTAAACTGGAGGCCATAGAAGAAGCGGGAATTCCTGTAATTGTTATTCCTGGAAACCATGATATTAATAATCCTGATGCCAGTCGGTTTGAGGGAGAGTCCATACATAGTACGGAAAGTATTACACCAGAAGAATTTGAAGAGATATATGACGAATATGGATATAGTGAGGCGGTGAGCCGGGACCCGGCTTCCCTAAGCTATGTATACCAGATCAATGATAAAACCAGAGCTCTGATGCTTGACAGCTGCCAGTATGATCCCAAGAACCTGGTCGGCGGCATGATAAAGGATGATACATACACCTGGATTGAGGAGCAGATGGAAGAGGCTTGGAACCTGGGGATGAAAGTGATTCCTGTGGCCCATCATAATTTACTTGATGAAAGTGAAGTTTATCTTCAGGATTGTACCATTGAGCACAGTGAACAGCTCATTGATCAGCTGGAGAGCTGGGAAGTTCCTTTATTTTTAAGCGGACATCTTCATGTACAGCATTACAAAAGATCCCATGGTGATTCTGGAATTTATGAAATAGTGACAGGCTCTTTGTCTACCCCTCCATGTTTGTACGGAATATTAGAGTATGGACCGAAAGGAACCTTTAACTACCATACGAAACCTCTTGATATGAAAGCCTGGGCGGAGAAAACAGGTAATAAGGACAAGAATCTGTTGAATTTCAGTAATTATGGTAAAAAGTATCTGAGTAAGGTATTTTATAATCAGGCTCAGGATGAGTTTAATAGCTTAAACACCCTTCAGAGTCTGACGGAAAGTCAACGGGATATGATGGCTAAGGTATACGCAGAATTGAATTCTGCGTGTTATGAAGGTAAAGTAGCGGATATACGTGAGAAGGTTATGGCAAAAAAGGGATATAAATTGTGGCAGGAAGAGGGGTATCCCAGTATTTTATCCCAGTATCTGGAGTGGATCACTGCAGATGGCGGCAGAGATTATAACACATTAAGCGTTAAATAAAAGGAAAGTCACTTGTACCGGTTCTTTTTTAATTCACCAAAAAGTATAATTCATTAAGAACGTGAATCGGGTAAAGAGCGTGAAATTAAAAAAATGGGAACCGTTCATGGCGGTGATTTTGCTGATATTGGTTTATGTTATATCGAGCCAGGCGGGAAAGATGGCAGCAGTAAATAACGCCCCATCTGCACAAAAGAATCGGCCTGTGGTAGTAATTGATGCAGGCCACGGGGGGAATGATCCTGGAAAGATCGGGATTGACGGTACTCTGGAAAAAGATATTAATTTGCAGATTACCATGAAACTGAAAAAGTATCTGGAAGCATCGGATGTGGATGTTGTTCTTACCAGAGATGATGACAATGGACTGTATTCAGCCAGGGACAACAGAAAAAAGATGGCGGATATGACCAAACGGTGTGATATCATCAATAAAACCAAGCCTGCATTGACTGTAAGCATCCATCAAAACAGTTATCACCAGGAGGAAATCTCTGGAGGACAGGTGTTTTATTATAAAAAGTCAGAAAAAGGGAAGAAACTTGCTGAAACCATACAGGAACGGTTCGATTTTTTGTTGGGGGATAAGAATACAAGGCTTGCAAAACCCAATGATAATTATTACCTTCTTCTACATGTGAGGACACCGATTGTAATCGTGGAATGCGGATTCTTAACCAATAGCAGGGAATCAAAGCTTTTGAATGATGAAGATTATCAGGACCGGGTAGCGTGGACCATACATATGGGAATCATGAGCTATCTAAATAATAACTAAATATATAAAGAACAGGAACCCTTGATTTACAGGTTCCTGTTTTTGTCTTTAGATGGAATCAATGTTATTCAGACTGGATATCGGTATCTTTCTCAGTTTCCGGTTCCATTTCCGTTTCAGTGTTCTCTGCAGCGCTATTTGACAGCACGGCAGCAGTCTCATTAACTTCTCCAATTTTTTCAGAAGCTTTTGCTACTAATTGATCAGATCTGCTTTGAAGTCTGGATGCAGCCTCGATTTTTTGATCTGTATTTCCGTAACCTTGTTTAATCTCACTTTTTAAGACATTGATTTTTCCATCAATCATGTCTTTCGCAGATGAGATTATTTCTGCCTGTGATACACCGGATGATAATTTTGTGATTGCACTCATCTGCTCAGCCTGCGCATCTTCTTTAGTTTTTGGTTTTTTATAAATTTTACCGGTATCATCTTTGGAATCAGATTCCGATTTATCTGATTCATCCGCCTGAAGCTGTGCAATCTGATCATCAATGGCTTTTAGCTGTTGCTCAAATTCTTTCAGTTTATCATTCATGCTTTCTGAGCCGTTTGCCTGATCGGAGTCCAGCATCGACTGTTTTTGTTCCATAATCCTTTGCTTCTGATCCATCAGCTGCTTCAGCATACTTTGTTTTTTCCCGGCAGGAGAAATTGATACTTCATCGGTTTTCTTGTTTTCCTTACTTTTGCCGTATATTGCCTCATATTTATTGTCAGCAGAACGGTTGATGGAAGCAATATTTATTTTTGCCGGCTGGTTTCCCATTTTACCAATATACATCTCATACCCTCCTTTTGTACTGATTATTTATTCGGCAGATAGAGGGGGGAATATAATTATTTTGGCGCAGAAGGGAAAGATTACGGTATAAACGGTCTTTCTGTCAAAGAGATGGTGGAAAAAGCGGAATCATGACACAAAAATGAAATAGCTCCTCTGAGACTGACATGTCCATAGTTCCATTACAGCGTTCAACTGCATCCCGAATGTTGGATAAGCCGATTCCATGAAGATGGGGGTCTTCTTTTGAAGACTGGAAAGGGCTGATACCTGGGCTTACAGTATGTGGGACCGGATTGGTTATTTCTATCATAAGAAAGGAACGCTGGACACAGGAAACTGCTGTTATCACTGGAAGATCATTGCGGTGGGTTATTTTTTGGCAGGCTTCCAGAGCGTTATCCAAAGCATTGCTTAAAATAATACACAGGTCAGAAGGATTGATCAGATCGGAGGAGGGAAAATTGAAATCGGTATCCAAACGAATCTCCCATGCTCTGGCAAGCGCAAGCTTTTCCCTGATAATTGCATCTGCATAAGCATTGCCAGATGAATAATCGGGATAAAAAGTATTAAACGTTCCAGTTATACAATCCAGGTAATTAAAAGCCTCTTCATTCTTATTCATGGAGAGGAGATTCCTTAAGCACAGCATATGGTTCTTAAAGTCATGGCGAAAACCGGACAGCTGTTTTTCCTCACCCTGCCATGCTGCAATTTGTTTTTCCAGCATTGAATTTTTCTCGTTTGCAAGGTGTAAACTTAGTTTCCGGTCTGCATAGTAAGAGGAAAAAGTAATTAGTGAAACGCCGCCAACTGCAACAGCGGTTGCAATCATGTTTGATAACAGAGTGTTGTTGTATTGGATGTGGTTCCATCCGTAATAAATAACGGTCTGTCTGGTGAAGAAGCATAAGATCAGAAGAAACAGGTTTTCTGACATTGTAATATCATTATAGAGATTACGGCATTTTCTGCCCACCCATTCCAGTATGCCTGCCATAAGCAGACTGGTTAATATATCACAAAGTTTATAAGCCAAATCATAAGCAGATGGATCATAAATGATATATCTGCTTATAAATTGAGTCATAGGCAAAAAAACAAAATTACATGTATACCCCAGCCCGTCAGTGAAAATAGCTAACATTACCTTTTTCGCGGCACTGGCCTGGAATAATACCCAGATCATGATCAGGGATGTGATTAAATAAAACAATTCCTGTGGAAAGATCAGGGCAAGTCTGCAATTAATGTTGATAAAGTTGGAGGCCATGGAAAAAAAGACAACTCCAATAAAGGTTAAAAGCTTGTGAAAACGGCATTTTAACATCTTACTCAAGAAACGATATTGGACGTAAGCGGTAAAAGTAAGAAGAATTATAACAATACCTCCTTTTTCATATATTTGAGGAAGGTACTGGAAAAATCCTGATATTTCCGTTTACTAACCGGAATTATTTCTCCGTTGGCAAGATAAAGATCCATTCGGTCAAACCGGACAATATAATCCATATTAACTATGTAACTTCTATGGCACCGGAAGAAACGGGCGGGTAGATTCTTTTCAATGGATTCCAGCTTACCAGAAACTTCGGTGGTATTAGTTTGGTTGTGAAGAGTAAGTGTTTTATTATTTACTTCCAGATACATAAGATCAGAGCAGGAAATACATATGGTGGATTGTCCTGATTTTATTATAATGGGAGGTTCTTTTAAGAGATTAAGCTGTTTGATTATATGATCCAGCACGTGATAAAGCTTTTGCCCGCTTACTGGTTTGATGAGATAATGGGAGGCATCCACATCAAAGGATTGAAATACATATTGTTTATAAGCAGTAAGAAATACCAGCTTTGCCCTGGTATTGGTCTCTCTGATTTTACGGGCAGTATTCAGTCCGGATTCTTCTCCCATCTTAATATCCAGAAAAATAAGGTCAGGCACAGCTTTGGAGGACAGAAGCTCTGTTCCTGATGTAAAAAGGAAAAGCTGGAAGGGGATATTCCGTGTACGAAAATACCCTTCCAGATTATTTGTAAATCCATGCATAAACTCTGCCTGGTCATCACAAAGAAATACGTTCATTGCATCCACTTCCTATGTAAGAATTAAAGCAAAAATATATTGTTCTTTCTGCACTCTTTGCGCATTTCGTCTGGCCAGATACTGGCCTGAACTTCCCCAACGTGTGCCCGGTCTAATAATAGCATACAAAGGCGTGACTGTCCGATTCCTCCGCCGATGGTATAGGGGAGTTCTCCGTTTAGAAGCATTTTATGATAAGGAAGTTCCTTGCGGTCTTCACACCCTGCCTTCCTTAACTGTTCTGACAGAGCTGTTTCATCTACGCGGATTCCCATGCTTGAGATTTCTAATGCACAGTTTAAATGCTGGAACCAGAAGAGAATATCGCCGTTAAGCTGCCAGTCATCGTAATCAGGTGCTCTGCCATCGTGAGGTTTTCCGCTGCCTAATTTATCTCCGATTTTCATGAGGAAGACACAGCCGTGCTCTTTTGTGATGGCATTCTCCCGCTCCTTGGGTGACAGTTGTGGATAGAGGTCTTCCAACTCCTGGGAGGTGATGAAAGTAATGTCATCAGGAAGGGCTTTGACTGCCTGGGGATATTTGTACCAGACTTCATGTTCCATGTGTTTGATAATCTTGAAAATAATTTTCACGGTCTCTTTTAATGTATTTTCGTTTCTTTCTTCTCTGGTAATTACTTTTTCCCAATCCCACTGATCCACATAACAGGAGTGAAGATTGTCTAGTTCTTCGTCTCTTCGGATGGCATTCATATTGGTGTAAAGTCCTTCTCCTGGCTGAAAGCCGTATTCGTGGAGTGCCATACGTTTCCATTTGGCAAGGGAGTGTACCACTTCCATGGTTTCGCCGGGAACTCCTGAAAGATCAAACTGCACCGGGCGTTCTACACCATTTAAATTATCATTTAATCCGCTGCTTCGTTCTACAAATAAAGGGGCGGAGATTCTCTCTAAGTTCATCTCCTTGCCCAGTTCCTTTTGAAAGGTGTCTCTTATGTATTTAATTGCTTCCTGGGTTTCCCGGACAGAGAGCCTGGGATCATAGTTTTTGGGTATAATCAGTTCCATGTTTTTCTCCTCTTTTAACGTATACTGTTATTATGGTATCATTGATAGGAAAAACTTACAACTGCTATTTGTATAGGGCTTTAAAAGCCCGTTTTGTCGGGGGTAAAAGCATTGCATGAGCCTTTACGCTGTGATATGATAAATGGAAGTGAAAAGAAAAGAGCAGAGAGATATGAATACGAAACGAATTATATTAAAAGACAGAGAGAACCCGGATTCAGAACAGTTAAAAGAACCGGCGAAAATATTAAGGGAAGGCGGTCTTGTGGCATTCCCAACCGAAACTGTGTATGGACTTGGGGCCAATGCCTTAAACGAAGAGGCGGCAAAAAAGATCTATGAGGCGAAAGGAAGACCATCGGACAATCCTCTCATTGCCCACATTGCAGATTTTGACGATCTGCTTCCCCTGGTGACCAAAGTCCCTGAGGCAGGCAGAAAGCTTATGGAAGCATTCTGGCCCGGCCCCCTTACGCTGATTTTTCCCAAAAGCAGTCTGGTTCCTTATGGAACGACCGGCGGACTTGATACAGTAGCGGTTCGAATGCCTGCTGACCCTGCAGCCAGCGCGCTGATCCGTCTGGCAGGAGTTCCCATAGCAGCTCCCAGCGCCAATACATCCGGGCGCCCCAGTCCTACCACCGCAGACCATGTATGGCAGGATATGAACGGAAAGATCCAGATGATCGTTGATGGCGGTGCTGTTGGGATCGGCGTGGAATCCACCATTATTGACGTTTCGGGAGATGAACCCATGATACTAAGACCAGGTGCAGTTACCCAGGAGATGGCATCTGCAGTTTTAGGAAAAGAGATTTGTCTGGATCCTGCTATTATCTCAGGCCCGTTAAAAGCCGATGTAAAACCAAAAGCACCGGGAATGAAGTATAAGCATTATGCACCTAAAGCAGATCTTACTCTGGTTGAGGGAAATACAGAAGCTGTGGTTTCTGCCATTAATAAACTGACAGAGGAAAAGCTGGAGGCAGGATACCGGGTAGGTGTGATCTGTACCGATGAGACATCAGATCTTTATCCGGGAGGTATTATAAGGAGTATCGGCAGCCGTCTGAAAGAGGAGTCTGTCGCTCACAATTTATATGCAGTACTACGGGAATTTGATGATTTAGATGCTGACTATATATTTTCTGAGAGCTTTTCCAGAAGTCATCTGGGACAGGCAATCATGAACCGGCTGACTAAGGCAGCCGGTTACCACATTATTAAAGTTTGACAGGGAGGAGCAGGAAGGATGACTGGAAAAAGAGAAGATTATATTACCTGGGATGAGTATTTTATGGGAGTGGCTGTTTTGTCAGGAAAACGATCCAAGGATCCAAGTACTCAGGTAGGAGCCTGTATTGTCAGTCAGGATAATAAAATTTTATCCATGGGTTATAACGGATTTCCACTTGGGTGTTCCGATGATGAATTTCCATGGGGAAGAGACAATGAGGCAGAGGATCCCTATAATGCCAAATATTTCTATTCCACTCACAGTGAATTAAATGCTATTCTTAATTACAGGGGAGGAAGTCTGGAAGGCTCTAAACTTTATGTAACCCTTTTCCCCTGTAATGAGTGTGCAAAGGCAATCATACAGTCGGGAATAAAAACAATTGTATACGGTTCGGACAAGTATGCCGGAACACCAGCGGTGAATGCTTCCAAGCGTATGCTTAATGCGGCAGGAGTCCGCTATTATCAATATCAGCCATCCGGCAGAAAAATAGAGATCGAGGTTTAATATGAAGTTTTTACTGACGGCGCTGAATGCCAAATATATTCATTCCAATCCTGGAGTTTACAGTTTGAAGGCTTATGCCCAGGCGTGGCTGAAAGAGCCGGAACTTAGCGACGGAAGGTTTGAGATAGAAATTGGGGAATATACCATTAATAATCAGATGGATGAAATATTGAGTGATATTTATAGAAGAAAACCGGATGTAGTGGGATTCTCCTGTTACATCTGGAATATTTCCTATATTTTAGAACTGGTACGGGACCTTCCGAAAGTTCTCCCTCATGTGGAGATCTGGCTGGGAGGTCCTGAGGTGTCTTACGATGCCGCCCGGATTTTAGAAGAAGAACCACACGTTTTCGGTATTATGATGGGAGAAGGGGAAGAAACCTTTAAAAAAGTGGTCAGTTGTTATCTGAATCAGCAGAGAGGAACTCCGGGGTGGGATCAGACAGCCTTTCAGGAGATAGATGGAACTGCTGTCCGGGATAAAGATGGACTACCGGTTATCAATCCTTTAAAATCCCCGGTTGATTTAAACAAGATTCCATTTCTGTATGAGGATATGGCGGGGTTTGAAAATCGTATTGTTTATTATGAAAGCAGCCGTGGATGCCCGTTTTCCTGTAGCTACTGCCTTTCCTCTGTTGACAAGTCTGTCCGGTTCCGTGATACGGATCTGGTGTTAAAGGAACTGGATTTTTTTCTTCAGAAAAAAGTTCCACAGGTGAAGTTTGTAGACCGAACCTTTAACTGCAGCAGGAATCACTCGTATCGCATCTGGGAGTATTTAATTGAACATGATAACGGGGTGACTAATTTTCATTTTGAAATTTCTGCTGATTTACTAAATCAGGATGAATTACAGCTGATGTCTCGCATGAGACCCGGACTGATCCAGTTAGAGATCGGGGTGCAGAGTACCAATGAATCCACCATTAAGGAAATACACCGGAGTATGGATCTGTCTGTATTAAGGAAGAATGTGGAGATCATAAACAGCTATGAAAACATACATCAGCATCTGGACCTGATTGCGGGACTTCCCTTTGAAAATTATGAAAGCTTCCGACGTTCCTTCAACCAGGTTTATGGTATGAAGCCGGAACAGCTTCAGTTGGGATTTCTAAAGGTATTAAAGGGTTCCTATATGGCACAAAAGGCACAAGATTATGAGATTCATTATAAGGAAAAGCCTCCCTATGAAGTTTTGTCTACCAAATGGCTTGACTATGGTGAGGTTCTAAAACTAAAGGGACTGGAAGAGATGCTTGAGGTATATGGCAACAGCGGTCAGTTTCAAACGACAATAGAAGAATTTCGTAAAGAATTTCATACTCCTTTTGATATGTTTGAGTCATTGGCTGAATATTATGATAAACAGGAATTGTCAAAGCTGAGCCACAGCCGAATGGCCAGGTACGAGATATTAGAGACGTTTATCAGCCTCATGGTTCCTGACAAACAGTCTTATTACAGAGATCTTCTGGTGTATGACTTATATCTGAGAGAAAACTTAAAGAGCCGTCCTGCTTTTTCTGCTGATCAGGAGCCTTATAAAGATCAGGTAAAAGCATTTTTTGCAGATGAGGCGGTTCAATATCGTTATTTAAAAGAAGGTTATGAAGGATTTGAAGCCAGGCAGCTGATCAAGATGGCTCATGTGGAGGTATTTCATGATGGAAGAGCGGTTCTTTTTGATTATAAAAAAAGGGATGTGCTTACCCATAATGCAGCAGTCCATGAGCTTGGTATATGGAGGAGATGATGGCTAAAAAAGAGACAAAAGCAGAAAAAAGAGCCAGAGTAACCAGAGTTCTAGATGCTCTTGACCAGGAATACGGAACAGAATATATCTGCTATTTAAACCATGAAACGCCATGGCAGCTGCTTATTGCAGTTATTTTAAGTGCCCAGTGTACCGATGCCAGAGTCAACATGGTGACTGCAGATTTATTTCAAAAATACGATTCACCGGAAAAATTTGCAAATGCTCATTTAAAAGAGCTGGAACAGGATATCCACTCCCTTGGATTTTTTCACATGAAAGCCAAAAATATTATTTCCTGCTGTACGGATCTGGTGGAAAAGTATGGAGGCGAAGTCCCAAAGACCATGGAAGAGCTGACTGGGCTTGCAGGAGTTGGCAGGAAAACCGCCAATGTAATACTGGGCAATATTTATAACCAACCCAGTATTGTGGTGGATACCCATGTAAAGCGGATATCGAAAAAACTGGGGTTTGCCAAATCAGATGACCCGGAAAAAATTGAATATGAATTAATGGAGATACTGCCAAGAGATCACTGGATCCTGTGGAACATCCAGATTATTACGCTGGGGAGATCCATCTGCATTGCAAGAAGTCCCAAATGCAGAGACTGCTTCCTAAAGGAGCTGTGTCCCAGTGCTGTAACAGGGGAAATTGAGGAGAGGAAGAACAAAACGTGATATCATCTTATGTTGCCGTGGATTTAGAAACGACCGGTCTTGACCCAAAGCGGGATAAAATTATTGAAATCGGAGCAGTGCGGGTGACAGATGGAAAAGCAGAAGACACATTTGAATGCTTTGTAAATCCTTACCGCAATCTGGAAGCGCATGTGATTACCCTGACTGGTATTACGGACAGTCAGCTGGAGCCTGCTTCAGGCATCGAATCCATAATTGGCCATTTCCTTGATTTCGCAGGTAAACTGCCGATTCTGGGACATCATATCATCTTTGATTACAGTTTTTTAAAACGTGCAGCAGTAAATAAAGGATTAAGTTTTGAACGGCAGGGAATTGATACATTAAAGCTTGCAAGAAAATTTATGCCGGAAGACAGATCAAAAAGTCTTTCTGCCGCCTGCGCTTATTTCGGGATAGAAATAAAACAGAGCCACCGTGCCAGATTTGATGCCATTGCAGCTCATGAGCTCTATCAGACAATGAAAAGGGAGTTCGGTGAAAGGAATCCGGAAGTCTTTGACTCTGTCCCCTTGATTTATAAGGTAAAAAAGGAACAACCGGCGTCAAACCGGCAAAAAGAACACTTGCAGGATTTATTAAAATATCATAAAATAGCTTTATCTGTGCAATTGGATCATTTATCCAGAAATGAAATATCCAGAATTACGGATAAAATCATCGCACAATATGGAAGAATATAAGAGAGGTGATACAAAATGATTAATTTTAACAATAAGAACAACAAGAAGTTTATGTCAGTGGTTTTAATCGGAGTTGTAGTTTTACTGATTATAGCAATGGTACTCCCAATGATGTTAAGTTTTATGAGATAGTTTTTATCTGACAAAACGTCAGGCGGAAACAGTAGAGTAAGAGGATTGAATATGAAAAAGAAAACTTTGTCCATATGCCTGGCAGCCTCCATGCTGGCAGTGGGAATCGGATTTTTCTCACCAGCATACGTGATGGCTGATACGCTTCCGGACGGTATCTATGTCGGAGAATATAATCTGGGCGGTTTGACAGAGGAAGAAGCCGGGCAGAAGGTTCAGGGCCTGGTTAATGAAATGGAAAATCAGAAAATCACACTGGTTGTGGACGGACAACCGGTTGATACGACAGCTAAGGATCTGGGATTTCATTGGAGCAACCCGGAAGCGGTTTCTCAGGCAGCATCCTCCTGGCAGGGGGGGAATTTATTAAAACGATATTTAAATAAAAAGGATATCGAACACAATCCAGTCATCATTCCTTTGGAAACTTCTTTGGATGATGGCAGGTTAGCGTCATTTGTGGCCGAAAAATGTGCACCTGCAGTGGCTGAGCCAAAGAATGCCTCCATTGTCCGCCAGAACGGAGCATTTACAGTCACACCTTCTGTGATTGGAAAAACAGTGGATGTGGAAGCCACAAAGCAGGCTCTTAATGCCGCGTTTGCAAATGGTTTAAAAGAGCCGATCACTGTTAATGCAGTTGTTGCCGAAGTAAAGCCGGCCATTACAACTGAAGATTTATCTACCATTCAGGATGTACTTGGAACCTTTTCCACCAATTTCTCATCAAGCGGTGCTTCCAGGTCCAAAAACCTGCAGGTTGGTTCCGGAAAGATAAACGGTCATGTGTTAATGCCTGGAGAGACCCTGTCCGGTTATGACTGCATGCATCCCTTTACGGTTGATAATGGTTATGCCACAGCTGCTGCTTATGAGAACGGTCAGGTGGTCGACAGTGTGGGAGGCGGAGTATGCCAGATTGCCACTACCATTTATAATGCTGCACTCAGAGCAGAGTTAGAGATCAGTCAGAGACAGAATCACTCCATGGTGGTAAGCTATGTAAAGCCGTCGGAGGATGCGGCAATCGCAGGAACCTATAAAGACATTAAATTTACCAATAATTACAGCACACCTATTTATGTGGAAGGCTATACTTCAGGAAAGACTCTTACCTTTACCATATACGGAAAAGAGACCAGACCAGCCAACCGGACCTTTGAATTTGTATCAGAAACACTTAGTGTCACTGATCCGGGGGCTGCAAAAGAGGTTGTGGATCCTGCCATGCCCCCTGGATCCAGAAAGCAGGTTCAGTCTGCTCATACAGGAATGAAATCAAGACTCTGGAAGATTGTGTATGTAGATGGTGCAGAACAAAGCAGAGAGATACTTCATACGGATACCTACAATCCCTCCAAGGCAATTATAAAGGTGGGTCCGGCAGCACCTGCAGTTGCAGAACCATTACCAACCCATCCATCTGAGATTTCTGATATTATTACACAGCCATCTGAGGAAACAACTCAGGAGCCGGTTTCCGCGGCAGTACCTGAATGGGAAGATGCTGTGGATAGTCCGCAAGTGGGACCGGGAGAATAAAAACAGAACATGAGACGGATTGAAAGAGAAAATACAGGAACGATGAGACCGGGGCAGGATCTTGTGGCAGCAGGATATGCTGGATTAGCCGGAACGTTAAAAATAGTAAGTGAAAGAGAGGGAGAACTGCATCAGTGGTTCTCCTCGCAATATATTGACCAGATTTTAACCGGAGATTTTTTATTACCGGTAAATGCTCCGGAATTTTTTAAGAATCTGGGGGCTACGGAATGGGAGCCGGTCCTTGAGGGAGGAATACTAAAAGCTCTCTGGGATATATCCGGCGCCTATATGACTGGAATTTCTTTTGACCTTCATAAAATTCCAGTAAGGCAGGAAACCATAGAGGTCTGTGAACGGTACGACTTAAACCCATACCGTCTTTATTCAGAGGGCTGCTTTGTGCTGGCGGCGGATAACGGAGGAGATCTGGTATCTGCCTTAAAGGGGCATGGAATGAAAGCGGCAGTCATTGGGAAAGTAACAGATGGAATCAAACGGATTATTGTCCATGAAGACGGAAACGGCTATCTTGACCGACCTTCAGAGGACGAACTATATAAGGTGTTATCTCAAAACAGGTAAATCGGAGGTAGGATATGAGAGAAAAGATACTGGCAATTATTGAAAAAAACAGCAGAATTGATTTAAAGGATCTGGCGGTTCTACTTGGAGAAAGTGAGGCAGCCATTGCAAACGAGATTGCCGAAATGGAAAAGGAACATATCATCTGCGGATATCACACCCTGATTAACTGGGATAATACCAGCGATGAAAAGGTGGTTGCGTTGATTGAGGTTAAGGTAACGCCCCAGAGAGGTATGGGTTTTGACAAGATCGCAGAACGTATTTATCAGTACAGTGAGGTAAATGCAGTTTATTTGATGTCAGGAGCCTTTGATTTTACCGTATTTATCGAAGGAAAGACCATGAGAGCAGTTGCCCAGTTCGTATCTGAGAAACTCTCCCCCATGGAATCCGTGCTCAGCACAGCCACCCATTTTGTTTTGAAAAAATATAAAGATCACGGGACGGTTCTTGCGGAAGAGACACAAGATGAAAGGATGCTGATTACGCCGTGAGAAACCCATTATCAGACCGTATAACAGAGATTCCCTCTTCGGGAATCCGTAAATTTTTTGATATTGTAAGTGAGATGAAGGATGCCATTTCTCTGGGTGTAGGCGAGCCTGATTTTGACACGCCATGGCATATCCGGGAAGAGGGTATATATTCACTGGAAAAAGGACGGACATTTTACACCTCCAACGCTGGTTTAAAAGAGCTTAAGACGGAGATCTGCAGCTATTTAAGCCGCCGCTTTGAAGTTACATATGATCCTGATCATGAGGTGATGGTAACGGTTGGCGGCAGCGAAGCCATTGATATTGCACTCCGTGCCATGTTAAATCCAGGCGATGAGGTGCTGGTTCCCCAGCCCAGCTATGTTTCCTATGTACCTTGTACCATTCTGGCCAATGGAGTTCCGGTGATCATTGATCTGGAAGCAAAGGATCAGTTTAAGCTGACAAAGGAAAAGCTTCTGGAGAAGATCACACCAAAGACAAAGGTTCTCATTCTTCCGTTTCCAAACAACCCCACAGGGGCTGTCATGGATGCCAGAGAGCTGAAGGAAATCGCAGACATTGTAATTGAGAAGGATTTATTCGTTATCTCTGATGAGATCTATGCAGAGCTTACTTATGGCGGAGATCACTCCACCATAGCAGCTTTTCCTGGGATGAAAGACAGAACCGTTTTAATTAATGGATTTTCTAAATCCTACGCCATGACCGGCTGGAGGCTAGGCTATGCCGCTGCACCCAGAATGATTTTAGAACAGATGTTAAAGATCCACCAGTTCGCCATTATGTGTGCGCCTACCACCAGTCAGTATGCAGCAGTTGCTGCGCTGCGGGACGGCGATAAAGATGTGGCAGTCATGCGGGAATCCTACGATCAGAGAAGGCGTTATTTAATGCATGCGTTTCAGGAGATGGGACTTGAATGCTTTGAGCCCAACGGTGCCTTCTATACGTTTCCATGCATTAAACGGTTTGGTATGACCTCCGATGAATTTGCCACCCGGCTTCTGATGGAAGAAAAGGTAGCGGTTGTTCCCGGAACTGCATTTGGAGACTGCGGAGAAGGATATCTTCGTATTTCCTATGCGTATTCCTTAAAGAACCTAAAAGAGGCTTTAAGCCGTATGGAACGCTTTATTAAAAGACTGGATGGAAAGGCGTAATCACTATGAATATTGTACTATTGGAACCGGAGATGCCGGCGAATACAGGGAATATCGGTAGAACCTGTGTGGCCACGGATACCAGGCTTCATCTGATTCAGCCTTTGGGTTTTAAGCTGAATGATAAACTGATCAAAAGGGCCGGACTTGATTACTGGGATAAGTTAGATGTTACTGTGTACAGTGACTATCAGGATTTTTTAGACCGGAATCCGGGAGCAAAAATCTATATGGCCACTACCAAGGGACATCATGTTTACTCAGATGTAAAATATGAACCGGATTGCTTTCTCATGTTTGGAAAGGAAAGTGCCGGAATACCAGAAGAGATTCTTGTGGACAATGAGGATCGCTGTGTGAGAATTCCCATGTGGGGCGATATCCGTTCCCTGAATTTATCTAATTCTGTTTCCATTGTTCTTTATGAAGCTTTGAGGCAGAATGGATTTGATCGTATGACCATGGAGGGAGAGCTGCATCATCTCCATTGGAAAGAATAATAAAAATACGTCTTGGCCGTTGGCAAAGACGTATTTTTTTATGATAAGGAGTTAGTTTACGATCAGGGAGGGGGAGGTCTGCCCTTCCTCAACCTGGTTTTCCAGTTTCACATCATTTATATCATCCAGAGAAACGGGACGGAATGCATCAGCCTTTTTTACAATTTTTACCCAGAAGAAAGCGAAAAGTAAGGTAATAATAAGCAGTACAAAATATATTTTATAGATAAATATCCGGGCATCTCCTTCTGCAATATGCCAGATCATATAAACGTCTCCGATGATACAGATAATCTGAGGTATTCCCCATAATGTAAACCGTTTATCTCTTCCAGGTGCATTGGGATAACGCCTGCGCAGCACCAGGACGGTAAGATTGACCAGGATATAGGAGGTGAGCCAGAAACAGGAAGCAGCAAGCAGGAAATTGGTTAAACCGGAATAGTTTGCAATACCGCTCACCAATATAAAAGAGATGACTCCTGTCATAAGGAAAAGTCCTGGTGTGGGAGTTCCGCTTTTATTTTTTTTGCTAAAATAAGATGGCATTAAACCGGCATCAGCCATGCCGCTTAAGATTCTGGTAACACTACCCAGTACAGTATTGATGGTACTGACCCCGGCAAGTATGGTGATAAGCCCCATCCAGTAGCTGCCGGCTTTTCCCATAACCCGTTCTGCGAAGATAATATGAGGCATGCTGCTGGAACGCAGTTCTTCCAGTGAAACGTAGTTTCTCATACCGGTGCTTAATAAACTCTGAACAATAAAAAGAAGACATACGCCAAGGATCATGGCAAGTGGAACATCCCGTTTTGGATTTTTTAAATCCTTTGATACCGGAATGACAAATTCAATTCCGATAAACATCCAAAATGCCAATGCAGTGAGAGACAGGATTCCTGAAAATCCTGTTACAACAGGAGGAGTCTGTGCGCTGGGAGCAAGGGGAGTACCCACTCCTAATTTAAATGCACTGATGACTCCCAGAAGTATAAGGGAACCGATGAGTGCTATAACAGTTAAATTTTGTATTTTAGCAAAGATATCAACTCCCAGATAATTGACAATGGTTAAAAAAGCAAGAAGGGACAGACTAATTACCAGTACAGGAACTCCTTTTAGAAAGGTTTCCTGAATGACCAGTCCGCACATGGCAAGTTCTACGGAACCAGCCAGCATATTGGTAATAACATAGGCGGAAAGATTGGAAACAATGGATGGAACAGGTCCCAGTCCCGCCAGCGTATACTGCCCCAGTCCGCCTTCAGCCTCCGGCATTAAATTGTGAAGTTCACGAAAAGAAAGTGCAAGAAGAATATTTAAGATTACAACAACAAACATTGCAATAATAAAACCCTTTCCGGCAAGTCCGGTACCAAGTCCCAGTGATAACAGACAGCTGGTTGCCACGATTAATCCAACACATACAGAAACTGCGCTTCCAAGTCCCATTTTTTTATTGTTCATATAGCTCCTCCTTTATGTGGTCAGTGAAGTAAAAAAACAAAGACATCTTAAAATAAGACGTCTTTGCCATTGGGTCAAATCTTAGTATGAAACCGGTCGTACCGGAAATCTTTTATGCTTAAAACAGGCTCCTCTCCAGTGGCCATCTGGGATAGAATTGTCCCTACCGTAGGAGAAATACCGAAGCCATGACCGGTAAACCCACAGGCAAGAATCAGTCCCGGTACTTCCTCAACATGGCTGATTACAGGGACATGATCGGCGCAGACATCAATGAATCCTGCCCACGTTCTTACAATTTTTGCACTTGAGAGGCAGGGGAAATATTTCATAATACCACGGCAGATGCAGGAGGCAGTCTGGCTATTGGTTACAGGGGTTCCATTACTTTTGTTAAAGTCTTCAAACCCGGAGGAACCTCCAAAGACAAAAGATCCGTGAGTGCTTTGGTGTCCGTAGAAATCAGCCATTGCAGTGCCCAGCATCTGGTAGAACATTGGGGGCTGGGCCTCTGTGACTAAAACCTCCAAAAGTGCCTGAGTCATGGGGATATCCACTCCTACGGAAGCTGCAATCTTACGGCTTTCATATCCGGCTGCCAGTATGATTGTTTCTCCTTCATACACGTCATTGTCAGTAATAACCTGCCTTGCTTTTCCTTTGTATTTTTTTATCTCAATTACTGTCTCTCCAGTGATGAAACGCACACCCGACTGTCTCGCCTTTCTGTAATAAGCAAGCGTTGCCAGCATAGGGTTGGCATGACCATCGGTGGGACACCAGCTTGCTCCAATTACCTCATCGGAGAGGTAAGGACAGATCTCCTTCGCTTCTTTCCCATCAATCATGGTAACGCCAAGCCCCTGTGCGCTTGCCCGATCAGTAAGACTGTTTAATATTTTTAGATGATCTTCTGTTTTTCCAAGGCGCAGGTTACCCTTCTGATAATATTCCACATCCATTCCAAGCTCTTCAGAAAGGGTGGGCCAAAGGTTGGAAGCTCCGTACATTGCCAGAGGAAGCTCCCGCCTGTCTCTCCCAGACTGGCGGACACCGCCTCCATTTCTGGAAGAACCACCGCCTCCGATATGGTCGCTTTTTTCCAGGACTATGACAGAACAGCCCTTCTTTGCCAGATAATAAGCGGTTGCATTTCCAATGATTCCGCTGCCTATGATAATTACATCTGCGCAGTTTTCCATTCCATCAGACCTCCTTCCTGTCATTGCCTAAAATTTTCATTTCTACTGGCCTCATAGGCGCACGGGATACTGCCGGTTCTATATCACCCGGTGTAAGCCCCAGTTCCTTTGCTATAATGGACTTTACCAATTTTGAGCAGGTCTGCCCCTGGCAAAGCCCCATGCCTGTTCTTAAATACCTTCGAATCTCGGTTAAAGTAAACATGCCATCATGAACAGCCTTTCTAATTTCGCCTTTTGTGATTTCTTCACAGCGGCAGATAATCATATCATCATCTGGCTGGGGGATCAGTGGTCCGATGTCTGTAAAGCGGTCGTTACGTTTATTCATGGCTGCACCCCCTGCTTTTATAAAACCTTGCTTTCATTGCCATATCAAGTGGTACCTTCATGGTGAGTAAGGAGGTATGATCGAAAGATTTCAGCGTTTTCACCTCAATAATCTCCGCCTGGCATACCTCTTTTCCGCTTCGATCAAGAGCGGATCCTGTATCCCCTTTCACCGGTAGCGGAAGGAATTCATAGGGGAGAGTAACTGAAGCATAACCTGGCTCATAATCCTGATCTAAAAGAAAGATTGCCTGGCCGGAACAGGAAGCAACGCACATACCACAGCCGCTGCATATATTTTCTTTATCAATGACAGGAAGTGACGTGATGGTATCTCCGATTTTAATACATTTTCTGGGGCACGCATCCTGACATGGGTTACATGGAATGTTCTGGGTGCATTCCATAACCGGGTGAATTCCCTTTCCGTTTGCAATTCCGGGAAAACGGTCTAATTCCGCCTCGTCTAAATATCCATTGGTTAAAAGGCTTTCTGAAACAGGGATGCCCTCATCGGTGAGAGTGATTTTCTTTCCCCGGTTTTCCGGTGCGAACATACCTTTTCTTAACCGGTCTATTGCCAGTTCTAATTCTTTGGTTGTTTCTCCCGCCTTGTCCTCTGAAAGGAAACCCAGATACTGCGCAGCTTTTGTTCCTGCAATCCGCCCCTCTATCATGGCAGAGCTGGCCTCTTCGATACCGGAAACATCTCCTGCTGCATAAATGCCGGGTATGCTGGTTTCGCCATTTTCATCAATCACTGGAACATATCCAAGGGGAGTATCCCGCATCTTACAGCCCGCCATATGAAGCAACTGTGACATGGGAGACAGGCCTACTGCAAGACAGATCGTATCAACAGCAAAATGCTTTTCGGTGCCGGGAATTAATTGAAAGGAAGAATCTACCTTTCCAATTACGACTCCTGTGACACGATTCTCACCTTCAGCTTTAATAATAGTATGGGAGAGGTAAAATGGAACACCGCATCTTGCGACTTTGGCCGCATGCACACCGTACCCGCCTATTTTGGGAGCGGCATCCACAAGTGCTACAACCTGACAACCAGCCTGAAGCAGCTGGAAGCTGACCACCAGCCCCACGTTTCCCGTTCCAAGCATCAAGACCCTGTTCCCGGGTTTAATGTGATGTAAATTCATCATGGTCTGGGAAGCTCCGGCTCCTATGACACCGGGAAGTGTCCAGCCTTCAAAAGGAACCATATTTTCCGTAGCTCCGGTAGCAACAATTATGGCATCTCCCTTATAGTGGCAGATTTCCTCGCCAATCTTTACGGTTATTTCCTTATCCTGATAAAGTCCCGTAACAATTGCATTTAACACGACTGTTACCTTTAAATCTTCTGCTTCTTTTAATAATTCTTCTCCGATCCGAAATCCCCGGATCTTTGCCTTATGTTCTTTCGAACCAAAGAATTTATGGATCTGTTTAAAGAGCTGTCCTCCAGGTTTGGAATTTTCATCGAACACAATTACAGACAGTCCGTTTTTAGCCGCGCTGATTGCCGCTGACAGACCTGCAGGACCGGCTCCTATAATAATCAAATCAAATCGATTCATGTTGATTCCTCCTGTGCCGATACTCCGTACTGGGTTTGTATCACCATACCTTCTTTTAAAGGAGTGATGCAGGTTCTGACATTGGGGACGCCGTCTACAACCATAACGCAGTCCGTACAGCGGCCGATTGCACAGAAAACCCCTCTTGGCTTATGGTGTTTTTTTGTGTATCGGTGAATCATAATGCCTGCAGCTTCCAGAGCCATGGCAATTGGTTCCCCTTCATAACCAGTAAGCGGTGTACCGTCGTGTATAAATGAAATGACTTTTCTTTCTTCCGGTTTTCCTAGTATTGGGTGTTCTTCAATTCTCATTTCGTCAGCTCCTGTTCCTGAATTTTTAAGCAAGGTAAGGTTCTTTCCAAAGGTTCAGCTTCGTTCCTATTCCTTTTTTCATAGCATTTCTGTAAACAATGGTCCCCCACGCCACATCCTCAATGGGCATTCCTCCCACGGAATAAATCACGATTTCATTTTCTTTTCTGTGAACAGGAACCTTACCGGTAAGTACATCTCCCAGATCATCCACCTGATCAGCTTTCATGAGTCCGTCTTTTAATAAATCCATGCAGTGAACTGCAGGTATGGGAACGGAGTTGTAGGAAGGATAGGAAAGTTCTTCTGCCCAGGCTTCGTATAACTGAATGTTGTCCGCCACATTTCTTGCCCGGTTTAAGATAAAGTCATCGTCAAATCTGGCAGCTGCCGGACAGCACAGGATGGCACCTGGCTTGATCCATTCCTCTTTGATGTAAGGATACAGGGAAGGATCTCCGGTTGGGCTTGAAGTAGCAATACTTACTATATCCGCATCCCGGACTGCTTCTTCATCCGTATCTACCACAATCAGCTCTTTGATCTGGGGATATTTCTCCCTGACATACTGGATGAATCCGTCCACTGATTTCTGGCTTCTTCCCTTGATTTTTACCGTTTCAATCTGATCTCTGACTGCCATTGCGGCATCAAAAGCAGTTTTGCTCATAACGCCTGGTCCGATGATACCTACCACTTTGGAATCTTCTCTTGAAAAATATTTGATTCCAACCCCGGGCACTGCTCCTGTCCTGAAAGCACTTAAAATATTTGCTGACATATAGGCAAGTGGTGCGCCTGTGTCCTTATCGTTCAGTGTCAGCATAAGGATGGATCTTGGAAGTCCCTTTTTTCGGTTTTCTGTGTTAGAACCGTACCATTTCATACCAGCCATATCAAATTTGCCGCCAAGGTAGGCCGGCATTGCCATAAATCGTCTGTCGGGTCCGTCTGTGGGCATATTTGGAAATGGAGAAGCCTCCGGAAATGTCATCATAATACCATGTGAGTTGGCATTGGAACCGCCCATTCTGAAATCGCCTGCTTTTAACAGCCGGAACATTTCTTCCATGGCCTCTACACAGCCTTTCATATCCGTAACGCCTGCTTTTACCATGTCTTCTTCATTCAGATAAATAAAATCAACCTCAGGATAAGCCATATGTTTTACCTCTTCTTTCTTAATTTTCATCAGTTATGAACGCTTCCAGCTCAATCTCAACCATTTGAGACGGGCGGTTAAGTTTGGGTGTCTCGACCATGGTAAACAAAGGACGGACTTCTTTAAAATAAGGGGAGTAGGCTTCCCCCACTTCCTTAGCAAAACTCATATCTGTTACATAAGCCTTAATTTTTATAACATCACTGGCATTTGCTCCTGCCTCATTTAACAAGTTAATAAACTTCCTGAAAATATAATCCGCCTGTTCCAGTGCTGTATCACCGTGGACTGTTCCGTCCGGCAGGACGGCAGTAGTGCCCCCGATATAAATATGTTCTCCGACTTTTACCATTCTTGAGTATCCCACCAGCTCTTCTAGTGGAGCACCGGAGGAAAAGTTGATACGTTTCACCTATGTACCTCCTTTCATTAAAAAAAGCCTTATGATATGGAATCATAAGACCTCGCTGTCTTTTTTGTCATTCTACCTGTTTTACTGTATACAGGTATTGTAAAAATCGGAAGTCAAAAGGAAAGAACTGACAGGCGGTAAATGATAATATTTCTTGACCTTGAAAAAAGAAAGTGATAAAATGCATCAAAAGACACGAAGGCGTTCTAAACCCTTTGTGTCTTTTGTGTTTCAATGAGGATGCGTCTCTTTTACTATAAAAATAAGAACAGAGCAGAAAGGAGCGGACAATATGAGTAATGAATGGAGAAAAGAAAATGTTCCGGCACTGAGTCCCCGACAGCCTGAGTTTGTGCTGGCAACCACAAACTATTCTAAAAAATGTATTATGAAATATAATCTTTCTCATTTTTATCAGTTTACTGCCGAATCAGACCATATGGGAGTGATTCCTGATGCCTGTATTGATATGCTGTTCTGGGAAAAGGATGGAGTAATGAAAGCCAAAGCAGCAGGCACCCTGTTAGAAAAAGGAACGGCAAAAACTGAATTGAACTGCCAGTATTTTGGAGTCCGCTTTCTTCCGGGGGTCAATCCGGTTGCTGGTAACGTGAAGCTTAATGAACTGGTGAATAATGAGATCAGTCTGGAAGATATGCTGACCAGTTCAGGAGAACGGGAAGGGCTGCTGGAGCGTATGTATGAGGCTGGATCCTTTCATGAAAAAACAGAAGTATTTCTTGATTTTTATCTGAAATATTTTTTTAATCATGCCGAAGATAAAAACAGCCTGAAATACGTAATACACCAACAGATACTAAAGTCAGACGGAAGTCTGAAACTTTCGGAGTTAAGCAGCTATACAGGCTATTCGGAGCGATATTTAAATCAGAAAATCCACGAAGATTTTGGCATGAATCCCAAAAATCTGATCAGGTTTATCCGCTTTCAGAAATCAGTGAGCAGACTGGTAGAAACCATTCACTGTGCAAATGGAGCAGATGCCGCACTGGTATCCGGATATTATGATCAATCCCACTTCATAAAGGAGTTTGTTAAAATGTCTGGATTTACCCCATCAGCTTACGTAGATACCCTTTTGGGAAATGCTTACGATAAAAAGCTTCATGTTATTTATTAAAGAGAATTTATATGATAAGGAAATAATTTAACGGCTTGTTCTTAATTATAAGAACGAGCCATTTTTTTGTAATTTCATGTCTAAAATTGTCGTATGAAACCGATCAATTACACGTAGTTGTATAGACAACTTAATAAAAATACTTAAAATGTTAAAAAATGTATTGACAAAACATTGATGAAATTATATATTTGATTTAGAACTGAATTTGGTAAAAATAACCATAAAAACGAACGTTAAAAAAGATATTACAACAAATGTCACATTCTATATCTGCCACAATTCGACAAAACATGTCGAATCAAACAAAATACATATTTGCAATATGTGCAAATTGTATATACTAAAATGTAATTATTAGGAGGGTATGAAATGATGAAACGAAGAGTACTTGGAGTCATGCTTAGTGCAGTGTTGGCGGCATCTGCATTATTTGGATGCAGCTCGTCTCAGACAACTGCAACCACGGCGGCAACCAAAGCGGCAGAGACCAAAGCAGCAGAAACCACAGCTGCAACAACCGCTGCGGCTGCAGCAACAACAGAAGCAGCAAAAGCAGCGGGAAGCGGCGGAAAAGTAGGCGTGGCTATGCCAACCCAGTCTTCTGAGCGCTGGATCAATGACGGTGCAAACATGAAGAAACAGCTGGAAGCCCTTGGATATCAGGTGGATTTACAGTATGCAGAGGATGATGTCCAGATGCAGGTTTCTCAGATTGAAAACATGATTGCTTCTGGTGTTAAGTGTCTGGTAATTGCATCCATCGACTCCTCAGCTCTGGTCAACGTGGAAGCTCAGGCCAAGAGCGCCGGAATTCCGATTATTGCCTATGACCGTCTGCTGATGGATACAGATGCTGTTTCCTATTATGCAACCTTTGATAACAAGGGCGTAGGTACAGCCATTGGTAATTACATCAAAGAATCTAAGCAGTTAGATAAGGCAAAATCAGAAGGAAAATCCTATACCATCGAATTCTTTATGGGATCTCCTGATGATAACAACGCATTGTTCCTCTATAACGGGTTAATGGAAGTATTAAAGCCATATCTGGATGACGGAACCTTAAAATGCGAATCCGGACGTACTTCCTTTGAAGATACCTGTATCTTAAGATGGTCTCAGGAAACAGCTCAGCAAAACTGTGAGAACTACTTAACTGGCTTCTATGCAGACAAAAAGCTGGATATCTGTGCATCTGCATTTGATGGTTTTGCATATGGCTGCAAGGCTGCATTAGAGGGAGCCGGCTATAAAGTAGGTGTTGACTGGCCTTTGATCACTGGTCAGGATGCGGAATTAATGGCTGTAAAAAATGTTATTTCCGGTTATCAGACCATGTCCATTTACAAGGACACCAGACTTCTTGCTGAAAAATGCGTAACCATGGTTCAGGCAGTGTTAGAAGGCGGTAAACCTGAAATTAACGATACGACCCAGTATAACAATGGTAAGGTAGTAGTTCCTTCTTATCTGTGTACACCGGTTGCAGTTGACAAGGACAATTATAAAAAGATCATTATTGATGGCGGTTATTATACAGAACAACAGCTGGCACAGTAGCAGAGACGTACATACAGGCGGCGGTGGAAAAGACTGCCGCCTGTTTTCGTGAAGGATAAAAAGAAAAGGAGTTGGAAAGATGGCCGATTATATCCTGGAGATGAATCACATCACCAAAGAATTTTATGGTGTAAAGGCACTTGATGATGTGAATATCAAGGTGAAACGCGGGGAAATCCATGCTCTCTGCGGAGAAAACGGTGCCGGAAAGTCTACGCTTATGAACGTACTCTCCGGTGTTTATCCTTATGGAACCTACAGCGGTGATATTGTCTATCACGGAGCAGTGTGCCAGTTCCATAACATTAAACAAAGCGAGGCAAAGGGGATTGTAATTATTCATCAGGAGCTGGCATTAAGCCCCTATCTGTCAGTGGCGGAGAATGTTTTCCTGGGAAATGAGCAAACAGGAAAAAAAGGAGTCATTGACTGGACCAAAACCCATAAGCGGGCACAGGAAATGCTGGCAAAGGTGGGACTTGAGAATGAAAACTTAAATGTGCCGGTAAGCAGCCTTGGAGTTGGCAAACAGCAGCTGATAGAGATTGCAAGGGCAATGGCAAAGCAGGTGGAGCTTCTGATCTTAGATGAACCGACAGCAGCGTTAAACGATGAAGAGAGCAAGCGTCTTTTAAACATTATGCTGGAACTGAAAAAACATGGAATCACCTGTATTATGATCTCCCATAAGCTGAATGAAATCAGCTATGTTGCGGATTCCATTACCGTAATCAGAGATGGAAAAACCATTGAGACTCTGGATAAGGGGAAAGATGAAATCAATGAAGACCGCATCATAAAGGGGATGGTAGGAAGGGAACTGACTAACCGTTACCCGGAGCGGACCAGTGAAATCAAAGATAACATATTTGAGGTAGAAAACTGGAATGCGTATCATCCGGACGATCCGGACCGTCATGTCATTCAGGATGTATCCTTTCATGTTAAAGCCGGTGAGGTAGTGGGATTTGCCGGACTGATGGGCGCAGGAAGAACGGAACTGGCAATGAGCCTTTTTGGAAGGTCCTATGGACAGAAAATCAGCGGAACCATAAAGATAAATGGAAAGCAGGCTCTTATAAGAAATGTCAGGGATGCCATTAATAACAAGCTGGCATATGTTTCGGAAGACCGAAAAAATTACGGCCTGATCCTCATAGACACTGTAAAAGGAAATATGACGCTGGCAGCTCTTAGAAACTTCTTTTCTAAAAAGGGAATTGTGAACAAGAATGATGAAATCATTTCCGCAGAAAACTACCGGAAGAAAATTAATGTTAAGACGAATTCCATCAACCAGTCAGTCAGCTCACTGTCCGGAGGAAATCAGCAAAAGGTGGTCCTGGCAAAATGGATGCTGACTCAGCCTGATATCCTGATTCTTGATGAACCCACCCGGGGCATTGACATTGGTGCAAAGTATGAAATATACTGCATCATCAATGATCTGGCAAAGGCAGGGAAAGCCATTCTTGTCATATCGTCGGAGCTTCAGGAGTTAATCGGAACCTGTGACCGCATCTATGTCATAAACGGAGGGCATATCTGCGGAGAACTTACCAGGGAAGAGGTTTCACAGGAAAAGATTATGAAGTGTATCATGGAAGACAACGGAAAGGAAGAATAAAGATGGATAAGAAGAAAACAGTTAATATAAACATGAAGCAGTATGGTATGATTCTGGCTCTTATCGTGGTTTTCTTAATCTTTGCTGCAATGACCGGCGGTAAGAATATGTCACCCGCAAACATTAACAATTTAATCATGCAGAACAGCTATATTGTTATTCTGGCAGTAGGCATGCTTCTTTGTGTTCTCACCGGTAACATTGATCTGGGGGTCGGTTCCATTGTTGCCGTATGCGGAGCAGTTGTAGGAATTATGATTGTAGACTATAAAACCAGCATGTGGGTTGCGATTCTTGCAGCTCTTGCCATTGGTACCCTTTCCGGTATGTTTGTTGGCTTTTTTGTTTCCAAGCTTTCCATACCTCCCTTTATCGTTACACTTGCAACCATGCTTATGGGGCGCGGACTTACCTATACGCTGTTAAAGGCGCAGACCAAAGGTCCTCTTCCGGCAAATTATACATACATAGGCGCAGGCTTTCTTCCAACTGTTAAAATACCCTTCGCCGGGGGAACCCTTGATCTGGTATCCATCGGAGCAGCGTTGATTGCATTTGCCTTTATTATCATATCGGAAATCAGAAGTATAAAAACAAAAAAGAAATACGATTTTCCAGTCAATCCACTGTGGCAGACAATTGTCAAGGTGGGGGTAATCATGATAATTGTGTGGTTTTTCTTCTATAAACTGGCACGTTACAACGGAATTCCCTTTGTTCTCGTCATTATGGGACTTCTGGTTGCTTTGTACCACTTTATTACCAGCAAGACTGTAGCAGGAAGGCAGATCTATGCACTAGGCGGAAATGCAAAAGCAGCCCGTCTGTCCGGTATTAATACAGAAAAAGTTTTCTTCTGGGTTTATACCAACATGGGAATTATGTGTGCAATTGCAGGAATTGTGCTTTCTGCACGAAATGCATCAGCAACACCGAAAGCAGGGGATCAGTTTGAAATGGACGCCATTGCTTCCTGTTATATTGGAGGTGCTGCCACTTCAGGAGGAATTGGAACCATCATAGGAGCGGTAGTCGGAGCATTTATTATGGGAATCTTAAACAACGGAATGTCTCTTTACGGCTGGTCTACGGATATTCAGAAAATCGTAAAAGGAGCTGTATTATTAGGCGCGGTTACGGTTGACTTATTATCCAAAAGAAAAAAATAATCTAAGACAGTAGGAGAGAAGATGCAGTCGCAGGAAGCAAAATATATGGCTGTTGTAAACTGGGTGATGGAGCAGATCCAAAACGGAGTGTTCCAAACTGGGGATAAGCTGCCGTCAGAGAACGAACTAAGCCGTGAATTTGAACTCAGCAGGCAGACTGTCCGTCATGCCATAGATGTATTGGAACAGAAAAACATGCTGACCAGAATTCGGGGAAGCGGAACTTATTTAGGAGTGGGAAACCGGGAAGTGAGAAAAGAACGCTACCAGAACATTGCAGTAATCAGTACCTATGTAGACAGCTATATTTTTCCTCCCGTATTAAAAGGGATTGAAAAGACATTGTCAAAAGCAGGCTATACCATGCAGGTGGCATTTACAGGAAACAGAATCGAAAAAGAAGGAGAAATTCTTGATAAGCTGTTAGACAAAGGGTTTATAGACGGGCTGATTGTGGAACCGGCAAAAAGTGCGCTGCCAAATCCCAATCTGGATTCCTATCTCAGGCTGGCGAAACAGCAGTTGCCTGTCCTGTTTTTTAACAGCAGTTATCCCCAGCTGTCATTTCCCTGTGTAGCACTCCATGATGAACTGGTGACCAAAAAAGCAGTTGAGTACCTGATTCATGCAGGGCACAAAAAGATCGGGGGGATCTTTAAATGTGATGACGGACAGGGGCATCTTCGTTATCTGGGGTTTGTAAAGGCAATGAAACAGGCTGGTATCAGCATAGACAGAAGGGGGATTGTCTGGATTGATTCGGAGAGCCAGAATGATCTGGAAGCCTGGTCGGATTATCTGTTTGACCGGTTAAAAGATTGTACGGCACTGGTCTGTTATAACGATGAGGTGGCTTATCTGCTGTCGGGCATCTGCATGAAAAGGGGGATTATGATTCCCGAAGATCTATCCCTGGTCAGCATTGATAATTCGGAGCTGGCGTCTCTGGGTGAGGTACCCATTACTTCATTTCCCCACCCCATGGAGGCACTGGGAAAAAAAGCAGCGGAAAACATGATACGTATGATTGAAAATCCCTATTTTAACGGAAATTATCTTTTTGATTCAGAGGCAGTGGAACGGAAATCCGTTCGTGTCAGAGTATAGGAGCATAACATGAGTGAGGACAAAAAGAAGCAGGGTGAGTCACCTGCACCAATTACTCTGGGGTTAAGACTGGTAGGAGGCGGATATCTGGTCTGGCTGGCGTTTCAGCTGGTTCCGGAACTTCTTATCTCTTCCGGAATCAGAAATCTGATTCAGCTGGTCTTTATGACCCTGTTTTTTCTAACCGGTTCCATTATGATTATCTGGTCATTAAAAAGACTGCTCTTTAAAGGTCCGGAAAAGTCCGGGTCATGGAATGAGGATGAACAGGAACATATATTATAAAATTTAGGATATCTGGAACCGGATTCCAGAAAATTGAATCTGTTTTTACATTTCTTTTACCATACTGTGATTACAGCAGTTCCTGGCAGAAGGTATAATCAGATTTACAGAAACCAGAGTTTCTGAAATTGCAAAGGAGTCCGGTAAATGATAAAAACCTATGTGGTAGATACCAATGTTCTGATTCAGGCACCTTACGCCATCAATTGCTTCGAAGATAACCGGGTAGTTCTTCCTGTCGCTGTACTGGAAGAACTGGATCATTTAAAAAAGGCCGAGGGCGAAACAGGTGCCAATGCAAGAAAGGCCATCAGGCTTTTGGAACAGCTGCGTCATCAGGGAGATTTACTGACAGGAGTAAAACTGGAGCATGGTGGAACAATCAGGATTGAAAAAAACTTTGTGGATGTTGTGCTTCCCCCAGATCTTCCCGACGACAAAATGGATAACCGCATTCTCAAGGTATGCAGAGGACTTGAGGGAGAGGTCGTACTGGTAACGAAGGACATATTGCTGCGTATTAAAGCGCAGATTATTGGAATCCGTGCGGAGGATTTTACAACCGAGCAGGTATCCGGGCGAGAGGAGCAGTACACAGGAAGAATTGAGGTTTTTGCTCCGGAGGAGAATTTTAAGGATTTTAAGAAAAAGGGAATTTCAACCGAGCGGGTATACATAACTGATGAATCGGGTGCTAAAAGCAGTCCAAAGCTGTTTGAGAATCAGTTTGTAATATTAAAAGCGGATCAGTCAACCAGAAAAACCGTGCTTGGGCGAGTAAACGGAGATAAAATAATCCCTCTTGATTACCAGAAAAGCAGGCCCTATGGGGTTGCGCCCAGGAATGCGGGTCAGTATTTTGCCCAGGAAGCCCTGATGCAGCCTGCTGAAATAGCGCCGTTAGTCATCATTAAAGGTATGGCGGGGACAGCCAAAACCTTTTACTCTCTTGCAGTAGGGCTTGAAAAGCTTTTAAACAATCCAACCGGAGAATACAGACGTATCATAGTCAGCCGTCCCAATGCCCAGTTTGATTCTGACATTGGATTTCTACCGGGAGACGAGCAGGAGAAAATCTCTCCGCTGATGAGACCTGTAATTGACAATCTGGAACAGCTTATTGATTCCAATGAGGAGAAGCGATACGAAAATGAGGATGAACTATCGGGCAAAATCGAAGAAATATTTGCCAGAGGCCTGATTAAAACAGAGGCGCTGACATTTATCCGGGGACGCTCCATCATTCAGACTTATTTAATTATCGATGAAGCCCAGAATATGACACCCAATCAGGTCAAGGGAATTATAACCCGTGCAGGAAAAGGAACAAAGATCATACTGCTTGGGGATCCCAATCAGATTGACCGCCCGTTTCTTGATGAGCGGACCAATGGACTCAGTTATGCGGCTGAACATATGAAAGGAAGTTCTCTGTGCTGGCAGATTACCCTGCAGACAGAGGAATGCGAACGGTCTGTACTGGCAATGGATGCGGTAAAACGATTATAAGATATTGTTGATAAAAAAGGCATGCTGTCTTTCCTGAATCGGGAGGCTGGCGTGCTTTTCTGCTTCATGAAAGAGTTGTATCAATCCCCTGTAATTGTGAATTGACAAACATACTCCGCAGGTTTAAACTAAGATACAGCTTACAAATGCAGACCTAAAAGGAGTTATATATATGAGCACACTTCCAAAAATATCAGAAGCAGAATGGGAAATTATGAAACTTATATGGAAGTCTAACCCCATAACCTCAGAAGAGATTATTAACCTGCTATCTGGCAGAATGATGTGGTCAGCACAGACAATAAAAACCTTTATAACAAGACTCATTAAAAAAGAAGTGATTGGGTTTGAAAAGAAGGGCAGAGTTTATTACTACTATCCTTTGCTCTCGGAAGAAGAGTGCATCAGATCTGAGAATGAAACCTTCTTAAAAAAGGTCTATGACGGGGCTTTAAATATGCTTTTTGCCAAGTTTCTGGAAGAAGAGCTGTCAATGGATCAGATCGAAGAACTGGAACGTATCCTGAAAGATAAAAAAGAAAAGAGAATATCTAACAGCCGGGAAGAGCATAAGTGATTAATTTCTTAAAAAAATAAAAGCAGATAAGTTTAGACATCAAAGCGTCTGTTCTTATCTGCTTTTTATATTACACAGAAACTCCTATAGATTGGTTGATTTAGGAAGGCTGAAAATAAACTCAGATCCAACCCCTTCTGTGCTGACTACATCAATGTTTTCTCCGTGAGACTGAATGATTTCCCGAACAATTGCAAGTCCCAGTCCGGTCCCTTTCTTGTCCTTTCCTCTGGACAGATCAGTTTTGTAAAAACGTTCCCATATCTTTTTAATGCTGTCCTTTGGAATTCCGATTCCTGTATCTTTTACTGAGATAAAGATTTTTTCATACTTGCCGGAAGCCTGTATATATATGGTGGAATCCGTATGGCTGAATTTAATGGCATTATCGATAAGATTATAAAGAACCTGCTGGATCTTGCCAAGGTCTGCGTGGACCATCTGAATGCTGTCAGAGAAAGTCAGATCAAATGTAATGTTTTTTGTATTGCAGGTTCCTTCTAAAGAAGCAGCCGTATCTTTGATCACCCGGTTAATATCAAAATTCGTCCGGTTTAAATATCCTTTACAGTCAAGGGAATTAAGGGTCAGCATGCCCTGTGTCAGCTTATTGAGCCGCTCTGTCTCGGATATCACCCGGTTTAAATACTTTTCATGCATCTGGGGCGGTATGGTGCCGTCTAAGATCGCCTCTAAGTATCCCTTGATGGAAGTGAGGGGGGAACGGAAATCGTGTGACACATTGGCGATAAAGGTCCGCTGGTATTCCTCCATTTTATTGATCTCATCAGACATATAATTTAAAGTAGCTGCCAGATAACCCATTTCATCCCTTGTATTCACATCAATGTGATGAGTCAGATTACCCTGTGCGTATTCGTTGGCGCCGGCTGTAATCTTTTTCAGGGGGATATAAACATTTTTTGTAAAAACCAGCAAGATGATCAGCGAAAAACCGAATACAACCGCTGAGGTAATGTATACGATGTTTAAGATACCGTTTCTCTGGGACTGTAAATAGGATATGGGAAGATGAATTACCACATATCCATGGGTGGTATAGTTCCCTGTTATGGGAGCATGTACGCTTAATACATCGTAAGGAAACTCGTTGTAGTAATTACCGATGGTATAGGATTTATTCCCCATAATGGTAGGGTCGAAGTTCTCTATCATATCTCCATCCTTACCTGGCTGCTGGCTGTCGGATACGATCTTGCCCTGACGGTCAACAATCCAGATACGGGCGTGGAGATAATCTGCTTCATTTACAAGACCAGGATAGGAAGAGGAAAGCTTCATATCCTTTCCGTGATACATACTGCTAAAGGATGAGGCAATCTGGTTGGCTTCGTCATACAGACATTCTGACTGCTGGCCAAGGAGATACTGGTCGGTAATCCTGGAAGAGAAGGATGCAATGGTTACAAAACCCAAAAGGCCAAAGAGCAAGTAACCCATGATAAATTTATAATACAAAGAATGTGTCATGGAATGTTCACCTCTATATTGTGCAGATATATACTTACCTGTGTCTAATGCTTCAAGTATAACTCTTTTTGGTATTCATGTCATTCCCTATTTTTGTTGGTTAAAAGAGTGGCTGACGTAAAATACATAGAGCGTTTTACGTCAGCCACTTATGATATCTTTAAAACTACCGTTTCACTTCGAATTTATACCCAATCCCCCACACCGTGGAGAGTGACCAGCCGGAATGATCCTTTATCTTTTCCCTCAGACGCTTAATATGAACGTCCACGGTTCTGGTGTCGCCGATATACTCATACCCCCAGATATGGTCCAAAAGCTGTTCTCTGGTAAATACCTGGTTAGGAGAGGAGGCAAGGAAATAGAGAAGCTCCAGCTCCTTTGGGGGCATTTCTATGGAATGTCCCATATAAATGACGGAGTAATTGGTTAAGTTCACAATCAGATCCGGATATTCCACAAAGTCGCCCTGCTGGTCCGTATGAGAGGCTGCAGCAGCAGGAGAAGTCTGATAGCGCCGTAAGACTGCCTTAACCCGCGCTACAAGCTCTTTGGAATCAAAGGGTTTAATCATATAATCATCAGCACCAAGCTCCAGTCCCAGGACTTTGTCAAAGACCTCGCCTTTTGCTGACAGCATGATAATGGGTACCTGGGATCCGGTGCGAAGCTCTCTGCAGACCTGATAGCCGTCCATGCCCGGAAGCATTAAATCGAGGAGAACCAGATTTGGTTTGAATTCAGGAAAAACCCGAAGCGCTTCCTCTCCGTCCCCCACGATTTCTGTTTCATAGCATTCCTTTAAAAGATATAGGGAAATGAGTTCTGCAATATTGCTGTCATCGTCCACAATTAAAATCCGCTGTTTTTCTGCCATAATGGATCCCCCGTTCTAATATTTATTTAAATGAGACAATGGTCACTCCGGAATCACCTTCACCGAAGACGCCAAGCCGGAATTCTTTTACATATTTTAATCTCTTCAAATGCTTATGCACTGCATTCTTTAAAGCACCGGTACCACGTCCGTGGACCACACGTACCTGGGGAAGATGGGCAAGATAAGCGTCGTCTAAATATTTGTCCAGCTGAGGGATTGCCTCATCTGTGGTCATGCCGATTAAATTAATTTCAGGTGAAATGGAGAAGGATTTGGACATACGGGTAGAACTGCTTCCGCTTCCTGCCTTTTTTGCCCGGTTTTCTGACGGTGCAGAAACCGAATCATCATAAAGGAGCTCTAAGTCGGATATGTTAACCAGTGACCGCAAAATCCCCATCTGAACATATAAATCTCCTTTGGCATTGGGAAGGGAGTTTACAGTTCCGTTTAAGTTCATGCTTAAAACCTTTACCCCGTCTCCCAGCTTCAGCTTTTTCGGGTCAATTCCCTTTTTCGGATTTTTCTGTTCTCTCTTTAAAGAGAGGGAAGAGTCCACATCCTGTAGCTTATTTCTTAACCGGCTTCGCTCAGCTTCCAGCTCTTTACTCACTCCGGATTCACTAGCCAGCTTATTGATCTGACGTATGGTGGAATCTGCGGTATCCTTGGCATCCCGTAAAATTCTCTGTGCCTCTTCTCTGGCGTCTTTTATCATCTTATCCCGGCGCTCGTCGAGCCGTTCCTCTTTCTGAGTCAGGCGGGCTTTCAGCTGCTCCACTTCCAGCTTATAGGAGGCAATCTGGATTCTCTCTTTCTCAATAGTAACCCTGTTCTCTTCCAGATGTGTCAGCAGGTCTTCAAATGTTTCATCCTTTGCTTCCAGATGGTTTTTAGCCTCATCGATAATATAATCCGGGAGTCCCAGCTTCTTTGAGATGGCAAAGGCATTACTTTTTCCCGGAACGCCGATGAGTATCCGGTAGGTGGGCTGCAGTGTTTCTACATTGAATTCGCAACAGGCATTCTCCACACCTGGCGTAGTAAGTGCAAAGACCTTTAATTCACTGTAATGAGTGGTTGCCATAGTACGGCATTTCATATTGTGAAGGAAAGAAAGGATGGAGATTGCCAGGGCAGCTCCTTCCGTAGGATCTGTACCCGCTCCAAGCTCATCAAATAAGCAGAGAGAGTTGCTGTCTGCCTGATTTAAAATCTGCACAATATTTGTCATATGAGAGGAGAAGGTACTAAGGCTCTGCTCAATACTCTGTTCATCACCGATGTCAGCAAACACTTCATCAAATACGGATAGCTCAGACCCATCAAATGCCGGAATGTGAAGACCGGACTGTCCCATAAGAGTAAAGAGGCCTACTGTTTTTAATGACACCGTCTTACCGCCGGTATTTGGACCAGTAACAATTAATAGGTCAAAGGTTTTTCCTAAATGGATGTTGATGGGAACAACCTTTTTGGGGTCCAGCAGGGGATGACGGCCGTCTTTAATATGAATTTCATGTTTGGTGTTAAAAATTGGCTCACTGGCGTTGTAATGTTTTGCCAGTGCTGCTTTGGAGAAGATAAAATCCAGTCTGGTAAGAGTATGGAAGTTAGTCTCCAGCTCTTCTAAATAAGGTGCCAGCTGGTTGCTTAAATCTGACAGAATCATCTCGATTTCTTTTTGTTCCTGGATCTCCAGAGCTCTTAAATCATTATTCAGCTTTACAATTGCCATAGGCTCAATAAATAAAGTGGAGCCGGTAGAGGACTGGTCATGAACCATTCCGGTTACCTGGGATTTGTGCTCCGCTTTTACCGGGAGACAATATCTTCCATCCCGCATGGTAATGACGGCATCCTGTAAATAAGAACGGTTGGAATTTAAAATGGAGTTCATCTGTGTGTGAATCTTATCATTAATAGAACGCATGGAACGTCTGACATGGTGAAGGCCGGGGCTGGCATCATCACTAACTTCATCCTCAGAAATGATACAGCGCTTGATCTCGTTGTTAACCGGAGTCAATGGCTCCAGAATGCGGAAAAATTCTTCCAGAGAATCCTCGGAAATTTCCTGATCCTCATGGCGGCCGTATGCCTTTGCTTTCGCGGAAGCGGTAAGAAGGGAGCTGATGGATAAAATCTCAATGATTCCAAGAGAACTTCCTACCTCCAGACGTTTTAAGGAAGCCCGGATATCTTTCACACCCCCAAATGAAATTCCGCCTTTTTGACGGACTCTTGTGACTGCATCGGTGGTTTCCCTTAAGGAAGTGGTTATTTCCTCATAATCGGTGGAAGGTACCAGTTTGCGGCACAGTTCTTTTCCTGATTCACAGGATGCATATTCGGTGAGCTGTTCAATTATTTTATAGTATTCTAAAGTTTTCAGTGCTTTTTGATTCATAAGTTTATACCTTAATTATTCTGCTTTCTTTCTGGATATTTAACCGGCGTGAGAACCGGCTCTTGAATAATGGGATCGGTTACAGTATAGCATAGGAGAGACGAAAACTGCAATCCTCAGGTGATTGTTTTTCCTTGTTATTATGGTTGTTTCATATGTTTTTCTTGCATTAAACCGGGAAGAACCTTATAATAGTACTTAGGTCTTCTGAAAAGGAGGGTAAGTATGCCGGAAAATAACGGGCCAGACGATAAAAAGGCGGAGCCACGCCGTTTTATCAATGAAAAGATTGTAAAACAGCCCATGTCAAAAAAGGATATGCTGAAAAGATTTCTGGGTCTTTTAGTGACTGCAGTTATTTTCGGAATGGTTGCGGCGGTTACATTTGTCATATCCAAACCTGTAGCTGAGAGATTACTTGTGGGAGAAACCACCGGTGAGACGACTCCGGTGACCATACCAAAGGATGAGCCTGAGACCGTTGCTTCTGTTGCTGAAACTTCTACAACTGTGGCAGAGACGGAACCAATTGAGGATATACTTAAGTCCGCTATGGAAAAGTATCCATTTTCCGTAGATGATTTAAGCACTCTTTACGGAAGCTTAAAATCTGTGGTTCAAAAGGCGGACAAGGGAATCGTTACGGTTCACTCCGTAAAGACTCAGACGGACTGGTTTAATAACCCGGTTGAAAACTCCGGACTTTTTTCCGGGGTTATCATTTCATTGGCTAATCAGGAGCTTCTCATTTTAACACCGGAAGGTGCAGTTGAGGATGCAGAAGCGATTCGTGTGGCTTTTTCTGACGGGACAGAGGTTCAGGGAAAGATTAAACAGACAGATAAGCTGTCTGGTATGGCGATTGTCAGCGTTTCCACAGCAGAACTTAGCAGAACCCAGCTGGAAGACGTGAAAGCGATTGAACTTGGCAACTCTTATTCGGTTAAGCAGGGAGACATTGTTGTTGCAATCGGCGGACCTGCAGGAATGGTTCATTCAACCGGATATGGTTTTATTTCTTTTATAACCAAGAATGTTCAGATCATTGACGGAATGACCAGAATTCTTTATACCGATGTCAGAGGGAATGCCGGAGTGGGAACGTTTCTTATGAATACGTCCGGTCAGATTATTGGCTGGGTGACGGATCAATATAAAAACGATACCAGTAAAGATATGACCGCAGCCATGGCCATATCCGATTACAAGAGTATTCTGGAAAAGATAAGCAATGGAGCGCAATTCCCCTACTTTGGAATCAAAGGACAGGAGGTAAGCTCAGCCATGAACAGCAGTGGTATACCTCTGGGAGTGTATGTAGTGGAAGTGAATACAGACAGCCCTGCATACAATACAGGAATACAGAGCGGTGATATTATCACTGAGATGGGCGGAGCAACCATTGTTACCATGAAGGATTTTCAGGTGGTTTTGGAAAAATCAAGTCCGGGACAGATCATTCCTGTGACTGTATCCCGCAATGGCCGGGAAGAATATAAAAAGATACAATATCAGGTAACCATCGGAGCCAGGTAACTATCCTGGCTTCCTTGTTGCTGTCAGTGAGATATGGAGGAAGAAAATGAAGTATATCGAATCATTCCGGGAAGGAATGCATGTTTCTGATGTGTATTTGTGCAAAAACAGGCAGATTTCCCTGACAAAGTCAGGAAAGGAGTACGGCAACCTGATACTTCAGGATAAAACCGGCACTGTGGATGCTAAAATTTGGGATTTGGGATCCCCGGGTATCGGAAACTTTGAGACTCTGGATTATGTATACATAGATGCAGATGTTACGGTGTTCCAGAATTCCAATCAGCTGAATATTAAGAGAATCAGAAAAGCGGAAGAAGGAGAATATATCCCAGGGGATTATCTTCCTGTTTCCGGTAAAGATATAAAAGTGATGTTTGAAGAACTGGCAGGCTTTATCCGTTCTGTAAAAAGTCCTTATTACCGGGCTCTTTTAGAAAGCTTTTTCATAGAGGATACTGCATTTGCCAAGGCATTCCAGTTCCATTCTGCTGCGAAGAGCGTACATCATGGCTTTGTAGGCGGTCTGCTGGAACATACCCTGAGTGTAGTGAAGCTTTGCGATTATTATGCAGGATATTATCCTTTGATTAACCGGGATCTTTTGCTCACTGCTGCTATGTTTCATGACATTGGCAAGACAAAAGAGCTTTCCACATTTCCGGAGAATGATTACACCGATGACGGGCAGCTTCTTGGACATATTATTATCGGAACTGAGATGATAGGAGAGAGAATCCGTACCATTCCCGGTTTCCCGGAGAAGTCCGCTACCGAATTAAAGCATTGTATTCTGGCCCATCATGGAGAACTGGAATACGGTTCCCCGAAAAAACCGGCTCTGATTGAGGCACTGGCTCTTAATTTTGCAGATAACACAGATGCAAAGATGGAGACTATGATTGAAGTGCTGAGAGCGGCTGGAGATAATAACGGCTGGTTGGGCTTTAACAGGCTGATGGATACAAATATCAGAAAGACTACAAACGAAATTTAAATGATAAGGTGCTTAAGGAGGCTGTTTTCCTTAGCACCTTTTTTGAATAATGACGGGTACAGTGAATTTTAGAATTTCTTTCGTTTTCTGTGACAATCATTTTAAGATTGGTATTTTATCCTTAGAATATAGAGGAATATTCAGAGTGAGGTATAATAAATGCATGGAACGCTGGGAGAAATCAGCGGATTATGATAGATAAGGAGAGATCACATGGACGCAAACCACATCTTATTAGTTGAAGATGACAAAGAAATCAGGCAGGGAGTGGAAATATACTTAAGAAGTCAGGGATACGAAGTGTTTCAGGCGGCAGACGGAGTAGAGGGATTAAAGATTCTGGAGCAGGAGGAAATACATCTGGCTATTGTAGACGTCATGATGCCTCGTATGGATGGAATTACCATGACTGTGAAGCTGCGGGAAAAACATGATTTTCCAGTGATTATTCTATCCGCCAAATCAGAAGAGGTGGATAAAATTATGGGTCTCAACATTGGTGCAGATGACTATGTTGCAAAACCATTTACCCCCATGGAGCTTCTTGCCAGAGTAAATTCCCAGCTAAGACGGTACAGGAAGTATATGGATATGCTGGAAGCAAAAGAACAAAAAGAGAAAAGCAATGTCTATTCCATAGGAGGGCTGGAATTAAATGAAGACACGGTGGAGGTTACCGTAGATGAAAAGCTGGTAAAGCTGACTCCCATTGAATTTAAAATTCTTGCACTTCTTATGAAAAATCCTGGAAGGGTATTTTCAGCGGAAGAAATTTATGAAAGAGTATGGAATGAACGGGCAATTAATACCGATACCATTATGGTGCACATAAGGAAAATCCGGGAAAAGATTGAATTAAATCCGAAGGAACCGAAATATTTAAAGGTGGTGTGGGGAGTTGGATATAAAATTGAAAAACAGGCATAGCATCAGCGGATTACTGGCAGCGATGGTTATTCTTGCTGCAGCATTTGCAATGGTGGAACTTTATCCTTATTTTGAAAATGAGTCTTCCAGAAATGGGGCTCCAATCTACGAAGAAAGTACTTTTTTAAAACATCTTGTAAACGGCAATTATGTTTTGGCATTGGAAGATGCACAGAAAGAGCAGAATAAAATTCTTTCTCCCTTTCAGTATTTTTTGCCAGAGGCTGAGGCAGAACTAAAAGCGGCAAGCAGTGATGGAAGCGAAAAAAGCACAGCCACTGAATTATCTGGAACTACTTCATCAGAAATGCAGATAACAAAAGATGAGGGAGACGGTGAAGACGAAAGAACAGAATATTTAAGGGGACTTCGCAAAAACAGCATCCGGGAATTTGAAAACTGGAACCGGAATTTCGGAAATATCCGCAACTCCATTGATTATCAGATGATAGATGAAAACGGCAAAGTGATCCTGGATCATGCAGAAGGGCGGTTTATACCCAATAACAGTTATTATGTATTTCAGGCAGTTTTACATTATGATGAACTTGGGCGCATGGATATCAGCTGTGTGAGAGGGGAAAATACAGCTTACTTACTCAATACACTTCAGGATTTTGGAGATAAAGATCCTATGGAAAGTTATTATGATGACTATTTCCAGGAGGGTAATATAAAACTGTCCAATCCACGGAATATGTCATTTGCCTATGGTATGTCAGAGCAGCAGATCTCATCATTTAAAGATACCAGTGGGAATATCTGGACTGCTTATGAAAACTCGGGGAGTGTTACCCGCATCTTCATCGGACTGGTATGCGCCGTGGCCGCCCTTGCGTTTCTGTTTTCCTGTATGGATGTGAATCTGGCTGATGGTAATGCTATTTTAAGAACCCCATTGGAACTGGTGATTGGAATCGTAGCCGGTTCGGTTGCCTTTGGAGCGGGACTTACAAGCCTGGTTGCAGTGACAAACCGGGGTGATTTGTACAGTGCGCTGTTACGTGCCAATTTTATTCCTAAAGCTGCAGATATCATGGTTAAGCTATGGAATCTTCTCTGGTGGGCAGTACCTTTTGCTGTGATTTACTGGGCAGTCCTGTGTATGAGAGATGTGTTTCGCATTGGCATCACCCGTTATTATAAGGAGAGAACCTTATGCGGGTTATTCTGTGGCTGGGTAGTAAACTGCCTGAAAAAATTGTACCGATATTTGGGAAACATTAATTTACAGGAAAAATCAGACCGTACAATCTTTAAAATTGCAGCTGTAAATTTTATTGTACTTACTATTCTTTGCAGTCTTTGGTTTTTGGGTATCGGTGCTTTGTTCCTTTACTCCATCATTTTGTTTTTTGTAATGAGAAAATATTATCTTGATTTAAGCAGAAAATACAATGTGTTGCTGAAAGCTACCAATCAGATAGCGGAAGGAAATTTAGAGGTTGTAATTGAAGAAGATTTAGGTGTGTTCGAACCATTTAAAAAAGAAATACAAAAGATTCAGAGCGGTCTTAAGGGAGTCGTTGATGAAGAAGTCAAAAGCCAGAAGTTAAAGACTGATTTAATCAGCAATATGTCTCATGATTTAAAGACACCCCTTACTGCCATAATAACCTATGTAAATCTATTAAAGGATGATCATGCAACTCCGGAACAACGAAAAGCCTATATCGATATTCTGGAACAGAAATCCATGCGGTTAAAAGCGTTGATTGAAGATTTATTTGAGATCAGCAAGGCCAACAGCAACAATGTAACACTGGATCTGGAGGATGTTGATATTGTCAGTCTGTTAAAAGAGGTTAGTTTTGAACTTAGCGATAAGATCGAGGAATCCACCATTGATTTTCGCTGGAATCTGCCTGATGAAAAAATTATTCTTTCTCTGGACAGTCAGAAGACTTACCGGATTTTTGATAACCTGCTGACCAACATTATCAAATATGCCATGCCAGGAACCCGGGCTTACATCGATATGAGAAAAGAAAATGACTGGGTTGAAATTATATTAAAAAACATATCAGCTGCAGAGCTGACCTTTAATCCTGAGGAGATAACCGAACGTTTTGCCAGAGGAGATCAGGCACGCAATACAGAAGGGTCCGGTCTTGGTATGGCAATAGCCAAAAGCTTTGTGGAGCTGCAGAACGGAAAACTCACCGTTGAAACAGAAGCCGATTTATTCCGTGTGACCATACGCTGGCCAATTATGTAAGAATATATTTTTTATTATATATAAAAAAATAAAAAAAATTTTCAAAACTTCTTGAAAACCGGAAAACAACTGTATATACTGAAAGAAAGGTCAGGTTTGGCCTGTCACATCAGTATAGTGATTCGGAAAGAAAAAGGGGTACGAATATGATAATACAGAGCAGACGCGTGTGGATCGCAGGACAGTTTATTCCGGCACAGCTTGAGCTGTCGGAAGGAAAAATTTCAGCAGTAAACGGGTATGGAACCCAGCCAGCCGATTGTGATTATGGAAATGATCGGATCGTACCGGGGTTTATCGATATTCATACTCATGGAGCATATGGCTATGATACCAATGACGGTGAGCCTCAGGGTCTGAGGGATTGGATTAAAAGAATTCCCGAAGAGGGGGTTACTGCACTTTTACCCACAACAGTGACTCAGATGCCAGGAGTTTTGGAAAAAGCAGTTTCCAATATCGCCAATGTTGTTAATGATGGTTATGAGGGTGCCGAGATCCTGGGAATTCATTTTGAGGGCCCTTATCTGGATATGAAGTACAAAGGAGCACAGCCTCCGGAAGCCATAGCAAAGCCCTCAGTGGAACAGTTTGAAAGTTATCAAAAGGCAGCAAAAGGAAAGATTAAATATATTACTCTTGCTCCTGAACGGGATGAAAACTTTGCTCTTACAAAATATTGTAAAAAGCTTGGGGTAGTGGTAAGTATGGGGCATTCGGCTGCTACGTATGACCAGGCTCTCATGGGAATTGCCAACGGTGCCACCTCCATGACCCATGTCTATAACGGCATGACCCCTTACCATCACCGGGATCCGGGGCTGGTAGGGACAGCGCTCAGAGTACGGGATATTTACGGTGAAATCATCTGTGATGGCTGTCACAGCCACCTGGCAGCGTTAAATAACTATTATACGGCAAAAGGCAGGGACTATGCCATCATGATCAGCGATTCCCTGAGGGCTAAAAACTGTCCTGCAGGTGGCCAGTACCAGCTGGGCGGCCATGATATCGAGGTCAGGGAAAATGGTCTTGCTTACTTAAAAGGAACAGAAACCATTGCAGGAAGTACCTTGAAGATGAACAAGGGCTTAAAACTTCTGGTTGAGGAAGCTTTGGTGCCTTTTGATTCTGCTCTCAATTCCTGTACCATAAACCCTGCAAAGTGCCTGGGAGTGGATGACAGGAAAGGGCGTCTGAATGCCGGATACGATGCGGATCTTGTGGTTCTCAGTGATTCCTATGAAGTGGTGCAGACCTATTGCAGAGGAGTGGGAATGGTTGATGTAACAGCCGGCCATAATTAATAGGCAAGCAAAGGGTATTATTACAAAAGCAGCATTGATAGCATTGGAGGTATTGCATAAGTAGATAAGTCTACTAAGCAATACCTCCATTTTTGTATTCAGCGGTTGTGCTTATATGCAGGAGTGGAACGAAGCATCGGACATTTTGCATAGGATGATAGAAATGAGATATAAAAGATAAAGAATGGACAATAAAGTTTACGTAATCATGTATCACTATGTAAGGGATTTGGAACACAGCCGTTATCCCCGGATAAAAGGACTTGATATAGCTTGCTTCAGAAAACAAATAGAATATTTAAACCAAAACTTTACGGTTATTACCATGGAGGAATTAAACTGTGCCTGCAATAACCAGTATGAGTTGCCCAAACAAGCAGTTTTACTCACGTTCGACGATGGTTATCTGGATCATTATACTTCCGTATTTCCAATATTAAAGGCAGAAAATTTACAGGGCTCTTTTTTTATTTCAGGGAAAACACTAAAAGAGCATGTTTTATTGGATGTAAATAAAATTCATTATATACTGGCCACCACACAGATAGACGTTCTATTGCCGTCAGTTCTAAAACGCATGGATTATTACCGGGGGTCAGAATACGAATATCCCGATAATAATACGCTTTTTCATGAGTATGCATCTGGCAATCGATTTGACAGCAAAGAAACAATTTTTGTAAAACGAATGCTTCAGACTGTATTGCCGGAAAAAGTAAGAAGTAAGATATGCGATGACTTGTTTAAAAAGTATGTAGGAATATCAGAGGATAAATTAGCTGGTGAACTGTACCTGACTTCCGATCAGATCAGGCTTATGAAACAGGAAGGCATGTATATTGGACTGCATGGATATAACCATTACTGGCTGGGACGCTTGTCAGAGGAAGAAATGCAGAAAGATATCAGGCAGGCATTGGATGTCATGTCGGAATATATAGACGCTGAAAATTGGGTAATGAATTATCCTTATGGCAGTTATAATGAGGCGCTTTTGCAATACATCTCTTCCACGGGGTGTAAACTGGGACTTACCACTCAGGTAAAGGTGGCAGATTTATCAGAGTGCAGCAACCTTACAATTCCCCGCCTTGACACCAATGATTTTCCGCCTATTAGTGAAAAATTCAAATGCCGTCTGGACAAGGAACGGACATGAAGCAGGAGGTGAAACACTATGAATCAGTTTGATACACGGTATGAGATCCGGCTTGCCAATAGCTCTGATATAGATCTGATTATGGATTTCATTGATAAGTATTGGAAAAAAGGCCATATCATGTCCCAAGACAGAGACCTGTTTCGATATGAGTATCAGGATGGAAATCAGATTAATTTTATTGTAGCAATTGATAAGAACACCCGATTACTGGAAGGTATCTTTGGTTTTATCAAATGTTCTGATACGAAAGATGTTAAGAAAATGGATATCTGGGGCAGCATGTGGAAAGTGCGTGAATCGGGTGAAAATATGCCTCTTTTAGGCATAGAGCTGGCAAAGCGGGTTTTTGACATCACCGGATGTCGAACCCAGATTGGTAACGGGGCTAACCCCAACACCACAATCCCGTTAAGAAGACTGTATTTTCATGACAGAACCGTCCGCATGAGACAATATTATAAGTTAAATCCTGAAACTGAAGAATTTAAAATTGCAATTGTTAAAAAGAAGCCGGATATCTTGCAGGAAAATAATTTTGATACAAAAATTATGCTTTTAAGTTCCATAAACGAAGTAAAAGAAAATTTTAATATCGAGAGCGTCAATTCTATTCCATACAAAGACAGCTGGTATGTAAACAAACGATATTTCTGTCATCCCTACTATCACTATTCTGTTTATGGATTAAAAAACGGGAGCGGCAAAGTAGGGGCACTTATGATGGTCCGGTTAATTGAATGTAACGGAGCAAGAATCTTTCGTATCGTGGATTATATAGGAGATCAACGTTTGTTTTCCGGGCTGAGTAATACATTTGATGGGATTATGAAAGAAATGAATTTAGAGTATATAGATTTTTACAACTATGGATTTGAGGAGCGATATCTATGGGACGCCGGTTTCATTTACAGGTCTGATGATGATCCCAATATCATACCTAACTATTTTGAACCATTTTTACGTGAGAACGTTGATATATGGGCCCATTACAAACTGGATGGAACCCTGTTTTATAAAGCAGACGGAGATCAGGATCGGCCAAATAAGATGATGGAGAAAAATCAAGGGGGCCAGGGGGAGCTATGACAGGTAAAAACGAATTTGAGGAAAAACTTCTAAATAAGGACTTATATAAGACAAATGCAGGAAGGTATGCGGAAAAAATCAGTAACAAAGATACCATCATCATCTGGGGGTCAGGGAGCGCTTCTGATGCACTTTATCAATTCTTAAAAGAGTTCCACTGCTTAACCCGATTAAAAAATTATGCTGATAATAAAAAGGAACTCTGGGGAACGCAAAAGAATGGATATACCATATTATCACCCTTAGAAGTGGCTGAAATGGCAAAAGAGGAACCAGCTTATATTATAATTGCCAGTATGCGTTTTCCTGAAATAAGAAAGCAGCTGATCTCACTGGGGATAGAAGACTCAATGATTGATACAGCAGGCTTTACAGTTGCCAATGATTATTATACTTACAAAGATGAAACTGCTTACCAGATCGTAAAATTTCACTTTGATGAATTCAGGCAGGTATATAACAGCCTGGCAGATAAACATTCCAAAGAAGTCTATTTAAACATATTGAACTCCAAGATTTCTTTGGATAATAAATATCTGGAATTTATATCCTCCCCCTCAGAAGAGCAGTATTTTGACCAGGAACTATTAAAATTAAAACCAGATGAAATTTTTTGTGATTGCGGAAGCTACAATGGAGATACCATGGAAGCTTTTTTTCAGTTAACCGGAGGAAACTGCAGAAAATATATTGCAATAGAAGCGGATAAAGATATCTATTTGGAACTAAACCAGAAAGTTGCAGATAGAAGCTATAAAAACGTGACAGCCCATAATATTGCATGCTGGAATAAAAAGACAGTTTTAAAATTTCAATCGGCAAAGAGCGCAGGGCACATCGATGATAAGGGAGAAATTGAAGTTTTGGCAGACACACTGGATCATATTTTAAAAGATCAGCCTGTGACCATGATAAAAATGGATATTGAAGGCGCAGAGCCAGCGGCATTGAACGGTGCCAGAGCTGTGATCCGCAAGTATAAACCTGTGTTATGTATTTGTATTTACCATAACCTGAAAGACTATTACAAAATCCCACTAAAAATGAAAGAATTAAATCCAGATTATCATTTATTTGTTCGAAACTATACTGATATGGTTGCTGTGGAGACTGTGTGCTACGCAGTTCCAACAGACCGGATTAATCTGAAACTTGAGGGGGGAGTTGAATGAATCAGGTTGTAATAGGTATGGTTGGTGCTGGCAGGGCAACAGAACTGCATATGCACGCATATAACCGGGTGAGCAGGGTACCACTTCGCTTTAAGACCATTGCTGCCAGGCGACCGGAGCAGTTATTGCCTGCAAAAGAGCTTTATGGGTTTGAAATTGCAACCTTCGATTTTAACGATTTACTCATCGACCCGGAGATTCAGGTAATCGATATCTGCACACCGCCTTACGTCCATGAAGACATGATTATAAAAGCAGTAAAAGCAGGAAAGCATGTCATTTGCGAAAAACCACTTTTCGGTTACTTTGGAACAGGTACTGATCCGGAACCAATTGGAAAAAACATACCCAAAGCGGTTATGTACGAGAAGCTATTGAGTTCTCTGGAAAATATGAAACAAATCATTGAAGAATCCGGCTGCAAATTCATGTATGCAGAAAACTTTATCTACGCACCCGCTGTAACAAAAGCGGAAGAGATTATTTCGTCAAAAAAGAGCCGTATCCTTTATATGAAAGGAGAGGAGAGCCTGAAAGGTTCAAGCTCTCCCGTAGCAGGATCCTGGTCAAAGACTGGAGGAGGAACCTTTATCCGCACCGGAACCCATCCCCTTTCTGCACTCCTTTGGTTAAAACAGCAGGAAGCAAGGGCACGGGGTATTAATATCCGGGTGGAAAGTGTTCTTGCGGACATGGGCACTGTTACCACCACGCTTTCCGATTATGACCACCGTCATATCAAGGCCCGGCCAAATGATGTTGAGGATAATGGAACGGTTTTACTCACCTTTTCAGACCAGTCCAAGGCACTGGTCATAGCAACCGATACCTGCCTTGGAGGAAGCAAAAATTATATTGAATTATATTGTAATGATGCAGCAATTACCTGCACTCTCACCATGAATGATATGATGTCCACTTACTTTTTAGATGAAGATAATTTAAATGGAATTCAACTCTCTGAAATGCTCCCGGCAAAGACTGGCTGGAACAACCCCTTTATAGCAGATGAAATCATAAGGGGGTATACCGGAGAAATCCAGGATTTTATGGAAGCAGTCTTTTTTGACAGAGCTCCCAAGTCGGACTTTCAGCTTGCATATGATACAATCCGTGTAGTTTATGCAGCATATATGTCTGCTGAAGCAGGGAGACGTGTGTATCTTTGAGTATGGGGAAAGGAGTGAAACATGAGTAAATTATGCGATTTGTTTTTTGACATGGCCTTTGAATATCCACAGAAAATGGCAATCTGGTGTGATAACAAAACGATTACCTATGAGAAATTGGCAGCATTGGTATGCAGGTATTCCAATTTTTTAATAAAAGCCGGAGTCATTTACAACGATCACATAGGGTTTCCTATGAATAACAGTATCGAATCAGCGGCTTTGATTCTTGCAGCAGCCAATCTTGGAGTAGCGCTGGTACCTATTAATCCAACCCTGCCGCCAGAAGCAATAAAGTCTTTGTTCGCAGCAGCAGATGTGAAACATTTAATTGCAAGAAAAAATTTCATGGAACAAACAGAAGAGGGAATTGACTTAAATCTAAAAGGAGCACAGATCTGTCTGGATGGCTCATGGAAAAACACCTTGTCATTTGACTCCATATCAAGGATGTCAGATAAAAGACCAGTGGAGAAACAGGTGACGGGAGAGGAAACTCTGATTATAACCATGACCTCTGGCTCCACCGGTGAGCCAAAACCCATTGATTTAACACAGAATAATAAATTAGAAAGAGCAATGGCACACATCAGGTTATACAATCTGACAAAAGAGGACCGCATACTGGCTGCAACACCACTCTATCATTCTCTGGCAGAACGGTTGGTTTTAATGCCCCTTCTTATTGGCGCAACAAGCATCTTATTGCCCAGGTTCACTCCTGCTTTATGGTTAAATTGTGTAAAAGATCAGAAAGTTACATTCACCATTGCAGTATCAGCCCAGCTGGGTCAGATTGCAGAGCTGCTGGCCAGTCCCTTTGTACCTGAGATTGATTCCCTCAGATGTGTGGTATCTTCTTCCTCTCTTTTAGAAAACCATATTAAAAATGAATTAATCGATAAACTGAATTGTGAGTTTCATGAAATGTATGGCACCTCAGAGACTTCAACCGTTACCAGCATTAATTTCAGAGAAACAATGGGGAAAAAACATTCCGTTGGCAGACCGCTGCCGGAAGCGAAGGTAAAAATTATAAAAGAGGATCACAGTATTGCAAACCCAGGAGAAATCGGAGAAATTACCTGCAAAACAACATTAATGTGTAATGGTTATTATAATCAGCCGAAAATCTTTCAGGATGCACTGCAGGACAGTTATTTTAAAACCGGTGATCTGGGATATCTGGATGAAGCGGGATATTTATATTTTGCAGGACGAAAGAAAGAATTGATTATTACTGGAGGCATTAATGTATATCCCCAGGATATTGAGGAATGCATGAAAAAGCTTCCGGAAGTAAAGGAATGTGCGGCTTTTGCTTATCCGGATAACAGACTTGGAGAGGTAGTGGCACTGGCAATTGTGCCAAAACCGGATACCCGGTTGAGCAAACGGAAAATTCAGATTCATTGTGCAAAAAATCTGGCAGATTATCAACAGCCCCACATGATTGTTTTTCTGGATCAATTACCTAAGAACTCTTTGGGAAAACTGGAAAAGTACAATCTGCCGGAATATGTAACGAAACATGGCGTGTTCAAATAAAATAAAAATAGGGGGAGGGTATAAAAATGACAGCAAGAGATTTTATTTTAAAGGAACTTCAAAGAAAATATACACTGGATAAAGAAACCGACATTGAGTCATTTAACTACCTGGAAAGTGGTTATATAGACTCAATTGGTATGATACAGTTTCTTGTAAGTCTGGAAGAAGCGTATGATATTGAGTTTACAGATGCTGAAATCGCTGATCCTTCGTTTAAGATTGTTGGTCAGCTGGCCCAGTTAGTTGAAAGAAAAGTGATGGAAAATGAAAGATCTAAAGCTGGTAATGGCAAAGAATCATGACATAATTACTCCAAAGACCGAAATAAAGATAGGTAATATTACCGTTGGAAGAGATTTTCTTGTCATCGCAGGACCCTGCAGCGTGGAATCGGAGGAACAGATTATGAAAGCTGCCAGATCTGTAAAAGAAGCAGGGGCCAACATGCTTCGGGGCGGAACCTATAAACCCAGAACATCTCCATATTCCTTTCAGGGACTTGGCAGGATTGGTCTGCAGTATTTAAGCAAGGCAGGACTTGAAACAGGCCTTCCTATTATTACTGAAGTCGCAGACACAAGAGATGTCTATCTGATTGGCGAATATGCGGATGTTCTTCAGATCGGCACAAGAAATATGCAGAATTATTCATTGCTGGTCGAAGTAGGTAAGATAAAGAAACCGGTCCTGCTAAAACGGGGAATGAATGCCACAATAGAAGAATGGCTAAACAGCGCTGAGTATATTATGAATGCTGGAAACCCAGATGTGATTTTATGTGAGAGGGGAATCCGGACGTTTGAGACCTATACCAGAAACACTCTTGATTTAAGTGCCGTCGCCGTTGTAAAAGGTCTGAGCCACCTGCCTGTAGTGGTAGATCCATCCCATGCCACCGGCAGAGCGGATTTGATTTTACCCATGTCTTTAAGCGCGGTTATGGCTGGCTGTGATGGTCTTGAAATAGAAGTACACCCTTCCCCGGCGGAAGCATTAAGCGATAAGGAACAGCAGCTTACACCAGGGCAGTTTAAAACACTGATGGCAGTTGTAAATAAAACGCTGGCTTTTAAAGAAGAGCTGAACAGAAATGAAAATACCATCATCTGAATGGGAATTTGTCAAACGATACAGAAAAATGCCGCTCAACAGTCATACTGCAGCTGTTTTGCGGCATTTTTGTATTGTATAATGCTTTATAAGATCCGTACATTCTTCAAAGCGCCTGTTTTTGCAAATTCTGTCCATTCGCATACATTTACAGCATGATCACCGATTCGCTCCAGGTATTTGGCAATCATCAGCAAATCAATACACTGGTCAATATGCTCAGTGGACTGTTTTAATAAGTCTACCACATCAACCTTTACCTTACCAAACAGTTCATCCACCACATCATCCTGCTTCTCAATTTCTTTAGCAGTACTTAAATCCTGTTTAATAAATGCCTCAATGGAACATCTTACCATCTCTCTGGCAGCAGTTGCCATGGAAGGGATATGGCGAACTACATGATAGACATGCTCCCCTTTAATGCGAAGGATCAGTTCAGCGATATCAGATGCATGATCCCCGATTCGCTCTAAGTCCGTAACAACCTTTAAAGCACTGGAAACCACTCTTAAATCTCCGGCCACCGGCTGTTGACGAAGAATAAGAGAGAGGCAGCGTGCTTCTATGGAACGTTCCAGATCATTAATGGTACGGTCACCCTTTATAATATCCTCCGCTTTTTCAAAGTCCTGATCTTCAAAGGCGATAAAACACTGTTCGATGGAATTTTCCACCAGACGTCCCATTTCCTTAATGTCATCATTTAAAAGATTTAATTCATGCTCATAATTCACTCTTGTTGTCATAGTTATTTCTCCTTTATTCGTTTAATCATAAATCAGCCAAAACGGCCAGTGATATAATCCTCTGTCCTGGAATCTTTGGGAGCAGTAAACAGCTCGGTAGTCGGAGCATATTCCACAACTTCACCTACCAGAAAGAAAGCGGTGTGATCAGCAATACGGGTTGCCTGCTGCATGTTATGAGTTACAATTGCAACTGTATATTTTTCCTTTAACTCATCCATTAAATCCTCAATTTTCAACGTGGAAATAGGATCAAGGGCTGAAGTGGGTTCATCCATTAAAAGAACTTCAGGTTCCACAGCTAAGGCTCTGGCGATGCAGAGACGTTGCTGCTGGCCGCCGGAAAGACCAAGTGCGGATTTTTTTAAACGACCGGATACTTCCTCCCAAAGTGCAGCACCTTTCAGGCTTTTTTCCACAATCTCATCAAGCTCAGATTTATTCTTGATGCCATGAATTCTGGGACCATAAGCCACATTATCGTAGATACTCATGGGAAAAGGATTGGGCTGTTGGAATACCATACCGATTTTTTTGCGCAGCAGTGTAGTGTCAACTCTTGAGTCGTAGATGTTTTCTCCGTCTAAGAGTACTTCGCCTTCAATTTTAACACCTGGGACCAAATCATTCATGCGGTTTAAGGTTTTTAAGTAAGTAGATTTGCCACAACCAGATGGTCCGATAAATGCGGTGATTTTATTTGTATAAAGTTCCATATTCACGTCTTTTAAAGCGTGATTGGTTCCATAGTATAAATTTAATTGGTTGGTTGATATTTTAATTGTATTTGTATTCACGATTCTTTCGCCTCCGTGTTGAATTTATGGGACAGATATTTGGCAAGACCGTTTATTGCAAGTACGATAACAAGTAGTACCACAGCAATTCCAAAGGCCTCGTCATATTTTGCTTTCTGCATGCAAAGATAAAGCTGAATGGTCAGTGTTCCGCCGGATTCAAATATCTTACCAAGGAAACTTCTAGGAAGAATATAACCGCTGCCCGCTGTAAAAAGCAAAGCTGCTGATTCACCCACAATTCGTCCGATTGCCAGAATAATACCTGTTACAATACCAGGCATTGCGCTGGGAAGCAAAATAGTGCGGATCATATACCATTTCGTTGCACCAATTCCCAATGCGCCGGAGCGGTAACTTTCTGGAACTGTTTTTAAAGCTTCCTGTGTGGTTCGTGTAATAAGCGGAAGAACCATAATGGATAAGGTCAGGGCGCCGGTCAGTATGGAATAACCAAGTCCTAACGTAGTACCAAAGAATACATACCCAAAAAGACCAAATATAATAGAAGGAATACCGGATAATGTTTCTGTGGTAAACTCGATAATACGAACTACTTTACCGCCTTTTGCGTATTCGTTTAAATAAATGGCGGAGCCAACACCAAGAGGAGTGGCGATAACCAGCGTGATTGCTACCACGTACAATGTATTGACTATATTACCCAGAATACCAAAGGTTCCTTTAATGGTGCTTGGTACTGTAGTTAAAAATGCAACATTTATCCGTGGAACACCTCTTACAAACACATATCCCATAATGCCGATAAGGATAAAAATTGATATCAGGGCGCATAAATAAATAAGTATTGTCAGAAGGGAGTCTGAAACTCTTTTCTTACCATTATAAATACTATTTACAATAATGGAATCCCTATGAACAGGTATTGTGAGATCATTTGTCATTTTTATCCGCTCCTTTCTTTAAAAGGCCATTGAGAATTACGTTTATCATCATAATGAAGACAAACAGGACAAGCCCGATGGTAAACAGAACCTGCTTATGAAGACCGGAGGCATAGGACATTTCTGATACAATGGCTGTAGTCAGGAAGCGGACGGAATGGAAGGGCAGCGGAAAGTTTACAGAGCTTCCTGATACCAGACTAATTGCCATAGCTTCACCGATCGCTCTGCCGGTTCCCAGAACTATGGCAGTTATGATGCCCGATTTTGCAGCAGGAATCACCACATGGAAGATGGTCTGAATCTTTGTTGCACCCAATGCCAGGGAGGCACTTCTAAAATGCTGTGGAACAGAGCGGAGGGCAGTTTCGCTGATATTAATTACAGTTGGAAGAATCATAAGGGCGAGAACCAGTACCGCTGAGATTAAATTAGCTCCGCCTGTAAACTGATGGGTGGAAGAGCCTTTAAAAATCTTCAGTTCCAGATCGTACATAATCGGATTCAATATAAGAATTCCTAAAAGACCATAAATAACAGATGGAATTCCAGCTAAAAGTTCAACTGCAGGACGGACGATATCAGCCAGTTTCTGAGGGGCTACCTCTGCCAGAAACACCGATGTCATAACACCGATGGGAACGCCGATTAAGATAGCAAGAGCAGTACCAACAATTGAAGTTAAAATAACATATAGAATGCCAAAGCTGGGTACGGCCGCATCTGGTTTCCAGACAGAACCAAATAAAATATCCAGAATTCCCACTTTAAACAAAGCAGGGGTGCCGCTTGTTAACATATAAATACTAATTGACGCCACAGCCAAAACAGCAAAGAAGCCGCAGATGGTAAATATCACTTCTGCAGCATGTTCAATACCAGATTTACTTCCGTGACCGCCAAATATGGAATAAGACTTTGGTTGCATATAATGGCTCCTTTCGTGAGATGGGGACGTAGCTTAAGCATTCAGCTGCGTCCCCATGTAGTGCTTCCTGTTCCGATTAGTTAGCTGGGATTAAACCAACAGATTTTACTAATTCTTTTCCTTCATCAGAATGGATATAATCAAATAATGCTTTCACATTGTCGTTCTGCTTGGAGATATCGCCTTTGGTTGCCATAACAAACGGACGGCTTAAGAAGTAGGAACCTGCCTTAATGTTCTCTGGTGTAGGATCTGTATTCTCCAGCTTTAATGTTTTTACAGTTTTGTCAAGTACATCAAGAGAAACGTAGCCAATGGAGCCTGGAGTAGATGCTACCTTTGCCATTACTGCACCAGTACTGTCAAGTTCGTTGCTGTATTTACATTTGTCTTCCAGCTTTAATAACTCTTCAAATGCACTTCTTGTACCAGAACCAGATTCACGTCCAATGACTACAATAGGCTGATCAGCTCCGCCTAAATCTTTCCAGCTGGTGGTAGTTCCATTATAAATGGCAATCAGCTGATCCTTTGTCAGATTTTCAACTTTGTTAGAAGGATCGGTTACTACTGCAATACCATCAATTGCTACTATATTTTCAACAATTCCTTTAGATTTTTCTTCATCTTTTAAATTACGGGAAGCATTTCCGATATCAGCAGCACCGTTGGTAACCGCTTCAATTCCTGCTCCAGAACCAACAAACTCAGCCTGTACAGTAACACCAGGATATTTTTCCATAAATACTTCACTTAAAGCAGTTGCAAGCTTCTCCATTGAGGTAGAACCAACCATGCTGATGGAACCCTTTAAATCTGCAGTGGCCTTTGCTGTTGTTGTTGCAGCGGCAGCAGTAGTAGTAGTTGTCTGGGTTGTACCTGCAGTTGTTTCAGCTGCTTTTGTTCCAGCTGCTGTTGTCTCGGTCGTGCTATTTCCGCATCCGGCTAATGCTCCCATTGTTAATACAGCCATACCAGCTGCTGCAAGTATTTTAATTAAATTTTTTTTCATAATCACTATCTCCTCTTTTCATTTTAAATTGCTTTCGCTTACATGTTGGAGTATAGCAGTCGGTTCTTTTTTCTGAAATCATATTTTGGTATAGAGTCTGTAAAGCTTGTGTAAAACACGGAAACTGGTGTATAATTCTTCTAAAATCAGTATCTGCATAAAAGTAGTTTAGATTCATAATCTTTTCTTTCCTGACCGGTAAAAACGAAAAAATCCGCCAAATTACGGAAAAATCCCTTTATTCTTTATAAAAATGACTGGATGGACTGGACAGAATGGGAGCAAATGTGGTAAATTGTTACGTGCATTTTATTATGGATATAACAAAAGATGGTTCCGTAATTTTTAAGAACGGATACAGAGGATACGAGAATGGAGGACGTTTTCATGGGAGCATATCAACTGAAAATCACGATCAAAGGAAGCAAGCCGCCGATCTGGAGAAGGATTCTGGTACCGCAAGGAGTAACGTTTGAAACACTTCACAATACGATTCAGGCGTCATTTTGCTTGTCTGGCCAAATACCGTATCAATTTGAATTTCGTTCAGAGAAAATACGGGTAGCCTCAGATAATATAGAACAGACGGGAAACTATCAGTATCTTCCAACAGCCCAAGCCATTAACGATCAGATAGGAAAGGATTCCAAATTTACATATGTGTCTTATGGCACCAGTAACTTGGAATTTACAATTCAGACTGAAGACTATTTAGATGAGTGTCAGGAGACATCAGCCAGAGTCATTAAATATAAAGGTGAAGGTTTATCTGATAATGAAATGGAATACGATATGGCGGCAGTGAACTTGCGTCTGGAGCAGATGGCAGACGGATCTGAGCCAATCATCATTTCTGATATCTTTGACTGCTACGATAAAAACAGTATACTGGAAATAGCAAAAAGACATCATATGACTGGAACCAGTAAGTTAAACAAGGAAGAATTGGTTCACAAGACCATTTCTTACATATTAAATGAAAAAATAATGAAGCCTTATTTTCTTTGTGTTCGCGATTGTGAAATGAATGCATTTGAGAAGCTAATATCCGGCTGTACAAAGCTGGGCTTATTGGAAGAACAAAATTTGGAATATCTTTATGCAGGAGGATATATAACTTCGGGAGCAGACCGCAGTTTTCTGGTCGCAGAGGAAGTTGTAAAAGCATACGAAGCACTGAATACTGTCAAGTTCCAGGAAGAGCGTACCCGCATAAGCAGAATCGGAGACTATATCTGTGCTGCCAATTCCCTGTATGCCATAACTCCTCCATCTGTCCTTCTGGAAACATTTAATAAATATGAAGAAAAGAAGCTGACCTTGGAGGAACTTTTAAACGCATACGAATCTTTAAGACCATATCGCTTAATGGTAACTTATATCGATGGAAATTTTGTAGATGCAGCCCTGGCAGAGCAAAAAAGTTATACCGATCTTTTGCGTACCCAGAGGAAAGTTCCTTATTATATTCCTACTCAGCTGGAAATTCGCTATATGGCGGATAATTCCGGATTTTTAATGGGTGGCGAATTAAGCAGGCTGAGTGAATTCCTGATCTCTGAATTAAGTGTTCCGGATGACATGATACCTCTGATACTCCGCCAGGTTCAGGCTGAGATCAGTATGGGCGGACAACTTCAGGAAGTTGTTAACGATTTAGAGGCAGCGGGAATACTCATGGGTTCACCCGAACATATGGAGAAGCTTGCTGTAATTGTAACTGATATCTGGAACAATACCCGGATGGTGCTAAACAGGGGTCATAAACCTTATGAGATGGTAATGAAAGGTTATAATGAAGTGAGCGTTCAAAGGAAGAATCTTCAGAAGATCTATCCAAATGATGCCTGTCCCTGCAATAGCGGTAAGAAATACAAGAAATGCTGCGGCAAAAATGCCTGATCTTATAGTTGGTAAAAAAGGAGCTCATCTGTAACTGGAGATGAGCTCCTTTTTTTGTCGCGAAT
>NZ_JBMBWP010000002.1:3090000-3385788 GCF_048627165.1 Lacrimispora struthionigena
GCATGTACCTTGAAAACCACATATTGAAATATATCTAGATAGAGTCTTTGCAAAAAGACAATATCAAGACATCCGAGGTGTTACATCGAAAGATGTAACCAAATAAAAACTCGTTCAATTACCGTGACGTACGGTAAACGAACAAACCTAAGACCATAAGATACAACGCTATGTATCTTAGATGAGTAGCCCGCACCCGCAGGTGAAAGTCGTATTGGTTAAGCTATAAAGAGCACAAGGTGGATGCCTTGGCACTAAGAGCCGATGAAAGACGTGATAAGCTGCGAAAAGCTTCGGGGAGGAGCAAATATCCTTTGATCCGGAGATATCTGAATGGGGAAACCCAGCTGAGCAAACCTCAGTTGTCGTATGGTGAATCCATAGCCATACGTCGGGAACCCGGGGAACTGAAACATCTAAGTACCCGGAGGAAAAGAAAGAAAACTCGATTTCCAAAGTAGCGGCGAGCGAAATGGAAAGAGCCTAAACCAGCGTGCGTGCATGCTGGGGTTACGGACTGCAATAAGTGAGACGATTTGTTACCAGAACGGTCCTGGAAAGACCGGCCATAGAAAGTGAAAGCCTTGTATGGGAAAACAATAGTCAGCGAGCAGGATCCAAAGTACCACGAGACACGAGAAACCTTGTGGGAATTCGGGGGGACCACCCCCCAAGGCTAAATACTACTTAGTGACCGATAGCGCATAGTACTGTGAAGGAAAGGTGAAAAGGACCCCGGGAGGGGAGTGAAAGAGAACCTGAAACCTTGTGTTTACAAGCTGTGGAACCACGTTTAAAGTGGAACCGCGTACTTTTTGTAGAACGGTCCGGCGAGTTACCGTTACTGGCAAGGTTAAGCACTGAATGTGCGGAGCCGAAGGGAAACCAAGTCTTAATAGGGCGTTAAGTCAGTAAAGGTAGACCCGAAACCGGGTGATCTACCCATGTCCAGGTTGAAGCTGCCGTAAAAGGCGGTGGAGGACCGAACGCACATCCGTTGAAAAGGGTGGCGATGAGGTGTGGGTAGGGGAGAAATTCCAATCGAACCCGGAGATAGCTGGTTCTCCTCGAAATAGCTTTAGGGCTAGCCTCGTATTAGTCTGCCGGAGGTAGAGCACTGAATTTCCTAGGGGGCGTCAAAGCTTACCAAAGAATATCAAACTCCGAATGCCGGTCAGATGATGTACGGGAGTCAGACTGCACGAGATAAGTTGGGCAGTCAAAAGGGAAAGAGCCCAGACCACCAGCTAAGGTCCCAAAGTGCGTGTTAAGTGGAAAAGGATGTGAGATTTCAGAGACAACTAGGATGTTGGCTTAGAAGCAGCCACACATTCAAAGAGTGCGTAATAGCTCACTAGTCGAGAGGTCTTGCGCCGAAAATGTCCGGGGCTAAAACACGACACCGAAGCTGTGGAATGTATCGTATGATACATTGGTAGAGGAGCATTCTTAATGCGCAGAAGCATTACCGTAAGGAGATGTGGAGCGTTAAGAAGAGAGAATGCCGGAATGAGTAGCGAGATGGAAGTGAGAATCTTCCAGGCCGAATATCTAAGGTTTCCAGAGTAAAGCTGATCTGCTCTGGGTAAGTCGGGACCTAAGGCGAGGTCGAAAGACGTAGTCGATGGACAACAGGTTGAAATTCCTGTACCGCATATTATCAGAACTGTGGGGACACAGAACCGAGAGAGAACCCGGGAATGAAAAGACCGGGGCAAGCATTGGACTGGTTAAGATGGAAAATCCGCTTAACAACAGGAAGGTGTGACGCGTACCGAACAAAAGTAGGGAAGTCTCTGTAGGGGCTGTCAAGAAAAGCCGCTATTGTGTAATATGTGCCCGTACCGTAAACCGACACAGGTGGATGAGGAGAGAATCCTAAGGCCGGCGGGAGAAGCATTGTTAAGGAACTCGGCAAAATGACCCCGTAACTTCGGGATAAGGGGTGCCTGAGAAATCAGGCCGCAGAGAATAGGCTCAAGCAACTGTTTAGCAAAAACACAGGTCTATGCAAAACCGAAAGGTGAGGTATATGGGCTGACGCCTGCCCGGTGCTGGAAGGTTACGAGGAGGGGTTAGCGGCAACGCGAAGCTCTGAATTTAAGCCCCAGTAAACGGCGGCCGTAACTATAACGGTCCTAAGGTAGCGAAATTCCTTGTCGGGTAAGTTCCGACCCGCACGAAAGGCGTAATGATTTGAGCGCTGTCTCGACAATGCACCCGGTGAAATTGAAATACCAGTGAAGATGCTGGTTACCTGCGCCAGGACGGAAAGACCCCATGGAGCTTTACTCCAGCTTGATACTGGGATTCGGTGCTGCATGTACAGGATAGGTGGGAGGCAACGAAGATAGGACGCCAGTCTTATCAGAGCCGATGTTGGGATACCACCCTTGCGGTATTGGATTTCTAACCTGCAGCCATAACCTGGCTGGGGGACAATGTCAGGCGGGGAGTTTGACTGGGGCGGTCGCCTCCGAAAGAGTATCGGAGGCGCTCAAAGGTTCCCTCAGAATGGTCGGAAACCATTCGAAGAGTGCAAAGGCATAAGGGAGCTTGACTGCGACACCGACGGGTGGAGCAGGTAGGAAACTAGGACTTAGTGATCCGGTGGTATAAAGTGGGATTGCCATCGCTCAACGGATAAAAGCTACCCTGGGGATAACAGGCTTATCACTCCCAAGAGTTCACATCGACGGAGTGGTTTGGCACCTCGATGTCGGCTCATCGCATCCTGGGGCTGTAGTAGGTCCCAAGGGTTGGGCTGTTCGCCCATTAAAGCGGTACGCGAGCTGGGTTCAGAACGTCGTGAGACAGTTCGGTCCCTATCCGGCGTGGGCGTAGGATATTTGAGAGGAGCTGTCCTTAGTACGAGAGGACCGGGATGGACTGACCTCTGGTGTATCTGTTGGTGATCAACACCATGGCAGAGTAGCCAAGTCGGGAAGGGATAAACGCTGAAGGCATCTAAGCGTGAAGCCCCCCTCAAGATGAGATATCCCATCGCAAGAGTAAGACCCCTTGAAGACGACGAGGTAGATAGGGCAGAGGTGGAAGCATGGTAACATGTGCAGCTGACTGTCACTAATAGGTCGAGGGCTTAACCAGGTTGGTTTAGGTAAGAGGAAGAACGGATGAAAGATATATAACAATGTGTGGTTTTGAGGGTATATGTATTATATGTAATACTGCTTAAAATAGGAATGCGTAAATCCAGGTGTGGGTTTGCGCTTTTTTTGCTTTTGAAAGAACTGTTACCAATCATGGAAAAGTGAGATGATTAGAATGAATAAAAATGTAAATAAGAAAATCCCTGTCATATTGATTACAGGATATCTTGGTTCAGGGAAAACCACACTGCTCCAGGGATTGCTGGAAAGCGGTGATAACAGCGGTCTTGCACTGGTTATTAATGATATGGGCAGTGTGAATGTGGATAGTAAGCTGATAAAAAATGAAGATTCTTCACAACAGACTGCAAAAATGGTGGAATTGCAGAATGGATGCATCTGCTGTACTTTGCGGGAAGAATTTATGAACCAGATAGAAGAACTTTCTAAGGATCAAAGGGTGGAAAAAATAATAGTGGAGGCATCTGGAATCAGCAATCCAGCGTCCATAGCGGAGGGGTTTCTGATGTCTGAAGAAGAACCAGATTCTTCAGGTGTATACTTACAATCCATTATTACAGTCGTGGATGCGCATCGGCTTTATTATGAATTCCTGGATGAGATGGAAGAACAGATGAATGAGGAGGGGGAAGAGGAACCTGATATCATTAACCTGGTTATGGATCAGATTGAATTTTGCAGTACAATTATTTTAAATAAGTGTGATTTATTGAATTCTATTAAAATAGAACAGGTAATTAGTACAATAAAGCAGATTCAGCCTGAGGCAGAAATTATTCGGACTGCATGGGGAAAAGTAGATACCAGGCTCATATTTGATGGGAAAGAGTTCGATTATGACAGAGTTATGAATTCTTCCTCTTTACAAAAAGCACTTGCCAGAGAGAAGCAGCTTGATGATTCTGGTACAGATGATTATGGAGTTACTTCTTTTGTTTATGAAGAAAGAAGGGCGTTTAAACGGGAAAGTTTTATGGAATTACTGGAAAATAATTATCCGGAAACAATCATACGGGCGAAAGGTTATATCTGGTTTTCTGATGATTCAGTACATGCCCAGCTGTTTGAACAGGCGGGAAAAAATGCTTCCGTTTCAGAAGCTACCAGTTGGGTGGCGGCACTTCCAAATGACGAGAAAGAGGAGATCTTTTACAATTATCCGGATGTGTTAGGAGATTGGGATGAGATCTATGGTGACCGTATGAATCAGATCGTATTTATTGGCAGGAATTATGATAAGTTAGAGATGATAAGCGTTTTAAACAGTTGTATTGATAAAGAATAATAAAATTATACCAGAGCGTAGTGGAAGGAGAAATATTGGATGATCAAAGTACTATTCGTCTGTCTTGGTAATATTTGCAGATCACCTATGGCAGAGTTTGTAATGAAGGATTTGGTAGAAAAGGAAAATTTAGCATCAGAATTTTATATTGCATCCGCGGCTACCAGTTCAGAAGAAATTGGCAATCCGGTTCATCATGGTACGAGGAATAAATTAAAGGAATTAGGGATTTCAACAGCAGGCAAGTGCGCGGTTCAGCTGAAAAAGAAAGACTATGAAGATTATGATTATATATTGGGAATGGAGCAGAGAAACATTGCCGGAATTATGAGAATTATAGGGAGTGACCCAAAGAGGAAAATAAAGAGGCTTCTTGATTACTCTCCCAATCCAAGAGATATTGCTGATCCGTGGTATACCGGTGATTTTGATGTAACCTATACCGATGTAAAAGAAGGCTGCGAAGCATTACTGGATACGATTCTTAAGGCTGAAGGCATCAGGTAAACATAAAGCAGGTGGCGTTTCCCGGATTCTTTGGTGAACGTCCACCTGTTTCATTTATTTGTTAATCATCCATGTCTATAATGGTGATATTTAGGGCTTCACTTGATAAATTGATTTCCTTGCCTGCCACACCGTCAGGATTAATGAATCGGATGATTGGCCGGAGTGCAAATCCTGGAGTATTATCTTTGACGACAGCCGTGCTTCCATCGCTTAATCTGACAATTGTACCAATAGGGTAGGCAGAAACACATTGGAAAAAGGCGGATAATAGTTCCGGATCAAAATGGGAATTACAGCAGCTGGTCAGATAATCAAATATCTTTCTTGGATTCCATGCTTTTCGGTATGGTCTCGTGGCACTTAAGGCATCATAAACGTCTGCAATAGCAAGGATACGTCCGTATAGCGGAATATTCTCCCCTGCAAGACCAAATGGATAACCGCTTCCGTCATATTTCTCATGATGGGTCTGAATTCCCTGAAGCACTGCCTGGGAGATGGAATTACAGTCAAACAGCTTATCATAGGAAAGGCTGGGGTGCTGCTTCATAACCTCATACTCTTCGTTGGTCAGAGGCCCTGGCTTATTGGTGATTTCAATTGGAATATCAGTCTTTCCGATATCGTGGAGAAGTCCGCACAGAGCCAGGTCATTCAGCTTGGATATAGGGAGTCCGATATAACGCCCGATGAGTACACTTAAAATTCCCACATACAGGCTGTGAGAATAGGTATAGCTGTCATAGTCTCTGATGTCAATCATCTGAAAAAGATACTTGTCCATGTTTAAAACATTCATAACCACGGTTTTGGCTACGTTGGCAATATTCTCATATATCTGTCTGCTGGTCTGAAAGGTGACTTTTTTCAGGCTTTCTTCAAATGTTTCCTGTATGCTGATCAGCATTTTGGCCTTTAATTCAGGTTCCACAATATCTACTGGCTCAATTCCTTCAGTCAGTTCAGTCTGAATATAAGCCCCCTGAATTCCAATACTCATCATTCTGTTTATCGTGCGATCATTCAGGACGTAGCCAGTTACGGCGAAAGGCAGCATTGGGTTTAAACCTGGTATGTTGCGGGCTAATTCCATACCTGCAGTCAATTTCTCAATTGGTAAATAAATCAATTCTTTGCACCTCAACAGACTATATGGCAGTCTCTTCTTTCTGTTCAGTAGTTTCCTTTATGTGTTAGAATTAGAAATAATTGTATATTAATATCTTAAATTATAGTTGGATTTGCCAAATGCGTCAATGAAAATTTGCTATCTGACAGGCGGATTATTGTAGAAAATTGTGGTTTCATTTTATACAATTATATTATACGGTGGTAAATTATGGTAATTTTAATATAAAATTAATTCATAAGAAATTAAAATAGAACCATTCATACTTGACCGTCATCCTGCATAAGTATGTAAAAACGTCCTAGCAGGGGGATTTTCTTGAAGGAATATATTGAAGAACGCGCGGTTGCGATCGCCAACTACATCATAGACTACCATGCAACCGTTAGGCAGACAGCAAAGAAATTTGGGATATCCAAATCTACGGTACATAAGGATGTGACAGATCGTTTAGAGCACATCAATCCGTCCCTGGCAGCCCGGGCCAGGGTCATCCTGGACATTAACAAATCCGAGCGCCATATCAGAGGCGGCCTCGCCACCAAGGAAAAGTATCAGCACCGCCTTCAGATGTGCAGTAAAAAAGATTTATAAACAAAAGAGTGGGGAGACAGCCGCTGTTTGAGAAATGGTAGACGTTCTCAGACAGCGGCTGTTCTATTTCATGAAAGACAAAAATTTTACAAAAAACTGGTTGACATGAATCCGTAAAATATGTTATTCTTTACCCCAGTATGAAGAGACATTATCGTTTTCATGCAAATATTGACCACTTCGTAAGAAGTTAAGCCCAGACGGACAGGCGGGTCAGCTGCCGAACGTGGGAAACCACATTATTGATTGAGTTAGAAGCTCAAATTTTATAAGTTGATTACTTTATAATCAGTGCATCTGCACATCATCTTGTGAAACGATCAATAATAGCAGGGACAGTATATTTGCTATGTAGACTCGAAAACGGTAATTGTCATGAATAGAAAGCAGACGGAGGCTGACTCCGTTAAAAGATTCATGAAATTTCAGGCAGGTGATGTACATTCACCTGCTTTTTTTGATTGTAAGGAATTTTATTGCAGAGAGGTAATTTGCCATATGAACAGAGACGATCAGATGAGAGCTCCGATTTATGATGCTCTTGAGACATTTAGAAAGAAAAGAGTAGTGCCCTTTGATGTACCCGGGCATAAACGGGGAAGAGGAAATCCGGAGCTGGCACAGCTTCTTGGTGAGCGTTGTGTGGGGCTTGATGTGAATTCCATGAAGCCGCTTGATAATTTATGCCATCCCGTGTCAGTGATCCGGGATGCGGAACGACTGGCTGCAGAGGCTTTTGGAGCGGCAGATGCGTTCTTGATGGTAGGAGGAACTACTTCGGCAGTACAGAGCATGATTCTATCTGTCTGCAAAGCCGGAGATAAAATTATTCTTCCGAGAAATGTCCATAAAAGTGCGATTAACGCTTTAGTGCTTTGTGGAGCAGTTCCTGTTTATGTTAATCCAGAAGTAAACAGTATGCTTGGGATTTCCCTGGGAATGGAGATCAGCCAGGTTGAGAAGGCAATTGAGGAAAATCCTGATGCAGTGGCGGTGTTTGTGAACAATCCCACTTATTACGGAATCTGTTCCGATATCCGTTCCATTGTGCGTCTGGCTCATGCACATGGTATGAAGGTTCTGGCAGATGAAGCTCACGGAACCCATCTTTACTTCGGTAAAAACCTGCCTGTTTCCGCTATGGCGGCAGGGGCAGACATGGCCGCAATTTCCATGCACAAATCAGGAGGAAGTCTGACTCAAAGCTCACTTCTCCTGCTAAATACCGGTGTGAACGGGGATTATGTGCGTCAGATCATTAACTTAACACAGACGACCAGTGCGTCCTATCTTCTTCTTTCCAGCCTTGACATTTCCAGACGGAACCTGGCGCTCAGAGGAGAAGAATCCTTTGCAAAGGTGACAGAAATGGCAGAGTATGCCAGGGAAGAAATCAATTCCATTGGGGGATATTATGCATATGGCAGAGATTTGATAAATGGTACCAGCATCTTCGATTATGACGTGACCAAGCTTTCCGTTTATACCCTGGGAAATGGTCTGGCAGGAATTGAAGTGTATGACCTCCTTCGGGATGAATATGATATTCAGATTGAATTCGGAGATATCTGCAACATCCTTGCCTATATTTCCATTGGAGACAGAATACAGGATATAGAGCGCCTGGTAGGTGCTCTGGCAGATGTAGAGCGTCTTTATAAAAAAGACCGGACAGGTATGCTATCAGGAGAGTACATAGCACCAAAAGTGGTGATATCTCCCCAGAAGGCATTTTATTCAAAGAAGGTATCTGTTCCGGTAAAAGAGTCAGCTGGCAAGATCAGCGGAGAGTTTGTGATGTGCTATCCGCCTGGAATCCCGATTTTAGCGCCTGGAGAGATGATTACGGAAGAAATTGTGGAATATATCGTATACGCAAGAGAGAAGGGATGCTCCATGCAGGGAACAGAAGATCCGGCAGTGGAGAATTTAATGGTACTGACAGAGTAATTTCCGGTAAGTGGGAAAGATGGAGGAAAATATGGAGATATGGTTTTCGGAATTGCATACATCCAATGTTAAGCTTTCCGTCCGGATTGACAAGCAGCTTTTTTCCGGCGAAAGTGAATATCAGAGAATCGATGTATTTGAATCCCAGGAATTCGGAAAGTTTGTGGCTCTTGACGGAGACATTGTTTTTTCGGACAAAGATGAATTTATTTATGATGAAATGGTTACCCATGTACCCATGGCAGTTCACCCCGATGTTAGGAATGTGCTGATTATCGGTGGAGGTGACGGAGGTGTGGCGAAGGAGCTTTTACAGTATCCTTCCATTGAATCCATTGATGTGGTTGAAACAGATAAACTGTTTGTAGATGTATGCCGGGATATATTTCCTGAGGTGGCATGTGGTCTGGATGATCAGAGGGTAAAGGTTTATTACGATGACGGACTTCGTTTCCTGAGAAATAAAAAAGAAGAATACGATCTGATTATCAACGATTCCACCGATCCGTTTGGACATACTGAGGGACTTTTCACCAAAGAGTTTTATGGAAGTTGCTATAAGGCGCTTAAGAGCGATGGAATCATGGTTTATCAGCATGGCAGTCCTTTTTATGACGAAGATGAGCTGGCTTGCAGAAGCATGCACAGGAAGGTTTACCGTTCCTTCCCTATCAGCCGTGTTTATCAGGCTCATATTCCAACCTGCCCGTCAGGTTACTGGCTGTTTGGTTTTGCATCAAAAAAATATCACCCGATTAATGACTTTAAACCCGATAAATGGAACAAAATGAAAATAGAGACGTGGTATTATACCACCAATCTTCACACAGGAGCATTTATGCTTCCAAAATATGTGGAAGATCTACTGGAAGAGGAGGAAAAGGAATGAGCAGATTATTAGTAATCGGATGCGGCGGAGTTGCCGCAGTAGCAATCAACAAGTGCTGCCAGAACAGCGAGGTATTTACAGACATCTGCATAGCAAGCAGAACAAAGGAAAAATGTGACGCGTTAAAGGCAAAGCTGGAAGGAAAGACAAAAACAAGAATTGAAACAGCAAGAGTTGATGCAGATCATACAGAGGAAGTCATTGCCTTAATTAAGAGCTATCAGCCCGATGCCGTGTTAAATGTGGCACTTCCCTATCAGGATCTAACCATTATGGATGCCTGCCTGGCTGCAGGGGTGGATTATATCGATACGGCTAACTATGAGTCGGAAGATACGGAAGATCCCCAGTGGAGAGCGATCTATGAGAAACGGTGTGAGGAGCTTGGTTTTACCGCCTATTTTGATTATTCCTGGCAGTGGAATTACAGGGAGAGATTTGAAAATGCAAATATTACGGCTCTTCTTGGAACCGGATTTGATCCTGGCGTTACCAGTGTATTTTCCGCTTATGCTCTGAAACATTATTTTGATGAAATTCACACCATCGATATTTTAGACTGTAACGGCGGTGATCACGGATATCCATTTGCAACAAACTTTAACCCTGAGATTAATTTAAGAGAAGTATCTGCCAACGGATCTTACTGGGAGGATGGCCACTGGATTGAGACCAAACCTATGGAACTGAAATCTAAGTACAATTTCCCGGAGGTGGGTGAGAAGGACATGTATCTCCTTCATCATGAAGAGATCGAATCTCTGGCTAAGAACATTCCTGGAGTTAAGAGAATCCGCTTCTTTATGACCTTTGGACAAAGCTATTTAACACATATGAAATGTCTGGAGAACGTTGGAATGCTTTCAACAGCTCCCATTGAATTTAATGGCCAGAGCATTGTTCCGATCCAGTTTTTAAAGGCACTTCTTCCTGATCCGGCGTCCCTGGGACCAAGAACAGTTGGTAAGACCAACATCGGATGCATTTTTACAGGTATTAAAGACGGAAAAGAGAAAACCATCTACATTTACAACGTATGCGATCATCAGGAGTGCTACAAAGAGGTGGAATCACAGGCAATTTCCTATACAACCGGAGTTCCGGCTATGATCGGTGCCATGATGGTGGTGACAGGACAGTGGAAAAAGCCAGGTGTGTTCAATGTTGAGGAATTTGATCCCGATCCATATATGGAGGCTTTAAATAAATGGGGACTTCCCTGGGTAGTCTGCGAAGATCCTGAGACCGTAACTGTGTGGAGACAGGAATAATCATGAAGATAGAGGAACTAAAGACTCCCTGCTACGTAATTGATGAGGGCAGGCTGATTGATAATTTGAAGATTTTAAACGGGGTGAAAGAGAGAACCGGATGCAGCATTCTTCTTGCACAAAAGGCATTTTCCTGTTTTGCAGAGTATCCGTTAATTGCAAAATATATTGATGGAACTACTGCAAGCGGTCTGTATGAAGCCAGACTCGGCAAAGAGGAGATGGGACTTTCAAACCATGTTTTTGCCCCTGCATATAAGGAAGCGGATTTTAAAGAACTGACAAAAATCTGTGACCACATTGTATTTAACTCTTTTTCCCAATTGAAAAAGTATAAGGACTGCCTAAAGGGTGTAAATGCCGGCATCCGGGTAAATCCACAATGCTCCACACAAGATGGGCATGCGATCTATGATCCCTGTGCACCCGGCTCCAGGCTGGGTGTGACAAGGGAGCAGTTTGAGGAAGAATATCTGCCTTATATCTCAGGCATTCATTTTCATACTCTTTGTGAACAGAATGCAGATGCGCTGAAAACCACTCTGGATGCAGTGGAAGAACAGTTTGGAGAATATTTTCCCCGGTTATCCTGGATTAATATGGGCGGAGGACATCATATAACCAGAGAGGATTATGATCTGGAGCTTTTGGAATCCTGTATTAAAAGAATTCAGGACAAGTACGGGCTTCGTGTTTATTTAGAACCTGGAGAGGCAGTTGCTTTAAATGCTGGTTATTTAGTGACAGAAGTGCTTGATGTGGTGGACAACGGAATTAAAACCTTAATTCTTGACGCTTCCGCATCCTGTCATATGCCGGATGTACTGGAAATGCCTTATCGTCCGCCGTTAAAGGACAGCGCAGAACCGGGAGAGAAGCCTTTTAATTACCGCCTGTCTTCCTGCACCTGCCTGGCTGGAGATGTAATTGGAGATTATTCCTTTGACCATGAGATAAACCCTGGAGATAAACTGTATTTTATGGACATGGCTATTTACTCCATGGTGAAAAACAACACATTTAACGGTATGCCCCTTCCTTCCATAGCGGTTATGGATCAGGACGGAGAATGCCGCATTATAAAAGAATTTGGATACGAAGATTTTAAAAACAGGCTGTCTTAATGTGCCTGATATGAGGAATGAAATATGAGAAAGCGATCCACACTGCCGGCAGAGGAAGGATTTTACATGCCGGGGGAATTTGAACCTCACAGAGGCTGCATCATGATCTGGCCCAGAAGACCGGGCTCCTGGCCATATGGGGCGGTAAAAGCAAGAAAGGCTTTTGCGGAAATTGCAGAAGCCATTGCAGACAGTGAACAGTTAATTATGCTGACCCATGAGGATACTTATGACAATGCCAGAGCCATGCTTTCTGATCGGATTGAAGTGATGGTGATGGAATCTGACGATGCTTGGGCGAGAGATGTTGGTCCTACTTTTGTGAAAGATAAGTCAGGCCGTGTCAGGGGAATTGACTGGCAGTTTAATGCCTGGGGAGGTTCCTTTGATGGCCTGTATCAGGACTGGGAGAAGGATAACCTTCTTGCAGGCCGGTTTTGTGAAAAGCTGGGATATGAAGTTTATGATGCCGGACATTTCGTTCTGGAAGGCGGTTCCATTCATTCAGATGGAGAAGGGACGGTACTGGTAACAGAAAGCTGTCTCTTAAGTAAGGGGAGAAATCCACTTCTGACCAGGGAGCAAATCGAGGCAAAGCTAAAGGAATATCTGGGAGCAGAGAAAATTATCTGGCTGAAGTATGGCATCTATCAGGATGAAACCAATGAGCATGTGGATAATGTCTGTGCATTTGTGCGTCCCGGTGAAGTGGTATTAGCCTGGACTGATGACAGGGAAGATCCTCAGTATGAAATGTCAATGGAGGATTTACGGATTCTTGAGAAAGAGACTGATGCAAAGGGCCGCCATTTTGTTGTTCATAAGCTGCCCATTCCTAAGGTTCCTGTCTGTATTACGAAAGAGGAACTGGCTGGCTTTGCCTTCGAACCAGGTGAAGATGAACGGGAACCTGGTGAACGGCTGGCTGCCAGCTATGTGAATTTTTATATTTCAAACGGAGGGGTAATTGTCCCTCAGTTTGAAGATGAAAATGACAGGGAAGCAGTCCGTATTCTATCTGACTGTTTTCCCGACAGAAAGATTTATCCGGTCTATGCCAGAGATATTATTGCAGGCGGAGGAAATATCCACTGCATCACGCAGCAGATACCAAAAGGAGAAATAGATGAGAAAGGTAACAGTTGCGGCAGTTCAGATGAAGTGCTGCCAGGACGTTGATAAAAATATTGCCAGTGCAGAGAAGCTTGTAAGGAAGGCAGCAGCAGAGGGAGCAGAAATCATACTGCTTCCGGAGCTGTTTGAACGTCAATATTTCTGTCAGGAGAGACGCTACGAATATTATGAATATGCGAAACCAGCTGAGGAAAATGATGCAGTCATTCATTTTTCCCGGATTGCAGCAGAGCTTTCTGTGGTAATTCCGGTCAGCTTTTATGAACGGTCTGGTAACACCATGTTTAATTCCGTTGCAGTTCTTGATGCAGATGGGACGAATCTGGGTATTTACCGGAAAACCCATATCCCCGATGACCACTATTATCAGGAGAAGTTTTATTTTACTCCTGGAGATACCGGATTTAAAGTATTTGATACGAGATACGGAAAAGTAGGGATTGGGATCTGCTGGGATCAATGGTTTCCGGAGACAGCAAGAAGCCTTGCACTTTTGGGTGCAGAACTTATTTTTTATCCCACTGCCATTGGAAGTGAGCCCATACTGGAATGTGACAGCATGGAACACTGGAGACGCTGTATGATGGGGCATTCTGCCTCAAACATTATACCAGTCATTGCCGCAAACCGTATCGGAGAGGAATCGGTATCACCCTGTGAGGAAAATGGCAATCAGAGTTCTTCTTTAAAGTTTTATGGATCATCCTTTATTACAGACAGTACAGGTGCTTTGATTCAGTCTATGGGAAGAGAAGAGGAAGGCGTGATTCTGGCAGAGTTTGACCTGGATGAGATCAGCAGAGACCGCAGAAACTGGGGACTTTTCCGGGACAGAAGACCGAAAGAGTACGAAATTATTTCAGGAATGATTAAATAGCAGACGGGTAGTTCCCTTCTTTGATAAAAAAGTTTCATAAAAATGGCTTACTCCCCATATAAATAGTAATAATCAATAAGTTGGGGAGTGCGCTATGAAGAGACTGTTTAACAGAAAATGGATGATTTTTTTCGGCCTCGCTATGTGGGTGCTGGTAGTTCGTACCTTAAGCGGGTGTACAGTAAACGGGGATAATGGAAACAAGGTACGGGATCTGGATTTCACTGTGGTTGCAGATACGGATATACCGCAGGAACTCAAACAGATAATAGCAGAAAAACAACAGTCACCCTTTAAACTGACTTACAGTGATGATAAAAATCTTTACATAGTAGTAGGATATGGAAAGCAGGCCAGCGGTGGTTACAGCATAGCAGTCAATGATCTTTATCTCACTGACAATTCCATCGTCCTTGATACGGAATTAATCGGTCCGGATAAGGGCGAGAACACAGGAACAGAACCATCTTATCCATTTATTGTGATCAAGACGGAGATGTCCGAACTTCCAGTTGTATTTCAATAAGGAATTATGTAAGAAAATAGCTGTTCTGTAAATAAGTTGCAGAGCAGCTATTTTAAATTTCTCTTTTTTCTTTTGCCGCCATATGATATACTACATCAAACAGGAGTCGAAAGTAAGGAGAAGAGGAAGGTTCGTATGATATTAAAAGATATATGGCTTGATGTGAAGGCAGTAAAGCAGCGGGATCCGGCAGCCAGGAATGAACTGGAAGTCCTGCTTTTGTATCAGGGGGTTCATGCGCTCATCTGGCATCGCTTTGCCCACTGGTTTTATCAGCACAGGATGTTTTTTATTGCAAGAATGATTTCCCAGACTGCCAGATTTTTTACACTGATTGAGATTCACCCCGGTGCGAAAATGGGGCATGGAATACTGATTGATCACGGTTGCGGCGTGGTAATTGGGGAAACTGCGGTTGTAGGGGATAACTGTACGATTTATCAGGGCGTTACTCTTGGTGGCGTTGGTCTAAATAAAGGAAAGCGCCATCCTACCCTTGGGAACAATGTGACGGTGGGAGCAGGAGCTAAGATTCTTGGTTCTTTTGAAGTAGGAGATAACTGTACCATAGCAGCCAATGCGGTACTTTTAAAGCCTCTGGAGAACAATGTGACGGCAGTGGGAATTCCCGCACGCCCGGTAAAAATTGACGGAGTTCCCATACCAAAGAAAGAAAGCAATATGGTTACCATGGAGCATTACTGCATGATGGAAGAACGTGTAAAGGTATTGGAAGAGAAACTTCATAAACTGGAAAACCCGCTTTCAGAAAAAGAGGAGAAATCCCAGGATTAGAATAAAAAAAGTATATTGGAACATGCACCTGCATACACTTTCTTAAAGGAATAAAAGAAGGTAAGGCAGGTGCTTTTTCATGTTGGAGCTGGTGAAGAAAAACATACATATGAATCGTTGGAAAGGAAACGCCACATCCCAGATCACGCTTGACGATGATTTCATTGTCCCTGACAGCATGGATGATGTGGAGCAGATTATTCTTAGTTCCGGTGAGATTACCATGGATTCCGTTAAGAACCAGGCGGAGCGGGTAGTAGTCCGGGGAAAGATGGATTTTACCATATTGTATCGGGGAGCAGAGGGCGGACTTTGTACGTTAAGCGGGAGCATTAATTTTGAAGAACCAATTAATGTACCGGGACTTGATGAGAAAGATTTAGTTTCAGTTACTTGCGACTTGGAAGATTTAAACGCAGGGATCATCAATTCCAGAAAATTAAGTGTAAAGGCGATTGTTACGCTTCAGGTAAAGGTTGAGACCCTTTGCGACGTAGATGCTGCCGTAGAAGTGGACACGAAACCCACCTCAGGTGATGCTCCCAGTGTAGAAACTCTTCGCAAAAAGGTGGATGTTGCAACAGTTGCTCTTCACCATAAGGACACGTTTCGGATAAAGGATACCATCAGCCTGTCTGGGAATAAGCCTAATATTGATCATATATTGTGGAATGAAATGATATTAAGAGGCGTAACCACCAGGCCTACCAGCGGAAAGATGATGCTTGACGGCGAACTGATGGTCTTTATTATTTATCAGGGAGAAGGGGAAAATGCTCCCGTTCAGTGGATGGAAGAAAGTATTCCATTTTCGGGAGAAATAGAGGTTCCGGATGTAACTGAAGACATGGTGCCGGTAGTTACCGTTCGGCTGATTCATAAGGATATTGAGGCGAAGCCTGATTCAGACGGTGAGATGCGTGAAATTGATGTGGATGCAGTTCTGGAACTGGATATGAAGCTTTATAAAGAAGAAAGTATGGAGCTTTTAAATGACTTATATTCGACTAACCGTGATCTTGCGCTCCAGACCGGAGAAGCCTGTTTTGATAAGATCCTGACCAAGAATATGAGTAAATGTAAAATAGTTGAGAAAATAACCCTGGATCAGGCGGATAGGATCCTTCAGATCTGTCATAGTGAGGGTACCGTTAAAATTGACGATACGGAAGTGAAGGAAGACGGACTTCATGTGGAGGGAGTTCTGGAAGTTAAGATCCTTTATATGACCTCTGATGATACACAGCCCATTCAATGTGCAGTAGAGGATATTCCGTTCCATTTCCTGATCGAGGCTCCTGGAATTAATGATTCCACCATCTGTCAGTTAAATCCTGGGCTGGAGCAGCTAAGTGCCGTTATGATTGGCGGAGGAAACGTTGAGGTGAAGGCAACCATTTCCCTTGATCTTCTGGCCTTACAGCCGGTTTGCGAACAAATTATTACCGGAGTAACGGATTCCCCAATGGATTTCAATAATTTGCAAAAACTTCCTGGAATTGTTGGTTATATTGTTCAGCCTGGCGATACTCTGTGGAAAATTGCTAAAAAATTCCATACAACTGTTGATACCATTATGACCACCAATGGTCTTACGGAAAGTACCATTAAGCCAGGAGACCGCTTAATTCTGGTAAAAGAAGTTTCATAAAATAAGTGCCAGACAAAAGCACCTGCTTTTGTCTGGCACTTTTGACAAGGATCTGCTGAATGATTTTAATAAAACAGGGTAATATAAATATTGTTATTCACATATCGGCAAGTCCTGTTATATAATATATTATAGCTTAAGCTTTGTTCAACCATCGACGGCGCCATAACGCATCCAGCTGGTGCTTAAGATAGATGACAGGTTAGCCTGGGCGGTAGTGACGCGATTGCAAGGCGTTATTACCGTTTACATAGCATCATATTTACAGATGGAGAAGGAAAATGAATTATACTTATTTGGTCAAATGTGCGGATAATACCCTCTACTGCGGATGGACAAACCATTTAGAAAAAAGAATGGAAGCCCATAACCAGGGAAAGGGTGCCAAATACACAAAGACAAGGAGACCGGTGGAACTGGTTTATTATGAATCTTATCCAACAAAGGAAGAGGCTATGCGCCGTGAAGTGCAGATTAAAAAGCTTTCCAGAAAGGACAAGCTGTTCCTGATCGAAAAATCTGATAGTCTCCATTGACTTTTTTACTTTCTTACTTTAGTATAGTAAATTATTACATCAAGGAAAGACTATATTGACGGAGGAATCTGGAATGGATCAGTTTGAACGTGTATCAGTTATAAAGAAAGCAAATATCTACCATGGCGGAAAGGTAACCAGCCGTACTATTTTGTTTGAAGACGGAACCAGAAAGACCCTGGGAATCATTTTACCGGGAGAATATGAGTTTGGTACAGATGAGAAAGAGCTCATGGAAATTCTTGGTGGTAACTTAAAAGCCCTTCTTCCAGGCAGCGATAACTGGGAAATTTATGAGGCAGGACAGGCTTTTACAGTACCCGCTTCCAGCAGATTTAAAGTTTCAACGGATGAAGTAACGGATTATTGCTGTTCCTATATAAAGGAATAGAGAAAAAAAGAAGACTGATCAGGCATTCTGGCTGAATGCACTCAGTCTTCTTTCTATTTTGAGTTAAGCCACAAAGTGATACATGAGAATGTAGTGGCAGAAACTTCCTCCCATTACAAACAGATGAAACAGTTCATGATTGCCAAAGCTCTTATGTCTGGATTGAAACAGAGGAAGCTTTAACGCGTAGATAATGCCTCCAATTGTATAAATCAGTCCCCCTGCAAGAAGCCAGATAAAGGCAGCAGGAGGAAGTGCTAATACGATTTTACGAAAAGCCAGGACACAGATCCAGCCCATGGCAATATAAATGACGGATGAAAACCACCTTGGACACATTACAAAGAACGCTTTAATAATCATTCCTAAGATGGCAATGCCCCATACAAGAGCGAGAAGGCTTAAACCGGTTTTGTCACCCAGAACAATTAAACAGACTGGAGTGTAGGTTCCTGCAATCAGAATAAATATCATCATGTGATCTAATTTTTTTAGCAGCTTATTAATTTTAGGTGAAATATCAAGGGTATGATAAATGGTGCTGGCTGCGTAGAGAAGCACCATACTGATGCAGAATACCGCCAGGGCCGCAAGATGAAGCTCTCCGTCTGCAGAAGCTTTTATCAGTAGTGGAGTAGCGGCAATCAGGGCGAGAAGCATGGCTATAAAATGAGTGCCTGCGCTAACGGGATCTTTAATTTTTATGTTCATAGTAAAACCTCCTTGCATGAGAAATAAGAACGTGTGATGTAGTAATGAAAACTATGTTATGTCTTTTTATATACTATACACTTTTGAGGAAAAGAATGCAAGTATTTTTTGAGTTTCAAAGTAAAAATCTTCATTGCTATTATTGACCATTTGAAATATAATCAATGAAACAAAAGTGTTAAAAAGAGAGGAATATAACCATATGAACAATACGGTGAAGGAACTGATGGAGAGAAAGTCAGTCCGTGTTTATGAAGACAGGCAGATTGAGCAGGAAAAGAAGGCGGCTATCGTGGAAGCAGCACTGCAGGCACCTACGGCTGGTAATATGACCTTATATTCCATTATAGATGTGACAGATCCAAAGTTAAAACAGAAGTTGTCTGTAACCTGTGACAATCAGCCATTTATTGCAAAGGCTCCTATGGTTCTTGTGTTTGTGGCAGATTATCAAAAATGGTACGATCTTTTTTGCAAGTATGAGGATACAGTCAGAACTCCCGGAATGGGGGATTTTATGCTGGCAGCCGATGATGCGTTAATCGCAGCACAGAATGCGGTTGTTGCAGCGGAGTCAATGGGAATTGGATCTTGTTATATTGGGGATATTTTAGAACAGTATGAAACTCACCGGGAATTATTCTCTCTTCCCAGATATGCTGTGCCAGCTGCAATGGTGGTTTTTGGCTATCCTGTTCCCCAGCAAACAGAGAGAGAGAAGCCCAAACGATTAAGACCCGAGGCGGTTGTTTTTGAGAATACATACCGCCGTATGAAGCCGGAAGAATTTCAAGATGAATTAAATAAGGTCACAGACAGAGGCGAAGATTTTGAACGGTGGATCCAGGCATTCTGCGCGCGCAAATGGAATTGCGATTTTAGTATTGAAATGAGCCGCTCTGTTAAGGCTATGATGAATCAGTGGGAAAATAAGGAGCAGCAGACGGATGAAGCTTAATATATTATTTGAAGATGATGATATTCTTGTGGTGGAAAAACCGGCAGGAATTGAGTCTCAGTCCGGGAAGACGTTTGAACCGGATATGGTCAGTGAAATAAAGAAACATATCAACATAAAATCCACAAAGAATGGGGAGCCATATGTGGGAGTTATCCACAGACTGGACAAACCTGTTGGCGGCGTAATGGTTTATGCAAAATCTAAAATTGCCGCAGAGGCTTTAAGCAGACAGGTTTCCGGGCATCAGATGGAAAAAATTTATTATGCTATTGTTTGTGGAAAACCTGTGGATAACTTTTCCACTTACGTGGATTATTTGTGGAAAGATGGAAAAAACAATTGCTCAAAAATTGTGGAAAAGGGGATAAAAAGTGCAAAACCTGCAGAACTGGATTATTGGTTTGTGGACAGCAAAATTTTAGATGGTAAGGAAGTGAGCCTTCTTAAAATAAAGTTAAAAACCGGGCGGCATCACCAGATCCGTGTACAGATGGCAGGTCATGGCACACCTTTGTGGGGAGACCGTAAGTATAATCCTGAATTTCAGAATCATTTTACAAAAGGAAATGTTGCTCTTTTTGCATCCGGTCTCTCATTTATTCACCCAAAAACAAAAAAGAAAATGACATTTTCCATAAAGCCAAAAGAAGGATTGTTTGAGCTTTTTTCATGGCAGGATGCATTTTAAAAGGAATTTTTTACTATCATGGTTTCTGCATATTTTTCGCCGTTTGATTCATAATAACAGTGTACAAAAGAAGTACAAATCAGAAACAGGTGAGTCCATGGAGAAACCGAGCAGGAAACTGAAGAAAACAATTTTAATATTGGGAGTTACAGGGGCGGTCTATTTAAGCTTTCGATTTTTGCTGCCTCTTGTGATTCCCTTTTTGATTGCATATGTATTTGCCCTTTCTCTCCGGCCCTCTGCCCTTTGGATTGAAAGGAAAACCAGGTTTAATTATAAAAAAAGAGTGATTTCTCTCCCTCTTGCCCTGATTGGAGGAATTGAAATCTTACTTTTTATGATGGTTCTTGGCGTATTTCTTTATTTTGCAGGCAGAAAGCTTTTTTTAGAGGCAAAGCTGTTGTTAGAAAATCTTCCTAAAATATTAGATGGTATCAACGCCTGGCTTATGGATAACTGTTCCTTTGCAGAACGGTTTTTAAAGCTGCCTGAGGGGTATATGGTAAACGTGGTCAGTGATATTTTAATTGGTGGGGAAGCTGCCGTAAAAAGCAGGGCTATGCCTTTTTTAATGTCAAATTCCATGACTGTGTTAAAATGGGTGGTTCAGCTGACTGTTATCTTGGTGATTTTAATGATTGCTACTGTTTTATCTCTGCAGGAGATGGATGATATCCGCACCCGGCGGGATAATTCCATGTTCTGTTACGAATATGCAATGCTTGGTAACCGTCTGATGACAGTAGGCAGTGCATGGTTAAAGACTCAGGCAACCATTATGCTGTTTACAATGATAATCTGTTCTGTGGGATTGTTTCTTTTAAAAAACCCATATTTTATTCTGCTGGGAATAATAATTGGATTACTGGATGCCATGCCTATATTCGGAACCGGAACTGTTTTAATACCCTGGGCACTGATTGCTCTTGTTGAAAAAAAATGGCTTACCGGAGTAGGCCTTATAATTATTTATATTATCTGCTATTTTATAAGAGAAATAATGGAAGCTAAGATTATGGGAGGAAAGGTGGGGTTAACACCTTTGGAAACTCTTGTTGCCATGTATGTGGGGCTGCAGCTTTTTGGAATTCTGGGGTTTATTCTTGGACCAATCGGGCTTTTGATTATTGAAGATATCGTGGAGCTTTATGAGGGAACGTGCTATAATGACCAAAAGAATGACAGGAAAAATGAAAGAGGAGAGGTGCCATGAACCCGGAACAATTAATAGAATTTTTAGGAATCCTGGAAAAATTAAAATGCAACACCCGGCATAACTGGACGACGAACGGAAGGCAGGAAAGTGTGGCGGAGCACAGCTGGCGGCTGGCTGTGCTTGCGATGCTGATGGAAGATGATTTTCCTGAGCTAGATATGAATAAGGTTATCCGCATGTGTCTGATCCATGACTGGGGGGAAGCTGTCACCGGAGATATACCAGCATTTATTAAGACAGAGGCGGACGAAGAAAAAGAGGCTGATGCGATAGAAATACTGCTAAAGAATCTGCCGGAAACGATTTCTTCTGGTTTTTTGACCATGTTTAAGGAAATGTCGGATCTTACCTCAGATGAAGCCATACTGGTAAAGGCTCTTGACAAAACAGAAACATTAATACAGCATAACGAAGCAGGTTCCGGTACATGGCTGCCTCTGGAATACGAACTGAACTTAACTTATGGCAATGAAGTCTGCGGGCATTTTGAAAAGACGCAGCAGCTTCGTGACAAAGTAAGAGAGCATACGTTACGGATTATCAATGAGGAAAGAAGAGAACATCGTGAGTGATACATATGATCAGATATTGAAAGAAATAAAGAACTTAAGAAAAGAACTTCATGGCTGTCCGGAAAAATCCGGATCTGAGAAGGAGACCATGATGCGTTTGAGAGATTTTTTGAAAACCAGGACTTCTCTTAAGCTTGTAGATTGTGATACGTGGTTCTACGCTGTACATGAGGAAGAGGGAGCCTGGACCAGCAAGGCATTCCGAGCTGATATAGATGCGGTGATGGGAGAGGACGGCCGGCTTTTTCATGGCTGTGGGCACGATGGTCACAGCGCCGTATTGGCCGGATTATGTCTTCTGCTGGAGGGAAGAAAGACGGGAAGCAATGTATATGCAATTTTTCAACCAGCAGAAGAAACCGGTCAGGGGGCCAAGATCTGCAGCAGACTTCTGGAGGAGAAAGGAATTCGGGAAATATACGGATTTCATAATCTGCCTGGATACCCCGCAGGAAAAGCAGTGGTGAAAAAAGGAACTTTTGCCTGTGCTTCCAGAGGGCTCATACTAAATCTGGAAGGCAGGCAGTGCCATGCCGCCTATCCCGAGGAGGGGATCAATCCTGCATGGCTGATTGCTGAATTGATCAGCAGTCTGCCATCACTGACAGAAAAGGCTGGTTCTCAGGGAATGGTGCTTGCTACTATTATTGAAGTGAAGGCAGGAGGAGAAAACTTTGGAGTTTCTCCTGCTGACGGGAAGCTGGCATTAACCATCCGTGCAGAGCGTTTGTCGGAATTAAACCGACTTCAGTCTTCCATACTTTCGCTTGCCCAAAAGCGTGCGGTTGAAGGAGGATTAAAGTTTCAGTATCAGATATTGGACGAATTCCCTGATACATACAATGAACCTGATATAGCTGATGCCTGCAAAAGGAGATTTGAGGAAGGGAAAATCCCTTATCTGGAAGAGAACGCGCCTTTTCGCTGGTCAGAAGATTTTGGCTGGTATTTAATGAAAACTCCTGGATTGTTTTTTGGTGTGGGAGCAGGAGAGGACTGTCCGGGTCTTCATACGGCTGCTTATGAATTTCCAGATGAGATTATGGAATCTGCAGTACGGGCGTTTGAAGCACTTTTATAGGAAATGTCTGGGAAAATGCTTTGTCCTCCTCTTGACAAACATATTTAAATAACGTAAAATCAACCATACGATCTATAAAATTATAGGAAATATGACGTTGAAGAGGATTAATAAGTAATGATGTATCACAGAGAGAAGGCCCTTAGCTGAAAAGCCTTTATACCACTCATCACCCAACCTGCCTCGGAGTCCCGCAGAAAACTGCGGCGCGTATCCGGCGTTATCGGATTCAAAGTGAGCCGCATGAAAGCAGCGGTTAAATTGGGTGGCACCGCCGAGCTGTTCGGTCCCTTTTATAGGGATTGGATGGCTCTTTTTGTATCCATCTACGCCCAAAGAGCGTGGGGGGGAATAATGAAACACCCTACGGGTATCCCTTTATGCCCAAAAAGCATGGGCTTAAATAGTGAAAGGAGAGATTAGTCATGGCAAAGGACAAGAAATTAGTAGAGGCGATCACATCCATGGATGTAGATTTCGCACAGTGGTACACAGACGTAGTTAAAAAAGCAGAATTAATCGATTACTCCAGTGTAAAAGGCTGTATGGTAATTAAACCAGCAGGTTATGCAATCTGGGAAAATATTCAGAAGGAACTGGATTTCAGATTTAAGGAAACAGGCGTAGAAAATGTTTATATGCCTATGTTCATTCCGGAAAGTTTATTAGAGAAAGAAAAAGATCACGTAGAGGGATTTGCTCCGGAAGTTGCCTGGGTAACTCATGGTGGACTGGAACCATTACAGGAGAGACTTTGTGTAAGACCTACATCTGAAACCTTATTCTGTGATTTTTATTCCAGAGAGATTCAGTCTTACCGGGATCTTCCAAAGTTATATAACCAGTGGTGCTCCGTAGTACGCTGGGAAAAAACAACCAGACCATTCCTTCGTTCCAGAGAATTTTTATGGCAGGAAGGTCATACTGCTCATGCTACTGCGGAAGAAGCTGAGGAAAGAACAGAAATGATGCTGAACTTATACGCTGATTTCTGCGAAGAAGTTCTTGCAATGCCTGTCATCCGCGGACAGAAAACGGAAAAAGAAAAATTTGCCGGTGCAGAGGCTACTTATACAATTGAAGCCCTGATGCATGACGGAAAAGCTCTGCAGTCTGGAACCAGCCACAACTTCGGAAGCGGATTTGCAAAGGCTTTCGAGATTCAGTATTCAGATAAGGAGAATAAGCTTCAGTACGTTCACCAGACCTCCTGGGGATTAACTACCAGACTTATCGGAGCTATTATCATGGTTCATGGTGATGACAACGGGCTTGTACTTCCTCCAAGAATTGCTCCGGTTCAGGTTATGATCGTTCCCGTTCAGCAGCAGAAGGAAGGCGTTCTTGAGAAAGCGTATGAATTAAAGAATGTTCTTTCTAATTATAAAGTAAAAGTTGATGATTCAGATAAGAGTCCCGGCTGGAAATTCAGCGAATCTGAGATGAGAGGTATCCCGGTTCGTGTTGAGATCGGACCAAGAGATATTGCTGAAAATCAGGCTGTTCTTGTCCGTCGTGATACTCATGAAAAAATGACAGTATCCTTAGATGAATTAAATGAAAAAGTTGGAGAGCTTTTAAATACCATTCAAAGCGATATGCTTGCCCGTGCCCGTGCTCATCGGGATGCCCATACTTATGAGGCTGTGGATATGGACAGCTTTGTAAAAACTGTGGAAGAGAAGCCAGGCTTTGTTAAGGCAATGTGGTGTGGATCCCAGGAGTGTGAGGATAAGATCAAGGAACTGACTGGCGCCACATCCAGATGTATGCCATTTAAGCAGGATCATCTGTCCGATACCTGCGTTTGCTGCGGCAAGCCGGCAGTAAAAATGGTTTACTGGGGCAGAGCTTATTAATCAGGAAATATAAAGAAGCAGGAGGAAATGCAGTGATAACAATTCAGGTACCAGATGCAGCAGGAAAGATCATAAAACAACTGAATACCCATGGGTTTGAGGCATATGCGGTGGGCGGATGTGTGAGAGACAGCCTGCTTTTACGGGTACCAAAGGACTGGGATATCACCACCTCTGCAAAACCGGAACAGGTTAAGGAAATATTTGCAAGAACAGTTGATACGGGGATTTTGCACGGAACAGTAACCGTTTTGATGGAACACGAAGCCTATGAAGTGACAACTTACCGCATTGATGGAGAGTATGAAGACGGAAGACACCCCAAGTCTGTGGAATTTACCGGCAATCTGCTGGAAGATTTAAAACGAAGGGATTTTACCATCAATGCGATGGCATACAGTGAAAGAGACGGGTTGGTAGATGCCTTTGGCGGAGTCAGGGATCTGGAAGCCGGGATTATCCGTTGTGTGGGAAATCCCCTGGATCGTTTTAATGAGGATGCTTTGCGGATTCTCAGGGCCATCCGGTTTTCTGCACAGCTGGGATTTGAGATTGAAGAGGAAACCAATAAAGCCATTTCCGCAATTGCACCAAATATGGAGAAAGTCAGCAAAGAGAGAATTGCTGTGGAACTGACAAAGCTTCTTCTCTCTGACTATCCTGAAAAAATGGGAGCTGTATTTGAAAGTGGGATTGCACCTTATGTTTCCCAGCATTTTAATACGGCTAAAAGAGGTCTCTTTCAGCTTGAAAAGCTTAAAATGCTGCCCTCCAGCAAGCATGTACGCTGGTCGGGTCTTTTGCGTTTCTTAGACCCCAAGGGGGCAGCAGGAATTTTAAAAGAACTGAAACTGGACAATGATACTGTTGATCAGGTTAGAATCCTGGCTGAACTATGGAAGAATGAAATTCCTGCGTCAAAGCCCGAAATCAGAAAAGTTATGAGCAGAATTAATGCTCCTTTATTTGAAGATCTCCTGGATTTCCAAACTGCATTTTTAAACGGTTCTTATCTGGAACAGCTAAAAACCGTGAGACAGTATGCCGGGGAAATCATTGATGATGGAGATTGTATCTGCCTGAAGGATATGGCAGTAACCGGAAGGGATCTGATTGAAGCAGGTGTAAAACCCGGTCCCCAAATGGGTGAAATACTGGAAGTATTATTTAACCAGGTCTTAAAAAATCCGGAATATAACAACCGTGAATATCTTCTGAATTATTCCAAAGATCTCTTCTGAAAACAGACCTGGGCATGGATAACTTTCCCTTGGAGTTTGCATATTTTTTTCCGCCCCTTCATACCCTAGAAGTAGCTGATTAGCTAAGAGTTGGAGGGGTGGTTGTGAACGAGAAATACACAGAGGTGCTTTCGCAGTATGAGCTTGAAATTCTGGATGTGAAACGCGGCCGGGGCGCCTGGCTGTGTGAAACAGATCAGGGGCTTAAGCTGCTGAGGGAATATAAAGGAACCATCAAGCGCCTGGAATTTGAGGATCAGGTATTTTTACAACTGGAAGAAACCGGCCACCTGAGTGTGGATCGCTACATTAGAAATAAAGAAGGTGAAATTCTTTCCAGTGCAGAGGATGGCACCAGATGGATTGTGAAAAACTGGTATTCAGACCGGGAATGCAATTTAAAGGATAGTAAAGAGGTGCTTTGCGCTATTGAACGGATTGCTTTATTACATAAAATGTTTCGCAAAGTAAAGTTTAAAGAAGAATGGAACTTAGGCTCCATTCTGGTACAGCAGCCGGCTGAGGAGATGGAACGTCACAACAGGGAACTGATACGAGCCCGCAGTTTTATCCGCAGTAAAAGAAAAAAGTCCGAATTTGAACTATGTGTCATGGGAAATTATGACGTGTTTTTTGATCAGGCTATGGAAGCCTGTAAAGGACTTGCAGGCTTTTGCGAGGAATGCGGGATTGGGGAGGGGTATTTGTGTCATGGGGACTTAAACCAGCATCATATTCTGATGTGCACCCATGACGTTGCAATTGTAGAATTTAACCGGATGCACAGAGGCATGCAGATGGAGGATCTTTATCACTTTATGAGGAAGGCTATGGAAAAGCATGACTGGAATTTAAAGCTGGGTATGTCCATGCTTGATACTTATTCCAAAGTGCTTCCTTTATCAGGTGCAGACAGGACCTGCCTGTATTATCTGTTTTTGTATCCGGAAAAATACTGGAAGCAGATTAACTTTTATTATAATGCCAATAAGGCATGGATACCGGCCAGAAATATTGAAAAACTAAGGGATTTGGAGATTCAGCAGCCTATGCGAAATCTCTTCCTGTCGAGAATAAAATAATGGGAATCTGCTTTCCTTTTGACATGTTATGATTTATAATAACCATAATATGAAGTGGAGAGAAGGGAGCATTTTGCTTATGAAAGATTACAGAAGCATCTATGAAGAATGGCTGTCAAATCCATACTTTGATGAGGCGACGAAAGAAGAACTCCAAAGAATTAAAGATGATGACAATGAAATCAAAGAGCGTTTCTATCAGGATCTGGAATTCGGTACCGCCGGTTTAAGAGGCGTGATCGGAGCAGGCATTAACCGCATGAACATTTATGTGGTCAGGAAAGCCACCCAGGGTCTTGCAAATTATATCATAAAACAGGGCGGAGCCCACAAAGGCGTAGCCATAGCATATGACTCCAGACATATGTCTCCGGAATTCGCAGAGGAGGCTGCACTGACACTTGCTGCCAATGGTATCAAAGCATATAAGTTTGAATCTCTGCGCCCTACTCCGGAGCTTTCGTTTGCTGTGAGAAAACTGGGCTGTATCGCAGGTCTTAATATTACCGCCAGCCACAATCCTCCGGAATATAACGGATACAAGGTTTATTGGGAGGATGGCGCACAGTTTACACCTCCTCATGATCAGGGAGTTACTGCTGAGGTTTTAGCGATCACAGATATTTCTACGGTTAAGACCATCACAAGAGAAGAAGCTGTTGCAGCAGATAAATATGAGATAATCGGCGGGGCAGTGGATGATGCATACATTGCGCAGGTTAAAGCTCAGGTTATGAATCAGTCTGCAATTCATGAGATGAAGGATGAACTTTCCATTGTTTATACCCCTCTCCATGGTACAGGCAATGTTCCGGCCAGAAGAGTCTTAAGTGAGCTTGGATTTACCAAGGTTTATGTGGTGCCAGAGCAGGAACTGCCAGATGGAGATTTTCCCACTGTCAGCTATCCCAATCCAGAGGCGGAGGAAGCCTTTCAGCTGGGCCTTTCCCTGGCAAAAGAAAAGGATGCAGATCTGGTTTTAGCCACAGATCCCGATGCAGACCGTCTGGGTGTTTATGTAAAGGATTATAAATCAGGAGAGTATATTCCGCTCACCGGCAATATGTCCGGTTCCCTGCTCTGTGAATATGTATTAAGCCAGAGACAGGAACGTGGTGATATCCCATCTGACGGACAGGTGGTAAAGTCCATCGTAACCACTAATCTGGTAGATGCAGTGGCTAAGTCTTACGGATGTGAACTCATTGAAGTTCTCACTGGATTTAAGTATATCGGGCAGCAGATTTTAAAAGAAGAGGCTACCGGTTATGGTACCTATCTGTTTGGTCTGGAAGAAAGCTATGGATGCCTGATCGGCACCTATGCCAGGGATAAAGATGCAATCTCTGCAACGGCCGCTCTCTGTGAGGCTGCCGCTTATTATAAGACAAAAGGCATGAGTCTCTGGGATGCCATGATTGCGATGTATGAGAAATATGGATACTATAAAGATGCGGTTAATTCAATCGGATTAAAAGGCATTGAGGGCCAGGCAAAGATCCGTGCAATTATGGAAGCTATGAGAAGTAATACACCAGCGGTGTTTGGTGGATATAAAGTTCTTTCAGCAAGAGATTATAAGGCAGATACGGTAAAGAATATGGAAACGGGAGCTGTTAAACCCACCGGCCTGCCGTCTTCTGACGTGCTTTATTATGAACTGGAAGAGGATGCATGGTTATGCGTCAGACCTTCCGGAACAGAGCCTAAGATTAAGTTTTATTATGGGATTAAGGGAAGTTCCATGGCAGATGCAGAAGAGAAATCTGCGAAGCTGGGGAAAGCTCTTATGGAAATGGTAGATCAGATGGTTTAAATACAAAAAAGAAGGATATTCTCAATGGATATCCTTCTTTTTTACTATTTTTTAAATTTTTTTGAATATTCCTTCAATTCTCGAAGCGCTTCCCCAAACATACGGGATGAAGCAGAAGGATTTCGTCTGAGAAGACCTTTCGGGTAAAATGTAAGCCGGCTGGTTAATTTTTCCCTTGTTTCAGTCAGGGCCTGAAGCCGCTCTGCCAATGTGGATTCCCTGATCACATTGGTGGTTTCTGTTTTAAGAGAAGTAAGCTTTACCATGGTTTCTTCTTTTACAAAAGCTGCCTTTTGCATAGTCTCTGATTTTAACTCAGAAACCTTCTGGGCGGTCTCTGCTTTTAACAGTGACATCTGTACCTGAACCTCTTCCAGTTCTGCTCTGATTTTAGTTAAGGATTCCAGTACCTTGCCCAGATCAAGAGCTGCCTTGGTGGCTTGAACGGTGTCATAGACAAACAGGATGCCAATCCCGGTTACCAGGAAGATGCATGTGGTTGCACTCTGGCGAAATACCAGCCATTCTAAAGGACGGTGTACTACTTCTGTAAGAAGAATGGTGAGAAAGCCCCAGGCGATGGAAGTGCCCAGACACACATATCCGTTTAAATTTAAAGGGTTATTACTGTAATCCCAGTATTTCATTTTAAATAATCGTTCCATGATATAACCGGTTAAGTACTCAAGAACAGAAGCACCGACCATACCAAAGAGAAAAACGAGAAGCAGGTTACCTTTCACAGGAAGAGACAGAAAAAGCATAAGGATTGCGCCGCTGCCATAGAGAGGGAGTAAGGGAAGTCTTAAAAATCCACGGTTTACGAAATGAAAGCTCTTTACGGAAACATAAGTCGATTCGATTACCCAGCCGATAAAGCAGTAAATGAAAAAAAACAGCAGCCACTGATACCATGTATATACGTACATGCTTGGATTCCTTTCTTCATGTATTGATGTTGGATCTATCATATACGGTTTTGTCCGTTTTTGCAACCAGAATGCGCAAGGGAAAGGTAAAATATGCTTGCCTTAATTGCTCGGTTCATGTAGAATTATGATGTTTCGGTTAGTGGAATTGCACTTATGAAGGAGTTTTTTGATGAGTATATTAAACGTAGAACATTTGACCCATGGATTTGGAGACCGCGCCATCTTTCAGGACGTGTCATTCCGGTTATTAAAAGGAGAGCACATCGGCCTGATCGGAGCCAATGGAGAAGGCAAATCCACATTTATGAATATCATAACGGCGAAGCTTCAGCCGGATGAAGGAAAAGTTGAGTGGGCAAAGAGAGTCCGTGTGGGCTATTTAGATCAGCATACTGTATTGGAAAAAGGGATGACCATCCGCGACGTATTAAAAAGCGCATTTGCTTTTTTGTTTCAGATGGAAGAACAGATGAATGAGATCTGCGACCGCATGGGAGAGGCAGACGAAGAGACCATGAATTCCATGATGGAAGAGCTTGGTACCATTCAGGATTTATTAATGGCACATGATTTTTATATCATTGATTCCAAAGTGGAAGAAGTGGCCAGAGCATTGGGATTAAGTGATATGGGTATTGATAAGGATGTAACGGAACTGAGCGGAGGCCAGAGAACCAAGGTTCTTTTGGGAAAGCTGTTGTTAGAGAAGCCGGATATCCTTCTTTTGGACGAGCCTACCAATTACCTGGATGTACAGCATATTGAATGGCTGAAACGTTATCTTCTTGAATATGAAAATGCGTTCATTCTCATATCCCACGATATTCCGTTCTTAAACAGTGTGGTAAATATTATCTATCATATGGAAAATCAGGCATTAGACCGTTATGTAGGTGATTATGACAAGTTCCAGGAAGTTTATGCTGTAAAGAGGGCTCAGCTTGAATCAGCTTATAAAAGGCAGCAGCAGGAAATCGCAGAGCTGGAGGATTTTGTGGCGCGCAACAAAGCCCGGGTCTCCACCAGAAATATGGCCATGTCCAGACAGAAAAAGCTGGACAAAATGGATGTAATTGAGCTTTCAAAAGATAAACCAAAACCTGAGTTTCATTTTATGGAAGCCCGTACTGCAGGAAAACTGATATTTGAAACAAAGGAACTGGTGATTGGGTACGAGGAACCATTATCAAAACCACTGAATCTGATCATGGAAAGAGGAGAAAAGGTAGTTTTATCAGGAGCCAACGGCATTGGAAAGACTACTTTATTAAAAAGCATTCTGGGACTGACACCTTCTTTAAAAGGAAACGTGGAACTGGGAGATTATCTGTCCATTGGTTATTTTGAGCAGGAGATGGCTCCTGGAAATACCACTACCTGTATTGAAGAGATCTGGAAAGAGTTTCCTTCCTATACCCAGTATCAGGTTCGCTCTGCTCTTGCCAAATGCGGACTTACCACCAATCATATTGAAAGCCAGGTTCGGGTGCTCAGCGGAGGAGAACAGGCAAAGGTCCGTTTGTGCAAGCTGTTAAACAGAGAGACCAATGTTCTTTTGCTGGATGAGCCGACCAACCATCTTGATGTGGAGGCAAAAGAAGAGTTAAAAAGGGCGCTGAAGGAATATAAGGGCAGTATCCTTTTGATCTGCCATGAGCCGGAGTTTTATGAGGGAGTTGCAACGAAAGTAATTGACTGCCGGGAATGGGCGTTAAAGCTATCCTGATAATACAAAAAGACGGGATTTGATTTCTTGAAAAAGAATCAAATCCCGATTTTGAATAAAAAAAAATCCGCTTCCGCCATTGGGAAACAGACTGGTTAATTCTTTTAGGGGGGCCGGACGGTTTGCACCGTCCGGTATGAGTATGAAAAAGCTTTGTGATTTCAAGTAAGTTACTTGAAACAAAAGGCCCGTCATCCTTTCGGATAACGTATTATCAGTATATGATATAATTGTGAAGAAAATGTGTCCTGTACATTAAAAAAACATAAACAAAATAAAAATTAAAAAAACCCTTTCAAAACGTAATGTTATTGTATATAATAAGATAGAAAATGCGACTTCATTTACCAATTAACATAAATTTGAAGATAAAGGAAACCCTGGGAACAGGATACAGCGAACAGGAGGAAGATTATTATGATGATGTCTAATGACATTGGAATTGATTTAGGTACAGCAAGCATACTGGTTTATATTAAAGGAAAAGGTGTGGTTTTAAAAGAGCCGTCAGTTGTGGCCATAGACCGTGATACCAATAAAATAAAGGCAATCGGAGAAGAAGCAAGGCTGATGATCGGAAGAACACCCGGTAATATTGTAGCAGTCAGACCTTTGCGCCAGGGTGTTATTTCTGATTACACAGTAACAGAAAAGATGCTGAAGTATTTTATCAACAAAGCAGTAGGAAAGAAAACATTAAGAAAGCCTAGAATCAGTGTCTGCATTCCCAGCGGTGCCACTGAAGTTGAAAAGAAAGCAGTAGAAGATGCAACTTATCAGGCAGGAGCCAGAGAAGTTGCGATTATTGAAGAACCGGTTGCAGCAGCGATTGGAGCTGGAATTGATATTTCCAAGGCATGTGGCAATATGATCGTTGATATTGGCGGCGGTACTTCCGATATCGCAGTGATTTCATTAGGCGGTACAGTTGTCAGCACTTCCATTAAAGTGGCTGGTGATGATTTCGATGAGGCACTTGTCCGCTATATGCGTAAGAAGCACAACCTTTTAATTGGTGAGAGAACAGCAGAAGAGATTAAGATCAACATCGGTGCTGCTTACCGCAGACCAGAAGTTTTAACGATGGAAGTAAGAGGAAGAAACTTGGTGACAGGTCTTCCAAAAACCATTGTAGTAACTTCGGACGAGACTCTTGATGCGTTAAAAGAGCCGGCGATGCAGATTGTAGACGCCGTTCATAATGTTCTGGAGAGAACTCCACCAGAACTGGCTGCCGATATTTTTGACAGAGGAATTGTTTTAACAGGAGGCGGTTCTTTATTAAGCGGATTAGATGCACTGATCGAAGAGAAGACAGGCATTACAACTATGATAGCAGAGGATCCGCTGACTGCAGTTGCCATTGGAACCGGTAAATTTATTGAATTTATGCATGGCGGAAACAATAAAACAGAATTTTAACTGCTCTTAACAGCCCTGGCGGTATCCATTGATTCCGGCAGGGTTCCTTTTGCGGCAGTCTCTTACCATTTACGGAGGAAACATGGCGACAGTCTGCGGATTTGTAGAAAAAATTAAATACAGGAACGAAGACAACGGCTATACAGTGCTGAGCCTTTCAGAAGACGGTGAGGAGTATACGCTGGTAGGCAATTTTCATTATATCAGTGAAGGGGAACGGATTGAAGCGGTTGGGATATTAACGGAACACCCCGTTTATGGGGAGCAGATGTCTGTGGAAAGCTATGAAATTAAAGCTCCTGAGGATACTGCTGCCATGGAACGTTACTTAGGTTCCGGAGCGATTAAGGGTGTGGGTGCTGCTTTGGCGGCCAGAATTGTCCGCCGCTTTAAAGCCGATACCTTCCGGATCATGGAAGAAGAGCCGGAACGCCTTTCCGAGGTTAAGGGTGTCAGTGAAAAGCTTGCCATGTCTATTTCCAATCAGGTGGAACAAAAGAAAGAGATGCGCCAGGCTATGATGTTCCTTCAGGAATATGGCATTTCCATGAATCTTGCAGTAAAGATATACCAGGAATATGGCCCCAGGCTTTACAGCATTGTGAAGGAAAATCCTTATCAGATGGCAGATGATATATCCGGCGTGGGATTTAAGATGGCGGATGAGATAGCCAGAAAAGCAGGTATTTTTACAGATTCAGATTTCCGTATTAAATGCGGAGTTTTGTATACCCTTTTGCAGGCGACTTCAAACGGTCATACTTATCTGCCGGAAGAGGAGCTTCTTTCGTCTGCCTCAGAGCTGCTGAAAGTGGAGCAGTCATCCATAGAAAAGCATCTGATGGACATGCAGCTGGACAAACGTCTCGTGATCAGAGAGACGGACGGAAAGCGGACTGTCTATGCCTCCCAGTATTACTACATGGAACTGAATGTGGCAAAGATGCTTCATGATTTAAATATAAGAGGAACCATGCCTGAGGACGAGATCAGAACCAGGCTTATTAAGATTCAGGAAAAAGAGCAGATTGAGCTGGATGAAAAGCAGGTGATGGCGGTAGTAGAAGCGGTAAATAGCGGTCTTTTAATTATAACGGGAGGACCTGGAACCGGAAAAACCACTACCATTAATACCATTATCCGTTTTTTTGAAAGCGAGGAGATGGAGATATTGCTGGCAGCTCCTACGGGCAGGGCAGCAAAGCGTATGACAGAAGCCACCGGTTACGAGGCGCGGACCATACACCGGCTGTTAGAACTGTCCGGTGTTCCGGGAGATGAACGTTCCGTATCCATGCATTTTGAACGGAATGAAGAGAATCCTTTGGATGCCGATGCTGTGATCATCGATGAGACATCCATGGTAGATATTCATCTGATGCAGTCTCTTTTAAAAGCCATAAACCCTGGAACCAGGCTGATACTGGTGGGTGATGTGGACCAGCTTCCCAGCGTTGGACCCGGGAATGTGTTGCGGGATTTAATTGAATCCCAAAGTTTTAATGTGGTAATGCTGACTAAGATTTTCCGTCAGGCGAACCAGAGTGATATTGTAGTCAATGCTCATATGATTAACCGGGGAGAAACAGTTCCTCTTGGGAAAAAGAGTAATGATTTCTTATTTATTAAAAGGGAAGAACCGAATACTATCATCAATGCCATGATTACACTGGTACAGAGTAAACTTCCTTCCTATGTACAGGCAGATCCCTTTGATATTCAGATTATGACACCTATGAGAAAAGGTGCCATGGGAGTGGAGCGGCTCAATACCATTCTTCAGGAATATTTAAATCCGCCTTCCGAGGCAAAGCAGGAACGGGAATCGGCAGGCGTGATTTACCGGACCGGCGATAAAGTGATGCAGATTAAGAACAACTATAATATGGAATGGGAAGTCAGAAACAAGTATGGGATTCCGGTGGAAAAGGGAACCGGAATTTATAACGGAGATATAGGAATTATTCGTGAGATGAATTCCTTTGCCGAGCTTGTGACTGTGGAATTTGACGAGGGACGGCTGGTGGAATACAGCTATAAGCAGTTAGAAGAATTAGAACTTGCTTATGCCATAACCATCCACAAATCCCAGGGAAGTGAGTATCCGGCAGTGGTAATTCCTGTTTTCCCCGGACCAAGAATGCTGATGACGAGAAACTTAATCTATACAGCGGTTACCCGTGCAAAGACCTGCGTCTGCCTGGTTGGTCTGCCAGGTACGTTTCAGGATATGGTAAACAATGAAATGGAACAGCGCAGATATTCCGGTTTAAAAGATCGTATCTGCGAAATATATAAGCTGCCTTAAATTCTTTGGGCAGACAAGGATCTATGTCTGCCCGTCTTTCCATTCTTAAAAGGAGAACCAGTCCTTATGCAATCCTCTTTTATTATCGACCTTCTATTTCCAAGAAGATGCCCGGTCTGTGACGGAATTGTCATGCCAAAAGGCAGGCTGATCTGCCCTGATTGTGTCAGAGTGCTTTCCTTTGTAAAGGATCCTGTATGCAAAAAATGCGGAAAGGAACTTTTTAGCAGTGATATGGAATACTGTTTTGACTGCGTAAAGCACAGAAGAACCTTTGAGTATGGCAGGGCTCTGATTAATTATGATGAGCACGCAAAAACCTCAATGGCAAAAATAAAATATAAAAACAAACGGGAGTATCTGGATTTTTACGGTGATGCCATAAGTCTGCGTTATGAGAAGCTTATAAGACGTATGGAGGCCGACGGTCTGGTCCCCGTTCCGGTTCATCCTTCGAGAAAAAAAGAGAGAGGATTTAATCAGGCGGAAGTTCTTGCACAAAAAATTGGAGCAAAACTTAACATTCCCGTCTTTCCTGATATTCTGGTAAGAAATAAAAAAACCATGCCTCAGAAAGCCCTTAATCCTACAGAACGTTTAAAGAATCTGGAGGAAGCTTTTATGCCGGGAAAAATAGTTGCTGGTGTAAAAAATGTGATTTTAATTGATGATATTTATACCACTGGAAGTACGGTAGAAGCATGTACCCGTGTACTGAAAAAATCGGGAATTAATAAGGTGTATATTTTAACAATTTGTATTGGACGAGGGCAGTAGTTTGATGTATGATACTAAAATAAATAATACTGATTAACTCAGGAGGAACGGGAATGAATATCAGGACCGCAGAAGAAAAAGATATGCAGCAGCTCTTGGATATATATAATTATGAGGCAGAACATGGTTTTGCAACCTTTGATTTTACTCCAAAAACCATGGAGGAACGTATGGTCTGGTTTCGCGAGCATAATGTGAAAAATCACCCCTTGATTGTGGCAGAGGAAGACGGGAAAGCAGTTGGTTATGCAAGCCTCTCCGCTTATCGCCCAAAAGAAGCATACAAAGAAACAGTAGAACTTTCTATATACGTGGATAAGGATTACCGCAGAAGAGGAATTGCCGGAAAACTGGCGGTGGCGATTCTTAATATGGCCAGAGAAAGAGAAGATATTCATACAGTTGTATCCGTAATTACAGGAGGAAATGATGCAAGTATGAAACTTCACGAACAGCTTGGTTTCGTCCATTGCGGGACAATACGTGAAGTTGGGAAAAAGTTTGGAAAAATTCTGGATATAGAAAATTATCAGATCATTCTGTAATATGGGTAAATGGAGAGGGGGAGAAGAATATGAGTCATATGGAAGGGTATTATACTTCCGGGGAGTTTGCAAAGAAGGCCAGTGTCTCCATAAGGACAATCCGTTATTATGACAAACAGGGACTGTTAAAGCCGGCTAGCATGAGTGCAGGCGGATACCGGCTTTATACTGATTCGGATTTTGCTAAACTGCAAAAGATACTGTCTCTCAAATATCTTGGATTTTCACTGGATGAAATCCGCTCCATTACCATTAATGATAAGGATCATGATTACGTGGGAGAATCAATCAAGCTTCAGCTGAGTCTGATTCGTAAGAGAATTGAACATTTAAAACTGGTAGAGCAGACGTTAACAGAAACCTCAAAACTGGTGGAAGACCACCAGGCTGCAGACTGGAATAAAATCCTTCACTTAATCCATATTACAAATATGGAAAAGACTCTGGTGGAACAATATAAGGATGCAGCCAATGTGAGCATACGAATTGGTCTCCATAAAAAATATGCCACCAATCCCGAGGGCTGGTTCCAGTGGCTTTATAAACAGATGGAGCCTTTAAATGGCAGGCATATCCTGGAACTTGGCTGTGGAAATGGAGAATTATGGCGGGTAAATAAGGAACGGATTCCCGCCGATGCAGTGCTATGTCTTACGGATGTATCCAAGGGAATGGTACGTGATGCCCAGGAAAACCTAAAACAGGTAAAGGGGCAGATAACATTTGAAGTTCTGGACTGCAGACAGATTAAAAAACCGAAGGAGAGCTTCGATACTGTCTCTGCCAATCATGTGCTGTTTTATTTAACCAATCTGGATGCTGCATTGACACAGGTTACCGACGTCTTAAAAAAAGACGGAATCTTTTATTGCAGCACCTATGGCAGAGATCATATGAAGGAGATCAGACAGCTGGTGATGGAATTCGATTCCAGAATTGCTCTTTCTGAGGTAAATCTTTATGATGTGTTTGGACTTGAAAATGGAGAAGAAATTTTAGGAAAACATTTTAAATCTGTGAGAAAAGAAATATATGATGACCATCTGGAAGTGACGGATGCAGGTGCATTAATGGAATATATATTATCCTGCCACGGCAATCAGCAGGAGTTTCTTAGCGACAGATATGAAGAATTCCGGGACTATCTGGAAAAGAAGATGGGAAAAAAGGGATATATTCCTATTACAAAGCAGGCAGGGGTATTTATTTGCAGAAAATAAGAAAAAAGTAATAGAAAAAGACTTGACCGTGACGTTACGTCACCCTTTATGATAGCTGTATGAATGAATATGGAGGAAACAAATAATGAAGGGAATAATACTTGCCGGGGGGTCCGGTACCAGGCTGTATCCACTTACCATGGTAACGTCGAAACAGTTACTGCCGATCTATGATAAACCCATGATTTACTATCCACTTTCCGTTTTAATGAATGCAGGAATCCGGGATATTCTGATTATATCCACTCCTGATGATACACCACGGTTTGAGGCGCTGTTAGGAAATGGCTCACAATTTGGAATTCAGTTAACTTACGCAGTGCAGCCTTCTCCCGATGGTCTTGCCCAGGCGTTTGTTATCGGAGAAGAATTTATCGGAGACGACAGCGTTGCCATGATTCTTGGAGATAACATCTTTGCAGGCCACGGACTTACCAAACGACTTCTTCATGCAGCAAATAAAAAAGATGGAGCAACCGTTTTCGGTTATTACGTGGATGATCCGGAGCGTTTTGGTATTGTGGAATTTGACTCTGAAGGAAAAGCAATTTCCATTGAAGAAAAGCCATCTGCTCCTAAGAGCAATTACTGCGTGACAGGACTTTATTTCTACGATAATAAAGTTGTGGAATATGCGAAGAACTTAAAGCCTTCCGCCCGCGGTGAACTGGAGATTACAGATTTAAACCGCATTTACTTAGAAGAGGGAATGCTTGATGTGGAACTTTTGGGTCAGGGCTTTACCTGGCTTGACACAGGGACTCATGAGTCTTTGGTAGATGCCACTAATTTTGTTCGTACCATGGAAACCCATCAGCACAGAAAAATTGCCTGTCTGGAGGAGATTGCTTATTTAAACCACTGGATCACACAGGATCAGCTGGAAAAGAGCATAGAACCTTTAAAGAAGAATCAGTATGGACAGTATCTGATGGATGTACTTGCAGGAAAATATATCGATAAGTAAAGGAGCAAATCAATGAAAATAATTGTAACCGGAGGAGCTGGATTCATCGGCGGAAACTTCGTACATCATATGGTAAATAAATACCCGGACTATGAGATTATCAATCTGGACCTCTTAACCTATGCAGGTAATTTAGAGACTTTAAAACCGGTAGAAGATAAACCGAATTATCGCTTTATCAAAGGTGATATTGCAGACAGAACCTTTATTTTTGAACTGTTTGAAAAAGAAAAACCAGATATGGTGGTTAACTTTGCAGCAGAAAGTCACGTAGACCGTTCTATCACAGATCCTGAAAGCTTTGTAAGAACCAATGTAATGGGTACAACCACATTACTTGACGCATGCCGCACCTATGGCATTAAGCGTTACCATCAGGTTTCCACCGATGAAGTTTATGGTGATTTACCCCTTGACCGCCCGGATTTATTCTTTACAGAAGAAACTCCGCTCCATACATCAAGTCCTTATTCTTCCTCAAAAGCCAGTGCTGATTTATTTGTTCTGGCATATCAGAGAACGTTCGGACTTCCTGTTACTATCTCCAGATGCTCCAATAACTACGGCCCCTATCATTTCCCTGAAAAACTGATTCCGCTTATTATCAGCCGTGCGCTGGCAGATGAGGATCTTCCGGTATATGGAACAGGAGAGAATGTAAGAGACTGGCTTCATGTATCGGATCACTGCGAGGCGATTGATTTAATCATTCACGAAGGCAGAGTAGGAGAAGTCTATAATGTAGGCGGACACAACGAGCGTACCAATTTAGAAGTAGTAAAAACTATTTTAAGAGAACTGGATAAACCGGAAAGCTTAATCAAATATGTAACAGACCGTCCGGGACATGACAGACGTTACGCCATTGACCCGAAGAAGCTGGAAACAGAGCTTGGCTGGAAGCCGAAATACAATTTTGACACCGGAATCCGCCAGACCATTCAGTGGTACCTGGATCATGAAGACTGGTGGAAACATATTGTAAACGGAGAATACCAGAATTATTTTGACAATATGTACGGAAAACGTTTATAAATTCCAATGGTAAAGTGAGGCAGCGATGAAAGTATTAGTTACTGGCGTAAAAGGCCAGCTTGGATATGACGTAGTAAATGAGCTGAAAAAACGAGGCCATGAGGCAGTGGGCGTGGACATTGAAGAGATGGATATCACGGATGAGGAAAGCGTAAACCGTGTGATCCGGGAAGCTGCTCCTGATGCAGTCATTCATTGTGCCGCATATACAGCTGTAGATGCAGCAGAGGACAACGTGGATTTATGCAGAGCTGTGAATGCCAGGGGAACCGGAAATATTGCCAGGGTGTGTAAAGCACTGGACATCCGAATGATGTATATCAGTACTGATTACGTATTTAACGGTCAGGGAACCCGCCCCTGGGAGCCTGACGATCAAAGAGAACCGTTGAATATCTACGGACAGACCAAGTACGAGGGAGAGCTGGAAGTAGAAGAGAACCTTAAGAAGTATTTCATCGTACGAATTGCCTGGGTATTTGGCGTAAATGGCAAAAACTTTATAAAGACCATGCTGAATCTGGGAAAAACAAGGGATAAGCTGAGTGTGGTAGCAGACCAGATTGGATCTCCTACTTATACCTTTGACCTTGCCCGCCTTCTGGTGGATATGATTGAAACAGAAAAATACGGCCGTTACCATGCGACCAATGAAGGACTTTGCAGCTGGTATGAATTCGCCTGTGAGATTTTTAAGCAGGCAGGAATGAATGTTACAGTTGAACCCGTTACCTCGGATCAGTTCCCGGTCAAGGCAAAACGACCCATGAACAGCCGTATCAGCAAGGATAAGCTGATGGAAAACGGTTTTCAGCCTCTTCCTTCCTGGCAGGATGCGTTAAGGCGGTATCTGACAGAGATCGAGTATTAAAAACAGACACGGGAAACTTTAGGCTTGCTTTTTTAAGTTTCCCGTGTTATAATGTCTGAATCCTACAATTTAGCAGGTTTTACAAAAAAAGATTGACGAATCCAGTCCCATATGTTATAGTAATTGGGCGAATGGAAGAGCTTAGGTCTTTTTTTTATGCTCAAAATTTCTTGAAGCAGAAAAAAAGGGACTGAAAACACAACAACGATAATTTAAGTGGAGGTGGAAGTCGTGCGCACAAAAATCACACTGGCATGTACTGAATGTAAACAGCGTAACTACAACATGACCAAGGATAAGAAGACTCATCCGGACAGAATGGAAACCAAGAAGTATTGCCGATTCTGTAAGAGCCATACAATGCACAAAGAAACGAAGTAATTAGTTTAGGAGGCAGTTTATGGGAGATACAGTGAACAACGAGGGAGTTCAGAAGAAAAGCTTTTTTGCAGGCGTAAAGTCTGAATTCTCCAAAATCGTTTGGCCTGACAAAGATACCGTAACGAAACAAACAATCGCTGTAACGTCATCTGCGGTTGCTCTAGGACTGATTATTGCGATTCTTGATCTGATCATCAAGTTTGGTCTCAGTTTTATCTTATAATTCGTAAGGGTTAAGGTGAGTTTATGTCAGAAGCAAATTGGTATGTAGTCCATACCTATTCAGGTTATGAAAACAAAGTAAAAGTTGACATTGAAAAAACAATCGAAAACAGAAACTTGCAGGATCAGATTCTGGAAGTATCGGTTCCTCTTGAATCCGTCATCGAACTGAAGAATGGCGTGGAGAAAAAGGCCGATAAAAAGATGTTCCCCGGTTATGTGCTGATACACATGTTCATGAATGATGATACATGGTATGTTGTACGTAATACCCGTGGTGTGACAGGCTTTGTAGGTCCTGGATCAAAACCGGTTCCTCTGACAGAAGATGAGATGCAAAAGCTTGGATTCAAGAATGAAGAAGTCATTGTTGGCTTTGAAGTGGGAGATACCGTTGTGGTAACTTCCGGTGCATGGAAGGATACTGTTGGTGCTATCAAGTCCATCAACGAAAGTAAGAAAACCATCACCATTAACGTTGAGATGTTTGGCCGGGAGACTCCGGTGGAACTGAACTTCAGCGAGATAAAGAAGATGTAACAAGTAAAAGCGGCTTATACCGTTGTATAGGCTCGTGGGAGGGAAATCCCCGACAATACCACATTTATTTAGGAGGTGCCTAATTATGGCAAAGAAAGTAACGGGATATATCAAATTGCAGATTCCAGCAGGAAAAGCTACACCAGCTCCTCCTGTAGGTCCGGCACTTGGACAGCATGGTGTAAACATCGTACAGTTTACAAAAGAGTTCAATGCAAGAACAGCTGACCAGGGAGATTTAATCATTCCGGTTGTTATTACTGTTTATGCGGACAGAAGCTTCAGCTTCATTACCAAAACTCCGCCAGCTGCTGTATTACTGAAGAAAGCTTGCAAGCTTAAATCAGGATCTGCAGTTCCAAACAAGACAAAAGTAGCTACCATTTCCAAGGCTGAGTTACAGAAGATTGCTGAACTTAAGATGCCAGATTTAAATGCTGCATCTGTTGAAGCAGCTATGAGCATGATCGCTGGTACCGCAAGAAGTATGGGTATCACAGTAGAGGCTTAAGCTTCTTATCAAAGCCAAGTATAGCGCCGGCAGAGTTTCGTAACTCATGCCGTTCGGTGAGCCGCGAAGCAAATCGGACTTCCTTTATCTTGGATGGCGATGTTTTGTAACGTGGGAGGGAAAATCCCCGACAATACCACTAGGAGGTTATTTAGAATGAAAAGAGGAAAAAGATACGCAGAGGCAGCTAAGACAGTAGATCGTGCTGTTCTCTACGATGCACCAGTAGCAATCTCTTTAGTTAAGACGAATGCAAGTGCTAAATTTGATGAAACCATTGAAGCTCATATCAGAACCGGTTGTGACGGACGTCACGCAGACCAGCAGATCCGTGGTGCCGTAGTACTTCCTCACGGTACAGGTAAGACTGTTCGCATCTTAGTTTTCGCTAAGGGTCCTAAGGCTGATGAAGCACAGGCTGCAGGAGCAGACTACGTTGGAGCAGAGGAATTAATTCCGAAGATCCAGAACGAAGGCTGGTTGGATTTTGATGTAGTTGTTGCAACTCCAGACATGATGGGTGTAGTTGGTCGTTTAGGACGTGTCCTTGGACCTAAGGGCTTAATGCCAAACCCAAAAGCTGGTACAGTTACCATGGATGTAACAAAAGCAATCAATGATATCAAAGCTGGTAAGGTTGAGTACAGACTTGATAAAACAAATATTATCCACGTGCCAGTTGGAAAAGCTTCTTTTACAGAAGAGCAGTTAGCGGACAACTTCCAGACGCTTGTTGATGCAATCGTTAAAGCAAAACCAAGTACAGTTAAAGGTGCTTATTTAAAGAGCGTTACCCTTGCTTCCACAATGGGACCTGGCGTAAAGCTGAATGTAGCAAAGTTAATGAACTAATTTTGCTTTGTGGTTGACATGTATTATATATAATGTTATACTATTTTAGTATTAACTGCCGAAGACAGCAGGTGCCGCAAGGCATAAGGTGATAACGCCTGCCGAGGAATGTACAAGAATCATTTTTTGTAAATGAATTGTAAACCTCTCTGTCCATTTGGCGGAGAGGTTTTTCTTTGGTATATTTTTCTAAGTGAGGTCATGCGCAAGCGTTGACTGGGTTTGGAAAAATAACCGTTCAGTTAGCCCTCTGGGCTAATCGGACTTCCTTTGCAGTTTATACGAACAGGCTTTTGCAGGCAGCTGCAAGGCTTAGACTAAACAGGAGGTAAACCATAATGGCAAAAGTTGAATTAAAACAGCCAGTAGTAAGCGAGATTAAGGAATTACTGGAAGGCGCTGAGACTGCAGTAGTTGTAGACTACCGTGGTATCACAGTTGCTCAGGATACAGAACTTCGTAAGAAATTAAGAGAGGCTGGAATTTCTTACAAGGTATATAAAAATACCATGATCCGTTTCGCTGCTAAGGGAACAGATTTTGAAGCACTGGGTCCAGTTCTGGAAGGACCTACAGCAATCGCTGTATCCAAGACAGATGCGACAGCTCCAGCTAGAATTCTGGCTGAATTCGCAAAGAAAGCTCCAGCTCTTGAAATCAAGGGCGGCGTTGTAGAAGGCGTATTCTATGATGCAAAAGCTATGGAGAAGATCTCCAATATTCCTTCCAGAGAAATTCTTCTTGGAAAGTTACTGGGAAGCATCCAGTCTCCTATTACAAACTTTGCACGTGTTCTCAAGCAGATTGCAGACGGACAGGGCGCAGAAGCATAATTTTCTTAATGAAAGCAAGCCAAACGCAGCTTGAATTTAGAAAATTAGCTGTTCAGTGAGCCAAAGGCGAGCTGAACTTCCATTAAAAAAATCAAACATATTAATTACGGAGGTATATTATCATGGCAAAGTTAACAACAGCTGAATTTATCGAAGCGATCAAAGAATTATCTGTATTAGAATTAAACGAATTAGTAAAGGCATGTGAGGAAGAATTTGGTGTATCTGCAGCAGCAGGCGTAGTAGTTGCAGCAGCAGGCCCAGCAGCAGAAGCTGAAGAGAAGACTGAATTCGACGTAGAATTAACAGAAGTTGGTCCTAACAAGGTTAAAGTTATCAAAGTTGTTCGTGAAGCTACTGGCTTAGGCTTAAAAGAAGCTAAAGACGTAGTTGACGGAGCTCCTAAGGTATTAAAGGCTGGCGCTTCCAAAGAAGAAGCAGATCAGATCAAAGCTGCTTTAGAAGCAGAAGGCGCAAAAGTTACTTTAAAGTAATTAAAGAGAGCCATATCCCTTTGAAACAACGCATTTATGCGTGTTTCAAAGGGATTATTTTTTTGCCTGACTGTTTGTTGACTGTCTCATAATATGATTCAAGCTTGTCAATTTTAACATCCACGTACCCAAAATGCGTATAAGTGTCTAAGGTTGTTTTTATATCATCATGTCCTAGAAGATATTGTGCCTGCTTAATATCAACACCGGCCTTATATAGATCACTCGCGTAGGTGTGTCTGAAAGTGTGTGCAGTGATATCATCGGGCAGAACACCATCGTATACGGTCTGAAGTTTTTTAATGATTTGTTTCCATCTTTTAAAGAAAGCACTTGATCCAACGTAGCCACCGCTTTCAGACGGAAATAAGATACCGCTTTTTCCATTCACATAATTTTTAAGAATTGGAAAGAGTGGGGCAAGTATTGGTATTTTACGCATACCAGCTTTTGTTTTCGGATAATTCTGGAGACAATCATCAACACCTTTACTGGAAACAAGAGTTTTACAAACATTAATATTTTTTTTATCGATATCTATATCAGATACATTTAGAGCAAGAGCTTCACTTTTTCGTAGCCCTGTGTACAAGAGCAAATTAATAAAACAATATTCAAATTCATTTAAGTCCGCTTTTGCAATTGATTGACGCTCCTCAGGAGTGAGAGATCTCTTTTCTTTTAATCCGCTGTATTTGATCCGAGGCATTCCATCTGTGATATCATTCGCTATAATATTTTTATGAACTGCATATTTTACAATCGATCTGATAGTTGTAAGCCCTTTGTTATATTGATCAATTTTCCCCGACTCTATCTGAGCTTTCCTTATCTCTTCAATGTGGCTCTGCTTCAAATCTTTCACTTTAATATGGCCAATGTATGAGTTGATATTTTTCAGCTGGCATTTTAGATTTGTTATCGTCTGATCCTTGACACTGCCGGTTTTTTCATTGACAATCCATAAATCACTCAACTCTTTAAACGTCATATTTTCCTCTTGCAGGATAATCCCCTTATCCTTAAGACTCATAAATTCTCTGTAATTCTTATCCAGTTCCTTTATTGTTTTGCCATATAGTGTTTTTTTGACGGGTTTTCCATCTTTTATGCCTATTGTTACTTGCTTCGAATATCTCCCGTCTTTTCTTTTCTTGGGCATAGCAATTTCCTCCTTAAAAAGAACATATGTTTGTATTTTGGTTGCGATTTCATAAAAGTAGTATTATAATAAAGTGGCAGGCAAAAGCGTAATTTCACTTTCCCTTTAACCTTTTGTCAAAATGCTGAAATTTTAGATCAAAGGTTCAGCGAACGTATTAAATGTTTCAGCGAACGTAAATAGACACTGATATAATAAACAAAAACAGTACATTTATAGCTTGATTAAAAATAAAATGGAAGATATATCCATGGTAAAAATTTCCATATTTTACTATAATCTTACTATAATTAAAAAAAACAAGAATTAACAGAAAAATGGACTTGCAAGGGGGATACATATGCAAAATAGTAAGGAATACAAAAAAATAAGCGTAGTCGAAAAAAAGGAGCAGCACATTGCAAAAATATTAAAATTGTTGCAGTCTGCCACCCTAAACCAGTTAGAAAACCTGGAAGCATTTATAATAAGTTACCTTACTTAATTGGTAGGCCAGTTCACACTGGCCTATTACTATTCTTTTAGTGTATCTGTTTCATAATCATATAATGGAACATCTATATTCATACCACTATTTAAATAATACCAGTGTAGATTATCGTAATCTTTGATTCCAACGAACGTCCACTCCCCGGTATTGTTAAAGTAATAGAGGCTGCATGAGACTTTTCGTAAACTGGTTTTAAATATTAAATCAATACGAAAGCCGGAATTTTCTTTCCCTTTATCACCTTCAGTTTTTTCGTAATTTTCAAACCCTAAAAAATCTAAGTCTTTGGTGCCGATACCTGCATCTATAAAAGCTACACCTGCAGCTGAAAGCATTTTCTTAAGAGCTTCTTGATCATTTTGAAGAAATTCAGGTAACTCACTTGTGCTTACTGTTTCGTGCTTGCTAAAATCGGCATATTTTGTTTTCTGTTCTGCGTTTGCCTTGGATTCCTCCAGAGAAGCGTTTAAATTTTCGAATGATTCTTTCAAATTATTCACTTCGCTCTCTGCTTGGTTTGCTCTTGCTTCAAGACTTTCATATGCTTCTTTAGATACACTGGACTGACAAGCAGTTAGAAGCACGGTGGTCATTGCCAGTACTAATGCTAAGCTGTTCTTTTTCATAGTTAACCCCTTTTATTTTATATTTTAGTTAGGTTTATTTGATTGACTTTTATTTATATTATCTAAATATTTTTGTGCCACACTTTCAAGCACCTTTTTGCTAGAATCATCTAACTGTTCGTAAGTAACAATGAAATTTTTTATGGCTTCTGCGATAACGGAATCCGTATCTTTGAGGAGCATAGCGGTATATTTCATAATTTTTTGTTGTTCTGTCAATTCTTCGAATATTTCACCTTCACCATACAGAAGCCAATTTCTATTTACATTAAATTCTGAGCAGATGTCTGAAATAACTCTATCAGTAACTTTTACACGGTCAATTTCAATATTACTTATATTTCCCCTACTGATTTTTAACTTTGCAGCAAATTCTTCTTGCCTCATATGTAAAACTTCTTTTCTAAGAATCTTTATGCGTTCATATACTTCCAAATTTTCACCCCTTTTTTTGTGATATTCGTGAATAAGTATAGCATTTAAAAAAATGCGTGTCAAGCGCATAAAAATATATTACATGCTTGACAAGCGCAATAAATACTGCTAAAATGCAATTAACACGCAAAGAGAGGTGAGAATAAAAACGGTGGCAGTAGAACCGCATGATATCCGTATTCAGTCCTACGCTATTTACACAGTAACATCTTTGCCACAGAGGAAGTCAGCAGAAACATTAAGTGTATCAGAAAGAATTATCAAGTTTCTATGTCTCGGTTCGAAAGTGCCGTTGAGCCAGCGCTTTACAGTTATGTGTGAGACATTCGTAAGTTTTGCTAAATCATAAGTTCCCATGTTGCGCTTTTTCATTGCGTCCTCTAAACGTATGGAAAAAGACGGGAAGAAGTAAAAGAAAAAGAAGAAGAAGACAATCACCCCCTCTCTATAGGGGAAGAATAGGGATATCATGCGGTCTATAAATATTTTATCACATAACAAATAAAAAAGGAGGTGCAAATCATGAGGGGATCAAACGCAGAGATAAAGCAGGAGATTGGTACAATGATAGATCTGGAAGAGAAAAAAGTACAGGAAATTAATACCATGGTATCTGTACTGAAACAACTTGATCTTACTGGTATTCAGATATTATCAATGAATGCCAGTACGTTGTTAGCTCTTAAGATGGAGCTTGAACGGCAGCAGGATACAAAAGAGCGGAGACTGGCATAATGTGGCCGAGTTACTTTAAATAAAGAGGTGCAATTGTGGAGAAAAAACAGATTTTAACTATTAAAGATTGTATGTCTAGGCACGGAAAGAGTTATGACGTGATAGCGGCCCTTTTCAAAAGGAAAGGGTCCCCGGCTTTTAGAGTAGGCCGGGAGTGGCAAGTGGATGCTGAAAGATGGGAGCAGTACCTGATGAAGCTCGCAGATTCAGATAAGGGGTAAAAAAGGGGGATACAATGCAGAAGCACTTTGAAAATTTGATTGGTTTTAAAGCAGGTGATAATATGCCAGAGGTCGATTGGATAGAGCGGTTGCTTAATGGAATATTTGCAACAGCTGGATCTGCGATACTTGCCTACATAGTTTTATTAATGATGCAGTTTTATATGCGGTGGAACATTGTAAACTTGTAGCCGGATAAGATGGACAAGCACTATTATGTAAACCGAGGTAAATAAAAAATGAATTTTATGACAAAGAAAAGCACCTGCCATTATTCCAGTAATGACAGGTGCAAAACTTTAAGTACAGTTATAAAAAAACTCACATTTTTATTATAAACTGTGCATGCCATAAAGTCAATAAAATCAAGGGTTTGGACCCGTTTTTCTAAAAAGATAAAAGGATTAAACTTAGAAGATTTTACCATGTAAAAACCAGGAGAGGTATATGCACAGAATTAAGTTTAAACAGATTGAGTATAAAGCAGGTATTACTGTTGAGGTAATAAAGTGTATGCCAGGGAAAAAGGGGAGAGGAGATAGAAAAACCACACCGGAGGAAATAGCAGAGGCCAATATGAGACAAGCTGCCAGGAAACTGGCCAGAAAGATAAATGCCAACTTTAAACCCGGTGACTGGCATGTGGTATTGATGTATAAGTCTGACAGCAGACCGGATCCGGAGCAGGCTCAGAAAAATATTAAGAAATTATTGGACGGGCTGAGGGATCGGTATAAAAAGAATGGATTTGTCCTGAAATATATTCATGTCACAGAATATTACAAAAAAGCTATCCATCATCACTTGATTATCAATAATGTAAACGATGGAAAAAAGACAACAACAGAATACATCAGGGAATTGTGGAAGGGTGACGGAAAGGGAAGCAAACATTTCACCTCACTCTATGAGGATGGCGAATACAGGAAATTAGCAGATTATTTCATCAAGGAAACAGAAAAGACCTTCCGAGACTCAAACAGCCCATTCAAACAAAGATACTCATGCTCCCGTAACCTGATAAATCCTAAACCTCAATGCAGGACCAGAGAAACAAAATCAGGGTGGAAGCTGGAACCAAAACCGCGGCCCGGATATTACATAGATCCTGAAAGTTTGTATAACGGGACTGATCGGCTGGGCCGTCCGTATCAGCGTTATGTAATGATCAAACTGAACCCAACGGAAGCAGACTGGGAACCCTGCGCAGGATTTCCGGATACAGGAGATTAAAGGGGGTGTTATATGTCGGTACCAGATGGAATTGCACCAGAGCTGCAGATCGCCTGGGAACAAGCTTACTCCTCCTGTGATCTGCCGGCCGGGGAGTACTTAGGATCAGTAGACACAGGCAGCAGGACATATTATTTCTACAAGAAAGGTCCTGACTACTTGTATCAAACAGATTATGACCGTGAAATGGAACTGTTGCTTAAAAAGAGGAGGGATGACAAGAGGTGGAAAGACAGAAATTAACATATAAACCAAGAATAACTATAAAAGATTTGGTTGAATTAAGGCGTACTCTGAAAGTTGGTAAAAAAATTGTAATGCCAAATTATGGGGAAGTAATTGTTGTTAAAAAATATCCTTATTTAGTAACTGTTAGGCATTCTCGTGTAACTAGAATGCCTTTGGAGACTATGACATATACGCAGATCTTATTTCAGAAACATGGAATGAAGTGGGATAGCGGCACAGATGGGAAGGAGTAGTTATGAGTAATCGGTTAAGAAGCGAGGCAACGGAACAAGAGGATGTGATTTCCTGGTGTTTTTATCGTAGTACCGGACCTGCATTTACCAATTGCAAAAGGGAAGTACATAGGTCTTTACATAGAAATGAAATACGATAAAGGCAGGATCCAGAAGACACAGGAGGAGTGGATTGCAGGAATGGTGGCAGCAGGGCATTACGCATGTGTTTGCTATGGGTATGATCCCGCTGTAAAGGTCATTGAAATGTATATGCAACTTCTTCCCGGTCAAGAAATGAAATTTGAGAATGGAGTGATCCTAAAATAATGTATACAGTCACTATTGAAATCCATGCAACGTCCAGTAATTACTGGGGGAAAATGGAATTTATAGACAAGTCAGGCAATCTTCACGAAAGGAACATACAGGGAGGACAGAAGGCTACAGTAAACAGTAATGCTCTGCAGGCTGCTATTGATGCTTTAGGGGTTATAAACGGCATCTGCCTTCTGGATATCCATACAGATAATGATTACCTGATTGGATCTGTCAGGAATGGCTGGCTTGCATCCTGGCAGAAGAATGACTGGAAAACAGCGAAGGGTAAAAGTGTCAGGAATGTGGACCAGTGGAAAACTCTTTATGCTCTTCTGGCCAGACATTCAGTACGATTCTATAAAATATAAGCTGCGGATTGAAATGCAGCCAAAGGAAAAGGAAGGTAAATATGTTTGATGTATTTGGAGAATTTGACTCTGTAGAAGAACTGAACAGGGCTGCTGAAGGACTGTTTAATGAAAACGATATGGATAATATCATCGTATTGGCAAAGGAGAACGGAATACCGGAGGATTTTGCCAGTATGTACATAGCGGGAGATATTCCGGAACTGGCCGATGTATCCATGGCAGCCATGGGAAAGATTGATATGGAACTTACGGAAGCAGTAAAAGCTTATGGAGGCACAGCGGAGTGCGTGGGCGAATATGTGAAAAGCCTCTGTGATCGTGATACGTTTGCTTCCATGGTCCGTAAAAAAGGAAGATCACTTATTGCCTGTATAAAAAATATGGAAGATAAAGCAAGGAAGCAGGTAAAGACACAAAGCGGCTGTCAGTGTGCCTGTATTCCTCCATCAGAGGGATTTAAGATGATACGGGAATATTACGAAGGAGGCAAGGGGAAATGAAACGGAAAGCCATTGAAGCGGTCCCGATCTTAGAACGGAAGCTTAAACCAACGAAAGAGGAGTACACGGCATTTTCACAGGTTCTTGAAGTTAAAGGGGAGAAGATCCTGATTCTTGATTTGTATGACACTTCACATATTACCAAGATCCAGAAAATAATGCCCAAAAAGCGCTATGTAACTAATACTAAGGAATTCGAGACATATACCCCAAATAATCTAAATCCATGGGGTAAATCAGGGCTTGAAACTGACTGGTACCATGTACCGTCTATGCACTTTCCAAAAGGAGAGGAAGCTGAAATATATGAGGTTTTACCTAAGCCCAGGTGGAGCGATAGTATAAAAGAGCGTTTGTATGAGAATGAACAGAATATAAAAAATAAAATTTCAGCAAAGAAAAGGCAATATCATCAAAATAGTATAGACAGACAGATGCAGCTCGTTAAAGAACTTCCAAAAGGGACTAGAAGGTGGATGACAAACCTTTTCAGAAAAGACCACTTTATTTTTTATGAGACTCTGACTGAAAAGAAGGCAGCAGGAGTATGCTCTTCTTGTTCTGCAGAAATTGATTATAACAGAGATCAGGAGAAGCCTAGGCATAACGAACCGTGCCGGTGTCCGATCTGCAATAAGCCGGCAATTTATAAGGCAAAAGGAAAACAGAATCATGTACAGATGAAGAAAAAAGCCATAGTAATGCAAAAAACGGAAGAGGGATTTGTAAGCCGGTATTTTGAACTTGATTATACAGCAAATCCGACAGGAGAATCAATAAAAATGTGTGAAGAGGCGAGGACTATGTATAACGGAAAAAGTAAGAAAGATTATTTTTCATATTCATATGGTTCGGGGCAGCGTTGGACAGATGCAAATAGTTATCAGACGGTGAAAGGTACTGGGTACGTATATACTAAAAATCTTAACGAAGTACTGGACGGGACACCATTTAAGTATTGCGCTATGGCGGAACTTCAGGAGAACACAGATGGACCAATTCATCACACCAAACTGCTGGAACGTTTTGAATACCATCCGTTTATTGAATACATGATTAAAATGCGCTTGTATAGACTGACAAATGAATATCTGGAACGGCCATATGAAACTGATCTTGATTATGAGCAAAAGCGCCCGGATAAGTTGCTTAAACTGCCAAAGGATAAAATAAATGAATTGGTTCGTATTAATGGAGGCATATCAGCACTGCACCGGTTGAGAGTGGAAAGTACCATGAAAAGGTCATTTACTGCAGAGGAAGCGGCCATAATAGATCGGTACAAGGTGAATATAAATAATCTTATTGAGATCGAACAATATACCGGTATGACAAAGTTTCTCAGATATTTAAAAAATCAGATTGGAAGAAAAAAAGAGAGCGGGTATTTTGTCAATGACTGGAAGGACTATATCCGTATGCTGCAGGCTGATGGGTTGGAACTTACTACCGCAAATATGTTCCCAAGATGCCTAAAGGATGAACATGACAAAATGCTGAAAGCTATTGAAACCATGAAGAATGTAGAAAAGAATGAGAAATATCGAGAAATAGTTCCTCAGTATAAGGAACAATATTCTTTCTCCTACAAGGGGTTATTCATTGCAGTACCGGAATCACTGGAAGATATCGTAAGGGAAGGCAATGAACAGCACCATTGTGTAGCCTCCTATGTAGATCGTGTGGCAGCAGGAAGTACCTGTATACTTTTTGTAAGGCAGGAGGAAACGCCTGATCAGCCATTTTATACCATGGAAATCAAAGATGTAACGATCGTACAGTGTAGGGGAAAATACAACGAGAGTCAGACTCCGGAAGTAAAGAAATTCCTTGAAAAATTCAGGAAAGAGATAGAGAAGCGCAAGGAAGTAGCCATAAGAATACCGGCATAAGGGAGGCATGTAATGAACGAAGTAATGAGTTATCAGAACAGGAAAGAAGAAATCCGGAAAAAACTCCGTGAAACAGCGGAAAACTTTGTTTATATCGGATACCAATTAAAACAGGTAAGGGAAAGCCGGGAATATGAGCAGGACGGGTATTCGGATATTCTGGAGTTTGCACAGAAAGAATATGGTTTGCAAAAAGATGATACATACCGGTTTATTCGGATAAATGACAAGTATTCCATTGGGGGAAACTCCACGGAGCTGGCGGAATCATTCAAAGGTATGGCACAAACCAAGCTTTCTGAAATGCTTAACTTGCCAGATGAAGATATGAGCCTGATTACCACGGAAACTACCAGGGAAGATATAAGAGAACTGAAACGCTTTAATAATCAGCCTCCGGAGACTGTTCCGGAAACAGAAGGAAGCGATCTGCAGAATATTATCATGGAATTTTTCCGGCCGGCAGCAGGACGACCTGCGGAGCCATTACATGAGCTGTTACTGGAATTAATGGAGATCGTGGAAGGAAAGCTTCAGGATCCGATCTTGACACAGGAAGAACTTGTCCAGGAGAAATTGAACCCAAAGGGAAACGGAACATTCCGCGCTGGCAGGTACATGCTCTTTCTTTATGATGCCGCCCATGGCATGAAATACAAGACGTTTGGACAAAGTGAGAATCAGCAAGTCAGCTATTTATCATTTGCAAAAACTGTACACCTGATTTTTAACAGTAAAATTCAGAAAGAAGGTATGGATCCGTGGGAAAATATATATGGAAAAGTACCTGATCCGGAGCCTGAAAAAACAAGATCACCGGAACCCAGGCATGAAGTGAAGCAGTCACACCCAGAGGTGGAAACCAATGTGGATAAAGAGGAGACTGTGATAAAAGAAGAGGAAAAACCAGAGAGTTTTCCACAAAAAAACACGGAAATCAGCGAAAAAGCGCCGGCGCAACTGGAGAATGAAATTGATCCAGAGTTAGATCCGGAATCCGGAGAAATTCAGGACAACAAAGAGACGGTGAATCCTCCGGATCCGGATACAGAAGATGAAACCACGGAGGATCAGGAAGGTGGACAATGGCAGCAGGAGCAGCAGGAGCCGGAGAAAAATCAGCAGGAAGATCAAGAAGACACTGGATCTGAGGAAGTAAAACAGATGGATATTGAAAATTATCCTGAGTATCTTCCTGAAGGTTATATAAAGTGCCACGATGGGAGCGAGGTTCAGGAGACAGAAACCTATAAAAAGTGGAAAGATATCCAGACATTTATTAAAGACCTGCATATGCAGATAACGAGCCGGGAAGAGCCAGATCTGGAGACATGCCGAAAAATAAACTCAGGAGTCAGCTATTTAAAAACGATTATGGAAGATTTAATAAGCATGAAGGAGGAGCAGGAAGATGAATAAAAAGGAGATCAATGAGATAAGAAAGCTGTTTACACCTGAAAATTGTTCTATCAGACGTATTTGCGGTTGTTATGTAGATGCGGAGAAGCAGCGAAGAACAGAGATAAAAGAGGCGTTTTTATCTCTGCCGGAATTAGAGACCTTTAAATATTTTACAATTTTTAAAGATACCCTGTCCGGGACCGTAGGAAAGAACATGATTAATATGGAGTTTCCCATGGCAGCGGAAGAAAGAGGAGGCGCGCAGGAATTCCTCCTTAACCTGCGGGACAGCGGATTAAAGAATGAGGTCGTGGTGGAGCAATTCTATGATAAGGTAATTGAAAGCTATGACTACGGGGAGAATTATTACATAATCTTGATTCACTGCATTTATGACATTCCAGGAAAGGCACAGGACGGGACCGTGATGGAAGATGCCTCAGATTATGTCTATGACTTCATTCAGTGCGTAATATGCCCTGTAAAGCTGTCAAAGGCCGGGTTATATTACAACACAGAAGCAAACGCCATAGAAAACAGAAATCGTGATTGGTTGGTTGAAGCGCCGGCGGCAGGTTTCTTGTTTCCGGCATTTAATGACAGGAATACAGATATTCACAGTTTGCTATTCTGCATCAAAAATCCGGATCAGATGCCGGAACGGTTTGTCAATGAAACACTTGGCTGTGCCGTACCAATGTCGGCGCAGGATCAGGCTCAGACTTTTCAGGGAATTGTGGAGGAATTCATGGGGGACAGCTGCAGCTTCGGTGCTGTGAAAAGTATACATGAGAATCTGCATGAATTGCTGGAAGAATCCAAAGATGAAACACAGCAGATTACTATTAATCCTGAACAGATTAAGAAGATCCTGGAGAATAACGGAGCTGAGGAAGAAAAACTCAAAGAATTTGAAAAGCGATATGAAGGATTTGAAGCACAGCAGCAGGAGTTTATTCTTTCAAACATTACCAATCAGAAGAATTTTGAAGTCAAAACTCCAGATGTAAGTATAAAAGTAAAGGCAGACAAGACCTATCTGGTGGAATCCCGTATGATTGATGGTCGCCCCTGTATTGTGATCGGGACCGATGGCCATGTCGAGGTAAACGGAATTGAAGTAAAACCGATTGAAGCGGTAGCGGAGGAATGATGGCAGATCAAAATGAAATGGATATAGTCATAGAAAATATGATGGGCTATGTATGTGATTGCATTTGTCAATATCCTGCAAAAGCTTCAAATGAAGAAGAACTATCGGAGATATGCAGGAATTGCCAGATGGGAAGGCATGTCTATAATATTTTGAATACATATAATGGGCAGACAGTTACTCAGCTGCAGGATCAGGATATAAACTGGAAAAATCATATATTAGACAGATTTTCAAAAGTTATTTAAGCAGTAGATTAATGGAGCAGCCGGACGGCAGCAGGAAGGAGATTAAGCATGACAGAGTGGTTAGCACAGCAGACGCTTGCAAAAATGAGATTCGATCTATCCCTATCAAGACCTGGAAGCGCACTCAATGAAAAAATGGCCTTAGAAATGGCAATAAATGCATTAGGGAAAAAGCAGCAGGAGGGAGAAAGGCAGAATGAACAGAGTAATCCTTATGGGCAGATTGACCCGTGATCCAGAAGTAAGATATTCCCAGGGCGAGCGAGCTATGGCCATTGCAAGGTATACCCTTGCTGTTGATCGCAGAAGCCGCAGAAGTCAGGACGGCAATGAGCAGACCGCTGATTTTATCAACTGCGTTGCATTTGACAGAGCAGGTGAGTTTGCGGAGAAGTATTTCCGTCAGGGTATGAGAGTACTGATTTCCGGAAAGATCCAGACGGGAAGCTATACAAACCGGGACGGAGTAAAAGTATATACAACAGATATTGTGATTGAAGATCAAGAGTTTGCAGACAGTAAAGGCGCAGCGGCGGAAGGGGACGGATATCAGCAGACCAACAGGCAGGAGCCGTCAATTATTGGGGACGGATTTATGAATATTCCTGCTGGAGTAGAAGATGAAGGGCTACCATTTAATTAAAAATAGCTGTCCTATCGGCAGTACGGGGCAAGGCTGACAAGGAACCTTGTAAAAAAGTCTCAGGAGCAAAAACCTGATAGACAATAAAAAAGATTGGTGAGCAGATAACAGCCGAAAGTCAACGGGTGCGCCGTTACCAAAAGCGGACGGAAGCCGGGGCCGTTGTTAGGGCGAAAGCCGAAGCTGGAAGCCAGTACCGGATATTAAAAATATTTGGAGGATTAACAATGTTTGAGACTCATGAAATAAAGGGTAGTGATAAAGTTTCTATAAGAATTCCAGGGATAGATGAATGGAGTCTATCTGATCTTAAAAAATGTTGTAAGAGAAATAAGGTAAAGGGATACACGAAAATGTCAAAAGAGCAGCTTCAGGAAGCCGTAAAGGAAATTGTAAAGGGAATTACTGAAAGGAAGTAAACGCAGGTTTACCGGAGAAAGGAGCAATAAAAAATGCTGATAAAAGTATATCTCAAAACAGCAGGAATGTTTGACAATCATGATCCAAATGAAACGGATTATGAATTATGGAAATCAATAGCTGAGTATATGAACGGAGAGGAAGCATGCGTTATTGACCATTATAAGGAGGACGGAACTTTTACATATCTTTTCTTAGGGAATGAAGAAAAGAATAAGGAACTTGCTTATATGATGGAGCAGGACAGCATGACCGGGGTTTATATTAATGATCGTGACAGGTTCAATGAGGATTGGGATAACGAAGAATATGAATCAGATGGATTGTTTATTTTGAAGGAAGAGAATTTAATCCTTCCATGGCATGACCCAAGAAAACTGATTAAGAAAAGCATAGAAGTACCGTTCTGCCATATCGTAGACTGGTATTGTACATACGGCTGCAATAACTGGAGGAAGCGGAGAAAACTATCAATGCTACGGGAATGCGGTTACAAGAAAAGACGTATGAAGTAAGCTGTCAGGGCAGCAGGAAAGGGGTTAAGCATGATAACGGGCTTATTTGATAAGAATGGCAAATCAATACATACAGGGGACAAAACGCGGCTTGTTTTAGAAGACGGAGAAGTAAGGGAGTTTGATGTTTGCTTAAAAACGGTGGAGAGAACTGTGAAATGCCACCCAGATTTCGATGATGAATATTCAAAGGTAGCCATAACGGGAATAGTATTCTGCTGGAACGGATATGATCTTTTCCCTTGCATTGATGAGAACGGCGTATCAGATGTATCGAAAATGGAAGTGATTCAGGAACCAGTATGGGGAGTTAGTGGAATGTAAAACCCGAATATAGGCTGCCAGGGCAGCAGGAAGGGAAGATATGAACAGAGAAATTAAGTTTCGGGCAAAACATACACACGTAATTTCTGACAATGATCATCTGAATGGTGTGTGGGTATATGGTTATTTATGTGGTAACGGCTGCTACATAGAGCCAGAAGATGGCATCGAAAAGCTGATTGACTGTGATACGGTAGGTGAATACACCGGATTAAAGGATAAAAACGGCAAGGAAATATATGAGGGTGATATTGTAAAGTGCCAAGAACTAAAATCAAACCTTAGCATAATGGAATATACATCAGAGGTGTTTTGGGAAGACGGTTGCTGGTTTGTACACGAGAGTAAAACTTGCGATGTAGAATTGTATATGTATGGTGACGGCATAAACAAACTTCCATTAACAGAAATAGAGGTTATCGGGAATATTTATGAAAACCCGTTATAAGCTGCCAGGGCAGCAGGAAGGGGAAACATGAGAAATTCACAAATAGGTCTGGTAATGCGAATCCAACTATCAAGAGAAGCAAAGCATGATTTAAAAATACTTCCTCTTTATTTTGAAGATGTCAAAGCGGAAAAGAAATGCTTTGAGTTAAGGCTAAATGACAGAAATTACCAAGCCGGAGATATATTTTTGCTAAGAGAACATGAAAACGGAGCATACACGGGCAGATGGTATGTAGGCCGGATATCTTATGTACTCAAAGATTGCAAGGAGTATGGGCTAGAAGACGGTTATTGTATATTTGGCTGGTAGGGTAGCAGGAGGGAGTGAGTAAAATAAAAACTGAGGAAACGGCAGCATTAGAGCGATCAATAAGGCTTGCAACTTATAAAATGGGTACATTTGGTTGTTTTGAGGTAACAATAGGGTTCGGCGGTACGGAGCGTGTTGACTATATGACCTATGATACGAAAGGCATTTTCCGATGTTATGAAATTAAGGTTTCAAAATCCGATTTCCACAGCAAGGCGGCTAAAAGCTTCGTAGGACATTACAACTTTTATGTTATGCCTCAAAGCCTGTATGATGCAGTAAAAGATGAAATTCCTCCTCATATCGGCGTTTATACTGGTGGGTGTTGCGTGAAAAGAGCCAAGAAACAGCAATTAAGTGTACCGGAAACAGTACTGAAAGACAGCATGATTCGATCTCTTCATAGAGACAGTGACAAACTGTACAGGACGGAAAGCGAAGACATATTAAATCGGCTGAATACGGAAATAAGGCATCTTAAAAGCGATCAGCGTGAATCACAGAGAGAATTTAATAAACTTTACTGTGCAGTTTTACATAAGTACGGTATGGAAGAATTAAGAAAATTGCAGGGAGTTGATTGTTAGTTGCCATGGCATAAGGAAGGAGAATAATGGGAAAGTTTGATTACATGCGGTTCACAGGCGGCTTATCTGATGAATTCGTGGTTCATGCAAAGAAATACTCCAAGGAGCAGGCCATTGAATTGGCAGCCGAAGAAATGGCTCTGGAAGAGATTCCAGCACCAGATGAAGTATATGAACGGTGGTGCAGATATTATGTAAGAGTGCCTGAATGGTGCGGGTATGATGGGGATAGTCATAGAGGCTGTTATACTTACTGTGGAAAAGAAGAACGTGGAGCCTTCCCGGTATGGGTTATAGAAGTATGAACCCGAAAAGGCGGTGCAATATATGAATAAAATAATCTTACTTTTTCTTAAAACAAGACTTAAAAGATTAAGAATGTTGCAAAGTTGGGATTGTATAAAAAATAATGGTTACTGGACAGAAAGTCAACGGGATAGAGGGGTAAAAATAAAAAGAACACTGGAAAGTATTAAATTGTATAGTAGTTAATTAGACCCGAATTTGATGGAGGAGAACTAATGGAGAATAATGGTTGTTGTGAAAATGATTCTGCCATAGATAAAGCGTTAGATCTTGTAATAGCTCATTGCGGAGATAAGATCTGGGAGGGTTCACATGAGACAGAGTGGAAGTTATTGAAATCATGGTTAATTGAATACAGAGCATACAAATCACTTGGGACTCCTGTTAGCTTAGTAGAATTAATGGTTGAGTTAGAAAAAGCAGAAGAACTTTTGGAAAAAGCAGCGGAAGAAATAAAAAATCTATATGGACATGAAACAGAGCTTACCCGGGATATGAGAAAGCTAATAGAAACCCGAATTAAAGAAATAAGATGCCGATGGTAGCAGGAGGAATATATGTCAAAATATGAAATTGAGTTTGCTTCCTTCCATAAGGTTATTGTTGAAGCTGAAACATGGCGAGAAGCGAATGACAAGGCAGCAGTAATGGAAGATGAAGACATAGAGCGTGACTGTTTTGAAACCACAGGTTATATGATTTGGAACGATGCAAAGGAAGTGAAATAAAAATGGGAGGTATAAAGATGAATTTTCCGATTTTAGCAAGTAAGGAAAGTATACCGTGGGAGGTCATAGCTCCTCATGAAAAACAGGCAATGGAAAACCATGGTCAGACGATTAAAAGACTTGCGGAGCGCGGCGGTCTGGATTGGACGGAAGCCCTGGCAGTATTGGAAGACAGGCGGTATACGAAAATGAATGCCGAAGATGCAAAGAGAATTGTTCTTTTAATTGTAACAGAATCAATAAAAACCAATTCAAAAGTAGATAGAAATGCAAGTTATATAAATCCGATTCCGTATGTGGATGCGGCAAAAAAGTTTGAAATGCGTATAAAAATAAATTTGGATACTGTCACAGGGATAGATCAGGCAAAAGATATAGTCGCTGATTATATACAAAATATGCCTAAGAGTGAGATTGTAAAAGCATTAAGCTGTGAAACATTCCCGGTCTACCCAGAAGATTAGGATTCTCCTAAGTGCCGGGAGAGGGAGCGGGATGAAAAAAAACGGAAAAAGTCATAATCATAAAATGGTATATTCGAGAGTGGTGTGAGCAAAGTGATACACAGACAATAGCGTCCCAAATGAATGATCTTGATGAATTAGAAAAAATGGTTATGAAAGATCGTTGTGGGACCCATGTTTCTGATTGTTCCACATGTTGGCACGATGGAAAAGGTGGAAAACGTTGCTTAACATGTAAGGACAGAAGCAATTATACGTTTCCTTACAGATATTGGTATAAGATATGTGAGCGTAGAGGGATTAAGATTAGTCAGGAAAACTGAGATTAAAGTAAATGAGTTGCCGGTGGCAGCAGGACAGGGGGAATATTATTGAATGAATATCGAGAAACACAGATAATAAAACATGCCTTGGAATATTACAGCAATAGACCGGGAGCTTCAGGAAAAGAGAGAGCACAGGAAAAAAGACTATTTCAGAAATACAGTGAAAAGGCAAGCACCTATAAGCATAAGTACGGTATCAGGTAGAAAGGAGGAATTGATTTGAGTAGTAAGGAAGAACATGCAGTTGCGTTTTATGCAGAACGGTCCAGGGCTGCAAAGCAAGATTATATTTTAAAAGGTCCTAAAGCTGGAACGTTCAGTGCACAGATGCCGGCATTCTCTAATACAAGCCTGTGTCTGGTTCCTTCTCTTCGAACGGGTCCGGCGTGTGCGAAAGCAAGAACCAGCGTATATCAATATAAGCTCATGCAGAGATCAGAAAGCGAAAAATGCATTAATACATAAAATCAATTATAAATGAGACTGCCGAAAGGCAGTCTCGGCAGCAGGACAGATAAGGAGTTGATGAATGAAATGACAGCCAAAGAATATCTAAATAAGCTGGAAGAGTTGCAGACAAAAGTAAAACAGAAAAAGCAAGAACTTGAGGATATTCAAAACAATTTGGGTATAGTAACAAATGGAAATGGTGGAGATTCTGTTAGAGTACAGACTTCCTTTGGTTGTGCTACCGGAAAAAGAACAGAGCAGCAAGCAATAAGAATAGCTTCAGTTGAAAATGATATAAGAGAAAAGATAATTGAATATATCGAAACAAAAAACAAAATAATAGATGAAATACATGACCTGAACAGCGATTTGTACATTGATATATTGTACAGAAGATATGTAAGAGGTGAAAAAAACTTTACAAAAATTGCCTACGAGATGGGATATGCATACAAATATATAGTAAATAAACATGGAGAAGCATTGCTTCAATTTGAAAAAGTACATCCTTTTTTATTCAGTGCGTAAAACATGTGGAAAAAAGTGGATGACAAATGGAAAAGTTTTGAAAAACACATGATATAATATTAATGTGATACTGGGCTTCCAAAAAGAGGCCCTTTTTTTAACCCGACAAGAATTTTGCTACCGTATTTATAAAAAAAGGAGATGGTAGCATGAATAGCTTTATAAGTTGGATAGGTGGTAAAAAACTCTTACGCAAGAAAATATTAGATCAGTTTCCTGAACCAGAATCATACAATCGTTATATTGAAGTATTTGGTGGAGCAGGGTGGTTATTGTTTTCAAAAGAGAAACATGCTTCGTTGGAAGTTTTTAACGATGTGAACGGGGAGTTGATTAATTTATATCGTGTGGTAAAATATCACCCGGAACCATTACAGCGGGAACTGGAATGGCTGCTAATGTCTAGGGAACAGTTTTTTGATGAATTAAACAGGAATACCAGAGGAATGACGGACATACAACGGGCCGCCCGGTTCTTTTGCCTGATCAGGGAGAGTTTTGGTACAGATTGTAAATCTTTTAGAGTAAGTCCAAGAGATATGCAAAAAGCCGTTGATTATCTAAAAGTGGTATCAGGACGATTAAATCGGGTGGTAATAGAGAATCAGGACTTTGAGCGACTGATAAAAACATATGACAGGCCAGATGCGTTATTCTATTTGGATCCTCCTTACTACGAAGCGGAGAAGTATTATCCGGATCGGTTTAATCCTGAAGACCATAAACGACTGTGTGAGTGCCTGGGTAAAATTAAGGGTAAATTTGTATTATCCTATAATGACTGCCAGCAGATTAGAAATTTGTATAAAGGTTATACCATAATAGAAGTCGATAGAATGGATAATCTGGTGAATAAAGATAGGAGCCAGAGATATAAAGAGCTTATTATTAAAAATTTTTAATTTTCTACCATAAATTTGTAGCTTCGTTTCTATAAAATAGCACGTATAACACGTAATAAAAGGTTGACAATACGTGCAATACGTGCTATAATTATTACATAAGGAGGAAGGAAATGAGGTTCAGAGAAGTTGAAAAAATGATTTTGCAAGACGGTTGGTATCAAGTGAATCAAGTAGGTTCACACCACCAGTATAAACACCCTACGAAGACGGGTAAGGTAACGATACCGGAACATAAGGGAAAGGACATAAATCCTACAGTTGCAAAGTCAATACTAAAGCAGGCGGGGCTGTAAAGCCCTGATTCCTGCATGTTAAAACGGATTGAAAGGAGGAAGATTAATGAAATTAGTATATCCGGCAGTTTTTACACCATATGAAGATAATAGCGGTGGATACGTTGTTGAGTTTCCTGATCTACCAGGTTGCGTTACCGGTGGTGACGATATGGCAGAGGCTCTCTTCATGGCGGAAGATGCTGCAAGTGGCTGGCTGTTGACGGAACTGGAAGACGGTCATAAGCTGCCAGAAGCATCGAGCTTTAAGGGATTAAAGGCAGAGGGTAATCAGTTCGTCAATATGATTGCATTAGATATGGACTCTTATGCGGCAAAGTATGGAAACAAGGCAGTTAAGAAAACTCTTACTATTCCGGCTTATCTTAATACTTTTGCTGAAGAAAATAATATTAGTTGCTCAGCTGTTCTGCAAGACGCTCTAAACAAAATGGTACAGTCTTCAATACAGTAATAAATAGACCTCGTTTAAAGGCGCTCAGTAATTGAGCGCCTTTCCTCTAAGCATCGGTATGATTCCGGTGCTTTTATATTGCCTATGTACAATTGATAGATAAAATAATAAATTGTCAGATAATTTAAAAGGTACTTCCCAGGGGGGTGGCCCCCTTGCGGGGCGAGGAAGGCGCAGTATTTTTGGCTGTATAAGCAAAAAAAATAGGTCATTTCCTTCCGCTTTTTGTGGTGGAGGCATGGGTAGATGGTCCTTAAAAAAATAATGGGGAAGAGAGGAGGGGGAAACTGATGGAAGTCAACCAAAAGGAATTAGCACAATGCCTTGATTTATCGGATCGTCAGGTAAGAAATTTGAAAAAAGAAGGATTGTTCCGGACGCTAAAAAATGGAAGAGGATATAACCTTGAAGAGTGTATTAAGTCGTATATAAATTATAAAATAAATGCGGAAATGGGGAGGAGGACATCTATAACAAAAGAGGAAGTGCAGGCGGAACACGAAGAAGTAAAAAAACAAATATCACTTTTAAAGCTCCGTGCATTGCGCAGGGAGCTGCACACTGCAACAAATGTGGAGGCTTTCTTGTCAGATATGTTAATTCATTTTCGTAATCGAATTCTTTCTCTTCCTCCTAAATTGGCAATGGAGTTGAGCGGATCCACTGATGTAAATCACATGATCCAGGTAATAAATAAAAATTTGTCTGATGCTTTGGAAGAATTGTCTGAATACAATCCTGATGAAATAGACGGTATATCACCACAGGATGAGATTGAGGAGGGTGAGGAAGAGGAGGGCGAGGAAGAGGAGGAAGACGGATGGGGTGATGAATAATAATGTCGCGTGCAACAAGGGAACGTAAGAAAACAGCAAATCTCTTTCGTCGAGTAATTAAAAAAAGTCTAAAAAAACCAGAAGAGTTGACAGTAAGCCAATGGGCAGAGAAATACAGAATTTTAGATGAATCCAGTAATTTATCAGGCCGATGGTCAAATGATGTGACACCTTACCTTATCGGGATCATGAATGCACTAAATGATGATTATATCAGAGAAGTGTATCTTTGCAAAGGATCGCAGCTTGGTGGAACAGAAGTATTAATAAACACGTTAATGTATATCATTGACAAGAGTCCTGCTCCAACAATGATTGTCTATCCATCTGATGATTTGGCAAAAGATATATCCAATGATAAATTAAAGCCGGCTTTCAATCTGGTTCCTCAGATAAAGAAAGTATTCATGGAAAACTCTTCAAAAGAGTTGAGATTAAAATTTAAAACAATGGTCCTATACCTGCGTGGAGCTGGTTCCCCATCAAAGCTTGCGTCAAAAGCAATAAAATACCTTTTTTTTGATGAAATAGATAAAATTGGAGGGGCAACTAAAAAAGAGGCATCGCCATACAATCTTGCAATGGAGCGTATAAAAACGTTCAAATCACAAAGTAAGGTGTATGCTTGTTCTACGCCAACCCTTGCGACAAATTACATCTGGAAATTGCATGATGAGGCGGATGAAGTAAAACACTATTATGTACCATGCCCTCATTGTGGAGAATTCATCGAACTGCTATGGGAGCAGATAAAATTTGACAAAGATGAAGAAAAGAAATTAAGTCCATATGACAGAGCTAAAACCGCACGGTATGTTTGCCAGAAGTGCGGTTGTTTTATTGAAGATAAAGATAAACCCAAAATGCTCCGCGAAGGAAATTGGAAGAGTGTAAAAAAGCGAGGAATCGGAAGACCTAAAACACTTGGATTTTGGATCAGTTCCTTATACAGCATTTTCCTTACATGGGCGGACATAGCTGAAGAATTTCTGAAGTCTAAAGATGATCCGGAACTGCTTCAAAACTTTGTTAACAGTTGGCTGGCTGAACCATGGGAAGACACAAAATTAAAAACTTCAAGTGACTTGGTTATGGAGCGCCAGACTGATTTACCAGAAATGGTACTTCCGGCATGGACAAAACTGCTAACGGCAGGTGTGGATGTACAGGAAACAAGTTTATATTATTCGATAAGAGCATGGGGGAAATTTACAACAAGCCAAAATATAACACATGGTCAGGTTCTTTCGTTCTCAGAAATCGAAGATATTATGAACTTAGAGTGGGTAACAGAAGACGGTAGAAAGATGATTGTTAACCTAGCGTTAATTGATTCAGGATATCAACCGGATGATACTTATGATTTTTGTGTTAACAATTCAGATTGGGCATTGCCATGTAAAGGTGCTTCAAATCCTATGAGGGATAGATATAAGATCAGCAAAGTGGATAAGGCGAGTTCCAAGGCGTATGGAATGCAACTGGTGATTATTGATGGGGGACAGTTTAAGGATTCCATCATGGCACGTATGCAAAAAGAAAATGGTACAGGAAGTTGGATGGTGTACAAGGGGTGTGATGATGAATATGCTTCTCAGGTAACGTCCGAACACAAAATTATGACAAAAGCTGCAAATGGAGCTAAAAGATTGCAATGGGTACAAAAAAAATCACATGGCGATAACCATTACCTTGACTGCGAAGTATATAGTATGGCTGCAGCTGAGATCCTTGGCGTAAGGCGGCTCCATTTAGAACAGGAAGAGCAGGAAGAGAAATCTGCTGAAAGCAAAGAGTTTAAACCAGAAGAAACATGGATACAGCAGCAGGATGATTGGTTGTAAGGAGGGATGAAATTGGAAAATGAAATATTGCTAATGGGAACGCCAGAAGAACAATTAGGCATTGTAAATGATGCCATATATGCAATTCTAAAGGGAGGTCAGTCATATAAAATTGGAACTCGACAGCTGCAAAGAGCTGATTTGTCATTGCTTATGGACATGCAGCTTAAATTGCAGTCACGAATAGCAAACAATAGCCGAAGCCCGTTACTAGCCGATACGGTAGTGGCAGTGTTTGATGGGAGGTAATCATTTGAATTTATTAGATCAAGCGATAGGTTATATATCACCAGAACTTGGATATAAAAGAGAGGCTTACCGCAGAGCATTAGAGGAATCAAGGAATTATGATGCAGCTGGATATGATCGCATAAACGCAAATTGGAGAGTATTTAATGAGTCTGCTGAAATGACTGATCGTTACGGGCGTGACACAGTTAGAGCCAGGGCCAGAGACTTAGAAAGAAATTCAGATATCATGAACGCCGTGTTAGGAGCCTACAAAAGGAACGTATATGGTGGAGGCTACCGCCTGAGAGCCAATAGCGGAAAAGATGATATTAATAATATTATTGAAAAAATGTGGAAGATTTGGTGTAAAAAACAGAATTGTGATGTGACAGGGACTCAAAATTTCAGTGCATTAATGCGAATGGCAATACAAAGAAAAAAAGTAGATGGTGGAATTATCTTCTTAAAAAGATATACTACGGGAGGTTTTATACCGTTTAAGTTACAGGCGTTGGAGGTGGATGAGTTAGATTTGACGGCTGCAACGCCAAAAGACCAAAAAAACAAGGTAGTGGGTGGCATTGAATACAATGCTTACAATCGTCCGGTGGGCTATTTCTTTAATCAATACAGCATTGACGGTATGACAATGGCCGAACCGGTTTACATAGATGCAAAAGATGTAATTTTTCTTTTTACAAAAACACGGCCTTCTCAAATCAGGGAAATGTCAGATATGACACCAACTATTACAAGAATTAGGGATGCAAATGAATTTATGAGAGCAGTGGCAGTAAAAGAGAGGATTTTGGCTTGTTTTTCTGTTTTCGTAGAAAAAGCCTTGCCGGTGGCTGGAATAACACCAGGGCGTGGAGTGGGAGGAGATGGGGCTGCTACTGATAAGTATGATGGAAAAACGCTTACGCCAGGAATGATTCATTATCTTAACCAAGGGGACAAAGCTCAGGCGGTTGTGCCAACCGGTCAAGCAACCGATGCAACAGCTTATATCAAGCAGGAAGTCCGTTTGGTAGGTGCCGGGCAGGGGCTAAGCTATGAAACCACAAGTAGGGATATGTCAGAGAGTAATTATAGTTCTGCAAGGCAGGGACTAATCGAAGACGACTTGACATACGGAGAGGATAAGGATCTTCTTGTGGAAGTAATGGATGAGATCTATGAAACGTTTGTTATTTCCTTGGTACTGGCTGATAAAATCAAGGTTAACGATTTTTGGGAAAAGAAAGAAAGCTACCTTGAACACAGTTGGATACAGGCACCGAAACGCTGGATTGATCCTGTAAAAGAAGCAAACGCAAATAAGACGGCTCTTAATACTGGTCAAAAAACCTGGGCGAATCTTGCGTCTGAAAACGGTAGAGATTGGAAGGAGCAGATTGATGAAATGGCTGAAATCATGGCATATGGTCAAGAAAAAGGAATTGATATGGGAGGTGTGATGTTTGGAAACAATGGAAAAACAAATACTAACGCGAACACAGGAGCAAAAGAAGCGGGAGGAAATTCAGGGGAATCTAAGTAGAATATTTCATGGTTTATCTATTAGGGCAGTTGAAGGGGAAGATCGTACCTTTGAACTGTCTTTTTCGTCTGAAGAACCATATTCGCGTTGGTGGGGAGTTGAAATATTAGATCACTCTCCTGGGTGCGTGGACCTTGAACGCCTTAATAGCATTGGTTGCGTACTTTTTAATCATAATCGGGATAGAGTTTTAGCAAATATTTTGAAAGCATGGATTGAAGATGGAAGAGGCTATGCAAAAATAAGGTTTGATGATGACGATGAAGCAGATGTAATTTATAAAAAAGTTAAAAGCGGCACCTTAAAAGGCGTATCAGTTGGTTATGGCGTTGAACTTTGGGAAGAAGTGCCAGCGAATAAAAAAAGTTCAGATGGACGTTTTACAGGACCTTGCGATATTGCAAAAAAATGGACAGGGCTTGAAATATCTATTGTATCGGTACCGGCCGATCCTACAGTTGGAGTAGGACGGAGTGCGGAAGAAACAGGAATTGAAACCGGGAGAATGTTGGACGTTTATATCCGGCAACTTCAAATAAATAAGAATAAATATTAGGAGGAATCTATGAACAGAAAAGATCAGATTATGCAGAGGCAGCAGGAAATTGTGAATGCTGCAAAAACAGAACGCAGATCATTAACTACGGAAGAGCAGGCGGAGTTTGATACTCTGCAGAGAGAACTTGAAACGCTTGGAGATAGTGGGGAAGACCAAGGCGAAAGAAGTGCTGAAAACACAGGTGCAGATGGACATACATCGAGACTTACGCCGGGGCAGGCTGCACAGAGAGCAATAGAGGAAGAACGGAAAAGAGTTGCTGATATTACAAGCCTCTGCCGTTCATTTGGGGTTGAATTTGATGAATATGTTAGAACTGGAAAGAACATCGAAGATGTGAGGGAGGCAGTATTGGACCAGCTTCAGAGGAATCATAACCCAATTGGAATGAGAGTGACGGCAGATGAAGGAGATAAGTTCCGGGAACGGGCGACTGATGCTTTGATGATGAGAGCAGGAAGGGAAGTGGTTAAACCTGCCGATGGTGCCGCGCAGATGAGGGGAATGAGCCTTAGAGATTTGGCAGTTGAATGTCTTGCAAGAGAAGGACAGGGAGATACTCTGTCTCTTATGAGAATGGACCCTACGGAAATGTACAATACGCTATGCCGACAGTTTTACAATCCTACATCAGCATTTCCGGCAATCATGGATAATACCATAAAGAAAAGTATTGTCCAGTTATACAATCAGGTTCCTACAACATTCCAGGCTTGGACTGGGAAAGGCAGCCTGAAAGATTTTAAGGAAACAAAGGACCATGAGTATGTAATTGGAGGGACAGGCGATTTCTTGAAAGTCCCTGAAAATGGCGAATTAAAGGCAGATAAGCCAAACACAGAAATGATGCCAAGTCGAAAACTTGATACATATGGCAAGCAGTTTAGTATGAGCAGACAAGCGTTCATTAATGACGATATCAGCTTTTTAACTGAAGTGCCAGGGTTATATGCAACAAGAGCAAAAAAGACTATTGATAAACAGGTGTATTCTTTGATGTATAACAATGCAAAAGTTTTCGATGGAACGCCGCTCTTCCATGCAAACCACAAAAATTTACTTACAGAAGGAAGCAAACCAACTCAGGCCGCTATCCAGAAAATAATTTTACAGATGCAGAAGCAGGTAGATCAGTTTGGAGAAGCAATTTATATTACACCTCAGCACATTATCGTACCGGTGGGATATGAATTTGATCTTGCGGTTATTCTGCACTCTGCTCAGGTAACGGGATCAGCTAATAATGATGTAAACCCGTTATTTAATTATCCGCTCAATGTTGTGCAGACACCGGTTCTTAATGCCCTTGCAGGCACGAATGCTGCACCGTGGTTTATGGTAGCAAATCAGATGAGTGCAAAGTCTGTGCAGGTAGATTACTTAAACGGCCAGGAAACTCCAACAGTAAGAAGAATGGAAGCACCAGGGGTATTAGGATTCACTTGGGATATTTATCTTGATTGGGGTATTTCTGTAAGAGATTTCAGGGGCATGGCTAAAAATCCAGGTGAGGTAATTGCGTAAGCGGAAAGGAGATAAAAGATGAGTAAAGCGAGTTATTTTCAGCGAGGAGAATCGCTGGATTATGTCAATCACACAACGGAGAAAATCGAAGCATTAAGCATTATCGAATTAGTATCAAGGATTGGAATAGCAGGTGATGATATTGCAGCAGGAGAAATGGGTACTGTCATTGTGTCGGGAGTGTTTGAGATTCAAAAAACCGATACAACAGCAATTACCATGGGGACGCTTGTATATTACGATGGTACAGGCATAACTACTACAGCGACAGGAAACATACCAGCTGGATATGCGGCAGCAGATGCGGCAGCAGGAGATAGCACCATGATTGTAAAACTGTTAGGATAGCCCATGAAACTGATAGCAACATGTCCTATTCTCTACAAAAATAAGCAGTATGTTCCAGGAGAAGAGCTTCCGATAAATACCGATATGCATAAAATATGGGTGGAATGTGGCAGCGCAATCCTGTCGGAAGGAACGACAGAAAAGAAAATAAGAACAAAAGCCCGGAGTGTTACGGCACAGGCCGGGCTTTTTGGTACTGCTACAAATTCCGAATCAGAAGAAAATTTGATTGGAAGGGTGCCTGTCACTGAGAGGAGGCGTAGAAAATGAAAAGCTTTAAGGATTTGCTTTCTGACGATGTAAATAATGTATTCATGAACAAGGCTGAGTTTGCAGAAGAGCATATTATCGGGGACAGAGGAATGACCATCATTGTCGATGAAGCAGAAATTTTTGAACGAAGTAAAAAGCAAATTGAACAGGGGAGAATCGAGGGAGTATACAAAAGACAAATAATGTTTTATGTATCGAAGAAGATTTTCGGAAGAATGCCTGCAATTGGAAGCGTTTTAAAAGTTGATGGTATGAACTACCGGGTGACAGATGCAGTTGATGAAGGTGGAGTTTATTCCATAACAGTAGGGTATTTTGCACAATGAATATAACAATAAGTGTACCTGAAGAGACAATCAAAGAAATGGTAAAAAGGCTTGATGAAGTAAAAAGGAAGCCTAAATCTGTTATAAAAGCAGCAGTAAATAATACATCAAAAAAAGCGCAAAGCCTTCTGGCTCAAAAAGCATCAAAAGTTTATGCCGGAAAAGTTGCCCAGAAAGGATCAGTTATATCTGCATCAGAAATCCAAAAAGCAAGTGCAGAAACCCTGTCCGCAATTATTAAATTTAGATCCCCGGTTCATGAAATCAAGGAATTTCATGTTTCAAGCCTCTCGTTAAGTAAAACATCATATAAAAAGAACGGAAAAAGAGGGGGGCGAAAGATTAAAGGAAATGTTTTAAAAGGATCTTCAAAGCCGTTAGATGCTTTTGTAGTTCAATTTAAAAATGGACATATTTCAGTTGTGAGCCGGGTTCCGGGGAGCAAAATGAAAAGCAATCCAAAGAAAGAAAAAATAAGAAAGTTGCTCTCTCCATCATATCCAGTAATGATAAAAAATGAAAAGGTATATGGAGAAACATCTGACGAAATTGCAAGTATTCTAAGTGAGCAGGTTGCAAAGGTTATGGATAAAGTTCTGGGAGGTAAATAAGTGGAAAACAACATAAGAGCAGTAACGCCATTATTTTTTCAGCAAGCACTTGCGGATGAGGTAAAGCGTTTAACAGATGATATGCTATTTCATACGGCAAAAAACGGTGATAATCTGGTGCATTTGGAAGTGTTTCTCCAATCCCTTCCTATTCCTGTATTTAAAAATGACGATCAGTTAAGTACAGATTTCAGCTCGTTTGAATATGAAAATGGTCAGATAGACGATCAAATTTTAAAATGCCCGTGGTGCATTGTCAAAATAATTAACGGAGAAATTCCGGGAATTAATGAAGCTCAATTGCTGAATGTAGCAATTTGTTTCGGTATATTCAACGATGATGTGAAGAACCAGGGGCACAGGGAAATGTTAAATTTATTTCAGAGGGTATATAGTAGATTTGCTGTAGACCCTCTTTTAGATAAACAATACACCTGCACAGGAGAGTTTGAGTGGGCGTTACAGGATGAAGATACACACCCATATTTTTTCGGAGCAATAAGCACAAAATTTAAAATGGCAGGTTATAGAAGGGAGAATAAGTTTTAATGAAAACTCAAACTATCAATGTAAGCAGCATAGAGTCAGAGGAAACTGTTGCTATGGCTAAAATGGTTGCTGAAGATACAGCAGCAACCGTAACCGAAGTAAACAAAAAGATTTATATTGGTCCCACATTTAAAGGAGTGGTGAATGGAACTGTATTTAAAGGAGATTTACCACCGATGCTACAGACCGCAATTAAAGATTTACCGGCAATAGGGGAACTTGTTATACCACTTGCCGATTTGATAAAGGCAAACAAGGAACTGTCCATTCCGAAAAGTTCGTTAAACAGATTTTTTGAAATGGCTAAAAAGTATGGGAGAGGAGAATAAAACTCATGGCTTATAACCATCGGATTTACACAAATGAAATTGGCACACAGCTTACAACACCAATAGAGGGAACAGCAGCATTACAGGTTGTTGTAGGGACTGCACCGGTTAACCTGGCTGCGGATCCGGCCGCAGCAGTTAATGTGCCTATAATTGCTTATGATTTTCCAGAGGCACAAAAGCAACTTGGGTACAGTACTGAATTTGATAAATATACCTTATGCCAATCGATGTATGCCAGTTTCCAGATATTTGCTGTTGCACCGGTTATATTTATTAATGTATTGGATCCAGCAGTTCATAAAAAGGCATTTAGTAAAAATAATGTATTGGTATCCTCAAAAGCAGCAACAATTTTAGACACAGGAATCATGCTTGATACCCTGGCAGTTAAAGATCAGGCGGATGTTGCTCTGGTTAAAAATACTGATTATGTTGCAGCTTTTAATTCATCGGGAGGTATTGACATTACTTTGTTAACAACCGAAAAGACGGTCAGTGTTACAGGTCTTAATGTTTCAGCTGATCAGTTGGATCCTACACTGGTGACAGAGGATGACATTGTTGGCGGATATGAAACTGCAACAGGGAAAGAAACGGGACTGGAACTTGTAAGACAGGTATATCCCAAATTCGGGTTAACACCGGGGATTATTATTGCTCCAGGCTGGTCGCATAAAGCTACTGTTGCAGCTGTCATGTGTGCAAAGACAACGGATATTAATGGGATATTTACCTGCGAGACGGCAATTGATATGGATACATCAACAAAAGTGTATACAGGATTATCAGCAGCCAAAACTGAAATCGGTGTTATAAGTAAACATGCTATCCTTTTATGGCCTAAAGTTAGATTAGGGACTATGGTTTTTGCATATTCCGCAATTTGGGCAGCTATGACTGCATATACAGATGCTGCAAACGGAGACATTCCATATAAGAGCCCATCAAATGAATTACTTAATATGAGTGCAGCAGTTTTGGAAGACGGGACAGAAGTAGTACTTGATACAAGTACGGCTGAGGTTGTTAACTCATATGGAATTGTAACAGCCATAAATGATGGGGGCTGGAAAGCGTGGGGAAATAACACAGCTGCTTACCCTGGGACAACAGACCCCAAAGATCGATGGATTGCATGTAGAAGAATGATGAGCTGGTATCGTAATCATTTTATTCTTACATATAAAGCAAAGGTAGACGATCCTGCAAATTATCGGTTGGTTGAAGCTGTTGTGGATGCAGAAAACCTTTACCTGAATGGCCTTGCTTCAAGTGGAAATATTGCCGGTGGAATAATTTCATTTAACGAAGATGAAAATCCAATTGAATCCATTATCAACGGAAAGATCGTTTTCAAAACGAAAATTGCATTCTGGACACCGGCTGAGTATATTGTAAACAATATCGAATTTGACCCGACAATCATTAAAACAGCGTTAGGAGGCGAATAATATGGAGTTTAATAACTCAATAATTCCAGAGGTAGTTCATGGATTCAGTGTCTATGATGGGGATGGAGATCAGCTCATTGGTATTACTGATGCAATGAGCATGGCGGATTTATCAAGTAAAGTGGCAACTATCACCGGGGCAGGTATTGCCGGATCTTATGATGTGCCGGTAGTCGGCCATTTTGACTCTATAACACAGGAGATACCTTTCAGGATCTTATACAAGCCGATTTTTGAGTTTGCAAATCCGATGAAGCAGGTGGGATTTAATGTAAGAGGTGCCATACAGGTAACGGATAAAACCACAGGAGTTTCAGACTTTACCGGTTTCCGCTATGTTGTGAAAGGCCGTTGTAAAACAATGTCGCCAGGAGATTTAAAGCCGGGAGATGTAATGAATTCGAAGATTACTATCGAAGCTGTCTACATCCTGTATGAAATCAACGGTGAAAAACTGATTGAAATTGATAAACTGAATAACATTTACCGCATAAACGGTATAGATCTGCTGGAAAAAGTGCGTAAATTTTGTTGATGGAGGAGAATATGAATAAACAGGAAAATAATTTATTAAATGAGGCTGCCGATCAGGCAGCCTCTTCTGATGCACATGAACTGAAAATACCTCTCTACGATCCGTATATGTTTGATGGAGTGGAAGTCAAAGAAATCGACCTTTCCGGTCTTTATAATATGACCGCGGAGGATATGTTCGCGGTTGATGATCAGATGCGCAGATTTGGATATTCCGGATCAAATCCAGAAATCACAAGGAGATATGCTTTGCTGACGGCAGCCAGGGTAAATCATAAGCCGTGGGAATGGTGCAACACCATGAGAGCAAGGGATGCAGTAAGAATAAAAAATGTGGTTTCCGCTTTTTTTTACATGCCGGGATCCGCCCGGTAGATACGGAACTGATCAGAAAAAACTGTATAAAATTATCACTCATGACACATACGGGGTTGGATTATCTTTTTAAACTACCACTCGAAGAATTAAAAATTATCTTTAAATCTATAGCCGAAGAAAATAAGAACGGAGGATCAAATGGCAAATAAAGAATATGAATTGGCAATAAGAATTGCAGGTATGATTGACCAGTCATTAGGTGATGCATGTAACTTAACAAAAAAGCAACTCCGTTCGGTGGCAAAAGAGGCAGCTTCTGCAACAAAAGAGAATACAAGTTTCTCTACCGCAATGAAAAATTCCGGAAGCGGTATTGACAGTATGTGGAATGGTGCAACCAATGCTGTAAAAACTACAGCAGAAGTGCTGCTTGCAGCAGGAGCGGCAGCAGGAGTGGCTGGAGGGGTAATAATCAATGTCGGTTCAGATTTCGAATCTGCATTTGCGGGTGTAAGAAAAACGGTAAATGCAACGGATGCACAAATGGCTGATCTTGAAGAAGGTATTCGTGAGATGGCGAAAAATAAGCCACAGACAGCCGTAGAACTTTCTGAAATTGCGGAAGCAGCTGGACAGCTGGGAATACATACAGAAAATATTGAAGATTTTACAAGTACTATGGCGGACCTAAAGGTGGCAACTAATCTGGGGGATGAAGGTGCTGCAGAATTTGCTAAATTTGCAAATATTGTCGGTATGTCACAAGATAAATTTGAAAATCTCGGAAGCGCAGTTGTAGCCTTGGGAAATAATTCTGCAACAACTGAGGCGGATATTATGGAAATGGCTATGAGAGTTGCGGGAGCGGGGCACCAGGTTGGAATGACAGAAGCTGATATTTTGGGTTTTGCCGCTTCTCTTTCAAGCGTAGGAATCGATGCAGAGGCCGGAGGATCGGCTATTAGTAAAGTAATGGTAGGAATGCAACTTGCAACGGAAAAAGGCGGAGAAAGTCTGAATCAGTTTGCTAATGTTGCAAATATGAGCAGCAGTCAATTTGCAACATTATTTAAAGAAGATTCCGCAAAGGCAATCACCGCTTTCATTGCAGGATTAAACGATACGGACAGGTTAGGACAATCGGCAATCGCTACACTGGATGACATGGATATTAAAGAAGTACGGTTGAGGGATACACTGCTAAGAGCTGCAAGTGCGAGTGACCTTTTTAACAACACGCTGGATTTATCGAGTAGAGCGTTTGAAGAAAACACAGCGCTTACAAAAGAAGCAGAGCAGCGCTATGCAACATTCGAAAGCCGTACAGATATGGTAAAGAACAGAATAACTGACATGGGAATTACATTATATCAGGATTTTCGTGATCCTCTTTCAGATGCATTAGATGTTGCACTGCAGTTTACAGATAAAGCTGATTTGTTTGATCCGAAGTATATTGATAATGTCGCTAAAAACTTTCAAAAGAGCATTCCAACGGTTATAAGGCAGGTTAAGGATGCAAAAGATGCTGTCGTAGATTTCGCAGGCCCATTTATAGAGGTTGGTGATTGGATGATTGAGCATCCGGATATAATAGCTGGCACTCTCGCAGGAATTGGTACAACAATCACTTCACTGAAGCTAATAAAAACAGTACAGGATGCAGCAACAGCAATGAATGTTTTTCGTCTGGCTATGATGGGAAATCCTATAACAGCCGCGTTAGGCGTAATAGCATTAGCTGGCGGGGCTATTATTGGAGTTTCTACAAAAATGAAAATGGCAAACGCAGAGATGAAGAAGCAAAATCTTGCGGAGCATTTTGGGGATATTAGCCTGTCATTGGGTGAATTAAACGAAATGGCGGCCCATATTGTTGGAGAAAAAACATTAAATGAGCTAAGTACTGCAATGGAAGAACTTGGAAAAGTGTCGGATATATCAGATGAATTAAAGAGAAGCTCTCAATCATTAAATAAACTGGTATGGAAAATTGGCATGGGGATTGAACTGGATGACGCAGACAAAGAATCTTTTAAAAATGCCATTGATGGCATGGTGGAAAGCAGCATAGATCTGGTGGAACAAGCACAGTTTACAGCACAAATAAATGTCAAAGCCTTATTTGGTGAAGGTAATGAAACCGGAAGGCAACTTATAAATGGTTTTGATAGTATGTATGCAGGTATTAATACTGAGGTAAAAATTCTTGGTAAGCGATTAGGAGAAGCCTACAATGATGCTATGGAAGATGGAATCATTAGTACAGATGAGGCTAAAATCATACAGGAATTGCAAGAACAGCTTGCAACAATAACAGAGCAGGTGTCTCAGGCTCAGACCGATGCTGCATTTGAAAGAATAAGACAAGAATATTCTGGAAAAAAAATGGATGCAGACACGTTCCAGAATCTACAGAATGAAACACAGGAGCTTACTAACAACCTCATATCTTCGAGTAGGCAGTCCTATCAATATACGCTTGGATCGCTAAATTTAAGACTTGAAAGAAGTAAAAAAGGTCAAATAGACAAAGAAGATCCTGACTATCTCACTCAGGCAGGTTATAACAATCTTGAGAAAGAGACTAACAATCAGTATGCAATCAAACGCATTGAAATAGGCTTAAATCAGGTTTCGTTTGGTGCTGATACCCTGAAGGGGGCTTACAATGATGAACTTTCTAAAATCCTACCAGATCTTTCTGACATGACAAATAAAGCCTTGATAAGCGCTATAAGTAATGGAGTGCAAGGCGAAGAACCCCTTATTGACTGGACAGCGGAACAAGTGGGATCTTGGATGAATATGCAAGGACTATCAGACGTGTCCAGGCAAAATATTACGGATTTATGGAATAAATCAATAGAACCGCAATTTAAGGAAATGATGGAACAAAAAAAGCAGCTTGAATCTGAGGGAAAAGAAATAGATAAAGCTCTCGCTGATGGAATTAAAAATGCTGCAGCAATAGGTACGGTAGCTGGAAGTAGAGATGCTATGTATGCTTTGCTTGGAGATTCCGCTAAAAATAATCCAGAGTTTCAGAACACGCTGGCTTTAATGCAAGAAGCAGGGGGATACATACCGGAGTATACATCTATAGGTATAACAAATAACATTAATGCCGTAAATAAAGGTGTAGACACCTTGTATTCTCATGCACAGGAATATTTAGCGAGTAAGTTTGGTAATATGACGGTCTATGGAAATGTGGACTTTAACATGGAAGTAGGTAAGGTAACAACACGGCAATCTTCAACCGCAAATCCTCATGGTGTTGTGGGGCATGCGACAGGTGGGATTTTCGATGAAGAACATTTGGCATGGGTATCAGAAGGAAACAAAGCTGAAGCTATTGTGCCGCTTGATGGATCCAATAATGCGAAAAGCATTTGGCAAGCAGCAGGAGAGGCATTGGGAGTGGTGGGAACCGGTTCACAGTCAGTGAGTAGTACCACAGTTTCAAACTCACAGACAAGTACCGAAAGCAACCCTGTATTTGCACCAGTATTTCATATATATGGGGGAGATCAAGAATCAATTAAAAAAACGGTAGATGATAGTTACCAGAAATTTTCTGCATTTATGAAGCGATACCAGAAAGACCATGCACGGTTATCATTTTAATAGGAGGGCCTGAGCACATGTACAGTACATATACGACAATTAGCGGGCAGACATGGGACCAAATTGCTTATGAAGTTTACGGTAATGAATATTATTGTGATAAGCTCATGGATGCAAATCGGGATAAGCTTCAATATTTTGTCTTTCCTGATGGAATTATTCTAAAACTTCCGAGTAACGAAAGTTTGGCACAGGTATCTGTTTCTAGTGATTTTCCCACATGGAGGGCGATGCTGAATGGTTAATGCAAGATATGCAACATGTGAGGTATTGTACGATGGAAAGGAAGTGGGATTATCTGATAAGTTAGAAGATCTCAGTTACACAGATAATTCTTCCGGAGTATCAGATGAGGTTGCACTTACATTTAGTGGAAGAGATGCGGATTGGCTTAAAACTGATTTCTATCCTGAAAAAGAACATGATCTTGATGTGACTATCTGGCTTCATAATTGGAAGAATGATGGGGATTTATTAAGATATCACTGTGGAAAATTCACACTTGATGATCTTACATATTCAGGAAGTCCACGTCAATGTGTAATTCGTGGTGTGTCCGTACCGGCAGCACAATCATTTCAGACTGATCCAATATCAAAGACATGGAAAAAAGTCACTCTTAAACAAATTGCCCAAGAAGTGGTGGGAAAATATGGAATGAGTGAGTTGTACTATTGGGGGACAGAGTCGGTTATTGAGACGGTTGAGCAGAGCATGCAAACTGATAGTGCTTTTTTATATGATATCTGCGAAAAACAGGGAATGTTTCTTAAAATCTATAAAAATTCGCTTGTTATTTTTGATAAAGCAATTTATGAATCAAGAGGCATTACAGCAAAATATACAGAGTCAGATTTTGATGGAAATTGGGAATGGAATAGTACTTTAAACGGGACTTATACCGGAGCCACAATTTCATATATGGGACCGAAGCCGGAAAAACGAAAAAAAGGAGTTAAGCAACAAGTGATTGAAACTACTGTCGGAGAAGGCCCAAGGCTGCTGCATATTAATGAGAAGGCGGACAACATAGGGGAAGCTCAGAGAATAGCAAAAGCTAAAATCAATACTGAAAATGAGAAAGCAGTGGCTATTTCTTTTTCTGCAATGGGAGATCCGAATGTTGTTGCCACATGCAACATCGAACTATATGGGATGGGCAGGTGTGATGGTAAATATTTTGTAAATAAGGCAACGCATCAGGTATCAGGTAGCAGTGGATATACTATGAATGTGTCCGGATATCGTATTTTTGACAGGCTATAGAAGGGAGGAAGTGATGTGGCTGAGACTGGAACAAGAATAGGACTTGTTAGTTCGTACAACGCAGAGACTGGAAGTGCATCTATCTATTATCCAGACAGGAATCATGAGGTGACAGATGAAATGCCTGTTTTCGCTCCATTTGGTATTATTCAGACTCTTGAAAAGGATGATATGGTTCTGGTGTTACATTTATCAAATGGAGAAGCAGCAGGAATTGTAATGGGAGTATATTCAGCTGATGAAACTAATGAAATTGGACTTTTAGTTTCTGGTGGAAATCTTGCTTTTAAAGACAGCAATGGATCAATTACACTAAAGGAAATAATTGAAAAATGCAGGGAGGGCTGATATGGCAACAATAGGTAATTGGGGAAGTGTCATAAAATTTCAAACAAGTGACAAACGTATCCTTACCATTGATAAACTAAAGTACAGCTTTGCTGCAAGGATTAGTAAGCACAATATGATAAATGGCTGGCCAATTGTCGAATTTGTGGGACCGGACCTGCAAAGTACTACATTTAGTATTGAGTTGAATGCTATGCTGGGAGTAAGACCAAAAGTCATTGAAGATAAATTATGGTATAGCTTAGCTGAAGGGGTAACTGCTCCGCTTGTCATTGGGGGAAGAAATATTTGTAGCAGAGCAATGTTAACAAATATGAGCAGCGCTTACAATATAATTTTAAAAAGAGGTGAGATTATGTCAATGACGATTGATTTAACAATGATTGCATCTTACCGGTAAAGGGGGAATGATTATGGCGTTTAATCTATTATGGAACGATGATATGTCAGAAGTGGAAGATATATCGAGATGCATTAATAATATCTTAAGTATTCCATCAGGATCAGTACCGCTTGCGAGAGGGCTTGGGATTAATTGGACCAACCTGTCAAAGATTCCCCCGGAACTGGAAAACGATATTGCAACAGAAATTATTGAAAAAATAGAAAGCTATGAACCAAGAGTATCGGTTGCAGAGGTCAGAATTGAATATGATGACAGTGGGACTGCAAATGTAAATATTATTTTGCGGAAAGGAGATAGGTATGGGCAATATAAGCGCAGTGGATGATTATCCGGATATAAGCTTTATTAATAATTACTCAATAACAAAACTGGAAAATGATATGATGTCGTGGTTTAAAGAAAAAAGAAAAGAATTGACCGGTGAAGATATTGTACTTGCTGCAGCTGATGACAGAAGAATTATCTTACAGGCAGGCGCATATTTCATTTTTCAAGGGTATATGTTTTCTGATGATGCAGGGAAAATGGGATTATTAAAGTATAGTCGGGGAGAATTTCTGGAAAACCTGGGCGCTTTAAAACATGTGTACAGAAAAGCAGCAACGGGAGCATCCACAACGATCAGGTTCTCCATGGAAAGTGTTAGAACAACGGTTACAGGCATTCCGAAAGGAATAAGGTTAACGGCTGGAGATGGAATATATTTTTCCACGGATGTGTACAGTGAAATAAAAATTGGGGGAACGTATGTTGATGTATCAGCAACCTGTACCACTCCAGGAAGCGCGGGTAATAATTATGGTATAGGTGATATTTCGGCGGTTGTGGATGCAATACCTTACATATCTAAGGCTGAAAATATTACGGCTCCTGAAAATGGAACGGATATAGAGTCAGATGAGTCATTGAGAAAAAGGATATACATGGCTCCGGCATCCTATTCTACCGCTGGAACATTAGATTCTTACGAATATTATGTGAGAGAGTTCAATTCTACAGTATCAGATATATCTATTACCAGTACACAGCCATGTACAGTCACCGTAAGATATCTTCTTGAAAATGGAGAAGTGCCGGGAGAAGAATCTATCAATGAATTGAAAGAGTATCTGGAACAATCTTCTATTAAGCCTTTAACGGATAAAGTGGAAGTCTATGCGCCGGATTTAGTTCCATACAATCTTAATGTGAAATATTATATCAATCAGAGCGATAAGAACAGGGCAGAATCCATACAGCAAAAAGTTACAAATGCTATAAACGAGTATATATTATGGCAAAGATTAAAAATGGGTAGGGATATTAATCCAAATGAATTGATAAAGAGAGCTCTGGCAGCAGGAGCAAAAAGAATTGAAATTGCAGCTCCGGAATTTGCAACGGTAGATAGTGCTTCAGTGGCCTCTCTTGGAACATCAAGCATTACATATGGAGGATTGGAAGATGATTAGATTATCGGATGCAGAATTGATATCGGTACTTCCACCTTATTTAAAAGAGAATTATGATATGCAGGCTATGAGCTACGCTTTTAAAAAAGGCATGGAAATGATGCTTAAATTTGCAGGTGTATCAGCACTCTATGCAAACATTGACACTTTGCCAGATGAGGTTGTTGATCTGCTTGCCTTAGAATTACAAAGTCAGTATTACGATGAATCCATGGATATCGACATTAAACGGGATATAGTAAAAAACTCTATTGCATGGTATACAAAGGGTGGAACAGTATCTGCAGTAGATGAGATGGTGCAGACTGTATTTGGAGCAGGTGAAGTGGTGGAATGGTATAAATATGGTGGGGAACCAGGTACATTTTATATTAATACCAGTACGGAATTATCTCCTGATATTGTAAAGAAATTTAATGAAATCATCAATAAAGTAAAAAATATTAGATCTCATCTGACTAATGTAAAAATAAGTCGGGAGATTAAATGCCCGTGTTCTGTAACTGTTTATAATTACAACATACGCCATATTATTGTGCAGTAAGGGAGGAACGAATGTTTAATAAAGCTGTTATTACTGCTAAGGGTCTGACGCTTGATGCAAAAGTCTCAGCAGGACAGACTAATGCAGTATTTACTGCAATAAAGCTTGGAAATGGCACATATAGCGGGACAGAGGATTTAAGTGCTTCCATTACTTTGAAATCCATTAAACAGACTTTTGGAATAAGCAGTATTGCGGTAATAGAAAATAATACTGTGAGACTGCGATCCGTAATAGACAATCTCGGTGTCGAAGAGGGATATTACATAAGTGAAGTTGGAATTTATGCGCAAGATCCTGACTACGGCGAAATTTTGTATAGTATAGCCACCGGGGTAAAAAACAAAATGGATTATCAACCTTCAGAGACAGAGTTAGAAGGAGCGACAAGTACATTTGACACTTATACTACAATTTCTAATTCAGAGAATGCTTCGATATCATTGGGAACCGGTGCAATGGCATCAGCAGAGGATGTGGAGGAATTAAGAAATGGAAAGGTGGATATAACTGGCGGGAATATCTCAGAAACCGTCATTGAAACTCTGGAACCAATAGAGGACAAATATCCGGTCCCGGCTGCAGGGGAGAGTGTTAAGCGTTTTTTCGGGAAAGTGCTGACGTTTATTAAAAACATAAAACCTCTTACCAGTGATATCATTCTTTACGTATCCGCAAATACGGGATCTGATATAACAGGTGATGGTAGCGAATTGAATCCATATGCCACAGTGACAAAAACATTGAGTGTAATACCTAGAAATCTGGGTGGATTTATTGCAACAGTGAATATCTCTGGAGGAACATACGTTGAAGCTGTTACGGTTAGTAATTTTACAAATGGTCAGGTTGCTTTCGAACTTGATGGAAATATTACATTGACGAGTCTTTATATAACAAATGCCAATTTAATTTGCAAAACAACGGGTTCAACTTATGAGTTAACTCTTTCATGGTTATCTCTTATAACACAGGCCAACCTAAATTCTTGGGGAGCAGTCAATTGGCATATTACCGGATACAATATAGTTGCATCTATGAATGTATCAATTAATGTAGAGCGCATATCCAGTTTATATGCATCTGGCATAATATTGTTGGATGGGAATACTGGAGTTGCGGTTAATATGTCTTCTCATTCGAGTGCATATTTTGGAACATTACGCGGTACTGGTTTTGCTGTAGGATTTAATACATGGAGTGATTCTATTGTAAACTGTGCCATAAATGGATTAAGTGCAACTCAAATGAATGCTACGTACAATGGTGGAATTGTCGTTAAGTCCAGTGGAGCCGTTATTGGTACACTACAGAGTGATGTCACATACTATGTTGCAACAACGGGTTCTGACTTGACTGGTAACGGAACTTCAGGGAACCCATATAAGACAATACAACATGCGATTGATATATTACCAAAGGATTTGAATGGGTGCACCGCAACTGTGAATGTCATTGCTGGTACATATGCTGAAGATGTACTCATTCAAGCATTTCGTGGTGGATCACTTAATTTATATAGTGATACAAAAGATACGTTGACAGGAACTTGTTATGTAAAGTCTATTACAGTATCAAAATGTGGTCTAGGATATTTTAGATTAAATGGTTTCAATTTGACAACTACAAGTAAAGAAGCCATAAATGTGAATGGAAGTTACAACGTACATCTTCAATATCTCCAATCAACAGTAAGTGCGCCCAGCTATACAGGTATACAATGTAATGAATCATTTTGTAGTACTGGCAACTGTAAAATCTCAAATAGAAATCATGCGATAAGCTTTAGTAATTGTAAGGGCGTAAGTGCTTACTGGAATGCCGGATCTACGGGCAACGTTGTTGGTATATCTAGCTACAATGGTGCGAATGTTCATATGATTGGCGCGCAACCTTCGGGTACAACTCAACGGACACAGGGTACTGGCGGATCGTTCATGTTTGAGAATGGTACCCAAATAACGGGTATAATATCAACGGGTTTAACTTGTACTTGGGCAAGTTTGTCTGGTGGATATGTTAGACACGGAAATCTACAAGGTATCTCAATGGTTACTGTATCTTTAGCAGTATCGCCTACAGTAGCATTGTCCGCATATACTATATACAGAGTATACGGATTCCCTTCACCTGCTGTTGGTAATATATGTGTGTCATATAGTTCACAAAGTGTACCAGTAAACTGTTATATGGAATCTGATGGTTCGATTGTATTTCAACCATCAGTCAATGTACCTCTTCCATCTGGATTTTTATTCAGTGTAACATACTTAACAAACTCATAAAGGAGGACTTAATATGAATCATGAAACGATCAAAGTAGGCGAAGTAACCTACAACATTGCAAACGGCAGTTGCAGTCTCCACCTGTCTGACGGTGGGATGGCATCAGTAGCCATTATTATCGGAACAAATATAATCAATGATATACATAAAAATCTTTCTGCCAACAGTACCATCACAAAATATACAACTGATGGTGTAGAAGAGTGGCAGCGGAGTGATCTGGTCTACACTGGGGAAGTGAAATTGAAAAATGACTTCCCGGTGGGGATTGAACAGCAACAGACCGGAACTGATGATGAAGGAAATCCAGTATTCAGCAATGTGGAAGCAACGGCTGATGTGGTAATTGTAGAATACAGGACCCCAAATATTCAGGACAAGGTAAGAGAGCAGGAGCAGCAGATCAATGACTTAAATGCCCAGGTAGCCTACCTGCAGATGATGTCCACCCCTAAGGAGGTATAGACCATGAGTAAGAACTATGAAAAGGTAAAACGGTTTTATAATACGAATGCCTGGCCGTTAAACTGGGTGCAGGATGCAGTAGACCGCTGGATCACAGCGGCCGAGTACCTGGAGATCACAGGGAAAGAATATGAGAAAGAGTGAGGTTTGGTAGAGTGAGTGAAATCATAAACTACATAGACATGAAATGGGTGGAGTGGCTATTTTTAGCCATATCCGCCTTTTTAGCTTGGAGCTACCGAAAACTGGCAAAGAAACAGGCAGAGGAAAGCGCTAAAAGCAAGGCTTTGCATGATGGCATACAAGCGTTGCTTCGAGATCGTATCATTGGTGCGTATAACCATTATCAGGATAAGGGATTCTGCCCAATTTATGGGAAAGAAAATGTCAAACGAATGTATGACGCCTACCATGCCCTGGGCGGTAATGATGTTGCTACAGGGTTGAAGGATAAATTAATGTTAATGCCGGAAGAACCGGCGGAAAGAGAGGAAAGATTATGAACAAAGAATATTTATTAAAATGGGGTAAAGCTGCAGGAGTGAGGGCGATAAAAACTATGGCACAGACGGCCATTGCTACAATAGGAACAACAGCGGCAATGTCAGAAGTTAACTGGGTTTTGGTAGCTTCCACAGCTGGACTGGCAGGCGTTATGTCATTGCTTACATCAATAGCCGGATTACCTGAATTAAAATAATCTGTTGCAATCATCGCAACGGTTGTAATGCCACAACTTTATGGACCTGGGATTATCCTAGGTCCATTTTTCTGTTGAAAGGAAGGAAATAAACATGAGTAATGCAGTAAATGACTTAATCAATAAGGCTAAAGCCTGGACAGGATATCTGGAAAAGAAGAGCAACGCCAACTTGGATGACTTTACGGCCAATGCAGGAAGTAATAACTTTACCTGCTTTGCCAGGGATTATAAGACCCATACCGGATACGATCTACAGGGACAGCCTTGGTGTGCTATGTTTGTATCAGAGGGATTTGTGCAGATGTTTGGACTGGACAAGGCTAAAAAGCTTTTGGCCAGCAAACTGTTCCATTATTGTCCTACGGGTGTAAATCAGTTTGAAGCAGCTGGCAGATGGTATACCTCTCCTGAGCCTGGGGATGTGATTTTCTTTACAAATGGCACACGGGCATATCATACCGGTATTGTAACCGAGGTAACGTCTACCAAGGTAAAAACAATAGAGGGTAATACTTCTGGAGCCAGTGGTGTGATCGAGAATGGCGGGGGAGTCTGTCAGAAGTCCTATAGCTTATCCTATGAAAGGATTATGGGATATGGTCGGCCAGATTGGAGCATTGTTCTGACAGAGGAGAAGAAATCCGGATGGAAAGAAGAGGACGGCGGATGGCGTTTTTACAATGGCGATACAGGGGAATGCGTGCGGAATGCTTGGCATGAGGATAAAGAAAAGAACCTCTGGTACTGGTTTGACGGTGCTGGTGTGATGGTCACAAATACCTGGTACAAATATAACGGTGTTTGGTATTACCTGGGTCCGGACGGGGTTATGTGCACTTCTCAGCTTGTCGAAAACTCCGGTAAGATCTATGCGGTAGACCGTGACGGAAAAATGATAACAGAGTCGGTGACGCTAACACCTGATCAGGATGGGGCGCTGCAGTATCCGGAATTGGCACAGTAAAATATTAAGGCGGGTATCAAGTTATCAATACTCGCCTTAAAAATACTTTCCATATTTGAGCCATCGTGGTATTATAGTAATGTAGAGTGGCAGAAAGGATGGCCACATGAATATAAATGATAATACACTTAAAGCAATCAATGTAATTCCTTATAATGGAAAATCAATAAATCTTAATGATCTGTGCATATCGCACACAAATTTCAAACCTGGACAAATTTTAGAAGCTGCTATCTACGGTAATATGATAGTAATTACACCTGCAGAAGTAAAATAATAATAAATAGTGCCGCTCTACATATTAATGCTTTTTATAGTACTGTTCGTACCATCGTGGCTGTCTAAAATACTGAGGGATACTTTCAGTACCTGGTTTTCGGTAAAATCCACAACATTCATTATTTGAATTACATTCCTGTTCCACTGGATCATAGTGTGGACATTTATTAATATCTGGGGCAAGTTCACATTTTGCTTTCATTTTTACACCTCCTGATAATATTATAAGAACATATGTTCTGAAAGTCAAAGCTTTAATGTCAGCTTACATATGGAAAATATTACCATAATTTAAGTTGTAATTTACATGGTAGTATTTAAGCAACAGCAATGAGGAGGGCAGCATATGATACCTATATATATCTGTGAGGATTCAGAAGATGAACTGAAAGGGTTACAGAGATTAATAAATAAAATAATAATCGATACTGAATTACAAGATGAATTAGAGATAGTTTGTGCAACGCCAGATCCATATGAAATTCTGAATAAGATTAAGGATTCCATGCAAACTGGAATTTATTTTTTAGATGTTGATCTAGGACCAGGTATAATGAATGGTATTCAACTTGGGATAAATATTAAAACATTAGATTCTGCAGCGTACATAGTAATGGTCACTACTCATGGAGAAGCAGCTCCTTTGACATTTAAGTATAAAATCGGAGCAAAAGACTATATATTAAAAGAAAAACAGGATGAAGTTAAGACAAGAGTCATGGAGTGCATTCTGCAGGCACATACCGAATTGTCTGATTTTAATAAAAACAAGTACAGGATTTTAACACTAATGCAAGATTATACGATGCTTTCAATGTTTCAAAATCAAGTTTATTGTTTTGAAGTAATAGCAAAAACTCAAAGAAAGATAAGAGTATATGAACAATGCAATATGAGGGAAGTTTCCTCCACATTGCAAGAAATAAAAAAGCAATTAGATAATACCTTTTTTCAGTGCCACAAATCTTACATAATAAATATGGAACATGTAATGAGTATAAATCATGAGCAAAGACAAGTTGTATTAGATAACGGAAAAGAAGTGCCAGTATCTTTTAGAAATCTAAAAAAAATCGAATCGTTTTTCCAAGAGTTTTGTGTCGCGAAAGCAATTGCTATTAACAGGACTGTACAATAAGCATTTATGATTATGTAAACAAACAAACGGCGGTTGCATCCGCCATTTGTTTGACATGAATTTGACTTTTTTTTGACTTTCAGACAGTCAGTTATAGGCACTGATACATAGTGATAGATAGTGCGAAAAAAGTACGCTTTTATGCGGGTATAGGCGAAAAATGACGTAAATAGGTGAGATGCAAAAACAGCAAAAATAGTTTACTTTAAAGTAATTAAAATTTCGTCTATAACAGAACAGGGTCCATATCTCTTGAAACAGAGATTGGACCCTGTTTTTAATATGGGGGAATATTAGTTTTGGCTTGACATTTTTGCGTTTTCGGGGTAGAATGTACGTGTAATATCGAATGGAGTTATGATTTCACATATTTTTGTAAGTCATTATTTTCGGATGATGGTTTACAAAAATATGTGATTTTTTGTTTCATCGATATATCAAATTATTTTTTATTTATTATAGGAGGTACACGTTATGAACAACGGTACAGTAAAATGGTTTAATGGTGCTAAGGGATATGGTTTCATCGTTAATGATGCAACAGGCGAGGAAGTATTCGTACACTTCTCCGGAATCGTTTCTGATGGTTACAAGACTCTTGAAGAGGGCCAGAAGGTAACTTATGAAACAACAGAAGGAAATCGCGGTCTGCAGGCAGTTAATGTTTGCCTGGCTTAATTAGATCTTAGCTGACATAAGCCTTTTAAGGGCTGTCCCCATTTTAATGGAAGGGCAGCCCTTTTTGCATGGAAAGAATTATTTTGTTCTTTATAAAATCTTTATATCTGGTTCCATATCCCCACTATCATTTTTATGAGTATATTTTGTAAAATAGGGTTGAAAATGAGTATGAACTGACAGAAGGGAAGGATGACCTGATATGCTGTTTCAAAAAATAAAGACAATTATTATTGTTGGAGCCGGAGAGTTTGGTATCGGACTGGCTGACCGGCTTTCGACACGTAATACCAGAATAATAGTGATTGATTTGACAGAGGAAGCATTTTGCAGACTGCCTGGTGCATTTTCCGGTGACCAGGTATTAGGAGATGGTACTGATGCAGAATTGCTAAAAAAAATAGGCATCAGCCAGGCTCAGATTTTTGTTGCTGCCACTGGTGATGATAATGTGAATCTGATGGCAGCTCAGATTGCAGAAAGAATATTTCATGTACCGGAAGTATTTTTAAGATTGAATGACAGGAGCAAGGAGAAGCTGATTCAGGAGTATCATATGAAGCCCATCTATCCATTTGCTCTCTCAGCCGATGAATTTGACCGCCTTACAGAGAAATTATATGAGGAGGTATCTGCATCATGAAAATTGGAATAGCAGGTGGGAAAGAGGAAGCAGATTACCTGGTTGGGTTACTAATGAAAGACAAACACAGGATAATTGTAATAAATGACGACAGAACATACTGCGAGCATCTTGCTGCTGAGTATGATAAAGTTTCGGTTGTTTATGGTAATCCAGGAAGCGAAGAAGTATTAAGCGACGCAGGCATCAAAGGAGCAGATGCGATGATTGCATTAAGTGGCAAAGATGCGGATAACCTGGAAGTATGTCAGATGGCAAAACAGATGTTCTCCGTAAAGAAAACCGTCTGCATGGTAAAAAATCCGGCAAATGTGGAGATTTTTAAAGAACTTGGAATTGATCAGGTCATCAGCCCCGCTCATATTCTGGCGCAGTATATCAGACAGTCATCATGATGAAGGATTGAAGAATTACCCGGTTTGTGCTATGTTAAAAGAAATAAAACGGGAAGGAAGCAGCTGATCATTCATGGAGATGAAAAAAAGGATCTTTATCAGGTTCGGGAAATTAGGAAATATGGGAAAGATAGCAGTGATCTGGGGGTTATCCACATTACTTGCCATTGTTTTGAGCCATATAGGCGTAAGGGCTGAAAATCTGCTTTTGATATATGTGGTAGGTGTAATCATTTGCAGTGTGGAAACCAGAAGTATGCTTTGGAGTATTTCATCTTCCATTGTTTTTGTTTTTACGTTTAATTATCTTTTAACCTCTCCCAGATTCACTTTTCAGGTAGATGATCCCAACTATATAATCTCTTTGCTGATTTTTATTATTGTTGCCTTTATCGCGGCCTCATTAACCGATAAGCTGCAAAAGCAGATGAATCTGGACCGGGAACGGGCGGAGATTCTGCTTAAGCTAAATACCATAGGAAGTGGTTTCCTGAATCTTTCCGGCCGGCAGGCGGTGGTTTCCTACAGTATGAAGAGCCTTCATAATCTGACTGGAAAAAAAACAGAACTATTACTCAAAATGAAAGACGAGAGATTCTCCGACCAGGCAGCTGAGTGGTGCTTTCGAAATTCTACGGTGTGCGGCTATGGAGAAGCTCAGTTTGGAGACAGTTCCTGTCTCTATGTACCAATCTGCAGTCTGAGTAAGACGTATGGCGTCATTATCTTTTGGTGCAGTGAGGGAGGGCTTACAAAAGAAGAGCGTATGTATGTGGAAATGGTGATTTCCCAGATTACTCTTGTATTGGAGCGGGAGCGGTTAAATGAGGAAAAAGAGGAATCAGGACTTCAAATTGAACGGGAAAGACTGAAAAGCACGTTACTGAGGAGCATTTCCCATGATTTGAGGACTCCTCTGACCGGTATTGCAGGCAACTCCAATTTCCTTTATGAGAATTATGATCTGGTAGATGAAGAGAGTGCCAAAAGCATGCTGCTTGATATCAGTACTGAATCGGAGTGGCTTAATTCCATGGTTGAGAATCTGTTAAATATGACCAGGATTCAGGAAGGAAAGCTGGAAATACGAAAAAAAAGAGAAGTTGTGGATGATCTGATATCGGGTGCAGCCGCACTGGTTTCCAAACGACTGGGGGACCATACATTAAAGACAATAACACCACCAGAGATAGAACTTTTAAGTGTAGATGCCAGACTATTTACCCAGGTGCTGGTAAATCTGATTGATAACGGGATCCGCCATTCAGGGGATAACACGGTTATTACCGTATCAGCAGGAGCAGAAGGCAGGTACATGGTATTTAGGGTAAGTGACAATGGAACAGGCATTCCAGAGGATAAGCTGGACCATATATTTGACAGCTTTTTTACGGCTGCTTACCGGGAAGGGGACCGTCAGAGGGGAGCTGGTCTTGGGCTTGCTATATGTAAGGCAATTATAGAGGCTCATGGCGGTAGAATTTTAATTGACCAGAACTGGAAAAAAGGAGCAGCTTTTCGAATTGAGATGCCTATGGAGGAGACCTATGATCAATGATATCAGCGTTCTTGTGATCGAGGATGACAAGAGCATTCAGAATTTTATCAGAATTACCCTGAAAAGCAAGGGATACAACTCTGTCTTTGCAGATGACGGTCTTACTGGAATTTCTTACTTTTATGCCAATAATCCGAATATTATACTTCTGGATCTTGGTCTGCCGGATATTGACGGCATGGAGGTTTTATCCCAGATCAGGAAGGAGTCTGATATTCCCATTATAGTCGTATCTGCACGGGGGATGGAGCAGGAAAAGGTAGCTGCTCTTGACGAGGGGGCAGATGATTATCTGACCAAACCTTTTCATGCAGGCGAACTGCTGGCCCGCATCCGAGTGGCGTTAAGGCACAAAAGCGGTATGATGAAGCAGGAAGCGGCTTTTGAGCTGGATGGATTTTATATGGATTTTGAAAAGAGAAGATTAATTGTCAGAGGGGAAGAGGTCCACGTTACTCCTATTGAATATAAAATGCTGAAACTGCTGGTTTTAAATGCAGGGAAAGTTTTAACACACCACTCCATTCAGAATGAGATCTGGGGATATGATACGAATGATGATTACCAGTCCATACGTGTTTTTATGGCAAACATCAGAAGGAAAATTGAAGAGGACTCCGCCAATCCACGTTTTATTATAACTGAAGTGGGAGTAGGGTATCGGTTTACTGAAAATTAAAACAGGCAGGAATCAGAAAAAGTACAGGGCTTTTCTGGTTTCTGCCTGCTTTTGTTCTGTAGTTGTTCTGTAGATTAATTTAAGTGGGATTATGTATTAGCTTTTGGGATCGGATAATAAGGAGTCGGCGTAGAGGTGTTTGATTGTGTCAATTGTTTGTGGAATTCCAAGCTTGCTGATGTTAAACAGAATCTGATGGGATTCAATACTTCCCCAGCTCCGGTCTGTATATGTTTCGTAATACTGTCTGCGGCGGTGATCCATTTTTTTTATGGAAGCCTCCGCTTCTTTTTTTGAGATGTTATAGCGCTTCATAATGCGTTCTGTGCGGTCTTTTTGTGATGCGTAGACAAATATATTCATGCACTTGGGATATTCCCGTAAAACATAATCCGCACACCTTCCTACAAATATACACGGCCCTTTTTGAGCCAGACTTTCTATGATTTTACATTGTGTTTCGAACGTGCTGTCATTTAATGGTACTCTTCTTGGGGCAAAACCGTTATAACGGTAGGATGAAAGAAATGAGTTAAATACTGATTCATCTACTGCTTCCACAGTTATTTCTGATAAACCCAGCTTATCCGCTGCCATCTCCACCAGATCCCGGTCATACATGGGAATCCCCAGTTCCTCAGATAATCTGAAGGCGATTTCGTGCCCTCCACTTCCAAACTGTCTGCCGATTGCAATGATCTTGTGATCCATTTAAATCCGCTCCTTCCACTTAGGGATTGTACACAATATTTGAATATATATTTCTAATAACTTAATTATAACGCATTTTGGAGGGAAAAGATAGAAAAAAACAGAAATATTCTGGTTGTATTTTAGCTTCAAAGCCCATAGATTGATTAATAAAAGCAGAAAGCCGGCTTGTAAGTTTATGAAAATCAGATGGAAATTGGCCTGTCTGTTGGCGGTCATTGTACTTGATATCGTCTTTGCGGGGGCGTTGTTTTATAATTATAGAGAGACGAAAAATACGTTGTTTCTGCCAGCAGATGCCGGAGGAGAAGCAAAGGATGAAGTTCGGGAACAATTTTCCGGCAGTAAGCAGATTGCACTGACGTTTGATGACGGCCCTCATTCTGTTTATACGCCCCTGCTTTTAGATGGCCTTCGTAAACGGGGTGTCCATGCTACCTTTTTCCTGTTGGGAGAAAATGTGAAGGGCAAGGAAGCCATTGTAAAGCAGATGCAGGAAGACGGGCATCTGATCGGAAACCACGGATACAGCCACGTTCAGATGAGCAGAGAGGCCGTAGCCAATGCCTGCGAACAGATTGAAGAAAACAATCGGCAGATCGAAGCGATTACTGGAGTCAGACCCCAGTACCTCCGGCCGCCCTATGGATCGTGGAATGAGGAACTGGAGTGCACAACCAATATGACAGTGGTACTGTGGGATGTGGATACGTTGCATAGAGATGGAAAATGAAAAAAGGCATGATTTAGTTAATTAATATATTTTTTCCATTCATCATTTTTTTCATCACATGTTTTAAAAATCCAGAGTAAATTTGTCTGGAAAGCCCTATTTTTTTACTTGTATAATAATTTTTTTCCAGCCAGCCGCGTTCCAGCCAATAATTATATTCCACATTTTTCTTCTGAGCTGATTTGATGGCTTTACACTGCATCGCCCGGAACATTGCCAGTTGATATAAAGAGGGTTGACTTTCTTTTTTATTTTTGCATATTTTATCTACCAGTCTGTCAATTTTGCTCTGCACATTCATTTTATATTTTTCATCAGATGATAGAGAAGACCCACAAACGCCTACCACACCTGCAATATCAAATCCCCAGCCGATTGCCGTCATTTTCATATAACTCAGTGTTTCTTTTAAACCAGAACCGCCTGTGGAAGAAAGAAGGATTGCCTTTTTACCGAAAAAACGTGGTCTATGGAACATAAAGGAAAAATTATCATAAAAATTCTTCATTAATGCAGTAACATGCTGTTCGTAAACCGGACAGGCAAAAATCACGATATCGCTGTCTGTCATTTTTTCAAGTAACAAACCGGTAACCTGATTATGGGGGCAATACTGTTCTCCTTTGGTATAACATAAGAGACAGCTTTTACAAAATCCTAAATCTAAATCTCTGAGAAATACATAGTCTATCTGTGTTTCACTGATTCTGTTAAAGCTGCTTTCCAGCATTTTAATTGTTTTAAAACAATCACCGTTTTTTCTGGGGCTTCCAATAATGGCTGTAATTTTCATGATTTTTCCTCCAAAATATTCTTTGCATCAATTATGTTACAACATTCTGGAGCTGAATAAATCAGTAAATAGTATGAATTATTCCTCTTTTTTCTGCCTCCACCACTGCTTTAGAACGACTATTCACTTCGAGTTTTGTAAATAGATTCAGTACATGACTTTTTACTGTACTGATTGAAATATATAACAATTGGGCGATCTCTTCATTACTAGCCCCGGAACTAATTAGTTCTAAAACTTCCAATTCTCTTTTTGTTAAAAGCGGAACACCTTTGACAGCTTTTTTAGATGTATTATCAAAAGAGTTTAAAATATCTTTGGCATACATGATACTTGAATTATCAGAGACGGTATTTTCCTGGGTCAGAAATTCAGTTAGTATTGAATTTATCCGGGCTCCGTAATTGATGAATAATCTTATATAATTTTCATTTCGGCATTTAATAAGAGCCCTGTTTAATTCCGTAAAAGCAGCTTCAGGATTTGATAGACTTAGCCATGCGTCTGATTTGAGTATTTCTAACTGAGTTTCATAAAGCCTGCCAATATTGTCCAGTTTCAATATTTCATCAATATAGAAAAGGGCATTTTCATATTCCTCTCGTTTAACCAGTATCTCGGCCAGTAGAACATAATCATGCAGATTGTATTTTTGGAGATGATCCATAGGGGACAATTGATATTGTTCAATGAATTCCTCTGCTTTTTCAATATCACCCATATCTAAATAAAATCTTGCCCTGCAGTATTCGATATGTCTTTTAAAACCATAGGTGTTTTCTTTTTCTGAAAGATTCAAAGCTTTATTAATTACTTCAATTGCTCTTTTGTCATTACCTTTGGCTAACAATGCCCGGGCTTTTATTACATAACAATTATTTTTTATATCAAAGATACCGCTTTGTTCAAACATTTGAATTGCTTTATCCGAATAATCAGCAGCAAGTTCGATATCATTTTTTAAATAAAAGATCTCAGATAATCCGGAATAGATAATACCTAATAAAGGGATGGAGTTTCCTCCTTTTTCTTTTAAGTATTTTTCTGCTTCCTGATATAGTATTTCTCCTTCTTTTAATCTGCCCTGGCAGGTCAACATCATGCCAAGACCTCCCCATGAATAAGCAGCCGAATAAAGATTTCCTATTTTAAGGCTTGCTGTAAGAGCTTTTAAATAATATTGTTCTGCCTCCCAAATATCTCCATGAACGATGTATGTAGTTGCAATACTCATTAAGGCAGCCGCATAGTTGGGATTAAACTGATCCACCAGCTCCATGGCACTTTTCAACAACTGAATACTCTCTTCCAGGTGATTCATTTTAATAAATGCTTTTGCAATAAGATATTCCCCTTTCATATCAAGCTGTTTTTTTAATGCATCCTCTTCATATTTATTTTCAATCAGTTCTATATAATAACTGGCGTCACTGATTTTATGTCTGGATAAATAAATCCATACATAATCCAGCATCAGCCGTATATTCCCGAATACATATTGCGCCGGCACAGATTCGATCCATTTTTCAATTACTGTGAACTGTCCCTGATAAATCAGAGGACTGCTGATCTGTTCAATCAGATAAATTGCCTTTTCATAGCATTGTGCTTTCAGATAGCAGGTGCAGGCTTCCTGTGTGTAGCCTTTTATTTCGTACCATTGTGCCGCTTTTCCATATATATCTTTTACTATTTCAGGCTCATTTTCGTATGCTTTCTTTCTTAAAAAAGCCGCAAAAAGACTATGATACCGATACCATTCCTGTTTCTGATCAAAACAGGAGAGAAATAGATTCATTTCAAGCGCCTGTCTTAACAGATCACCGCTGTTTTCCATATTAGTCACAGCCTGGCACAGCTCAAGGGAAAACACATCTAACAGTGATGTCTTTATCAGAAACTCATAGAGAGCAGGAGACTGGCTGTTTAAGATATCCTCCATGAAATAAGCTGCAAAATTTGACTGAAATATCATTGTTTCCATATCTGATAATGATTCTGGCCCCTTACGCTTACAGTATAATGCGGAAATCTGAAGTCCCACCGGCCAGCCTTCAGTTAATTCATAAAGCCGGGTTAACTGATCGTATGTAAGCCTTAACTCCATGATCTCGTTTGTATATGCTGCTGCTTCTTTATTGCTGAACTTAAGCTCATTCTCTCCAATTTCAATGATACTATTTAGGTGCACGATTCCTGACAGCTGGGCTGCTATATGCAGGCGGCTTGTAAGAATCAGATGTATATTATAAGGCATGTGATTAATGAAGAATTTCAGCCCATTAAAAATCTGCCTGTTTTTTATTACATGCAGATCTTCAATTATGTAAAGAAATTTTTTTCTGCTCTCCAGAATCTCATTGATCAGTACCGTAATCATTGTTTCTATACCGCCTATTCGGGAGGCATTTAATAGATTTAATGACTTTTCGCCAATTTCTGGTATTGCTGATTTTATCGCAGATATAAAATAAATCCAGAATCTGTTTTCTTCATTGTCGTCTGCGTCCAGAGTGAGCCATGATGCAGTTAGTGATCTTTTTTTATGCATTGTTATCCAGGAACTTAAAAGAGTTGTTTTTCCGAATCCGGCTGGCGCACTGATAAAGGTCAGTCTGCTGTTCATGGAATCATCCAGTATACCAAAGAGATTCTCTCTTGCTATGGCTTTCTGCCGGTAAATATGATTAATGCAGTATTTTGTTTCCAAAAGTTCAATCGGATTACTCATTATGCGATCCCTGCCTGATATATTTTTTGTCATTACAGATTATCTTAATATTATGATAAAACCTGCCAGCGGAATTTGCAATATGCGTTGTAAATATTGTTCATATGCGAAAGAGTCTGGTAAACGCAACCAATGGGAATCTGAATGCCTTGATTTATAAGGCGTTCAGATTCCCATTGGTTGATTTGGTTATCTCATAATGCATCTTCACCGCGTTCTCCAGTGCGGATTCTAACTACGTCATCCACATCATAGATGAAAATCTTACCGTCACCGTAATTACCGGTATTAATTTGTGTTACTATTTCATTGACAATGACTTCAGCAATTTCTGCGGGTACCACAGTTTCTACTTTTAATTTCGGAAGCAGATTAACGGTTGTTTCCGTTCCTCTGTAGATTGTCTTATATCCCTTTTGGTTGCCATAGCCCATAATATTTGAAATCATTAAACCATTTGCCTTATTGTCATTGAGGATTTTCTTTACATCTTCCAATCGTTCGGGCTTAATAATAATCTCCAACTTTTTCATATATATTACCTTCCTTCGGCACATTGCCATAATGTTTAGTTACCCCTTTTTAAATCTGTCTAATTGTTTAATCTCTATGTTATCAGCAGAGTCAAAATCCAGTTCAGATTTTACTAACTGAAGATCCGGATATGCAGCTACGCCCATTTCTGGAATATCCAGTCCTGCAAGTTCTGCTTCTGGTGATACCCTTAAGCCCCAGACTTTATCCAGAACTTTAAAGAATACATAAGATACACCAAATCCCCATACAAAAAGAACAATTACTGCAATAAACTGGGCTGCAAACTGGGAAGCATCCCCGTAGAATAAACCCTTCACCCCACCTGCAACACCGTTAATCCCATCTCCGTAGGATCCATCGGCAAATAAACCTAAAGAAAGAACTCCCCAAAGACCGTTTACACAGTGAACAGAAATGGCGCCTACCGGATCATCCAGCCTTAAATGATTCTCTACAAAAGATACTGACAGACAAACCAGTATACCTGCTATTAATCCAATAATAAAAGAAGAAGCTGCATTAACGAATGCACAGGGTGCAGTAATGGCAACCAGACCTGCCAGCGCACCGTTTGCTGTCATGGAAGGATCTGGTTTTCCATATCTGATCCACATATAAAACATGGCTGCCAGACCACCGATTGCACCGGCTATCATGGTGTTGGTTGCAACAACAGAAAGCCTGAAATCCGAAGCGTTCAGCGTGGAACCGGCATTAAAAGAAAACCAGCAGAAGAAAAGGATAATGGTTCCAATAATGGCCATAGGGATATCGTGCCCCGGAAATGCCCTTGTAGTTCCGTCTTTTTTGAATTTACCAATTCTTGGACCAATGACGATTGCCCCAGCCAGTGCCAGCATGCCGCCCATTGAGTGAACAACTGCAGAACCGGCAAAATCTACTACGCCGTGTCCCAAACCGAAGTTTTTACCAAGGGTTGACAACCAGCCACCGCCCCATACCCAGTTTCCAAACAGAGGGTAGAGAAACATGGAAATAAAAAATGAAGTAATAACAATCGCGGAATATTTTATCCGTTCTGCAACAGCACCGGTTGGAATCGTAACGGTCGTATCCATAAATACCATCTGGAAGAAAAACAATGCATAGATACCAGGGTCATAGATACCGTCACCAGATAATAAAAATCCCTTATAACCCAGAATACCTCCAAAACCGGGTATTGAAAGCATGGAATTAAGTGCACTTCCCCCTGTTCCCAAGCCTGCAGCACCGCCAGAGCCGCCAAACTGGAGTGCAAAGCCAACAAGAAAATATCCAACAGCGCCAACTAAGAATACCATAAAGTTCATTGTCATGGTGTGAGCTGCATTTTTACCACGGCAGAATCCGGTTTCAACCATAGCAAAACCGCACTGGAAAAAGAACACCATAAAGCCGGTTATCATAATCCAGGTAAAATTAGCACCATAATAAGCTTTGTTGGCCATGGTAGCCACATCTGTAATTGTTTCTTTTCCGGTAGGCATTACATAGGAAGCACCTGTTGGATCTGCACTGCCTGGCGAGGAAAAAGCCAAAGCCAATGCAATTGCCGCAATTCCTAATACGATCAGTAAACCAATGATTGTTCCTGTTTTTTTCATGAAAATAACCTCCTTTTTATTAAAACATTTTTTACACCCAAATCTTACTTCTTCTTTTCTTTTATAAAATGCTTCCAGCAAAACTCCGACGTACTTTTATAGACTTCCTCCTTAAGCCTGCCTACCGAGAAATAATATCGGATACCCAGATACATTACCAATAATCCTAATATCGCTCCGGGAATCTGTGAATTTAAAACATGAAAGCTGATATTATTAAAAAAACTGAAAGCACAAAAAAACATACCAAGAAAAATAATGAATAAGGCTGATCCAAAAAGTACTGCCAGGGTCAGGGCTTTTTGGATTAAGATTGTTGATTGGTTTTGCTTTTTCATAAATTCCTCCTTTAAAATTAAAATAAAAAAAGAGCCTAGCCTAAGAAAGCATAAACTCCATCGTTAATAGTTAATATTAAGTTTTCAAATAAAAGAAGTCAGAACATGCAGGTTCTGACTTCTTCGTCAATTAAATTAATAATATAACGTTAATATATAACTTTGTTTCGTGAAATGCAACTGTATTCTATTGTTACCAGCCATAAATCGTAATACAAAATTAGACATAATGCGACATGTGAAGGCAGCCGCTAAAAGATAAATCCGGGCAGGAACTTTTCTCTAACCTGTACAAAGACAGATATTTATGATATACTAACTCTGGTTAGTTGAGACTTACTAAAGACGGGAGGTACTCATATCATGAGTAAATACAAGAGAAGAAGTATACTGGCAGCTGCAGCTTTATCTGCCATACTGCTTACTGCCTGCGGAGCAGCAAATAAAGAAGCAGCCACTGATGCTGGTTCAAAGGTTACCGAACAAGCCGAAGAGACAACTGCAGGCAAAGATACAAGAGTCATTAAGATGGAATATGGAGATGTAGAAATACCTGCCAATCCAAAACGGGTGGTGGTTGCATTCTTCCAGGGGGATTTACTTGCACTTGGGATTCACCCGGTAGGCACCTCTTTTAACGATGATGCTGTATTTGAACAGGAGCTGGGAGACGTTACTGTTGTGGATGCCTTCGAATTAAATCCGGAAGCCATTATGGAGTTGGATCCTGATCTCATTATCTGGAACAACACAGACGATTATGAGAGTCTGTCAAAGATTGCACCAACTCTGGCCAGAAATTACTACGATATGGAAGTAAAGGACCGGCTTGCATTTTTCGGAGAGGTATTTGGAGTACCGGAAAAGGCAGAAAAGATTATGACAGACTTTGAGAAAAAGGCAGAAGAATCTAAGAAACAGCTTTCTGAAAAAGGATTGGCGGATAAGAATGTCATACTTCTGGAAAACCAGACGAAGGGAATATTAAGAGCTTTTGGTGATGATTATGGACGAGGCGGTGAGATCATTTATCAATACTTGGGCTTAAAAGCACCGGAAAGGATTCAGAAAGAGGTTATGGATCAAGAGGGTGTGAATTTCATAGATATTTCCTATGAGACTCTTAAGGATTATGTAGGGGATTACATATTCTCTGATGAGAGGATAGCTGATCTGAAAGGCGTGGAAGTGTGGGAGAGCCTTCCGGCAGTCAGGGAAGGCCGACTGGTGCAAAACTCCAGCGGAATGTTCTGGTTCAGCGACATTACGTCCATGAACGCACAGATGGATTTTATTATGGATTCTTTACTAAAGACAGTGGAAGGGCAGTCCCGTTAAAGTTAAAGGTGAAGGCGCTCAAATCCTCAGGACAGATATGCTGTTCTGGGGATTTTTTGCTGTTATTTTTTATAAAAGGACTTTACTAAATATAATTTATCTGATAGGATGTAATTGTTAAAATCTAAATTCATTTCTATGATTGCATTATTTTTGAAAATTCTTGTATTTAAATTAATTTCCCTTTAAACGTATTATTTGCTTTTTATCATAATGATCATTATTCTAAATGACAGCTATTTTTCTTTTTTCTTTGTGTATTCTATTTTAATTTCCCCATGTTGTTGAGCGTCTTTTTGAGAGGAGGTGCCAGGTCAATCTACGAAATGAATAAGATGATTTGAACAGAAACTATTAATAAAAGAGATACAACTAAATAACTATAGTCTCTCCTCTGCCAAATCCGGATGGGGGAAGAATGGAGGAAAAATGAATCGTGTATTTTTAATGGGAAGGCTGACAAGAGATCCGGAAGTGAGATATTCACAAGGAGAACGTACGATGGCAATTGCCAGATATACACTTGCTGTTGACCGCCGAGGACGCAGGAATCAGGACAGTACTGAGCCAACGGCTGATTTCATTAACTGCGTATCATTCGATAAGACAGGAGAATTTGCGGAAAAATATTTCCGTCAGGGAATGCGGGTGCTGGTGTCTGGAAGGATTCAGACAGGAAGCTATATAAACAAAGATGGAATAAAGGTTTATACCTTTGAAGTGATTGTGGATGAGCAGGAGTTTGCTGATAGTAAAAACTTAGCATCGGGAGAGAGTCAGGTACCAAGGCCGGAACCTTCTGGGGCATTGGGAGATGGGTTTATGAATATTCCTGATGGAATTGATGATCCGGATTTGCCGTTTAACTAAACTGGCTATGACAACTAAAAGTTTTATAATCAACACCGTCTATCTCATCTTCCTGTCTTTGTTAACAGGTCTGTTTCTGTCTTACGGTGCAGATGAATCCATTGAAATAAGAAAAGATATCCGGCCGGGGGAGGTTTTAACAGTTGATTCCCCAGCGTTTGTGGGCAGTTCCGAAGATTATGCACCGTTGGAAACAATAATAAAAGAGGGAAAAAAATATTATTTAACCAACAGTGAGATTTTGGACATTTTTACAGAAGAAAAAACTGAATATTCGGAATCCTCGATTTTATATGAAGGAGTGGAGTATATTGACCTTATGCCGGAGACGGCATGGGTACAGGTAATAACTGAAGATTTGAAGCTTAAACAGACTGTAGAACTGCCTGTAGTTTCTCAGGTGGAAGAACGATCATACTGGGATTATAACTTTACTTTTCCCATAGAGGTTTCCGGTTATCAGGAAGATACTTATTTGCTGGGGGACAGAGAAATTTCTAATGGTGCACCGCTAACAGACTATACAGAGGAATTTTTAAAGTATTTAAATCTCCCTGGGGATTATTATGAAATAACAAGTATTGTCTGGACTGGAGAACCGGTAGAGCGAAATGGGGACATGGTCCGCAATGCTCAGGCACGGGGGAAGAAGCTGGTTAAAAATATCAGAGCTGTATATGGTGGAGAGGTTACAGTTCCGTCTGTGCAGGCCCGGATTTACCGAGGTAATTATGAGGAGGACAGGACTGAAAGCCAGACAGATCCGCTACTTTATAAAGACAGTGAGGCTGCCGTTTATGAACGCCAGGCATGGAATGGATACCGAAAGATAGAAAGATATATAATTACAATAACCATTACACTTACAGTATTACTATTGCTGCTGATCCTCATACTGATTCTGCATAAGAAGAAAAAGGCAGAATCTGAGCCTGACCAATCTGATTAAAAAGAAGCCTGTCTATGTGGATTAAATATCAATGGCTGACATATATTGAAACAAGCAATTACATAAATGAGGTGAATTCGTACTGCATGAGAGTGGAAAATATTTATCCCGTCTATAAGACCACTCAGGACCGGGAGAATCATGTGCAGAAGATATATGAAGAGCTTCAATTAGTTTTTTTTAATAAATCACAATCCGAAAAAGATGGTTCTCTTTTAGTTAAAGAGCAAATGGTTCATATAAAGAAGGGAAAGTAATAAAGCCATATGGATGCGATTTATGCCAGACAGTCAATTGATAAAAAAGACAGCCTCTCCATTGAGACCCAATTAAGCTTTGCCAGAAGTATGGCAATTGGTGAACCCAGATTATACATAGACAGAGGTATATCTGGAAAAGATGTGGTACACAGACCGGAATTTCTAAAATTGTTAAACGATATAAAGACAGGTACGATTAACCGGATTCTTGTTTACAAACTTGACCGGTTTACCAGGTCTCTTCTGGACTTTACCAATACCTGGGAATACATGAGCAAATATAAGGTAGAGTTTATTTCTGTCACGGAAAATTTTGATACCTCAACTCCCATAGGAAAAGCAATGATATTTATTATGGCTGTGTTTGCCCAGATGGAGCGGGAGCAGATATCAAGAAGAGTCTATGATAATTATTATGACAGGATTGAACTGGGGCGATGGCCAGGCGGTCCCGCCCCCTATGGTTACAGCAATACAACAGTAACTCAGGGAGATAAAAAGGTGTCTTCACTGAAATTAGAGGATAACGTAAAGATTCTGGAAGAAATTATGAAGGTTTACGCGTATCCAACCACCAGTCTGGGAGATATCAGACGAATGATGGCAACCAGACAATTACCTGGACCAAACAGCGAAAAATGGTCAGCCTGCTCCATCGGACGGGTACTTCGAAATCCAGCCAGTGTGAAATGTGATCATGCAGTTTATACGTACTTTAAAAAACTGGGGGTAAACATGATTAATCCCCTTTCTGACTTTAATGGGAAGCACGGCGGTATGCTGGTAGGAAAAAAGGGAGCGGTGACAAAAGACGCTATGGATTCCAGTGAGGCCACCTTTGCCATTGGGAACTGGCCTGGGTATATTGATTCTGAGCTGTGGCTTCGCTGCCAGAGAAAGCTGGATACTAATGAGAAGGTGGCTTCCAATGACGGCCCCCGCAACAGCTGGCTGACGGGACTGTTAAAATGTGCAGACTGCAGGAGAGCAATCATGGTACGTAAATACAAACGTAAATCAGATGGGGAAATAGTCCGTACCATAAGATGCCGGGGAAAGGATTTTCTGGATTGTGATTTAAAACCTCAGATGAGAATTGAACAGATTGAGGGTTCTGTACAAGGGGAACTGCAGAAGCTTCTTGACAGATGCAAACCTGCTCCCATTGGAACCAACAATGGAACCAATGAACTGGAACTGGAACTGATCCGGATTGATGAAGCAGTTGGTAATTTAATGCAGGTTTTGAAGACAAAAACGGTCAGCCCACTGACTGTGGATTACGTTAATAAAGAACTGGAAGAACTTTCGGAGGAAAAGAAAAAACTGTTGGAAGAGAAAGAACGGTTAGCTTTTAAATCCGTTTATCCGGAAAAAATAATATTTTCTCAGTTAAGTAAAGAAGACAAACGGGCTGTAGCATTTTCTTATCTGGAAACAGTGGTGGTGAGGGAAGATTATATCAGTCTTATATGGAAAGTGTGATTATAATTGTACACGTAAAAGAAGTATCCACAGGATATCAGGAGTGGATGCTTCTTTGCGTTTAACCAATTCATGGTTTTTATAGATATTAACTTACCAGACAATCATAGAACTCATATAATCCACCATCTGATCGATGGGAATGCGCATCCCATTTTGAAGCCACCACATGATTAAAGCAATTGCAGCACCTGTATAATATTCAGACATAATGGAGATGGGCACAGGACTTGGAATCCCCAGCCGCTTCTCATCCAAACGAAAACACCGGTCAAGATAGGTGCTGACCGTGTTTTTTAAAAGATAAGCCATAAAATCATTTTTAATATGAGAGGCACTTTGAACGAAAAAATCCTTATATTTACTGGCATATTCAAACATTTGGCGGATGATGCGCCGGTAATACTCCTGTTCCGTTTCCCCCTCTTCGATATGTAGTTCAATAAATTTACGCTGTTCATCTGAAAACATAGTTTCTAGCAGCTGGTATTTATCTTCAAAATGTTTATAGAATGTGGTACGGTGTACCATAGCCTTTTTGCAGATATCAGTCACAGTAATTTCTTCAAACGGTTTTTTCAGAACCAGTTCAAAAAGTGCATCACTAAGAAAATGGTAGGTTCTGATCATACGCAAGTCAATTGTCTGCTCTCCCATATATATTACTCCAATCTACACTTCCTTGTAATATGTAGTTTAGGCTACACATTGCAAAGTCTGTTTCTTGCTTTTTCTCTGAAAAAATAATATCATGCAAAACGATAGGTGTAAACAAAAATACGGATAAAAGCAGAGCGGCAATCATGGAGGAGTAAGGCAATGATAAAGAAAATAAGAATATCCAGATGGGCGACAGTCATGGTTTTGTGCGCATTGCTGCTGACTGGCTGCAGTGGTGATAAAGGACAGGAGAAAAAAGAAGTGAGGAGTATTTCGGTGGCGACCGTAAGTGAGGCAGCTTATACGGACACACTTAATCTAAGCGGTAATGTAACGCCGGTTGAAACTGCAAATCTTTCTTTTAAGCTTTCTGGAAAACTGAAAGAAGTATATGTGCGGGAAGGTGATTTTGTGGAAATGGGGCAGAAGGTAGCGGAACTTGGTATGGAAGACTATTCATTACAGGTACAGGTCGCTCAGGCTCAGTTTCGGGCCGCCGATGCCCAGTATGCCACTGCAAAGATGCAGGTGGACACAGATGCTCCGTCAAAGATAGCCCAGGCCAAAGCTCAGCTGGTGCTCACACAGAAAACTTATAACAGAGTAAAAGCTCTTTATGAGGCGCAGGCAGTATCCCAGAGTGACCTGGATGAAATTTCGGCAAAGCTGGCGGCGGATTCTGAAACTTATCAGCAGGCACTGGAAGGGAAAAATATGGCTGTAGCACAGATGGAAGCAGCAGGAGCCCAAAAGGATCAGGCAGCTGCAGCCGCAGATAAAGCAGCCAGAGATTTATCGGATACTGCACTAAACAGCCCCATGGGCGGAGTCATATTAAAAAAGATTATGAATGGAGGAGAAACGGCAGCAGCTGGGTATCCGGTTGTTGTTATCGGACGAACGGATGAGGTTTACATAGAAGTTGGCATTTCAGATGAGCAGATTAATGAGATTAAACAGGGACAGAAGGCAGATGTATCGGTTTATGGCATTGAGACGGCATTTCAAGGAAGTGTTGCAGAAATAGGCGCATTAGCAGATAGCAATACCCGTACTTTCACAGTGAAAATCCGGGTAAAAAATCCCTCAGGCGTGTTAAAACCGGGAATGATTGCAAATGTTCTTCTTCATACCGGTTCCCAACAGGCTGTATTAATTCCTCTTGACAGTGTACTGCAGCGTGCAGATGGGTCAGTAGTATACGTCTATGATTCTGTAAGCGGATTGGTAAAACGGAAAAATGTAACCACCGGAGAAATTCGTGGAAATTCTATTGAAATACTTACCGGACTGGGATTCGGAGATCAAATAGTAACGGAAGGCCAGTTCTTATTATATGACGGCGATGCTGTTCAGCTTGCTAAGGAGGTTATGCCATGATTGCATGGAGTGTAAAGCATAAAAGCATTCTTGCATTGCTGACCGGATTATTTCTGGTGCTTGGAATTTATTCGTATATCGTAATGGAGAGGCAGGAAAACCCGGAGGTAACCAGCCCGGTTGCTTCCGTCACCTGCATTTATCCGGGAGCAAGTCCGGAGGATATTGAAAAATTGATTGTTAAACCCATTGAAGATAAAGTCGATACTATTGCAGGAATTAAGAGGCTGGAAAGCTATTCAGTTGATTCGGCAGGAGTAATTCAGATCACATTAAAAGATATGAGTGATAATGAGATTAACAAAAAATGGGATAAGCTTCGGGAGAAGATAGATGAAATTAAACCAGAACTTCCTGCAAATGCACAGGCACCAGTAATAAAAACAGACTTTTCCAGTTCATACGGACTTATCCTGGGACTCACCGGAGAGGACAACACCAATCAGGAAATGGCCAATGTAGCCAGACAGATAAAGAACATTCTGTCTAAGGATACTGATGTGAAAGCTGTGGATATTATGGGAGATGAAAGGCAGCAGGTTGAAATTGACTTAAATATGTCAAAGCTTCAGCAGTATGGGATCTCCCCTGCTACAGTAGCGACTCAGCTTGGCGCCCGCAATATTAATATACCAGGGGGTAATCTGGAACTTACAGGCACTAAGATTCCAGTTCAGGTATCCGGTGAATATCAGTCTATAGAGGAAATAAAAAATACGATTGTCTCTGTTTCAACTGATTCCGGTACACCTGTTTATTTGAAAAATGTGGCTGAAGTTCTTCAAACGCCGATGAAACCAGAAAAACAGGTATACGTAAATGGAAGCCAGGGCGTGTTGATTGGTGTTAAATATGCGGACGGAATTAATATACTAAATGTAGAAAAGCGTCTTCAGGATAAGGTCAATGAGTTTGTAAAATTGAAACTTTATGCAGGAATGAAGCTGACTGAATTAAACAACCAGGCCAATTTTGTAAAGGACTCCATAGACATGTTTGCAGATAATCTGATCGAGGGAGTTCTGCTGGTTTTCGTAGTAGTTCTTATTTCCATGGGCTTACGATCAGCTGCGGTGGTCTCCATTCCAATCCCAATTATCTGCATTCTTGTATTTGGCTATATGTATCTCACAAGAATTCCTCTTCACCAGGTAGCAGTTGCTTCACTGATGATCTCTTTAAGTTTAATGGTGGCAAATGGAATTGTTGCAAATGATAACATTCATGTTTATCTGACTAAAGGTGAGACTCTTACGGATGCCTGCATTAATGGAGTAAAGGAGGTTGGTATCCCTATTTTAACCTCATCACTGACAACGGTTGCTTCCTTTCTTCCATTGGCAATGATGAATGGAGATGCGGGTAAATTTGTAAAAACACTTCCTATTCTGGTAAGTGTAGCTCTTGCAGGCTCCTATCTGACTTCTCTTACACTTGTTCCGGCACTGGGGCACCTGCTTTACGGAAAACAGGCAAAGGAAAAACCAGTCAAAGCAAAACCGCCAAAGTATGCAGTATGGATTCTAAAAGCAGCTGAAAAATTGCACTTAAAGCAGCTTTTAGATAAAGGGAATGAATTATACAGACGTATATTAAATTATTCATTAAGCAAACCACGAACCGTACTGTTGTTTTTTGCTGGGTTGCTGGCAGCTTCCGCTCTTGTAGTTCCAACTCTTGCGGTACAGCTTTTCCCTCCGGTAGAGCGTGACCAGTATGTGCTCAATGTAACAACTCAGGATGGAAGTACGTTAGAAAAAACGCTGGCTCAGTGCCGTAAGGTTTCGGCTGTTCTGGAAAAAGAAAAATCCATACAATCCTTTGCCAGTACTGCAGGTGATGGTTTTATGAAATATTATGTTACCTTTGAACCGGAGCAGCAGGCGACCAATAAAGCTCAGTTTTTGATTAATGGAACCCGGGTAGAAGCAGCGGATGTGGAAAAAAGAATTCGTGAAGCGGTTCCTGGGATTAATACCACTCTTAAATATTTAGAAATCAGCCTTCCGCTGACTTATCCAATACAGGTGCGCATATCAGGTGATAATATTGAGAAACTCCGGAGCCTGGCTTTAGAGGTTGAGGAACGGTGTCGTACAGTACCAGGAACCCATACAGTGGAAGATAACTATGGAAATAACAGCTACCGCTTAAACGTGAATGTAAACGAGGAAAAGGCCAATCTGGTGGGTATTACCAATTATGATGTAGCCAGCACGGTGAGAATGGCTGTAAACGGATTAGAGATATTAAAAATGAAGCAAAAGGATTTGGAGAAAGATTCCCTTCCTGTCATTGCAAAGATATCAGATAAAGATAAAACCAGCCGGGAGATACTTAACACCATATTCTTAACTTCTCAGATCACAGGAAAAAATGTTCCATTGACACAGATTGCTGCCATACAGACCCAGTCTTCATTGAACCAGATTATCCGGCGAAACAGTCAACGTACCATAACTGTGGGCAGTTATGTGGCAGATGGATACAATACGGCTTCAGTGATGGAAAACGTGGAAAAAAGCATGGAGGGACTCCAGCTCCCAGATGGCTACACATTGGAATACGGCGGCGAAAGTGAAAACAGCACAGATGCATTTTCTTCCATGACTTTGCCAACAATTATTGCGGTTATCCTGATTTATATTATACTGGTCTTTCAGTTTGGGGATCTTGTGGAACCGCTCATTATAATGGGGACTATTCCATTGTCCTTTATCGGAATTATATGGGGCTTAAAATGGATGGGGTATCCCATCGGATTCATGGCGCTGCTGGGGGCCATCAGCCTTATGGGCGTTGTTGTAAATAACGGTATTGTACTACTGGATTACATTAAGGTGCTCCTTCCCCAGACGGAAAACGTGAAGGAAGCCATTGTTCAGGCATGTGAAACACGCATGCGTCCCATAATTATTGGGATGGTAACGACTGTTTTCTCCCTTCTGCCGCTTATGACATCAGGTGGACCGTTATGGGCGCCTATGGCTACTGCTGTAATTTTTGGAATGATTCTGTCTACCGTTTTAACAATGATTGTGATACCCTGCTCTTATGCGATGATTGCGTACAGTCGTGCAAATCGGAAATAAATTTTAAATCAAGTTAAAAAGGTTTTGTTCGCAATTTTATGAACAAAGCCTTTTTTATTGCAGATAAATTAAAAAACTATGAAACAAATAAATTATATATTTTTGAAAAATATGATATTATAGTGTAAAAGATTGAAAACGGGAGGTACTATGGAGAATCATATAAAAATAATCGAAGCCATAAAAGAATACTGTCTCAGTCATCTTGGGGCCTATGAAGCCAGGCCATTTGGAGAGTATCCAATCTGCTACAAGGTTATGGGGAAAATATTCGCTCAGCTTAACCCACAGGAGAATTTTTATAAAATCACCTTAAAATGTGAACCGGAAAAAGCATATCTCTATCGTCAGCTCTACCCGGGGGTAATAGTGAGAGGATACCATTGCCCTCCCGTTCAACAGCCCCATTGGAATACCATTGATTTAGATGCATTTTCAGATCAGGAGTTTCTGTATCAGATGATTGATGAGGCATATGATTCTTTAATAAATAAGTTGAGTAAAAAGGCGAAAGATAAACTTAGCAATCTGTCAGAGATTGAATTTAAAGATACAGATGGGGAAGATCCTGATTTTGTGACGCTATGCACTAAACTGGACCAGGCCCTTGACGAAATAGTGGGAAAACAATATCAAAGAAGTAAGTATCACCAGTTCAATCAGAGAGACAGCATACATGATGTAATTGTGGCATACAACAATGGTGAACCAGTCGCATGCGGAGCATATAAACGGTTTGATGAAACTCATGTGGAGATAAAGCGTGTCTATGTGGATCCGTCACAACGTCATATGGGGCTGGGAGCGGAAGTAATCCGAAGATTAGAGGCAAAGGCCAGGATTAACGGTTACAGATGGTGCGTTCTGGAAACAGGGCGGCTGTTGGAAGCGGCACATATGATGTATAAAAAAGCAGGTTATCAGATTATACCCAATTATGGTCAGTATGCTGGGATGGAGGACTCCATTTGTATGGAGCATAAAATTTAATGGAAGTACTTGGACTGAAGAACTAAATGAATCAAATATTGATGGTGAAATACTGGATCTGATAATAAATGAATTTTCAGACTTAAACAAGCAGCTGCGTAAGGTTGTATTTATCGGATTAACGATGAAAATGAAACGGTATGTGAAGAAAAGAAGTGCACATACAAACTTCCTAATAATCTGTATGGATGATCTGGAAAAAGCAAAAGAGTGGCTGGTTAAGAAGTGAAGGGAATGTTATGAATAATAAAGAAATTATTGATATTGCCATGCAGCAATCAGCATTTGACAGTAATTGCATGATGGAGGATTTTAGAAGCAACGTAAATAAGGTAGTACTCTCTGAAAAAAGTTACAAGGCCAGAAAATATTTAAAACTTCCCTTTTTATGTGATTTAACATCCTATGGTAATAATATTGTTGCTTCTGCATCCAAAGAATTAATAAAGGAAGTGGAGTGGTACATAACTAAATATCAGGTTGAGCACTGTTTTGAAACACCCAATCTACATAGATTAATGGAAAGATTAAAGCCTTATAATCTGAATGTCTGTTTTATGGCAGAGTATTTTTTACCTGATATGGAAATATTAAAACCCCTACCCTGTCAATATGAAACTAAGGTTATGGAACCTGAGGATTTTGCAGAATACTATCTGCCGGAATGGAGCAATGCTTTATGCGAAAAACGGAAAGAACTTGATAGTCTGGCTGTAGGAGCATTTGATAACGGGAAACTGATTGGGCTTGCGGGAGCATCGGCGGATTGTGATACCATGTGGCAGATCGGTATTGATGTAATGCCGGAATATAGAAGACAGGGAATTGCTTCCAGTCTTACGAGCAGACTGGCGCTAGAAATATTGGGAAAAGGAATTGTTCCATTTTATTGCTGCGCATGGTCAAACCTGAAATCTGCCCGAAATGCCATAAAAAGTGGGTTTCGGCCGGCATGGGTACAGATCACGGCAAGAGAGGATAGTTATATTGCAGAAATGAATGAATAGAGAGGTAAAGAATGGTTATAAACATGGAGTTTTTAAAGGGTGAAGATATTTACCTTAAGCTGGATAAAAAGACGGCTGGAAATATCCGTAAACAATGGCTTCCTGCCTATCATTTTACAATCTGTGATATGCATGGAGACGAGGTAGGCGGTTGTGACTTGCGGATTGGATATAACAAAAATGCATATTATGGCGGCAATATCGGGTATCATATAAATGAGAATTACAGGGGACACCATTATGCGGGGAAAGCCTGTTTGTTACTGTTTCAGTTAGCAAAAAAACATAAGATGGATTATCTTATTATCACCTGCAATCCTGATAACCATGCTTCAAGGAAAACCTGCGAATACGCTGGTGGAATATTAGAAGAAATTGTGGAGATACCAGAGGATAATGATATGAGAAAAATCGGAGAAACGGAAAAATGTATCTATCGATTTAGTTTGCAAAATTATTAAGATTAGTGAGGTGACTTACAATGGAAAATGAATTACACATCTATTTCGATTACATCTGTCCGTACTGCCTGAGAGCGCATAACTACTTAAAGGAACTTATGCCGGAGTATCCGGATCAGACTATAGTCTGGCATCCTTGTGAATCTCATCCAAGACCAGAACGGTTTGGTCCCCATAGTGACCTGTGCATCCAGGGATACTTTTATGCACTTGAACATGGAGTTGATATTTTAGAATACCATGACCGTATGTATCAGGCGGTCTTTAAAGATCATGTAAATATTGAAGACATTGATATTCTGGGCGATTACGTCAGTGATCTGGTTGATGTTGCTAAATTTAAATCTTCATTAGAACAGGGAACGTACCTTGAGAAGCTGAAAGAATCCAATGAACTCGCGTTTGAGCATTCCGGTGTATGGGCGGTCCCTGCGTATAGGAAGGGAGATTTAAAATTGGATGCAGTTGAAAATGTGGGGGTTACCAAGGAGCAGATCCGGCATTTATTAAAACAATTCTAATAATGGGAGTTATAAAATGGAGTAAGTCTTCTGATAACCAGAACGGGGGTTAAAACGATGCAGGTGTTTGTTGTGTATTGCCATCCAAGTAAAAAAAGCTTTACTTATGATATGAAACGGGAGTTTTTAAAGGGGCTAAACGATGCAAATCACAAATTTATTGTTTCTGATCTGTATGAGATGAATTTTAATGAGGAAATGTCAGAAGATGAATATGAAAGAGAGGCCTATTATAATACTGAAACTCCGGTAGCTGACGACGTAATGGAAGAACAACGTAAAATTCAGCAATCTGATGCAATCGTATTCATTTACCCTGTTTTTTGGACGGAGGCTCCTGCAAAATTAGTAGGGTGGTTTGACCGTGTATGGACAAGTGGATTTGCATATAATCCAAATCCACAGATGAAAATCCTTAAAAAGGCATTATTTATGGTATCCGCAGGAAAAACATTGGAATCACTGGAAGAAACCGGAGAATCCAATGCAATGAGAATTGTAATGCTGGGTGATCGAATCAGAAATAGAGCTCTTAAAAAAGAAATGATTATATTTGATGGTACCACCCATTGGGATGAAGCAGGGCGAAATGAGCGAATAGCCGAACATCTGTTAAATGCGTATAAGGCAGGCTTAAATTTCTGACCAGGGGGATGGTGATTATATGAAAATTGAAAGCACAAAACTGAAAGAAGTTAAAATTATTGAATATGATTCTAAGTGTGATAACAGAGGATATTCATACTGTATTTATTGCAAAGAAGATCTGGAGCAGGCAGAAATAAATTTCGACTACATAGAAGAGCGGGTGTATTTTTCAGAAAAAGCTGGTACACTCTATGGCATCCATTTTCAGAATAATCCCAAATCCCAGGCAAAACTTTTGTATTGTATCAAAGGCAGAGGTATTGATTATGCAATTGATTTACGAAAGGGCTCTCCTACGTATTTACAGTGGGTTGGAGTGGAATTAAGTGCAGAAAATAAAAAGCAGATCTATATTCCAAAAGGCTTTGGCCATGTCTTTTTGTCTCTTGAAGATGGCACGATGAATGTAATGCGCTTTGATGAACCGTTTGATCAGCAGTTTTCTCGCCAGATTGCATATAACGATTCTGATATTGGAATTAAATATCCCATAGAAAATCCCATACTGGCACCTCACGACAGAAATGCCCAGATGTTAGCGGAGAGTGATTTGAATCTATAATGGAGCTCAATCCTGTTATACATATGGAATGGAAGAATTTTTTAAGATGGTGAAATAAACGGTGTCTTAATAAAAAAATTATGCTGGAGGCTGAAATGTTAATTACGTATCGAATCCCAACACTGTCTGATATAAAGAAAGTCAGTGAACAAATCATGCTGAGTTACGTGTCCGCATATGAAGGTTTAATGAATCCTGAATTTTTATCTACGTTGAAAGCAGATCACTGGGTACCTATTCTGCAGGAGAGTATCCAAAACGGGGACACTTGTCTCATTGCAGAATATGATGGAAATATTATTGGGAGTACAGTATTTGGAACTGCTGTGGTTGATGGAAAAACCTATGCCCTATGGCATGCATTTTATCTTTTACCCCAATATATCGGCATTGGAGTTGGCCACTTGTTTTATCAGAAAATTGAAGAAGAGATGGTGCGTCAAAAATGTATACGCTGCACATTGGAAGTATTATCATCCAATGATCGGGCTATCAAATTTTACATAAGTCATGGTTACAAAAAGTCAGAAACTTTTGAAGTGGAAGAAAATGACATGATATTACTATGCGATAAAATGACGAAGGACTTCAGGTAAGGAGGATTTATGGTACTGGAAATGAAGGAAAATGATTTGACCGTGAAAGATTATCAGAGGCTTAGAACATCTGTGGGCTGGAGTGTACTGCCGGAGCAGCAGATTGAGATGGCGTTAAAGAATTCAATAATTACCATAACTGTCAGAGATCAGGGACAGGTTGTAGGAATGTGCAGGCTTGTAGGAGATGGATGTTATATCTGTTATATCCAGGATCTGGTTATATTACCGGAATACCAGGGGAGTGGTATTGGTAAATCTATGATAGAAAGAGTGATTACCTATGTAAATCAGCAGGGCTTCCCAGACACAAATATAACACTGGCCCTATTTTCTGCAATAGGAAAAGAAGAATTTTATCAGAAGCAAGGGTTTCATATCCGGCCAAGTGACAACAGGGGCGCTGGAATGGAGATGATATTACCCATTCAACAGGATACAGAAGCATAGCTACATAACTGGCACATGAGGAAATAACAAAAATATTAGAGTAAAAATGTTAAAAGTAACTGCCGATTTCATCTAGTAGAGGACATGTGAAATGAATCCATCCAGATTAAAAAAAGGAGACACCATAGGAATTATTTCTCCCTGCCATACGGCAGAACGGGATCGTTATGTGCCATTTCTTGCAGGTATCAGAAATCTCGGATATCAGGTTAAAGAAGGAAGTAATTTATATAAAAACACATATGGTTATGCGGCAAGCGAGCAGGAAAGAGCGGATGATTTTAACAACATGGTTTTGGATCCACAAGTTAAAATGATATTGTTTGGCGGAGGCAATGTGGGGAATGAATTTCTTCCCGCTATTAATTTTCCGGCGGTTAAAGATAACCCAAAGATAATCTGCAGCTACAGCAATGGTACAACAATCTTAAATACGGTTTATGCCCAAACCGGTTTAACGGTTTATTATGGACAGTTTCCTGGTGTGTTTCAGAATTTGAGTCATTACGATTTCAAACAGTTTCAGACACATTTTACAGGTGAAACTCCATTCGAATTTGAGAAAAACAGTGAATGGTCAGCTATCAATGAAGGGGTATGTGAGGGAACTCTCATTGGAGGCTATACCACCCGTTTTGCCTGCTTAACCGGAAACAAGTATTTCTCTTTTGATAAGAAAAAAGAATATATTTTATTTCTGGAAAATTACGAAGCTTTCAATGAGCCGTCAAAAATCAGTGCTCATTTAGCACAGATTGAGCAGAGTGATATTATTGAGCATGTAACGGGGCTGCTTTTTGGACATTACTCTGAAAGCAGGAATGAAGAGCTGACAGATATTTTGAAGCGCTTTGGTAAGAAAAATAAAATACCGGTAATGTCTTGTGATGACTTTGGACACGGCAAAAATCATGGGATACTGCCAATCGGGACTCGAGCCAGAATGGATACTTATAAGAAAACGCTGGAATTTATAAAATAGATGACTATTTGTTTATGTCTGTCTAAAGGAAAGGATAATAACAATGTTTCGTTACGTACATACCAATATTATTGCCAATGACCCTGATAAACTGATTACATTTTACAAAGAAGTGTTCCACTGCAAAAGTATTGGCGAGGAGCGGGATTTAAAAGGGCAATGGCTGGATAAATTAACAGGTTTACATAATGCTCATATCACGGGAGAACACCTTCTGTTGCCAGGATATGGTGAGGATCATCCTACTCTGGAGATATTTTCCTATGACACTGTCAGAGATTCCGTAATAGGAGAAGTAAATCGACCTGGTTTTGCCCATATTGCATTTGAAGTTGATGATGTGGAAACCACCCTGGAATTAATGAAACGTGCCGGAGGCAGCCAGGTGGGAGAGCTGGTAACTGCAGATTATCCTAACGATACGGAAGCTGTCTTTGTTTATGCCAGAGATCCGGAAGGAAATATCATTGAGCTGCAGAGTTGGAGGCAGAAAAAGAACTGATTCTATTTTTCGGCAGAGAGGAGTTTATTAATATGAGTCAAATCATGGAACTGGTCTGTGGATTAAAAGATAACAATGATAAATATGCATACCAGTGTTTGAAAGAACTGGAGTCAGAAAGCTTAATTTCAGATGCAGTTTACCCATATTTTAATCTCTTTGCAGAGCTGTTAGACAGTACGAATTCCTATCATAGAAACAGGGGAATTCTATTAATTGCGGCGAACGCAAAATGGGACAGAGAAAACAAAATTGATGAAATTATTGATAAGCTCCTTAAGCATGTGGAAGATGAAAAACCAATTACGGCACGACAATGTATAAAGGCGATGCCATTAGTAGCTCAATATAAACCTGATCTGGCTGACGATATCATTCAGGCTTTGCGTAATGCAAATACCCAAATGTATAAGGGCAGTATGCAGCCACTGGTTTATAAAGATATAGCGGAAGCATTGAAACTTATAAACAATTATTATAATAAATCTGAAAGAGGATAGGAAATGCTACACTATGAATCGTTAATTCACGTGGGAAGAGAAGAGATATACCAGTCATTTTTAAATGCTTTTTCCGATTACCAGGTTCCTATGAATATGACTTTTCCTCAGTTTGAAAAAATGCTGAAGCGGAGAGGATTTGATCCCAATGTATCGGTAGGGGCTTTTGAAGGAGACACCCTGGTGGGATTTATTCTGAATGGCTGCAGAACATGGAATGGAAAGGCAACTGCATACGATGTGGGAACCGGAGTAGTACCGGATTTTAGAAAGCAGGGAATTACCAGTCGTATGCTCCAGACAGCAAGGCAAAACTTTGGTAAATCGGGAGTAGAACAATATGTCCTGGAAGTTCTGACAGCCAATACCTCTGCCGCCAATATTTACACTAAAAATGGATTCACAGTTGAACGAGAGTTTTTATGTTGCCAGATGGATGGGGAAAAAAACAGAACTGATCTGTTACATCAGACAGAACGGGTTATGGATCCGGATTGGGAATTGTTTCGTACGTTCTGGGATTACCAGCCTTCCTGGCAAAATTCCATACAATCTATAGCGGCGGTGCGGGAGTGCTTTAATGTTTCGGCTGTACGAATAAATAATTGTATTGTTGGTTACGGAATAATTGATAAAACAACTGGTGAAATTCCTCAGATTGCTGTAGATAAGAATTGGAGGAACAAGGGCATCGGCAGCAGCATACTGGCAGATTTAATGAATCAGACCATCTCAAATCAGATAAAGATACTGAACATTGATACCCGTTCGGAAGCAATGCTTCAGTTTATTACTGCTGCTGGCTTTCACAATACTGTAAATCAGTATGAGATGATACTGGAACTACAATAAAAAAGAAGAAAAACAGGAGAAGACCAATGAATCCAGGGGAAATAGTTGGTGTGGGTAACACTGCAACTGTATATGAGTGGGAAAACGGGAAAGTAGTGAAGCTTTTTCGTGAGGGATATCCTTATCAGGATGCAATACGGGAATATGAAAATGCCATGGCTGTTAATGATATGGATTTTCCCAAACCAAAAGCATATGAATTTATTTCATATGGAGGGAAACATGGTATTGTTTATGATAAGGTAACTGGGGAATCCCTGCTTGACTGGACCTTAAGAACCGGTAATCTGCAGGAATGTGCAATTCTTATGGCAAAAGCGCATGAGGCTATATTAAAACACGATATCAGAAATGTGCCGGATTATAAGGATTTTCTGATTCATCAGATTAAGAAAGCTTCCGTATCAAAGGAAGAACGGCTAAAAGCCCTTCATCTGGCTGAACAGCTGGAGGATGGGACAACTCTGTGCCATGGTGATTTCCACCCAGGCAATCTTATGCTGTCCCAGGGTAGCATATCTGTCATAGATTTTATGAATATCTGCAGGGGAAGCCGGCTCTATGATATTGCCAGAACCGTATATTTAATTGAATACACACCGGTACCAGCCGGTGCAGATAATCCGGAGGAGATAAGAACTCTCAAAGAAACACTGTCCCGGTTTTATATGGAACAAATGAATTTAACGAAAGATGATATAAAAGATTATCTGTCTGCCATCTCAGTTGCACGGATGGGCGAATGTCCAAAGGAGCAAGGGGAGGCGGGAAGAGAGGTGCAGTAAAATGAATATTCTATTTGAAAACAGATACCATACGGATGATAAAATGTTATCAGAATATGTACATAAGGTATTGTGTAAAAGAATTTATTTCATGGGAGCAGTGTTTGCTCCCATTGCGTTTATCATGACAGGAATTACAATGATGAAGAAGGATTACATATTCACAGCAGTTTTTGGAGTCTGTCTGTTTATCATTACTTTTACAATTCTGATTACACCCCCTTTAACCATAAGACAACTGAAAGAGAACAATAAGCGGTTGCTTAATGGTAAAGATTATGAAGCAGTAATACAGTTTGGAGATAATATAAAAATTCACCAGGGGACCTTTTCATTGACAATGGAATATAATCAGATTCTTAAAATATATGAACTAAAACATTCCTATGTCTTAATGTTTGCAAAAAGCAGTGGAATCATCTTGGATCCGGCTGGTTTCACAATAGGTGATTTTAATACATTTAAGGAATTTATCGGGGCGAAAATGGCTTGACAAAAACATTGTTGTTACAACGTTTAATAATTTAAATATTTATAAATAAAATTGTTATTGTTAATTAACGATCAAAAATATGGTAAATATTAAGAATTAAACACTTATAAGACCCGCATTTTTGTCGATATTATCCACAAGAGCTGAAGAAGTACCAGCTGACTAACATTGTGGAGGTAAAAGCTATGAACATTAAAAATCTAAAAGTGGCAAACAAATTATGGCTGATTATTTTTCCCGCGATCTTCGCACTCATATTTTTGCTGGTGTTTTTTATCTATCGATCGAATCAGATTATGGAAGATTCAAAAAAGGCTTTATACGATGAAGTTTTTGTCAGTACCGCTGAAATTTTAAATGCAGACCGTGATTTTTATCAGGCGGCCATTGCTCAAAAAGAGTTGTATTTAAACATGAATAAATTAACAGAGGAAGACAAAAACAAACTGATTGCTGATTATGAAGAAAATATCAAACAGGTTCAGGATCGTGTTACCTCCGCACTTGACAATGTAAAATCCAACGAAACACTTTACCGGAAGTTTCCCCATTCCACTGCAAACGTTACCTTAGAGCAGTTAAATAAAGCATTTCAGACAGATTTTCAAACATGGCTGAATGCATATGACATAAAAAACGGAACGGGAGATATGGAACTGTCCCAGTCCAGCTTTGCCAAGGCAAGGGAAAATATTAATCTGATGACAGAGCTGCTTGAGGATTATGCCAAAACCCGTTCTGCTGAAATTGAAAGCAGCGTAGCCCATAGTATACAGACATCGGTTGCTGCAATAGCAGCAGTTATTTTTATCATTGCTCTTTTTTCCATTCGAACCATACGTTATTTAAAGACAAATATCCAGTACATTACTGGAATCAGCAAGCGGATTGCCCAAGGGGAATTATCTCTTGAGTTAGATGAGAAAAGGATAACCAAAGATGAACTGGGGCAGCTGTGTGATGCAACCGGACAAACACTCCGGCAGCTGAATGAATATAATTCCTATATCAATGAGATTACACAGGTTCTGGACATTATGGCCGGAGGAGATATGAGAATTACACTGAGCCAGGAATACACAGGCAGGTTTTCCTCGATTAAAAATTCCCTGCTTCGGATTTCTTCCTCTCTGAATAAAACACTGACTACGATTGCGGATTCCTCCAGACATGTAGATTCCAGCTCCAGACAGATTTCTGATACAGCACAGTCACTGGCTCAAAGTACAACGGAGCAGGCAAGTTCTGTAGAAGAATTATCTGCTTCCATCGCAGATGTATCCCAACTGGTACATAAGAATGCTGCCAGTGTGGCAGAGGCCGCCGATTATATCGGAGAAACAGTTATGGATATTAAGGAAAGCAATGCTTCCATGAAGCAGATGCTGGGGTCTATGGAAGACATCGGTAATTCCTCCGGAGAAATCAATAAGATTATTGCAGTCATTAATGATATTGCATTCCAGACCAATATTCTTGCATTAAATGCTGCTGTGGAAGCAGCCAGAGCAGGCTCAGCAGGAAAAGGCTTTGCAGTGGTTGCAGATGAGGTCCGGAATCTGGCTACCAAATCGGCCACGGCAGCACAGCAGACCTCTTCTCTTATTGAAGATTCTATAAAAGCTGTATCGGACGGTTCTAAACTGGCAGAAAACACAGCAGCTGCTCTGGAACGGGTTTCCTTAAAAGCGTCTCAAATTAATGAGATTATACTGAAAATTAAAGAGGCATCCTCGGAACAGGCTATTTCTATTTCACAAATCAACCAGGGAATTGAACAGATCTCATCTGTTGTACAGACCAATGCTGCTACCGCAGAGGAAAGCGCAGCTTCCAGTGAAGAACTTTCCGGGCAGGCGGCTCTGTTATACAGCGAGGTGGTCAAATTTAAACTGGCGGATGCCTGATACCCTTCAATTAAAAAAAAGTAATAGAAGCCCGGACTGTTATTTTATGGTCCGGGCTGTATTGATTTTTAGACACAGGTTCTGTTGTTATATTTTACTGCTTAAGCTATAATGTTTTTATTAATAAACGTAATATAAAATGGGAATATGGAAAAACTGCATAAAAATAAGATACGGAGGTAGGAATTATGTTTGAACCAATGATTGACGCACTGAAAATGCAAAAAAGGCGGATCGTTTTTACAGAGGGTTCTGATCCAAGAATATTAGAAGCAGCCAATCGTCTGCATCACGAAGGAATACTCACTCCAATACTTTTGGGAAATCCGATTGAGATACAGAATGCTGCCACTGCGTGTAATTGGCCGGTGGATGAAATTGAGAAAATCGATCCTCAGAATTATAAGGAATTGGATGAAATGGTATCAAAAATGGCAGAATTAAGAAAGGGCAAGATGGACGAGGCGGCTTGCCGGGAAGCCCTGAAAAAGGCCAACTATTTTGGAACCATGCTGGTTAAGATGGGAAAAGCCGACTGCCTTTTAGGAGGAGCTACTTATTCTACTGCAGATACAGTAAGACCGGCTCTTCAGCTGATTAAAACTAGACCTGGCAGTAAAATCGTTTCCAGCTGTTTCATTTTATACAGAGAAACCAAGGAAGGAAATGAGATGTATGCCATGGGAGACTGTGCGATTAACCTGGATCCCAATGAGGAAGAGCTGGCAGAGATCGCTTGTGAAACAGCCCGGACAGCCAGGCGGTTTTCCATTGATCCGAAAGTTGCACTGCTTTCCTACAGTACACTGGGCTCAGGAAAGGGTGAGTCAGTTGATAAGGTGAGGAAGGCAGCTGAGAAATTAAAGGAATTGAATGTGGATTTCCCAGCAGACGGAGAACTACAGTTTGATGCGGCATTTTCCCCTGTTGTGGCAAAGACAAAAGCTCCAGGATCCGCAGTTGCAGGAAAAGCCAATGTCTTTATTTTCCCGGATATCAATGCCGGTAATATTGGTTATAAAATTGCACAGCGTTTAGGTGGATTTGAAGCGTTCGGACCAATTCTGCAGGGATTAAATGCGCCTATCAATGATCTTTCCAGAGGCTGTAATGCAGACGAAGTTTATAAAATGTCTATTATTACAGCAGCTCTTATATAACTTACAAACAGAGATTAAACGGCTATTGTGAAAGGAGTTTTACATGTTTAGAGAAATGAGGCGTAAAAATCAGGTAATGTCATCAGAAGAATGCATTCAGGTCTTAAATCGGGCAACATCAGGCGTGCTTGCTGTGTCAGGTGATGATGATTACCCTTATGCAGTTCCCCTGAGTTATATTTACCATAATAACAAAATCTACTTTCATGGAGCCAAAACAGGTCATAAATTGGATGGAATCATGAGGAATGAAAAAGTCTCTTTTTGTGTCATTGATCAGGATGAGATTGTGCAGGAAGAGTATACTTCCTATTTTCGCAGTGTCATAGCATTTGGTAAAGCACGGATTATGGAGGGAGAAGAGAAAAAAAGAGCGCTAGAAATTTTAACAGCAAGATACTCCCCTGATATCGAAGAATCCCAGCGTTCCCAGGCAGTGGATAAGGGACTGATGGGTGTCTGCATGATTGAGCTTGATATTGAACATATGAGTGGGAAAGAAGCATCAGGACTGGTTAAAGCAAAAAATAAAAATTAGGATTATATTGAAATAAGGCAGGTTCGAGAATATGGGAACCTGCCTATTTATGACATATTATATGACCGGTTAGTGGATATAGTTTCAGCCAGAGGTAACAGGTTTATAATTAACGGGTTCTTCCATTACATGGTCATGCCGGTAAGCCGAAAATATCAGACCAAGAAGAATTGCATTACAAATGATACTTCTCTGCCCTTCTGAGACAAGAGGAAGATTTGGGAAAGAGGCATATTGATGTCCGAAGTTTCCTAACAGATATAATACTCCCTGCCACAGGAGGCACTGACTGCAACCAAAAGCCAAAACGGACGCCAACTGCCCATTAATTCGGAGAGAGTACGTAAAAAGCATGAGATAAAAAAGTACGATTGCTCCGATTAGCACGAGTCCTGGGATCCAACCAAAGAGAAAGATAAATACTGCTATCATATAATTATTATAGTAATGCTGAGGCAGGATATCCCAGAGAGAGACATCCTCCAACTGGCGATTAATACCCGCTTGCTGTTCCGATGTTTTAATGCCGGTTACATCAATGTCGATGTTTTCTGGATCCCGGGAAGTAAAATACCATGCTCCTGTGCCATAATCCATCATCTCCTCTGGTGTTAGTTTCAGACCGTGAGTAAGGGGCGTTCTTGAAAGCAATTCCTGTATGAGAACACCATTGTAAGTATCGTCCAAGGTTCTGTTCACAGAGGATTGAGGAGATAGAAATGCCTCCATGGTATGTCTGCCAGATTCTGAGAGGAAAAGTGGGCTTCCAATAAATACAAAAAATGCCAGTGTGACAGGGTAAAGATATTTTTTTTTGCCAGTGAGTATTCCCCGGTGAATCATGAAACATACGGTCCCCAGTGCACTCAGAAGAAAAATGATTTCTGCAGTATTCCCAAGAAATGGGTTGACTGTATACATGAAAAGCATCCATACAGTGGTACAGATCACAGCTATTGTCAGGAATTTCTTTTTATTATGACGGGAGAAATATAAAAGAACTGTAATCACGGGGACAAACAGTATTGTTGCAAAATAGGTAGTGCTGGGTATTCCATATTGTATTCCCTTAACAAGCGTCATAATAAAGAACGGTATTTGAACCAGATAAAGAAAGCCTGTAAACAATGCGATTTTTTTTCTGTATCTGATCAGGAAAGGATATCCTTTCAGCACGGTAAATATAAGGAGTGTGGCACCAGCAATGTAGTAGAGAGAGCTGCTTGCCATATAAAGTGGCCTCCATGACATAAAGCTGGTAAAAATAAAGCCTGTAAGTAAAAGAAGAGCGCTGATTATAGTAAGCTGTGGGGCTTTTTGTATCTTGTGGGCTTCATTCAGCTCCGTACCAATCGTTACCGCATCTCCCATGTCGCGAAGTGCCTGCTCCTCTGCGTCAGAATGGGAAAGTCCATTTGCTTTGTAATCCTCCATACGGTCATTCATATGGTCTTCCAGCTCCTGGCGTATGGAAGGGCGCAGCGGCTCATAGGAAATCTGATCAGTTACTTCATTTAAAAATTGTGATACTGGTGATTCTGGAGTATTTTTATTCAAACAGAACACCTCCAATTACCTGGTTGATGGCGGTCTGATAGACCTCCCACTCCTTCAATTTCTCCTTCAGTAATTTCTGACCGTTAGTGGTGATCGCATAATATTTGCGAATCCGTCCATTGTCTGCCGTTTGCTGATAACTGGTGACGGCTCCCTGCTGCTCCAAAGTGTGCAGGATTGGATAGAGTGTGCCTTCCTGCAGTTTAAAGACATCACGGCTCTGCTGTTCCAGTTCACGTATGATCTGGTATCCGTACATGCTTTGATTATTTAAAAGTTTCAGAACCAGCATTGAGGTTCCCAGGGCCATATACCGTTTATCCATAGAATGGTCTCCTTCCTTTTAGTGATTATTATTGGTTTATACATAGAAAATCTAGGTATATTATTAATCATACATAGATTACCAAGGTATGTCAAGGAAATAAGACATTATTGATCCGTAAAGCATTCGGTGATATTCATACCAGCTTTAATCTGATTCAACACAAATATTACAAAATAGTAATGAATTTTAAAAATAATAAATAATGAGGTAATGCAACGTTGAAAAATAATGATACCATACCATGCAAACATCAGTACATTGTTGGCTATTCGTTCAGAATGCCACAGCCATTTTTTCGTAATCTGCCTTGTGATAAATGCGGTTGCAGGATTGAACTCAGTCTTTCGTGGAAGCTTCTCTATATTTTGATAGAGTTTTTCAGCGTGTTCCTCGCTTATAAAGCAGCAGAACTGGCTGATATCCGAATTTTAGGAAGTACATTTTTACCCTGGCTTGTTATTTTCGTTTTTATCAGCTTGATAATCGGACAATTAAACAGACTGATACTTAAATATGGAAAATGGGTAGATGCAGAATAAATTGATTTTCCAGGTAAATCCAATGAGGATACACTGGACTGGAAAACCCAGAACACGAAAAAGATTGTCCGTCACATTGTAAAACATGTGGAACCCGGAGATATCATTTTGCTTCACGATGTGTTCCCAACCTCAGTAGAAGCTGCACTGGAGGCAATTGATGTATTAACCAAACAGGGTTATACCTTTGTTACAGCGGATGAATTATCGATTGATTAATCATGCTTTAACATGGATAATGAAAAATAGTATCATTAAAACCTCTTCCATGCCGGTGTTTTCGTTATATAATATACTTAGAACAGAAATATCCATTACATAACAAAGGAGGAGTTACCATGTCAACAGCTGTCATTTGTGCGGTTTTAATCGTGATCTGTTATTTCGGATTGAAAAGTTCCATTAAAAGGACAAAACAGGGCTGTTGCGGCGGCGGCAGTGAAGTAGTAAAGAAGGTGAAAGCTGCAGACACGAATAAATCCAATTATCCTTACTCTGCGACTCTTCAGGTAGATGGAATGACCTGTGCCAACTGCAGAAAAAAGGTGGAGAATGCATTTAACAGTCTTGATGGAATCTATGCTGCTGCAGATTTAGAAAGAAAACAGGTTGTTGTTTATATGAAAGAAAGATTAACAGACGAAGAGATGAGAGATATAGTAAAAAAGGCCGGTTATATTCCGGGACGGTTCGTTTAATCGAAACCCTTTTTAAACAGGAGAGGAGCGATTGCACCATAAGGGATTAATCACCTATGGAGTAATCGCTCTTTTAAACAGACTGATTTATTGAATCCCTTTCATCATGGCATTTACAATATCAGGGTAATAAAAGCTGCAATTATTTCTGTCCAGCAGACCAAACAGTTCCCCGTCACCACTTACAGCACCATTATCCCACCAGATGCAGGGTATCCCTTTCGCTCTGGCTGATTTTACATAGTAATATGCCCAATCGGCACGCTGTTTTAAATTATTTTTATTCATTGCGCCAAATTCACCAATGATAACCGGATAACCTTTGGAAATAAAATAGCGGTCAATACTGTCCATAAGGTAGGTAATGGCTCCGGTATCTGCCTGGTTATCAGGACGCCACTGCGGAGTTCCGGAAATGTTCAGGGCAAAGTCATAAGGAGTGTAAGCGTGTATGGAGATAATAATCCTGTTATCGTTTGGTATAACAAAGTTATCCCAGGCATTTGTGGCAGAAGTAGCCGCATAAGGCGGTATCATCAGATGTCTGAAAGGGTTGTTGCCTCCGGAGCTGCGAATGGTTCTTATAAAAGCTGCATTGAAACGGTTTACGACTTCCTGACCTTCTCTATTTCCGCCGTTCCATTCGTCCGCCGTACCTTTTTGCCGTGGTTCATTGAGACCTTCAAAGATCAGATGCTCATCATAATTTTTAAATCTTTCCGCAATCTGTGCCCAAACCTTTGTAAGAATCCTGGTGGCAGCAGCTTCATTTGCGTAGGACGGAAAATGCCATTCCTCATGATGAAGGTTTAAAATAACGAACATATTGTTTTGGATGCCATAATCCACAACCTCCACAACCCTGTTAAGCCATGCAGGATCAATGGTGTAATTTGGTGCAGGCCCAAGGTGCTTTTCCCAGGTAGTTGGAACTCTTAAGGTATTAAAGCCACCTGCCTTGATTTTATCAATCATGGCTTTATTTGTTTTTGGATTGCCCCAGGACGTTTCGGAAGAAAGGCCGTAACCGTCTGTTGCATCCAGGGTGTTTCCTAAATTCCAGCCGATACGGATTTCTCTGACCAGTTCCCTGGAAGAGATATTGCGGATGGAAGAAGGACCGCTTGCTTTTTGTGCGTTGGTCTCATTCATAAGACCTGTGTTATTTGTACTCATATACCCTCCTATAAAAGAAATATTTTTTACTACTATTGGAGAGTAACACATTTTGCAACCGTTTAAAATGAAATTAGATGCAATAAATACACGGAGAACAAATGTTCTTGACAAAAGGCACCATACTGCCCATAATAAAGGGAAAGAGATCAGAATAAGCCCTGTTTATCTGACTGAATACGGCACAACGTATGGAGGAATAGGAAATGGATTTATTTGATTATATGAGAAAAAATACGATGGAAAAAGAATCCCCTCTCGCTTCCAGGCTTCGCCCATCCACCCTGGAAGAAGTGGTGGGTCAGCAGCATATTATTGGAAAAGATAAGCTTCTTTACCGGGCCATTAAAGCGGATAAGATTGGTTCAGTGATATTTTACGGACCTCCCGGAACTGGGAAAACCACGCTTGCCAGAGTCATTGCCAATACTACCAGTGCGGATTTTAAACAGCTGAATGCGACTGTTGCCGGAAAAAAAGATATGGAAGAAATCGTGAAAGAGGCCAAGGATTCTCTTGGGATGTACGGAAAGAAAACCATTCTTTTTGTAGATGAGATTCACAGGTTTAATAAAGGGCAGCAGGATTATCTCCTGCCATTTGTAGAGGATGGAACATTAATATTAATCGGCGCAACTACGGAAAACCCATATTTTGAGGTGAATGGTGCGCTTCTTTCCCGTTCCCGGGTATTTGAACTGAAAACACTGGAAAAAGAAGATATTAAGACACTGATTCACCGCGCTGTTTATGATAATGAGAAGGGAATGGGCGCTTATAATGCAGTGATTGAACCAGATGCAGAGGATTTTCTGGCAGATGTGGCAAACGGCGATGCCAGAGCAGCCCTGAATGCTGTAGAACTTGGCATTATGACGACTGAACGCAGCTCCCAGGATGGGAAAATCCATATTGATATGGAAGTAGCTCAGGAATGCATTCAGAAACGTGCGGTCCGATATGATAAAGACGGAGATAACCACTACGATACCATATCTGCATTTATAAAGAGCATGAGGGGAACAGACCCTGATGCTGCTGTTTATTATCTTGCAAGAATGCTTTATGCAGGAGAAGATATTAAATTTATTGCCAGAAGAATCATGATCTGTGCGTCAGAGGACGTGGGGAATGCAGATCCCCAGGCTCTTGTGGTGGCAGTAGCGGCTGCACAGGCGGTGGAACGGATCGGCCTTCCTGAGGCCCAGATTATTTTATCCCAGGCAGTTACCTATGTGGCGTCTGCACCCAAAAGTAATGCGGCATGTGTGGCAGTATTTGAAGCCCAGGATGCGGTGCGAAACCAAAAGACCATGCCTATACCGGTGCATTTACAGGACTCCCATTATAAAGGCTCAGCAAAACTAGGTCACGGACAGGGGTATCTCTATGCTCATGATTACGAAAACCACTATGTGGATCAGCAATATCTGCCGGATGGACTGGTAGGGACGGAATTTTACAGGCCTACGGAAAACGGTTATGAGAAGAAAATCGGGGAACACTTAAGCTTTCTGAAAAAATAACTTTTCTTTTTATATATTAAGGTATATAATAGGCATATCGTACGACCTGATTCAACATGATTAGGATCGGAATTATATTCCGGTCGTCTGTTTACGATATTCTATCGTAAATCATTCCCAAGATTACGAAACAACTGGTATTAGGAATCATGAAGGAGATTAATATGCGTGAAAAATTACAGACATTGCCGTTAGCGGAGTTAAAGGAGCTTGCCAAAGCCCAGGGGATAAAGGGTTACAGTTCCATGAGAAAGCCCGATATTATAAATATACTCTGTGAAAAGGAAGGAGAAGCTTCTGATTCTGCAGTTGTAGCAGGGAGTGTTGTGGCAGAAAGCAGGGAACCCGCCAAAGAGCATGTGACCGAACCGGCAGAGAAAGAAGTGAGCAGACCGCCCGTTTCCCAGCCCCAGACCGCTGGAGAGCAGCCGAATACGCCGGTTCAAAATAATATAAAGAAAACTGTTGTCCGTACTTATCGTCAGGATACACAGCAGAGACCATACCGTTCTGCAGGGACACCAGGTTCTGAAAACAATAACCGATATGAGAATTCCGGAAGAAATGAAGGAATGGTAAGAAATGACATGTCTGGCAGGAACGAAACACCTGTTAGGAGTGAAAACCCTGTCAGAACGGAGTCAAGACCGGAGTATGTGGCGGAAGAACCCAAGGTGGATTTTCAGCCAAGTCCTGAGCTTCAGGAGCTTGACAGCGGTATTGATGCACATGGAATCCTGGAAGTAATGCCGGACGGATTTGGATTTATCCGGTGCGAAAATTATCTTCCAGGTGAGAACGATGTTTACGTAGCACCATCACAGATCCGCCGCTTTAACATGAAGACCGGAGATATTATTCATGGCAGCCGCAGAGTAAAGACTGCTGCAGAAAAGTTTGCAGCACTTTTATATGTGAAGAAAATCAACGGATATCCCACAAGTATGGCAGAGCGACGTCCGAATTTTGAGAATATGACTCCCATATTTCCGGATAAGCGTCTTCATATGGAGACGGATGGAGGAAAGAGCACCACTGCCATGAGAGTGGTGGATTTATTAGCTCCTATTGGTAAGGGACAGCGAGGCATGATTGTATCTCCGCCAAAAGCAGGTAAGACCACACTATTAAAGCAGGTAGCCAAGGCAATCACACTCAATCACCCTGAGATTCATCTTATGATACTTCTCATTGACGAGCGCCCGGAAGAGGTTACCGATATCAAGGAGTCTATTGTAGGAAATAATGTAGAGGTTCTTTATTCCACGTTTGACGAACTTCCTGACCGTCACAAACGGGTGTCTGAGATGGTAATTGAGAGAGCCAAGCGTCTTGTGGAACATGGAAGAGACGTGGTGATTCTGTTAGACAGCATAACACGCCTTGCAAGAGCATATAACTTAACGGTTGCGCCAAGCGGAAGAACTCTGTCTGGTGGTCTTGATCCGGCCGCACTTCATATGCCCAAACGCTTTTTCGGTGCAGCAAGAAACATGAGAGAGGGCGGAAGCCTTACCGTACTTGCCACAGCACTTGTGGATACGGGAAGCCGTATGGATGATGTCATTTATGAGGAATTTAAAGGTACAGGTAACATGGAACTGGTGCTTGACAGAAAGCTGTCCGAGAAGAGAATTTTCCCTGCCATTGATATCTTAAAGTCCGGAACCAGAAGGGATGATCTGCTGCTTACCAGAGAAGAGGCGGAGGCTGTTGATATTATACGTAAGGCGACCAATACATTAAAACCAGAAGATGCAGTAGAGAAGATTCTGGACCTGTTTGCAAAAACAAAGAACAACCGGGAATTCGTTGATATGTCAAAAAAGATGCGGTTTTTCTAAAAGCTGTGATCTTTTATATAAATAAAAGCTTGCATTAAAAAATTTTCTATGATATACTGTACAAGCTGTTTATTAGACAAAGTCGGTTTACGAACCGCGATTTAATAGAAATCAGAGTATGCGAGGTGAAAATCATGAAAGAGGGAATCCATCCAAATTACTACCAGGCAAAGGTTGTTTGCAACTGTGGTAATGAATTCGTAACTGGTTCTACAAAGGAAGACATCCACGTAGAAGTTTGTTCTAAATGCCATCCATTTTACACCGGTCAGCAGCGTGCTGCTTCCGCTCGTGGACGTATTGATAAATTCAATCGTAAATATGGCGTTAAGGCTGAATAAGTTTGGAGCAAAGAAAAGGTTGAGTTTAGTGGAAACACTTTAGCTCAGCCTTTTTTGAAATTAGAATTTTATTGCACCTATTTACGCACAGAGAGGTGGTTGGCGTATGAAGTATTCAGGAATCGGCGGTCAGGCCGTGATTGAAGGCGTTATGATGAAAAACAGGGATGAGTATGCCACAGCAGTCCGCAAGCCGGACGGAACCATTGAAGTAAAAAAAGATACGTATATTAGTATGGGAGAAAAAGTAAAGCTGTTTTCTCTTCCATTTTTCAGAGGCATTTTCAGCTTTGCCGACTCCATGATACTGGGGATGAGAGCACTTACTTTTTCTGCCAGTTTCTTTGAAGATGATGAGGAAGATTTGGAGCCCTCTAAATTTGAGAAGCTGTTGGAGCGTGTCTTTGGTGAGAAGATGGAAAAAGCGCTTATGAGCATGGTAATGGTTTTTTCCGTGTTTATGGCAATTTGCATATTCATGGTATTGCCCCTGTTTCTGGCGAACATATTTCGCCATTTTATTAAGTCACAGACTATCATGGCTGTTTTAGAAGGCGTAATCCGGATTGGCATTTTTATCGCTTATATCAAGCTGGTATCCCGTATGGAAGATATCAGGCGCACCTTTATGTACCATGGTGCCGAACATAAATGTATTAACTGTCTGGAACACGGACTGGAACTGAATGTGGAAAATGTAAGGAACAGTTCCAAGGAACATAAGCGCTGCGGAACCAGTTTTCTTTTGATTGTTATGATTATCAGTATTTTATTCTTTATGGTAATTCAGGTAAAGACTCTGCCCCTTCGGATTTTAAGCCGCATTGTGCTCATTCCGGTAATTGCAGGAGTATCCTATGAGTTTCTGCGTATCGCAGGCCGCAGTGATTCAAAGCTGGTGGATATTTTAAGCAGACCGGGCATGTGGATGCAGGGGCTGACGACCAGTGAACCAGATGATTCTATGATCGAGGTAGGAATTGCTTCTGTAGAAGCAGTTTTTGACTGGAGAGAATTTCTTAAAAAGAATTTTCCGGAGAATCAGCCATGAGTGTGACGTTAAATCAGCTGTTGGAAGAGGGAACAGACCGGCTTAATAAAGCAGGGATACAGGAAGCTGAGATTGATGCCAGATATTTACTGCTTGAAGCTTTCCACACAGACCTGACTCATTTTCTGATTGACCGGAACAGGTCTTTGAATGAAACAGAGAAATCGGGAGAATCAACCCGTGCTTTTTACCATATGCTCGCTCTTCGTGAAAAGAGAATTCCACTTCAGCAGATAACCGGGAGCAGGGAATTTATGGGTCTGGACTTTTTTGTCAATGAGCATGTTCTGATACCCAGACAGGATACAGAAACTTTGGTGGAACAGATTTTAAAGGATTATAAGGGCAGGAATCCCCAGGTGCTTGATCTGTGCACTGGAAGCGGGTGTATCGCTATCAGCCTTGCTAAGCTTGGCGGGTTTGAATCCGTTGTAGCAGCAGACATTTCTGATGAAGCGTTAAAGGTAGCGAAGAGAAACGGGGAAGCAATTTTAGGGAAAGAGAAAATCACCTTCCTGTTAAGCGATTTATTTGATGCCATTGGGTCAAATGAAACATTTGATGTGATTGTGTCTAATCCACCCTACATTCCCACCAATGTAATCAGCCAGCTGCAGCCGGAGGTTCGTGATCATGAGCCGTTTCTGGCTCTTGACGGGAAAGAGGACGGCCTTTATTTTTACAGAAAGCTGGCAGCAGAAGGCCGGAATTACTTAAATCCTGGTGGTGCGCTTTATCTGGAAATCGGATATGATCAAAAAGATGCAGTCAGTGCATTGCTTAAGGAAGCAGGTTTTGTCAACATCCGGTCATGGTGCGATGCAGCGGGGCTGGACCGCGTAGTGAGCGGAAGTTTAGAAAAATAATGGGCATAGACCCTTTTGGTGAGATTTTGGAGGATACCAATGTTTGATCGTTTAGATGATATATTAATTCATTATGAAGAGCTGATGCAGGAACTGAATAACCCGTCTGTTGCAGAGGATCAGAACCGTTTTCGGAAGCTGATGAAGGAACAGGCAGATTTAGCAGACCTGGTAGAAGCTTATACCCAGTATAAGAAAGCAAAACAAACCGTGGAAGAAAGTGTGGCTCTTCTTGAGGAAGAGAGCGATGAAGAGATGCGGGAGATGGCAAAGGAGGAATTATCCGATGCTAAAAAGCGCATTGAACAGTTGGAACAGGAACTGAAAATACTTCTTTTACCCAAAGATCCCAATGATGACAAGAATATCATGCTGGAGATCCGCGCAGGAGCAGGCGGCGATGAGGCAGCTCTTTTTGCTTCTGAGCTGTATCGTATGTATGTCAATTATGCAGAAGCCCAGAGATGGAAAGTAGAGTTAATCAGCGTCAATGAGAATGGAATCGGCGGTTTTAAGGAAGTGGTTGCCATGATTACAGGAAAAGGCGCTTATTCCAAGATGAAATACGAAAGCGGCGTTCACCGTGTTCAGAGAGTACCGGAGACGGAGAGCGGCGGAAGAATCCATACGTCTACGGCTACTGTAGCGGTTATGCCGGAAGCGGAAGATGTGGATGTAGTGATTGAAGATAAGGACGTAAGAATCGATGTTATGCGTGCTTCCGGTAACGGCGGACAGTGCGTCAACACAACGGATTCCGCTGTTCGTCTGACACATATGCCTACTGGTATTGTAATTTACAGCCAGACTGAAAAATCCCAGCTTCAGAACAAGGAGAAGGCTTTCCGCCTGCTTCGTTCCAAGCTTTATGATATTGAGCTGGAGAAGAGACAGAATTCCGAGTCAGAGGCCCGCAGAAGCCAGATTGGTACAGGCGACCGGTCTGAGAAGATCAGAACCTACAATTTCCCTCAGGGCCGTGTGACTGATCACCGGATTAAGCTGACTCTTTATAAGATTGATTCCATTATGAATGGAGATATATATGAACTTTTGGATTCTCTGATTGCAGCAGATCAGGCAGAAAAGCTTGCCAGACTAAATGAAAATTAAGGGGATTGCTAGAAAATCCTGAAATGAATTTAAAATAAATGCCTGTACTTGTAATATTTTATACTGCAGGTATAATATAATAAAGAAAGGCAATCGCCACAGGGTGGTTGGCTAAGTTGAAAAGCAAAAACCTTCCCGACCGGCCAAAGTACAGGGAAGGCTTTTTGCGGTTAGTGACACGTCATAAAGACGAATGTCAGCAGTGCCAGAAGGAACATACCAAAAGACATTAGGTCCTTAAAGTCATAATTCTTCATGAGCAACACCTCCATTCTATGTAGAATCGAGGCCTACCACCCTATACACGATTGCCAGCAGTTTGTACCTGCCAGTATAATTATATGTATCATCTTATAAATATACCAATAAAAACACAAAATATCTGAAAAATCCCTCTTGGACATAGTCGTTGTCTGAGAGGGATTTTTTTCTTATTGAATAAAATAGTCGGGGAATGCTGCCACAAGTTCTGATTTTTCCATCTGGTGTCTGTTGATATGTCTGGTCATTAAAATCTCAGCCAGCTCTGTATCCCTGCGCTCGATGGCATAGATAATATTCTCGTGATCTTCCACGATCTTGGTGGGTTTACTGGACTTTAAGGAAAGCGTTCTGATCCGGTCAAAATGTACCATCTGGGACTGTATGACCTCAAAGGTTCTGGCCTTATTCACAGACTGGAACAAAAGCATGTGAAATTCATTATCCAGTGGAAAGAATCTGGCAGTGTCTTCCTGTTCCAGACAGAACTTCTGCTCACTGATGTTATCCTTCAGCTTCTTTAAGTCCACCGGTTCAGGACTTTCGCAGGCAAGCTTTACCACAGCGTTCTCTAAAACAAGTCTCATAAAGCGGGCTTCTTCAATTCGTTCATAATCTATTTTAGAAATATAGCTTCCCCGCTGGGGCAGTATTTCAACAAGGCTGGATTTGCTAAGTTCAATCAGCGCTTCTCTGACTGGTGTTCTTGAAAGATTCAAAGTGGAAGAAAGCTCATTTTCACTTACTGCACTTCCTGGAGCAAGCTCTAAGTTAATAATATTATAGAGAAGAACACGTATCGCATAATTTCTGGCATTCTCTCCGGGAGACCGATCGAACAATTTCATAAAAAACCTCTCTTATCAAAATATAAATCCTGCAGGCAGGAACATACGGTTAGTATACTACTGAACAGCAAGTTTATCTATTGTTTTATTTATAACCCACGAAAATAGGCAACAACTTGTATACAAGTATCATGCTTTGAAAGCAGGCAAATGTCAATTAAATAAGGCGTAAAAGTAAAAATACGTCATAATGCACAAAAAATAGGTTTAAAAATATACAAAATTACATATTGAATATTTCCTCGTAATATACTACCATACAAGATAGAAAGACATGTAAAAGAGAAATTCATACATGTTTGGTTGGCTGGGCAATACTAGCATATAATAGGACAGGACTTATTATGTGCCGGCCTCATGATAAAGTAAAACGATAACTGATTGCAAAACAGGAGGAACAAAACGATGGAAATGACTTTACGCTGGTATGGACCAGGATATGACAGTGTGTCCCTGAAACAAATCAAACAGATACCTGGAGTGAAAAGTGTAATCACAACTCTGATGGGAAAGCAGGCAGGAGAAGTCTGGACAGAAGGAGAGATTGCTGAGCTGAAAAGAGTAGTGGAAGAAGAAGGCCTTACCATTGCTGGAATTGAATCCGTTAATATCTCTGATGATATTAAGATTGGTACAGAAAAACGGGAACAGCATATTGCTAATTATATCGAAACTCTTGAGAATCTTGGAAAAGCCGGAATTCATATGGTTTGCTACAATTTTATGCCTGTATTTGACTGGACACGTTCCGATCTTGCAAGAGTACGTCCGGATGGATCAACCGTACTTGCTTATAACCAGGATGTAGTAGATGAAATCGACCCTGCACATATGAAGGAATCTGTAGAAAAGATGTCCAACGGCTTTGTAATGCCAGGATGGGAGCCAGAGCGTCTGTCCCGTCTGGAAGCTTTATTTGAAGCATACAAAGATATCGATGATGAGAAACTGTTTAATAATCTTGTTTATTTCCTGGAGTCAATCGGCGAAGTTTGTGAAAAATATGATATTAAAATGGGAATTCATCCCGATGATCCGGCATGGCCGATCTTTGGTCTTCCAAGAATCATACGCGACAAAGAAAGAATTGTAAAACTGTTAAAGGCAGTTGACAAGCCATACAACGGTATTACCTTATGTACAGGATCACTTGGCTCCAATCCGTCTAACGATATCTGTGATATTATCAGAGCTGCAAAAGGAAGAATCCCATTTGCACATGTAAGAAACTTAAAATATAACAGCGACAGAGATTTCGAAGAAGCAGCTCATCTTTCTTCTGACGGGTCCATGGACATGCATGCAATTATGAAAACACTGTATGAAACAGGATTTGACGGTGTAATCCGTCCGGATCATGGAAGAATGATCTGGGATGAAGTTGCCATGCCTGGATATGGTCTTTATGACAGAGCGCTGGGTGCGGTATATCTTCAGGGATTATGGGAAGCCATTGATAAGGAATCTGGGAAAAACTAAGGAGGCAGTGCCGGTATGAAGCTGACATTAGAAGGTTTAAAGAATAAAGAAGCCTGGGAGGCAGCTGGTATCAGCCTTCCGCTTTATGACATCGAAACAGTGGTCAGAGAAACAAAAGAGTCACCGGTCTGGGTGCATTTCGGAGCAGGTAATATCTTCCGTATTTTTATCGGTGGTATTGCAGATACCTTAATTGCACAGGGCGAGAGCACCAAGGGAATCACCTGTGTGGAGACCTTTGACTTTGATGTAATTGATAAGATCTATGATCCATATGACAATCTGGTTCTTGCAGTAACCTTAAACGCAGATGGTTCTACTGGAAAAAAGGTGATCGGCTCCCTGACAGAAGCGATCAGAGCCCAGTCTGGTGTTGCAGCTGAGTGGAATCGTCTGAAAGAGATCTTTGTAAATCCGGAACTTCAGATGGCCTCTTTCACCATTACAGAGAAGGGCTATGCACTGAAAGGAACCGAAGGAAATTATTTTCCATTTATCTTAGCAGATCTGGAAAATGGTCCTGAGAAAGCAGTTTCTGCCATGGCTGTGGTATGCGCGCTTCTCCTGGAGCGGTTTAAGGCAAACAAAGCACCTCTGGCAGTGGTTTCTATGGATAACTGCTCTCACAATGGCGAAAAACTGAAACAGTCCATCGTAACAGTTGCAAAAGAGTGGGAGAGCAGGGGATTTGCAGAGAAAGCATTTGTTGACTATCTGGAAGATGAATCAGTTGTTTCCTTCCCATGGTCCATGATTGATAAGATCACACCACGTCCCGCAGATTCTGTATGCAACGAACTGGAAAAAGCAGGAGTTGAGGATATGGCTCCGGTGATCACTTCCAAAAAAACCTACATTGCACCATTTGTCAATGCAGAAGGACCCCAGTACCTGGTAATTGAAGACAAATTCCCTAACGGAAGACCGGCACTTGAGAAGGCCGGAGTCTATATGACAGACCGGGATACAGTCAATAAAGTAGAGCGTATGAAAGTTACTACCTGCTTAAATCCGCTGCACACAGCTCTGGCTGTTTATGGCTGTGTTCTTGGATATGACCTGATTGCAGATGAGATGAAGGATACGCAGCTGAACCGCCTGGTTCATGAGATCGGTCCGGTAGAAGGAATGCCGGTAGTGACTGACCCCGGAATTCTGTCTCCCCTGGAATTCGTAGACGAAGTAATCCGTGTCAGAATCCCCAATCCTTTTATGCCTGATACACCTCAGCGAATCGCTACGGATACATCTCAGAAGGTGGGAATCCGTTATGGTGAGACCATTAAGGCATATGTGGAAAAATATGGAGATGCAAAAAAATTGAAAGCCATTCCGCTGGCAATTGCTGGCTGGTGCCGGTATCTTCTGGCTGTGGATGACCAGGGTAAGGCATTTGAACTTTCCTCTGATCCTATGATTCCTGAGCTGACAGAAAAGCTGAAAGGAATTGAGTTTGGTAAACCGGAGACGTATCATGGACAGCTGAAGGAAATCCTCTCTAATGAGCATATTTTCGGAATTGACCTTTATCAGGCAGGCATTGGAGAAAAGATTGAAGAAATGTTCTGTGCCCAGATTACGGGAGCAGGAGCAGTAAGAGAAACACTGAAGCGTGAGCTGAATTAATAAGTTACAAACAGAGTGGGTCCTGACAAAGAAACTTAATTCTTTGTCAGGACCCACATTTTATCTTATGACAAACCGGATTCTATTTTCTGGTTTTTAATTCCATGTTTTTCTGCAAAGCCAGTGAGAATCATGGTGAGAGCTCCGTCCCCCGTCACATTGCATGCAGTTCCAAAGCTGTCCTGGAGTGCAAAGATGGTGAGCATAAGTGCAGTGCCCATCTCATCAAAACCTAAAACTCCGGTGATCAGACCAAGAGAAGCCATAACCGTTCCTCCGGGAACACCTGGAGCTCCGATTGCAAATACACCCAAAAGGGCGCAGAATAAAAGCATGGAGCCAAGAGACGGAACAGAGCCGTAAAGGATCTTAGATACAGTCATGACAAAGAAAACCTCAGTGAGTACAGATCCACATAAGTGAATGTTTGCAAAAAGCGGGATACCAAAGTCCACCATATCTTCTCTTAACGTGGGCTGTGACTTTTTTGCACATTTTAAAGCAACTGCAAGAGTGGCAGCTGAAGACATGGTTCCTACTGCAGTGATGTAGGCAGGACCATAATTACGCAGAACATCAAAGGGGTTCTTTCTGGAATAGGCACCGCCAATCAGATACAAAACTGCCAGCCAGATATAGTGTCCAACCATAACAATTATTACTACCTGAAGGAAAACAGGCAGCTGTTTTGTAATAGTTCCTTCATAGGACAGAGCGCAGAATGTAAATGCGATAAAAACAGGTAGAATGGGTATGACGATCTTTGTCACAATGGACAGGACAATTTCCTGAAATTCCTCCAATACCTGAGTAATTGCCGTAGCTTTTGTCCAGGTAGCAGCAAGACCCAGTAAAAGTGAAAATACCAGAGCACTCATGACCGGCATAATCTGTGGAATATCCAGCTGGAATACGATTCCGGGAAGCTCCTTTAAGCCATCTGTACTTGGTGAGATGGACAGATGTGGAATCATAATGTATCCGGCAGTCATGGAAAATAAAGCTGCACCTATGGAAGAAATATAAGCTGCAGAAACTGCAATCCCCAGCATTTTAGAAGCATTATTGCCTAATCTTGTGATAGACGGGGCAATAAAGCCAATGATGATGAGCGGAACGCAGAATACAATGATCTGGTTCAATATGTATTTGACTGTCACCACAACATTCATCAATTGTTCTCCAGCCAGCTGTCCAATTAAGATTCCCCCAATGACCCCCAGAAGTAATTTAAAAGGTAAACTACTTACTAATTTTTTCATACCTATTCTCCTATCATGATTTTAATGATTTCCTCGTTGGTCTCCTTCATACCTTTTTTTCCCAATCTGCCAACGTTTTTCAGCGTAGCCTCTACGCCTTTTGTGACAATGCCGTCCCCATCGAGAAACTGCTGTCCATGACTGTACATGCTGTATCCAAAGATTCCCGCTTCAATGGAAGAGGCTATCTTTGCTGCACAGGAAGCTTTTGCCCCATCACATACAATACCAGATACAATGGCCAGCGCATTGACAACGGTATGTATCACTTCCTCGTAACCGCCTCCGCATATATAAGCGATTCCTGCTCCTGCTCCAGCCCCGGCATTTACCGCTCCGCAATAAGCGGATAATCTTCCGATGGGAGTCTTTTGATGGATGGAAGTTAAGTTGGACAAAGCAAGTGCCCGATACATGGTTTCTTCACTGACGCCTAATTCTCTGGCATAGACAATAACTGGAACAGAGACCGTAATTCCCTGATTGCCGCTGCCGGAATTAATGATGACCGGAAGCTCGCAGCCATTCATACGGGCGTCGGAACCAGCGGCAGCCATGGCCTTTGCTTTCAGGGAAATGTCCCTGCCTGCACTCTTTAACAGTACTTTGCCAATATTGGCGCCGTAGTCATTGGCCAGTCCTTCCTCTGCAATGGCCCAGTTGTACCGGATCTGGCGGTCCAGCGTTTCCTTGATATCAGCAATGTCAACGGTATTGATAAAATCCCAGATATCTTCCATGCTGAGTATACTCCGGTCAGTCAGCGCCTCTTCTTCTTTGCCGGCATCCAGCTGCTTTAAGACCGTCCCGTCCTTTTCGATTAGTACAATGTTGGTATGGTAATTGGCTATCCGCACTGTGCATGTGGAGGACCCTTTGTACAGAGTGATCAGGATATCAAACGTGATTCCATTATCAATATGTACAACCCCTATTTCAGTCTCCTCCATGAATTGCTTCATCTCAGGGATCTGGTCCGGTGTAACACAGGAAATAACTTCCAGCTCCTTTTCCGGATCTCCCGCCACAATTCCTGCTGCTACAGCTGCCTGTATTCCTTTCAGGTGGCCGGTGTTGGGAACAATCACGGATTTTACATTTTTAATAATGCTCCCGCTGGCACCAACTACCACCTTGTCCGGAATGGCTCCCAGAGTCTTTTTCGCCACTGCAGCGGCATAAGCCAGAGCAATCGGTTCCGTACAGCCCATAGCCGGAACCAGCTCTTCCTTTAGAATCTGCACGTAGGCGCGGTATTTACAATCTGCCTTTTCCATACTTTTTAAAGTCCTTTCTAATCGTTTCCTGAAAATACTCATCCTTTGAGTTGATTTCTGAGTGACTTTAATGTACCATAAATACAAATGAATGTAAAATTTAATGTTTTTATGATAACGTTTAATATTTTTAAATTAAGAGAGGATTGTTATGGAACTCCGTGAGATACGAACATTTTTAGAAGTTGCTGATTTAAAGAGCTTTTGCAGGGCGGCAGAAAAGCTTAAATATTCCCAGGCAGCAGTGACGGTTCAGATTAAACAGCTGGAAAAAGAATTAAACGTTCATTTGTTTGACCGGATTGGGAAGCAGACTACGTTAACACATGAAGGAGAAATGTTTTACCAGTACGCATCTGAAATTATGAGGAATGTGGCTTATGCCCGTAATGCCCTTGGCCAGTCCTCAGAGCTGTCTGGCACTCTTGTGATCGGCACCATTGAATCCATCTGTTCCACTTTATTTCCTCCATTAATCAGGGAGTATCATCACCGGTATCCCAAAGTAAACATTAATATTGTGATTGATTCTCCGGAGATCCTGCTGAACATGATGAACAGCAATCAGGTGGATATGGTTTATTTTCTGGATCGCAGAATGTATGATGCCAAATGGGTTAAAATACTGGAGAAGCCGGAAGAAATCATATTTGCGGCATCCAAGGATCATATCTTTGCAAAGGAAACCGGACTTACCATTGACCAGATCATCACCCAGCCCCTGATTTTAACAGAAAAAGATGCCAGCTACCGGTTTATACTGGAACAGTATCTGGCTTCGGATGATAAGAAGCTTCACCCCTTCCTGGAAATAGGAAATACGGAATTTATTATTAAGCTGTTGAAACAGAACGAAGGAATCTCCTTTCTTCCGGAGTTTACAGTCAGGGAGGATATGGAGAAGGGAAATTTAACGGCTCTTTCCATGAAAGAATTTTATTTAAGAACCTGGAGACAGATTGTTTATCATAAGGATAAATGGCTCAGCAGGGAGATGAAGGCGTTTATGGAACTGGTTTTAGAGATGGAGGAGCATTGATGTTGTACGGGCTTTAACCATGTGTTATACTTATAGAACTAAAATAATCAGCTGGAGGATAAAATATGGGAGTATTGAAAGTTGGAATCATGGGAACCGGTAGAATTGCATCAGTTTTGGCAGAGACCATGGTTCAGATGCCAGAAGTCTGTTTATATGGTGCTGCTTCCCGAAGTCTTGAAAAGGCAGAAGATTTTGCGGCACGTTTTTCTATAAAAAAAGCTTATGGATCCTATGAAGAGCTGGCAGCTGACAGTGAGGTTCAGCTGATCTATATTGCAACTCCCCATTCGGAGCACAGCAGGAATGCCAGACTTTGCCTGGAACATGGAAAGCATGTTCTGTGTGAAAAGTCATTTGCAGCCAATTATTCCCAGGCAAAAGAGATGATTGACCTGGCTCAGGAGAAAAATCTGATGATTACAGAAGCCATGTGGGTGCGGTATATGCCTATGGCTGATACGCTTAAGGAAGTTCTTGCTTCCGGTATCATCGGAGAACCTATGACACTTACTGCCAATCTGGCCTACCTGGTGTCAGATAAGCACCGGATTGTGGCCCCGGAGCTTGCAGGGGGAGCGCTTCTTGATGTAGGCGTTTACACTCTTAATTTTGCCTCTCTTGTTTTTGGTGATGAGATTACTGATATTACCTCCAGCGTGATTAAGACGGAGACAGGAGTGGATGCCCAAAACAGCATTACCCTTCTTTATCCAGGCGGTAAGATGGCTGTACTGAACAGTTCCATTCAGGTTCTTTCTGACCGTCAGGGCATCATCTATGGAACAAAAGGGTTCCTGGTTGTGGAAAACATCAATAATTTTGAATCCATTTGTGTATATAATACAGACCGGAAGCTGGTGAGCTCCTATCAGAGACCGGAACAGATCACCGGATATGAATATCAGGTTCTGGCCAGTAAAGACGCGATTGAACAGGGACGGACTGAGTGCCCGCAGATGCCTCATCAGACCACTCTGCATGTAATGAAAGTGATGGACGAGCTGAGACGACAGTGGGGGATACGTTACCCATTCGAGATAACCAATGAGGAATAATTTATGTTTTCAAGAAAAGATTTAACCGGGCTTCTGGCCCCTTTGATTGTAGAGCAGATCCTGGCCGTCCTGGTAGGTATGGTGGCTGTGGTGATGGTGGCAGCGGTTGGAGAAGCGGCTGTATCAGGCGTATCTTTAGTGGATGCCATTAACATATTGGTGATACAGATTCTTTCCGCACTGGCGACTGGTGGTGCGGTAATCTCCGCCCAGTATTTAGGAAAAAAACAATCAGTGAATGCTTGCAAAGCAGCAGGTCAGCTGATGGGAGTTACGGCTTTATTTTCCCTGTTGCTTACATTTGCCGCCTTAGCAGGCAACCGGCTTCTACTTCGGATGATATTTGGCAATGTGGAGCCGGAAGTGATGGATGCTGCTGTGATTTATTTTCAGATTACAGCTCTGTCTTATCCATTTATAGCAATTTATAATTCCTGTGCCGCACTTTTTAGGTCTATGGGAAATGCCAAGATTTCCATGTTTGTTTCCCTTGTTATGAATGTGGTGAATATTGTTGGCAATACGATTTGTGTTTATGGACTGCATATGGGAGTGGAAGGCGTGGCTTATCCCACTCTCATAAGCCGTATTGTAGCAGCTGTCATGATGTTTTATCTGATACAGAATCCGGACAATGTGGTAAGAATCAGGCGGCTTTCTGAGCTGAAACCGGATTTTAAAATGATAAAGAATATTTTGGTGGTTGGCATTCCAAACGGTCTGGAAAACGGTATGTTTCAGTTTGGTAAGATTGCGCTTCAGAGCCTGGTTTCGTCTCTTGGGACTGCGGCAATTGCCAGTTATGCAGTGGCATCAAACCTGGTGACTCTTTTATATCTTCCTGGTAATGCCATCGGGCTTGGTTTAATTACCATTGTGGGTCAGTGCGTGGGCGCAGGGGAAATCAAACAGGTCAAGTATTACTCCAGGCTTTTGGTAGGAATTAATTATGGTATCTTATTAGTACTATGTACGGTTATGGTACTATTTTCAGACCAGCTGGTATCCATCTACAATCTGTCTCCCCAGGCAGCCCAGATATCAGCCCAGATGATCGTGGTACATTGCTTTGCCATGATTGTGTGGCCAATCTCGTTTACAGTTCCCTATGCGTTAAGAGCCTCTATGGATGCAAAGTTTACCATGATGGTCTCTGTATTTTCCATGTGGCTTTTCCGGATCGGTACCTCTTATTTATTCGTGCAGGTCATGAACCTGGGAGTAATGGGGATCTGGTATGGAATGTTTATTGACTGGTTTTTCCGCGCAGTTGTATTTGCACTGCGGTTTCATGGAATTGAAAAAAGGGCAGTGTCCGTTTCTTAACGGCACTGTCCTTTTTAACGATTTTCATTCATCTTCCCATCTGCATTCACATAAGAGCCTTCAATCACCCGGCTGACTGCCATCTGCCCCACAACACCATCCGAACCCGGATTAAAGTAGTACCAGTGAGCATCAATCTTGTGCCATCCGGTTACCATAATCCCTATCTGGTTTGTATAAAAGGTGCTGTTATTATGAGAGTCACGAATCCAGCCGGTTACCATGGCTCCCTGTGTACTTCCTTCTTCCGGATTAAAGTAATACCAATGGCCGTTTAAATATCTCCAGCCAGTAGCCATATATCCATTATCCATAAAATAATAGGAATTACCCTGATATTCGATCCACTGTCCGGCGGGATATTTGGAATTCCACTGGTTAAAGTAGCGCCAACCGGCGTCATCTTTCACCCAGTTTCCGGATATATAGATGGATTCCTCTTTTGTATGGGCATAGCTGATAAAAGGGTCTGCACCGTATGCAGCAAACCAGACGGAAAAAAGCGCGGCTGCTGCCAGGCGAATGGCAGGGGCCGAAAAAAAGCGGCGTCTGTCGTTCATATTCTCCTCCTTCCGGTTCTCCCAGAGATTGTATGAATCGATTATAAGCGAACCCTGGAGAAAAAACAATGAGGGAAAGGAAACTGTAAGATATTATTTATAAATCATAAATTTAATCAAAAGTATCTTGACACTTTTGAATGCGTTTGTTATATTACATATAGAACAAACGCTGTAATGTTTGCATAGAGCCGGATAAAGGAGGAAATTGCCGTGAACATTAATAAATTTACACAGAAGTCCATGGAGGCTGTGAAGAACTGCGAAAAGCTTGCGTATGAATACGGAAACCAGCAGATTGAACAGGAACATATGCTGTACAGCCTTCTTACCATTGAAGACAGCCTGATTTTAAAACTGATCACCAAGATGAACATACAAAAAGAGTTATTTCTTGATGAAGCTGCAGGAGCAATCCAGAAGCTGCCTAAAGTTAGCGGCGGACAGCTTTATATCAGCAATGATTTAAATAAGGTTTTAATCAGCGCGGAGGATGAGGCAAAGGGAATGGGAGACCAGTATGTTTCGGTTGAGCATTTATTCCTTGCCATGTTAAAACAGCCATCAAAGGCATTAAAAGAACTGTTTCGCAGCTATGGCATCACAAGAGAGAATTTTTTGACGGCATTATCCACAGTAAGAGGCAATCAGAGAGTTGTAAGTGATAATCCCGAGGCAACTTACGATACGCTGACAAAGTATGGGTATGACCTGGTAGAAAGAGCCAGAGATCAGAAACTGGATCCAGTCATCGGCAGAGACAGCGAAATCCGTAATGTAGTCCGGATTCTGTCCAGGAAGACCAAGAATAACCCGGTATTAATCGGAGAGCCGGGTGTTGGTAAGACCGCAGTTGTGGAAGGGCTGGCCCAGAGAATTGTAAGAGGTGATGTGCCCGATGGCTTAAAAGATAAAAGGCTGTTTGCACTTGATATGGGTGCTTTGCTGGCAGGTGCAAAGTACCGTGGCGAATTTGAAGAGCGTTTAAAAGCGGTTCTTGATGAGGTGAAAAAAAGCGACGGTCAGATCATCCTTTTTATTGATGAGCTTCATACCATTGTTGGAGCAGGAAAGACAGAAGGCTCCATGGATGCAGGCAATATGCTAAAGCCCATGCTTGCCAGAGGTGAGCTTCATTGCATTGGTGCGACCACATTGGATGAATACCGCCAGTATATTGAAAAAGACCAGGCACTGGAACGGAGATTCCAGCCGGTTATGGTAGATGAGCCCACTGTAGAAGATACGATTTCCATTTTAAGAGGGTTGAAAGAGCGGTACGAGGTTTATCACGGAGTGAAGATCACAGACTCTGCTCTGGTATCTGCAGCCACCCTTTCTGATCGTTATATCAGCGAACGTTTTCTTCCGGATAAAGCCATTGACCTGGTGGATGAGGCATGTGCCATGATTAAGACAGAGCTGGATTCCATGCCGGCTGAGCTTGACGAGCTGTCAAGGCGGATTATGCAGATGGAGATAGAAGAGGCCGCCTTAAAGAAAGAAACAGACCGCTTAAGCCAGGATCGTCTGGCAGAGCTGCAGCAGGAACTGGCGGAGCTTCATGATGAATTTGCCTCACAAAAGGCTCAGTGGGAGAATGAGAAGGCATCGGTAGAACGTCTTTCCTCCTTAAGAGAAGAGATTGAAAATCTTAACAGAGAAATCCAGACAGCTCAGCAGAAATACGATTTAAACCGTGCAGCAGAGCTTCAGTACGGTAGATTACCCCAGCTTCAGAAGGAACTGGCAGAGGAAGAGGAGCGGGTGAAAAATCAGGATTTAAGCCTGGTTCGGGAAAGCGTAACGGAAGATGAGATTGCAAGAATTGTATCCAAATGGACAGGAATCCCGGTTGCCCGTCTGACTGAAAGTGAGAGAAACAAGACCCTTCATCTGGATCAGGAACTTCATAAGAGGGTAATTGGACAGGAAGAAGCTGTTTTAAAGGTGACGGAAGCAATTATCAGATCCAAGGCTGGAATTAAAGATCCGACGAAACCCATTGGTTCCTTCCTCTTTTTAGGTCCTACGGGTGTGGGAAAAACAGAGCTTGCCAAGGCGCTTGCAGAGAGCCTGTTCGATGAAGAGAACAATATTGTGAGAATTGATATGAGTGAATATATGGAAAAGCACTCTGTATCCAGACTGATTGGAGCTCCTCCCGGATATGTAGGTTACGATGAGGGCGGCCAGCTGACCGAAGCAGTACGGAGAAAGCCATATTCCGTGGTGCTGTTTGATGAAGTGGAAAAAGCTCATCCGGATGTGTTCAATGTGCTTTTACAGGTTCTTGATGATGGACGGATCACCGATTCCACCGGAAAGACGGTTGACTTTAAAAACACCATTATCATTATGACATCCAATATCGGATCCCAGTATCTTCTTACCGGGATAGACAGTAATGGGAATATTACAGAAGCGGCAGAGGAAATGGTAATGGGTGATTTAAGATCTCATTTCAGACCGGAATTTTTAAACCGGCTGGATGAAATCATTTTGTTCAAGCCACTGGATAAGAGTAACATTTCCGGTATTGTAAGTCTGCTTATGAAGGATCTAAACCGGAGACTGGAGGATCGTGAGATAAAGATTGAACTGACAGACCAGGCCGGCGAATTTGTAGTGGAGCAGGGGTATGATCCGGTATATGGAGCCAGACCGTTAAAACGGTATCTGCAAAAGCATGTGGAGACGCTTGCGGCAAGGGTGATTCTTGGAGATGAGATCCATACAGGAAGTACCATTGTAATTGATGTCTCAGAAGAAGGGGATAAACTGATTGCTTATCTGGAATGAAAAAGTATAATACACATGAAAAAGGGGCTGTCGCATTATGTGACGGCCCCTTGGCGGAAGGGATTATCCGCATGACAAAGGGATTTATGGTAAATGGTATATTTACACTCTGCTCAACAGACATTGAAAAGCAGGAAAACAGAATATACTATGTCTCGGATGCAGCCCTATTTTCCAGGAAAGAAATTATTTTATAAGAGAGCAGAAGCTGAAAGCAGTAGCCACTGTCTTCTAAATCATGGTTCAGGATTTCCTTGATTTTGTTTATTCTGTAAATTAATGTATTACGGTGAATGTGCAGAATTCCGGCTGTGTGGGCGAGATTTTTATCATGAGTCAGGAATTCATAGAGGCAGCTTGTATATGAGGTATGATTCTTTTTGTCATGGAAGTCCAGATTTATGAGATCATTACAGCAAAGCAGCTTTAAGTCTGTATGATGGGAAGCAATATCAAGCAAATGTTCGGGGATAAAATCCTCGTAAAAGGCCAGGGGGCCAGTCCTTTTCAGTCTGCGGTTTAAGTCTATGGCAGTAAGTGCCTGCTCATAATAGAGCCTGAGCTTTGATATGTCGTGAAAGCATTTGCTGATGCCGGCAGACAGTCCTCTTTTCTGGCAGAACTGCCTGAATAAATTTGCCGCCTTCTCTGGTAATAAATGACGGTCTTCCAGCATGATGACCGTAACAATGTAATTGTTATAAATGACAGTCGTTCCTTCTCTTAATGTTTCTTCCAGATTGGTTTTTAAGTATTGTATGGTTCTGTGGGTCTGATCGAATTCACTGATATCAATCGTTATGATAAATATATGGTTCTGGATCACGATATTCAGTGTCTGAATTCTCTCATACAAATTACTTGGGCTGATTTTGTCATTTAACAGATCCAAGAAAAAATGCTCATAAGCCGCTGTCTTTGAGTAAATAGTACTGGGATCAGATTTCATCTTTAATGCTACAAGATCAGACAGCATTTTAATAAACTGCTTATCCGTCTCTTCAAACTCTTTATGGACTTCAAAAAGAATAATGGTTCCGGCTAACTGATGATTAAAAAATATATGATGGATAATTCTTCGGTATTTAAAATCGCCCTTCGGCAATATCACGGGCTCCAGGTCACTGGAGTTTTTTTCATATGCCATTTGCTTTGTGAGCAGTTCAAACGAGGCATCGGATATATAACCTCCATTCTTTTTCTGATCCAGCCAGACGTAATCCTCAAGCTCAACATCTGTAGAGGTAGCTATATGCTTAAGACTTCTATCTATGAGAACTACGGGATTTTTTAAATAAGTTACCGCCATATCCAGGATAACCTGTATGCTTTGATTCTGTATCATGGCTTCGTATAGTTTTTCTGTATAATTTTTGAGCAGGGTATCTTCGTGAAATAAAGCGTCAATGGCATTGAATACGGAAAAGGGATCCGTTTCTCCTGGAAGCTTAACCAGACATGGACCTTCCAGTGATAAAAGCTCATCGGAAAGGGGGATATCTTCTATACAGATAATTAAAACCGGGGATTGCAGGGCGGCACAATCAGATGTAAATTGGGAAGCATAGCCCAGATACAGATAATCCAATGCGCTGTAATCTGTGCTTTTATTAAAGAAGAATACAGATGATACCGGAAAGACCCTATCTCTGTCCTTAAGGCATATAGGAGAAAATGAATTGATCTGCTTCATTACTTTGTCAATGGAAAGTATCATAATAAAGGCTCCTTGCTTGTACGAAGTATCTAAACAATTAAGTGATTTTGAGTTAGTTCAGACGAATACTTTTCAATATTTCTCTGATACAATTATTATACACGAAATATAATAAATGTAATTAATTTTTGAAAAGGAGTACAAGATGAAACATAAAATATGCGATATTTTGGGAATTTCATATCCTATTATTCAGGGACCGATGGCATGGGCTTCGGATAGTAAGCTGGCGGCTGCAGTTTCAAATGCAGGAGGATTGGGTATCATGGGAATCGGATTTTCTCCAGTGGAGATATTCCAGTCTGAAATCGTTAATATTAAAAAATTAACAGATAAACCTTATGGCTGCAATTTAATTACCGCTGTTCCTTATGCAGACCAGCTGCTTGAGGTAATACTGAAGGAAAAGGTGCCGGTAGTAGAACTGGAAACAATGCCTGCGTTTTATAATACTCTGCCTGACTATGTGGAAAAATTAAAAAATGCCGGAATCATCCTGATCGGAAAAGCGTCTTCCGTTGAAGACGCGCTGATATATGAAAAGGTCGGGGTTGATATGATTTCTGTAAAAGGAGCAGATGGAGGGGGACATATTTACGGATTTACAGGAACATTTACATTAATTCCCCAGGTTGTTGATGCTGTGAAAATTCCGGTAATCAATTCCAGTGGTATTGGTGATGGAAGAGGGCTTGCCGCTTCCTTTATGCTGGGAGCAGAAGGGGTTGAGATTGGCAGCCGTTTTCTACTGGCAGATGAATGTCCGGTTCACGATAATTATAAAAATGCGATTATGGAAGCAAAGGAAGGTGATACTGCGGTCACCGGAGCTTCCGTGGGAGATGCTGTCAGAGGGCTTCACAATCATCTGACAGAAAAGATAATGAAAATTGAGAAGCAATACGAAGGCGGGGAAGCTGCAGAGAAAATCCAGGATTTGTGCTCCGGATGCCTGCGGAAAGCGGCTGTAAATGGTGACGTACAGGAAGAAGGAACTGTAGTTGTAGGACAGATTGCCGGACTCTTAAATAAAAGACAGAGTGCAGCAGAGATTATGAGTGAACTTGTTGCGGAGTACCAGACCATAGTTGCCGGTCTTTCGTAGACCGAATCAATCATTAAGAATAGCAGAATCAGTGAAGTTTTAAAATCAGCAGAGCAAGGTATATAGAAATATGTACCCTGCTCTTTTGCAGTTCCAGACGGCTCGTCATGCATTGGAAACAGGTGCTGTCCACAGAATATCTCTGTTGACGGTATGATAAAAGCTATCCCGTATCTCCTTTGGGTCTGTTGTTTTTCCAAGAATCCACATAAGTTTTGTTACTGTGGCCTCCAGGGTCATATCGTATGCTTCCAGAAGTCCGAATTCTTTTTTAATGGAATGACCCACTTCGTAAACCGACATATTGCTGCCTTCATTGGTTACCTGGGTTGTCATGACCACGGTTTTCCCAAGAGAAATCCATTTTTCAATGGCCTTATAAAAATCACCGGTATCATAGGAGGGCAGACCGCCTACACCAAAGGATTCTATAATAACTGCATCGTAATGCTCTGCCATATAATCCAGAACATCCGCACCCATGGATGGAATCAGCTTTAAAAGTGCCACGTTAAAATTCAGCTTATGAAAAAACAGGGGACTTGCAAAGCGGTTATTTTTTTTATCATCCAGATAAAAGATTACATGTCCATCCTGAATTGTAGCGATATAGGGAAAATTAATGCTGGAAAATGCGTTGTAGCTTTTGGTCCGTTCCTTTTTCCCCCTTGTACCGGAAATTACTTTTCCATCAAAAACGATGTTTACGTCATGGGAACGGTCATCGCTGGCAAAACGAAGGCTGTCAGATAAATTGGTTCTTGCATCCGTATTTTCCATGTCGATGGGTTTTTGAGCACCGGTTATGACAATGGGCTTTGGGGAGTTCTGCACCAGATAAGAAAGAGCCGCTGCTGTGTAAGCCATGGTATCCGTGCCGTGGCAGATGACAAAGCCGTCATAAGCATTGTAATGATCTTCAATGGCTTTTGCAATTACCAGCCAGTGCTTTGGCTGCATATTGGTGCTGTCTATATTGAATATCTGAAGACTGTCTACCTGACAGAAATCCGCCGCATCGGGAACATAGGAGAGAAGTTCGTCTGAAGTCAGAAGGGGCTTTAAACCAGAATCTCCTCTTTTGCATGCAATCGTACCACCGGTTCCCAGCATCATTATTTTTTTCATTTGAAGTACCTCCTGATGGATTATGAACCTGATTGTAGCATTTCTTTTTCCATTCGTATAGGTGATTTCTTGAAAATAAAAGAAATCTATGCTAAAATGAGGGACAAACAGTTGCAGGAGATAATAAAATGGCTAATATACCAAGAGATCCGGTTATGCTGCTCAGTTACATGAATACTCAGCTGAGAGATTATTATCCATCTTTAAGTGAGTGCTGTCTGAGCCTGGGAATTGAGGAAGAAGAGATTGTAAAGTCACTGGCCTCCATTGATTACCGGTATGACAATGAAAAAAATCAGTTTTTGTAAATGAAGTGGATACAAAAGGGTCGTCGCAGCTGCGGGGACCCTTTTTGGAAAATAGATTTGAGACTATTTGCAGGAGTCACACCATAAAATTATTAGAATGAAAGAGCAGAAATTAGGAAAACTGTTTCATGTAGAAGGTATGAATACTTAAAACGATGAAACCGGTTAGAAAGAGAAGGGAGGGATTTAATATGGAATCTGTCTGGAATCAGAGCATAGCAGTCTGGAAATGGCTCATGGATCATTTAATCTATATAAACCTGATTCTTTCTGTTATCATTGTTTTTTTTCAAAGGAGGGATCCAAAGGCAGTCTGGACCTGGCTTTTAGCGTTGTATTTTATTCCCGTATTCGGTTTTCTCTTTTATCTTATACTTGGGCAGGATATGAGAAAAGGTAAGATGTTCCGGGTTAAGGAAGTGGAGGACCGGATGCGTTACTCTGCCAGAAATCAGGAGGAGTTTTTAAAAAGTCATGATATCGGACTGGATTCTTCTCTTGCAAGGGACTATTCCGACCTGGTCATGTACAATTTAGAAACCTCAGGTTCCGTTCTCACCGTTGACAATACCGTTGAAATTTTTACCGATGGTGTTAAAAAGTTCCAGGATCTCAGGGAAGAACTTTCAAAAGCAAGCCGGTTTATCCATCTGCAGTATTATATTATAAAAAATGATGAGCTGTTTGACTCCATCATTCCCATATTAATTGAACGGGCAAAGGCCGGTGTAGAAGTCCGGATTCTCTGTGACGGTATGGGTGGAAGGTTCATGCGCAAATCAAAATGGGACATTTTAAAGAAAAGCGGTGTTAAGGTTGGTATCTTCTTCCCGCCAGTGCTTGGAAGGCTGCACCTGCGTATTAACTATAGAAATCACAGAAAAATTGTTGTGATTGATAACCGGATTGGTTATGTGGGCGGATTCAATATAGGGAGAGAATATATTTCCAAAGACCCTAAGTTCGGTTACTGGAGAGATACTCATTTAAAGCTTCAGGGTGGATCTGTTTTAAGTCTTCAGATCCGTTTTGCTCTGGACTGGAATTATGCAGTTGGGGAAAACCTATTTAAAAATATGACTTACTTCTGTGAAGACGAAGATGGAGCCTGTCTTTATAATATGGGAGTAGTGGATATCAATCAGGTAGAAAAAAAACTTGGAATTCAGATTATTGCAAGTGGTCCTGACGCCAGAAGCAGACAGATCCGGGATAATTATATCCGGCTGTTCTCAAAAGCAAAGCATCATATCTATATACAGACTCCCTATTTTGTACCCGATGATGCGGTCCTTTCTGCCCTCAGGATGGCTGCCAGATCAGGCGTGGATGTCAGGCTCATGATACCATGCAAACCGGACCATCCCTTTGTTTACTGGGCCACCTATTCCTACGTTGGAGATCTTTTATCAGAAGGTGCCAGATGCTATACCTATGAAAATGGATTTCTTCATTCAAAGGGAGTAATGACAGACGGAAAAGTCAGTTCCTATGGGACTGCCAATATGGATATCCGCAGCTTTGAACTGAATTTTGAAGTCAATGCAGTGATCTATGATGAAGAGACTACCAGAAAATTAGAAGAGTTATTTCTGGAAGATTTAAAGGTATGTGAAGAGATTACACCAGAGAGATATGAAGCCAGAAGCATCTTCATTCGGATTAAGGAACAGGGCAGCAGACTTCTCTCACCTCTTTTATAGAATTCTTTGACAGCAAAACATAATATCTCCATGTCCGGCACATAATGATGCTTATGAAGATACTATCACAATTAAACTTAAAAGAGATACCCTTAAATTTTTGTAAATGCGGGGTAACAGGCTGGTGCCTGGAAGTAATGTTTACTGCAACAGACTCCTTCTTACGTCATGACTGGCGTCTGATGGGTCAGACATCTCTTCTTATGTTTCCTATTTATGGATGCGGAGCATTTCTGGCACCCATTGGATTGATGATTGACCACTGGGTCAATCCCAGATCCGGTCTGGCCGCTGCCCGAACGGATATTGCCATTCGTCATGGATTCCTTTATATGGTGCTGATTTTTGTGGCAGAGTATTTCTCCGGAACACTTTTACGCGGCAGGGGAATCTGCCCATGGGATTATACCGGCAGGAGCACTAACATTGACGGCCTGATCCGTCTGGATTTTGCACCGCTGTGGTTTGCTACGGGATTATTATTCGAACAAATTACAAAAAAGAAAGGCAGGTAGTATTGTAATTAAAGAGTCCATTCTATATAATAGATGGAATGGAGGATTAGACCAATGATTCGATTTATTCTTGTAGCAGCATCCGTTATATTTTATCTGATCTTAAGCATCCCGGTTCTGGTTTTTGAGAACATGGCTGGTAAAAAGAACCTTCGTGCAAGCGATAAGCGAAGTATTTCTAATGTCCGGTGGATCTTTAAGATTATCCTGTTTTTTGCAGGAGTTAAAATTACAGTAAAAGGAAAAGAAAAGATACCAGTTGACCAGGCTGTTCTGTATGTGGGAAATCATAGAAGTTATTTTGATATTCTTGTTGGCTATACCACAGCTCCTGGTCTGGTGGGATTTGTGGCTAAAAAAGAGATGGAAAAAATCCCGCTGCTCTCCGGCTGGATGAAGCATGTGAACTGCCTTTTTTTGGACAGACAGAATGTAAAAGAAGGGTTAAAAACCATTCTCCAGGGAATTGAGCAGGTGAAAAACGGAGTCTCTGTCTGGATTTTTCCGGAAGGAACCAGGAACACAAATGATGATATAATGGATCTTCTTCCTTTTAAGGAAGGCAGCTTAAAAATAGCAGAAAAAAGCGGCTGTCCGGTAGTTCCGGTTGCCATAACCGGAACGGCAGAAGTATTTGAGAAGCACTTACCATTTATTCGGTCTTCAAAAGTAACCATTGAATTTGGAGAGCCGTTCCTGGTGAAAGAGCTGGAACCGGAATCTAAAAAATTCCCCGGTGCCTATGTAAAAAAACAGATTGAGAGTATGCTGGAAGAAGAACTTTCCCTTCAGGGAAAGCTGACAGGCCGTTAAAGAAGACCAACAGATAAGGCAGAGGAATGGACATATGAAAAAATTAGACTTGCTTGAGATCAGAGGACAGTTAGACAGCATTGACCGTGAAATTGTGGAACTGTTCGAAAAGAGGATGAGACTGAGCGGCGAGGTGGCTGAATTTAAGATTGAAACCGGAAAGCCGGTTTACGATAAGGAACGGGAAAACCAGAAAATTGATTCCGTAACCGGAATGGTGGAAGATGCATTCATGAAGCAGGCAGTCAGTGAACTGTTTACCCAGATGATGACCATCAGCCGCCATTATCAGTACAAGCTGATGGCGGAGCACGGAATGAAAGGGGAAGATACCTTTCAACCGGTAAAAAGTATTCCTATAGATGGAGTGAGAGTGGTTTATCAGGGGGTTGAGGGTGCATACAGTCATGCTGCCACACTCCAGTATTTCGGAACGGATGTCAGCTGTTATCATGTGGTTACCTTTGAGGATGCCATGAAGGAAGTGGAGTCCGGCCATGCGGATTATGCGGTTCTTCCTATAGAAAATTCCTCTGCCGGTGCTGTGATTGATAACTATGATCTGTTGATGAAATACAACAATTATATAGTGGCTGAGACATTTTTAACTGTAAATCATGCGCTGTTAGGGCTGAAAGATTCAAGACCGGAAGAGATCCGTACTGTATTCAGCCACCCTCAGGCACTGATGCAGTGTTCGGAATTTTTAAATGCCAACAGGAACTGGAAGCAGATCAGTGTGGAGAATACTGCGGCTGCTGCTAAAAAGATTATAGAAGAAGGAGATCCCACTCAGGCTGCTGTGGCCAGTGAAACCGCTGCCAGACTTTATGGACTGAAAGTTCTTAATTCTTCCATCAATCATAATAAGTCCAATACCACCCGGTTTATTATCCTGTCAAACAAAAGGATCTACCGGGAGGAAGCACAAAAAATCAGCATCAGCTTTGAACTGCCCCATAAGAGCGGTACTCTTTACAACATGCTGAGCAATATGATTTATAACGGAGTCAGCATGATTATGATAGAGTCAAGACCCATTCCAGGAAGAAACTGGGAATACCGCTTCTTTGTAGATATGGAAGGAAATTTAAGTGAATGTTCCATTCAGAATGCGCTGAAAGGGATTTTAGAAGAGGGACGCAATATGAGAGTCCTGGGAAATTATTAAGGAATTCAGAGAGGTTCGGCCTGTATTAAGGCCGGACTTCCGTTTACACAGGGAGGAATAAGGAACGTGAAGGAACTGATTATATACCGTGATTTAAAATATCAGAAACTTTTTGACCAGATGTTAAGACAGCTGACTCTTATCCAGGAGAAAAATACAGAAACAATGCCGGAATCCTTCGCCTGTGCCGGTCAGCTTATCGAGCTGGCAGCATCTTATGGCTTTGAGGGGAATCTCTGGCATTGTTTTTTAGCATTGTGCCTGGCAGATAACGAAAACGCTTACAGTACCTCCTGCGAAATAACAGGTCCCATTCAGGGAACATTAAATCAGCTGGCAGCCCATGATTTTAAGATTATGAAAGAGCTGTTTGATCAGGACATACGGGCATTAGACTGCGGGGAAGAAGAGGGAATCTGGTCGGCTCTTTCTGATTACCATGCCAATAACGGCAATAGTAAAATTTATAACAGACGAATTCGTGATCAGATCGTAACGCTTGCAGTGGAGTTAAAGGAAGCTCCCGATGTGAAAGCCTTCGGTGAAAAAATAACCTTATTCTATAAGAATTTCGGCGTAGGAAAATTCGGTTTGAATAAGGCCTTTCGTGTGGAGGAGACGGATCAGGAGCCTCAGATCATTCCCATTACCAGTATGGATCACATATATCTCAATGAATTAGTGGGATATGAAAGGCAGAAGGAGAAGCTGATAGAAAACACGGAAGCATTCTTAGATGGGAAGGCGGCTAATAACGTTCTCTTGTTTGGCGACAGCGGAACCGGGAAATCTTCAAGTATCAAAGCCATTTTAAATGAATATTATGATAGAGGTCTGAGGATTATAGAAGTATATAAGCACCAGTTTCATACACTTTCCAAGGTACAGGAACAAATCAAAGACAGAAATTATAAGTTTATCATCTATATGGATGATCTGTCTTTTGAGGATACGGAACTGGAATATAAATATTTAAAGGCGATTATCGAGGGCGGCCTGGCAAAGAAGCCTGGCAATGTTTTAATCTATGCAACCTCAAACCGCCGTCATTTAATTCGTGAAAAATTCAGCGATAAGAGACAACTGGATGATGAATTACATAATAATGATACCGTCCAGGAGAAGCTTTCCCTTGTGGCACGATTTGGTGTAACCATTTATTATGGTGCTCCGGAACCAGCTGAATTTAAAGAGATTGTAAAGCAGCTGGCAGCCCGCAGCCAGATTTCCATGCCCTTAGAAGAACTTTATCAAAAAGCAAATATATGGGAACTGAACCACGGCGGTTTATCTGGAAGAACAGCAAGCCAGTTTATTACCTATCTTTTGGGAAAAGAGAAAAATAATTAATCTTTTTGCAAATTTTACCGATATTTGACACAAAAGGGAATAAAATAAGGTAGAATAGTAAAAAACTGTCCTGTAGAGGGCAGTGAGGAGGACAAGTATGGCAATCAGATTATTTGCCGCTATTGATGTGGGATCTTTTGAACTTGAACTTGGCATCTATGAGATTTCCCCTAAAACAGGAATCCGCAAGATTGATCATGTCCGCCATGTCATCGCCCTTGGTAGGGACACCTATAAGAACGGAAAAATCCGCTACGAATTAGTAGACGAAATGTGTAAGGTAATTGAAGACTTTGCAGATATTATGCAGTCCTATAAAGTCACAGGATACCGTGCCTATGCGACCAGCGCACTTCGGGAAGCAAAAAACAGTCAGATCGTACTGGATCAGATCCGGGTAAGAACCGGCATTGAGGTCCAGATTATCAGCAATTCCGAGCAACGTTTTATCAGTTACAAGGCAATCGCCTCTAAAGATGCGGAATTTAATAAAATCATACAAAAAGGAACTGCTATCGTAGATGTGGGATTTGGCAGTATGCAGGTATCCTTATTTGATAAGGACGCTCTTATATCCACCCAGAACCTGATGCTTGGAGTATTAAGAATCCGTGAGATGATGGGCGATATGCAGGTGAGTACCCAGATGCAGAACACCCTGATCGAAGAGATGGTTGACAATGAGTTAAACACCTTCCGCAAGGTTTATTTAAGAGACCGTGAGATTAAAAATCTCATCGGGATCGGGGAGAGCATCCTTTATCTTTCGAGAGAAAGCCATGGGGGAAAACCGGTAGAGTGGATCACTGCGGAAGAATTTATTAATTTTTATGAGAAGATTAAGTTAATGTCACTTGACCAGATTCAGGACCGGTTTGGTGTCAACGCAGAATACGCCGCTCTTTTAGTTCCTGCCACGATTATTTTTAAACGTGTATTGGAACTGACAGGAGCTGAGATGTTCTGGATTCCAGGAATCCGCTTATGTGACAGCATTGCTGCAGAATACGCAGAAGAAGCCAGGACTGTGAAATTTCATCATGATTTTTCTGAGGATATTCTGGCTGCCTCCAGGAACATGGCAAAGCGTTATAAGTGTCATGGTCCTCATACGGTCTGTATGGAAAAGTATGTACTTGGTATTTTCGACTGTATGAAGAAGTATCACGGTATGGGCAAACGGGAGCGGCTTCTTTTACAGATTGCGGCCATTTTACATGCATGCGGCAAATTTATCAGCATGAAAAAACCAAGTGAGTCCGCTTACAGTATTATTATGTCAACTGAAATAATTGGACTGTCCCATATGGAGCGGGAAATTATTGCCAATGTAGTACGGTACAACGGTCTGGAATTTGATTATAACCGGGTGCAGCTCAATGAGGAATTATTCCGTAATACAAAGGGAGAGTTGTCTCATGAGGATATTACCATTTTAATCGCAAAGCTGACAGCCATATTAAGGCTTGCCAATTCCATGGACCGCAGCCACAAACAGAAATTATCAGACAGCCGGATGAATGTTAAGGAAGGGAAGCTTGTAGTAACCACTTCTTATGAAGGAGATATGACACTGGAAGCATTATCGTTTAATCAGAAGGCAGATTTTTTTGAGGAGATATTTGGTATCAGGCCTGTACTGAGGCAGAAGAGGAGGTTATCCTGATGGCAGACATAAGCGATATTTATTACAATCCGGATAATTATGTAAACCGAGAACTCAGCTGGATCGAGTTTGATTACCGGGTATTAAGTGAGGCAAGAGATAAAACACTGCCTCTTTTTGAACGGTTAAAATTTTTAAGCATAACAGCTTCTAATTTAGATGAATTTTATATGGTGCGTGTGGCTTCCTTAAAGGATATGGTTCATGCAAAATACACCAAACCGGATATTGCAGGCATGAAAGCAGATGAACAGTTAGAAAAAATCAGTGAACAGACTCATGAGCTTGTTTCATTGCAGTATTCCACCTATAACCGTTCCATTCTTCCTGCTTTAAAGCAGAACGGACTGCGTGTCATTTCCAGTCACGAGGATTTAAGTGAAGCAGAGGGCAGGTTTGCAGATACCTATTTCATTCGGGATGTTTATCCGGTGCTGACTCCTATGGCCGTGGACTCCTCCAGACCATTTCCTCTGATTCGAAATAAATCGTTGAACATCGCGGCGCTTCTTAAAAAGAAAAGCGGGGAAGAGGAACTTGAGTTTGCCATGGTTCAGGTTCCCAGTGTTCTTCCAAGAATTGTGGAGCTTCCTGCTGATGAAACAGGGGATCGGTCCTTTATCCTACTGGAACAGATTATTGAACGGAACATGGAAAGTCTGTTTTTAAATTACAACGTTGTCACCACCCACCCATTTCGTGTCATGAGAAATGCCGATCTGACCATTGATGAAGAGGAAGCCGTTGATCTTTTGGAAGAAATAGAAAAGCAGCTTAAAAAACGCCAGTGGGGAGAAGCCATCCGTCTGGAAGTGGAAGATAAGATAGATAAACGCCTGTTAAAGATTTTAAAGAGAGAATTAAATATAAGCTCCAGTGACATATTTGAGATTGCCGGTCCTTTAGATTTAACCTTTCTCATGAAGATGTACGGACTGAATGGATTTGAACATCTAAAGGAAATTCCTTACATTCCCCAGCAGGTTCCTGAACTGATGAATGAAGATGATATCTTTACCAATATCCGTAAGGGAGATATTCTGCTTCATCACCCCTACCAGACCTTTGATCCTGTGGTTCAGTTTGTAAAAACTGCCGCAAAGGACCCTGAGGTACTGGCAATAAAACAAACCCTTTACCGGGTCAGCGGAAATTCCCCCATTATTGCCGCTCTTTTGGAAGCTGCGGATAACAGGAAACAGGTTTCTGTTCTGGTGGAACTAAAAGCCCGCTTTGATGAGGAAAATAATATCAACTGGGCGAAGAAACTGGAAAAAGCCGGCTGTCACGTAATTTATGGACTGGTAGGATTAAAGACTCACAGTAAAATAACCCTGGTGGTGCGCCGGGAAGAGGATGGCATCCGCCGTTACGTTCATCTGGGTACTGGAAATTACAATGATTCCACCGCCAGGCTTTATACAGACTTAGGACTGATGACCTGCAACCCTCAGATCGGAGAGGATGCAACTGCAGTATTTAATATGCTTTCCGGATATTCCGAGCCTCTTCACTGGAATAAACTGGTTGTGGCACCCATCTGGCTGCGAGCCAGATTTTTAAAGATGATCCGCCGGGAAACCAGGAATGCGGCGGCCGGAAAGCCAGCCCACATTATAGCCAAGATGAACTCTCTGTGTGACAAAGAGGTGATTGCTGCCCTGTACGAGGCTTCCTGCGCAGGAGTGACCATACAGCTGATTGTCAGAGGCATCTGCAGCTTAAAAGCAGGTGTTCCCGGTTTAAGTGAAAGAATTACAGTACGTTCCATTGTAGGTAATTTTCTGGAACATGCCAGAATCTTCTATTTTGAAAATGACGGAAGTCCGGAGCTTTATCTTGGAAGTGCTGACTGGATGCCAAGAAACTTAGATAAGCGGGTGGAAATCATGTTCCCTGTGGAAGATGAGAAACTATTAGAACGGATTATGCATGTCCTGAAAATACAATTAGAGGACAATGTTAAGACTCATATTCTGCAGCCGGACGGGACATGGGAGAAGCCGGATAAAAGGGGAAAGACCCTGATCAACTGCCAGGAGCAGTTTTGTGAAGAGGCATCCCTGTATGTCAGGGCGGAACTTGGCAGGCTGGATCCAGCTGGCAGCAGGGTGTTTATTCCGACTGAAAGTCAGGGATGACAGGGTATTCCTGATTTACCGTTTTATAGGTTTTTTGTAAGAAAATAGTAAGGCAAAGATACCTTTCTTGTGGTAAAATGGATGCAGGCTTTTTCTTTTTCAATTTGAGAACGCCGCTTACATAACGACAAGGGAGGTATTTTTCAATGTCCGAGACAATAAGCATACTGGTTGTGGATGACGAGAAAGAGATTGCGGATCTGGTGGAGATTTATCTGGTCAGTGACGGATATAAAGTATACAAGGCTAATAATGCAGAAGAGGGACTGGAGGTTCTGACAAAGACTCAGATCCATCTGGTGCTCTTAGACATTATGATGCCTGGGATGGACGGTCTGACCATGTGTAAAAAGATAAGGGAAACCAACAACATACCGATTATTATGCTCAGTGCCAAGTCAACAGATTTAGATAAGATTTTAGGACTTGGAACCGGTGCAGATGATTATGTGACAAAGCCCTTTAATCCACTGGAGCTGACTGCCAGAGTCAAATCTCAGCTGCGTCGTTATACCCAGCTTAATCCCAACAGTGCGGTAAACGAATCGGCAAAGAATGAAATAGGAATCAGGGGACTGACCATCAATAAGGATAATCATAAGGTGACGGTATATGGAGAAGAGATAAAGCTCACCCCCATCGAATTTGATATCCTGTATCTTCTGGCTTCCAATCCGGGAAGAGTGTTCAGTACAGATGAGATATTTGAAAAAGTATGGAATGAAAAGGTTTATGAAGCCAATAACACGGTAATGGTACATATCAGGCGTCTGAGAGGAAAGATGAAGGAAGACACCAGACAGAACAAGATCATCACAACTGTTTGGGGGGTAGGATACAAAATTGAAAAATGATATCAATCATCGTTTCCATACCCGGGTTATTGCCAATATATTTTACAGTGCCATTGTAACGGTTCTGATCGAGATATTTTTGGTAACCAATGTATCGCTGATTGCATCTTATATGAGGAGCACTCAAAAGGACAATGCGTTCCTTGAGATGCTCACCTCTTTTGATGTGGTGGTGATTATTATCTATGTTGTTTTTGGAATTGGCATATTCGCAGTGACGTTTCTCCTGCTTCAGGAAAAATCCATGCGTTACATCGGGAGAATCTCCGATGCCATGCAGAGGATTTCTGAAGGAGATTTAAATATAACAGTGGATCTTGAAGGGGATGATGAGTTCTCCGTCATGGCAGCCAGTCTAAACAAGATGGTTGGAGATTTAAGAGATTTAATGGATAAAGAGCGGGAAGCAGAGCGGACAAAGAATGAATTGATTACCAATATTGCCCATGACCTGCGAACGCCGCTTACTTCTATCATCGGTTACCTGGAGCTCTTATCCAAAGATGGAGTCATTGACCAGGAACTGCAGAAAAAGTACATAGGGATTGCATACGTAAAGACAAAACGGCTGGAAAAGCTGATTGAAGATCTGTTTGGATTTACCAAGCTTAATTACGGAAAGATTTCAATGAACGTTTCAAAAGTGGATGTTATAAAACTTTTAAGTCAGCTGCTGGAGGAGTTTTATCCCAGTTTTATGGATAAGAACCTTTCCTATGAGCTGCAAAGCAATGTCCCCGTCCAGATCGTTTCAGCAGACGCCAATCTTCTGGCCCGTCTGTTTGATAATCTCATTAATAATGCAATCAAATACGGAGCAGATGGTAAGAGGATCCTGGTGAAGGTACATGGAAGTGAAGAACTTGTATCGATTCAGGTGGTAAACTACGGATATGTTATACCGGAAGAAGAACTTCCTCTGATCTTCAACAAGTTTTACCGTGTGGAGCAGTCCCGTTCCACCAACACAGGAGGAACCGGGCTTGGCCTTGCCATATCCAAAAGCATTGTGGATATGCACGGGGGAACCATTCATGTCTCCAGTGACTTGTCAGGAACTGTATTTACGGTAAAACTGAAAACTAATTTTGATGTGAATAAAGAGAACTTTGGAAAGATAGGGTGACAAAATGAAACTCAGAAAGATATCCCTGATTTGTGCCATGGCGCTCACGTTGGCAGGCAGCTCATTGCTGCCTGTTTTCGGCATGACCGCAAATGGTCCGGAGAATGGAGAGAATGGGGGGAGTTCCTATTCTGAAGAATATGGTAGTGAGAATACTTCCGGTATCGGCATGGAGGTTACATATGGATATGATGGTAACGCCAAGGCAGACCGTTATGTTCCTGTGAATTTCTCACTGAAAAGCCAGTCTGCATCACCCTTTAACGGTACAGTGCGTGTAGAGGCGATGGAATCCGACTATGACATCTATCAATACGATTACCCCATTACCCTGGATGCCATGGGCTCTGTAGAGAAATCTCTGGATATTCCTGTGGGAAGAGCGGATATTTTATATGTGAAGCTGTTAGATTCTCAGGGAACAGAACTGATACGAAAGCGCTTAAAGATGAACGTGCCCACAGATGTGGCGGAACTTTATGTAGGTGTATTGTCCGACTCACCGGAGAAGCTGTCCTACATGGAGGGAGTGGGAGTCAATTACAGCGCAGTGAAAATAAGAACATTTCCCATGCAGGCGGAGAAGCTGCCTGATCATGTGATTGGTCTGGATCTGCTGGATGTACTTGTCATAACCGATTATGATACCAGAAAGCTTTCAAAAGATCAGATATCTGCCATTATGGAATGGGTAAAGGATGGAGGAACCCTTCTTCTTGGAACCGGCGCTCGTGCAGATGATACGCTGTATGCGTTCCGGTCAGATCTGCTCAATGAAGATTACGAAGTACCTGCAGAAAAATCGGTGGACATGGGAGTAGAGTATGCCACCAATGGTCCTGGAGACTCCTTTATGAATCTTGTCTGCGCCGATATCTCTTTAAAGGGAGGAACCGGTGTCCTTTCAAATGATCAGTTTCCTGTTTTAACAGCAGCAGTCAGGGGAAAAGGAGTTGTGGGTGTTGCAGCCTATGACTTTGTTGATATTGCTCCGTTTTGCGAAACACAGCGTTCCTACGTTGATAAGATGTTTACCGCACTGCTTGGAGAAACCAGATTAAATAATCTTTCTTCTTATTTGTACAGCGGTAATTCCAGCCAGTTCTGGTCCGTTCAGAACATGCTTAATACTGGGGATGTGGATAAGCTTCCAGCTCTTGCGTTCTATTCCATCGTTATTTTAACCTATATTGTGCTGGTGGGACCTGGCACCTATCTGATTTTAAAACGGAAAGACAAGAGACGTTATTACCGGACTGCGATTGTGTCGGTGTCTCTTCTGTTTACTGTGGTGGTTTACTTCATGGGTGCAAAAACCAGGTTTCGGGATACCTTTTTTACCTATGCCACAATTTTTGATAATTCAGAAAGTTATGAGGATGAATATACCTATATCAATATGAGAACCCCTTATAACAAAGCCTATTCCATACCGTTAGATCCCTCTTACAGCCTTCTCCCCATTACCAGAAGCAAGTCCTATGAAAGGGCTCCGGTACCAAAGTTTACGGGTAGTGAAGATTATAATGTAAGGATCAGCTATGGGGAAGACGGAACAAGAGTATCTGCACAGAATGCAGCCGCATTTTCCCCTAAATACTATGCACTGAAGAAAAGAACTCTAAATGATAACCGGAAGGGTTTGTGGGGAAAAATTACCCTGTTTAATGGAAATGTATATGGAACAGTTACCAATGAATATCCTTTTTCTGTAGAAAAGGTGGGGATTCTCATGTATGGCAAGATGGTTGTTATCGATGAGCTAAAGCCTGGGGAGACCAAACAGCTGGATGGGATTTCTGTTATCAATTATCCCATCAATAACTCCTTACAGGTATCTGCCCGGGTAACAGGAGGCTATCAGTATTCAAAGGCGGATATAGAAGATCCGGATTATATGCTTGCTCTTTCAAGAACCAATATTTTAAGCTTTTATCTGGACCGGTACTCCTCTTTTTATAACCAGGAAGCACGAATTGTAGCATTTAGTGAGGATCAGAAGGACAATCAGTTCCTTGTAAACGGGGGATATGAAACCTATGGAGTAACGATGTATACCTCCGCGATCAATGTAAACTTGAAAAAGGATGATGAGACATACAGGTCTGCGCTGATGCGAATGCCTACAACAGTAAGCGGACAGTATTATTCAGATACCAATGCCATCTACGGCGTGGATCCGGTTGCTCTGGAATATTCGCTGGGTAATGATGTGAGTGTGGAAAAACTGATATTTGAGAATCCTTCTGAAGAATTTTTAAACAGTCAGAGTACAAATTATACCAATATATTTAAAGGAAAAATGTACTTTTACAATCATGATACGGGTAATTACGATCTCATGGATCCAGGAAAAACACAATATTCGGCAAGGGAACTGGTCTCATATTTATCACCGGGTAATACACTGACAGTCAAATATGTCTGTGAGGACAGCGTAGAAAACAACTGGTATGTGACACTGCCCATGCTGATGGTTCTGGGGAGGGATAAATGATATTAGAGATTAAAGATTTAAAGAAAAAATTTGGCAAATTTCACGCCTTAAACGGACTTGATATAATGATTCCCGAAGGATCCCTGTATGGGTTTGTAGGACCTAATGGAGCGGGAAAGACCACTGCCATTAAGATTATGACAGGTCTTTTATTTGCAGACAGCGGTCAGGTCTTAATTAACGGGACAGATGTATCCCACGGTCTGAATTTACTTAAGCAGGAAATCGGCTATGTGCCTGATTTTTTTGGAGTGTATGACAACTTAAAGGTCAATGAATACATGGAGTTTTTCGCTTCCTGTTACGGAATTAATGGTCTCAAAGCCAGAAGCCGGTATATGACTCTTTTGGAACAGGTAGGGCTGGAGGATAAATCAGATTTCTATGTAGACAGTTTATCAAGGGGTATGAAACAGCGCCTCTGTCTTGCCAGAGCCCTGATTCATGATCCTCACCTGCTGGTACTTGATGAGCCGGCCTCTGGTCTGGATCCAAGAACACGGTTTGAGTTTAAGGAGATTTTAAAAGAACTGAGAGAACAGGGAAAGACCATTTTTATCAGCTCCCATGTTCTGTCTGAACTGTCTGAGCTGTGTACTGATATCGGAATCATTGACCAGGGAAAGATGGTTTTAAGCGGAAGCATGGAAGAGATTTTAAGGAGGGTGAATGCTACCAATCCCCTGGTTATTTCCATTTTGGGCAGTAAAGAAAGAGCTCTTACTATTTTAAAAAGCCAGCCCTGTGTGCAGACCATTGCAGTGAAGGAAGGGGATATCAGGGTGAATTTTATCGGAGACCAGCAAGATGAAGCCATTTTGCTTCAGCAGCTCATAGATGCGGAAGTAATGGTTCATGGATTTAGCAGGGAACAGGGGAGTCTGGAATCCTTATTTATGCAGATTACAGATCCTGATAAAGAAAAGGCGGTGCTTGTACATGAAAACGAATCCGGTTTATAAGCGGGAGACCATGGTCAGTGCCAGAAGTTTCCGGCTGGCACTGATTCTGGTGATTTTTAATTCCATCCTGGCGCTGGTAATTCTGCTTAATATGTATTCCGTAGTAGAACGGGTAAAGCTGACGGCTGAGATCCAGTATTCATCCTTTACCACTTTATACGTATTTGTGGCAGTTGTGGAATTTGTTATGCTGATGTTTATTATGCCTGCACTCACAGCAGGGAGTATAAGCGGTGAACGGGAACGGCAGACCCTTGATATTTTGCTGACTACAACCATGAAGCCATCAGAAATTATATGGGGAAAGCTTTTATCTTCTTTCAGTACCATGTTTCTCATGGTGGTTTCCAGCTTCCCTCTGCTTGCTGTTTCCTTTGTGTATGGCGGAATAATGATTCATGATGTGCTTCTGCTGCTGCTTTGTTATCTGACCGTAGCACTTCTTTGCGGAAGTATGGGAATCTGCTTCTCCTCTCTTTTTAAACGGTCTACTGTAGCCACTGTGGTAAGTTATGGGGTATTGGTTTTTATAGCAGCAGGAACTTATGCAGTCAATATATTTATGCTTTCCATGGCAAGAATGAATATGGACAGCTCTTATGCTTCCAGTATCAATGGAGTGACAGATCAGGCAAACTCTGGTTCCTGCCTGTATTTGCTATTGTTAAATCCAGTGGCAACCTTTTACGTGATGATTAACAAGCAGGCGGGGGTTAATCCGGTGATAAGCAGTCTAAATAAGTGGTTTGGACCTCACCCGGATAACTTCATCATGAATAACTGGGTGCTGCTTAGTATCTTAATTCAGCTTCTTCTGGCAGCCATATTTATTCTTATAGCCATAAAGGGTGTCAGTCAGTCCAAGAGAAGAAGAATCAGAAAAAAATAAGAAGGAGATCTTTATGCTTACAATCGGCTGTCACTTATCTTCATCCAAAGGATTTCTTGCCATGGGTAAGGAAGCTGTGAAGATCGGTGCGGATACATTTCAGTTTTTTTCAAGAAATCCGAGAGGAACGAAAGCCAAAAAGCTTGATCCGGAAGATATCGGGCGTTTTCTCTCTTTTGCTAAGGAGCACGAAATTAACCGGATTCTTGCCCACGCTCCCTACACCCTTAATGCATGCTCGGCTGACGAGGGGTTAAGGGAACTGGCCAGAGATACCATGAAAGATGATCTGGATCGAATGGAATATATTCCTGGTAATTGTTATAATTTTCATCCCGGCAGCCATACTGGTCAGGGAGCAGAAACAGGAATCCGTTATATTTCCCATATGCTGAATCAGATTTTAAGACCAGACCAGAAAACCACGGTTCTTTTAGAAACCATGTCTGGAAAAGGCAGCGAAGTAGGACGAACGTTTGAAGAGCTTCGCGAAATTCTTAATCAGGTTGAGTTAAACGAATGCATGGGAGTCTGTCTGGATACCTGCCATGTCTGGGACGCAGGTTATGATATTGCCGTAGATTTGGATGGAGTTTTAAATGAATTTGACCGGATCATCGGCCTTTCCAGGCTGAAAGCCATACATTTAAATGACAGTTTAAATCCCCTAGGTTCCCATAAGGACCGGCATGCAGCAATTGGAGAAGGAATGATCGGATTTGATGCGTTAAAACGGGTCGTGGAACATCCAAGTCTTAAGAATCTGCCTTTCTATCTGGAGACACCCAATGATTTACCTGGATATGCAAAAGAAATTGCCATGATGAGGGGAATGGGATAGCCAAGACATCATCTGTGCAGTATAATATGTAATAAAAATCTAAAGGAGGAATCGGAATGGGAATTGTAAAAGCGCTGACTTCAGCAATCGGAGGCTCACTGGCTGACCAGTGGCTGGAAGTGATAGAGGCAGGCAATATGGGAGATCAGACCCTGTTTACCAGCGGTGTAAAGGTTCGGAAAGGATCCAATACAAAGGGAACTGATAATACGGTATCAGACGGTTCCGTCATTCATGTTTACCCCAACCAGTTTATGCTTCTGGTGGACGGGGGAAAGGTAATTGACTATACAGGGGAGCCTGGATACTTTACCGTTAAGAATTCATCCATGCCCTCTCTTTTTAATGGTCAGTTAGAGGAATCGGTGAGCGAGTCCTTTGACCGGATCCGCTTTGGAGGTCAGACACCCACTGCCCAGAAGGTTTACTTCATAAATCTGCAGGAAATCAAGGGAATCAAGTTTGGCACACCCAATCCCATTAATTATTTCGATCAGTTTTACAATGCAGAGCTGTTTTTAAGAGCTCACGGCACTTATTCCATAAAAGTAACAGATCCCATTCTTTTTTATGCAGAGGCTGTACCAAAGAATGCAGATCATATTGAGGTGGATGATATTAACGGGCAGTATTTATCGGAATTTTTAGAAGCCCTCCAGTCTTCCATTAATCAGATGTCTGCCGATGGAATCCGGATATCTTATGTAGCTTCCAAGGGTAGAGAGCTGGGACAGTACATGTCAGATGTGTTAGATGACCAGTGGAGAGCCGGAAGAGGTATTGAAATCCAGTCTGTTGGAATTGCAAGCATCTCCTACGATGATGAATCCAAATCATTAATCCAGATGAGAAATCAGGGAGCAATGCTCAGCGACCCCGGCATACGGGAAGGTTATGTTCAAGGCGCGGCGGCCAGAGGGATCGAGGCAGCCGGAAGCAATGCCAATGGTTCACTGGCTGGATTTATGGGCATGGGTATGGGAATGAATACTGCAGGTGGATTTATGGGAGCTGCTTCCGCCGCCAATGCAAATCAGATGCAGATGAATCAGGCAGCAAAGAATGCAGGCGCACAGGAAACATGGACCTGCAGCTGCGGATCGGTTAATACTGGAAAATTCTGCCCTGATTGCGGCAGCAAAAAGCCGGAAGGCCCTTGGACCTGTGGTTGCGGAGCGGTTAATACCGGTAAATTCTGTTCTGAATGCGGAAAACCAAGGCCATGAGTGGGATTATCTCTTATAAGTGTCCCAACTGCGGGGGGCCGTTAAAGTTTAATCCTCAAAAGCAGAGGTATACCTGTGAATACTGTTTGTCTGAATTCGCACAGGAAGGATTCAGGGATACGGAAGAAAAGGCGCAGGAAGAAAAAGCGCAGGAAGAAAAGACGCAGGAAGAGAAGAAAGAATCAGGAGTACAATCAGAGACTTTATTATACACTTGTCCCAGCTGCGGTGCCGAACTTGTAACGGACAACACCACTGCAGCGTCTTTTTGTTATTACTGCCATAACCCGGTTATCTTATCCGGACGGTTGAGCGGAGAATTTCATCCGGATTATGTGATTCCTTTTTCTTATGATAAAAAAGAGGCTACGGGAATCTTTCGGGACTGGCTTAAGAAGAAACGGTATATTCCCAAGGCATTTTACAGTGAGGATCAGATTGAAAAGATTACAGGGGTCTATTTTCCCTATCTTCTATATAGCTGTACCACTCAGGGAAGTCTGGAAGCGAGAGCGGAGCGGATCCGGGTATGGGTAAGCGGTGACAGAAGGTATACGGAGACTGAGACATATGAAGTTAATCGATCCGGAACCATGCCTGTAAAATTTGTTCCACGCAATGCATTAAAGAAAGCAAACCGTAAACTGGTGGAAGGCGTTCTTCCATTTGATACAGACAAATTAGAACCTTTTACAATGGGATATCTCTCCGGTTTTGTAGCAGAGCGAAGAGATATGGAGAAACAGGAATTTACAGATGAGGTAAAGTCTGAAATCAGAAATTTTGCAGCTGATACAATGCGTAACAGCATCTCTTCTTATGATCATGTAAGGGTAGAAAATCAGGATATAAAGTTAGAGAACGAGACATGGGAATATGCACTTCTTCCTGTGTGGACGCTTACTTATAATGATGAAAGTAAAAATCGGATTTATTATTTCACCATTAATGGACAAACAGGAAAGGTATGCGGCGAGATTCCGGTTGACAAAGGGAAGCTGATGTTTCTCTTTGCTAAAGTATTTGTCCCTGTGTGTCTGTTTATGCTGCTTGTGGGGTATTTTATATGAGAATAATAAAACTATTTTCCGGCATTTTAATATTCCTGATATCTGTACTCCTGTTATTTGGAAATATGCCAGTTGCTTACGCAATGCAGAATCAGGAACATAGCGGGAACGAAGCAAGGGTTTATGATGATGCAGGTCTTTTCACAGCAGATGAGAAGGCGGAATTTGAAACTACAATCCAGTCTATGAAAAAAGAGATGAATATGGATGTGGTGATCGTAACATCTGATAACACCAGCGGAAAAACTGCGAAAGAGTATGCGGAAAACTTCTATATTGAAAGAAAGTTTGGAGTGGGAAGTGATTACCGGGGCGCCTTATTTTTAATTGATATGGATAACAGGGAGATGTATATTCTGCCTGTAGGAAAGATGAACCGGTTTCTGACTGACAACAGATGGAATGCAATTCTTGATGATGCATATAACGAGATCAGCAAGGGTGATTATGCCGCCTGTGCCAGAACTTATCTGTCGGGAGTTACCAAATATTACGAGGCAGGGATACCGGGAGGCCAGTATAATTATAATTCCGATACGGGAGAAATCAGTGTTTACCGAAATATAGAGTGGTATGAAGCTGCATTGGCAATATTAGTGGCCGCTGCCGCAGCTGCAGCTGTGTGCGGTGGTGTAAAAAGTCAGTATTCCATGACAAAAGAGAGGGGAAGAGCCGCTAACTCCCTTCTGGCTTACCGGGCTGACTGCGAGTTTCGATATTCAAGGCAAAATGATAATTTAGTGAATAGCGTTGTGACCCATGTGATCATACCCCGTGATACTGGGGGAAGTAACCACTCTTCTGGAGGCGGAGGCATGTCTTCTGGGGGACAAAGTACGGTTCATACTAATTCCGGTCGCACCATGGGGGGCGGGGGAAGGAAATTTTAAAACAGGATAGAAGTTTAAAAAGCTATATACATCCCAGCTTTTTAAAACTTCTATCCTGTTTTTTAATCTATAAAGTTTCGTCAGTTATGATAGATTTGTTTCTAAATAGCAAAGTGAATCGTTCTCCAGCTATGGAGAGCCCAACCCCTGCGGCAACCAGAAGACCACCTGAAAAGGTTGCCATAGTAAAACCTTTCCTGGTAATCAGATCCAGTATAATTCCTGTAAAAATCTGTCCCGTAAAGGATAGAAGCGTAAGTCTGAATGAAGGGATTTTGGGAACTGTTACATTGAAAAGTAAAACAGTGATAACTCCTAAAGTTCCTCCAAGGTAGATCCAGACATGAGGCGAAAGTGTGAAATTTTGAAAGACTGCTTCATTTCTTCCGAAGAGAAACAGAAGAATCAGTGTTACCGGAAGTCCTGTCAGATGATTGATAAAGGAACCCTTAAGAGCTCCGGTATGTTTTGACAAACCAGCATTGACCGTGCGGGAGAGAACGATGGTAGTCCCGCTTAGAAAAGAGATCAGAACCGGGAATGCTGTTCCGTAAAACGAATGATTCAGCATGACAACAATGCCAAGAAACGCCAGGATCAGTCCAGCCAGCGTGTGCTTTTTAGGCGGATATGCTGTCATACCAAAGAGTCCCAGCCAGTCTATCACAAGGGAAGCCATTGCCTGTCCCAGAAGTCCTAAGGCAATGATTCCTGTTATGCTGATTTTCCCATATGCGAAATTACTAAATGCAGTGGTCAGCACTCCGATGATTCCGCCTGTATATAGCCACCAGGGGAGTTTTTCTTCTGACTTCTGACTGGAGTCACGAAGAAACTGAAGCAGTAGGAATGCAAATAAAACGCCTACGATATGGATGATAACAGCCGCTCCAAATACCCCGTACTGTGCTGTCAGACCTCCATTGAGTGCAATCATAAAGGATATAATAACGCCGGCAAGTAAAGAAAGAAAATTATACATAAAATCACCTCCGATTTCGAATCCAAGCATACCATACCCCGTTGACAAGACGGTATGACATATGTCATACTCCTGAAAGAGACAGGAAGGAGGCAATGCAGATGAATATCACGGAACAGAGGATCAGAAATATATTTCTTCAGTTTCATTTATCAGACATGGATCTTGGTGATTCTGCTTTGCTTCGGTTTGCACCTGGAGAGCTGATCTTACAGGAAGGTATGGAGATGGAATACTTTCTTCTGGTCGTTTCCGGAAAAGCAAAGGTCTGTTCTGCTTCTGCCAATGGAAAGGATCTTTTGCTTTGCTATTATATTTCAGAAGGGATCATTGGGGATGTGGAGTTAATGACGGGTTCCCATATTGCAAATGCTACCATCAGTGCAGTGACAGAGTTTATCTGCATCGGTCTTCCCTATAAAAAGTACGAAGAGAAATTAAAACAGAATCTCCCTTTTGTCAATGACATAGGGAAAGAACTGGCATCAAAGCTCATAAGAAGTTCCAAAAAGAGTGTGATAACCGCCCTTCATACCTGTGAAGAACGGCTTTGTGCGTTTATTCTGTTTGCGGAACAGGAAGGAATTTTCCTGGAGACACTGGCAGATACGTCAAAATCCATTGGAGCCAGCTACCGCCAGACATTCCGGGTTATGAACATGCTTTGCAGGGACGGTGTTATAAGAAAGGAAAACAGGGTATACCGGATTGTTGACCGAAAGGAGCTTTTATCCCGCACCCCGGATTTCTATCTGGAGTGAGGAAGAATGATCGGGTTAGTCCAGAATCAAAGGTACCGGCTGGTCCACAATCATGGAGTTCTCCGTAATCTGGCAGTCATATGCAAGGATGTGGACTCCTGCAGCTAAGGCCTTTTTTAAGGCTTCTTTAAATTCAGGCTGGGTTTCTTCGTTGGGAGAGAAACCGGTCATTCCTTTCATCTGGATCACAAACAGGAGATAGGCCTCATATCCGTCATTTTTTGCATGAATCAGTTCTTCGATATGCTTGATCCCCCTTATTGTGGGAGCATCAGGAAAAAGAGCATGGTTGTGATTTTCCAAGGTCACCCCTTTTACCTCCATGAATGCAGGTGTGCGGGTTACACATCCGGACTCATCTTTGCCGATTAACTGAAAAGCCAGATCAAATCGGGATTGACCATAGGTAACCTCTCTTTTCACATCACAAACTGATTCAGATCCAAGGATCCATTCATAAGCTGCTAAATTAGGTGCCTGGGAATCCATATTGATTAACAGTGTGTCTTTTTCCCTTTTTTTATAGACCCCGATTAGAGAGTATTCTGTTTTCCTGCCGAGGACAGAGGCTTCCGGATGATACTGAAGGAGTACTGTAACGCCCGGCAGCAGAAGTTCTTTGCACCGGCCTGTATTTTTAACATGGCAGATTACGGTCTTTTCTTCTCCGTCCCCTGATAAAATCTGCACATAAGCGATAAAGCGGTTTGGGCGGTTTATAAAACTGCCTTTTACAATATTAGGATAGTTCAATGTGACAGTGACTCCTTTCTGTATTTCTGACAGTATCTTACCACATCATCAGCGGAGATGCAAATTAGAAAAGTGTCCTCTATACAAGAACATATGTCCGCAATAAGAAAACTTTTTTGCCTGTTTTTCTTGCACCTAAGTTTAAAGTGTGCTACAATGCTGGCAAGGTTTTTTCAATCACACTTATTAAGAGAGAGCAGGAAAGGAACGCGATACCATGGAATTATCCTATCAGAGTACCAGAGGCAAAGAAGCCAATGTGACGGCTTCCCAGGCAATTTTAAAAGGGCTGGCAGCAGATGGCGGGTTGTTTATGCCAAGCTTTATCCCGAAGCTAGACAAGACCATGAAAGAACTTTCTACATTGACATATCAGGAAACTGCTTATGAAGTCATGAAGCTGTTTCTCACCGATTACACAGAGGAGGAATTAAAAAGCTGTATTAACCGAGCCTATGACAGCAAGTTTGATACGGAAGAAATTGCCCCTCTTGCCAAAGCGGACGGTGCATACTATCTGGAATTATACCATGGCAGCACCATTGCGTTTAAAGATATGGCACTTTCCATACTTCCCCACCTGATGACCGTTGCTGCTAAAAAGAATCAGGTAAAGAATAAGATCGTGATACTGACGGCAACCTCCGGAGATACGGGGAAAGCAGCCATGGCCGGATTTGCCGATGTGGAAGGAACGGAGATTATTGTTTTCTATCCTAAAAACGGAGTGAGCCGTGTCCAGGAGCTTCAGATGTCAACACAAAAAGGAAAGAATACCCACGTAGCAGCCATACATGGGAATTTTGACGATGCCCAGACTGGTGTGAAAAAAATCTTTGGTGATCACGAATTTGCTGCTCAGTTAGAAGAGAAGGGTTATCAGCTGTCTTCTGCGAATTCAATCAATATAGGAAGACTGGTTCCTCAGGTGGTTTATTATGTATATGCATATGGGAAGCTGCTGTCAGGCGGAGAGATATCTGATGGAGAACGAATTAATGTGGCAGTTCCCACAGGTAACTTTGGAAATATTCTGGCTGCTTATATAGCCAAGCAGATGGGAGCGCCTATTGATAAATTAATCTGTGCTTCCAATGAAAATAAAGTTCTCTATGATTTCTTTCAGTCAGGAACTTATGACAGAAACAGAGAGTTTATACTCACCAGTTCCCCATCCATGGATATCCTGATCTCCAGTAACTTAGAACGTCTCATCTATTTAAGCACCGGCAGCGATGCTGCGGTAAATGCAGGGCTGATGAAGGAACTTAGTGAAACAGGAAGCTATACCGTCACACCAGCCATGAAAAAGTTCATGGAAGATTTTGTAGGCGGATTTGCAGAGGAAACAGAAAATCAGACAACGATTAAGGAGCTGTTTGACAGTACCGGTTATCTGATTGATACCCATACAGGTGTGGCAGCGTCTGTTTATCATCAGTATAAGAAGCAGACGGCGGATGAGACGAAGACAGTGATTGCTTCCACAGCCAGCCCATATAAGTTTTCTGGAAGTGTTTTAGAGGCTCTGGAAGGAAAGAAGTCTGAGGAAGATGAATTTAAGATTATTGACCGTTTATCGGATGTATCAGGAACCGAGATTCCCCAGGCAGTTGAAGAAATCCGCACGGCTCCTGTCCTTCATCAGAGTGAGTGTGACAGGGATAAAATGAAAGAGACAGTTATGAGCTTTTTAGCTTAAAATAGTTTTGAAAGTAAATGTAACTTTGTTATAAAAAAAACAATCTTTGAAAAAATAATCTTTCCAAATAAGTTAAAATAGGTTATAATAAAAAAATGTAAGACAATAAATAATATGGAGGTCTGTGATATGTTAGTTTCAGCAAAAGAGATGCTTGAAAAAGCAAGAGATGGAAAATACGCAGTTGGACAGTTCAACATCAACAACCTTGAGTGGACAAAGGCTGTTTTACTGACAGCCGAAGAACTGAAATCCCCGGTTATTCTGGGAGTTTCCGAAGGCGCTGGCAAATACATGACAGGTTATAAAACTGTAACAGCTATGGTAAAAGCCATGATAGAGGAATTAAAGATCAGCGTTCCAGTGGCACTTCATCTGGATCACGGTTCTTATGAAGGCTGTTATAAGTGCATCGAGGCAGGTTTTTCTTCCATCATGTTTGATGGTTCCCATTATCCAATCGCTGAGAATGTGGAAAAGACAACCGAGCTTGTAAAGGTTTGTAATGAAAAGGGCCTTTCCATCGAAGCAGAAGTTGGTTCTATCGGCGGCGAGGAAGACGGCGTAGTTGGTATGGGTGAGTGTGCAGATCCTGATGAGTGCAAGCAGATCGCTGACTTAGGCGTAACCATGCTGGCAGCAGGAATTGGTAACATCCATGGAAAATATCCGGCAAACTGGGCTGGTTTAAGCTTTGATACTCTGGCAGCTGTAAAAGATAAAGTAGGCGGCATGCCACTTGTTCTTCATGGTGGGACAGGTATTCCGGAAGATCAGATTAAAAAGGCTATCAGTCTTGGCGTAGCTAAGATCAATGTTAACACAGAGTGCCAGCTTACCTTTGCTGAAGCAACCCGTAAGTATATTGAAGCAGGCAAAGATTTAGAGGGTAAGGGATTTGATCCCCGTAAGCTTCTTGCTCCTGGAACAGATGCCATTAAAGCAACTGTGAAAGAGAAGATGGAGTTATTCGGTTCTGTTGGAAAAGCTTAAAAACCTTCTAAAAAAAATATTTTTGAAAAAAGTACTTGATTTTTTTAGGAAAATGGTTTATTTTAATTAAGAACAATGGCGTTCTCCTTATGATAGGAGGGCGCCTTTTCTGATTTATGCGCATATTCAGATAATGAGGAGACTAAAATAACAATCAGACTTAATTTTATTAAGTAGAAATTAAATATGAGAGGATGGAAAATTTATGAGCGAAGTTGTGAATGTAGCCGAGCTGTTCGGTAAGAATGTATTTAACGAGACCGTTATGAGAGAGCGTCTGCCTAAAAGCGTTTTCAAGAAGTTAAAGAAAACAATTGAAGACGGTGCAGAACTGGATCCTTCCATTGCAGATGTAGTAGCTCATGCAATGAAGGATTGGGCAATTGAGAGAGGCGCAACTCACTATACACACTGGTTCCAGCCGCTGACAGGCATTACTGCCGAGAAGCATGACTCCTTCATCTCCTCTCCCACATCAGAAGGTAAGGTAATCATGGAGTTTTCCGGTAAAGAGCTGGTAAAAGGCGAACCAGATGCCTCTTCCTTCCCTTCCGGTGGATTAAGAGCAACCTTTGAAGCAAGAGGTTATACTGCATGGGATTGTACCTCACCTGCATTTTTAAGAGAAGATGCAATTGGTGTTACACTTTGTATTCCCACTGCTTTCTGTTCTTATACAGGAGAAGCGCTCGATAAAAAAACTCCTCTCTTAAGATCAATGGAAGCGGTTGATGAGCAGGCATTAAGAATCTTAAGACTGTTTGGTAACACCACTTCAAAGAGAGTCACTCCTTCCGTTGGACCGGAACAGGAATATTTCATTGTTGATCATGAAAAGTATTTACAGAGAAAAGACTTAATTTACGCTGGAAGAACCTTATTCGGTGCAATGCCTCCTAAGGGACAGGAAATGGAAGACCATTACTTTGGTTCCATTCGTGAAAGAATTGCAGCGTATATGAAGGAAGTAAATGAAGAACTCTGGAAGCTTGGCGTACCCGCAAAGACCCAGCATAATGAGGTTGCACCTGCTCAGCATGAGCTGGCACCAATCTATGAGCAGGCCAATGTGGCAGTTGATCACAATCATGTTGTTATGGAAACCTTAAAGAAGGTTGCAGGACGTCACGGATTAAACTGTCTGCTTCATGAGAAGCCATTTGCAGGCGTAAATGGTTCCGGTAAGCATAACAACTGGTCCTTAACCAGTGACGACGGTATTAATTTATTAAATCCAGGCGAAACACCACATGAGAACATTCAGTTCTTACTGGTATTATCCTGTATCTTAAAGGCAGTTGACAGGCATGCCGATCTTCTTCGTCAGTCTGCAGCAGATGTTGGAAACGATCACAGACTTGGCGCAAACGAGGCACCTCCTGCAATTATTTCCGTATTCATCGGCGAACAGCTTGAGGACGTAGTGGATCAGCTTTGCAGCACAGGTGAAGCAACTCACTCCAAGTCAGGCGGTACCTTAAAGACAGGCGTTAAGACTCTGCCAGATTTATTTAAAGATGCAACTGACAGAAACAGAACTTCACCATTTGCATTCACCGGCAATAAATTTGAATTCCGTATGGTAGGTTCTTCTGATTCCATCTCATCACCTAACGTTGTATTAAATACCATTACAGCAGAGGCATTTAAGGAAGCGGCAGATGTACTTGAGAAAGCAGAAGACTTTGATACGGCTGTACATGATATGATTAAAGAGCAGCTGGCAGCACATAGGAGAGTAATCTTTAACGGCAATGGTTATTCTGATGCATGGGTAGAAGAAGCAGAGAGAAGAGGACTTCCAAACATCAAAGCAATGGTTGATGCAATCCCTGCACTTACAAAAGAAAAATCCATCAGCATGTTTGAATCATTCAAGGTATTTACTAAGGCTGAGTTAGAGTCCCGTGTTGAGATCGAATATGAGACCTATTCAAAAGCCATTAATATTGAAGCAAGAACCATGATTGATATGGCAGGAAAGCAGCTGATTCCGGCTGTTGTGAAATATACAACCGTTCTTGCAGATTCTTTAGGAAAGGTTAAGTCAGCATGTCCGTCTGCTGATACCAGTGTACAGGAAGAACTTCTCACCGAAGTGAGCGCATATCTTTCTGATATGAAGGTAGCACTTTCCGCTCTCATTGATACTACTGACAAATGTGCGGCAATTGGAGAAAACAAAGAACAGGCAGCTGCTTACCACAGTGAAGTAGTACCTGCAATGGCAGCTCTTCGTGAGCCGGCAGATAAGCTGGAGATGATTGTAGATAAGGATTTATGGCCACTTCCAAGCTACGGCGATCTGATTTTTGAAGTATAATAAAAAGTGATGACTGGCTGGAAAGCATACCGGTACGCCCGGATGGCTTTCCAGCCTTTTTCGTATTTCACTGGATTTCCGTTATAAGATCTGCTAAAATAGAAAAAAACCAGAAAAGAAGGCTAATATGATGGAAACAATGACATATGTAACAACCATATTGGAAAAAATCGTGAATATTCCAAGTCCCAGCGGATACACCAAAGAAGTGTTAAAGGCAGTGGAGAAGGAAGCTGCAGGGTTTGGATATGCTTGCTGTTATAATAAAAAAGGCGGACTGATTATTGAAGTTCCAGGTGAAGAAAAGGAAGTTCTTGGTTTATCCGCTCATGTTGATACGCTGGGCGCCATGGTGCGTTCCATTACCTCAAAAGGGATGCTCATTATGGTTCCAGTCGGCGGTTATATGATGGAGTCCATAGAGGGAATGTACTGCAAAGTTCATACCAGAACCGGAAAGACTTATACCGGTACAATCCTTACCAAAGAGCCTTCTGTTCATACTTATGACGACGCCAGAACTTTGGAAAGAAAGCCAAAGAACATGGAAGTACGGTTAGATGAGATGGTTGACAGTGAGGAAGATGTGAGAAAGCTGGAGATATCACAAGGTGATTATATCAGTTTTGATCCCATGTTTTCCTATACAGAAAGCGGCTATATCAAATCCCGCCATTTAGATGACAAGGCTTCAGTCGCAGTTCTTTTAGGAGTTTTAAAAGACATCAGTGAATCTGGGAGAAAGCCGAAAAAGACGTTAAAAATTGCAATCAGCAATTATGAAGAGGTGGGATTTGGCGCAAGCTGGATACCGGAAGACATTGAAGAGTTTATTGCAGTGGATATGGGGGCTCTTGGAGATGATTTATCAGGGGACGAACGAAAGGTATCGATCTGTGCTCTGGACTCATCCGGACCTTATGATTATGAGATGACCAACCGTCTCATTTCCCTGGCAAAGGAGAAAAAGATTGATTATGCTGTGGATGTATTCCCACATTACGGTTCTGACGCCGGCGCAGCCATCCGTGGGGGACATAACATCAGGGCTGCACTGATTGGACAGGGCGTACATGCTTCCCATGGAACAGAGCGGACCCATGTAAAAGGAATGGAACAGACATTAAAGCTGATTGAGGCTTATATAGAACTGATATAAAAAAAGGAGGTCCTGTGGGTAGGACCTCCTTTTTTCAGCCTTCTATGGAGATGTAATTGTTCTGTTCTATCTCAGTTTTCTTATTCTTTGGAACGGACAGCTTCAGAATTCCATTTTCAAATTTAGCACGTATATCTTCCTCTTTTACAGCATTGCCTACATAGAAACTACGGCTCATGCTACCAGAATAGCGTTCCCGGCGGATATAACGGCCCTCTTTGTCTTTTTCTTCTTTATTCTCTCCTTTTGATGCAGTTATGGTTAAATAGCCGTCTGTGAGCCGGGCTTTAATATCCTCCTTTTGAAATCCTGGAAGATCGATATCCAGTTCATAGCCGTCATCAACTTCCTTTACATCAGTTTTCATACCTTCTTTTGTGCCGAAAAAGGAACGGTCAAAGGGGAAATCCATCCAGTTACTCAATAAACTCTCACCAAAAATGCTAGGCATCATCATAGGTCATATCTCCTTTCCAATGATTAAATGATTTATTTGTTATATATGTAATATAACACGCATTGTTAGCACTGTCAACGGGTGAGTGCTAATTTAATAAAAAATTTATTTTTTGCTGTTATACCCCCAATTTCTTTCAAAATAATGAATATGGTAGTATGTTTTATTGTTTTTATGATATAATCATAGCCAGACAAAAACAAACGTATTTTGAGGTAAAGAATGAAACCACATACATTTGCAATCTGTGCATATAAGGATTCGCCTTATCTGGAATCCTGTATCCGATCGATTAAAACCCAAAGTGTGGAATCCGATGTGATTTTGTGTACTTCCACGCCAAGTACCTATATAAGAGGTCTGGCTGATCAGTACGGGATTCCCCTTTTTATCAGACACGAGAAAAGCAGTATCCGGGATGACTGGAATTTTGCCTATTACATGGCAGATGCCACATTTGTGACCATTGCCCACCAGGATGATCTGTATCAGAAAGACTATGTAAAAAATCTGCTGAATTGTTATGAACGATATCCGGACATGACTTTATTTACCGGCGGTTATGTTGTTGTAAAGAAGGACAAGCTGGCAGCATTTGAGCCGGTTGAATTTATCAAGCGGATTTTACGTCTGCCTTTAAGGCTGCGCTTCCTTAGTCATCTGTCCTGGGTTAAAAAAAGTGTCCTGCTTTTTGGAAATTCCATATGCTGTCCTGCATGTGCATATAATAAGGAACAATTGGGGGAACCACTCTTTACCTCCCCCTATCATTTTGCCCTGGACTGGGATACGCTTTACGAGCTGTCTAAGCGGCCAGGACGTTTTATCTGTGTGGAGAAACCCATTCTTTATTATCGGGTCCATGACGAAGCAGCGACAAAGGCAGCCATAGAGGATAACAGCCGTATAAAAGAAGAGACAGAGATGTTTAAAAAGATGTGGCCGGGACCAGTTGTAAAAGTGCTGATGCATTTTTACCGGAAGGCTTACCATGAATATGAATAAGAAAATGTCAGGAGGAAGCAGGATGAAGGTTGTATTATTAGCAGGGGGTCTTGGAACGAGAATCAGCGAGGAGAGTCATTTAAAACCAAAGCCAATGATTGAAATCGGTGAAAAGCCCATTTTATGGCATATTATGAAATATTATTCCCAGTTTGGATTCCATGATTTTGTGATCTGTCTGGGATACAAGCAGTATGTAGTGAAAGAATTTTTTGCGGATTATTTTCTTCATACCTCCGATGTGACGTTTGACCTTGCCAACAACAGCATGGAGGTACATAATAATTATTCCGAACCGTGGAAGGTAACCCTTGTGGACACGGGACTCAATACCATGACTGGCGGAAGAGTCAAACGGATACAGCCCTTTATAGGAGAGGAGCCGTTTATGCTTACCTATGGAGACGGAGTCTGTGATGTGGACTTAAATGCACTTTTAAAATTCCATGAAAGCCACGGGAAAATTGCAAGCATGACAACGGTTAATATTGCCCAGTTAAAGGGCGTTTTAGATATTGATGATAGCGATGTGGTGCGTTCCTTCCGGGAAAAGGACGAGACCGATGCCAGCCTGATCAACGGCGGATTTATGGTATTTAATCCTGAGATTTTTTCTTATCTGGAAGATGACTCCACAGTTCTGGAGCAGAAGCCATTACAGAGACTGGCAGCAGAAGGAGAACTGATGAGCTTCCATCACACCGGCTTCTGGCAGTGCATGGATACCCAGAGAGAGATGAAGAAGCTGGAAGATTTATGGCAGTCCGGGAAAGCACCCTGGAAGATATGGGAGAAATAATATGACGAATAAAACAAATGACCGCTGGAAGGAATTTTCTGAATTTTACAAAGGAAAGAGAGTTCTTCTTACCGGGCATACCGGTTTTAAAGGGGCATGGCTCAGCCGTATGCTGATAAAAGCAGGAGCAGAGGTAACTGGGTACTCACTCCAGTCACCAACGGATCCCGCTCTGTTTGAAGTAGCAGATATATCCGGACAGATGAATTCTGTCATTGGAGATATCCGGGATTTAAAACATTTAAAATCTGTTTTTGAATTGGCTAAACCGGAGATAGTTTTTCATTTAGCAGCACAACCCATTGTAAGAGATTCCTATAAGGATCCGGTTTACACCTATGAAACCAATGTGATGGGCACGGTGAATATTTTAGAATGTATCCGCCTTACTGAGACGGTTCGTTCTTTTCTCAATGTAACAACTGATAAAGTATATGAAAATAAGGAATGGGAATATGGTTACCGGGAATGTGATCCCTTAGATGGCTATGACCCATACTCCAACAGCAAATCCTGTTCGGAACTGGTGACCCACAGCTATGCCAAGTCTTTCTTTTCCCAGGGCAAAACAGCGATCTCCACTTCAAGGGCTGGCAATGTTATAGGGGGAGGAGATTTCGCTAATGACAGAATTATTCCGGACTGCATCCGGTCTGCCATGAAAAAACAGGAAATCGTACTTAGAAATCCTGATTCTACAAGACCTTACCAGCATGTCTTAGAGCCTCTGGCTGTATATATGACAATAGCCATGAAGCAGTATGAGAATTCTTCTTATCAGGGATACTATAATGTGGGTCCCGACGATAAGGACTGTGTCACAACCGGAGAGTTAACCCATTTATTCTGTGAAGCATGGGGGCAGGGAATTACCTGGTCTGTCACACCCGATGGAGGACCTCATGAGGCAAACTTCTTAAAGCTGGACTGTTCAAAGGTGAAAAAGGTATTTGGCTGGACACCCAGGTATGGAGTGAAGGAAGCCGTGGAAAAGACCGTGGAATGGACCAGAGAATATCTGGCCGGAGCAGATATGATTGAGGTAATGGACCGGCAGATCGAAGAATTTTTTAACTAATAGATTAAGAGAGGAAATAATTCTATGTTTGATAAAAAAACAGAAAAAGAAGCAAGGGAAGAAATCCTTGCACTTGTAAAGGAATACTGTGATACGTATCACAATCAGAAAAAGCCGTTTGAAGAAGGTGACAGGATTTCCTATGCGTCCAGAGTATATGACAGCAAGGAAATGGTTAATCTGGTAGACAGTTCTCTGGAGTTCTGGCTTACCTCAGGACGCTATACCGATGAATTTGAGAAGAAATTTTGTAAATATTTAAATGTGAGGTTTTGTTCCCTGGTCAATTCAGGATCATCAGCAAATTTACTGGCATTTATGGCACTTACTTCCCCGCTTTTAAAAGAGCGTCAGATTAAAAGAGGAGATGAAGTAATTACAGTAGCGGCAGGGTTCCCCACAACCGTAACGCCAATGATTCAATATGGCGCAGTACCAGTATTTGTTGACGTGACCATTCCCCAGTACAACATCGATGTTACCATGCTGGAGGCAGCACGCTCTGAGAAGACAAAGGCAGTCATGATTGCCCATACACTTGGGAATCCTTATGATTTAACGGCAGTTAAGGCATTCTGCGATAAATATAACTTATGGCTTGTGGAAGATAACTGCGATGCACTGGGCACTGTTTATACCTTAGATGGGAAAGAGCATTTCTCAGGTACCATCGGAGATATTGGAACCTCCAGCTTTTACCCGCCTCACCACATGACCATGGGAGAGGGCGGAGCTGTTTACACCAACGATTCCCTGTTAAACCGGATTATCCGTTCTTTCCGGGATTGGGGACGTGACTGTGTGTGTCCTTCCGGTACAGACAATTTATGTGGACACCGGTTTGACCGCCAGTACGGCGAACTTCCACTGGGATATGACCATAAGTACGTTTACTCTCATTTCGGCTATAATTTAAAGGCAACGGATATGCAGGCTTCCATTGGCTGTGCACAGATAGAGAAGTTCCCCTCCTTTGTTGAACGCAGACGTCATAATTTCAGCCGTCTTTACGAGGCATTAAAAGATACAGAGGGAAAACTGATTCTTCCGGAGGCCTGTCCTGGATCACGACCAAGCTGGTTCGGATTTCTTATTACCTGTAAAGAGGGCGTTGACAGAAACCAGCTGGTTCAGTATGTGGAATCAAAAGGTGTACAGACCAGAATGCTCTTTGCAGGCAATTTAACCAAACATCCATGCTTTAATCAGATGCGGGAATCAGGAAGCGGATACCGGGTTGTAGGTGAACTGAAGAATACGGACCGGATTATGCAGGATACATTCTGGATTGGAGTTTATCCGGGTATGACCGATGAGATGATCGATTACATGGCAAAGACCATAAAAGAGGGCTTAAACCAGCAGGCTTAAGTTTTGTTTTTCTGATTCAGTCAGAATGGAGGAGTTATGAAGGAGTATGATTTGACCAAGGTGCATCAGGCGAATCTGGGTATTCTAAAAGAGATTGACCGGATCTGCCGAAAGCACGGGATCCAATATTTACTGGATGCCGGGACACTTCTGGGTGCTGTCAGACACAAAGGATTTATTCCCTGGGATGATGATGCAGATGTGGCGTTTACCCGTACCAATTATGAGGCGTTTTTGCAGGTGGTACGGTCGGAGCTGCCGGAAGACATGGAACTTCTTGAACCAAAGGATCTGAGAAGAGGAAAGGCCTTTTACGATTTCACAGCCAGAATTATTTATAAGAAAAGCAGAACCCATGAGGATACTGCTGAGATGAAATATTATGAAGGCAGACTGAATCATCTGTGGGTAGATTTATTTACCATTGATGAATTGCCGGAAAACAAGATTTCATCAACCGTAACTTTGCTGCTTCATACCGTTATCTATGGACTTTCCATGGGACACAGATATAAGCTTGATTTAAGAAAATACAGTCTGTTAAATGGAATATGCGTGGGAATTCTGGCGTTGATTGGCAAGTTAATTCCCATGGGGGTGTTAAGAAAACTTCAATACTGGGCAGCTGTGAAAGACCGGAAGAAAAAAAGCAGTCTGCGTTATTATAGTAATTATCAACCGGATTATTTATATGTGACCTTAAAGAAAGAATGGTGTGAGGAAACTGTGGATCTGGAATTCGAGGATACCAAACTGATGGCACCCAAGGGCTGGCATGAAGTTCTTACCTGGATTTATGGAGATTATAAGAAACTTCCTCCAAAGGAGAAGCAGGTACCCTCTCACTCTAGTACGGAAATTCAGATTTATGAATAAAAAAAGACTGCTGCAGATTTTGCAGCAGTCTTTTTTCAGGAATGTTCTAAATATTCCTTTGCATCCCGAAAGAAGCTGATGATAATGAGAAGAATGATAATGCCGATGGGGAAAGCGGCAATAATGGATACAGTCTGTAAATTTGCCATCGAATTTTCTGAGAAAATAAGTGCAATTGGAAATAGCATCAGAAGGATAGCCCAAAACAGCTTTACGTGTTTATGAGGCTCTTCATCTTCCGGCAGCTCCTTATAGGAATAGGAAGCGGCAACCAGTGTGAGTGCATCGAATGAGGTGGCATAAAAAGCAATCATGGTAAGAGCTAAAAGCACCAGACCCATCTTGAAAAATGGAAGTGTTTCTAAAATAGCCATAATAGTCTGATAAAGGTTTTGTGTTGCCTGGTAGATGCCCATAACATCAAGAATACCCTTTGTCTGAAGAGCAAGACTGTAATTACCTAATATAATAAAAGAAGTAAACGTTCCTGACAAGCCAAAGAAATATCCCCCCAGAACAGTCTGTCTGATCGTCCGCCCTTTGCTGATGGCGCCGATAAAAAAGGGAGTGGCCACACACCACACCATCCAGTATGCCCAGTAAAAGATGGTCCAGTTCTGAGGAAAGGAAGAGGTGCGAAGTGCATCAGTCCAGGTGGACAGACCGATAAAGTTTTGTGTCAGGTTACCGATTGCTGTTATTCCTGTTTCAATGGTATACCTGGCCTGACCTCCGCCAATGAGAACATAAAGGAGAAGCCCGAAGAATAAGTAGGTACAGGAATCAGCAAGCTTTGAAATTCCCTTCATGCCAAAATATACTGTAAACGTATATACTGCGCAGATAATGATCAGGATTGCTATGGTTAAGTATCTGGATTCAGGCAGTCCGGTCACCCGGCTGACTGCCATGGAAAGAAGCGGTGTTGCGAGAGAAAATGTGGTAGCTGTTCCTGCCAGTAAAGCGAAAACAGCGATTAAATCAATCAGTTTCCCGGCTGGCCCGTCTACCAGTTTACCAAGGATCGGACGGCAGGCCTCTGAATACTTTTGTTTTGTCCGTTTCTTTACATGAAGCATAAAACCAAATGCAACGGCCAGAACCAGATAAAAGCTCCATGGTATTGGACCCCAGTGAAACAGAGGATAGGTGGAAGCCCAGTCCTGTACAGAGCCCATATCTTTTATATGGGGCTCCCCTGCATAGAGCAGCCATTCACAAAGAGAGTAAAATAATATGTCAGCTGCCAGACCTGCGGTAAACATCATGGCTCCCCATTTGAAATTTGAATATTGGGGTTTCTCACAGTCTCCCAGCCTGATTGCTCCATATCTGGAAAAGGCCATGTAGAGGGAGCAGATAAATGTGAATAGTCCTATGATCAGGTAGTAGCTGCCCAGCTCATTTCCAATAAAGGATCGTATGGAGGCCAACACAGCACCTGATGCCTTGGGATATGTAAGAAACAGGATACATAATAAAACGATTGCTGCAAATGGTACCAGTGTGGTCATAATATCCAGCTTTTTTATCAATGATATTTTCTCTTTGTTGTTCATGACATGGCTCCTTTATAGTTCAAAAATAATATTTATATCTCAATATTGAACATGATACCACGGTCTATAAAAAAATGCAAGGCTGAATCATATAAATTTATTTTTCAAGCCTCAGCTAAAACCTTAATACAGAGGAAAAACAAGCCATTAATACCAGCAAAAAGTCTAACGCAATTGTGAAGTTTTTCTGACTTTTTGCTGAAAGCACTACAAAAAAAGGACAGGATCGGATATAATGGTGATGTTCATTAAGGAGGATATTATGATGAGGAACAAAGTGCTAATGATATGTGCCGTATCAGCGATGCTGTTAACGGGCTGTACCCAGAGCCATATTCTTGCAGGCGGTGGTCCTGCAGAACCTGTCTTTGAAACGCAGCAGGGAATCGTATTGGACTGGACTCAGATTGGAAATGATATGGATGAAGAGTTTGTGGATAATAATGAATATCCTATGGCTCTCAGTGTAAACTACAGCATGGATCCGAAGGAGAAAAAACTTGATTTAAATCTGGTTGTTAAAGCAGGGACGACTCCGGATGAAGCAGTTACATTTGCAAATGCCGCAGTTCGCTATTTAAACGATGTGGTAGCAGATCAGGATTTCAGCTTTGAGAAATCAAGTGAGACTTCTTACGGCGGCTTTTTTAAGGATTATGATCTGCATATAATTGTTATGCCGGATTATACAATGAAAGAGCAGCAGTACTGGCTGGTAGATATGGATATTCCAAAAGGCTCTGACCAGAAGATTGTACCAAAGGAAGGTGCAGTTGTAATGGAAACAACCGCAGCGGATGATACAGAAGAAGCGGATGATACGGAAGCAGCAGATGAAACAGAAGCGGAGCAGACACAGGCTTCCAAGTAAAGAATGTATGAAAAGCATGGATAAACGCGAGGCGTTTTAAGATCCATGCTTTTTTAATATAAGAATATAAATATTAGTTGGAATCAACAGCCAGTCCGCTGTGATACGAATAATTACCCAGTTCCCGTAGCAATTTGTTATGATCCAGGCTGTTTAACGGGACAGGAGACGTGAGTTCTTCATTTAACCGGAAGAATACATTTCCGCATTTGGACATGGACTGATGGAACAGCTCCGGAAAGGAAGCTTTGGAAGCAAGCCTGCGGTCCCAGGGATTGCACCACGTATCATGGTTAAGATTAAATGTCACTACCGGGTCAGAGGTAATATCAGTAACCAGTTTACGGGAAGCAACAGGATTTTTAAGAAATAAGGATTCCACAAATTCAATGCTGTTTTTCTTTCTGCTGTTTGGATCTGCAAGTGTCCGGCAGCCCAGACGCATCGCCAGGATGGATCGGGATACCATACGGGGGGTGACCTGATAATTATTCCGATAATTTAAGGGATAGTAGGTTTCATTGATGCAGGATGATAAAAAACCGGAAATAAACTGCATTTCCTGACCGTTCAAGCAGATGGTTGCAGCCTGGTTAAACTGGGAAGGCTTTTTTTGCTTATAGATCATGAGTAACAGTGCATCTATATCATTCTCAAGCATGGCATGAAGCCCATGGTGATAGTTTCCGGAGTTTTTGATATCGTACTCGATCCTGCCATATACATAAGGATGGCAGATGGAGTCTCCAATATAGTGACAGAAGTAACCGCTCATGTATGCGATGGCCTGCTCACGCTGCTGTCTTGATTCAATGGCTCCAATATGATTTAGGCAGGTAACGAAAAAGCTATTTACGTGATTTTCATGCATATAGGAACCTACATTGCGGTAATCCCTGTGACGAAGAATGGGGATATTATAAAAAAATATATCCGGACCCTGTAGACCCAGCTGATAGAGCCAGCGATATTTGGATATGATTCGTTTTAAAGGAGTGTTTGGCATATTGTTGTATGCTTTAACGCCTAATAAGTAATGGGTGGTAAAACCGGGCATATTGTTCACCTCGCGTTAGTTGTTTAAATTCAGCACATAGTAAGATTATATCATAGTAAAGTTAAATTTGTATAAAAATGAATGGAAATTTTCATACAATCATTCCGGCACGAATATGTGATAAAGAGGACATAAGGGAGCACAAGGAATGATTCATTACATACACGAAATGGTATGGGGACCCTGGCTGTTAATCCTGTTTCTGGGAATTGGGATCATTTATTCGGTTAAAACCGGATTTTTTCAAATCAGAAAGCTTGCTTATTGGTGGAAACAGACCATTGGGAGCATACAGGAGGAAGACGAAGAGGGAGACAAAGGAGATGTGACCAGATTTCAGACCGCCTGTACAGCTCTTGCAGCAACAATAGGGACTGGAAATATTGTGGGTGTGGCGACTGCTTTGACAGCCGGAGGACCTGGAGCCATCTTCTGGATGTGGGTATCTGCTGTAATCGGTATGATGACAGGATATGCAGAAACCATGTTAGGAATCCGGTACCGTTACAAAGATCAGAACGGAGCATGGGTCTGCGGGCCTATGGTATATCTGGAAAGAGGGTTGAAACTGCCGGCGCTTGGTATGATTTACAGCTTTCTCTGCATCATGGTATCTCTTGGCATGGGAAGTATGGTTCAGTCTAACTCCATTGCGGAAACGCTTAAATACTCCTTTCAGGTTCCAACTGGGTTGGTGGGGATTTTTCTGACCGGACTGGTGTGCCTCGTTATTCTAGGCGGAATCAGCCGGATTGCTTCTGTTTCGGAACGTATGATTCCCATTGCCTCCGGAATTTATATGCTGTTCTCCATGGTTGTTATTATGTCCTGTTATGATAAAATTCCATATATTTTTCATGTTATTTTTCGGGATGCATTTCAGCCTGTATCTGTATTTTCAGGAGCAGCCGGTTTTGGAATCAGTAAAAGCCTTCAATACGGCATTTCAAGAGGTGTTTTCTCCAATGAAGCCGGTCTTGGCAGTATGGCTGTTTTACATGGAGCAGCGGAAAATACCACGCCTGAAAAACAAGGAATGTGGGCAATGTTTGAAGTTTTCTTTGATACGATTATTATTTGCACCATGACCGCCTTTGTTATTTTGTGTATGACAGAAGGGGACGCGGCAGGCTCCGGCTATGACGGTGCGGCCCTTACCGCATTCAGCTTTTCTAAACGACTGGGTGGACTTGGGGAATATGTAGTATCCGGTTCCATGCTGGTATTTGCATTTGCAACTATAATTGCCTGGTATTATCTTGGAAAGCAGGCTGCGGGATATCTGGCGGAAAGCCTGAAAAAGCGAAACATTCTCTATCTGCTGCAGCGTATTTTAAGAGGTAAGATCTATACACTTCTCTATCTGTGTGCAGTCTTTGTGGGATGCCTGGCGAAACTTGAGACAGTTTGGGAATTTTCAGACATCTGGAATGGGCTGATGGCAGTTCCAAATATTATTGCGCTTATTTTTTTAATGAAAGAAGTGAGAGTACCGGAATAGAAAATGGTAGTCCCACGTATTCTGCAGTATAATACTGCAATATGGGAGCAGGCGAAATGCCTGCTCCTTATTACATCTATAAGGGCAGGGTTTTGAAATATAAGCTTAAGTGGCACATTTTTGATTCTGAATCATGTTGCAGGTTGAACCATCGAGGTGTCTGGTGATATCATATGGATGGAGTTAAAAAAGTGGTAAACAAATGAGATATATAAAGGAGGGTTCCCAAAATGTGTACAAGTTTTGCAGTATACAGTCAAAAAAAAGCTATTTATGGTATGAATTTTGATACTGAAGATATTGACTTAAAACTGAAAGTCAGTAATTATAATGATATGAACTTATTTTTCTTTTCGGCCTTAGTAAATAACCAATACAGGGATATTGCTGGTTTTAATAGTGAAGGTCTTTTTATTTGTACTCAGGCAGTCCAATATAACCCAGGTTTTAAATCAAGCTGTGACGAAAATGATTGGTTTGCTTTTGATACGTTTGATGAGGCGCTGAAAAAAACAAGAAAAGCATCTGAATTTTATGACATACTTAATAAAAGAGTAATCTCGTATCCTAGAAATCCATTATATCCAGATTTAGGGTTACATACTATTATTGCTGACAAAACTGGTGATGCCTTTATTCTGGAAGAAGGAAATGAAACAAATATAATAAGTCCAATTCACAAAGACCTTATTATTATGACTAATTTCCCAAACGGGGATTTTAAAAAAGTAAATTATGATAAAGTGTATGGGATTGGAGCTGACAGATATATTTGTGCTCATGAATATATTCAGAATAATATTCATGGCTTTGGCATAAATGAAGCCTTTGAAGCTTTAAGGAAAACCAGTCAGGAGAATACTCTGTGTTCAATCGTATATGAAGCAACAAAAAATGAAATTTATATAAGTTTTAAAAAGAATTTAAGCAAGAAATGGAAAATTTCGGTTATCGAAAAGACAATCCAATCTTTAGATGGATTTTTAAACAATAATAAAATTCAATTTACAAATGAAGAAATATTTGTAAAGGATCTCATTTGTTTATATTAGTGGGTATAATAAGGCTGTATCTTTATTTAAGGAGGTAATGCCCTATGACAACAAGCAAAATATCCAATCGATTAATACATGAAAAAAGCCCTTATCTACTTCAGCATGCTTACAATCCAGTGGACTGGTGGCCTTGGTGTGAACAAGCATTTACAAAAGCAAAAGCGGAAGACAAACCAATTTTTTTATCCATCGGCTATTCTACCTGTCACTGGTGCCATGTCATGGCTCATGAGTCCTTTGAAGATCAGGAGGTGGCAGGCCTGTTAAACGAAAATTATGTTTCTATTAAAGTAGACCGTGAGGAACGGCCTGATATTGACTCGGTTTACATGTCGGTCTGCCAGGCACTTACAGGCTCAGGCGGCTGGCCACTGACAATTATTATGACTCCGGATCAGAAGCCTTTTTATGCGGCCACTTATCTGCCAAAACACAGCAGATGGGGAAATACCGGACTGATTGAGGTTTTGAATGCCATAGACGGCCTTTGGAAAAATGACAGGAAAAAGGTGCTGCAGGCCGGAGAAGAAATAACCCGGTATCTAAATGGAGAGGAAAAAAACAGTGGGGGAAGTAAGGATGATCCCGGTAAGGAATTGTTCTTAACGGCTGCCGCGCAGTTAAAGCGTTCCTATGATAAAACATGGGGTGGTTTTGGGAGAGCCCCAAAGTTCCCCATGCCCCATAATCTGATTTTTCTCCTTCGCCACTCCATCTATGAAAAGGATGAGTCTGCCAGAGAGATATGTGAATCAACCTTAAGGCATATGTACCGGGGTGGGATTTACGATCATATTGGGGGAGGGTTTTCCCGTTACTCTACCGATGAAAAGTGGCTGGTTCCTCATTTTGAGAAAATGCTCTATGATAATGCCCTGCTTTCTTATGCCTATCTGGAAGCTTATAAAATAACCAGAGAACCATTTTACCAGTCAGCAGCCAGAGGAATATTGGGTTACATTATGAAAACCCTTACTGATAAAGATGGTGGATTTTATTGTGGAGAGGATGCAGACAGCGAAGGGGTAGAAGGAAAGTTCTACGTTTTTGACCGGGATGAAATCACACAAATTCTAAAAGAAGATGCCCCATTTTACTGTCAGTGGTTTGGAATTACAAAAGACGGAAATTTTGAAGGGAAAAATATCTTAAATCTCATTAATAATCATGATTATGAAAAAAAAGATGAAAAGATTATCGCGCTTAGCAGGAAGCTTTATGATTATCGTCTTATGCGGACGGAACTTCATAAAGATGACAAAATTCTGACCTCCTGGAATGGTCTGATGATTGCAGGGATGGCAAAGGGGTATCAGATTCTTTTGGAGGAAGTATATTTACAGGCAGCCAGAAATGCACAAGCATTTATTGAAGAAACGCTGACGGACAAGGAGGGCAGACTATTTATCCGCTACCGGGATGGAGAAACCGGACATGATGGTCAACTGGATGATTATGCATTTTACGCGTTCGGATTGTTAGAACTATATCAGGCATGCTTTGAGATATCATATCTTCAAAAAGCAGTCAGTATTTGTGAAAAGATGGTCAGCTTATTTTTTGATGAGGAAAATGGCGGATTTTATATGTATGCACATGACAGAGAAAAACTGATCAGCCGCCCCAAGGAACTGTATGATGGTGCTTTGCCTTCAGGCAATTCTGTGGCTGCATACGTGATAGGGAAACTTTATCATTTAACCGGTGAAATTACATGGCAGGAAATATTAAATAAGCAGTTAAAGTGGATGGGAAGAGAAACACAGACCAGTCCGGCGAATCATAGTTTTACACTTTTGGCGTTTCAGACGGTTCTTTATTCTCATACACAGCTAGTTGCAGTCTCGTCTCAGCCGGGAATCGAGAACGAACTTGCCGGTTTAAAAAGGGAAGTTCTCACGGATATTGAGATTATATTTAAAAATCCGGAAAATGAAGTGCTTCTTTCAAAAATCGCTCCGTTTACAAAGGATTATCCCGTAGATTCTGAAAAAAGCCAGTTTTATCTCTGTAAAAACGGAACGTGCTTAAAACCCGTGGATTGTATTTCCCAATTAAAAGAAGCAATTGAATCTATATCATCATAAATCGGACAGTCAGCCATATATATAATTAAATAATCAAAACCAGGGGAATGACAATGTGTACGGCTATGACATTGCAGACGAAAGAAGGGGAGGTTTTTTTCGGAAGAAATATGGATTTTTCCTATGAAATAGATCCTCACTTTTTCAGAGTTCCTAAAAGCTATCAATGGATCAATGCTCTCACCGGTTCCTGGATGCAGGATGATTATAGCTTTATTGGAATTGGGCAGGAGACAGACGGACTTTTGGGATTCTTTGACGGAGTGAATGAAAGAGGATTTGCAGCGGCAGCTCTTTACTTTGCAGGATATGCCAGATATGAAGAAATGGGAAAGGGAGAAAATCGGTTTCCCATTGCTTCCTTTGAATTTCTTCATTATATATTAGGAAAATGCGGGTCAGTTCAGGAACTAAAAACACTGGCAGCCCAGGTTTCCATCATTGGGATGGAAGACCCGGTTACAGGATCGGCGGCACCTCTTCACTGGATTGCAACAGACCGGGCCGGTGCCTGTGCGGTAATTGAACTAACTGGTAAGGGACTGATTATTTTTGATAATCCCATGGGTGTTCTGGCAAATAGTCCGGATCTTCCCTGGCATATGACCAATTTAAGAAATTATATGGAGGCAAGCCCTGACCAATTGGAAGAAGTCAGCTGGAGCGGCATAAAGCTTACTCCATTCGGTCAGGCTGGAGGAACAAGAGCACTTCCAGGTGGCTTTACCTCTCCCGATCGTTTTGTCCGTACAGCATTTTTAAAATCATTTCTTCCAGTTCCCCAAAATCGGAAAGAAGCTGTGGTATCCTGTTTTCACGTCATGGAAGGGGTGACGATACCAAAAGGAGCAGTCATGACAAGCCGTGGGTCTTATGATTACACAAAGTATACGGCATTTTTAAATACTGCAACATGTGAGTACTATTTTAAAACCTATGATAGTCTCCAGGTTTGTGTGGCGGGATTATTTGAAAATAATATGGATATCATGCAACCGGTTCAACTGGGATGAATACGTCAAATTCCAAAGGGAATAATAAAAAGGAACTGCCAGGCCGGCAGTTCCTTAAAAGTTATTTCAAAAAGGGAGGAGAGCTGATAACGGAATTATCAGCTCAAGTATTATGAAAAAAATCTTATAAACATATTTAATTTACATTTTTAGTATAACCATGAAACGTGAAGAAATCATGTTGTTTGTGTAAAAGATTTTTGAATGAAATTGAAACAAAGTATGAACAGCTAGACAAAAACTTAATGATTTGATAAAATACACACATATGTTAAACTTTAAACAAGAAAGGGAAAAAACATGAACAATCCTGTTATTACAATTACAATGGAGAACGGTGATGTGATAAAAGCTGAGCTTTACCCTGAAATTGCACCGAATACAGTGAATAATTTTATCAGTCTTGTAAAAAAAGGCTACTATGACGGACTGATTTTCCACAGAGTCATCAACGGATTTATGATTCAGGGCGGATGCCCACAGGGAACCGGAACCGGCGGCCCTGGATATTCCATTAAAGGTGAATTCAGCCAGAATGGAGTTTCCAATACCTTAAAGCATTCTGAGGGAGTCCTTTCCATGGCAAGAGCCATGAGCCCGGATTCAGCAGGCTCACAGTTTTTTATCATGCATAAGGCGGCTCCTCATTTAGATGGCGCTTATGCTGCATTTGGAAAAGTAATCGAAGGCATGGATATTGTCAATAAGATTGCAGACGTGAAAACCGATTACAACGACCGTCCGATGGCTGAACAGAAGATACAGTCTATGTCAGTAGATACCTTCGGAGAAGAGTATCAGGAACCGGAGACTTTATAAATTATGGTGTGGGAACGGGAGATTGCCATTGAAGGGAAGAATTTCCAGGTTACCATATCAGACGAATATGAAGCCCTGCGCTCTGCTTTTGCAGAAGGCAGGGCTGTTATTGGTTTATGGGACCGAAATCGGACGGACCAGTGTCTCTCGCCGGCGTCCTATCTGGTGGAATCTTATGAGGATATTACAACGGAACTTTTAGAACGTGTGGTCCGGAGAAAAGAGGGGATGCCCTGGAATATTACAGACACCAGACGTCTGCTGATCCGGGAGTTTGTGACTGGTGACGCAGATGAAATTCCAAATGAGCCGGATGGAGGAGAGGCGGGAGCCCTTTTTTATAGCAGAGACTCATTAGAAAGCTATATCCGGCAGCAGTATGGATTTTATGAATATGGAATATGGGCTCTTTATGACAGAGAAAAAAAGGTCATTGTTGGAAAAGCAGGGCTGTTTAATTTTGATCCTGGGGATAATGAGGAGTTGTACTCCTTCATGAAAAAAAATGATACCCCGCTGGAACTGGGATATCATATTTTTACACCTTACAGGCGTCAGGGATATGCAAAAGAAGCATGCCAGGCGATATTAACATATGCCGCCTCTTCTCTGACAGACAGGATCTACGCCAGAGTTCTGGACGAAAACCGCGCCTCTGTCAATCTTTTAAAAAACCTGGGATTTCACCTTACAGGCCGTACACATAGCGGATCAGCTTCACCGCAGTGTCTGTACGAGTGGAATTGCTTATAATGCCTAAAATCGGATCATTCATGGTTAATCCTGTCTTCTTCAGGAAATCCGTATTACCGATTTTAATACCACAGGCAATTGTCTCGCCAGTCTCTGAATTGGTAACCTCATAGAGCTGATCCTTTACCTGGTCGTAGACGTCAGGGGGAAGAACCTCTTTTAAGTCTAAAAAGCCGCCCATCTCACCAAAGTGGTCGATGCTGTCCTTTCTTGCGATCATTACGTCCAGCTCTTTGCTGGAGATCAGGGCAGACAGCTTAGCCAGCTCTGCGTAGGTAAATTCAGTCATATTGGAATTGTCAAAACTTATGGACATGGAATGGTCCACATCAATCTTTGTCTCGTCGGTCAGACCCAGGTATTCACGAAAGCCCTGGTCAAAGTATTCGCTTACCAGGTCCTTTTCACTTTCAGGCTGACTGTTTAAAATGACGCAGGAAAGAGCAGTTTCAAACCGGTTATTGTGTACGGCAGAGAAAATTGAGAGTATAAGGAAAACAGCTACTACAGTTCCGATTATGGGTATCTTATAGTATTCCCAGATGTACCATAGTCTGTCCTTTAAGCTCATATTCTTTAACTTATTCTTTTCTTCCTGCAGTGAATCTTTTAAAGTTTTGTCTTCATAGGGGGTCATATTATACGCCTCTTTCTGTTCTTAATCCGGATACTTTTATGATTATATCACAGATTTAACAAATTTCCTCTATCTATAATTATAAAAAATTGATGAAATGGAGGAGAATGTTTGCTTTTTAAAAATAAATCCGCTATAATGATTTTTGACGTTAACGAGAGAAGGGGAATGACATATGTTATCAGGTTTTTTTAATTATGATAATCCGGTCTGGCGCTTTATCGGCAAGTTCGGAGATTTAATTATTCTAAATGTTTTATGGCTGGTCTGCAGTCTCCCAATTTTCACCATAGGAGCTTCTACAACTGCAGTGTATTATGTGACGCTGAAACTTGCAAGAGACGATGACGGCTATACCATACGCTCCTTTTTTAAATCCTTTAAAGAGAATTTCAAGCAGTCTACCATAATATGGCTGATCCTTCTTTTGGCAGGAGCCATTCTGGGTGTGGACTTATATTTCTTTGCCCGGCTTTTTAATGGTTCTTCCACGGTTAAGACGGTTATGCTTACTGTATTTCTGGCCATGGCTTTAATCTATGCTGCTGTAGCCATGTATATTTTCCCGCTTCAGTCCAGATTTTATAATCCGCTGAAACGTACATTTTTCAATGCGTTCTTTATGTCCATCCGCCATTTATTCCGTACAATTGGTATGATCGTCATAGATGGTGTGCTGGTTGCAGCCGGTTTTGTATTTATGATTCCACCTGTACTGATGATTTTTATGCTGTTCGGTTTTCCACTTTTGGCATTTATTAATTCCTATATTTTATCGCCCGTATTTAATATTTATATGCCAAAGGAAGAGCGGGTAGAGGAAGAGGGATTAAGACCGTTATTTACCGATGACAGTGAGCCTGTAAGCAGTATTCTGATGGCAAAGGGTGATGAGACAAAGACTGACGACCAGAAACTTACAGACGATGATAGAACAAAGTAAAAAGACAGATTACACCGGTCCCCTGGATTTTAAAGTCCCAAGGGGACCTTTTTTTGTATCCATGATCGTTCAAAGTTTGGACACGCTATGGACACAAAAAAACGATATACTTGAGATTGATACGAGAAATGTTTTGGAGGCAGAATATGACCGAAGAAGAATACTTAAGTTTCATTCAGCCCTACGAAGATGCGCTGAATAACATACAGGTCAGGATCGATGTGCTGAATAAGGATTACAGAAGGAAACAGCTGAATTATCCCATTCATCATGTCCAGTACCGGATAAAACAGAAAGAAAGCATTGAAAATAAATTAACCAAATGCGGAAACGATACAACCACGGATGCAGCCAGAAACTGTCTGACTGATATTGGGGGAATCCGGGTGATCTGTTATTTTGTCAGAGATATCTATGGAATAGTAGATTTGCTGCGTAAGCAGACAGACATTGTAGTAATAAAGGAAAGCGATTATATCAGGACACCAAAAGAAAACGGATACAGAAGCTATCACATTGTGTTCGGAGTTCCGGTTTATCATACAGACGGCATGGAGTATTATCCTGTAGAAGTTCAGCTTCGCACTATGGCTATGGATCTGTGGGCCAGCATGGAGCATCGGATCTGCTACAAAGGGGAAAAAAAGGATGAAGCAGCGGCTGAATTTATCAACTATGGTGCTGCTTTAAAACAGATGGAGGAGGAGATGGAAGGGTTTTTATCGGAATGATAGCAGTAAAAAACCCCGGCGATGTTATGCCGGGGTTTTTTGGAAGTAAGATATATAAAAATATGAGGGAAAGCTGATTATTTATCCATACGGAAGCCAGTATAAGCTGACATCCCGTGTTCGTGGATATCCAGACCATCCAACTGCTCCTGATCGGATACTCTTAACCCAATGGTCTTTTTAATAACGGTGAAGATGATAGCTGCCATTACTCCGGCATAAGCCACCACAGATACAACACCGATTAACTGAGGCAGGAAGCTGACACCTTCGCCGAATACTCCGGTAAGAAGGGTGCCCAGAAGACCGCAGCAGCCGTGAACGCCAACTGCACCTACCGGATCATCAATCTTAACAACTTTATCAATGAATTCAATCGCAAGAACCACTACGAAACCTGCAATGGCACCAATAATCATTGCTTCATAAGGAGTTACTACATCACAGCCAGCTGTAATGGCAACCAGACCAGCTAAGGAACCATTTAAGGTCATGGAGACATCGGGTTTACCATAACGTTTCCAGGTGAACAACAGTGTTACCAAAGTGGAAGCAGCCGCAGCCAGGTTTGTAGTCATGGCAATATCACCTACCGTTGTAGTAGCAGCGGTTGTAGATCCGCAGTTAAAACCAAACCAGCAGAACCAGAGTATAAATACACCAAGAACGCCTAAAGGAATGTTGTGTCCTGGTATTGCGTTGGGAGTTCCGTCTTCATTATATTTTCCGATACGGGGACCAACGATCTTTGCTCCAACCAGAGCACAGATACCGCCTACCATATGAACGGCAGTAGAGCCTGCGAAATCATGGAAACCAATACTTGACAGCCAGCCGCCGCCCCAGATCCAGTGACCGGTAATCGGATAGATAAAGACGCTGATACATGCGGAATAGATTAAATAGGAAGAAAATTTAGTACGTTCAGCCATTGCCCCGGAAACGATTGTTGCAGCGGTTGCACAGAATACGGTATGAAAGATCATAAATACTGCAATGGGAAGTCCATTGAATATTCCATCGGAATCTGCAAGAGAATAGGGGTTAAAAAATCCGGATCCGCCAAGGATTCCTCCAATGTTGTTTCCGAACATAAGAGGAAAACCTAAAATGAAGAAGAATAGGGAACCAAGGACAAAGTCCATCATGTTTTTCATACAGATATTTCCAGCGTTTTTTGCCCTTGTAAAACCAGTCTCAACCAATGCGAAACCTGCCTGCATAAAGTAGACCAAAATTGCACCCAGCATAGTCCAGATAATGTTTAGTAACAAAGTAGTATTTTCCATAATTATAACTCCTCCTGAATTTTATGTTGGAATAGCACGGAATGTAAAATAAAAGAGGATAACTGCCTTTGTAAAGGCAATTATCCTCATCGATAATTTATATTCATTCCATATTCAGTTGATATCTTTCCGTTTTTTCTACAAAGCCTCCCGGCCATGTTCACCAGTTCGGATTCGTACTGCATCCTGAACATCGTAGACAAATATTTTACCATCTCCAAATGTACCGGTATTAATTTCTTCCACGACTGCGTCAATAATTGGATCAGCCAGTTCTTTTGGTACGACTGTCTCAACTTTAACTTTAGGGAGCAGATTTACATTATACTTGGTACCACGGTACATCTGAGTATAGCCTTTCTGATTTCCATAACCCATGACATTGCTGATCATAAGCCCGTTAACTTTACAGCCTTCCAGTACTTCTTTCAGGGCTTCAAGCTTTTCTGGCTTGATAATAATTTCCAATTTTTTCATACAGCACTACCTCCTTAAGTTAATAATACAAAAAAGAGCAGTTCCACTTATGGAACGCCCTCGTTCGTTATAACAACATTATACATGGATCCTGAAGAATGTCAAATATAAAATTTTAACAACATGACTATGAATATTTATGAAAAGTTAACAAAACTTTAATGAAAGAAAGGATGGACAAAAGAATATAAAACACTTGTGCTTTTATGTACTTGGGTATATAATAAATACTGTATACAAAAAAATAGAAAAATACAATCCGAAAACCGAAAAGTGAGGGATGTTTGCTTATGATAAGGCATCTGGGATTAAAGGCCTATGGAAAGATCAATCTGGGTTTAGACGTGTTAAGAAAGCGGGATGATGGTTACCATGAAGTTCGGATGATCATGCAGACTGTGGGTCTATATGATAAGATTGATATATATTTAAAAGAAACACCTGGGATTGAAGTCGTTACAAATTTATACTATCTGCCGGTGAATGAGAATAATCTTGTTTACAAAGCGGCAAAGCTTCTTATGGATGAATTTCATGTTCCTCATGGGATCCGGATTCACTTAAAAAAATTTATCCCGGTTTCCGCAGGTATGGCGGGAGGAAGCAGTGATGCTGCCGCAGTGTTGTTTGGGGTAAATAAGATGTTTCAGCTTGGTCTTACAAGGGAAGAGCTGATGAACCGGGGGGTAAAGATTGGAGCAGATGTTCCTTATTGTATTATGAGAGGAACTGCATTATCGGAAGGAATTGGAGAGATCCTCACCCCTCTGACAGATATGCCCCAGTGTCAGGTGCTGATTGCAAAACCTTCTGTAAGCGTTTCCACCAAGTTCGTTTATGACCATCTAAATCTGGCTGAACTGAAAAAGGAAGATCACCCAGATATTGACGGAATGATAGAGGCGATTAAAAGTCATGACATTTATAAGGTGTCAGAGCGTCTTGGCAATGTATTAGAGACTGTAACTATCACGGAATATCCCGTGATAGCAGACATAAAAGAAAAACTGAAGGAGCTGGGTGCCGTTAATGCACTGATGAGCGGAAGCGGTCCTACGGTTTTTGGTATTTTTACCAATCCGATCGCCGCAGGCAGAGCATATGAAGAACTGCGGTATGGAGAATGCAGGAATATGGCGAAACAAGTTTATTTAACGAATTTTTATAATACCAAGGAGGTACCCAATGGGTAATGATCTAAAAGTCAATATGAATGAATATCTGCCGCTTCGTGATGTGGTATTTAATACCTTAAGGCAGGCTATACTAAAAGGAGAGCTGGCACCAGGGGAACGTCTGATGGAGATTCAGCTGGCAGAGCGTCTCGGGGTCAGCCGTACCCCCATCAGGGAAGCAATCCGTAAGCTGGAACTGGAAGGCCTGGTTCTCATGATTCCGAGAAAAGGTGCCGAAGTGGCTAAAATTTCTGAGAAAAGCTTAAGAGATGTGTTGGAAGTACGTCGTTCATTGGAAGAGCTGGCGATTGAACTGGCCTGTCAGCGTATGACACCGGAGGCAGTTGCAGAACTGGAGATGAAGCAGGATCAGTTTCGGAATGCAGTGCTGAATGGAAGACCTATGGATATTGCTGAGACAGATGAGGCTTATCATGATGTGATTTACAAAGGTACCTGTAACGACAGACTGATACAGATGATCAATAATTTAAGAGAACAGATGTACCGGTATCGCCTGGAATATATCAAAGATGAAGATAAACGTCAGGTACTTCTTTTAGAGCATGACAACATATTAAAGGCAGTAAGGCAGCGCAGAGTGGATGAAGCTAAGGTAGCTATGCGGGAACATATCGACAATCAGGAAATTACAGTATCCAAAAACATTAAGGGACAGGAATAGAAAGAGGATTGATATGACATTTAAAGAAAAATATCTGGCTGGTGAAATTGATTTTGAGACAATCGATGATTATATTGACGAATGGAATAGCAGCACAACATCAGACACGCTTGCCACTTTCCTGGGGCTCAATGAAGAGGAAGAGGACCTATGGATTGAGGAAAGTGATGAAGCCTTAAAAGACTATCTGGACAGGAATAAATAAACTAATCTGGAAAATTATTAAATAAATATAACCTTTATTGACAAGGTGACAGGGTGTCATTATAATAAATGACATGTTGTCACCTTTTAATTTTATACAAAGTCATGCGGAATAAATAATAGAAATGAGGTGTAAGGATGCCTACGGAGCGTTTTTATAATCTTCCGGCGGAGAAAAAGAAAATAATACGGGATGCTGCAACCGAGGAGTTTATCAGAGTGCCCTTTGAAAAGGCTTCAATTAATAAGATAATACAGAGCGCAGGAATTTCAAGAGGAAGTTTTTACACTTATTTTGTTGATAAGCGGGATGTGCTGGGATATATTTTTGAAGACGCTGGAGATAATTTCCAGGAGTCATGGGTCAGATGTGCACAGAAAAGTAATGGTGATTTATGGAAGACAGCGGAGTCTTTTTTGCAATATTCCATTAATAATACCCAAGAAAAGGTCTTAAGGCTGGTTGAAAATATTCTGGATAGTGAAAAACTTTTTGGAGTAGTTCATAATTTGTGTCATGAGAAAAAGGATAAACAGACTGAATTGCGTGAGGTAATGTATCGTTGTATTGATATGTCAGATTTCAGGTATACAGATATTGATACTTTTGGCAGATTAGTTTCCATGATCCTTTTTGAACTCGCCCGCTGTATGGGCTGGTATTACCATCATCCGGAAGATGAAGAAAAAATTAAGAAAATTTTTCAGGAAAAATTAGACATTTTACAGTATGGAATTCGAAAATAATAATTAGAATCATATTATGACTGAGAAGATAATAAGGAGCTTGATATGACAAAGAAAAAAGTATTTATAATTGCAGGGACTGTTGTAGTTGTGGCTGTTCTCGCAGGGCTTATGCTTCCTAAGATTCTTAATGGGGGCAAGGAAGAGCTGATAGCTGAAGCGCCGCCGGTGGTAACCGCCCAGAAGCCGGAGATCCGGACAATAGAAATTAATAATGAACTGATTGGTACCATTGAACCGGACAGCATCGTTCATGTTACACCACTTGGCTCAGGAGAAGTAACCAATGTAGCTGTGAAAACCGGAGATACCGTGACAGCAGGGCAGCTGCTTTGTGTGATTGATACAAAGCTGGTTGAAAGCACACGGATTCAGATGGAAACTTCCAGAATCACTTATGAGGATGCAAAGAAAAATCTGGACCGTTATACGGTTCTTCATGCAGCAGGTGATGTTGCAGAAGCCGATTATCAGTCCACTGTAGACAAGGTGGATATGGCCAGGCTTCAATACGAAAATGCAAAGATTACTTATAATAACCAGTTGGAGAGCAGCCAGGTGACTGCCCCCATTTCCGGTAAAGTAGAAAGCTTTAATATCAGCCTTCATGATATGATTTCTCCTCAGACAACAATCTGTGTAATATCAGGTGATGGCGGAAAGTCTCTTACCTTTTATGTTTCTGAGCGTATTATAAGCGGATTGAAGGCCGGTGATGTTATTCGGGTAGAGAAAAACGGTACAGATCATGAAGCGACCATAACGGAAGTAAGTACCATGGTCGACAGTGGAAGCGGATTATTTAAAGTGAAAGCTTCTATTCCTTCCGGAGATTCACTTGCTACAGGAACCTCTGTAAAGCTTTATGTAACGGCACAGAAAGCAGAAAATGTACTTACGGTTCCTGTTGACAGTGTTTATTATGAGTCAGGAAATCCATTTATCTATACATATTCCAATGGAACATTGAAAAAGAATGCAGTTACCATCGGGCTTACAAATAATGAGTTTGCAGAGGTTCAGTCTGGAATTGGCGCAGATGATCAGGTAGTCACCACATGGACCAGCGAATTATACGACGGCTCAAAAGTAACTCTGGCGGAGACCGCTGCGGAAACTGCTACAGAAACCGAGACGACACAAGATAATGGACCCGAGGTAGAGACTTCTGCTTCTGCACAATAAGGGGGCGGTAAAATGGGAATGACAAAATTTGTATTAAAGCGGCCCATAACTGCCATATTAGCAGTTTTATGCCTTCTTGTATTTGGATTATCCTCCGTTATTTCTTCCAAACTGGAATTGACACCGGAGATGAATTTCCCCATGCTTTTAGTAACAACCACCTATGCAGGAGCAAGCCCGGAGGATATTAACGATCTGGTTACTAAACCAATCGAAGAGTCTGTAGGTACTCTTTCCGGTGTTAAAAATATTCAGTCCAGCTCTCAGCAGAATATTTCTATCGTGTACATGGAATATAATTACGGTACCGATATGAATAAGGCATACAATGATTTAAAAAAGAAAATGGACGGTCTGGATCTTCCAAAGGATGTAGAAAAGCCCTCCATTATGGAATTTAACATTAATGATATGCCATCCATGACGCTTTCCATCAAAGATCCATCCCAAAACAATCTTTACAATTATGTAAACGATAAGATTGTCCCTGAATTTGAGAAAATTACCTCCGTCGCCAGTGTCAATATCAGCGGCGGCCAGGAAGGTTATGTAAGAGTGAATCTGATACCTGAAAAGATGAAGCAGTATCATCTTACTATGGACTCCATCAGCCAGGCGATTAAAGCAGCTGATTTTACATATCCCGCTGGCAAAACAGAAGTGGGAAAACGGGATTTATCGGTAAGTACCGGTGTAGAGGTAAAGACGGTGGAAGCCTTAAAAAAGGTCCCCATTGTAGCCAGTGAAGGAAAGACCATCTACATGGAAGATATTGCCGATATTTCAGAAACCAATCAGAAGCAGACTGCCATAGGCCGGTATAACGGAGATGACACGATCACCTTATCCCTTAGTAAGCAGCAGAAAAACAGTGCAGTTGATGTTTCAAGAGCAGTTAAGAAAACCATTGATTCTCTGGAAAAGGATTATCCGAATCTGCAGGTAGTAATTGTGGATGATACCAGTGACCAGATTATCACAGCTCTTAGCAGTGTAAAAGATACCATGATCGCAGCAGTTATTATTTCCATGATTATCATTTTCCTCTTCTTTGGAGATATTAAAGCTTCCCTGATCGTAGGAACCTCTATCCCGGTTTCCATTCTGGTCTCTCTTATTATGATGGCAGCCATGGGATTTTCTTTAAACGTTATTACCATGAGTAGTATAGTATTAGGTGTCGGAATGATGGTGGATAACTCCATCGTAGTACTGGAAAGTTGTTTCCGATCGCAGAAGGGTACTGGTTTCAGGGAATATATGAGTGCGGCATTAGAGGGAACCGGCATTGTAATGCAGTCCGTTCTTGGCGGTACTCTGACAACGTGCGTCGTGTTTATACCTCTGGCGTTTTTAGCAGGTCTGACTGGGCAGTTATTTAAGCCTCTCGGATTTACAATTGTATTCTGTATGATGGCTTCCTTTTTCTCTGCCATTACCATTGTACCATTATGTTACTCCAGGTTCCGTCCAGTGGAACGGCAGCATTCTCCCATGGGAGGAATTGTAAGGGGTCTTCAGAGTATTTACAGAAAGATTGTTGATAAGCTTTTAAATAAGCGTGCTCTGGTTATGGTAATATCAGTGCTGTTGTTATTGGCATCTTTTGGCTTTGCATCAAAACTGGGATTTGAACTGATGCCTTCCGTGGATCAGGGAACTATTACCATCACAGCTCAGATGAAACCAGGAATTAAAGTTGAAGAAGCCGATAAGATATTAAAAAAACTGGAGGGAATTGTCACCAGTGAAGAAGATTTGAAATCTTATATGGTTAGTTATGGTGGGGAGTCTCTGAGCTTTTCCGGAGGGACCAACGGAACTGTAACAGCATATCTGAAAAAAGATAGAAAGCTCACAACGGACCAGGTGGTTAATAAATGGAAAAAATTGATGAACCAGGTTCCTGATTGCAATGTGACTGTGAATTCAACCTCCAGTACGAGTGATATGAGCAGTGGCAATAAGCACGATTATGAAGTTATTCTTCAAAGTGCTCAATTAGATCAGTTAAAACAGGTCTCCGACCAGATGGTAAATGAATTAAGCGCCCGTCCGGAGATGATTAAAGTACATTCCGATCTGGAAAATGCAGCACCGGTAATCAAAGTTCGTGTAGATCCCATCCAGGCAGCGGCAGAGGGCGTCAGTCCTGCGGCAGTTGGAGGAATGCTGAACGGAATGTTAAGCGGTGTAAAAGCGATGACTATGGATGTAAATGGTCAGAACGTGGATGTTAAAGTACAATATCCGGATGACACCTATAATACTCTGGAAAAGGTGGAAGGTGTTCTGGTACCTAATAACCTTGGTGGATCTGTGGCACTGACTGATATCGCTAAAATTGGTTATGAAGACAGCCCTACAGCCATTAATAGAAAGAATAAGCAGTATCTGGTTACTATAACAGGTTCATTCACAGATGCCGTAAAGAATAAGAAAGAGAAAGCGGCAGCAATAAAGGAACTTGACAGTAAAGTTACGGGTAAATACTTAAATGATAGTGTAACAAGGGCAAAAAACAGTGAAGATGCCTCCATGCAGGAAGAGTTGGGAAATCTTATGAAAGCCATTTTAATTGCTACATTCCTGGTGTTTGTAGTAATGGCGGCTCAGTTTGAATCCTTCAAATTTTCCCTTATGGTTATGACCACCATTCCATTCAGCTTAATTGGATCTTTTGGCTGTTTGCTGGCAGCAGGTGTTGCAATCAGCATGCCTTCCATGCTGGGCTTTCTGATGTTAATCGGTACAGTTGTTAACTCGGGAATTCTTTATATTGATACAGTTAACCAGTATCGTGCCTCCATGGATAAACGAACCGCATTGATTGAAGCCGGTGCTACCAGACTTCGACCCATCCTCATGACTACACTGACTACCATTGTATCCATGATTCCTCTGGCGTTGGGGATTGGCTCCAACACTGAGACGATGCAGGGGCTTGCACTGGTTAATGTGGGTGGTCTTACTGCCTCCACCATATTATCAATGCTTATGCTGCCAATCTACTATTCTCTGATGAGTGGAAAAATAGATAAAACCCAGCTGCCGGATTAATACCGGCAGCAATAAAAAATATTATTTGACTGATATGGAAGAATGTGGCTTGGCTCTTTTTGACAGCATGTGATATGATAATATAAGAATGAAGTATAAAAATCCCAGTTAAGGAGGATTTAGGATGAGAAAGTGGAAACAGATTGGCGCATTTACTCTTGCAGCAGTGATGACCTTCTCCGGACCGGCATCGACTGTCTGGGCTGGAAGTCCGGAGTTTTCAAGGACTGCTGAGGAGTGGGCAAAGCTTAGAGATAATGTGATGGAATACGATGAACTGGCAGGGCTGATTCGTGAGTATAACGTAACAGTTCAAAAGAACCAGCTTGATATCAGCGACAAGAAAAAAGATGATAAAGTTACCCGGGATCAATATGCTCAGTACTACCGTGATGCAGCATTTGATGCCAGAAGCAATGTCTCTGGTGATGACCCGGTGTCAGATGCGCAGGCTCAGGTAGCTGCAGCGCAGGCTGAAGAGGCCGCAGATAAGGTTACTGAAGATATAACTGTGCACCAACTTACCTATGATCAGCAGGAAGCTGGCCTGGTAGCGTCTGCTCAGTCCTCTATGATATCATATTTTCAACAGAAATTAGAGTTGGAGTCAGCAAAAGACAGCCTGGAATATATGGAAGCTCAGTATCAGGCGATTCTTGTAAAGCAAAGTGCAGGAATGGCAACCTTATCTGATGTGCTTGCAGCCAAGGAAGGTGTTCAGAGTACTCAGGCGTCCATTGAGAAACTTACCGGGTCAATTGAAGAGACAAGACAGAAACTTCTTGTTATGTTGGGCTGGAAGTATAGCGATACACCTGAAATCAGGGATATACCAGCTGTTGATTTTGAACATATTGCTGCGATGAATCCGGAAACAGATAAAGATGCTGCGCTGGAAAAAAATTATACTTTTAATATCAATAAAAGAAAGCTGGCCAATGCAGTGGCTGAACTGACGAAAGAAACATTAAAGCGTACGGTTTCCAGCAATGAGCAGAATATCAAATCTGAAATTGTAAAGAACTATCAGGCTGTTCAGCAAGCCAAAGCCTCTTATGAACAGGCAAAGGGAGAATTTGAACTGGAAAGTAAGAATATGGAGACAGCGGAGCGTAAGCAGCAGATCGGAACTTTAAGCAGACTTGATTACATGAAGCAAAAGAATACATTTAACACAAAAGATAATGCTATGAAAAAAGCCCAGCTTACATTATTTCAGGCAGTTCAGACCTATGACAATGCTGTTAACGGGCTAGCTTCGGCAGGAGGCTGATGATATGAGAAATAAAAAAGTTTTGCCATTCTGTCTGGCGGCTCTGTTAACGGCTTCCTCGGTATTTCCCGCATATGGAGCTGTTGGACCGGGGCAGTCAGAAAAACCAATTCCTGAGGGAATAACAGCGGAACAGTGGAGTAAATTAAATGACAGCAACATAGAATTTGGTGAACTTTCCGACCTGGTCCGGTATTTTAATCCGGATTTGCAGAATATAGTGGATTCTGCAAATTCGAATATAGATAATCTTAAGTACGTTTATAATGAGCTTGTAGGAATCGAAATGAAAAATAAAATAAAGGAACTTGAGGATCAGGCGAAGGAACTTAAGCCAACCGGTATGACTAATGAAGACGGAATTCCTGTATATAAGGTTTTAGAGGGAACAGTAAAAAGTATAAAGACCCAGACTGATAAGTTACAATGGACTCTTAAAACCCTTAACCAATCCAATTCCCAGATCAACTCCGGTATTACACAGGCATCAAGGCAATATGAGTATTATGCCGATCAGCTTATGATCGGATATAACAACGCTGTTGCAAACCGGGCACTGCTTCAAAAAGCATCGGAAGTATGTAATTCTGCTTATGAAGCTCAGCAGTTAGGTCAGCAGGTTGGCACGGCAACACAAAATGATGTGCTGTCTGCAAAAAAGGAAGTACTTACCACTCAGGCTTCTGTATTAAGTCTGGATCAGACGGTTGATGGTCTGCGGCGCTCACTGGCCCTGATGACAGGGTATTCCTTAGATTCCCTGCCAAATGTAGGAGATCTCCCGGAACTGGACCTGTCTGCGATTTCCAACCTGGACCTTGAAGGCGATACAGCAAAAGCCATAGGCAATAATTATGATCTTATCGATATGCGTCGTACCAATTCCAATAAGACTTCTACGGGAATGGAAAATAAAAAGGCAAGAGTATCGGAAGCCGAACAAAATGTTGCAGTCACCATGCAATCTTTTTATCAGAATCTGAAGCAGGCAAAGACCGCGTATGAAGCAGCCAATACCTCCTACGAGAAGGCAGTGCTTGATAAAGGGAAAGCAGAGCGTTCTTTCCAGATGGGTATGTTAAGTAAAATTACATATCTTCAGTCTCAAATGGCATTTTTGCAGGCAGAGGGAGCAAAGCAAAGTGCATACGCAGAGCTGTATCAGGCATTCACTACGTACCAGTGGGCTGTAAAGGGAATCATTGTGGATTCTGCGAAATAGTGGTTTTTTTATTCACAGGCAGCAGATCCAAAACTTTAAGCTTTACATGGATTTTAACCGGTTCTTTTCTTAATTTCAAATAATCAGATTCATCCATGGAGTGGCGCAGGATCTCTTTTGAGGTATCCGGAACGACTGCATAGGAAGAATCGGTAAAGCATAGCGGAGGATAGAGGACGCACCACCAGTTGCGTCCTTTTCCTTCGCCGATTTTTACCCTTACTGCTTCGTAAGTTCCGCAGGGGAATACCATATCTCCGTAGGTTTTGGTTGGAAAGTAGCAATTGGTCAGTTCCATATGTGCGGGATAATCATATCCCAGGTTCTTCATGTAGTTTTCTGCTTTTTTCTCCAAAATGGATTCGTGGGAGCGGATATAGGTTTTTGTATCTTCCAGGGATGCATTTTCACCAAGGTCTTCATATATTGAATTGAGAAGCATGGTGCGTACTTTTAATTTTAAATTCTGGTCCCCAGTGCTGTTACTGTTTGCAAGAACATGAAACCGCAGGATATCAGGGGCAATCCTGGCGGCAAGGGCCTCGTCGCTTGATCTGTCATTTGCCAGTGTCAGTAAAAAAGCAATGAGCAGACAGGTAATACATAAGAATAAATCACGTTTCTGTTTCATAGGGTACCTCCTTTTTTCTGGAATCTATTTGTAATTGTAACCATATGTGCTATAATATAAACGCTGTAAATCAAGAATTTATTAAGGAGATTGGAATGAGTAAGAAAACTGCGGTTGTATTATTTGGCGGACAGTCATCGGAGCACGTTGTTTCCTGTATGTCAGTTGTCAATGTGATAGACCATATAAATAAAGATAAATATGATCTGCTTTTGATCGGAATCACTGAGGAAGGACACTGGATTAAAACGGAGTCTGTAAAGGAAATCAAAGACGGGACCTGGAGAGAGGGAAGTGTTCGTGCAGTTCTTTCTCCTGATGCCGGCATGGGGGCTGTTATATTACTTAATGGAACCAAGACAGAATTTGTTAAGGCAGATGTGGTATTTCCTGTGCTCCATGGTCTGCTGGGCGAAGATGGAACCGTCCAGGGTCTGCTGGAACTTTCCAGAATTCCATACGTGGGATGCGGTGTACTTTCTTCTGCCGTTTCCATGGATAAATTATATACAAAGATTATTGTTGACGACCTTGGTGTGCGTCAGGCGGCCTATGTTCCAGTCATGCGCCATCAGTTAAAGAATATGGAGCAGGTAATCGCCAGAGTAGAAGAACGGTTTGATTATCCCGTATTTGTAAAGCCCTCCAATGCCGGGTCTTCCAAGGGTGTGAGCCGTGCAGAAGACAAAAAGGAACTTGAGACAGCATTACTTGAGGCTGCCAGACACGACCGTAAGATTCTGGTAGAAGAGATGATTGTAGGCAGAGAGATTGAATGTGCTGTTTTAGGCGGCGGCAATCAGCCGGTTAAGGCCTCTGGTGTAGGAGAGATTCTTGCAGCGGCTGAATTTTATGACTTCGATGCAAAGTATAACAATGCGGATTCAAAAACAGTAATCGATCCCCAATTGCCTGATGGTGCTGCGGAACGTGTAAGAGAAGCAGCAAAAGCGGTATTCCAGGCAGTGGATGGCCGGGGGCTGGCAAGAGTGGATTTCTTTGTTAAAAGTGATGGAACGGTTGTATTTAATGAGATTAATACCATGCCGGGATTTACGGCAATCAGTATGTATCCTATGCTTTGGGAAGCAGCTGGAATAAACAAGGATCAGCTCGTTAATTGTCTTATGGAAGACGCTTTGAGCCGGTTTGACGATTAAGGAGCAGATATTATGGCAGATAGAAATTCTCCCATTGGAGTATTTGATTCCGGTGTAGGCGGACTTACGGTTGCAAGAGAAATCATGAGGCAGATGCCGGATGAAAGAATTGTATATTTTGGTGATACGGCACGGGTGCCTTATGGAAATAAATCCTGCAACACTGTTATCCGCTTTACCAGACAGATCATTCGTTTTCTTATGACCCAGGATGTAAAAGCAATTGTAATTGCCTGTAATACGGCCACTGCCTGTGCCCTGGAGACAGTAGAGAATGATCTGGATATCCCCATCATCGGAGTCATTCACGCAGGTGCAAGAACTGCAATTGAATCCACCAAGAATGGTAAGATTGGAATTATCGGAACCGAAGGAACCATAAGAAGCGGTGTATACACACGGGTAATAAAAGAAATGCGGGAAGACATTGAAGTGACTGGAAAGCCCTGTCCCCTCCTGGTGCCCCTGGTTGAGGAAGGACTGCTTCACGATTCCGTTACAGATGAAATAGCATCCCGATATCTAAGCGAATTAAAAGGCAAATACATTGATACACTGATATTAGGCTGCACCCATTACCCACTTTTGCGCTCCACTGTAGGCAGGCTGATGGGTCCGGAAGTTACTTTAGTTAATCCAGCTTATGAGACAGCTCTGGAATTAAAGCAGGTTCTGGAGGAAAATGGGCTGATCTGTGATCAAGACGGCAGCAGCATTGATAAATATCATTTCTATGTCAGTGATCTGGCGGAAAAGTTCACAAGCTTTGCTGCCTCCATTCTTCCAGGTCAGGTGAAAGAGACGAGACAAATAAATATAGAAGAGTACTAGAGGAGTTATAAACGATGACGAGAGATGTTCTGATCAGTATCAGTGGTGCACAAATCGTGGAAGATGATAATCAGGCTGTGGAAATGATCACAAGAGGTGATTATTTTTTAAAAAACGGCAACCATTATATTCTTTATGATGAAGTTCAGGAAGGGTTAGAAGGCGTGACCAGAAACACCATTAAGATTCATCCGGCAGGAATGGATATTATAAAAAGAGGAAGCACCAGTGTTCATATGACCTTTGAAAAGGAAAAGAAAAACATTTCCTGCTATGCAACACCATTTGGAGAGCTGATGATCGGGATCAGAACCAACGATATCAGGATTGCGGAGGAAGAGGACCGTTTAAAGGTTCAGGTGGATTATTCTCTGGATATTAATTACCAGCATGTTTCAGAATGTAACATTGTACTGGAAGTCTGTTCCAAAGATACTGCCAGTATTCATCTTCTGAATTAAAAAAAGACATATACTATGTCTTTTTTTTATGGTCAGAAGATTGTATCCTTAACCAGGGGAATTGCCCCGTATTTTCCCAGAAGATAATCTTTGGAGAAGCTGGCATCAGACCGGACTTTAATATCAGCAAGGGTATAGAGTCTGGACTCTCCGTATTCATTCATATCTACAAAAGCCACCTCATCACGCCGAAACTGCTGGTTATTTAAAATGGAGATGTCATGAGTTGAGAAAATAAGCTGTATATTCTTGTTCATGTCTTGCTGAAATGAATCAACAATAAATTTGGTAACAGTGGGATGAAATTCACCGGAAATGCTGTCAACCATCAAGATGCCACCGTTTTTGCACAGCTCAAAGATTCTTAAAAACATAAACAGGTTCTTTAGAGTGCCGGAGGAAATCTCTGTTATATCCATATATTTAATAAACGACTGACCACTTGACCGGGATTTAGTGAGATATCCCAGTTTTGGGATCCCGTTTTCAATTATAATATCTTCTACAGGTATCCCCAGCTTGCGAAGCTGACTCAGGCTGAAATTGATTGCATCCGGATTTTCCAGGATTTTAAATAGCTTTCCGTCCATTAAGGTATTACCAAGAATTTGAAACATCTCAAGATCATCAAAGTAATAGTGAATTTTACTGGAGAAAAAGTTCTCAAAAGGCTTCATAATTGCGTTTATTTCGGGAATATCCATAGATGACAAAATAGAACAAAACAGCCGGTTGTCATGAGGGCGGATTCCGGATTTGGAACGCATGCATTTTTCATAGAAACGACCGTAGGAAAGCTCCGTTGCTGTACGTGAAAATACCAGGTGATGATCAACGGTTAGGTGTTCCGTCAGGATGTTTTGGGAACAGATAGAGATCCCATACTCATAGATCCTGTTGCCGCTTATAAAAGATATTTCCATTTCAGTTGGAGGAGTCTCTGGCTCGCCCCGTTCAAAGGGAACAATTTTGTCCATGGAGTTCAGCTGCAAAAGATTAATAAACCGGTTTTTATAAGATGCCTGGGAAGGAAACAGCTGCCAGAAAATCAGAGAGTGAAAACTGGCAAAGGCAAGAAAAATATTGGTTTTCCCGCTTGAATTTGGTCCATAAAAAGCCAGTGTCTTTATCAGCTTCTGGTTGTCAAATGATATGAGGTGGTCCGGAAGTTCTTTGTAGGTGACCGCCTTCATATTAACAAATGTCTCGTCCAAAAAGGAACGGAAGTTCTTAAATCGAAAAGAGATTAGCATCACGTATTATCCTCCTTTTTGAAATTATATCTCAGAAATCAGAAAAAAGAAACATAAAATAATAAAAAAATACGCTCACCATGTGATAATTTCGTCAAGCAGCTGCTGTTGCTCCTGGCTGGAGCGGGTGAGATAGATTCTGGTTGTTTCAATGCTTTCGTGCCCCATTAAATCTGCAAGCAGTGATATGTCATTGTTGCGGGCTAAAAAATTCTTTGCAAAACGATGTCGGAACGAATGCGGGTAAACGGTATCCGGATTTATTCCATAACGGCAGGCCAGATGTTTTAGCTGATAATTAATGCCACGGGGAGTAATTAAATGTCCTCCTTTATTTAAAAACAGGAAGCCGCTTTCTACTCCACGCTCCTGACACCAGGCCAGTGCCTCTTCGCAGAGGGAATCGGGAAAGTAAATTCGCCGTATCTTTCCTCCCTTGGAATAGAGATCTAAATAACCAAGCTTTAAATGTTCCTCTTTTATCTGAATCAGTTCGCTGACCCGCGCCCCCGTAGCAGCAAGGAATCGCACAATAAAATACCAGAAATAATTTTTTTCTTCTTTCAGTTTTTCCTTAAAGATCTCATAATCCTCATTGGATATAATGGTATCCAAAAAGGTTTTCTGCTGTACTTTAACAGAAGGAAGGCGGTAGGAGGATAATACAATGGAATCCACTTCATTGGTCTCTGTTAAAAAACGGGAAAAATGATTAATGGCATAAATACGCTGGTTCACAGTGGCCGGACGGTAACGGGGAATTAAATAGCTCTTATACTGCTGCAGATTCTCAGGGGTAACCTCATCATACAAAGTGAAAAAAAGGCGCACACTGCCTGCATATGCAGTCATTGAGTTGACTGACAAATTCCGTTTCTTCAGATATTTTCTAAATTCATTTAATAATTCATCATTCACCATAATCTTCTACCAATTCACAATCTGATTTACAATCTGTTTTTGTTCCGTACTGCTTCTATGCAGATAAATTCTGGTGGTTTCAATACTCTCATGACCCAGAATATCCGAAAGCATGGAAATATCTCCGCATTTTTCAATGAAATTCTTGGCAAAACGATGGCGGAAGGAGTGAGGATAGACCACTTTTGGATCCAGCCCGTATAAAGCTGTAAATTTTTTCAGCTGTCCCCGTATTCCGGCAGGAGTAATTGGTTCGCCGTAACGATTTAAGAAAACGTATCCACTGACACGGCTGATCCGATTCAGCCAGTTAAGAGCTTCTGTGCGCAGGTTTTTTGGAACGTAAATTCGCCTGATTTTGTTATCTTTGGAGTAAATATCCATGTATCCCCGTTTCACGTGTTCCACTTTTACCATTACAAGCTCACTGACCCGCACTCCGGTTGCAGCCATAAACCACACCACAAAATAATACAGCATGTTTCCATCCCGGATGAGACAGTTTTTCAGATACTCATAGTCCGCCTGACTGATGATATTCTCCAAAAAAGTTTTCTGCTGAATTCGTATCATCAGCATTTTCGAAGAAGTAAGCTTTAACGATTCCATATAACAATTCAGGGCACGAATTCGTAAATTTACAGTCTGTGGCTTGTAATGTTCCATTAAATAGCACTTATAGAGCATGAGATTGTCATGGCTGACTACATGGTAGAGGCCAAGAAACTGTCTGACTGCAAACAGATATACGTGAATGGTATTTGCAGACATATTGTTGATTTTTAAATATTCCTGGAAATCATCAAGGCTTTGCTCGACGACGCTTTTGTCCCCGGTTGCAATTTCGTTTATTTCGTTTCCTTTCGTCATATCGTTCCATCTCCCTTTTAGAATCAAACAAGAACAGTTTAACACAAGTATATAAACTGTTCATTAAAAAATCAAGAAAAATTCGAAAAAATAGTAAAAATAAAGCATAAATAGTGGATAAAATGGGTTTTGCTTTCGATAATTTCCAATATTAGAAGTATAATGGCTTTGTGATGCAATTAGGAATTTCACCTAAAATATTTCAAAAAGAAAAAAAGGAGAGTGCATTTATTATGAGAAAGCAGACAAAATTAGTTGCTGTTTTATCTACAGCAGCACTGCTGGCATTAGGTGCTTCCATGTCTTCTTTCGCAGCGACTGGCTGGCAGGAAGAAAATGGTACATGGGTGTATTACAACAGAAGCGGAGACAAGGAAACAGAGAAATGGGCTAAATCCGGTGACAACTGGTTCTACTTAAACGACAGCGGTGAGATGTCGACTGATGTTATCGTGGAATACAATGACGACTACTATTATGTAGATGACAACGGCGCTATGGTAACCAATCAGTGGGTATCCATGGAGAACGAGGATTACGACGGCGGTGAGGATGATGAAGAACCTGTAAATCACTGGTACTATTTCGGTTCCAATGGTAAAGCTTATAAGAGCTCAACCAGCAGCGATACCGCAGCTTTTAAAAATATTAACGGCAAAGAGTACGTTTTTGATGACGAAGGCAAGATGCTTTACGGCTGGATCAACGACGACGGGGAAAGAGAAACCGGCGATGACGCATGGAAAGAAGGAATTTACTACTGCGGCAAAGAAGATGATGGTGCAAAGACCATAGGCTGGTCAAGTATCGAAATCAAAGACGATGATTACGATGATGCTGCAAAAGATGGAAACGCAAGAGTTTCCAGCCACAATACCTTTGATGATGAAGAGCAGGAGCGTTGGTTCTGGTTCAAGAGCAATGGTAAGAAACAGACAAGTAAAGACGGAAAAACCATCAATGGCAAGAAGTACAGCTTTGATGAGTGGGGCCGTATGAATGCAGAGTGGATTCTTTGGGATGCAACTGCAACAACCGCAAAAGCAACCGCTGCCACAGCTTCTACCGGACAGGGCGCAAATGATTATACCAGAGAATGGAGATATTTCGGTTCTCCTGAAGATGGCGCAAGAATCACCAAGGGCTGGTTCAAGGTTGTTCCTGATGAGAATCTGCACTTAGAGAAATACAATGATGATGAAGATTTCTGGTATTATTCAGACAATGACGGACAGCTGGTTGCCGGTGAAATCAAGACCATTAATGGTAAGAAGTACGCCTTTGACTCCAAAGGAAGAATGAAGAGCGGCATGAAGTTCTATAAGTTTGAAGATAACAACCCAAATAAAGATATCGTTGAAATTGTTGATGACGATGATGACAATTACCCATTTGATACAGAAGACCGCTTCAAAGACAATGCAAATCACTGGCTGGATGAAGGCTACTACTTATATTATTTCGGCAGCGGCAGCGATGGTTCCATGAAGACAAATAAACAGAATGTTGAAATCGACGGAGAGTCATTCAGTTTCTTCTTTAATAAATCCGGTACATTTAAAGGGGCCGGTAAAACAGGCGTTGATGATGACAAGTATTATCTGGCTGGTATGCTGTTAAAAGCAGATAAGGATGACAAATATTCTGTAGTTAAAATTAAAGAGACTAAAGACGGCGGAGTAACAAAGACAACATATAACATTCTTGATACAGATGAATTTATGGATGATCTTGATACAGAAGGCAAGGCAAGTGCCGATGGCAAGAGCTGGCTTGTAAAAGATGATGAAAAGCTGGCAGTTAAAGACAAGTATGACGAGTACTACAACGTTAACTATGAAGCAGCCAGAAAGGCTGGAATTACCTATAAGCTTGTAAATACTTCTGGTACTGTTCAGAAGAATAAGCACAAAGCAAAAGATGGTGATGACCGCTGCTACGATCAGAAGGGAAATGATATTACTTCTCTTTACGTAGAAAGCTAATAATGCTCTGACAAAGACAAGATAAAACATATGGCGGATTTTTTCCGCCATATGTTTTATCCATAAGATGACAAGTTGTCATTTATTTTATAAAATTTATAAACTTTTTATATTTAAGAAATTGGAGGAATTTATGCCAACACAGCGTTTTTTACATTTGCCTGATATAAAACGTGAAAAAATAAAACAGGCGGCAATTCGGGAGTTTTCCAGATTCTCCTTTTCCGATGTTTCTATCAACCAGATTATTAAAGCGGCTGATATCTCCAGAGGTAGTTTTTATACATATTTTGAAGATAAGGATGATTTGCTGTCTTATTTGCTTCATGATTTTCAGGAATCCTGTAAGCTATGGTTCAATAAAAATATGGAATTATGTGAAGGTAATATTTATCAGGTGTTCTGGAATTCAATCCTGGTATTAATTCACTACGGGCGGGAACAACAGGATTTTATATTTTATAAAAACATTTTTATGGATGCAAAGTTGATGACTGAAACAAGCATCATAGGCTTCAAAGAATTTTTTAATAAAAGCAGGGAAGAGAAGGAACTAATCCGCGATTGCTTTGATAAGCTGGATCGTAACATCTGTCCGGTTTCCGATGTGGATGAGCTTTCGGATCTGCTGGAACTTTTGCTATTCCTTGTGGCGAAATCCATGGCTATGTATTTTATGGAATCGGCAGATATAGATGAAATACTACATGGGATCGAATTTCAGTTTAAGATTGTGGAAGAAGGAGTGCGTCTAAAAACACAGAGAAAGACAGGATAGGAGTAATTACAATGGTTAATAGAAAAAGCAAACAATTTGTATCCATTCTTTTATCGGCAGTCTTGTTGTTTCCAGCAAATGAGGTATACGCAAGCCCGGTATTTTCAAGATCCGATGCAGAGTGGGAAAAGCTACAGGATAATACTATGGAATACGAAGAAATTGAGGACTTAATTCATGAATACAATGCCACAGTTTTAAATAACCAGGTGGAATATTCCAAGCAGAGAGATGATCCCACTGCAGATGATGTGGCGCGGTCTTACCGGGATGATGCAGCAGATCTGCGCTCAACCATAACTGGAGATAATGATCTTGCAGATGCCATGGCAGAAGCACAGGCACGGTCATTGGAGAAAAAAGCAGATGATAATGTATTTGATTTAGAGGTAATGCGCTATTCCAACATTCAGACTGAAAAAAATCTCACGATTATAGCTCAGTCCAATATGATTTCCTACTATAAGTCCATTCTTAATCTGGAAGTATTAAAACAGAATCAAAAGCTGCTTACCGAAGTACTTCGGGTGACGGAAGTACAAAGAGGCATCGGGTCTTCTACCAATGTAGAGGTATTGAATGCAAAAAACAATCTGCAGAAGACAGAGACGGCCATTATTCAGACAGAAGCTTCTATTAATAAGCTGAAGAAATCACTTTGTGTCATGTTAGGCTGGGGCTATCAGGCGTCACCGGATATGAGACCGGTGCCTGCTTCTGACGCTGCCAGAATATCCGGGTTTCACCCCGATTTGGATTACTCCAAAGCCGTTGATAATAATTATGAACTTAAAATAAATCAGAGAAAGCTGGAGAATGCTGTATCAGAAGTGGTAAAAGATTCTTATCGGATTAAAATCAGGGATAACAAAGATAAAATAGGTGCAGATCTGGATAAGAGATACCGGGAGGTTTTACAGGCTGAGGTTGCTTATCATGAGGCCGAAAGTGCATTAGAGGAATCAGCAAGAAAAATGGAGATTGCTTCTCAGAAAATGCAACTGGGTACCACAGGCCAACTGGAATATTTACAGCAGCAGACAGATTATCTGACAAAGCAGAATGCACTTAAAATTGCAGATATGGACTGGTTTTGGACAATGGAACAGTATGACTGGTCGGTAAATGGGCTGGCATCGGTAGAGTAAGGAGGGGATAACCATGCATAGGAATACGAAAAAATTGTGGCAGGTTGTGCTTCTTACAGCAGTTATTGTGTCCATAACAGGAAATGCCCTGGTGTTTCCGGTGTATGCAGCACAAATGGCAGAACCGGGAAAAGCAAAAAATGCCGTTCCAGAAGGATATGACCAAAGGCAGTGGGAATTACTCCAGGATAATGTTTTAGAGTATGAAGAACTGGGAGACCGGATTCAGTTATTTAATCCCAATATGATTTCTGCAAATGAAATGTACTGGTCCGCCATGGATGATGTAAAGGACCAGTATATGGCGGCTTATGAAGATGCAGGGGATTATAAGGAAGACGCGGATGATTTAAAAGATGCAGGCGGTTTATCCACCATGGATGGGCAGATCCTGTATGCTACTTTGCGGGCTTATGAAAAGGCAATGAAAAGTGCTGGAGACAAGATCAGCAGAGCTTATAATTACAACACTAAATCCGACGCCTCCTCCTACGAACCAGTCAGAAAAGGGGCAAAACAGCTGACCAGCGGAGCCCAGCAGGCAATGATTGGCTACAATATGGCATCAGCCCAGCAAAAAACACTGCGGACAATGAACGAAATGTATGAAAAGCTTTATCAGTCTGCTGTTTCCATGCAAGGTTTGGGAATGGCAACAGATGCAGATGTGACAGCCGCTAAAAAAAACCTGCTCAATGCAGAAAGCGCACTTACTGGTCTCGACAATACGGTAGAAAGTCTTGGTTCAACAGTGAAACTCCTGGCAGGCTGGACGGGGGAGGGCAAACCACAGATTCAGTCTGTGCCCACTTCTGATTTAAGTAAAATAGAGGAGCTGAACTTGCAGGAGGATACAGCCGATGCTATCCGCAATAATTATACACTGATTGAGGAACGTCACAGAAAAACAGATAGAAGTTCTACCAGAGTAAAATCAAAGTTTCGAAGTGAAGCGCAGATGGAACAGAATCTGTCCATTCAGATGGAGCAGCTCTATCAGGATATTTTACAAAATAAAAAAAATTATGAAGCTGCCTGCACGGCATATGATGAGGCAATTGTTGTAAAAAATGCCACTGAGATTCAGTTTAAAAATGGTTCCATCAGCCAGATTGAATATTTGGGACAGATGCTGTCTTACTATCAGGCAGAAGGAGAAAAAACAAATGCAGACTTGTCGCTGCGCCAGGCGATGGAGTTGTATTACTGGGCGACAGAAGGGTTACTGGATATCTAAAACTCAGATAATGGCTTGAATTTTACATCAAGGGATTTGAGAAAGGAAAATGAGATGAAGAGTAAGAAAAGACTGGTTATTGCTGTGGTTATTATAGCTGCTGCCGGCATTATAGGATTTGGTGTTTTTGGAAAGAAAAAAGAAGAGATTCCGTTTGAAACCCGGCCGCTTGTATCTGCCGAGAAGCCTCAGACAGGGGATATCACCCTTTATACAGATTTAACGGGAACGGTAGAGCCTGAGCTAAAAGCCAATGTAATGCCCAAAATGAACGGAGAGGTGCTGGAGGTTTATTTTCGGGCAGGAGATATGGTGGAGGCAGGTCAGCCTCTTTGTAAAATTGATTCAGATGCTTTGACTACTTTGAAAATAAATGTGGATTCAGCTGCAATAGCAGTAACTGACAGTCAGAACACACTTGCCAGAACAGAGGCGCTTTATACAACAGGGGCGGTATCCCATCAGTCTCTGGAACAGGCTCAGAACGGGGCGAATAATGCCAGACTGGCATACGAAGCAGCAAAAAACCAGTATGACCTGCAGTTAAAGTACACGACAGTGACAGCACCCATAAGCGGTGTAGTGGAATCCCGTACAGTTGAACCACATGATCATATTACTGTCAGTTCAGAAATCTGCAAAATTTCAGGTACAAACCAGATACAGATTACCTTTGGCATTACGGAAAAAACGTTACAGAATATGGCAGTAAATGATACTGTATCAGTGGAAAAAAACGGAGTTCAATATGATGGCACTGTAACTGAAATCAGTTCCGTTGTTAATTCCCAGACCGGTCTTTACGATGTAAAGGCGGTTCTTGCAGATTCAAAAGGTCTGACAACGGGAACCAGGGTCAAGATTACTGCAGTTATGAGCAGGGCAGCAGGTGTTATGACAATTCCAGTAGATGCAGTAAGCTACGATGCCAGTGTCCCCTTTGTTTACTGCTATGAAAATGGCATAGCCAAAAAAACAGAGATATCTGCTGGGATATATGACAAAGATAAAATGGAGATAAAGTCAGGAATTACATATGACAGCGTTGTAATAACCAGCTGGAGCAATGAACTGATAGATGGAGCAGAGGTTCTGCTGGAAGAGAGTAATACATCACAGGAAACAGAGACAGAGACACCTGCCGTTGCAGTTACAAAGGCAGGTGAATAAAATGGTTAATTTAACAAAATTTGCAGTAAGAAGGCCTGTGACCATCATTCTATGTCTGATTACAATCGCATATTTTGGAGTTCAGTCTCTGCTAGGGACAAAAGTAGAACTTACTCCTGAAATGGATCTTCCCATGCTGGTTATTGGTACTGTCTATGCGGGAGCCAGTCCGGAGGACATCAATGACTTAATTACCACCAAGCAGGAAGATGCCATATCATCTCTTGACAGCGTGGACACAATTAATTCTTACTCAAAAGATAACGTATCCATTGTACTGGTACAATATAAATATGGAACAAATTTAGATACAGCCTATATCAACCTGAAAAAAGCAATTGATGGAATCCGCAATGATATGCCAGATGATATTGAAGAGCCCAGAATACTGGAACTGAATCTGACATCAGGAGCTGCCGTAACACTTGCAGTTAGTGGAAACGTTGGTCAGAACCTGTATACATATGTGGATAATAAAATTGTTCCGGAATTTGAAAAGCTCAGTTCTGTCAGTGAGGTATCTGTTTCCGGCGGACAAAAGAGTTATGTGAGTGTTCAGCTTGATCCGGAAAAAATGAAACAATATCATTTAAGCATGCCGGCAGTTGCCCAGATTGTTGGCGCAGCAGATTTTACAATCCCAGCTGGAGATATTGATGTGGGAAGGCAAAAACTGAATGTCAGTGTTGGAAATGATTACAATAATACTGACAGCCTGAAAAATATTGCAATACCGCTGGCCAATGGAGATACCATCCATCTATCAGATATTGCTGATGTATATGATGCCCTGAAAGATGAGGATTCCATAGGGCGATACAACGGAGAAAATATTATTTCACTGGATATAAAGAAGCAGTCGGACTCCACTGCAATAGAAGTTTCAAAGCAGGTATCCCAACAGGTAGCCAGTATACTGGCAGATAATCCCGGTATTAATATTACAGTTGTCAATGATTCCAGCAATGTTATTAAGGAATCCATTTCAAATGTAGTGCAGACCATGGTAATGGCAATTATTCTCTCCATGATCATCTTGTGGCTGTTTTATGGAGACTTACGTGCATCTGTTATTGTAGGAACTTCAATACCAATCTCTGTGGTACTGTCTCTGATCTGCATGAGTGCCATGGGCTTTTCCTTAAACGTTATTTCACTGACCTCACTGGTACTTGGAGTCGGTATGATGGTTGATAACTCCATCAATGTTCTGGATGGCTGTTTCCGGGCAAAAGAAACAAGAAATTACTATGATGCCGCAATAGAGGGAAGCCGGATTATGATTGGATCCATTACAGGTGGCACCATAACTACCTGTGTTGTATTTTTTCCTCTTGTTTTTTTAAACGGTATGTCAGGGCAGCTATTTATACAGCTGGGTTATACTATTGTATTTTGTATGGTCGCATCTTTATTTTCTGCTGTAACCATTGTTCCTTTAAGCTTTGTACAATGGCATCCGGTAGAGAAAGAAAAGTCACCGGTAAACGGACTCATCAAGTCATTGCAGAATTGGTATAGAAAGAATATCCCTTATCTTTTAAAAAAGACAAAAGTGGTATTTACTGTCAGTATATTGCTTCTGGCAGCTGCTTTTGCAATGGCATCAAAACTGAGAGTCGATTTGATGACAACTGTGGATGAAGGAATTATCAGTATGTCAATTAAGATGAGGCCGGGATTGTCAATTGGTGCATTAAATCAGTCATTGGCAGGTATGGAAGAGTTTGTTACAAATGATGAAAATGTGGATCATTATCTTGTGACTTATGGCGCCGGAGGACTTAGTATAGATTCTTCCAGTACAATAAATTTAAATGCCTATTTAAAAGATGACAGAAAACAAACGACTGATCAGGTAATTAATAAGTGGAGAGGTCAGCTGGCCGATTTTAAAGACTGTTCCGTAACATTAAAAGAAGGAAGCAGCACCATGTCCAGCACCATGATGTCGGGAGATCAAATTGAGGTTGATCTTCAAAGTACCAATTATGAAACTCTGAAAAAAGCAAGTGCCCAATTAGTTACAGAACTGCAAAAAAGAGAAGATGTCATGCAGGTTCATTCCAGTGTAGAGAATGCAGCTCCTGTTGTGAAGGTGCGGATTGACCCGGTAAAAGCTCAGGCAGAAGGACTCACTCCTGCTGTCATAGGTTCCAATGTCTATACTGCATTAAGTGGTGTTAAGGCATCAACCATTCGTGTTGATGGAGAAGATATTGATGTAAAAGCTGAGTATGCTAAAGATAAATATGATGCGATAGAAGAACTGCAGGGAATGATGATTACAACGGCTTCCGGAACAACGCTTCCATTAAGCGATCTGGCTGATATCTATTATAAAGACAGTCCGCAGCAGATTGAACGTAAAAATAAGCAGTATAAAGTGGCAATCACCATGCAGCCTCAGTCTGAATATTTAAAAACGGCTAAAGATGATGTAAAAAAATTTGTTAAAAACTATAAACTGCCTGCTGGTGTGAAACCTATGACAAATGATCTGGATAAGATTATGAATGAAGAACTTGGTGCATTGGGAGGAGCTTTGTTTACCGGTGTTTTCCTGGTATTTATTGTTATGGCGATCCAGTTTGAGTCACCCAAATATTCCGCAATGGTAATGACTTCCATACCATTTAGTCTGATTGGTTCCTTTGGCCTTTTATTTGCAGCTGATGCACCAATTGACATGGTATCCATGCTTGGATTTTTAATGTTAGTCGGTACGGTTGTAAATAATGGAATTCTTTATGTGGAGACAGTCAACCAGATGTTAGGAGAGATGCCGCTGGACAAAGCACTGGTGGAAGCAGGCGCGATCCGTATGAGACCAATCTTTATGACTACCTTAACGACAGTGATATCCATGGTTCCCAACGCTTTTGCATATGGTAAATCAGGTAAAATGATGCAGGGACTGGCTTTGGTAAATGTAGGTGGATTACTTGCTTCCACAGCTTTAACACTTCTTTTGCTTCCCACATTTTATCGTGTTGTCTACAAATGGGGGCGTAAGAAAATCGGTGGTGAAGGCGAAATGATCTGTGATTGATTCTAATTTATGAACCACTAAGAAAGGAGGGAAAACAAATTTGTTTTCCCTCCTTAAATCAGGTTCTTAACCTTTTAGTGCTTTCTCGTAATTATTTGATACTTCCTTCCAGTTTACCACATCGAAGAAAGCTTTGATATAATCAGCCCTTAGATTCTTATACTTAAGATAATAAGCGTGTTCCCAGACATCAATTCCAAGAATTGGTACCTTACCGCCTCCTTCCATCAACGGATTATCCTGGTTGGGACTTGATGAGAGATGCAGCTTACCAGCCTTGTCAGCTGAGAGCCAACCCCAGCCAGATCCAAACTGTCCGGCTGCCAGAGCGCTTAACTGAACCTTAAACTGTGAGAAGCTTCCAAAAGCATCGTCAAGAGCCGCCTTTAGCGGACCATCTGGTTCTCCGCCGCCATCAGGGCTCATTGTGGAGAAATACAGGTTATGATTATAAAAACCGCCTCCATTGTTCCTGATTGTCTTTCTAAGTGCCTCATCCGGAATCTTATCGAGAGAGGAGAGAAGGGAAACAATATCCATATTCTCCGCTCCGGCTATTTTTGCTGCATCATTTAGATTCTTTGTATAGGCTGCGTGATGCTTGGAATAGTGTGTTTCCATTGTAAGTGCATCGATGTGGGGTTCTAAAGCTTCATATTTATAAGGTAAAATAATTTGTTCAAACATAGTGGTTCTCCTTTCGGGTTCTCATTTATATTGAAATTTAATTTTTTGATTATTGGTTAGTTATTACTAACTACCTTGTAGCTTGATTATATCATATATTTCCACTATGTCAATAGATTTATCTGACATTTTGAAAATTAATTATTCAAAGACAAATAAAAATGCCGATGAACGAGTTTAATCGCTCATCGGCATCTATCACAGACGTTCCGGTGATAGGAATCGTAACCTGGTCTAATGATTGTTCTTTTTAAACCTGTCCCAAAAAGATTTCTTCTTCGGCGCCGGAGGTACTGCTTTACCACGGAGGCTTTTGATTTCGGTTATGTAGATACCGCTAATCACAACCTTTGCTTCTGTCTTAACAGGAAGCACATCGAAAACCTTTGCGTCTGCAATCAATGTCATAACTTTTGGTCCGACCTTTGCTTTTACGATCGGCAGCTTGGTACGGCGCATGTACTTTGGCGTTTGTTCATACACGATCTTTGGGAGCCCGGCATCCTTTAGCCTCATCTTTTTCTTATCGATCACAAGCATGGAAACGGTCTGTGCCGCAGCTTCCAATGCCTGCTGCTGTTCTACCTGACGCTTTTCCAGCTTTCTTCCAAGAAAGTAAAGGACTGCCAGAGCTATCACTACGATGAAAAGAATCACTAATAATACGTTTAAAAATGTGCTCACCGGGAATACCTCCAATAGTTCATATTGTAAATTGGGCCTATCTGCAATAGTATAACACATTTTTCTGGGAAATACAAGCAAAAAATGCTTGACACCTTGACAGCACTATGATATTATGGAATGTGCACTATTGTGGCTTTGTGTGCCTTATTGGGACATTTATGCCCAAAACAGAAATGAATAGAAAGAAAACAGGGGTGAAACGTCAATGGAGAAAAGCAGAATGCGTCCGGTCCCGGCCGGTAAGAGCCTGAGAATGAGTTTCTCAAGACAAAAAGAAGTGCTTGAGATGCCAAACCTGATTGAGATTCAGAAGAATTCCTATCAGTGGTTCCTTGATGAAGGATTGAAGGAAGTCTTTGAAGACATCTCTCCAATTGCAGACTTTGCTGGACACTTAAGTCTTGAGTTTGTCGATTTTACATTATGTAAGGATGACATCAAGTACACAATAGAAGAATGCAAAGAACGAGATGCAACTTACGCAGCTCCTTTAAAGGTAAAAGTAAGACTTTGCAATAAAGATAAAGATGAAATTAATGAACATGAGATCTTCATGGGCGATCTTCCGCTTATGACAGATACCGGATCCTTCGTGATTAACGGTGCCGAACGTGTTATTGTAAGCCAGCTGGTACGTTCCCCAGGTATATATTATGGTATCGAACACGATAAGGTAGGTAAGGAATTATATGCATGTACGGTAATTCCAAACCGTGGTGCATGGCTGGAGTATGAAACTGACTCCAACGACATCTTCTACGTACGTGTGGACAGAACCAGAAAGGTTCCCGTAACCGTCCTGATTCGTGCTCTTGGTTATGGTACCAATGCAGAGATTATTGATCTGTTTGGTGAGGAACCAAAATTACTGGCCAGTTTTGGTAAAGATACTTCTGATAATTACCAGGATGGCTTATTGGAGTTATATAAGAAGATCCGCCCAGGTGAGCCTTTATCTGTTGATAGTGCTGAAAGTTTGTTAAATAGTATGTTCTTCGACCCGAGACGGTACGATCTGGCCAAAGTCGGACGATATAAATTCAATAAAAAGCTTCACTTTAAAAACCGCATCACTGGTCATGTTCTGGCTGAGAATGTGGTGGATACCACAACCGGCGAAATCTTAGCAGAGGCTGGAACGACTGTAGACAAGCAGCTCGCGATTACTATTCAGAATGCAGCTGTTCCGTTCGTGTGGCTGGAAGGTGTGGAGCACAAACAGAAAGTTCTTTCCAACTTAATGGTTGACTTGTCAGCCCATGTGAAATTTGATCCAAAGGATGCCGGGATTACAGAATTAGTATTCTACCCAGCTCTTGAAAAAATCCTGTCAGAAGTTGGAAGCGACGACGAAGAAGCATTAAAGAAGGCAATTCACAGACACGTGAATGAGCTGATTCCTAAGCATATTACAAAGGAAGATATTTTAGCTTCCATCAACTATAACATGCATCTGGAAGAAGAAGTAGGTAACGCAGATGATATCGATCATCTGGGCAACAGAAGAATCCGTGCGGTAGGAGAACTGCTCCAGAATCAGTACCGGATTGGTCTGTCCAGAATGGAACGTGTTGTCCGTGAGCGTATGACCACACAGGATATGGATGGCATTACGCCACAGTCTCTGATTAATATCAAGCCGGTTACTGCGGCTGTTAAGGAATTCTTCGGCAGTTCCCAGCTGTCCCAGTTCATGGATCAGAATAACCCGCTTGCTGAGCTTACCCATAAAAGACGTTTATCTGCTTTGGGACCTGGAGGTCTTTCCAGAGACCGTGCCGGATTCGAGGTTCGAGACGTTCACTATACTCATTACGGCCGTATGTGCCCGATTGAGACACCAGAAGGTCCTAACATCGGTCTGATTAACTCCCTTGCTACCTATGCAAGAGTAAATCAGTACGGTTTCGTGGAGGCGCCTTACCGCGTGGTAGATAAAACCAATGTGAACAATCCGATTGTTACCGATGAGGTTGTTTACTTAACTGCAGATGAAGAAGATAACTTTGTTGTTGCTCAGGCGAATGAGCCTCTTGATGAGGAAGGACACTTCATCCATAAGAATATTTCCGGACGTTTCCGTGAGGAGACATCCGAGTTCCAGAGAAAGAATATTGATTTAATGGACGTTTCTCCGAAGATGGTATTCTCCGTAGCGACAGCCATGATCCCCTTCCTGGAAAACGATGATGCGAACCGTGCGCTCATGGGATCAAACATGCAGCGTCAGGCCGTTCCATTATTGACAACCGACGCTCCTGTTGTAGGAACCGGTATGGAAGCAAAAGCTGCCGTTGACTCCGGTGTGTGTGTTGTTGCAAGAAACTCCGGTGTGGTAGAACGTTCTGCCTCCAACGAAATCATTATCAAACGAGATTCCGATGGCGGAAAAGATGTTTACCGTTTAACCAAGTTTAAGAGAAGCAACCAGTCCAACTGCTATAACCAGAAGCCAATCGTATTTAAGAATAACCATGTGGCAAAGGGAGACGTTATCGCTGACGGTCCTTCTACACAAAAGGGTGAGATCGCTCTTGGTAAGAATCCGCTGATCGGATTCATGACCTGGGAAGGTTATAACTACGAGGATGCGGTTCTCTTAAGTGAGAGACTGGTACAGGAAGATGTCTATACTTCTGTTCATATTGAGGAATACGAGGCAGAAGCCCGTGATACCAAGTTAGGACCGGAAGAGATTACCCGTGATGTTCCTGGTGTCGGCGAAGATGCATTAAAGGATCTTGATGAAAGAGGTATTATCCGTATTGGTGCGGAAGTCCGTGCAGGAGATATCCTTGTTGGTAAGGTAACACCAAAGGGTGAGACCGAACTGACAGCAGAAGAGAGACTGTTACGTGCAATCTTCGGCGAGAAGGCCAGAGAAGTACGTGATACTTCCTTAAAGGTACCTCATGGTGCTTACGGTATCATCGTTGATGCTAAAGTATTTACCAGAGAAAATGGTGACGAGCTTTCACCGGGTGTGAACCAGACTGTCCGCATTTACATCGCACAGAAGAGAAAAATCTCTGTTGGTGATAAGATGGCTGGACGTCATGGTAACAAGGGTGTTGTTTCCCGTGTGCTTCCGGTAGAAGATATGCCATTCCTTCCAAACGGCCGTCCTCTTGATATTGTATTAAACCCACTGGGCGTGCCTTCCCGTATGAATATCGGTCAGGTACTTGAGATCCACTTAAGCCTTGCTGCAAGAGCACTTGGATTTAACATATCAACACCTGTATTTGACGGAGCAAACGAGATTGATATTATGGATACCCTGGACGTAGCCAACGACTATGTAAATATGGAGTGGGAAGACTTCCAGGAGAAATATAAAGATACTTTAAGACCTGATGTAATTGAATATCTGGGAGAACATTTAGAGCACAGAGGCTTGTGGAAAGGTGTTCCGCTGAGCAGAGACGGAAAAGTTCGCCTTCGTGACGGGCGGACCGGAGAATACTTTGACAGTGCGGTTACCATTGGACACATGCATTATCTGAAACTGCACCATCTGGTTGATGATAAGATCCATGCCCGTTCTACCGGACCATACTCCCTGGTTACACAGCAGCCTCTGGGCGGTAAAGCTCAGTTCGGCGGCCAGCGTTTCGGAGAGATGGAGGTTTGGGCTCTGGAGGCTTATGGTGCGTCCTATACACTGCAGGAGATCATGACAGTGAAATCCGATGATGTGGTAGGTCGTGTAAAAACCTATGAAGCCATCATTAAGGGCGAGAATATTCCTGAGCCTGGAATTCCGGAATCCTTCAAGGTATTGTTAAAGGAACTTCAGTCACTGGCTCTCGATGTAAGAGTGCTGCGTGATGATAATACAGAGGTTCAGATTGCTGAGAGCACCGATTATGAGGAAACAGATTTAAGATCCATCATTGAAGGCGATAAGCATTACCGCGATGAGGAATCCTTTGGTGAATTTGGTTATCAGAAACAGGAATTCAAGGATGATGAACTGGTAAATGTTGATGAAGAAGAGGATGCGGACGGTGTCGACGATTCTTTTGAGGATTTCGATGACGTAGAATTTGACGATTCAGACGAAGAATAATAGAAGGGAGAACCGCTCATGCCTGAAAATAATGAAACTTACCACCCGATGACATTCGATGCCATAAAGATCGGTCTGGCATCTCCGGAGAAAATTCTGGATTGGTCCCACGGCGAGGTGAAAAAGCCTGAGACGATTAACTACAGAACCTTAAAGCCGGAAAAAGACGGTTTGTTCTGTGAACGGATTTTCGGACCGAGCAAGGACTGGGAATGTCATTGCGGAAAATACAAAAAGATCCGGTATAAAGGCGTTATCTGTGACCGATGCGGCGTTGAAGTAACCAAGGCCAGTGTCAGAAGAGAGCGTATGGGTCATATCCAGCTCGCTGCTCCTGTTTCCCATATCTGGTATTTCAAGGGAATACCAAGCCGTATGGGTCTGATCCTTGATATTTCACCCAGAACACTGGAGAAGGTGCTGTATTTTGCTTCTTATGTTGTTTTGGATGCAGGAAATACAGGTCTTCAGTATAAGCAGGTTTTATCAGAAAAAGAGTACAGAGAAGAAGTAGATAAGTACGGTTACGGTTCCTTCCGTGTGGGAATGGGTGCTGAAGCTATTTTAGAGCTCCTTCATTCCATAGATCTTGAAAAAGATTCTGCGGATTTAAAGAAAGGCTTAAAGGACGCAACCGGACAGAAGCGTGCAAGAATAATTAAGAGACTGGAAGTTGTGGAAGCATTCCGCAACTCCGGTAACTTACCAGAGTGGATGATCATGACAGTTGTTCCAGTCATTCCTCCGGATATCCGTCCTATGGTACAGCTGGACGGCGGCCGTTTTGCTACCTCCGACTTAAATGATTTATACAGAAGAATTATTAACCGTAACAACCGTCTGGCTCGTCTTTTAGAGCTGGGTGCACCGGATATCATTGTCCGCAATGAAAAACGTATGCTTCAGGAAGCGGTTGATGCATTAATCGACAACGGCAGACGTGGCAGACCGGTTACCGGACCTGGAAACCGTGCCTTAAAGTCCTTATCTGATATGTTAAAGGGTAAACAGGGTCGTTTCCGTCAGAACCTTTTAGGTAAACGTGTTGACTACTCCGGACGTTCCGTTATCGTAGTAGGACCAGAACTTAAGATCTATCAGTGCGGTCTTCCAAAAGAGATGGCTATTGAGTTATTCAAACCTTTTGTAATGAAAGAGCTTGTTTCCAATGGTACAGCACACAACATTAAAAATGCAAAGAAGATGGTAGAACGTCTTCAGACAGAGGTATGGGACGTCTTAGAGGACGTAATCAAAGAGCATCCGGTTATGTTAAACCGTGCGCCTACCCTTCACAGACTGGGAATCCAGGCATTCGAGCCGATTCTGGTAGAAGGTAAGGCAATTAAGCTTCATCCTCTTGTTTGTACCGCATTTAATGCCGACTTCGATGGTGACCAGATGGCGGTTCATCTGCCTCTTTCCGTAGAAGCCCAGGCAGAGTGCCGTTTCCTTCTGCTCTCTCCAAACAACTTATTAAAGCCTTCCGACGGTGGTCCTGTAGCAGTACCATCTCAGGATATGGTCCTTGGTATCTATTACCTGACACAGGAAAGACCTGGTGCCAAGGGAGAAGGAATGGTATTCAAGAGCATTAATGAAGCAATTCTTGCTTATGAAAACCAGGCAGTTACCCTTCATTCCAGAATCAAGGCAAGAGTCAGCAAGAAGATGCCAGATGGTACCGTATTAAGCGGAGTTGTAGAATCCACAGTAGGACGTTTCATATTCAATGAGATTGTTCCTCAGGATCTTGGTTTCGTAGATCGTTCCATTCCAGGCAATGAGCTTTTAATGGAAGTGGATTTCCATGTAGGCAAGAAGCAGTGTAAGCAGATCCTTGAAAAAGTTATTAACGTTCACGGAGCTGTACAGACCGCTGAAACTCTGGATGACATTAAGGCCATTGGTTACCGGTATTCAACAAAGGCAGCCATGACAGTATCCATTTCCGACATGACTGTGCCGGAGAGCAAACCGAAGCTGATCGCAGATGCCCAGGCAACGGTTGACCAGATTGCAAAGAACTTCCGCCGTGGTCTTATCACAGAGGAAGAGCGTTATAAAGAAGTAATTGACACATGGAAAACAACCGATGATCAGTTGACCCATGACCTGCTGACAGGACTTGATAAGTACAACAACATCTACATGATGGCAGATTCCGGAGCCCGTGGTTCTGATAAACAGATCAAACAGCTTGCAGGTATGCGTGGACTTATGGCAGATACAACCGGTCACACCATCGAACTTCCTATTAAGTCAAACTTCCGTGAAGGACTTGACGTATTGGAGTACTTTATCTCTGCTCATGGAGCCCGTAAAGGACTTTCCGATACAGCGCTTCGAACAGCCGACTCTGGTTATCTGACCAGACGTCTGGTAGACGTATCCCAGGATATGATTATCAGAGAGATCGACTGCTGTGAAGGCAAAGATATTCCGTTTATGGAGATCAAGGCATTCACTGACGGACAGGAAACCATTGAAAGCCTGGAAGAGCGTATCACAGGAAGATTTATCGCAGAAACCATTACAGATCCGGATACAGGAGAAGTAATTGTAAAAGCAAACCATATGTGTACACCGAAGCGTGCAGGAGCAGTTATGAAAGTGCTCAATAAGATGGGGCGTGATTCAATCAAGATCCGCAACGTTCTTACCTGCAAATCCCATCAGGGTGTCTGCGCGAAATGTTACGGAGCCAACATGGCAACGGGACAGCCGGTTCAGGTTGGTGAGGCAGTTGGTATTATTGCAGCTCAGTCAATCGGGGAGCCTGGTACACAGCTGACCATGCGTACGTTCCATACCGGCGGTGTTGCCGGTGGCGATATTACACAGGGTCTTCCCCGTGTCGAGGAGCTTTTTGAGGCACGTAAGCCGAAGGGTCTTGCAATCATTGCAGAATTCCCAGGTGTAGTTGCCATTAAAGACACAAAAAAGAAACGTGAAATTATCATTACTGAGAACGAAACAGGAAACTCAAAGACTTATCTGATTCCTTATGGTTCCAGAATTAAGGTACAGGATGGTCAGGTACTGGAAGCCGGCGATGAGCTGACAGAAGGTAGTGTAAATCCTCATGACATCTTAAAGATTAAGGGTGTTCGTGCCGTACAGGATTATATGATCCAGGAAGTACAGCGTGTATACCGTCTGCAGGGTGTTGAGATCAATGATAAGCACGTTGAGATGATCGTAAGACAGATGCTTAAGAAGATCAAAATAGAAGAAAGCGGAGACAGCGATGTTCTTCCAGGAACTTCTATGGACGTTCTTGACTATAATGATTTAAATGAAGCTCTTCTTGCCGAAGGCAAAGAGCCGGCAGACGGAAAGCAGGTAATGCTTGGTATCACCAAGGCATCTCTGGCTACCGATTCATTCCTGTCAGCTGCTTCCTTCCAGGAGACCACTAAGGTTCTGACTGAAGCTGCCATTAACGGTAAAGTGGATCATTTAATCGGATTAAAAGAGAATGTTATCATTGGTAAGCCGATTCCTGCCGGTACAGGTATGAAACGTTACCGTACTATTAACTTAAGCACAGATGCTGCTTGTGAAGAAAGTGATGAGATCCTTTTAACTGATGATGATGAGATTCTGTTATCTGATGACAATTTTGATGATGCAGAAGAAATTTTAGCCATTAGTGAAGGTGAAATAGAAGAATAAGTATGAAGATGCCCTGACAGGTTTTTCTGTCAGGGCGTTTTTTTTATGGAAATGACAATATTCTATAATATTTGCATAATTAAACTTGATTTTTCTCCTTTTTTTAATGCTATAATCATAAAAAAAGGAGGTAAAATCAATGAGGAAGTTTGAGCGGAATGTATTCCCTTATCTGCTGCTTGCTCCTACTTTAATTATATTCGGCCTGTTTTTGTTCTTTCCGGCAGTAAATGGGTTGTGGATATCACTGACAAAGTGGGATGGTATCAATCCTCAGATATTTGTGGGGATTCAAAATTATATTAAGCTGTTTTCGGACCGGGGATTCTGGAATTCGTTTCTCCGTACCATTTTCTTTACCGGGGTTTCGGTTCCACTTGTTTATATATCGGCCATGGGTCTGGCCTTGTTATTGTCAGGAGCCAGAAAAGGAAATGATTTCTTCCGGGCTGTTTTCTACTGGCCTACCATGATTTCCAGTATCATAGTAGGACTGACCTGGAGATTCCTTCTGGGAGAAGAATTCGGCGTCATTAATTATCTTCTCACTGTGATGGGACACTCCCCTGTTAAATGGCTGACGGATCAGAATTATTCCATGGGGGTGGTAATCTTTGTGACTGCATGGAGTATGTCCGGTTATTACATGGTCATGTTCATATCAGGAATTAAGGCCATCTCTGAAACTTATTATGAGGCGGCACGCATCGATGGTGCAGGTTTCTACCATCAGTTTCGCTACATCACCCTGCCGCTTCTAAAACCAACCAGCCTTCTGGTTCTGGTTTTATCCACTGTGACTATCATAAAAACATATCCGCTGGTATATGCTCTGACCCAGGGCGGACCTGCAGGTGCCACTAAGTTTATGGTTCAGACGATTCAGGAAACGGGATTTGAAAAAAATCAGATGGGTTATGCCAGTGCGATGACCATGATCCTGTTCGTGCTGCTGGCAATGTTTACAGTGATACAGTTTAAGATAAATAAAGGAGGTGAACAGGATGCAGACTAAGGACAGGAAATATTTCTTAAACGGAGTGACATGGGCAATTTTGCTGATTCTGACCTTTTTATTCCTCATCCCCATTCTCTGGGTGATTGGTTCCTCCTTTAAAAGTACAGGAGAACTGTTTTCCTGGCCGCCAAGCCTGATTGGGAAAAACCCTTCCTTCTCCAATTACCAGAAGGCATTGGAAGAAGGGCATTTCGGAATTTATTTCTTCAATACCGTATTTACCAGTGTTACAGCCACGTTCCTTACCATAGTGGTAAATGTAATGTCAGGCTACGCCTTTGCCAAATACCGATTTAAAGGAGATAAAATTTTATTTGGTATTGTACTGGCAACGCTGATGATTCCGCTGGAGGTCATCATGATTCCCATTTTTAAGGTTATCGTAGCAACCGGTCTTTACAACAGCTTATGGGGGCTGATTATTCCAGCTGTAGCATCCCCAACTGCCGTATTTTTGGTAAGACAGTATTACGTAGGAATTCCAGATGCCTATATGGAAGCGGCCAGAATTGACGGAGCGTCGGAAACCAGCATTTTAATGCGGATTATGCTTCCTCTGGCAAAACCGGTTATCTCAGTGCTTTGTATTTTCTCCTTTATGTGGAGATGGAATGATTACCTTTGGCCCAAGCTGGTGATTAACAGCAAAGAACGTTACACCATACAGCTTGCGCTTGCAAATTACTCCGGTGAATATTCAGTTGACTGGAACAGCCTTCTGGCCATGTCGGTTATATCCATGATTCCGGTGATCATAGTGTTCGTAACACTGCAGAGCCATATCATAGGCGGCATGACATCCGGAGGAGTAAAAGAGTAAATGGGAGGAAAGAGAGCATGAAGTACTTGGAATATCCGCTGTTTGCGGAAGGATTTGTAAACCGCTTCCTCATAAGCGAGGTTCATACCCAGGTCCGGGAATTTACCAGATCTACCTTAAGCGGAAGAGTAAATGAATGGCTGAAGAAAGGATTTGCCATTCATGAGAATCCATGCAGGAAAGAATTTTTAGAGGAACGGAGACGGGAAGTTCCCGATTATCCTGATTTTACAGAGCTGTCAGAGAGCAATAAGTTAAAACAATATTTCCCATTTGGCAATCCGGGAATCGATGCATCAGGCTTTTATTACCGTCCTACTTATTTAAGAATGTATGGCTTTACCACGCTCTGGTCTGATGTAGCAAACACCATAGATTTTGAGCTGGAGACCTGCGGCGGGTTAACAGTCTGGTCAAATGAACAGCTGATCTGTGACTTCACACCATTTACCAGAAATCTGGTAAAAAAAACAACGGTTTCCATTCCTCTTTCAAAAGGGGTAAATTCACTGGTGGTGTGTCTTGATGATCTGGCAGAGCGGGATACGGATTACTATTTCCGAATGAAGCGTCTGGGAGGAGCTGATTTAAAGATACTAATTCCAGTGAAAGAAGATGTAAATGAAGGCGTTTTAACAAAAATGGAGCAGATGTTAAACGGAATGAGCTTTGATAAAGAGGCGTATATCAGTGAAACTGTAAAAATGAATCTTAGCAATCCGTTTGATACCAACCTTGACCTGGAGGTCATCATAACTCCCGGTGAATTTATAGAGAAAATGGAACAATCATGGAAGCTTATAAAAACCAGAAAATATACCATGGAACCTTTACAAAAAGGGCTGGAGCTGTTCCATACTGATGACATTTCACCAGGATATTATTATTTTACTGTTGTACTTACCTATCAGGGAATCTCTATAAAGAGGAAAATCGGCAATCAGCTGGTGCGGGAAGAATTCCTCTTAAGCGGGAATGAAGACAGCAGCATCCGCAAAAAACTGGCAATGGATGCTGTAATCCGTTTTGCTCCTGACAATACATATAAAGCCGCAGCCCTGCTTTATATGAATCAGAATTGCCAGCGGGCAGAAGCGATTCTGATGGAAGAGCTGGAAGGTGTGAGAAGCAGAAAAGACTGTTCTGATTTTCATTTTATCATTATGATTTACATTTACCGGATGTTCCCAAGCCGTATTTCTGACACATTAAAGAAGGCTCTGGAAGAAACCATGGTTCAGTACAGATACTGGATAGATGAACCTGGGGACGATGTGATGTGGTTTTTCAGCGAAAATCATGCACTTCTTTTTCATTGCTGTCAGTATCTGACAGGAACCTACCTGCCTGACCGGATTTTTACCAACAGTGGCAGAACGGGGGCAGAGGTAAAGGCAAGAGGAGAAGAGCTGCTGCATCAATGGTTTGACGACTTTTTCAGGGAATTTATTACAGAATGGAATTCCAACGCCTATATTCCAGTCGATGTGCTTGGAATCGGTACCCTTTATAATTTGACGGAGGAGGATAATCCACTCCATAAAAAAGCGCAAAAGGCACTGGATATGATATTCTACTCTCTGACAGTCAACGCCCATAAGGGGGCCGTAATGACCAGCTTTGGCCGGAGTTATGAAAAGGAGATGAAGGGGAATTACAATGCGGGCACCACCTCCCTGCTTTATGTGGCTTATAATGCTGGATATTTAAACAGAGCCTGTATTGGATACATTTCTCTCATTCTTGGGAATTATGAACCTCCAATGGAGTATAAAAAGTATGGGGTAATAGACGAAGAAGAAGAACTGATCTTTGAAAATACCCAGGGATTTGAAAATCACGTCAATCTTTATCTTTACAAAAATAACCGTGCGCTTTTGTCCACTGCGGTAGGCTTTAAGCCATTTGAGAAAGGATATCAGGAGCATATCTTACAGGCAACAATTGATGAGACGGCTCAGGTGTTTATCAATCACCCGGGAGAAGCGTTTCCATATGGAAGCGGCAGACCCAATTTCTGGGCAGGTAACGGGGTACTTCCCCTTGGGGCTCAATTTAAAAATACAGCAGTTTTGAGATTTCATATTGAGGAAGAAGAGAGAATTGGGTATACTCATGCTTACATTCCAATCAGTGCATTTTCCCGTTATAAAGGAGAAGATGGCGTTCTGGTGTTGGAAAAGGATGGGGCCTATATTGCAGTAAAAGCCCTTCAGGGACTTACCATACAGGAACACGGCCCCAATAAGTTCCGGGAATTTATCAGCCAGGGAAGAGACAATGTATGGGTTGTGAGGGTAGGAAGCTTAGGAGAAGACCAAAGTCTTGATGATATTTTTTCGGCTTTCAAAAAACTCGCCATCACCATGGACGGAACCAGCACTTCTGTTACAGATGAAAATGGGACAGAGTATCTTCTTGAGAAAGAAACCATATTAAAGGTCAACGGGGAAACTGTATACCATTATCCGCAGACAGTAGAAGGCACAATCAGATGGAGGAAAAAGACGACGTGATAGATTTAAGGACATTAGAAGAGAAGTTAAATCTGGTATCAGAGAAAATGATGGTTTTAAAAAATAATGGCATGAAAGAAGTGTACCCCATCAGCCTGATTGATTTTAATTGTTGGGAGTGGCCCCAGGGAGTGGGAATATTTGGTCTTTATAAGTATTATGAGCTTAGCGGTAGGCAGGAGATTCTCGACTCCATCATTGACTGGTATGATAACCGGATCAGGGAGGGGATTCTGGAGCGGAATGTGAATACGACGTCTCCCATGCTCACCCTTACTTATCTATATGAAAGAACGGGCAAACCAGAATATCTGGAGTTTATCAAAGACTGGGCCGACTGGATCATGAAAGATCAAAAGCTGATCCGCACAGGAGATGGCTGCTTTCAGCATATGATAACGGGAAGTGCCAATGATGATGAGATTCTCATTGATACACTGTTTATGGCAGTGCTGTTTCTGGCAAGAGCTGGTAAGCTTCTTGACCGGAAAGATTATTATGATGAGGCAAATTATCAGATCCTTTCTCATATTAAATACTTATTAAATAAAGAAGAGGGACTGTTTTACCACGGTTTTAACTTTAAAAGAAACGATAACTACGGTAAAGTTTTATGGGGAAGAGGAAACTGCTGGTACACGATAGTGATCATGGAGCTTTTAGAAGATATTAATATGGATGAAGGCCTGAAGCGGTATTTCTTAAGTGTTTATAAAAATCAGGTAGATGCGCTGAAACAATATGCAGATCCAAAAACCGGCTTATGGCATACCATTATAGATGATGATTCTTCCTATATAGAGATATCCTGCAGCGCTGCATTCCTGTATGGAATTATGAAAGGGGTGCGCCTTGGAATATTAAAGAAAGAAGATTTTCATGAGCTGATCCAGCTGGGAATGAAAAATCTTTTAAATTATATTGATGAATATGGTACTGTTAAAAATGTTTCCTATGGAACGCCGATCGGACTTAACGGAGAATTTTATAAGACAATCCCGTGCTGTCCGATGACCTATGGACAGGCACTTGTAATACTGGTGCTGCAAGAGGCTATGAATACTGCTTGGCATTAGAAGGGACTGGTTGTGGAGATGAAAGAACGGGTTTTTTTTGAAGAATTTGACTCATTGTATTATTTTCATGGAGGCTCTGAAAATTGGGCCATGCAGGGGTTTCACTTTCACAACCAGTATGAAATTATTCTGTTTCTTACAGACGGGGCATTGATGGAAGTTGGAAACCGCACGTATCATGTAAGATCGGGAGATTTATTTCTTATTAACAACAAGGAGTATCACCGCACCAGCGGTGCTGCGGGGAAAACCTATTACAGGTATGTCCTCATGTTTGAGCCGGAGCTGTTAAGCCAGATGGCAGAGGTGTTTCATTACGACTTCTCCCGCTTTTTTGAGAACCGGCCTGATCCATTTCTGCATCGTCTTCATCTGTGTGGGGAGAATCTTCAGAAAGTAGAAAAACTGTTTGAAAAAATAGAGCAGAGCATTCATTCCCAGAACAGAGACAGGGCTGAATCAACGGTGAGGATCAAGCTTTCCATACTGGAGCTGATTGCATCCATTAATGAAATGTACCAGTTTTTTATGGAAAGGGAGAAAAACAAGCCAGCTCAGGAATTTGTAGAAAAACAGGAAGAGGAATTTAAAGATCCTGTTCTTTACCGGGAGAGAATTGAACAGTTAAAGAAGTATATTGCATCTCATGTGGAAGAACGACTGGATTTAAATGAGATTTCCAGCCGGTTTTATATGAACCGCTATTATTTGAGCCACTACTTTAAAAAGGAGACGGGCTTTTCCCTGACTCAGTATGTGGCAAACCAGAAGATCATTGCAGCAAAGGCTCTGTTAAAGGAAGGGCACTCTGTTACCGATGTTGCGCTGGCACTTTCCTATAATAGTGACAGCCATTTCATTTCAGTATTTAAGAAAATGACAGGAATTACACCAAAAAAATACGCACAGTCAAAAGAGAGCAAAAAAGAATGATTTCATGTCTGAAATATGAGGTTTTTGTATTGCCGCAAATGTTAAAATGAATGTACTAAATCACAAAGGAGAGGTATTTTATGAAAAAAATGGTATCATGGCTGCTTATGGGGGCATTGGCGCTTGGAACCTTAACCGGTTGTTCTGGTGGGGGAAAAGCAGAGAGCAAGGAGAAAAAACTTGAAGTAGTCTGGTTCAGCGACAACAAGGAAGGCGAATCTTTCATGAAGCTGGCAGATGCGTATATGAAAGAGCATCCAGACATCAAAATCGAGCTGATTGAAGTTCCTTACTCAGATCTGGAAAGCAAGATTAAGAACATGATTAATGGTAAGGAAGCTCCGGCGATTGCCAGACTTACCAATTTAGGACCGTTTCAGAACCAGCTGGTTGATCTGGGGCAATACGTATCAAACAAAGATGAATTTGTAAACAGCTTCGGAGAAGGCTTGAAATTTGTATTTGATGATAAGGTGCTGGCAGCGCCTATGGATGTAACTGCTAACGGACTTATTTATAATAAAACAGCTTTTGAGAAGGCCGGTGTTGCTGTACCCCAGTCTGAGGATGAGATCTGGACATGGGATGAGTGGAAGACAGCCATGAAAACCGTAATGGAAAAAGGCGGCTGCAAATACGGTCTGGTATATGATAAATCCCCGCAGCGGTTTACAACCCTTCTTTACCAGGCAGGAGGCGGTCTTTTAAATAATGACCTCAATGCTTCGGATTTTAATACTGAAGAAAATAAGCATGCCATACAATTTTTTAAAGATCTTCATGACGAGGAAATCGTTCCATCCTCTGTATGGCTTGGATCAGAAAATCCAAACAACTTATTCCGTACCGGTCAGGTAGCAATGCATTTTTCCGGAAGCTGGATGATCGCCAATTACAAAGATCAGATCACTGACTTTGACTGGGGTGTAACCTATCTTCCTAAAGAAGCAATGCGTTCTTCCGTACCGGGAGGAAAGTATCTGGCTGCATTCCAGAACACCGGAGTGGAAAAGGAAGCAGCAGAATTCATTGAATGGATCTCTAAGGCTGAGAACAATGCAAAGTACTGTGAAGAGAACAGCTACTTATCTCAGGTAAAAGGAAATGAGAGTCTAAACTATGCCTTTGGAAAAGAATATTTTAATATCTTCTCAAAGGAACTGGCTGCAACCTCATCACGTCCCGGATCAGAGTGGGGGTATCAGGCTTTGACCGGAGCAGTTCAGGGCGATCTTCGCGACAAGCTGGTGGAAGTTCTTGCAGGTAAGCTGACAGTTGATCAGTATACCGAAGAAATGGATGGTCTGATTAACGAAAAGCTGAAAGAATTAAAATAATTACAAAATAAAAAAAATTGGACTGCCGTAAAATATCATTACAGCAGTCCATTTTTTTGCAATTATATCTAAAAAATAAAACCTTGACAAAAAAAAACAATATGTATATAATAATTAGGCGTGCATAAACGCGTCATGTTTTTGTGCGTAAATTAAGCTGAAGATGACAGCAACCACAGACAATATCACAGGAGGTGAATGGAATGCCAACATTTAATCAGTTAGTAAGAAAGGGCAGACAAACAGGCGTTAAGAAATCCACAGCACCAGCTCTGCAGAAGGGTTACAACTCTTTACAGAAGAAGGCGACTGACATTTCTGCTCCTCAGAAGAGAGGCGTTTGTACAGCAGTTAAAACTGCAACCCCTAAGAAACCTAACTCTGCTCTCAGAAAGATCGCCAGAGTTCGTCTTTCAAACGGAATCGAAGTAACAAGCTACATCCCAGGTGAGGGTCACAACCTTCAGGAGCATAGCGTTGTTTTAATTCGCGGCGGTAGAGTAAAAGATTTACCAGGTACCAGATATCATATCGTTAGAGGTACACTGGATACTGCAGGAGTAGCGAACAGAAGACAGGCTCGTTCCAAATACGGTGCTAAGAGACCTAAAGAGAAAAAATAATTAATACCACACATTTGAAATTCTAGTGCCGGACTTTAGATATTGAACCTGTAGGTTGCAGGATTATATAGATAGAAACCGAGCGCGAACGCAACTTCAATGTTTGTGAGTACCGAGGATCTAATGAATAGCTGTTTATTCGTATGAAAAGACGGCGATATTAAGGAGGGAAGTAACGTGCCACGTAAAGGACATACTCAAAAAAGAGACGTATTAGCAGACCCGCTTTACAATAACAAGGTTGTTACTAAGTTAATTAACAACATTATGTTAGATGGTAAAAGAGGTGTTGCTCAGAAGATCGTATACGGTGCATTCGGCCGTATCGAAGCAAAAGCCGGCAAACCAGCCGTTGAAGTCTTCGAAGAAGCGATGAACAACATTATGCCTGTACTTGAGGTAAAGGCAAAACGTATCGGTGGAGCTACTTATCAGGTACCGATCGAAGTTAAACCAGAAAGAAGACAGGCATTGGCCCTGAGATGGATTACTCTTTACTCACGTAAAAGAGGAGAGAAGACTCAGGAAGAGAGACTGGCAAATGAGCTCCTTGATGCTGCTAACAACACCGGTGCAGCTGTAAAGAAGAAAGAAGATATGCACAAGATGGCTGAAGCAAACAAGGCATTTGCTCACTACAGATTCTAATAGGAGGAAAAAGCTTTGGCTGGAAGAGAATATCCATTGGAAAGAACCAGAAATATTGGTATTATGGCCCATATTGATGCAGGTAAGACTACATTAACCGAGCGTATCCTCTATTATACTGGTGTAAACTACAAAATCGGTGATACTCATGAAGGTACTGCAACCATGGACTGGATGGAGCAGGAACAGGAAAGAGGTATCACAATTACTTCAGCAGCTACAACATGCCACTGGACCATGCATGAGAACACCAAGGTTAAACCAGGTGCGTTAGAGCATCGTATCAATATCATTGATACTCCAGGACACGTTGACTTTACTGTTGAGGTTGAGCGCTCCCTTCGAGTGCTTGACGGTGCAGTTGGCGTATTCTGCGCTAAGGGCGGTGTTGAACCACAGTCCGAGAACGTATGGCGTCAGGCTGATACCTACAACGTACCCCGTATGGCATTCATCAACAAGATGGATATCATGGGTGCAAACTTTTTCGGTGCAGTAGAGCAGATCAAGACTCGTCTTGGTAAGAATGCAATCTGCATCCAGCTTCCTATCGGAGCAGAAGATGAATTCAAAGGAATTATCGATCTGTTTGAGATGAAAGCTTATATCTACAACGATGACAAGGGTGATGACATCACCGTTACTGATATCCCTGAGGATATGAAAGACGATGCTGAGCTTTACCATGGAGAGTTAGTAGAGAAGATCTGCGAATTAGACGATGATCTGATGATGCAGTTCTTAGAGGGTGAAGAGCCTTCTACTGAAGAATTAAAGAAAGGTTTAAGAGCTGCAACCTGTGACTGTAGAGCCATTCCTGTATGCTGCGGAAGCGCATACAGAAACAAAGGCGTTCAGAGACTCCTTGATGCAATTCTTGAATTTATGCCAGCTCCTACAGACATTCCTTCTATTAAGGGTGTTGATATGGATGGCAATGAAATTGAACGTCATTCTTCTGATGAAGAACCGTTCTCAGCACTTGCATTTAAGATCATGACTGACCCGTTCGTTGGAAAGCTTGCGTTCTTCCGTGTATATTCCGGTGTTATGAATTCCGGTTCTTATGTACTGAATGCAACAAAAGGCAAAAAAGAGCGTGTTGGACGTATCCTTCAGATGCATGCTAACAAGAGAAGCGAGTTAGAAAAAGTATATTCTGGTGATATCGCAGCAGCTGTTGGTTTTAAATTTACCACAACTGGTGATACCATCTGTGATGAACAGCATCCGGTAATTCTTGAATCCATGGAATTCCCAGAGCCAGTTATCGATATCGCTATCGAGCCAAAGACCAAAGCTGGTCAGGGCAAGATGGGCGAAGCTTTGGCAAAGCTTGCTGAAGAAGATCCTACATTCCGTGCGAAGACCAACCAGGAAACTGGTCAGGTTATCATCTCCGGTATGGGTGAGCTTCACCTTGAGATCATCGTTGACCGTCTGCTTCGTGAGTTTAACGTAGAAGCAAACGTAGGTGCTCCTCAGGTTGCTTACAAAGAAACCTTTACAAAGCCAGTTGATGTTGACAGCAAGTATGCAAAACAGTCTGGTGGACGTGGTCAGTATGGTCACTGTAAGGTTCGCTTTGAGCCTATGGATGCCAACGGCGAAGAACTGTTCAAGTTCGAATCAGCTGTTGTCGGCGGTTCTATTCCGAAAGAGTACATTCCTGCAGTTGGGGAAGGTATTGAGGAAGCAACCAAAGCTGGTATTCTTGGCGGATTCCCTGTAGTAGGTGTTAAAGCTACTGTATACGACGGTTCTTACCATGAAGTCGATTCCAGTGAAATGGCATTCCACATTGCCGGTTCTATGGCATTTAAGGATGCGATGAACAAGGGCGGTTCCATTCTTCTTGAACCGATCATGAAAGTGGAAGTAACTATGCCGGAAGATTACATGGGCGACGTTATCGGTGATATCAACTCCCGTCGTGGCCGTATCGAAGGTATGGAAGATATCGGCGGCGGTAAGATGATCAAAGCATACGTTCCGCTTTCCGAGATGTTTGGTTATTCTACAGATTTACGATCCAGAACACAGGGTCGTGGTAACTTCTCTATGTTCTTTGAGAAATATGAGCAGGTACCGAAGAATATCCAGGAAAAAGTTCTTACAGAGAAAAAGGGCAAATAATTCCTAACAGGTTCCACTGGATTCCGGGCTGTGAAGTCCGCCCGGAATCCCTCAAATAGGCTTGAAAATAGTGCACAAATAGCATATAATAAAAAACAGCCTAACATAAAATGATAGCTCTAAATGAGCATAAATTAAGGAGGACGTTATAAAATGGCTAAAGCTAAGTTTGAAAGAAACAAAACCCATTGTAACATCGGTACCATCGGTCACGTTGACCACGGTAAAACAACTTTAACAGCTGCTATCACAAAGACACTTCATGAGAGATTAGGTACTGGACAGGCAGTAGCTTTCGAGAACATCGATAAGGCTCCAGAAGAGAGAGAGCGTGGAATCACTATCTCTACTTCTCACGTTGAGTATGAGACAGAGAAAAGACACTATGCACACGTTGACTGCCCAGGACATGCTGACTACGTTAAGAACATGATCACTGGTGCTGCTCAGATGGATGGCGCTATCTTAGTTGTAGCTGCTACCGATGGTGTTATGGCTCAGACAAGAGAGCACATCCTGCTTTCTCGTCAGGTAGGCGTTCCTTACATCGTTGTATTCATGAACAAATGTGATATGGTTGACGATGCTGAGTTACTTGAGTTAGTAGACATGGAAATCCGTGAGCTGTTAAACGAGTATGAATTCCCAGGCGATGATACACCAATCATCCAGGGTTCTGCTTTAAAGGCTCTTGAAGATCCTTCAAGCGTTTGGGGCGATAAAGTTCTTGAATTAATGGCAGCAGTTGACAGCTGGGTTCCAGATCCAGTTCGTGAAACAGATAAGCCATTCTTAATGCCTATCGAGGACGTTTTCTCAATCACAGGTCGTGGTACTGTTGCTACTGGTAGAGTAGAGCGTGGTACATTACATGTATCTGACGAAGTTGAAATCATCGGTATCCATGAAGAAACACGTAAAGTTGTTGTAACTGGTATCGAGATGTTCCGTAAGTTACTTGACGAAGCTCAGGCTGGTGATAACATCGGTGCATTACTTCGTGGTGTTCAGAGAACTGAAATCGAAAGAGGACAGTGTCTTGTTAAACCAGGTTCTGTAAAATGCCATAAGAAATTTACAGCTCAGGTTTACGTTCTGACAAAAGATGAAGGTGGACGTCATACTCCTTTCTTCAACAACTACAGACCTCAGTTCTACTTCAGAACAACTGACGTTACTGGTGTTTGCGATTTACCAGCTGGCACAGAGATGTGTATGCCTGGTGATAACGTAGAAATGTCTGTTGAACTGATCCACCCAATCGCTATGGAGCAGGGTCTTCGTTTCGCTATTCGTGAAGGCGGACGTACTGTAGGTTCAGGTAGAGTTGCTACAATCATTGAATAATTAAATTTAAAAGCCGAGCCCTTTGTTTATAAGGGTTTCGGCTTTTTTGTTTTATCCTGGGGTAATGAAAGTTACTATATGTATTTCCTCCCCCTTAAGGTTTTATTACAAATACGTAATAAAAACGTTATTGTAAAAATGAGGGAAATTAGGTATCATGGTAGGGTATCTGAAAATGACTGCATGGAGGGAATGCGAAGATGAAAAGAATAAAATTAGGCAGAGTCTTTACCGGACTTTTGGCAGCTGGATTTTTATGCTGTGCCTCTGCTTTTGTTTCGTTAGCGGATGAAGTGTTTTCCGAGGATCAGGCTGTGATTCAGTCTTGTCTCGTTAATTCTGATTTAACCAGCGTAACAGTCAAGGTTTCAAATCATGCACCAGCTCAGGGAACGGATGGTGTGCTTTATCTGGTAGAGCTTCAGCCCTATCAAAACAGCCTGGAAGGAAGAACTGATTATGCAGCAAAAGCATCTTTGGGAGATTCAGCCGCATTCACTTTTTCATTGAACCGCAACACATTACAGGATCGACTATACAGCAGATTTGTAGTGGCAGTCTGGGATGGAAACAAGTACATACCTGTGAGCAAGCCTCATTACATAACAAACCCCGAGGCAGTGGCAGCAAATAAAAGCAAATTCAATGATCCTCTTACCAAAAAGGGCTTAAACATTGAACTTAACATGCTGGGAGACGCATTTGAACTTGGAGTGAAGCACGTTGCAACGAATATTTCATTCCATCAGATTCTGGGTCAGGGCATTGATTATCAGTATGATGGCAAGATGTATCATTTTGATGCTAATGTTATTAAGGGTTATGACGATACCATTAGTGCTCTGTCTGGAAAAGGCATGACTGTAACTGCAATTATTTTAAATGGCTGGAATCCGGCAACACCGGATCTGATTTATCCTGGCACTAAGAAAAGTTCCAATGCATTTTACTACTTATTCAATACTGCAACACCAGAAGGCTTTGAACAGACAAGAGCGATTGCGTCATTTCTGGCAGAACGTTATAACGGCTCCAATCCTAATCAGGGGAAGATATCCAACTGGATTATTGGAAATGAAATTAACAATCAGCAGTGGAACTATGTGGGAGCAAGAGATTTAACCAGCTATGTTAAGGCGTACCAGAATGCGTTCCGTGTGTTCTACACAGCGATTAAAAGCACCAGTGCCAATGACAGAGTTTATTACTCTCTGGATTATAACTGGAACAATGAGATTGATAATAAGCTGAAATACGGCGGCAGACAGATCGTCGATACATTTAATTCCGTTGCTAATGAACAGGGACAGATGGACTGGGGATTATCTTATCACCCATATCCGTGCCCTATGACAGAGCCGGAATTCTGGGATGATGATAAAACCGGATTGATTAAGAATGATTTCAATTCTCCGGTAATTAATTTCAAGAATTTAACCACTCTTACTGATTATATGGCTCAGGACAGTCTGAAATCGCCTACTGGACAGGTAAGACATATTATTCTGACGGAACAGGGATTTACAGCAAAAACCCAGTCAGGACAGGATGTATCCCAGGTGCAGGCTGCGGCATATGCTTACTCTTATTACATGGTTGACAGTAACCCTTATATCGATGCTTACATCTTAAGCCGTCAGGTTGACGCTCCGCTGGAAGTAAGAAGCGGTCTCGCTTTCGGACTTTGGGCTTGTGATATGAATAAGGGTGACGATATTGTGGCAACGAAACGACGCAAGATCTGGCAGGTGTTCCACGATATTGATAAGAAAAAGAGTACTTTGGAGACCACGGAGTTTGCTAAATCCATTATTGGAATACAGAAATGGTCCGACGTGGTTCCTAATTTCAAATGGAGATCATTAGAGAAATAAAATGAAAGGTTGTCATGATAATTCATGACAGCCTTTTGGCGTATTAAGATCTTAACAATTATGAAACACAAGAGTGACTGCAAATATATTATACTATTAAAAGTCATATACATTGGATTTGCTGAATCCGGTACTCATCTAATATTTTTATACAAAGGAGAACATATGGAAATTACTACCATACTGGGTGTTATAGTCGGCGTTATAGCCGTTGTCGGCGCGATGATATTTAAACACATTGATTTTGCTGTACTTTTAAATCCGGCGGCATTTTTTGTTATTATTGTTGGAACAATCGCCACAATTTTGAATTCATATCCTGGCGAGAATGTTAAAGTGATCGGATCTCTTTTCAGGATCCTGTTTACAAAGAAAAAAGGCCAGTCAGAAGCTGAGATAATAGAACTGATGTATGAACTGGCAAAGAAAGCACGTTCAGAAGGATTATTATCCCTGGAGGCAAAGGCGGAGGAACTGGAAGATCCATTTTTAAAAAAAGGAATCCGGTTACTTGTTGATGGAACAGGGGAAGAGGTTATTGAGGATATTCTGGAGACAGAAATTGGTGCCATGGAAAAACGCCATGAAATTAATGCCAGCATCTTTTCGTCTGCCGGTACCTATGCCCCTACCCTGGGTGTATTGGGTGCGGTTTTTGGTTTGATTGCTGCCATGTCCTCAATCAATGATACGGAACGAATGGCGGAAGCGATTGCTGCCGCGTTTATCGCAACCATACTTGGTATTTTTACCGGATATGTTTTATGGAATCCATTTGCAAAAAAACTGAAAGTGAAAAGCCAGCAGGAAGTTATGGCAAAAGAGATCATCCTAAAAGGTATTATATCCATGCAGCACGGGGATTCTCCCTTCGTACTCAGAGAGAAATTACTTGCTTGTCTTCCTAAATATAAGCAGAAAAAGATTGAAGCACAGCAGAATAAAAAGGAATAGGGTGATTACATATGTCAAAAAAGAGAGAGCAGGCACATCAGGAAGAGGAAGCTGGAGAGGCATGGCTTTTGCCGTATTCAGATTTAATGACGTTGCTGTTGGCAGTTTTTATCGTTCTTTTTGCTGTCAGTAAAATTGATGCTCAAAAAGCCCAGCAGATTTCTCAGGAATTTTCCTCTTCCATGATGAACAAAGATTATAATGGTAAAGGCTCGGGCTCTGGATCTGGATCTGGAGGGGCTGCCCCTCTTGAAAGCAGTACACCATCTGATGCGTCTCCAAAAGGCGGATCTTTAAATATTGAGACGGAAAGCGAGTTGGAAAGCTTTTTAGGCGAATATGAACTAAAAAAACTGGAAACTCTGAAGGGGGAAATTGATACCAGGCTGCATGACGAAGGCATGGATCAGTCCGTATCAACCATGATTGATATGAGAGGTCTGGTCATAAGACTGAATAATGCCATTCTTTTTGACTCAGGCAGTGCAAATATTAAAAAACAGAGTGAAGATACTTTAATTGAAGTAGCCAGTCTTTTAAACACGGTTGATAATTTTATACGTATAGAAGGTCATACTGATAATGTGCCGATCAGCCGAAGTTCTTATCCATCTAACTGGGAGCTTTCTACGGCAAGAGCTGTTAATGTGGTTAAGCTCTTTATCGGTAAATGCAATTATCCTCCCAATAAGTTGATTGCAGTAGGGTACGGCGAATTTAAACCAGTGGCTGATAATTCAACACCCCAGGGAAGGACAATGAACAGACGTATTGATATTATTATTCTTAGCTCAAAATATAATAATCTTGAAGAACCGCTTATCAAATAGTGGTGCTATTATGGGGGAAAAAAACTGCGCAGTCAAAAGCTGCGCAGTTTTTTTATCAGTGCCAGTTCAGAGCGTTGTAAGCATCTAAAAGTCCTCCACTTACAACCTTGCCTGAAAGAGTATCCAGTTTTCTGCTGGAGTTTAGAATAATAGTTTTCACATCTGCCAGGCTTATGTCTGTCCGATAAGAATAGAGCATGGCTGCAACGCCGGTCACCATAGGTGCTGCCATTGAAGTACCGCTCATATATCCATATGAGTTATCTGGAATGGTGCTTAAGATATAGGTGCCTGGGGCTGCGATATCCACACTTGCAGCTCCGTAATTGGAATCTTTGCTCAGCGTACCGTCAAATAAGATGTTAGCCACAGATATAATATTATCATATGGAAGAGAAGCGGGATAAACAGGGTAGACATCTGTATTATAACCAAGGCCTGATACCCCTCCGTTTCCACAGGAGACTACAAAAAGCATATGAGAGTTCTTCATTGTCTGGGCAAGTTCTTCGCTGTATCCCGTTGTACCCATACTCAGATTACAGATGGAAGCTCCTTTTTCCTCAGCGTATTTAATTGCTTTAATGACAGCATCAGGGGAACCAACCCCTTCTTTTCCTCCCAGCGCTTTTAATGGCATGATTTTGACATAATTATTATCGGTAATGCCGGCGATTCCATAGGACCCTCTGGAAGCACTGATGGTTCCGGCAGCATGGGTACCGTGACTGTCTTCACTGCCAGAAAAGACTTTATTATTGTTAGAATAGAAGTTCCAGCCGTGAATATCATCCACATAACCATTGCCATCGTTATCAATGCCGTCCCCATCAATCTCTCCCGGGTTGGCCCAGATTGCGTTACGCAGTTCCTGATGATTGATATCTATACCCGTATCAATGATTGCCACAATTACAGATCGTTTGTTTTGCGCCTGATCATACAGTGACCATGCTGGCTGAATGTTAATGTCAATTCCTGAAACAGCATGAGTCACTTTGGATTGATAATTTCCAGGCCCTGGTTTTGGGATAGATAAGTTTCCACCGTTGTTGACTTCGCTGTACAGGTTGTCTACGTACTTAAATTTCTGTACCAGCTCGATGAGGCGAAATTCTCCGTCATTTTTTAAACCCCACTGATAAGTGGAAAATTCATCAGAGGGCGAGAGGTTGTTAAGCCCTGGACCAAGTGCCATGACATGTAAGTCTTGTCCCTGATCTTTTGATGATATATGCAGAGGTTCTACTGATGCGCCTGAAGTGCCGTCCAGGGGATTCATCCAGAGTGAATACCCAGCAAACAGGATTGCCAGGGACAGACAAGCAGCGCGGATTATCTTTTTCATAATTTCTTACTCCTTATAAAATAAACTGTCTTAACGATTTCCTTATTATATCATAAACCCTACGCTGATTGCTGGAAAATTATGTGAAAATAATATTAATTTTTATTATGAAACAGCCCGGCGTCATGCCGGGCTGCAATCAAAATCATTCTTCTTCGTCTATTTGGGTATATTCCGTAGCTGAATTACTGGTTTCCTGGTTGTCCTGAGCTTCCTTCAATGCCGTTCTTCTTGCCAGCTCAGCATTGGCCTCCGCCTGTGTAATGGTTCCCTTATCAACAAGCTTACTAATTTCCTCTTCTGTCAGACCGGTTAAAACAGTAGAGGAGCTTGAAGCTTCTGTTGAAGCGGCTTCTGTCACATTGGAATCCTTTGGTGGAGGTGGTCCCTGCATTTTTTGCTGATATGCCCTTCCCTCCTGGCTGATTTCAATTGTGTCCACGCGTTGTGAGGTGCCTGAAACCGTTTTTGCAGCAGCAGCATCTGTTACCGTTTGGGAAGCTGTGATCTGTGCGCTTTCTGCCGCTGCCTGTTCTGCCGCTTTCTTTTCTTTTTCCTTCTGCAGCTGAAGCTCTTGCAGCTGGTCGTAGGAAGAAGAACCTGATAGTCCTGATATTTCCATTCCCATTTCCTCCTTTGTATAAATTACAGTAAAAGTATATCATCTACTTGTGTTCACTGACTGAAATTAGCCTGAAAAACAAAAATTTAATTGCTTGATCTTTTTCATTTGTGATATGATTACTTTGCACAGAAAGGGGATAAACAGATATGGATAAGGCAGTTGTTTACAACCGTTTGGCGGGAGGGCTCATTGTATCCTGCCAGGCTCTTAAGGACGAACCTCTTTACAGCTCTTATATTATGTCCCGCATGGCATATGCGGCAAAAGAAGGCGGTGCAGTCGGAATACGGGCAAACTCCATATCCGATATCCGGGAAATAAAAAAAACAGTTGATCTGCCTGTGATAGGCATTATTAAACAGAAGTATGAGGGGTATGAAACAGTCATAACTCCTACCAGGCTGGAAGTGGAAGCCCTGGTTTTGGAGGGAGTGGAAATTATCGCTCTGGACTGTACAATAAGACCCCATCCATCTGAGAAAAACTTAGAGGATTTTTTATATAAAATCAGGGATGAATTTCCAGATCAGCTTCTCATGGCAGACTGTTCAAATTACGCAGAAGGAATGGCTGCTGCACGTCTGGGAATGGACTTTATTGGCACTACTCTCAGTGGATATACGGATTATACACGGAACAAACAGCTACCGGATGTGGAGCTGATTGAACAGCTTTCCAGGGATTGCGGGAAGCCTGTGATTGCAGAGGGGGGGATTAAAACCCCCGATCAGCTTGCGTCTGCCTTTAAGGCAGGAGCGTGGGCAGCAGTAGTGGGAAGTGCGATTACAAGACCAAGAGAGATAACGAGGGAGTTTATCCTGGGTGCCGGGTGCCGCACCCAGGAATTTAAAGAGTATAAACAAAAGGGAGAGTCAGAGTGATGAAAGGCGATTTTTTGACCAGGATCCGGGCAGAGTACAATCAGTTCACGAAAGCCGAGCGGAAGGTGGCAGATTACATTCTGCTAAATTACAGAGAGGTACTGTTTCTATCTATTACGGATCTGGCAGAAGCGTGTGAGGTAGGGGATACTACAGTATTTCGTTTTTGCAAAACCCTGGAATTAAAAGGGTATCAGGAGTTTAAAATGTTGCTGTCTTTAAGTCTCCACGATGAGACTACAGGTCAGGGGCGTTTAGAAGGAGACATCAGCCTGAAGGATTCTTTTGCTGAAGTTTCACGAAAAGTGCTTAATACCAATATGAGTGCGCTGGAAGAGACCTATTCTCTCTTAAATGAGGAGAACTTTGATCAGGTTATCCGGTATCTTCATGAAGCTAAGAGAATCTGCTTTTTTGGTGTTGGAGCAAGCATGCTTTCTGCCATGAAGGCAGCAAATAAATTTCTTAGAATTGAACCCAAGGTGTCCTGTGTGTCAGATTCCCATATGCAGGCCATGGTGGCTTCCATGATGGGGGAGGGTGAGGCTGCCGTTATATTTTCGTATTCAGGCGCTACGAAAGATACCATTCATGTGGCAGAACTTGCTAAAAAAGCTGGAGCGACAACAATTTGCATTACCCGGTTTGTAAAGTCGCCCCTTACCTCTTTTTCAGATGTAACCCTGCTTTGCGGGGCCAATGAAGGACCGCTACAGGGAGGGTCCACATCCTCAGAGATCAGTCAGCTTTTTCTAATTGATTTGATGTATACAGAATATTACAGAAGATATTTTGATACCTGCAATCAGGTGAATGAAAGAGTTTCCGCATCAGTGTTGGATAAAATGTGCTGACAGGTACAGTTCAAGGTTTTTTCAAGGATCAGGTGTTAGTCTATCACTGATGGAAACAAACTCCCTTTTTTCTTTAAATGAATAGCATTACTGAAATGGGCCGGTACTTTCGGCCCTTTTTTCATACCCATTTCACACAATTAACATAGAAAATTCAATAAAAAGTCATTGAATTTGGATTTAATATAAGTAAATAGTAAAATGAAAAGGAGAAAAGCATGAGGATACTTCTGGTAGAGGATGAAACCTCGCTGTCTGCAGCTGTTGCAGAAATATTAAGGCGGAACCGGTATGAGGTTGATGCAGCCTATGATGGAGAAGAAGCGATCCATTTTGGAGAAACTGGTATTTACGATGTTATACTGCTTGATATTATGCTTCCTGGGAAAGATGGTCTCTCTGTTCTTCGCCAGCTGAGAAAAAGCGGGATACAATCCTCCGTACTGCTTCTTACTGCAAAGTCCGAAGTAGAGGATCGGATTGCGGGGCTTGATACTGGCGCAGATGACTATCTTGCCAAACCCTTTGCCATGGGAGAGCTTATGGCCAGAATCCGAGCTTTGGGAAGAAGAACGGGACAATTTACCGGAGATATATTGCGATATGGAGATTTAGAACTAGACCGGAATACCAGCGAACTTTGCTGCGGGGAGCGGCGTGTAAAACTGGGAGTAAAGGAATATCACACAATGGAAATTCTTTTCACAAACAGCCGTCAGATAATAACAAAGGAATTGTTTGCAGAGAAAGTCTGGGGATACGCAAATGAGGCAGAGTACAATCAGGTAGAAGTATACATATCCTTTCTCAGAAAAAAAATGACATATCTGGAATGTGACACATCAATAAAGACCATTCGTGGCAGGGGATACAGGCTGGAGGAACAGGCGATATGATTAAAAGGCTGAGATATCAATTTATTCTTATCTCTATGTCCAGCGTAGGCGTAATATTTTGCTTTATGCTTTTTGCAATCAATATTTCCATGACAGTAAGCATGAGAAAGGATGCCGTATTTACGCTGCAACAGGTGATAGAAAACCAGGAACAGGAGCCTTCTCTGAAAAAGGGAGATGTAATTGGTAAGAAGGTTCCTCGTATATCCAATCTAAAAAGAACCACTGTTGCTAAGTTAAATGATGATGGTCAGATTACTGCCATTATTGATAATGGGAATAAGAACTTATCAAGGGATGAAATCCAGCAGCTGACGGAAGAAATATATAAAGCTGGAAAAGTAAATGGGATGGTGCAGGAAAATCAGTTTCTTCTGCATAAAACCTCTTATGGCTATATCCTTGCATTTATAGATTGTTCTCACGAGCTTGAGAATACCAGGCGTCTGGTAAATATTTGTCTGATCATTGGCATACTGGCAGTGGGCATTTTAATGGTAACGGTTATCTTTTTATCAAATTTGGTTGTCAATCCCATTGAAGAGGGATTTCAAAGGCAAAAGCAATTTGTGGCAGATGCCAGTCATGAACTGAAAACCCCTTTATCTGTGATATCAGCCAATGTAAGCGTACTTGAGGATATGTATGGAGAAAACCAATGGACTTCCTATGTACAAAAAGAGATTGAGCGGATGAGCCGTCTGATCAATGATATGCTGAAACTGGTCAGAATGGAGCAGCCATCTGTAACCTATACTGGAGAATCTTTTGATTTTAGTAAAATGGCTATGGAGGTATTGCTCCCATATGAATGTCTGGCTTATGAACAGGGAAAGCAGTTTCTGTATGAAGTGGAACCCGGACTTAAATTTAATGGCAGCCGGGATTTATTAACTCAAATGCTTCATATTTTTGTGGATAATGCATTTAAATATTCAGAAGCCAGGGGTGAAGTGAAAGTCACTGTCAGGAAGATTAAAAAGAAAATCTGCATTAAGGTCTATAATACCGGAGAGGGCATTTCTGAAAAAGCCAGAAAGCAGATTTTTCAGCGGTTTTACAGAGAAGAAGACTCCCATAACAGAAGAACCGAAGGATACGGTCTGGGATTATCCATTGCACAAACAATATTAGATCTTTATCATGGTAAAGTTAATGTACTGAGTGACGGAAAAACCTATGCATCTTTTGAAATTCAATTATAACTTCAAGGTATTTTCAAGGTAATAAGTTTAAGATGTACACATCAGCCCCATCTAAGAGCTGACAAAATGTATAACATACAAAAAGGAGTGTGCATCTTATGAAGAAAAAATACTGTGCTGCTGCAGGTTTGTCGGCAGTGTTCCTTACCTTTGGTGCAGCAATGACCACTATGGCAGCTGAAACAGGGTGGATCAATGAAAATGATAACTGGGTATACTTAGACTCGGATGGAAGTAAGGTGACTTCCAGCTGGAAAAAGTCAGGAGATAACTGGTATTATCTTAATTCCGACGGAGAAGTGGAAAAGAATGCCTGGATTGATGATACCTATTATGTAAATGAAGATGGCGTTATGCAAATGAACCAATGGGTCCATTCCGATGAAGATGACTCACCTTCTGGTGAGGAAGGCTGGTATTATCTTGGTACGGCCGGTAAGCTAGTTACAGATAGCTGGAAACAGATTAACAATGAATATTATTACTTTGATGATGATGGTCGAATGGGAACAGGCTGGCACTATGAGGATGATTCGGCCTATTATCTGGGAGATGAAAATGACGGCGCAAGAAAACAGGGATGGCTGTGTCTGGAGTATGAAAGTGATAATGAGCCTGAGGAAGGAGATGTCAGTGATACAACAGCCTCTGGTGATGGTTCAGAATGGTTCTACTTTCAGACAAATGGTAAAATGGTAAAATCTTCAGACGGATATACTTCCAAAACTATTAATGGCTCAAAATTTTATTTTGATGAGAATGGAATCATGCAAAACGGCTGGGTGGCGGTTGCCAGTGCTGCCAGTGCAGATTCTACCGGTATCAGCAAGTTTAAGTATTTTGGAGATGAGAGTGATGGAGCCATGGCAACTGGCTGGAAGTATCTGACTGATCACCCATCTGATTCAGATGACAAAAGCGATATATCAGAAGGAACTGATACTCCTGAAGAAGGTGATGGATACTGGTACTATTTTGATACAAGCGGTGTCCCGAAATATTTAGCTCAGAATTCTGATACCCTTACATCGGCCACTGTAAGAATTAATGGGAGTTCCTATTTCTTTGATCAATATGGCTGTATGCAGTCAGGACTGATTGGTTTTAATTTTGGTGATACGGAATATTCCTCCTACTTTGGAAACAGTGACAGTGACGGTAAAATGAAGACTGGAAAGCAGACAGGTGTCTATGACGGAGATGATGACACAGGTACTTATTACTTCAATACTTCAGGAAGCTATAAGGGAGGTGGATATACAGGAGTTAAGGATGATTACCTCTATTATAAAGGGAAGCTGGTAGAAGCCGACGAAGACAGTGATTATCAGGTGTTCTGCATAAATGTCAGCGGAACAGATACCTATTACCTGGTTAATGAATCAGGAAAGGTACAGACATCCAATAAGAAATATAAGTCCGATAGTGATTATAAGTATCAGTACAGCAGTGGAACCATCTATCTCATTGATTCAGACGGAGAGAATCCAACAGAGGTTACAGCCTCGGATTGTGCAGCACTGCCTGATGTTTCATTTGATGCTGAATACACATTAGAATAGACTGCATATTAATAGAACAGAGAAAAAGATCAATGGGCTGGGCCTGCTGATCTTTTTCTGATTTTTATGCTGTTTCATAGTAAACAAGGATTGATAGAACTTCATTTTATGTGATAAAATAATAGATATGCTTTATGAGGAGGACCCAATGGAAGAAAAATATTTTCGTAATAAAATTGTCTGGTTTACATTTCTTTTCAGTATCCTGGTGATTTGGGTTCATTCATATAATGCGGTTCTATTTTTAGGTAAAACCGGTTTAGGCTACCGGATTGACTGGTTGGAACGATTCTGGGGAGAAACAGTGGCACAAATTTCAGTTCCCGGATTTTTTTTAATTTCTTCTTATTTATTCTTCCGTGGATTTACACTGAAGCAGATTCGGGTCAAATGGAATTCCAGGATACGAAGCATTTTAGTTCCTTATATTATATGGAACTCTCTTTATTATCTTGGATATGCCGTCGGCAGCAGAATCCCTTTTATCTCTACCATAATTGGTAAAGGGAGAATTCCCTTAAATGGAACGGAAGCCGTTCAGGCAGTGCTTTTTTACTCTTATAATTATGTTTTCTGGTACTTGCACCAGTTGATCCTGCTGGTTTTTCTGGCTCCGGTTATCTACATTGCCATGAGGAAAAAAACAGTTGGCAGGCTGATACTGGCAGGAATTCTCGGTTCTATTTATCTGGGCGGCGCACTTCCTTTCTTAAATCTGGATGCCCTGTTTTATTATTCTTTTGGGGCATATGCGGCTTTGCATGGGAAAGAGATTGCAGAGAATTCTTTTAGCCGTCGGGGTATTGCCTCCGGAGCAGTTCTCTTTCTTGCTGCCTGCCTGGTGGTAATCATTGATATTCCCGGTAATGTGAAAGGGGAAATTGCAGCGTCCACTGTATGCTTTCGTCTTTTGATGCCTGTGAGCCTGTGGCTTATGATTCCCGGCAGATATTTGAAAGAAGCCGGTAACTGGATGAAACAAAATTTCTTTCTGTATGCCACACATTTTTCCGTTGTAAGGTTAATTAATAAAACGGGAGCATTGCTGCTCCCGCCTATTCCGGCTATTTCTCTCGGTCTTTATATCATTATGCCGGTTTTTTGTATTCTTTTCAGCTGCGCTGTCGGTTCCTTTTTAAGAAAATATCTTCCCCAGGTCTGGTTCCTGCTTAATGGAGGACGCTGATATAAACGATCCTAAACACGGTCAGCAGACCATCTTCCGGATGCCCCGCATGGAAGAATAAGTCCAGAGCTTTTCACAGGAAGGCCAACTTCATCAGACTGAACACTTCCGCCGAATTTACTGGTGATCTCCGTGGAAATCATATAAGACAATACAGACGGAGCCAGTCCTGTAGTGTAGGAGTTAATGAGGAAGAATAACGGGGTGTCGGATAAGAGCTGGGAACAAAGCTTTACGAAGGGATAAATGGAATCTTCGATCTTCCAGATCTCCCCTTTTGGTCCTCTGCCATAAGAGGGAGGATCCATAATAATGGCATCGTAATGGTTGCCTCTTCTGATTTCACGTTCTACAAACTTCACACAATCATCCACAATCCACCGGATGGAGGCTGATTCAAGTCCTGATGAGCGGGCATTTTCCTTGGCCCAGCCCACCATGCCTTTAGAAGCGTCAACATGGGTAACCTGAGCTCCTGCCTGAGCAGCAGCCAGAGTTGCTCCGCCTGTGTAAGCAAATAAATTCAGCACTTTAACCGGTCGTCCAGCCTTCTTTATCTTATCACCGAACCAGTCCCAGTTTGCAGCCTGCTCCGGAAAAAGTCCAGTATGTTTAAAGCTGAAGGGCTTTAACTGAAAGGTTAATTCCTTATAGCTGATGGTCCACTGTTCCGGCAGATGAAAGAATTCCCATTCCCCGCCGCCTTTTGCACTGCGGTGATAATGGCCGTTCATTTTTGTCCAGCCGGTTTCTTTCTTCGGGGTAGACCAGATGACCTGAGGGTCAGGACGAACCAGAAGGTAGTTGCCCCACCGTTCTAATTTTTCCCCCTCAGAACAATCTATCACTTCATAATCTTTCCAGCCGTCTGCAATCCACATACTTGATGCCGCCTTTCTTTCTATATAAATACAATTATTTTATCTTTATGATTCTATGATTATACTGGATGGAGCTTTTAGCGTCAAGGTGATTCACACCTTGTCTGCTGGTTCTATATATTATAGTATAATGTTAAATAAAGAGGTGTAAGACTTATGGGCTGTTTCCGGATGGGTTTTTCTTTCGGTTGCTGTGGATGCAATTGCTGGTGTAACTGGCGGGGCTGTAACGGCTGCGGCTGGATCTGCAGTAACGGATGTAACAGATGCTGCAATAACTGTTCGGGCTGCTGCAGAAGGTGCGGGTCCTGCAGAAGGTGCAATAATTGCTGCAGAAGAAATAACTGCTGCAGATAGACAACATTTTAAATAGATCAGGTAAACAGGCAGTGACGGAGTGGTTAGTTATTATCTACGCCGCCACTGCCTGTTTCTGCCCTTTTAAGGTAATTTAAATACAGCAATAATTTTGTAATAGAATTGAAAGATTAAAACAGTTGAATAATCTGAGATTAATTGTTAAAATAAATTATAGTAAAAAAGGAAATCCCTGTAAGGAGTGAAGATATGAAAAGAAAAGGTCTCATTGTACTGGCAGCAGCTGCCATGCTGGCAGTCGGAGCTTCATCTTTGGACGCCTGGGCGGCCGAGGGGTGGGCACAGGCGGGAAGTACCTGGGTGTATTATGATTCAAGCGGCGGCAAAGTAAGCAACACCTGGAAAAAGGGTGCGGATAATTTGTGGAGATATTTAAACAGCAATGGTGAGATGGCAGTCAACACCTGGGTTGAGAACACTTATTATATGGATTCCAACGGAATTCTCGTAACGGATAAATGGATGAAGTTCAAGGATTCCGGAAGCAGTGATTATAAGTGGTATTATTTTGGCAGCAGTGGGAAAGCGATTATGGACAACTGGTCTAAAATCGACAATAAGTGGTACTACTTTGATTCCAATGGAGAGATGCAGACCGGCTGGATCCTTGATGACATGTATTATACCGGAGCAGACGGAGTTATGAAGACAGGCTGGCAGAAGCTTTATCCGCCGGACAGCAACGACGAAGGCCGTGTTACACCCGGGGATACGGATGATGGAAAAAACTGGTACTATTTTAGTGAAAACGGTAAAAAGTATGTACCAAAGGATTTCTCAGGAGATTATGGCACTTATAAGATTGACGGTACTGCTTACTGCTTCGATGACAGGGGTGCACTTCAGACTGGCTGGAAGAAAGTCGGAGTTGATAATGCAGAATATGAGATTCAGAATTATAAATATTATAACACCAATGGAAAGCTGCAGGAAGGCTGGTTTTCCACAGAGCCGCCACATGATATAAGCGGATATGAAGAAAGCGTGGAATGGTTTTATTTTTCCAGTACAGGAATTCCAAAAGCCGGTCCGAAAGAAGGAGAGGCAAGTACATCCAACCTGGTGAAGATAAAAGATAAGACATATCTGTTTAATGAACTGGGTGTTCCTGTATATGGACTTCAGAAGATCAGAATAGGAAGCAGCTCTGAGTATACGGCCTTTTATTTCGGAGATAAGAAAACCAGCAGCATGCAAAAGGGAAAAGTCAAGGTAACAGAAGGTGACGGAAACGATAGTACCTATTACTTCAGTGACAGCGGAAGAGGGTATACCGGCGTTAAGGATGGCTATCTCTATTATATGGGAAAACTTCAGTGTGCAGACGAAGGCAATAAATATGAGCCTATCTCCATTCCTACAGGAAGTACCAGAACTACATATGTTGTGAGTACATCAGGCAAGGTGTCCAAGAGTACAACGGTAAAAAGTGCAGATGGTGTGAAATATAAGACAGGAAGCAATGGAACCCTGTTAAAAGTAGATGAGGAGAACCCCTCTGGGAATGAAGGGAAAGAACCCTCGGAACCAGTCTGGAAGTAGAAAAATCCTATAAAAAAGCGCAGAATCTGAGAAAAAAAGATTTTGCGTTTTTTTTGAAAAAAGTACTTGCATTACCATGGAAAATATGGTATTCTGTTAAAGTTGTGGCATGATAGCTGTGAAGCGTGAGGTTGCTGCTGAAAAGCAGGTTTTCCGTGGAGCGAATGTCAAGTTAGGAAACTGGCGACAAGTCACTGTACAATTTAAAATTCTGTTTGTTTCAAACGGATGGTCAGTGTGGGTCATTGATGACACACACGGGAACGTGTACAGTCACCGCTTGTCGTACTTCTACTAAGTGCGAAAAGGAGGCGACTTTTTTTATGGCAAGTCAAGTAATGAGAATCACATTAAAGGCGTATGATCATCAGTTAGTTGATCAGTCTGCGGGCAAGATTATCGACACTGTAAAAAAGACAGGATCAAAAGTGAGCGGACCGGTGCCGTTACCAACCAAGAAGGAAGTGGTAACTATCTTAAGAGCGGTTCACAAGTACAAAGATTCCAGAGAGCAGTTCGAGCAGAGAACCCATAAGAGACTCATCGATATCATTACACCAAGCCAAAAAACTGTTGATGCATTATCCAGACTGGAAATGCCGGCAGGGGTGTATATCGATATCAAGATGAAGAATAAATAATCTTCATCGAAAGAAACAATTTAGGTAATGTCCTGAAGGGTTTTAATATAGAAGCAACACTTTTCCTCTAAGGAATCAACATCTCCATGGGCGGGAACGAAACGTAAGCAATTACGGATACGTCGGCCGCGGGAGTCATAGTGTTCCACGTATATTGGACTGTTCTAGGATGATTGCGAAAGCAATCCGCTGTAGAATTAATAACCAGGAGGTAAAAACATGAAGAAGGGTATTTTAGCTACCAAAGTCGGAATGACACAGATCTTCAATGAAAACGGAGTATTAACTCCAGTAACAGTTCTTCAGGCTGGTCCTTGTGTAGTAACACAGGTTAAAACAGTTGAGAATGATGGTTACAGTGCAGTACAGGTTGGCTATGTTGACAAGAGAGAAAAACTGGTCAGCAAACCATTAAAAGGCCATTTTAATAAGGCTGGAGTATCTTACAAGAGATTTGTAAGAGAATTTAGATTAGAGAATGCTTCCGAGTATTCTGTAAAAGACGAAATCAAAGCTGATATCTTTGCTGCAGGCGATAAGATTGATGCAACCGCAATCTCCAAAGGTAAAGGTTTCCAGGGTGCTATCAAGAGACACGGACAGTCCAGAGGACCTATGGCTCACGGTTCCAAGTTCCATCGTCATGCTGGTTCCAATGGTGCTGCTTCTGATCCAAGTAAGGTATTTAAAGGCAAGAAGATGCCTGGCCAGATGGGTAATAAGAAGATTACAATCCAGAACCTCGAAATCGTTAAGGTTGATGTTGAAAACAACCTGATTCTGGTTAAGGGTGCTGTACCAGGACCTAAGAAGTCTCTCGTAACAATCAAGGAAACAGTAAAAGCAGCTAATTAATGCTTTTATAAGAAAGGAGGATTACACAGATGGCAAACGTATCTGTTTACAATATGGAAGGTAAAGAAGTTGGCACATTAGAGTTAAGCGATGCAGTGTTTGGTGTTGAAGTAAATGAACACCTTGTACACATGGCAGTCGTAAGCCAGCTTGCAAATAAGCGCCAGGGAACACAGAAGGCAAAAACACGCGCTGAAGTATCCGGCGGCGGTAGAAAACCGTGGAAACAGAAAGGAACCGGTCATGCCAGACAGGGTTCAACAAGATCTCCTCAGTGGACAGGCGGCGGAGTTGTATTCGCACCAACACCAAGAGATTATACAATCAAACTGAACAAGAAGGAAAGAAGACTTGCTCTGAAATCCGCACTGACCAGCAGAGTGAACGAGAATAAGTTCATCGTTGTTGATGAGTTAAAGTTTGATGAAATCAAGACAAAGAAGTTCCAGGCTGTATTAGACAACTTAAAGTTATCCAAAGCTCTTGTAGTTGTTGGAGATGACAGCGCTAACACAGTAATGAGCGCAAGAAACATCGCTGCTGTTAAGACTGCTTTTGTTAACACAATCAATGTATACGATATCTTAAAGTATAACACAGTTGTTGCTACCAAGACTGCTGTTGCAGCAATCGAGGAGGTGTACGCATAATGGCAGATATTAAATATTACGACGTGATTCAGAAACCAATCGTAACTGAGAAGAGCATGAACGCTATGGCTTCTAAAAAGTACACATTTTTAGTGCACACAGATGCGAATAAGACGATGATCAAGGAAGCTGTTGAAAAGATGTTCCCAGGCACCAAGGTAGCCAGCGTGAACACCATGAATTTAGATGGAAAGACCAAAAGAAGAGGAACAACCTTCGGTAAGACATCTAAGACTAAGAAAGCTATTGTTCAGTTAACAGCTGACAGCAAAGATATCGAGATTTTCGAAGGACTGTAAGATCGGAACGCTTGGCATGAACTCATTCGGGCCCGGCGTCAACGATTTTCAGTTACCTTAGTGATGAACATTATATCACAATAAACAAGATACGCCAGGTGGCGTTGAAACACCATGCTGGTATACCTTGATGTCCAAAAAGCGTGGACAAAAAAGCAGAAAGGAGAAACAAAATGGGAATCAAAAAGTATAACCCATATACCCCTTCCAGAAGACAAATGACCGGATCTGATTTCAGCGAAATCACCAAGTCAACTCCTGAGAAATCCTTAATCAGCAAAACTATTAAGAAAACAGCCGGCCGTAATAACCAGGGTAAAATTACTGTTAGACATCGCGGAGGCGGCGTTAAAAGAAAATATAGAATCATTGACTTCAAGAGAAACAGCAAGGACGGCATTGCAGCAACTGTAATCGGTGTTGAATACGATCCGAACAGAACTGCTAATATCGCACTGATCAGCTATGTAGACGGAACAAAGGCTTATATCCTTGCTCCAGCTGGTTTAACAGACGGAATGACTGTTATGAGCGGTGAGACTGCAGAAGCAAGAGTAGGTAACTGCCTTCCATTAAGCAAAATCCCGGTTGGTGCTCAGGTTCATAACATTGAGCTTTACCCAGGAAAAGGCGGACAGCTGGTTCGTTCTGCTGGTAACAGCGCACAGTTAATGGCAAAAGAAGGAAAATATGCAACTCTTCGTTTACCTTCCGGCGAAATGAGAATGGTTCCAATCAACTGCAGAGCTACCATCGGTGTTGTAGGTAATGGCGATCATAACCTGATCAATATCGGTAAAGCTGGTAGAAAACGTCACATGGGATTCCGTCCTACAGTTCGCGGTTCCGTTATGAACCCGAATGACCATCCACACGGTGGTGGTGAAGGTAAGACTGGTATCGGCCGTCCAGGTCCATCTACACCATGGGGCAAACCAGCACTTGGCTTAAAGACCAGAAAGAAAAACAAGCAGTCTAACAGATTAATCGTTAGAAGAAGAGATGGAAAGACCGTTAAATAAATGAAGGAGGTTAGAACCTATGGCTCGCTCACTTAAAAAAGGACCATTTGCAGATGCTCATTTACTGAAAAAAGTAGATGCTATGAACGCAGCAGGACAAAAGCAGGTAATTAAGACTTGGTCTCGCCGTTCTACAATCTTCCCGCAGATGGTTGGACATACAATTGCAGTTCATGATGGCAGAAAACACGTTCCGGTATATGTTACAGAGGATATGGTTGGACATAAACTGGGTGAATTCGTTGCTACCAGAACTTACAGAGGACATGGAAAAGACGAGAAGAAATCAGGTCGTAAGTAATAGAGAAGCAGACACCCTCCGGGTATTCTTATTTAAGGATTCCCAAAGGGCGTTAAAGTTGAAAGGAGGATTCACCAATGGCTAAGGGACATAGAAGCCAGATTAAGAGAGAAAGAAATGCCCAGAAGGACACAAGACCGTCAGCAAAGTTATCCTATGCTAGGGTTTCAGTTCAGAAGGCATGCTTTGTATTAGATGCCATCAGAGGCAAAGATGCTGTTTCAGCACTTGGTATTGTAACTTACAATCCCAGATATGCTTCTACTTTAATAGAGAAGTTATTAAAATCAGCGATCGCAAATGCTGAGAACAATAACGGTATGGACCCGGCAAAACTTTATGTTGAAGAGTGTTTTGCAAACAAGGGACCGACAATGAAGAGAGTAAAACCAAGAGCACAGGGCCGCGCTTACAGAATCGAAAAGAGAATGAGCCACATCACCATCGTGCTTAATGAAAGATAAGGAGGCAAATAATGGGACAGAAAGTTAATCCACACGGCTTAAGAGTCGGTGTTATTAAAGACTGGGACTCAAAATGGTATGCTGAAGCTGATTTCGCAGACAACTTAGTAGAAGATTATGCGATCAGAAAATTCCTGAAGAAGAAATTATACAGCGCCGGCATTTCTAATATTGAAATTGAACGTGCATCTGACCGCGTTAAAGTTGTTATCCACACAGCAAAACCAGGTGTAGTAATCGGTAAGGGTGGATCTGAGATTGAAAAAATCAAAGCAGAAGTTCAGAAGCTTACAGATAAAAAATTATTTGTTGATATTAAAGAAATCAAAAGACCAGACAAAGACGCTCAGTTAGTTGCTGAGTCCATCGCACAGCAGTTAGAGAATCGTGTATCCTTCCGTCGTGCTATGAAGTCTACCATGGGACGTTCCATGAAGTCAGGTATCAAAGGAATCAAGACTGCAGTTGCAGGACGTCTTGGCGGCGCTGATATGGCTCGTACTGAGTTCTACAGCGAAGGAACTATTCCGTTACAGACACTCAGAGCAGATATTGACTATGGCTTCGCAGAGGCAGATACTACCTTCGGTAAGATCGGAGTTAAGGTATGGATCTATAACGGCGAAGTACTTCCAACTAAAGCTAAAAGGGAAGGGAGCGATAAATAATGTTAATGCCTAAGAGAGTTAAGCGTCGTAAACAGTTCCGTGGTAGCATGGCTGGTAAAGCTTTAAGAGGCAATACAATCAGCAGTGGTGAATTCGGTTTAGTCGCTTTAGACCCATGTTGGATCAAATCAAATCAGATCGAGGCAGCCCGTGTTGCCATGACCCGTTATATCAAGCGTGGCGGTAAAGTCTGGATCAAGATTTTCCCGGATAAGCCTGTAACAGCAAAGCCAGCAGAAACCCGAATGGGTTCCGGTAAGGGCGCTCTGGAATACTGGGTAGCAGTAGTAAAACCAGGTCGTGTATTATTCGAAATCGCTGGAGTACCTGAAGAAACAGCACGTGAAGCTTTACGTCTTGCTATGCACAAATTACCATGCAGATGTAAAATTGCTGCTAAAGCAGATTTAGAAGGCGGTGAATGACAGTGAAAATGAATAAATATGTTGAAGAATTAAAAGGAAAATCAGTTGCCGAGCTGAATGTAGAATTAGTAGCTGCAAAGAAAGAACTTTTCAACTTAAGATTCCAGAATGCAACCAACCAGCTTGATAACACAAGCCGTATCAAAGAGGTTCGCAAAAACATTGCCAGAATTCAGACTGTTATAACTGAGAAGGCTAAATTAGCTTAAGTTGCAGCTTATTAAAAAAAGCATGACACACACGAGTGTGTGTTAACTTATAGATTGTGGCCCTGGAAGGCCAAAACTCGAAAGGAGAATACAGAACGTGGAAAGAAATCTTAGAAAAACCCGTACTGGTAAGGTTGTTAGCAACAAGATGGATAAGACCATTGTTGTAGCGATTGAAGACCATGTAGAACATCCTTTATACGGCAAGATCGTAAAAAGAACGTATAAATTAAAAGCACATGATGAGAAGAATGACTGCAACATGGGCGATACAGTAAAAGTTATGGAAACAAGACCGCTGTCCAAAGACAAGAGATGGAGACTTGTGGAAATTATCGAAAGAGCGAAATAATTTATTTCCAGGAAGGAGTAACAGGCATGATTCAGCAGGAAACCAGATTAAGGGTTGCCGACAATACCGGTGCAAAAGAACTTCTTTGTATCCGTGTTATGGGCGGATCTACAAGAAGATATGCTAATATTGGTGATGTTATCGTTGCCAGCGTAAAAGATGCAACACCTGGCGGTGTTGTTAAGAAGGGCGACGTTGTGAAAGCCGTTGTTGTACGTTCTGTAAAGGGCGCACGCCGTAAAGACGGTTCATATATCAAGTTCGATGAGAATGCTGCCGTAATTATCAAAGATGACAAGACTCCAAAGGGAACTCGTATCTTTGGGCCGGTTGCCAGAGAGTTAAGAGAGAAGCAGTTCATGAAAATTGTTTCCTTAGCTCCAGAAGTATTATAAGGAGGTGTCGGACTGTGCATAAAATTAAAAGAGATGACCTTGTAAAGGTTATTGCAGGAAAAGATAGAGACAAACAGGGTAAAGTTCTTCATGTAGATACGAAGAATAACAGAGTGGTAGTAGAAGGCGTTAACATGATCACAAAGCATGTGAAACCAGGTGCTGGAAACCCACAGGGCGGTATCGTACAGAAAGAAGCTGCACTTGATATCTCCAATGTAATGCTTGTTGTTGATGGAAAAGCAACCAGAGTCGGCTTTGAAGTAAAAGACGGCAAAAAAGTTCGTGTTGCAAAAGCAACCGGAAAAGTAATTGATTAAGTCGGAGAGGAGGAATAAAAATTGGCTAGATTAAGAGATACGTACCAGTCAGAGATCGTAGAAGCTATGATCAAGAAATTTGGATATAAGAACATCATGGAAGTACCGAAGTTAGACAAGATTGTCATCAATATGGGTATTGGTGAAGCAAAGGAAAATGCCAAGATTTTAGACTCTGCAGTAAGAGATTTAGAAATCATCTCCGGTCAGAAGGCAGTTTTAACAAAAGCTAAAAAATCAGTTGCTAACTTTAAACTCAGAGAAGGTATGCCAATCGGATGTAAAGTAACTTTACGTGGACAGAGAATGTATGAGTTCGCTGATCGTCTGATCAACCTTGCACTTCCACGTGTACGTGACTTTAGAGGTGTAAATCCTAACGCATTTGATGGCAGAGGAAACTATGCACTTGGTATCAAAGAGCAGCTTATTTTCCCGGAAATTGAATACGATAAAGTTGACAAGGTAAGAGGTATGGACATTATTTTTGTTACTACCGCTAAGACAGACGAAGAAGCCCGTGAACTTTTGACATTATTCAACATGCCATTTGCAAAATAGTAGGAGGAAATAATCCATGGCTAAGACTTCAATGAAGATCAAACAGCAGAGACCTGCTAAATTCTCCACAAGAGAATACAATCGTTGCAGAATCTGCGGTCGTCCGCATGCTTATTTAAGAAAATACGGAATCTGCAGAATCTGCTTCCGTGAATTAGCATATAAGGGTCAGATCCCAGGCGTTAAAAAAGCAAGCTGGTAAAATAAGGAAGGAGGCAATTTCAAAATGACAATGAGCGATCCAATCGCAGATATGCTTACAAGAATCCGTAATGCAAATACTGCAAAACATGATACAGTAGATGTACCTTCATCCAAGATGAAATTAGCTATTGCTGATATCCTTGTTAAAGAGGGATACATTAAGAAATATGATATCGTAGAAGACGGTGCGTTCCAGACAATCCGGATCACATTAAAATACGGTAAAGATAAGAACGAAAAAATCATCACAGGCATCAAGAGAATTTCCAAACCTGGCTTACGTGTATATGCAAGCAAGGAAGAAATGCCAAGAGTACTGGGCGGTCTCGGAACTGCAATCATTTCCACAAACCAGGGCGTAATTACCGATAAGGAAGCACGTTCCATGAATGTTGGCGGAGAAGTACTTGCATTTGTTTGGTAATTAACAAAGAGGAAACTCCATCGTCACTAAGCTCGTGGAAAACCTCGCTAAGTGTCGAGGAGTGCTTTCGCACATAAGCGTCTAAAAAACAGACGCCAAGTGCTCAATGCATCTGAAAACAGAGGGAACGCATAGATTCCCTCCGAAAATTTAAGGAGGTAGACGGCATGTCACGTATAGGAAGAATGCCTATCGCTATTCCAGCAGGAGTAACTGTTGAAATTGCAGAAAATAATAAAGTGACTGTAAAAGGTCCTAAGGGAACTCTTGAGAGAGTATTACCTACAGAGATGACAATCAAAGAAGAAGATGGTCATATCGTTGTAACAAGACCAAACGATTTAAAGAAGATGAAATCTTTACACGGTCTTACAAGAACCTTAGTCAACAACATGATCGTTGGTGTTACTGCAGGATATGAGAAAAAGCTTGAAATCAACGGTGTTGGTTACAGAGCTCAGAAGCAGGGTAATAAGCTTGTTCTTTCCCTTGGCTATTCTCATCCGGTAGAAATGGAAGATCCAGAAGGTATTGAAGCTACCATGGAAGGTCAGAACATTATCTTCGTTAGAGGTATTGATAAAGAAAAAGTTGGCCAGTACGCTGCTGAAATCAGAGATAAGAGAAGACCTGAGCCGTATAAGGGCAAGGGAATCAAGTATGCTGATGAAGTGATCAGACGTAAAGTTGGTAAGACTGGTAAGAAATAATTAAGGAGAGTGTAAAGATGGTTAGCAAACAGTCAAAAAGCGAAATCCGCGTTAAGAAGCACAACAGATTACGTAATCGTCTTGCAGGTACTGCAGAGAGACCACGTTTAGCTGTGTTTAGAAGTAATAATCATATGTATGCTCAAATTATTGACGATACAGTTGGTAAAACTTTAGTTGCTGCTTCTTCAGTAGAAAAAGAAGTAAAGGCAGAATTAGAGAAAACTAACAACGTTGATGCTGCAGCATATATCGGTACCGTAGTTGCAAAGAGAGCAATTGAAAAAGGTATTAAAGAAGTTGTCTTTGACAGAGGCGGATTTATATATCAGGGTAAGATTCAGGCATTAGCAGACGCAGCCAGAGAAGCTGGTCTGGAATTCTAGTAGAGAGGAGAACACAGCGTGAAACATACAAATATTGATGCAAATCAGTTAGAATTAAACGACAAGGTGGTTGCTATCAAACGTGTATCTAAAACCGTTAAGGGTGGACGTACCATGAGATTCTCTGCTTTAGTAGTCGTAGGCGATGGCAACGGCCATGTTGGTGCTGGTCTTGGCAAAGCCGGAGAAGTTCCAGAAGCAATCCGTAAAGGAAAAGAGGCTGCAGTAAAGAATATGGTTTCTGTTCCGATTGATGAGAACAACAGTATTCCTCATGATCTGATTGGAAACTTTGGAAGTGCTTCCGTACTTCTTAAGAGAGCTTCCGAAGGTACAGGAGTTATCGCGGGAGGTCCTGCCCGTGCAGTTGTAGAGCTTGCAGGTATTAAGAACATCCGTACAAAGTCCTTAGGTTCTAATAATAAGACGAATGTAGTATTAGCTACAATCCAAGGATTAACTCAGTTAAAGACTCCTGAGGAAGTTGCAAGGCTTCGCGGCAAATCTGTTGAAGAGATTTTAGGCTAAGGAGGATAAGAAGATGGCAGATAAATTAAAAATCACATTGGTGAAATCCCCGATCGGCGCTATACCGAAGCACAAAGCAACCGTTTTAGCATTAGGCTTAAAGAAGCTTCACAAAACAGTTGAGATGCCGGACAATGGTGCAGTCAGAGGTATGATCGCTAACGTGCGTCATTTAGTAAAAGTTGAAGAGATTTAAGAGAAAACAGTAAGGAGGTGCAAGCGATGGATTTATCAAATTTACAGCCTGCGTTGGGTTCCAAACACAGCGATAACTTCAGAAGAGGCCGCGGTCACGGTTCAGGTAACGGTAAGACAGCAGGTAAAGGTCATAAAGGACAGAAGGCTCGTTCCGGAGCTACCAGACCAGGTTTCGAAGGTGGTCAGATGCCTTTATACAGACGTATTCCGAAGAGAGGCTTTAAAAATAGAAATACAAAAGAAATCATTGGCATTAATGTAGGCGCTTTAGAAGCATTCGACAACGGTACAGTAGTGACTGTTGAGACTTTATTAGAGAGCGGTATCGTTAAGAATCCGCGTGATGGAGTTAAGATCCTTGGAAATGGAGAATTAACCAAAAAGCTTACAGTAAAGGTAGGTGCTTTCAGCGAAGGCGCAAAAACCAAAATCGAGGCTTTAGGTGGAACCTGCGAGGTGATCTAATATGTTAAAAACACTCCGTAATGCATTCAAGATCAAGGACGTAAGAAAGAAACTTATCTATACGTTCCTGATGCTGGTGGTTACCAGAATTGGCTCACAGCTGCCGATTCCAGGAGTTGAAACAAGCTTTTTCAAAGATTTTTTTGCTCAGAATAATAACGATGCGTTTGGATTTTTCAACGCAGTGACAGGTAGTTCTTTTACCAATATGTCCGTCTTTGCGCTGAGCATTACCCCCTACATCACATCTTCCATTATCATGCAGCTCCTTACCATTGCAATTCCCAAACTTGAGGAAATGCAACAGGACGGTGAGGATGGAAGAAAGAAGATTGCAGAATACACCCGCTATGTTACAGTTGCTCTGGCCTTAATCGAATCTATCGCTATGGCGATGGGATTCGGAGGCCAGGGACTGTTAAGAGAATATAATGCATTAAGCGTTATCATTGCAGTAGTTACCATGACGGCAGGTAGTGCGCTCCTGATGTGGATCGGTGAGCGTATTACGGAGAACGGTGTGGGTAATGGTATCTCCATTGTCCTTTTATTTAACATCATTTCCAGTTTCCCTTCCGATGCATCTACACTTTATACCAGATTTATGTCTGGTAAGTCAGTTGCAGTAGCTGCTGTTGCAGCGATCATTATTATTGCAGTGATTGTCGCAATCGTTGTATTCGTCATCATCCTCCAGGATGGTGAAAGAAGAATTCCTGTGCAGTACTCCAAAAAGATGCAGGGACGCAAGATGGTAGGCGGACAAGCAACCAACATTCCGCTGAAGGTAAATACCGCCGGTGTTATCCCGGTTATTTTCGCTTCTTCCATCATGTCATTCCCCGTAGTGATCTCCCAGTTTATGGGAAGCAGGATTAACTACGACAGCATCGGCGGACATATTTTAGCCGCACTCAGTTCTTCCAACTGGTTTAAACCCGAAAGACCGGCATATACAATTGGTCTTGTGGTTTATATCGCACTTATCATCGTGTTTGCATATTTCTATACTTCAATTACATTCAATCCCCTTGAAGTAGCAAATAATATGAAAAAGTCCGGTGGTTTTATCCCGGGTATCCGCCCAGGTAAGCCAACCAGTGATTACCTTAATTCAATTTTAAACTATATCGTATTTATAGGAGCATGCGGTCTGACTATCGTCTGTATCATTCCGATTATGGTTTCCGGTTTATTCAGTGTAAGCCGTCTTTCCTTCGGTGGTACATCCCTGATCATTATCGTCAGTGTTGTGCTGGAGACATTAAAGGCGATTGAGTCCCAGATGCTTGTGCGTTACTATAAAGGATTTTTAAACGATTAGAAAGCAAACCAAGGGAAGCACGCCGTGGCGTGTTTTTCCTTGGGATTTGTGCTATTTAAACCTTATATTAATGGAGGGACTGTTGATGAAAATCATCATGTTAGGTGCCCCTGGTGCCGGCAAAGGTACCCAGGCTAAAAAAATTGCTGAGAAATATCAGATTCCTCATGTTTCTACCGGAGATATTTTTCGTTCCAACATAAAAGAAGGAACGCAGCTGGGTAGAAAAGCAAAGGAATATATGGATCAGGGAGCTCTTGTACCGGATGAACTTACCATCGGTATGCTGATGGACCGTATACAGCAGGAAGACTGCAAAAACGGTTACGTACTGGACGGATTTCCAAGAACCATTCCCCAGGCAGAAAGCCTTCAGAAAGCCATTACTGAAATGGGACAGAAGATAGACTTTGCGATAAACGTTGACGTTCCCGATGAGAATATTATCAACAGAATGTCAGGAAGACGTGCCTGTATATCCTGCGGAGCTACATATCATATTGTTTATAACCCCAGTAAGGTTGCGGGAATATGTGATGTCTGTGGTTCAGAACTTGTCTTAAGAGATGATGATAAGCCGGAAACAGTAAAAAAACGTTTGGCGGTTTACCATGATCAGACCAGACCATTGATTGATTATTATAAAGAAGCCGGCGTGCTGGTGAATGTTGACGGAACACAGGAATTAAATAAAGTGTTCTCCGATATCACTGTCATCCTAGGAGCATAGTTTATGTCAGTTACGATTAAATCTGCAAGAGAAATAGAACTTATGAGAGAGGCTGGAAGAATTCTTTGCATCACTCATGAAGAACTAAAGAAGGCCTTGAAGCCGGGAATGACAACCTGGGATATTGACCATCTGGGTGAAGAGATCATAAGAAGCTATGGCTGTACACCTTCTTTCTTAAATTATAATGGTTATCCTGCCTCCATCTGTGTATCAGTCAATGATGAGGTGGTTCACGGGATTCCAAGTAAGAAGCGTGTGCTGAGAGAAGGAGATATTGTAAGTCTTGATGCAGGGGTTATTTACAAAGGATTTCATTCTGATGCAGCAAGGACTTATGGGATCGGAGAGATCACTCCTGAAGCGGGCCAACTCATGGAAGTGACGAAACAATGTTTCTTTGAAGGGATTAAATATGCAAAATCTGGCAATCATTTAGGTGAAATATCTGCAGCAATCCAGAAATATGCAGAAAAGTTCGGATATGGCGTTGTCCGGGATTTAGTCGGCCACGGAATCGGTTCCCATCTACACGAGGATCCTGAAATACCGAATTTTTCCACAAGAAGACGGGGAATCAAATTAAGACCAGGCATGACACTTGCCATCGAGCCCATGATTAATGAGGGGACATTGGAGGTAGTCTGGCTTGATGATGACTGGACCGTAGTAACAGAAGACGGAAAGCTGTCCGCTCACTATGAGAACACGGTTCTTATCACAGAAGGTGAGCCGGAGATATTAAGTCTGGTTTCCTCTGTCTGCGGGGAATAGACCGATGAGTGAATACACCGGTTTATTGGTAAAATCCACGGCAGGGCACGACAAAGGAGAGTTTTTCTTCATATTGCGTGAGGAAGGCGAATATATATATCTGGTGGACGGAAAAATAAGACGTCTTGACTGCCCCAAGAAAAAAAAGAAAAAGCATGTAATCCCCCTTTTGTGGGAGAAACAGTCCCCGGGAGATAAAATCCGGGATAATAAAAGAGTCACTGATGAAGAGATCAAACATTTCATCCGATGTTTCAAAAGAGAAGATCAGGTTGTTAGGAGGTAAGCTTTATGTCAAAAGCAGATGTTATTGAAATTGAAGGCACCGTTGTGGAGAAGCTCCCCAATGCCATGTTCCAGGTTGAACTGGAAAACGGGCATCAGGTATTAGCTCACATAAGCGGAAAACTTCGCATGAACTACATTCGTATTTTACCAGGTGATAAGGTAACCATTGAGATGTCCCCTTATGATTTAAGCAAGGGAAGAATCATCTGGCGAGATAAATAAAGCGTCCAGGTCCGGCGCGTTCCACATCAGGAGCGCGACACGCCAGGGCAAAGGGTTAATAAATATATAGGAAAAACCGCTTGCATTTTAAAAGAAACAGTGTTATAATGCTATAGCGACTTTGTTGAAATACTGGGTGTATTATGCCCATGAGGGCAGCACTGGTTTTAAGATAAAAACACACTGCGGGTATACTCAGAAAGCTCTTTTGGAAGGACGCTCCTTTGCCGCCGGATTTATATAGAAGAATCAGGTGCAGGGAACTTACCTTTGCATGTGAAAGGGCGCATAACGGAAAGGAGAATTGCTGTGAAGGTTAGATCATCAGTCAAGCCGATTTGCGAAAAATGCAAAATCATCAAAAGAAAAGGCAGTATCAGAGTAATCTGTGAAAATCCTAAGCATAAGCAGAGACAAGGTTAAAATAATTAATGGAGGTGTACTACACACATGGCTCGTATTTCAGGTGTTGATTTACCAAGAGAAAAACGTGTTGAGATCGGTTTAACTTACATCTACGGTATCGGTAGAACCAGTTCAAACCGTATTCTTACAACTGCTGGCGTTAATCCTGACACTCGTGTTAAGGACTTAACCGATGACGAAGTAAAGAAAATTGCAGAAGTGATTGCTGAATCTCAGACTGTAGAAGGTGATTTACGTAGAGAAATCGCTATGAACATCAAGAGACTTCAGGAAATCGGATGCTATCGCGGAATCCGTCATAGAAAGAGTCTTCCGGTTCGTGGTCAGAAAACTAAGACCAACGCAAGAACTCGTAAGGGTCCAAGAAAGACTGTAGCAAACAAGAAAAAGTAAGATACTAAATTTAACAGCGAATCACGTTACATGTTTTAAAAACAGGAATAACAGGATTCAGATTTCGTACCCTGCGTTACGCGGCTGCGGGCAGGGCGGAGCAACTATAAAGAAAGTAGGTTAGTTTAAAATGGCTAAAAAAGTGTCCACTACTAAAAAAGTGACAAAAAAGCGCGTAAAGAAAAACGTTGAACGCGGACAAGCACATATCCAGTCATCTTTTAATAACACAATTGTGACATTAACTGATACACAGGGTAATGCATTATCATGGGCAAGTGCTGGTGGTCTGGGATTTAGAGGTTCAAGGAAATCTACTCCATATGCAGCTCAGATGGCGGCAGAAACTGCTACTAAAGCAGCTCTTGTACATGGTTTAAAATCAGTAGACGTTATGGTTAAAGGTCCTGGTTCAGGCCGTGAAGCAGCTATTCGTGCACTTCAGGCATGCGGTTTAGAAGTAACCAGCATCAAGGACGTAACTCCTGTACCACATAACGGATGTCGTCCACCAAAACGTAGAAGAGTCTAATTAGGAGGTAATTACAGTGGCAGTTGATAGAGTTCCTGTTCTTAAAAGATGTAGATCCCTTGGTCTTGATCCGATCTATTTAGGAATAGATAAAAAATCAAAGAGAGAATTAAAAAGAGCAAACAGAAAGATGAGTGAGTACGGCATTCAGCTGAGAGAAAAGCAGAAAGCTAAATTCATCTACGGCGTGCTTGAGAAACCTTTCCGTAACTATTATGCCAAGGCTGAAAGAATGAATGGTATGGTTGGTGAAAACCTTATGATTCTTCTTGAGAGAAGACTTGACAATGTAGTTTTCCGTATGGGATTCGGAAGAACAAGAAGAGAGACCAGACAGATGGTTGACCATAAGAGCATTCTTGTAAATGGTAAATGCGTAAACATTCCTTCTTTCATCGTAAAAGTTGGCGATGTAATCGAAGTAAAAGAAAAATGCAAATCCAATGCAAGATTTAAAAGTGTTCAGGAAACAACGGCTGGCCGTATGGTTCCGGCATGGCTTGATGTTGACCATGAGAATTTACGTGGTACTGTTAAAGAGTTACCAACAAGAGATGAGATTGATGTTCCAGTGAATGAAATGCTTATCGTCGAGTTGTACTCCAAATAATTGAAAGTCTGTTGATAGAAGCTGGCTTTCGCCCGGGGGCGTTATGCTTCCGGGCAAGGTTTGAGTATAAGACCCTCGATACAAAATACCCAAAAGGAGGGGCTATTAGTGTTCGATTTTGAAAAACCAAACATTGAGATTGCTGAAATCTCAGAAGATAAAAAATATGGCAAGTTTGTAGTTGAACCGCTTGAAAGAGGTTATGGCACGACTTTAGGTAATTCCTTAAGAAGAATCATGCTTTCTTCCTTACCGGGCGCTGCAGTCAGCCAGGTAAAAATCGACGGCGTTTTGCATGAGTTCAGTTCTATTCCTGGTGTTAAGGAAGACGTGACTGAGATCATTATGAACATCAAGAGCTTATCTATTAAAAACAACAGCGATACCAACGAAGCAAAAGTTGCATACATCGAGTTTGAAGGCGAAGGTGTGGTAACAGCTGCTGATATCCAGGCTGATCCCGATATCGAGATCATGAACCCGGATCAGGTTATCGCTACACTTAGCGGTGGTACAGACAGCAAGTTCTATATGGAACTTACTATCACAAAAGGCCGTGGCTATGTGAGTGCAGACAAGAATAAGAGTGAAGATTTACCGATAGGTGTGATAGCTGTTGATTCTATTTATACACCAGTAGAACGCGTCAATATGACGGTAGAAAACACCCGAGTAGGTCAGGTTACCGATTACGATAAGCTGACTTTAGATGTATTTACAAATGGAACTCTGGCACCAGATGAAGCAGTCAGCCTGGCTGCAAAGGTACTGAGCGAGCATTTGAACCTATTCATTGATTTATCTGAGAACGCCAAGACTGCAGAAGTTATGGTGGAGAAGGAAGACAATGAGAAGGAAAAAGTTCTTGAGATGAATATAGATGAACTGGAGCTTTCCGTTCGTTCTTATAATTGTCTTAAGAGAGCCGGAATCAATACGGTAGAAGAACTGTGCAACAGAACTTCTGAAGATATGATGAAGGTACGTAACTTAGGCCGCAAGTCTTTAGAAGAAGTGTTGGCAAAGTTGAAGGAATTAGGCTTACAGCTGAATCCAAGCGATGATACCAATGCATAATTGATTCGCTTAAGCAGTTGATTTATGGAGATTAAGCACTGATACAGTAAGACCGAAGAAGCATGTATCCGTGTTCCACAAATGGAGGAATATTGAGATGGCAGGATATAGAAAGCTGGGAAAAACTTCCAGTCAGAGAAAAGCATTAATCAGAAGCCAGGTAACTGCATTAATCTATAATGGCAAGATCGTGACAACAGAAGCAAGAGCTAAGGAAATCCGCAAAGTTGCAGAAGGCCTGATCGCTTTAGCAGTAAAAGAGAAAGATAACTTTGAAACTGTTAAGGTAACAGCTAAAGTTGCACGTAAAGATAAAGACGGCAAGAGAGTAAAAGATGTTGTAAACGGCAAGAAAGTAACTGTTTATGATGAAGTAGAGAAAGAGATCAAAAAAGATCTTCCTTCCAGACTTCATGCAAGAAGACAGATGTTAAAGGTCCTTTACGATGTAACAGAAGTTCCGTCTGAAGCTGCAGGAAGAAAGAAGAATACAAAGTCTGTTGATCTTCCTAAGAAGCTGTTTGATGAGGTTGCACCAAAGTATGTATCCCGTAACGGTGGTTATACACGTATCGTTAAGATCGGCCAGCGTAAAGGTGATGCAGCAATGGAAGTACTTCTTGAGCTTGTATAATTAATAATAAAATCCCGGTAAGGAAGCGATTCCTTATCGGTTTTTTTATTTCCCCTCAGTTAAGAAACGCAAGAATAAAGAAAGAATATCGTAAGTTGACGGACAATTGCTTTCAGGGCTATAATGTAAATTGTAGAATATTATGGTTCTATTGTTATAATCCGCTAAAATAAAAACGGGAGGTATTAAGTATGAAGCGTTTAAAGAGACTGGTGACTATCGTCTCTGCACTGGGGGTATTGATGGCCAGCATACCATTTGAGTCAATGGCTGCTACCGTAAAAACCATAACATCTGTAACGATTAACGTAGGACTTGAAGACATTTCCACTGGAGACACTCTGCCTTCTGAGACATCTTTTTCTACAACATCGGAAAGCGGTAATTATGTTTATACCAACAACAACAGATACGAAGTGTCAGACTTGGACTGGATTACATCCGACAGCAAGGAAATGAAGATTGGTTCTGAACCGAAGATGAAGGTGACGTTGCATGCTACGAATGCTGATGAGTATGCATTTAAAGGAGGCTATCAGTCGAGTAATATCTCGATTAAAGGCGGTACCTATGTTTCCTCAAACCGTTCAGGTACGGATACTTTATATGTAACATTTACGTTTAAACCGGTGAAAGGTACCTATGAATCTCCGGAAGATGCTGACTGGAAGGATTCTGGTTTTGGCAATGCCAGATGGAGTGCACCAGATAACGGCTCTGGAGCTTATGATGTATATTTATACCGCGGAAGCTCCATTATTAAGAAGGTAGAGAAACTGAAAGCGACTTCTTATAATTTTTATCCCTATATGACCAAAGCAGGCACCTACAGTTTTAAAGTACGTACAGTGCCATACAGCAGCACAGAGGATAAATACGGAAAGAACAGTGACTGGACCGAATCCGGTGAGGTATATGTACCTCAGGAGAAGGTATCAGACGGCAGCGGACAGGACAGCGGCACTGCATCTACCGGGGCGGTAGGCTGGATTAAGAACGGAAACACCTGGAGCTATCGATACCCAGATGGAACTTATTTAAAGAATAACTGGTCTAAAATCAATAACATATGGTATCTTTTTGACGGCAGCGGTATCATGCTCACTGGCTGGCAGCAAAAAGGCGACAAAACCTATTTTTTTAATAATGACGGAGCAATGCTGACAGGCTGGTACAAATCCGATAATAAATGGTATTATTTAAACCCATCCACAACAAGTGGAGTTGAGGGTGCTGTAATAACTGGCTGGATCTCCTATAACAATAAGTGGTATTATGCTGATTCCAAGGGCGTTATGCAGGAAGGCTGGAAGCAGATTGACGGCAACTGGTTTTATTTTTATCCAGGTGAAGGATCAAAAGCAGTCAACACGAACATCAGCGGTTTTACATTAGATGGAGAGGGAATCTGGCGAAAGTAGGGAAGAAAGGAAGTAGAGATTGATGAATAGGAGAAAAGGGAAAGGAATATGGTTTCTGCTTTTAAGCATGATCATGATTCTTGGTACCGGAATAACGGCATCAGCGTCAGGAAGCTTAAGGATTTACGTGGAGAATGGCAGTAAGAGTTCATGGACAGATGGAATTAATGTGCCAACTGTAAAAGTGAATTATTCAGAAGAAAGTCCGAAGTGGAGCATTGATGAGGATAAATGGGAGCCTGGAAAGAAAGTAAAGGGTACCATTCATATCTCTGGTTCTTACGAGAGATCAGACTGTACTGTAAAAGGTGCCAATCTTCTTTCTGTGAATAGTCAGGACGGAGAGACTGTCGTTACTTTCTCCTACGTTCCTGTAGCGAAGCTGGAGGCTCCGGAAAAGGCAGGCTGGAGTGATACGGCTAAGACCAAGGCATCCTGGAAAAAGGTTCCTTTCGCTTCCAGATATCAGGTGGTGTTATATCAGGAGGGCGGAATCTGGATTAAAAGCCTCACCACATCTTCCACATCAGCTGATCTTCTTCCATATATGAACAGCGGTTATAAATACTACTACACAGTAAAGGCTATTTTAAAGGATTCATCTCAGGATGATTATTTAAAAGAGGGAGATATCACTACCTCTGATGATTCGGTAGTACAGGAACTGGGCGAGACGCTGGGCGTATGGGCAAATTACCAGGACGGTAAGAAGTACCGCGCAGAAGATGGTAACTATGTGACTGACGGCTGGAAAATGATCAGTGGAAAATGGTATTATTTTAAGCAGGATGGCTACGCTGTAACCGGCTGGCAGAAAGTTGATGAGAAATGGTACTACATGGACTCAGAAGCCGCTATGAAGACCGGCTGGCAGGAGCTTAATGGAATCTGGTACTACTTTAATACCGACGGAGATATGGCGACCGGATGGATTCAGCCGGTTCCCGGAAAATGGTATTATCTGAATGGTGACGGAAGCCTGGCAACCAATACAACGGTAGATGGAAATTATAAGGTTAATGAATCAGGCTTATGGGTACAATAAAGCAGATAGATGGTATGGATGGAAGCATCTGTACCATCTATCTTTTTTTCTTAGGTGAAACGTTTTTTCGCCAATTTTTGCTTTAAATCCTTGGTTTTTGCAAAAGATACATGCCGACGCTTGACTGTTATGCAATATTCAACTAAAATTATGTGGCATACGGGTGTATCACTTTTAAAGAAAGGCTTGCTATGGGAATAATAAAAACTTCGAAGCTGATATTTGATTATATCAGAAAAGATGAAGAAGAAAATATTGAAGAAATTAAACGTGCCATCGACGGTGTGAGCCTGGATCTGGAAAAGGGTCAGTTCATTGCGATCCTTGGTCATAACGGATCGGGGAAATCCACCTTTGCCAAACAGCTGAATGCCATATTGCTGCCTACTGAGGGTACGGTATGGATTCAGGATTTAGATACTTCCAGGGAAGAAAATCTATGGGAAGTCCGTAAAAGGACAGGAATGGTTTTTCAGAACCCGGATAATCAGATAATAGGAAATATTGTTGAAGAGGATGTGGGATTCGGTCCGGAAAATCTGGGTGTTCCTACAGAGGAGATCTGGAAACGGGTAGACGAAAGCTTGAAGAGCGTAGGTATGGCAGCATACCGCTTAAAGTCCCCTAACAGGCTTTCTGGAGGCCAGAAGCAGCGTGTTGCTATAGCCGGCGTAATGGCAATGAGACCCCAGTGTATCGTCTTAGATGAGCCTACAGCCATGTTAGATCCTAACGGACGCAAAGAGGTAGTGAAAACCGTTCACGAACTGAACAGGAAAGAGGGAATCACAGTTCTTCTTATCACCCATTACATGGAAGAGGTAACAGGTGCTGACAGAGTGATTGTTATGGATGAGGGCAAGGTAGTAATGGACGGAACACCACGTGAGATATTCTCACAGGTGGAGAAACTAAAGTCCTACCGTCTGGATGTTCCACAGGTCACAGAGCTTGCTTATGAGTTAAAACAGAAAGGTCTTGATCTGCCTGATGGGATATTGACACTGGATGAACTGATGGAGAATCTTTTACCGCGGTTTGCAGAGCGTTTCCCCGGAGAAGTGATTCTGGAGAACGGAGGAAGCCATGGCAATTAAAGCAGAGCATATTAATTATGTATATGGAAAAGGCACAGCATTTGAACAGCATGCATTAAAGGATGTGAACCTGGAGATAGAGGCTGGGGAATTCGTTGGCCTGATCGGCCATACCGGTTCCGGAAAATCAACCTTAATCCAGCATTTGAACGGGCTGCTCCGTGCTACCGACGGAAAACTATATTATAATGGAAGAAATATTTATGAGGAAGGCTACGATATGCGGGCGCTGAGAAGTCATGTTGGACTGGTATTTCAGTATCCCGAGCACCAGCTTTTCGAGATCGATGTATTTACCGATGTCTGCTTCGGACCTAAGAATCAGGGCCTTAATAAGGAAGAAGCTGCAAAACGGGCAAAGGAAGCCCTTACTATGGTAGGACTTGACGAAACCTACTATAAGCGGTCTCCCTTCGAACTTTCCGGGGGGCAGAAGCGGCGGGTTGCAATCGCAGGTGTTCTGGCCATGAATCCTGATGTCCTGATTCTTGATGAGCCGACAGCGGGATTGGATCCAAAAGGAAGAGATGAGATTCTGGATCAGATCAAGCGTCTCCATGAGGAACGGAATATGACAATTATTCTGGTGTCTCACAGTATGGAGGATGTGGCACGGTACGTTGACCGGATTCTGGTCATGAACCATGGAGAAAAAGTGTTTGATGATACACCAAAGGAAGTATTTCAGCATTATAAGGAACTGGAAGCAATGGGTCTGGCAGCTCCTGAGATCACATATGTGGTTCAAACCCTGAAATCCCACGGTGTTCCCATTGATACCAGCATTACAACAATTGAAGAGGCCAGAGACGAAATTATAAGGCTTCTGGGAAAATAGACAGGGAGATATTATGCTGAAAGATATTACATTAGGGCAGTATTATCCGGTGGAATCCATTCTTCATAAGCTGGATCCCCGGACAAAGCTGTTTGGGACCATGGTTTTTATCATATCCCTATTTATTGCAAATGATATCTGGGCTTATGTGATTGCGACTGTATTTCTTGCAGCGGCCATTAAGCTCAGTAATGTTCCTCTTAAGTTCATGGTCAGAGGCTTAAAAGCAATTGTATTTCTGCTGCTGATCAGCGTCAGCTTCAATCTGTTTCTGACACCAGGGACGGCAGTTGTATCTTTGGGATTTTTAAAGATTACAAAGGAAGGATTGATCGTGGCTGGATTTATGGGAATCCGGTTAATCTATTTGGTTGTAGGATCTTCCATCATGACGCTGACCACTACACCCAACCAGCTGACGGACGGTCTGGAAAAGAGTCTTGATTTCTTAAACCGTTTCCATGTCCCGGTTCATGAGGTCTCCATGATGATGTCCATTGCACTGCGATTCATTCCGATTCTGGTTGAAGAGACAGATAAGATCATGAAAGCACAGATGGCAAGAGGTGCAGACTTTGAGACCGGGAATCTGATCCAGAAAGCGAAAAACATGATTCCCCTTCTGGTTCCTCTCTTTATCTCGGCATTCCGCCGTGCCACAGATCTGGCTATGGCGATGGAAGCAAGATGCTACCGGGGTGGAGAAGGCCGGACGAAGATGAAGCCTCTTAAGTACGGAAATCAGGACAGGGTCACCTATCTGGTGTATGTCCTTTACCTTGCCATCATCATAGGTCTCCGGATCCTGAGAGTGCAGATCTTTTAAGAACAAGGAGGATTTATGAAACGGGTTAAGATGATCGTTGCCTACGACGGAACCAATTACTGCGGCTGGCAGATTCAGAACAATGGAATCACCATTGAGGAAGTTTTAAACCGGACTCTGACAGATTTATTAAAGGAGCCAATTACTGTAACGGGTGCCAGCAGAACAGATTCCGGAGTGCATTCGGAGGGAAATGTGGCAGTTTTTGATACAGAAAACCGAATGCCTGCAGACAAGATCTGTTTTGCTTTGAACCAACGGCTGCCAGATGACATACGGGTACTTCACTCAGAAGAGGTATCGGAAACCTACCACCCCAGGAAGCAGAACTGCGTTAAAACATATGATTATAAGATCATGAACCGTAAGATCGAAATTCCAACTATGCGGCTGTACAGCTATTTCTGCTATTTTCCCCTTGATGTGGAGAAGATGAGAGAGGCTGCCGCCTATCTGGTGGGAGAACATGATTTTAAAAGCTTCTGTACTGCCAGAGGGCAGGCAGAGGAGACGGTGCGTACTATTTACAGCCTTCAGGTTCTAAAGTCTGATGATCTCATAACAATCCGGATTAAGGGCAATGGATTTTTATATAACATGGTGAGAATCATTGCAGGTACCCTGATGAAGGTAGGTATGGGAGTTTATCCCCCCCAGCATGTGGAAGAGATCATAGATGCCAGGGACCGGAATGCAGCAGGACCAAAAGCAGCAGCAAAAGGTCTTACTCTGGTAAGCCTTGAGTATGAAAAAGAACTTGAGAAAGAAATTAAGGGTGAAAATAAGGAGTGGAGCTATACTCTTTATCAGCATCGGATTCCTTCTCATAAGGAAGCCAGTCTGGTGATCCACAGATGCAGGGAAGAGGATTTTGAACGGCTCCTGATCCGAGTGGTGCATCAGGCGGTGAGAAACGGAGCTCATACGGTATTGGTAAAAGATGAGGAACGAAAGAACCGGATTATTTCAGGCAGAGCATACGGATTTTACAGTTTTCATTCTGACGAATCAGGAAATGGATGGATGGTAACTGGAAGTCAGCTTGCAAAGCCTTGATTTTAAAGGAAAAAACCCCTGCTTTTGCAGGAAAAAAGGTTGACACACAGGTGGAAATGTAATATAATGTATAACTGTGACGTTAGACGAAAATGTTCAAGCCAAGCCCCGGAATGAGCATTTTGTAATATAACTTTTGGAAAGTTGTTTTCAGCTTTTCGAGAAATGGTGACGATTTTTCGCACCATAATGCTTAAAAACACCATAATTTACAGGAGGTTGTCCAATGAAGACTTTTATGGCTAGTCCAGCAACAATTGAAAGAAAATGGTACGTAGTTGACGCTACAGGATATACATTAGGACGCTTGGCTTCAGAAGTAGCTAAAGTATTAAGAGGAAAAAACAAACCGATTTACACACCACATATGGATTGCGGTGATTATGTAATCGTAGTAAACGCAAATAAGATTGAAGTTACCGGTAAGAAATTAGATCAGAAGATCTACTACAGCCATTCTGACTATGTTGGCGGTATGAAAGAAACAACTTTAAGAGAAATGATGGCTAAAAAGCCTGAAAGAGTTATTGAATTAGCAGTTAAGGGAATGCTTCCAAAGGGACCTTTAGGAAGAAGCATGATAACAAAACTTCACGTATACGCTGGCGCAGAACATGATAACGCTGCTCAGAAACCAGAAGTTTTAGAATTCAAATTTTAATCAGAGGTGCTGAAAGGAGGAAGTTATCATGGCTAATGCAAAATTTTACGGAACAGGTAGAAGAAAAAAATCTATCGCTAGAGTATATTTAGTACCAGGTACAGGTAAGATCACTATCAATAAGAGAGACATCGATCAGTACTTCGGTCTTGAGACATTAAAGGTTGTAGTTCGTCAGCCATTAACAGCAACAGAGACAGTAGATAAGTTCGACGTTTTAGTAAACGTACACGGCGGTGGTTTCACCGGACAGGCTGGTGCTGTAAGACACGGTATCGCTAGAGCTTTACTGAAAGCTGACATTGAATTCCGTCCAGTTCTTAAAAAAGCAGGATATTTAACAAGAGATCCAAGAATGAAAGAAAGAAAGAAATACGGCTTAAAGGCAGCTCGTCGTGCGCCGCAGTTCTCAAAGAGATAATATTTGCATCTATAATAAAAATGCAAAAACCCCGAAAACGCTTATGTTTTCGGGGTTTTCTTATATTATAGGCAGCAGAAAAACAACCACAAAAACCCTTAAAAAATTGTCGTAGGGAACACACAGAGAACACACAGAGAACACTAAATTAAGTTTATGGCATCTAAAAGTACACTAATATCAAGATGTGTATAAACACGTTCGGTCAGTTTTTGTGCGCCAGAGTGACCAACAATTTTTTTGATGGTAGTCGGGTCAACTTTAGCAGTAGCAAGCAGACTGATACAGGTATGGCGGGTATCGTGCGGCTTGTGATCTATATTCAATTCTTTGAGTATCATACTCCAATAGCTGTCATTATAATTACGATAAGAAAAATGTTTTTCATCAGTAGTACTTAACAAATACTCACATTCATTTTTGTTATACCAGTATTCAAAGAACTTGTAAGTTTTATCGGCGATGGGAACCGCTCTTATTCCGGCATCGGTTTTACTGTCACGTACATAGAACCATTTTTCTGGTAAGTGAACATCGGATTTTTTCAAATCCAATAATTCAGAGATCCGAACACCGGAATATATAAGCATAAGGACAACCTGCATATATTCGTTATATTCTACATTATTCCAAACAAGATCTATTTCATCATTGCTAAAAGGTTTGCGATCATATTTATTCGGATTGCCAGCATCTTTTATTTTCAAGTATTCAACAACATTCCGATCCTTTGTAACAATCTCATTAATGACGGCATATTCAAAAAGTTGCCCAAATAATACTTTTAGTTTTCTAAGAGTGGGATAATTTTTCCCGCTATCATCAACCACCTGCTGAAGGTGAGGAAGTTTAATATCTACAAAGCGCATATCATATAAGATGTTGCAAATACCATAGGCAGCTTTATAGCCGTTTACGTTAGATTTTGAAATCTCTTTATATTTTCGTTCACACCATTTGTCATATACTTCTGAAAAAGTGATTTTTGACACACTTATATCGTAGGGATCTGCATTATAATCGGCAAGAGCCTGCAATGCCTCTGCCTTAGTAGGCCCCTACAAGATAAAGGACAAGATACAGTTTGACACTGGAAACAAAGTTAAGGTTATAGAAATTACTGACATTATAACAAAGTACAGTTTAAATACCGGTGGAGCGATTTTCATTTTGTTGTTAGACGGGTGGTACAAACTTGATACTAATTTACATGATGTAAAAATTCAGTAATATGCTATTGGTTGCGAAAGTTGAGAAAGGAGAGTACATGCAAACATTAACAATCGACAGAGACATTCAGGTTCGAACAGGGGACTTTAGACGAGAGTGGAAAGACGCAAAAATAACCAATGTCACAATGGAAGATGTGGATGAAGATGAAAACGGTAATACGGTCAAAGGATTGTCGTTTACAGTAAAATTTAATGATGAGTGCATACAAAGAGTATCGGACGCGTTTGGCTGGGCGGCAGGGGAATGGCGTTACAAAGAAAAATGTTGCGAACAGTGTAAATGGCATTCTATTGAGGGCGGCGATACAGTTCCATATGGATCCATTACAGGAACACTACCAGAGGAAATAGTTTGCAATTGCCCTGACATTGATGAAGAAATTTACATACCATATGATGAAACAAACGGCGGAAAAGAATGTAATTATTTTATTCAGGACGGCACATATTCACAGCCAGGGCAGCAGGAGGGATAAAATGCTTTTTAATTGGTTTAAGAGAAACAAGGGAAGCTTGCGGATCAATAGAGAAAATACTATATGACTCACTGTAAAAAGTGTGAGCGGTATTTTATGAAAATTTTAAACAAGGAACTTTTATTTGGCAAAAAATAGGGCGATCAACAATTTCTTAATCGCCCCAATACATTTAGTCATTTTCAATTCTAGTAATTGAATTTGAGTTATATAATATGTCAGTTTTCCCCGCGAAACAAAAATAAATGCTGTTAAGAAGTCCTTCAATGATAGATGGAGCTAAACCGTATGAGGTATGATACCATGTTTCAAATGGCATGTCATAAAAAGGCTGAATATGTTTTCCATTATCCCCACTGTTGGCGGGGAGTTTGATTGGGACAATAAGGTCTCCTTCTTTAATGGTTAGTGATTTTCCATCAGAGAAATATAGTTTTGCTGTTTCCAATAGATGCTCCTTTCACTTTATTTCTTTTTATTACTTTTGGCTTGTGCCAGTGCGCTGCCAGCAACAGATTTTGATTTATCGCTAAATCTTTTATCTTTTAAAATTTCTGAGGCTGTGGACGCTACACTTTTTGATGTTTGTTTTTTATTTGGCATATCTGATCACCACCTTTCTACTATATATGGAATTGCACATTAAATTGAAACTATATATAGTATATGGCAAGAGAAAATAAATGTCAATTAAAATGCAAAAAAGTATAATATTATGTATTTAAATATTGATTTGAAGGAGGATCCAATTTGCAAAATCAACAATCTATAAATGTATTAATTGCTTTTGCCTTGTGTCACTTAGATGATGACGGGGGGAGTCCATACCATATAGCAGATGCCATTCATCTGGCAATGATAGCATAGGCTGCGACAACGAGTATACCAGCAAAGAAAGGTTAAGGGAGGCTGTTGAGATTGTAAATTGCTTTAATAATTAAACCTTGCTAATAAAAATCAAGCATTCTTTGAAGAAAAATAAAATATATGTTGGGGTAAAAAAGAGCGAATTTAATAAGCCTTATGCTTTATTAAAAAAAAAAGGTTTTAGGATTTATATATTTCCATTACTCTTGCATAATAAATTCTCAAAAATTTATTAACAGCTGCCATTTTCGCGACGTTTAATGGCTTACCCTCATCCTCTTTTTTTATCATAAAGAGATAGACTGGATCGTCTGGCTTGTGCATTTTGAGGCATTGCATTACTTCATAACAGGCTTTTCTAAGAGCAGGAGCACCGCGTTTTGATATATGTCGGTTCGTACTTTCGTATTGGCCGGATTGAAACGGAGGTGCATCATTTCCAGCAAAAGCGTTTAATGCTTTACCGCTGGTGAAACGACGGACATCGCCGATCTCGGCAATAAGACGAGGGGCCAGGTTGTCTCCAACACCGTTCATAGCCCTGACGGTGGGGTATTCAGGTAGTGTCTGAGCAATAGACTGCATTTGTACCATAGTGGCTTTTGCGGCAATTTCTGATTGTTTTAATAGAGTTAGGCATTGTTCTATAGATAGCATAGTGTAGGGATCAGAGCCGCGAGTAGTAATGCTGTTACTGGCAAGCTCATAAATCTGTAGGGCTTTTCTTTGATAGTTCCGACAACCGATTTTTTCAGCCAGTTTGGCATAACTATTGAGAAACTTCTTTTGCCCCATAGATTTAATGGTATCGAAATTGTGGTATTTTTCAATGAATTTATAGAGCATGTTATTTTCTGGATTAATAGTTTTTGACATGAGTATGTTTTCTATGCCCGGCATAGTTTCATCAAGGAGGTTTCCGAGATAAATACGGTTCTTTACCTTTGTTGACACACGTTGGTTGTACTGCCTGAATAAAAATTTCAGATCAAGATATTTTTGCTCTAACGAAGAATATCTGGTGAGAGCATACGATTTTTCAAGGGCGTAGAAGGCCATTCGCATAGCATCTTTTTTATCTGTCTTACCACGGCGAATTTCATTATCTCCATATTTTTTCATTAGGTATGGATTCATGACACATATAAACAAATCTGCATTATGGAGCTTTTTTAGGACAGGAAGGTGATAATGCCCAGTGGCTTCCATAACAATTTTTACATCATCATGGAGAGAGCGTAGGTAAGTGATGAGGTTATCTATATCACTTTCTACATGGCGGATATCATAGGGTTTGGCGAGTATTTCACCATCAGAATTAAGAATAGCAACGGTACTTTTTGATTTGGATACATCAATACCAACAGCAATCATGGTATTCCTCCTTAGTAGTTTATTATGATTGGGTCCAACATCTCAAATATCTATTCATGTTCGTTAGTGACCCGGGAGCTGCGTCCCAACTTGCTGAATCGAATACATGATAATGAGAGTTGGCTAACAAGTTTACCTACGGGCGTGGTGTCCCAATTAGAAATTACGTTAGCCAATCAACCTCATCATAACAAAAAAATAAGACTAGGGGATGATTTCCCTACTCTTATATAGTACGAATTAGGATTTAGCCAATTAAAAAAGTAAATGGCTACTGATTGTCAGTCAGAAACCATTTACTTTTATCAAGGATTTACTACACAGATTTCATAAAACAAACTAGAAAGGTCATTAATTTTTATATACTGTTTATCGTATTCAAGCTTTTCTCCATTTTCAAGCAAAATGGAGTTGGCGTGTTCTAATGTTTTAAATAATGGATTTTGCTTTACAGCATTGTAAGTGGCGTCTATGTTGTAATACTCTCCATATGGAATTTCTATTAAACCCAACCGAATTAAACTGTCAATAGAGGTGGAAAATTGACGTACTGACAGTTCATTTACCCAAGAACAATGGCGTTGAAGGATTATACTTCCTCCAGATTTTAGTTGTTTGTTCAAAGTGATTAATGGTCGTGTTTTAGCTTTCATTATCATCTGAAACACTGTTGCATCTAATGGAGACATTTGTTTTATGATTTCTACAAATGAGGGGTGAACAGAATTTTTACTATCATTAATCATAGATTTAGTCAGAAGATTGGCGTATAGATTTCTTAGTTCTTCGCTATTCATGGAATAAGAAATAGCTTGAATTGCAGGAATTGCAACGTATGGCTCTGAAGTGACTATTTTATCTTGACCAACATGCTCCAATTTTTCAGATAGTAACTTTTCAGTTTCTGCAATATTATATTCTCTTACTGCAATCCACTGACGCAGAGGAACTAGGGCAGCATTAATAGCCCGAGGTATAAGCGCTATGGTTTTCCCTGATTCTTTGGTAGCAGGTTTTAAACCATCCTCATAAACTTCAGGAACTGTTTTGACAGCCTTTCCAACACCTTCAGCAAGTATATCAAATCCATTTGGCATAATAACACGACATTTCTATAATAGTACTTTAATTTTATCAAATTTTGTAAAAATAGCAAGAAAAGGAGATATAAAAATGGGAACTTTAATTTGTATTATACACAAGGGCAAAGTTAGAATCCTTCATATCGGGAACACAACTCAATATTTAGCAATGACGGCATCTATATGCAAAAATACAGACGCAGGGCATCAGGAAGAGAAAAAGAATATAAGGCGTTTGAGCTGTACTTTATACAAGGTAGGGACTATGGAGAAATAGCAGAGGAACTGGAAACGGGAAAGAATACGCCAAGGCGTTGGGTAACGACTATTATAAATGAGCTTTCAGTTCTACTTTGGGGTATAGACGAGGAAAGAGTTAATTGAATGATGGAAAATAACAGGATTAATTAAATATGCATTAAACCACGTTGAAAAACCTTATTTATTATGCTAATGTAAGTATAGTGGATATAGAAATATTTAGAAATGGGGAGATGGTTTATGATTACTATGGAAAAAGCAAAAAAATTAAATTTACGAGGCTCAGATACGTTTTGTAATAATCATATTTATTATATAAATTTTGAGCATCAAATATGGTTTGCAATAAAGTTAAATTATGAAGCGTATAAAATATTAAAAGATTCTATTTTAATAGAGCATTGTGAAGAGTTATATAAAGATTGTACATTAAATAATAGGGATAATCGTGAAGATACCCCGCTATATGTTAAATACATTAATAACTTTTTGTTAGATAACGTAAAAATTGCACTTGCTATGGAATTACACTTAAAAGCTCGTCTTATTGAAAAGGGATACATAATACACTATATTAATGCAAAATATAATTCAAATCTTAAAGCGTTAAAGAAGAAACAGGAGAAAGAACCTATTTCTATTGCTGAGTTTTTTAATATTGAGCAATATATGTATGATGAGGTAAACGAGTATAATGTATTGACTGGTTTAAAAGAAACAAGTTTGGAATTTAGCCATATATTAAAAAATAAGTCATATGTTGAAAAACTGAATATCAGTGATAGAGATATACCTATAATTGATGACATAAGAAGAGTTAGAAACACAATACATTTACCTGGTGACTTTCCAAGTTTAAGTTACATAGATGGTGACAAAAATGAAAGATTATTTAGTTTTATTAATGAAAATATAGTAGATAATACAAATAAAAGGATAAAAGAGAAAAATTTAAGGTTTCCAGAATTAGAAAAATTTAATTTCAAAAAAGCATAGTTATAAGTTTTGAAGAGTAGGCGATTACTTAACCATAATAATGGGGGAGGGATATGTCTACTCTTTTGACTTATATCAAAGCTGCATAGTTAATGCGTAAAATATAATTTATATTGATAACTAAAAATAATAGTAATATAATTGTTTTTGATAGAAATGTTAAAAGGGGGAGAAAATATTGGTAAAAAAAATATTGGTAAAATTATTACTTTGGTGTTTATATACAGTTATAATTGGTATATTACCAGTTGGGCTTATTTTACTAGTTTGCATGATTTCTAATACAAATTTTAGTTATGGCATGATATGTTCGGGAATATATTTTTTTAATTTAACAATTTTTGCAGATAACTTCAAAGAGTTAATTCAAATTAAAAGCTTCAAAGATTTTAATTTAGTTCTTTTATTTACTTGTATAGGTGGAATTTCTATATCATCATTTATATATGGTATATTACTATATAACGATTATATAGTTAATCTAAGTTTAAATTATAGTAAAATATATTATGTATCTTTAATTTTTACAGGAGCTAGCATTTTAATTGCCATTTACGCTCAAGCTATGCGAGTTATAGGAGGTGTCAAAAATGTATGAGATATTTTCTAACATAGATAAAATTTTGTCTACAAGTTCTATAGTTATAATTGTAATCTCTATGATAAGCTTGCTTGTTGCTATTTTTGCATATATTCAAACGAAAAATAACAAAAATATTGAAGAGTCTCTATTTTACATGATTTTGAAATTATATAGAGAAAAAAAGAATACAAAATCAAATATAACTAAGCAATTAGAAACAGAAGGATTTAATAAGCAAGAGCAAAAAGAGTTAGCTAAAATACAAATGGAAATAATTGACTCAATTCCAGAAGAATTAATATCAATTATTAATTCAATAGTAGAAAACAAAGATGTAAAATTAGATTCAAATATATTAAATAAATTAGAAGAATATAAAATTTTAAAGGATAAAATTGAGAAAAACAAAAAAAAGGAGTAGATAGAAAGTATAAATCCTAATAAGTAAAACAGTGGTAAAATCGTGGTGTTTACATGGGATATTCAAAGCAGTATAATGGTAGCATGAAAAGAGTAGGCGACAGCTTAACCGCAGCAGCGGCAGCAGGACACCTACTCTTTTTGTTTACATTCTTAAGCCTCCACCCAGCGCATGAAACTTAGGGCGCTGGGAACTTAAAGAGAAAGAGAGGGACAGCATGAAAGAATGGGCTAAGAGTTTTTATTTATCTGCGGCATGGGAACAAACCAGAGCCGCTTACTTAATGTCAGTGATTTATTTGTACCTATGGCAACAGAAGCAATGGTAAAAGCTACGAACATATTTAGGGCTTATAAGAGTGGGCGTAGCGGAGTTTTTTGCCTTGCTTTACATTGCTTATGAGATTACAAGTATCTTTAAAAATATGACGTTATGTGGGTTGCCAGTAAAAAAGGTATGGAAAAAAGTGAGGGCGTTTCTGATGAAGTATACCGACGAGCTGCCAGATGCAGATGGATTAGACGGTAGTACTAAAGGAATTAATAATAAAGTCTAGATAACAAAATAAAATGCTTTTTATACCTATTTATGGTATACTTTGTAAGTTAAATATAAAGAAGTAGATTATAGAATAAATTTACAAAGGATTTGGAAAATGAATAAAGAACAAAAGATTATTCAAGTAGCAATTAAAGATTTATTTAAGTTATTTAGTATTTTAGTATTTTAGTATTTTCTTTATTTGTTTATCTTTTTATCTTATGTTGTGTAATGAGATTTAATGGTGAATACTGGTGTTATAAAGTAGTGGATACTATATTTTTTATATATTTATACTTGATACTATCTAAAATAATAAAAGAAGTTAGAAAATATTCAGACGAAAAAGGAGTGGGATTAAAAGTAATATATGAGGCTTTAATAATATATTTATTGATTTTTATAAGTTGCTCATATAATTTGGAAAAAATAAAAGAAATTATAAATTCATATGGATTAAGTAATATTTTTGTTATAGAAAAGGTAACATTATATACTGTAATTTCACATCTATTCAAAGCATCATCTATTTTAAAAGCATCTATAGATGAAGTAATAGTCAAAGATGTGGTATTTCAGCTTAATGGCTGGAATCGTTATAAGTTAGTAAAAGAATACTTGAATGAGTTATTGGAGTATCGTAAAATATATATTTTACATGAAGACCGAAATAAAAAGAAACCAAGATTGTGGATTATAAGAGGTGGTGATTGTGTTGATATCAGTGATTATATAGAAAAACGTAAAATTTATAAGTCTCATAAAGAATATATTAAATTAACTGACTGCCAAGCGAAAGAAATTCTTAAAAGGAGAAAGTGTAAAGGATTTGATGTTGACACTTATGAAGGAGATTCTGCATCGATTTTAACTCCATGGAAAGCTAAACATTTTTATAGCATTACTATAACACTACTTGATTTAGATTATTATGACCAAGAAGTAATAAAAGATTTAATAAGTGAAAAAAAAGAAATGCTACAGATTTTACCTAGTGATGTAAAATCGTTTACACTAAGAAGCTATTTATATAATATTTTTTTTAAAAAGAGAAGAAAATAAAATCTATAAAAATTTCAGTTTATCGACTTACTAAGATGATATAAATAGTAGTCAGTTTATAAAAAGAACAGTAAAATTGAAGTTTGTAGACAAACTTAAGCGCTTACGGGAAACCGCAGGCGCTTATTTTATGCAGAAAGGCGGTAAATATATGAAATCAATTAATCTATTATTAACGGGATACAACCACAATACGGGCAGCATTTCAAGAATAAAGTATATTGTCATTCACTACGTAGGAGCGCAGGGCGGTGCAAGAGCAAATTGCCAATATTACGCTGGTAGCAACCGCAATGCGTCAGCTCATTATTTTATTGGGTTTGACGGGGAGATATGGCAGAGCGTGGAAGATGCTAACATAGCATGGCATTGCGGAGCTATAACAGCGTTAAAGGGAGCAGGAACGGTGCAGGCTGCATCTGATGCGGTATTAACTGGCTAC
>NZ_JBMBWP010000003.1:0-39318 GCF_048627165.1 Lacrimispora struthionigena
CTTCCCAGTTCCAGTCTTCCTTTGGCATATCGATTCCTTCTTTTGCAAGAAGAGACTTATTTACAAACATCAGGGTGGGAACAACTTCATAGGGAAGGGCATACTGATGCCCTCCGTTGCGTCCGGTATCCAAAGCAGTAGCGAAAAAGTCCTCTTTGTGAAAGTTGTCATCAGAGGACATTAAATCTTCCAGATCCTTCATCACTCCAAGAGAAGTAAACTTATCAAAATCAGAATCTAATACCATGAATACATCCGGCGTTTTTCCTTCTAAAAGCTTTCTTGCACACCACTCGGAGTAATCCTCTTTAGCAATTCCACTGTAATAGTGAATCTTAACATTGGGATGATTTTTTTCAAAATCAGCAATGGCCCGGTCGAATATCTTAAAACTGTTGGCACTTGCAACATCCCAGTTGCTGCCGGTAAACATACCAAATTCCAGAATAACGGGACGGCTGTTTTTATTGTAGAGAAAGAAGCAGGCCGAAAGCAGAAGCAAGCCAATCATCCCACTTAAAAGATAGCGCCTTTTTTTCATAAAGCTCCCTCTGTTTCCAAGGACCGCCCTTCCACCTTATTTCTCACGTTGGTCTGAACCGCCCAGATTGCAAGCTGGGTCCGGTCTCTTAAATTCAGTTTATTTAAAATAGTGCTTAAATAATTTCGTACGGTTCCCTCTGATAAGTTTAAAGTCCGCGCGATTTCCCGGTTGCTTGCTCCTTTTTCAACCTGGGCAATGATCTTCCATTCTGCTCTCGTCAGCTCATCCATATTTTTTTCTTTGACTGTAATGGAGTAATCGGCTTTTGCCATCTGGGAGAACAGCCTTAAAACCTTTGCTGTTATATCCGGATTAATCATTGCACAGCCATTGTAAACAGTCGTGATGGCATTGGCCAGTTCTTCCATGGAGACTCCTTTTAGTAAATACCCGCTTGCACCGTATTTCAGGGCATTATAAACATATTCATCATCGTCAAATGTAGTCAGTATGATGATCTTAATCTGAGGGTAACTTTCCTTAATGAGTTTCGTGCACTGCACCCCATCCATTTTAGGCATACGTACATCCATTAAGATCACGTCCGGTTTGTTTTTGCGGATGCACCGCATCACTTCCTGGCCGTCTGCCGCCACATCGGTAACGGCCATATCTTTCCTGCTGTTTAAGACAATCTGCAGACTCTGGCGTATCAGTTCCTGATCATCGGCAATCAATACTTTAATCATAGGTCTCTCCCCTCCGGATCGGTATTCTTGCATTTACGATAAAACCATCACTTCCATCAAATGTAACAGCTCCGTTGAGCATACGAATCCGCTCTTTCATATGCTTGGTGCCGAAACCGCTTTTCATTTCTTTACACCCAATTCCATTATCTTTAATCTGTATCAGAATATCTTCTTTTTCCATTTTCATGGTTACCCAGATCTCCTTTGCCTGCCCATGACGTATGGCATTGGTGATTCCTTCCTGAACCACACGGTAAATGGCATTCTCTTCGTCCTCGCCGAATTTTAAATTACTTACCCTGCAGTCAAAATAGACTCTTGTTTCTGATACTGCATTGATGTCTGTTACCATCTTATTAATGGCAAATTCCAGGCTGAAACGGTCCAGGGCATCAGGCCTTAGTTCACTGACAGAACGGCGGATGTCCTTAATCCCGTCTCTGGTAACTTTGCTTATCAGCTCCAGCTGCTTTTTTGTCTGTTCCGGTGAGATGCTGATTATCGCAATACAGGCATCAATTCCGGCTGAAATCCCTGTGAGTGTATGCCCCAGCGTATCATGAATTTCCCTTGCCAGGCGGTTGCGTTCTCTTGTTTCCGCCATTTTTTCCGCCATAAGAGAATACTTTTGCAGCTGTTCGTTCACATCGTGGAGTTTTTCGTTTAATCCGTGTATTTCGTCAATATTTCCCTGCTGCTCATTGATAATATTGACGCAGTAAGCAACAAACAGAATTACATTTAAAGATATGAAAATGTTATAAACACTCAGAAAATACTGCTGTTTTGAGGCGCTGTAAAAAGCGATATAATCCTGTATGGAATACAGTCTGTAAGAGATTGACAGCAGTTCATAATCAGCAAGAATAAAACTTCCAATAGCAACGGCTGCCAGTATATATCTGGATTTTCCGTTTTTTACGTACAGAATAACGTTGGAAAAAACCAGCAGCAGGATTCCGTTATAGTTGAAATTCAGTTCAATGATAATGGCAAAGCAGGCAATAAAATCTGCAACCAGACTGGTTAAAATAACCTTGCTGTTATTGGGAAACAACCGGTCTCTAATTACCATACTTAAAGTGAGAAAGCCCAACAGCAGGGCACAGAGCCAGATTTTTGCATAGGGATACCAGACGATGGCCTGAATTTCATTTAAAAATTCTCTGGCATCGTAGGCTCTTCTGATTTTTTCGATGGTAGCGTATATAAAAATACTGATTCCCATTACGGATATAATGTTAATAATCAGGATTGCGGTCTGCAAAATCCTGATCCTGCCGTTAAATTTATTATCTTCCATCTCTCACCTACTGCCAGCCATCAATTTCGTATTCAGCCAGATTGTCCTTTGTAATGAAAGTACTGGACAGGCTTATGTATGGGTCCACAGGTTCTCCGTTTAAGTACCGGTAGGCGGTTTCGGCAGCAACCCTACCAATGGCTTTGGGGCTTTGGGCACTGGTTCCGGTCACATACCCCATGTCCAGAATCGCCTTAAAGTCAGGAGAACCGTCTATCCCGTAGATCAGGACTCCATCTTCCTTTCTGGCCTGCTGAAGTGCTGCCAGTGCGCCAAGAGCCGTAGGGTCGTTGCCTCCAAGAACCACATCAAACCCTTTATTCTGGTTTAAAAACTCTTCCATCACTTTGGACGAAACCTCAATTTCCCCTGCTGCCGCATGCCGGTATACCACCCGGTAGTTGGGATTGCCTGCAATAGCATCGGTAAATCCCTGGGCACGGTAGGTAATGGACATCTGAATGGGATTATCCAGTATTACAATGTCCGCAGCTTTCCTTCGCTTCATCATATCCAGGGCGCAAAGCTGACCTGCCTGATAGTTGTCCGTTTCAATCACGGATATGACCAGATCCCGGTCCTTCACCACAGTATCTACGTTAATTACTGCCACGCCTGCTTTTTTACAGGCAAGTAAAGCCGGGCGAACCTCTTCCCAGTCCACCGGATTTAAGAAAAGCATGCTGATTCCTTCGTCGATTAGTTCTTCAATCTGTTCATTCTGCTTCTTCTGATCCTGCAAGGGATCTCTGGTTAAAAGAATATCTCCATTGGCTTCCACCACTTCTTCAATCCCCTGTCCCAAAACATTAAAGTAGGGATTATTCCGCGTCATATAGGTGGCACCAAATATGAGAGCTTCGTGAGGAGGTGCTTCGTCCTTCCTCCTGCTGCAGCCGGCAAACAAAGCTATAGTCAGTGCAATTAAGAGAAATACCCCAGCCTTTCTCTTCATGTATAAACACCCCCGTGTTTTTTTATTTATTATACCACAAAAAGCGTTTCACTGTTAAGGAAACGCTCCCTGCTCTTAGCAGAATTTTAGCCCTTTTTCTTGTTCCGCAGGTAGTCTACAAATACTGCCAATAGAATGACAATACCCTTTACCACATACTGCCAGAATGAGTTGACATTCAAAAGATTCAGTCCGTTGTTTAATACACCAATAATCAGTCCTCCGATAATGGTGCCTCCGATTTTACCGGAACCGCCTGCCATGGAAGTTCCTCCAACCACAACTGCCGCAATGGCGTCCATTTCTGCTCCGTCTCCTGCAGTGGGCTGGCCGGAATACATACGGGAAGCGAGAACAACACCTGCAAGACCTGCCATAAGTCCGGAATAGGTATGTACCAGTAATTTTACTCTTGCCGTACTGATTCCGGAGAATCTGGCGGCCTGGGAATTACCTCCCACTGCATAGATGTGGCGCCCCAGCTTTGTCTTATTCATAATAACTGCGGTGATGATTAATACAAATACCAGGATTATAACAGGGGTTGGAACTCCTCCAATGTAGCCGGCACCAAGAAACTGCCATTTCTTCGTAACGACTCTTACGGGAGAGCCGCCGGTATAAACGTAAGCCAGACCTTTTGCCACATTCATGGTGGCAAGTGTGACGATAAACGGCGGAATGGTTGTTTTGGAAATAACCACACCGTTTGCCATACCAACTGCCGTACCGATGAGAATGCCGATTAATATGGCTGCAAATATAGGAAGATTGTAACGTGCCACACAGCCTGCGGCAACACAGCCGGACAGGGCTATAATGGAACCTACGGACAGGTCGATTCCTCCTAAAATAATTACCATGGTCATTCCGCATGCAAGGAATAAGTTGGAAGAAATCTGCCTAAGTACATTAAATATATTTTTATGTGTGAGAAATACACCGCTGGTCTTTGGAAATATGGACAGGAAAATACACAGAATCAGCAGTGCACCGATAATTCCGATGTTATCTTTTAAATACTGTTTTACATTTTTTTGAATTCTTGTTGTCATCTGATTTCTCCCTCTTTCCTACTTGGCTGCCAGCTTCATAATCTGTTCCTGGGTTATGTTTTCGCTATGGTGGAAACAGCCGGTGGTTCTTCCGTCACACATGACATATACCCGGTCGCTCATGTTAAGAATTTCCGGCAGTTCGGAAGAAATCATGATAATTGACATTCCCTCTTTGACCAGTTCATTCATGGTTGCATATATTTCAGATTTCGCCCCTACATCCACGCCTCTGGTTGGCTCATCGAGAATCAGGATGTCAGGAGAAGTGGCCAGCCATCTTCCGATCATAACCTTCTGCTGGTTTCCGCCGGATAAGTTTCCAATCAGCTGTTCCTGGGATGGTGTCTTTGTATCCATCATTTCAATATATTTTCCGGTTATTTCTTCTTCTTTTTTCAGATTGACCAGTATGCCTTTGATAAAAGATTTTAGCACTTCTATTGTGGAGTTAAAGCGCACGCTCTGCACCGGATAAAGGCCTTCCTGCTTCCGGTCCTCCGGCACCAGTGCTATTTTGTAGTTCATGGCATCCAAAGGAGATTTAATCTTTGCCGGTTTCCCATTTACATAGATTTCCCCGGACAGACATGGGGTCAGACCAAAAATACATTTCATGGTTTCACTTCTGCCTGCTCCCACTAATCCGGCAAAGCCGATGATCTCTCCCTGACGCAGTTCAAAACTGGCTCCTTTTACCATCCTGCCGTCTGTTATGTTTTCACATTTTAATACAACATCACCCGGTTCCTTATAATCCCGGGTATAATATTTTGTCAGTTCCCGCCCAACCATCATGGAGATTAACTGGTCTCTTGAAGTGTCCTTCACAACTTTTGTTCCCACATAGGTACCGTCCCTTAAAACAGTCACCCGGTCGCAAATCTGCTCAAGCTCATCCATTTTATGAGAAATATATATAATTCCCACACCTTTTTGGGTCAGCATACGCATGGTCTGAAACAGGAACTCCACCTCTTTATCCGATATGGAGGAGGTTGGCTCATCCATGACCAATATTTTTGAACGGTAGGAAATGGCTTTTACGATTTCTACCATCTGCTGCTGGGCAATGGTTAAATCCTTGACAAAGGCTCCCGGAGAGATGCTCATATGATAATCATCTAAGAGCTTACCTGCTTCCCGCTCCATTGTTTCATGATCTATAAAACCGCCTTTCCCAGGTTCCCGTCCAAGAAAGATATTTTCTGCTACGGTCATATGAGGGACCAGTACCAGTTCCTGATGGATGATGGAAATTCCGTTGGCATGAGAAGCATTTACTCCGTCAATGACCACGTTCTGTCCTTCAATGAAAATTTCTCCCTCTTCTGCAATGTAGATTCCGCCTAATACCTTGATTAACGTGGATTTTCCGGCCCCGTTTTCACCAAGAAGGGCATGAACTTCCCCAGGGAACAGTTCAAAATCCACTCCCTGCAATGCATTAACTCCTGGAAAAGATTTATGTATGTTTTTCATTTGAAGCAGAATTTTTTCACTCATATATTCACCTGCCTGTTCGTTATCCATTTATGACGTCAGTCTGGAAAAAAGGCACCGCCTCCCGGAGCATGTAACACGCTTATTCCAGGAGGCATGTTCCTCTTATCTGTATTTACTGCCAGCCGTCTGTGCCATAATCCTTTACATTCTCAGATGTAATGAGGAATGTTTCCACGGGATACCGGTCAGCGACTTCTTCCCCGTTTAAGTAGGAATACATAATGTTAACTGCAGACTGAGCAATTTTAACTGGTGACTGAGCGCCGCTTCCTTCAATAAGAGAAGTGCCGGAAGCCATTTCTGCCTTAATATCAGGAGAACCATCTACACCATAGATTTTGCAGTCCTTAATGCCTGCTGCATTTGCAGCTGCCAGTGCGCCCAATGCAGTGGGATCATTTCCGCCGAAGATGGCAACTACATTGCCATGAGCCTGAAGTAAATCTTCTGCAATCCCCATGGAGACCTCTAAATTTCCTTTTGCATCCTGCTGGGCAACGATATTGAAGTTGTGGTTTTTAATGGCATCCAAAAATCCGTTTGTTCTGTCTGTTACGGAATTCATGGTTGGGGAATCAAGAACAATGATGTCTCCGCCATTGGGGCATTTCTTTACTAAATCTTCTCCGCATACGAAACCTGCATTATAGTTATCAGAGCCGGTGTAAGAAATCAGATAGGACATATCAGCAACTTCCGTATCAAAGCCTACCGTTGGAATCTTTGCTTCTTTTAACTGGTCCAGAGCGGGAAGGATTCCTTCTGCTTCTGCCGGATTCATAAACATGGCATCAATTTTCTGTGATACCAAATCTTCAACTTGGGTGATCTGAAGGGTTACATCATTGGCCGGATCCACTGAAACCAGTTCGTCTCCCTGAGCTTCAATCATTTCCCGCATGGTTTTTTCGATCGTTACAAAGAATGGATTGGTACCGTCCATACAGGTATATCCGAATTTATAATGCTTACTTGGATCTTTCTTTTTTACATTTGCGTCTGCCATGTTTACGGCAGATTCTGATTTTACAGCAGCCTTTGTTTCTGTTTTTGCCTCAGCTTTTGTTTCCGCCTTTGTTTCCGCTTTTGTGGTTTCCGCTGCTTTTGTTGTTTCAGGCGCCTTTGTTTCTGGTTCCCCATTGCTGCAGCCTGCCACAGACATTCCGGCAAGAGCTGCGCACATCAGAATTGCGGCAAGCTTTTTTGTGCTTTTTTTCATGGTAAATCCTCCTTATACATTATACAGTTGTGTTATGTGCTGCATAAACATCATATCATCCCACTGTTTTTAAAACATGTGCACAATGTAATTAGTTTTTCATTACATTTGTCATATTTAATATGCTGTATTAAGCGAATCTGGATTGCCCATGGCTGAATTTTCATCACATTGCACAATTACTCTGCCTTCGGGTATTCGTTGCAAAGGAGGCGGTAAGGTGGCTCGTCTTCTTCTATTTTTGGAAAGCGGCCGACTGGCTGGTAAAATCGGTTGTCCTCCTGATCATCGTTACACATGGATACTTCACCAAGCAGCACCGGACCGGAATGGGGTTCCACATGAAAATCATGGTAGAGATAAGGATAAATGGTAATGCTCTCCCCAGGGTGCAGTGTTACCACGGTTCCGGCAGGAACCATATAACTTCTTCCATCCCTGTTAACTGTTACGTCGGAATCAGAAAAACCTCCGTCTGGGCCGGATTCGTAAACACGGATCTGCACATTGCCTCCCCCTCTGTTTATAATGTCCTCCATTTTTGTCCAGTGAAAATGCATGGCGGCTGATTGTCCTTCTTTTAAGAAGAGAAGTTTTTCTGCATAGGTTTTTGTATATTCCTTTTGCTTTACATTCCCATTTCGAAGAGTAATCAGTGAAAAACCGGTCCGGTCGAAATCCCCAAGTCCAAAATCCGTAATATCCCAGCCAAGCATATTGTCACGGATTTCATCGTAATCATGTCCTTTTTCTATCCATTCCTCTGGAGTAAAGCTGCAAAAAGGCGGAAGGGAAAATCCACATGTCTGAATCATCTGTTCCATATCCTTTAAGGCTTTGTTAACTTCAGAACGTTTCATAGCATTCCGCTCTCTTTCTGCTCCATACCAGAAAACACTTTAATGGTATGAAGCACGTCTTTTTTCATTGCCTCCACGCCCCAAAGGGTCACATCATGGTAAAATACCACATCCTCTGCATTAGCGGTTTTTTCTTTCACATACATGCCGCCGGCCTTTGCCAGGTAGGTATAATAATTAATCTTACGGACCCCGCGTTTGATGCACTGATAAAAATCTTCATCGCTGATTCCCGAACCTCCGTGCATGACAATGGGGAGAGCCACTTTGTCCCGAATCCGGCTGATTCTGTCAAGGTCCAGATTGGGCTTTTTTAAATAGAGTCCATGTACAGTGCCAAAGGAACAGGCCAATGCGTCAATTCCGGTAAGTGAAGTAAATGCTTCCGCCTGATCCGGATCTGTGTAGCAACTTTCGGCCGCTTCATTTCCCTCGCTTTCCCCTACGCTTTTGAATTCTTCTCTGCCCATTGCACCAATCTCTCCTTCAACAGAAGCTCCATATGCGGCTGCAAGCTCCACCGCAATTTGAGTACCTGCTGCATTTTCCTCAAAAGACAGGGCGGAACCATCATACATAATGGAGGTGAATCCCATGTCAAGGGCCTGTTTTAACTTCTTAAAATCGTCTCCGTGATCTAAGTGTACTGCGACGGGAACGGCGGCATGTTCTGCCATCATAACCATGATGGGTCCCATTACGGTAAGGGGGATAATTGTTTCATGGACAGGTGCAAACTGTAAAATGACCGGCTGTCCGGTTTCCTCCGCAGCTCCCAACACTGCCTGGATTCCTTCCAGAGAAGTAATATTAAAGGCACCTACAGCAATGTTTCTGGCTTCTGCCAGGTTAAGAATTGATTTCATGGTAACAAGCATATGTAATTCCTCCTTTTTATTTATGGCAGGATTCGTTTCTGTTCTTCCCACCCGTTTTTGATTTTTTCCTCTAATGTTTCGAAGGGCAGCAGTCCGCTTACTGTATCATAAGCTGTCACACAGGAAGCACCTGTTGCCGACGCAAGTTTCACACATTCTTTTGGAGAACGTTTCTCCAGCACGGCTTTAATAAATGCGGCAATACTGGTATCTCCGGCTCCGGTGGCAGAAAGAATCCGGTCTGGCAGAAAGCTGTTCTGGAAGTAAGAAATATCTGACCAGCCTTTTAAGAAATCCGGGCCATCTGCAAACGCCTGTTTTGAAGCTGTCTTTAAGTACATTCCCGCTGCACCGCATTTTAAAAGAACTGCCTTTGTGCCCAGATGCAGAGCCTGATCTGCAATGGTTTCCACGTCTTTCTTTAAAGAGAGAATGGAGGTAATATCATCGCCGTCAGCAATTTCCTGCCATTTATCATAGAGCGGACGGTTTAACAAAAACCCCAGTTCTTCAATGCTGGGTACAAAAAAATCCACATAGGGAAGCACGGAATCAAAAATCCGGTCCCAGCGGCAGGATGCAGCTTCCGATTCCGGATCCACCGCCGCCAGATCCAGTGAAGTGGTAAGTCCAAGCTCTTTCATGCGGCAAAAAAGCTCTTTTAATTCCAGTCCGTCATTCTGGTAGAACCGCTTCATCAGTGTCGGATAACCAAAATGAAAATGAGCTGCTTTTGCCGCTTTACTAAAATCCACATGTTCAAAGCCAAAGGTGTCATTACAACCGGGATTATGAAGAAATAACCGGTCAACCCCCTTTGGTGCCAGAACAATCGTGTAGGATGTATCCTCTCCGGGAATAACCGTAATGCAGCTTTCACACCCTCTTTCCTGTATTTTTCCTTTTAGGATCTGTCCAAAGTCATCATCCCCTGTGTTTGCCATCAAAAGGACATCTGCTCCCAATGCATGCAGCCCAAGCCCAGTGTTAAAAACCGCTCCGCCTCCGGATATGTTGGCTTTTCCCACTTCTAAAAGTTTACCGGGCTGAAAGGACTTTAAAATTTTTCTTCCGTCACTGCTTTTAAAGACCGGTGTAATATCCAGGGAAATGTGTCCGGCAACAATTATTTTTTTATTTCCCGCCTCATCTGGCATATAAATACCCCCTTTCCTGTCTTCATCATAACAACCGCAGGAGGAAAGTCAATAATATTTATGCATATATCACTACATAGCTTGTCTATATGACAATTGTCATGTGAATATTGCACAATGTTTTTTCCTTTCCTACTTAAGATTCTAACGATATAAAAACTTTCTCATTTAACTGTTGACAAATGAATACAAAGTCCTTATATTAGTTGTTAATATAAAAACTTCATACGAAATATGAAAGACGAAGACGTTTCCTGCCAGGAAATCCCCTTCGTCTTTTTTATTTGTTCTTTCGTTTGTGAAGCTGCCGGGAGGAGGTATATGGTTGTACAGTATTGGCGTGGATATAGGAACCAGTACAACGGAAATTATTATCAGCAATATTAAGATCTCAACCAGAATGGGGCCATCCCTTCTTCCCACCACTAAAATCGATGAGACTGAGGTTATCTATCGAAGTCCGGTTATCTTCACACCACTGATTTCAAGAGATATCATAGATTTTGAACAGATCCGGGAACAGGTAAAATCGGCTATGAAAGAAAGTGGAATTCATAAGGAGAACATAGAAACCGGAGCCGTTATCATTACGGGTGAAACAGCCAGAAAGGATAATGCCCGGCAGGTGAATATCTGGTTATCAGAGTATCTGGGTGATTTTGTTGTTGCTGCCGCAGGACCCAGGCTGGAAGCGGTTTTAGCCGGGAGGGGAGCCGGAATCAGCGAAGAATCAAAAAGGAGGAGCAAAAGAATCGTTAACCTGGATATCGGCGGGGGAACCTTAAATGCGGCTGTATTTGACTGCGGTATCTGTACAGATTCTTTTGCAATGGATATTGGCGGAAGGCTGATAAAACTGGATGACACTGGCAGCGTAACCTATATTTCAGACCGGATTCTCCATATAATTACCAGGCATAAACTGGCAATCAGACAGGGTGAAACTGCTGATATCAATGTGCTGGAACGTTTCTGCGATTATCTGGCAGACAGCTGCCTTCAGGCACTTGGATTACGTGAAATGAATAAGGATACTTTCCCGTTATATATCACAGATTTCACCATTCCAGAGAATCTTGATTTTATATCCATATCCGGTGGAGTGGGCGAATACGTGGGATCATTAAATGAAAATGAAAGCCATGCAGAATGGTTTCAGTATGGCGACATCGGTCCTTTACTTGGAATCAAAATCACTCAGGCTCTTACCCCCTATAAGAGCAGGCTTATCATACCGGAGGAAAAAATAAGGGCAACCGTAATCGGAGCAGGAAGCCACTCTCTGTCCGTCAGCGGAAGTACGGTAGGTGTTGAACCCTCTATTTTACCTATGCGAAATATTCCCATAGTAAAATGCCCGGCAGCTGCCAGCCAGTGGGAAGATGTATATAGAAGTACCAGACCACTTATGGAGCTTTACGAGGATGAGATTCTTGCAGTGAGTATAAAAGGGGGAAAAAGCCCTGGATACGTGGAACTTAAACTTCTTGCAAATCAGATCGCCAGACTTTATGAGGGATTAAAAAGTCCTGTAATTGTGCTTTTAAAAGAAGACTTTGCAAAAGCACTGAGTCAGATGATCCGGATTCATACGCCATGCAGCAAACCAGTTATCTGCCTGGATCAGATCCAGGTTGAGGACGGTGATTATATAGATATCGGATCACCGGTTGGAAGCGCGGTACCCGTTGTGATTAAAACATTAGTGTATCAATAAAAACAAGAAAAATCAGGAGGATTCCATTATGGAAGAAAAAAATTTGAACAAAGCTCTTACACCGGTTAAGCTATGGGCGATTATTGTAGGTGCAGTTGTATCCGGTATGTATTTTGGCTGGAATTACCTGTTTGAAAAGACTAATTTTACAGGAGCTTTAATTGCAACATTCATTGTCACACTTTTCTATGTCTCCTTTGTCTTTTGTTACTCAGAGCTGGCAACGGCCATCCCGTCTGCAGCCGGTCCAACCGCATATGCAGAAAAATCATTCGGCAAGTTCGCCGGTTTTATAGCCGGTTTCTCCATACTCCTTGAGTATATCTTTGCAACACCAGGAATTGCACTTTCCATTGGTGCATATGTACATGGACTGCTTCCTGTCATCCCGGCCAATATCGCCGCTATCACTGCCTTTTGTATCTTTGTTTTTATTAATATCAAGGGAATTGAATCTGCTGCCATCGTCAGTGTAATTGTTACGGCAGTGGCGATTCTTGGAGTAGCTGTTTATTTTATCCTTGGAATTCCAACTGTAGATGTACACGGTCTGTTCTATTCCGGAGCTTCCATGAACGGCATGCATGGCATATTTGCTGCCATTCCATTTGTGGTCTGGTTTTATCTGGCTGTGGAGTCAGGAGCAATGGGGGCGGAAGAATGTAAAAATCCGCAAAAAGACATACCAAAAGCATTTATATCGGGAATCGGAGCACTGGTTGTTATGGCGGTTGCTGTCCTTATCGTTACTGCCGGAAACTCTGCCTCAGATTTGTCTGCTGTGGCATCCACTGATAATCCACTTCCGGCAATCTTATCAAAAGTCTATGGTGAACATTCATTTCTTGTGAAATTGGTGGGATTTTTTGGATTATTCGGTCTGGCAGCCAGCCTTCATGGAATAATGATCGGATATTCCAGGCAGGCATACGCCATGTCCAGAAGCGGCTATCTTCCAAAAGCACTTTCAAACCTTGATAAAAAAGGTACTCCGGTCTTTGCTCTTGTGAGCACCAGTCTGATTGGTCTCTTTTTTGTAATCACCGGAAATGTAGGCAGCCTGGTTGTCTTCTCCTGCATCGGCTCTTCTGTAATGGCAGTTTTATCCATTGCCTCCTGGTTTGTTCTCAGAAAAAAAGAGCCGGCACTGGCTCGTCCTTACCGGTTAAAATCCGCCCTTATTCCAACCATTGCGGCAGTTACCTGTGCAGTAGTCGTAGTTGCCCTGGTAGTTTCCCAGGCCTCTCTGTTGTTCCTGGCTGCCATTGTTTATGCAGCTGCTATTCTTTATTACCTTGTAAAAGACAAGGTTTTTGCAAATGGATTTGTATCCGCAGAAAATGAAATGGAAGCATAGGAGGCCGAAAAGGTGAAATTGAAGACAAGATTATTCGGTAAAACCTACGAATTTCGTTCCGTCAGGGAGGTCCTGGCAAAAGCGAATGAAGAAAAGTCCGGTGATACACTGGCTGGAATTGCCGCAGCAGATGCAGCAGAACGTATTGCTGCCAAAGTTGTACTTGCCGATTTATCCGTTTCTGATTTACGAAACCATCCGGTAGTTGATTATGAAACCGATGAAGTCACAAGAGTCATTCAGGATGGAGTGGATGAGGAAGCCTATAAAAAAATCAAATCCATAACCCTTGGAGAACTGCGGGAATTTATTCTTGCCTCTCCTGCTGCTGCCATTGAAGAGATTCGTGATGGTCTCACTGCCGAGGTGATAGCGGGTGTGACAAAGCTGATGAGCAATCTTGATATCATTGTGGCTTCTAAAAAACTGATTGTCCCGGCCACCTGCAATACAACAATCGGTCTTCCGGGAACTCTGGCCTCCAGGCTGCAGCCCAATCACCCCACAGACAGCATTGAAGGGGTTATGGCTTCTGTGTTTGAAGGAATTTCCTATGCAAATGGCGATGCATTAATCGGTTTAAATCCTGCCATAGATACTGTGGAGCAAACGGATAAAATTTTGCGGGCTTTCCGTGACTTTATGGAGAAATGGCAGATTCCCACCCAGAACTGCGTCCTCTCCCATGTGACCACCCAGATGGAGGCTTTAAAAAAAGGCAGTCCTATGGATTTAATGTTTCAATCCATTGCCGGATCACAGATCTCCAATACGGCATTTGGAATCAGTACAGCCTTAATGGATGAGGCTTATGAGGTGATGAAGGAAAAGAAAAGCTCCAAAGGTCCCAACTTCATGTATTTTGAAACAGGTCAGGGGTCCGAACTTTCTTCAGAAGGTCATCATGATGCAGATCAGCTGGTAATGGAAGCACGGTGCTACGGATTTGCAAAGCGTTACCACCCTTACTGCGTCAATACCGTAGTAGGTTTTATCGGACCGGAATATTTATATGACGGAGCTCAGGTAATCCGGGCCGGACTGGAAGATCATTTTATGGGAAAACTCACCGGTATCCCCATGGGCTGCGATGTCTGTTATACCAATCATATGAAAGCCAGTCAGAATGACCTGGAAAACTTAGGTGTTCTCCTTGCCAGCGCCGGTGTCAATTATGTAATGGGAATACCGGCAGGGGATGATATTATGCTGATGTATCAGTCCTCCAGTTATCATGACGCAGCAGCCTTTCGGGAAACAAGCGGAAAACGCCCCATGAGAGAATTTGAAAAACGCATGGAAGAACTGGGGATTATGAAAGACGGACAACTGACGGAACGCGCCGGTGATCCCTCTATTTTCACACAGGAGGTGAAGTAAATGGATCAGGATCTTGTAAGGGATATCTCTACCCTTGATTTAACAGAACGGGTAACAGTTAACCAGCCGGCTGACCTTCAGTCCTGTGTCAATTTAAAGAAGACTACGGCTGCAAGAATCTGTGTGGGCAAGGCAGGAACCAGGCTGAAAACGGAAACCTATCTCCGCTTTCGTGCTGATCATGCTGTCGCCATGGATGCCGTCTGGTCAGAGGTGGATGAAAAAGTGGTGGATCAGCTGGGATTTTTAAAGGTTCAGAGTTTATGCAAAAATAAAGATGAATATATAACAAGGCCAGATCTTGGAAGACGTTTTTCCGAAGACACCCTGAAGATAATTAGTGAAAACTGCAGACACGATGCAGACGTACAGATCATCGCAGGTGACGGTCTCAGTTCTCCTGCAATTACCAGTAATCTTCCGGATATTTATCCCATGCTTATGGATGGGCTGAAGGAAAAAGGCTATAAAGTTGGTGATCCAATCTTTGTTAAATATGCAAGAGTTGCGACTATGGACCGGATCAGTGAAGCATTACATTCGAAAATCACCATTATTCTCATAGGAGAAAGACCTGGTCTTGCAACCGGAGAAAGCTTAAGTGCCTATATGGCATATGAATCAAGCACGAAAAAGCCGGAATCCCAGAGAACGGTAGTCTCTAACATCCATAAGAATGGTATGCCTCCAGTTGAAGCTGGCGCACAGATTATTTCAATTGTGGATGCGATGATGGAAGCAAAAGCAAGCGGAATCGATTTAAAATTATAAATACATACCAGGCGGGGTACGGATTCCTATAAAGGAACTCATACCCCGCCTGATTTCATGCTTATTGTAAATAGTCACTAACGCCCTTCCAGGCACCTTTTAAATGAAACTCAGTCTGTTCCTGACTTATATCGACTGACTCCTGTTTTTTATACTTCTGTAAATGAAAACCGTCTTTTAAAACTGCAGAGGTTAAGATTCCTGGTTTCAGTACATGAACCGGACAGGAATAGATGCATCTTAAGCACAAAATACAACGAAAGCCGAATTTGGGAATTCCCTGATCCATTTTAATGTTCCGTGTTGGACATTTTTGTGAACATTTCCCACAGTGAGTGCATTGTGAGGAGGGGCGTATGGAAGCACCAAAAAATCTTGCACCCACATGTTCTCCTTTTCCAAGCATTGCAAGCAGACGATCCTGGGGCTTTGCCATCAGAAAATGATGTTCTCCGTTCAGAATATCTTCAATCATTTCTTTTGTTTTTTCCGGTAATATGCGTATTAATTGCTGATTAATTTCATCCCCCGCATTGGTACCGAAATTAGACGGCATTACAATCATTCTTTCATAGATCAGATGATATCCCTTTTTCTTTAGCATCCGTCTGCAGGCCATGGTGCAGGCTGTATTGGGTGAGATATCTCCTCCTCCCGACACAGGTACGATCGCAACCATGGTGCGGCTTGATTTTGGAAGCCCTTTTACCCATTTTTCGGTAATGGAAGCCAGGCGGAAGGCATATACAGGCGAAAATATCACCAGAAGATCCGGCGGTTTTAAATTTCCCGGATCATGATTTTCCAGACTGATGGTTTTGCTTTCCAATCCCTTCTTTGCCAATTGTTGTGCGAAACACAGACAGACTTCTTTTGTACAACCAGTCCCTGAAAAATAAGCCAGGGTGATTTTTTTTGGTTTTAACAATGGTATTCCCCCTCTGCGAATCAAATTTTTATGAATTCATCATACTATCTCAGTAATGAAAAAGATAGTGTCTTAACAAGAAATAATATCAAAAGTATTTCAAATAAGTTGTTTTTACAACAAACAAAACAGAGAAACTATGGTATGATAAACGTAATTTCAGAAACCAACTTACAATTAACATAGAGAAAGGAACTATTATGTCAAATTATTTTAAAGCTTCTGATACGATCTTTCATATCACGGAAACCTATCCGGAAACCATTGAAGTATTTATTGCCAATGGTTTTGAAAATTTAAGCAATCCCGTTATGCGCAGAACTCTTGGAAAAACCATTTCTTTAGAAACAGCATTGGCTATGAGAAAGGTAAACCAGGAACTTTTTATAAAGAAACTGGAGGAAGTAATCGGTGAGAAGGCGCCCAGCCTGACGGACGGTCTTACTCCTGCACAATCAGAAAATAAAGGGGATATCCGTATCGAGGGCGTACTGCCCTGTCCTATCCGCATACCTCTTTTAGAAAAATTCGAATCCTGGCTTGAGGAAAATAAAGACTCCCTTGGATATGAGGTGGAGTATCATTTAAAATCTGCAAACCTGGGACTTGATGATGTAAAGGATCGGGTTATTTTAGCAGATGGAAATCCTGACGGTCTGTCAGATCTTTATCTTTCAGCTGGTTTTGACTTATTCTTTGACAAAAAGATGATTGGCGGTTATCAGGATTTAGGCGTATTTGAAGATCTTTCCGGTATGGAGCATTTAAACCCTGATCTTGATAATGAGAACTTATCACTGAAGGACCCCAAAAACCAGTATGCCATTATCGGTATTGTTCCTGCTGTTTTCATGGTTAACACCAATGTATTAGGAGACCGCCCATTCCCTGAGAGCTGGGCAGATTTAATGAAGCCGGAGTTTGAAAACAGCATCAGCCTTCCCATGAAGGATCTGGATATGTTTAATGCATTCCTGCTTCACATCTACCGCTATTATGGGGAAGAAGGAATCGAAAAGATGGGGAAAGCCCTCTTACAGAGTATGCATCCGGCTCAGATGATCAAATCCCACAAGTTAAAGGATGGAAATAAGATTCCTGCCATTACAGTTGCACCTTATTTCTTTGCAAGCATGACAGATGAGAAAAGCCCTATGCGCCCGGTGTGGCCAAAGGACGGAGCCATAATCAGTCCGATTTTCCTGCTGGCAAAATCAAAGAATAAGGATAAGGTAAAACCTTTCGTTGATCTTTTATATTCAAAAGATATTGGAGATATTCTTTCCTCCAACGGAAAATTTCCGTCTACCAATCCCATGGTGGACAATCAACTGAAACCCGACCAGAATTTCATGTGGATCGGCTGGGATTTTATACACAACAATGATATTGGAGAATTAATTAAAAAAATAGAAAAGCTGTTCTTTGCAGCTGCTCAGAAGGAGTTCTTATGAATCTGATTGTATTTTCAGGTCCGCCCTCTTCCGGTAAGACATCGGTCATTTTAAAAACAATTTCATCCTTTCGTGATAAGAACATTAAAGTGGGCGTGGTGAAATTTGACTGTCTTTATACAGACGACGACGTTGCCTATGAAAAAGCGGGAATCCCTGTGAAAAAGGGCTTATCCGGCGCTTTATGCCCGGATCACTTCTTCGCTTCCAACATTGAAGAGGTGGTTAACTGGGGAAATGAAGAAAAGCTTGATCTGCTTATTACAGAATCGGCAGGTCTTTGTAACCGCTGTTCCCCTTATTTAAAAGAGGTAAAGGGAGTTTGTGTAATCGACAACTTATCCGGTATTAATACTCCTAAAAAAATCGGTCCCATGTTGAAATCTGCTGATTTTGTGGTAATTACCAAAGGTGATATCGTTTCCCAGGCAGAACGGGAGGTATTTGCTTCCTGTGTCAGCTCTGTAAACCCAAGAGCTATTACCATGCATGTGAACGGGCTGACTGGACAGGGAGCTTACGAACTGGCAAGCCTTCTTTATGATGAAAACCAGAACATTCAGACTGTCCAGGGAATGCAGCTTCGTTTTCCCATGCCTTCCGCCCTGTGCTCCTATTGTCTTGGGGAAACAAGAATCGGAGAAGCCTATCAGATGGGTAATGTTAAGAAAATTGATTTAGGCGGTGATAAAAAATGACAAATATAAGCATAAAAAAACTGCTGGAGGAATATCCGTTTGCTGCTGCATATTTTGAACAGAATAAGCTTACGATCGCAGGATTTGAAGATCAGACATTTGAGGAATTTTTAAATCATTTCTCAGAGGAAGAACTGGAAGATCAGGCGATTGATAAAGCAAAGCTTTTGTCTGACCTGCCTGTGTATCTGGATCAGATGCGTCAGTTTTTGGGAATGGAAAATGACCGGCTGGTGCATTCTCTCACAATTTTACCAGGTCATGATAAATCAGGAACTGTGGAAGGCTTTCAGGAACTGACCGTAGAAACATCCCAGATTATATCCATAGTGGGTCCTACCGGTTCAGGAAAAAGCCGGCTTTTAGCAGATATCGAGTGGACGGCTCAAAATGACACTCCTACCGGACGAAGCATTTTAATTAACGGCGAAGTCCCTGATATGAAGTGGCGTTACTCCTCAAATAACAAGCTGGTGGCCCAGCTTTCCCAGAACATGAACTTTGTTATGGACTTAACGGTAGTTGACTTTTTACGGATGCATGCGGAAAGCCGTATGGTTCAGGATCCTCAGTCTGTAATAGACCGGATTATTGCCGCAGCCAATGATCTGGCAGGAGAAAAGTTTGAACTTTCCACTCCGGTTACCAGCTTAAGCGGCGGACAGTCCAGAGCCCTAATGATTGCAGATACTGCCATATTAAGCTCCTCTCCCATTGTCCTGATTGATGAAATTGAAAATGCCGGAATCGACCGGAAAAAGGCTTTAAAGCTTCTCGTGACATCAGATAAGATTGTATTGATGGCAACCCACGATCCCCTTCTTGCGTTAATGGCAGACAAGCGGATTGTCATTAAAAATGGTGGTATTAATCATGTGATTTATACCAGTGAAGAAGAAAAACAGCTGCTTGATAAATTGGAAAAAATGGATTCACTTATCCAGACCGCACGCCAGGAACTTCGGTCAGGAAATACACTTTCTCCCGACCTGCTGGCAAATTAAAAAGTTTTTTGTTAATCCTCCAATCAGGTTTAAACAGCCTGTATTGGAGGATTTTCTTTCTGATTAAGCCTGTATCCCGCGGATTAGATTAACCATCTCAATAGCCCCCGCTGCGCAGTCAAACCCTTTGTTGCCTGCTTTCGTTCCGGCCCGCTCAATTGCCTGTTCAATGTTTTCTGTCGTCAGAACTCCAAACATAACCGGAATTCCACTGCTTAAGGATACCTGGGCAATGCCCTTGGAGACTTCACTGCAAACGTAATCGTAGTGAGTGGTGCTGCCCCGGATAACCGCGCCCAGACATATGACAGCATCATATTTGCCGCAGCCTGCCATCTTGGAAGCGATCAGTGGGATCTCAAAAGCCCCGGGTACCCATGCTACTTCCATGTCCTCCTCGCTGATCCCATGCCGTTTTAAACAATCCACAGCGCCGCCAAGAAGCTTTGATGTTATAAATTCATTGAAACGTGCGGCTACAATGCCGATCCGGATTTTTTCTGATACCAGTGATCCTTCGAAAACTTTCATGATAAATTCTCCTTTATGATTAATAGTGTAAAATGTGTCCCATTTTGTTTTGCTTGGTTTTTAAATAAAACAAATCGTGATCATTTGCCGGAATCTGTATCGGAACCCGCTCAATAATTTCCATACCAAAGCCAGACAGCCCATACACCTTATCCGGATTATTGGTAAGCAGGCGCAGGGTTTTAACGCCCAATTCCCTCAATATCTGAGCGCCGATGTAATATTCTCTGGGATCGCCTTCAAAGCCTAACGCAAGGTTGGCTTCCAGAGTATCCATGCCTTTGTCCTGCAGGGCGTAAGCACGCAGTTTGTTAACCAGTCCGATGCCCCGGCCTTCCTGGCGCATATAAAGGAGTATTCCTCTGCCTTCCTGTTCAATCTGCGTCATGGCGGCAGCAAGCTGCTGTCCGCAGTCACAGCGCATGGAGCCGAACGCATCTCCGGTCAGGCACTCAGAATGAACACGGCACAAAATATTTTCCCCGTCACCGATTTCACCTTTGACAAGTGCGACATGATGCTCTCCGTTTAATTGATTAATAAAGCAGTAAGCTTTAAAATCTCCATATTTTGTGGGCATGTCGCTGATTGATGTCTGCTCCACCAGCCTGTCGTGTTTTTTGCGGTATTCCTGCAATGCAGCAATGGTAATAAAGGGAATCTTCCACGTTTCAGCCAGTGCTATCAGTTCAGGAGTCCGCATCATGGTACCATCCTCCCCCATAATCTCACAGCAAAGTCCACATTCCTTCAGCCCTGCCAGACGCATGAGATCCACGGTGGCTTCTGTGTGTCCGCCACGCTCCAACACCCCGTTTCGTTTTGCAAGCAGTGGAAACATATGCCCGGGTCGACGGAAATCTTCCGCTTTTGCTGTATCATCCACACATTTCATTGCAGTCAGTGATCGCTCCGCTGCAGAGATCCCGGTGGTTGTATCCCCATGATCTATAGATACAGTAAAGGCAGTGGAATGATTGTCGGTATTTTCAGAAATCATCTGGTGCAATTCCAGGCGGCGGCACAACTCTTCATTCATGGGCATGCAGATCAGCCCTTTCCCGTGCGTAGCCATAAAGTTAATATTTTCGGTGGTGGCAAACTGGGCCGCGCAGATGAAATCGCCTTCATTTTCCCTTCCCTCATCGTCTGTTACAAGAATGATTTTTCCCTGTTGAAGCCATTTAAGTGCCTCTTCTATGGTATTATACTCAAACATTTTACTCCTCCTAATAGCCAGATTTTGTTAAGAATTCTCTTGTGATACCGCTTGGTTGCGGTTTATCCGGTGATGATAATAAAAATTTTTCCAGGTATTTCCCCATAAGGTCATTTTCCAGATTAACCAGATCACCAGCTTTTTTATAGGACAGGATGGTGGATTTTACTGTATGGGGGATAGCAGAGATACAAAACTCCGTATTATTTGCGGTTGCCACTGTCAGACTGATGCCATCCACTGCAATAGAGCCTTTCTCTACAATATAACGAAGTATCCTGCTGTCAGCAGCAATGGTGTACCAGATAGCATTGTCATCCCTTCGAACGGACATTATCTTACCTGTTCCATCGATATGACCAGAGACAATGTGTCCGCCAAATCGTCCGTCAGCCGCCATTGCACGTTCCAGATTAACAAAATCGCCAGGATGCAGTTTTCCAAGACAGGAACGGTTTAAGGTTTCATGCATCACATCTGCCCGGAACGTATGGGAAGAAAGACTGGCTGCCGTTAAGCATACGCCGTTTACTGCCACACTGTCCCCAATTGCCAGATCATCGAAAATCACCCTGCCCTGTATAGTCAGCGAAGCGGACTGAGCACCCTTTTTTAATTCCTTCAGTACGCCTGTTTCTTCAATAATTCCTGTGAACATTAGGCATTACCTCACTTTCAATTAAAATATCTTCGCCCCAATAGGATACTGCAGTGTTTGTGAGAAGAAAGCCATCTTCTGGACTGGGTACACCAAGTCCTGCCACTGGTGATTTCCCGTTTGATCCCCCAAAAAGCTTTGGCGCAATGTAAGTCTGCACTTTGTTTACGATTCCTGCATGCAATGCTGACCAGTTAAGAGTACCCCCGCCCTCCAGCAATATGCTGTCAATTTTTTCTTCACCAAGCTTTGTCATGAGCTCTGATAAATCCAAATGTCCATCTGACTGTTTTACTGAGAGAACCCGGCATCCAGCGTTTAAATAGGCCTGCTGTGCCTGCAGATCGCTACAGGATGTTGCGATTAAAGTCGAAACTTCATTTGCAGTCGTCACAATCTTTGATGTAAGCGGAAGCCGCAGATTTGTATCGCAGATAATGCGAAGGGGGTTGCGCCCTCCCTCCAACCGGCAGGTAAGAAGGGGATCATCTGCCATAACGGTTCCAATTCCCACCATTATGGCACTGTAACGATGCCGGTCTTTTTGTACGTTTTCTCTTGCAGCTTTCCCGGTTATCCATTTGGAGTCACCTGTATACGCCGCTGTTTTTCCGTCCATGGTCATGGCATATTTCATGACAACATATGGTTTTCCCGATTGGATAAAATGGAAAAATACTTCATTGAGCCTGTCACACTCCGATTTTCGTATTCCCTCTGTGACTTCAATTCCTTTTTCCTGCAGCTGTTTAATCCCCTTTCCTTTGACCAAAGGGTTAGGGTCTAAACTTCCCACCACGACTCTTCGGATTCCTGCATTTAGAATAGCTTCTGTACAGGGAGGAGTCTTTCCATAATGGCAGCAAGGTTCCAGTGTCACATAAAGAGTTGCCCCATCCGGAGATTCTTCACAGCTGGCAAGAGCATTTATTTCTGCGTGGGGAGCACCAAACTGCTCATGGTACCCTGTGCCGATCACCCTTCCATCCTTTACAATTACAGCTCCAACCATTGGATTGGGATTTACAAAGCCACACCCATTTTTTGCAAGCTCCAGGGCTATACCCATACATTCCATGTCGTCCATATCACACCACCTTTCATTCAAAAAAAATGCCTTGAACACAGGGTTCAGGGCATTTTTTTGGCAATCCATCCATTATTTATGGCCATCAACACAAAAAGCTCTGAAATGAAATGATCATTCCAGAGCGTGTTAATCAGCAGATATATCATAAATATGAAAAAGCTGCATCATCTTCTTTCATCCAGACTTTACTGTCGGCTTCGGAGTTACACCGAATCATGCCTTGCGGCTCGTGGGCTATACCACCGGTAGGGAATTACACCCTGCCCTGAAGATTGTTGTTCAATTGGGGTTATAATACTCCCCCATGGAATAAATGTCAAGTGAAAAAGTGAAAATCCCTCCTGCAAACTGTTCTGAAACGTCAAAATCCCCACTATTATTATAAAAAAATTTAAATCATGCTTGCAATTCATACTGTTTTGGTATAGTATGAAATCACAAAGATATGTTAGTAAATACTAACCATTAAATTCCCATTTGGGGAATAAAGGAGGTTGATTGATATATGAGTCATTCATTACTTGAAATTAAAGATTTAATTGTTTCTGTGGAAGATAAAATAATACTAAACGGCATTAATCTTACCATAGGTTCGGGAGAACTTCATGTCCTTATGGGACCAAACGGAACTGGTAAATCCACTCTCGTATCTGCCATTATGGGGGATCCCCGGTTTCAGATTGAAAGCGGTCAGATTATTTTAGATGGGAAGGATATCACAGAAATGAAAGCAGACGAGCGAGCAAAAGCCGGTGTCTTTCTTTCATTCCAGGTTCCGGAAGAGATTCCGGGTGTCACTTTGGAAGATTTTCTGCGCACAGCGAAAGGCTCCCTTGAAAAACGTCCTCCAAAGATTCTGCAATTTAAAAAGGAACTGAAAGAACAGATGAAAGCGTTGGATATGGATCCCAGTTATGCGGAACGGTACTTAAATGTTGGCTTTTCCGGCGGTGAAAAAAAGAAAACTGAAATTCTACAGCTTCTTATGCTTCAGCCAAAGCTGGCTCTTTTAGACGAAACGGATTCCGGTCTTGATGTGGATGCAGTCCGTACCGTTACAAAAGGAATCCGTGCTTTTAAAAACCGGAAAAACGGGCTTTTCATCATTACACATAATGCCAGAATTTTAGAAGGTCTTGACGTGGATGTGGTACATGTACTGGAAGGAGGCAAAATAGCCTACACCGGCGGTCAGGAACTGATTTCAAAAATTACACAGAATGGCTTTGGTGTTCTGGGGAAGGGAGATGGACTCCATGAAGGACTTTAAGGAAGAAAAAACAAGAGTCGACCAGGCTGACCGGACCATTTATGATGTAAAAGACAGGCTGGATCCGGCGTTCCTTATGGACTCCGGTATTACTCCGGAGATTGTGAATCAGATTTCAAAGGAAAAAAATGAACCGGAATGGATGCGTCTGTTCCGCCTTAAATCATTGAAATTATATAACGAAATACCGCTTCCCACCTGGGGGCCATCTCTTGACGAGCTGAATATGGATCAGATTGTCACTTATGTCCGTCCCAAATCAACCATGAAAGCCAAGTGGTCCGATGTCCCCGACGATATTAAGGAGACCTTTGAACGTCTTGGAATTCCCAAAGCGGAGCGGAAATCTCTGGCAGGTGTGGGTGCACAGTACGACTCAGAAGTGGTTTACCACAATGTCCGTGCAGAGGTTGCTTCCCAAGGCGTAGTCTATACCGATATTGAAAGCGCTCTTACCGGCCCTTACAGTGAAATGATACGTAAGCATTTTATGAAACTGGTACCTCCGTCTGACCACAAGTTTGCGGCTCTTCACGGAGCAGTCTGGTCCGGAGGTTCTTTTGTTTATGTCCCCGCAGGAGTTTCAGTTGAAATCCCGCTTCAGTCCTATTTCAGGCTTAATGCGCCGGGTGCAGGTCAGTTTGAGCATACGCTGATTATTGTAGAGGAAGGTGCCTATCTTCATTTCATAGAAGGCTGTTCTGCTCCCAGATACTACGTTGCCAATCTGCATGCAGGCTGTGTGGAGCTGTATGTTGGTAAAAATGCAAGACTCCGCTACTCCACCATCGAGAACTGGTCCAAGAATATGTATAATTTAAACACAAAACGCGCCTCAGTGGAGGAAGGCGGGACTGTGGAGTGGATTTCCGGATCCTTTGGCTCTCATATCTCCTATCTATACCCCATGAGTATTTTAAAAGGGAAGAAGGCACGTATGGAGTTTACAGGCATCACATTTGCGGGAGAAGGCCAGAATCTGGATACAGGTGCAAAGGTTCTCCACGCTGCGCCGGATACCACCTCTCATATCTCAACCAAATCCATATCCAGGGATGGAGGCAATTCCACGTTCCGAAGCGTGGTAACTGTAACGGAAAAAGCAGAAGGAAGCAAATCAGCAGTTTCCTGTGAATCACTGATGCTTGACAGTATTTCCCGCTCCGATACCATACCGGTTATGGATATCTCCTGTAATCAGGCAGATATCGGCCATGAGGCAAAAATCGGAAGAATCAGTGAATCCGCGATCTTCTATCTGATGAGCCGCGGTCTGTCCGAGGATGATGCAAGAGCCTTAATCGTAGGCGGTTTTGCAGAACCCATTGCAAAGGAGCTGCCGTTAGAATATGCGGTGGAAATGAACAATCTAATTCATCTTGAAATGAAAGGAAGCATTGGCTGAAAGGAGGAACAAAAATATGAATACACAAATTAATCGGCTCCCCGTTCCTACCTGGAACCGGACCGGAGTAAACTGGCTGGATCAAAAAGCACTGCCTCCTGACAGAGAATATTTACAAGGCAGACACCTTCCTTATGACGGCGTTCTTCCTCATGGAATCACTCTGATGGACCATCTCCCGGCAGATGTTGCTGAAATTAAAAGTGGTATGGGTGAATGGCTGGATGAATTAATCAGAAATGGCGCAGATAAAACCTGTTACTTATTGGGGGATGGCATTTCCAGTGAACCTGTTATCATCACACAGAATCTGGATCTTACCCAGCCGTTTATCAGAACTCATTTTGCAATAAAAACAAAGTCGGGAAGTAACATTACGGTCGTTCAGATTAACAGAGGGGATGCAAAAGACGGTGTTGTTGAAAATTTAACTCAGATAGATGCCCAGGCAGATTCCTTTGTCCGCCTTATCTCCATACAGTTGCTGGGAAAGAACAGCCAGAGCTTTGATGCCGTTGGCGCACGCATTGGAAAAGGTGCAAAAGTAGAACTGATCCGTGCGGTATTTGGCGGAAAAACAGCTGCCTGCGGATCAATGGCTTATCTGGAAGGACAGGGAGGCGGCTACCAGCAGGACACCGCATACTTTACTGATGAGGATCAGATTTTCGACTTTAATGACATTGCCAGCCACATTGGCCGGGAAACAATTAGTGAAATGCATACCGCCGGAGTTCTTTCAGGCCGCAGCAGCAAGATTTTAAGAGGAACCATTGACTTTAAAGCAGGATCTGCACATTCCGTCGGACACGAAAATGAAACCGTGCTTCTCTTAAGTCCCAGTGCCAGAAACAGGACAGTTCCCTTAATCCTTTGTGGCGAAGAGGCTGTGGAAGGACAGCATGCAGCCACTCTGGGCAGGTTTGATGAGAAACAGCTCTACTATCTCTGTTCCAGAGGACTTAGTCTGATGGAGGCAAAGCGTATGCTGGTAGAAGCCCGTTTTATGCCGGTGCTTAATAAAATCACTCAGGACGATCTGCGCCAGGAAATTCTGACTATGATTGAAAGGAGGCTTGATGAACATGAAATCAGTTCGTGATCAGTTTCCCATACTTTCCGTCCCGGAAAATGAAAAGAGACTGATATATTTAGATAATGCAGCAACTTCTTTCAAGCCTCTGTCCGTTTTAAAGGCAGTGGATGATTATTACCGCATGGATAATGCCAATCCACACAGGGGCGTTTACACTCTGGGTGTCCGCTCCACAGATATTCATGAAAACGCCAGACTGACCGCAGCCCGCTTTGTAAACGCCAGCCCGGAGGAAATTATTTTCACCCAGAATGCTACAGAAGCCCTCAATCTGGTCGCTTACAGCTACGGCATGGAGTTCTTAAAAGAGGGTGACGAAATTCTTATCTCCGTGGCGGAACATCACAGCAACCTGGTTCCCTGGCAAAGAGTTGCAAAACACACAGGTTCCAGGCTGGTTTATCTATATCCAGGACCAGACGGGCGGATCACAGAAGAAGAACTGGATCAGAAAATAAACCCACGCACAAGGCTGATTGCCATTGCCCAAGTATCAAATGTTCTGGGTACGGAAGCACCGGTAAAATCCATTGTGAAACGTGCCCGTTTACATGGTGCTGCAGTGGTTTTAGACTGCGCCCAGAGTGTATCCCATATGCCGGTTGATGTGAAAGAGCTGGATGTGGATTTTGCAGCATTTTCCGGTCATAAAATGTACGCTCCCATGGGCATCGGCGTTCTATACGGCAAAAAAGAACTGCTTGATAAAATGCCCCCGTTTTTAAGCGGAGGTGATATGATTGCAAACGTCCATGAACAGACATCTACCTATGCAGAAGTCCCCCGCCGTTTCGAGGCAGGAACGAGAAATGTAGGCGGAGAAGCAGGTCTTGCTGCAGCCATAGAATATATGAACTCCATCGGCTGGGAAACAATTCGTACCCATGAACACGCGCTGATGGATCAGGCCTTGAAAGGTCTGAATGCTCTGCCCTATATTACCGTATATGGAAGTACAAACAGCAGTGACCGTCATGGGGTTATCTCCTTTAATGTAGATGGAGTTCATCCCCATGATACAGCAACAATTCTGGATTCAGAAGGAATTGCAGTGCGTGCCGGTCATCACTGTGCGCAGCCATTAATGGAATACCTTGGAATCGGTTCCTGTGTCCGGGCAAGCATAGCCATCTACAATACAAAGGAAGATATTTCGGTATTTTTAAATAGCTTAGGACAGGTAAGGAGGTGGATGGGTTATGGAGCTTAACGCTTTATATAATCAGATTATTGTGGAAAACAGCCGTTCCAATCAAAACCGCCATAAAGTATCTGATGCGACAGCAAGTCTGGAAGGAGTCAACCCCAGCTGCGGCGATGACATCATTCTGGAACTTCGGGTGAAGGACGGAATCATTGAAGATGCAGGTTTTACCGGAGAAGGCTGTGCCATTTCCCAGGCTTCTGCCTCTCTCATGATTGATCTTATTCTTGGAAAGCCGATAGAGGAGGCACAGAAACTGCTTCAGACCTTTCTCGGAATGATAAAAGGAGAAATATCAGATGAGGAGCAGTTGGAATTTCTGGAGGATGCAGTTGCTCTCAAGGGAATCTCCCATATGCCGGGCAGAGTGAAATGCGCTGTCCTTCCCTGGCATACGTTAATGGGAATCCTTGATGAAAAGGAAACAGAGAATAAATAATGACAGCAAAAAAGTCCGGAGTCGGTTTTGGAAGTGTATCCTGAAACCGACTCCGGATTTCTTTATTTTTATTCTATCAATTACTTTTCAGCAAACTTTTCAACAATTTTAAGAAGCAGTTTTACTACCTTTTCCATAGACTGAACCGGAACAAATTCAAATTTCCCATGATAATTGTATCCACCGGTGCAAAGGTTTGGACAGGGAAGTCCTTCGTAGGATAAGCGTGCGCCATCCGTGCCGCCTCTGATCGGAGTAACCAGCGGCTCAATACCCAGATCTTCCATGGCAGTTTTTGCAATGTCGATCAGGTACATATGGGGCTCAATCTTCTCCTTCATGTTAAAATAGCTGTCTTTTAAAATCAGCTCAACTGTCCCGCTTTGATATCTGTGGTTTAAATAATCTGCCACACGGGTCATAAATTCTTTCTTATCTTCAAACTTCTTCTTGCTGTGATCACGGATAATATAATCCAGTCTGGCTTCTTCCACAGATCCGCTCATAGAATCCAGGTGGTAGAATCCTTCGTATCCTTCGGTATACATTGGATTTTCCGCAGACGGAAGCATGTTGTGAAATTCCATTCCCATTAAAAGTGCATTTCTCATTCTACCTTTGGAAGAACCGGGATGGATGCTGGATCCATGAATTAAAACTCTGGCAGAAGCAGCATTGAAGTTTTCATACTCCAGCTCTCCTAACCCACCGCCATCCACGGTATAAGCAACATCAGCAGCAAATCCTTTTACATCAAAGAAATCTGCTCCTCTGCCCACTTCTTCATCCGGTGTAAATCCAATTCGGATGGTTCCATGAGGAATCTCCGGATGGGCAAGTAAGTATTCCGCCATAGTCATGATCTCAGCCACACCAGCCTTATCATCTGCTCCTAACAGAGTAGTCCCATCTGTAGTGATAATATCCTGTCCGATATATTTTAATAAATCCGGAAAATCTTCCGGACTCATGGTAAGTCCTGTATCCGCATTCATCAGAATATTTTTACCATCATAATTCTTTACGATCTGCGGCTTCACATTGGCTCCTGAGTATGCCGGTGAGGTATCCATGTGAGCGATAAATCCCAGTACAGGGACTGCTTTATCTATGGTTGCCGGGATGGTAGCATACACATAGCTGTGCTCGTCAATTCTTACGTCTGCGGCCTTCATGGCCTGCAGTTCTTTTACCAGTTCTTCCGCAAGTATCCGCTGTTTGGATGTACTTGGAACAGCATCAACCTCATCCTTTGACTGGGTATCATAGGATACATATTTTAAAAAATGATTGATCACTTCTGACATTGTTAATCGCCTCTTTTTCAATATTTTTCTGGTAACGGCGTATATGAATTCAGCCGGATCCAGTTCTCCTGAAGGTTCTGTATTCTCCGGTAGTATTCTCCAGATCAACCGGAAAAATTACCAGAAAGGACCATTTGGATTTCCTTATTATACCATAAGGCGCTTTTAATGTCTATGCAGCCAGATAAACCATAATTGTAATTGTATTATCGGTTTCTATTCTATTTCATCATCATTCACTGTAATCAATTTAGAATTATCTAAATATTCACCCAGCATAATTTTTACACCAGACTCCTTTAAGAAAAACATACTATCCTCTTTTAATATATTTTTTATTATAGAGATAATCCACGAATCCGCTATACTACGAAACTTTTGCTGCAACTGTATTAACATATCATTTATTTCATGCCTTAACACCCGGGTCTGCTTATTGAATTTTTCAATGATTTCTTTTTCAATGTTATAATAACAATCAAATATATATTTAAAATCCCATAATTCTGTGCAATCAATTTCTGAAACGCAGTCTCTTGTATCGTAGAAATCGATTCTATAGCATGGAGAGTGATCAAGGAAGCTTGAATGTAAGAATGATAAATATACCCATTCCAGTATTCCTTCCTCGCCGGTATCTTGAAATTTTATGTATTGACCGTAAATCTTATTAAGTACAATTTTTAGACTATCAGTAATTTCAGCGATATATAAATCAATTTCTTTTTCTATCATCTCTGAATACCAAAGATAACGATTATCTGCAATATCCTGTAGCTCATTTATGACTTTATTTTTCAAATTAACTTCATTTATCAATTATTAATACTCCTTATTTTAATAGATTTGGGATATTACAGTAGCCATAGCCAATACAATTGCACCTACAATAACGTCCCCGAATTGCAATAAAAAAGAAAAAACAATTGCACTCCATATAGAAGCGCCTTTACACTCCACAGAATTTGCTAATTTTTGAATTGTACTTAGTTTTTTTTCATCTTCCCAATGTGAAGCATCAATTCTCTTTTTTATCTTCCGCCAGTAGATGGAATCAGCCAGCTTTCCGATTATCAGGAATTTTACAATCCAGAGTAAAAATAGCAACAGTCCGGCAGAATCTTTGCTATATATTATTCTAGCTAAAACTAACATATAAATAATAAACGAAGTAAATAATGTTATTATAGAAGAAATGAACCACAATAAAATTCCTTCTATCCACATCATTCGATAAGCAAACCATAATGGACCAAAAAATGCAGCTGCTCCATTAAATTTTTTCTTTTTATCAATTTGTCTGAATCTCTTTAAATACTCTTCTTGATTTTTTTCCAGATGTCCTCTAATTTCTGATATCGAATATCCACCTATCTGGCTTTCATCATACTCCATGTTCATATTTTCTCGATTCCCCCATTTTTATATTAAGTCTGTCTCCACCTGTTTCACCTACTACTGAGAGCAATTTTCATAATCTAAATCTGTTTGTACAAGATTTTGTAAACAGATTTTAACATGTCTTTGTACAAATAATAGATCATCAAAGGAGATGTTCTTTTTATAAGCTACTTCTGCATAGCACAGAACATTATAGCTTTTATCTTGATATGAACAACACTCTGATAAAATTGTGAATGCACAGGCTTTTTATTCTTCCATAACTGATAGATCTAGAACTGTCTTTAAATGATATTTTGCATTATTAAATTTTCTAAAAAAAAACAACACCTAATGCATTTCACGATTTAGAGTCACGCTCCATTCCTTTTTAACTTATAGGCCCAAACTTTTTACAATAATTATTGAGAGCATGATTATAGTTATTACAAAACTAAGTATTGCTTGTACTCTCCATACATATTCTTTACCACAAACAAAAAATTCTTCAGGATTATTTCTATTATATTTTATAATTACCGTTTTCCCTATTGGTATAGATTCTGGTGAATCTTCACCAAAAGGAAATTCTATTCTATATATAATATTGTTAACTTCATATTGGTAGATCGGATAATATGTATAGATTTTATTTAATTTATAATTATGATATGATTCATTAATATTAATTATTTGGGCTTCTGTTCTTCCTTCATATTTATGTGTTTTTATACTATTAATTATAGCTGCTATAAATAGTGAAAAAGAACTTATAAATAAAAAAAATAAAATAATCATATAATATATGCTCCCAAATTTATATTTTTGTTTTTAATAAATAATGGATTCTGTTTCTGTTATAGTAAATTACCACATAAAATCAGTTTGTTCACCTTTTTTAAATACTCCGTCCTCATAAATTTTATACTTTATATTAGTTTTGTTGTCACTAGGAACTTTTTGCGAAAAGTTAGATTTTTGTATTGGTTTATTATTAGGTATATACTCTCCTTCTTTATCTCCCATGATATTATATGTACCTGTAAATTGATATTCTTCATAATATGTACTTATAGTAATTTTAATTTCTCCTACAAAATTTGCATAGGAATTATATAAAATATCTTCTAATATGCTAAATAAAGTTACAGTATTAGAATATTGAGTGAGTACTTCACCAACTACATCATATGTTGCTTTTTTCATAATTTCCTTCATTATTTTAGTATTATGATATACGACATTACTAAGCGCTTCAATGGAGTTCACATTGTCTAATGTTAAAAAATTTTCTGATTCAATAATATCAGCTACAGATAAAACAATAGTTAATCCGACTCCGATCCATTCATAAGGACCTGATATTAAGGTCATTGCGTTAGCCGCTGCTTCCCCATATTTTGCCTGTTTTAACACTTCTTTAGCAGGTCGAATTTTAATCTCTACATGTGGAGCCGGCTTTCTTGCCTTTTCACATTCCTCATCAATAATATAATTAGGCTTTGCTTCTTCTAATCCTGTTGCATATAAAATAATTCCATGAACAATATTGAATGCTTTAATTCTAGAAAACCGCTGATCACGATTGGAACTTTTTATATAATCCCCATGTATACGATCCTCAGCAAACCTAAGCAGATCTATAATATTTGCCTCTATTCTGCCTTTACTGATATTCACCCAACTTCCATTCTGTACTACCTTAACAATACCGCCACATCTGCAAACCAAAAAGGAATCTTCAGTCACAACCGGTCGCTCATAAATATTACTTCTTAACTTGCCTATTTCTGTACTTATTGTATTGAAATTAGTATAAATATTCTGTATCTCCTGCTCCAACTCGCTTCTTTTATCTTCAATTCCATGTTTTCTAGCAATAGATTCAAAACCTTTAATACTTGTTAATACAACGGAGGACTTACTTCTTAATTTACTAATTTCTGACAATACAACATCCATGTCATCAATATAAACAAGATCTGAATCATTATCTTCATCTGCACTATATACTGATGTAATATTTGAATTTGCCCATTCACTTACATCTTTTATATAATCATTTACATTCTTGATTATCTCAGACTGTGCCTCCAATTCCTTATTAAGAATTTTTCTTTTTTCTTCTTTTCTTTCTCTTTTCTTCTTTTCATTTTCATCAAAATAATCTAATAGATTCTTTGAAACCGCCGGCTTTGCATCTTTCCAATTCGATGAGCCTAAATTCCCCTTTCCTTCTTTGCCCATTGTTAATGCATATGCTAGGTCTGGCGCAAAGCCTTCATCCTTTATATATTTATTAGAACCCTGCTTTAATTTTACAAGGGACTCCTTAATTTGTTTCATATAACTTCCTTGCAATTTCTTCATTTGCGCTATTACTTCAAGTTTATTGCTCATTCTGGTCTTATCATCTGTATTAAACCAACTGTCTATTAACTCCAGCACACAAGGATAATTACGGCCTTGTTTTGGAATACCCTGTTGATTCATAGCAGCTGTTACACAATCCGAATAATACAAAAATTTATTCTGTAAAGCCTGATATTGAGGGCTTTCCACAGGGTAAAGCTTCTTACTCTTGTTTAGATTACAAATAATGTCATTCATAGCATTGACATAATTATCAGCCTGACAGCACCCAAATTTGTCCAGATTTATAAAAGGCTCGCAGTCGATATCCCTGATAAACGGACTATCCTTGCCAAATACACCATTATTCTTATCTGTTGCATTTAAAAGCCTGTAATACTCAAAACATTCTGTGTCCAGCTTTTTGCATTTTGACGGAGCCTGCCTCGCACAGGAGCACATAACATATGACGAATCCAAAAGATAATTAGGTTTCTGTTTTCCACTCAAATTTTTCATAATCGCTTCCCCTATCAATTGTATATATTAATTTAACAGCAGTACACGCTCCAGCGTCAATTTCCTAATATTCCTTCTAAGAAGACTCTCTGCCACATCCAGACGAATAATGATAATATCTGTATCAATACCAGCTATCTTAAATACACTGTGATCCTCAGCATCGCTTGCGTTAATAATCAACGTTCCCAGTTTATTTCTATTTCTTACAGCCTTGTACTCATCAGGCAGACAGTCAATTTTAACAAATAAAGGTGCGTAATAATTACAACTGCTCCCGTCCAAATTATTTAAAATACATACCGTCTTAAATTGCAGAGAACGCTCATAGATAGAAAATACCTTTTTTACCTCCTCACTAACAAGGAACAATTGACTATCCAATACATCTATATAATCAAGCGGGTATTGGGATCTTGCAAATCCCACATTAATATTCGCTATATTTGAAGCATTTTCTAATGACATGGCTGCTCTGCGATTAACAATATCATTTAAGTTTATAATAACTGGTGTGTGCATGTAGCTTTTATCTTCTTTTATCCAAAAGTAATCCATGAAACCTCCTATTGATACTGAATTGTGAGTCCGGTATGGCTGATTCCATCAGAGATCATCAATGAGTTATTATTTTCGCGGAAAATGATTCCTCTTCCCGCAACGATACTGGTTTCCCCTCCACTGGCAAACTCCACAGATTCCGATGCTGTTATTTTTACTGCCTTGTTACTATTAATCATAATCCCCTTTTCATCATCCAGTACAATGGATAATCCTTTATGGTTGGTAATCATTATTTTTTCGGGGGTGAAACGTATCTCTTTGTCATGTTTTGTTCTTATGGATTTTTCCTCTGGATTTTTCCGCAAATCACAATCACTTTCCGTATGAACTGCATTTATTACGTATGCATGATTTGCATTTTCATCCGGAAAATGTAGTCGGATTCTATCTCCTATTTCTGGCATACAATACCACCCGGTACCTTCTGGTGATGAGTAAACAGAAGCAAATGGAAACCAGACAGTATCCTCATTATTAACTTTACAACCATAGTTACAATTGATCCGTACTACATCATTTTTTACTTTTGAAACTTCCCCCATAAATGAGGCCCCTATTATTCTTTCATTTCCATAGGTTTTAACCTGAAAGTCTTGTTTCCCACGTAAACGATATCTATGTATTAATTCCTGCTTATGGAGTCTGCTTTCAATTTCATATACATACAATCTGTGACCATGAAATTCCACAGGTGTGCATAAATTAAGAATCTCCCTGGATTCTACAATATATTCCTGTACATGATCTGTAATATTCACTTCATAAAATGCTACATCCAATTCTGCATCATCTTTCGTGGGTAATCCAAAAAAGAAGCAGATGTGGCTGTTCGTACAATCCGGAACCAATACCGTATTTAAGAAGCTTGCCAGTCTTTTTAAAAACTGCCAGTCTGTCTCCCTATATTGCGCTATGATATTGCATGGTTTTTCGCTTACGCGGTTCATAATAACACTGGCATTTTTATTATCGGAAACAATATAACGTACAATTTCTTTATATGTCTGTTTTTTATTATAAAAAAACCGAACTTTTTCTGTTGAGTCTAATAAGGTCGTTTTTGAAATTGCATGAATTTCCAGTTTAGTTAAAAAGCCTTCTTCCGTATTTGATATTTTATCAGTTATTCCACGAAAAAAAGTATGTACCTCTCCATCATCGTCTGTTATTTCAATTGTAATTTCCGTATCAGGCATACATTTACTTAATACATCCTTATCATTTATATAACCGGATATATACGCCCGCATATGCTCATTAACCTCTTTTTTTATCTGGCATTCTATAATTTCTATCATAGGAAATGGTTTTATATTGATACCTATCGCTTTCATCATGACTTTTCCTTTCCGTGAATTGTATTTAACAGCTCCAGCATAACCGGTTTCCATTCCATCCATTCTTCATAAGGACAATTAAAAAGTCCTAAAAGAAATCTTTCTTTTATTACTGTTATGGACAAAATATTATATACAGCTCCATCAAGAGTATGACTTTTAAATTCCATCCAGCCACACCGGTATTCGTCGCTTTCAATATGCCCTCTTCCCATAAACTTGTTTGCAGGCTGAGCAGTTGTAATCATAATTTGAAATTGATTTAATGTACCATCAATCTTCTCAGCTTCAATCTCCTGCTCAAAAAGGCTAAAAGTAAAATTAACCTCCCCTTCCTCATCTGTCATAATGAGCTGAGGTCTGTCCACTGACGGGTACTTTTTCGCTGCCAGTCCCGGATCCATCTGCGTAAACTCTTCCGGCATCATGATTTTAAAAAAGGAAAGCAGCTCCATTTGATGAAAATTTATAAGACTATCACCAACATACATACCTGTTTCACTGTTCACATACTTACTCTTCTTTTGCTCATTTCGCATTAATGCAATTTGTTCATCCTTATATTTCATGGTTCCTCCCAATTAAAAAATTCACGAATTTCTTCCCAAAAATATTAAGTCAGATACCTGATGCTCTTTACTCGGATTTTGAAATGATGGTAATCCACCTAATATAGCGGAAGAAGCAGCTGTCGCAGTCATTCCCTGAGGAATACCTCCAATAATATTCGTTGCATATTGGTATGAATTACTGATTCCATAGTTCTTACACACCGGCTCAGGTTTGTGCCCCAATTTGTGAGGAAGCCCGCTGATCACCGCTTTCTCTGTTGTCATTCGCATTTCATTTCCTGCAAGATTAATACAATCTCCAGATTTTTTATTTTCAAAATGGTATCCCAGCGGAGTATCCATTGTTACATTACCGCCTGTTCGTAACTTAATACTATTTTTTGCATTAATGCAGATATCCTTTTTAGAAAACATATTAATACCCAATTGATCCGATAATGCCATGCTTATTTGACTGACCTCACTTGATAAATTCATCTGAGTTGATTGTATATCTAATCTTTTTCCTTCTTTTGTCTGAAAGGTTTTTTCAGATGCATCCGGATAATCTATCTTTTCATTTACACTTCCTATCACAATCCCGCTGTTTTCCATTTCATTCGAAAAATACAACTGAACCCTTGTACCTTTTTCTGGCATCGCATACATAATATTACCTGATACGGGAACATATTCAAATGCGAATAACTCTTCTTCAAGAGGATCCCCATTTCGGTCTAAATCCATATTAACTTTTATGTGTTCCTTGGATGTCCATTTAACGGTTCCTTTCAGACACAGACCACATATCCTATGGTTATAAAATGGCTTCATTCCGGCTGCGGCTTCAGAACCAAGTTTATATTCTACTTGGATTAAACCGTTTTTAAAACTGACATGTTTAGAAGTAACTGTCTTCTTGGAATTTTTAAACCACACTTTATCTCCAAGCATATAACTGAGGCTTCCGGTAACAGTATATATACGAAAATCTTCATAATTACATTCATACAATAACCTTTTCTTTCGGTATTCCCCCCATTCTATTTGACATTTATAATCATTTGTGTCTTCTAATCGATATTGTTTTCCTCCGATTACTCCAACTGATATCTGGGGGTACTCACCAGTGATTTCAGGTATAACAACAGAACCAAATTGGCTTGCAATTCGTTTACAAAATTCCCAATCAGTTTCCTCGTATTGCAATAATGGGGTATTAATTTCTAATCCGCTCCCACAAGTAAATAAAATATTGCGCCCTTTTCCAGAAACAATATCAAACATTTGCCGATAGGTCATATGTTTATTCTGATAAAAATAACACTTCTTAACTTTATCAAACTCGTAGCTTGAAGATATACATTTAAACTTTACACGACAATCTTCTCCTTTAAATATGAGTCTTGATTGTTGTATGATTCCTGTAAATACAGGGATTTTCACTCCTTCTTCTTCACAGATAAGGGATATTTTCTTCCCAATTAAATTACTGTGACATTCATCGGTTATATTATCCATTAATCCTTCTAATTTGAGAATGGCATGTTCGTTCATTTCTGCGTTCATCTCAAAACTCAATACTTGATTTAATTCTACTGCGCCTGTCACAAATATCTTATCCATACTTATCCCAACCAATATGCCGCCCCCTTCGCATAAATAATCCTGTTACCAAAAACACGCCTAACTAATCACTTTTAGATGGTATGTATCTACTAATATTTACCATTTTACGACACAAATTTCAACCCAAGTGCCAAAATTGTACACGTTAACTTCCAAAATTGTACTTTGCACAGTCGAAAGAGCCAACCTTTCATTATAATGAGAGGTTGACTCTTTCGATATAGTTTCTGAATCTGCAGATCTAAGGGCATATATTATTGCAGTCTAAGTTACGTATTGGCATTGATACCCATACAGTATAACCGCTGCACTCTTACAGCTCTGATGTCCTCAAAATGATTGAACGTCATCAGCTCCTGCCTATTTATTCATATGCTTTTCATATGCTTTTGAAACAGCTTTAAATGCATTGACTCTCCCATGACCGGTATAATTATCAAAACCTTTAGCACCAATGTCATCTGCAGTATTTCGGATTATCTCTTCGACTTCACTTGCTTTTAGTTCTGGAGCAACGGAAAGCATAAGTGCAGCGACTCCTGCAACATGCGGGGTTGCTGCAGACGTACCGTTAAAATCTTCTACGTAATTATTAGAAGTATAGCCGTCATTATTCATAATATCAGTTGTGAAAATATGAACACCCGGAGCTGCTACATCAACTTCCGGGCCATAATTACTACCCCAGAAATATTCACCGTCTCTACTTGTCTTACTTTTTCTTTCACCATACTCATTACATGCTGCAACAGTTATAACATTATCTAATCTGCCAGGATAAGAAACGCTGCCATCATCGTTGCCAGCTGCAAAACAAACAACGCAGCCTTTTCCATTTCGGCCATTTCGTTTGGCATAATTTATTGCATTTGTAATTGTTTGGCTATCTTCTCCGCCTCCCCAGCTGTTACTAAGGACATCCGCTCCTCTGTCCACAGATTTAACAATTCCATCTGCAATTTTTGCATCATCAGTAACCCATAATCTTTCGCCACCTTCAATAACTCCATATGCAATTCTTACTCCCATTATTTTACATTCCGGAGCCACGCCGGCGATTCCTTTATTATTATTACTTTTTGCGGCCGCTATGCCTGCACAGGCAGTTCCATGGGCATCAGCACTTTTAGGAGTTGGATCATTACGCTTATAACAAGCATCATACCCGGTTACCAGTTTATCGGATACATTTAAATCTTCATGTTTGTAATCCACACCTTCATCAATGATAGCAATAATAATATCTTTATTTCCTTTTGTAATTTTCCATGCTTCTGAAATATGGATGT